>NZ_CANMTH010000232.1 GCF_947500765.1 uncultured Formosa sp. | reverse complement strand
CTTGGTTTATCCAGAGCGATAGCGAAGGATCTGTACAACAAATTATTATATGATAATAAATCCAATGTCATTCCAAGG
>NZ_CANMTH010000231.1 GCF_947500765.1 uncultured Formosa sp. | reverse complement strand
CCCCCCCCCCCCCCCCCCCCCCCCCCCCCCCCCCCCCCCCCCCCCCCCCCCCCCCCCCCCCCCCCCCCCCCCCCCCCC
>NZ_CANMTH010000230.1 GCF_947500765.1 uncultured Formosa sp. | reverse complement strand
CTTCCTGTTACAGATACTAATGGATCGGTAATTGAAATTGCTGTTAAAGTGACGTTTCCGGTGTTGGTAACAGTGAAG
>NZ_CANMTH010000229.1 GCF_947500765.1 uncultured Formosa sp. | reverse complement strand
AAAAAAAAAAAAAAAAAAAAAAAAAAAAAAAAAAAAAAAAAAAAAAAAAAAAAAAAAAAAAAAAAAAAAAAAAAAAAA
>NZ_CANMTH010000228.1 GCF_947500765.1 uncultured Formosa sp. | reverse complement strand
CATTCACTACCGAAGCTTCATGCTTACTACTGCGTAGTGCAGTTCCGCTTCTTCGTTCATTATGACTGAAAATTCATGG
>NZ_CANMTH010000227.1 GCF_947500765.1 uncultured Formosa sp. | reverse complement strand
TTCCGTATCAGATCTTTCAGATGATCCAACCGATACCACCAATGCCGATGCCAATAACGATGGCGAACCTGATGATGCA
>NZ_CANMTH010000226.1 GCF_947500765.1 uncultured Formosa sp. | reverse complement strand
CCGTATCAGATCTTTCAGATGATCCAACCGATACCACCAATGCCGATGCCAATAACGATGGCGAACCTGATGATGCAAC
>NZ_CANMTH010000225.1 GCF_947500765.1 uncultured Formosa sp. | reverse complement strand
CGCCTGGGGCTAAACTTGCTATGCTTCCTGTTACAGATACTAATGGATCGGTAATTGAAATTGCTGTTAAAGTGACGTT
>NZ_CANMTH010000224.1 GCF_947500765.1 uncultured Formosa sp. | reverse complement strand
ACACACTATCGAAGCTACATGCTTATTACTGCGTAATGCAGTTACGCTTCTTCGTTTGTTATGACTGAAAATTCATGGAG
>NZ_CANMTH010000223.1 GCF_947500765.1 uncultured Formosa sp. | reverse complement strand
ACAGATACTAATGGATCGGTAATTGAAATTGCTGTTAAAGTGACGTTTCCGGTGTTGGTAACAGTGAATCCGTAAGTAAT
>NZ_CANMTH010000222.1 GCF_947500765.1 uncultured Formosa sp. | reverse complement strand
AACGGTAGTATCAGTTTAGAAAAAACAGGCACCTTTAACGATGTAAATAATAACGGATTTGCCGATGCTGGTGAAACGAT
>NZ_CANMTH010000221.1 GCF_947500765.1 uncultured Formosa sp. | reverse complement strand
TTCCGTATCAGATCTTTCAGATGATCCAACCGATACCACCAATGCCGATGCCAATAACGATGGCGAACCTGATGATGTAAC
>NZ_CANMTH010000220.1 GCF_947500765.1 uncultured Formosa sp. | reverse complement strand
TGGAGGTTCTATTGGTGATTTATGTATAGGATTATGTTTTTGCTTTCTTTGATAATATGCTCTAATAGATTCCTCGTGCCT
>NZ_CANMTH010000219.1 GCF_947500765.1 uncultured Formosa sp. | reverse complement strand
CGTCACTTTAACAGCAATTTCAATTACCGATCCATTAGTATCTGTAACAGGAAGCATAGCAAGTTTAGCCCCAGGCGCTAG
>NZ_CANMTH010000218.1 GCF_947500765.1 uncultured Formosa sp. | reverse complement strand
TTCAGTATCAGATCTTTCAGATGATCCAACCGATACCACCAATGCCGATGCCAATAACGATGGCGAACCTGATGATGTAAC
>NZ_CANMTH010000217.1 GCF_947500765.1 uncultured Formosa sp. | reverse complement strand
TATCTGGATCTGTTCCGATCTGGATCTGTTCCGCTTACTGTCTCTTGGTTGCTAACAAAACCCCAATCTTCAAATGATTGTC
>NZ_CANMTH010000216.1 GCF_947500765.1 uncultured Formosa sp. | reverse complement strand
GCACCCGCAGCTCCTGTTGCTGCAATTCCTGTATCTGTTGTTCCAATAAACCAATTACCATTTATTCCAATAGTTGGCGTTAA
>NZ_CANMTH010000215.1 GCF_947500765.1 uncultured Formosa sp. | reverse complement strand
ACTACGCAGTAGTAAGCATGAAGCTTCGATAGTGAATGCTACGCAGTAATGACCTAGAAATTCATTTGATTTTTTGGCTTGGT
>NZ_CANMTH010000214.1 GCF_947500765.1 uncultured Formosa sp. | reverse complement strand
CCAACTATTGGAATAAATGGTAATTGGTTTATTGGAACAACAGATACAGGAATTGCAGCAACAGGAGCTGCGGGTGCAGATGG
>NZ_CANMTH010000213.1 GCF_947500765.1 uncultured Formosa sp. | reverse complement strand
TTCACTATCGAAGCTTCATGCTTACTACTGCGTAGTGCAGTTCCGCTTCTTCATTCATTATGACTGAAAATTCATGGTTTATAAT
>NZ_CANMTH010000212.1 GCF_947500765.1 uncultured Formosa sp. | reverse complement strand
TTCGTTTGTTATGACTGAAAATTCATGGAGGTTCTATTGGTGATTTATGTATAGGATTATGTTTTTGCTTTCTTTGATAATATGC
>NZ_CANMTH010000211.1 GCF_947500765.1 uncultured Formosa sp. | reverse complement strand
GAAAGTCCTCGCGGACTTTCTATCTGTGTTTTATTTACTAACTTTAGTGCTTAAAACACGCAACTAATCATACACAACAACGTTG
>NZ_CANMTH010000210.1 GCF_947500765.1 uncultured Formosa sp. | reverse complement strand
TAGAACCTCCATGAATTTTCAGTCATAATGAACGAAGAAGCGGAACTGCACTACGCAGTAGTAAGCATGAAGCTTCGGTAGTGAA
>NZ_CANMTH010000209.1 GCF_947500765.1 uncultured Formosa sp. | reverse complement strand
TTCCTGTTACAGATACTAATGGATCGGTAATTGAAATTGCTGTTAAAGTGACGTTTCCGGTGTTGGTAACAGTGAAGCCGTAAGT
>NZ_CANMTH010000208.1 GCF_947500765.1 uncultured Formosa sp. | reverse complement strand
GTTAATCCATCTGTTCCAGCAGCACCATCTGCACCCGCAGCTCCTGTTGCTGCAATTCCTGTATCTGTTGTTCCAATAAACCAATT
>NZ_CANMTH010000207.1 GCF_947500765.1 uncultured Formosa sp. | reverse complement strand
TGCTACTTTGCTAACTTCTGATTTTCCTGCGGAAAATCCTCGCTCGCAAAATCGCACTATCCATACACAAAACCGTTGGCAATAAT
>NZ_CANMTH010000206.1 GCF_947500765.1 uncultured Formosa sp. | reverse complement strand
CCGTAAGTAATCGTTTCACCAGCATCGGCAAATCCGTTATTATTTACATCGTTAAAGGTGCCTGTTTTTTCTAAACTGATACTACC
>NZ_CANMTH010000205.1 GCF_947500765.1 uncultured Formosa sp. | reverse complement strand
GGTTCTATTGGTGATTTATGTATAGGATTATGTTTTTGCTTTCTTTGATAATATGCTCTAATAGATTCCTCGTGCCTCGGAATGACAT
>NZ_CANMTH010000204.1 GCF_947500765.1 uncultured Formosa sp. | reverse complement strand
GCTTACTGTCGCTTGGTTGCTTACACTACCCGCCTCTACTTAGTACTGTGTTTTGCTATAACTTTCTGTAAACGTGGCTGAATCACTA
>NZ_CANMTH010000203.1 GCF_947500765.1 uncultured Formosa sp. | reverse complement strand
GGATCTGTTCCGCTTACTGTCGCTTGGTTGCATACACAACCCGCATCTACATCTTATTGTGTAATGGTATAACTTGCTGTAAACGTGG
>NZ_CANMTH010000202.1 GCF_947500765.1 uncultured Formosa sp. | reverse complement strand
ATGACATTGGATTTATTATCATATAATAATTTGTTGTACAGATCCTTCGCTATTGCTCTGGATAAACCAAGCCAAAAAATCAAATGAAT
>NZ_CANMTH010000201.1 GCF_947500765.1 uncultured Formosa sp. | reverse complement strand
AAAACATAATCCTATACATAAATCATCAATAGAACCTCCATGAATTTTCAGTCATAATGAACGAAGAAGCGGAACTGCACTACGCAGTA
>NZ_CANMTH010000200.1 GCF_947500765.1 uncultured Formosa sp. | reverse complement strand
CCTAAAATACAAGGTTGTTTTTGGGATGCTTTAACCTTAATTAAGTCGGCTATTTCTTTTGCTACAGCTTTCGACCCTGAAATAGAATC
>NZ_CANMTH010000199.1 GCF_947500765.1 uncultured Formosa sp. | reverse complement strand
GATGTAAATAATAACGGATTTGCCGATGCTGGTGAAACGATCACTTACGGCTTCACTGTTACCAACACCGGAAACGTGACTTTAACAGC
>NZ_CANMTH010000198.1 GCF_947500765.1 uncultured Formosa sp. | reverse complement strand
ACTTTAACAGCAATTTCAATTACCGATCCATTAGTATCTGTAACAGGAAGCATAGCAAGTTTAGCCCCAGGCGCTAGTGATTCCACCAC
>NZ_CANMTH010000197.1 GCF_947500765.1 uncultured Formosa sp. | reverse complement strand
GAATCTCCGCTAGGATCTGTTCCGCTTACTGTCGCTTGGTTGCTTACACTACCCGCATCTACATCTGATTGTGTAATGGTATCTTACTG
>NZ_CANMTH010000196.1 GCF_947500765.1 uncultured Formosa sp. | reverse complement strand
ACCAAGCCAAAAGATCAAATGAATTTCTAGGTCATTACTGCGTAGCATTCACTATCGAAGCTTCATGCTTACTACTGCGTAGTGCAGTTC
>NZ_CANMTH010000195.1 GCF_947500765.1 uncultured Formosa sp. | reverse complement strand
AGTTGCGTGTTTCAGCAACTAATTTAGTAAACAAAAACGAACGCGAGAAAATTCCGAAGGAATTTTCCAAATAAGCACTTGCCAAAGCAA
>NZ_CANMTH010000194.1 GCF_947500765.1 uncultured Formosa sp. | reverse complement strand
TGGAACAGACGGATTAACGCCAACTATTGGAATAAATGGTAATTGGTTTATTGGAACAACAGATACAGGAATTGCAGCAACAGGAGCTGC
>NZ_CANMTH010000193.1 GCF_947500765.1 uncultured Formosa sp. | reverse complement strand
TATACATAAATCATCAATAGAACCTCCATGAATTTTCAGTCATAATGAACGAAGAAGCGGAACTGCACTACGCAGTAGTAAGCATGAAGCT
>NZ_CANMTH010000192.1 GCF_947500765.1 uncultured Formosa sp. | reverse complement strand
ATTGGAATAAATGGTAATTGGTTTATTGGAACAACAGATACAGGAATTGCAGCAACAGGAGCTGCGGGTGCAGATGGTGCTGCTGGAACAGA
>NZ_CANMTH010000191.1 GCF_947500765.1 uncultured Formosa sp. | reverse complement strand
GGATCAAGTGATTCCACCACGTTTACAGCAAGTTATACGATTACACAATCAGATGTAGATGCGGGTAGTGTAAGCAACCAAGCGACAGTAAGC
>NZ_CANMTH010000190.1 GCF_947500765.1 uncultured Formosa sp. | reverse complement strand
GCTTACTGTCGCTTGGTTGCTTACACTACCCGCAACTACATCTGATTGTGTAATGGTATAACTTGCTGTAAACGTGGTGGAATCAATAGCGCC
>NZ_CANMTH010000189.1 GCF_947500765.1 uncultured Formosa sp. | reverse complement strand
TTCACTACCGAAGCTTCATGCTTACTACTGCGTAGTGCAGTTCCGCTTCTTCGTTCATTATGACTGAAAATTCATGGTTTATAATCGTGATTTT
>NZ_CANMTH010000188.1 GCF_947500765.1 uncultured Formosa sp. | reverse complement strand
TATTTACATCGTTAAAGGTGCCTGTTTTTTCTAAACTGATACTACAGTTTGAACCGCCTAATAAAGTAGTGACAGTTGCATCATCAGGTTCGCCATC
>NZ_CANMTH010000187.1 GCF_947500765.1 uncultured Formosa sp. | reverse complement strand
CTAATAGATTCCTCGTGCCTCGGAATGACATTGGATTTATTATCATATAATAATTTGTTGTACAGATCCTTCGCTATCGCTCTGGATAAACCAAGCCA
>NZ_CANMTH010000186.1 GCF_947500765.1 uncultured Formosa sp. | reverse complement strand
TGGCAATAATGGTATATCGATGAAATAGAAATGGCAGTACCAATGAGTCCTGATAAAGTGTTAGAAAAACGACATGGCATTTTTAAACATCAGTCACA
>NZ_CANMTH010000185.1 GCF_947500765.1 uncultured Formosa sp. | reverse complement strand
CCTGGGGATAAACTTGCTATGCTTCCTGTTACAGATACTAATGGATCGGTAATTGAAATTGCTGTTAAAGTGACGTTTCCGGTGTTGGTAACAGTGAA
>NZ_CANMTH010000184.1 GCF_947500765.1 uncultured Formosa sp. | reverse complement strand
TCCTTCGCTATCGCTCTGGATAAACCAAGCCAAAAGATCAAATGAATTTCTAGGTCATTACTGCGTAGCATTCACTACCGAAGCTTCATGCTTACTACTG
>NZ_CANMTH010000183.1 GCF_947500765.1 uncultured Formosa sp. | reverse complement strand
CCACGTTTACAGCAAGTTATACGATTACACAATCAGATGTAGATGCGGGTAGTGTAAGCAACCAAGCGACAGTAAGCGGAACAGATCCTAGCGGAGATTC
>NZ_CANMTH010000182.1 GCF_947500765.1 uncultured Formosa sp. | reverse complement strand
GTTAATCCGTCTGTTCCATCAATTCCATCTGCACCCGCAGCTCCTGTTGCTGCAATTCCTGTATCTGTTGTTCCAATAAACCAATTACCATTTATTCCAAT
>NZ_CANMTH010000181.1 GCF_947500765.1 uncultured Formosa sp. | reverse complement strand
CTAATAGATTCCTCGTGCCTCGGAATGACATTGGATTTATTATCATATAATAATTTGTTGTACAGATCCTTCGCTATTGCTCTGGATAAACCAAGCCAAAA
>NZ_CANMTH010000180.1 GCF_947500765.1 uncultured Formosa sp. | reverse complement strand
GGAACAGATCCTAGCGGAGATTCAGTATCAGATCTTTCAGATGATCCAACCGATACCACCAATGCCGATGCCAATAATGATGGCGAACCTGATGATGCAAC
>NZ_CANMTH010000179.1 GCF_947500765.1 uncultured Formosa sp. | reverse complement strand
AGTCTGATTGGGACTAACCGTTATACTTTGAGTAGTCGCACCTGTACTCCATTTGTAACTCGATCCGCCAGATGCCGCTAGTGTTACTGACTCGCCTTCACAA
>NZ_CANMTH010000178.1 GCF_947500765.1 uncultured Formosa sp. | reverse complement strand
TAATTATGTAATCCTAATCAAAACATAGGTATATTAATATCAATAGCATTAATCAACTTTGATCATGCTCAAACAGCTTAAAATTTTACGTACTGTGCACTGCA
>NZ_CANMTH010000177.1 GCF_947500765.1 uncultured Formosa sp. | reverse complement strand
ACGTTTCCGGTGTTGGTAACAGTGAAGCCGTAAGTAATCGTTTCACCAGCATCGGCAAATCCGTTATTATTTACATCGTTAAAGGTGCCAGTTTAAACCGTAAG
>NZ_CANMTH010000176.1 GCF_947500765.1 uncultured Formosa sp. | reverse complement strand
AACTGTCACTACTTTATTAGGCGGTTCAAACGGTAGTATCAGTTTAGAAAAAACAGGCACCTTTAACGATGTAAATAATAACGGATTTGCCGATGCTGGTGAAAC
>NZ_CANMTH010000175.1 GCF_947500765.1 uncultured Formosa sp. | reverse complement strand
CAGTTGTCTTGATACAGATCCTTCGCTATCGCTCTGGATAAACCAAGCCAAAAAATCAAATGAATTTCTAGGTCATTGCTGGCGCACCACACACTATCGAAGCTACA
>NZ_CANMTH010000174.1 GCF_947500765.1 uncultured Formosa sp. | reverse complement strand
ACAGATACTAATGGATCGGTAATTGAAATCGCTGTTAAAGTCACGTTTCCGGTGTTGGTAACAGTGAAGCCGTAAGTGATCGTTTCACCAGCATCGGCAAATCCGTT
>NZ_CANMTH010000173.1 GCF_947500765.1 uncultured Formosa sp. | reverse complement strand
CAGTAGTAAGCATGAAGCTTCGATAGTGAATGCTACGCAGTAATGACCTAGAAATTCATTTGATTTTTTGGCTTGGTTTATCCAGAGCAATAGCGAAGGATCTGTACAAC
>NZ_CANMTH010000172.1 GCF_947500765.1 uncultured Formosa sp. | reverse complement strand
GTATAACTTGCTGTAAACGTGGCTGAATCACTAACGCCTGGGGCTAAACTTGCTATGCTTCCTGTTACAGATACTAATGGATCGGTAATTGAAATTGCTGTTAAAGTGACG
>NZ_CANMTH010000171.1 GCF_947500765.1 uncultured Formosa sp. | reverse complement strand
ACGTTTCCGGTGTTGGTAACAGTGAAGCCGTAAGTGATCGTTTCACCAGCATCGGCAAATCCGTTATTATTTACATCGTTAAAGGTGCCTGTTTTTTCTAAACTGATACTACC
>NZ_CANMTH010000170.1 GCF_947500765.1 uncultured Formosa sp. | reverse complement strand
GGATCAAGTGATTCCACCACGTTTACAGCAAGTTATACGATTACACAATCAGATGTAGATGCGGGTAGTGTAAGCAACCAAGCGACAGTAAGCGGAACAGATCCTAGCGGAGATTC
>NZ_CANMTH010000169.1 GCF_947500765.1 uncultured Formosa sp. | reverse complement strand
ATTACACAATCCGATGTAGATGCGGGTAGTGTAAGCAACCAAGCGACAGTAAGCGGAACAGATCCTAGCGGAGATTCAGTATCAGATCTTTCAGATGATCCAACCGATACCACCAA
>NZ_CANMTH010000168.1 GCF_947500765.1 uncultured Formosa sp. | reverse complement strand
TAAACGCTACCGAAATAATTGTTACGGCAGGAGTAAGTACAGATCAAATCATTTGTGAAGGCGAGTCAGTAACACTAGCGGCATCTGGCGGATCGAGTTACAAATGGAGTACAGGTG
>NZ_CANMTH010000167.1 GCF_947500765.1 uncultured Formosa sp. | reverse complement strand
ATGTATAGGATTATGTTTTTGCTTTCTTTGATAATATGCTCTAATAGATTCCTCGTGCCTCGGAATGACATTGGATTTATTATCATATAATAATTTGTTGTACAGATCCTTCGCTAT
>NZ_CANMTH010000166.1 GCF_947500765.1 uncultured Formosa sp. | reverse complement strand
CCTGTTTTTTCTAAACTGATACTACCGTTTGAACCGCCTAATAAAGTAGTGACAGTTGCATCATCAGGTTCGCCATCGTTATTGGCATCGGCATTGGTGGTATCGGTTGGATCATCTG
>NZ_CANMTH010000165.1 GCF_947500765.1 uncultured Formosa sp. | reverse complement strand
GATGTAAATAATAACGGATTTGCCGATGCTGGTGAAACGATTACTTACGGCTTCACTGTTACCAACACCGGAAACGTGACTTTAACAGCGATTTCAATTACCGATCCATTAGTATCTGT
>NZ_CANMTH010000164.1 GCF_947500765.1 uncultured Formosa sp. | reverse complement strand
ACAGATACTAATGGATCGGTAATTGAAATTGCTGTTAAAGTGACGTTTCCGGTGTTGGTAACAGTGAAGCCGTAAGTGATCGTTTCACCAGCATCGGCAAATCCGTTATTATTTACATT
>NZ_CANMTH010000163.1 GCF_947500765.1 uncultured Formosa sp. | reverse complement strand
ACAGATACTAATGGATCGGTAATTGAAATTGCTGTTAAAGTGACGTTTCCGGTGTTGGTAACAGTGAAGCCGTAAGTAATCGTTTCACCAGCATCGGCAAATCCGATAGTGATTTCATC
>NZ_CANMTH010000162.1 GCF_947500765.1 uncultured Formosa sp. | reverse complement strand
TTAGTATCTGTAACAGGAAGCATAGCAAGTTTAGCCCCAGGCGTTAGTGATTCAGCCACGTTTACAGCAAGTTATACCATTACACAATCAGATGTAGATGCGGGTAGTGTAAGCAACCAAG
>NZ_CANMTH010000161.1 GCF_947500765.1 uncultured Formosa sp. | reverse complement strand
ACCAAGCCAAAAGATCAAATGAATTTCTAGGTCATTACTGCGTAGCATTCACTACCGAAGCTTCATGCTTACTACTGCGTAGTGCAGTTCCGCTTCTTCGTTCATTATGACTGAAAATTCAT
>NZ_CANMTH010000160.1 GCF_947500765.1 uncultured Formosa sp. | reverse complement strand
CACTATCGAAGCTACATGCTTATTACTGCGTAATGCAGTTACGCTTCTTCGTTTGTTATGACTGAAAATTCATGGAGGTTCTATTGGTGATTTATGTATAGGATTATGTTTTTGCTTTCTTTGA
>NZ_CANMTH010000159.1 GCF_947500765.1 uncultured Formosa sp. | reverse complement strand
ACTTACGGCTTCACTGTTACCAACACCGGAAACGTGACTTTAACAGCGATTTCAATTACCGATCCATTAGTATCTGTAACAGGAAGCATAGCAAGTTTAGCCCCAGGCGCTAGTGATTCCACCAC
>NZ_CANMTH010000158.1 GCF_947500765.1 uncultured Formosa sp. | reverse complement strand
AAAACGTATCTAAATGTTAGGCTTCAGTACTAAATTTTAAGAACTCGCTTGTAATTATGTAATCCTAATCAAAACATAGGTATATTAATATCAATAGCATTAATCAACTTTGATCATGCTCAAACAGC
>NZ_CANMTH010000157.1 GCF_947500765.1 uncultured Formosa sp. | reverse complement strand
CTTGATGTTCATTTTGCCTTGATGCAGATCCTTCGACTTCGCTCAGGATAGACCAAGCCAAAAGATCAAATGAATTTCTAGGTCATTACTGCGTAGCATTCACTACCGAAGCTTCATGCTTACTACTG
>NZ_CANMTH010000156.1 GCF_947500765.1 uncultured Formosa sp. | reverse complement strand
CGGCATCTGGCGGATCGAGTTACAAATGGAGTACAGGTGCGACTACTCAAAGTATAACGGTTAGTCCCAATCAGACTACAACATATAGTGTAATTGTTTCGGAAGGCGATGTCTCAGAAACAGCCGAGG
>NZ_CANMTH010000155.1 GCF_947500765.1 uncultured Formosa sp. | reverse complement strand
TTGGATTTATTATCATCATTTGGGTATAGGATTATGTTTTTGTTTTCTTTGAGAATATGCTCTAATAGATTCCTCGTACCTCGGAATGACATTGGATTTATTATCATCATTTGGGTATAGGATTATGTTT
>NZ_CANMTH010000154.1 GCF_947500765.1 uncultured Formosa sp. | reverse complement strand
GTATCAGATCTTTCAGATGATCCAACCGATACCACCAATGCCGATGCCAATAATGATGGCGAACCTGATGATGCAACTGTCACTACTTTATTAGGCGGTTCAAACGGTAGTATCAGTTTAGAAAAAACAGG
>NZ_CANMTH010000153.1 GCF_947500765.1 uncultured Formosa sp. | reverse complement strand
GCTTACTGTCGCTTGGTTGCTTACACTACCCGCATCTACATCTGATTGTGTAATGGTATAACTTGCTGTAAACGTGGCTGAATCACTAACGCCTGGGGCTAAACTTGCTATGCTTCCTGTTACAGATACTAA
>NZ_CANMTH010000152.1 GCF_947500765.1 uncultured Formosa sp. | reverse complement strand
AATACACCAAGAACCGCAATTACTTTAGGTGTAAAAATGATTATGGAAGCCCAACGTGTTATTTTAATGGCTTGGGGTGAAGGAAAATCTAATATTATTAAACAGTCTGTAGAAGGTCAAGTCACTAACCTTGT
>NZ_CANMTH010000151.1 GCF_947500765.1 uncultured Formosa sp. | reverse complement strand
TTGGTTTATCCAGAGCGATAGCGAAGGATCTGTACAACAAATTATTATATGATAATAAATCCAATGTCATTCCAAGGTACGAGGAATCTATTAGAGCATATTATCAAAGAAAGCAAAAACATAATCCTATACAT
>NZ_CANMTH010000150.1 GCF_947500765.1 uncultured Formosa sp. | reverse complement strand
ATTTCAATTACCGATCCATTAGTATCTGTAACAGGAAGCATAGCAAGTTTAGCCCCAGGCGCTAGTGATTCCACCACGTTTACAGCAAGTTATACCATTACACAATCAGATGTAGATGCGGGTAGTGTAAGCAA
>NZ_CANMTH010000149.1 GCF_947500765.1 uncultured Formosa sp. | reverse complement strand
ATTGGAACAACAGATACAGGAATTGCAGCAACAGGAGCTGCGGGTGCAGATGGAATTGATGGAACAGACGGATTAACGCCAACTATTGGAATAAATGGTAATTGGTTTATTGGAACAACAGATACAGGAATTGCAG
>NZ_CANMTH010000148.1 GCF_947500765.1 uncultured Formosa sp. | reverse complement strand
CAGTAGTAAGCATGAAGCTTCGATAGTGAATGCTACGCAGTAATGACCTAGAAATTCATTTGATTTTTTGGCTTGGTCTATCCTGAGCGAAGTCGAAGGATCTGCATCAAGGCAAAATGAACATCAAGACAACATAAACAAT
>NZ_CANMTH010000147.1 GCF_947500765.1 uncultured Formosa sp. | reverse complement strand
AGTTTAGAAAAAACAGGCACCTTTAACGATGTAAATAATAACGGATTTGCCGATGCTGGTGAAACGATTACTTACGGCTTCACTGTTACCAACACCGGAAACGTGACTTTAACAGCGATTTCAATTACCGATCCATTAGTATC
>NZ_CANMTH010000146.1 GCF_947500765.1 uncultured Formosa sp. | reverse complement strand
AACGGATTTGCCGATGCTGGTGAAACGATCACTTACGGCTTCACTGTTACCAACACCGGAAACGTCACTTTAACAGCAATTTCAATTACCGATCCATTAGTATCTGTAACAGGAAGCATAGCAAGTTTAGCCCCAGGCGCTAG
>NZ_CANMTH010000145.1 GCF_947500765.1 uncultured Formosa sp. | reverse complement strand
TCGCGGATTTTCTATTCGGTTTTTATTTGTTAACTTAGTTGCTTAACCACGCAACAAACCATATACAAACACGTTGTGCGTAAGTTAACAGACCAACGAAAACCTTGCTTCCATTTTAGTTTATTAGTACTAATAGCGAAATAA
>NZ_CANMTH010000144.1 GCF_947500765.1 uncultured Formosa sp. | reverse complement strand
CTGCAATTCCTGTATCTGTTGTTCCAATAAACCAATTACCATTTATTCCAATAGTTGGCGTTAATCCGTCTGTTCCAGCAGCACCATCTGCACCCGCAGCTCCTGTTGCTGCAATTCCTGTATCTGTTGTTCCAATAAACCAATT
>NZ_CANMTH010000143.1 GCF_947500765.1 uncultured Formosa sp. | reverse complement strand
TATTTGCTACATCTGAATTTCCTGCGGAAATTCCTCGCGCGCAAACACGCAACTATTCTTATACCAAACCGTTAGCCTACATTAATGAAAACCGAACAAACATTTAAAACTAAAACTGGATTTTGTCACATTACAGAAGACAAAAT
>NZ_CANMTH010000142.1 GCF_947500765.1 uncultured Formosa sp. | reverse complement strand
TCGCGGACTTTCTATCTGTGTTTTATTTACTAACTTTAGTGCTTAAAACACGCAACTAATCATACACAACAACGTTGCCCACAATAAAAAAATGAAGAACTTCAAAGAGAATTTAAGGAAAAAACCAACTCTATTTTTGGTAGTTGGA
>NZ_CANMTH010000141.1 GCF_947500765.1 uncultured Formosa sp. | reverse complement strand
TCGCGGATTTTCTATTCGGTTTTTATTTGCTAAATTAGGTGCTTAAACACGCCACTAATCATACACAAAACCGTTGTGGTGCATTTACACAAACATCCTGAAAGCATTGAAAAATAAAGAAATTAATGGAAATGAAAGAGTTTTTTAA
>NZ_CANMTH010000140.1 GCF_947500765.1 uncultured Formosa sp. | reverse complement strand
CGCGGATTTTCTTTGTCAGTAATTATTTACTAAATTGGTTGCTTAAACAACGCAACAAACCATATATAAACACGTTGCCCACAATAAAAAAATGAAGAACTTCAAAGAGAATTTAAGGAAAAAACCAACTCTATTTTTGGTAGTTGGA
>NZ_CANMTH010000139.1 GCF_947500765.1 uncultured Formosa sp. | reverse complement strand
GGTTGTTTTTGGGATGCTTTAACCTTAATTAAGTCGGCTATTTCTTTTGCTACAGCTTTCGACCCTGAAATAGAATCGGTGTAAACCACTGTCCCGATATTCTCGAATCGCTTTTCAAATCCTGTGGCTTTGTCTATACTACTTTTTA
>NZ_CANMTH010000138.1 GCF_947500765.1 uncultured Formosa sp. | reverse complement strand
CTCTCGGATTTTCTATTCGGTTTTTATTTACTAACTTTAGTGCCTAAACCACGCAACAAACCATATACAAACACGTTAGGCACAATAGCGGAACTCACTCAAATTCGGATTTAATGCCTAATATTGCGCTGACTTTTCCACTCAAACAC
>NZ_CANMTH010000137.1 GCF_947500765.1 uncultured Formosa sp. | reverse complement strand
CTCTCGGATTTTCTATTCGGTTTTTATTTACTAACTTTAGTGCCTAAACCACGCAACAAACCATATACAAACACGTTGTACCCAATTTGAGAAATGAACAGTTTAAAAACAAAAATTCTGATTTTTCTGCTAACTTTTAGTCTTCTATC
>NZ_CANMTH010000136.1 GCF_947500765.1 uncultured Formosa sp. | reverse complement strand
CTCGCGGATTTTCTATTCGGTTTGTATTTGCTAAATTAGGTGCTTAAACGACGCAACTAATCTTATACAAACCGTTGCCATTCATTGCGGAACGCACTCAAAATCGAAAAAACATGAATAAAATAAGAATTATTGGATTAGTAATATTA
>NZ_CANMTH010000135.1 GCF_947500765.1 uncultured Formosa sp. | reverse complement strand
GGTTCTATTGGTGATTTATGTATAGGATTATGTTTTTGCTTTCTTTGATAATATGCTCTAATAGATTCCTCGTGCCTCGGAATGACATTGGATTTATTATCATATAATAATTTGTTGTACAGATCCTTCGCTATCGCTCTGGATAAACCAA
>NZ_CANMTH010000134.1 GCF_947500765.1 uncultured Formosa sp. | reverse complement strand
ATTACACAATCAGATGTAGATGCGGGTAGTGTAAGCAACCAAGCGACAGTAAGCGGAACAGATCCTAGCGGAGATTCCGTATCAGATCTTTCAGATGATCCAACCGATACCACCAATGCCGATGCCAATAACGATGGCGAACCTGATGATG
>NZ_CANMTH010000133.1 GCF_947500765.1 uncultured Formosa sp. | reverse complement strand
GTATCAGATCTTTCAGATGATCCAACCGATACCACCAATGCCGATGCCAATAACGATGGCGAACCTGATGATGCAACTGTCACTACTTTATTAGGCGGTTCAAACGGTAGTATCAGTTTAGAAAAAACAGGCACCTTTAACGATGTAAATA
>NZ_CANMTH010000132.1 GCF_947500765.1 uncultured Formosa sp. | reverse complement strand
AACTCAAAAACCAGATTAGTCGCTCTAGATCATATCACAAGAGTAGCCGCAAGTAGCGATTTCTTAGGATTAAATAATACACCAAGAACCGCAATTACTTTAGGTGTAAAAATGATTATGGAAGCCCAACGTGTTATTTTAATGGCTTGGGG
>NZ_CANMTH010000131.1 GCF_947500765.1 uncultured Formosa sp. | reverse complement strand
TTGCTTACACTACCCGCATCTACATCTGATTGTGTAATCGTATAACTTGCTGTAAACGTGGTGGAATCACTTGATCCTGGGGCTAAACTTGCTATGCTTCCTGTTACAGATACTAATGGATCGGTAATTGAAATTGCTGTTAAAGTGACGTT
>NZ_CANMTH010000130.1 GCF_947500765.1 uncultured Formosa sp. | reverse complement strand
CAGTTGTCTTGATACAGATCCTTCGCTATCGCTCTGGATAAACCAAGCCAAAAAATCAAATGAATTTCTAGGTCATTACTGCGTAGTGCAGTTCCGCTTCTTCGTTCATTATGACTGAAAATTCATGGAGGTTCTATTGATGATTTATGTATA
>NZ_CANMTH010000129.1 GCF_947500765.1 uncultured Formosa sp. | reverse complement strand
AATTCCTTCGGAATTTTCTCGCGTTCGTTTTTGTTTACTAAATTAGTTGCTGAAACACGCAACTAACCATACACAAAACCGTTGGCAATAATATAAACGGAACGCAAAAAAACGAACAAATAGCTTAATGAATTACAGTATTTCCGATAAAAGA
>NZ_CANMTH010000128.1 GCF_947500765.1 uncultured Formosa sp. | reverse complement strand
GCACCCGCAGCTCCTGTTGCTGCAATTCCTGTATCTGTTGTTCCAATAAACCAATTACCATTTATTCCAATAGTTGGCGTTAATCCATCTGTTCCAGCAGCACCATCTGCACCCGCAGCTCCTGTTGCTGCAATTCCTGTATCTGTTGTTCCAAT
>NZ_CANMTH010000127.1 GCF_947500765.1 uncultured Formosa sp. | reverse complement strand
GGTGGTGAAATTATAGCTTGATCGTTTTGCATCCAAATGTGACGCGTTTCTTGAGGTTGTCCCATAAAATGACATACCGCTTGATCTTCTGGAATATCTAAATAATAATAAACCTCCATTCTACGATCGTGAACGTGAGCTGGCATAGTATTCCA
>NZ_CANMTH010000126.1 GCF_947500765.1 uncultured Formosa sp. | reverse complement strand
ATCTGGGGACATAAATACAAAAGTTGGTCAAGACCATAATGTTATTAAATAAAACAAAAAAAATAAAAACAAAATATTATGCTAAAAAGTAGTATAGACAAAGCCACAGGATTTGAAAAGCGATTCGAGAATATCGGGACAGTGGTTTACACCGA
>NZ_CANMTH010000125.1 GCF_947500765.1 uncultured Formosa sp. | reverse complement strand
GGTGGTGAAATTATAGCTTGATCGTTTTGCATCCAAATGTGACGCGTTTCTTGAGGTTGTCCCATAAAATGACATACAGCTTGATCTTCTGGAATATCTAAATAATAATAAACCTCCATTCTACGATCGTGAACGTGAGCTGGCATAGTATTCCA
>NZ_CANMTH010000124.1 GCF_947500765.1 uncultured Formosa sp. | reverse complement strand
GTAACTTGGATAAACGGAGCACTTATTCCATTTATGAAAACGATTAACGAGCTTACAGACGCGCAGTCTTATTTAGTGGCTTCAGCGTCTTATATTTCGTTTGTAGTTATGGCGCTTCCAGCCTCTTATATCATAAATAAAATAGGTTATAAAAA
>NZ_CANMTH010000123.1 GCF_947500765.1 uncultured Formosa sp. | reverse complement strand
TCTTGTAAGAATGACGCTGGCACAAGGTTAGTGACTTGACCTTCTACAGACTGTTTAATAATATTAGATTTTCCTTCGCCCCAAGCCATTAAAATAACACGTTGGGCTTCCATAATCATTTTTACACCTAAAGTAATTGCGGTTCTTGGTGTATT
>NZ_CANMTH010000122.1 GCF_947500765.1 uncultured Formosa sp. | reverse complement strand
ATTTCTCAAACTTTTTTAATTTCATTTGAGTGAGAAAATCCACAACATTGATTTTTTGAGTTAAGCTTGGTTTTTGTAAGTTTTTAAATCCGTTAGCGTAAGAAATCTGCAAGATTTTTATTAGCGTAAAGTTTTGTTTTCATAAACTACTTAAT
>NZ_CANMTH010000121.1 GCF_947500765.1 uncultured Formosa sp. | reverse complement strand
CTTGATCCGCCACTTGCTGAAAGTGTAACCGATTCGCCTTCTTCGATAGTTTTATCTACTCCGGCATTTGCTATTGGCAAAGCTGTAACTGTTACTGTTACCTCGGCTGTTTCTGAGACATCGCCTTCCGAAACAATTACACTATATGTTGTAGT
>NZ_CANMTH010000120.1 GCF_947500765.1 uncultured Formosa sp. | reverse complement strand
AACGGTAGTATCAGTTTAGAAAAAACAGGCACCTTTAACGATGTAAATAATAACGGATTTGCCGATGCTGGTGAAACGATTACTTACGGCTTCACTGTTACCAACACCGGAAACGTCACTTTAACAGCAATTTCAATTACCGATCCATTAGTATC
>NZ_CANMTH010000119.1 GCF_947500765.1 uncultured Formosa sp. | reverse complement strand
TTCCAAGATAAAATCCTAATAAAGATTTAGTTTTTTTTATGCAGCATGCTGTTGAAGAACCACATAAGGTGTACCTCTCTTAACTACCGCAAATGCTCGAGCTATAAGTTTATTTCTAACATTATTTACTGCTAACATTTTATCTTTTCCTTCTG
>NZ_CANMTH010000118.1 GCF_947500765.1 uncultured Formosa sp. | reverse complement strand
AACGAACCAAAAAAAGCTAGGCTGACTAAAACGTATCTAAATGTTAGGCTTCAGTACTAAATTTTAAGAACTCGCTTATAATTATGTAATCCTAATCAAAACATAGGTATATTAATATCAATAGCATTAATCAACTTTGATCATGCTCAAACAGC
>NZ_CANMTH010000117.1 GCF_947500765.1 uncultured Formosa sp. | reverse complement strand
ATAAATCATTGCTTTGGACTTAAACGTGATGCTTATTACAAGTATAAAAAAAGAGCTGATAAACGTTTAAAACTAGAACAACAGATTATTGATATAGTTAGAAAAAGACGCAAATCCCTTCCTAGAGAAGGTGTGCGTAAACTCGATAAATCATT
>NZ_CANMTH010000116.1 GCF_947500765.1 uncultured Formosa sp. | reverse complement strand
AAAATATAATATGCTTACACTTAGAAAGAAAACTAGTGCTAGAACAACCAATTCTTATCATCGGTTTTATAAGTATAATAACATTATTAAAGACTTAAAAGTTACTAGAGCTAACCAAGTTTGGGTATCTGATATTACATACATTAGAACAGTAA
>NZ_CANMTH010000115.1 GCF_947500765.1 uncultured Formosa sp. | reverse complement strand
GACAAAGTAATTAGACGTTACAGCGAACCTTTCAAATTAAAAATTTTAGCAGAACTTACAATCGGAAAACACACCAAGAGTGAACTATGCAAACTCTATTCTATTGCACCTACAACAGTGAATGTGTGGATTAAAAAGTACAATCGTAAAGACTT
>NZ_CANMTH010000114.1 GCF_947500765.1 uncultured Formosa sp. | reverse complement strand
AGATTATTGATATAGTTAGAAAAAGACGCAAATCCCTTCCTAGAGAAGGTGTGCGTAAACTCGATAAATCATTGAAAGACGATTTTGAAAAAGCTAACTTAAAAGTCGGTAGAGATACTTTATTTAATGTCCTTAGAAAATATAATATGCTTACA
>NZ_CANMTH010000113.1 GCF_947500765.1 uncultured Formosa sp. | reverse complement strand
ATCGCTCTGGATAAACCAAGCCAAAAAATCAAATGAATTTCTAGGTCATTACTGCGTACCATTCACTACCGAAGCTTCATACTTACTACTGTGTAGTGCAGTTCCGCTTCTTCGTTCATTATGACTGAAAATTCATGGAGGTTCTATTGGTGATTTAT
>NZ_CANMTH010000112.1 GCF_947500765.1 uncultured Formosa sp. | reverse complement strand
CCATGTCGTTTTTCTAACACTTGATCAGGACTCATTGGTACTGCCATTTCTATTTCATCGATATCCCATTCTTGCCAAGCGCCTCTATATAACCAAACCCAACAGTCGTTCATATACTTCTTAGGTTTTAGTTGTTTTACGGCTTCGAAAACGGCATC
>NZ_CANMTH010000111.1 GCF_947500765.1 uncultured Formosa sp. | reverse complement strand
CCATGTCGTTTTTCTAACACTTGATCAGGACTCATTGGTACTGCCATTTCTATTTCATCGATATCCCATTCTTGCCATGCACCTCTATATAACCAAACCCAACAGTCGTTCATATACTTCTTAGGTTTTAGTTGTTTTACGGCTTCGAAAACGGCATC
>NZ_CANMTH010000110.1 GCF_947500765.1 uncultured Formosa sp. | reverse complement strand
TTAACGCCAACTATTGGAATAAATGGTAATTGGTTTATTGGAACAACAGATACAGGAATTGCAGCAACAGGAGCTGCAGGTGCAGATGGAGCTTCAGCTTACGAAATCGCAGTAGACGGTGGTTTCACAGGTACAGAAGCCCAATGGTTAGCGTCATTA
>NZ_CANMTH010000109.1 GCF_947500765.1 uncultured Formosa sp. | reverse complement strand
TATTTGCTACATCTGAATTTCCTGCGGAAATTCCTCGCGCGCAAACACGCAACTATTCTTATACCAAACCGTTAGCCACAAGCTTGAGTCGTCCTGAATAAAGGCTACATAATTTTAAACATTATGTACAAAAATGACAAAGTAATTAGACGTTACAGCG
>NZ_CANMTH010000108.1 GCF_947500765.1 uncultured Formosa sp. | reverse complement strand
TCGCGGACTTTCTATCTGTGTTTTATTTACTAACTTTAGTGCTTAAAACACGCAACTAATCATACACAACAACGTTGTGCAACATTTTGAGTTGTCCTGAATAAAGGCTACATAATTTTAAACATTATGTACAAAAATGACAAAGTAATTAGACGTTACA
>NZ_CANMTH010000107.1 GCF_947500765.1 uncultured Formosa sp. | reverse complement strand
TGCATCATCAGGTTCGCCATCGTTATTGGCATCGGCATTGGTGGTATCGGTTGGATCATCTGAAAGATCTGATACGGTATTATTATCTGGATCTGTTCCGCTTACTGTCGCTTGGTTGCTTACACTACCCGCATCTACATCTGATTGTGTAATGGTATAA
>NZ_CANMTH010000106.1 GCF_947500765.1 uncultured Formosa sp. | reverse complement strand
AAAGGCGGATTAAAAATGTTAACCAAAAATATGGCAACAGAATGGGCTAAGTTTAACATTCAAACAAACGGAATAGGACCCGGGTACTTTGCAACATCTCAAACAGCACCCATACGAGTAAATGGTCATCCTTTTAATGATTTTATCATTAGCAGAACACC
>NZ_CANMTH010000105.1 GCF_947500765.1 uncultured Formosa sp. | reverse complement strand
TTATACCATTACACAATCAGATGTAGATGCGGGTAGTGTAAGCAACCAAGCGACAGTAAGCGGAACAGATCCAGATAGTAATACCGTATCAGATCTTTCAGATGATCCAACCGATACCACCAATGCCGATGCCAATAATGATGGCGAACCTGATGATGCAAC
>NZ_CANMTH010000104.1 GCF_947500765.1 uncultured Formosa sp. | reverse complement strand
CAGAAGGAAAAGATAAAATGTTAGCAGTAAATAATGTTAGAAATAAACTTATAGCTCGAGCATTTGCGGTAGTTAAGCGAGGTACACCTTATGTGGTTCTTCAACAGCATGCTGCATAAAAAAAACTAAATCTTTATTAGGATTTTATCTTGGAATACGTGTA
>NZ_CANMTH010000103.1 GCF_947500765.1 uncultured Formosa sp. | reverse complement strand
ACTACAATTCTTAAACACGTTATAGTTCTCCTCTTTTTCTAGCTAAAGTTATTTAATACAAACTAAAGAAACACGTTACCTACAATAGTGAGTCGTCCTGAATAAAGGCTACATAATTTTAAACATTATGTACAAAAATGACAAAGTAATTAGACGTTACAGCGA
>NZ_CANMTH010000102.1 GCF_947500765.1 uncultured Formosa sp. | reverse complement strand
TAACGTCTAATTACTTTGTCATTTTTGTACATAATGTTTAAAATTATGTAGCCTTTATTCAGGACAACTCAAAATTAATGGCAACGTTGATGTGTATGGTTAGTTGCGTGGTTAAGCAACTAATTTAGCAAATAAATCACAGATAGAATATTCCGCAGGAATGTTCG
>NZ_CANMTH010000101.1 GCF_947500765.1 uncultured Formosa sp. | reverse complement strand
GAAAATCCTCGCGGATTTTCTATTCGGTTTTTATTTGCTAAATTAGGTGCTTAAACACGCCACTAATCATACACAAACACGTTGCAAACTATTATGAGTTGTCCTGAATAAAGGCTACATAATTTTAAACATTATGTACAAAAATGACAAAGTAATTAGACGTTACAGCGA
>NZ_CANMTH010000100.1 GCF_947500765.1 uncultured Formosa sp. | reverse complement strand
AGTGAATGTGTGGATTAAAAAGTACAATCGTAAAGACTTAATGAATACCAGAGTAAAAGTGGAAACAAAAGACGAAACCTAACGAAGTGGTTCAGCGAAGCTAAATATCTAGAATTAAAGCACTTCAAAAGGAAATTGAACAGCTTAAAAAACTGCTTCTTAAAAAGGATCTGGATGCT
>NZ_CANMTH010000099.1 GCF_947500765.1 uncultured Formosa sp. | reverse complement strand
GAAATAGAAATGGCAGTACCAATGAGTCCTGATCAAGTGTTAGAAAAACGACATGGCATTTTTAAACATCAGTCACAGAAAGATGGCGTTGTGTTTTTAGGAACAGATAGTAGAGAGTTTTGGCAACGTGCAGAAGATAGAAATAAAGAAACCGCAGAGGTGTATCATCAATTAGGACT
>NZ_CANMTH010000098.1 GCF_947500765.1 uncultured Formosa sp. | reverse complement strand
CTTGGTTGCTTACACTACCCGCATCTACATCTGATTGTGTAATGGTATAACTTGCTGTAAACGTGGCTGAATCACTAGCGCCTGGGGCTAAACTTGCTATGCTTCCTGTTACAGATACTAATGGATCGGTAATTGAAATTGCTGTTAAAGTGACGTTTCCGGTGTTGGTAACAGTGAAG
>NZ_CANMTH010000097.1 GCF_947500765.1 uncultured Formosa sp. | reverse complement strand
CGAAGAAGGCGAATCGGTTACACTTTCAGCAAGTGGCGGATCAAGTTATAAATGGAACACGGGAGCAACCACTCAAAGTATTACCGTTAGTCCAAATCAAACAACCATTTATACGGTCGAGGTATTTAATGCAGGCAATTGCTCAACTATAGATGATGTTAAAGTTATTGTAAACGCTACCGAAA
>NZ_CANMTH010000096.1 GCF_947500765.1 uncultured Formosa sp. | reverse complement strand
ATGACATTGGATTTATTATCATATAATAATTTGTTGTACAGATCCTTCGCTATTGCTCTGGATAAACCAAGCCAAAAGATCAAATGAATTTCTAGGTCATTACTGCGTACCATTCACTACCGAAGCTTCATGCTTACTACTGCGTAGTGCAGTTCCGCTTCTTCGTTCATTATGACTGAAAATTCAT
>NZ_CANMTH010000095.1 GCF_947500765.1 uncultured Formosa sp. | reverse complement strand
TTAAATCCGTTAGCGTAAGAAATCTGCAAGATTTTTATTAGCGTAAAGTTTTGTTTTCATAAACTACTTAATATGAGTAAACTTGCTAAAAGTCAGAATCAGTTTTGTAAAGTGTTTGAGTGGAAAAGTCAGCGCAATATTAGGCATTAAATCCGAATTTGAGTGAGTTCCGCTATTGTGCCTAACGT
>NZ_CANMTH010000094.1 GCF_947500765.1 uncultured Formosa sp. | reverse complement strand
TTTATACCAGCAGCAGAAGCGCGAACGTATTGGGTATTCTTAACCGGTATTTTTATACAAGGATTAGGGATGACATTATTGCAAACAGCCTCTAATCCATACATCACAATTCTTGGTCCTATAGAAAGTGCAGCTAAGCGTATTGCTATTATGGGTATTGCCAATAAAGTGGCTGGCTCATTAGGATCTTTAAT
>NZ_CANMTH010000093.1 GCF_947500765.1 uncultured Formosa sp. | reverse complement strand
CCGTGTATAATTAATTGCTTGTTTTAAGCCTACTTACGAACATTCCTGCGGAATATTCTATCTGTGATTTATTTGCTTAACTTAGTTACTTAAATCACGCAACTAATCATACACAATCACGTTATCTCTTATTTGAGAAAAACATTTCGCTCATTAAAAAAGGTAGTTCACTCATTTTGACTTTTAAGATTAATT
>NZ_CANMTH010000092.1 GCF_947500765.1 uncultured Formosa sp. | reverse complement strand
AATACATAGTCACTATCAAAATCTTCAACTTTTAAAATTTGTTTAGGATTACACAAGCTTTGACGATATGCAATTTCTGGATCTCCATAGTCAACTTTGGTGCAATTAAAACATCCTTGTTTTTTTAATACGACATAAATTGTTCCAGATTTAAGGTCATTATTTGAAAGTTCGAGCCCACAATTGAATGAAATTGTTTTTGAAT
>NZ_CANMTH010000091.1 GCF_947500765.1 uncultured Formosa sp. | reverse complement strand
AACTGGGTACAACACCGTATAAAAATAATTGCGGTTTAGTGCTTAATCAAAGGTCGTTGCGTGTTTGTAACGTCTGAGTTTCCTGCGGAAAATCCTCGCATACAAACACGCAACTATTCTTATACATAAACGTTAGGCACAATAGCGGAACTCACTCAAATTCGGATTTAATGCCTAATATTGCGCTGACTTTTCCACTCAAACAC
>NZ_CANMTH010000090.1 GCF_947500765.1 uncultured Formosa sp. | reverse complement strand
GAAATAGAAATGGCAGTACCAATGAGTCCTGATCAAGTGTTAGAAAAACGACATGGCATTTTTAAACATCAGTCACAAAAAGATGGTGTCGTATTTTTAGGTACAGATAGCAGAGAATTCTGGCAACGCGCAGAAGATAGAAATAAAGAAACCGCAGAGGTGTATCATCAATTAGGACTGTCTCATTACGCTGCTATGGAAGCCTT
>NZ_CANMTH010000089.1 GCF_947500765.1 uncultured Formosa sp. | reverse complement strand
AACTGGGTACAACACCGTATAAAAATAATTGCGGTTTAGTGCTTAATCAAAGGTCGTTGCGTGTTTGTAACGTCTGATTTTCCTGCGGAAAATCCTCGCATACAAACACGCAACTATTCTTATACATAAACGTTAGCCTACATTAATGAAAACCGAACAAACATTTAAAACTAAAACTGGATTTTGTCACATTACAGAAGACAAAAT
>NZ_CANMTH010000088.1 GCF_947500765.1 uncultured Formosa sp. | reverse complement strand
ATTTATCGAGTTTACGCACACCTTCTCTAGGAAGGGATTTGCGTCTTTTTCTAACTATATCAATAATCTGTTGCTCTTTTTTTATGCTTGTAATAAGCATCACGTTTAAGTCCAAAGCAATGATTTATAGTTGTTAAAGAAGCAAATCCCTTAGATTTTTCTTTAGCTTTGATTAAGGCTTTATACTTAACTTTTTTTTTAGTTCAG
>NZ_CANMTH010000087.1 GCF_947500765.1 uncultured Formosa sp. | reverse complement strand
GGCGCTAGTGATTCCACCACGTTTACAGCAAGTTATACCATTACACAATCAGATGTAGATGCGGGTAGTGTAAGCAACCAAGCGACAGTAAGCGGAACAGATCCTAGCGGAGATTCAGTATCAGATCTTTCAGATGATCCAACCGATACCACCAATGCCGATGCCAATAACGATGGCGAACCTGATGATGCAACTGTCACTACTTTA
>NZ_CANMTH010000086.1 GCF_947500765.1 uncultured Formosa sp. | reverse complement strand
ATACAACAACTAAACGCGATTCCTAAAGTGGCACTTATTATTAATGCCGTTTTCTGTTTTAAATATTTTGGAATTAAAAACACGCCTAATCCATAAGTTAAGACCATGGCTAGTAATGTAAATGTGGTAAAAAATTTAGCCTCTTCTGATGAAAAACCAAGAGAGATACCATAAGAGATAATGGTGTCTCCTGCGATAACCTCTGCCCC
>NZ_CANMTH010000085.1 GCF_947500765.1 uncultured Formosa sp. | reverse complement strand
ATACAACAACTAAACGCGATTCCTAAAGTGGCACTTATTATTAATGCCGTTTTCTGTTTTAAATATTTTGGAATTAAGAACACGCCTAATCCATAAGTTAAGACCATGGCTAGTAATGTAAATGTGGTAAAGAATTTAGCCTCTTCTGATGAAAAACCAAGAGAGATACCATAAGAGATAATGGTGTCTCCTGCGATAACCTCTGCCCC
>NZ_CANMTH010000084.1 GCF_947500765.1 uncultured Formosa sp. | reverse complement strand
AAATATCTAGAATTAAAGCACTTCAAAAGGAAATTGAACAGCTTAAAAAACTGCTTCTTAAAAAGGATCTGGATGCTATGGTAGAAGAATCCTATCTAGAAGTAGCTGCAGAAGATCTTGGTTATAAATCTATTGCTGAACTAAAAAAAAAGTTAAGTATAAAGCCTTAATCAAAGCTAAAGAAAAATCTAAGGGATTTGCTTCTTTAACAA
>NZ_CANMTH010000083.1 GCF_947500765.1 uncultured Formosa sp. | reverse complement strand
CTTCAAAAAAACATTGTGAGGAATAAAAAAGGGTTTTATATTTGCACCCGCTTAACGAGGCAACGAGTTGAGAAACATAGAGAAATAAGTTCATTAACATATTGAATTGACAGCGTAGATATTAACTGGAAACGGTTAATGTCAACAAAAAGAATAGACCATTTTGAGTACCAAATTTAATTCCATTAGTTGTTAAAAGTAATAGTGGAAACACTTAA
>NZ_CANMTH010000082.1 GCF_947500765.1 uncultured Formosa sp. | reverse complement strand
GATGGTGCAGTTGGAGCTCAGGGTCCTCAAGGTGTTGCAGGAGCCAATGGAGCTGACGGAACAAATGGTATTGATGGTGCACAAGGTCCTCAAGGAGAAACTGGTCCACAAGGTTTAGCAGGTGCAGATGGATCTTCAGCATATGAAATCGCAGTAGACGGTGGTTTCACAGGTACAGAAGCCCAATGGTTAGCGTCATTACAAGGAGCAGATGGTGCAGT
>NZ_CANMTH010000081.1 GCF_947500765.1 uncultured Formosa sp. | reverse complement strand
AACGGTATGAGTGATTTGTTGGCCGATTCAGGCCCGGCTTACGATATTAATATAAAAATATTCAATAAACTACAAAGTACGATTACAGGTTGGCCAGGCGGAAAGCCCAATGCAGACGATTCCAACCGTCCAGAGCGAGCCGAGCCTGCCAAGAAACGCGTACTAATATTTAGTCCACACCCAGATGATGATGTAATTAGTATGGGAGGAACGTTTAAGCG
>NZ_CANMTH010000080.1 GCF_947500765.1 uncultured Formosa sp. | reverse complement strand
ATATAGAAAACGGTATGAGTGATTTGTTGGCCGATTCAGGCCCGGCTTACGATATTAATATAAAAATATTCAATAAATTACAAAGTACGATTACAGGTTGGCCAGGCGGAAAGCCCAATGCAGACGATTCTAACCGTCCAGAGCGAGCCGAACCTGCCAAGAAACGCGTACTAATATTTAGTCCACACCCAGATGATGATGTAATTAGTATGGGAGGAACGTTTAAGCG
>NZ_CANMTH010000079.1 GCF_947500765.1 uncultured Formosa sp. | reverse complement strand
GTTAATCCGTCTGTTCCATCAATTCCATCTGCACCCGCAGCTCCTGTTGCTGCAATTCCTGTATCTGTTGTTCCAATGAACCAATTACCGTTTATTCCAATAGTTGGCGTTAATCCATCTGCACCTGCAGCTCCTGTTGCTGCAATTCCTGTGTCTGTTGTTCCAATGAACCAATTACCATTTATTCCAATAGTTGGCGTTAATCCATCTGTTCCAGCAGCACCATCTGC
>NZ_CANMTH010000078.1 GCF_947500765.1 uncultured Formosa sp. | reverse complement strand
TTATTATCATATAATAATTTGTTGTACAGATCCTTCGCTATTGCTCTGGATAAACCAAGCCAAAAAATCAAATGAATACTCTTTTTATCTTCTCTGTTCATTTTGTCTTGATACAAAACGAACCAAAAAATCAAATGAATTTATGGGTCATTGCTGGCGCACCACGCACTATCGAAGCTACATGCTTATTACTGCGTAATGCAGTTACGCTTCTTCGTTTGTTATGACTGAAAATTCATGGAG
>NZ_CANMTH010000077.1 GCF_947500765.1 uncultured Formosa sp. | reverse complement strand
CTCAAAGAAAACAAAAACATAATCCTATACCCAAATGATGATAATAAATCCAATGTCATTCCGAGGTACGAGGAATCCATTAGAGCATGTTATCAAAGAAAACAAAAACATAATCTTATAACCAAATGATGATAATAAATCCAATATCATTCCGAGGTACGAGGAATCCATTAGAGCATGTTATCAAAGAAAACAAAAACATAATCTTATACCCAAATGATGATAATAAATCCAATGTCATTCCGA
>NZ_CANMTH010000076.1 GCF_947500765.1 uncultured Formosa sp. | reverse complement strand
CTTGGTCTATCCTGAGCGAAGTCGAAGGATCTGCATCAAGGCAAAATGAACATCAAGACAACATAAACAATAACGTTGAATCTAAAACCTCTGGACTATCAATAACATACCACAAAATGTACAGAGCACAACTCGTAAAATGTTAAGCTGTTTAATCAAATAAGTAATTATTAAAATCACGATTATAAACCATGAATTTTCAGTCATAATGAACGAAGAAGCGGAACTGCACTACGCAGTAGTAAGCAT
>NZ_CANMTH010000075.1 GCF_947500765.1 uncultured Formosa sp. | reverse complement strand
ACGACATAAATTGTTCCAGATTTAAGGTCATTATTTGAAAGTTCGAGCCCACAATTGAATGAAATTGTTTTTGAATGCGCAAAGTCATTTCCATAATCAGCGTAATTACCGAGATAAGAACCATAATCTTTCCACCTTCTAAATTTATACCCCCGAAATTCCTAAAAGACTTAATTTTCCATTAACCATTTTATAAACAAAAATTGGTGGTAGTGAAGGATTATTATTTTCTGATGTTATTATTCTGTTTTCTT
>NZ_CANMTH010000074.1 GCF_947500765.1 uncultured Formosa sp. | reverse complement strand
AGAAAACAAAAACATAATCTTATACCCAAATGATGATAATAAATCCAATGTCATTCCGAGCCACGAGGAATCCATTAAAAAATATTATCAAAGAAAACAAAAACAAAACCCTATACCCAAATGATAATAATAAATCCAATGTCATTCCGAGGTACGAGGAATCTATTAGAGCATATTCTCAAAGAAAGCAAAAACATAATCCTATACATAAATCACCAATAGAACCTCCATGAATTTTCAGTCATAACAAACGAA
>NZ_CANMTH010000073.1 GCF_947500765.1 uncultured Formosa sp. | reverse complement strand
TCGGAATGACATTGGATTTATTATCATCATTTGGGTATAGGATTATGTTTTTGTTTTCTTTGAGAATATGCTCTAATAGATTCCTCGTGCCTCGGAATGACATTTAACTTATTATCATATAATAATTTGTTGTACAGATCCTTCGCTATTGCTCTGGATAAACCAAGCCAAAAAATCAAATGAATTTCTAGGTCATTGCTGGCGCACCACACACTATCGAAGCTACATGCTTATTACTGCGTAATGCAGTTACGCTTCTTCGTTTGTTATGACTGAAAATTCATG
>NZ_CANMTH010000072.1 GCF_947500765.1 uncultured Formosa sp. | reverse complement strand
AATGACCTAGAAATTCATTTGATTTTTTGGCTTGGTTTATCCAGAGCGATAGCGAAGGATCTGTATCAAGACAACTGCGTAGCACATCATGAGTACAACTAAAAAAATAGTAAAAAACGAATAAAATGAACAGAGAAGATAAAAAGAGTATTCATTTGATTTTTTGGCTTGATTTATCAAAAGCAAAGACGAAGCATCTACATAACAGCTTATGCAATAATAAATCCAATGTCATTCCAAGATACGAGGAATCTATTTTTAATATGTTCATTTTTTTCATCGCTAAAAAAACG
>NZ_CANMTH010000071.1 GCF_947500765.1 uncultured Formosa sp. | reverse complement strand
ATAGGCCATTACTACAATTAGTGATTTATGGTTGAAAAAACTTTGAGAATCAATAAACATCTAAATATCTGAAAGTAGTTAAATGTCATTCCGAGGTACGAGGAATCCATTAGAGCATATTATCAAAGAAAGCAAAAACATAATCCTATACATAAATGATAATAATAAATTCAATGTCATTCCGAGCCACGAGGAATCTATTAGAGCATATTCTCAAAGAAAACAAAAACATAATCTTATACATAAATCATCAATAGAACCTCCATGAATTTTCAGTCATAATGAACGAAGAAGCGGAACTGCACTACGCAGTA
>NZ_CANMTH010000070.1 GCF_947500765.1 uncultured Formosa sp. | reverse complement strand
AACGGTTTTGTATATAGAAAGTTGCGTTTTTGAGCGAGGCAGATTTTCCGCAGGAAAATCCGCTGTAGCCAAAAATGCAACTACCTTTTGATTAGACTAAAATAGCAATTTTTTATATACGTTGTTGCCTGCAGTTTTACTTCTTTAGCTATTCTTCCGCGATCAATGTCACTCCGTCAGTGTGAATTTCAGCTCAACAGGTGTAATTCCACAATTAATTCGTTCAGGTTTTTAATCTTGTTTGAGTGAAATTCCACAACACAGTTTTTTAATCTTTTCATAAACTGGCTAAAATTCCGCAGGATTTAAATTCAGATTTCGAGTAAGTTTCTCAGCGTAATGTTTGGCAAAAAATCAGTTGATTTTAATTGAGATTTTTTGAGTTTGAGTGAGTTTCCGCAATTGCTGGCAACG
>NZ_CANMTH010000069.1 GCF_947500765.1 uncultured Formosa sp. | reverse complement strand
TCCATTAACCATTTTATAAACAAAAATTGGTGGTAGTGAAGGATTATTATTTTCTGATGTTATTATTCTGTTTTCTTTTTCATTAAATAATGATAAACATTTTGATTACCAACTGCAAAAGCATATGCTTGAGTAAAATTGTAACCGTTTGCACTCATAAAATTTAGAGCGTCAATCATTGAATTAAATTTAACAAGTTTTCCTTCACTATTCTTAATTTGTGTTTCTTTTCCCGATGAAAAAAACTTGGTTTCTTGTCCGAAATCTATCTCAATAGTTACTTTGCTACTAAATAATTTACTTGTTCCAAGAATTTGGATATATTCTACGTCTATTTCAGAAATAGGTATGTCATTTACTGTTTGAGAAAATGCTGAAATTCCAGAAACTAATAAAATTGTAAAAATTAAAATTCTTTTTGTCATAATGCTTGTTTT
>NZ_CANMTH010000068.1 GCF_947500765.1 uncultured Formosa sp. | reverse complement strand
CCTATAGAAAGTGCAGCTAAGCGTATTGCTATTATGGGTATTGCCAATAAAGTGGCTGGCTCATTAGGATCTTTAATTTTCGGAGCTATTTTATTGTCCGGTATAGACGAAGTAAAAGAAAAATTAGTATCTGTTTCTCCTATAGAAAAAGATCAATTACTAAATACGATGGCCGATAGTGTGGTAACGCCATATATTGTAATGGCAGTCATCTTATTTGTATTAGGATTTTTAATACGAAAAGCACCACTTCCAAATTTAGAAGAGCCAGCAGAAGAAGACACAGACGATACAAAAACAGCCAAAACAAGTGTATTTCAGTTTCCACATTTATGGTTAGGAGTGATTACATTATTCTTTTATGTAGGGGCAGAGGTTATCGCAGGAGACACCATTATCTCTTATGGTATCTCTCTTGGTTTTTCATCAGAAGAGGCTAAATT
>NZ_CANMTH010000067.1 GCF_947500765.1 uncultured Formosa sp. | reverse complement strand
AAAGCTGTAGCAAAAGAAATAGCCGACTTAATTAAGGTTAAAGCATCCCAAAAACAACCTTGTATTTTAGGATTAGCTACAGGATCGTCTCCAAAAGGTTTGTATTCAGAATTAGTAAGATTGCATAAAGAAGAAGGCTTAAGTTTTAAAAACGTAGTCTCTTTTAATCTTGACGAGTATTATCCCATGCAACCAGATTCTGTGAATAGTTATGTGCGATTCATGAATGAATTATTGTTTAATCATGTCGATATTTTACCAGAGAATTGCAACATTCCAGATGGTACATTGTCAAAAGCAGAGATTGCGAGTTATTGTAATGATTACGAAGCAAAAATAGAAGCGTTAGGCGGAATAGATTTACAGATCTTAGGAATTGGAGGTAATGGACATATTGGTTTTAACGAATCGGGATCTTTACAAAACTCAAAAACCAGATTAGTCGC
>NZ_CANMTH010000066.1 GCF_947500765.1 uncultured Formosa sp. | reverse complement strand
CTGAACTAAAAAAAAAGTTAAGTATAAAGCCTTAATCAAAGCTAAAGAAAAATCTAAGGGATTTGCTTCTTTAACAAATATAAATCATTGCTTTGGACTTAAACGTGATGCTTATTACAAGTATAAAAAAAGAGCTGATAAACGTTTAAAACTAGAACAACAGATTATTGATATAGTTAGAAAAAGACGCAAATCCCTTCCTAGAGAAGGTGTGCGTAAACTCGATAAATCATTGAAAGACGATTTTGAAAAAGCTAACTTAAAAGTCGGTAGAGATACTTTATTTAATGTCCTTAGAAAATATAATATGCTTACACTTAGAAAGAAAACTAGTGCTAGAACAACCAATTCTTATCATCGGTTTTATAAGTATAATAACATTATTAAAGACTTAAAAGTTACTAGAGCTAACCAAGTTTGGGTATCTGATATTACATACATTAGAACAGTAA
>NZ_CANMTH010000065.1 GCF_947500765.1 uncultured Formosa sp. | reverse complement strand
TTAATTCCAAAATATTTAAAACAGAAAACGGCATTAATAATAAGTGCCACTTTAGGAATCGCGTTTAGTTGTTGTATTATAGTTACTTCAGGGATGATATCTGTACTTTTTGTAGCCGCTTTAGGAATCTCTAATGCTTTGGTTTGGCCCGCAGTTTGGCCGTTAACCTTAGACGGATTAGGGAAGTTTACAAAAACAGCTTCAGCATTACTGGTTATGGCCATTTCTGGAGGTGCTGTTATCCCGCCGTTATATGGGCGGTTAGTAGATTCTAATAAAGTAGATTTAATTTCTAAAGGATTAAGTGAATCAGATGCGCTTTCACAAGCAGCAACAAGTAGTTATTGGATTTTAATACCATGCTATGCTTTCATCTTATTCTTTGCAATCTGGGGACATAAATACAAAAGTTGGTCAAGACCATAATGTTATTAAATAAAACAAAAAAAATAAAAACAAAATAT
>NZ_CANMTH010000064.1 GCF_947500765.1 uncultured Formosa sp. | reverse complement strand
CGTTGCCATTCATTGCGGAACGCACTCAAAATCGAAAAAACATGAATAAAATAAGAATTATTGGATTAGTAATATTAGTTGTCGGAATTATAATTCAATTCGCTTTAGAAAATGATGCGACCGATTTTATTTCTGGTATTTTAATTGGTGGTGGAATTGGATTACTTATTACTGGCAAAGTAGGTAAATCACCAAAATAATTGAATTTCGGAATTAGAGCAAGTTTGCGAAATTGAAATCTGAATTGAAAACTAAAAACCGAATTGTGTGCGGAATTTAGCAAGTTGCGGAATTGCTTACTCAAAACGAATTGAAAAATATTCCGGAATAAAACGCTGACTGAATTTACTCAAACGTTGAAAATCGGAATTTAGAGAAATAATTTGAACTGAAAAAACAACGAAATGGCAACAACGTATAAAAATAATTACTGTTTTGTGCTTAAAAAAAGGTAGTTGCGTATTTGCTACATCTGAATTTCCTGCGGAAATTCCTCGCGCGCAAACACGCAACTATTCTTATACCAAACCGTTAGCC
>NZ_CANMTH010000063.1 GCF_947500765.1 uncultured Formosa sp. | reverse complement strand
GTCCTGAAATATGGCTACAGTTTAAAATTGAATTAAGCTGATAATTTATATACCATATTCGGTGTTTTATAATCTAAAGATAAATGTAATCTTATTTCGTTGTATAAATTAATTGCATTTTTTGCCGCTCTCTTAGCGTGAGCTACACTATCAAAGGTTTGGTCTAAATAAAACTCGTCTTTTAAAATTCCATTTACACGTTCAGCCATTGCATTTTCGTAGCAATGATTTTCTTCAGTCATACTAATATCTATCTTTTTTCTTTTAAGTATTTGTGTGTATACATTGCTGCAATATTGTATTCCTCTATCTGAATGATGAATAAGTTGTTTAATGTTTTTAGCTTGATAAATGGCCTTATTAAGTGCTCTCACACATCCATTTAACTCTAAACTATCACTTAGGTCATAACCGACTATTTTTCTGGAATACATATCTGTTATCAAAGCCAGGTAACAAAAGCCTTTTACTGTTCTAATGTATGTAATATCAGATACCCAAACTTGGTTAGCTCTAGTAACTTTTAAGTCTTTAATAATGTTA
>NZ_CANMTH010000062.1 GCF_947500765.1 uncultured Formosa sp. | reverse complement strand
ACGTTGTACCCAATTTGAGAAATGAACAGTTTAAAAACAAAAATTCTGATTTTTCTGCTAACTTTTAGTCTTCTATCTTGTAAAGACAATAAGGAAAAAAGAAAAGAAATCGTATCTGAAAAAATTGAGCTATTTTCGGAGAAACAAACGGAATGGAATAATTTGACAAATCGGATTTTAAAAAATCAGTTTGTAAACTCAAATTTAGGAAAAGGAATTTATCCAACCGATTTAGAACAATCTCTATCGGCTGAATTAATAGAAAACGGAATTAAATTAATTACTGTACGCAACGATTCTGAATGTAAAGAAGTGGAATACGCTACAGAATGGACTGAATATCCAATCGGAACTTTATATCTGACTTGGACAACGTGTGGAAATTTAAAACAAACGGAAAAAGAATTTCATCAATCTGACTCAAGTTTCATAGAAGTATTTGGAATTGGAAACAATTGGCTGATTTGGACTGATAGCGACTTTATCTGAAAATAAAAACTGGGTACAACACCGTATAAAAATAATTGCGGTTTAGTGCTTAATCAAAGGTCGTTGCGTGTTTGTAACGTCTGA
>NZ_CANMTH010000061.1 GCF_947500765.1 uncultured Formosa sp. | reverse complement strand
CCTCTATATAACCAAACCCAACAGTCGTTCATATACTTCTTAGGTTTTAGTTGTTTTACGGCTTCGAAAACGGCATCTAAACATATTTTATGTGTACCATGAGGATCGGCTAAATCGCCTGCTGCATAAATTTGATGGGGTTTGACCTTATCTATTAAAGCCATAGTGATCTCAATATCTTCTTTTCCTAAAGGCTTTTTCTCGATAGCTCCAGTTTCATAAAATGGCAATTCCATAAAATGAATATGTGTATCGGGAAGACCTATAAACTGTGCTGCCGAATGCGCTTCTCCTTTTCGTATTAATCCTTTAATATATCTAACTTCTTCAATATCGATCTCACTTCCCTTCTTGTTTTCTAAAAATGCTAGTGCTTTTTTATAGATGTTTTCTGCTTCTACATTCTTTATGCCAAACTTCTCGTTATAATCGCATACAAAACCAGCAAAACGTAAGGCTTCATCGTCTGAAACAGCTATGTTTCCTGAGGTTTGATACCCGATATGTACTTCGTGTCCTTGCACCTGTAAACGCTTAAACGTTCCTCCCATACTAATTACATCATCATCTGGGTGTGGACTAAATATTAGTACGCGTTTCTTGGCAGG
>NZ_CANMTH010000060.1 GCF_947500765.1 uncultured Formosa sp. | reverse complement strand
ACAAAACCGTTGTAGGTAATAAAAAAAACGAAATGGAATTTGAACCAGAATATATAAGTGGAATTGGTAAAGTTTTAATTTTAACTTTATTAATTTCTTTTTTACCAAATTACTTTTTGGAAAATGAAAACCCATATTTACTATTTGGAATATCAATTATTCTATTTCTAATCATTCTAAATCTGAAAAATAAAAAATGGATTAAAAGAGTGAAAATTGACTCAAAAAGAGCTGAATTTAGAATTGAATACCCAATGAATCTTATTGGAAATAAAAAAATGAATCTTTCATTCTCTGAAATTGAAAAAGCAACATATTATGAATATATGAGTAGAACACCAGCTCACTATAAAATTGAATTTAATGGCGGAAAATTACGATTTAATTGTAGTGGAAATGAATCTGAAAAAATTAGTTCTATTCTCAAAACAAATGGAATTGAAACGAACTTTTATCATCAGGAAAAAGAAGTTGGATATAGATAAAATACTACCTACAACACCATATATAATTTATTGCTAACTTTCTGCCTACTTGCGAAAATCCTCGCGGATTTTCTTTGTCAGTAATTATTTACTAAATTGGTTGCTTAAACAACGCAACAAACCATATATAAACACGTTG
>NZ_CANMTH010000059.1 GCF_947500765.1 uncultured Formosa sp. | reverse complement strand
CGTTAGCCTACATTAATGAAAACCGAACAAACATTTAAAACTAAAACTGGATTTTGTCACATTACAGAAGACAAAATTATTCTGACTCGTGACGGAATTATCGGAAATGTGGCGGAATTGACAACTGGAAAAAGTATATATCGAATATTAGGTATTTATGGAATTATGGCAATTTTTCTATTATATATGGCTTACACTAAAATAGTCAAAGAAGATTGGATTGAATTTGCTGTTTATTGCGGAATTGGAATTTATCTAGTGTATAGTCTGATTAAAAGTATCAACTTGAGTGCAACACCAATTATTGAACGGAATAAAATTAAAAGCGTGGAATTTAAGCCTGCTAAAAAGTTTTTGACCAGAAGTTATTTTAAAGTGAACTTTAAACAGAATGACGGAAAAATAAAAAGTCGACTTATTATGCTTCCTGGTTCATTGACTGATGGAACAAGCGAAACAGAAAAAGCAATCGGAATTATGAAAAATGCTGGACTGATAAAAAATAACGTAGGCTAACACCGTATATAATTTATTGCTAGTTCTAGCCTACTTACGAAAATCCTCTCGGATTTTCTATTCGGTTTTTATTTACTAACTTTAGTGCCTAAACCACGCAACAAACCATATACAAACACGTT
>NZ_CANMTH010000058.1 GCF_947500765.1 uncultured Formosa sp. | reverse complement strand
GCTTGATCTTCTGGAATATCTAAATAATAATAAACCTCCATTCTACGATCGTGAACGTGAGCTGGCATAGTATTCCAAACACTTCCTGTTTTTAACTCGGTCATTCCCATTTGTAATTGACACGTGGTTACAATTCCACCAATTATCATTTGGTTTACTGTTCGGTGATTTGCTGTTTCTAGTGATCCTAATTCTATTTTATTTGCTTCGGATTTACTTACTTTTTTTGTAGGATAGTTAACATGTGCAGGCGCTGAGTTTAAATAGAATTTTGCTGGATTTTTTGAATCTTCACTTGAAAAAACAACATCTTTAACACCCATACCAATATATAATGCATCTTTTAGACCCATTTTATATGTAGTACCATCTACAGTAACAGAGCCCTTTCCTCCTACATTTATAATTCCTAATTCTCTACGTTCTAGAAAAAATTCTGCCTTTAATGGATCTATTGGTTCTAACGTTAAAGCACTTGTTGTTGGAACAGCTGATCCTGCGATATAACGATCGTAATGCGTATACGTTAAATTTATTTTTCCTGATTGCATTAAATTATCAATCAAGAATTCGTCTCGTAATTCTTGGGTATCGTATTTTTTAACCGTTTGTGGACTCGAGGCGTAACGCGTTTCATAATTCGTACTCATTGTTATTTGTTTT
>NZ_CANMTH010000057.1 GCF_947500765.1 uncultured Formosa sp. | reverse complement strand
AACGTGTTTGTGTATGATTTCGTTGCGTGTTTAAGCCACTAATTTAGCAAATACAAACCGAATAGAAAATCCGCAAGGATTTTCGTAAGTAAGCTTGTACTAGCAATGAATTATACACGGTGTTGTGGTGCGTTTTTTCTCCATTTCAGTCGTCAATTTCAAAATTCAGTTTATCGTTTATAAAATATATAATCTGTTACGATTGGATTAATTCCATTTTGTCTTAAATCCGATATTATTTGTCCTTTGTGATGACTGAAATGATTCGCAATATGGAAGAGAATCTGCTGAATAGTATTATTAAATTCAGTTCCTTTTGAATTTGAGTATGATATATTTTCGGTCAATTCGTGATTTTTTAAAATTTCAAGCGTTTCATTATAGTTTTCGCTGTCAATTCGTTTGCATTCTCGAAGCGAGTGTTCAGCGTGAACTCCTAATTTTTCTTTATTCGTAATTCTTGCGTTCCAAACTTGTTGAGTATTTATCGAATGAGATATTAGCGGAATTGTTCTTTCAGATAGTGAATTTTCATTTTCAATTAGTTGTTCAATCAATTTCTGATTAAAGTGATTGTGATATTTAAATACGTCTTTAAAAAACTCTTTCATTTCCATTAATTTCTTTATTTTTCAATGCTTTCAGGATGTTTGTGTAAATGCACCACAACG
>NZ_CANMTH010000056.1 GCF_947500765.1 uncultured Formosa sp. | reverse complement strand
ACGTTGCCCACAATAAAAAAATGAAGAACTTCAAAGAGAATTTAAGGAAAAAACCAACTCTATTTTTGGTAGTTGGAATTTTTGTTTTGTTTATCGGAATTCCGTTTGGGATTTATGGATTGACTTTGAATGGTGGAGCAAGTTTAGGTGGAGTTTTAGTTTTACTTGGAGTTTTTATTTGTATTCCATTTTTAGTAATTGACAGAATTTTAGTGAATAAAATAAAACCATTGAAACTTTCGATTTTTGAATTTGTATTTATTGGAATTATTTTGCTATTCTATTTGTCCGACAACAAAAAACTGTATGTTGATTTGACTGAATATAAAACTGAATATTTCGTTATTATTTATAATAATGGGAATTTAGAAAACTCTGAATTGAATTGGAGTTTTCCCTTTAGTAAAAGTGTGGAATTAAATGAAAATTCTATAATTATTCCATCAGAATTTAAAGGAAATTATCAAGTTGAACTTAAAACACCGAAAAATTGGAAAGGTTGGAGAATGAATCCTGACAGAATTAACGAAATTAATTTGAAAATATATACAAATAATAAAACTGAACTGAATCAAAAAGAAATTGACTCATTAGCGAAAGTAGAAATAATTACTGTGGGCAACACCGTGTATAATTAATTGCTTGGTTTTAGCCAATTTACGAAAGTCCTCGCGGACTTTCTATCTGTGTTTTATTT
>NZ_CANMTH010000055.1 GCF_947500765.1 uncultured Formosa sp. | reverse complement strand
AACGTGTTTGTATATGGTTTGTTGCGTGGTTTAAGCAACTAATTTAGTAAATAATTACCGACCAAGAAAGTCCGCGAGGACTTTCGTAAGTAGGCGAGAAGCCAGCAATAAATTATATACGGTGTTGGCAATAGTATTTTATTCATTACGAGATTTTGATTTGTGTAATCGATAATATTATTAAAGCTAAAACTAATAATCCAATTATTCCATTTACACAAGGTTCATCTTTTAAAAAGTCTTTAAATTTCTTTTTTGAGTTCCAAATTCTCGACAATAACCAACGTATTCCAGCACCAGGATATCTAAAAATTAATATAATAAAAGTCTCAAAAATTATTTCCATTTTTTATACTTTAAATAATTTGTGGTAAGTCAATAATGTCAGACTCTCCATCAATTGAGTAAAATTCCAATTCAGTTGGCATTTGTTCAGTTCCGAATACAGATATTCCAATCTTTTCTCCGTTTTTACCTTTTCCAACGTAATCTATTATCAATCTACCTTTTTGAATTTCCGAGTCAAATGTTTCTCCAAATATTATGGTCGGACATTTTGCGCAACCACATCTTGCAATTACTTTTAGATTTCCGATTAAATTAGTCCATTCCGATTTTTCTTTTCCAAACAGACAAGTCAGGAATTCAATTTCAGATTTTGTTAACTCTCTTTTATCGGAAATACTGTAATTCATTAAGCTATTTGTTCGTTTTTTTGCGTTCCGTTTATATTATTGCCAACGGT
>NZ_CANMTH010000054.1 GCF_947500765.1 uncultured Formosa sp. | reverse complement strand
GTAAACAAAAACGAACGCGAGAAAATTCCGAAGGAATTTTCCAAATAAGCACTTGCCAAAGCAATTAATTATACACGTTGTTGGCAATAGTATTTTTTATTCGGTTAGATTTTCCGTTGTAGATTTCAGAGTTTCAATTTTCGGCATTTCTTTAATTTCCGATTCTCCGTCTATTGAGTAAAATTCCAATTCAGTCGGCATTTCGTCAGTTCCGAATACAGATATTCCAATCAATTCTCCGTTTTTGCCTTTTCCAGCGTATTCTATTATTAAATTTCCTTTTTGAATTTCCGAGTCAAATGTTTTTCCAAATATTATAGTCGGACATTTTCCACAACCACATCTCGCAATAACTTTCAGATTTTCAATTAAATTAATCCATTCCGATTTTTCTTTTCCAAACAGATAAGTCAGAAATTCAATTTCGGATTTTGTCAATTCTCTTTTATCTGGAATACTGTATTTCATTTAGAAAGAAGTTTTTTTCCTTTTGTAATCCATATTATTGGACCAATAATTCCAATCATTGAAATCAAAACCCAAGTTGTTTTGTCTCCTTTAAACTCTTTTGTCAAAATCAGATAGATTGCTCTAAATGTTGTTATTACTGACCAAAAGGCAATAATTAAAAATGTCAGTATTAGAATTGGATGCATTGCGTTCGGTTTATATTATTGCCAACGGTTTTGTGTATGGATAGTGCGATTTTGCGAGCGAGGATTTTCCGCAGGAAAATCAGAAGTTAGC
>NZ_CANMTH010000053.1 GCF_947500765.1 uncultured Formosa sp. | reverse complement strand
AACACGTTGTGCGTAAGTTAACAGACCAACGAAAACCTTGCTTCCATTTTAGTTTATTAGTACTAATAGCGAAATAATAATCGAAAGTTGAAAATAACGAAATCTGAAATAAAAATATTACTCGGAATTGGAGTTCTGATTTTACTATTCGATATTTTACTAATGAAATATTGGATTAGTACGATAAAACCTGACCCATTTATGTCGATAGGAGTTGAGTCTTATCGACCTCGTATATTTGGAATAAATATTCTAATCGGAATTATTGTTTTCTTTAGAAATAAAAGACTTTCAATACTATTCTTTATTAATACAATTGTTTGCTATTGGATATTTTCTTTTTTCTGGAATTCTTGGATAGAAAACCACCCTTATTCTGTTACAGAATACGAATTCAAAATTGAGAATAGAAACTTTATATTGAATCTCGAGAAAAATCCATACTATTTCGGAATTGATGAAATTATTCCTGAATCAAAAGATTCAAACCTAACAATTGGAATGTATGAAAAAGTAGGTGACAGTTTAAAACTGACAAGTTTACAAGAGACAATGTACTTTTATAAAGACCATTTAATCGGCTTTTCGATAAGTCCAAATAAAATAGAACTGAATAAAATCGAATAAAACCTACGCACAACAACGTGTATAATTAATTGCTTTGGCAAGTGCCTATTTGGAAAATTCCTTCGGAATATTCACAGGTTCGTACCTTTTTGTTAATTTAGTTGCTAAACCACGCAACTAACCATACACAAAACCGTT
>NZ_CANMTH010000052.1 GCF_947500765.1 uncultured Formosa sp. | reverse complement strand
CCTATTCCGTTTGTTTGAATGTTAAACTTAGCCCATTCTGTTGCCATATTTTTGGTTAACATTTTTAATCCGCCTTTCGCTGCGGCATAGGCACTAACAGAATCTCGACCTAATTCACTCATCATTGAACAAATGTTTATAATCTTTCCTCCGCCTCGTTCAATCATACCTTTGGCTACTGTTTTTGATACAATAAATGGAGCTACTAAATCCACATTTATTACGGCTGCAAAGTCGGCTACCTCCATATCAATCATAGGCGTTCTTTTTATGATTCCGGCATTGTTGATTAATATATCGATAGGACCTACTTCTGATTCTATTTTGGCAATCCCTGATATAACTTGTGATTCGTCCGTTACATTAAATACATAACCATGAGCTGTTATTCCGTCTGCTGTATATTCTTTAAGAGCGTTATCGATTGCATCAGGAGATAAATCGTTTACCACTATGGTTGCCCCGGCATTTGCTAATCCTTTTGCCATAGCCATTCCTAGACCATGAACGCCACCTGTAATAAGTGCTACTTTTCCTGTTAAATCAAATAAATTACTTGACATCTTTTTTATGTTTTTAATTTTTATCTTAATTCTGTTATTTTTGCAACGTCCATATCGTTATAATCTAAATTCTCTCCTGCCATTCCCCAAATAAATGTGTAATTTGACGTTCCTGAACCTGAGTGAATTGACCATGGTGGTGAAATTATAGCTTGATCGTTTTGCATCCAAATGTGACGCGTTTCTTGAGGTTGTCCCATAAAATGACATAC
>NZ_CANMTH010000051.1 GCF_947500765.1 uncultured Formosa sp. | reverse complement strand
GTGGTTAAGCAACTAATTTAGCAAATAAATCACAGATAGAATATTCCGCAGGAATGTTCGTAAGTCGGCAGTGAACCAAGCAATTAATTATACACGGTGTTGGGCACAGTTGTTTTACAATATTCATCCAATTTGCTTATTAATTGAGTAGCCAGATTTGTGGAATCAGAATATTTCTTTCTGAATTCATTAATAACAGAAATGGCTTCTGAATTGTCTTTACCACAATCATTTAAATAGTCTTGTATTACTTGAACGGAATTTATTCCAGAAAATGCTTTTTCAAATGCATCTTCTTTTAGCCAGAAATAAGCAAAATCAGCATTGAGACCACCTAAAAAATGATGATTATTATCTTTTGAATCTAATTCTAAAATAAAGCTCATTATTTCTCTCATTCTTAAATCATCGTATAGTTTTCTACTATTTATAAAATGGTTTACCGGAATTTCAAATTCAGGATTTCCATCTTCACGATTTGGCATATTAAAATGTAATTCAAGATTGTCAGATTCAGCATTATCAATTTTGAAATCCTTTAAGAGAAAAAGAGTCTTTTGTTCATTCTGAACAGGGTCATAATAATCGAGTTCATCTGTAATATGAATGATTAATTTTCGGTCAAGAGATTTAATTGAATCAAGTTTGAAATTGTGTAAGTTCTTGATTCCATTATTCTCTTTTTTTGTCTGCTGACAGCTTATCAACAAACTAAAAATTATGATATGTAAGATTCTGTTTCTCAAATTGTGCCCAACGGTTTTGTGTATGATTAGTGGCGTGTTTAAGCACCTAATTTAGCAAATAAAAACCGAATAGAAAATCCGCGA
>NZ_CANMTH010000050.1 GCF_947500765.1 uncultured Formosa sp. | reverse complement strand
TAAAACACCGAATATGGTATATAAATTATCAGCTTAATTCAATTTTAAACTGTAGCCATATTTCAGGACAAGACATACCTGAAATGAAAATCAGAACTAAAATATTAATCCTATTTCTGACCTTGAATTTACTTTCTTGTAAAGGTTCAGCGCAGGAAACTGAAATCAAAAAATCCACGACTGAAATTAAATTGTCGGAAACTGTAAAAAGTACTTTTCCGAAACCAATTGGAATAATTAACGATTACGGAAAAATATTTACCGAATCACAACGAACTGAATTATCGAAAGTTCTTTATGACTATGATATTGAAACTACTAGACAAATTGTTGTGATAACAATTGACAGTATAAAACCATATCAGAATATCCAAAAATATGCAACTGATTTAGGAGATGAATGGGGAATTGGAAACGCTGAAAAAAATAATGGACTGACAATCGTTGTATGCAATCCTTGCCGACAAATCGGAATCGCAACTGGATTGGGAACTGAATTGATTTTGACTGACCAAATCTGCAAAAATGTAATTGAAGAAACCATAATTCCGGAATTTAAAAAAGGGGAATTTTATAACGGAATTAAAAACGGTGTGACTGAATTGATAGAAAAATGGAAATAAAAGTACTGTGTACAACAATGTATAACCGCAATTACGGCGGATTCGACTACGTCCGAATCCACTCGGAATTGCTAACGTCTGTGCTAAACCGAAAATAATCGCTAATTTAAACCGTAACTGACGGTTATACGAGACCGTTGGCAATAATATAAACGGAACGCAAAAAAACGAACAAATAGCTTAATGAATTACAGTATTTCCGATAAAAGA
>NZ_CANMTH010000049.1 GCF_947500765.1 uncultured Formosa sp. | reverse complement strand
CAACGGTTTGTATAAGATTAGTTGCGTCGTTTAAGCACCTAATTTAGCAAATACAAACCGAATAGAAAATCCGCGAGGATTTTCGTAAGTAGGCTTGCACTAGCAATTAATTTTATACGGTGTTACCAGCTGGTTTTATTCAAATTTCCTATAATATGTTTTTTCCTGCCCTAAAAATCCAACTTCAGGTTCAAATGTCAGAGGATACAATTTTTTCCCTTTAAGTACAAAGGCTTTTGTCATCCAGTCCAATATTGCAATGTCTCCAGTCTCTTCACTTTCCGATGCAAAAATCTCAATATGATTTTTATCCGTTTCTGGTCTGAAAATAGAGTCAGTCAGGTTTATTAAATCATCGTTAATTTCCATTTTTAAAACATCCTTAATTTCAATATTTTTGACTTTAGTTCTTGTTATTGTTAAAACTCCGTTTTCGTTAGTTTTAATGAATTTACCATTATTAATAGATACATACCATTCCCAATTTTCTATGTCAGTTATTCCTTTTTCAGCCAGTCGTTGATATTTTATCTCAATTTTTGTTGAATCAGAATTTTTGTATTCTTTCTCAATGATTTTAGATTTTGCAGAGTACAGAACTTTATCAGGATTTAATTTTAGAGTATCTCCTATTTTTTTATACGTACCAGTTAATGTTCCACTACCTAAAATGTCTTGATGATATTGATATTCAAAAGTTCCATTTTTTTTGAATTTATATACAAAACAATTGGGGCCAAATTCACAAATGTTGTGCTTGAACTTTCCATCAATTTGAGCAATCGAGCTCAATGATATTAATAATATCAATATTTGTAGTACTGCTTTTTTCAACTTGCTGGTAACG
>NZ_CANMTH010000048.1 GCF_947500765.1 uncultured Formosa sp. | reverse complement strand
CGCGGATTTTCTTTGTCAGTAATTATTTACTAAATTGGTTGCTTAAACAACGCAACAAACCATATATAAACACGTTGTAGCACATATAAACAAACCTATGAACAGAATTTTAACATTACTGATTTTAACACTAATAACAACTTCTTGCAAAAAGGATATTGGAGTAACTGACAAAGAAGTTAATTCAGTCCAACAAGTTTTGAATTTTTACGATGGAGAGTGTTTAAGACATAAAGGATTTGAAACTAAAAACGGAGAAACGATAACTTATTTCGAACTTGAAATGAGTAAAAGTTCGTTACTTGAAAATAACGCAAAAAAATTAAAACCACACTCTGGAAATATTGCTTATTTATTTTACTCAAGTTTAGACGACGAAAAATCAAATTACAACCAAGTTAGAGTAAAAATAAATCTACATGACGGAACGAGTTCTGAATTTTCATACTCGGACAAAGAAATAGAGGAAATTGAAAATCTTATGCCGAAAATTGACAACATTTCGGACTTAATAAAAAAGAAAGACTTTGAATCTGTGGCAAAAATATTCGACAAATCTATTGAACTGGAAACAAGCCAAATTGCCGAATTATTTAACAATATTGATAATCAATACGGAATTTTAAAACAATCTCAATTTCAGGGTTTTGAACTTTTAGACACCAATAATTTTGGTCAAGTAATCAAAGTTAACGTCGTTCAAGTAAGAGAAAAAATTGCTTTAACAATGGTTTTGACTTTTAATAGAAATAATCGGAATTTAATAGCAATAGAATTTGAATAAAATACGTGCTACAACACCGTGTATAATTAATTGCTTGTTTTAAGCCTACTTACGAACATTCCTGCGGAATATTCTATCTGTGATTTATT
>NZ_CANMTH010000047.1 GCF_947500765.1 uncultured Formosa sp. | reverse complement strand
CGAATATGGTATATAAATTATCAGCTTAATTCAATTTTAAACTGTAGCCATATTTCAGGACAAGACATTTGACCAAAGATTCATATGAAAGAAAATAGACACTATTTGATATTACCTTTTTTACTTTTAGTGATATCTTGTTTAAATAATAAATCTTCAAATGAAATTAGCGAGGTTGATTTCACTCAAAAGACCATAAAAAATCAGAAATTCAAAAATCCAGAAGCAAACAAAACGAATAGTATTGCTTTAGAATTTGCAAAAAAAGGAGAAAACACAAAAGCTGAAAAAATTTTCCTTGAAGCTTTAGAAATCGAGCCTGATAACTACACTATAATGAGCAACATTGGATTGAATTCATTAGCTCTCAAAAAATATGACAAATCAATTGAATTTTTAAAAAAATCAATTACTGCTTCTGACTCAACTTATTTTATTGCAAGTACTAATTTAGGACTTGTCTATTACAAAACTGCTGAATATGAAAAAGCTATAAAAATTTTAGACTTTGTCATTAAAAATTGTGATGATAAAGAAATTATTTTGGCTTCTTATATAAACCAAGCTTTAAGCTACATATCAATCGGGAATTGTACTGAAGCTAAAAACAACTTAATTTTTATTAAGAAAATAGAAATTGAATACAATGCTGACGTTGAAAATGTTGAAGAAAAATTAAAAAACTGTGTACAACAAAGTGTATAATTAATTGCTTGGTTCTATCCTACGTGGAAATTCCTGCAGAATTTCCTCTGGTTCGTTCCATTTTTGCTAAATTAGTTGCTTAACCACGCAACTAACCATACACGAACACGTTGCCATTCATTGCGGAACGCACTCAAAATCGAAAAAACATGAATAAAATAAGAATTATTGGATTAGTAATATTA
>NZ_CANMTH010000046.1 GCF_947500765.1 uncultured Formosa sp. | reverse complement strand
AAATAAAAACCGAATAGAAAATCCGCGAGGATTTTCGTAAGTAGGCGAGAACCAGCCATTAATTATACACGGTGTTATCTCTTGTTTTTATTCCGCTGTTTCTTTTTTCGTTCACGTTTATATTTTCTTAATTCCTTTTTGGTAATGGGATTGATAATTGAGTATGCTGAACCTGAATATTTATAGCTTATGAACGGAATTTTTTCGATAAAATCTTTTCCATATTTTTCTAATTCTCCTATTTCACTAATTTTTTTATTAAAATCAATTATAAATTCTGCTTCTGTAATACCCTTTTGAGCTTTTGGTGTCCAAAAATTTTTAAAAGAATAAGTATTATTTTCTTTCAGTTCATAAATATGAGTTATTCCGTCAAATCCTTGTTGCCAATCTTTAATATACTTATCACTTGGTATTTTTTTAATTCTACTGTTTAGTATGTATTCATACAAATTTTCAGAGATAGATTTAGGAAGAAAATATGTTTTTACAAATGTGTCCGCTTCAGAATCGTTTTCCCAAACCTCAAAAACAAAATAGATTATTTTTCCGCTTATGGAATCATTGTTTTTAGTTATTTCAAGCATACTGCCAGGATTCCAAGTTCTGAATACAAATTCAGATTGAAAATTCAATTCTGGAAGTTTAAATTCCTTTATTTTTTCTGCTTGTATGTTTTTCCAAAAGGTTGTGTCACTTTCTTTCGTTAGATAGAGTTCTGATTTTTCAGTTTGGCTATTTGCACATATAGATAGTAAAATAGTTAAAGTCAGTAAAAGTATTTTCATTTCCGATTATTTCTGTCAAATTTATTCTTTGACAATTAATCTTAAAAGTCAAAATGAGTGAACTACCTTTTTTAATGAGCGAAATGTTTTTCTCAAATAAGAGATAACGT
>NZ_CANMTH010000045.1 GCF_947500765.1 uncultured Formosa sp. | reverse complement strand
CTTGCGGATTTTCTATTCGGTTTGTATTTGCTAAATTAGTGGCTTAAACACGCAACGAAATCATACACAAACACGTTGTGTGCAATGTCGGAACAGCCGTGAAAAAACAAAAATCGAGATTAAAATAGAATATGTTCTACAAACCTAAACCGAAAGAAAATCTGGATTTAAGGAATAAATTGTTTCTCGAAAAAGGAATACTTGCCTTAAAAGAGCAGGGTTTTGAAAAAAGCCCGTTCAAATCAGATTGGTATGGAAGAACAAATCAGAATGATTTTTCATACACATTGTACAGATTAGAAAAAGATAATGAGTTGCAAAAAATAGAAACTCATATTTTGAGGAATGAAAATTGGATTCAGATTAGATTAAACATTTTCCAAATAACACCTAAAATTAATTCTCTTGAGGAATTGAAAGAATCAGACGGATTAAAATTCCAATTACCACCGAATAGTTTATCTGAAATGAGATTACGTTCGGACACTTATAACTGTATACCATTGTTTTATATGCTGTTTTTACCTGAACATAAAATTGTACAGTATTTTACGAAAAAAGGATTTAATAAAAGGCTAAAAAAATTATCTGAACTCATACTAAAAGATATGCAGAATATTGATTTTTATATTTCCAGATGGAAAGAAAAACATAGTCCAAAAACTATAAATTGGAAAAGTGAAACTATTGAAAAAACAAAAAACACTGCACACAACACCGTATAAAAAAAATTGCTAGTTTTAGCTAAACCAAAGTTAGTTGCTCGTTTGCTAGCTTCTGATTTTCCTTCGGAAAATCCTCGCACACAAACACGCAACTTTTCTTATACAAAAACGTTATCTCTTATTTGAGAAAAACATTTCGCTCATTAAAAAAGGTAGTTCACTCATTTTGACTTTTAAGATTAA
>NZ_CANMTH010000044.1 GCF_947500765.1 uncultured Formosa sp. | reverse complement strand
GTAACGTCTAATTACTTTGTCATTTTTGTACATAATGTTTAAAATTATGTAGCCTTTATTCAGGACGACTCAAAATTGCTTACAACGTTGTTGTGTATGGTTAGTTGCGTGGTTAAACAACTAAGTTAGCAAACTTTCACGAACCTGTGAATATTCCGCAGGAATATTCACAAGTAGGGAAGAACCTAGCAATTAATTATACACGGTGTTGTAAGCAGTATTTATTTCATTTCAAATGTTTTCCAAGTATCAATTGTTTTATCAGTATTTTCAGATGTTATTTCTCTCATTCGGAATTTATTCAATTCAATCTTCTCAATTCGTTCTTCTTTTTTAGGTTCTTCGAAGAAGATATCAAAAGTCACTTGCCCTTTTATGTTCCATTCTTTTTGATATAAGCTAATTAATTCTAAACCTTTAAATCGACTTGAGCATGATGAATAGTATTTTCCTAATTCAGTAATTCCGTCGTTATTAATGTCAGATACGGGAAAAATATAACTAGTTTCCAAACAAGGCGAATCAACTCTTATTCGAGGAATTTTTTCATCAGTAAATATTATAGAAGCACCATCTTCAACAGAATTATTCTTTGTGACAAATAACTCAGGAATTACTAAAATTGAGTCGTTTATTCCGTCATTATTTATGTCGCCTAAAGACTTAATTTTAGAATACCTTTCTAAATCATCTATTAATATCGATGTCAAAACGACAATGGAAGTATCATTTAAACATTCTTTAATTCGTTTGTGAATTTTCGAATTGGATAGTAATTCTACTTTTTGAGTTGGATTTTCCCAATGGTCTCTCCAACTATTAAATTCCACAATTTCTGTTTTGTCTGTAATTCCATTATCAGATATGTTTTTACAAGAATAAGAAACAAGTAATAATAGTAAAATTGATATTGAAAAGGCTTGTCTCATATTGCTTACAACGTGTTTGTATATGGTTTGTTGCGTGGTTTAGCACGTAATTTAGCAAATAAAAACCGAATAGAAAATCCGCGAG
>NZ_CANMTH010000043.1 GCF_947500765.1 uncultured Formosa sp. | reverse complement strand
CTTAACTACCGCAAATGCTCGAGCTATAAGTTTATTTCTAACATTATTTACTGCTAACATTTTATCTTTTCCTTCTGCCAACTTTTTATTATAATATAATCGTAATTCACTATCATGTTGGATAGCAGATACACTAGCCATACTCAGCAAACTTTTCATCTTCCTATCTCCCAAATAATGGCATTGTTTTCTTTTATGAATACTAGTACCCGAACGATGTTCAAAAGGTGCTGTTCCACAATAGCTAGAAAACGCTCTCCAGCTATCAAAACGCGTAAAGTTTCCTGTATGATAAATTAACTGACTTGCTACGACTAAACCAAAACCTTTAAGACTCGTTAGTAATTCATAATTTTTATGCATTAACTCATCTTCAGACAAAATCTCTTTTATGCGCTTTTCTATTGATATGACTTGCTTAGTCAGGTATTCAATACTGCGTTTTAAACTGATACATCCAGCATCTGTTGTTGGACTCGTCAATAGAACTTTCATTTCCTTTAAAGTTCCTTTTAAACCTGCATTATTACGTACTATTTGATCCCTTAAAGCTAGTAATCTTCCAAGCTCTAGATGAGATGTACTCTTAACTGTACTTGGCTTTAATTCTTCGCGATACAACCATCCGTAACGAGCAATTAAACAAGCATCCAAAACATCTGTTTTCTCTTTTACTATACCGGATGAACGTTTAATTTTTAAAGGGCTCTCTTCTACATAAACTATATGTTGACTAGAGAAATAAAGAGCTAACTTTAGAGAATAATACCCTGTATTCTCAAAACAGTAAAAAACTGGAGCCTCCTTACATATCTTAAAAACCCATTTTATAAGGCTTTTATAACCAACAAGATCATTCACAAACGCTTTGTGTGCTTGACCATGATAACAATAAGCATCTATTGTTTTTTTTGATACATCAATTCCAACTACTTCTTTGTAATTTTTCATATTTTTACAATTAACGTGATTAAATAGGTTGCAAAAACTACTTCCTTTATCGGGATCTTATACGCCTGGTATTCCAAATGGTTCTTTGCAACTTTATAGAAAGAGAGGACTCGTACGTGTAATGGAACTACAATTCTTAAACACGTTATAGTTCTCCTCTTTTTCTAGCTAAAGTTATTTAATACAAACTAAAGAAACACGTT
>NZ_CANMTH010000042.1 GCF_947500765.1 uncultured Formosa sp. | reverse complement strand
TTATAGTTTATATGCAATACACAATTCTTTTTGTGGTTTATAACGAATAAACTTCAATCACGTTGTCCTGAAATGAACAGTACATAGAAAGTCCTTTTAGTTAAGATATAAAAGTTAAGTAGAATTCATTTTGTTGTTTGTGCATACTCAAAATCATACTGAATCTTTTTTCTATGGTTTATATGTACCTTACTAATAGAATGATTGTAAAATAAATACTATACACCTCTTATTGTATTTTTAAAACTAATAGAGACATACTGCTTTATATCTTTTTCCTCTTGCTATAATACTCTTTATTTCATTTATAGGCTGTTATCCTTTAAATGATTATTTCTAGTTACCTTTTATGCATTATCAGTTTATAGCATAATTGATTCTTCATAAATTAATAAACTTCATAAAAATTATAAATTGAATTTGATATTTCTAGAGATATCAAAGATTTTACTAGGGAAAGTTTATTCTAAAAATATATGACACAAATTACATACACAATCACCTGAATATATTCTAGAGGGATTAATACTAATTCTATAAAAAAATCAACAGCGTAGTTGTAATTATTCATAATTTAATAATAAAGGAAGTGAGAAAAAATTTTGTGTCATAAAATATTATTTAAATGTTTTGTATATTGGAGTTAGGAACATAAATCTCGTATTTATAGATTAAGGCACTTAATTTTATGTTATTTGTAGTAATTATAAATTGTTTACATATATTCAAAATCTATTATTTAGAATATAGAAGAGTATAAATTGCAGTTTAACACGATTTTGTAGACTTAAAATTTTATATATTTTAAGTAATTAAGCAAATTAGGATCTTTCATAAATTAAAGTTCAACTATTTTAATTTATAAATAAGAATACTTTTAAATTTAATTAAGCAAGCATTATAACTACTATAATGAATAGTTCTTTTTTTTATACCGTTTTTATAAGTGGTTTTCTTAATATATTGGAATGTTTTATTGATGTATAGAAACTATATCTCCTGGATAATGTGATAGCATATGTATTGTTAATATTTAAAAAAAGATATAAATGTAATTATTCATAATACTTAATAACTTATATGTTAGGTAATTGTAAATAAAAAGTAAATAAACCGTAAATAAATTAGTTGTATAGAAATAAAAGTATGTATATTTGCACCCGCTTAGCGACGCAACTACGGT
>NZ_CANMTH010000041.1 GCF_947500765.1 uncultured Formosa sp. | reverse complement strand
AAAACACCGAATATGGTATATAAATTATCAGCTTAATTCAATTTTAAACTGTAGCCATATTTCAGGACTAGACATTTAAAAAATGAGAACTTGAAGAAAATTTATTGGATTATTATACTATTTTCAATTCAATCATATTCGCAAAACGAACAATGGTTTGATTTTGAATTAGAAAAAAACGTTAGATTTAAATTGCCTGCCGAAAACGCCAATCTTTTCGATTCTGAACTGGACGAAATAAAAATGTATGAATTATCAGCTAAAAAAAACGACATTGTTTACAGCGGAAATAAAATGCAGATTGATGAAAAAAGTCTGCCGAGTTCTAAAAACGAACTGATGAGCATATATGACCAAGCAGTTCCAAATATTTCTAAAAGCTATCCGAACACTAAACTGTCAAAAAAGGAAATTAATAAAAATGGTCTTATCGGACAAAAAATATCTTTGACTGACAGTATCGGAAATAAAGTTTATGAATCAGAAGTATATTTAATGAACAACCAACTATTTCTCTTCAATTGCATTTCGAAAAACAGTTCTGGAATAACAGACTCTGAATATTTTTTTAGTCAAATTTCGGTAACTACAAAATTGGAAATTAAACAACTGACTGGGAAATCTGATTTTTGGAAATTATTGACTCTTTTTAAAACAGAGTTATTGATTTTTTTAGGAATCGTCGGATTGATAATCGGAATAATAGTAATAAAAAAAAACTACTTACAACACCGTATAAAAATAATTGCGGTTTAGTGCTTAATCCAAAGGTCGTTGCGTGTTTGTAACATCTGATTTTCCTTCGGAAAATCCTCGCATACAAACCCGCAACTATTCTTATACATAAACGTTGCCATTCATTGCGGAACGCACTCAAAACTGAAAAAAAATGAAAGAAAGTAATAAGAAAATTTTATACTATATAGCATTATTCGTTAGTATTATTCTTTTAATAAAAAGTATAAGCGAACTTGATTTTGAAAATTTAAGTAATGGTCCTTTTTCTAATATAATTTCTTATACTTTTTTCACGTTAGTGTTTTTAAGATTAATTAAAGAACAAAAAGTGAGACTAAAATCTCACTCAAATACGGAATGAAAATCACAGCGGATTTATTAGCAGGTTTGCAGAATTGGAATCTAAATGGAAAAACAAAATTGAATACGGAATTTAGCAAGTTGCGGAATAGAATACTGACCGAATTTACTCAAATACTATAAACAAAAAAGTAATTACGTCTGAATTTAAACTGACAGAAAAAACAACGAAATGACAACACCGTATATAAAAAATTGCTACTTTTAGCTTAACCAATGTTAGTTGCTTTGTTTGCTTGCATCCGATTTTCCTTCGGAAAATCCTCGCACACAAACACGCAACTTTCCATATACATAAACGTTGTACCCAATTTGAGAAATGAACAGTTTAAAAACAAAAATTCTGATTTTTCTGCTAACTTTTAGTCTTCTATC
>NZ_CANMTH010000040.1 GCF_947500765.1 uncultured Formosa sp. | reverse complement strand
GTTTGTTGCGTGGTTAAGCAACTAAGTTAACAAATAAAAACCGAATAGAAAATCCGCGAGGATTTTCGTAAGTAGGCAAGAACTAGCAATAAATTATATACAGTGTTGCCCACAGTATTTTATTCAGTCAGAAATTTTGTCGTATAATTAATTACAAAATCAGAAATAAATGATTTTATAAATTCATCATCGTTATATTCATCGTTTTCTTTTAATTCGGTATATAGTTTTTTGTATTCTTCTGTTTTTTCAAAAACCTCAAATTGGCGTTTTTTAAATTTCACAAATTCTTTATTGTCATATTTTCGAGCCTCATTAAAAGTTCCGTTTTCAATTTCAAGAAGCCAATACTTGCTGTATGTAGATGCGTAACCTTGATGAACATATTCAACCATTTTTCCGTGTGGTAAAATCAGAATTCCACTAAACCAATCTATTTTTACTTTTTTTTGTTTTGGGAAATACATTCTATAGATCGACCCCCATTTTTGCTTATAGTTCCCATCATCATCAGTATAATTAACAGGTATTTTCATATCAGTTAAATATAATTCGTTTTCAATAATTTCAAAATATCCAACATATCCACGCCATAAAGCTGTCGATACCATAGTTGGTCTATTTTCAGGATTTTTGTCAAAATATGGTTCGAGAGGATTCGAATTCAAGCTATATTCAGTTCCATTGTAAGTTATTTTATCAGGATATTGGGCTGTAACAATGTTTTCGGCTTTTAAAATTCCGAATGTACAAGTGATTAATATTAGTATAAGTGTTTTTTTCATATTGTGGGCAACGGTCTTGTGTATGAATAGTTGCGATTTTGTGTGCGAGGAATTTCCGAAGGAAATTCAGACGTAACAAAAATGCAACGACCTTTGGTTAAGCACTAATTTAGCAATTTTTTATACACGTTGTTGTAACCAGTTTTTTATTCCGTTATTTTTCTAAAATATAAATCCGCTTTTTTACTGTCAGGTCCATAAATTTCCAAACTGGGTTTAAGTTCGTTATTTTCCATTCCAATATTCAATTCGTATTTGTTCGTATTCCAATTATTCATTTTGAAGTGTCCAAATTCATAAACCTGTTTTCCTTTCCAAAACAATTCAAAAGTGCAATGACCATATTCGTTTTTAATTCCTTTTCGGTTTTTTCCGTCCGCAAAGATTGTTTTTCCGCTATTTTGGTTCACAACTTTAAAATCCGATAAATTCAGAGCAGAGTCAACTTTTAAGTCAAACGTATTAAAGTCAAATATTTTAGATGAAATTTGAGTAGCAAGACAATGCTCGTCTTTTACTTTTTCAGCGTAGTTTTTAAACCCATAGAAACTTAAAATTCCGATTATTAGAATTGCTATAAAAATCAGATTTTTCTTTTTTCGCATTGGGTTTTCTCAAATTGGTTACAACGTGTTTGTATATGGTTTGTTGCGTGGTTTAAGCAACTAATTTAGTAAATAATTACCGACCAAGAAAGTCCGCGA
>NZ_CANMTH010000039.1 GCF_947500765.1 uncultured Formosa sp. | reverse complement strand
GCTAACTTCTGATTTTCCTGCGGAAAATCCTCGCTCGCAAAATCGCACTATCCATACACAAAACCGTTGGCAATAATTTATGAAAACAGAATTTCCATTAAAATTTACAGCTGAATATCGAACTAGTTTATCTAAAGATGAACTAATTGAACAACTGAATGCAGGAGAATCGGAAAAAATATTAAAAGGGTTGACGACAAAAAAATATTCTAAAGAAATAAAATCTAATCAATTCCTAATTCAGCGATACACTCTTGGACTTGATCTTGATTTAATAATGGGAAATCCACCATTAATAATTGGAACTTTTGAAAATAGTAATCAGCAAAAAATAAAAGTGGAATTCGTTCCATATTTGCTCAATGCTATTTTTTTTATCATCTTTAGTTTAGTTTTTATGATAAGCTCTTTGACAATGGAAAAAGCAACTATAAATGGAGTTGTTAAAGAAGCTGATTTCGGAATAAAATCAATGTTTTTTGGAGTTGGATTATTTGTGTTGTTACTTTGGTATTGGCTTGACATTAGACCAATACGACATTCGAAAAAATGGCTTGAATCAAAATTGAAATTGACTGAATTATAAAAAAACTATTGCCAACACAGTATATAAAAAATTGCTGGTGTTTGGCTTAAATAAAGGTCGTTGCTTGTTTTGTTACGTCTGATTTTCCTTCGGAAAATCCTCGCACACAAAACCGCAACTTTCCATATACTAACACGTTAGCAAACATATGACCAAACCAACGAAAATTCTGAAACTATTCATATTTCTACTTCTAATTGTTAGCTGTTCGAATAAGAAACAGATTGCGGAATTTGAAACTATTTTAGGAAAAGAAAATAGCGAAACTTTGACTTCTATGGTTGCGGAATTTGAAAATGGTTTTTTAAGAAACAAATACCCCGATTTAAATAGCGAGCAAGCTTATGAAAGACTTCTGACTGAAATGCGTGATAGCAAATTGCAAAGCTGGAACAAACTGCTGAATTTTGACAAATCTCGTTTTGAAAAAAGTCAATTAAAACACGAAATCTATAGTTACGTGGATTCAGTTTGGATAGAAACAAATGAAGACCCAAAGATTGTTAGGCAATACAGGTACTTGGATATAGATACTTTTAGAAAAAGAAAATCTTGGACTTCATACAGACCACAAGATGAAAAAAAGAAGGACTCTCTTATACAAAATTTTTACACTTGGACTGATCTAAATTATAATGGACGGTTTTGGGTAGCGTTGAAAGAAACCTGTGAAAAAAATAGATTTATAACCGATTATTTGAACATTGCTAATTCTACTGGACCTGTTCAACCCGAAATAATGGTTGAAAGAATGTTGGATGCGAATCTGAATTACTCTGACTATTTTATAAAAAGGATAATAGTAATTGGATTAAGTTACCAGTAAAATAAAATACGTTTGCTAACACCGTGTATAATTAATTGCTAGGTTCTTCCCTACTTGCGAAAATTCCTGCGGAATTTTCTCGGGTTCGTAAAAGTTTGCTAACTTAGTTGCTTAACCACGCAACTAACCATACACAAACACGTTACCAGCAAGTTGAAAAAAGCAGTACTACAAATATTGATATTATTAATATCATTGAGCTCGATTGCT
>NZ_CANMTH010000038.1 GCF_947500765.1 uncultured Formosa sp. | reverse complement strand
CATTTTTGGCTACAGCGGATTTTCCTGCGGAAAATCTGCCTCGCTCAAAAACGCAACTTTCTATATACAAAACCGTTACCTGCAATTAAGACAAAACTCTTCCTCAAAAAAAATATTCCGAAATGAAAGAAAAAGAGATTAAAGAACTAGAAGAAAGCTTATCAACTATGTTCTTTGATAAACTTGTACATTCTTTATTTAAAGACGGAACAATAACTATTTCGGAATTTGATAATAAGGAAAAATTATTAGAAAAAATACTCAAAATAAACGCCAAAACTGAATATCAAATTGTTGTAGACCACAAAGAAGATTTGTTGAATACAGCAAGACAATTTAATGAGTTAGGTAAAGTAAATAATGCGAAAATCTTTTATGCTACATATTTTGAACATCAACTAAATGGAATAATCGATGAATTATGCACTCGGAAATCAATAAATAAAAAAGAGATAAATAATATTATCAAGTCAATTAGTTTAGTTGGAAAACTGACTTGGTTTCCTCTGATTCTAGAAATCCCTAAAATATCTGTTAAACACAAAAATGTTATTCTAAAACTAGCAGGAGAAAGAAATGCATTTATCCATTACAAATACAATCCTGAACCAGATGAAATAGATACAAACGAAAAGCAAAAGGAACAAGAGGACATTGCGAAAATTGAAAAAACAATTACTTATTTAAAAAAATACACAAGTAGAGTTTTATATAAAAATAAAAAGACCGAACTTGAAACAAAACTGAAAAATAGGAAAAAAAATTAGTGAAATAACTGCAGGTAACACCGTATAAAAATAATTGCGGTTTTGTGCTTAATCAAAGGTCGTTGCGTGTTTGTAACGTCTGATTTTCCTTCGGAAAATCCTCGCATACAAACCCGCAACTATTCTTATACATAAACGTTGTAAGCAATTTGAGAAAATGGCGAAATATTTAACAGACATAAGTATTGAGAGTGAATTTTCGCAAGAATTTTCAAAGGGATTTACGAAATTAGACTTTAACAAAACTACCAAAGTTGTTCAGGATATATTTTGGTATCTAATTCCAAATAAATTCGAATTTGATGGAATTGGAAAATTAAATATTAGAATCACTTCTGGAATTCCTGAAAATAAATACAAGGAAACAGCAGTCGGATTTGCTCAATATACATTCGGACAATTTAAATTTTCTGAATATTTTGAATTAACTCAAACCGAAAAGAATCGTGTTATATTAAAAATATTACAGAAAGCTATATCCGATATTCTAAAGCACAATCAAGAAAAAGCGAATAGCTTACTTGAAATTACTAAAAGAATTAGTGACGGAGGATTTAAATACGAAACGGAAGACAAAAAACTGTGCAAGTGGAATAGAAAGAGAAATTTGAGAGGATTAATCACATACAGAATTGACCAAAATGGAGAAAATGCTTGGCTAAAGTTATCGAATAAAAATGGTGATATTTTTTATGAAAAGCATATTTTAAAAAATAGAGTTTATGACTTTCACAACAGCTTGTATAAGTCTAAATGGAACGAAAATAAATTTCAAATAATCAAAAGAGATGGAACTTTATTTAAAGAAATTGATGGCGAAAAAACTGCTTACAACAACGTGTATAATTAATTGCTAGGTTCACTGCCGACTTACGAACATTCCTGCGGAATATTCTATCTGTGATTTATTTGCTAAATTAGTTGCTTAACCACGCAACTAACCATACACAAGACCGTTACCAGCAAGTTGAAAAAAGCAGTACTACAAATATTGATATTATTAATATCATTGAGCTCGATTGCTCAAATTG
>NZ_CANMTH010000037.1 GCF_947500765.1 uncultured Formosa sp. | reverse complement strand
AAATAAAAACCGAATAGAAAATCCGCGAGGATTTTCGTAAGTAGGCGAGAACCAGCCATTAATTATACACGGTGTTGTAAGGCGTTTTTATTTTGTTTTAGGTTCAATTCCATTCATTTTAGCAAACGCATAAGTATAACCAAAAACTTGATCTAAATCAGTTTCTTCGGATGAGTATTGTTTATAAAATTCCAAGTGTTTAATAGTTTTTTCTAAACTTTCTTTAGTCCACTTAAAATCCATTTTGTATTTCATTTCAGTTCGCTCAATACTATTTTGAGAATTAAGATAATAAATGAATCGAAAAGGAACTTCTGATGTACTAAAGTCATTTGCAATTTCAGTGTCAGAACTAAAAAACGTTTCGATTATTTTATTTTTCTCGTAATCGTATTTTATTATTGGTCCACCATAAAACCCCGAGCCAGCCCAATCCAATTGATGTTTCCAATTATAGAACCTTAATTCTTTTGTTCTTCCGTAATCATCTATGGTTTCCATTACAAATTCAGTTCCTATAGTATCCTTAATATTCCATTTTTCTAATTTTACAGAAGATGCAGTAAACCTTATTTTATGGAAAAGTATTTTCGGTTCGTTTTGAAGTCCGAAAGAAGTAAGAATAAATATTCCAATTAAACTTAATGATATGAATTTGAATGTTTTGTTCATTTTTCAAATGACTTATAACGGTCTCGTGTATGATTTCGTTGCGTGTTTAAGCACTAAAGTTAGCAAATAAATCACAGATAGAAAGTCCGCGAGGACTTTCGTAAGTAAGCTATAACTAGCAATGAATTATACACATTGTTAGCTGTAGTTTTTTTATCTTAATCTATAATCCACAAGGAAATTTTCCAAATCAATTTCCGAATTCGGATAAGTCAAATTTGTCGAGCCATTTTCTTGGTGAATCCAGTTAAAATTCTTTCCAAATTCTTTATAATATCCACCATTTCCATCTGGTGTTCCAATGTCGATAGATGACTTTTCGAAAATTAGCTTACCATAGGTTTTTCCATCTCTACAAAGGACAAAAAATCCTTCTTCGTTTCCAGTCAAAATATATTCCGTTTTATAACCTTCTGTTGGCGCTTGACTTTGTTCATAAAGAACAGAAGAACTTATTTCATTCACGAAAATTGGTTTTATTCCACCTTGAGCATTTGTCTTAATCACGCTTGGTGGATTATCTTTCTTAATTTGCTCAAACCAAAAGTCAGAATTAATTGTATCGAGAGACATTTCTAATGATTCGTGGTTAAAGCCATATGTTTCTTGATTTTCAAAATTCAGAACGTTGTCATTATCGTAAACTCGAACTCTTAAAAAAGGGAAGTCATTTTGACCTTTATAAAACCCTTTTTCTGTACTTAATAGTTTAACAAGTGTTGGATTATTTTTTTGTCTATTCAGTTTTAGAGTTAAATCTAGCTTGTTTTCAGTCAAATCATTATAACTCCGATTTGGTAGATAGTTTTCGGCTTTAGAAGCAATATCTATTTTATGTCCTTTCTCAAAGTTTACTTTAAAAAATCCTTCGTTATCCGTTGATGCTGTTTTCTTTTTAAAACTTACTTCCTCAAAGCTATGTTCATACCAACAAAGAATTACAACTTCTGCGTTAGTGATTGGACTTCCGTTTAATTCATCAACTATTTTTCCTGTAACGGTTATATTGTCTTTGTCAGCTGAACAGCCAAAAAGACTTAAAATGATTAGGAAAAGTACGATTGTGTTGGTTTTCATTAAATGTCTTGTCCTGAAATATGGCTACAGTTTAAAATTGAATTAAGCTGATAATTTATATACCATATTCGGTGTTTT
>NZ_CANMTH010000036.1 GCF_947500765.1 uncultured Formosa sp. | reverse complement strand
TGCTGCATAAAAAAAACTAAATCTTTATTAGGATTTTATCTTGGAATACGTATAAGATTAGTTGCGTGGTTTAAGCACTAAAGTTAGCAAATAAATCACAGATAGAAAGTCCGCGAGGACTTTCGTAAATAGACTAAAACCAGCAATTAATTTTATACGGTGTTGTAATGCGTTTTTATTTTTTAATAACTTAATTCGATTCCGATTCCTAAACTCAATTCATTAAAGTCGTTAACTTTATAATATTTTAGAAATCCATAAACTCCTTTGTACTGTTTTTTTATTTCGGCGTGATATTCGCTCAAATTTTTATAAATCGTTGTTTTCGCAGATACAGACATTAAAAAGGGTTGTCCAATCCAAGTTCCAAGTCCGAATGTTGGTCCAATCGAATTTATATTTTCGTTTTCCGAGGCTTTATTGTAGTCAATAGTACTTAAGCCAACTATCGCACTAAAACGATTAAAATTAAGAATTGTTTCAACTGAATATGCTGTCAATTCTATATTATTATCATACTCCAAGTTTCTCAAAAAGGAATTGATGTCAGCGTTAAAATCACAACTGACAAAAAGATGATGAAAATTCAAATAAGCGTTGAGAAACTTATTTTCTTGTAGGTTGGTTTGGTAACTAATTCCTGTTTTAATTGTTGGCCAATTATAATTTGGTGTAAAAGAAAAATGAAATAGTCCACCAACAGGATTATTAATAAGTCCGCTATTTAAATAAAATCCGATATGTCGTTCATCAAACCAGTCAATGTTACAATCTTCTTTTAAAAATATTTCAAGATTCTTTTCGACCTTGAGTTTATACTCCAAAGGAACCATTCCAAGGAATGAAAAACTTAATACATTTAAAGAATCAGGAACTGAAATTTTAAAACTTCCATTAAAGTCCGTTTGAGTTCCGATTTTTGTTCCTTTAATAATCACATTTACTCCAGGAAGTGGAAGATTGTCGCTTTTGGCTTTTACAATTCCGCTATATTCTTTTGATTGGCAGAATGTGATTCCACTCGAAAATAATAATAAAAGTAAGAGTGCTTTTTTCAAAATTGGTCGGTTTGATTTGAGTTCAATTTAATTCAGATTTTTATTTTGAAAAAGTCATATTGAGTGAAACTGTATTTTGAATGAGGAAATGTGCTCTCAAATGCATTACAACGTGTTTGTGTATGATTTGTGGCGTTTTTAAACACCTAATTTAGTAAATAAAAACCGAATAGAAAATCCGCGAGGATTTTCGTAAGTAGGCGAGAACTAGCCATTAATTATACACGGTGTTACCTACAGTTTTTTATTCCGATTAATTGCGAAAACTAAAGTCGAATTTGGTAATATTTTAATTGTTTTTCTAATTTTGCTATCATAACGGTTCATTAATTCTATTTCTTTCGTAATTCGGATAATTAGATATTCAGCACTTTTTTCAGATTCGTAAGAGTATTCAAGTCCGTTAATTACTAAATCACAAGCTCCATCGATTAGAGATAAGTCATAATATTCTCCGCTTATTTCAATTCCGATTGAGTTTGCAGAAGCGTAGGTTTCGTATTTTATTTCCGTTTTTCCACTTGTTGTTTTTCCAGAATATTTTTTATAACTCAAATCATAAACTTCGTGTTCATCTTTTTCTATGTCCAATTTTGCAGAACTTCCTTGAAAATCCAATAACGATTCCTTGTTTTTAGAATCTTTTACAATTAAAATTCCGTTTATAGTTCCGCTAAAATTTCCCGATTCCAAATTTTGAAAAACAGAGTCAAATCTGTTTCCATCAATTGCACGCGAATCATTTTGTCCAAATGCGCAAAGTGACAGAAAAGTCAGAAGGATAATAAATGAAGTTCGGATATTTTTCATAATGTCTAGTCCTGAAATATGGCTACAGTTTAAAATTGAATTAAGCTGATAATTTATATACCATATTCGGTGTTTTA
>NZ_CANMTH010000035.1 GCF_947500765.1 uncultured Formosa sp. | reverse complement strand
CTCGCGGATTTTCTATTCGGTTTGTATTTGCTAAATTAGGTGCTTAAACGACGCAACTAATCTTATACAAACCGTTGTATGCAATTTGAGAAATGAACCGAAAAACGATAATATTTAGTGGAATAATACTAATCCTCATCGGAATTGGATTATGGCATTTCGGAATGTTTAATCGATATAATTATCTGACTGCTAAATCTGATATCGCAAATAATTCACCACAAAAAATTCTGGTTGGAGAATTGTTGATTTCACCAATAGAAATGAATAAAGTAAGTCGAAATTATGGATTCAAAAACGTCGGATTTGGATGCATTGTGAGCGGAAACGAATTAAACGGAATAGAAATATATAACGCTGAAATTGATAAACATTTAACCGATAAAAACGGAACAGACTGGAAGATAAATTATCAGAAAGAAATTGACTCGCTGACTGAATTGAAACAACTAGAATGGTCAACAAAAAGCGACTCTGATTTTGTTACCTTTTTGAGCATTATCGAATTGAAAAACGCAACTAAAGATGGTGTTTATCTAAACGGATACGTTGTAAATCTTCAATACGATGAACTATTAAAATATGACAATAAAAAAGTTAAGGTTTCTGGCAAGGTTTCAGTTGTAAAAGGAATAGAAAAAGATAAAAATGATGGGTTGATTAGCCAAGGTAGAGAAATTGAAACGAAACATATTGAGAATCCAAAAATTGAAATAATTGAATAAAAAACTGCATACAACACCGTATATAATTTATTGCTTGGTTCTAGCCTACTTACGAAAATCCTCGCGGATTTTCTATTCGGTTTTTATTTGCTAAATTACGTGCTAAACCACGCAACAAACCATATACAAACACGTTGCCTACAATTATGAAAAACAGCATTCTGCCAATAATATTACTTTTATTTACTATGTCTATTTTTGGTCAAAATAGAATGTATGTAACAGCCGAAAGCGGATTAGTTGTTAGAGATAAACCATCTTTGAATTCAAACAAAATTTTCCACCTTCCGAACAATACAATGACTTATGTTAAAGAAAAAACAGGAATCAATTTAGTCATTTTAGATGAAGGAAAAGAAATAAAAGGAGAATGGATTAAAATATATGGATTTGATAATAAAGATACTAAAGGCTATGTTTTTGGAGGTTTTTTAACAATAGAAAAACCTGAAATTTGGTATTCTGGAAAACAAGCATATTATAAAACTTACGATTATGATAATCAACAAGAAGGAACATTTGAGTCAAATAGTTTATCTGAAAAATATTTGAATAGAGATTTACAGATTATTGAGCCGAATATAGAAACCCTAAACCCAAAAGATTTTCCTTACTTTCTAAATCCACAAAATAGAAAAATTGTGCTTTTCGAAAACCATAAAATGAATGATTTAAAACCAGCTGGAATTCTTAACGATTTAACTCAAGTTAGAATTGATTCTACCTTTTACAAGCTCAAATTTAAAGATTACACTAATTGTGTTTGGAATAGAATTAATATAAACGGAAAATATTATTACACAGATGTAGATATTCACGACTTTTCTTTATCAAAAGAATTAGTAAATCTAAATCAAAAAGTTGAAATTATTGGTCAATACGATGGTTATGACGGAGCATATCATTTAGGATATCCTGAATATTTTTTTCTAATTTTCACAGACAATAAAAACAAAGTAATTTACAAAACAAAGGTTCTTGAATTCTATCTAAATGATGAATTTGCAATGGATGAAGATATATTAAAATTAAACTGGAACGAAAATATTAAGTGCTATGAAATTACATTAATCGGACATCAAGAAAAAATGAGAATTAACTGGAATGGAAAAAAAGCTGAAATAAAAAAACTGTAGGCAACACCGTATATAATTTATTGCTAGTTCCAGCCTACTTACGAAAATCCTCGCGGATTTTCTATTCGGTTTTTATTTGCTAAATTTAGTGCTTAAACCACGCAACAAACCATATACAACACGTTGTGGTGCATTTACACAAACATCCTGAAAGCATTGAAAAATAAAGAAATTAATGGAAATGAAAGAGTTTTTTAA
>NZ_CANMTH010000034.1 GCF_947500765.1 uncultured Formosa sp. | reverse complement strand
ATAAAACACCGAATATGGTATATAAATTATCAGCTTAATTCAATTTTAAACTGTAGCCATATTTCAGGACAAGACATATGAAAAAACTGCTCACGATAATATTAAGCTTGACAATTAGTCTTGGTTTTTCGCAAACAAAAGAACAACTGATTGAATCAATAATTAAAGTAAATAGAGTTGATTCTGATTGTGTCGGAATGGGTTGTTCTGAAAGTGAGCAATATAAAAATTTTCAGAAATTAAAAAGTCAAATATCTGACAAGGAATTAACGGAATTATCAAAACACGAAAATCCAACAATTCGAACTTACGCTTCGATTGAACTTATTCAGTCAAATAAAGGAAACGTTCCTGAATTACTATCAGCTGAATTAAAGAAAAATGAAATGGTTGAGACTTTTGAGGGTTGTTTAATGGGCATTGACCCAGTTTCTTCAATCATTTATCACGAATACTGGAACAAAATCAGAATTGAAGCTTCAAACAAAGGAAATAATTACGAACGAGAGTTAGCAATGAAAAAAAAGCTTGAATCTGACTTTGTAATGGAAAAATTGGATAGTATAATTATCTATTCTAACAAAGAAGTTTATTGGTTGCTTTACAGCAGAACCTTTGAGAATAGAAAACATAAGGATAATTATTTATCAAGAATTGAGGAATTAGCTTTTAACAATAACAATTCCTATGCTTTTGAGTATTTAAAGAAATACTATCCATCTGAATATTCTAAAAAGCTGGAAAATTATCTGACAGTTGACTTTCTGAAAGCTAAATTCCAAACCAAAAATGACCTTTACTATTTACATTCGTTTATAGAGTTATTATTGGAAAGTAAAAATGCGAATTATAAAAAAATAGCAATTGACAAATTAACAAACGATGATTTTTGGAAACAAGAATCTGGTTGGTTCAGTACGACATTGAAAAAACACGGAATTGAAATCTGAAAATAAAATACTGTGGGCAACACCGTGTATAATTAATTGCTTTGTATGTGCTCATCTGGAATATTCCTTCGGAATATTCTCAGGTTCGTGGGTTTTTGTTAACTTACTCGCTGAACCACGCAACTAAGCATACACAAAACCGTTACCACACATATGACAAAAAACAACTTTCTTCTATTTTTTATAGCAATCAATTTCTTAAGCTGTTCTTCTCTAAAGAGGTTAAAAACAGTAACCCAAGGAAAAGTTGAACAAGAAAATTATACTGAAGAAATTCCATTTAAATTTGTTAAAAATCAAATCATAATCGAAGTAGGAATTAATAATAAAAATTATAGTTTCATATTCGATACAGGAAATGAATTAACAACTATTGACCCTAATATTATAAATGAAATTAGCTATAAATCAAACAACGTTAAGGGCAGAATATCTGATGCTAATAAAACTATAACTTCAAATGAATATCTATCAATTTCCAATATTAAAATCGGAAAAATTGATTTTAAAAATATCGGTGCATATTCTTCCGATTTTACGCATTATTATCAGTTTTTAGGGCCAGATACATATTATGGAATAATTGGAAATAATTTAATGAGGAAAGCAAAATGGCAAATTGATTATAAAAATAAAGTTATTCGTATATCAGATAAGATTGATAATTTTAACATTGGTGCTAATTCAAAAATTTTTAAAACAAATTCTGGCAAATATGGAAATGCGAAAATCAAAATAAAACTAAATGGAATTGAAGATTCATACACATTCGACACGGGTTTCAGTGGAAATATAAGTGCTAACTTATCTCTTTTTAATAAACTAAATTCAAAAAAGAATATACCATATGTTACTACAACGGGACTAACTAGTGTAAATGCGAATGGAATAACTAAAAGCACTAAATACAACTCATTGCTTTCAATACAATTACTTAACAACATTAAACTTTCTAATCAAATTGTTACATTTAAAGAGAATGCATCAAATTTAATTGGTAATACTTTTTTTGAGAAATTTACAATTACTTTAGATTGGGCAAATGAGATTTTTTATTTAGACCAAAATTCTGATTTTAAAGAAGATATATTAACTGAACACCAAATATTCTTTCATCCAAATTATGAGCAAAATACAATTATTATATATTCCTATGAGGACAATTACTTGTTAGACAAACCTATTGAGCTTGGCACACAAATAATTGCAATTAATGGTATTAATGTTTCAAATTTCAACACCCAAGAATTATATGATTATTGGACAAACAATCGTTTTACGAAAAATGTTGAAATTGAAATTGAGGAAAAAGGTCTCAAAAGGAAAATAACATTAACAGAAAAACAGTTGCTTCCGAAATAAATACGTGTGGTAACACCGTATAAACTTTATTGCTGGTTTTAGCTCACTTGGGAAATTCCTTCGGAATTTCGCCGTTCGTGTTTTATTTAGTAAATTCACTGCTTAACCAACGCAACAAAGCTTATACAAACACGTTAGCTGTAATTTTGAGTTGTCCTGAATAAAGGCTACATAATTTTAAACATTATGTACAAAAATGACAAAGTAATTAGACGTTACAGCGA
>NZ_CANMTH010000033.1 GCF_947500765.1 uncultured Formosa sp. | reverse complement strand
AAAACGTAAAGACTAGGTTAGTAGATTGTTACGAATGCGTTTATTTCTATTAAATATGATTATTCTGATATTATAATGCATTATCTAATTATATGAAGCACTAAATAGTTTCAATTGTAACTCTACTCCTACCCTTTTTCTTATTTACATATAGTAGTTATACTTATTATATTAAAGATACAGTCTTCTAATATGAATCTATTATATAAAGTAATCATCAATTAAAATAAATATCATTAATAATATACTTCTAAAACATCAGCATTTTTAGACTTTAATGTTACAGTATCTATTGTTGCTGGAAGAAAAACTGTTTCACCTTTAAACATTTTGTAAGTAACATCGTTCCAAAGTAAATCTAATTCACCTTCTACACATATATATATGACAAAAGAATCTAATGCAGAATAGTCTTTATTCATTTCCCCTTTTACATTTACAATATTAGTTTTAAAATATGGTGAATGTACTAGAGGGTTTGTTCCGTTTTCAGGTTTAGAGTATTTTGTTTTATACGTATCGCTTACACTATAATCTATAACGTCTACCGCTAACTCTGTATGAAGCTCTCTTGTTTTACCTGTAGTGGCATCTACTCGGTCGTAATCGTATATCCGATACGTAATATCTGATGTTTGTTGAATCTCTGCCAACATAACTCCTGATCCTATAGCATGAATACGTCCTGTTGGTATATAATAAGTATCTCCTTTAGATACAACATCATTATTAAGGACCTCTAAAATGCGTCCAGACTCTAATGCTTTTACATAAGACGCTTTATCTACTTTCTGATTAAAGCCTACTATTAGCTCTGCATCTTTTTCTGCTTCCATAACATACCACATTTCATTTTTACCAAATGAGTTGTGACGTTCTTTTGCTATTTCATTATTTGGATGTACTTGTATTGATAAAGGTGTTTTGGCATCTATAAACTTTATAAGCAACGGAAATTCTGTTCCGAATGTATTATAAACTGTTTTACCAACAACATCTTCTTTATACTCTTCTGTTAACGCTCTTAATGTTTTACCTTCTAAAACACCTTCACTAACAATTGTTTCGTCTCCTTTAACATCTGAAATTTCCCAAGACTCTCCAATATTATGGTCTTGATAGTTTTTATGTAATACTGTTCTTAATTTTTCTCCGCCCCAAATTCTATATTTATATAGTGGAGTAAATTTTAATGGATATAATGACATGTTTTTAATTATTAAATAAAAAGAGGTTCCAAAACCTAAATTTTGAAACCTCTTTTCAATTAGATTTATTGTTATTAATTAAAGGTAACTTCTAAGGGTGTATTTATTTTTTGTGAAAATTCACTTAAATAATTTTCCCATAATGCTTTTGTTGGATATTGATTAGATCCTTTCCAAGCAAAACCAGCGTAATATACAACTTTGTTATCATTCACTTTAAGTTGTGAATATAAATTACTACGATCTGTCATATTAGTAACGTAATGATCTGATGCTGTCATGACACCTTTTGGAGCAACTACGGCTGTCCCTATTTCTGAATCGAAATAATTAGGTTCCCAATATGCAATCCATCCGTCTTTTACATTTTCTGTAATCTCTCCATCTTTATTATGTAACGTTAATCCAATAGAAAGTTCGTCTGTACCTGTAACATGAATTTCAAAACGTGATAGATTATTTCCGTAGTCTAAAGAAATGTGTTTTTCTTCACTAATTGTTTTACCATTAGCGTCCCAATCTGCATAGCTTAATACAAAACTCGTTCTTATTGGTCCTGTTGTAATGGTTTTCCATGTTGTGAAGTTTTTAGAAATATAATACGATGTATCTACTTTCACTGCAGATCCTCCTACGCCACGACTTGAACCTACGTGAAAATTATCTAACCCTTCTCCATGATCGATATGATAATAACCTGGAGCTTTATCGTTTTCTGCATACCATTTATTAATAATAGGATACTCGACTTTTTTTAACCACGCATCAATACCACTAGACAATGTCCCTCCAGGTATTGAATCTTCAATCATTTTTTGAGCTAAAGGTCCATAAGTTCTAAACCCAACTTTGTTGTTTTCCCAAGTATAATCGTCTGTACGTTCAGGTACAAATCTAGAATAACAATACGCTACAGTATCTTGCATAGCTACTGCATCTGCTTTTACTAATTCGAATTGTTTTTCTGATTTGGGAGCCAATTCAGGTTGAAATAATAAAACATCGGCTGAACCATCTTGATCTTCGTCTACAAATTGTGAAACTAAGATCGTTTTAGTCTTAGCATCTTGAATACTTAAATCTTCAAAATGTTCGCCTTCTTTTAAAACCACATCTGATTTAGAGATTTCTACAGTTTCAAAACTTCTAGGTAACTCTAAAGTATTTTTTACTGTAATTGTTCTCGTATCTTTATCTTGCTTATCACAACTTACAAAAAATACTGAAGCTGCGATACACGTATAAATGAATGCATTTTTCATATTAATCTTCGTTTGAAGGTTTTCCTATTGTAGCTAAAATTCCTCCATCTACATACACAACATGTCCGTTTACAAAA
>NZ_CANMTH010000032.1 GCF_947500765.1 uncultured Formosa sp. | reverse complement strand
ACACACTATCGAAGCTACATGCTTATTACTGCGTAATGCAGTTACGCTTCTTCGTTTGTTATGACTGAAAATTCATGAAGGTTCTATTGGTGATTTATGTATAAGATTATGTTTTTGTTTTCTTTAATAACATGCTCTAATAGATTCCTCGTATCTTGGAATGACATTGGATTTATTATCATCATTTGGGTATAGGGTTTTGTTTTATTTTCTTTGAGAACATGCTCTAATGGATTCCTCGTGGCTCGGAATGACATTGAATTTATTATCATCATTTGAGTATAGGATTATGTTTTTGCTTTCTTTGATAATATGCTCTAATGGATTCCTCGTGCCTCGGAATGATATTGGATTTATTATCATCATTTGGATATAAGATTATGTTTTACTTATTGTGGTGTAATGCGTTTTATGCTTCTGTTTTAATGTGTTGATTTTGTGGTTTATAGTCTGTTTGAAAACGTTTGCGTAATATTGTGAATTATGATAATTGTCATAGTAATTTGGACTCTTTTTTTCTACCTTAATAAGAGTTAAGAAGAATGTTCACTATTAAAATATATCATCATGAAAGCTAAAAAAAATCCAAAACTAGAGATAGGGAGAAATAGCAGTATATATTTTGCTATTGGGTTAAACATTATGTTATTGTTTACTTGGAAAGCCCTAGAGTATAGAACTTTTGAAACTGAAATAGATCCTATTGAAATTCTAGATATTGCATCTGAATATCAAGAAGATATTCCAATTACAAAAATTAGTACACCATTGCCACCTCCACCGGTTGCAGTGAGTGAGTCTATTGAAGTTGTTGAATCTGTGGCCGATATAGAAGAAACGGTTATAGAAAGCACAGAATCTTCTCAAGAAATTGCTATTGCAGATCCAGAACCTGTTGTTGCTGTAGAAGATGTTAAGGTTGAAGAGGTTGAAGAAGATGTAGAAGTCCCTTTTGCAGTTATAGAAAATATACCTGTATTTCCTGGTTGTGAGGGATTAGATAAACAAGCTTCTAAGGCTTGTTTTCAAACCAAAATGAATGAGCATATTAAAACACATTTTCATTATCCAGAAGATGCTTTAGACTTAGGTATACAAGGGCGTGTGTCTGTACTCTTTATAATTGATGAAAAAGGTTATATTACTGGTATAAGATCTAGAGGCCCAGATAAAACCTTAGAAAAAGAGGCTGAGCGTATAGTGCATTTGTTACCAAGAATGAAACCAGGAACCCAAAGAGGTAAACCTGTAAAGGTATCTTATGCAGTACCTATATTTTTTAAATATAAAGCAGCGTTGTAGTTTTTTACATGTGGTGATATTACGCTGCCTTTAATACGCTGTATTCAATGAATACAGCGTATTTTTATTATTTCAAGAAGGTCTTAATCTCTTATTATAAGGACTTCCCCGTTGAACTTATATTGTAAAGCACTAAATTCTAATATTGATTGTGAATTTTCTATTGCTAAGTATGCATTATAAATTTAGTTAGGAAATGGTAGAATGTTAAAATAAACCTAAAAAAACAATAGGAATTCATATATTTACCGCATAATTGTACATACCCTATGTTTAAAAATTCAATTTCTTTCGATGTTTCAGAACGAAAGATTTTATTACGTATTATAGATATTTGTATTGTTTTAGGTGTATTATATGGTTTAGGTTCCTATTTCAATTTTGACTATTTTACGATTACTAATGAAAATTGGTCTTCGGTTATTGTATTGATTCTTTACATTTCTGTTTTTGGAACTGTTTTTGAAATCTACGATTTACAAAAGTCTAGTGTCTTTCAGTCTACATTACCTAATGTGTTTATGACTGCTATGGTTGTTGTTGGATTTTATTTGATGACTCCTTTTTTTACGCCTTTTCTTCCTGAAAAGCGTATACAAATTCTGTTTTTCTTTCTGGGTGTTTTAGGAGGGATCTTATTTTGGCGTGCAGTATACATTACATTTATATCTACTCCGCGTTTTTATAAGCATGCATTATTGGTGGGAGAACCACAGCATATTGATGAAATAGTTGACTCTTTAAAAGCTGTAGACCCTAATTATAATATTGTTGGTTTTATTAATTGTGAACCTGGAAATGCCCTAAAACCTAAGTCGGTAAAGTCGTATTTGGCAACAGATCTTGGTCATGTTATATCCGAACAGCATGTCTCGGAAATACTGGTTGCGACCTATGATTCTGAATTAATTACCACAGAACTTTATCAAGAATTAATGCGTTTGCTTGAACAAGGGTTTCCTATAAAAGAATATACACAAGCTTTTGAAGAAATGACTTCTAGAGTCCCTGTACATTATTTAGGAAAAGATTTTTATAAATATTTTCCTTTCAACCGTAATAATAAAAACAAATTATATTTATTACAACGCTGGTTGGTAGATGTTACTTTTGCCTTGAGTTGCTGCGTGGTTTGCTTACTCTTTTTACCTTTTGTTTTGCTAGGAAACCTAATAGGTAATCGTGGCCCGTTGTTTTATAAACAAGAGCGTGTAGGCTTGCATGGGAAATTATTTTCTATCATTAAATTTAGAACGATGGTTGTCGATGCTGAAAAAAATGGAGCTGTTTGGGCCTCTAAAAATGATGCTAGAATTACTGCTTTTGGGAAATTTTTACGACTGACTCGTATAGATGAAATTCCGCAATGTTTAAATGTTTTAAAAGGTGAAATGAGTTTGATAGGACCACGACCTGAACGTCCTAAATTTGTTAAGGAATTGGCAGAGGTTATTCCGTTTTATGAAGCGCGCCATATGGTTAAACCCGGAATTACAGGTTGGGCTCAGGTGAAAGTCCGTTATGGTGATTCTGTTGCAGATAGTCTTATGAAATTACAATATGATTTATTTTATATTAAGCGTCGTAGTTTTTTCTTGGATTTAAATATTCTTGTTAAAACCGTTACTGCTGTTGTGTTTTTTAGGGGACAATAGTGAATTGTATTCTAATTATTTTTTTAATTTTCTGTATTTATTCTTCTTGGTTTTGTCATATTAAACTTGTTTTAACGTTATTGTTTATGTTGTCTTGATGTTCATTTTGCCTTGATGCAGATCCTTCGACTTCGCTCAGGATAGACCAAGCCAAA
>NZ_CANMTH010000031.1 GCF_947500765.1 uncultured Formosa sp. | reverse complement strand
CAATTTGAGCAATCGAGCTCAATGATATTAATAATATCAATATTTGTAGTACTGCTTTTTTCAACTTGCTGGTAACGTGTTTGTATATGGTTTGTTGCGTGGTTAAACAACTAAGTTAACAAATAAAAACTGAATAGAAAATCCGCGAGGATTTTCGTAAGTAGGCAAGAACCAAGCAATAAATTATATACAGTGTTGTAGCACGTTTTTATTTTTCGTTCAGTTGATATTTATACTCAAATGTTTCTTTTTCAGTTCCATCAATTTTAATTACTTTTTCTAAAAATCCGACGTTATTGTAAATGAACTGATAAGATTTGTTTTTACCAGTTAATATATAATTCTGTGATTTGTTTATTAAAATCGTATCATTCCTGTATTCATAATTTTCTTTTTTCCAAAGTCCGTTTTTTATTGAATAAAAGTCAGATGATATTAATCGGTTTGCAGAATTGTATTTGTTTTCAGATACCTTGAAATCGCCAGAATAGTTAATGATTGTGTTTCCGTTTTTGTCAATCACATCTTTATCCAATATTTTTTTTGTCTCGACAATTTTTTCTCGGTTTTCAGGGTAGAATATTTTGTCCTCGTATTTTTCTCCGTCTTTTAAATAATAGATGAATTCTCGGTTTAATCTGTCGTTGGAAAATTCTTGTTTTTGTTTTAATTCTCCATTTGTATTAAATATTTCTATTTCTTTAGAAACAATTTCTTTGTCATTTCCGTAATCGATTGAAATCTTTTGGTTTTTGTCCTTTATAAAAATGTCTTTGTTTTTAAGGATTCTTCCAGGATTTTCAAAAGTCAGTTTTGTGTCTTCCAAGTATTCATATTCATAGCCATATTTAAAATCTCCATTTGGCGAATAATGTGATGTTTTGATAACTCTCCCTTTTTCATCGTATTGATATTCGCTCTTATTGATAATTGTGTTATCATTCTCAATTTTGGTTATAACTTTTCCGTTTTTGTCAAAGCTGATGTCGGATGAAATTTGTCCATCTCTAAAGCATAAAAGTTGTTTTAGGCTGTTCTCTAATGCAAACTTTGTAAATGCGTCATTACTATTCCTTGTGTTTTGAGGAACGTTTAAAGTCGCTACAAATAATTTTCTCGGTTCGTGTTGGATCGATTGTCCAAAAGAAAAATTAGAGGCAAAAAATATGATGATTAATAGTCTGTTCATTGATTTGGTCAAATGTGCTACAACGGTCTAGTATAAGAATAGTTGCGGGTTTGCGTGCGAGGAATTTCCGAAGGAAATTCAGACGTAGCAAACACGCAACGACTTTTGATTTAGCACTAAACCGCAATTATTTTTATACATTGTTGTAAAACGTTTTTTATTTTTTCAAATCTTTCAATAATTCTCTAATATCTTGTAATTCAGATTTTTCCTCATATATTTTTTTCACTACGTAATCAAGAAGTTTATGAATTTTGTCAGCTTTATTCAATGATTCTTTTTCTGTCAGATTGTGCAATCCTTCAGAGGTTAAACTATACAAAACATCGAAAGGATTATCTCCAAGTATTTGTAATGATTTTGGTAATAAAGAAAATGAATTTTTATACAAGGAACTTATCTTTGAGTTTTTATTAAAATCCTCAATAAGCTTTTTCAATTTTGGGTCAGAAGAATTCAATTCACTTACATTAGATAAAATGCTCATCAATTCTTTCTCAACTATTCTTCTGAAATATGACAATGAGCCAATTCCGAAACCTTGTTGGTAAAGTTTAACTCCTTTGAAGTACCAATTATTAGTTTCTCTGTCAAAATATTTTTGAATAGATTCATCAATCTCCACTTTTTGTTCCGGTAATACTCCAACTTTGGTAAGAGAAACTTGAATTTTTTTATCTTCTACAATGTCAATGTGTTTAAAACCTTTTGAAGATTTTGACAATATGTTATCTCTGTTGTCGGGAAACTCTTGATTGCTCTTGACAGAAATAAGAAAATCAGCTTGTTTCTTTTGACAAGATTTGCAAATGCCAATTAGATGAATATTGTAATTTAAGAAGTTATTCTCATCAAAAAAATCTTTCGGAATTTTATCACCAGGAAGTTTACCATAATGTTCTTTAACTGAAACAGGTAAATCTATTTCAAAAGTCCTATTTGTTTTTTCTTCTTCGCAGAAATATTCAAACGATAAACCATAGAAATCAAAAGGGTCAACAATTCCATTTTCGTTTCTAACGTAATTTTCGATGTATAGAAATTCCTTATAAAGCGGATATTCCTTGAAAAATTCTTTTATGTCGTTTAGTTTCTGCATAAATGTTTTACAACGTGTTTGTGTATGGTTAGTTGCGTGGTTAAGCAACTAAATTAGCAAACTTTTACGAACCCGAGAAAATTCCGCAGGAATTTTCGCAAGTAAGCACATAAAAAGCAATTAATTATACACGGTGTTGTAGGTAGTTTTTTATTCTTACCAAACACAAAGCCAATATATTAATTCGTTTTCTTTTTCATTGGTTGCTATTCCTCTCGAAAATCCGTTTTTCCATTTTTCAGGTAAATTCTTGCCAGACGAGAGATTTTTATCTTCTAAATATTTTCCTTGTTTACTTTCAACTACATAAACTTTGTCATAATCAGGTAAGTATTTGCTATTAAGTCCAAAGTCTCGTTCATAAGAATCAAAATTCGGTATTGGTATTCCATTTTTTTTATCAGAATAGTCTAGTGTATCGCCAACTATGATAAAAATACTATCCGTTGGTTTATATCCTTGAAAATTATTTAATTTCAGTTTTCGTTCAACTTTATTAAATTCCAACGAGTCAACTTGATGTGAGAAAATCATACCTGCCATTCCAATTGCATAAACTCCAGAAGGGTAACTTACAGAGAGTTTTCTTTCCGCTTTTAATTCATTTGGGAAATGGTCAGTTAAATCTGTTGGAAACGCAACAATTCCGTTGGCATAATTTTCCAAGAATTGTATTTCTAATTCGTTTTTTTTGTTCGAACAAGAGTTCAGAAGTATTATTAAAACTAAATAGATGTACTTTCTCATTGGGTTGGGTCAAATTACCTACAACGGTTTTGTATATAGAAAGTTGCGTTTTTGAGCGAGGCAGATTTTCCGCAGGAAAATCCGCTGTAGCCAAAAATG
>NZ_CANMTH010000030.1 GCF_947500765.1 uncultured Formosa sp. | reverse complement strand
CGCTGTAACGTCTAATTACTTTGTCATTTTTGTACATAATGTTTAAAATTATGTAGCCTTTATTCAGGACAACTCAGTATTGTGTACAACGTGTTTGTATATGGTTTGTTGCGTGGTTAAGCAACTAAGTTAACAAATAAAAACCGAATAGAAAATCCGATAGGATTTTCGTAAGTAGGCTAGAACTAGCAATAAATTATATACGGTGTTAGCTGTAGTTTTTATTTTATATCTTCCAAAAAGCTTAATTCCTTTGGGTATTTTTTTAGTGATTTCACTTTATTTTTTCCATCTATAAAATATCTTTCCATAACATATACTGTATTCATAGAATCCCAAGTTTTTTTTATTTTTAATATCTCTCTATCAATATTTAATTCAGATTCTTCTTTCGTTAAAGTTATTTCAATTGTATGTCTAATTTTTTCATATTCAAGACCAAGTTTTCTATGAATATCAGATTTTTCATTAGGCTTTAAAAAAGTTTGTAAACCTGTAAATAACGCAACAACAAATAAAAGAAAAGGTAAGAAGTATTCTTTGTTTAGAAAGAACAGATAAGTATTAAACCATTCATTTTCTATTGAAGGAAATTTATAAGAAAAAGCGACCATTGTTGATAAAACGAAAGCTGAAATTCCTATTCTTTTTTCAATCTTTCTATAATATTCAGATTGATAACAATGAGCATATTCTAATTGGTGAACCTTTCTCATCCAATCTAAAAGCATAGTTTTTTTCTTTTCCATTTTATGAAAGTTGTTGGTCGATTTTATTTAATAGTTCTGTTGGGTCGATAATCATTTTTCGATTTATAATAGATTCTGAAATATGCTTAGGTCCAATTACAATTGATTTATCCAATCCATTTTTTCCTGTGAAAGAAAAAAAAGTGGCAGAAGTCAAAGGTGAATTTGTATGACCTGACTTATGCAATTTTCCAGCTTCTATTTTATAGTTTCCGTTCTCGAAATGTATTTCTTTGGATGTTTGGTAAAGCTCTATATCTATTTTTTCATTTACAGCCTTAGAAGTGTGTTGATTTACTTCGTTTAATGAATCGTTATAAACTACTTTAAAAAACGAATGATTAGAATTGTCTGAATTAATATTATAGTCAAATCTATTATTGATTATTTTCCCTGTTATTACCCAACTTTCTGCATAGAATGTATGTGTATGAACTGAAAAGTTTTCACATTTTTCTAAATCAATATATTGATTTAATGAATCATCCCAAATGTGTAATCTAAGAAAATCAAAACTTTCTAAAGATTTATCAAACTTATATAATGGAATAGATAAAAAACCTTGTGAACCAATTGATGAAATAGTATAATTGTTTGGAATAATTTTAATTGACTTTGAAATTAGTTCCCAGACGTACTTTATATTTAATTTTTGCTTGTTTTCTCTACAGTAAATTATTTCTCTAACACCAATTAATCTATAAATCAAAGATTCTGTATATATATCATTTTCTTTTTTAATGATACTTTTAAGTTTCTCTATTGAGATTGTTTTTGAATCAGTAAATATTAGTTTACCAATATCATTCTTAGGTTTTATAACAGATTTAAATTCTTCAGCATAACCTTTTAGTAGAGGTTCGTAATAAGTCCTAAATTCAGAATCGCTAATATTTTTGTTTTGATTCATTAATTGGTTGATTTTGAGTTTCGTGGTAAATTACAGCTAACGTGATTGTGTATGATTAGTTGCGTGATTTAAGGAACTAAGTTAGCAAATAAATCACAGATAGAATATTCCGCAGGAATGTTCGTAAGTAGGCTTAAAACAAGCAATTAATTATACACGGTGTTACCCAACGTTTTTATTTCGTTCAAATTCAGTTTGTATTAATTGTTCCAGTTTTCCAAAATCATATTTTAGAGTATTGGATGTAATCGAAAGTGGTGTTCCGTACATTTTCATATTCGAACGCATAAGTTTGGCTTTCATTCCGCTTTTTGCTTTTTCGATATATTTTTCAGGATTCGTTACGTTAATCAGCAGAAATTTTGTCGACATTACTTGCTTTGTGATGATATCAGTTATATCATTCCATTCAATTAGTCCGACACTCGATGCGTTTGAGTTGTCAGTTATTCCGTTTGAGTCAATTGTTAGTCCAACTTTTTTATCAAACAGTTTTTTAAATCCGAAAATCCCTGTCGCACCAAAAAACAAAATACTTAAAATCCCAACTCCTTTTGCTACCATTGGATTTCTCAATATTCTAAATGAATGTTCTTGAAAACTCTCCGCATTTGTAAACAGCCAAACTCCCAATATTACAAATAATATAGAACCTCCAATTCCTAAAAGTAATTTGTTTTTGCTTAATGGTATTTCAATTTTTTCTTGCATTTAATTCAGTTTTTGGTTTGAGTGGTTAATGTTGGGTAACGTTGTTGTATATGGAAAGTTGCGTGTTTGTGTGCGAGGATTTTCCGAAGGAAAATCGGAAGCTAGCAAACAAAGCAACTCACATTGGTTTAGGGTAAAACTAGCAATTTTTTATATACGGTGTTGTGCATAGTTTTTTATTTTTTATTCTGAATCTCAAATGTCTTTAACGATTGAATTAAAATCGACATGTTTTTCTTTAAATCCGTGGTTTGTGAAGCAGATGCCGTTAAATTATAAAAGACTCCTTCAATTCCACTATCTAAAATAAAACTGATTATTTCAGATTCTCCATATCTGCCTGTGTCCGATTTCGTATGAAAGAAATAGGATTTTTTATTTAGGATTTCGGTATAACCAGATTCAATTAGTTTTCCATTCTGCGGATTATTTTCCATTAAATTTAGGAAATATTCAAATTCAGCTTTTAGGTCTTTGTTTTCTTCCAAACTTTTAAGTTTTTGAATAGAAATTATATCAACAAAACCATCTTTGTCTAATTCAGAAACTGCATCTATCCCTAAAATGATACTTTCGGTTTCATATGTTTCGACTTTCCATTCCCAATTTTTTGGAATAAAAATTGAAAAGTCATTATTAGGATATTTTATTTTTTGTTTCGCAAATTTTACAGGATAATTTGAATATTTTTCCAATGTAATTTGCTTATTTGAACAAGAAATAATTAAAATAAAAATTATAAATTTTCCTATGAATTTCATTTTCTCAAATTATGCACAACGTGTTTCTTTAGTTTGTATTAAATAACTTTAGCTAGAAAAAGAGGAGAACTATAACGTGTTTAAGAATTGT
>NZ_CANMTH010000029.1 GCF_947500765.1 uncultured Formosa sp. | reverse complement strand
TATAAAACACCGAATATGGTATATAAATTATCAGCTTAATTCAATTTTAAACTGTAGCCATATTTCAGGACTAGACACCCTAACGGCCACAGTGCAAACATCAACAGACAGACAAAACGAATAAACCTAAGCTCACCCGACAACAAAAATTATTGACCTATCATTTGGATACAACATCGCCCGATTTAGATACTTTTTTCAGAAACCATTGCTAGACCTTTGCTTTATAAATTAAAACAAAAAAATTATGAGCAACATTAAAGAAGTCAAATTAGGAAGTCAAGGATTAGAAGTTCCTGCATTAGGTCTTGGTTGTATGGGTATGACAAAAGGTTTCGGAGCAGATATCTATGGAAAAGCCGATGAAAAAGAAGCGATTGCTACTATTCATCGTTCATTAGAGTTGGGCGGTAATTTTTTGGACACAGCAGATATATATGGTCCTTTTCTTAACGAAAGGCTGATTGCAAAGGCCATTCAGGGAAACAGGGAAAAATACATAATTGCCACAAAATTCGGCTATGAAATTGACGATAATGAACAAGCAACTGGAGTATTTAATGGCAGTAAAAATTATGTAAAAAAAGCCGTAGAGCGTTCATTAAAAAATCTTGGTACAGATTATATTGACTTGTATTATCTACATCGATTGGACACCAATACTCCTATCGAAGAAACTGTAGAAGCAATGGGCGAGTTGGTAAAAGAGGGAAAAGTAAAATATATCGGACTTTCGGAAGTAGGTTCTGAAACCATCAGAAAAGCACACCAAGTTCACCCACTTACGGCAGTACAGTCGGAATACTCCTTATTTGAAAGACAAATTGAAGAGCTGGGCATTTTGGATACGCTGAATGAATTAGGAATCAGTCTAGTTGCCTATTCACCTATAGGAAGAGGATTTTTGAATGGCGAAACACAAAAGCCTGAAGATTTCAGAGAAAACGATTTCAGAAAAACCATACCTAAATACCAAGGTGAGCAATTTCACAAAAATGTGGAATTGGTAAATGAAATAAAAAAAGTAGCAGCAGAAAAAAACATCACTTCCGCCCAATTGGCTATTGCCTGGGTTATTGCCAAAGGAAACACCCCTATTCCAGGAACAAAACGTGTGAAATATGTAGAAGAGAATATAGCAGCAGCAGGAATTTCGCTAACCCAAGAAGACCTAAACCGTTTGGAAAGTATCATTCCTTTAGGAACAGAAACCGGATTAAGATACGATGAAGTATCTATGAAAGGGGTTAATTTGTAACATTCAAAACAACGGATTATTAATTACTTATCCGTTGTTTTTTTAAATTTTATAATATGAAAATTAGCAAAACTTATTTTCTTAACTCGGTTTCAGAACTTCATCATTTCCTAAATATCAAAAAACCTACTCACCCTTTGGTAAGTGTTGTAAATCTTGATGATATAAATTATCAGGGGGAAGAGATGACAACAATTGTCTATAACTTCTACACAATTTATTTGAAAAAAAAATTTGATGGAAAAGTAAAATACGGACAACAATATTATGATTTTGATGACGGTACAATGACTTTTTTTGCACCAAAACAATTGTTTTCGATAGAAGAAAATAGTTCTGTAAAAGTGGAGGGTTGGATGTTGGTTTTTCATCCTGATTTTATACAAAGTTTTCCTTTGGCAAAACGAATTAAAGAATACGGGTTTTTCTCCTATGCCAACAACGAAGCATTACATCTTTCAGACAAAGAAGAAACCATTATTGAAGGAATAATGCAAAACCTACAACAAGAAATTGATGAAATGACAGACAACTATACGCAAGATGTAGTTGTATCTCATATAGATTTGTTGCTAAATTACTGCAACCGTTTTTACAATCGTCAATTCATCACAAGAAAAAAAGCATCCAATGATTTATTCTTAAAATTTGAAGATTTGCTGAATGCCTATTACCAAAAAGATGATTTAAGTATATCAGGATTGCCGACCGTTCAATATTTTGCGGAAAAACTATTTGTTTCGTCCCACTATCTAAACGATATGCTGAAAAATTTGACAGGACAAACTACGCAACAGCATATTCAAAACCAGCTCTTGGAAAAAGCCAAAGAACTTTTATCGACAACCGAATTATCAGTTAGCGAAATCGCATATCATTTAGGTTTTGAATATCCACAATCATTCAGCAAAGTGTTTAAAAACAAAACAAACCAGACACCGTTGGAGTTTAGGCAGTCGCTTAACTGAGTGATTTATTACCGCTGTTTTTTTAATTTAAAGAAGCTGTAGTTATATTTTGGGTGACCATAGGACGATAGACGTTCAATTTTTTTTAACAAAATCAAATATCAAATTTACAATTATGAACAGATTAAAAGGAAAGATTGCAATTATTACAGGTGCTTCACAAGGAATGGGCGAAACGCACGCCAGAGCATTTGTAGGGGAAGGTGCAAAAGTAATACTAACCGACCTCAATGAGGAACGTGGGCAGACAATAGCCGCTGAGTTGGGCAAGGAAAATGCCTTGTTTGTAAAACAGGATGTAACCAAGCCTGAAGACTGGAAAAACGTGATAGCTCAGGCTGAATCAAAATTCGGACCTGTTAATGTACTGGTGAATAACGCAGGAATTATAGGACCGCTTGCCCAAACAATCGAACTTACCGAAGAGCAGTATCAAAAAGTGATTGAAATTAATCAAAATAGCGTTTTTTATGGAATGAAATATACCTTGCCTTCGATGATTAAAGCAGGTGTGGGGTCTATTATAAATATTTCATCTGTTGCAGGTATCATTGCTGTTTATGGCTTTCCAAACCTTGCCTATATGGGCAGTAAGTTTGCCCTGAGAGGTTTATCAAAAGCCGTAGCAGTTGAATACGCTAGTAAGAATATACGTGCCAATTCTGTAAATCCAGGTGTTATCAGAACGCCTATGGTGACTGCAGCATCAGCCGATGACGGAAACAGTGCAGTACCACTTATTCCATTGGGCAGATTAGCAGAACCATCGGAAGTGAGCAACCTGGTTGTTTTTCTTGCCTCAGATGAGTCAGCTTATATAACAGGTACCGAACAAGTCATTGATGGGGGGCTAAGTATTATATAGACAAGTATGTAGGTCTGTTTGAAATGCTACATAAAGGTCTCTAATTGTTCGAGATCTTTTTTTATTCTATTTGCTATAATTTATAGTTCCAACTGTTAATTTTATCCACAACAGAATTATCCGTAAGCGAAATTGCGTATCAATTAGGTTTTGAGTATCTGCAGTCATTCAGTAAAGTTTTAAAAAACAAGATGAACTAGACACCACTGGAGTTTAGGCAATCGTTTAACTGACAGAAATGACAGAAAACGTAAACGACAGAAAAGGGCAGCTAACAACAACGTATGTAGCTCATAGATAATTAGTTATTTATTCTAAGTTAAGGCATGTTTGCAAGTCCGACAAATTTTTTAATTTGGCTAATTGAAAAAAAAGTAATAAGAAAATTAAAAAATTCGGCTCGTGTTTAACCGAAAATATATTTATAATTTGTACGCTACGAGCTATATATACAACCGTTCTCCTCTTTTTCTATCTAAAGATATTTATTACAAACTAAAGAAACACGTTACCAGTAATAAATCAAAACAAGCATTATGACAAAAAGAATTTTAATTTTTACAATTTTATTAGTTTCTGGAATTTCAGCATTTTCTCAAAC
>NZ_CANMTH010000028.1 GCF_947500765.1 uncultured Formosa sp. | reverse complement strand
TCAACAGCATGCTGCATAAAAAAAACTAAATCTTTATTAGGATTTTATCTTGGAATACGTATAAGATTAGTTGCGTGGTTTAAGCAACTAATTTAGTAAATAATTACCAACAAAGAAAGTCCGCGAGGACTTTCGTAAGTAAGCGAGAAACCAGCAATAAATTATATACGGCTTAAGTTAGCATTTTAATAAAAACACTAAATTTAAGACACATAATAAGAAAGCACAAAAGAGAGGAATAAGGTTAATATATACGTAGAGACTACAGATCTCGTCAACATTGAAAATCCCCTCTCTTTTACTACACAGATTTCGTACAGTTCTATGAGGCGTTTAGACCTCAATTTTAAGTCGTAGAAACTCGCGTAGCTTGTCCTTTCAAAAAACATTTTCTTATGAATAAAGATATAAAATATTTTGGATTTGACATCATTCATTTAGTTTTTGATGTTACCGATTCCCAAGGGAATTATTATCAGTTTAAAAACAGTATTTCGGGCTTTAAAAAGTTTGTAAAATTGTTAGATATTAATAGTCATTGCGTGATGGAAGCCACAGGATATTATCACTACCAATTAGCCTATTATTTACAAGAAGAAGGTTTTAAAGTTTCGGTAGAAAATCCATTATCGGTAAAACGATTTATTCAGATGAAACTATCAAAAATCAAGACCGATAAAAGCGATTCGAAACTAATATATGAATAAGCAAAACATGTAGAATTAAAGCTTTGGAAAGGCAACTCAAAGCATCAGTTAGAATGCCTTCAAATGACCAGACTCCTTACTGTATATACAAAACAAAGCACTATGCTTAAAAATAAATTGCACGGAGAAGCTGTTTTAGGAAACCCGAGTAAAGCAGTTGTGAGTTCTTTAAAACGAAACTTAAAACAGGTTCAAAAAGAGATAAAAATGATAGAAGATAAATTGTTAGTTTTAGTAAAAGAAGTACATCAAGGAGTTTTAACACGCTTAAAAACTATTCCAGGAATTGGTCCAAAAACATCTCTAATGCTGGTGGTTTTAACGGATGGATTTGATCGTTTTACAAGCGGCAGTGAATTGTGTAGTTACGCAGGTTTAACTCCAGTGATAAGACAAAGTGGAAGTAGTGTAAAAGGACGTCCTAGAATTAGTAAAATAGGGAATCAAAAACTTCGAAAGTTATTATTTATGTGCAGTTTTAATGCCTGTAAATATAACCACGCTTGTAAAGCAATTTATGAGCGATTAGTAGCCAAAGGAAAGAGCAAAAAACTAGCCTTAATAGCGGTTTGTAATAAGCTGCTAAAACAGGCTTTTGCTATCGCAAAATCAGGATTGACATACGACAATAACTACAGGAGTGTTTTAGTGAAAAATTAATGCCTTTTTACTTGTTTTTTGCCACAGTACTTTGTTAGCTGCTGCCTTTTTACGGTTTCTTATACAGATTCGATTTTTATAGAAGTCATTGATAGCGAGCCTCCGACTGCTTTGTCGTTGAATAATGTTATTTTTTCATTTTCTTCTTTTAATGCCAATGTATAAAGTAAAGGCAGATAATGTTCAGGTGTTGGAATAGCTAAATCGAAGGCTTTCCCTTGTGATTTAAAGGCTATGAGTTTTTGATGGTCGCCACTTAAAATGTGGGTTTTCATTTTTTCGTTTGCTTCTGTTGCCCAATCATAGGCAAATTGTTCGTTTAATTTTTTCCAAGCAACCATACGTAGATTATGGACAATATTTCCGCTTCCAACAATCAAAACTCCTTTCTGACGAAGGCGACTAATTTCTTTCGCCAGTTCGTAATGATATTTTGCTGGTTGCGAATAATCAATGCTCATTTGTATTACTGGAATATCGGCATTTGGATATAGATGTTTGATTACGCTCCATGCTCCATGGTCAAGTCCCCATTTATCATCTAATCCAACTTCTGTTTTGGTTATAATACTTTTGGTTTCTTGTGCAAGTTCTGGGCTTCCTTTTGCTGGATATTGAACGTCAAATAATGCTTGTGGAAAACCACCAAAATCGTGAATGGTTGGTGGATTTTGCATTGCAGTAACAAACGTGCCTTTTGTTTCCCAATGTGCAGAAATACAAAGGATAGCATTTGGTCGTGCCAATTCTTTCCCCAATTTTCTAAATTCCGTAACAAATTCATTTTCTTCAATGGCATTCATTGGGCTTCCGTGACCAAGAAATAACACAGGCATTTTGCCTGTGTTACTCATTGTTGAAGTCATTTTGTTTAAATCTTTTAAATTCATACTTCTACTTATTAGTGGCAATAACGCCAATGATTTTATAAATCGTTTTCTATCCATTTCATAATAAATTATGAAACTTGCTTTATAAATTGAACCTCTGCGTTAATTTTAATCTCATTACCTACCATAACGCCTCCTGCTTCCAAGGCAGCATTCCAATTGAGTCCGAAGTCTTTACGGTTCAGTTTGCCATTTATGGAAAAACCTGCTTTTTCGTTTCCGTATGGGTCTTTCATAAAACCTCCAAACTCGGTATCTAACGTGATTTCTTTAGTAGTTCCTTTAATTGTAAGGTCGCCAACTAATTTGAATTCATCATCATCTACTTTTTTGATTGAAGTGCTTACAAATGTAATTTCTGGATATTTTTCTACTTCAAAGAAGTCAGGACTTTTTAGGTGCGTGTCTCTATCGTTATTGTTGGTTGATATAGAACTTGCATCAATGTTTGCCGAAATTGTTGATTTTGTAAAATCTTCGCCATCAATGTTTGCTTGAAAAGTTTTAAATTCTCCTTTTACGTTAGAAATCATTAAGTGTTTTACTTTAAAAGTGATTTCGCTATGTGCTGGGTCTATTGACCATTTTGTTGTTTTCATTTTTATTATGTTTTTTTCTTTTAATTGTTTATAAATAAATTAACAATGCAAAGATGAAAACAAATAGGTGTTAAGTTGTTACACTATTCGGAAGTTGAAATGTAAATTTAGGAAATGAGCCTTTTTTTCATATCTTCTCTAAATTCACTTGGTGATTGTCCAGCCTTCTTTCTGAAAACATTAGAGAAGTATGAGTTTTCGTTATACCCCAACTCGTAGGCAATTTCAGAAATGGTTTTTTCGGTGGAAATCAATAGGTTTTTTGCTTCAATCAATTTACGGGTTTCGATTATTTCAGAAACACTTTGCTCTAAAATATTATGGCAAATTAGATTCAAATTTCTTGAAGACATAAAAAGTTTTTCTGCATAGAATTCTACGCCAACTGGTTTTCGATAATTTTCTTCAAGGATGTTCAGAAAATTTCCGAACGATATATGTTGGTTTTTTTGCAAAGACTCGTTTTGTGGTTCTAACTTTTTTCTTTCGGCTTCTATCATAGTGAACAGAACACTTAATAGTTGTCTTATTATGGAAAAGTCAGTTCTTTCTTGTTGAGTTTCTGCGTGCATCATCTCACAAAGTGTAACCAACCTTTGAAAACAAAACCCTCTTTCAAATTTTATATTCGCTTGGTCGTGATAGAGAGAATATAGTTGAAATGTAGTCTCGGGAATAAAGTCGCTCTTGAAACGAATTCCCCAAATGTCGCATTTCCCTTTATAAATTCTTGGTATTATTCGGTGTGCCTTTCCTTTGGTGACGAAACTCACAAAAGGTGCTTGAATTGTGGTAATATTAAAATCAATGAAATGCTCCAACTCTCCATATATTCCAATCAGTAATTCTTCAAAGTCGTGATTGTGAGGTTCGTCAGGTTGTTCAGAAATCTTTTTTGCTTCTTCTTCGTCAACTCTGAATATGTGGAATAGTTTGTTCATTTGTTGTTTGATGGTCTTTTCAGGTTGCAGCCAACGTGTTTCTTTAGTTTGTATTAAATAACTTTAGCTAGAAAAAGAGGAGAACTATAACGTGTTTAAGAATTGT
>NZ_CANMTH010000027.1 GCF_947500765.1 uncultured Formosa sp. | reverse complement strand
TTAGATTATAAAACACCGAATATGGTATATAAATTATCAGCTTAATTCAATTTTAAACTGTAGCCATATTTCAGGACTAGACATTTGACGCAACCATTTCGGAAATTTAGCATCTATTAAAAAACAATACTTATGAAAAAATTTATTTTTCTAATATCATTTATAGGAATTTTATCATCGTGTTCAAATGATGATTCTGAAACCGACACACGAGAGTTTGTAGCTGGAGAAGTTTCTGTTGGAATTAAAAGCGGAACTGACATAAATGATTTGTTTGAGTTTATTAATCTTTTCGACCATCAAGTTGATAATGTGAACTCATTAAACTTTACTTCAAATTTGGAATCACACAACTTACAATACGTTTTAGATATTCTTAATAACAAAACTTATACAAATGACGGAATTAATTGGTTTGTAACAGGATATTTGCATTCTCAAACAAATGAAATAACGATTTTCCCACGACTTTTTGGAATGGAAAATGTTGACTATCAAAATGACTGGCTTAATTCAATGAACGAACTGGAATTGAACGAAAAACACAATTCAGAATTGAATAGCGGAATTATTCGATTTTTTGTTCCTGTTGGTCAAGAAATAGAATGGAGAAACCAATTTGTAAATTATAATATAGTAGATTGGGCTGAACTAAATTATATTGCAGATATTGAAACACATACGAACTAAAAAAAACTGCTTACAACACCGTGTATAAAAAATTGCTTATTTTTAGCTTAACCAAAGTTTGTTGCATTTTTGTAAACTTCTATTTTCCTGCGGAAAATAGCCGTTCACTTTAAACGCAACTTTCCATAACACAACAACGTTGTGTACAAGCTGAAAAAAGAAAATTATGCCATATTTAGAAAGTCATTTAATATTAGAAAGATGCCCTCACTGTAGAGTAGCAAATCCGAATATTACTAAAATAAGTAATTTTAATACTAATTCTTTTGATAGTTCAAATTTGAGATTTTGGAGTGTATATAAATGTAACAGATGTGGTGGAGCGATAACAGCTTCTTCTGACAGTAAAGATGGTTGGATAAACGAAATGTATCCAAATGAAATTTCAATTGATGACAATATTCCGACAAAGGCAAAAGCCTTTTTGACCCAAGCAGTTGATAGCTTACACGCACCTTCTGGTGCAATTATGTTAGCTGCAAGTGCAATTGATTCAATGCTAAAAGAAAAAGGATTAAAAGACGGAAAGTTATACGGTAGAATAAACAAAGCAGCAGAAAATCATTTAATTACGAAAGGAATGGCTGAATGGGCTCACGAAGTTAGACTTGATGCTAATGATGAAAGACACGCAGATGAAAATGCCGAATTACCTGATGGAAAAGCTGCTAAAAAAACAGTCGACTTTGCATTAGCATTGGCTGAATTTCTTTTCATATTACCATCAAAAGTTCAAAGAGGAATTAAAAATGCGACTGAAAAAGATGAATAAAAAGCCAGTACACAACAATGGCTATAAATAATTGCTTGTTCTCTCCTACTTCTGAAAATCCTCGCGGATTTTCAGTTCGGTGCGTACTTGCAAAGTTAAGTGCTAAACCACGCAACTACTCATAGCCGAGACCGTTGTGTGCAATTTGGCTACGTTACCAAGATTTGGTATATTTGAGTAAAATATAGCCAAAATGGGAAAAAACACATCAATATCACTTGGAAATCATTTTGAGGATTTTATCAGAGAAGAAGTAAGTTCTGGTAGATATGGTTCGGTTAGCGAAGTAATTCGTTCCGCATTACGTTTGTTAGAACGTGAAGAAAAAAAAGAAAGAGAACTTATTAAAGCTCTCGAAGTTGGAGAAAACAGCGGATTTGTTGAAAATTTCGACCCAAAACAACATTTGAAAGAATTACATCGTAAACACTTATGAGTAAAAACAAATATCGCATAAGTCAACAAGCGATTGAGGATTTAGATAAAATTTGGATTTATACTCTTAACAAATGGTCTAAAGAACAAGCAGACAGATATTATGATTTAATAATGGCAGAAATTGACTTTATTGCGGATAACTATCTGATTGGAAAATCGGCTGAACAAACTCGAAAAAATTATCGCGTAACGAAAATTAAATCGCATCTGATTTTCTACAGAAAAGTTGAAAATGAAATTGTAGAAATCGTTAGAATTTTACATCAGAGAATGGATATTAAAAAACGACTGAAATAAAAAAAACTGCACACAACACCGTATAAAAATAATTGCGGTTTAGTGCTTAATCAAAGGTCGTTGCGTGTTTGTAAGGTCTGATTTTCCTTCGGAAAATCCTCGCATACAAACCCGCAACTATTCTTATACATAAACGTTGGCAACAAGCTAAAAAAATCGTTAAACCAAGAAAGATATTGATTGAATTTGATAATTTAGTATCTTTGATAAAAAGAAACTCGAAATGAATATAGAAGCTCGAAAAATAGAATTTATTCAAGAATTCCTAAAACTTCAAAGCGAGGAAGCAATTTCCAAGCTTGAGAAAATGTTGAAAAAGGAAAAAGACACTTCTGACGAAAGACTTTTTAAGCCTATGACCATTGATGAGTTAAACAAACGAATTGACAAATCAGAGTCGGATTTCAAAAACAATCGATTTAAAACAAGTTCTGAACTTTTAGCTAAATACGAATAATGAATTTTAAAATTATTTGGTCAAACTTTTCGGAAACTCAACTTGACGAAATTTATGAATATTACGAAAAGAAAGCAAGTTTAAAAGTTGCTACTAAAATTGTAACTGGAATAATTAAAGAATCGGAAAAATTAATCAAAGCGTCCTTTATTGGACAAGAAGAAGAATTACTTAAAGATAGAGAAATTCAATATCGTTATTTGGTTTTCAAAAACTACAAAGTGATATATTCGGTTGATGAACAAAACGGATTTATAAAAATTGCTGATGTTTTTGATACTCGACAAAATCCACCGAAAATGAAACGAACAAAATAAAGCCAGTTGCCAACACCGTATATAATTTATTGCTAGCTTCTCGCCTACTTACGAAAGTCCTCGCAGACTTTCTTGGTTAGTAATTATTTACTAAATTAGTTGTTTAAACCACGCAACAAACCATATACAAACACGTTGCCAACAAGCTAAAAAAACCGAACTAATTACCAAATTGGTAACTTTTTTTTATTATCTTTGCGTCAAACAATTATAATGTGAGAGTAATCGCAAAACGAACTTTACGAGATTTTTGGGAAAAACACGCTGATTGTGAAGAACAATTAAAATCGTGGTATAGAGAAACTGAAAAATCCGAATGGAACAATATTAACGAATTAAAAAGTGAATATCCGAGTGCTAGTATTTTAAAAGACAATCGAATTGTTTACAATATTAAAGGTAATAATTATCGTTTGATTGTAAAATTTAATTTTGAATACGGAATATGTTGGATAAGGTTTATCGGAACTCACGCTGAATATGATAAAATTGACGCAAATAATATCTAATTATGAAAATATTACCAATTAGAAACGAAAAAGACTATCAAAACGCACTCAATAGACTTGAGGAAATTTTTGATGCAAAAAAAGGAACGGAAGATGGAGACGAATTGGAAATCCTGTCAATTTTGATTGATAGATATGAAAATGAACAATTCCCAATCGGAATGCCTGACCCAATAGAAGCAATTAAATTCAGAATGGAACAAATGGGAATGAAACAAAAGGATTTAGCAGAAGTTGTTGGATTTAAAAGCAGAGTTAGCGAAATTTTGAATAAAAAAAGAAAACTGACTCTAGATATGATTAGAAAACTAAACACTACTCTACATATCCCTACTGAAGTTTTAATTCAAGATTATTAATTGAAAAAAGCCAGTTGGCAACACCGTATATAATTTATTGCTAGCTTCTCGCCTACTTACGAAAATCCTCGCAGATTTTCTATCTGGTCTTTATTTGCTAAATTAGGTGCTTAAACACGCCACTAATCTTATACATAAACGTTGTAAGTAATGCTGAGTTGTCCTGAATAAAGGCTACATAATTTTAAACATTATGTACAAAAATGACAAAGTAATTAGACGTTACAGCGAACCTTT
>NZ_CANMTH010000026.1 GCF_947500765.1 uncultured Formosa sp. | reverse complement strand
TAATGTTTGGCAAAAAATCAGTTGATTTTAATTGAGATTTTTTGAGTTTGAGTGAGTTTCCGCAATTGCTGGCAACGGTTACGTATAAGAATAGTGCGGTTTTGTGTGCGAGGATTTTCCGCAGGAAAATCAGAGTGACCAAATACGCACTAGCCTTTGATTAAGCATTAAATTAAGCATTATTTTTATACAATGTTAGCCACTGTGTTTTTATTCAGTTGTAAATTCTGTAATGTGTTCACGAATATATTTAATTCGTAAATTGCTAATACTTTCTGTATTTCCTAATTCGTAAAATTCATCATCAAGTTTGTTCAAAGGATTGTCTTTATAAGATTCACTAAAACTTTCCATTGTTCCGTCATCAAATTCAGCAAGTCGTTCCTTGTTTTCTTCGTAAATTTTGTTCGCACGAGATGTTAATTCCGCATACTTTTCCGCTCCAATTGTTTTAAATCCGATTTCAGCCATTTTTGCATATTGACCGCTTGAATTAAAATAGAACTGATTAAATCCACCATTATTTACTTCCCCTTCTATTATCCAAGTCGACCAAAAACCTTGTTGTCCATTAGTCAGTTTTTGGATATTCGTAAGTTCATTTTCGTAATCGTCTCCAATTATTTCATAAATATTATCGAAAACAGATTGTTCAAGTTCATCGTCAGGAATGGAATCGAATATTTCTTTAGTCAGAACTTTATGTATTTTTCTGTTTTTCCAATCATCCACAGAATTCAATACTTTTTCGATTTCAAGGTCAACTTCAGATTTCTCTTTTTCTTTTTTACAGCCGAAAAAACTTAATATGGAAGATAGAATCATTATCGTTATTATCTTTTTGTTCATTGGATGGTTACATTGTGGCTAACGGTTTTGTGTATGATTAGTGGCGTGTTTAAGCACCTAATTTAGTAAATAAAAACCAAGTAGAAAATCCGCGAGGATTTTCGTAAGTAGGCGAGAACTAGCCATTAATTATACACGGTGTTCTACGCAGTTTTTATTTCCGTTAATATTTTTCCTTCTCCATTCAGTTCATATTTATAACCTTCCCAATCTATTAATTCAATTCTGTTTTCAACAATTTTAAATTCCGTTTTTCCGTCTGGATTTACAAAAATATCTCTCGCACTAAAATTCCATTTAGTTTCTCCATTTTTATTAATTCGGCTAACTTGAATTTCTCCGTGAACGATAAAATCTTCATCAAATTCATAAATTCCGAAACAAGTTGCAACGTCATATTGATTTCTCCAATTAGCTGATAAGTCCATTAAATTCAGAGAATATATTTGGTCAGAACAGCAAATGTAAATTCGGTCATTTTTAATTAGGAATGAATTTTCAGAAATTCCAGTTGCTCCTCCAGATTCCAATAATAATGCGCTACACTTTTCAATTCCGTTTTCTGTTATTCGAATTCCGTGTTTTGAAGAAGGTTGATATTCCAATTTATATCCTAAATCGGCTGGATATTGTTTCTTAAATCTCTGACCAAATTCCGCTGAATCCAAATCAGATTCATTTGTTATTTCAATTATGGAATTTTTATATTTTACTATCATTTTCTTGGTTTGGTCAAATTGCGTAGAACGGTTACGTATATGGAAAGTTGCGTGTTTGTGTGCGAGGATTTTCCGAAGGAAAATCAGAAGCTAGCAAACAAAGCAACTCACATTGGTTAAGCCTAAAATAGCAATTTTTTATATACAATGTTGGCTGTAGTTATTTTTCATATTTAGTTTTATTCAGTAATCTAAATCTATTGCCTGGTAGATATATAAAATCACCATACTCAATATTTACATTTTGATGTTTGAATTTTGAACAAATTAATTCTATGTATTTTGAATTAAATGATTGAGGTATTAATTTGGATAACTCTAATCCAATTTTAGTAAAAACCAAAACCTCAAGAGCTTGTTTAGGAACATTTTCATTTCTGTCTAAAACGATAGCTTTTTCACCATAATTCAAAACTTGTAATAGTTTAGTGTCACCTGTTGGATTCAAACTAAATTCTAAACTATCTTTACTAACAATAAGTCCTAATTCAACCATAAGTAACTTATCCGTAAAAGCGATTCCGAATTCTTTCTGTAAAAAATCATTTCTTGGGTTGAAAATGAAGTTTTTATCACCCGATTTAATTCTAATATCGGCAAATTTAGTAAATACTTCAGCTTCGGTTTTTGATAGGTTTTTTAGAAACTCAAGAGTTCGTATAGAATATGATTTTGGTTGCTTTGTTTCTCCTGCAAGTATTCTTCCCCAAATAGTCTGCATTTCCTCATCAGACACATCTTGAACAATATTGAAAAACCTCTTTGACCAGTCTTTATCAACGGGTTCTTCTGAAATGCTTTTTTCGTCTTTTAGTTGTTCCGCCGCAATTTCTACAACATTGTCGATGCTTTTTTGCCTTTCAACTTCATTAAAAAGTATTCTTTCTTGAATTCTTAAATAGGTTTCTGCTTCAAGTTCTTTTCCTTCGGCTAATGCTTTTGATTTTGCTTGTTCAATTATTTCAATTTCGTAAGCTTTTGATTCAGCTTCTTTTCGAATAGCTCTTGGTTTATATAATGTTCCAATACCTTTACTAATAACATCAATTAGTTTTTCAAATGGTTTTCCTTCAAATTTTATAAGATTGATTTCAGGCATTCTTCTTCTTTTTCGTTAATTACAGCCAACGTGATTGTGTATGGTTAGTTGCGTGGTTAAGCACCTAATTTAGCAAATAAATCACAGATAGAATATTCCGCAGGAATGTTCGTAAGTCGGCAGTGAACTAGCAATTAATTATACACGGTGTTGGCAGTAGTTTTTATTAAATTCAAGTTACATTTTAAGATTCTTAAGTTTCCAAAATTCAGGGATTTCCATATTATTTCCAGTCGTTCCTTTCATTAATTGATATTGGTTTTGTGCTATATGCATTTTTGATATTTTGATATCTTTATTTTTACTAATAGCTATATCTCTAACAATTTGGATATCATCAAATGGTGTTCTACAACCAAAGATTATTTCGGTTAGTTCTCCAGGATAGTCATTAAGCATATTTTTCATAATAAAGACTTCTCTATATTCTTCTTCATAAGACCAATCAATAGATTTGCTAGTAACTACAGGAATAATTTCTTTATAACTTTCAGATTTTTCAGTTATTCCTACAAGAGGGAATTTCTTGCTATATGACACTTTGTATAAGCTAGGCACCTTTTCTTCGGGAACATCAAAAACGAGGCACATTCCTTTATGATTATCGCCATAGTGAGCCCAAAGAAGATTATTTATATAATCAGAACTATAGCAAACAACTCCATACAAGCTTATTTCATCTTCTATACTTTTTATTCTTTCAAGATGTTCTTTTTCGAAATGCTCTATTTTTCCTTTATTGTTATGATAATATTTATCTATAAGACTAAACTCAAATGGGTCATTAAATTCAAATGGGTCAGCAACCCAATTTTTTTGATTGCTCAAATTTTGAAGTGTCAGTTTATTTATAGCTTGATATCTGTAAAAGTTCATTTTGGGTAAATTACTGCCAACGTTGCGTGTATGGTTAGTGCGGAAATAGAAAGTCAGAAGACTTTCAATTTAGCACGAGGCAAAGCATTTTGTTTGCCTTTATTTTTTTCTGTACTAAAGTCAAATCAAAATGATTTGACGGACTTAGTAAAAATACACAAAACTTTGGATTATACACCAAACCCCGCATTAATTATACACATTGTTGGCTACAGTTTTTAATTTTTGTTGTTCAAACTATTTGGGTCGAAACCATAATAAAAATTATTCAACTGTCCATTCGAGCTTTTTAGTTCAATTATATCCATTATTTCCTGAAAGTAAAGTAAAATCTTTTCTCTATCTTCAGAATCATATCCTAATTCTATTTCCGGAAATCTTAAAAGTCCAATTTTAATAGCTTCTTGGTATTTTTCGTCAGTCGGATTTTCAGTCTCCGCAATTTGTTTAAAATCTCTAGCAACATTGTTGATTTTTTCTGTCAATATTGGTTGGAGTTTTTCGTTAGAAAGACCAGGATAGAAATTCGGATAAGGTTGTTCTACGAATTTTTTTTCACTAATAAATTCGTCAAACTTTTTTATTGCATTTTTAGGTGTTTTCATTTGAGTAACATTTTGTCCGCAAGCAGATAAAGTCAAAAATGTAATTAATATTTTGATGTATTTCGTCATTTTTTTTTAATTGTAGCCAACGGTTTTGTGTATGGTTAGTTGCGTGGTTTAGCAACTAAATTAACAAAAAGGTACGAACCTGTGAATATTCCGAA
>NZ_CANMTH010000025.1 GCF_947500765.1 uncultured Formosa sp. | reverse complement strand
TAAAACTTTACCAATTCCACTTATATATTCTGGTTCAAATTCCATTTCGTTTTTTTTATTACCTACAACGGTTTTGTGTATGATTAGTGGCGTGTTTAAACATCTAATTTAGCAAATAAAAACCGAATAGAAAATCTGCTAGGATTTTCGTAAGTTTGCGAGAACCAGCCATTAATTATACACGGTGTTGGCAAATCGTTTTGTTAATTAATAAAATCCGTTAATATTTTTTCAAGATTTATTTTGAATTCAGTTGCGTTCTTGAATAATCCAATATCTTTAAATTTTTTATCATTTTCTAGATTCCCAGTATTTAAAATTGGACCAATTTCTTTTATTCCTAATCCAAAACTATAAATGTAAATAAAACCTGATTTCTCAGGATGCTCAATAAGTATATTTCTAACATTTCTTACGCCTTCACATTCAAATTTTTTTCCTAATCCTCCAGAATATCGAATAATATTTCTCAACCGAAAAGCTTTATAATAAAACATTTCTGTAAATAATTTAGCCTTAAAGGAAACTTCGTTGGATTTTTTACGATTAGATAGTTTGGGAATTTCGTGACGTTTTTCTTCCATGTATACAGAATAGTCAATGTTATTCTTTACGCAATGATTTTCCCAAATCTCAAATTGTCTCGTTAATACTTCATTTTTTTCAGCGAAGTAATTATTAAAGGATGTTATTTCCTTGTATAAATAGTCTAATTGTCGCAATATTTCTAATCCATCTATGGTATATCCAACTTGGTACCCTTCAATAGGATTTTGTGTATTAATTTTATTGTACTCTTCATATAGTTTGTAAGTACTTTCGAAATAGAATAATTTATCTTTTTTTGTGAGCATCTGTAAATGTTTGCCAACGTTTATGTATAAGAATAGTGCGGTTTTGTGTGCGAGGATTTTCCGCAGGAAAATCAGACGTAACAAAAGCGCACGGACTCTTGATTAAGCACTAAACTAAGCATTATTTTTATACGGTGTTAGCAAACGTTTTTTAATTTTTTCCGATTATTCTCCAGTCAGTATCAATGTCCTTTTGAGCAGAAAAACTTTTTTCTTTATATTTTTTTTCGCCTTTTAGGAGTAAAGTCAGAGTTGCATTTCCACTTTTTCCACTACTATCCATTTTTGAACTAATTGTTCCAATTGGTAGAGCAACAACATTGTTTATCTGTCCGATTTCATTTATCAATTCCGTGTTGTTTTTTACGTGATTTTCTATTGTTTTAAAAGCGTCAGAATTATTGAAAATCAAATTTATTAATGCAAACATACCAATGCTTAAAACAATAAAAGCCTTTCCAATTATCAGTATGATATTTGATTTGGATTCGGATTTTTTTTTTTTTGATTCAGAGTTTAAAACAAAAAATATTCCAATTAAAAATACAATGCCGCTTAAATACAAACTTTCCCAAAAGAAATAGATTGGAATTATTCGGCAAATTATTCCGTAAATGAACATGACTATTGCAAAAAAGAAAGTCAGTTTAGAGGTTAAATTAATTCTTTGTAGGATTTCCATTTAAATGTTTGCTAACGTGATTGTATAAGATTAGTTGCGTGATTTAAGCACTAAATTCAGCAAATAAATCACAGATAGAAAGTCCGCGAGGACTTTCGTAAGCAGGCTTGCACTAGCAATTAATTTTATACGTTGTTGGCAATAGTATTTTTTATTATTATTTCATTCAGTTTTTGAGTGTCAGATTCCACAATTTCATTCAAGTCAAATGTTACTATTTCTCCGCTATTTTTTGTGATAATCAATTTGTTTTCATTCAGTTCCGTTTTTTTTATTTGGTTAAAAGTCAATGATTTTCCCCAAAAAGAGTTTATTCTAAGGTTAGCACCTTTTTTGTTCCATTGGATATAGTTTTTGTGCCAAAACAATCTACTGAAATAAATTGCTTGTAATAAAAAACCAATTTTCATTATGTATTTATTTACGTCTTGTTTTGAAAAATCTATTGGTTCAAAAATTCCGATTATAAAACAAATTACAGATAGTATAAAGATACTTATCCAAAATTTATTTCTCATATTGTCAAAATGTATTCTTTTCATTTTCCCTCTATTGATTTAATTTATATGTGTATAAAATTGCTATTAAAAACATAACTCCGAAAATCTAATATTCCACTTTTGAATAATAACTTATCCCTCCAATTATTCCAAATACTGTCCATAATAGATTTGTCAGGATTTTGGTTTTATTCAATTTGTTCATTTTTTTTTGTGCGTTCTGTTATATTATTGCCAACGTGTTTGTGTATGGTTAGTTGCGCGTTTGAGCAACTAATTTAGTAAACAAAAACGAGCGCGAGAAAATTCCGAAGGAATTTTCCAAATAAGCACTTGCCAAAGCAATTAATTATACACGTTGTTAGCCATAGTTATTATTCGTTTTCTTTAATAAATTCCGATATAATTATATCATTATTCTTTTGGGCATTTTCAATTGATTCAATTCCATTAAAATCTAAGTAATATCCTCCATATACAAGATGATTTTTTATGTTAATCAAATTATAAACATAAACTACTATATAATCGTGGTCATTCGGATACGGTTTAATCAATTTAACTGCTGAAAACGCTTTTTCGTGATTGCTGTAATCATTTAATAAATACGGTTTTTCAGTTGTGATAAATGTTGAGTCAGAATAAGCTCTGTTTATGGCATCTTTAATGTCAATAGTTTTTACGGATGCTTTTTTTATTTGAATATCAAAAATTCGCTTTAGGTCAGTATTTTGGATTTTCCATTTCTGTTCGTGGTCTCTTATAAAGAATATTGAATAATCGTTAAAATCTATATTATCTATACTGTCCTTTTGCTCCGCTATTTCATTAGTCAGATAAACTCCTAAAATTGTAGTTCCGTCATTCGAGTTTTCGTCAAATCTATTCTTAACTAATTTGTCAGAGTATAATTCTTTCCACTTTCTTAATTTGGGTAGTTCTATTAGTATTTTTTCCGAGTCGTTTTTTTCTGTCGAGTAATTCAGATTCGTGTTACTTTCTTTGCAACTTATTATTGTTAGAAGTAGAAGTATAATCGTTTTTCTCACTGTTGGTTTAATTATGGCTAACGGTTTTGTGTATGGATAGTGCGATTTTGCGAGCGAGGATTTTCCGCAGGAAAATCAGAAGTTAGCAAAGTAGCACTAAACATATGTCAAGCACTAAAATAAGCATTATTTATACACTGTGTTAGGCACAGTAGTTTTTTGTTTGCGTAAAGTTTAATCATTTTTATTTCTCAAACTTTTTTAATTTCATTTGAGTGAGAAAATCCACAACATTGATTTTTTGAGTTAAGCTTGGTTTTTGTAAGTTTTTAAATCCGTTAGCGTAAGAAATCTGCAAGATTTTTATTAGCGTAAAGTTTTGTTTTCATAAACTACTTAATATGAGTAAACTTGCTAAAAGTCAGAATCAGTTTTGTAAAGTGTTTGAGAGGAAAAGTCAGCGCAATATTTGGCATTAAATCCGAATTTGAGTGAGTTCCGCTATTGTGCCTAACGTGTTTGTATATGGTTTGTTGCGTGTTTTAAGTAACTAATTTAGTAAATAATTACCGACCAAGAAAGTCCGCGAGGACTTTCGTAAGTAAGCTATAAGCCAGCAATAAATTATATACGGTGTTAGGTATAGTTTTTATTCTGTAATTTCAATTTTATCTTCGGTATTCAAACAATCTTTTTTCTTATTTGAACTTTTAAAGAAAACAATTGAAGCTATTAATATTATTGGGACAATTATAATGAGAAAATGATATAATAATTTCGTGTTGAAATAAATTATTACTTTGTTTTTGAATACGTCATATTTACTAATTTTAAAATCAATCTTTTTATTGTTTTTGTATTGAGCATAATCTACTTCTTCGTGATTTTCATATTTATCCAAAATTTTATCATATTCTTCTTGTAGAGGATTCAGTACATTCAAGTCGTTAAAATCTTTATCTCCATTTGTTGCTAAAATCATTTTTAGTTTACTGTAAACTTTTCCAATTTCTAATCCGCAATTATGATAATCCTTAGCTTTTACATTGTAGTTTTTTGCATTTTCAAAAATACTAAGAACTAAAAATAAAATTGAAAGTATCAATGTCCAAGCAGTAATGATTTTAGTTTCAACAATACTATCAAAATTCCCAGTTAATGAATAAATACTTATTGCAATTACTTCAAACGAAAGAAATGCAATAGTGAAATTCGATAATTTATAAGTTTTTTTACATCTTTCATCAGCTACAAATCTTGCACCTTTCGTTGACCACATTTTAAAAGCTAAATTATGACCTGCACTTACTCTTCTTTTCTCTTTTGTACTATACATTTTCTTTAAATTATACCTAACGTGTTTGTGTATGATTTCGTTGCGTGTTTAAGCCACTAATTTAGCAAATACAAACCGAATAGAAAATCCGCAAG
>NZ_CANMTH010000024.1 GCF_947500765.1 uncultured Formosa sp. | reverse complement strand
TCGCGGACTTTCTTGGTCGGTAATTATTTACTAAATTAGTTGCTTAAACCACGCAACAAACCATATACAAACACGTTAGGCGTAATTACCCATGGAAGTAACATTCAACCTAAATAAAACGATAACAATCTCTTAAATAAAATTTAAATAATGCCACTTATAGAAGGATTAGCAAGTTTTGGAATCAGCCTAGGTGCAGGAATTGTAATAGAAGGAAGAAAACTATTTATCAGTACAGAGGTTCAAAAACAAATAAATAAGGCATTTGATGACTCTTTGAAAGAATATTGTGCAAATTCTGACATTTTAAAGGATGAGAGAAAAAAGATTAACGAAATATTCGAAACAGCTTCAAAACTTCCAAATTCGGATTTAAGAAATAAAGAAATTACAGGAGATTATTCAAGATTTTTCAAGATTTTTGAATCCAAACTAGTAGAATACGAATCAGCTTATAAGTATCTTAAAGAAATCCGGGATGAAAGGCGATACCAAGAAATACTTTTAGAATTCAAAACAGCAATAGAAACTATTAAAGATGAATTTAGAAAAAATAGTTCATCTGATTTAGAACTTGAGTATAACAGACAAATTGAGCAGTATAAATCCAACCTTGAGTCCTTCAAACCAATTACGGCATTTTCAAATTTGAAAGCTCTAGAAAAAAGCTTTGAAAACTATAATTTCATACCAACAAATGTTATGAAATCTAGTTTAGAGATTTTAAAAGGAAGGTGTTTAGAATATATGCCAGAACAAATTAACGAATGGCAAAAAGCTTATATAAGAGCGTATAAACTGAATGATAAATCTAGAGAAAATTTAGAAAATGCCTGTTATGCTTATTATAGATTAGATGAATTTCCAAAAGCAGATGATTTGGCAAATAAAATATTAAGTTTAGATGAATTTAATCCTAAAGCATGGGCTGTAAAATGTCTTATTCAAGATAGTGATGAGCTATGTGAGATTTTAAGTAATGTTCCCAAGATTGCTATTCATGATTATAGATTTAAAGCTCTTATTCATGCACGTAGCATAGAAAAGAGGAGATATGTAGATTTGGTTGAAGCTTTTTCTAAATTTAATATTATTGTAGACGTTACTGAATTCAACGGGCAACCTACAACATTTGAAAATTTTAGAGAAACTGCGTATTTGGTTAATTGTGCTAGCGTGAAGCTCATGGGTTTATACATAAGCTTTAATGAATCTATTAAATTACCTTTGAGTGTTTTAGAACCAATTTTTGAAATACAAAAAAGTTATCTAAAAGCTATTCATAATTCTGAAATTCAAGGTAATCACAGTTCGCTAAAATTTCTAAATTCATATCTTCAATTCTTAATGGAAGGAGAAAAAGATTATGTGTATAAAATGAAAGAACATTATACACAGTCTAATATAAAAGAATCATACTATACACTAGTTTTAGCAAACTCACTTCAATTAATTGGAGATATTAAAGGTGCAATTAAAATAATTTCTGAATCCGAAGAACAAACATCAGAAATTTTGACATTAAAAATGATTTGCTATTCAAAACTAGATAACATTGAAAAATTTATCAAATCAGCAAGGGAATTCTTAAAAGGAATTAGTGATGTTAAACATCATTTGATACACATGTTTATTATTCCTGAATCACTACATGAATACGACTTAAATTCTCGTATTTCAATTGATGAATATATCAAAGGTAAAAACTTCGAAAATAATGATTTAAAGAATCTGTTAATAGAATCACTAAAAGTATTTAAACGTGAAAATGATTCTGAAACAATTCAAAAATTAAATGAGATTTGGGAGAGTGGTAACATTTGTGAAATACATACGCAATCAACATTAGCAAGAACATTCCAATTGCTAAAGGAATATTCGAAATCTATAGAAGTTTATAGGGCATTTTTAGATTATGATAAAGAGTCTATTGATTTGCTAAGATATATTCAAGTACTATATTTTTCAAAATCTAACAATTCTGAATTACTTAAATTACTAAAGAATTGGCGTATTAATTTCTCTTTCAATTCGAGAATTATTCATCTGGAAGTTGAATTAAAAAGACATCTATTTGAATCGCCTGAAGTAATAGAAATTTGCGAATATTATTTCACCAAAGACGAATCTGATGAATTTATACTTACAAATTATGCTATAGCTTTGAATGAGGTTGATGACCCTTCAAACGAACAGTTTGAGAGACTTTTTGAACTGGCTGAAAAAATTGAATTTAACAGTTCTATAAATGCAACAACTATCGCAGAAATTCTTCTACAAAACAATCATCAAAAGGAAGGTTTGGAGTTGTATTACAGGCAAGCTGTAAATGAATCAGATTCTCAAGCAAGAATGGGATATTTTATGGCTTGTGTAAAATGTCCAGATGGGATTATAAAAGACTTTGATATAATTAAAAATGGACATTTTGTTAAGTATGAAAATAATAGCAAAATATCATTCGTTGAAATATCAGATAAAAACAAAAAATTTAATGAATTAATAGGTAAAAAAGTTGGAGATATAGTTACTTTTTCTGGTGATTTTGGGAATTTAAAAAAGAGCATCGTTGTTAAACGCATAATGAATAAATATCTAGCACTTCATGATAAAATCCTTGAAGAAGTAAATGATAAAGATCCATTTAGTCAAATTCCTATGGAATCTTTTAATATAGAAAAGCATCTTAAAGATGGTAGCTTGTTAGATTTTTTAGGTGAGATAACTGGAAAACAGGATTATGACCCTAATAAATTGATAAACGAATATTATTCACAAAAAATATCATTTACAGAAATTGTTATTGGAGAATATTCTAAACATTTTATAAAAGCATATTACAATTTGGAATATGATAGAAAGGGAGTAATTCAATACACTCAAACTTCTTATCCAATCATAAACCTTTTTAATTATGAGTATTTTATACTAGACTTCACTTCACTTTTAAGGCTATTTGAATTAACTAAAAATAAAAAGGTAAAATTCATTAAAAAATTCACTCTTACTACCAGTACAAAGTCTATGATTAAATCATTTTCAAAGGATTATATTGGTCATTCTGGAAATCAATATGTATTGAATGGTGAATTTTATAAAGAACTTCTTGATTGGATAAAAAATAATTGCGATTTGAAAATGGCTACCTCTAAATTAGATTTTATTAACGCACTTCCTGAATCAGTGAGAGGCAATTCTGTATTTGAATTATTAATTGACACAATAACGTTAACTCAAGAACTAACCAACTCTTTACTTATAACTGATGATGCTATGATGCTGAAATTCTATCCGATAAATAGTGGTAAAATTTTAGGAACATCTACTTTTTATCTTAAAGCCAGCGTTGATGGTTTATTTCGTGAGGAAAAATAAAAACTACGCCTAACACCGTGTATAATTAATGGCTGGTTCTCGCCTACTTACGAAAATCCTCGCGGATTTTCTATTCGGTTTTTATTTGCTAAATTAGGTGCTTAAACACGCCACTAATCATACACAAAACCGTTGGTAGCAATGCAAAAAAACATTACGAAATGAATCAAAAACAATTAATAATTAGACTTTATTTATTAATATTTTTAATAAGTTCAAATTTCTTATTTGGACAGGAGTCAACATTAAATATTCTATGGGACAAAGAAGATGATAAACCTATTTCTTATGCAACTATAAAGGGACTTGAAAATTATACAATTAGCAATGAAGATGGTGTTTTTGAATTTCAAAAAACGAATGGAAAAATTTTAATCCAAAGCGTAGTTTATGAAACTTTAGATGTTGATTTTATGTATCTAAAAGCAAATGACACAATTTTTATGAAGCCATTAACTTATGAATTAGATGAAATTGTATTGAGCAAAGATGGACTTTACACTCAAATGCTAAAAACTGTATTGACAGACTATGCACTTGAACCACATAAAGAAAAGTTTTTCTTAAGAGCTGTGATTAAAAAAAACAATGAATTCTATAAAATTGTCGATTTTTCTGGAATAGTGGAAAAACAAGCTTTATTTGATACTAGGTCAAAACCTATGCCTAAAAAAAACTATAAAGTACATATTGAAAATATCAGAAAAGTAGGTGTCGAAAATAGAAATATTGACTTTGCATTATTCAGTTTTAAAGAATTCTTTACAAACATTATTAGAATTGCTTTTAATCGTGAAGAATTCGATATTAGTTACGAAACTTCTTTAGAAAAGAATTCAAGTAAAATTATTCTCAATCCAATAGATAGTGAAAAAAGTTTGTATAGTGGTTATTATATTTTAAATGAAGACAATACTTTTAAAGAAGCAGATGTAACTTATAGCAATGAAAATGCTAATTTTGAGAATGTAAGAAATGCAAAATATAGAACTATATTAAGTAATTGGAAGTCGAGCTTTGAGAGAAACACCATAACAAATAAAATTCAGTTAAATAAAGCAACTTTAAAAGGAAAAACAGAAGTTTATGAAGAACAAGTAAAAGATATTTTTGATTGGAGTTATGTTTATTATTCAATTCCAATAGACAATACTGAAAAAATTAAGAACAACATCAACTTAAATAGAGATATGTTTGACCTCAAAGGAGAATACAATGCAGAATATTGGAAAAATCAAGACATACTTTATCTAACAGATAAAATGCAAGAGTTTATCAATAAAGTAAATTCAACTGGAAAAAATTCAGATTTCAAAACAAAAACGAATATGGAATAAGCACTGCTACCAACACCGTATATAATTTATTGCTGGCTTCTTGCCTACTTACGAAAGTCCTCGCGGTCTTTCTTGGTCGGTAATTATTTATTAAATTAGTTGCTTGAAACACGCAACAAACCATATACAATAACGTTGTAAGTAATTTTGAGTTGTCCTGAATAAAGGCTACATAATTTTAAACATTATGTACAAAAATGACAAAGTAATTAGACGTTACAGCGAACCTTTCAAATTAAAAATTTTAGCAGAACTTACAATCGGAAAACACACCAAGAGTGAACTATGCAAACTCTATTCTATTGCACCTACAACAGTGAATGTGTGGATTAAAAAGTACAATCGTAAAGACTTAATGAATACCAGAGTAAAAGTGGAAACAAAAGACGAAATATCTAGAATTAAAGCACTTCAAAAGGAAATTGAACAGCTTAAAAAACTGCTTCTTAAAAAGGATCTGGATGCT
>NZ_CANMTH010000023.1 GCF_947500765.1 uncultured Formosa sp. | reverse complement strand
ATTTTAAACAAAAAAAATCCTGAACAAATAAATGTTCAGGATTAGTTTAAAAAAGGCGACGACCTACTCTCCCACAATGCAGTACCATCGGCGCTAATGGGCTTAACTTCTCTGTTCGGAATGGTAAGAGGTGAGCCCCATCGCTATAATCACCTTAAATTGTTGGTTGTTTGTATACTCTTTATACATACTATATATAAACTTGTAACTCCAACCGCGCTTTGCGCAAATATCTTAACATATTGAAAAAGGACGTTAAACGTCTACTACTTAATAATACTATATATAATAATTCTCTTGTACTCTTTTAAAAAAACAGGCGTACAATAAGCCTATGGGTTATTAGTACTACTCGGCTATGACATTACTGTCTTTACACCTATAGCCTATCAACGTGGTCATCTCCCACGACCCTTTAAAGAAATCTCATCTTGTGGTGGGTTTCGCGCTTATATGCTTTCAGCGCTTATCCCTTCCAAACGTAGCTACTCTGCAATGCTCCTGGCGGAACAACAGATACACCAGAGGTTTGTCCATTCCGGTCCTCTCGTACTAGGAACAGATCCACTCAAATTTCTAACGCCCACAGTAGATAGAGACCGAACTGTCTCACGACGTTCTGAACCCAGCTCGCGTGCCACTTTAATGGGCGAACAGCCCAACCCTTGGGACCTTCTCCAGCCCCAGGATGTGACGAGCCGACATCGAGGTGCCAAACCCCCCCGTCGATATGAGCTCTTGGGGGAGATCAGCCTGTTATCCCCGGCGTACCTTTTATCCTTTGAGCGATGGCCCTTCCATACGGAACCACCGGATCACTATGCTCTACTTTCGTACCTGATCGACTTGTAGGTCTCTCAGTCAAGCTCCCTTATGCCATTGCACTCTACGTACGATTACCAACCGTACTGAGGGAACCTTTAGAAGCCTCCGTTACTCTTTTGGAGGCGACCACCCCAGTCAAACTACCCACCAAGCACTGTCCCTTCAAAAGAAGGTTAGACTCTAGATAAGCAAAGGGTGGTATTTCAACAATGACTCCACAACACCTAGCGATGCCGCTTCAAAGTCTCCCACCTATCCTACACATTACTTATCCAAAACCAATACTAAGCTATAGTAAAGGTGCACGGGGTCTTTTCGTCCCACTGCGGGTAATCGGCATCTTCACCGATACTACAATTTCACCGAGCTCATGGTTGAGACAGTGTCCAGATCGTTGCACCATTCGTGCAGGTCGGAACTTACCCGACAAGGAATTTCGCTACCTTAGGACCGTTATAGTTACGGCCGCCGTTTACTGGGGCTTCATTTTAGACCGTCGAGGTAAACCTCTAAGCCCACCACTTAACCTTCCAGCACCGGGCAGGTGTCAGGCCATATACGTCATCTTTCAATTTAGCATAGCCCTGTGTTTTTGATAAACAGTCGCCTGGACCTTTTCACTGCGGCCCCACCGAAGTGGGGCGACCCTTCTCCCGAAGTTACGGGTCTATTTTGCCTAGTTCCTTAACCATGAATCTCTCGAGCTCCTTAGAATTCTCATCCCAACTACCTGTGTCGGTTTAGGGTACGGGCTGCTGCTTTCGCTTTTCTTGGAAGTCGCTTTTCTGGATTATCACCTTGACCGTAGTCTCAGTGTACTATCGCGGTATTACTACTCGCTTCAACGAACTATTCCGTCAGTTCGCACCAAATTTACGCCTCCGTCACTTTTAGTAAGAGCAGGTACAGGAATATTAACCTGTTGTCCATCCACTACCCCTTTCGGGTTCGCGTTAGGTCCCGACTAACCCTCAGCTGATTAGCATAGCTGAGGAAACCTTAGTCTTTCGGAGTGCGGGTTTCTCGCCCGCATTATCGTTACTTATGCCTACATTTTCTTTTCTATACGTTCCAGCATACCTCACAGTACACCTTCTACACCTATAGAATGCTCCCCTACCAGTTATAATAAATTATAAATCCATAGCTTCGGTAATATGTTTATGCCCGATTATTATCCATGCCGAACCGCTCGACTAGTGAGCTGTTACGCACTCTTTAAATGAATGGCTGCTTCCAAGCCAACATCCTAGCTGTCAAAGCAGTTCAACCGCGTTTTTTCAACTTAACATATATTTGGGGACCTTAGCTGATGGTCTGGGTTCTTTCCCTCTCGGACATGGACCTTAGCACCCATGCCCTCACTGCTGATCAACATTTTATAGCATTCGGAGTTTGTCAGGAATTGGTAGGCGGTGAAGCCCCCGCATCCAATCAGTAGCTCTACCTCTATAAAACTATAAATCAACGCTGCACCTAAATGCATTTCGGGGAGTACGAGCTATTTCCGAGTTTGATTGGCCTTTCACCCCTACCCACAGGTCATCCGAAGACTTTTCAACGTCAACCGGTTCGGTCCTCCACTGTATGTTACTACAGCTTCAACCTGCCCATGGGTAGATCACACGGTTTCGCGTCTACCACTACTAACTAAAGCGCCCTATTCAGACTCGCTTTCGCTACGGATCCGTGACTTAATCACTTAACCTTGCTAGCAACGGTAACTCGTAGGCTCATTATGCAAAAGGCACGCCGTCACACGTAAACGTGCTCCGACCGCTTGTAAGCGTATGGTTTCAGGATCTATTTCACTCCCTTATTCAGGGTTCTTTTCACCTTTCCCTCACGGTACTAGTTCACTATCGGTCTCTCAGGAGTATTTAGCCTTAACGGATGGTCCCGCCAAATTCACACAGGGTTTCACGTGCCCCGCACTACTCAGGATACCACTATCTTGCCAATCTTTACCTATACGGGACTATCACCCTCTCTGGTCGCTCTTTCCAAAGCGTTCTAATTCATCATGGTTCAAATATCGTGGTCCTACAACCCCAATAATGCCGTAACATTATTGGTTTGGGCTAATCCGCGTTCGCTCGCCGCTACTTACGGAATCACTTTTGTTTTCTTCTCCTCCGGGTACTTAGATGTTTCAGTTCTCCGGGTTTGCTTGCCTTACGGCATGATATATCTTCAATATACCGGGTTGCCCCATTCGGATATCTGCGGATCATATTGTATGTGCCAATCCCCGCAGCTTTTCGCAGCTTATCACGTCCTTCATCGCCTCTGAGAGCCTAGGCATTCCCCATACGCCCTTATTTAGCTTATTGTACTTTTTGCTTTTTTAATGAGTTTGTTTATAATTAAAAGCTCGTAAACCTTAATTATAAACGAATTATTATTTTTATTCAAAATATATCATATATAGTATGTGCAATACTACATATTCAAATATCTTAATGTATTTTTATGTATCTTTTTCAATATGTCAATGAACGTGTGGCGTATTGCTCCTAATAAATTAGTTGCAATCTTTTGCCGTTGTGGAGAATATCGGAGTCGAACCGATGACCTCCTGCGTGCAAGGCAGGCGCTCTAGCCAGCTGAGCTAATCCCCCATGTAAAATCCTATCAATTAGTATTCTTCATGTGAATTTAGAATTCTCAGTTCTAGAATTTCCTTTATCATTATACTTAGTAGTCTCAGGCAGACTCGAACTGCCGACCTCTACATTATCAGTGTAGCGCTCTAACCAGCTGAGCTATGAGACTCTAACTATAATAAATTATATTTTAAATTAACAGCTAAGAATAAACTATCCCTTTTCCTTTTATTATCTTACTCCAATAGTCGTCTTTCTCTAGAAAGGAGGTGTTCCAGCCGCACCTTCCGGTACGGCTACCTTGTTACGACTTAGCCCTAGTTATCGACTTTACCCTAGGCCGCTCCTTGCGGTGACGGACTTCAGGCACTTCCAACTTCCATGGCTTGACGGGCGGTGTGTACAAGGCCCGGGAACGTATTCACCGCATCATGGCTGATATGCGATTACTAGCGATTCCAGCTTCACGGAGTCGAGTTGCAGACTCCGATCCGAACTGTGATAGGGTTTATAGATTCGCTCCTGGTCACCCAGTGGCTGCTCTCTGTCCCTACCATTGTAGCACGTGTGTAGCCCAGGACGTAAGGGCCGTGATGATTTGACGTCATCCCCACCTTCCTCACAGTTTGCACTGGCAGTCTTGTTAGAGTTCCCGACATGACTCGCTGGCAACTAACAACAGGGGTTGCGCTCGTTATAGGACTTAACCTGACACCTCACGGCACGAGCTGACGACAACCATGCAGCACCTTGTAAATTGTCCGAAGAAAAAACTATCTCTAGTCCTGTCAATCTACATTTAAGCCCTGGTAAGGTTCCTCGCGTATCATCGAATTAAACCACATGCTCCACCGCTTGTGCGGGCCCCCGTCAATTCCTTTGAGTTTCATTCTTGCGAACGTACTCCCCAGGTGGGTTACTTATCACTTTCGCTTAGCCACTCAGACCGAAGTCCGAACAGCTAGTAACCATCGTTTACGGCGTGGACTACCAGGGTATCTAATCCTGTTCGCTACCCACGCTTTCGTCCATCAGTGTCAGTATATTATTAGTAATCTGCCTTCGCAATTGGTATTCTATGTAATATCTATGCATTTCACCGCTACACTACATATTCTAACTACTTCATAATAACTCAAGATAACCAGTATCAAAGGCAATTTTACAGTTGAGCTGCAAGATTTCACCCCTGACTTAATTATCCACCTACGGACCCTTTAAACCCAATGATTCCGGATAACGCTTGGATCCTCCGTATTACCGCGGCTGCTGGCACGGAGTTAGCCGATCCTTATTCTTACAGTACCGTCAAGCTGCTACACGTAGCAGTGTTTCTTCCTGTATAAAAGCAGTTTACAACCCATAGGGCAGTCTTCCTGCACGCGGCATGGCTGGATCAGGCTCTCGCCCATTGTCCAATATTCCTCACTGCTGCCTCCCGTAGGAGTCTGGTCCGTGTCTCAGTACCAGTGTGGGGGATCCCCCTCTCAGGGCCCCTATCTATCGCTGTCTTGGTAAGCCGTTACCTTACCAACTAACTAATAGAACGCATGCTCATCTTTTACCGATAAATCTTTAATATTAAAGTGATGCCACTCTAATATACTATGAGGCATTAATCCAAATTTCTCTGGGCTATTCCCCTGTAAAAGGTAGATTGCATACGCGTTACGCACCCGTGCGCCGGTCGTCATCTGTGCAAGCACAATGTTACCCCTCGACTTGCATGTGTTAGGCCTGCCGCTAGCGTTCATCCTGAGCCAGGATCAAACTCTTCATCGTTAAATTTTTAAGTGTTTCCACTATTACTTTTAACAACTAATGGAATTAAATTTGGTACTCAAAATGGTCTATTCTTTTTGTTGA
>NZ_CANMTH010000022.1 GCF_947500765.1 uncultured Formosa sp. | reverse complement strand
ATCTGGGGACATAAATACAAAAGTTGGTCAAGACCATAATGTTATTAAATAAAACAAAAAAAATAAAAACAAAATATCATGCTAAAAAGTAGTATAGACAAAGCCACAGGATTTGAAAAGCGATTCGAGAATATCGGGACAGTGGTTTACACCGATTCTGTATCTGGGTCGAAAGCTGTAGCAAAAGAAATAGCCGACTTAATTAAGGTTAAAGCATCCCAAAAACAACCTTGTATTTTAGGATTAGCAACAGGATCTTCACCAAAAGGTCTGTACGCAGAATTAGTGCGTTTACACAAAGAAGAAGGCTTAAGTTTTAAAAATGTGATTTCGTTTAACTTAGACGAATACTATCCTATGGAGCCAGACTCAGTAAATAGTTATGTGCGTTTCATGAAAGAATTATTGTTTAATCAAGTCGATATTTTACCAGAGAACTGTCATGTTCCAGACGGAACCTTGTCTAAAGCAGAGATAGCGAGTTATTGTACCGACTACGAGTCGAAAATAGAAGCTTTAGGCGGAATAGATTTACAGATTTTAGGAATTGGAGGTAATGGACATATTGGTTTTAACGAATCGGGATCTTTACAAAACTCAAAAACCAGATTAGTCGCTCTAGATCATATCACAAGAGTAGCCGCAAGTAGCGATTTCTTAGGATTAAATAATACACCAAGAACCGCAATTACTTTAGGTGTAAAAATGATTATGGAGGCCCAACGTGTTATTTTAATGGCTTGGGGTGAAGGAAAATCTAATATTATTAAACAGTCTGTAGAAGGTCAAGTCACTAACCTTGTGCCAGCATCGTTTTTACAAGAACACGATAATGTAACGTTTGTATTAGATAAAGAAGCCTCTTCTAAACTTACAAGAATTAATACCCCTTGGTTAGTTGAAAAAATAGTTTGGACAGATAAATTAATTAGAAAAGCGGTTTTAGGTTTAGCTCAGCATTTAAAGAAACCAATTTTAATGCTAACAGATGCCGATTATATAGAAAACGGTATGAGTGATTTGTTGGCCGATTCAGGCCCGGCTTACGATATTAATATAAAAATATTCAATAAACTACAAAGCACGATTACAGGTTGGCCAGGCGGAAAGCCCAATGCAGACGATTCTAACCGTCCAGAGCGAGCCGAACCTGCAAAGAAACGCGTACTAATATTTAGTCCGCATCCAGATGATGATGTAATTAGTATGGGAGGTACATTTAAACGTTTACAAGAGCAAGGTCACGATGTGCATATTGGGTATCAGACTTCTGGAAATATAGCTGTAACAGACGATGAAGCGCTACGTTTTGCTGGATTTGTATGCGATTATAACGATAAGTTTGGTATAAAAAGTTCAGAAGCAGAAAACATTTATAAGAAAGCAGTCACATTTTTAGAGAACAAAAAAGGAAGTGAGATTGATATTCCAGAGGTAAGATATATCAAAGGTCTAATACGAAAAGGGGAGGCGCATGCTGCAGCCAAGTTTATAGGGCTTCAAGATGACCATATTCATTTTATGGAATTACCGTTTTATGAAACAGGAGCAATAGAGAAAAAGCCATTAGGAAAAGAAGACATTGAAATTACTATGGCTTTAATAGATAAGGTCAAACCCCATCAAATTTATGCAGCAGGCGATTTAGCCGATCCACATGGTACACATAAAGTATGTTTAGATGCTATTTTTGCAGCAGTAAAAGCATTAAAACCTAAAAAGTATATGGACGACTGTTGGGTTTGGTTATATAGAGGTGCATGGCAAGAATGGGGAGTAGATGAGATAGAAATGGCAGTGCCAATGAGTCCAGACCAAGTGTTAGACAAACGCCATGGTATCTTTAAACATCAATCACAAAAAGATGGTGTTGTATTTTTAGGTACAGATAGTAGAGAGTTTTGGCAACGTGCAGAAGATAGAAATAAAGAAACCGCAGAGGTGTATCATCAATTAGGACTGTCTCATTACGCTGCTATGGAAGCCTTTGTAAGATGGCATTTTTAAAGATTGTTAAAATAATTGCAATTGGTTTATATTTTGTCATATTACCGGTTGATCACTTATGATATAAGTAATTGTGAATTAAATTAAAAACCTTGCAAATAGTGAAACTTGCAAGGTTTTTTTTGATTTAATAAAATAGCATAAATTTTCTTATAAGATGTTGATATATCTATTTTATACAGATTTTGTTCAAACAATTTTTTAATAGGGATATTCATTGTCTTATATGAGAGCTGTTTTTATATTTTTTGATGAAGAAAAAGGAAAAGTAAGAATTAGACTTCAGACAGTCTTAGGTGAAAAATAATATTAAGCTAATATTTTAAGATATATAGTAACTATATGATAATTCTTAAAATTTTGTTAATTTAATTAATTCAATTAATTATTAATTTTTATACTTTGTAAGTTAAAAAAATATGAATCATCATCACTTTCTTATATTTTTACTTGTTTTCACTTTAACTTCAAGTGCGCAAAAACAGAGTAGATATGATAGTATTTTTTATAATACAGCGTTAAGAATCAATTGTATTGACGCAAATAGGGCAGAAAATGTCGCAGATTCTCTGTTCAAAGCTTCAACAGAAGATATTTATAAGGTAAAGTCTCTTATGCTTAAGTCTGATATTTTAGTTAAACAATCTAAAAGAGAAGAGGCTATTGAATACGCGCTAAAAGCAGAAAAATTAGCAATTACTATATCTGACTATAAATGTTTAGCCAAAATATATACTTTTTTAGCATCACAATATAGATTAGTTGGACTGAAAGATTTAGGTAGAAAATATTTAGAACAAGGTTTTGAAAATGCAAAGAAAATTAAAAATAATCAAGCTTCAGATTTATATTTTGGATTTGTCTTTCAAGAAAAAGCACAATATGCTAAAAGTGAAAAGAATTATAATGAATCTATAAAATTTTTAAAACAAGCAAATCACCTTTTTGAGAAACAAGAAATAACAAAAAAAAGAATACTTTTTGTAGGGATGAATTCGGTTATGATAGCAGAAAGTTTTATCGACTTAAAGCAAAATGATTCTGCTTGGTTTTATTTAAATAAATCTCTAATATTATTTGATGAAATTGGTGTAAAAGATTCTGAGTTTGTGGGAGAAGCTTTTAATGGAAAAGGACAAATTTTATTAGAAGAAAAAAAATATGATCAAGCAAGTGCTTTTTTAATGAAGTCATTAAAAATTGCAGAGGCCGGTAATTATAGAATTTTATTGCAGAGTATTTATAAAAATTTGTTACAGCTTTTTAAGGATACTGGCGATTTGGAAAATTATAATATGTATATTAAAAAATATTTGGATGAAGGAGAAGAAATAGCAAAAAGTGAAAAAAAAGCGTTGAACCTACAAGTTAATCGTATTTTAGAAAGTCAGGAAGCAGATTCTTCTAAATTACATGCAATAATTCTCGGTATTACTTTATTGCTTTTAGCTAACATGATATTTGTTTTTATTACAAAAAGAAATCAAATAAAAGATAATAAAAAATTCATTGAAATCATTTCCGATTTAAAAACTCAAGCAAATGCTTCTGTAAAAGATGGCCTTTTTTTAGGATTAGCTCAAATAGAAACTTCAAGGAGTGTTAGTTATCATTCAGAAAAATTTATGCCAGAAGAAACAGAACAGCTTATTCTTAAAAAACTAAGTAAATTCGAAAATAAAAATGGGTTTATAAATTCGAATATAACGTTGTCTATGTTGTCTTCAGATTTTTGTGTAAATACAAAATATCTTTCTTACGTTATAAATAAGCATAAAAAGAAAGATTTTAATAATTATATTAATGAGCTCCGTATTTCTTATATTTCAAAAAAAATAATTAATAATCCCGAATACTTAAATTATAAGATAAGCTATTTGTCTTCTGAATGTGGTTTTTCTTCACATAGTAAATTTTCTGCTGTTTTTAAAAAAGAAAAGGGTATAAGTCCATCTGTATTTATTGATGAAATTAGTAGTAAAAGAGGAAAGTTCCAACAAGAAAATATGATAAAATAATAGAAACACTCTTTCTTTTTTATTATTCAAAGTTGTATATCACATCTTAAAATGTACTTTGTAATATTTCGTTTTTTGAAGCGATTATCTGTTTTTTAAGACGCTAAAGGCTTTGTATTGTTTTTATACTATGTTTAAGATTTTTATTCCTTTTTTCTTTTAATTTTTCAATTCATAAATCAGTGTTAATGATTTGTTTTTTATGTGTTTACATCTAACGCGTAAAGTAGTGAATAATTCTGTTTTAATCCTTCTTTTAGTATGTCTAAATTAGCGAATATGAACATATAAGATTTCGTTTAGCTAATGCCCTTTGTTTAATTTTGTGACACATCTGTCACAATTTAATCTTTGGAATGAAATCTTTTTTTTATTTCAAAGTTATACCTGTTTGTGAAGGTTGCAAAGCTTCAGAAATTAAAAATATCTAAATGAAACAATTTTACATTTTGGTGTTAACAGTATTAAAAGATTTATTTAAAAATAAATTTGTTTTTTCTGTTAGCAAAAAAGAATTTAAAGCAAGTGCTCTTACATTATCATATATTGTATTAGCATTGTTTTTGTTTTTTAAAGGCTATGATCTTTATGCCGATGGTTCGAATTATTTATACTCGCTTTCTAATCTTAAGGAACGAACGATAATAAATAATAATATTGAAGAAACTATATTGAGTAACAATGATGTTACAGATTTAGAAGTAAGCAATAAAGAATCAAATGATTTGTCTGAAAATCAAACTTCTGATACAGATTGTGTTGAAGAGGTTGATGGGAGTAGTTTCTCTTTAAAAAATGGGGTAGATTTGACCTTTAGTCAACCAGGTACAAACTACGGCTATGAATTTGATATTTATACTCTAGACAACTCTTTTAATTTAAATATTAATGGCGTCGATATCGCCACAGATGAATTACAATTTCAATCATCTCAAACAAGTGGTATAAATGTACGTTTTCAAGATGGAGATGAATATGAAGCCGATACGGTTAGAATTTGGGAGATGACAGGTACGGTTTCTGCTCCTTTAGTAAGAGTCTTTATAGATCATACTACTGGTGCGGTGTCTTTATATGGTAGTAAAGTGTCTGGAGGTGCATTATTTCCGTTAGAGTTATTTAATGGAAATTCTTTTAATACCATAACATGGAACTCCGATACTCCTAATGTTGTGATAGCAGATCAATCTGTACAAGGACCTACATATATGACGGGTTATGGTAGAGGTTGGAATTATTTATGTGATCCAAAAATAGGTTTAGAAAAAACAGGCACCTTTAACGATGTAAATAATAACGGATTTGCCGATGCTGGTGAAACGATCACTTACGGCTTCACTGTTACCAACACCGGAAACGTCACTTTAACAGCAATTTCAATTACCGATCCATTAGTATCTGTAACAGGAAG
>NZ_CANMTH010000021.1 GCF_947500765.1 uncultured Formosa sp. | reverse complement strand
AAAAAAATTATAGAATAAATGAGAAAATATTTAGCATTATTAATGACCGTTTTTTTATTTGTAAGTTGTTCTCAAAGCAAAAGAAGATTTAATTAAACAATTCTCATATTCTGCGACTCGATTGGCATCTGAAGTAAAAAAAAAGCAATTCTAATAAGCAGTAGGCGAGATGTTTAGAGAGTAATTAGGGAAAATGATTTAAAAATAATTTTGATTATTCTGCTTATAATTTTAGAAATAAAGAACAGGAAGATAATTATAAAGAAAGTGGAATAATTACTTCTGGATGTCCAAACATTTATAATAAAAACGCGATTGAATTTATTGCTAATATTTTAAGAATAGAAATGAAATAACGAATGCATAACAATACCTAGAAGTAATTGCTTGTTCTCGCCTAATCCTGAAAATCTTCGCGGATATTCAGTTTGGTATGTACTTGCTAAATTAGGTGCTTAAACACGCCGCTAATCTTATATATCGACGTTATGCAACATATAAAAACGCATTGAAAAAGAAAGTAAACTCTATAGATTTATTAATTGAAAATCTTCAAAAGGAATTTTCAAAAATCCCGAATTTTGAACTCACTCAAAATGACCCACTCGGGAAAAAACTTTTTGATTTTGTAGTGCGTTTTGTTTCCGAATTTCACTCATATCAAGATTTATTTGTTCAATTTTACCTTCCAGCTTCATTAAAATCAATACAAAATTTTAAAAGAGAACTTAAATTTTCAAAGTATAAACAATTCTTCAATTTAACTGAAGATGAATACAAAGAAAATTATTTTGAAACTGTTAGATTGGGTTATGTTGGTGCTTTTCACAAATATGAAAGCTTTTTGAAAAACTTAATTCCGATGATGGACGAGTTTTTTAAAGAAATTAATTTTGACCATAAATTTTTGCCGATTACGGAATATTTAAAATCCGAATTCGATGTCGAATTAAAAAAAACCACACATAATTTTCCTATAACACGAAAAATAAATTGGATTTGTAATTGCGTAAAGCACTACGATGGCTATCCAATTAAAGAACCAATACCGAAAAATTTAGACCATTTTGACAAGAGTAAGAAAATACAAATTGACTCAAAGGAATTTAAAAAAGATATGCAGGATTTAATTAAGCATAACCAAAATATGCTGACTTTATTATTCTATGTTGGTTTTCATCAATATTTCGGGCTTGAATTTTCGACAATTGAAAACGAACTAAAACCAGAACATCGAGAAAAAGATAAAGTTGAAAAAATGAGAGAAGTTTTAGGAGTGTCAATAAAAGCATTATTTAATCTAGGAAAATACGTTGCCTAACAAAGAACTGAGGTAAAAACAAGTCATGTCGCTAAAAATTTTAGACACTATTTTATTATGCTTGCATGTACTAAAAGAGCATAGAAATAATAGATTGCCTAATTTCTTATTCCCGCGACTTTACTTATCCGTGATCTACCTTTCATACTACTCCTAGATTCCCTTATGGTAGCTGTAATTCCAACGTAACTAGATAACTGTGCTGCGTGTTCAAACTTTGAAAAACCATAGGTTATAACAATTAAAACAAAATTGTTTTTAACCTATGCTAATAATAAAGTAAAGTTCGGTTCTCAACCTCTCTGTAGCCAATGGAAGCTGAGGCAAGAACGCTTATCTCCAAGGTGTTCTACGCATATCAATGATATTATTCAGGTTAAGATGAAGTTATATTCATTTAATATAAAATGTTACCCTTATACGGTTTTCCGTAATATTCTGCTAATAGAAAGTAATACATTTAGTGCTTAAACTAACGATATTTCCTTTCTTCTTACAGAAAAATAAGAAGAAAGCTCATTTTTTTTAGTTAGTCTAAACTAACCAATTGGTTCGCTATACTAAAAGAGATGTAAACACTTTATTGGAAAAACACTATATGATAACATGAAAAAAATATTATTTTTTTGCCTGATCTCAGTCCTTATGTCCTGTTCAAGTGATGATGAAAACCAGGAATGTTTGGAAATTAACGAACTATATGTAAAAGCTTTAGAATATGCTGGAGGAAATCCAGATGCTATAAATGAGATTAAACGTGAATATGAGGAAATGAAATCAAAAGCGGGTTGTAATTAAATAAAACAATATTTCACACGCTTAAGTAGTGTTCCTATAACCGATAATTCTAAAAAAGAAACCAGTACTTACAATTAAACTTAATAATTAGAATTATTAAAAAGAAACAATGTTTTAAATTTAAATAACTAACAAATTAAAGCTATGGGTAAATCAACCAAGTTCTTATTTTTATTAATATCATTTTTTATTCTTTCCTGTGATAGCGACAATATTGACGAAACAGGTGTTGAAACTGAATCAAAAAAATATATACCTAAGACAATAGAAAATAGTATAAATACTGTCAATTATTTTTACGACTCAAATGATCATATTAAGGAGGTTAGGGTAACTTATAGTGGTTCATCTAACATTGCAGTTAAGAAATACACTTATTCAGGAAGTTTAATTACTGAATGTAAATGTTTTATAGATGGAATAAACGATGTGACAGAAAATTTTATTTATAATTCTAACGATATTTTAATAAAGTCTCAACTAACATATTCAGACGAAAATACAGGAGTTCCGGGGCCTACTTCTATAGAAGAATATGAGTATATTACGGAGAATGAAATAAGAGTTAAAGATACTAGAAGTGATTCTGATAAAGTTGGTTACCATAAGTTATATCTTGATAATGGTAATGTTATAAAAAACTCGAATTCAGATGAAATTTATGAATACGATAAAAAAAATAATGTAGAAAAAAACATAGTCGGGTTTGATAAGTTAAATATTATTAGAGGTCATTATCATGTTCTTTTTACTAATAGTACAAATAATGTAATTAAAGTTGAAGATGGACCAGGAGTAATTGACTATCAAGTATTTTACGATTATGATGAAAATGACTACCCTATTGCTATTTACGGAATTGAAAATGGGGAAAAAGGTGAGAAAACCTTAGTTACCTATTATTAATCAAGTATACTAAATTGGTTCATTTTGAAAGTCTTTTTCTATTGTCATTTATCACGAGTCCCTGCCTATAATAATTGCTTGAGAGAGAAATATTATTTTTATTTCAAATTAGTGTAGGATTGCCATCATCTGTAAACGCCTTTATAAATGTCAATTCAGCCCTTATAAAAGCAGCTCATAAAGCATTAGAGTGTATTTATAAAAAAGATTTCCATTACAAAAAAGCCGGCGTAATTGTAATGAACCTCACTCCAGAAGACCAAAAACAATTTAGTCTATTCTCTAACGAGAATCCAAAGCACCAACCCCTAATGGCAATTGTCGATAGGCTAAATACGTCCTATGGTAACAATAAAGTAAAGTTCGGGGCTCAATCTCTAGGTCGTCAATGGAAAATGAAACAAGAACGTTTGTCGCCAAGGTATTCTACATATATCAATGATATTATTCGGGTAAAGGTCTAGTTTGATTTCTCTGGTTTAGAATTCTCATAAAAAAAATCACCCTTGAAAATTTGTCTGTATATTGTAACCTACAATAAAGTAATATATTTAGCGATTATACAAACTCTGTTCCTTTGCTTTTAATAATTTAAATAAAACGAAATGAGAATATTACCACTTTTGTTTTTATTATGTTCTAATGATTAAGTTGACTATTAATACGAAATAATAGGAAGCTATGATGGACTAATAAATTTGCTGAAGTAGATGATGGTCATCAAGCGGAATAATTAGAAACAAAGGACGATTATTAGAATCATTAGATTGTTATTAATTAAAAAAGGAATTCAAATAGGAAAAACAATATGTAGAGTTCTTGTCAGCGACGTACAATTATGTGAAATATTTTATCTGATTTTATGAATTTAATAAAGGTTGAACAACTAAATGCTAAATCTCAGAATTTAGTGGCTAAAATTCGAAAATTGATCAGCAATTACCCCACCCCGGGAAATATTCATATATAACACAGTTTTATGCATATCAATCATTTTATCTATATTTTAGGAGTGGTTTAAATCTACTAGAAATATATAAGATAAAAAAAGGTAACTAAGCAAAAACAATGTTCAGTTACCTTGAAATCTAAACAGATTCTATAATCTATTCTTTTTTATAAACTTCTTTTAGGGTGCCTTCATTTTTAATTTCATACTCCCATTCTAAGGTCGATTCATTTAATTCTATAATAGATAATGTTAAAACATCTAGATCAAAATCTGCATCATCCCAAGTAATGGTTAATATACTGTCTTCTTTTGTCCAGGTTCCTATTTCGGAAATGTCTTCTCCCTCATTTCCAAAGTTTTTATAAATAAATTCTACACGGTTATCTGCTGTGAATTTTATAATAGTACTGTCTGGAATCCCAGTGCTCTCTTCATTAAAGCTACTTGATACTCCCAGCCAGGTACCAATTAAAGTATCATTTGATTGCTCCGTATTATTACTGTCATCATCAGAACAAGAAGTGAATATTGATAAAATAATTAGTAAAAAATAGGTTAATTTCATTGTTTTCATTGTCTTTTTTTTTCGTTTAATATTAATTTTTGTAAAAAAGGGCTTAAATATAAAAACAACAAATGAAATTTAAAATGATAATTTTTAGTTTTTTGTATGTTAAAAAATATCATTATGGATATCAGGCGTTCGTAATTAAATCAATCTATTCAGTGACTTTCATAGTGTATTTAAATTATTTATTATTAAATGTTGTTCTATTACGGTTACCCGTAATTTTCATTTAATAGAAAGTAATACATTTAGTGCTTAAACTAACAATATCCCTTTACTTATTCTTGATATAAGAGTATTTAGTATTGATAAAAGTAGTTAGCAGTAATTTAGAGCAGATATCGAAATGAAATACTTCACACATCCGAATGGAATATTCGAAATAAAAATACCATTGGACTGGCATTATAAAAATGAAGTTGCTGGATATAAAAATCAATCACCATTTAGCTTTGAATTATTTGAAAATACACAAGGTTGCTTTCAGATAAGTTGTTATCACAAAAGTGAAAAGGAAATAAATCCTAAATTACCAAAGAGTAACTACAATACTGATAATTTAAAATTTATTCCGACTGAACTACCAGATGCTGAATTTAAAGTTTTATTGTGGGCAACAGTCGTAGAAGATTATTTTTTTATGGCAAAATATGTTTGTCAGCCAACCAAATTAAATTCGGAAATTATAAAAACCCAAATTGAAAAAGTAGAAAATAGTCTTTCTACTCTAATGTGTTTAAGTTTAGACAGAAGGGAATTTGCTATAAGTTATGATAGATTTGAAAAATTCAATGCTTCATTAGCTGCTTCATTTGATTTAAAAAACAAAGCAATAGAAAACCGCTCATTTATAGAGTTAATAATTATTAATGCTAATCAAATTGATGCTTATTTGAGATTGTGTATTGTACATAAAATTCAAATTATAAAAAAAACAAGTTTGTTTGAATTGAGTTATTTATATCAAGGAGAAAATGATAAACCTCTAATGGAAAAGAAAATCTATAATAAAGCTAAAGAAATGGATATCCTATCTGACGAGCAACACTCAAAACTATATCAACTTTACGATTTAAGAAACAAAGTTGTTCATCGATATATAATTACGGATATAAAAACAAGAGAGCTTATAGAAATTGGATATGAATACGAAGTTGTTTGTGAAGAAATAAGGTTAATTTTAGCTGACATTGAAACTGAACAATTTGAAAAGAAAGTTGGTTATCACGGATTAAAAGACCCTCACAGAGAAAGAAATGAAAATCACGCAAATGAACTTTTTTCAATGGTTAATGACAAACATTTTAATAAAGAATTTTATCGAGAAATATAAAAACTACTGCTAACACCGTATAAAAATAATTGCTATTTTAGGCTTAATCAAAGGTCGTTGCACTTTTGTTACGTCTGATTTTCCTTCGGAAAATCCTCGCACACAAAACCGCAACTATTCTTATACATAAACGTTGGCAATAATTATGAAAAAAAATATTCTATTACTGATTTTAATAATGACTTCACTTTTATCACATTCACAAGATAAATATGAAATATTATCAAAATTCAATTATATAACGACCACTCAATATGATGGAACAAAAAGAACATCTAAGTTTTTAAGCGTTTTGGTATCAGTTAATAACTCCAATAATTTTATTGTAGTCGATGAAGAAATAAAGTCTTCTAAATCTTTAGTCTATTTGAACAATACTCAAAGAGAAGAAAAAAAAGTAAACGGAAAAATGGTTATTCATTATGACTCACCAAAATATGGGGAAAATCAAATTGCTTATTTAGATGATAATTCTCTAACATTAATTTTGCCAAATAAACAAAAATTAATTTTTTCAATAAGCAAACCATTAAACACAACAATGGTTGAATAATTAATATCACAAATAACAGGAACGCAGAAACCTTTAATAGTATGCTAAATTAAAATATAATTAAATGCTAACAATTGCTATCATTTTATACGTAATCCTAGCTTTCATTGGCGGACCATTATGGCCATTACAATTTTTAAGTGGAAAAGCAGGAGGTTTCGGCTATGTAATTCTTATAATTTGGATAATATTATTCATAGGTGGTATAAATAATTAATTAAAAAAAGATGAAAGAATATTTTAAAAATTTTTGTGCTTTACTTTTAGCAAATCAAAACGCATTAGGAACAGTTATCAGTAAAGATAATGGTAGTAATATTGAATTTAAAATGCCAATTATAACATTTGGAAATGTTTTGGGTTACAATTATCTTGGAATTGAAAAGCAAGGAAATTATTACGAAATGTATATTAACACTAAATCTTTATTTAAAAAAATAAACGGAAAAAGAACAACTGTTTTAAAAAATATGGAAATAGAATATTATAACGAAATAATGAACGATTTATTAATGAGTCAAATGATGAATCCTAAATATATGAAAATTGCAACTGGAAAATTATTTTAAGAATTTAATAAAAAACTATTGCCAACACCGCATATAAAAAATTGCTAAATTCAATAATATAGAATGTTTGAAAAACATAAAAAACTAAATTTAAACATCGGAAAATTACGTTTTCAAACCCGCAACAAACCATATACAAAACCGTTCTCCTCTTTTTCTATCTAAAGATATTTATTACAAACTAAAGAAACACATTACCAGTAATAAATAAAAACAAGCATTATGACAAAAAGAATTTTAATTTTTACAATTTTATTAGTTTCTGGAATTTCAGCATTTTCTCAAAC
>NZ_CANMTH010000020.1 GCF_947500765.1 uncultured Formosa sp. | reverse complement strand
AATTAATCTTAAAAGTCAAAATGAGTGAACTACCTTTTTTAATGAGCGAAATGTTTTTCTCAAATAAGAGATAACGTTTATGTGTAAGGAACGTTGCGTATTTGAGTGCGAGGATTTTCCGAAGGAAAATCAGAAGCTAGCAAACAAAGCAACGACCAAACGATTGAACTAAAATAAGCAATGTTTTTTACACGGTGTTGTGGTGCGTTATTTTTTCAAGCTGATATTGGATTCACTTGAATTTGTCCTCCGATTGCTTTTAATACTTTCATAATTGTCGCAAATTGAGGTTTCGCTCCATCAGATAATGCTTTGTATAAACTCGGTCTGCTTAATCCGGTTTCCTCCGCAATTTTTGTCATTCCGATTGCTTTCGCAATATGTCCGATTGCATTAATTATATCCGCATTATTTCCCTCTTCCAAAACAGTATTGAGATATTCCGCAATCATTTCTTTGCTGTCTAAATAATCCGCTATTTCAAATCTTGAAGTTCCCATTTTCTATTTATTTAATTTTTTCCAAATTTCTTTCGCTTTTGCAATGTCTTTTTGCTGAGTAGATTTATCTCCACCAATAAGCAATACTATTATTTTTCCGTCTTTTTCTTTAAAGTAAACTCTGTAGCCTTTCGCGAAATTTATTCGCAATTCCCGAATTCCATCGCCAACTGTTTTACAATCGCCAAAATGTTCGTCAGTTTCTAATTTTTGAATTCTGAACAAAATTTTCGCCTTTGCTTTAAAGTCTTTTAGCTTTCTCAGCCATTTGTCAAATTCATTTGTTTTCTCAATAAAGAACATAAATATTGTATCTACTTGGATACAAAGTTAAGAAAAATATTTGAATAAATTCAGTTCAGATTGAGTTTTTAGTAGAGTGAGTTTTAATGCACCACAACGTGTTTGTGTATGATTAGTGGCGTGTTTTAAGCACTAAAGATAGCAAATAAAACACAGATAGAAAGTCCGCGAGGACTTTCGTAAGTAGGCGAGAACCAGCCATTAATTATACACGGTGTTGTGCGTAGTTTTTTTGTTTTCCAGATAATAATATTTTATCAATTGTGTTGGTTTTTTTAAATTCAAATCAGTTGAATGGTTTTCTATTGGTAAGTTCAAAGAGTTGTATGTGAATTCAGTTAAAATGTCTCGATTGTCAGAACCATAACTTTCTTTTTTGATTAGCATTTGCTCTTCATACAAAGACCTAAAACCCCAAAAACTTACTGTAATATCATTTTCTAAAGTTTCGCTACGGTAATTAATTTGTTGCCCTATATTATTAAATTCTTTTATGATTTTAGAATCGAACTTATCTGATGTAATTACTGAAAAGAATTCGATTTCCTTAATTAGATTTTCGGATTCATATTCAAATACTTTCTTTCGTTGAAGAATTGGTTTTTCGTATAAGAAATATCCATAGTATTTTTCAGATTTTATTAAACGTTCCAAATTATCGTAATAGTAAAATGTTTTTGAGTTTATTTGTCCGTCACGATTGTAAACTATCCACTCAATTATTTTTGATTTTGAATCATAGATTTTTCTATAATTTAAATGAGTTTCGCCTGTTTCAATTCGAGTAGCGTATCTCTCAAAATCTCTACCTAAACTGTCGTATTTGATTTCGTAATTAGTAAGGTCTTTAAATGTGGTAAAATAATTAAGGTTTTGATATTCGATTAAAGTGCTGTCTTTGATATTTCCATTCTTCTTAAATTCATAGGAATATATTTTAACAGCTTTAATTATATTTGTGTCTATTTTAGTTTTTCCAATTAATTCGAGCATTTCGTTGAATGCTAAATTTCCCTCATCTATTTGTAAACAATTCCAAGCTCTATTTTTACTTGCAGAACAGCTACTTAAAATCAGAAATATTAATATGTATTTTAAAATTTTCAAAAGTTTAGTTTTTAGTTTCTCGAAAATAATTCTATTCTTTTGAAGAGAAAAGTCATAATGAGCGAACTATGTTTTTCGTTGAGTAACGTGGTTTCTCAAATTACGCACAACGTGTTTGTATATGGTTTGTTGCGTGGTTAAGCAACTAAGTTAACAAATAAAAACTGAATAGAAAATCCGCGAGGATTTTCGTAAGTAGGCTAGAACCAAGCAATAAATTATATACAGTGTTGTAGGCAGTTTTTATCCGTTAGCTATTTCTTCAGCCGCTACGTCAAGTATTTGTAAATACCTATCCAAAACAGTCGTATTTGGTATGGTCGAACGTGGGTCAATCGAAAATAAAAGTTTATATGCAGTATAATTGGAAACTGTCGTGCCAAGAATACGAGTACTTAAACCATCTAATTTACTTGTAGTTGTTGACGATATATGTGCTGCAGAATTCCTAATAGTTTTCAAATCCATTAAATCATTATTTATAGCACTTAATGAAGTGTTGAAAACATAACCTTGATGAAAGAATATTTTACTTATATTTCTTATTCTTTCTGGATTAGACCAATCCATATGACGTTGATTTCCGATAATAATTTTTTGTGCGTGTTCAGCGTCTATTGGGTTTACCCATTTAGCAGGTCTATTATTAAGTATTGAAGGTTCATTAAGCAAATAATCAACAAACGAATTCTCTACAAATGTTTCCCAACCAATATATATTCTCAAGAATGCAGATTCGCTTATAAATTCTCTCATATCTCTAGCAATCTTGTATGAACCACTTGTGTATTTTTGATGAGCAAATGTAATATGCGAGACAAGACTAGCAGTTGTGGCTCTAAAATCAATCAAATTTTGTGCTAAAGCCATATTATATTGAATTTACTATATCAAGTATAAACTTGGTTCTTCTAACTCTAACTTTCGTATCAGTTGTAGCTCGTCTACTATCTTCTAAAAACTGTATCTGTGGAACTGACATATTTTGAAAAGGTACTGTGCCAAAAAGAACGTTTAAGTCAGTTAGAGCAATTTTAGTTCTCTCGTATTTATTGGTATCAATCTCTTGTCTTAATACATCTAAATTTTTCAAACCTACTTTTGTATGATAAAAGCTAGTGAATAGAGTGTAAAATAGATGTATTCTTTTGAATTGAGTGCCTTTTAATGTTTCGTCAAAAATGCTTTTAATAAGTTTTATGGTTTCATCAAAATCTCGTTCTAAAGCGTCAGTATCGTAATTAAATTCCTTTTCGTATTTAGTATAGAAAGATTTGATTTGTTTTTTTGATTGAATTCCCTCTATCATTGCTATTACTAAATCAGCAACTAATGTGGCATCAGCCATTCGTAGAACATTTTGATTTGTTAAGATTTTATTTTCCGACCAAAAATCATTGTGTTTATGGGATAGTCTGTCAACTAATATTTTAAATTCACTAAAGTGATTTGCGTTAATTTTTTCTTGCTGATTAAGTACAACAGAATAAGAGTTTAATCTAGCGAAAATGTCTAAAATTTCATTGTCTGGTAGATTAACAAGTAAATCAACTGAAATCTCATAATTCAGAATTGTTGATTGAATTTCTGGGTCAATATTGCTTAATTGGCTGAAAAAAAATCCGCCATATTTTTGATTATGCTTTTTCTTTATTGCAAATCCATCATTGATATATGACAAAATGGTTCGAAGTCTTTGTTGTCCATCTACAACTTCACGTATTGACTGTCTATTCTCAATATTTAATGTTTGTCTAATGAAAATTTTCGGAATTGGTTTTCCGCGAATAATGGTATCCATTAGGTAAGACTTGGCATCATCTGCCCAAATTGCTTTTCTTTGAAATTTTGGTGAAAGTACTAGTTGTTTCTTATCATTCCATTCAAGAAAGTCATTAATACTATAAGCTCTACTGTCAAAATTTTTCATTTTATCTATATTTTATTTCTTGAACGTACTTTTTTTTAAATTGCCTACAACGTGTTTGTGTATGGTTAGTTGCGTGGTTAATCAACTAAGTTAGCAAACTTTAACGAACCTGTGAATATTCCGCAGGAATATTCGCAAGTAGGGAAGAACCTAGCAATTAATTATACACGGTGTTGTAGCACGTTTTTATTTATTCAAGTGTTTTTTTCTTTCTCTTATTAGCATAAAACTCATAATTAAAATAATGCCTATTCCGATTACTAATAAACCGTATTTGAATAGTCCTGTTAGAAAAAATGTAAGGAAGCTACCATAACGACCTCTTTCAGATTTTTGAACGAGTTCAGATATGATGCTAGAATTCTCTAATAAGAAATAAAAGACAATACAGAATAAGCTAATTATGTATAGTTTTATGATTTTTAAATTTCTTTTATTCATCACTTATTTCAGATTATCAAAAAATTCAGTTGGGTTTGTTATAAATAAATGAGCTTTTGAATTTTTTAGTAATTTCGCTAATTCTCTAATATTCGGATTACACAGATTTCCATTTTCGTCCATTAAAATCCAGTCATTTCTGTCGCATAATTCCAGCATTGAATTTAAGAAATTCAGTTTTGAATCTCTCAAATCAGTCCGAAATCTAAAATCATCTATAAAATTCTCTTTTTCGTTATAGTCAATACTCAAATCGTGGTCAACTTCTCCGTTTTCAATTTTCCAACTTTCGTTATTCCACGAAGCTCTTGGAATAATTTGGTCAATTTCGTTTCTTAATTCCGCAATGTTTATTTGAATTCCTTTCCACCATTTCGTTGTAATCGCATCTTCAAATTCAGGTTCAGGTGCTTCATTCATTTCCACGTCATAATTTTCCCAATACTTTTCCCATTCAGCGTGTTTTATTTCGAGCTGTTTTGGAATTCCTCCATATTTTTTTTCAATCGGCTTTCTTGGAAGTACAAATGTTAGAAATTGGTATGTTGCCATTGGGTTTTCTTAAATGTGCTACAACGGTCTTGTGTATGGTTAGTTGCGTGGTTAAGGAACTAATTTAGTAAACAAAAACGAACGCGAGAAAATTCCGAAGGAATTTTCCAAATAAGCACTTGCCAAAGCAATTAATTATACACGGTGTTGGCAGTAGTTATTATTTTTTTTGCTCTTTCAGAAATGTCTTTGTAAAATTCAAAGTCCTTTTCTATATCAATGTTTTTCTTTCCTAATATTGGTCGTCTATTAGTTTTGTCAAAAAGTTGCGTTTCGGAAATGATTGATTTTATTTTTTCGGCGTTCAACTTATTCCATTTAAAATCCTTTTGGTTTATTTTATTTTCAATTGCAATAATGAGCTCTTCTCTAAATTCATCTTTTAGTTCTTTTTCATTAACAACAAGTAGAGCAGAAGCTGTAGTAATTTCGTCAAGGTCTTCAGAATTGAGCACAATTTCAATTAAATCTATTTTTCGTGGGTCAGGTAATTTGAATAAAACTGGATGTCCGCCTCCGTGATATTCAGTTTCTACATAGATTTTTTGCCATTTCTCGTTGGTCTTTGGACATAAATAAAGAGTTCCCCAAGTATTAGAATCAACTTCTGTTTTGATAAAGTCCGCAGTCAACTTTTTAATTAATTCAGGATTTGATGTCAATCGTAGTTCGTTCATTTTCTAATTACTGCCAACGGTTATGTATAAGAATAGTGCGGTTTTGTGTGCGAGGATTTTCCGCAGGAAAATCAGACGTAACAAAAGCGCACGAACTCTTGATTAAGCACTAAACTAAGCATTATTTTTATACGGTGTTGTGTTTAGTTTTTTATATTTCGCTTATTAATTTGTCAAATAATTCAAAATGATGTTTTTCAGTTCTCATTTCAATTTTCAATTTATCATTCTTATGTTCAATCTTATATATTTCTCCAGATTGGAAAAGTGGTTTTAATATTTCTGTCAGTTTGAAAATCAGTTTTGGTTTCTCATTTTTCATTTCAAGCATATACTTTTTAGAAAAATCGAGTTCAGACAATGATACACTTACCATTTTTTTTAAAAAGTCAGTTCGTGTTTTTTTTCGTATTGTAAATTCCGAATTATGAGTTCCTTTTCTTTCAGTTTCCCATTCCGCCAAAATAAGTAAACTTTGATATTTTGATGAAAGCAATAAATTTCCAGTTGAAGTAAAGGTTGATTTTTTATAAGTCAAATTCCAATTTGTAGGATTTGATATTTTACCGAAAATCAGATATGACCAAGCATTGTAATTTCCTTTTACTTTTCCATTTTTATTTGCAACAAAACTTTCAAAATCAAAGCAAAATTCCTCATTTAGTTTGAAAAAAGGTGAGGATAATTCGTCTGGTGAGGCATTAGATTTTATTCTCATTGAATTCTGCTGTCAAATTAAACACAACGTGTTTGTGTATGGTTAGTTGCGTGGTTAGGCAACTAAGTTAGCAAACTTTAACGAACCCGTGAAAATTCCGCAGGAATTTTCACAAGTAAGCTCAAAAAAGCAATTAATTATACACGGTGTTGTGCGTACGTTTTTTTTATTTTTCCGCAATTAGTTCTATTCGTTCGCAATTCATTCTAAACATTTTTCCATTTTCAAATAGATAGATTATATCATCATTTTTATTCGGTTTATTATGTTCCATAAAATTGTGATTTATTTCACGCATCGATTTGGGAAAGAATGAAATTCCGCTTAATGTATTTTCATCTTCAGGGAATTTAGAATTGTCTCCTTTCTTAGAGTTTTTGAATACAACATTTTTATGCAAAAAAGTCAGTTTTTCAAATTCGTTCTCGTGAACCCAATCTCCAGTCGATTTTATAAATTCAATTCGGACAGTATCGTTAAATTCCGATATTTTTTTGAATTGAAAATTATTATGCAAATCAATATGAATTCCATTTAATAGAACTGCATAATTTTCTTCAATTTCAAAGTTCGTTTTCATTTATTTTTTTAATTGTTTGAATAATTTTAAAAGACCAAATCCTATAATTCCAGATATTAGAAAATCAATAAATAAATATCCATAATAAGTTTCAGTCGGATTTTCTGGGCATTCAAAACACATTTCACTCCATTTTATATGGAATGTGAAAGGAAAACCATAAGTGTCATTTCCATCAAATGGTGTTTCAATTTTCATAGTCACTAATGTTATAACTACGAATATGATAATTGATAGAATTAATATTTGAATGACGGTTTTCATAAATGACGCACAACGTATTTGTATATGGTTTGTTGCGTGGTTTAAGCACCTAATTTAGCAAATACAAACCGAATAGAAAATCCGCGAGGATTTTCGTAAGTAGGCTAGAACTAGCAATAAATTATATACGGTGTTACCTGCAGGCTTTATTCCTTAGCAGATTTTATTACATATTTACTAAATAAATTAAATAGCTTTATAAATTCATAAATTGATATTATTGTCAGAGACCAACAAAAGTTAACTAAAACTTCGATAAAATCAATTTCAATTTTCCAAAATCTCAGATTATATTCATCCAAGTTTATAAATTTTAAAAGAAGAATTAAACAAATTGTCGATGTAAATAAATATATAGAATATTGAAAATCATCTACTAACTCGTGTAATAAAGTCTTCGAATTGTCTTTTTTACTTTCTTTGTTATACAAGTTTTTTGAGAATTTACTTGTAGCAATAATAGATAAACTAGTAATTGAAAAACCTATTGCAATAGAAATAAATGTAATTATTTCATTAAAAGCAGACTTATTCGTGTCGAAAAAAATAGTTAAAATTATTACTATTGTTAAAATTAATAAAAATGTATATTTAAAGCGTTTAGTCATTTTTTAGTTTTATTAATATGTTTGAATAAACAGAATCTTTATTAAAAACATCATTGTTATTGACTTGAGCTTTTATTTTTATATTTTTCGAAAGTAATTTTTCATTAAAAATCATACCGAAGTTTCTCGAATCTCTCCCGCTGATTACTAAATTTTTATAATGTATTTTCTTTTTAATTAGATTTTTAATTCGACCAATTAATTTATCTCTATTGTTTTTTGAGTTGAAATTTAATTTTAAACTTGCGACACTTGCTCCATAACCCATAATTTCATCAGCTAGAGCTTTTTTTAAAGAATCATTTTCTGAAAATAAATCAGGTGAAGCTGAAAATCTTATTTCATCAATTGTTTTTATCGTTTCAATGAATTCACTTTCATTAAATACGTTTTTGATTGTAATATTATTAGTTTCAAATAATGACTTAAACCAATCAATAATAAATGGTTTTTTCTTTGAATTACTACACCAAATAGAACTTGTAGAAAAGTCAAATATTAAAAATGCTTGTTTAGCTTCAAATTGGGTTTTTTTTCTTGGATTTTTCTCTTTTTTTAAGGTTTCAACATTTCTTACCTTTTCTTGTCTTGGAAGTGGATTTCCAAACTCTAATGATATTTTTAAAAAATTATCTTCAAATTCCGTACTTATACAATAAATATAATCATTGAAATTGTGATTAAATTCATCATCTTTTCCAAGAATTTTTTCCATCATTTTCTTAGTTAATAGAGAATCATCTATTAATATTAAAAAATTAGAAAAATATAAATCTTTGTACTTCATTTTTTTCAGCTTGCAGGTAACGTTGTTGTATAAGCTTTGTTGCGTTGTTTAAGCAATGAATTTACTAAATAAAACACGAACGGCGAAATTCCGAAGGAATTTCCCAAGTGAGCCAAAACCAGCAATAAAATTTATACGGTGTTGTATGCAGGCTTTTATTTCCATATTTCGTTAAAAGTACTTAATACTTTATCTTTCAATTCAGTCGGAATGTTTTTGTCTTGGTCAAAATCTAATTTCACTTCTCCTTTTTCATTATGAGTTTGCATTGTAAAATAACCACTTGTGTCAAATTCTCCTTTATATTCAGAGTGAATTTGGTCAATCGATTTATTAAACTTGTCAAGTTTTTCCGAATAGTCTTTTCCGTATAAAAATTCGCTTATGTTTTCCATTTAATTGTTTTGTAAATTAAGATACCTATTAAAATCAGAAATATAATTCCGCAAGAGTAAGTCAGTCCGAGAAATAAATCTTGTTGTTTACATAAATCAACTCCAGAAACTTGAGAAATACATTCTCCAAATTCCGTTTCATATTTCAGACTCACTCCTGTATTTATTGTCATAAAATAAAAAAGAGGAATTCCAAAAAATGAAAAACTCAATCCGATTATGTAAAATATTTTTCTCAAAAGTTCGGTTTTTTAGCTTGCATACAACGTGTTTGTATATGGTTTGTTGCGTGGTTAAGCAACTAAGTTAACAAATAAAAACCGAATAGAAAATCCGCGAGGATTTTCGTAAGTAGGCGAGAAGCCAGCAATAAATTATATACGGTGTTGGCAACAGTTTTTCTTTTTTTATTCAGCTATTTCTACAGTTTCTTTTGTTCGACCAAATAATATGGCAATAGCAGAGATTATCGCTGGTAAAAACAAAATAAATAAGGTTAATATAGCAACATAAGATTTTCCAAAGCCAAACTGTGATGCAAAAATAATTGGTGTAAATACAAGAAAAAATATTCCAAATATCAATGTCAAAATTCCGAGTATTTTTGAGTATTTCTTTACCTTAAAATCTGTTGAGCCAAACTTACGAGCATTCCAGCCTGTTGCTGACATTAGTATAAACATAAAAAATGTTATTATTATTCCATATTCGATTTTTTCGCTTAGCATTATTACTAAACTCACAATAGACATAATCAAATAGAATATTGAGGCAAACCAAGCACTTATTCTTACTAATATTAACTTCATTAATCTTCTTTAATAAATTCGTTTGGGTCAAATCCGTACATAAACTTGTTTAATTGTCCATTTGAGCTTTCCAATTCGACAATGTCCATTAGTTCCTCAAAATATGAACAAACTCTTTCTCGGTCTTCTGTATCCAAGTCCAAATAAATTTCCGCAAACCTTGAAAGTCCAATTCCGATTTTTTCCTGATACTTTTTGTCATTCGGTTTATCGGATTCGGCAACAGTTTTAAAATCAGACGCAACTTGGTTTATTTTTTCCGTTAAAATTGGTCGCATTTTTTCGTCCGCAATTCCGGGATAATAATTTTCCGACACGAACTTTTTCTTTGCTATAAATTCCGCAAATTTTTCATTCGAATTTTCAGGTGTTTTCATTTCGGTTACATTTTGTCCGCAAGCAGAAAAGGTCAAAAAAATACTAAAATTTGAATGTGTTTCGTCATTTCTCAAATTGTTGCCAACGTTGATGTATAAGAATAGTTGCGGGTTTGTATGCGAGGATTTTCCGAAGGAAAATCAGACGTTACAAACACGCAACGATCTTTGATTAAGCACTAAACCGCAATTATTTTTATACTGTGTTGTGCATAGTTTTTATTCTTCAGCCACAAATTTGAATGGTAGAAGAAATTTAACTTTCACTTTTTTATTATTTTCTAATTCCGCTGGTTTCCAGTCAGGAATTTTTGATATTACTTTGTAACAAGCTGTATCATAATCTTTTCTCAATCTTTCAATTATTTCTATATCAACTACTTTTCCAAGAGTGTCAACTACAAAAGTCGATTTGACTTTTCCATTTATGTATTCCGTAAATCCTTGATGAAATTTATAATTCAGTTGTATGAATTTAGTCAGCGAATCAAGTCCTCCTGGAAATTCAGGCATTTTCTTTAAACTCGCAAAATTTATTTGTTCGTCATTTTCGTCTAAAAGTTGATATTCCAAGTTCAGCGAGTTTTGAGATTCCACTTTTTTAAATTCCGATTGAGTGATTTCTTTTTCAGATTCAGAATTGTTTTCCGTTTCTGTTTTTTCCGAATTCTTACAAGAAATCAGAAGTAAAATTGTCAATATAATTCCTATTATTTTATTCAATTCGTGAGTTTTCTCAAATTATGCACAACGTTGTTGTGTATGGTTAGTTGCGTGGTTAAGCAACTAAGTTAATAAACATTTACGAACCCGTGAATATTCCGCAGGAATATTCGCAAGTAAGCTCAATAAAGCAATTAATTATACACGGTGTTGTACATTGGCTTTTTTATTCGGCTATGTATTCAAATGTTATTTTCGGATTCACAGATTCAGATTCTTTTTTTTGTTCAAATATTTCCAATTTTTTATTGTATCGGATTGTCAAAGTATCAAAGTTTTTCCATTCAAATTCAACGTCTTTTGGTTTAATAAATCCAGCACTTGCTACGAAAATCAATTCAGAGTTTTGTTCGTCAATTCCACAATCTGTTGCATAAATTAGAATCGAACGATTTGCTGTTGCATTTCCGCTTTCTTGCGTCATTTTTATTTTGCGTAAACCCTCATAATCACATTCCGTTTTCAATTTCGTTTCGGTTGGTTCGTCAAAAATCTCAAAGTTTGACATAAAAACAAAAAATCCAATTATGGCCAAAAGTCCGATTATTAAAATTCCAATTAGTATCTTTTTTATCAAGTTTGAGTGAGTTTTTAGCTTGTGTACAACGTGTTTGTGTATGATTTGTGGCGTGTTCAAGCACCTAATTTAGTAAATAAAAACTGAATAGAAAATCCGCAAGGATTTTCGTAAGTAGGCTATAACTAGCCATTAATTATACACGGTGTTACCCAACGTTTTTTTATTTAAATTCATATTCGTAAAAATAGATTTTGTCAGGTGGCCAAATGTCCATAAATGGAATTGGAATTAAATATCCTTTTTCTTTATCTATATTTGGTTCTATTATTTTTCTATTAAAATCCGTTTTATTTTTCCCATTGTTTACAGATATACTTTTTCGTCTATAGGTTTTTTTCTTGTCCACCGAAAAACAGTCGTGTCCACAAGTTGGTTTCCAAATGTTTTTTACAATAGGAATAACTTTTATAAATTCCGATAATTTAGATTTTGGTATATTTTTTAAAATCACATAAGAGTAGTTTTCCGAACTAAAATATAAAGTCAGAGTTTCGCCTTTCAATTCCGATATGTCAACTTTAAAATTTCCGTTCTTTTCAATTCGAGTTTCGTATGGAATTATAGTTCCGCTTTCCTTTTTTTCAATTTTTTGTAATTCCGTTTCTATGTAAATTGTAGCATAATTAAATTCAGGAACTTTTATTTCGTTCTTGGTTTTTGTCAATTCAATTATTTGTCCGCTGAAAGTTTGTGAATAAACTCCAGAAGATAAAATCAGACTCAAAATCAATATGTAAGTTCGTTTTTTCAAATGTCTTGTCCTGAAATATGGCTACAGTTTAAAATTGAATTAAGCTGATAATTTATATACCATATTCGGTGTT
>NZ_CANMTH010000019.1 GCF_947500765.1 uncultured Formosa sp. | reverse complement strand
TTGTGGGAGAGTAGGTCGTCGCCTTTTTTAAACTAATCCTGAACATTTATTTGTTCAGGATTTTTTTTGTTTAAAATGTAATCTACCTTTCTAATTATAAATTAGTTTCATTGAGACATCCTAGTACTATATGTAAATCAGTATTGAGGACGTTATATTATATTTTAAGGCTATTATTAGCTCAATTAAGACACTTTGACCTTTTATATATGAATTTTACTGTACTTTTTTTTATCTCCTTTATATAGATGTTTATACAATTACTTATATACTATACTAATTATTTGTGTACATTCTTAGAAACAAAGATCTGTTCTTTTATGACAGACTTTAAGATTTCATCTTCTTACAATTTGATGTAATACGATTTCATGTGTATTCTTTTAGTTTATATTTTTTTGTAGAAATTAAGAACTCTTTGGGTAATTTAAAAAGGGACCACTTTAATGCGTTTTATGTTGAAATATAATTCTATTAGAAAGAGTTTAGATGATTTTCTTTTTTTAATACACTTTGTAAAGGACTATTAGATTTTATGATAGGATTACGTATTTAATAGTTTTAATGCTATAGATAGAGCTCTTGTTGGTGTATTATTTTAATTAATTTTTCTTGTAAGATTTATTTTAAATGCAGACTAAATTTCGGTATTCATTAAGATTGTTTTATTCGACTTAATATTTAATTCAAATAAAACAACGATTTATTTTTAAATTTTGTATGTTAAAAAAACTTCTATTTTAAGTCTATCTATAGCATTCTTAATCCAAACTTAATTAATTTTATATTCAATTTAAATCTCAATTATAAAAAGTAAATGAAGCCTATATTTAAACAACTTCAGAAGGAGGAATTGCCAAAAATTATTCCTTTAATGCAAAAATTCACTCAAAATAAACATTCTGATGACCTTTTATTCGAACGTTTTTCAGAAATGTTTGATCAAAATTACGAATGTATTGGGCTATATTATGATGATATCTTGATTGGAATATGTGGATTATGGTTTTCTACAAGGCATTATATTGGACGGAGTGTAGAACTTGATCACGTATATATTGATGAAACGTACAGAAATAAAGGTCTTGGTAAACAATTTTTTACTTGGATTTATGAGTATGCAAAAGGAAAAGGATGTGAAGCAGCCGAGCTAAATACCTATGTTCAGAATTTTCCATCACACAAATTTTATTACAATGAAGGCTTCAATATACTGGGGTATCATTTTTTAAAAAAAATGTAATATTTTCTTGTTTACAATTATATAATTATTGTATATTTGCACCCGGTAATGCGAGAGTAGCTCAGTTGGTAGAGCGTCAGCCTTCCAAGCTGAATGTCGCCGGTTCGAACCCGGTCTCTCGCTCAAAAGGCTTCATCAATAGATGAAGCCTTTTTTATATCCGAAAATGAAGGTTTTCATTCTCTGAAACTGACAATAATAACTTTATTAAAATAAGTCTTTTATGTTATTAAACATGAAAAGTTTGTACGCTTTAAATACGATTAATAATTTTGTGTTTTTTTGATATAAATCTGACTTTTGAAAAGTGTTTTAGATGAAAACAAATCAGTTCTAAATATTAAAAAAGGGGACTAAAAAGCCCCCTAGAATAATAAATTTATTATGATTTAATTTAATTTATTTAAATCATTGCCAGTCTCTAATTCGTACGGTTTTAGGCTATGCTTAAATATTCTAGCCGATAATGTTCCTTTTAAAATAATATGTTCACCTTTTACTTCTAACCAGCTTCCTTCTCTTAGCCCTACAACCGGTTGTGTATTATAGCACATAAATTCTTTGATTCTTGTTTCCCTTGTTTCTCCCATATGTTTACTTCCAAGGTCCGGATCTAAATAATGCGGATTAATATTAAATGGTACTAAGCCTAAGGTTTTAAAACTTGGAGGATATACAATAGGCATATCGTTTGTAGTATTCATAGTTAATCCACAAATATTACTTCCTGCACTTGTTCCTAAATAAGGTGTTCCCGTTTTAACCGCATTAATTATAGCTTGCATGCTGTTAGTTTTGTATAGTTGACTAACCAAAACAAATGTATTACCACCCCCAACAAAAATAGCCTCAGCTTGTTTAATAGCTTCAACAGGATTTTTTAATGTATGTAGGCCTACAACATCGATATTAATTTTAGAAAAGGCTGCTTTTGCTTTTTCAGTATATTCATCATGTGTGATACCGCTTGGTCTAGCATAAGGAACAAAAAGTATAGTTTTTACCGTATTGAAATGAGATTTTAAATCTTCCAATATATATTCTAAATACCCACTATTGTAAAGCGTAGAAGTACTGGCAATAATCATATTTTTCATCTTCGAAATTTTGTTGTAAATTTAAGTAATACATGGTTTTAACAAAAATTTAAATGCCATGAATAAATTCGTAAGAGGTTTAGTTATTAACTTTATTGAAAATTGATTTATATGAAAAAACAATTACTTATTCTATTAATGTTATTTTCAATAGGGACTTTAACAGCTCAAACTACAGAACGTGTCCAGGTCTCTGGTCGTATTGTGGTTGTAGATTCTGAAGATATTGAAGGTGTGACAGTGTATAATACATCTACAAATAAAGGAACTGTAACAGATAAAGATGGTGAGTTTATAATAGCAGCAGGAGTGTTAGATCATATTGAAATTTCTTCACTACAATTTGAAGATATACATGTAAAAATAGATGCAGACGTTATAAAGTCTAAGCAGTTAACTGTTTTTCTTGTAACACATGTAAATCGTTTAAATGAAGTTATTATTTTTCCTTTTGGTTTAACAGGTATTTTGCATGAAGATTTAAATAAAATAAAAACGTATAGTATAGACCTAGAAGGCATTAATTTTGGAATAGGAGATATCTCTGCGTACGTGTTTCCAGACGATTTCCACTCTTCTGCAGACATGAGTATTTTAAAGCAAGGAGAATACTATAATGGTATGGATATGAGAAAAATTACCAATACATTCTTAAAACCTTTATTTAAAAAGAAAGAGAGTAAAACAGATAAAATAATTAAACAAACCGAAGAAAATTTAGGACTACGTGGTGTGTATTCACATACGTTTATTACTGAAAATTACGAAATTCCAGCATCTCAAATCGATGAGTTTATAAATTATGTCGATTTAAACATAGATCAAAATTTACTTAAAGAAGGTCAAGAAATTCAATTGTTAGAATATCTTTCTAAAGCTAGCCAAGCTTTTTTAAAGCAATAGAATGAAAAATTATACATTTTTCATTCTAAGTTTTGTTGGTTGTTTTTTATCAACAAAGGGATATGCACAAATGGTATCCATAAAGGGAGAAGTAAAAGGCGAAGATGATTTAGAAAATATTCATGTTATTAATAAAACATCTAAAACTTTTACTATAACCAATCAAGCAGGAGCATTTGAAATTCCTGCTAAACTACACGATACTTTAGAGTTTTCTTCTATTCAATACAATAGTTTAGATGTCGTAGTAGATGCTACAGTAATATTTACGAAGACTATAACCATAAATTTAAAAGCACACGTAAATGCTCTAGACGAAGTTATAGTAGGTAAGATTTTAACAGGTAACCTCATGCTTGATATTGGAAACTCGACAGATGAACCTGAAATTAATTTTTACGATGTAGGCATTCCTGGTTATATGGGCAGAAGAAAAACCCAACAGGAACGACTTTTAGAACAAGCAGGAGAATTTAAACCCAAAATGTTGTTAGGTGTACTTGGAGGTTCACTTCCTGTAGATCCTATAATAAATGCTCTAACAGGAAGAACTAAAACATTAAAAAAGCATGTAGCTTTTGAGCGTAACGATGATCTTATAACTAAAATAAGACAACGTCTCTCTGTTCTTTTTTTTAGTGAGCATCCGTTAGATGAAAATAATCGTATGGATTTTTGGTATTTCTGTTCAGACGATCCTAATTTTGAGATCAGATGTAAGGGCAAGCGGGATGTTGAAGTTTTGGCGTATATTAATACTAAATATATACAATACATAAAAAATTTAAATTCATCTTCCAATTAAAATGAAATTACAATTTTTATTATGTTGTTTTATAGGAAGCATATCTTTAGTAGAAGCTCAAAATTTAGAAATCATTTCAGGAACAGTAGCAGGAAAAGATGATATTGAAAATATTCATGTTATAAATAAATCGTCTAAGCGTTTTACAACTACAAATGCTAAAGGTGCTTTTTCTATTGAGGCTAAACTTCAAGACACTATTGTCTTTACGGCCATTCAATATACAACACAAGAAATTATAATAGATAGATTTATAATATCAAATAACAGCATGCATATTTATCTTGACGAGGAAGTTAACGAATTAAGCGAAGTTATTGTGGGAAAGATATTAACTGGAAACTTGATGCTTGATATTGGAAACTCTACCATAGAACCCGAAATTAACTTTTATAATGTTGGTATTCCTGGGTATAAGGGAAAGCGTGCAACAAAAACTGAACGCATTTTAAGCCAAGCAAAATCTGGAATTTTAAATACTGTAGTAAATGGAATATCGGGGCGTACAAAAATGCTTAAAGCTCACGTGAAATTTGAAAAAAACGATGTCCTTATCACTCAAATTCGGCAGCGTCTTTCAAACGATTTATTTAGTAAATATTCTTTAGAAGAATCAAATCAGATGGACTTTTGGTATTTCTGTTCAGAATCTCCAGAATTTATAACACGATGTAAAGGACAAACAGATATTGCTATTTTAGACTACCTAATAGAGAAGTATAAAGAATACATCAGAAATTTAAAATCAGAATAAACCTATATAACCTTAAGAAAGTAGGGAATTTAGTTACATTTATAACCAAAAAAGACAAATGAAAGCCTTTAACTATTATCTCTTATTATTTTTAGTGCCTTTATTGGCATTTACAACGGCACATAAATACTATGTAAGTATTACAGAAGTTCACTACGTTAAAGAAAAAAAATCAGTACAAATTATTACTAGAATTTTTATAGATGATTTAGAAAAATTAGTTCGAGAACGTTTTGATGAATCGATCACTTTAGCAGGGAAGAACGAATCTGAAAAAGTCGATTATTATCTAGAAAAGTATCTTACAGAGAAAATAAAAATAAAAATTAACGGTCAAAATACAGTATTACAATTTATAGGAAAAGAGTATGATAATGATATTGCAATATGTTACATAGAAATTCCTAAAATAGATCATATTTCAGATATTGAAATTGAAAATATGGTCTTATTCGATATTTTTGAAGAACAACAAAATGTGGTAAGACTTAACATTAATAATAAGAAAAAAAGTTTTATCCTCATTAAAGAGAATGATAAAGGATTGTTAAAATTAGATTAAAGTTCTATTTAACGCATAAAAGTATTATTTTTCCAATCCAATTTATTTCCAAACAAAAAAATATGAAAAGACTAAAGTACCTAATTCTTTCTGCTGTTTTTATTTCGGCAGGCGTTATGGCGCAAGAACAAACACTCCCCGAACGTAAACCCGGGCACACAAACAATAACAAATTTAAGCAATTATACGACGAGTTTTCTACTCCAAATATGTTTAGATCTGCATCTGGAGCACCAGGACCAGCTTATTATCAGCAACAAGCAGATTATAATATGGATATAACTTTAGATGATAAGGACGCTAAAATTTCAGGTTTCGAAACAATTACGTATACCAACAATTCTCCGGACGTCTTAAAATATTTATGGGTACAATTAGATCAAAATATGCGTGCTAAAGATTCTAAAACGCCACTTATTGAAGGAGGAGGAGTCTCAGCCGCACAACAACCGGCGGGATTTGTATCTAATTATATGGAAGAACCTTTTGATGGAGGTTTTAATATAGAAGGTGTAAAAGATACAGCTGGTAAAGATTTACAGCACATGATTAATAGAACGATGATGCGTGTAGAGTTACCACAACCATTAAAATCGGGTGAGAAATTTTCTTTCACAATAAAATGGTGGTATAATATTAATGATCACGTTAATGGTCGTGGACGTTCAGGATACGAGTATTTTCCTGAAGACGGAAACAGAGCGTATGTTATAGCACAGTTCTATCCAAGAATGGCTGTATATAGTGATGTAGAAGGATGGCAAAACTCACAATTTTGGGGACGTGATGAATTCGCTTTACCTTTCGGAAATTTTGAAGTAAACATTACAGTTCCTGCAGACCATATTTTAGATGGTACAGGAAAATTAATGAACAGAAAAGAAGTCTTTTCTAAAGATATGATGAAACGCTACGAAAAAGCTCAGAAATCTTACGATGAGCCTGTTGTAATTGTAACTCAGGAAGAAGCAGAAGCTGCAGAAAAACAGTTTAGTAAAAAAACTAAAACTTGGAAGTTATATGCAGAAAATGTACGTGATTTTGGGTTTGCGACTTCAAGAAAATTTATTTGGGACATGATGGCCGTTAAAATTGGTGGTAAAAACATCATGGCAGTATCTATGTATCCTAAAGAAGGAAATCCATTATGGGAAGAATGGTCTACTAAAGCTGTAGCAAGTACGCTAAAATCGTATTCTAAAATGACTTTCGATTACCCTTACCATAAAGCAATTTCTGTACATGCTAAAAATCAAGGGATGGAGTACCCAATGATTTGTTGGAATTACGGGCGTCCTGATAAAGAAGGTAAATATACAGATAGAATTAAATTTGGAATGATTAGTGTAATTATTCACGAAGTAGGACACAACTTCTTTCCTATGATTGTAAATAGTGACGAGCGTCAATGGACATGGATGGACGAAGGTTTAAACACATTTACACAATATGTTGCAGAGCAAGATTTTGGTAAAGAATACCCAAGCGCATTATCTCCAGGGCAAACAGCTTACCCTTCAAGAAGAGGTCCAGCTGCTAAAATTGTTCCTTACATGGGAGGAGATCAAGATTTTATTGCACCAATCATGACCAAAGGATTAAACACTTACCAGTTTGGAAATAATGCTTATGGAAAACCAGCTACTGCCTTAAATATATTAAGAGAAACAGTAATGGGGCATGAGTTATTCGATTATGCATACAGAGAATATGCACACCGTTGGATGTTTAAACACCCAACACCAGAAGATTTCTTTAGAACAATGGAAGATGCTTCAGCCATCGATTTAGATTGGTTCTGGAGAGGTTGGTTTTACACTACAGATTATGTAGATATAGGAGTAAAAGATGTTAAGAAGTACTATGTGTCTTCAGAAGTTAATGAAGCAACTAAAGCTCAAGCAAAACGCTACGGTATGGAAGTTAGCGATTTACCACCTTTAGTATATATGGTTGAAGAAGGTAGTGAAGAATATAAAGAATCACTTAAAGACGGAAGTGCTTTAGATAATTCTACAACATTAAAAGAATATATTATGGACAATTTTACTCCAGAGGAACGTAAAAAATTAAAAGAGCCTAAATATTTCTATAATGTAACTTTTGAAAAACCAGGCGGATTAGTAATGCCAATTATTGTAGAGTATACCTATGCAGATGGAACATCTAAAACAGAAACATATCCGGCTCAAATTTGGAGACTTAACGATAAAGAAGTAAGTAAATCAATAGGTTCAGACAAGGAAATTGTAAGTATTACGGTTGATCCAAATCTTGAAACTGCAGATGTAGATACTTCTAATAACTCTTGGCCAAAAGAAACTAAACCAAGTGATTTTGATGCATTTAAAGCAAAATCAAAAAATTAAATAAAACATTATGTTAAAGCCAACTTTTTTAAGTTGGCTTTTTTTTAATTTTGTACCTAAACAGTTAGTATATTTACATCGTGATACAACAACCTATATTTTTATTTATCAGTGGCGCAGAAATAATGTTCGTATTATTTATTGTAGTCATGGTTTTCGGTGCCGATAAGGTTCCAGATATTGCACGTGGTTTAGGGAAAGGCATTAAAGAAATTAAAAATGCTACAAACGACATTAAACAAGAAATAACAAAAACTGCAGATAAAAGTGGTTTAGATACTTCTGTAACTAAAGATGTGCAAGATCAATTAAAGAAAGTAAAAGACGATTTAGAAGACTTCACAGGATCTGTACGTCGTAATATGTAATTATTTTTTTCTACTAATAGTTAAGCCATCGCGCACAGATAGTAATACCGTTTCAATTCTAGAATCTTCTTTTAGTAGCGTATTATATTCTAAAACAGCTTTTGTAGATCCGTCTTTTGGATTTAAAGGCTCTATTACTTTTCCACTCCAAAGTACATTGTCAGACAAAATAACACCACCTGTTTTCAGTCTATCCACAATTAAATTAAAATAATTAGGATAATTTTCCTTGTCAGCATCAATAAATACCAAATCAAATGTTTGGTTAAGTTCAGGAATAATGTCTATTGCACTTCCTAGATATTGATGGATTTGTGAACCAAATTCAGAAGCATCAAAATATTTTCGCTGAAAATCATAAAGCTCTTCATTAACATCAATAGTATGTAAATGTCCATCTTTTTTTAAGCCTTCAGCCAAACATAATGCAGAATACCCTGTATATGTTCCAATCTCTAGAATATTTTTGGGTTGTATTAACTTAGAAATCATACTTAAAATACGACCTTGATAATGCCCACTAAGCATGCGTGGTTGCAGTATTTTCTGATACGTTTCTCGTGTTAATTGTTTTAATAATTTAGGCTCGTCTTCGGTGTGTTTAACCACATAATCGTCCAGCTCTTGGGGTATAAAATGCATGTTTTAAAATTATAAGCGTTACTTTCATTTTGTGTTCGGGCGTTACTAGTGTGTATTAAAAAGCATACACACTAGTCGGGCTTTACGCTATATCTTTTTTAATTTCAAAAGATTAAAAAAGGATGCCGCTGCAATCCCTAACGCAAAATTATTAAGGTTTCAATCTTTACTAAATCTTCAAAAAAACTATAATTCGTTTGTTGTATAATCACGAATTTCAATCTTTTTTCCACGTCTTAAAAACAAATCTAAAATCTCGTAAGGCGATTTTTTCATGTCAATAGTAACATAAATCTGATATACAGGTTTTAGTCCTTTTTTACGTTCTTTATAAATAGTACGTTCATACCACACTATAGTCGATTTATCTTTAATTTCAGAAGTGCTTTGTTTAGAAACGTCACTTCTTGGGTAAGCCATCGAAATAGATGTAGATTCAATATTTAAGTATATTTTATCAATCACTTCATCACTAAAAATATTTGAAATCACTCGATCGGGTTGTCCGTAATTAATCCAGTTTACAACTTGTTCTATTGTACGGCGTTCATCAATCTTAGCATTAGTAACATTCTTAATTTGGTATTGAGCGTGAATCTGAAGTGTTATTAAAAAGATAAAACCACTTAAAAAATATTTCATATTATAAACTTTTAATACGTCCACCATCAACCGGAAGATTAATACCATTAATATAACTAGCTTGCTCGCTGGCAAGAAAGACAATGGCATTTGCAATTTCTTCTGGTTTAGCAAAACGATGTACAGGAATAGATTTTGCAGAAGATTTTATTATTTCTTCTTCGTCTTGTCCTGTTATTTTAGCTGTATTTTTAAGAAGATCGAATAAACGATGTGTAGCTGTAGAACCAGGAAGCACATTGTTTACAGTTATTCCAAAAGGGCCTAATTCGTTAGATAGTGTTTTGCTCCAACTTGCCACCGCACCACGAATGGTATTACTAACACCAAGACCGCTTATAGGTTGTTTTACCGAAGTTGAAATTATGTTTATAATTCTACCATATTCAGCTTCTTTCATAAAAGGCACTAAGGTTTGTGTTAATACATGGTTACACTTTAAGTGTTGTGTAAAAGCAATTTCAAAAGCATCTAGTGTTGCTGTAAAAATAGGTCCTGCAGTTGGCCCTCCAGTATTATTCACTAAAATATGGAACCCGTGTTGTTTAGAACAAAACGTTTCTAATTTTTGTTGTAGTGCTGTTGGATCAGAAAAATCTGCAACAATATAATTATGTAATTCAGGGTTTGGTAATTTAGAGCAAACTTGTTTCAGTTTGTTTTCATTTCTTGCTACTAGTGTAACATTTGCGCCTTCTTCTGCTAAAAGCATAGCTGTTGCTTTTCCTATACCAGATGTGCTTCCGCAAACTAAAGCATATTTGTTTTTTAAATTGAAATTCATATCAAAACATAGATTTTAAACACTACAAAAATAAGCATTAAAACCTGAAGTTCTTAAAAGTTGGCATGAGTTTAAGTATATAAAAAAAGCGCTTCAATAGTTAATGACTACTGAAGCGCTTATCATATATAGACGCGTTAAGCGGAATGGTTATACTTTATATACGTTTGATTTTGCTATTTGGATGTTATTATGTTATACAATATCTTAATTTTTTAATATTTAGCTATTTTATTTTAATAATTGAGGAAATTTGGCTTTGAATGCATTAAGCCTAGGAATGGATACATTTTGAATATATCCGTTATCTGGATGGTGTTTTTTGTAATCCTGATGATATGCTTCGGCTTTCCAAAATTTTTGAAATGGATATATTTCAGCATCAACTTTTCTATTTAAGGTTTTTTCTAAATCAGATTTCTTTTTAAGAATAATTTCTTTTTGTATTTCATTCTGATAAAATATAATAGAGCGGTATTGAGATCCGTGATCTGGTCCTTGACCGTTAACTTGAGTTGGGTCTTGAGATCCAAAATAGACATCGACTAAAGTTTCGAAATTTATTTTTGTAGGATCGTAAATTACTTCAACAGATTCTGCATGTCCTGTTTTACCTGTATTACTTGCTTTGTATGTCGGATTTTTTGTATGTCCGCCAGAATATCCTGAAATCACTTCCTTAACTCCGTTAACACTTTCGTAAATAGATTCTACACACCAAAAACATCCGCTAGCAAAGTAAGCACGGGCTTCATGTTTTGTCATTTTAACTTCCACAGGAGCAGCGTTTTTAATAGCCTCTTGTTTTGGATTTGTTTGTGCTTCATTTTTACAACTAAAAGCTAAAATTGCTGTAAGTGTAAGTATAGATAATTTTATAGATTGCATATTCGTTTTTTTAGTAAGTCGATTTTATTTAGAGAACTTTACTTGTTTATAATAAAAAAACTCTAACCTTTAGATTAGAGTTTAAGATTTTATAAAGCCAATAAATTTATTGGGCATCTATAATGCTTCTAGAAATTACAATTTTCTGAATTTCAGAAGTACCTTCATAAATCTGTGTAATTTTAGCATCTCGCATCAAGCGCTCTACGTGATAGTCTTTAACAAAACCATTTCCTCCATGAATTTGTATCGCCTCAACAGTGGTATCCATAGCAACTTGCGAAGCATATAATTTGGCCATTGCTCCAGAAATGGTATAGTCTTTTTTATTGTCTTTATCCCAAGCTGCTTTCAAACATAAATAACGTGCTGCTTCAATTTGGGTTGCCATATCTGCTAATTTAAAAGCAATAGCTTGATGATTACAAATTTCGGTACCAAATGTTTTACGTTGTTTAGAATATTTTAAAGCCAATTCGTATGCTCCAGATGCAATACCTAATGCCTGACAAGCAATACCAATACGACCACCAGCAAGTGTTTTCATTGCAAATTTAAATCCGAAACCATCGTCTCCAATTCTATTTTCTTTAGGAATTTTAACATCATTAAATAATAAGGAGTGTGTGTCGCTTCCTCGAATACCTAGTTTGTCTTCTTTAGGACCTACATTAAAACCTTCCCATCCTTTTTCAATTATAAATGCATTTATGCCTTTGTGTTTTTTCTCTATATGAGTTTGTGCAATAACAATATAAAAATCGGCGGTACCCCCATTTGTAATCCAATTTTTTGTACCATTTAATAAGTAGTAATCGTCATGCTCAATTGCTGTTGTTTTTTGAGATGTTGCATCGCTACCCGCTTCTGGTTCGCTTAAACAAAAGGCACCTAAAGCGGTTCCGCTAGCCAATTTAGTTAAGTATTTTTGTTTCTGATCTTCACTTGCATAATGTTCCAATCCCCAGCATACTAAAGAGTTATTTACAGACATTACAACAGATGCAGAGGCATCAATTTTAGAAATTTCTTCCATTGCCAACAAGTAAGAAATAGTATCTAAACCACTTCCTCCATATTTAGGGTCTACCATCATTCCTAAAAAACCGAGTTCGCCCATTTTTTTTATTTGTTCTTTAGGAAATTCTTGTTTATTATCGCGTTCAATTACTCCTGGTAATAATTCTGTTTGGGCAAAATTGCGAGCAGCATCGCGAATCATAATATGTTCTTCAGTTAAGTTGAAATCCATGATAATTTACAGTTAGTTGTTTATTTGTTAATATGATTTCTAAAATATATATTATTTTTGATAATTACTCAATTATATGCACTTAATTTTTAAAATATGATAAAAAGCGAGTTTAAGGTGATTGGCGTTATGTCCGGAACATCTTTAGATGGTATAGATCTTATTTATGCACATTTTAAACACACAACGAATTGGAGTTTTTCAATAGTAAAAGCAGAAACGGTACCTTATAGTACTGAATGGTTGAATTGTTTGAGGCAATTAGTGTCGTATTCTAAAACTGAGTTAAAAACAATAGATGAAGATTACACCGTTTACTTGGCAAACTTAATTCTGGCATTTATTGATAAGCATAGTATTACAGATTTGGATGTTGTTTGTTCGCATGGACATACAGCTTTGCATAATCCAGAACAAGGGTTTACGTACCAAATAGGAAATTTGCCTAAACTTGCCAAAATTTTACAAAAAAATGTAGTTTGCGATTTTAGAATTCAAGATGTAGAATTAGGAGGTCAAGGCGCTCCTTTGGTTCCTATAGGAGATGCTTTATTGTTCTCTGATTACGATTTTTGTTTAAATTTAGGTGGATTTGCAAATGTGTCAACAGAAATTAAAGGCGAACGTATTGCTTTTGATGTTTGTCCTGTTAACATTGTACTAAATCATTATGTGCAACCTTTAGGCTTTAATTATGATGATAGAGGAAAACTAGCCTCAGTAGGAATGGTAAATGCAGAGTTGCTTCATCAATTAAATGCATTACCGTTTTACGAATCAGATTATCCAAAATCTTTAGGATTAGAATGGGTTGTTCAATATATTTTTCCTTTAATAGATGCGCAAGATTTAGATGTACATGATGTGTTAAGAACCTGTGTAGAGCATATTGCTATTCAAATTGCTAAAATCTTACCTGTGTCTAAACCGGCATCTTTATTAATTACTGGCGGAGGTGCATATAATTCATTTTTAATAAAGCGCTTACAATCATTATCTATTTGCAACATTATTATCCCTAATGATGCTGTTGTAGAGTACAAGGAAGCTTTAATATTTGGGCTTTTAGGAATACTGAAGTTAAGAGGGGAAGTTAATTGTTAAAAAAGTGTTACTGGAGCAAATAAAAACCATTCGACAGGGGTGATTTATTCGCATTCAAAATAATGATATAATTAGTTTTTTCGGGTGTTTAGTTTTTTATATTTGTTATCAAATTGAATTACTAATTATATCTTGGTAATCTTTAGTTAAAATATTATTAGGCTTTATCATTTTTAGAAATAAGAACCTTAATTTTATATATACTTAAAAAACAAAATACACGTTAATAATTATTTAGTAAACTATTTAGACAACTTATGTTATACGCCCTTTTTCAAGACCCTACAGAAGGAGTAGAAGTTTTAACAGACGCAGAGCCTGTTAAAAAAACACTTTCAATTATCGAATTAATTAGCAGTGGCGGTGTCGCTGGTCAAATTATTATTGGTATTTTATTTATTCTTTTAATTGCTGCACTTTATATTTATTTTGAACGCTTATTTGCGATAAAAGCAGCTTCGCATATCGATGCTAATTTTATGAATCAAATTAAAGATCATGTTAGTGAAGGAAAAATTGATTCTGCTCAAACCTTATGTGCACAACAAGATACACCTGTTTCTAGATTAATTGGAAAAGGAATTTCTAGAATAGGAAAGCCTTTAGAAGATATCAACACAGCAATTGAAAACGCAGGAAGATTAGAGGTTTATGGATTAGAAAAAAATGTTAGTGTTCTAGCAACTATTTCTGGTGCAGCTCCTATGATTGGGTTCTTAGGAACGGTAATTGGAATGATTCTTTCTATTTTTGAAATCGCTAATTCAGGAGGACAAATAGATATTAAATTATTAGCAGACGGATTGTATACTGCAATGACAACTACTGTTGCTGGACTAATTGTTGGTATTGTAGCGTATATTACTTATAATCATTTGGTTGTTAAAACAGATAAAGTAGTGTATCAAATGGAATCTAATTCATTACAGTTTTTAGATCACTTAAACGAACCAATTTAATATGAATCTAAGAGGAAGAAATAAAGTTACGCCAGAATTTAATATGTCTTCAATGACAGATATTGTATTCTTGCTACTTATCTTTTTTATGCTGGCTTCAACTTTGGTTACCACCAATGCTATAGACGTTTTGCTCCCAAAGGCAAGTGGTAAAACTGAAAATAAACAAACCATAGCTGTAAGTATTAAAAAAGATCTGACATATTATATCGATCAGAAACGTGTAGGAGAAAGTGTTTTAGAAATTGAAATAAAAAAGGCTCTAGCTAAAGAATCTAAACCTACTATTGTTTTACGTGCAGAACAATCTGTACCAGTAGAACATGTCGTTAAGGTTATGGATATTGCTAATAGAAATAAATTTAAAGTGATTTTGGCTGTAAGACCAAATAATTAATATGAAATATCTTCAAACAAAACATGAACGCAATTCTGCAAAAATTACACTTTTAATAAGTGTGATTGTGTTGTTATTAATGTTTGTGGTTGGACCACCATATATGGATCCGCCAGAAGAGTATGGTGTTGCAGTTAATTTTGGAACTACCGATTTTGGAAGTGGAAATGTGCAACCTAACGAACCTATTAAGTCGGAACCTGTTAATGTAAACAAAGTTCCGGAAGAGGTAACAGAGCCTGAACCTGTAAAACCTGCACCTGCTGAAGCTTCGCAAGTCAAAGAAAACGTGATTACAGAAGATAATTCTGAAGCGGTAGCCATTAAAAAGCAAAAAGCAGCAGAAGCGAAAGCAAAGCAAGATGCCGAAAATAAAGCAAAAGCTGTAGCAGATGCTAAAGCTAAGGCAGAAGCAGAGCGTGTTGCTAAAGAACAACGCGAAAAGGAAGAAAAGAAAAAGAAATTAGATGCTTTAATAGGTGGAGTTAGTAAATCTGAAGGTACAGCAAAAGGCAGTGAAGGCGACGATGATAAAGTTGGCGATAAAGGCCAGTTAGATGGTAATCCATATGCTGCTAGTTATTTCGGCGGTTCAGGTTCGGGTAGCGGAGGTGTAGGTTATGGTTTAAACGGACGAGGAAAAGCATCTTTTCAAACTATAAAACAAAATTGTAACGAATCTGGATTAGTGGTGGTTCGTATAGAAGTTAACAAACAAGGTCAAGTTATTAAAGCAGAACCCGGAGTTAAGGGCACAGAAAATAATAATCCGTGTTTATTAGAGCCTGCTAGAAAAATAGCAATGTCTCATAAATGGCGACCAGATGCTAATGCTCCAGTAAGACAAATAGGTTTTGTTACTATCAATTTTAGTTTAGGTCAATAATATAATATTATGACATATCAAGACACTGTACAGTGGATGTTTTCTCAGCTTCCTATGTACCAAAGACAAGGTCAGTCTGCATTCAAAAAAGATCTTAGTAATACAATCGTTTTAGCCGAACATTTAAATCATCCTGAAAATCAGTTTAAATCTATTCATGTCGCGGGGACTAATGGAAAAGGCTCTACAAGTCATATGTTGGCTTCTATTTTGCAAGAAGCTGGTTATAAAGTTGGGTTATATACTTCGCCACATTTAAAAGATTTTCGTGAACGTATTCGCATTAATGGTACAGAAATTGCAGAAGATTTTGTAGTAGAATTTATAGCAACAAACAAACTTTTTTTTACAGAACACGACTTGTCTTTTTTTGAAATGACAGTTGGTTTGGCTTTTAATTACTTTAAAGAAAAAAAAGTCGATATCGCAGTGATTGAAGTTGGTTTAGGAGGGCGTTTAGATTCTACTAATATTATTATGCCGGAACTTTCTGTAATTACAAATATAGGTTTAGATCATACTCAGTTTTTAGGAACAACATTAACCGAAATAGCAGGAGAGAAAGGCGGGATTATAAAATCTAATATCCCTGTGGTAATAGGAGAGACACAATTAGAAACTCAAGATGTTTTTAATGCGATTGCAGAGAAACATAAAGCAAAAATAGTATTTGCCGATCAAGTAATATCTAATATCTATCCAAGCGATTTAAAAGGAATCTATCAAACTAAGAATATAAAAACAGTATTACAATCGGTTAAAGAATTGCAGTTATTAGGTTATAATATCTCTGAAACACATATTAAATCTGGTTTGCTAAACGTAATGAATAATACAGGTTTAAAAGGGCGTTGGCAAGTCTTAAAAGAACAACCTAAAGTAGTTTGTGATACAGGACATAATAAAGAAGGTTTGTCTGAAGTCATGAAGCAGCTGCAATTAGAATCATTTAAAAAGTTACATGTTGTTTTTGGAGTGGTGAATGATAAGGACGTAAGCTCTATTTTACCATTATTACCTAAAAAGGCGAGATATTATTTTTGTAAACCCGATGTGCCTAGAGGAATGCCTGCAGAAGATTTACAAGCTAGTTTTATAACGTCAGGATTTGAAGGCGATGTATATAATTCTGTAAATGAAGCATATAAAAGCGCACTGTTACATGCCAAACCAGATGATTTTATTTATGTTGGTGGCAGTACTTTTGTTGTTGCAGAAATAATTTGAAAAAAAATAAAAAAAAGTTTTTGTAGTATCAAAAACAGGTGTATATTTGCACACCTAATAATTAGGGCGCATAGCTCAGTTGGTTCAGAGCACTTGGTTTACACCCAAGGGGTCGGGGGTTCGAATCCCTCTGCGCC
>NZ_CANMTH010000018.1 GCF_947500765.1 uncultured Formosa sp. | reverse complement strand
TAATGTTTGGCAAAAAATCAGTTGATTTTAATTGAGATTTTTTGAGTTTGAGTGAGTTTCCGCAATTGCTGGCAACGTTTATGTATAAGAATAGTTGCGGGTTTGCGTGCGAGGATTTTCCGCAGGAAAATCAGATGTAGCAAACACGCAACCACCTTTGTTTTAGCACTAAACCGCAATTATTTTTATACGGTGTTGTGGTGCGTTATTATTTTTTCGCATTGGTTTTGTCAATATTTTTTAATTCAGTCAGCAGTTTTTTATTTATTATTCCGCGTTGTGCTATAAAAGTTTTAGTTCGGTCATTTTTTTTTACCAAAACAATTATTGGGTCGTTCACATTTAAAATCAAATCCGAGTTTTTTTCAATTCCGAACAGTTTTATGTCAGATTGAGTTCCGTATGCGTAATGATATGTCTTTTTAAATTTTTCAGAATAAGAAAATCCGTTTTCTATTTCAGTTATTATTCCTTGCGTTTGAGTGAAGTCAGATTCATTAAATTCAGTTTTAGAATCAGATTTTCCTTTTCCACAAGAACTTAAAATTATGAATGTAAAAATCAAAATTTTGTTCATTTACGGTCAGTTTTTTAATGCACCACAACGGTTACGTATAAGAATAGTGCGGTTTTGTGTGCGAGGATTTTCCGCAGGAAAATCAGAAGTAACAAAAAAGCACTAGACTTTGATTAAGCACTAATCTACGCATTATTTTTATGCGATGTTAGGCACAGTATTTTTAATATTTATCCTTTTCCGATATTTTCAAATTCGTTAAAGAAATCAAATAATCACAAGCATTATAAAAATCGCCTTTTTCTGGGTAAAAAACACTTACAGCTCTATAATTTTCGGAATTCACTCCTTCTAAAATCCATTCAGAACCATCAGTATCCATTGAATATCGACCTAATTCCATATTCCAAAAATCAGCTTTTTTAACTAATTCATTGAAATTTTTCCATTCCTTTTTAGTGATGTTTTTGCTTTCGTTAATTATTATTTCAATCGGTTTATGATTTTCATCTAATTTGAGTGTTTTCCAATTCAAATTATACTTTTGTTCCGTTTCTGAAATTCTGATTACAACAGGTTCGTGGAAAGACCTTAACCAAGTAAAGCGAAATATTTCATTATCAACTTTTCGATTAAATAGTAATGGTTCTCTCATTCCGAATAAATATTCAGAATACCATTCCATCACTGAATCATCGTATTTGTCTTTTGAGTAAATTCTTTTTGCTATATAGCTTGAATCTTTTTGTTGTATGTATTGAATCGAATCTATATAAGGAAACATTTCCTTTGGAAAGTAAAATTGGTTTTTATCTAATGGAACATTTAGGGAATCAACTTTAATTGTCTTATCGAAATATTTTTCAATCGGCTTTTTACATTGAAAAAGGAAAACAGATTGAACAAGAAAAATAAATAATATCGATTTCCTCATAGGTTGGTTCATATTGTGCCTAACGTTGTTGTATATGGTTTGTTGCGTGTTTCAAGCACTAAAGTTAGTAAATAAAACACAGATAGAAAGTCCGTGAGGACTTTCGTAAATTGTCTTGTACCAGCAATAAATTATATACGGTGTTATGGGCAGGGTTTTATGCATTCCATTCAGTTTTAATTTCATTAATATCCGCTTCTTTCCATTCCTCTTTCCATAATTCCCAATAAGGTATATCATTAGATGAAGGAGGTAAGCTACATTCATCAACTCTTATTATAGAAGGTAAAATAACTGCTTCTCCAATTAATAAACCTTCTCCTGCTTGTAAGGATGGGAGTTTGTCTGTTAAATTTCCTAATGTATCAGGTAAAAGTCGTTTAACATAATTTTGGTCTATTGGATTTGTTAACCTCATCGCAACAAAATTATTACATTGAGAAAAAATTGTCTCTGATAATTCAGAAGGTCTTTGACTTGCTAATAATAAAGTAACTCCATATTTTCTACCTTCTTTTGCAATACGTTCAATTGAGTTTTTAGAAGCTCGGTATTTTATTAAATCGCTTTTTGGAACATATTTATGAGCTTCTTCATAAACAAGTAAAAAAGGAGTGTCATTGTTTATTTTTTCATTCGGATTTTTTCTGGTTCTAATCTTTTTGTAATAATAACCATATTCAAAAATCATTCTTGATATTAGTGAAACTGTTAGGCTTAACACTTCAAATGGCACACCGCTTAAATCTAAAATGGTTACGTTACTTTTTGGTGTAGTACTTTGACCAATAAGCTGTTTTATTGTATTTTCAAATGTTATTTTTTTACTTTTATCTCCTAATAAAAAATCAAATCGTTTGTCATTTAATTTACTTTCTAAACGACTAACAAAGTTTGTTAGTTTACCATATAAACTACCTTGTTTAGTTTTATCGTTACCTTTTGCATCTTGACCTGTAATGATTAATTCTTTATTTTTTGATATAGCAAATTTTAGAATTTCATTTATATCAAATAGTAAAGGTGCATCATAATGTATTTTATGTTTATCGGCTTCAGCTCCTTTAAATTTGCTTTTTCTATCAGCAATCACAGCTTCTTTAAATACATTACGCTGATTATGGTCGTTTGCTTCTGTATCAATAAAAAGTTCTTCTAACTCTTCACTTGTTAATAACCAATAAGGTAAGACTAAATCATCTATTCCAAGGATATTAGCATTTGGAAAAGCTGATTTATATTCAGAATGAATGTCAAATATTATTATATGTGAATTGTTTAATGAAAAATCTCCGTTTTTTTGTTCAACTGCTTGTTGAATTATCTTAGTAACGGTATGTGATTTTCCAGAACCTGTTGAACCAATTACAGCAATATGTTTATTGAAAAATTTATTACCATTTACAGGAATTCTGATTTTTTTATTAGAAGACAAAGAAGAAAATGTAAATTTTTCTTTTTCTTTTGTTGAATGAGAGTATATACTTAAAATTTCACTTTCTTTTGCTGGCTCTACTTTTTTTGGAGGTATTGCAATTGTATCTCCACCTCTTTGAAATTTATCATCTTTTACAACACCTAAAGGATTAGCTTCAATGATATATCTACGCTTGGCAGTTCCTTCTTCTGGAACTTCAATTAAGAAATTATCAATCATTGCTATTAAAGCAATATCGTCATCATCAGATATACGGATATAAGAACCTATTTTTAATGTTTCGGAAGCAGATTGTATGAAATCGTCATCAACTGCAATTTTCACTTTGTTTGGATATACAGAAATTACTTCTGCGCTTACTTTTTCTTCTTCTGCCATTAGATTATTTCTTTAATATGATTTAGGTCGGATATTTGAATGTTTACATTTTTAATTCCTGTATCACTAATTGTGATAAGTGGATTTGTAAAGTAAAAATGAAATACTTGTTTTGTTTTAGATATTGCGGATAATAATTCGTTAACCTCTGTAATGTCTTTAATTATTTTAATTTTCAATTGATTGATGCAAGTAGCTTCTGTTTTAATCGCTTTTGTATGGAATTTGGACCCTGCATATGGTTTGCCATCAATAAAATTAAATTCCTCTTTAAATAGTTCATCTTTCAGTAGCAATAAATCTGAATCAGTAATATTTGGAAAACAGATATAAGGACAAAAAGTTTTAGGTTCTCTTTTACTTAAATTTGAATAGCCTTTAGATATAATCTGTATTAGTTCCTTAATTTCACTAAGATTGTGTTTAATCGGTAATTCTATAATAAAAAATCGTTCAAAAGGAGATTTGTTTAAAGTTCTAAAATGTTGTTTTTTTAGTGCTTTATGGTAGTTTTGAAGACCTTTTAATTCCGAAAACCATTTATTGAATAAGACATTTTTGTTGTTGATTTTATCTAAAAAATCTTTTTTTGAAATAGTACGCTTACTAATGTTATCTTCAATTGCAATTTTTCGGATTTCATTTAGAGCATTATTGTAAAAATAATATTCAGCATCAAAGGTATCACAGGAAAAAGTAGTTGATAAAGAAGAGATAATGTTCGTAAGCTGTAATTGATATTCTTTAGCGTTTATATCAATTATCAATAAATCGATAAACTCTTGTAAGTCGGTGTCTGAAAGACCTAATTTTGTATGGTGTTCGTGTTTTACTTTTGAACTTGTATAGGTTAAGAAGTTTTCTTTTAAAAATTTCACACTAATTGGAAGTGAAAGTTTACTTTGCCCCGATTTATAGTGTCCGTATAATTTGTATTTAATTTGGGGTACTGTTCCATTTTTTACACTTTTAAAATGGTCAAGCATTAACCTAATAGGTTTGGAAATTACTGAATGGTTATATTCGGTTTTCGCATAATATTTACATTGTATAGCTGTTTCATCAGTTGATGAATTAATATCAATATCTTCAATTCCCTCAACAACAATTTCATCAGAGTCTTTGGATAGATTTAATATTTCAGCAATCGAATAATCAAATTGATAGAAGTATCCCTTAATAGTATCTGTTGCACTTCTGTTACTCATTTTTTACTTTGTAGTTTGTCGGTTACGTTTTTCACCTTGCCCATAACGGTCTCGTATAAGAATAGTTGCGGGTTTGCGTGCGAGGAATTTCCGAAGGAAATTCAGACGTAGCAAATACGCAACGACCTTTGATTAAGCACTAAACCGCAATTATTTTTATACATTGTTGTGCGTTCGTTTTTATTTTTCTCCAACCCAAATTTTACCTTTTGGCAAGAAATAAATCGTGTCTTTATTTCCGTTTGGGCTGTCAATTTCTTTATTCTTATAATTACCTTTTTCCAATTTGGTCAAAAGTCTTCTGTCCGAATAACTGTCTTCAATTCGTTCGTATTGGTCAATTGGCCAAAGCAAATCACTTTTCCAATAAGGCTCTTCGTCAGCTTTGGGTTGCCAATTAAAATCAGAACTCAATTGATTAGTAAATGATGAGCTATTTTGCTTAAAATCTGCTTTTTCAAATATGTTTTCATAATATTCAATTTTGTCGTCAATTGCACAGACCACTTGAGATTTTGAAATCCTTGGCTCGTAAAGCCATATTTTTAAATAATACGGTTTGTTTCGTTTTTCTAATTCAGTTTTCCAACTGTCATAGATTTTTTCAAGTCCATTTAGAATATCTTTTTTCGCTTTTCCTTTTGGTTCAGGAATCTGGCTGTCTGTCAAAGTCAAATTGTCCCAAGGTTCAACATATACTTTTGCGTATTCATATTTGTGTTCAGTCAGATGTTGAATATTCAATTCCGAATATCCATTTATCCAATTCTGAATATTAGAAACCTTTCTTTTTAAACCTCTGATTTTCTTGTATCTCACAGTTTTTCTTAAATGACGCACAACGTGTTTGTATATGGTTTGTTGCGTGGTTTAGCACGTAATTTAGCAAATAAAAACCGAATAGAAAATCTGCGAGGATTTTCGTAAGTAGGCTAGAACTAGCAATAAATTATATACGGTGTTAGGTGCAGGCTTTTATTTTCAGGTTAAACATAGACAAATTAATAAATTTTTCAAAACTATTAACAGCTACCTTAAATTCTTTGTCACTTCTATAAATTTTTATCATTGCAAGTATATTTCCGGGATGATAATAAAGAGAATGAAAATAATTTATACTTTTCGTTTTGTTTATTAAAGAGTTATATAATATTTCCTGAAAATTTTCAGTAATCTCCTTTGAATCATATATTTTGAAAATATCAATTTCTGGTAAAGAGGTATAATTTCCATCAGAAAATTTTGCTATTTCATAAGGCTTCAATTGCTTCTTTTTAATAAAGTTCAAGTCTTTGATAGTAAGGATACCACTATCAAATCTTTGTTGACTATTTTGTTTGTATTTGTCATAGTCGTTCTGTTCAATTTGTTCTTCAAACCTTAATTTTGATTGATTAAACTTGAGAACAGTTTTTTGTTGATTTTTTTTGAACCTAATTTTAAACTTGAATAAACTTAGTGTAAACTCAAGGTTGTTAAAATAATTAGAATGAAGTACGTTTTCTACATCTTCAAAATTAATGGAAAGACTACGATTGTATTCCATTAATCTATTTTCTGCAATATTATATGTTCGCTCTTCTAGTCTGTTTATATATTTTATAGGGAGTTTAAACCATTCAATATTTAATTCTTTTATGTCAAAATTCTTTTCTAAAAATGAAATTATTTCTGATGGTTTATATAAAACTACAAACTCTGACAGTAAATGTCTATACCCTTTTTCAGAGACATCTTGTATCTTGTGAATCAACTTCACACACTCTTTGAGGTCTATCAAATCTTCACTTTGTAATGTTTTTAAAGCAATAGGAAGACTATATAATGTGTAATCCTTTCTTTGATAATATTTAATCCAATATGGATAAATATTTTGAATATCAATTTTTCTATTTTCTAATAATGCTAATCGAATATGATTATGAATTTTGTCTCTTAGATTGAAACTTCCCAAATGAGCATACTTATAAATAATTTTTTTTAAAGTTAATTCGTGATATTCATTTTTCTCTCCGTCAATTTTGAAACCATATGAAAGAAGATTGGTGTAAACATCTTTCAAAATCCAATTTAAATAGAAATCTTGAATATTTTTATTTCGTAATAACTCTTGAAGTTTTAAAGTAGCGTTAGATGATTTTCCGATTAAATATTCTTCGAAACTAGATTTAAGATATTCATAATCTTCAATTTGGGAGTTATGAATTACTATGTTTTCTATAATTTGTGTTAGGTGTTCTCTAAAATTAATTTTGTCTTTTAAGGCTTCGTCAATCGTTTTTTTATTTAGCGGTTTTGAATGTTTTTTTATATAGTTGACTTCTTCGTAAACATCATTTTCCAGTTCATTATGGAAATATTCTGTGCTATAATTATCATTTGCTGTTCTATTATAAAGTAGTACTGCATTTTTTGTCTTTATGTAGTAATACATTCCAAACAGATATTCTGAACTTGTAATTTCTTCATCTGTTACTCCATTCTTTATCAATGACTGTACATAAGTATAATAAAATGTATTGAGAGTCGATATGTGTTCTCGTAAAACTAAATTTAAAATTAACGACAAATCGTAGTAATTAATTACACTTAAATCGTTTGGAGAAATTTCGTTTAATGTTTCTCTAAGTTGAGTGTAAAATGTTATTATTGATTCATAATCAATTATGTTTTCTATTATTTTGTCAAATGTTCTTATTGAGGAATATTTAACAATAATTTCTTTTTTTTGTTCTTTTGAGAGTTGAAATAAGCTAAATCGAGATAAAAACCTTTTTTCAAGATTTAAAATGGATTCGCTAACAATACTATTGACTTTATTAGTTTTATGAGAATAATCAACTTGCTTTCTTAAAAATGTGTTGAAACTATCGTGGAAAAGTGATATTCTATTTAGCTTAATGTCAAACAAATAAGGGTGTTCCTTAATAAATTCGGTTACATAATATTTTTCATCTCCTATAAATAAATCTATTTCAGTTTCCATTATATAAGATTTAGAACATAGAAAAAGGGATAAACTTTGTTTTCCTTTTTCATTTGAAATAATTTCCTGATAATATGAATCTATATTATAAATCTGCTCAATTGGAGGTGTTTTTTTGTGTAATTTATAGTGTTCTGTAATGTATTTAACTATGATTGGGTAACCTTGTGAGATTTTATAAATCTCATTAATAATTAAATATTCCGATAGATGAAAGAGTTCTTTTAATACTTTTTCAGTTTGTTTTAAATTCCAATTTTCAAGCGTGTGCTTTTTCCAGTCTAATTTGCTAACAAGTGGTCTTGATAAAACAATTATTTCACAATAATCCTTTGCTCTATTAATGAAATTTATAAAACGGTCAAACTCAGAATTATTGTAATTCTCTACGTGGTCAAGACCATCAATTATAAACGTTTTCTTTTCTACTTTTAATTCGTCTAAGAGTTCTTCAATTGTTCTTGTGTTTTGGTCATAAAAAAGCTTGGTATTTAAATCACGAATAAAATTTTCAAATTTTAGCCTCTCTTGATAATCTCTGTCTTGATTTCCAACCCAAAAGCGATATAAAATATTGCTTTCATATTCTTTTGTAAGTGTATTTACAAAATGACTTTTTCCAATTCCAGGTTTACCTTCAATCAATAGTAGCTTATCAAATTTTAGAAGTTTATGACTAATTGTAACAGATTCTTCCTGTAATTCTGTTATAAATACTTTAAGTTCAGGAAGAGACTCTCTTGAAATTTCCCATATTCTTTTATCTAAAGTTGTATTGAAAAAAGAATCTATTTCGTTTCTTCTTCGAGGATTATTTATATATAAATCATCTATTTTTTCATCAATTTGAGTTCTTGATAATGAAATTATTGAAATATTATTTGCTAATTTATAACTTGGGAAGTTCAGTATTTCCTCATTTGATTTGAAGGAAATATTTCTAAAGAATATTATATTTTGTTTTGAAGATAATTCAAGAGGTTTGTGCCCTTTTATTATGACTTTATTGTCCTGAATTTTTAGGTCATTAAACTTTATATTCTGAAAATCTTTTATTTGAAATTGAATTACTTCTGAATTAGTCGTGATTACTAAATCGTCAAAATTATCTGTAGTTTTAGCTTCTATTTCAATTTTAGAAATATTGCGTTCCACATCCATTAATGAAAGTAGGAGAAAGGTTACTTGTTTTTGATAAGTGTAGCCACTAAATGCGTTTTTCATCTATTTTACTAAATTATTTTTACTTATCAAATTTTCAATTCGGAGGACGGTTTTCAGCTTGCACCTAACGGTTTTGTATAAGAATAGTGCGGTTTTGTGTGCGAGGATTTTCCGAAGGAAAATCAGAAGCTAGCAAAACTGCACTAACCTTTGATTAAGCACTAAACTAAGCATTATTTTTATACGGTGTTAGCATTAGTTTTTTCTTCTTTAATGATATAATTTTTAATTTCCGTTTCCCATTCCGAATATTCAATTTTTTGTAATCCTTTGCTTGAAATCAGTTTTGTGTTTTTGTCTAATTTTTTTAAAACAGATTTGAGATTGGGATTTCCATTCATATATGGCCAATCAGTAAAAAGTCTGCCATATTCCCAATAATTATAATCGTCTTTGATTGATTCTTGCCATTTGTTAAGGAAATAACTGTTCAAATGTTTGCCATTTATTCTAGGGTCAAAAAGAATCATAGTAATCAAACTTTCTATTCCGTTTTTGTTTCTCCAATTGTAGCTAATAATCACAGTATAACCATTAATTTTTCCAATCAAATAATCCTTTTCGGTTTTGAATCCAACTTTGAGGAAATCAGTAAACTTTGCAGTTTTTAATTTTTTAGACCTTTGTTTTGGTCCAAAGTATTTATCATAAATAAAGAGTAAAGTTCCAAGAAAAATAGATAAACCTATAATTAACATTAATAGATTAGTAAATCCGTCAATTCCCATATTAAATTTCCCCGTAATTATAGTCGAGAATAAAGTTGAGAAAACTATAATTGAAAAATAACTTAGAGCTTTTTTGTAGTAGTTGAGGATTTTCATCAAATTAATGCTAACGTGTTTGTGTATGATTAGTTGCGTGTTTTAAGCACTAAAGTTAGTAAATAAAACACAGATAGAAAGTCCGCGAGGACTTTCGTAAATTGGCTAAAACCAAGCAATTAATTATACACGGTGTTAGCATACGTTTTTATATTTCAGCATACATAAATTCAACTTTCTGTAATTCAATTCCGCTTTTAGTTTTCTTTAATTTCATTCGATAATTACTAAAACCAACGTATCTAATTATGTCTTCCACTTTGTCAGATTTAGGTTTTTGTAAAATCCTAAGGCGATATTCCATTTTATTTATCCGAACGAATTCCGCAATTCTATATTCAAATTTTAATTCCGCATCTTCTTTCAGTTTGAATGTGAAATGAGTTCCGTTCAGATTGTTTTTCAGAAATTCCACATCAATTAATTCGGGAATCATTTCCGTATTCTCAATCGTGATTTCATTTCCGTATTTATCCGTAAAACTGAATTCAGAAGTTTGAGTTTTAAATCCGAATGAAACTCCGATTAAAATCAGAATAAATGTCAATTTCGATATTTTGTTTTTCAGTTCCAAAGTTTTTCTCAAATGTATGCTAACGGTCTAGTGTATGATTTCGTTGCATGTTTAAGCACTAAAGTTAGCAAATAAATCACAGATAGAAAGTCCGCGAGGACTTTCGTAAGTAGGCTATAACTAGCAATGAATTATACACATTGTTAGCTAACGTTTTTTTATTAATTCAATATTTTCAATTGTTTTTGTAGTTGATATCATAGAACCTTCTTTCTCAATTACAGATTTATCTATAATCATATAGTTTTCAGTCAGCTCTTTAATTTGCCACATTATATCGATATTTATTAAATTAGTATATAGCTTCATTGTCAAATATTCGTTACTACTGTTTATGTCTATTTCTGAATTAAATGTAAAATAGTTAGTCTTTAGCGAAATTGAATCTTCTGAAATTTTGTATATCGGTTGAGCCTGAAAATCAGCTTCTGTAAAATCGGGTGGTGGTGGCAAAGGTGGTGGTTTAGGAATGCTATTATTCGAATAGTAATCAGCTGATTCTTTTTCTACCCATTTGCCAATCAATAAGTCTTTATTCCATTTCGGATTTCTTTTTTTTAGCGTTATTTCATAATCCTCTACACCAATTAAAAGTCCATTAAAAGTATTTTCATCCAATTGCTTGATAGCCATAGTCCTTAATTCAAGAACTAAAATTTGGGTGTTGTCAAAATTTGTTGTTCGCCAAGGTAAGTTTCTGTCACTATATTCAAACACAGAGTAGGTAGAGTCTTTAAGTTCTATTGTCAATGTGTCTTTGTCAGATTTTGAGGTCATATCGAATGTATTTCCTCGTAGCTCATTCGCAATATCAATCCGTTCAATGTTTTTTTGACAACTAAACAGCGTTAAAATCAGTAGTAAAAATATTGTCGGTTTGTTCATTTTCAAATGTTAGCTAACGTGTTTGTATATGGTTTGTTGCGTGGTTAAGCAACTAAGTTAACAAATAAAAACTGAATAGAAAATCCGCGAGGATTTTCGTAAGTAGGCTAGAACTAGCAATAAATTATATACGGTGTTAGCTACTGCCTTTTTATTAATTTCGAACTAAAACTTAAATCTTGTATTTTAACATTATGCTTAATTGAATCTTCTATATTCTCTTGATTAAATAAAATCAATGCGACTTTTTCATTTCCGTTTTTTTCTTTCCTATCTCCAAATACAATACTCCTTAATTCAACCATATTATAAATTAAGCGACTACATATTCTAGTCATTTTAAAATCTCTTTCAGGGTCAAATAGTTTTGTTTTTACAATGGTTTCTTTTTCCTTATCGTTATATATTTGGTAAGAAGCAGAATTAGATAAATCAAAATTTATTTGTTCTTCCATTGTGTCAGCATCTAATATGTGAATTGAATTAAAAGAAGGAAATACTCTCATAGTATGTTTATTAGCATTGTATTCATCTCTTTTAGAAAAATCTGTAGCGATAGTTTTGATTATTTTTTTAATTGATTCAATACTTTTTTTTACAGAATCTTGATATTCTTCGTTGAATTTTTCTTTTGAAAAAGTTCCAACATAAAATAAATAATGTCCGATACTTACTTTGTGGTCAAGAAAATCAATCATTTCATCAAGAAAGTTTAATTTCATTTTTCCATTTGCTATATATTCTATCTTTTTGTAATTCTGGCTCCAATTAGATTTTACTAGTGCTCTTAAAATATTTCTGTTATCAGGAACTTTTCCTTTATTTGGTAAGAATGCGAAAAAAAATTCAAAAAAACTTTCTATTGAATGAAAGTAATTTTGTCTTAAATCTGCCTGAATAATAAATTTTGTGTTTTTAGTTAATGGTATTTTTACACCTTGAGATTCAAGTTCATTCTCTTTTATTACAGAATTTACTTTATCAGTATTCGAAAGTAGATTATTTAAATAAATTGCTCGTACTTCGTGATATTCTTTTAAGTAAGAATTATAAAAATTTTTGTAATCAGTTTCCAGGTTTGTTCGGTTTTTAGGTTGTAGCTAACGTTGTTGTGTATGGTTAGTTGCGTGTTTAAGCAACTAATTTAGTAAACAAAAACGAACGCGAGAAAATTCCGAAGGAATTTTCCAAATAGGCACTTGCCAAAGCAATTAATTATACACGGTGTTGTAAGTAGTAGTTTTTATTCGTTCTGTTTTTCATTCGGTTTAGTTTGGTCAGGTTTAGTTTTAAAATTCCGTTTTGATTTTTCCCTCGTAGTTATTCAAACGAATTATTTCACAATAATTTCAATTCACAATTTTTGTTTCCGTTCTGAAATTAAATCCGTTACGATTTTCACGTTTTATTAATGAGCATTAAGTTCAGCCGAAATTTTTGTGTTCAGTTTGGTTGGGTTATCAATTCATTCATTTTATGAACACTTTATTCGTTCATTTTTTGATTTTTATTAAATTAAGTTTGAACGATAAAAATATCATTGATAAAGAAAAAATAACACCTAAAATAGGATTCGTTATTTTATTATCAAAACTTATAAAGTCAAACAATATGTTTAGACTAACAAATAAAAGTCCTAAACAATTTAGTAATAACAAAAAAGTATGTTTTTTCATATGATTCCAATTTTTAAAATGTTGCTCAGCTATTACTTACAACGGTTTTGTGTATGGTTAGTTGCGTGTTTAAGCAACTAATTTAGTAAACAAAAACGAACGCGAGAAAATTCCGAAGGAATTTTCCAAATAAGCACTTGCCAAAGCAATTAATTATACACGGTGTTGCCAGTAGTAGTTTCTTTTATTCGTCCTTTTTATTTTCGTTCAGTTCCAAATTTACACGTTTTGTTTTAATTCCGACATTTTGTGTTTTGTTACTTTACTTAAAAATCAAAAAAAAATATCCAAAAATAATTCCAGCGTTTTGTTATTCTAACGTTGTTGTTTTTCAACCCGCAATTTTTTCGCGAACTATTCGGTTTAAATTATTTGCTTAGTTTAAAATTCCAACGTTGTGCTTTTCAGTCCGATTTGTTTTAAACTTCTGATTTTAAATTTCAGCGTTCTGCTTATAATTCCCACGTTATGAATTCCGCACGAATTGCTTTTTTTTTTCTTTAAATTCAGATTAATAGTTATTCCGATTATGAATTTAGAATGTTTTTATGGTACTACTGGCAACGTTATATAAAAAATAAATCCCAATAATTATTGAAGCTATTCCAGCACCTAGCAGTTGGAAATCATAATAGGATTTAAGTTTATATTCTTTAATAGCCTTTTTCACAAGCCAAAAACCAAAAATAATTAATGGTATGCATAATATAAGTTCCATAATAAAATCATTCTTCATTGTAAGATTTTTTATCGATGCTTTGGCTATTACTGGCAACGGGATTGTGTATGGTTAGTTGCGTGGTTAAGCAACTAATTTAGTAAACAAATACGAACCCGAGAAAATTCCGAAGGAATTTTCCAGATGAGCACTTGCCAAAGCAATTAATTATACACGGTGTTAGGCAACGTTTTTAAAATCCATCATCTGGATATTTTAAATAATCTACATTATTAAAACATACAAATACTTGATTGATAATATTCGTTAGCCTCTCATTTAGTTTTAAGAAAACATAATCATTTTCTCCTTTCATCTCAAGAAATTCTTCGTTTTTAAAGATGAAATTTACTCCATCAAATTCATATTCATAATCTCGCCCTTTGTAATAGCCAGCAGAGTGAAGCACACAATTCCTTAGTTTAGTACAAAACTCAATAAACTTAATGTCTTGGCTATAATTAATTCCGTAACAATCTGATTTAATTTTAGATAAATACTTAAATTTTCTAATTAATGGTATGAATGAAGTTTTGATAAGTTGGTCAATTATTTGTTCTTCATTTTTACATTGTTTTATTAATCGTATTAGTCTAGAATTTAAATCAGAAACTATTTGTTTTACTGCGATGTCAGTCTTTAAATTGTCAAAACATAAATCAACCGTAATTTCGAAATTTGTAAAAGAGTCAATGAAAAGTTTTCTATTAAGCTCATTATGATATCCATTTGATAATAATGGATGATCAGCAATTTCATAAACACTTAATATATGTGGTTTTAAATCAATAATATCTTCATCAAAATTAACTTTCCCGTTTTTAATTTGTGTACTTATTTCAAAATAGATTTTACCTAGATAGAAGTCATTGATAATCGTATATAAATTCTCAAAATATGCTTTTCTTACATCATTATCATTATAGGGTAATTTATAGATAAGTGCTTTTATTGAATTGACTAAATTTTTTAATTTATCGATGTTTTTCATATGGATTCCAATTTAAAATACTAGTACGCATTGTCTATAATTATTAAGCTTTAAGTCATTAATAAAGAGTTAATAGGTAATATTAAATCTTTCTATTTTTTAGATTTTGTATGTGGAAATGCATTGTATCAATACTGTTTTTATTTATGTATTCAACAATGAAATCAATAATATCATTGCGAAGTTTCACATGACTTTCAATAAAAGTTTTATAGTTAGTCTTTTTTAATTTTCCTTCAGAATTTGTTTCTAAAATAATATCCTTAACAATTATCTTAACAGAGTTTTTATCTGGATAAGTAAGTATTTCGTCTACAAAACGAGGATTTCTGTTTGTATGAGCAAATACGTTTCGGTTTGAAGATAGTTTTCTCAATTGACTTATTTGGTTTTTTGAGAATACATTTAAATTTATCAGAATTTTAATTTTTGCTCCAAAACTAATTACACTTGTGTTTAGAATATAATCCAAAAAGAATGTTTTATCCTTGGGACTTATATGATGTGTTATTATCAGATTTAGAAATAATTCTATTTCGTTGAAGACATGAATAGATTTGCCTGTATTTATATATGTTTCCTCTTTCATTGAGATTTCGAGTAATGTTGCCTAACGTTGTTGTGTATGGTTAGTGGCGTGTTTAAGCACCTAATTTAGTAAATAAAAACTGAATAGAAAATCCGCAAGGATTTTCGTAAGTAGGCGAGAACCAGCCATTAATTATACACGGTGTTAGGTGCAGTTATATTTCTAATTTATCTTTAATCATTGTTTCGTAGTTATTCAGTAAAAAAAGTTCAATTCCTTTTTGCTTTAATTTAGTATTAATTGTGTTAATTCCTTTTTGTAAGTGTCTATCTTTATTGAACATTTTAAGTTCAGTAAGTACTGCGTCAATAAAATCAAAAGATTCATTGTAAATACTCAAATCTTCCTTATTAGTGAAGATTTTATTAACTGTATCAAAAAAAGGGGCTTCATTTGTTTTCCAATTATAGCCTTTTGTAAGTCCAATATTTCGAACTTTTATATTGTCATATTCTTTGTCAATCCATTTGCTCAGAATATCTCTTTTCTTGTATATTAAATCGGTGTTTGCTGTTTCAGAAATTTTTAAAGTAAGAACAGGCTCTCCTAAGCTAAGAGTTAATATTCCATCTTGTTGATTATTTTCATTTATTTCATCTAAAGTTATTATTAATCCATTGCAATTACTGTTTAAAGAAGGTAAACAGTTAACAATATGTAAAGAATAAATTTCCATAGAAGAATCTTTAATATTTACACTACCAATAAAATAAGGATAATCTAAATTCAATAGCCAATTGTATTCATAATCTTTTATAAATTCAATTTCCCTAACACTTTTAGATTTAAATTGAATTCCAAATGTTTTGTTTGCTAATTCTCTTAAAGCTGAATTTTCGTCTATTTTGAGTATAGTTGCTATTGTGTCAATTCCGAAATCATCAGCCTTGGTTATTGGTGCTAAAGAACAAAATTGTCTTAATAATAATTTACCTAAATCTTCTGCTATATCTGCTTTTCTAATATTTGTTGCTGTTGCTCCAGGCATTTTTCTTAGTTAATATTTATTAGTATGAGTGGTAATTGCACCTAACGTGTTTGTGTATGGTTAGTTGCGTGTTTCAGCAACTAATTTAGTAAACAAAAACGAACGCGAGAAAATTCCGAAGGAATTTTCCAAATAAGCAACGACCAAAGCAATTAATTATACACGTTGTTGTATGCAGTTTTTTATTCATTTATATACTTGAATTTCGGTCTATTATCGTGTAGTTTGAATTCCTTATTTACATATACTACGCTCTGCAATTCCATTCGTATATTTTTGTCGTCATCGGTTCCGAAAACATTGATTTTAGTTACAAAATTCTCTTTCAAATTATTTAACTCAAAAGTTTTTGAATTTGGCCAGGTGATAATTGAGTCTTTTCCTGGTTTCGGAAAAATGATGTCATAAGTTACGCTGTCTATTTTTGAGCTATTCCACTTAAATTCTTTAAATGCAATTTCCATATCATATTTCGCAAGGTCAATATGCTCTTTCTGCTTTTCAATCGTGAAGTCAATGTATTCTTTTATTTGGTCATTATTAAAATCCGTTTGTCCATATTTTCTCAATACTTTTTTCAATTCCGATTTGTTCAGATATAATTCTTTTTGTTCGGTTACGTCTGTTTTGTAAGTCAGAAAAACTGATTTTCCAAATTCCTCAATCGTTTGGTTTTTCTCTTGGCAAGAAATTCCAATCAGACATAATATGAGAACAATTATTTTTTGTTTAAACATTCGATTTTGATTGATTAATGGCGTTTTGGTCAAATTGCATACAACGTGTTTGTGTATGGTTAGTTGCGTGGTTAAGCAACTAATTTAGCAAACTTTTACGAACCCGAGAAAATTCCGCAGGAATTTTCGCAAGTAAGCACATAAAAAGCAATTAATTATACACGGTGTTGTGGTGTCGTTTTTATTTCCGTTTTAATTTTTCAATTCCATTTAAAATTTCAGTTCGATTTTTTTTCGATGTCATCCATTTTGGAAGTCGAGAACCTAAACTTTTATTTCGCGTTGGACTGTTTTCACGATTCCTTAATTCAGCACTAACGTGGTTTTCTATAAAATCCAAATGCTCATAATTATAAGCCCATAAAAGTCCATCTGGCATTTCTTTTTGTAACCAAAGTGGAAGTCGAAAATATGGGTCAATGTTAGCTCCAATTATTAGATTTCGCATTTCATATTCAATTCCGCTACGTTCAGAAGTCCATTTGTCTTTTGGTGTTTCCGAATAATATTTATTCATTCCGCATTTTGTGCAAATCAGTTTTATTTCTTTTTCTTTAAGGTCTCTTAAATGGCCTTTTGAACGAATAATTGCTTGATTCTCGCACTTCGGACAAACAACATAAATATCACTCAAAAATTCGTAAAGAGTCTTTTCGTATGCGTTAAATTTCGTTTTCATAATGTTTGTCTTAAATGCACCACAACGGTCTCGTATAACCGTCAGTTACGGGTTAAATTAGCGATTATTTTCGGTTTAGCACAGACGTTAGCAATTCCGAGTAGATTCGGACGTAGTCGAATCCGCCGTAATTGCGGTTATACATTGTTGTACACAGTACTTTATTCATTTATAATTTCTTTCCATTTTTCAGATTCCGCAAACTCTCTTACAATTCGGTTTCTTTCAATTAGTAATTCAGTCATATACTTTTTCAGAAAGAGCTTGTCAGCTAACTTTCCTAAAATACCCAAAGGTGATTTATAGTCAAAAAAGTCAGTCATCAAAGTTCCGCCATTCGATTCCGCAAAGTGATGTTCGTGTTTAAATTCCGCAAACGCTCCTTTAACCATTTCGTCCGCAAAGTAATTCGGTCTGTCATATTCCGTTATTTTGGAAGTCAGTTTTTGATAGATTCCAAAGTGTTTAGCTCTCCAAGTTACACTTTCATTCATTCCAATTAATCCGCTTGTTTTTCCAGCGATTGCTTCTTCATTAGTTTGTTCAGTCGATATTTTGTGCAAATCGATACTTCGTGACAAGTCAAACACGATATTTCTGTCGGCTTTTATTTCAGTCTGAAGTTCGATTCTCGGCATTTTTGGGGTATTGTGTACAACGGTTTTGTGTATGATTAGTGGCGTGTTTAAGCACCTAATTTAGCAAATAAAAACCGAATAGAAAATCCGCGAGGATTTTCGTAAGTAGGCGAGAACCAGCCATTAATTATACACGGTGTTGCCAGTAGTATTTATTCCCACGTTATTTTTTTATTCAGTTCTTTTATTTTTCCGTTTTCTTGATTTTGTAAAATCTTTATTTTAGAATTTTTAATTTCAATTTTATCAATAATTCCATAAATTTGACCATTTCCACGATTCCAATCTTCTGGTAAACTCAATTCCGCCTTTTTTTGACTGTCGGTTTCGACAACCATTAAACTTAAAGAGTTTCCATTGTTTTCACTAACTGCAATATATAAATTCGGATTATCAGTTTTGTAATCAGCGTATTTTATTTCGGGATAATATTCGATTGGCATCACGATTGGTTTTTCCGATTCTATATTAAAAATCAAGACATATCTGCAATTCGTTCCGCAACCATTTATTAAAGCAAAACTTTTTTCCGTAATCCACTCAATTTGGTTTGTGAAAGGAATTCCGAGCATTTGATATTCCTCCGTTTTTAAGTCGATTGTATATTTTTTGTTCTCGTTTCCAAATTCCGCTGTTAGATTTTGCCAATCATTTTCAGGTTTTGAATAAATTTTCAGAAATTTGCCATTTGAAATTGTGTCGACCCAAAATATGGTTTCGCTTTTTTCAGTCAGTTCAGTTTTGATTTCCGATTTTAATAAATTCAGGTTTTTCTCTTTCTGATTACAACCAAAAAAAGTCAGAATTATTAATATTAACGGGATTTTGTTCATATTACTGGCAACGTGTTTGTATATGATTTGTTGCGTGTTTTAAGCACCTAATTTAGCAAATACAAACCGAATAGAAAATCCGCGAGGATTTTCGTAAATAGGCTAGAACTAGCAATAAATTATATACGGTGTTGTGCAACGTTTTTTATTTTCTTTACCACGAATGGAAGTAATACATAAAGCCTCCATCGCTTTTTAAATATAGTGTAAATCTTTCTCCTTCCGAATACATATGAGCAACAGTCGCAACAGAATTATATTCCATTGGGTTTTCGGTGAAATGTAATTCAGTCAAATTTCTGTCAGATAATCCCGTAATTGCTTTTCGCCAAATTATATTTCCGTTTTTGTCTTTACTCGTAAGTATTGTTTTATCATCAGCTTTTGAAACAACTAAAGCTCCAAATTCAGTTTCCTGCGTTTTAGTTGGTTTTAATTCTGATTCCTCTTTAAATTTAGTTCCATAAAAAGGTCCATCATCGAAAGTTGTTGTCATTTTTGGTAAATATTCCACATTTTCGACTTGGGAATAGAAGTCAGCACGTAAGAAGTCAATTTTTTCAGCGATTGATTTTTTTAGAAATTCGGTTGAATCAATTTCTCTAATTTTTAAATAGATTTCTGAAATTTTATTAAAATAACTAGTATCAATTTCTTTACTGCAATTCGGATGATATACCTTTAATTGATAGATAATCATTGGAATAATGAAGTTCGTTTTAATTTCAGATTGACCTCTGTCTTTGGCAAAATCCATTTTCGATAATCCGCCAAGTTCAGATTCTGGCCATTTTATAATTTCCATTTTGTCTAAACCAAAAAAGTCGAGATACTTTATTTCATAACAGTCTTTAGACTCTTGTCCAAATAAAGTCAGATTTATAGCTAAAAATAATATTGTTAAAATTCGATTTCTCATTTTTTGGTCAAATGTCTTGTCCTGAAATATGGCTACAGTTTAAAATTGAATTAAGCTGATAATTTATATACCATATTCGGTGTTTTA
>NZ_CANMTH010000017.1 GCF_947500765.1 uncultured Formosa sp. | reverse complement strand
ATTTATTTGTTCAGGATTTTTTTTGTTTAAAATTAATTATAGTTTATATGCAATACACAATTCTTTTTGTGGTTTATCGCTAAGTTATTCTAATACTGTACTTCTTTTTATTTTTTTAATTATACTCTTCAATTTATTTACAGGCTGTAATTATATATTAAAAAAAATATAATAATCAACCGTCTTCTAAATCTAATATATTTTAACGTTTGGTGTTATTTATATCAGCATTTTAACTTTTTATAGTTTTTATCTGACTCTTATCGAAAAAGAGTTAATTAAATTCAAAAAAAAATTACTTTCATATTTAATTAATTGAATATGATTAATTTATAAGAACATCTAGTTTATATAGTTAAGCAAAGTGTTTATATTCTAGGTTATACTTATTACAGATAATCCTCCCGAGCAATAAACATAAATTTTATATGAAGAAAACAAGTGGTTCTTTTGCGGATACTGTAAGCTCAGGATCTGTAATTTTTTGTGATATGTTTGATACTCTTGTTCATAGAACAGTACATCCTAATTACGTAATGCGATTATGGGCTAAAACAATGATTAGGGAATTAGGATTAGATATAGATATCGATGAATTATATTTTATTCGTAAAGAGGTTGAAATTTATCTAAGTGAAAAACACAAGGTTTTGCATATTGAAATTCCTTATGAGCTATTAATAAAAGAAGTATATAATAGGCTTATTTGTTGTGATTTAGTTCGTGATATTTCATTTTCTAAGTTTCAGAATTATTTTGAAAAAACAGAAGTTACTGTAGAACTTAAAGTACAGTTTTTAAATGAAAATACTGTAAAAGAATTAATAAAAATAAAAAATAAAGGTTCTGATTTGTATTGTGTTACAGATTTTTATACATCTAAAAAGGTTATTCTAAATATATTACAGTCACATAAAATTGAACATCTTTTTGATGATGTTTTTGTGTCTTCAGAATGCGAAAAAAGTAAACATAATGGTAATTTTTATACGTATTTAATTGATATTCTTGGCCTTGATCCTACTCATATAATAATGATTGGAGATAATTTGAAACATGATATCGTTAATGCCGAAAAAAGTAATTTAAATACCCTATATATTCCAAATAAAGAATTTTCTAAAACTAAAATAAAGTATTCTTATGGCTCTGATTTAAAGGATTACAAACAAATTGTAAATAGTTTATATAAACGTTGTAATTCTAAACATGTACCAGCAAATAGTGATTATATTTTATTCTATTTTATTTATATAGAACGTTTATATTTTAAATTAAAAAAGGCATGTATTAATGATATATTTTTTCTATCTCGGGAAGGACTGTATTTTAAAAAATTATTTGATTTCTATCAGAGTTATTATGCTTTAACAGATGAAGATTTAATTAAAACACATTATTTGAAAACATCTAGACAGGCTAGTATGATAGTATCTTTAGAAAGTATAGATGATGAAGCATTTTCTTTTTTACGAAATAAATATCCAAAATTATCACCTAAAGGCTTTCTAAATAATTTTAATTTTGATGATGATCTTATTAATGAAATTATAACACGTTTAAATTTAGAATCTATACAATCTATTAGTATTCCTAATTTTTTAGATTCAGATGTTTTTGAAGCATTAAAACAAAACGAATTATTCGTCACACATTATGATAAAACACGTTTAGAACAGAAAGCGTATTTTGATGCTTACCTAAAGTCTTTTAATGTCGATTTTGTTACAGACGGTTTACACTTAGCAGATATTGGTTGGGGAGGAACAATGCAAGAAAGACTTTTTGATTATTTTAAAGGTGAAGTAAAGGTTTATGCATATTATTTGGGTATAAGAGAAGTTTATAATATTACCGATACGACTAAACGATTTGGTTTAAATTTTTCGGTATATCCATACACTAGTTATTCAGATTATATTCTTAGTGGTAATATAGAGTTAAATGAACAATTACTCTCTGCACCACATGGAAGTACCATTTCTTACGATATAAATTCACCAACGTTTTCTAACGAATTTCATCAAGCAGATGAAAAAAGAATTTATAAAGATCATATTTCTAAAATTCAGAATTTTATGTTTGAGCAATTTAAAATTCTAATTAATGATTTTGATAAAATTTGTTATTCAAGAGAAATTGCACAAGAACAAATGGTGAACTATGCTTTACGTATAGGCATTTTTGCTTCTAAAAGAAAAATTTCAAAGATGATTAAAATTTTTGAGGGTTTCTATTCTAATGTTGGAGATTTTTCTAAAGGATTAACTATAAACACCGATCGAAGTAAAAAAGATATTTTAGTTAGTGTAAAAACTTTTATTTTGAGGCCTGAAAAAATGTTTAGGTACTTACTTAGAGTTAAACCGTACCTTTTTACTAAACATAAATTTTTATTATTTGCATTTTTTCCTTCCTACTTAATCTATTGGTATATAAAGTTTAATATTTGGATACGAAGATCATTTTTAATGAAACAGTTTTATTTAAAATATACATATTTTAATTTTAAAAAATAAATAGTTATGTGTTGATATATACGGTTTTAATAGGATTGTTTTTTAGATTCTCTGTAAACATTAAAATCTAATACATCTGGACTTAAAACGATATCAGAACCTTTTACAACCTTAAGAACTGTTTTTAATAAAATCTGTAAATCAGATTTAAAACTTAAATTTTCAACGTATTCTATATCTTTTGCTAATTTATCATCCCAACTAATAGAATTTCGTCCGGAGACCTGTGCTAAACCAGTAATTCCAGGTCTTACAGTATGTCTTATTTGTTCTTCTTTAGTATAATAAGGTAAATATCTTACTAGTAAAGGCCTTGGACCTATTAAGCTCATATCTCCTTTGATAACGTTTAAAAGTTGCGGGATTTCATCTAAAGAAAATTTTCTAATAAATGTTCCTAATACAGTAACACGTTCAGCGTCTGGTAGTAGGTTTCCATTTTTATCTTTTTTATCAGACATGGATTTAAACTTAATAATTTTAAAAACTTTTTCGTTTTTTCCAGGTCTACTTTGAAAGAAAAATGGTTGACCATTTGTAACTAATAAAATTAATGTAACAAGTAAAAATACAGGTAACAAAATAATAAAACCTATAAGGGATGCAGAAAAATCAATTACTCTTTTAAATATAGTTTTATACATTTTATTTGGTTTATTTATAACTAATTATTGGCCTATAATATGAGTCAATAACCGAATTTAATATGATTTAAATTTAGGGATTAACGTAGTAATAGTCAAATTTAATATTTTCTATTTCACATGCATTATAACCTTTAACAAAATTTAAATTTTTACGTCTATATATGATTCAAATTTATTTATAATGATTAATTAGTTTATATGCATAGTGGGTTTTAAATTGGAAATACTCGGTCTTTTTAATAACTACGTTTTACTTTATTTATATTAAATAATGTTATTGACTGATTAAAGTAATTATAGTACAATTCAAAGATTATTTTTGATTAGATTCTTAGAATTTTGGAAGTTTACGGTGTCAATTTATTAGCTTTTATTTAAAGTAATACTTGGCAGATGAATTATTTACAACGTTAATTTAATATTAGATATATAATTACTGTTAGTATTTCATTATAAATAAACCAATTTTAATTTTTCACTTTAATCAATCAAGAGTTAACAATGAATATATTAATTACATGCGCAGGAAGACGAGTTTCTCTGGTTAGAGCATTTCAACAAGAATTAAAAAAAGTGTTTCCTGAAGGTCAGGTCTTAACAGCAGATTATGAACCAAATTTATCGTCGGCATGTCAAGCTTCAGATAAATCATTTCATTTACCATTACTTAATGACGCTAACTACCTTACGGCTCTAATAGATTTATGTGTATCTAATAATGTGAAGTTAATTATACCAACAATAGATACCGAATTGGCTTTATTATCTAGAAATAAACAAACCATTTTAAATCAAGGGATTACACCTATCGTTTCTTCAGCTTCTTTTATAAATATTTGTAGAGATAAAAGGAAGACTCAGAATTTCTTTTCTAAAATGAATATTAATGTTGCTAAAGAATATTCTAAAACCGACTATAAATTACCACTTTACATTAAGCCTTTAAATGGTAGTAGAAGTGTAGATAATTTTAAGATTTTATTAGAGGAGGATTTAACAGACTATCATTTTAAAAATGATGATCTAATCTTTTTTGAATACATAGATCATAATAAATATGATGAGTTTACTTGCGATTTGTATTACGATAAACATAGTACTTTAAAATGTGTGGTACCCAGAAAACGTATTGCAATTAGAGATGGAGAAGTGAATAAAGGGGTAACTCAAAAGAATACACTTTTAGATTATATAAATACAAATTTAGGTTTTATAGAAGGCGCTGTTGGGTGTCTTACGGCTCAGTTTTTTAAACATAAAGAGAACGATACAGTTTATGGTATTGAAATTAATGCAAGATTTGGTGGAGGGTATCCATTATCTTATTTATCAGGAGCAAATTACCCGAAATGGATTATTCAAGAATATTTACTTGATGAAATCGTAGAATCTTTTACGGATTGGGAAGATAATTTGTTAATGCTAAGATATGATAGCGAAATATTAGTTCATGATTTTAAAGCATAAAATTATTGTTGTTCTAGACTTAGACGATACTTTATATAATGAAATAGATTTTTTAAAATCGGCATATAAAGAGATTTCCGATATTATTGCAAAGCACTCAGAGATTACATCTGAAAGTATTTTCAATCAAATGATGACTTTTTATAACGATAAGAAGAATACTTTTGAAGAAATCATTACATCAACTCAAGTTAAAAATATAACTGTAAGCGATCTGTTAACTATTTACAGAAACCATTCTCCCTATATTGTTTTAAGTAAAGAAAACAAAGAAACTTTAACCTATTTAAAAGCGAACATGTTTAAAATAGGCTTGATAACAGATGGAAGAAGTACACAACAGCGTAACAAGATAAAGGCTCTGGGGTTAGAACATTTTTTTGATGATATTATTATTTCAGAAGAATTTGGATCTGAGAAACCTAATACTAATAATTTTAAATATTTTAACGATAAGTATGGAGAAGCAACCTATTTATATATTGGAGATAATGTTAAGAAAGACTTCATTGCTCCAAATACTTTAAACTGGTATTCTGTTTGTCTACTTGATAATGGCGTAAACATTCATACACAAGACATGAATTTGAGTAAAGAACAGTCTCCTGTTTTTAAAATTAATGTCTTAAAAGATATAAAAAATGTTTTGTGTGAAATTATTTAAACCTTACTAAATTAGAGTAGAGTAGTCTCTTTATTTGTAATGTTTGTTTTTTACAATATTAAGTAATCTAGACTTTAAACATCGTATCGAATTTTTAATATAACTAAGCATATTAAATAGTTATTTTATAATGCGAAAAATCTTATAATAACTCGTATTTGTAGTCTTGTTTTGTAGGTATTTTACCTTCTTTTAATACACCTAATTTTAATGATTAGACCAATATATTTTATCAATTAACCTTTAAATATGAATTAACGTAAATATCTGCTATTCATCGTTTTTATTTGAATTGCACTCATATAATTACTGATATTTATAAACATTTTCTAGTCATAGCAATTAGAAAAAAGTTTAATTTTTTTGATTATTTTTATGTTAGAAGTCCCTAAATAGACATAAAAATTGTTTTAATATTTATATAACAATTTTACTTATGAATTCAAAAATATGGTTATCATCACCACATATGGGAGGACATGAATTAGACTTTGTAAATGAAGCTTTTTCAACCAATTGGATAGCTCCATTAGGTCCTAATGTTACAGGTTTTGAAGATGATTTACACACGTTTTTAAACGCAGACAAATACGTTGCAGCAGTAAGTGCTGGAACGGCTGCTTTACACTTAGCTTTAATTTTATTGAATGTAGGTCCAGGTGATGAAGTAATCTGTCAATCTAAAACATTTTCTGCTTCAGCAAATCCTATTGTATACCAAGGAGCAACTCCTGTTTTTGTAGATAGTGAACGAGAGACTTGGAATATGTGTCCTATTGAGTTAGAACGCGCAATTAAAGACAGAATTTCTAAGGGGAAAACTCCAAAAGCAATAATAGCAGTTCATTTATATGGTATGCCATATAAAAAAGAAGACATACATGCTATAGCAAAAGCATATAATATACCTGTTGTAGAAGATAGTGCAGAAGCATTAGGTAGTCGTTACAAAGACCAAAAATGTGGAACGTTTGGAGAGTTTTCTATATTATCTTTTAACGGAAACAAAATTATAACAACTTCTGGAGGTGGTGCCTTAGTGTGTGCTTCTAAAGTAGATAAAGATAAGGCTGTATTTTTAGCCACTCAAGCAAAAGATAAAGATGTTGCATATGTACATTCTCATATTGGTTACAATTATAGAATGTCTAATGTAATTGCAGGGATAGGACGTGGACAAATGATGGTTTTAGAAGATCATGTAAATAAACGTCGCGCTAACTTTAATTTTTATGTATCTAAGCTAAATCAGATTAAAAACATCACGTTCTTACAAGAACCTGAAGGTTATTATTCTAATAGATGGTTAACTTGTATTTTACTAGATAATAAAAAAGATCAAGAAGGCTTAAGATTATTTTTAGAAAAAGATAATATAGAAACACGACCATTATGGAAACCAATGCATCAGCAACCTATTTTTAAAGATGCACCTTGTTATTTAAATGGAGTTTCAGACGATTTATTCGAACGTGGGTTATGCTTACCTAGCGGATCAAATTTATCAATAGAAGATTTAGAACGAATAGTTTCATTAATTATACAATATTTTGAATAGATTAAACGTCTTACTTATTAATTTATCTAAAAGATATGCCTCTAAATGGCTTGTCTTGTTGGTAGATTTATGTTTAGTTGCATTTACATTCTTTTTAGCTTATTTAATTAGATATAATTTTGAAATTTCTTTTGATTTTGGCAAATTTTTAAAACAAATTCCATTTGTTTTAATAGCAGCAGCAATTAGTTTTATAGTTGTAAGTACACACAAAGGTGTTGTTCGGTTTACAGGTGTAAAAGATGTAGTAAACATTATAGTTGGTATTAATTTATTAGCTACAATCTTAATTATTACAACGTATTTAAGTCGAAAATATGAATACGATACAATATTTGATATTGCAGGTTCTGTTATTTATATCCATTTATTACTAAATGTTTTTTTCTTAATAGGAGCTAAATTCTTTATCAGATCTATTTATCACAGTATCATATCTGATAAAAGTATTTTTAACAAAAAAAATCATCGCGTTTTAATTTATGGAGCTGGTAATGCTGGTATGGTTACTTATGATGCGATAACAAATGATGCTAAAAGCACTATAGATATTTTTGGTTTTATTGATGATAACAGTAAGAAAATTGGTAAAAAAATCAATCTTCTAGAAGTGTATGATTCTAATAAAATAACTATTGATTTTATTGAAAAAAATAAAATTGATGAAATTATTATTTCTATTCAGAATATAAGTTCTGAAAGATTATTAGATATTACAAAAGATTTTCTTGCAAAATCTATAAAAGTTAAGATTACACCTCCTGTTCAGCAATGGATTGATGGGGAGTTACAAATAAGCCAGATTAAAGATGTTAATATTGAAGATTTACTGGGTCGTGAGCCCATCAGTATCGATAATCCAGTATTAATAGACGAATATGCAGACAAGGTTATTATTGTTACTGGTGCTGCAGGTTCAATAGGAAGTGAGATTGCCAGAAAACTGACTAAGTTTGATTATAAAAAATTAATCCTTATTGATGTTGCAGAATCTCCTTTGTATGAACTTCAACAAGAATTTATTCAAAGTGGCATTCAAAGATTTGAAGTTATTATTGTAGATGTTAGAAATATGATAAGAATGGATCAGCTTTTTAAAAGCTTAAATCCTCAAGTTATTTTTCATGCAGCAGCTTATAAGCACGTTCCTTTAATGGAAAATAATCCCTATGAAGCGGTTAGTGTAAACATTAGCGGAACAATAAACATGGCCAATCTATCTATTAAATATGGAGTGACTAAGTTTGTTATGATTTCTACAGATAAGGCTGTAAACCCTACAAATGTTATGGGAGCAACTAAGCGTATTGCAGAACTATATATTAGTTGTTTAAATAAAAAAGAAGCTACAAAATTTATTATCACACGTTTTGGTAATGTGTTAGGATCTAATGGATCTGTAATTCCATTATTTAAAAAACAAATTGAAAACGGAGGACCATTAACGGTAACACATAAGGATATTACACGTTTTTTTATGACAATACCGGAAGCCTGTTCTTTAGTATTAGAAGCTGCTGCAATGGGAAATGGAGGAGAGATTTTTGTGTTCGACATGGGGAAATCAGTTAAGATTTTCGACCTAGCAATTAACATGATTACACTCTCAGGTTTAAATTATCCAAAAGATATCGATATAAAAATCACAGGATTAAGACCTGGCGAAAAAATTTACGAAGAGTTATTAGCAAATGGCGAGAATACACGTCCAACATATCATGAAAAAATAATGATTGCTAAATCTAAAGAAATAGATTCAACAACAATACTTAATCAGATTATAGACTTACATACCACTAATCCAAAATGTTTAACCTTAGAAACTGTAACTAAAATAAAAGAGATTGTTCCTGAATACATCTCTAATAATTCCAAATTTGAAGCTTTAGATAGTAAAAAATAATAACACTTATGACACAAATTTTTAATCAATTACAATTTAAACCAATAATCTTATCAGCAATTATTTGTTTGATTTTATCCTCTTGTGGAGTTAAAAGAGAAAGTATCGTATATTTTCAAGATGAAAATGCCTTACCAGCTAGTAAACTATCCAATTTTGAAATAAAATTTAAACCAGATGATTTATTAACAATAGATGTTTCTGCCATCGATCCAGATGCTGCAAGACCTTTTAATTTACCAGCAGTATCTTATAATACCAATTCTGTAGATTTAGCTCAAGGTACCTTAAAAATGCAAACATATTTAATAGATACTAATGGTAATATAGAATTTCCTGTATTAGGATCTATAAAATTAGGTGGATTATCTAGAAGTGAAGCCAACTTGTATTTAAAGAATATTCTTAAAGAATATATAAAAGACCCTATTGTAAACATTAGACTAGCCAATTTTAGTATTACAATTTTAGGAGAAGTTAATAAACCAGGGACTTATAGTTTACAAGATGAAAAAGTATCGCTTACTGAAGCTTTAGGTTTAGCTGGAGATTTAACTATTTATGGAAAACGAGATAACGTATTTTTAATAAGAGAAGTTGATGGTGAAAATAGATATTATAAATTCGATTTAACATCTATAAACGTCATGAATTCCCCTCATTTTTTTCTTACACAGAATGATGTGATTTATGTAGAACCAAATAAAGCAAAAATCAGATCATCAACTTATAACCAAAATAATGTCGTCTTAATTTCTGCAATTGCAACATTAGCTACGATAACTGCTATAATTCTCAACTAATATGAAAAACGAAATTCAAGATAATTATACACATATAAGTGATATTCTTCACCTATATCTATCAAAATGGAAATATTTTCTGCTATCAATATTTGTCTGTTTAGTTATTGCATTTATCTTTTTAAGATATTCAACAAATCAATACCAGAGTACTGCAATTATTAAAATTACAGATGAGAAACAAATGAACAAGTTTCCTGAAATTTCTGGTTTACAAACGTCAGGTTTGTTATCTGGTGATTCTGATGTGATTTCTGATGAGATTGAAATCTTAAAATCAAAAACACTTATCGAGCAGGTTATAAAAGATCTAAAATTGAATATTAGATTTTATGTTCAGGGACGTATAAAAGAAAAGGAAAATTATTTAGATCCTCCTGTTAGCTTAACATTCTTTAAAAACGATTCTGTAATAAATAATGTAGATACAACTTTTTATGTTACAATAATTTCTGAAGATAAATTTAATATTTCACACGAAGATCCAAAAACATTAACATCTTTAGGAGAGAGTAGTGTGCCTAGTGAAAGTTTTAACTTTGGAGACAAAATAAGCACATCGTTTGGTGGTATGATAATTACGCCTAATATGGGAGCATATGGTTCGCAAGAAGGCTCTGTAATTAAAATTACTTTTACGCCAACATACAAGTTGGTAGAAACTTACCAAAGTGCTGTGCTTTTAGAAAACGAGAAAGGTTCTAATATTATTAAATTGTCTTTAAGTGGTACAATTAGAGAAAAATCTGAGAATTTTTTAAATAAATTAATAGATAAATATAATGAAGATGTTGTAAATGATAAGGAAGAGGTTATTCAAGTTACTTCAGATTTTATTACAAATAGATTAGATATTGTTTCTCAGGAATTGGAAAAAGTTGATTTAACTGCAGAAACATTAAAAAAAGATAATAGATTAACAGATTTAAGCTCGCAATCGAATATATTTTTACAATCTGAACGCGATAATGAAAATCAATTAATTTCTACAACTAACCAAATCCAATTGATCGACTATATGGAAGATCATTTAAACGCAAATAATGGAAATGGTGATTTACTGCCTGCTAATGTTGGGATTGCAGATAATGGAATAGCTCAAGTTACAAAAAGCCATAATGATTTGGTAATGCAACGTAACCGACTATTAAAAAATTCTAGTGAAAAGAACCCTACTGTTATTAATCTAAATAACCAGATTAAAGCGTTAAAACAGAATTTAGAACAGAGTTTAACGAATTTTAAATCTTCTAGCGAGATTACTTTAAACTCTTTAAAACGTACAGATTCTAGAATTAATGCTCAAATTTATTCAACTCCAGGAAAGGAACGTAAGTTTAGAGATATTACCAGACAACAAAATATTAAGGAATCTTTATATTTATATTTACTTGAAAAAAGAGAAGAAACGGCGATCACACTAGGGATGTCTTCTCCAAATGCTAAAATAATAGATCGTGCAAGTAGTACAAGCACACCCATTAGTCCAAGAATACCATTAGTGTATTTAGCTGCATTAATTTTTGCTTTAGCTATACCAACTTCAATTATTTATACTAAAGATATACTAGATAATACGGTACATACAAAAAAGGATTTAGCAAACTTTTTAAATATTCCTTTTATTGGAGAGATTCCAAAATCGTATACAAAGCATGTAACGGTTAAAAAAGTAGACTATTCGCCAAAAGCAGAAGCTTTTAGAATTTTACGAACAAATATTGATTTTATGCTTCAAAACATAAAGCGTAAATCTAAAATTATATTTGTAACTTCTACAACAAGTAAAGAAGGTAAATCTCATACTTCTGTAAATTTATCATTGTCTATCTCTTATTCTGAAAAGAAAGTTTTATTTATAGAAACTGATATTAGAGTCCCTAAAGGATCGAGATATTTAGAAATAGAGAATGCAAATGGATTAACAGATTATATAAGTAATGATTCTATTAAAGTTGAAGACATTATTGTAAAAACGAAAGACAATCCTTATTTAGATATTATTCCATCAGGAACAATACCTCCTAATCCCGCAGAATTATTATTAAGTGATAGAGTAAAAGAACTTTTTGATACTGTAACAGATAAATATGATTACGTAGTTGTAGACACGGCTGCAGTAGGATTAGTAACAGATACATTACTTTTTAGTAAATATGCAGATATCTTTATTTACGTTGTGAAAGCGAATTATTTAGATAAAAGAAATCTTAATATAGCTCAGACTATGTATGATGATAAACGTTTACCAAACATGACCGTATTACTTAATAATTCTGATCAGAAAAAGAATAACGGTTACGGATATGGTTATGGTTACGGAAAAAATCCGAATACTACTAAAAATTGGTTTCAAAAGTTTATTAGTAAAGACTCTTAACCATTTAGATTTAATAGTATTCCTTAAATAAAAAACGCTCTAATTTATTATGAATTAGAGCGTTTTTTTGTTTTATCGATTTTGAAACCTATTAAGGCATGTTCTTTAATAGAGTTCTCTTACGTTTTATATACTTTAGTATTAAGAACGGATTTTGAAATCGACTAATATAGGTTCGTGATCAGATAGGTTCACATTAAAGTTTATATGATTTAAAACTTCAATTTTTTTATCCATTAAAAAGTAATCTAGACGTAAAGGAAATCCTTTTAAACTGTAAGTCGTTCCAAAACCATTTCCTTTTTCAATAAAAGAATCTTGTAAATCCTGTTTTAAAATTCTGTAGGGTAGTGCATATTGTGGTGTATTAAAATCGCCACAAACAATAATCTTTTTAGCGGTTTTATCTATATTACGCCTAACTATTCTTGACTGATTTATTTGTTTTTGTAACGTAAGACTCACTTTTTCCAAGAGATTATTATAAATAACCTTATTTATTTCTAGGGATTTACTTGTTAATTGATGCGATTGTAAATGCAAATTATAGATTCTAATAGTATCATTTTGCACTAATATATCTGCATAAATGGCATTGTTTTTTGTATTTGTAAAATCGATATAACCTGTGTTTACTATGGGAAATTTAGAATAGATTGAGAGTAGTGATTTTCCTTTTTTCAATCTTAAATCATTGAAATTATATTTATACGCTTTAAATTTTCTAGTCACAGGATAATTAGATTCTTGTAAAACAAGAATATCTGGTTGTATAGAATCTAAAAATTTTATTAAACGTGTTCGTGTTTCTTCACCATTATAATTATAACTAAAGCCTTTAGTATTAAAAGATACAATACGTGTTGTTATGTTTGAAGATTTTAGGCTTGTTACCTTAGATACTCTGTAAAAAAAACTAAAACATAAAAGATAACATGCAGTACCTATTAGGTAAAGGTATTTTTTTTTTAAAAGTCCATATACACATAAAACAATATTAACTATACCTATTAATGGTAAAAAGATGCTAAATATAACCGAGATCCATCCCCAATTGAAGTATGAGCTTAATATTGCTATTAATAACGTAAGAGTGATAATAAGCCCTATAATATCAATGGTATTGAAAGTTTTTTTCAAATGGAAGGATGTATGTACTAGTTATTAAATTCTTCTTTAATAATCGTAATTAATTCTCTGTTAATTATTTTTACATCAAATCTGTTTTCTGCATAAGTTCTACTATTAATACCCATTTCTTTTATTTTTTCCGGATTTATTAGAAAAAATTCCATGGCATTAACCAATGCGTTTAAGTTATTAGGTTTAATTAAAATACCGTTATTATCTTTTATAACAGTTTCTTTACAGCCAGGTGTATCTGTAGTAATAATAGGCAGTCCTACAGATAGAGCTTCAAGAATAGATCTAGGAACACCTTCTCTATAAAACGTTGGTAACACAAATACATCGGTATTATATAGATGTTTTGGTACGTTGCTTTGTTTCCCGTGGTATATAATTATACCTTTTGTATTAAGCTTGTTTAATTTCTCTAATTTTATAGATGAGGGAGAATTGTCTGGTTCTCCAATAATATGAAATTCAGCTTCAGGATATTTGTTTTTTAATACTTTCGCAGCTTCAATATATAAGTCAATTCCTTTTTCTTTTATCAATCTAGCGACTAAAAGAAATTTTATAACTTTAGAAATGTTGTTGTTAACTCTAGTTTCATATTTATTAAGGTTTACACCTGAACCTCCTACAAATTCTACTTTATTCTCTTTCGGAATTATTTTTCGATCTAAGAATAAGGCGTAATCATCTCTGTTTTGAAAGATTATAACCTTGTTTTTACGTATCGAAATTTTATATAGAAACTCGTTAAGTCTTTGCAATGTTCTGGCTTTAAACGTTAAGCCTGTAAACGCAAAACCTAATCCTGTAATTAAAGATATTACTGGTACATTACATGAATTCCCTGCAATAGAGCTGTATATAACAGGCTTTACGGTATACGGAAAAACTAAATCGATATTATTATCTTTTATAATAGACTTTAGTTCTGAAATAGACTTTAAATCATTTAACGGATTTAATCCTGTTCTTTGTAATTTAAAGGTCTTAGGTGTTGCTCCTAATACCGTTAGTTTTTGTTGAATATCTTCTGGATAATCAGGAGCAGCGGTGTATACTTCAAAATTATTATGGATTAAACTTTCAATAAAATCTCCTCTAAAATGAATTAGAGAGGGAGAGAATGACGATACTAATAAAATTCTTTTTTTTGACATCTATATAATAGATTGTTTTAAGTAATTAAATGCATACCATTTTTGGAAACAATAAAAAGACCAGACTCTAAACGTGCTATCTTTTTTACTTTCTAAATGATCTTTTACTAGTTTTATAATTACATTTTTATTAAATATACCTTGTGTTTCGAGTAATTTTGGATCAATGTAACCTTCTAGTTCTTTTCGTAAACTTTGTCTTAGCCAATCTCCTGTTGGAGAACCAAATCCACTTTTACTTTTTTCAAGAAATTCTTCTGGAAACTGATCTCTAAACGCTTCTTTTAAAATGTATTTTTTGTTCCAACCTTTCATTAAATACTCTTCTGGTAGCGTATTTGTAAATTCCCAAAGGTCTTTGTTTAAAAACGGTGCTCTACATTCTAAAGAATTCATCATACTTGTTCGATCTACTTTTGCAAGCATACCACCTTCTAAACTCAGGACTTTATCTACTTGTCTAAAATCGGTTAACGTTTCAGCTTTATCCATATTTAAAACATCCTTATATTCTTGAAATAAATTATGTTCTAAGTAGTCTGAATTTAAAATTTCAGAAATTTCGTTATTTGTATTCGCTAAAGAAATAATGTCCCAATAAAAATCGCCTTTATAATTTATGGCATGTAGCAGTTTTTTAATTCTAAATTTTCTACCTCTAGCGTCATCCTTTTCAATAAGAAAATTCTTACTGTATTTTAGAATCGATTTATGCAAAAACTCAGGGACAATACTGGTGTAACGTTTATTCATTTTACCAATATAATACTTGTTGTATCCTCCAAAAACTTCGTCTCCACCGTCTCCTGTTAAAGCTACAGTTACATGTTGGCGTGTTTTATTAGACAGTAGATGAGTTGGTAAGGCTGCTGTATCTGAAAAAGGTTCGTCAAAATTCACTAAAATATCATGAATGTTGTGTTTTAAATCGTCTTCATCTATAATAAACTCATGATGATTACTATTTAGCATCTTTGCAACGACTCTAGATTTATCAGATTCATCGAAAGCTGCTTTTTTAAACCCGATAGAAAAGGTGTCTATTTTTCTGTCTGATGCTTGAGCTAAACATAGCGAAATAATAGAAGAATCTACTCCTCCAGATAAAAATGTACCTAAAGCCACATCAGAAATCGACCTACTGTTTACACTATTATAAACCAACTCTTTTGTTTTTGCCTTGGCATCGTTAAAAGAGATGTGTTGTTTTACAGGAACAGGTTCTGGGTTAATTTTTGTTATAGTTGTTGTGTGTGAAGTTAAATCGTATTCAATAAAATGATTTGCTTCTAACTTAAAAATGTTATCGTAAATGGTATGTGGTGCAGGAATATAGGTTAATCTGAAGTATAGATTTAACCCTTTTTTAGAGATATCTGGCGTATAATTAAGCGTATTAATTATAGATTTTAATTCTGAAGCCCATAAAAACTGAGTGTCAGATTGAGTGTAGTATAATGGCTTTTCACCAAAAAAGTCTCGTGTAATAAACAGTTTGTTTAACTTTTTATCGTAAATACTAAACGCAAACATCCCGTCTAACCACTTAAAAGATTCGACTCCATATTTTTCGTATAGCTTAATAATAACTTCGGTATCACTAGTGGTATGAAAAGTGACACCTTCAGCTTCTAATTTAGATTTTAAAACTTTGTAATTATAAATTTCACCATTAAAAACAATAACAATTTTCTTATTGTCTGTAAAAATAGGTTGCTTTCCCGATTTTAAATCTATAATAGATAATCGTCTCATGGCCATACCTACAGCATAAGCATTGTTTTCTTCGCAAAACACACCATCTTGATCTGGTCCTCTGTGAATAATGAGATTATTCATTTTGGTCAGTATGGCGTTTAGTTCATTGTCTTTAAGACTATGTCTTGCTATAATTCCGTTAATTCCGCACATACACGTTTAATTTTTTAAAAATTTATTGAATGTTGAGTATATACTCTCTAATTTATATTCTTTAGCCCGTTGCAGACTTAATTTGCTATAGTTTTCTCGCTCCTGAGGGTTATCATTAAAATAGGCTAATGCTTCTTTTAAACCTTTATGATCGTCATTATTAATTAAGAGTCCATATTTACCTTTATAAAATGCACCCGTTTTAATATTTATAGCTTTATTTTCGTTTAAAAGTTCTAACGGACCAGATAAACAATTGGTAGATATGCAAGGTAAACCAATAGCCATAGCTTCAATAAGAGCATTAGGAAAGCCTTCGGTAAAAGAAGATAAGACAAAACAATGGTTAGCTAATAGGTAGTCGTTTACATTTTTTACTTTTCCTCCAAGCGTAATTTTATGTTCTAAATTTAAATCAGCAATTTCTTTGGTTAAATACGTTTCTAAAGGGCCTCCTCCTAAAATAGTAAGGTTATATTGATTTGCTGTATTTTGTAACGCACGAATAATCATGATATGATTTTTTCGCTTGTTTAAAGTTCCTGCTGTTATAATTTTTAAACTCTTAAAGTTTTGATTTAAAGTTTCAGGATTAATTGTTTCTTGAGGTAATTCTATAGGGTTGTAAATAACATCCATAGGTATTTTAACTCCAAAATTATCTTTTAAATCCTGATTGATGTATACTGAATTTGAGAATAACTTTGAGCATTTATTGTAAAATATTGGGTAGAATATTTTAGAGATATATAATGATAATTTACTTGATGTATTGTCTGAAGGAAAACCGCGTTCGCTAATAATTGTTTTTATATGTTTATTAGTTGATGCAATCATACCATTTAAAAGGTTTGGGAATGCCAAAAAGGATACCGAAATGTTGATGTTTTCCTTTTTAAGAAAAGCACTATATTTTTTTTTGAAACGAACTAGATCTAAAAATTTAGAATAAAAGGGTCTTGCCGGAGATTCGTTAGAAAGGCAAACAACATTAATGCCTTCTGGAATAGTAAAATGAATATGATTATAAAATAAGACAAGTGTTACATTGTAATCTTCTTTCAATTTTTTTAAAAAAAGACTAATCACTTTTTCTGCACCACCGCTTCCTAAGGTGATACTTAAAATACTAATATTTGGTTTTGTGTTTTTCACAATAGACATTACGTGTTTGAAATTTCTATAAATAAATCTTCGTATTGTTTGAGGATGTGTTCTTTATTGAATTTTTTATAGACAGATTCTCGTACTTTTTTGGGTTCCCATTTTACTGTTTTAATAGCTGTTTCTATATTCTTTACATAGTCCTCATCATTATCTGCAACTAGACCATTAATGCCTTCTTCAATAATTTCATTTAATCCTCCTGGAGCCTTATAAGCTAAAACAGGTGTTCCCACAGCACAACTTTCTATTAAACAATTGGGAAAACCTTCTACATAAGAACCTTGTAAGAAAAAATCGCTTTCTGCAAGGTGTTTATCAACATCCTTTGAGAATGAAATATGCGTGACTTTATCTTTAAGATTACAGGTATCAATTAACTTTAAAATATTTTCTTCTTCAGGACCACGTCCAATAAGTGTGTAATGAAAATTATAATCTAATTTAGAGAGTGCTTTAATAATTCTTTCATGTCCTTTCTGTTTTTTGAACTGCGCAACCGTAATAAACTGTACACAAGAATTAGGCGTGTCTTTTTCTGGTTTTAGATTAAAACTATCTGTTATGGGGTTGTTTATAATTCTTAGTTTTTCTGAAGGAATTTTAAATGTGGTCTTCATATCTTCACACATATCAATAGATTGGCAAAGTATAATATCAAGCAGTTTGTAACTAAAATCTATAGGGATTAGATTTCCAAACCTATTCTTACTATGGCTAAAATCTTTAACAACACTCATAACGTTAGCTTCTCTTCCAATGAATTTTATTTTAGGAAAGAGGAAAGAAATCATAGCAACTGCCGTATTTACGTGAGCAATAGAACTAACTACAATATCTGGTTTAGATTTAATAAGACCCATTATAAAATCTGGAATAGCGAGTAAAACCCGCGATTTATTAAAGTATTTTACATTTATAGAATTGGTATTGTATGGTGTTTTTCTTTGCGGACCAGCAAGCCAAAGTGAGGTTTCAAATTTTTCTTTAGAAATATTATTAGCTATAAAAGAAACGACTCTTTCTGCTCCACCAGAGGTAAGATCAGGAAGTATAAATATTAATTTGACTTTAGTTTTCATAATTTATAGACTTTGTCTTATGAATATTGAAGGTGTTAATTAAAACGTGATCAATACTATTAATTTTTACTTTTTAATCTCATTAAATATCTAACGAGATTAATAGTTTACGTTTAATTTATAGACAATTTTCTTAGGGAATAATTTTAATTGTTCTGGCTAGATTTTACGACTGTTGTCAAGGATGTGTGTTTTTGGTTTTTTATTTTAATAATAGCATTATATCTTGATGGTTAATGAAATACCATTTAAAGTGTGTGTTAAATTTTTTGTTTTAATCTGTAAAAACGACTCCTTAAAAAGTCTGTTGTTAATTGACGAAAAGGATTACAAAACATAAAATTTAATTACCTTTAAATAATAAATATTTAAAGATGTTTGATAATATTTTAAAAATCAAAAAAACTCTTTAAAAGGTCAGATTAAGCCTATAATCAGTTTAATAGTTGTTTTTTGTGAAAAAAAAACAGAAAAGAAGCGGGAGGTTATTATTACAGTTTAAGTGAAATTATTTGTGTTATTTTATAACATATATTACTATGTTATAATTAAAAGTAAGCTAGAAGAAAATAAGATTTTAGAATTGTTTCTAAATGTGTTTAATGATTTTAGAAATATCAATTTTTTTTATTTCTTTAGCAGGATTACCAGCAATCATTATACCTTCTTGTATAAAAGATTTATGAACGACTGCATTCGCTCCAATAGCAATATTATCAGCTATTTGTATATCTCCATATATTTTGGCGCCAGGTGCGATGTAAACATTGTCTCCCAATATAGGTGCTTTTTTAGAACCTCCCGAAGCACCAATATTAGTACAAGCATGGATTCTACAATTTTTTCCAACTTTAGTATTACTATTTATAACAATGGTGCCATAATGTACAATTGCTAGTCCTGGACCAAATACGTTTATAGGAATAGAAAATCCAAGTTTTAAAGAGATTCTTTTAAATTTGAATCTTAAATACATGTAGATAATTTTGTTAAGTCCTCCCTTTTTACAATTATTATAATACTCTAATTTTCTCAGCGTTTTTTGGAACTTCCAAATTTGATTGGGAGAAATAAAATTAATTAGCAATGAAATTAAACTAAGATCGGGTATTCCTAAAGCTGTTTTGTCTGCTTCTAAATATGCAATATATGTCTGTTTATTTTTTATCATGATTAATAATTTTTTTTATTTCTTTTGTTTAGAAATAGGTTGTTGTCGGTAGTGTATTCAGACCTATAATATAATGCTTTAGTGTTATCGGGTCTAGATGGTTTTTCTAGTACAAACTCTTTTAATTGATTTACAAAATTGTAATTATTTAATTCGTACATTTTGTTATCAGTGTTTTTATCTATCTTTAAAGATATTGTTTGTGTTTCTTTTTTACCAATAATACTCCATCCTATAACATCGTTTTTTATATTAAAATCGGAATTTTGTATTGGCAGATTTTCTTTTTTAGAGTCCCATAGTGGGATATATTTATCTGCATAGAAAGCGACTATTAAAGATCTTAAAGACCATAAACAACTGCCTGTACCAGTGTAAGGATCTAGTATGCTTAAGTTATTTTTAAAATAACCTTGTGTTACAGTACCATATTCTAGAGCATTATTTTCTATAAAATAATTCCAAGTTGCATCTAAAGCATTTATTGCAAATCCAGGAGAAATTTCATCAGGAAGCAATATTGCTCCAGAAATTATAGGAGCAGGAGCTGCCATGCGGTAACATATACTTCTTCCCATTATTGGAAATCCATTTTCACTAAAAAAGTACTTGTAAAAACTTAAAAATTGAGAATGACTAGTTTTAATAAATTCATGATCAAAATTTGGATCTATTTGGTCTAACCAAAACAATGTGTAATGTATAGACCAAGCGTTATAATAATCAATCCCCTTAGGAGGATCGTCAAACCAACCACTTCCTAAATAATGTTTCTTTTTATAGGTTTTATAAATGCTATTTACATATTTCAGATTTTCTTCGCTTTTATACCCTAAAGCTTCTAGTGATTTAGTAATAATGATAGGGAATAGATTCCAATTGTTATCTACTGTTTGTTTTTGAATAGCTTGCTCTAACCATGAATTAATTTGATTTTTTTCATTTACAGTTAAGTTATTCCAAATGTGGTCTTGGCTTAACCATAAACCTAATGCAATATCTACAGCTTCAACGATACGTTGATCGTAGTCTTTAATATCTCCCCAATACTCTAAACTATTTTTATCTGTACCTGCTAAGATGCCTTCTTTTAAAGTTTTTTTTAGGTTATATGTTTCGTTATTAAACGTAAAAGTATTGTCATGTCCTGCATTTAACCATGAAGCAGCAAAGACAAAATATCTAGCAAAACCTTCAAGAGCGTTTACTTTTCTACCACGAGAACTAATAGCTCCAGGATAACTAATAAGTGCATTTTTATTTGATTTGTAATTGTATGCACCTTGAGCAAAATATCTAAATAAATATTGATATTTTTCGAAATGAGAACTATCGTTAGGGGTTAAGAAATCTGTTTTTATTTTTTCGTCAAAATACTCGTAATTGTTGTAAGGTTGAGTGTTTTCAGACCATCCTTCGGTTCTAATATGCTTTAGTTTACTGCTAATATTTAATATAAAAAACACAGCTATAGTAATAAAAATAGTGAAGAGAAGAATACCCTTTTTATTTTTGTTTGATAACGTAGAGAATTTAATTTTCATGCCCCAATTTATTACAACTTAGGTTGCTTTTTCTAGATTTATTTTAATGATTTTTTTATTAAAGGGAGGTTAGTAAACTTAATTATATTAATTTTTTTCTATCTATAATATATGCGATAAACACAAATAATACAATTATATATGTTTGATTTATAACAGTTTGTAGTGTTAGCATAAATATGTACATAGTAACTAACATGGATAAACAAAAGATGGCTAAGGTTACGTTTAATTTTAAGGATTTAAATAAATAGAGAACTAATAGTAATACGAAAAATAAAAAAGTAAAAATACCAGCATCTGCCCATACACCAATGTAAGTATTATGTCCACGTACAAAGGTTGAGAATCCAATACCATTTCCAAATATTGGTTTTTGGTATACATAATAGAGTAGATGTTGTAGTAATTCTGATCGTCCAGAACTATCTATTTTTTCTGTATTGAATGTTAATACGTTATAAATGTTATCAATCTTATTAATTTGTCTGATAGATAAATTTAAATGACTATAAAATTGTTCCCTAACAAATAGTGCAGCATAAAATAGCATTAAAAGTACGCCTAGTAACAGTAACCTAAAGCCTCTAAAAGATTTGTAATTTGTAATAATAAATATGAGTACAAATATAAAAAGCCCGGTTGTAGATAGTGTTAGTAAGATACTGTAGACTATAACTAATAATAAAAATATTTTAAATGCTTTTTGGAGTTTATTTTTTGGAACATAAAATTGTTGAAATAAAACAAAAGCTAGAATACTAACCATTGCAGCATTATTAGCATCGGCATATACTCCTCCTGCACGATCTAGTGCGTATGGACGAATTCCTAAATCATCAAAGTCATAATTAATCTTAAAGAAAAATATTGTTAATATGGCAGATATTACATAACATATTGTAATGACCTTGAAAAACAATTGTGTATACGCTTCATTCTTTAAAAAATAATAAAAACCAACAAAATAGATTACAGGAACAATTGTTGCTATCATGGAATAATCTGGGTTTTCAAAGCCATTTACCCCAGAAGCAAGAAGACTAAAACTGTAATATAGAATATAAAAAACAAACCATAATTTAGCTGTTTTAGATAATTCACCAGGGTCTTTCATGATAACGAAAATCCCTAACATAATTAAAAGTACGTTAGAGTAGGCTATTAATTGAGAGACTCCTAAAGAAATAAAAACTCCTGTTAATAGCTGTATATTTAAACAAGCACATATTAATGGCCAAATAAAACAAATTATTACTGCTTTTCCTTTCATCCTTTTATTAATATTTTTTTAAACTCATTTTCATATTGTTCTATAATGGTATCGATATGGTATTTTTCTAAAGACTGAATCGCATGTTCTGCAAGTGTAGCTCTTAAAGCAGGATCGTTCATTAAAAGTTGTAAATTGGTTTGCATCGCTTCAGAATTTTGATCTTCAATTAAAAGGCCATTTATATTATTTGTTATTATATCTGAAGGTCCTGTTTTACAATCGTAAGCTATAGATGCCATACCTTGAGACATCGCTTCTAATAGTACCATTGGTAGCCCTTCAAATCTTGATGATAAAATGAATATAGAGGATGCTTGCATGAGTTCGGAAATATTTGAAACAAAACCTGTAAAAATCACTTGATCTTCAATGTCGTGTTCCTTAACAAGTTTAGTTAATAACTCGAATCCTTTATCTCCTGTTCCAGCAATTTTTAGCGTCCACTCAGGATTAGATTTTAAAATAGGTGCAATAAATACTATTAAATTATCAAACCCTTTATGGTTGTACCTGTCTAGATTTCCTACTGCTAAAATTGTTTTTTCTCGCGCTTTTAATTGTGTTGTTAATGGAAGAAAACTACACGGATTTGGCATTACTCTAACATTTACATTATAGGTCTCGTAGTAAGACACATCGAAAGATGTGAGTACGGTTAATAAATCGGCGTGTTTATACAGATGTTTTCTAGTAAAATTTGTTAATTGTCTACGATTTTGCATCGCTCTTAAATAACTATTATGTTCTTCAATAATTATTTTAATTCCAAATAACTTTGCAACAATTATAGTAATGAAATTAGTTAGCGTTATAAATGATATAATAAGATCGGGTCTGTTTTCTTTCTTAGAATAGAATTTAGATAGGTTTACAATACCTTTTATTGTATGATTAGGAATGCTACCGTAATCCATAGATATTCTTTCAATTGAAGAAGGAATAAGGTAGAAGTCTTCACAATCGTTAAGTGTTATAATAGATATATTATAATTTTCTTTTTTAGCAAAAGCAGTCGCTAATAAAGTAAGAACTCTTTCTGCACCGCCGCCTTTTAATCTTGATATTATAAAGTGAATTCTCATTATTTTTTTCTTATAAGATTAATGATTCGTTTTGACACATCTCTAAACCCTTCATTTAATATGAAAATTATAGGAGTGTATACTAATATAGAGACGCAGGTGATTTTAATTCCGAGTAGAATAAGATCATAGAAATTGTTACATTCCAATGTTAAAATGAAACTAAATATATATTTACAGATATAAAAAGCTAAGCTTAATGAAGCTGTTAATTTTAAGAATCCTTTCCAATATATCCAGACGTTTTCTTTAAATCCCATCTTATATAAGAAGTAAGGTCTCCAAATTAAAATAATTAAGGTGAAAGCGATTAGTGTACCTAATAAAATCCCAGTTAAACCAAAATATTGCAAAAGAAGTATAGATGCTCCTAAATTTAGAACACTCTGAACTATTGGAGCCCAAGTGTCTTGAAATAGACCATAGGCATCTTTAAAATGGTCTACAGGAACACGAATTTGCATAATAAACATATTTAATAGAAAAAGGAATAAAACGCTTTTTTCTAATATATATTTATCACCCAGCCATAATGTAATAAAAGGTTCTACTACAAATTGTAAAATAATTAAAAGGATACCTGCTATATAAAAGCGCAGGGTCATCATCTCCCAAAACACTTTTTTAATTTGCACATTATTATTTTCTGCAACTAAATTTCCAATACCCGCACCAGTGCCTGCAAAAGAGGTGTTAATTAGTTGAATTAATCTACTAAAAATAAGTTGGTAGTTTCCAAAAAAAGCAACACTCTCAACACTTATAAAAGCAAAAATTAAAATTTGATCTGTTCCATTGGTAACAAAAGATCCGAATTTATGAACAGATATTTGTTTTATCTTTTTAATTAAATCAGGGTTCTCCTTTATAATAGAATTTGTTACTTTTTTATTCGTTTCTAACCAAGGATACTCTTTAGATACTTTTTTGCGTAACAGAATACTAAAAAGAATAGAATATCCCAGTTCTAGAGCAATCCACAAGTAAAAATTTTTGTAATATAGAACTACAATACACTGAATTATAATTTTAATAAGTGTTAAGGTCTGTGAGTAGCTTGTAATGATGTAATTCTTCTGGTCTGCTTCCAATAAAAACAGATGGTAATTAAAGAAGAAGTTTAAACATAAGCCTATTAAAAAAGTATAAAAAGCAAAATAGACTATAATTAACGAGAACGTAATAGTCCCAAAGATATATGGAAAAAATAACGACAGTAAAACTCCAGCACCTACTATAAAGTAACCTATTCTTTTATATAGAAAACCAAATAAGCTAATAAGCTCATTTATTTTAACCGTGTTTTTTTCTAAAAGTGGTTTATATAAACTAAAACCAATAGCGGTTCCGATTCCTAACTCAGCCAAGTTTAAAAATTTTAAAAAACTTTGTAGGGTACCAGTTAACCCCATAAATTCATCTCCTAAATTTTCTAGAAATATTTTTCTGGAGAAAAATTGGGCTAATAAAAAGAGTACATAAAAAAAGATACTAAATTTTATGTTTTTTATGGCATTGTGAACTCTAGACATTTTTTAACTTTTCGATAATTTTGACTTGAGATTTAATTCTCTTTTGATTAATTGATAAAAATATTTTATAAAAAGCAGGGGGCAATAGTACAACCATAAAACTATAAAACTGTAAATCTTTAAGGCTATAGTTATCTTGTATGGTTTTTCTAATTTTAGATCGATGTGCAAAATCAGGGTCTAACGCATTGTATTCATACAGTGCGTTGTAGTGGGGCGTTAAAAATTTAAATAGATACTCTTTTGCTAATGTTTGTGTTTCTCTATCATATTGCTTTGTGTTTTTAAAAACGTATGCGCCAGCATTAATAGAGTTTAGTTTCTTTATCGAATATTTACTTCTAATTACGCTGTCCATATTTTCCCTATTATAAATATAGAAAGGGTAATCTATAAACCCGATTTTGTCAGTTTCATTTATTATGTCTAAAGTAAAATAGACATCTTGATGCAAAAGATGTTCTATGAAAAATCTGTTTTTTATAACTGATTTATGATAAATTCTTCTCCAAACAGCAAATCTTTTATGTTTAATAATTCGTTTTATTGCTGTATTTTGATTTTCTATAACACCAAGATCAGATGGTTTTATGTTTTTAGAAATGGTGCTTTCAAAAACAGAATCAATAGAGCTACATTCTACTACTTTCAAATTTTTCTCTATAGCAAAATCTAATAATACATCGTACATATTGGGTAAAATCCAATCGTCGCTGTCAACAAAACCAATATAATCGCCTTTACATTTTGTTAACCCAAAATTTCTAGCAATACTCGAACCTCCGTTTTTAATATGATAGACTTTTATTCTATCGTCAATTTGTTTATATGTATCGCATATTGTTCCGCTCGAATCCGTAGATCCATCATTTATTAATATTATTTCTAAATGCTTGTAGGTTTGATTAATTATTGAGTTGAGGCATTTTTCAATATAAGCCTCAACATTATAAACAGGGATGATAATGCTTAATAAGTAATTCAAGCTGTATTTGGTTTTTTTTTGACTAAAGCTTACGCCTTTAATAACAAAACGTTGTGGAGGTAAATATATAAAAATATAAAAATTGGAATGTATTTATTCTTTGATTGACAAAATTAGTTGTTGAAGTACTATTTTGTTCAAAATAAATGGTTTTAAGTGCTTTTTATGCCGACTATTCACACATGAATTTTATCATGAAATTTTGCGGCTTACTCTTTCTTTTTTTCAATTAAATCTAAAGGGTATATAATGAAATGTATAATATTGTAAGAATTTGTTTAATTCTTAGCTACTACTATTTTCTTACACGAAGATATTTTATTTCAGATTTAGTAATTGTCTTTATTATCTTGTTTTAAATTATAACATAATTATTTGTTCCATGTGTAAGATGTTGTATGTTATGTGTTTATGATATTTGTATCTTCTTTTTAATAACTGTTAGTTTCTGCCCAAGTTCTTATTAAATAATTTGAATTGGTATTAAAATTCTCTTTTTTTCTGCTTGAAAGATCCAAATCAAAAATCAAGGCGTATATAATTAAAATATCGCTGTAATTAATGTTTTTATCGATTAAGTGTGTAGGAAAAGTTTGCTTTAATAAAATATTTGTAAGTTTATTCTTAATAAAAATGATATTTTATCGATTAAAGTGATTTTTTACATGACGAAATACATTATTTATCTATTTTTATTAAAAATTGAAATAACATCCCCTAAACTGTTATAAATGGCCTACTTATTTTGTATCTGTGTAAAGACAGATAATAACCTCTTTAAGAGTTTTTTTAATAAAAGTGTCTTTCTTTTAATATTCGCTTTTTTCTTTTCTTTATTAGCTGTTGCACAAACAAAAGCATTTCCTTCTGCTTACGGAGCTGGGGCATATGCTACGGGTGGGCGTGGTCATGAAGTATATCATGTTACTAATTTAAACGATAGTGGTTCAGGTAGTTTTAGGGAAGCGCTTCAAGAATCAAATAGAATTATTGTATTTGATGTTAGTGGGGTTATTCAATTAAAATCATTATTAGCAACATCTATTAATAATGTAACAATTGCAGGGCAGACAGCACCAGAAGGGGGAATTACAATAGATGGAAGTAGAATTTATTTTAGTCGTATTGATAATGTAATTGTTAGACATATTAGATTTAAAGGAGGTGTAGATGCAGGAGATGATAGTTTTACTGCAACATCATCAATGACTAATTTAATTTTTGATCATTGTACGTTTGCATTTGGAGCAGACGAAAGTGCCAGTTTTTATTCTACAGAAGAAGGGAGTACTATTAATAATATAACGGTACAAAGATCGTTGTTTTCAGAAAGTAAAAATGGATCTATTTTTGGAGGTTTCGCAGATCGAGAAATGACTGTTGGTGAAATTTCTGTAATAAATAATATGTATTATAATGCTTCTCACAGGTTTCCAAATATTGCAGGAGATAACGGAGATTTTGAAGTGATTAATAATGTAATCTGGACTGTTAAAAATAGATTAATTAGAGGTAATGGAAATTTTAAACTTAATCATATAAATAATTATTATGATTACGGAACTAGACCGCTTCAAGATACACGAATACAATGTTTTACTTACGAAGATGATATTGTTCCAGAAATTTATACCAGTGGAAATAAATATGTAGCTGTTAATAGTCAGTCTCCAACCAATGATGTTTCAGAGTTAAACTCTAATAATAAATATGCTTGGAAATTCTTTTTAGATGGAGGCGGTTATATAAGAGGAGAACAAATACCTGATAACTATTTTGTAAATAATCAGTTTGGTTTATTCGGAGCTCAAATAAAAGTCCAAACCGCAGATGCTGCGTTTAACGATGTGAAATCAGATGTAGGTTGTAATGCACGCTTAAATGCTGACGGATCTAAATCTGCTAATTTAGATACATTAGATACAGAGTGGTTAACTAATGTGCAAAATGGTGTTTATACAGAAAGACTAGATACATCAGATTATAAAGTGCCTTCAATTACGTCACAAACACGACCTTCAGATTACGATACGGATCAAGATGGTATGGCAGATGAATGGGAACGAAATGCCTTTGGAGATTTAAGTAAGGATGGAACAGGAGATTTTGATGGAGATGGTTATACTGATTTAGAAGAATTTTTAAATAATGTAGACGAAGACAATACTCCAGTAACAACACCATCTGTTACTGTTAATGCAGGAGACGATGAAACGATTTGTAAAGGTAACGAAGTTGTATTGACTGCAAAAGGAGCTACTACCTACGAGTGGAGTACAGGTGAAATTACAGCAAGTATCACGGTGTCTCCAGAGATAACTACAATATATAGTGTAACAGGAAAAGATAGTTCAGGAAACTCTGATACAGATGAAGTTAATATTATAGTTGAAGATTTACCAACTGTAGATGCAGGTGAAGATGTCGCCATCTGTGAAGATGCATCAATAGAGTTAACCGCAACAGGTTCTGGCGATTTTGAATGGAATACAGGAGAAAAAACAAAAACAATTACAGTTTCACCCGATAAAACAACCACGTACACGGTTACTGCTTCAAACGGAATATGCTCAGATTCCGATGAAGTCACAGTAACCGTGTCACCCAGGCAAACGGTAAACGCGGGTAATGACGTTAATATTGATTTAGGAGAAAGCACAAAATTGTCAGTATCTGGTATAGGTTCCATAGTATGGAGTACCGGAGAAACTACTCGTGATATTTCAGTATCACCAGTTCAAACAACAACTTATGTTGTTATCGTTTCAGAAAACGGATGTGAGTCTCAAGATGAAGTTACCGTAACGGTTAATGCTACAAAAGTAGAGGTTACAGCATATGCAGGTGAAGATCAATCTATTTGTGAAGGCGAGTCAGTAACACTAACGGCATCTGGCGGATCGAGTTACAAATGGAGTACAGGTGCGACTACTCAAAGTATAACGGTTAGTCCCAATCAGACT
>NZ_CANMTH010000016.1 GCF_947500765.1 uncultured Formosa sp. | reverse complement strand
CAGATGATCCAACCGATACCACCAATGCCGATGCCAATAACGATGGCGAACCTGATGATGCAACTGTCACTACTTTAAATACTAATCCATCAATTAGTCTAGTAAAAGAAGGAAGTTATGACAAAGTGAATAAGGTTATTACTTATGTGTTTACTGTAACAAATACAGGTAATGTTACCTTAACTAATATTACTATTAATGATCCATTATTAGGAGGAGATTTAAGTGGTAATATATCAAGTTTGGCTCCAGGAGAAAGTGACAGTACAACTTTTACTACTAATTATTTCGTAATTCAGGACGATTTAGATTTAGGATATGTAATTAACACTGCACTTGTCATGGGGGATGATTTGCAAGGAGAAACAGTATATGATACTTCAGGTACGGCATTAGATAATGATGATCTTACTGAAACAGATTTAGATATTACTCCACCTGAGGCTATAGATGATAAAGCTGAAACAACAATTGAAGAATCAGTAAGTATTTCAATTTTAGATAATGATATTTCTTATGATACAGATTTAATCTGTAGTACTATTGAAATTATTGACCAACCACAATATGGTACAGTAGAGTTAACATCTGGTTGTGAAGTAATATATACTCCAGATTCTAGTCTTAAATATACCGGAGAAGATAGTTTTACTTATATGGTTCAAGATGGAAATGGTCAATGGTCAAATGTGGCTACAGTTACTATAGATATATCAGGATTATTTATTCCAAATGTTATAACTCCTAATAAGGATGGAAAAAATGACACTTTTGAAATTATAGGTTTAGAATTTTACAGTAAAGCTCAGGTGTTAATTTTTAACAGATGGGGTAATGAAGTCTATAGAAATTCTGAGTATTCTAACAGTAACGGTTTCTCAGGAGAAGGATTAAATAAAGGAACATATTATTACCATATAAAACTAACCGATAAGCAAGGTGGTGTAAAAGGGTATGACGGATGGCTTTACATAAAAGACTAATTATTAAAGTAAAGATTATTAATAAAGAAGTTCATAAACGAATGAAAAAAGAATATTATTTGCTAATATTAATGCTCTTGGTGCTTTTTAAAGCACCAGAGTTAAGAGCTCAACAGGAAATTCAGTTTACACAATATATTTTTAATACGTTAAGTGTAAATCCTGCTTATGCAGGTTATAAAGATCAATGGTTTGCTCAAGTAGGATTAAGAAATCAATGGGCAGGTTTAGATGGAGCGCCACAAACAGGACAAGTATCTATAGATGGAATTGTGTCTCCAGATACTAGAAATGTTGGTGTAGGATTTCAGGTTACATCAGATCAATTAGGTCCACAAAAAGCAACAACAATTTATGGAAACTACGCGTATCGATTAAGGTTAAATGATGAAGACACTCAACGTTTAAGCTTAGGTATAGCAGCAGGCGTTGGTAGTTATGGTTTAGATGGTTCAATGTTTTCTCCTGTAAATGGAACAGACAGCGCTTTATTTAATACAAATGAAACTGTTTGGAAATGGAATCTTAGATTAGGATTATATTATTATAGTCCAAAATGGTATGCAGGAATTTCTTTTATGAATATTTTAGAAGACACGGAAAATTATCTTTTTGGAACAGACGATACTTATTATAATGTTGATCAGAATAAGCATATGTATTTTATAAGTGGTGTTCTTTTTAATTTGAATTCGTATTTGAAATTAAGACCAAGTATTCTTGTTAAAGATGATTTTAAAGGACCAACTAGTTTAGACATTAACGGAATGTTGATTTACAATGATAAGTTTTGGTTTGGTGCTAGTTATAGAACAGGAATTTCAATTTTCGATAAAGATTATGAAGATTACAGTGACAGTTTAAAATCTACTAATGCAATATCTGGAATCGTTCAATTTTATATTAACGATAAATTACGTATTGGATATTCTTATGATTATATGCTGAATACCTTAGGTAATTCCGAGAGTGGTTCTCATGAACTTACTTTAGGTTATACCTTCTCATCAAGTTCTAAAAGATTGATTAGTCCAAGATTCTTTTAAAATGTTTACCAATAGATTTTAAATAGATTAAAATGAAAATATACGCAATATTACTATTGAGTTTAATGAGCTTAATGTCTGTGCAAGCACAAGAACAGCCTAGTAACCGAAAAAAAGCAAATGAATACTTTGATAGTTACCAGTATGGAAAAGCAATACTCTTATATCAAAAACTTACAGATGTCGAAAAGCCAAAGTTAATAGATATGGAAAGATTGGCTTATTGTTACAGTCAAGTAAACGATTACGAGCTGTCTTCAAACTGGTATGCCCGAATAGTAGATTACCCAAAAAGTAATCCAGAAAATTTGTTGTTATATGCAACAACTTTAAAACAAACGGCTCGTTATGCAGAAGCTAAAAAAGTTTTAGAAAAATATATCCAAACTGAAGGTAGTAATCAAGATGTTGCCATTCAAATGGCAGGTTGTGATGCCGCAATAAAATGGATGGCAAATCCATTGGATTACAAAATTAAAAATGAAAAAGAAGTTAATACTCCGCTTTCAGAATTTGCAGCTTATCCGCTAAATAATGAAGTTTATTATACAGGTGAAGAACCAAAATCAGGAAAATTAGAACATTTAAGTTGGACAGGAGCTTCTTTTTTAAAGATATTTAAAGCAGATGTAGATAGTACAAGTTTAGAACTTAGTAATACAAGATTCGAAAATGTTGTTTTTAATAAAGGAAATCATAAATTTCATGTTGGTCCTGTAGCCAGTAATAAGTCTGGTAACGTGTTTTATGTAACGCGTACATATTCTGGAAAAGATGGACAAAAAACTAAAAAAGGTAAAGTTAAGTACAAAACCAATAAGTTAGAGCTATATATTTATACCAAAGAAAATGAAGGATGGGTTGCAAGACCTTTTGCCTATAATAATGTAAAAAAATATTCAATTGGACATGCTACTTTAAGTACAGACGAACAAATATTATATTATGTGTCGGATATGGAAGGAAGTATTGGTGGTTCAGATATTTGGTACTCAGAAAAACAAGCAGATGGCAGTTGGGGAGAACCTATAAATGCAGGAAAAACTATAAATGGTTATAAAAATGAAATGTTTCCTAGTATTGCTCCAGATGGAACACTTTATTTTTCAAGTAATAGTTTAGTAGGGTTAGGAGGCTTAGATATTTTTAAAGCTAAAGGTTCTAAAGACAGATGGTCAAATCCAGAAAACCTAAAGTATCCTGTAAACAGTGGAGGAGATGATTTTGCATATGTGATAAATAAAGAGAAAGAAAAAAAATTAAGTGGCTTTTTCTCTTCAAATAGATCTGGAGGTATAGGGAAAGACGATATTTATTCATTCAAATACGAGGAGCCTAAACTAGTTATTGTTCTTCAAGGGATTACTTATGAAGGAGAAACTACAGATAAAGAATTATCAGATGTAAAAGTTAGTCTATTCTCTAAAGACAGAGAGCTTATCGCTCAAAAATCAAGTGGATATGAAGGTGATTTTATTTTTGAATTAACCCCAGGAACAGAATTCAAATTATTAAGTCAAAAGCAAGAATTTTATTCAGATTCATTAACAATTAGTACAAAAAATAATATTAAGAATGATACCATTAAAGTAGCTTTACATTTAAAGCCACTTCTTGAAGTTGGTAAGAAGTTTGTTATCGAAGGTATTTTTTATGATTTTGATAAGTACAATATTAGAACAGATGCCCAGATTGTACTAAATGAATTGATAAGAATTATGAGAGATAACCCAACTTTAAAAATAGAGTTGTCATCTCATACCGATAGTCGAGGAGATGATGATTATAATATTAAATTATCGCAAAACAGAGCACAATCTGCAGTAGATTATCTTGTTAGTAGAGGTATCGCTAGGGATAGAATGATTGCTAAAGGTTATGGGGAAACACGTTTAGTTAATAAGTGTAAAAACGGTGTTCCATGTTCTAAAGAATTACATCAAGAAAATAGACGAACAGAGATAGAAGTCTTATCATATTAATATTTTCTCTCTATTCATTATTAGTCCCGCTACATAAGTTATAATTAGCTTTGTAGCGGGACTATTTTATTTAATGGTAATTATATTATTTTTTCCTTATTTAAACTTATTAAGTAACTTACAATGCTTTTAATTTTGCTACTACTGCATAGTAAGCTAGAGTTTCTATGTTTATTACACATTTCTATTCTTTCAAAAATACTTCAACCATATTTCAATAGTTCCTGTTGGTCTTTCTTGCTTTTAATAGTGGTGACAAATAATTCTAACATGTAACATTAAATAAACTTTTTATAATTTAAAAATTTGTTAGAACGTATAGTATTATCATTTTTAGTTGGTTAAAGTTAATTTGTTGCACGTAATTTTTTAATGTAAAATACCTTCCTAAATCAATTATGGCCGTTAAATGTGAGTAGTTTTTACAATTTTTAAATAAAAAAATGTTAGGAAAATAATTTTGAACGTCTATTTATAAGGTATTTGTTATCAAAACCAATCTGAAATTTTTTACCGACTATTATATGAAAACCTATTGCCAAGAAAATTTAAACGAAATAAAGAGCGTATTACACCAATTATTAGATGAGCAATATCAGCATAAATCTAGCACTATGTTTGGAGCAACTATTGGGCAACATGTAAGACATATTTTAGAGTTTTATCAGAGTGTAATTAACGGTTTAAAAACAAAAACAATTAATTATGATAATCGTAAAAGAAATCTTCTAATTGAAACAGAAACGCAATATGCTATTCAAATAATTGACGAGATTAATACCGCTTTAAATCAAATTAAAGGAGATACGCTTCTAGTTCTTGAAGGCGATTTTTCTGCAGAAGACAGAAAACAAATACAAATACAGACTTCTTTTTTAAGAGAGTTGGCATATTGTTTAGAACACAGTATTCATCATCAAGCGTTAATAAAAGTGGGGTTATTAGAATTAAATAGCATGTCTTTTATAGATGATACTTTTGGGTTGGCACCAGCAACAATAAGATATAGAAAAACATGTGCACAGTAACTTATATTCCGCAAACCGATGGTTTTATTTTAACCTCTAATAGAGATGAAAAAACACATCGCCCTACATTAGCTCCCGAAATTTACATCATAAATAATACTAGAGTAGTTTATCCTAAAGACAAACAAGCAGGCGGGACTTGGATTGCAGGAAACGAAAAAGGGACTTGTATAGTCTTGCTAAATGGGGCATTCGAGAATCATGAGAAAAAAGAAAATTATAGAAAAAGTAGAGGAACCATTTTATTAGAGATTTTAGACGCAGAAGATGTTCTAAATTATTTTATTGAAATAGATTTAACGCATATTGAACCTTTTACTTTAATTGTGGCACAGCATAATAAGTTAACCGAATTAAAATGGGACTCAAGACATAAATATCGTATTAATTATGATGTGTCTCAGCCTTTTATTTGGTCGTCTGCAACACTTTATAATCGCGAACAACAAGATTTGCGAAAACAATGGTTTAAAGATTTTATTCAAAAACAGAATAAAATAGATGACGTTAATATTCTAAAATTTCATAATAACACACAACCTTCAAACAATGAATATGGTTTGATTATTAATCGTAATGATGTCTTAACTACGGTAAGTATTAGTCAGTTAATTTTGAAAAACAACACTATTAAAATGACTTATATCGATAGAATTAATAATACACCCATTAAAGAAATTTCATTGTGATTAAAATAAAAAACACCTTACATAAATTAACGCATTGGGAATATTGGAATACTTATATTGTATATTTTCCAATCTATTTTTATTGGATATATTTAAGTATCAAGGCACGTTCTTTAGGTTTTTTTAATGCCAGTAACCCGAGAATTATTAATGGTGGATTTGCTATGGAAAGTAAAAAGGAAATCTACGATTTAATTCCAAATCAATATATTCCAGAAACACTATTGTTTAAATCAGGAACATCTTTAGAAGCTATTAAAACAGAATTACAACATACAAATCTTTTGTTCCCATTAATTATTAAACCAGATATAGGATTACAAGGATTACGAGTAGAAAAAATTGAAAATTGGGATGCGTTAGAATATTATTTAAAGAACGTTAATTATGATTTTTTAATTCAAGAATTCATTAATTATGACTTAGAAATTGGCTTGTTTTATTACCGAATGCCTTACGAAACTAAGGGTGTGATTTCTGGAATTGTTTACAAAGATTTTTTAATTGTAAAAGGAAATGGAAAGCACACCATTACAGAACTTATACACGAAAACCCAAGGTTTTTATTGCAATTAGATACGCTTAAAAATAAGTATGGAGATTTTTTAGAATCAATATTATTAAAGGACGAAGTATTTAATTTAATGCCTTTTGGTAATCATGTAAGAGGTAGTAAATTTACAGATGTTAGCGATTGGGCTAATAATACATTAACAAATACATTTGATGATATTTGTAAACAAATTCCGGATTTTCACTTTGGAAGATTAGATATAAAATTCCATTCGCGTGAAGATTTAGAAGTAGGAAAAAACTTTTCTATAATCGAACTTAATGGTGCTGGGAGTGAACCTACACATATTTACGATCCTAAACATTCTATCTTTTTTGCTTGGAAAGAGATTATAAAACATTACAATATTTTATACAAAATTAGCACCTATAATTTAAAAAAAGGAAGTCGATATTTAACCTTTTCAGAATCTATAAAAATGATTAAAGGGAATAATTCATTAAGAAAAAATTTAAAACTTTTAAGCTAAGATTTTGAAATTAATAGTAAAACATCTCTCAAACAGAAAACCCTTTTGGCTTGGCTTTTTTATAAGCTTCTTGGGGTCTTTACCATTAAGTTATCTAAATATAATTGCTTTAGAAATATTAATCGAACAAGGCTCTGTAAATACTTTTTTATTCGTTTTTGGAATTATAATCATCGAGTTTTTTGTGATGTACACTGTAAGTCGGTTTGCAAAATGGTTAGTTAAACAAAAAAAAGTATTAGTTTTTATTGATGTATTTACAATACTGTTCCTTTTAGGCATTGCTTCTTATTTATTTTTAACATTAAACAATACAAGCAGTTTTTCTTTAAAAGATGTTATGCAATTTAAATATTCTATAGTACTAGGGCTGTTATTAAACAGTTTAAATTTTGTACAATGGCCATACTGGTCTGGAGTATATTTATATTTATTTCGTACAGATAAACTTGCCGAAAATAAAAAATCTAATATGATTTTTATACCTGGCGCATTACTAGGAACTTGTTCAGGGATGTTAACGTTTGCTTATGTTGGTAAGTTTATTTTTGAAGACAATGTTGCTGTATTTAGTCCCTATTTAAATCTTATTATAGCTCTTTTGTTTTTGGTTCTAGGTTTTATTCAATTAATTCAATTCTCAGTAAAACAATATAAAATAAAGAATATATAATGTCACAATTTAAGATGATTGTTACTATAATAGGCTTTAAGTTTACAGTAGCTATATTTTCTTTTTCTTAGTAAAACACTAAATTCACATTCGTTTTTAATTAGTAAACCAGATATTATGTTTAAAAATGTTTTTCTCCTTTTGTTTTTTATGACTTGTAAAAATCCTAAATCAGAGATTAATTCTTCAATTTATCATTTAAACGAACCATCTCGTGTATGGGAAATGCCTAAAAAATTAGTTGAAATTTCAGGGATTTCAGTTTTAAATTTTCCAAACATTTTAAGTGTTAATGATGAAGAAGGTAAATTGTATGCATATAATCTTGAGACAAAAACAGTAGAGGATACATATAAATTTGGTAAAGACGGTGATTATGAAGATTTAGTTGTTGTTGATGATGTTATTTATGTTCTAAAATCTAACGGAACTATTTATGAAATTAACAACTTTAACAAGAAACCCAAAGTTAAAAAATACAAAACTTTTTTATCAGAAAAAGAAGACACAGAAGGGTTGTATTTTGATAAAGAAAGGAATCGTTTATTAATTGCTTGTAAAGAAGAGGTGAAAATTAATAACGAAACTAAAAATGTAATTTACGCATTTAACTTAGATACAAATACATTAAACAAAACTCCAGCTTATTCCATCTCAAAACAAGATTTTAAATTTCAAAATAAGAAACACCATTTTGCACCAAGTGGTTTAGCTATTAATCCTAAAACAAACACCTTATTTATTATTTCATCGGTTGGCAAATTAATGGTCGAAATGAATTTAGATGGTGATATTTTAAATAAATATTCGTTAGACTATCCGCTTTTTAAGCAACCGGAAGGCATCTTCTTTTCAGAAAATGGAGACTTGTATATTTCTAACGAAGGAAGGAAAGGAAAAGGGAATATTTTAAAATTCGATTATATAAAATGAAAATACTGTTTAGTATAAGTTTTTCTTTCGACTAAGTTAAAAACTAGCGTATGAAAAAAGCATTTTACTTTATGCCAGATATTAGTGGTTTTTCTGAATTTGTAAATACCACAGAAATTGAGCATAGTATTCATATTATTTCAGAATTATTAGAAATCTTAATAGATACTAATCCAATCGATTTTAAATTGGTAGAAGTAGAGGGTGATGCTTTGTTTATGTACACAACTAAAGAGCTTCAGTTTGATGATATTTTAAACCAAACACGAAAAATGATGCAAGCGTTTCATACCCATACTAAAATGTATGAACGTAAACGTATTTGTAATTGTGGTGCTTGTAAAACTACCAATAATTTAGAATTAAAATTTATTGTTCATTATGGCAATCTAAACTTTATTAAGGTAAAAAACATTGTAAAACCTTATGGTACAGATGTTATAAAAGTACATAGATTATTAAAAAATAATGTGCCTTTAGATGAATATTTACTTGTTTCAAGTGCAGTACACAAGCTGTATGAAAATCAGTTTGATACCGGATGGAAATCGCTAAAAGAAATATACGATGAACAAGAAGTAATATATTTTTATACGAATTTAAATCATATAAAAAATGAAGTCGAGATTCGAGAAAAACAATTACAAGAAAACAAAGTGGTAGCTCCTATACAAAGCATTCAAAAAACAATAGATTCAGATATTGATAGTCTGTATGTGTTAATAAGTAATCTTAAATACAGGCATTTATGGGATGAAAGTGTAAAGCGTATAGATTTTGATGAAAATAAAATTAACCGAATTGGTACGCAGCACAATTGTGTTTTACAATTTGGAAAATTAAATTTTGAAACGACTTCAGAAAAATCAGAAGAAAGTCTCATTTATGGAGAGAAAACTAGGGATATGATGTTTGTTAAAAATTTTCATTATGTACTTCGTTTAGATAAAATGAATGAATTTCAAACAAATTTAAGTTTAGATTTATTTTTAGAATTTAATGTGATCGGAAACATTATGAAACATAGTATTTTAATGATGATTGAAAAAAATTGGAATAAAAAACTTGAGAAATTAAATCAGATTGCCACCAAACAATCACTAAGTAATTAAAATTTAAGAGGATTAATTATTTTTATAGAGCAGGTATTTCCTAATTAAAAAACATATCATTTACTCCCAATAGAAGCACTTAAATTAATGAAAAAAGACCATACTTTACTTTCTCTGTCGGGAGAGTTATTATTACTTGTTAAACTTCAAAAAGACACAACACCGTTAGAGCAAGTGTTAAGCAAGTTTTCTATTACAACATTATTTTTTCAATTAGTTACAGATCAAGAAAAGAAAACATTTTGGGTTAATATTTATAATGCATATTATCAAATATTAGCTAATCGTTTAAGTGTAGAAGGCAAGGATGTCTTTTTAAAAAAAGAAATTACTATTGCAGAAACGCTATTTAGTTTAGACGATATTGAGCATGGTATTTTAAGACGATATAGGTGGAAAAAAAGTTTAGGGTATTTGCCTAATCTTTTTACACCTACTTTAATTAGAAAATTAGCCGTAAAAGAGATTGATTATCGCATTCATTTTGCTTTAAATTGTGGTGCAAAAAGTTGTCCGCCAATAGCATTTTACACCCTTGAAAAATTAAATGAACAGCTAGATAATGCTATGTATGCATTTATATCTTCTGAAACGACGATAGATAATGTGAATAAAACCATTAAAACGTCTAAACTACTGTTTTGGTATCAAGGAGACTTTGGTGGGGTAAAAGGTGTTAGAAATACATTAAAAAATGTGTTACAAGTAGAAATTACTTCTTATAAACTTAAATATAATACGTATAGTTGGGAGCCTCATCTAGATAATTATGTTTAATGAGGGTTTTTATAAAAACATATTCTAAAAATTACAATTCAAATCGCTCTAAAAAAGTATCTGCTTCAATGTTTTTAGCTTCTTTCTTGAATTGAGAAGGTGTAAGTTTAAATTGCGATTTAAAACATTTTGAAAAATATCTAGGATCATTAAATCCGACAGCAAAACAAGCTTCAGAAACATTAAGTTTATTTTTAATAATTAAAATAGCGGCTCTTTTTAAACGCAATAACCTTAATAAATCTACAATTGTTTTTCCTGTTAATTTCTGACATTTTCTGTAAATATTAGAATAACTCATGCCCATAGAGTCTGAAAGACTTTCAAGTTTAAATTCTGGGTTATCTAAATTGGCATTTAATATGGCTATTAATTTTTCTATAAACTCATCATCCTTAGATTTTTCAATAGTTTGTTCGGGGGCACTTAAATGTTTTAGATTCGCTTTTGTGTATATTTTTTGATTTTGAACTAAGATATTACGAACCTTTAATTGTAGTTCATTAATATCAAAAGGTTTTCTCATAAATTCTATTGCTCCATATTTTAAACCTTTTAATTTATAACCAGTAGGATTTTTCGCAGTTAAAAATATTAATGGAATGTGTGAAACTTCTCTATCTTTTTGTAAAATCTTACACATTTCTAAACCGTCCATATTTGGCATTGTAATGTCTGAAATTATAATATCGGGTAAAAAATCTTTAACCATTTTTAATCCTTCTTGGCCATTGTATGCACCATAAACATTATAGTTTTCATTAAATACTTCTAATAAGAAATGCAACATTTCATAGTTGTCTTCAACAATAAGTATCGATTCTTTATTCTGGCTACTTTTGTATTCTACTTTATTTAGAGAAGAAAGGTCTATGTTTTTTTTAATAGATGTCTTTTTCAATTCAACTCTTTCGCTTGCAGAATAAGCGTCTTTGTTAAGAGGGAAGGATACTGTAAAAGTTGTGCCTTTCTTTAATTTAGACTTGACATGTATTTCTGCTTTATGTAGGTTAACTAATTCTTTTACAAAAGCTAATCCTATGCCCATCCCTTTGCTGAAAACGGTATTATTAGATCTGTAAAAAAGTTTAAATATGTCGTTGTATTCTTTCTTAGAGATGCCATAACCAGAATCTATAATTGAAATGTTTAATTTCTGAGCATCTTCATCTAAGCTTGTTTTAATTGTTATTTTACCTTCAACAGGTGTATATTTAAATGCATTAGATAATAAATTATATATAATGTGCTCGACTAATTCTTTGTCAAACCATAATAGATATTCGGTTTCAAAATTTTCTAGTTCAAAATCAATTTTCTTAAATCGAGCTTCCTCTATAAAAGAATCAGAAATTTTACTTAGTTTTTTTATAATATTATTTTCTGTAACTTTTAACTTGAGTTGGCCAATTTCTTTATTTCTAATTGTGGTAAGCGTATTTGTAATTCTTGACAGGCGTTTTGCATTGTTATAAATAACTTTTAAACGTTGATTAAGAATGGGGTCGTTGTTATTTTGTGTTTTTTTTATAATTTCCTCTGCAGGTCCCATTATTAATGTTAATGGTGTTTGTATTTCATGAGACATTTTAGAAAAAAAGTTCATTTTTTCATAATAACTATTTGCTTCTTCTTCATTTTTTACTTTCTGAAGAATTAGATTTTTCTTTAAATAATACCATTTGTAAATACCATATAATACGGTAAATAAAAGTAATGTGTAAATTAAGAACGCTAACGGATGCATCCATAATGGAGGTGCAATTGTAATTGCAATTGTTTTTATAGGAATGTCCCAATTTCCTTTGGTTGTAGCCGCCTTTACTTCGAAGGTGTAATCTCCGTGAGGAATATTTGTATAGCTTGCAATACGTGTGTCTTTTGTAATTATCCACTCATTGTTAAAGCCTCTTAACCTATAAGCATACAGGTAATTATTATTTAAAATATTTCCAATGGCCGAGAATTTAAATAGAAATGAAGATTGATTTGCTTTTAATTTTAAATCTATTGTTTTCTCTACACCATCTTTTATTTGGTTAGGAATTATTATAGATGCAGATTTATTAAGAATTTCAATTGAATTTATTAATAGCTGTGGGTGAATTTTTGTTTTGCTAATATTATTCGGATAAAAACCATCTACACCATTAAGTCCTCCAAAATATAACATTCCAGATTTGTCTTTAAATGCACTTCTTTGCGTGTAATAATCGCTAAAAAAACCATCTGCTTTGGTGTATCTTTCGCTAGTTTCATCTTTTACATTAATATTCCACAACCCGTTATTAGAGCCTAACCAAAGATTGTTTTTATCTTCAATTAAAACGGTATGAAAATCTGTGCCTTCTAACGTTTTAAAATCATTGAATTTTTTAAAGGATTTATCATTAACATTAATAAAATAAATTTGACCTTCTAAATCGACTAACCATATTTTCTCATCACCGTCATAAGCCATAGAAACAATAGAATTGTATTGCTTTTTATTTCCATATTGTATGTTTTGAAAAACTGAGTTTTTTAAGATGGTTTCTTCATTAAAAATAAAAAGGCCTCCATTATCTACACCTAACCAAATTTTGCCACTAGCATCTTCTACAACACATCTAATTAACTCTCCATTTAAGTTGTGTTCTCCGAATTTAAAAGTGGCGATCTTTTCTTTTTTTGAATTGAAAATATATAAACACACATCTGAAGCAACCCAGATTCGTCCTTTACTATCTTTAAATGTTGTTAACACGTCCGAAGGTTCTTTTCCTTCAGCATGTAATAATGATATTTTTGATACCGTATCTTGTTTTGAATTATAAAACCAGAGTCCGTTTTTATAGGTCCCAATCCAAATGTTATTGTTGTCGTCCTCGGTAATGGTTTGAATGTAAAACCCTTCAATAGAATTATTAATGGTTAAGAATTGTTTTTCTTGCCCTGTAATTAAGTTCTTCTTTGTTAGACCTTTTCCGTCTGTTCCTATCCAAATATTATTATTCGTGTCTTTTAATAAAGATAAAACACGAGCAGAAATGTTTCCTTTTAATCCGTTATGATGAAATATTTTATTCGTGTTATTAACTAGTATATTAATATCTCCATAATTAGAAATAACCCATAAATTTTTGTCAGAATCTTCATTAATGTGTATGATTGAATTTGTACTTAAAGATGATTTGTTTAGAGATGTGTGTTTGTAACGAATTATATGCTCTGTAACGGGGTCTATCCGGTATAAACCTTCTCCATCAGAACCAACCCAAATAATACCATCACTATCTTTAAACATGGTTAAAATCATGTCGTTTTCTAGTATATCTACGCCGTCTTTGTAGTAGGAATAGTGTTTGGTTTTATTCGTTAATAGGTTATATTTAAATAACCCCATATATTTTGTGCCTATCCATAAATCGTTAGTGTTAGATAACGTTAAATACATAATCCCAGGATGGTTGTTGTAGTCTCCTTTTATTTCTAAAATTTCGCTATTGTAACATCTAAATAACTGTCCTTTATTGGTTGTTATAAATATATCTTCTTGAGATATTACGGTTAAATCAATGATTTCACTTCCCTTTAAATCTGTCTCAGGTATTAATTGTGTATGTTCAATTTTGAAAGATTTATCATTTAGAATGTGAATGGTGTTAGAAAAATCAATAATCCATATTTTTGAATTTTTCACAAAAATTTTATTGACTAAAAGGGGCGCTTCAGATTTCGATAATCTGTCATTAAGTTGTGTGTAATTACCGTTTTTTTCTCGTTTTGCTAATAAGCCTTTTTTTGAAAGTACTAAAAGGTTGTTTTGGAGGTCTAAATTTATAGTTTCAACCTCATCATCAATATTTGTTTTATTGAAGATAGAATCTACAGACTGAAACATATAATCGTACCCGTCATATTTCATAAGGCCATTAGATTGTGACATCCAAATGTAACCAAGAGAGTCTTGTATGGTGTTTTTTATTGTACGATATCCGTTTTCTGTTTTAGGAGAGATATGCAAAAAGGAACTTTCACTTTGACTAAAAAGAGTATTAAAAAATAAACTTAATACGATTATCAAAAGGATTTTCTGCTTCATGTAATATAAAAAAAACATTTAAAATTGTTAAAATATCATCAATGTTGTGAGTCTTGTACAAACATAACTAACTTTTTTTTAAACATAGACTACAACTAATTCGATATGTTAAAACGTAGTATTAACATGGTTTATTCTATCATAAAAAGAAAAAACAAGAGTTTAATATGTAAAGTCCGTAATTATTTAGTGACGTATTTATCGTAAAAAAATAATTACGTTTAGAAATTGTATGTTTTACATTTAGAAATAACGCATCAGCACATATAATTATATAAGTTATATTACAAAGTAGATTAAATAAGGGAGTGGTTTTGGGATTGTAGGCTCGTTTTATGTATTAAAGCAAGCCCGTTTATAAGTGTTTTGCTACAAATAAAGCAAGACGAATAGTTAGAAGATTTATTCTTTTAATTTTGCTAATCTATTATAAAGCACATGTACAGCTTGTACTCGTATTGCATTTTGTTCTTCTAATTCTGTATTATAAAGAAAGTCCTTATTTAAAGCAATAAATCTTTGGTCTAAGCTTTTTGCATCTTCAAGAATTGTATCTAACCGCTCTATTAATCCAGACGTTTGCGATATCCTGAAGTCTGGGGAATTATATTCAGATTCTATTGCTTTAAAATTTAGATATTGCATTCTTAAATCTGCCATTAATTTAAAATGATTAAATTCTTCTTGATTTTTTTTAGGAGTTAGTTTAATTAATTTTTCTCTTGTAATATTATATTCTGTTTTTAGGTGTTGAATGCTTTCTCCATTTACAGGTTTAGTGTTTTCTATAAGTATAGGTTTTACAGATAAGAATTGCCATAGATTTAGAGCTTCATTTGGTTGTAAACCAAATCTCTCTTTACCGTATTTTATAACAAAAGCCTCAGGATTTAATGGTTTGTTACTATTTAGAGCTTCGGCATAACTTGCTATTAAAATTCTAAATCCAGAAAGCGGATAGGTGTTTCGTATTTGTACCATATCTATAACATCGTAACCTACATCCCAAGTAAACCCATAAAGCCCTGTGGTAGACCATGACGTCATAACCATACCTTGGTAACCAGATTGTCGTGCATATGGAATAAACTCATTTTGATTTTTAAAATGGGTAGTCCAATCTATTACAAACCAGTTGTCTGGGTGAGAGCGTATTGCTGGTGATCCCCAAAATGTGAATCCTAATTTTTGTAAATTTGGGATGTCTCCAAAATGATTAATTTTCCATCCATAATTCCAGTCTATAAAAATGGTTTCTTTAGGTAAATCTGCTGCTGCTTCTGGGTGTTTTAAAATAATATCTGCCCACATTACAGGTCTTTTTCCTAACCCAATAATAATGTCTGCAATCATCTTCATATGATCTACAAATAGTTTCGATTTCCCTTCAGACTCTACTTTTTCCTTACATTTATCGCAATGTCCTAGTAAATAGGTTTCATCTCCACCAATATGAATATAGTCAGAGTTATGTGTGTTTGCTAATTCTGTTAGTAAATCTGTAAAGAGTGCTTTATTGTCTGCAACTTCCATAGGACATAATTGGGAGATGTCTTTGTTGTCTTCTTTTAAATTTGCATATCTAGGATTGCGCAAAATATACTCTACATGCCCTAATGATTGTTGTAGCGGAATAACTTCTATACCTAAAGCATTACAATGTGAAATAAAATCTTCTATTTCTTGTTTGCTATATGAATATTCATTTGAAATGGTCGCATGTTTTTCAAAAGGGAATGTGCCTTCCCATTCCATAACAAGCGTGTTTATACCTAAAGAAGCGAGTGTGTTTGCAAACTCATTAAGCGCTTTCGGCGTCATGACTTGTATTCTTAAATCCAGATGAAATCCTTTAATATTAAATGCTTTAAAAGGTGTTTTTTCTACTGTTTGAGCATTTAAATTAGGTTGTCCAAAGACAGTCGTTATTAATAGTAAACAGCTAAATATATACTTGTATTTCATCTGATTTTATTCGTTTAAATAATGTTATAAATTAGAATATTCAATTACTATTAAATTTTACTATATGCAGCTGTATCAAAATAAAATTTACAATTTACATGTGTTGTAAGTATCGATGCTGGGCATAATGTAGAAACTGGTCCTGTAATTGTGTTTTTAACAGCTTCACTTTTATTTACTCCCAATACAACACAGAATAGGTAATTGGCTTTAAAAAGGGGAGGTATAGTTAAGGTCACTGCTTGTTTTGGCACATCGTTTATAGTTTCAAAACACCCATCGTTTACTTGTTGTACACGACACTTTTCGTCTAATAAAACAACTTTCATTGTTTCTGGATCGTTAAAATCTGCTACTGGCGGATCGTTAAATGCGATATGACCATTTTCACCTATTCCTAGACAAACAATATCTATAGGTGCTTCTAGTAGTAACTTAGAATAATTTATAAGTTCTTCTGAAATGTTATGTTCAGGATTTATAAGATTTTTATGTGTAATAGTTACTCTAGAAAAAAGATTGCGTTCAAGGTAAGAAGAAAATAATGCTTCAGAGCCAGATTCTAACCCTATATATTCATCCATATTAAATGCTGTTATTTTATTCCAATCTATGCGTTCAGATTTTGTTAAATAACTAAACATAGAATCTTGAGACGGGGCAGCAGCAAAAATAATACGAACCATAGATTGTGTCGCTTGCAATTTTAAGATACAGTTCTCTATAGCTTCTCCTGCGGCATTCCCCGTACTAATCTTGTCAGAATAAATATTGATGTTTAGATGTGTATTCGACATATATTGAATAAGGTTTTTTCTAGATAAATGAATAATAGTATTAAGGATGTCCTTCTCAAAAATAGATATTTTTATCAAAAAAAATATTTTTGTAAAGCTATATTTTGCAGATTATGAGTGTTATACTGATATGTAACGGTATTTTGACGAAAAAGTAGTAGGTGTGAATTTTCGTTTCTTCATTACTTTATTCAATACATAAAATATATTTTAATGAAGTCAGATATTAATTATATACAGTTAAGGAATTATTTGTTTTTTTTTATTCAAGTGTTGTGTCTTCAAGCATGTTCGAGTCAAGAAAATACATTAGAAGCGCAAGATGAAAATCTTAATTCTAATACTTGGGAGTTTGACACTTTAGAAGGTTGGAAAGATGGTTCTCAAAATTTAAACAATCAAATTAATTATAATATCAGTAATGGTGTGTTAAAGATTTATACTAGAGCTAATACTTGGGATAGACCTAAAATTAAAACGCAGGAAAAAAATTATAAACAAGGCCGATATTTGTGGCGAATTTTTGTGCCAGAGATGGGAGTAGGAGATAAAGCGAGTGTAGGTGCTTTTATTTATTCTGATGATGGACATGAACTAGATTTTGAGATTGGTTACGGTAGTGAAAGTGTTAGACAAGATTTAAATGCTAAGGAGAACGATTTGGTTGTTTATATGACATCTCAAGCAAATCCTTTTCAATCTATTGTAAAAACGATTGAGAGAAATAAATGGTATACCGTAGAATTGGATTTAAAACTAGTTAATGAAAAGTATTTAGCTGTATGGTTTATAGATGATGTAGAGAAGACTAGACTTAACCTTAACTATGGAGAAGATACGCGTTTCTATATTTTTTGTAGTGTAGAGAACTTACAGTTTATAGGCGATCATATTCCTAGTCAAGATAATTACGGGGTGTTTGATACGGTCCAGTATACAGCATATTAATACTGTTTTAATGTTATTAATTGTAAACCATTAATATTTGTTTTTATAATAATAAAAAGTAATACTATTTCATTTAACTCATAAAATTATATGCAGCTTCTAGATTGGATTGTTCTCTCAATATATTTTTTAATTCTGTTATCAATAGGGCTTTGGGCTTATACAAAAGTTAAGAATTCTGCCGATTTTTATACCGCAGGAGGGAAGCTGCCTTGGTGGTTATCTGGTATTTCACATCATGTATCTGGATATAGTGGAGCTGTATTTGTTGCCTATGCAGGGATTGCCTATACACATGGGTTTACTTTATATGTTTGGTGGGCTTTCACCGTATCTATTGCAACACTATTAGCTGCTTTTTTTATAGCTCCAAGATGGGTAAGATTACGCCAGTTTGCAAATATACAATCGCCAACAGAATATTTACTTATTCGCTATAATCTTAAAACACAACAAATAATTGCTTGGATTGGGACTCTAATTAAAGTGTTTGATACTGGAGGGAAATTAGCTGCGATTGCAATATTACTAAATGTGTTTAGTGGAGCTTCTATAACTTTAGGCATTTTATTAGTAGGTTTTGTATCTCTTATTTATATCACTATAGGTGGTTTATGGGCAGATGTTTGGAATGATTTTTCTCAATTTATAGTGCAAATTATAGCAGGGATAACAATGTTTGCAATTATTTTAATGAATACAAATGAAGGTGTAGAAAGCTTAATAACCATGTGGGATAAACTTCCTGAAGGACACTCAAAACTATTTAATGATCCGTATACTATAAGCTTTGCTTTTGCCATGTTATTAATTAATTTTTTCAGTTATAGTGGCGGCACTTGGAATCTTGCAACACGGTTTATCTCATCGTCGTCTCCAACGGTTGCGAAAAAGGCAGGTGTTTTATCTGCTATATTATATCTTATTTGGCCATTAATTTTGCTTTACCCCATGTTTGCTGCGCCTTTGTTTTTAGACAATCTTTCCGATCCAACTTTATCTTATGGTCTTATGGCGAAAAAATATTTACCAACGGGTTTACTTGGTTTGGTATTGGCCTCTATGTTTGCTAATACACTTTCTATGACGGCCTCAGATTCGAATACGGTTTCGTCAGTAATATGTAGAGATATTTTACCAAATCTCTCGTCAAAATTTAAAAATTTATCTCGTAAAAAAGAATTAAAGCTAGCAAGAACAACAACTTTCTGTTTTACTTTACTTACAATTTTAGTTGCCTTGAATGCAAGTAAATTTGGAGGTATTTTTGGATTAATTGTTACATGGTTTGCTGCATTATTGGGACCAATTTCAATCCCCGTTATATTAGGACTTCTACCTATATTTAAGAGAAGTGGTAGTGTTGCTGCTATAGGATCTATTATTGGTGGTTTAATTGTTTTTATTATTCTAAAAATTGTCAATCAAGACTCTTTAGCTTTAGAAATGGGAGGGCCAATTCTTGCGTCTTTATGCCTTTATGTCTTATTAGGTTTTATAACTAAAGAACGTGTGTCTTTAGAAGTAAAGGAATTATATTTAAACTTAAGAGGAAATCAAAAGTCTTAAAATACAGAAGATGATATTTAACGCATTAGATTATAGAACAGATAAGCCTATTCAAGTAGAGGTTAAAGATGATAAAATATATAAAATTTTAGATGGTAACGAAAGTTTAGATGGCAATTATTATATTGCTCCTGGTTTAACAGATATCCAGTTGAATGGTTTTAAAGGAATCGATTTAAATCAGTTGGGTTTAAAGTGTTCTGATCTTAAAAGGCTGACTGAAATTCTTTTTAAAAAAGGAGTTACAACTTACTATCCTACTATAATAACAAATTCAGAAGAAGCTATAAGTACTTTGTTAAATGTAGTTGCAATGGCTTGTGAAAAATATCCAGAGGTTGATGCATGTATTGGAGGGATACATCTTGAAGGTCCTTTTCTATCCAGAGAAGATGGCCCAAGAGGTGCTCATGCTAAAAAATATATACAGGCACCTAATTGGGATTTGTTTTCTCATTGGCAAAAAGTAGCTAAAGGACGGATTAAAATAATTACAATTTCTCCAGAATGGCCAGAATCTTGCGAGTTTATAAAACGTTGTGTAAATTCTGGAATAGTAGTTTCTATTGGGCATACCGCAGCAAATCCCGAACAAATTAACAAGGCCATTAATGCAGGAGCAAGTATGTCTACACATTTAGGTAACGGGTGTCATGCTATGTTACCTCGCCATATTAATTATATTTACGAGCAACTGGCTTCAGAATCTCTTTGGTCTACCGTTATTGCAGATGGTTTTCATATTCCGGATTCACTTCTGAAAATTTTTATAAAAACAAAGCCAAGTCAAACAATATTAATTAGTGATGCAACTTCTTTTGCAGATCTCCCTAGCGGATCTTATTCTGGACATATAGGTGGTGATGTAGAATTGGATTCTAATGGTAAATTATTTGTGAAAAATAATCCTAATTTACTTGCCGGTTCTGCCAAATCTTTACTTTGGGGTGTTAATCAATTGGTTTTAAAAAATATAGTGTCTTTACAAGAAGCTTGGGATATGGCCTCTTTAAAACCAGTAGAATTCTTGCAGAGTAAAGTAACTCATTGTTTAAACGAAGGATGTTCTGCCGATTTTGTTATTTTAAAAAAGGAAAATAATAAGTTAGAGATTATACAAACTATAAAATCTGGTAATATCGTATTTTCTAAAACAGATGAGCTTTAAAAAAGGAAAATCGATAAAGAGAATTTATCAGATATATTTTAAAGTTTCAGATGTTAGTATCAATTAAATAGGGAGATATTTTTTATAAGAGTTAAGACTCTCATATTTCATACGGCAAAGATTATATATTTTACTTATTAATGTTAATGTGTTTTAAATTAGTCTAGACTAATTATTAAAGCATTTACTCTTTTTACTATAAGTTATTAATTCTTTTTTTTAATAAAATAATCAACTACAGCTCAGATTTGTTTTTCATCATAATTATAGTCTTCTCTTACCTTCTTTATAATCTTCTTATACCATTTTGATAAGAGCCCTGAAGAAATTATTCTTCTAGATTTTAAGTCGATATAAATAACTCTCAATAGGTGTGTGGGATGGTATTTAATTGATTTCTGATTGATTAATCTCTGGATTTTGTATCCATTAAAAATGACATTTGTTTAAAATGATAAAAATTTAATGTAAATCTTAAATTAGTGAGTTTTTGTTGAGTTTATGCGGGTTATTATTGATATGTCGTCGTATTTTGCCGAATAATTACCACTCTATATAGTGTTTATGCCATAATATTGTAAAGGCATATTACTCATGAAATGACTATATGTGATTTATTAACCTTTTAAACGTACATCTTTTATATGAAAAAAACATTATTTAAAATTATTTGCGTGCTTATATTTGGGCTAGTCCTTCCTGTTCAAGCCCAAGAGAAAAATATAGAAGGCACTTTAGTCGACACAGAAGGAAATCCGCTCCCAGGAGCAACAATAACTATTAAAGGCACTTCTAAAGGTGTCGTGTCAGATTTTGATGGAAACTTCTCTACTAGTATATCTCAGGGTGGTACACTTGTTTTTTCTTTTTTAGGGTATTCTAAAAAAGAAATTAAAATAAATTCACAAACAAGTTTAAGGGTTGTTTTAGAAGCAGAACTTAACGAGTTAGATGAAACTATTATTATTGGATATGGAAGTGTTCGTAAAGAAGACTTAACCGGTTCGGTTGCTGTTATCAATGAAAAAAGTTTTAATAAAGGACCTGCGGTAGGAGTAGAAAACTTAATACAAGGTAGAGCTTCTGGGGTTCAAATATCAACCACAAGTTCAGAGCCAGGTGCCGATATGTTAGTTAGAATTAGAGGTAATAATTCTGTTAACAGTAACAATAACCCTTTATATGTTGTAGATGGATTTCCAATGGAATCTTTATCTAACAGTATTAATCCTGCAGATATTGCGAGTGTAAGTATATTAAAAGATGCTTCTGCAACAGCAATATATGGAACAAGGGGAGCGAATGGAGTTGTAATTATTACGACTAAACGTGGTAAAAAAGGAAAATCTTCGGTAACATACACGGGCAGTTATTCCATTCAAAATGCAAATATAGATGCGTATGATTTTATTAATTCTGCAGATTACGCGACACTTCAAAATGAAATAGATGTTGCAAATGGAATTGCGCCTTATTATACAGATGAGGCTATAGCAAGAATAGAAGAACTTGGTTTGCAAACCAATTGGTTAGATGAAGCTTTTGAAACGGGATATACCTCTGAACACCAGATCGCTGTTAGCGGTGGTAACGATGATACTAAAATGTTCTTTAGTTTAGGAGCTTATTCTTGGGATGGTGTTGTTAGAAATACATCTTTCGATCGTTATAATATACGTTTAAATGCAGATCAAGATTTGTTAGACGATAGAATAAAAGTAGGAGTTAATACATCCTTTTCAGCAACAGAGAGTGATTTTCTTGGATTTTCTGCAAACTCGTTACAAGACAATATTCTAAGAGGTATTTTTCAAACCAGCCCACTAACACCAACTTACGAAGTTTACGATGCATTATCTATAGAAGATAAGGCCTTGATTTTTGGAGATTCATCTCCTACAGATCCGTTAGAAACCATGGAGATTATGGATAATAGTGGAACTAATTATTTTGTGTTGGCTAATGCTTTCTTAGAAGCTAAAATTTTTAAAGATTTTACCTTTAAAACACAAGGAGGAGCAAGAATAGTTAATCAAAAAATAAGTCAATTTTTACCTTCAACGTCAAGTATTGTTGCATCATCTTTAGATCCGGGATCTGCAAGACAAAGTCATTTACTATATAAATATTACACCTATTCAAATTTATTAAGTTACGATAAATTAATTGGTAAACACAGTATAAATGCTGTGGCAGGATATACACATGAATGGAGTAGTGAAGAATATTTCTCAGCTGGTTCTAGTGATTTTACAACAGATGCTTTAGGCTATTATAGCTTACAAAGTGGAGCAACAATTTTAACTCCGTCTTCTTATATCGCCGAGAGTGAATTAGCCTCGTATTTGGCTAGAATGAATTACATTTTTGATGATAGATATCTTCTTACTTTAACTTATAGAAGAGATGGCTCTTCTAAATTTGGTGAAGGTAATAAATGGGGAGATTTCCCCGCAGCTGCATTAGCATGGAATGTACATAACGAAGACTTTTTTAAAAGTAATTTAATTTCTCAGTTAAAGTTAAGAACAAGTGTAGGTATTACAGGTAACGATAGATTTGGAGTTGGATTAGGTCAAAGTACATTTTCTCCTTCAGCTTCTGTAACTACAGATGGTTCAACTTTATCCATTGGGACTATATCTTCCCGTGTTGGAAATGAAGATTTGAAATGGGAAGAAACTAAAAAGTTTGATTTAGCTCTTGAAGTTGGCTTCTTCGATAACGATTTAACAATGGAATTAGGATATTACAAGAACAATACAACTAATTTATTATTAGATAAAACCATTGCGCCTTCTAATGGTATAGAATCAATTTTAACCAATGCAGGAGAAGTCGAAAATAAAGGTTTCGAAATCGGATTAAACTATAATAAGAGGTTTGATAATGGATTTAGTTGGACATCAAATCTTAATTTCTCTCAAAACGAAAATACCGTTGTAAGTCTTGAATTAATAGAAGGTACAGATTTCTTACCAGGAGAAGAAGCAAGAATAGATGGTAATGTAAGTGGTTCGTATTCTGTTCTAAAAGAAGGCCTTCCTGTAGGAACAATCTATGGTTATAGATATTTAGGGATTTTACAACAAGGTGAAACATCTTCAACACAACCTACAGCGCAAGCAGGAGATCCATTGTTTAAAGATATTAATGGTGATGGGCAAATTACAGGAGAAGATAAAGAATTAATTGGTAATGGTTATGCTAAATATAATGCAGGTTTTAGTAATACATTCGGTTATAAAAATATTACGCTTTCAGTATTTCTAACAGGTGTTTTCGATGTCGATAAACTAAATGGAAATAATGTTATCGGATATCAATATAACACTCTAGATATAGCTAAAGAACGATGGACTCCTACAAATCAGGATGGTACTTTACCACAAGATTTGTGGCAAGGAGATAGATGGGTAAACGATTATTTTGTTGAAGATGCTTCTTATATAAGACTTAAAAATGTAAGTCTCGCTTATGATTTTAATAAAGAAGTCTTAGATAAAATCGGATTAGCAACACTGCAGTTAAGTTTAACAGGTACAAATTTAGCAACTTGGAACGATTATTCTGGTTTCGATCCAGAAGTAAATTCTACAAGATCTAGCGGTACAAACCTTAATACAGGTGCAGGGTTAGATGCATATTCTTATCCGTATCAAAGATCTTTTTCACTTGGAGTTAAAGTAGGAATTTAAATCAAAAAATTATGATAGAAAAGAAATTAATAAGAGTAACAACGTACTGCATGTTTTTTATATGTTTAGTTACATTAAATTCATGTAGTGATGATTTAGAGGAAGAACTTAAGGGACAATTATCTGAATCTAATATAAGTACAGAAAGTGATGCTACAGCATTAATAGATGGTATTTATAACGGATTATTAGCTGGAGGATGGGATTATTATGCCTCAGGAGTATTGGCTAGAGCTACAGATGGTATTACTGATGTTTTTATATTAAATGATTCTAAATATAGACCTCTAGAAACTTACGACTGGAGTGACGAAGATATTTCAGCAGATTTATGGGCAAGTATTTATACCGTTGTCGATAGAGCAAATTGGGCTATCCTTTTAATAGAAGGTATCGATGAAACGGCTTTTAAAGATGTTTCTAGAGAACAGCTTATTGCTGAAGCAAAATTTTTAAGAGGATTAGCATATTACGATCTTACGGGCTTGTTTGGATCTGTGCCTTTAAAATTAGAACCTACACAATCTGATGAAGTAGGTTTAGCACGTACAGATTTAGAAGCTGTGTATGTACAAATAGAAGCCGATTTTGAATATGCTTCTACGTATTTACCTGGTAAATCTTATACACCAGGAAAAGCGTCTAAAGGCGCTGCATATGGTCTTTTAGCTAAAACACAATTAAGACAACTTAAATGGGAAGAAGCAGGTGCAAATATTGATAACTTAATTGCTCTTGGCGACTATAATTTATTTACTGAAAGTAATTTTTTAGAACTGTTTTATGAATCGAATGTTTTAGATGACGAATTTATTTTTTCAGTCATGTCTTTAGGAGAATCGTACAGTACAGCTTCTAATCACCATTTAAAATTCTTTACTCCTTGGGGGTACGATACAGGATGGGCTACAGTAGGTCTTCCAGTAGGAATATATAATGAAATAGAATCTGAAGACGAACGTAACGAAGTATATTTTGAAGAATATCCATATTTATATGGAGGAGCAATAAAGAATGCTATAGATGATTTTGGTTTTGCTATTAATAGAAAATTTGGAAGTTATAACCGAGATGTTACAGCACCAGGAACAGGATATGTTGCTTACCAAAATTATGGGATTTCTAAAATGAGTGTACCAGTTTTACGTTATTCAGATGTGTTATTATTAAAAGCAGAAATAGAAAATGAATTAAACGGACCTAATACAGATGCTTATAATGCGATAAATCAGGTTAGAAATAGATCCGGATTGGCTAACCTTACAGAAGGTTTAAGTTCTGCAGACTTTAAAGCCGCTGTACTTAAAGAACGTGCCATTGAATTGGCAGGAGAAGGACAGCGAAAAGACGATTTAATAAGACAAGGTGTATTTGTGTCTACTTTAAATCAATATGCATTAGATCAAGGATATTCTGTTACCATTACAAAAGATTATCAATTGATGCCTATACCACGTACCGAATTAGATTTAAATCCAAATATGGAACCAAATCCATCTAATAATTTTTAAAATAATAAGATTTGGTCTTTTGTAATATTAGACCAAATCTTCTAATCTTATTTATATGCGGAAACTCCTACTTGTTTTCTTTATTATTTTTCAATCGTGCAGTCAAATATCGAATAGATTCGCTCCAAAAATCGGAGTCATTGAAATTAATTCAGTGAAAGATAATGCGCTTAAAATAAAAATAGATGTAGAAACTTCTGAAGGTGCAGATGCCTATATACAATATTGGACGTACACAAATACAGCGCAAACAGATTCAGTTATTTCTTATTCTCTTATTTCAAGAGAAAAAAATTTACACCATTTCATGTTGGTCGACGTGAATTTAAATACCAAGTATAATTTTAATGTTGTAGTACAGAAAAAATCATTAAAAAGAAATAGTAAAACATATGATTTTTCTACCACAAGAAAAATACCATGGGTGCCTTATTATAGAAATACAGATAGCATTTCTAATGTTAAGTTCGATGGGTATCTTCATTTTCATTCAAGACAAATTCCAGGGTATTTGTTTATTACAAATGGTGAAGGAAAATTAGCATCTTACTATAAAAATGAAGACAATTTTAAAGTGTCTAAATGGACGAACAGGGAAACGTTATTAGGAATTTTAAGCAACGATACGTTACATTTTACTAATGGGAAAAAAATTATTGAATATGATAAGTTTGGCAACACTTTGTTAGAGATTGAAACAGGTAAAGATAATATTGAACACTCGTTTCATCATGAAGTAGATTTAGATGAAAATGGTAATGTGATGACCTTAGTCTATAATGAGAGAATCATGGACTTGTCTGCTGTTGGTGGTACAAAAACAGACACTATAAAAGGAGATGGTATTCTCGTTTTAAATCATAAAAAAGAAGTGGTTTGGGAATGGTCTGTATTCGATGTTATGAATCCGCTAGATGATAAAACGATTCTTAAAAGTAAAAAAGATTGGTTGCATGCAAATTCCTTATTCAAAGATAAACAAGGAGATTATTATGTTTCGTTTCGGAATATTAGTCAGATTTGGAAAATTAATGGAAAAACGGGTAAATTAATTTGGAAACTAGGAGGTACAGATGGTGATTTTATAATGCCAGAAGATGCCGTGTTTTCAGGACAACATAATATAAGAATTAACGAAAATAATGAGTTGGTTTTATTAGATAATGGAAACTTAAGGTTTAAACCCGGTTTCAAACAAGCTTCTAACCGCATTAAAATGTTAGATATTAATGCGGGTTCACAATCACGATTGTTAACCATTTCATTAGATACAATTCAAATGAAGGCAAAAGCTAAAGATATCGTTCCTTTTCCAAAAAAATATTTTACTCACTCTCAGGGAAGTGCAGAGTATATTAATGATAGTCTAGTTGTTTTTTGTAGTACAAATACAAATAGAATTGTGTTTACTAATAAAAACGGAAACGTTTTAGGGAATATGCCATTAGAGTATTCTACGTATAGAGTTCAGTATTTAAAAGCACTATACGATACTAGTTATGTTAAATAATTCATGTTTTAAAAATCACAAATGATAAAATCAGATACTAACTACATTCCCTCTAAAGATGTGACTTTGTCATTCTTGTTTTGGTCATTTATAAAAATTGGTGCAACATCATTTGGAGGGTTTATGGCTTTAATATCTGTAGTTCAGAAAGAGCTTGTTAAAAAGAAACCTGTAATAGAAGACCATATTTTATTAGACGCTATTTCGCTAGCATCTGTATTACCAGGGCCAATGGCTTTTAATGTTATTGCTTATTTAGGGTATTCGTTAAAAGGTATAAAAGGCGCTTTAGTAAGTATGCTTGGTATTTTGTTGCCATCATTTGTGTTCATGATTATACTGTCATTCTTATATCTAGAATATGGTCAGGTAGATATGTTAAATGATTTTTTTAAAGGTGTTTTACCAGCTGTATCTGCAATAATTGTAGCGGTTGCTTTTAACATGTTTAAAAAGCATATTAAAGATTATAAACAAGTTGTTATTTGCATTGCTGCGATAGCTGTGATCCTGTTAATTAAGTCCATTTTTATTACAGTCATAATTATTTCAGTAAGTGGTGTTTTAGGAATATTAATTTATAAAAAGGGAATATCGCCTGATAATATTCTTGTAAACCCTAAAATAAAAAGCAAAAAAACTTTATTATATTTCTCTTTAAGTATTGTGTTATTGTCTGTTGTAGTTGGTGTTTTGTTTCCGTTAATAACAACAGGAAACGCTCATAAAATGGCAATTATTAATAAAGAATTAATGGTCACGTTTTCGAGTATAAGTGTGACGTTATTTGGAGGTGGCTATGTTATTATTCCGGCTATGCAAGAAATTATTGTGCATGGTTTGCATTGGTTGTCAAAAAAAGAATTTGCAGATGCCATTGCTTTAGGTCAGCTAACTCCTGGTCCTATCTTTATTAGTGCCACGTTTATCGGGTATAAAGTTGGTGGGTTTCTAGGGGCTGTTACAGCTACACTAGCTGTTTTTGTTCCTCCAGCATTTATTATGATTATTTTTTCTGAATTTTTAAATAAAATAAAAAACACACCCATAGTTAAAGCCGCTTTTAAAGGGTTAAGACCAGCTGTTATTGGTATGATTCTAGCAGCGGCATTCACCATTAGTAAAAGTTATCCCATTAATTATTTTTCTGTTTTAACCTTTATAATAGTATTAATAGCATCAATTAAATTTAAAATAGATGTCATTTATTTAATTCCTATTTCAGGAATTTCTGGAATGCTGTTTTACAACTTTTTTTAATTATATGATAAAAAATAAAGCAATACAAATTATAGGCACACAGCGATCTGGATCTAATTTGTTACGGGTCATGCTAAATCAAATTCAAGAGATAGATGCGCCTCATCCGCCTCATATTCTTCAGCGATTTTATCCTTTATTATCAAAATATGGAGATTTAAATGATGAATTAAATTTTTTAAGATTGATTGATGATATCTGTAAATTAATAGAGAGTAATCCCGTACCATGGGAAGGTTTAAAATTAGATAGCAATAGTGTTAAACAGCAATGTAAATCGAACACATTATTAGAAATTTTTAGAGTAATATATAGTTTAAAAGCGACACATTCTAAAGCGTCTTATTGGTGTTGTAAAAGTATGTCTAATATAAATTACGTCGAACAATTTGAAGCGTCTGGGATACAACCCTTATATATTCATTTATATCGTGATGGAAGAGATGTCGCACTTTCTTTTAAAAAAGCAATTGTTGGTCCGAAGCATATTTATCATTTAGCAAATAAATGGAAAGCAGAACAAGATTTATGTTTAAAGTTGAAAAGGACCATACATTCTAGTCGGTTTTTTTCTATCTGTTATGAAGATCTTATCGAGCATCCCGAAGCTGTATTAAATCAGTTATGCCTTTTTTTAAAGATTCCATTTAACAATGCTATGCTTACGTATTACAATTCAGATGAATCTAAAAAAACAGCTTCATCAGGAAAAATGTGGAAAAATATTTCTCATCCTATTTTAAAACATAATTCCAATAAATTTTTGAATGAAATGAATGCAGATGATTTGTTATTGTTTGAAAGCATTTCAGGATCAACATTAACAATGCTTAATTATAAGTTGTATGCTAATGGTATATATAAATCAATTTCTAAGAAGGATATTGAAACATATCATGTAGAAAATGAATTATTAAAACAACAAGCGGTCTTAAATGCAGATAAAAAAGACATGTCTAGAAAAAAAGTACAACTACAATTATTAAAAGACATAGCAAATAGAGAGATTCATCAATTTGCTAACGTATAAATACATGACAATAATATTTAAAAAAATGAATATAAAAATATTAGTAATAACAATCATTCTTTGTGTTACAAGCTCAAAAATGATAGCTCAATTAAATTTAATTCCTTATCCAAATAATGTAGACATACATAAGGATACTTTAAAACTAAAACGATTAAACGTAAAATATAACTTGGCTTTAAAAAATGAATTTAATGAGCTAAGCAAATTAATAAAGGAATCTGGTTTAAGTGTGACAGAATCTAAGACAATCGACTATAACGTAGAGTTAATATTAGACGATAATACCATGCCTATTTGTGGAAATGAAGGTTATTTATTAGACATTACTAAAAATAAAATAAGTATTACTGCAGCAAAATCTGCAGGAATATTTTTTGGAATTCAAACGCTTAGACAATTAAAAATCGAAACTTCTAAAGGCGTGATTTCATTTCCTAGTGTTTCAATACAAGATAATCCACAGTTTAAATGGCGTGCATTTATGTTGGATGAATCACGACATTTTAAAGGAAAAGAGGTTGTTTACGATATGTTAGACCAAATGTCTTTATTGAAAATGAATGTGTTTCATTGGCATTTAACAGACGATCAAGGTTGGAGAATTGAAATAAAAAAATATCCATTATTAACTGAGATTGGTAGCTATAGAAAAGATACACAAATTAATGGTGTAAAAAGTGATAAACGAACAGGAGAACCGCATTCTGGTTTTTATACTCAAGAAGAAATAAAAGAGGTTATTGCTTATGCAGAAAAAAAACACATCACTATCATTCCCGAAATAGAAATGCCAGGACATGCCACGGCTGCTATTGCGTCATATCCTTGGTTGGGAACTTTAGATAAACTTATAGATGTGTCTGAGACATTTGGAATTTTACCTAATATTTTTAATGTGACAGATCCAGCAGTAAACACATTTCTAGAAAATGTATTGCAAGAAGTCATTGATTTGTTTCCGAGTAAAATTGTACATATTGGAGGTGACGAGGTTAAGTTTGGACAATGGAAAGAGAGCGAAATGGTAACCAATTGGATGGAAGATCATAATATTAGTTCATACCCAGATATACAAATAGCATTTACAAATAGAATGTCTAAATTTATTGAAAGTAAAGGTTACAGAATGATGGGGTGGAATGATATTTTAGGTGAAAATTTACATCATTATAATGTAGAAGAGGGTAAGAAAGAGAACAACGAAAAGTTAGCCCAAAGTGCTATAATTCATTTTTGGAAAGGTAGTCAAGAATTAATGATATCTGCACTTGAAAAAGGTCATGAAGTTGTGAATTCTCAGCATAATTATACTTATTTGGATTATGATTATAATTCAATATCGCTTGAAAAAGCCTATAGTTTTTCGCCTATTCCAAAAGGAATTGATAAAAATATGGAATCTCAAATTTTAGGTTTAGGATGCCAAATGTGGAGCGAGTGGATTCCCACACAAGAAGATTTATACAGACAAGTATTCCCTAGAATAGCTGCTTATGCAGAGGTAGGGTGGACTAAAACAGAACACAAAGACTTTAGAAGGTTTAAAACTAATCTTGAAACTGTAAAACAAAATTGGGAAAGCACTGCTTATTACTCTAAAAATATTAAAAACGATGATTCCGTAAATGTAACTTTTAGTGTCGATATGTCTGACTCTCCTTATTTAAAAGACTTAGAAGGTGGACGCGAAATGTTAACACTTTCAGGAACCTTTAAAAATGTAAATACAGGAGCAGAAGAATATTGGCATGCTGATAGTGTAAGCTTAACAGATTCAGATTATAATGGAATTTATACAGGTACGAAATTGGTGCCTAAGAATAGTACTCTTTCTTTTCTTTTATTAAAATCTCCAGATGGTAGTTGGGATAATCATATTAAAATTTTATCGACTAAGTCTTGTGAAAACTTAACATCAGAAAAAAATTATAATATATCCGTATCCTCAGAAGATATTCAAGTTGCATTTAAAGCAGGAGATTGTTTAGAATTATAATATTTAGAAAATTATAATAAAGTCACAATTCTCTCAAAAAACTACTCCTTAATTAACTTTAATATTTACCCATGACCCGTATAGTAGATCCCCCTGTTAAATCAAATACCAACACCATCGCCATAGCGATTATAGCTGGTTTATTTTTCATATTCGGTTTTGTAACTTGGATA
>NZ_CANMTH010000015.1 GCF_947500765.1 uncultured Formosa sp. | reverse complement strand
TTGTGGGAGAGTAGGTCGTCGCCTTTTTTAAACTAATCCTGAACATTTATTTGTTCAGGATTTTTTTTGTTTAAAATTAATTATAGTTTATATGCAATACACAATTCTTTTTGTGGTTTATAACGAATAAACTTCAATCACGTTGTCCTGAAATGAATAGTACCATGCTAATTAAAAATTAGTTTAATCAAACCCTTAACATGACTATATCTATGAGTGTGTCTAATTATTATTAAGGATCTTCTTTATTTTATATTTTAAGGCTATAATTAGCTTAATTAAGTAAGTTTTTATCTTTTAATACAAAAAACTATGTTTTTATTATTTCTTTTAAATTAGTGTCTCTATAATCACTTATAAATCTGTATTTATTATTCGTATACATTTATAAACAAAGAAGCCTAACTTATTAGTGTTAGGCTTCTTTGTTTTATAATAAGGTGTGTTTAGGTATTACTTTTTCTTTCTAAACATACTATCCATAATAGTCATAAGACCTTTGAAAGCAAAATACATTGCTAAGAAGCAAATAATAATCCCAATAATTAATATAGGGATAAATAGTGGTTTTTCTCTGTTTGTTAGTGATATATGGAGGAATGTTGGGCCTAATAGCATACATGCTAAAGATATCGCCATTTTTTTTAAGCCTTTTACTAGAATTTCTTTGTTTGTTTTATCTGTTTCCATTGTTGAAGAAATCTATAGATGCTCTTACGTTTTTGTGTTCTTGTAAAAGACGTTCTGCATCAGTGTATGATATATTTAATTCAGCCATAATCATTTTAATACCACGATCTACAAGTTTGTCATTATTCAGTTGCATATCTACCATTTTATTTCCTTTTACTTTTCCTAACTGAATCATAGAGGCTGTGGATATCATGTTTAGTACTAGTTTTTGAGCTGTTCCTGCTTTCATTCTTGAGCTTCCTGTTAAGAATTCAGGACCTACAATGATTTCAATAGGATATCGTGCAGTTAAAGATAACGGGCTGTTTTTATTACATGTAATACAAGTTGTAGTAATATTACTATCATTACAGGCTTCCAATGCAGATATAACATAAGGAGTTGTTCCTGATGCAGCAATTCCTATTACAATATCTTTATTTGAAATATTATGTCGTTGCAAATCTTCCCAAGCTTGAGTTGTAGAATCTTCTGCAAATTCTACAGCATTTCTTATTGCTTTATCTCCTCCTGCAATTATACCAATGATAACATTAGAATTTACTCCAAAAGTTGGAGGACATTCTGACGCATCAAGCACACCTAATCGTCCGCTAGTACCAGCTCCAATATAGAAAATACGGCCTCCCATTTTTAATTTTAAGATGGCTTGCTTGATAACTAATTCTATTTGAGGTAAAGCTTCTTCAATAGCAAAAGGTACTGTTTTATCTTCATTATTAATGTTGATTAATAAATCTGAAAGAGTCATTTTTTCTAAATTATTATATTTAGAATTTGCTTCGGTTGTTTTAATAAAAGTCATGACACAAAGATAAAAATTTAAAAAAAATGAATGCTAATTAATTAAAAAGAAAAAGATCCCTAATTAGGGATCTTTTTTGATAATGTATTAATAAGATGTATAAGTAATTACTACTTAAATAGTTTCTAATATAGAATTAAAAGTTGCGCTAGGACGCATAGCATCTGTGATTAATTTAATACTTGGTAAATAGTAGCCTTTAAGATTTACAGGTGTTCCCTGAATTGTATTAAGTTCTTCAATAATTTTATCTTCGTTTTCAGATAAAGCCTTAGCAACATTTGTAAAAGTAGCTTTTAAAGTAGCATCTTTAGTTTGATTAACTAAAGCTTCTGCCCAATATAAAGCTAAATAAAAATGACTTCCACGGTTATCTAATTCTTTAACTTTACGAGAAGGTGATTTTCCGTTATCTAATAATTTTCCAGTAGCTTCATCTAAAGCGTCTGCTAAAATTAATGCCTTATCATTTTTAGTTTTTTCAGACATATACTCTAAAGAAACAGCCAATGCTAAAAATTCACCTAAAGAATCCCAACGTAAATGATTTTCTTCTAAGAATTGTTGTACATGTTTTGGAGCAGATCCACCAGCACCAGTTTCGAATAATCCGCCACCATTCATTAAAGGAACGATAGATAACATTTTAGCACTTGTTCCTAATTCTAAAATAGGGAATAAATCTGTTAAGTAATCACGCAATACATTTCCTGTAACAGAAATAGCATCTTCTCCTTTTTTAATACGAGCTAATGTAAAATAAGTTGCTTCTTCTGGAGATAAAATTTGAATATCTAATCCAGATGTATTATGATTTGGTAAATATTTTTCTACTTTTTTAATTAATTCAGCATCATGCGCTCTGTTTTTGTCTAACCAAAATACAGTAGGTATGTTTGTAGCTTTTGCTCTGCTTACAGCTAATTTAATCCAGTCTTGAATAGGAGCATCTTTAGCTTGACACATTCTCCAAATATCACCAGCTTCAACAGTATGTTCAATTAATACGTTATTGTTCGCATCAATTACACGAACAATACCATCTGTAGCTATTTCAAAAGTTTTGTCATGAGAACCATATTCTTCAGCTTTTTGAGCCATTAGACCAACGTTAGGAACAGTTCCCATTGTTGTCGGATCGAAAGCTCCATGTTCTTTACAGAAATTAATAGTTGCTTCGTAAATACTCGCATAACTACTATCTGGAATTACAGCTTTAGTGTCTTCTTGTTTCCCTGCGGCATTCCACATTTGTCCAGAAGTACGAATCATTGCTGGCATAGAAGCATCGATAATAACATCGCTAGGTACATGTAAATTAGTGATTCCTTTATCTGAATCTACCATGGCTACTGAAGGTCCGTTTTTGAAGGCTTCGTCTATATCTGCAAGAATTTCATTACGTTTATCTTCTTGTAAAGCTTCAATAGAACTTAATAAGTTTCCAAACCCATTATTAACGTCAACACCAATACTGTCTAAAGTTTCAGCGTGTTTATCAAAAACATTTTTAAAGAATACACGTACAGCATGACCAAAAATGATAGGGTCTGAAACCTTCATCATAGTTGCTTTCATGTGTAGAGAGAATAATACGTTTTTATCTTTAGCATCTTTAATTTGAGCCTCTAAAAACTTTAAAAGTGCTTTTTTACTCATTACAGTACCATCGATAATTTCACCTTCTAATAGATCTAATTTATCTTTTAATACTGTTGTTTTTCCATTTTTATCTTCTAACTGAATACTTATAGATGTAGCATGGTCTAGAGTTATAGATTTTTCATTACTGTAAAAATCTCCTTCACTCATAGTCGAAACATGTGTTTTAGAGTCTGGATTCCAAGCTCCCATTGAGTGTGGATATTTTTTAGCGTAATTTTTTACAGCTTTAGGTGCTCTACGGTCAGAGTTTCCTTCACGTAATACAGGGTTTACAGCACTACCTTTTATCTTATCGTATCTTGATTTGATTTCTTTTTCAGCATCAGTTTTAGGTTCGTCTGTATAATTAGGTAATTTATATCCGTCACCTTGTAATTCTTTAATAGCTGATTTAAGTTGAGGAAGAGAAGCACTAATATTTGGTAATTTTATAATATTAGCTTCTGGGTTTTTAGCTAATTCTCCAAGTTCTGTTAAAGCATCAGGTAATTGTTGGTCTTCAGTTAAGAAATCTGAAAAGTTAGCAATAATTCGTCCCGCTAAAGAAATGTCTCTAGTTTCAACATTGATTCCTGAAGGACTTAAGAAAGCTTGAACGATTGGTAAAAAAGAATAAGTAGCTAAAGCCGGTGCTTCATCTGTTTTTGTGTAAATAATTCGAGAGCTGTATGCCATTTTAATTTGTTTTATAGAATTTTTTTGAACGAAAAATGCAACACAATTTTCGTGGAATGCAAATATACAAAAAAGCTAATGTTTAACTATAACGATTTAAAATTAGAAATAGCTTTTATGTAATTTTTATTTATCTAGTTAATGTTTTTGTTATTGATAAATTATAAATTTGGGGAATTAGTTTATTTATCAATAATTAGATGATTGCTTTTTTTGTATTTATTTTATAAAACAAAAGCCATATCACAATAGCGTAAACTATATTGATATGGCTTTCTCTGAAATAGTATTTTAATATTATCAGTCTATGGTCTGATTACGTTCAGATTATAATCTTACTTGTTTTTATTTAAAATAAACTATTTCAAAAATGAAACATTTATAAATGTAACGTTCAAAATGTATTTACTAATTACTAAATGTTTCTCTTTTAATTGTTTTCTATGTTTCTGCTTTAGTTTTATAAAAACTAATTAGAATATCGTTTTCTTTTTTATGTAAATCAACTTTTGTTTTAATGTTTAGAAAACTTTAAGTTTTAATTGTTTTTATTGCCTAGCAATTTTACTTTTTAAAACCCCATAATTTTTAACAACAATACATGTTATTTAAAAATCTGAAAAAACAATTTAAAAGAACGTTTAATACTTTAATTCTTAAACTAGAGTATTAATCTGTTTTATAAAGATAAGAAATAATATTAGTTTTTCAATGTTTTTTAACATTTTAGATATCAACAGGTTATGAACTTAACTTTTTAACTTTTGTTCATAAAAAAAGTCCTAACTAAATTGTTAGGACTTTTTAATATGATAAGTAAGTTACTACTTGTTTCTTCTTTCTTTAATTCTTGCTTTTTTACCAGTAAGACCTCTAAAGTAGAAAATACGAGCTCTACGCACTTTACCTTTTTTGTTAATTTCTACTTTTTGTAAAGCAGGCATGTTAACAGGGAAGATACGTTCTACTCCTACAGTACCAGACATTTTTCTGATAGTAAATGTTTCAGAACTACCTGAACCTCTTTTTTGAATTACTACACCTCTGAAAAACTGAGTACGTACTTTTTCTCCTTCTCTAATTTCGTAGTAAACAGTGATTGTATCTCCTGCTCCGAATTCAGGGAATTCTTTTTTTGTTACAAATTCGTCTTGTACAAATTTTATTAAAGATTCCATATCTTTATTATTTAATTATAGTTAATCCAAAGCAACATTCACGATTTTCGCCAGAGGTTGATTCGAAATTGGGTGCAAAAATAGTGATTTATTTTTTATTTGCAATACTTTGTTGTTATAAATTAATTAGTCTTCTAATAAGTCTGGACGGCGTTTTTTTGTATGCTCAAAAGCTTGATCTTCACGCCATTTCTCTATTTTAGGAAAGTTACCACTAAATAATATTTCAGGAACTTTTAATCCTTTATACTCTCTAGGTCGTGTATAAATAGGTGGAGCTAATAAATTATCTTGAAAAGAATCGGTTAATGCAGAGGTTTCATTACCTAAAACACCTGGGATTAATCGTATTATAGAATCGCATAAAACTGCTGCTCCTAATTCGCCTCCAGATAATACATAATCGCCTATAGAGATTTCTTTAGTTATAAATAAATCACGTACACGTTGATCTACTCCTTTATAATGACCACAAAGAATAATAAGGTTTTCTGCTAAGGATAATGTGTTTGCAATGCCTTGTTTTAAAGTTTCACCATCTGGTGTCATGTAAATTACTTCGTCGTAATCACGCTCTGTCTTTAATTTAGTGATGCATTTATCTATAGGTTCAATAAGCATTACCATTCCAGCACCACCCCCAAACTGATAGTCGTCTATCGTTTTATAGTTGTCTGTTGTGTAATCTCTTAAATTATGAAAATGAACTTCAACTAAATTAGCATCAATAGCTCGTTTTAATATAGATGCTTCAAACGGACTTTTAAGTAGTTCAGGTAAAACAGTAATGATATCTATGCGCATGGCTTCATTTTAAATCAATTGCAAAGATGCGAAGAATGGATTTAAAAACCGAAGATATTTAATACCCAAATACAATTAACAAAAAAGTCCATACGTTGGTGTATGGACTTTAATTTATAAAGGATTGTAATTCTTAGGACTAAGAGTTTCCTTTTTGTTTATTTAATTCATCCTGTAATTGTCTGCGAACTTTTTGTTCTCTTTCTAAAGCTGTTTTTCGATGTTCATCAAATTCTTCTTCAATTTCAGAAAGCATACGTTTAGCTTCTTTAGTTATAGAATTACTATTTCTAAATTTATAGATAAAGAATAGTAAACATATTAAGAGTCCGCCTATAATAGACCAAATAAACGTGTTATAAGTTGTTTTACTTAATTGCATACCTAAAAATTCCATACTATCTTTTTCTTGATTAGTAAGGTCTAAAGTGTTTTGAGTTTCGTTTAATTTTGTTTTTAAGGTTGCGATTTCATTAGATTGTTGATCTACAATAATTTGAGTTTCAACTAAATCTTTTCGAATAGCTTGTAAAGAGTCTAAAGTGTGAGACTTTAATGTTTGTAACCATGCTTTTTTAACCACCTTGTAATTCTGATAGTTATTCGACTTCTGAATAAGAAATTCGAATTGAGTATCTAAAGTACCTTCGTTTAAAGATAAATTAGAATTTGAATCTTCATCTTTATTTGTTTGCGCAGATAAAGTAATGGTAAGCAGACACGCGATTAGCGTGGTTGTAATGGTTTTTACTACATTCATTATTGAAATCTTATTTGGTTTTTAAGGATGTCACGAATTTAAAAAATAATGTTTAAGTTCGGCAGTATAATTTACAAAAACCTCACAAATGTGAGGTTTTATATATACGTTAGAAATTAATACTTGGATGATTCCTATTAATAATATGTATAACGTCTAACTTTAGAAATATATTTTGCAAGCCTAACTACTTGATGGCTATATCCATATTCGTTATCGTACCAGATATATAAAATTGCATTTTTATTATTTGGGCTTACAATTGTGGCTTTACTATCAAAAATTGCTGGAGCAGAACAACCAACAATATCGCTAGATACTAATTCGTCGCTAAGTTCGTATTTAATTTGCTCGACTAAAGCACCTTCTAAAGCATTCTTTTTAATGGTAGCATTTAAATTATCAATAGAAGTTTCAGAATTTAATTCTAAATTTAAGATGGCTAAAGATCCATTTGGTACAGGAACTCGAATAGCATTAGATGTTAATTTGCCTTCTAAACTAGGTAAGGCTTTTGCTACAGCTTTTCCTGCCCCTGTTTCTGTAATAACCATGTTTAATGCAGCTGCTCTACCACGACGGTATTTACTATGATAATTATCAACTAAATTTTGGTCGTTTGTATAGGCATGGATTGTTTCTAAATGACCATGTTTCACACCATATTCATCTTCCATAGCTTTTAAAATAGGAGTAATGGCATTAGTTGTACAGGATGCTGCAGAAAAAATATTTACTGTATCCGGATTATATTCTAAATGATTTACACCATGAACAATATTGGGAATACCTTTTCCTGGAGCTGTCAATAATACTTTATTTACGCCTTTCGCTTTTAAATGTCTGCTTAGTGCTTCTTTGTCTCTAAATGCTCCAGTGTTGTCTATAACCAATGCATTGTTGATACCATAAGAGTTGTAATCAATATCTTCTGGATTATTTGCTGAAATAATTTTTACAGTGGTTCCATTAATTATTAAAGCATTATTTTTTGCATCTACTGAAACTGTTCCTGGAAAATCGGCATGAACAGAATCGTTTCTTAAAAGAGAAGCTCTTTTTTCTAACACCGTTTGATCTATTTCTCCGCGTGTTACTATGGCTCTTAAACGAAGTTGATTACCTGCTCCTGTTCGAGTCATGAGTTCTCTAGCGACTAGACGGCCAATTCTACCAAAACCATAAAGCACAACGTCTTTAGGGGTAATAGTTCCATTTTTTTTAGCATTTTTAAGCTTATTAACAATGAATGCAGTCGCATTAAGTTCCTTTAAATCATTAGACTGAAATTCGTAAGTTAATTTTCCGATATCTAACTTTGCAGGTGGTAAATCTAATTTCTTAATCGCTTGAGCAATATCTACAGAATCGAAAATAGAAATTGGTTTTTGTACAAATTTACCAGCATATTCGTGTAAGTTTAGAATCTGACTTACGTTTCGATCTATCAATTGATTTCTAAACAGGACCAGTTCTATGGCTTTATCGTACCAAAGGTCGCTTACAATTTTAATAAATTTTACAGTAGCTCTTCTTCTATCGGCTTGGAAGGCTAGTTCTTTTTCATAAGTTTCGTTAAAACTCATTAGTTATAGTTTTAGTTTGTAAAACCAAAAGTAATAGATTTCAAACGTTTTCGTAGTCTGTTTTTTAAAAAAAAATAAAACCCTCAAGAATATCTAAAGGGTTTTATTAAAATTGTTTAAAGATGTTTATGTTTTATCTAAAGTTATAACGTTCTTTTTCACCTTTAGCATTAATTAATTCGATTTGTAAAGGTTCGTAAGGTGATTTTGTTTTAAGTATGTTTTGAACATCATCAATAGTGTTTACTTTTTGTGCGTTAATGGCCGTTATAATGGTCCCTTCTAAAATGCCGTTTTGTTTCCAATATTGAGCATATTCGTCATTAAGTCTTATAATTTTTACACCGTTATTTAAGTTAAATTTCTTTAAGTCTTTTTTATCTGTGTTTTTAATCACACCAACAAGAGGCATTGTGAATGTTTGATTTTTTATTAGAGTTACTGGGATTTCTTTTAAATCTCCATCTCTTAAAATGGTTATATTTACAACATCGTCTGGACGCTTTGTGTTTAAATGACCTCTTAGATCTGCAAATTTTCTAATTTTAACTTGATCTATTTTTTTTATAATATCACCTTTCTCAATACCCGCAACTTGTGCACCAGAGCCTTCTTCAACATTATCTACATAAAAACCTTCTGTATCTTGAATATTTAATTTTTCTGCGAAAGCATTATTTAAAGCACCCCCTGTAACGCCTAAAATACCATTTTGTACGTTACCGTATTCCATAATATCTTCAATTACTTTTCTTGCTATATTACTAGGTACAGCAAAAGAATACCCTATGTAAGAACCCGTTTGAGAAGATATTGCTGTATTTATTCCTATTAAATCTCCATTTGCATTTACTAGAGCACCACCAGAATTTCCAGGGTTTACAGCAGCATCTGTTTGTATAAACGATTGGTAACTATCTCCTGATAAATCTCTGGATTTTGCACTTATAATACCTGCAGTTACTGTAGATGTTAGATTAAATGGATTACCTACAGCAAGTACCCATTCCCCAAGTTTGGCTTGATCACTATCACCAAAAGCAGTATACGGTAAATCTTCACCTGCTTCAATTTTTAATAAGGCGATATCAGTTTTTTCATCGCTACCAATAATTTTAGCATTAAATTCTCTATTATCATTTAAAGTAACTGTTAGTTCTTGAGAATCATCAATCACATGATTGTTCGTAATAATATATCCGTCTGGAGAAATAATTACTCCAGAACCTGTACCTACTTGTGGTCTTGCAGAACTTCTTCCGTAAAACAAGTCTTTATAGGTCATCTGTCCAGAAACAATAGATGTGTTTTTAACGTGAACAACGCTGTGAACTGTGTTTTCTGCTGCGGTTGTAAAGTCGGGCGCGTTGTTAATAGCGTTAGCGACGTTAGATGTTGGTATAAAATTAGTAGGAGTTTGTGTTTTAGTAATTACTAAAGCATTATTGCTTTCTAAAAACATTTTATAAGTGCCAAGAGTTAACATACCTCCTAAGGCAGAAACAAGGACTAAGGTTAATATTTTTTTCATGTTAAAAGTAATTTAGGTTATTGTATAATGATGAATAAAATTACTTCTTTAATGGAATAGATGAAATAGTTTAACGCTATTTAACTTACTATTAAAGAGTTTTTAACACTCGGAATAATAGCTAATATTCCTATATTTGCTCCTAATTATGAAACATACATTTTATAAATATCAAGGAACAGGGAATGATTTTGTGATGATAGATAATCGTCAAAATACATTCAATAAACAAGATACAGCTCTTATTAATCGCTTATGTGATAGACGATTTGGAATTGGCGCAGATGGATTAATTTTACTCGAAAATCATCCAGAAGTCGATTTTAAAATGGTGTATTATAACGCTGATGGTAATGAAAGTACCATGTGCGGAAATGGAGGACGCTGTTTATCTCAGTTTGCAAAAGATTTAAAAGTAATCGATAAAAAAGCCTCTTTTGAAGCTATAGATGGTATGCACCATGTTGTGTTCGATGGTGAATTAATACAATTGCAAATGCAAGATGTGTTGACTGTAGAGAACCATGGATCGTATGTGTTTTTAAATACAGGATCCCCTCATCATGTTCAGTTTGAGGATAATATTGAAACATTCGATATAAAAACCTTAGGACAAACAATTAGAAATGGTGCTCCTTATTATAAGGAAGGAACTAATGTAAATTTTGTTAAGAAAATGTCTAGTGATTCTTTTGAAGTTAGAACTTACGAAAGAGGCGTAGAAGACGAAACTTTATCTTGTGGTACAGGTGTAACTGCTGTTGCTATTGCTATGAATTATTTAGGGGAAACTCCTGGTAATACAGTGCGTTTAAAAGTTAAAGGCGGAGATTTAAAAGTGTCTTTTACTAAAACAGAACAAGGTTATAACAATGTTTGGCTAATTGGTCCTGCAAAACAAGTGTTTAAAGGAGAAATAGAATGGTAACCTTAAAAGGCAAACATATTTATTTACGAGGTTTAGAACCTGAAGATTTAGATTATATTCATAAAGTTGAAAATGATGAATCTATCTGGGAACTAAGCAACACCCAAACACCGTATTCTCGCTATTTAATTAAACAGTATTTAGAGCAGGCACATCTTGATATTTACGAAGTTAAGCAATTACGTTTAGTGATTTCAGATTATGATAATAATACGATTGGTTTAATAGATATTTTCGATTTCGATTTTAAAAATAGAAAAGCCGGTATAGGTATATTAATAAACGATGTCGAGAAACGTGATAAAGGCTATGGTAGCGAAGCATTGTCTTTATTAATAAATTATTGTTTTATTCAACTTCAATTACATCAAGTGTATTGTAATATATCTGAAGACAATAAGGCTAGTCTTAAACTATTTACTAATCAAGGTTTCCAAAATGTTGGGTTAAAAAAAGACTGGAACCTTGTAAACGGAACATATAAAAACGAATTTCTTTTTCAACTAATTAATAACTAATGTATATTAAAAAAATTATTGTAGCCATAGTGCTAATTGGACTTGTAGTTGCTGCATTTTTTGCAAACTATGTATATTCAGCCATGTTTAAGCCAAATACGGCTTTTAATAATGAAAGTGCATACATTTATGTTGCTACCGGAGCATCTTATCAAGATGTACGAGAACAATTAAAACCTCTTTTAAAAGATATTGATAAGTTTGATGCTTTGGCAGAACGTAAACAATATACTACTCATATTAAAGCTGGAAAGTTCCGTATTGCGAAAGATATGAATAATAACGATATTATAAATTCTATACGTATTAATAATATCCCAATTCAAGTTGCTTTTAATAATCAAGAAAATATAGAGAAATTAGCAGGTCGTATCTCAACTCAAATTGAAGCAGATAGTTTAGAGCTATTAACCGCTATGAGAGATACCTTATTTTTAAAAGATAACACATTTAATAAAGCAACGCTGTTAGGGATGTATATTCCTAATAGTTATGAGTTTTTCTGGAATACTTCTGGAGAAGAATTTAGAGACCGTATGCTTACGGAATATAAACGATTTTGGAATGAAACCAGATTAGCAAAAGCAAAAGCAATTGGATTGACTCAAAACGAAGTCATTACTTTAGCCTCTATTGTACATGAAGAATCTAAAGCCGCCGACGAACAGCCTAGAATTGCGGGAGTGTATTTAAACAGATTAAAAGTTGGTATGCCTTTGCAAGCAGATCCTACTTTAAAATTTGCAGCTTATCAATTACCTGAATATAAAAATACTATTATAAAGCGTGTTTTAAATATTCATAAAGCAATTGAATCTCCTTATAATACATATTTAAATGGCGGATTGCCTCCTGGACCAATAGCAATGGCAGATCTTACAGCTATTAAAGCAGTTTTAAATGCAGAGAAGCATGATTATTATTATTTTGCAGCAGATGCAGAGCGTATCGGATATCATAGATTTGCTAAGAATTTAAGTCAACATAACGCCAATGCAAGAGCATATCAAAGCTACTTAAATCGTCAAGGAATCACGCATTAGGTTCCTAAAATAGAATTTTAACAAAAGTTTATGTAATATTTTTCCTTCGCGAAAAGAAACTAAAACACCATCTAAACTCGGTTAAAACGTACGTTTGTAGCATAATAGAAGCACTATATTTCTGTTAATCAATTAGTTTTCAGATTAATAAAAATGTTGTATATTTGCAAGCTGAAATTTTCAGGTAAACATCTATTACCCACCTGAAGAAATTAAATCGTATGATAAAAAATATTGGAAGTTACTTATTCGTAATTCTTGCAATATGTTCTTTGGCTTTCTTTTCGTTTTCAACAGATGAAACTTTTAAAGTCGGGGACAGTTATTTGACAAAAGGCTTGGCCTTAAATTATAACATGGTTAATGATAGTATTAGCTATAACAATGCAGAAGCATTAAAAACAGATATTGCAAGTTCGTTTTCACCTTCTTTAGGAAAAACGTATGTAGGTTTTAAAGAAGCTTTAGGTTTTAAAGAATCTAGAGGTAATTATTTTACAGTGAATACATTGGGGTATTTAGGAAAATACCAATTTGGAAAAGAAACTTTAAAAATTATCGGTATTCATAATCCGGTACAGTTTCTAAAGAATCCAGAGTTACAAGAAAAAGCATTTTTAGCAAATGCAGAACGTAATAAATGGATTTTAAGACGTGACATTAAAAATTATGTAGGTAAAAAAATAAATGGTGTTGTTATTACCGAATCAGGGATATTAGCAGCAGCACATTTATCTGGGCCTGGAAGTGTTAAGAAATATCTGAGAAGTCATGGATCTATCAGTTTTTCTGATGCTTATGGAACAACAATTGAGCATTATATGAAGAAGTTTTCTGGATATGATACATCTTTTGTAAAGCCAAACAAAAAAGCTAAAGTGAATAAAGCTTAAGTTTTAACTTTTATGAATTATAAATATTGAAGGCCTCTTATGGAGGTCTTCAGTGTTTTTAGACCATTCTGAAGCTGGTTTTGTTTTAATAAACTCTGTTGGTAATGTAATATCACATGCTACACAAACCATAGTACCTTTACTTAAGGTGTTAGAAATGTCTTCAAGCATCTTATTATTTCTGTAAGGTGTTTCAATAAAAATTTGTGACTGATTGTGTTCTAAAGATAAACGCTCTAAACGTTTTAATTCATGTTTTCTCTCGCTTTTATCTATAGGTAAATAGCCATTAAAAGAAAACCCTTGACCATTCATTCCAGAACTCATAAGTGCAAGTAGGATGGAAGATGGTCCTACTAAAGGCACAACTTGTATGCCTTGCTGATGAGCGATATTTACAACATCAGAACCTGGATCTGCTACACTTGGGCAACCTGCTTCAGAAAGTAAACCAACATTAGTTCCGTTTAAACACGCTTCTAAAAAGCTTGGTAAATCACTTTCTGAAGTAAATTTATTTAAATGAAAAAAATCTAAATCAGATTGTATCGTTTCAGGACAAATTCGTTTTATAAAACGTCTTGCTGTTTTTTCATTTTCAACAATAAATATATTGGTATTTTCAATGATGGTTTTAACAGAAATAGGAAGTACTTCTAAGGGATCGTTATCGCCTAAAGTGGTTGGAATAAGATAAAGTTTTCCTAAAGAAGTTTTCATAATTGTATAGATTAATTCAGCTTTTAAAGTTAAACTGAATGGTATTATTTTAATTTTTCAGCAATAATATCGCAAGCTTCATCTAGCATTTTGTATACATTTTCAAAACCGTGAGTTCCGCCGTGATACGGATCTGGAACATCGTAATTTTGATCGGGGTAGACTTCATTTAAAATCATCTTCACTTTAGCTTTGTCAGCTTCGTGCCGTGCTAAACGTATAATGTTGTCGAAATTAGAACCATCCATGGCGTATATTATATCAAAATCATCAAAATCGCGAACAGAAAATTGGCGTCCCATTAATTTTGAAATATTGATACCGTATTTATTACCAACAGTTATAGATCTGTTATCAGGATTAGAACCGGTGTGATAATTTGCCGTTCCTGCAGAATCTATAACAAAATCTTCGTAAGGTAATTTAGATCGTAAAATACCTTCTGCCAATGGAGATCGGCAGATGTTGCCTAGGCAAACCATAAGTATTTTAGTCATTGTAAGTGTGTTTTAAACCGAAAGCTTTTTAGTAATATCTTCAACGTACTTTTTAAATTGTTTGTCTGTAGTCGATAAATTATCAACCGTTTTACAGGCATGAAGTACTGTAGCGTGATCACGTTTTCCAATTTGCGATCCAATACTGGCTAGAGATGCTTTGGTGTATTTCTTAGCAAAAAACATAGCCAATTGTCTTGCTTGTACAATATGACGTTTTCTTGTTTTAGATTGAAGTGTGTCTACATTCATTTGGAAATAATCAGACACTACTTTTTGTATGTAATCTATTGATACTTCGCGTTTTGTGTTTTTGACAAATTTTTCAACAATTTGTTTTGCAAGGTCTAAAGTGATTTCTTTTTTATTGAAAGACGATTGTGCGATTAAAGAAATAATGGCACCTTCTAATTCTCTCACATTTGTTTTAATGTGTTTTGCAACATATTCAACAATCTCTTCTGGCATGTCTACACCATCGCGATATAATTTGTTGTTAACAATAGAAACACGAGTTTCAAAATCTGGACTTTGCATTTCTGCAGATAATCCCCATTTAAAACGTGATAATAAACGTTGTTCAATATCCTGCATGTCTACAGGTGCTTTATCACTCGTTAAAATAACTTGCTTACCGTTTTGGTGTAAGTGGTTAAAAATGTGAAAAAACACATCCTGTGTTCCTGTTTTACCAGATAAGAATTGTACATCGTCAATAATTAAAACATCTATTATTTGATAGAAGTGAATAAAGTCATTTCTATTATTTTTCTTAACAGAGTCTATGTATTGTTGCGTAAACTTCTCGGCAGAGATATATAAAACCGTTTTTTCAGGATATTTGTCTTTTATTTCAACACCAATAGCGTGCGCTAAGTGTGTTTTTCCAAGACCAACACCACCAAAAATTAATAACGGATTAAACGATGTTCCTCCCGGTTTTGCAGAAACAGCTAAACCAGCGCTTCGTGCTAAACGGTTAGAATCTCCTTCTAAAAAGTTGTCGAAACTGTAATTTGGATTAAGTTGAGATTCGATCTTAACATTTCTAATACCAGGAATAATAAACGGATTACGTAATTCTGGGTTTTTGTTATTAAGAGGTATATCTACATCTTGTGCTTTTACAGCAGATCTGCTTGAACTAGGAATACGTTCTGTAAACGGTTGCTTATTGCCATAAGTGTTTTCCATTTTAATAATGTAAACCAATTTGGCTTTTTCACCTAATTCTTTAGTTAAAGCTACTTTTAAAATTTTAACATAGTGTTCTTCCAGCCACTCGTAGAAAAATTTGCTCGGTACTTGTATGCTTAAAGCATTGTCCGTTAACTTAACTGCGGCAATAGGTTCAAACCATGTTTTATATGCTTGCGGTTGGATATTATCTTTTATAAATTCGAGACAGTTACTCCATACCGATTGCGCAGTTACACTCATTATAATTTAAAAGATTTTTTAGTTAAAGTTAATGAGAGATATTGAAAATTTCTCTCGTTTTTTGGTTTGACAAATATGTGAACAAAAATCTTAAAAAAAAAATGCTTTGCTATTGAATTTTAAGATTTTTTTCCTCATGTTTATCAGGCATTGTAAGCTACGAAAAAATAATGAAATTTAAGCATGATAATTAACGAAATAGAAATAAGAGTAAGATATGGAGAAACCGATCAAATGGGGGTTGTCCATCATGGTAATTATGCGTTGTACCTAGAAATGGCGCGGACTGAGTGGTTAAGGTCGTTAGGTGTGTCTTATAAAGAGATGGAAGCGCAAGGTATAATGTTACCAGTAATATCAATGACTTTAAATTACAAAAAATCAGCTTTTTACGATGAGGTAATTAAAGTAAAAACAATACTAAAAAAGCAACCAAGTGTTAAGATTGATTTTGACTTTGAAATCACTAATCAAGAGGGGGAATTACTGGTTTTAGCAAATACTGTTTTGGCTTTTATAAATATGGAAACCAGACGTCCTATGAAATGTCCGAAATATATATTAGATCTTATACCCGAATAATCTTACAGTTCTTTTATATCAACTTCAAATAAGATGCTGAAACTATTAAACACAGCTTCAGCATCTTTTTTTCTAACAGAAATGGTGAGCTCGCAATTCAGTTCTAATTTCTGATTAATAACATTTAAATTTTTCTCCTTAATAATACGCATCACCTTATTCATGTTTTTGTAATCAAAAATAATAAGGTAATCTATATTTATGGTGCGTTCTACAATGTTTGATGCTTCTAAACTTAATTGGGCAGATGTTCGGTATGCGCTAATTAATCCTCCAACTCCTAATTTTACACCTCCAAAATATCGAACGACAATAATTAGAACGTTTGTAACATCGAAAGACTGAATTTGCCCATAAATAGGCATGCCTGCAGAATTATTAGGTTCGCCATCGTCGTTTGCACGATATGCAATGTTTTCTGTCCCTAATTGATATGCATAACACCAATGCCTAGCAGAATGATGTTGTTTCTTTATGGCTTCTAGATGTTCTTTTACGTCGTCTTCTGTCTTTACCGGAAAAGCATATCCAAAAAACTTACTGTTTTTTTCTTTAAAGAGTGTTTCTTCAGACGGTTTTAAAATCGTTTTGTATGTGTCTTGTACTTCCAAAAATTAGCTAAATAGTTCTTTTTTAGTTTCAAAAAGGGTTGTGACGTCTTCTTTAGCTGGGTTGATATTCCAAGTGTGGATTCCTAGTTTTTCTGCAGCGGTGGTGTTTTCTTTAAGATCGTCTACAAATAATGTTTCAGAAGCTACAAGGTTGTTTTGCTTTAAAACATATTCGTAGATATCTGGGTTCGGTTTTCTTAAGTTGATTTCATGTGATAGGTAGAACACATCAAAATAACTTTGAAACTCATTAAAAAATGGTACATAACTTTTTACAAATTCGATATGTAAATCGTTAGTATTGCTTAATAATATCAACTTGTATTTCTTACTTTCTGAAAGTGCTTTTAAAAATTCTAACCGATGATGTGGGAAATCTTTTAAGATTGAGTTCCATATTTCTAGAATTTTATCGGACTTTACATCTGGAAAAGACGATTCGTAAAACTCTACAAATTCAGAGGTATCCATCAGGCCCATTTCATATAGACTGTTAATATGAGTTAAGTCTTCAGGAATGCTGTCTAGTTTAAAATTAAGTAAAGCATTTTCAAGAGCACCGACTTTATCTAGGTTGATAAATACGTCTCCAAAATCGAATATTATTGTTTTAATCATTGATGTAATATTTTAAAGTATCGTTTAATAGTTTGGTTTCAGAAGTTAAGCATTCTTTTATTTCAGGTGCTTTTGTGCCTTCTAAAAACTGATTTGTGCCGTAAAAGACACGGGCTTCGTCCCAAAGGTTTTCATTTATAAAGGTTTGAAGGGTTTTGCTTCCGCCTTCAATAATTACAGACGTGATATTGTGCTCGTGTAAACGTTCACAGATTTGAGACGCTAAAGGTTGTGAGGTATTTAATTCAGCATCTGTCAACCTTATGGTTTTAGCTGTAGTATTAAATACGGCAGCTTCTTCCGGTAAGTTATTATGTGTATCAACTACAATGCGTGTAGGGGGTAGTCCCACCCAATCGCGAACGGTTAAACTCGGATTGTCTTGTAAAATGGTGTTTCCTCCAACTAAAATGGCTTGCTCTTCGGCGCGCCATTTATGCACCAGTTGTCTAGAATATATGTTGGTAATCCATACCGGTTTTTGTTCCTTTTTAGTTTTAGGAGCTATAAAGCCATCGACAGATTGTGCCCATTTTAAAATAATATATGGTCGCTTTTTATTGTGAAATGTAAAAAAACGTTTGTGAAGGTCTTTACATGCAGCTTCTAAAACACCAACAATAACCTCGCATCCCGAATTTTGTAATTTTTTTATGCCTTGTCCAGCAACTAACGAATTATCGTCTATAGTGCCAATAACAACTTTTGGAATATTATGTCTTATAATAAGGTCGCTACATGGTGGCGTTTTTCCAAAATGAGAACACGGTTCTAATGTTACATATAGTGTAGCATTTTTTAAAACTGATTTATCTGTAACCGATTGAATCGCATTTACTTCGGCATGAGGTCCGCCATATGGGCTTGTAAATCCTTCACTAATAATGGCGTTGTTAACTACAATTACACAGCCTACCATTGGGTTTGGTCGTGTAGTTCCAAGTCCGTTTTTGGCAATTTCTATACAGCGATTTATGTATTTTTCATGTATCTTCACGGCACAAAAATAAGATTAAAATTGGGTATGAGCCATTTCGAGATCAGAGAAATTCAAACTAAAGATAATCAACAAGTCGCAGAGGTGATTCGAACCGTTTTAATTGGGGCTGGTGCACCAAAAGTTGGTACAGCTTACGAAGACAAAGCTTTAGATGATATGTTTGAGGCTTACAATAAGCCAAAATCGACTTATTTTGTGGTTATTAAAAATAATCGCGTTATTGGAGGTGCAGGAATAGGACCAATAGATGATGAATTGGAAGTATGTGAATTACAAAAAATGTATTTCTTAGATGAAGCTAGAGGGTGTGGTATAGGTAAAACAATGATGGAGATGTGTTTGCAAAAAGGCAGAGATTATGGCTTTAAGCACTGTTATTTAGAAACGTTGCCTTATTTAAAATCGGCAATCCATTTATATGATAAAATCGGATTTAAAAATTTAGATGAACCGATGGGGACAACCGGACATTATTCTTGTAATGTTTGGATGATAAAAGAATTATGAAGTTAAAAGCAATTCAACAGACATTTCACGAAGCTTTAGATGCCGAATATGATAAACGAGAAGTCGATCATTTCTTTTTCATGATATGTGAATATTATTTCAATTTTAAACGTATTACTTTAGCCTTAGAACCAGATTATAGTATTTCAGAAACAGAAGCTATTTCTGTTTTAGATGCTTTAGAATCTTTAAAACAACATAAACCTATTCAGTATGTTTTAAAAACGACTGAGTTTTTTGGGTTAGAATTTCAGGTGAATAATTCGGTGTTAATCCCTAGGCCTGAAACAGAAGAATTGGTGGCATGGATTATTGAGTCTGATTTAGATAAAATTAAAAAACCATTACGTATTTTAGATATTGGAACAGGGAGTGGTTGTATCGCAATTTCTTTAGCAAATAAATTTACAAATGCAGAAGTTTTTGCAGTCGACGTGAGTGAAGATGCTATAATAGTTGCAAAGCAAAATGCAGAAGGTAATAAGGTTAATGTTAGTTTTATACAAGCCGATATCTTATCTGTAGACACATATAAGAATGCTAATTTTAATTTGCCTTTCGATATTATTGTTTCAAACCCGCCGTATGTTCGCGAATTAGAAAAACTTCAAATGAAATCCAATGTCTTAAATCACGAACCGCATTTGGCTTTGTTTGTAGAAGACCATGATCCGCTTAAATTTTATAAGGCCATCACAAAATTGGCTAAAAAGCATTTAGTAAATGACGGTTTGTTGTTTTTTGAAATCAATGAGTTTTTAGGAAATGAAATGGTCGATTTATTGCAAGAACATACATTTACACATGTAGAATTGCGACAAGATATGTTTAAAAGAAATAGAATGATTAAAGGCATAAAAAAACTATGAAATCTATAGCTGTGTTTTGTGGGTCGAGTACAGGTACCGATTCAAAAATAAAATCTGAAGCTTATCAACTTGGTAAAACTTTAGGAGAACAACATATTACATTAGTTTACGGAGCTGCAAAAATTGGAATCATGGGCGAAGTTGCTCGTGGAGTAATAGATCAGGAAGGTGACGTTTTGGGTATTATTCCTGGGTTTTTAGAAACTAAGGAAATTGTACATCCAAAATTATCAGAACTTATTGTTACCGATAATATGCACGAGCGTAAAGTGATTATGTATGAAAAATCGGATGGGTTTATGGTGCTTCCTGGCGGATTTGGAACCATGGACGAATTTTTTGAAATCACGACTTGGGGGCAATTGGGGCTTCATATAAAACCTATTGGGATTTTAAATATTAATGGTTTTTTTGATAATTTATTAGCGCAGTGTAAAACCATGGTAGAGCGTGGTTTTTTAAAACAAGAAAATTTAGAAGCTGTTGTTGTAGATGATACTATAGATGGTTTATTAGAACAGATGAATAATTACAAACCATTGCCTGCCCCGAAATGGTTAAATAAAGATAGATTGTAAGCATGACAATTGAAGCACAAATTCAGCAATTAAGAGACGAATTAAACGATTATAATTATAAATATTACGTTTTAGATCAAAGTGAAATTAGTGATTTTGAGTTCGATATGAAACTAAAATCGCTTCAAGATTTAGAGGCTAAGCATCCCGAATTTCATGATGAAAATTCGCCTACAAATCGAGTTGGAGGTACAATCACTAAAAATTTTAATACTGTAGTTCACGATTACCGCATGTATTCTTTAGATAATTCATATTCTAAAGACGATTTGCTGGCTTGGGAACAACGTGTTAAAAAAATGGTAGATGGCGATGTGTTTTATACGTGTGAATTAAAATACGATGGTGCTTCAATAAGTCTGACTTATGAAAAAGGGGTATTAACTAAGGCTGTAACTCGAGGAGATGGAGTACAAGGCGATGAGGTTACAGCAAATATAAAAACCATTAAGTCGGTGCCTTTAACTTTAAAAGGTGATTTTCCTGAAAAATTCGATATTCGAGGAGAAATTGTATTACCGTTTGAGGGGTTTAATAAAATGAATGAAGATAGAATTGAGATTGGAGAAGAACCTTATCGAAATCCGAGAAATACTGCTTCTGGAAGTTTAAAATTACAAGATAGTAGTGAAGTTGCTAAACGTCCTTTAGAATGTTTATTATATACTATAATAGGACGAAATTTAAATATTCAGTCGCAAATTGAAGGTTTACAAAAAGCACGAGATTGGGGGTTTAAAGTGCCAAGTGCAGCTAAATTGGTTCATTCTATAGATGACGTTTTTGAATTTATAGAATACTGGGATGTACACAGACACGATTTACCTTACGAAACAGATGGTGTTGTTATTAAGGTAAATAGTTTTCAGCATCAAGAGGAGTTAGGGTATACGGCAAAAGCACCACGTTGGGCCATTGCTTATAAATTTAAAGCAGAACGCGTGTCTACCCGATTAAATGAAATTACTTACCAAGTGGGGAGAACGGGGGCAATTACGCCTGTCGCTAATTTAGAACCAGTGGAGTTGGCGGGAACCACTGTTAAACGTGCGTCTTTACATAATGCCGACCAAATAGCAAAGCTCGATATTCGTGAAGGCGATGAAGTGTTTGTTGAAAAGGGAGGCGAGATTATCCCTAAAATTATTGCAGTCGATTTAACGCAACGACCTGCAGATTCTAAACCTACTGAATATATTACGCATTGTCCAGAATGTAATACGGAATTGGTAAGACAAGAAGGTGAAGCACAGCATTATTGTCCGAATTATAACGGTTGTAATCCTCAAATTATTGGTCGTATTCAACATTTTATTTCAAGAAAAGCGATGGATATTGATGGGTTAGGAGGAGAGACAGTTGCGTTGTTGGTAAATAAGGGGTTAATTCATAATTATTCAGATTTATATGAATTAACAAAAGAAATAGTACTTCCGCTAGAGCGTATGGCAGAAAAAAGTGCAGATAATTTAATTAACGGAATAGAGCTATCTAAACAGGTGCCATTTGAACGTGTGTTATATGCGTTAGGAATTCGTTATGTAGGAGAAACAGTTGCTAAAAAACTAGTTAAACATTTTAAATATATAGATGCAATTGCACAAGCTACGGAAGAAACATTAGTTAATGTAGATGAAATTGGCGTGAAAATTGCTAAAAGTGTAGTTGCCTTTTTTCAGTCAGAACAAAATAAGGCTATTATCGATCGTTTGAAAGCGTTTGGGGTTTCTTTAGAGATTTCAGAACAAGTATTAGCCAATCAAACAGATACACTGGCAGGAAAAGTATTTGTAGTGTCAGGTGTATTTACTACAGTTTCTAGAGACGAGCTTAAAAAAATAATTGAAGATAATGGAGGGAAAGTAGGAAGTTCAATTTCTTCAAAAACCAGTTATGTCGTTGCTGGAGATAAAATGGGACCAAGTAAACGTACCAAAGCGGAGCAGTTAGGAATTGAGATTTTGTCGGAAAGTGATTTCTTATTATTGTTAAATGTTTAGTGATTTTTTTAAATTTCAGGTGTTCTTGCTCCAAGTCTGCAAGTTTAATTATTAATAATTACATTTGTTAGCTTGTCTATTATAGATTTATGAGAAAAACATATTTTATATTAATTATATTATTCATTTTAAGTGTATCATATTTGTTTTTACAGTATGCTGAGTTTTATAGTATTTCAAATGTTATTATGGCGTTAGTAGTGCCTTTTATTTGTGTTTTTTATTTGTTAACTCATAAAAATCAACTGTTATATTTTACTGCATTTTTAGTGTTGTTTTCTTTGGCTCATCTTTTAGCCTTTTTTAGTGAAACTAAATATTTGTATGAGAATTTAGTTTACTTTTTAGCAAATTTTTTATATATATCAGCTTATGTGTCTTTAATTTTTGGGATTTTTAAAAGTATGCGTTTTAGAGATATTGTTCCCCGATTTAATGTTACTATAATTATTTTGTTATTGTTAAATTCTTATGTGTTATACTCTTTAATAAATGGTGATTTTTCAATTAATTCTCCTTCTACAGAAACGGTAATAGGGGTTAGTGAAGTTTCTGAATTTATAGGGGCTGCTACTTTAGAGGAAGAAATTATCCCTTTAGGGGATACAATACCATCTATTGTTTTAGAATTTGTATACAATCTGGTAATTTTAATTCTATTAAATGTATCGTTTATTAACTATTTGTATAGAGAAAACACAAGATCTTTGTTTTTGTTTGTTGGATCGATTTGTGTTGTGTTTTCTGAAGTTATTCAATACGCAGTATTGTATCCTTCAGAGAAAGTTGAGTTAAATATTATCTGTTATCTTTTGTTGGTTTCTGGATTTTCTCTCTTTTATTTCTTTGCTATTCAAAGTCCTGATAAGGAATTTAAAGCAATTGAATTGTAAAAAAGATATTTTCGCCTTTTTTTTATATTGCTTTCAGAATGTGTTTCATCGAATTATTACTTTTTTTTCGATAAAGTGTATGATTAATACGATGTATAGTTGTATGTTTGTGAAACCTACTTATGATTGTTTATTTTGAAGAACTGGATTAAATTTAATTATAGTAAGATCTTTGTATCGGTCTTATTTCTTCTTATAGGCGTTAATGTTTTTGCAACTGTGTTTCGTCATGAATTTCTGTTACAATGCGTTAAACCCCTATTTATACCTGTGTTTGTTGTATTCTACTTCTCTAGATGCGACTACATTAACGGGTATCTTATATCGTTTTTTTGTTTTTCTTTTCTTGGAGATTTTTCATCTGTAATCTTTGATCCAAATTCTATTTTAAAATTCAGTAATTTGTTTTATCTGGCGGCACATTTAAGCTTATTAAGTTTAGTGATAACAAAGTTTAAAGGCGTGAAATTTGGAGCTTTCTTGGGTACGTATTTAATAGTAGTGTTTGTTATAAATACATACTTGTTATATCAGTTATACACCGTTTTAGATGATATTATAACGAGTCCTACAGAAGTCTTGTTTTTTGGTTTGCGTAGTGTAACCTTAATAGTACTTGCTTTTGTGTCTTTCGCTGTCTATTTAAATTCAGATACCAAATCGTCTATTTTATATTTAGTAATGGCTTTATGTTTTATCTTTTCTGAAGTATTGTTCTATATTCGGAATTATTATATTTACGATTGGAGTTTAGTACTTGTAGAGCGCTTGTTGTATAGTGGTGGATTGGTTTTTCTTTTTTATTATATGGTCACTAAAAATAAAGCTAAAAAAAGAGCGTTAAAAATACGCTCTTATAATTTTGTGTTTACAAAACATAGAGAAGAACATCTTAAACAAGAATAGAAGTTCCTTCTGCAGCTCTGTTTTTAGTATTATCAAAATAGAAATCTATTTTTCCAAGATTAATACCGTAACATCCTACTTGATTTACAAGCATGTTTTTTCCTTCAATATTCTTTACTATAGTGGGTTTTGCTAGGAAGGTATGAGTGTGTCCTCCGATAATTAAATCTATATCTTTGGTTGTCGCTGCAAGTTTTAAATCATCAATTTTATCTTCAGAATTATATTTATAACCTAAGTGAGATAGGCAAATAATTAAATCACAGTGTTCTTGCTCTTTTAATATGCGAGTCATTTCTTGAGAGGCTTCAACCGGGTCTAAATATTTTGTTTCTTTATACATTGCCGGATCAACTAAGCCTTTTAATTCTATTCCAACTCCAAATACGCCAATTTTTATTCCATCTTTTACAAAAACTTTATAAGGTTTTGTATGGGTATCCATTACTGTATTAGAGAAATCGTAATTAGAAATTAAAAACGGAAATTCTGCATGAGGTAATTGTGCATATAACCCATCTACGCTATTATCGAAATCATGATTTCCTATAGTTGCAGCATCATATTTAAGTTTACTCATTAGTTTAAATTCCAATTCACCTCCATAAAAATTAAAGTATGGTGTGCCTTGAAAAATATCTCCAGCATCTAAAAGTAAGGTGTTTGGGTTATTTAGACGTATAGAGTCTATTAAAGTAGCACGTTTGGCAACACCTCCAAGGTTAGCATTTTTGCCTTCGTTAGGTCCGAAAGGATCTATATGGCTATGCACATCGTTAGTGTGTAAAATGGTTATTTTTTTTGTTTTTGTAGCAGTAGTAAAAGAGGTTAAACCTAGTCCTCCTAAAGCAACTAAAGATGTTGCAACTGTAGATTGTTGTATAAAGTCTCTACGTTTCATAACACGTTAAATTTATTTTATTTGGATAAATCTGTCGTCTATCACCGGGTTAATAGTATCTACTTTAGAAAAGTGATCGATAAGTGCATTTCTTAATTTATAATTTAAAACGTAAACACTATCGCTAGGTTTAAAAAACGTCATATTATCTCCTCCATTATAAAGATAATCGTTTGTAGCTACGTAATACGTTTTGTTCTCGTTTATAGGTTGTCCTTTAACTAAAGCTTCAATAATATTAAAATTAGAATTAATTACGAGTTTTAATCTAGAAATAGGATGTGCTGTTTTAGCCTTACTTAAATATGTTATAGCTTCATTTACATTTCTTCCTTTTATAGCTGCTACAACGATGCTGTTTTCAAAAGGCATAATTTCGTAAGCAGTATTTAATGTAATATTGCCTTTAGCTATTTGAGCTCTAATTCCTCCTTTATTAAGCAAAACAAAATCTATATCATGTCCAGTTCTGCTTTTAAAGATAGGATTAGATTCTTCATAAATAGCATCTGCCATAAAGTTACCTATGGCTGTATTATACTCCCCATTGCTTTTGTTATAAGTGTCTGGAGCGTAAGCTAAAATGCTGTCTAAGGATTTTATAACGTGATCGTGATATGGTTTTATGAAGTTGGATATATCTTCATCAGGTTTTATTGCTTCTGAAATAGGTATTTCTTTACCCTCAATTTTAGCTAAACTAACAGGAGGAGTTTTGCAACTTGCCAAAAATAAAAGGCACATGCAAACAATTAATTGTTTAAAAATCATAATTAAACTTAAAAAAATTACTGAAGTATGGTTATACTTTTTCTACATTTGCAAAAAGGATAAAGATAAATGATTTTAAAAGGTTTTAGGGAAAAATCTAATAAAAAGTATTTTAATAAAATGTTGGTAAATCGTAAGGTTTCTAACACCTCAAAAACTATTGAAAGTTTGGGGGTTATATTAAATATTGACGAGGTTTCTAACATAGAGGCCATAAAATCTATATCTAAACTTTTAAATATTAGACCTAATAGTTTTAAAATAATAACCTATTCAGAGGCAGATCAAGGCATAGAGGCTAGTGAATTTCCATGTTATTCGCCTAAAGATATAGGCTGGAGTGGTAAAATTAAGAATGTAGAATTAGAGATGTTTTTAAACACAAAGTTTGATGCCTTAATTAGTTATTATTTTACAGATAATTTAGATCTAAAAGTCCTTACCGCAGCTGCTAATGTAGATTTTAAAATAGGGGTTTTACAAGAAGAACAACGGTTAAACGATTTAATAATTAATGTAAATCCAGAGGCCATAGAAGTATTTAAAAAGGAACTTTTAAAGTACTTAAGTATATTAAAAAGAATTTAAAAAGATGAATAGTAAATTAATAGGTACTGGAGTTGCTCTTGTTACACCTTTTAAAGCAGATCTTAGTGTAGATCATGATGCTTTAACCCAAATTGTTAATTTCAATATAGAAAACGGTACCAATTATTTAGTTGTAATGGGAACTACTGGAGAGAGTGTAACCGTTACCAAAACCGAAAAAGAGGCTATAATAAAAACTATTACCGAAGCGAACAAAGGACGTGTGCCTTTAGTCTTAGGTATAGGAGGGAATAATACAGCAGCTGTAATAGAAGAAATAAAATCTACAGATTTAAGTCCTTTTGAAGCCATACTTTCTGTGTCTCCATACTATAGTAAGCCAACTCAAGAGGGGGTTTATCAGCATTTTAAGGCGATATCTAAAGTTTGTCCTATTTCTATTATTTTATATAATGTACCAGGAAGAACTGCTTCTAATATGTTACCAGAAACCACATTGAGACTTGCAAACGATTTTAAAAATATTGTAGCAGTTAAAGAAGCCGGTAATAATATTAGTCAATATTTAAAGTTATTAAAAGATAAACCAGAAGACTTTTTAATTATTTCTGGGGACGATGATTTAGCTTTAGGTGTTGTTTTAGCAGGAGGAGCTGGCGTTATTTCTGTAATTGGTCAGGCTGTTCCTGCTCAGTTTTCTAAAATGATTCAGTTAGGTTTAGAAGGGAAAGCTAAAGAGGCTTATGATATTCATTATAAATTAATGGACGTTGTTGGGTATATTTTTGAAGAAAATAATCCGTCAGGAATTAAAGCTGTTTATGAGGCTTTAGGTTTATGTCGCGCAGATGTTAGATTACCGTTGGTAGAGGCTACGACTGGATTAAAGGAGAAAATTAAAGTGTTTGTAGAAGCGTTTTAATGTGTTTGAATACGCATGTATTTGCCTATTAAGTAACTGCATGTTTTTTAGTAACCGTTTTAAAAGTTAAAATATACTTAAAGCTAATTGTAACCTAATTACATCCTTTAATTTAGCTGAAAAATATTATTTTTAAAATCAATTAGAATAGCTTAATTTTGCATTCTGTTAAAAAACTATGGGGAAATATTTATACATTTTATTCGCGTTTATTGTTTTAAGTTCATGTAGTGAATATCAAAAAACACTTAAAGCGACAGATATTGGGAAAAAATTTAAAATGGGAGAGGAGCTTTACGATCAAGGTGAGTTCGCTAAAGCCAATAAATTGTTCTCTCAGATCGTTCCAAGTTACCGAGGAAAACCGCAAGCAGAGAAGTTAATGTACATGTATGCGCAATCGTACTACGGACTGAAAGACTATTTTGTTTCAGGGTACCAATTTGAGCGTTTTGCAGATTCATACCCGAAAAGTGAGAAATTAGAAGAAGCTTCGTTTTTAGCAGCTAAGAGTTACTATAAATTGTCTCCTGTGTATAGTAAAGATCAGTCAGACACAAAAGAAGCAATGGAGAAATTACAATTGTTTATAAATAGATTTCCTAAATCAGAATACGTAAGTGAAGCTAGTGGTTACATTAGAGAATTAGATGAAAAATTAGAACGTAAAGCATTCGAAATTGCAAAACAATATAATACAATTCAAGATTATCAAGCTTCTATTAAATCGTTCGATAATTTTCTATTCGAATTTCCTGGATCTTCTTTAAGAGAAGAGGCTATGTATTATAGATTTGATGCATCTTATAAATTAGCAATATATAGTATTGAACGTAAAAAAGAAGAACGATTGCAATCTGCAGATAGTTATTATAAAGATTTAATGAAAGGGTTCTCTGAAACTCAGTTTTCAGAATCTGCAGTTAAAATGCATGAAGAAATAGTAGAAGGATTAAAAAAATACAGCACTAAAAGTTAATATAATGGATTTAAAAAAAATCAATGCCCCTGTAAATACGATTACGTATAACAAAAATAAAGTTGACGAACCAACAGGAAATATTTATGAAGCAATTTCTATTATTTCTAGACGTGCAGATCAAATTAACACTGAGATTAAAAAGGAACTAATTGAAAAATTAGAGGAATTTGCAACTTATAATGATAGTTTAGAAGAGATTTTTGAAAACAAAGAACAAATTGAAGTTTCAAAATTCTACGAAAAATTACCTAAGCCACACGCTTTAGCAGTACAAGAGTGGTTAGATAACAAAGTATATTACAGAAACACTGACGAAGACGTTCAGTAAATAACATAAGCTATGTCAATATTAAGCGGCAAGAACATACTGTTAGGCATTAGTGCAGGTATAGCTGCTTACAAGACAGCTTCATTAGTAAGATTATTTGTAAAAGCAGGTGCAGACGTAAAAGTTGTCATGTCACCTGCTTCTATAGGTTTTGTTACCCCTTTAACTTTATCTACACTTTCAAAACATCCTGTTGTATCTTCGTTTTATAATGAAGAAGATGAGAGTGCTGTTTGGAATAGTCATGTAGAATTAGGCCTTTGGGCCGATCTTTTAATAATTGCTCCTGCAACAGCAAATACCATGTCTAAAATGGCAAATGGTACCTGTGATAATTTATTACTAGCAACTTATTTGTCGGCTAAATGCCCCGTATATTTTGCTCCTGCAATGGATTTGGATATGTTTAAACATCCATCTACTTCAGAATCTTTTAAAACATTACAAGACTTTGGTAATATTATGATTCCTGCAACATCTGGCGAATTAGCTAGTGGTTTAGTAGGAGAAGGTCGTATGGCTGAACCAGAAGATATTGTAACATTTATAGAACATCATATTTTAGGTAATTTGCCTTTGTATGGTAAAAAAGTAATGATTACTGCCGGACCAACTTATGAAGCTATAGACCCTGTGCGTTTTATAGGAAATCATTCTAGTGGTAAAATGGGATTTGAGTTGGCTAAAACAGCAGCTAACCTTGGTGCTGAGGTAACTTTAATTTCTGGACCAACAAATCAAACACTTCATCATAGTTTCGTTAAAATTATACCTGTTGTTAGTGCTCAAGACATGTACAATCAGGCTCATTTATATTTTAAAGATTCAGATATTGTTATATGTGCTGCAGCAGTAGCCGATTATAAACCAAAAGAAGTTGCAACTCAGAAAATAAAAAAGGACGATAGTACGTTAACATTAGAGTTAGAGAAAACTAAAGATGTTTTAGCATCTTTAGGAGCTATTAAAACAAATCAGTTTTTAGTTGGCTTTGCATTAGAAACGAATAATGAGTTAGAACATGCCAAAGGAAAATTAAAGCGTAAAAATTTAAATTTAATTGTTTTAAATTCTCTTAACGATAAAGGTGCCGGTTTTAAAGAAGATACTAATAAAATTACACTTATCGACACCGAAGAACATATTATAGAATTTAATTTAAAATCTAAAGCAGTCGTTGCTCAAGATATATTCAATGAAATATTAAATCAACTACATGCGTAATATCTTTTTTGCTCTATTTTTTTGTATTTCAATGGGGTATTCTGCTCAAGAATTAAACTGTAAAGTTGTTGTTAATGCAGAACAAACAGGAAGTGAAAATATTCAAGTATTCAAAACTTTAGAGACACAACTTACCGAGTTTGTAAATAATAAGAGGTGGACAACTAGAGGCTTTAAGTTAAATGAACGTATTAATTGTAGTATGTTTATTATTATTAATGAATACGATAATGATAGCTTTAGTGCAAGCATTCAAGTGCAGTCTTCTAGACCTGTTTATGGCTCATCTTATTCCACTCCAATTTATAATTTTAACGATAAGTATTTCACGTTTAAATATGCAGAATTCGAGAATTTAAATTTTAGTGAAACACAATACGAGTCTAATTTAATTTCAGTTATAGCATTTCACGTTTATATGATACTTGGTTTAGATGCAGATTCTTTTGAGTTGAATGGTGGAGACGAATATTTAAATCAAGCACAAACCATTGTTAATTATTCGCAACAAGAAGGTTATAAAGGTTGGAAATTATCAGACGGTTCTCAATCTAGATATGTTTTAATAGACAATATGTTATCGCCTACATATAAAGAATATCGTGAAGTTATGTATGCTTATCACAGAGAAGGTTTAGATAAAATGAGTACAAACGTAAAGGCAGCTAAAGAGGCTTTGGCCTCTTCTGTAACTTCGTTTCAGACCATGAATAATAGGAGACCAAATTCTTTTCTCTTACGTGTTTTTTTCGATGCTAAAAGTGATGAAATAGAAAGTGTATTTTCTGACGGACCAAGTGTTAATGTTTCCAATCTTTTAGACGTATTAAGTAATATTGCTCCTACATATTCTAGTAAATGGAGAAATATTAAGTTTTAATTGATTACAACTTAAATCTAAATTATCTTTGATTTACAAATCTAAAGCACTTAATTACATTGCTAACATCTCTATCTATAAAAAACTATGCCTTAATCGACGATTTACAGGCAGATTTTAACACTGGTTTTACCATAATTACCGGAGAAACCGGAGCAGGTAAATCTATTTTATTAGGTGCATTATCTTTAATTTTAGGTAAGCGCGCCGATTTATCTTCTTTAAAAGACGATTCTCAAAAATGTATTATTGAAGCTGTTTTCGATGTTTCAAACTATAATTTGAAATCAATTTACGAACAAGAAGATTTCGATTACGAAACACAAACTATAATTAGACGTGAGATTTTACCTTCCGGTAAATCGCGTGCCTTTGTAAATGATTCCCCTGTAACCGTAAGTAGTTTACAGGTATTGGGAGAACGTTTAATAGACATTCATTCCCAACATCAAACCATGCAACTTACAGACGATGCGTTTCAGTTTCAAGTTATAGATGCATTGGCTAATATTGACGACCCTTTAGTTGAATATAAAGCCTACTTAAAAACATATAAGTCCCTTCAGAAAGAATTAAAAAAATTAAAAGCTTTTCAAGCCGAAGCAAATAAAGAACACGAGTACAATTCTTTTTTATTACAAGAATTAATCGATGCTAAATTAGTTGAGGGTGAGTTTGAATCTTTAGAAGAAGAATATGAAACTCTTGATAATATTGAAGCGATTAAAGAAAAAATTGCAGCTTCTCATCAATTATTAAATGATGAGCAAATAGGAGGTCTAGCTATACTTACCGAAATAAAATCTAATTTTAATAAGATAGCTTCATTCTCTCAGAAATACAAAGATTTATACGACAGAATTGATAGTAATTTAATTGAATTATACGATATTTTTACTGAAATAGAAGCTTCTGAAGATGCTCTTGAAGCCGATCCTGGCCGATTGGAGGTTGTAAACTTAAGATTACAATTACTTCATAATTTAAAGAATAAACATTTGGTCTCAACGATATCAGAACTAATAGACATTCAGAATACTTTAGACGAAAAAGTAGGGGTAACCGAAAATTTAGATAAAAATATTAAGAAGTTAAATACTGAAATTAATAAACAAGAAAAAGCTTTAAATGCATTAGCAAAAACTATTCATGCAAAACGCATAGAAGTGATACCTTCATTAAAATCACAATTAGAAACATTATTAGCAGATTTAGGTATGCCAAATGCACAGTTTGAAATTACATTAAAAGTAGCTTCAGAATTTCATACGAATGGTAAAGACGATTTACAATTTCTGTTTTCAGCAAATAAAGGCGGTACATTTAAAGCCTTAAATAAAGCAGCTTCTGGAGGAGAATTATCTAGAATTATGTTGGCTATAAAGTCTGTACTTTCAAAATATATGCATTTACCAACTATAATGTTCGATGAGATTGATACAGGTGTATCTGGAGAGATTTCGAATAAAATGGGGGGAATCATGAAACATATGAGTGAAAGCATGCAAGTGTTTGCTATTACGCATTTACCTCAAGTAGCAGCAAAAGGAGATAAACATTTAAAAGTTTACAAAGAAGATGTAAATCAAGTTACTACAACTAATTTAGTGGTTATAAAAGGAGAAGATCGTGTTATAGAAATTGCGCAAATGCTTGGAGGATTAGAATTATCTAGTTCGGCAATTGCACATGCGAAACAACTATTACATTAATAACACTCTTTTATAATTAAGTATTTAATTCCACTCTTAATCATTTTCAATTCATTTCTCACGGTATAAAGTGCAGTTTAAGATTATGATTTTTTATAGGAATTATAACCGAAAATAATATGTATTCTAGATTATATATTTCCTTTAAAAACAAGTATAAAAGTGCTGAGATTATAAATAACAATGAATTATTAATAGAATAAAAAGTTTTCATAACTTTGGCGATTCTAGGAATTTGCCCTAGGCATAGTTAACATAAGAATTAAAAAGATGTCATACAATTTACTAAAAGGAAAAAAAGGAATCATTTTTGGAGCATTAGATGAAAACTCTATAGCTTGGAAAACAGCAGAGCGCGTTCATGAAGAAGGCGGAACGTTTGTTTTAACCAATGCACCAGTTGCAATGCGTATGGGACAAATTAATGAACTTGCAGAAAAAACGGGTTCTCAAATTATTCCTGCTGATGCAACTTCTGTTGAAGATTTACAAAATTTAGTTGAAAAATCTATGGAGATTTTAGGCGGAAAAATTGATTTTGTATTACATTCTATCGGGATGTCTATAAATGTTAGAAAAGGAAATCACTATACGGATCAAAATTACGAATTCACTAAAAAAGGAACAGACGTTTCTGCAATGTCTTTTCATAAAGTAATGCAAACGCTTTACAAAGCAGATGCTATGAATGAGTGGGGAAGTATTGTAGGTTTATCTTATATGGCAGCACAACGTGTGTTTCCAGATTATAACGATATGGCAGACAATAAAGCGTATTTAGAAAGTGTTGCTCGTAGTTTTGGATATTTCTTCGGAAAAGATAAAAAAGTAAGAGTGAATACTATTTCTCAATCTCCAACACCAACAACAGCAGGTAGTGGTGTAAAAGGATTTGATGGTTTTATTGCTTATGCAGATAAAATGTCACCTCTTGGTAATGCAACAGCAGCAGATTGTGCAAATTATACAGTTGCTATGTTTAGTGATTTAACTAAACGCGTTACGTTACAAAATTTATATAACGATGGTGGATTTAGTAATATGGGTGTAAGTAACGAAGTTATGGAAGCCTTTGTTGAATCTGAGAAAAAATAATTTTAGACCTTTATAAGTCTTTTAAAAGCTGCCTTAAATGGCGGCTTTTTTTATGCAATTAATTACATTTGTATATGCATTTACAGTATTCATTTATTATTCCTGTTTATAATCGTCCCGAGGAGATTGAGGAACTTCTAGTTAGTTTTGTAAATTTAAAAACGACTTTAAATTTTGAAATTGTAATTGTAGAAGATGGGTCTTCTAAAACTTCAGAAACTGTTGTAAATACATTTAAAGACCGGTTAAATATTGCTTATTTCTTTAAGATAAATTCAGGGCCTGGAGATTCTAGAAATTTTGGTATGCAAAACGCGAAAGGAAATTATTTTATTATTCTCGATTCTGATTGTGTATTGCCTTCAAATTATTTAAATGAAGTAGATGCTAGTTTAACTTCTGAATTTGTAGATTGTTTTGGCGGTCCAGATGCAGCAGAACAATCGTTTACTAATCTTCAAAAAGCAATTAACTTTTCTATGACGTCTTTTGTTACCACAGGAGGTATTCGTGGACATAAGAATCAGATAGGTAAATTTCAACCCAGAAGTTTTAATATGGGCTTATCTAAAAAAGCTTTTGAAGCCTCTAAAGGATTTGGAACAATTCATCCAGGTGAAGATCCTGATTTATCGATTAGATTATGGGGATTAGGTTTCAAAACAAAATTAATTTCAAAAGCATTTGTTTATCATAAACGTCGTATTTCGTGGTCTAAATTTTATACTCAAGTGAATAAATTTGGAATGGTTCGTCCTATTTTAAATTTATGGCATCCACAAACTGCTAAAATTACGTATTGGTTTCCTACACTTTTTATACTAGGTTTATTATTTTCTATTATAGTTTATATATTTCAGTTTAAATGGTTTTTAATGGGTTACGTTTTGTACTTTATAGTGGCATTTTTATTGTCGTTAATTCAGTCTAAAAATGTAATAGTTGCAGTATTATCTATACCTGCAATTTTTATCCAATTTATAGGGTATGGATATGGCTTTTTAAAATCTTTTATAAAAATTCATGTCTTTAAAAAAGATGCAGAGCGGGTGTTTCCTAAATTATTTTTTAAATTATCTAAATGAAAGATATTAAATCAAGATTTTTAAAATTTGTAAAGAGTAAGAAAATAAATATTTTCACACTGTTTCTTTTACTGTCTTTTACCATTTTAGTATTAAATAAACTGTCTAGAACATTTACTAATACCATTACATTTTCTGTAAAAACTATTAATCTTCCAGAAACATATGTTGTTTTAAACGATAGCAATCAGAAATTAAATATTACGTTTAAAACTTATGGGTTTAAGTTTTTAAGATATTACATCTCAAAGCCAGATTTAATTTTAGATTATAATGATAAACTTCATTTAACAGATTCTTCTTTTGCTTGGAGTTCGCATAGATCATACTCTAAAATTAATGAACAGTTTGATAAAGATATTGATATTGTAAGTGTACTTCCTGATACATTAGTGTTTAAGTATGACGAAAATGCGACTAAAGATGTTCCGGTAGTATTACAGAAAAATATAAAATTTAGTCCTGGTTTTGATGTGTTAAATGGGGTTTCGATGACACCAGATACTGTTCATATTGTTGGTCCTGAAAAAATAGTTAATAATATAAAATCTATTAAAACCTTACCATTAGAACTTGAAGATGTACATTTAGATATAGATCAAAAAATAGGTTTAGAATTACCTAAAGCAAATAAATTAATTACATTCTCACATAATAAAGTACACTTAAGTGCCAAAGTTGAGAAATTTACAGAAGGTACTTTTAATATTCCGGTAACTATAAAAAATGTGCCTCCTAATCTGTCTTTAAAGTTTTATCCGAAATCTGTTTCTGTGTCTTTTTACACAAATTTAAGTGGATTTAACCAAGTGCAAGCCAAAGATTTTAAAGTAGAATGTGACTATGAAAAGCACGTCGATAATCAATCGTATTTAGTTCCCGAACTTGTAGCACAACCGGAAGCAGTTAAGAGTGCTAAAATTATTCATCAAAAAGTAGAATTTATAATTTCAGAATGATAGTAGTTGGTTTAACAGGAGGTATAGGAAGCGGTAAATCTACCGTAGCAAAAGCATTTCACGATGCATTCAATATTCCTACTTATATTTCAGACGACGAAGCGAAGTTGTTAATGGTAACGTCTGTTGAAATAAAATCGGAATTAATTAAATTGTTTGGAGCAGAAGCATATAAAAATAATGCTTTAAATAAACCTTTTATTTCTAATGCTATTTTTAATGATAAGGCATTATTAAAAGAAATGAATGGTATAGTACATCCCAGAGTTGCAACACATTTTAAAGCTTGGCTAAATAATCAAGATGCACCTTATGTTTTAAAGGAAGCTGCTATTTTATTTGAAAGTCATGCAGATGTATTATGTAATCAAATAATAACCGTAACTTTAGATAAAGCTACAAAAATAGAACGCCTTCTCAAACGAGATGAGACGACGATTGAAAAAATAGAATCGATCATGAAGCAACAATGGACAGATGATATGCGTATTGCAAAATCTGACTATGTTATTGTAAATGATACTATGGAGCATATGAAACAGCAAGTAAATGATATTCATAGTACAATACTTAATAAAATCAAATAAAATAGCAATTTTAACAATATTGTTAATGTAAGGTTAAATGTTAAAAATGCTAAATGTTAAAATGTTAATTTTGAACGATGAGCAAAAAGTTATTCATTTTGCTAGTACTTTTAATGAGCTTATCTCTGGTAGGAATCATATTTGTACAAGCAAAATATATTAGTGATTCTGTAAAGAATGAAGAGAGGCAATTTACTTTTAATGTAAAGAAAGCATTGAGTTTTGTTTCCAAAGATATAGAGAAACGCGAACTAGATAAGTACTTTAAAAAGTTTCAGCGTTTAGTTGATCAAAAAAAGGAAGCAGATACTATTGCGATCACGCAACTTTTATTAAATCAACAAAACGAAAGTACAAACGAAACTTTAATTTATAGAAGTGGTATTTTAGAGCAGAACTACAAGTTATCATCATCGATCTTTGACATTGGTTTAGATAGTATTAATATTAAACGTATTATAGGTCAGTCTGAAACTAAAGTGTACAGTAACAAAAGTGTTTTAGAAAATAATGTTAATGTAAATCCAGTTTTAAGTAGCATTAATATTGCACGATTTAGTGAAGCTGAAAAACAGAGTTTTGAAGAAGCATTTAAAGTACTTACAAGTAGAACTCCAATTTATAAACGTGTTAAAAGTGAAGAAATAAAACGATTATTATCGAAAAAACTTCATGAAGATAATATCGATATAGATTACGAATTTGCTATTTATAGTAACGATTTGGCTACTAAAGTACAAAGCGATGGTTTTGAATTGAAAGAAGATAAAACGTTTAGTGTACCTATTTTTCAAAACGATAATAGTCAAAATAATTTTAGATTATTGGTGAATTTTCCAGAACGTAACAAGTTTATCATGTCGTCAATTATAGGTATGATGGTGTTGTCTTTCATATTTACATCAATTATTATTATTGCATATACTAGTGCTTTATTTCAATTATTAAAGCAACGTAAGATTTCTGAAATTAAAAATGATTTCATTAATAATATGACGCATGAGTTTAAAACACCTATCGCTACTATTAATTTAGCTTTAGATGCAATAAAGAATCCTAAGATTATTGATGATAAAGAGAAAGTAATGCGTTACCTTAAGATGATTAAGGAAGAGAATAAGCGTATGCATGCACATGTAGAAAATGTGTTGAGAATATCTAAACTTGAAAAAAATGAACTAAACATTAGTAAGGATAGAGTAAACTTGCACGACTTAATAGAAGATGCTATTACTCACGTTGAATTAATAGTAGAAGATAGACAAGGTTTTATAAAGTTACATTTAGATGCCGATAAGTCTTCGGTATTAGCAAACGAAACCCATTTTACAAATGTTATAGTTAATATGCTAGATAATGCAATAAAGTATTCTCCCGATGCACCAAAAATAGATGTGTATACAGAGCATATAGGGAATAGTATTTTATTAAAAATAAAAGACCAAGGAAGCGGAATGAGTAAAGCCGCTCAAAAACGAGTTTTTGAAAAGTTTTATAGAGAACACACAGGAAACATACATAATGTAAAAGGACATGGTCTTGGCCTTGCATATGTTAAACGAATAGTAGATGATCATCAAGGTCATATTTCGGTGGAAAGTGAGAAAGGAAAAGGAAGCACATTTATTGTTAAACTTCCATTAATATCATAAAGTTATGAGCGAGCAACATAAGAAAATTTTATTAGTAGAGGATGATCCAAATTTTGGTACCGTTCTTAAAGATTATTTAACCATGAACGATTACGAGGTTACCCATGCTAAAAATGGTATGGAAGGCTTCGAAAAGTTTAAAAAGGACGATTTTGATTTGTGTATTCTTGATGTCATGATGCCATATAAAGATGGTTTTACTTTAGCTAAAGAAATTAGAGAGAAGAACACAGAAGTGCCTATCATCTTTTTAACTGCAAAAGCAATGAAGGAAGATGTGTTAAGAGGATATAAAGTAGGAGCAGACGACTATTTAAACAAGCCTTTTGATAGTGAAGTATTGTTAATGAAAATTCATGCAATCATTCAACGTAAGGCTTCAGAAACTGTTACAGATAGTAAACAATTCGAATTTAAGATTGGTAATTTTGATTTAAACTCTAAATTAAGATTCTTAAAATTGAATGACGAAGACCCTATTAAATTATCGCCTAAAGAAAACGAATTATTACGTTTGTTAGCTTTACATGAAAATGATTTAATGCCTAGGGAATTAGCTTTAACTAAAATATGGAGAGACGATAATTATTTCACATCTCGTAGTATGGATGTGTATATTGCTAAATTACGTAAGTATTTAAAAGGTGACCCTAATGTTGAAATTTTAAATATTCACGGTGAAGGTTTTCGTTTAGTCGTTAATATACAAAAGGCTTAATGTTACCATAAAGACATAAAAAAACCAGCTTTAAGCTGGTTTTTTTATGTCTTATATTTTTCTATTTACTTGTTTTAAACAAGTAAATAGATTCTTTATCTGTAAATTAAAAAATTAACCCTAATATTTGGGCACATATAATAAGTAGTACCATAGCAATAGGATAAACTGTTGCATAAGCTACAGAAGGCGCATCTGTTTTTGTCATTGTATCTACAGCAGCTAATCCAGGTGTGCTTGTCATAGAACCTGTTAATGTCCCTAATAAGGTTAGTATATTTATTTTGAAAAATAGACGTGCTGCTATTGTTGCTAAAACCATAGGAATAAATGTAATTAAGCCTCCTATTAGAAATAATTTAATTCCATATTGTGAATAGGTTTCAACTAAAGTTGCTCCTGCATTTGTTCCAACAACTGCTAAGAATAACATGAGTCCAAATTGTCTTAATAATTGGTTAGAGTTACCACTCATAACCCAAAGTACGTTTCCTGTTTTACCTAAACGTCCTAAAATCATGGCTACAATAAGTACCCCTCCTGTAAGACCTAGGTTAAAACTAAATGAATCTCCGAAAGAAATAGATACGCCTCCTACAAAAATACCAATAACAATACCTAAAGCTAATGGGAAAAAGTCTGTGTCTGAAAGTTTGCTTTTATTGTCCCCTATAAGTCTTGAAATTTGTGAAGTACAACTTTTTTGGCTAGAAATCATTAATTTATCCCCAATTTGAAGTCTTAATGTTGTGTTAGGAGATAAGTCAATACCACTTCTTCTTATTCTAGTAATTGTGGCATTAAAGTTATCTTTTATATTTAATTCTCCTAATGTTTTATTTACAAGTGAGGTTTTAGTCATTAAATAAGATTGTACTACAAAATCTTCACCTAAAGAGATTTGGATATCTGTTTTAGGACCAATTAATAACTCTACACGTCTTAAGGCTTCTTCTGTCCCCACAACTCTTATGTAATCTCCTTTATGTAAAATAGTAGATTTGGTAGGAACAAAAGCTTTGTTGTTGTGTTGTACTCTAGAGATAACTCCTTTAGTCATTGATCTTACTTTCAGTTCTGCTATGGTTTTATCTATGGCACCTTCATTTTCTACTTTAAAATTACATCTAGTAATCACATCAAAATGTCCGTTTACTTTTTCTTCATAATCGGCTTCTTCTTTAGATAGATTTATTCTGAAAAGTTTAGGGTATAATTTTACAAATAATATAACTCCAATAACTCCAAAAGGATATGCTATACCATAGCCAATAGAAGCTAAAGGTGAATGTGTAACATCTATAGCGGTTGCTAAACCAGGAGTACTTGTTAAAGCACCAGCCATTAAGCCTATAGCAATAGATTTATCAATACCTAAAAACTGAATAGATAAGAATGTAATAAATGCTGCAGTAAAAATAACAATGGCAGCAAGGACAACAAGATTTTTACCTTGCTCTTTAAAAGATTCAAAAAATCCAGGTCCTGCCTGTAAACCTATGGTGTAGATAAATAAGATTAATCCTATTTTTTGTAGAATATTTGGTAGTTCAACTCCAAAATGACCAAAAAGTAAAGCAACAAAAATAATTGCAGATACATCTAGAGAGATCCCTTTAATTTTAATATTACCGATAATAAAACCGATACAAATTATTACGAAAAGGGCTAAGTAAGTAGCGTTTAAAAATTCCATTTAATAGATTTTAATAAGTTGCAAATGTAATTTATATAAAAAATACAGTTAATGACTTTTATCATTATATAAAACAAGAAAAAAACTGTAGTAAAATAGTTACGATATTTTATCAGAGATTAAAACTTTTCTTTTTTTAGTGATCTAAAAATTAGAACAGAACTTTAAATATGTGTTAAATTTAAAACTTTTTTACTAGCTGTTATAATTTCTTACACAGCATTTAAATATTTGTTTTTGAATAAGCACTTTATAAAAATGTTTAAAAAGAAAGACCGTTTATATTTATCATATTAAAATAAATAAATATTGTTTTTTAATTTTTAATTTGGCTTTCAATATCTTGAATAATACTTGTAATTGGGGTTTCGTAATCAAACCATAAAGTGTTTTCGTTACGTTTAAACCAAGTGAGTTGGCGCTTTGCAAAACGTCTGGTATTTTTCTTGATTTCTGAAATAGCAAAATCTAAAGTCCATTCATTATTTAAGTAATTAAATAGTTCTTTGTAGCCTACTGTATTTAGTGCGTTCAAATTCTGTTTGCCTACAAGTGATTTTACTTCGTTAAGCAAACCTAGTTCCATCATGATATCTACACGTCTGTTAATACGGTTGTAAATAATCTCCCGATCTGCTTTTATTCCGATAGTAATGGTTTTAAAGGGTCTCGCATCTTTATCTTTATTTAAAAATGAAGAATAAGGTTGTCCTGATCCAATACAAATTTCTAAAGCTCTAATTACACGATGCGGATTATCTATTGCAATTGTGTTAAACGATTTTGGGTCGTGTTTTTTTAGTAAGTCTTGTAAGCTTTGTAATCCTGCACTGTCTAGTTGTGCATTTAAAGAAATACGTATATTGGGGTCTACTTTTGGAAAATTATCTAAACCACGTGTTACAGCATCTAGATATAGTCCAGAGCCTCCAACCATAATAACTGTATTATGAGTTTTAAATAGTGTGTCTAAAGTTTGTAAAGCTTCTTTTTCGAAGGCACCAACATTATAGCTGTCATCTATAGATTTATGATGTATAAAATGATGAGGTGCTTCAGACAATTCTTCGGGAGTTGGAGCAGCCGTGCCAATTTGCATCTCTTTAAAAAATTGTCTTGAATCTGCTGAAATAATTTCAGTTTTAAAATGTTTTGCAAGTTTAAGACTTAAAGCTGTTTTTCCAATTGCAGTAGGACCAACTATAGATATAAGGTAATGGTTTGTGTTCAAAAGTTTAAGAATTGTGCAGTGATTCGCCGCAATTATAACAATATTCTGCTCCGTCTCTATGATCGCTTTTTAAGCAATTAGAGCAGGATTGTGAATTTAGATTAATATCGAGTTTAGGATCTACTTTTTTTTGAGTAGGTTCCAAATTAGTTCTGGTCTGATTACTATATTCGGCAGAAACGATTCCTGTAGGTACTGCAATTATACCATAACCCAGAATCATAATAAGAGAAGCAATAAGTTGTCCTAATGGAGTTTGTGGTGCAATGTCCCCAAAACCAACTGTTGTTAGTGTAACAATACACCAATAGACGCTTTTAGGAATGTTTGTGAAGCCATTTTCTTCGCCTTCTACTAAATACATAATGGTACCTAAAATAACAGCTAAGATAATCACTGCAAATAAAAACACAGAAATTTTAGCACGGCTTGCTTTTAAGGCTGACACTAAATTATTTGATGCACCTAAAAATCGGCCTAATTTTAAAATTCTAAATACACGTAATAATCTTAAAGCTCTTAGAGCCACTAAAGCATGTGTTCCAGCAAATAGAATAGAGAGGTATTTTGGTGCTGTAGATAATAAATCGATGACACCATAAAAACTGAAAATATATTTAAAAGGTTTTTTTACGGTTATAATTCTAGCAATATATTCTATTGTAAAAATAACTGTAATAATCCATTCCAGGACATTTAAAAGACTGTGATATTTTAAATCAATAGTTTTTACACTCTCTAGCATAACCAATATAATACTTGCTATAATAATAACAAGTAGTAGAACATCAAATAACTTACCGGCAGGTGTATCTGCTTCGTAAATTATTTCATGTAATTGGTCTTTCCAATTCTTTTTGTTTGTGGGTTTGCTCATGAAATCAAAAGTAAGAAAACTATTCTTAAATTGAATTTAAAACAATTATTGAATTTTTTTGAATGTTAATGAGTTGGCTAGACAATGCTTTCAAGCTATCATAATATTCGTGATTATATACAGGTTGATCGAGACTGAATTTTAAGTTGATTAGTATAAAATCTTCTTGCTGATTTACACTGAATTGTAACATTCCCGCTTTATTTGGCATTGCATACACTGCATTTTTAGGAACTTCTGCTACGGTATAATTTTTAATATTTAACTTCAAAATATAAGAAAATGTCTTTTTGTATCCGAAATCAATAGGGTAAGAGCGCTCTTGAAGTGTAAACGGATTTTTGTCAAATAATGTAAATAATATAGGATTAATATAAAGCGTGTTTTTAGTTACACCGTCTATTGTTTTAGTTATTGGATTTAGACAGGTATTTATTTTTATATCTTCTTGAAATAAAGGCATATTCCTGCCTGTTTCCTTAATAGTATGTTCTAAAACACTAAAAATAGGATGATTGTCTTGAAAGTTTTTTTTATAAATTTCTGGGTTCGAATTGAACTCTTTTTTAGAATCTATGGCAAAATACCCCGTTTTATTAGTTCCAACATTAATCTTTAAAGAATCGTTTATAATGTCCATCTCTAACCGATAAGCAAGTTGCGATGGTTTTTCCACTTCTATATCTACCCATTTGCTACCTTTCTTAAAATCAATTAATCTTCCATAACCATTTAAGCATCTAAAAGGTAAACTACCAAATGGTAAATTTGCTTCTGTTGCATCTAAAAAAAAGGTTTCATCTCCAATTTTAGCTTGAACAATTAAATAATTAAAATCAGACATAACAGGGTAAAGCTTAGTTGCAAATCCTTTGTTTCGGGTAGATAGTAGTACAGGTTTTACTTCAATATTACAGTCTCTTAAAAGGTTGTGAAGTAAAATATTTATACTAGATGTATTTCCAGATTTGTTTTTAATAAGTTCTTTTACAGAAGTGTCTGAAAATATTTTATAATCGCCATTCCATGTGTATTGATCTTGCACATAACTGTAAATGGCTTGGGCTTTGTTTAAGGGATCTTTATCTTTTATGATATTTGCAGATATAAAATCTTCAGCTTTCAAAGATTTTCTAATTTGCAGACCAATGTCTTTATCGCTTTTTAATTCATGATCGACATCTTTCCATGTTTTTGTAATTTGGTCAACACTACCATCAAAATGTTTAATAGTTTTTAATTCAAAGTCTAATCTAGAGATAAAATTTAGTTTACTTGTCATGTAATCTTCCTCTATAAATGCAGGTAAATCTTTAATTACATAATTTGTAACACCACAATCGGCATAAGATCCGCTTCTTCCTTTTAGACACTGACCTTCAATTTTAGAAGTACTCTCAAAAAACTTATAATCACCAACTAATTTAATGTTGTAGTTGTAATTTCCTGGAATGCTTGTTACGAATTCACTATAAAGTTTGGGGATATCTTCTTGAAAGATCCATTCGTGATATTTGTATATATACGGTGAAGATAATTTGTAACTGTAGGTGATAACACTTCCTTCTTTTATATTTGGCAAAGTAAACCTTACTGTAGTGTGATTTTGGGTAACGTCTTCGTAATAGATATCAGATGGGTTTAGTCTTGTAGATGTTAATGCCCCATTTTTAGAATTAAATGTTGTCGCAACAATATCGCTAATGGTTTCTTTGCTGTTTTTATTCTTGTAGAGCTCAATTTCAATAGTTGCATATTTAAATCCGTTTCTATTTAAAATTTTTACTTTTTTCTGATATTCTGTTTTAAGTAAGAAATCATTGGCGTCTATATAACTTTTACCGTATTCGTAAATCACTAAAGCATTTGCGGTAGAGTCTTTTATAAAGTTATTAATGTTTAAATCGTTTCGACTTACAGAAAATTCTTTACTGTTGTATGCTTGTGCAGATAAAGTGATGGTTGATAATAGTAGTAAGTTAATTAATAGCGTTTTCAATATATTAAGGTTTCAGTTCTATTGTTTTTAGAGTTTTATGACTTCGCAAATAACTCTGTATAATATGTTGTGCATCTCTGTTGTTTTCCATTTTGGTTATAATGGATTCTAGCACTTTAATATTATTTATTTGATAGTTTAGATTGAAGAAACCTAAGCCTTCAAACTGTCCGTCTTTTATATAAATAGCACTGCGTTCGTCTATGGCTCTACCACGATCTATAATAATCATGTTTTTGTAAGCATAACTATTTTTGTCAAGTAATTCCTGTACGCGTGCATTGTATTCTTCAGGAGATTCTTCGTTTATACAAGAACCATTACATGTTTTTATATTGTGGTTAAAACAAGGTTTTTCAGGAATATTAGATTCTAATCCTGTGAGTTGTAAACATAAATTATACGTTTCTACAGCACGTTCTATAAAGTGTTTAGCACTTTGCTTATTGCTAAATGTTGTAATTGGGCGTTTACGACCATCGGCAACATCAATTTTTAAATTGATATAACCATTTTTGTCTTTAAAAGAATAAAGCGCATGTGTAAATTGTGTGCGTTTTCTAGAACGATTGTATATTGGTTTCACGCGTTTTATTTCTTCACTCTCTTTAAGTAAAGCTATAAGTTCGCTTCCTGTTTCTTCATAAGTTACAGCTGTAACGTGAAGCTGAATTTTTTTAGATTTAGAATTAGGCGCCGTAAAATGTTGATTAACGCGACGTTTTATATTTCTACTTTTTCCGATATAAATAATGTCTCCACCTTCTTTATGTATATAATATACACCAGTAACAGCAGGAAGAGTGTCTACAATATCAATTAATTTGCTGTCTAATTTTTTAGGATTTTGAGCTTCTTTAATTGATGATTGAATAATTTGTTTACCTGTATCTTTGGTTTGAAGTAGTTTAAATAATTTTACTGTAGCTAATGCATCTCCGTTAGCACGATGCCTATCGGTTACGGGAATACCAAGAGATCTTACCAGTTTTCCTAAACTATAAGATGGCTGATCGGGGATTAAATCTTTAGATAATTCTACAGTACAAAGTGTTTGTCGCTTAAAGTCGTAGCCTAAACGTTTAAATTCTGTACGTAAAATACGGTAATCAAATTCCGAGTTATGTGCAACAACAATACAGTCTTCTGTAATTTCAATAATACGCTTTGCAACCTCGTAAAACTTGGGTGCATTTTTAAGCATATTGCTGTTAATTCCTGTAAGTTTAACTACAAATGGTTGAATGTCTCGTTCAGGATTTATTAATGAAATAAATTGATCTACAACGGTATGCCCGTCGTATTTGTAGATTGCAATTTCGGTAATACCTTCTTCATTAAATTTGCCTCCTGTGGTCTCTATGTCTAAAATTACGTAAATAATATACTCTTAAAAAATTAATAATTTCGTACTCCAAAAATACTACTTCCTATACGAACCATAGTACTTCCGCATGCAATTGCTAACGGGTAATCTCCACTCATTCCCATAGAAAGGGTTTTAAATTGAGTTGGATTTACATGGTGTTCTTTCAACGAATTAAAGATAGTTTTTAATTGGCTAAATTCGGTTTTTATTTGAGATTCATTCTCTGTAAAAGTTGCCATGCCCATAACGCCAACAATATTAATATGTTTTAGTTCTGAAAAAGTATCTGATTGAAGAATTTGTAAGGCTTCTGCTTCCGTCATTCCAAATTTAGAATCTTCGTCGGCAATTTTAATTTGAAGCAAACAATTAATAACACGTTCGTGTTTTGCCGCTTGTTTATTAATTTCGTTTAAAAGCTTTTTATTTTCTACACCATGAATTAAACTTACAAAAGGTGCCATATATTTTACCTTATTTCGCTGTACATGGCCAATCATATGCCATTCTATATCTTTTGGTAATAGCTCGTGTTTTTCGGCCATTTCCTGAATTTTATTTTCACCAAAGATGCGTTGTCCTGCGTCGTAAGCTTCTTGTAAATCGCTAACAGGTTTTGTTTTAGAAACCGCTACTAGTGTTACATGTTCAGGTAGTGTTTCTTTTATATGATTTAAATTTTCTTGAATAGACATGGTAAATAATTATACTTTTTTTTAAGAAGGATGTTTCTTTCTTGAATTCGTTTATTTTAAGAATTGCTTTGCAACTTGTTCTGCTTTTCTTGTTGTTGAGTAGTCATAGAAACCTTCGCCAGATTTTATTCCTAATTTTCCTGCTCTAACCATGTTAACTAATAGTGGACATGGTGCATATTTTGGATTTTTAAAGCCGTTGTACATTACATTTAAAATAGATAAACATACGTCTAATCCAATAAAGTCTGCTAATTGTAAAGGTCCCATTGGGTGAGCCATTCCTAATTTCATAACGGTGTCAATTTCTGTTACACCAGCAACGCCATTGTATAATGTCTCTATGGATTCGTTAAGCATAGGCATTAAAATTCTGTTGGCAACAAATCCGGGGTAATCGTTAACTTCTACAGGTTCTTTTCCTAATGTTTTAGAGAGTTCCATTATGGTTTTAGTAACCTCGTCGCTCGTGTTGTATCCGCGAATAATTTCAACCAATTTCATAATTGGAACAGGATTCATAAAATGCATACCAATTACTAATTCTGGACGATTTGTAATAGCTGCTATTTGCGTAATAGAAATGGATGAGGTATTTGTAGCTAAAATGGTGTTTTTAGTACAAACTGTACTTAATTGTTTAAATATATTAAGTTTTAAATCGATGTTTTCTGTAGCGGCTTCAACTACTAAATCTGCATTTTTTACACCTTCAGTAATATTTGTATATGTGGATATAAGATTTAGGGTTTCACTCTTTTGAGCTTCTGAAATAACTGCTTTAGAAATTAATCGGTCTAAATTTTTAGATATGGTTGCCACTCCTTTTTTTAAGGAATCTTCACTAATATCTATTAACTGAACATGAAATCCACTTTGGGCGAATGTGTGTGCGATACCATTTCCCATGGTTCCTGCACCTATAACGGCAATGTTTTTCATGATTATTTTATTTTAGAGTGTGATTGTTGAGGTCCTAAAGTCTGTTTTATACCGCTTTAAAACTGATCGATAATCATATTAGCAACACGTAATGCCTCGGTACCATCGTGTAAGGTTACCACAGGTTGAGTGTCGTTATTTATTGCGTTTGCAAATGTTTCTAGTTCGTCTAAAATGGCATTGTTATTTTCAACGTCAGGATTTGCAAAGTAAATTTGTTTCTTAACACCTTCTGCATTTTGTAAAATCATATCGAAATCTCCAGGTGTTTCAGGAGCATCTTTCATTCTTACAACTTCACATTTCTTTTCAAGAAAATCTACAGAAATATAGGCATCACGCTGAAAAAAACGTGTTTTACGCATGTTTTTTAACGAAATTCTACTTGCGGTAAGATTGGCAACACAACCATTTACAAATTCAATTCTGGCATTTGCAATATCGGGTGTGTCACTAATTACAGAAACACCACTCGCACTAATATGTTTTACTTTAGATTGTACAACACTTAAAATAATATCTATATCGTGAATCATTAAATCTAAAACTACAGGAACATCAGTTCCTCTAGGATTAAATTCGGCTAGACGGTGTGCCTCAATAAACATAGGTTTGTCAAGTAAATCTTTTATAGCAGAAAAAGCAGGGTTGAAACGTTCTACATGACCAACTTGGCCTTTTACATGGTGTTCTGCAACAAGTGTTCTTAAAGCTTCTGCTTCTTGAACGGTGTTTGTAATTGGTTTTTCGACAAATATATGTTTGTTCTTAGCGATGGCTAATTTAGCACAATCGTAATGCGAAAGTGTAGGAGTAACAATATCAACTACCTCTACGGCGTCAATTAATTCTTCAACAGTTTCAAAAAATTTATAACCAAATTCTGCTTCTACTTTTTTAGCATTTTCTATATCGGCATCATGAAAACCTACAAGTTGGTATTTTTCAGATTGATTAAGTAGTCTTAAATGAATTTTTCCAAGGTGACCAGCACCAAGAACTCCGGCTTTTAACATTTTATAGGGTTTTAAACAAAAATAAGATTTTTATGAGTTTTAAATGGTAATTAAAATTTAAAAATTTAATAAAAGATTTACTTTTGCAAAACTTATAATTTGACTAAACTTATATAATACACGGACTCTTGAACGATACTTTTAAACATAAAGGATTAAGACAACAATTAGTAAATATATTAAAAAACAAAGGTATAACAGATGCCGCTGTGCTTAAAACAATAGGTAATATACCTAGGCATTTGTTTATGGATTCTAGTTTTTTAGATCATGCTTATCAAGATAAAGCTTTCCCAATTGCTGCCGATCAAACCATTTCCCAGCCTTATACTGTTGCTTTTCAGACCGAATTGTTAAAACTTTCTCGAGATTCACAAATTTTAGAAATAGGAACGGGTAGTGGTTACCAAACAGCTGTATTATGTGAATTAGGAGCTAAAGTATACAGTATAGAGCGCCAGTTAGAGTTGTTTAAGAAAACGAGTAAATTTCTTCCTAAATTAGGGTATCGTCCTAGAAAATTAATTTTTGGAGATGGTTATAAAGGAATGCCTGAAGAAGCACCGTTTGATGGTATTATTGTGACTGCCGGAGCGCCTTATGTGCCAACACCATTACTAAGTCAATTAAAAATTGGTGGACGTTTAGTGATTCCTGTAGGTGTAGATGTTCAAATCATGACCTTATTTGTTAGAAAAGGACTTAAAGAATTTGAAAAACATGAGTTTGGCGAATGTCGTTTTGTTCCGTTATTAGAAGATAAAAACTAATTTTCATCTTTTTGAAGGAATTCTGAGGGGATTGGTTTATCCTTAGTTTCGTTGGCCCATAATAAATTAATAATCCACCATCTGTTTCCATCGAATAGCAGTTGAATACTATTAATACCTTTCATGAATGGTTCTTTGTCTTCTTCAGAATGGTAGGCTTCAAACGTACTAAATACTTGTGTAATGTTTCCGAATGTATGTACAATACGGTGTATTTCTTTTTCGTGAAATCCGTTTTTTAGCATCCATGATTTTGAGGTTTTTACGTACTCGGCAGGTGTCATATATTTCGCTTGGAGTTTGTTTTCATAATCTACTCCTGTAGTTATTAATTTGGCATCTTCTTTAAATAAGTATTTAAATAAATCCCAATCACGTTTTTCTTTTTTATCACCAGAAAGCGATAGATATAGTGTGCCTATAGTGGTTTCTAAAGATTTTACTAGAGGCATATAGTCTGTTTTTTGTATTTCTACTTCTTTCTTCTTTTGTGCAATAGCTGGAGAAATGAATAAAATACTTAATCCAATTGCGAATAAAAACTGTTTCATTTTAAAGAATTTTAAAGGATTATTGGAGCCATCCATTTTGTTCTTAATTTTAATTGTTCAGCAGATGGTGATGCGTTCAAAGAAAAGGTTTTGTTTATAGGGTTGTAATCTACACCTATTTTATTGTAATACTCTTTAATTGGTAATGGGGTTGCATTAACAATATATTTATCTATAAAAGATTTAATTTCTGGATAGGTTTTTTGTGCAAAAGTTTTAAAAAATGTTGCATCATCAAACGGTTTATTTGGTCCGTATTCTTTTGCTAAATCATTAATTACATCAATATATCCTCGTTTTCCGTCAGATAATTCTAATAGTTTTATGTCTAAAAGTCCAGCTACTAAAGCGCCTCTCATGTAAATATTACCGTATTGCTTGCTGCCTTTTTTTGTGTAAGATGTTAGCGATAATTCTTCTAAACTTACTTTTTTATCAAAATAATTAGAGTCGATCATTATTTTTCTAGAAAGCATTTTAAAGTAATCCTCCGTAGATTTTAAACCTGAACGAAATAGCATCATATGCGAAGCCCATTCTGTTGTGCCTTCATATAACCATAAATGCCTAGATGGAACTGGGGTTATAAAATTAAACTGCTCTACAATTTCACTATGAATATTTAAAGGTGTTACTACATGGAAAAATTCGTGAGCAGCAACTTCTACAACTTGCTGTTCTAAGTTCTCCCATTTGTCTTCTCTATAAATGTATTCTGAGCTGTAAGAGTGTTCCCAAGCTCCGTTTGTAGAGTCTTCAAAATGGAATAAAAAGGTATAATTTTTTACAGGTAATCCATTAAGAAATCCACTAGCCGATAACAGCATATTTTTCATAGATTCTAAAACATCACTAGATGTTACTAAACCTGTTTTAGAATAGGTATAAATGTCTACATTGGTACCTTGAATGTTCATTGATGCTTTTGTAAGATTCCCTAGTAAAAAGGGGGAGTCTACAACTTTGTCGTAATCTTCGGCATAGTATAAACCGGCGGTGTTTTTTGTTAAAGGTGTGCCTACAGTCCAAGTTTCAGGATAGTCTAGTTTTATAGTAATAGGACTGTCTTGTTTTTCTTTAAAGTATCCGAATACGGCTTGACCGTTTATTAAAGTATGGTCATTTTCTATAGAAGTGCCACACATTAAATAAATCTTATTTTCTACAACAGGTGTATCCCATGTTTCTGAAATTTCATATTCTATTTTCGAAATATTTTCAGGAGACGTGAGCTGAAATTGATTTGTCGAAATCTGAGTTGTTTTTAATTCGTTACCATCTTTATCTAAAGCCTTAAAAGCTTTTACATAACGACCAATATCCATAACCTGATATGTTCCTGGTGCTGTAGAGGCAAATTGGTAAATAGAATTAACTTTGGTTAATGTTGGCGGAATAACGGTAACTTTATAAGTGTCGTTCGAGCGGTCTAAAAGGTTAATTTCAAACTTGATATTGTTAACTGCTTCTGTTGTAGATCTCTTTGTCCCTCCACAAGAATATAAAGCAATAGTAAATGTGAAAAATAGTATTCTGAAACTCGATCTCATAGTTTAAAAAAGGTAAGAATGGTAGACGTATTATTTGTAAATTTTCTTTACACGATCTAGATTACGTTTGTTATCTCGGTCTTTAATAGTCTCACGTTTATCGTATAGTTTTTTACCTTTAGCTAAAGCAATATTTAATTTCGCATACCCATTATCATTTATAAAAAGTTTTAATGGAACAATAGTTAATCCGCTATTTTTAACTTCTTTTTCAAGTTTTTTAAGTTCGCGTTTATTTAAAAGTAATTTGCGTTCTGCTTTTGGCCTATGGTTATAGTAATTGCCATATTTGTATTCTTCAACCGTCATATTAATAACAAATAATTCGCCTTGTTCATTAAATTCGCAAAAACTTTCGGCAATAGAAGCTTTACTACTTCTAATCGATTTAATTTCGGTACCAGAAAGTACTATACCCGCTGTATATTTATCTAGGATTTCGTATAGAAAACGAGCCTTTTTATTTTGTATGTTTATTTTGTTTTGCATAGATGTCAAAGGTAAATAATTAAATATAATTTTTAATAAGCTTAGGCTTCAATAACTTCAATTACAGATTAATTTAAAGTTTTAGAATGTATTTTGTATCATTTTATCTAAAATTAAGTTTATTTTTTATGGCATAGAATTTATTTCTGAAAATAATTCTGATTGTTTGATGAATGATTTATTTTTTAATAACTTAATTTATAATTAATGTGCAATATTGGTGATGCTTTCTAGTTTTGAACTATATAAAACTATTGAATATTTCTGGTTTTAATTAATTTTTTAAAGCTATGATTATTCTTGATAGAGTTAATAATTATGCTGAAAATAGTATAAATTTGCCCTTTCAATAATCAAATTATTTAATTATATATTATGAAGAAAATAACATTATTATTTGCATTTGCTTTGATGTTTAGTGTGGCAAATGTTTTCGGACAAGCAAGAGAAGAATTAAATTTTGGACTTGTAGGTGTTAATTATGAAATTCCTGTTCATGAAGATATAACAATTGCTCCTGGAATAGGTACAGATTTTGATTTAGATTGGATTACAGTAGGTGTAAAAGCAAATTATTATTTCGACAATATTTTTGGAATTACAGATGATGCTTGGGATGTTTACGGAGGAGCTAACGCGGGATATGCTATTTATGCAGGAGATAACAACTCTAATGACAGCGGATTAAATATAGGCTTACAAGTGGGAGGAAGATGGTTTTGGAATGATAAATGGGGTGTGTATGTTGAACTTGCCGGAGGCGTACTTACTAAAAGTACTCCTTCTATAGGTGTAACAATGAAATTATAGAAAAACAGGCCTAATAAAATTTAAAAGCATTTTGATATATGTCAAAATGCTTTTTTTATGTCTTGTCATCAAACCGTTTATTTTGCTCATAAAAAAAGCAACGTTCATCGTTTTCAGACTTACATTGCTTTTTTATTAACCAACCTAAACTTTAAACGCGTTTAAGTTTATTCTATTATCTATTAAATTGGGTTTAACATAATTTTAATTAATTATGAGGTACTAAACTTTCTTGATTTCTAAACACTAGTTTATCGTCGAAATTGTCTAGTAATATAATACTGTCTGTTGTAACTTTACCAGATAATATTTCTTTACTCAATTCATTTAAAACATCTTTCTGTATCACACGTTTTACAGGTCTAGCTCCATATTCTGGATTGTATCCTTTATTCGCTAAATAATTAATAGCTTCTTGTGTTGCATCGAAAGTAATACCTTGTTGCGCAATCATTTTAGAGACGCTCTTAAGTTGTAATCCTACAATCTCTTTAATGTTTTCTTTTGTTAAAGGCGTAAACATAATGGTATCGTCAATTCTATTTAAAAACTCAGGTCTAACCGTTTGTTTTAATAGTGCAAGCACATCAATTCTTGCGGTTTCAATAGCGCTTTCAATATCTTTAGTGGCTTCAAAACGTTCTTGTATAATCTGACTTCCCATGTTAGATGTCATAATTATTATCGTGTTTTTAAAGTCGGCTACACGTCCTTTGTTATCTGTTAGTCGTCCTTCGTCTAAAACTTGTAATAAAATATTAAAGGTGTCTGGATGTGCTTTTTCAATTTCATCTAAAAGCACTACAGAATATGGTTTACGTCTTACGGCTTCTGTTAATTGTCCGCCTTCATCGTAACCTACGTATCCCGGAGGCGCTCCTACTAATCTACTAACCGAGTGACGTTCTTGGTATTCACTCATGTCAATACGCGTCATTGAGTTCTCGTCGTCGAATAGGTAAGCGGCTAAGGCTTTTGCGAGTTCTGTTTTACCAACTCCAGTTGTTCCTAAGAATAAAAAGGTTCCTATAGGTTTTTGTGGATTTTGTAAACCAGCGCGGCTTCGTCTTACTGCATCACTTACTGCGGTAATTGCTTCTTCTTGACCAACAACACGTTTGTGTAATTCGTCTTCTAAATGCAATAGTTTTTCACGCTCGCTTTGTAGCATTTTAGTAACAGGAATTCCGGTCCATTTTGCTACAACTTCAGCAATATCGTCGTAAGTAACTTCTTCTTTAATTAAAGAACTTTCAGATTTGTTTTCATTTAATTCTTTTTGAAGTTTGTCCAAACGTTCTTGAGCAGTCTTAATTTTTCCGTAACGAATTTCTGCTACTTTACCATAATCGCCTTCACGTTCTGCGCGTTCTGCTTCTAGTTTAAAGTTTTCAATGTCTGCTTTAGCGGCTTGAATATTGTCTACAACTTCTTTTTCGCATTTCCATTTTGCGTTTATAGTGTTGCGTTCTTCTTTTAAATTCGCTAAATCTGATTTCAGACTTTTTAGTTTTACCTCGTCTTTTTCACGTTTTATGGCTTCAATTTCAATTTCTAACTGCATTACTTTTCTGTCTAAGACATCAAGTTCTTCTGGTTTAGAATTAATTTCCATACGTAGTTTCGCAGCAGCTTCGTCCATTAAATCAATAGCTTTATCAGGTAAAAAACGATTTGTAATGTAACGTTCAGATAATTCTACTGCACCAATTATGGCTTCATCTTTAATACGTACTTTATGGTGAGTTTCGTATTTTTCTTTAATACCACGCAATATTGAAATCGCACTTTCTGTATCAGGCTCGTTAACTATTACTTTTTGGAAACGACGCTCTAAAGCTTTATCTTTTTCAAAGTATTTTTGATATTCGTCTAAAGTAGTTGCACCAATTGCTCTAAGTTCTCCTCTGGCTAAAGCTGGTTTTAAAATATTTGCAGCATCCATAGCACCTTGACCACCACCTGCACCGACAAGTGTGTGAATTTCGTCTATAAATAATACCACATCTCCCTCGCTAGAAGTTACTTCTTTAATAACGGCTTTTAATCGTTCTTCAAATTCTCCTTTATATTTAGCGCCGGCAATAAGTGCTCCCATATCTAAAGCAAAAATTTGTTTGTCTTTTAGATTGTCTGGAACATCGCCGTCTACAATTCTGTGAGCTAAACCTTCAGCTATAGCTGTTTTACCAGTACCCGGTTCACCAATTAAAATGGGATTGTTTTTTGTTCGTCTTGATAAAATCTGAAGAATTCTTCTTATTTCTTCATCACGACCAATTACAGGGTCAAGCTTTCCGTTTTTTGCTAATTCATTTAAATTTTTAGAATATTTATTAAGTGCATTATATGTTTCTTCTTGACTTTGAGACGTTACACGATCTCCTTTACGTAGTTCTTCAATGGCGGCTGTAAGTGCCTTTTCGGTTACACCTTGATCTTTCAGCATTTGAGAAATCTTGCTTTTCGATTTAAAAATAGCAATGATTAAATGTTCTACAGAAACATATTCGTCATTCATCTTTTTAGCAATACTAGAGGCTTCATTTAGAGCTGTTCCAAGTTCTCGGGACGCCATAATTTCACCACCAGAAACTTTAGGAAAACTTTCAATTTGTTTGTCTAAAGCCTGTGCTAAAATATTGATATTAACATTCAGTTTTTTTAGAATAAACGGTAACACATTTTCATCTACTTCAGAAATAGCTTTAAAGACATGTTCGTTCTCTAAACTTTGTTGTCCATATTCTTGTGCAATTTGTTGTGCACGTTGTATGGCTTCTTGAGATTTTATTGTATAATTGTTAAAGTTCATTGTATGTTTGTTTTTCAATGAATAATCAATTTTCTTACCATTTAGAAAATTAAGACAAAATGTCTCTTTTTGAAGTGTTTAAGCTGACTAATTGTCTTTCTTGTAGAAAAGAAGTAAGACTTAAAATTAATAAAAATATGGGGTTTTTTGATAAAATATTTAATAATTCTTCTCCAAACGAGAAGGTGGAAAGTGCTATAGTTTGGAGACCTTTGGTTGGTGAAAATCAGTTAGATACTATTGTAGAAGCGTCGCACGATAAAGCGCAAGCTATTTTTAAACATTCTACACGATGTGGAATTAGTAGAATGGTGTTAAGTCAGTTTGAAAAATCATTCAAATCTGAATTTAATTTAGATATGTATTTTTTAGATTTGTTGCAAAATAAAGCGCTTTCTGGTGCAATTGCAGATAGGTTTAAAGTGTATCATGAGTCTCCACAAATTTTAATTATAAAGAATGGAGAAGTGGTTAAGTATGCTTCTCACGGAGAAATTAACTCTATAGATTTATCTGTATACTAGGTTAACTGTAGGGGTGAAACTATAATCCAAAATAAAAATCCGCTTAAAACAATTGTTCTAAGCGGATTTTATTAAGTTTTATTTTAAGATATTAGATACTTAAAGAAGTAAATAATTCTTTTAATTTAGAATCTGAAGGTCTAGGTGCGCTAGGGTCTACAATATTTCCAGCAGGATCGATTAAGATAAATCTAGGGATACCGTTAACTTTGTAATCTCTTACAAAATCAGATTGCCATCCTTCAGGAGACATAACTTGTACGCCACCTAATTTTTCCTCGGTAACCATTGCTAGCCAATCTGCTTTTGCTTTGTCCCAAGACCCCCCGTGTGTTCTATCGTCATCAACAGAAACGCTTACAAACGTAATATTCTTGTCGTGATATTCTTTTTCTAGCGCTTTTAAAGCTGGAATTTCAGCTTTACAAGGTGCGCACCAGGTTGCCCATACATCTATATAAACGTATTTTCCTTTTAAACTTTCTAAAGACGTTGTAGAACCGTCTGCATTTGCGTAATCTACAAATACAGGAGATGGTTTACCTGTCATCTCTTGTTTTAATATAATGTTATTAGCGTAATATTTTTTATTACCTTCTAACATTGGTGATAAACTTTTTGATGCTGAGGTTGTAATTATAGAATCAAGACCTTGTTTAGAGTTATAAAATGTAGTTAGCTCTGTTTCTATGTTTTTAAACGTAGCATCTAAAGTTTCTAAATCCATAGATGAAAAATCTTGATCTAATAATTTCTCTTCTGTTAAAGATTTTTCAGCTAAGAAGTTATTGTTTTCAGAACCTTCGCCGGTGTATGCAATTGTTTCGTCAAATGCTTTTGTGTCTAGAGACATGTTTAAATCGTAACCGTTTTTTAAAAAAATAGTAGACGATTCTCCTCCATCATAAAAGTTGTATAATCCTGCTTCTACTTTTAATGTGTCGCTAAAAGTTCCGTCTGCATTTACCTTGATGGTTTTACTGTATTTACGGCTTCTAATGATAATAGAATCGCTATTTTGATCTGTTATTTTTCCAGAAAGCGTTACGTAATCTTTTTTTGGAGTTTCTTGACAGGCGAACATGGTTAAGGCGCCAATAGCAATAAAAATTTTTTTCATAGTGTATTTTTTGAGTGTTTCAAAAATAAGAGAATAGAATGATATATTATAATTAATTATAATAGTTTAAAGCGGTTAAAAATTAAAACAAAAATGTCCGAAGTGTTAACAACGGACATTTGATTTATAAACGTTAATCTTTTTAAGATTCTGTAGGCTTTTCTTGTTTTTCAATTGTAATAACAAGTTCTTGATTTGTTTCATCTAAATCCATAAGAATAACATCGCCTTCATGAATTTTTGATGTAATAATCTTTTCGGCTAAAGCGTCTTCAACATATTTCTGAATCGCTCTTTTTAGAGGTCGCGCTCCGTATTGTTTATCGAATCCTTTTTCAGCTATAAAACTTGTCGCTTTTTCACTTAACTGTAAATCATAACCTAGGTCTTTAATTCTTAGTAATAATTTATCAAGTTCTATTTTGATGATACTGTTAAGATCTTCTTTTTCTAAAGTGTTGAATACAATAACATCATCAATTCTATTTAAAAATTCTGGAGCAAATGCTTTCTTAAGAGCGCTTTCAATAACACTTCTTGTATTGGCTGCTTCTTGTGATTTTTGTGAAGCCGTACCAAAACCAATTCCTGTTCCGAAATCTTTCAATTTACGTGCACCGATATTAGAAGTCATAATAATTATGGTGTTTCTAAAATCAATTTTACGCCCTAAACTATCTGTTAAGAATCCATCGTCTAAAACTTGAAGCATCATGTTAAAAACATCTGGATGCGCCTTTTCAATTTCATCTAAAAGGACAACAGCGTAAGGTTTTCTACGAATTTTTTCAGTTAATTGTCCGCCTTCTTCATAGCCTACGTATCCTGGAGGTGCTCCAACTAATCTAGAGATGGCGAATTTTTCCATGTATTCACTCATGTCTATTCTAACCAAAGCATCTTCACTGTCGAATAGTTGCTTAGCTAGTACTTTTGCTAATTGTGTTTTACCAACACCTGTTTGACCTAAAAAGATAAATGAACCAATTGGCTTGTTGGGATCTTTAAGTCCTGCACGATTACGTTGAATTGCTTTTACAACTTTAGAAACAGCTTCGTCTTGACCAATTACTTTTCCTTTAATAAGTTCAGGTAATAAGGCTAGTTTATTGCTTTCTGTTTGCGCAATTCTGTTAACAGGAATACCTGTCATCATGGAAACAACATCTGCAACATTGTCTTCTGTAACCATCTCGCGATGTTGCTTGGTATCTTCTTCCCATTTTTCTTGCGCAACAGCTAACTCTTTTTCAAGGCGTTTTTCGTCGTCTCTTAATTTAGCAGCTTCCTCGTATTTTTGTTTTTTAACAACAGAAGTTTTTGTTTCTCTAACAGTTTCTAGTTCTTTTTCAAGTTCTATAATTTGTTTAGGTACATTAATGTTAGTAATGTGTACACGAGATCCTGCTTCGTCTAAAGCATCAATAGCCTTGTCTGGTAAAAATCTATCGGTCATATAACGATTGGTTAATTTTACACAAGCTTCTATAGCTTCTGGTGTATAATTTACATTATGATGACTTTCGTATTTGTCTTTAATATTGTTTAAAATTTCTATAGTTTCTTCAACCGTAGTTGGTTCTACAATAACCTTTTGGAAACGACGTTCTAAGGCACCGTCTTTTTCAATATACTGTCTATATTCATCTAAAGTTGTAGCACCGACACATTGTATTTCTCCTCTTGCTAAAGCAGGTTTAAACATATTAGATGCATCTAGGCTTCCTGTAGCGCCACCAGCACCAACAATGGTGTGAATTTCATCTATAAAAAGAATAATATCGTCGTTCTTTTCAAGTTCATTCATAACGGCTTTCATGCGTTCTTCGAACTGCCCTCTGTATTTTGTTCCGGCAACTAAACTTGCTAAATCTAAGGTTACAACACGTTTGTTAAAAAGAATTCTAGAAACCTTACGTTTTGTAATTCTAATTGCTAAACCTTCAGCAATGGCAGATTTACCAACACCAGGTTCACCAATTAAAAGCGGGTTGTTTTTTTTACGTCTACTTAAAATTTGAGACACACGCTCAATTTCTTTTTCACGACCAACAACAGGATCTAACTTACCTTCTTCAGCCATTGCAGTCAAGTCGCGACCAAAATTATCTAGAACAGGTGTTTTAGATTTTTTATTGGTTTTACCTGTTGGAGTACTGAACAAATTGTCTTTCGCCGCATCGTCTTCACCGATACCATCGTCTTGGAACGATTCTGCTTTTGGGTCTATATAATTATCATCGTTTGTAATCATAAATTTGAATTGTTCTTTAACGTTATCATAATCTACTTTCAGCTTATTTAAAAGCTTCGTTGTAGGATCGTTTTCATTCCTTAATATGCACAATAGTAAATGTGCTGTGTTAATGGAATTACTTTGAAATAGTTTCGCTTCTAAAAACGTTGTTTTTAAAGCACGCTCAGCTTGTCTTGTGAGATGTAAATTTTTTTTCTCGTTAGATATAGCCGTTAATGTTGGGCTTGCGGGACTTAATATTTCAACTTTTCTCCTTAAATGATTTAAATCAATATCTAAGGCATTTAAAATATTTATTGCTTTTCCGTTCCCATCTCTTAATAAACCAAGCATAAGGTGTTCTGTTCCAATAAAATCGTGTCCTAAACGTAGGGCTTCTTCTTTACTGTAAGCAATTACATCTTTTACTCTTGGTGAAAAATTATCATCCATAAATTAATTCCTTTCTGCATTAAAATTACTAAAACATATTATCAAAGACAAAAAGTATACCCTAATTATATGATTTATGCTAATAGAAAAAAAATCTTTATAAAATCAAAATATTTGATGTCTTACTTATTAACTAAACCCCTAGTATGAGTTGTTAATAAAAACTGTTAAAAACCGTGTTAAAACCCCTATGTTGACACGGGAAATGGTTATATTAGCGCGATTTGAAACACACAAGATAACTAAATTATTTTTATAGATGGCAGAAGGAGAAAAGCTTATTCCAATTAATATCGAAGACGAAATGAAAACGGCTTACATTGATTACTCAATGTCAGTTATTGTATCACGTGCGCTTCCAGATGTTAGAGATGGTTTAAAACCTGTACACAGACGTGTTTTATACGGAATGTACGAATTGGGAGTTAGAGCGACTGGAGCGCATAAAAAGTCAGCAAGAATTGTTGGTGAAGTTTTAGGGAAGTATCACCCACACGGAGATACTTCGGTTTATGATGCAATGGTACGTATGGCTCAAGAGTGGAGTTTACGTTATATGCTAGTAGACGGACAAGGTAACTTTGGTTCTATTGACGGCGATAGTCCGGCAGCAATGCGTTATACAGAAGCGCGTATGCGAAAGATTTCTGAAGACATGTTGGCAGATATTGACAAGGAGACAGTAGATCATAAATTAAATTTTGATGATACATTACAGGAACCTACAGTATTACCAACACGTATTCCTGGATTATTAATTAATGGTGCTTCTGGTATTGCCGTAGGTATGGCTACCAATATGCCACCGCATAACTTAAGTGAAGTTGTCGATGGGATTAGAGCATACATAGAGAATAAAGATATTGAAATAGACGAGCTTATTAAGTACATAAAAGCTCCAGATTTCCCTACAGGAGGAACAATATATGGTTACGATGGCGTAAAAGAAGCGTTTCATACTGGTCGTGGACGTATTATTATGCGTGCTAAAGCCAATATAGAGGAAGTTCATGGTCGTGAATGTGTTATTGTAACAGAAATTCCGTACCAAGTGAACAAGGCAGAAATGATTAAAAAAACTGCCGATTTAGTGAATGATAAAAAACTAGACGGTATTGCAACCATTAGAGATGAATCTGATAGAAATGGTATGCGTATTGTTTATGTTTTAAAACGTGATGCTATTCCTAATATCGTTTTAAATAAATTATTTAAGTACACTCAACTACAGACTTCTTTTAGTGTAAATAATATTGCATTAGTAAATGGACGTCCAGAGTTATTAAACTTAAAAGATTTAATCCATCACTTTGTTGAACACAGACACGAAGTAGTTGTAAGACGTACAACTTACGAATTACGTAAAGCAGAAGAACGTGCTCATATTTTAGAAGGATTAATTATAGCTTCAGATAATATTGATGAAGTTATCGCTATTATTCGTGGATCTTCTAATGCAGATGAAGCTCGTACACGTTTAATAGAACGTTTTAAACTTTCTGAAATCCAAGCGAAAGCGATTGTAGAAATGCGTTTGCGCCAACTTACCGGTCTAGAGCAAGACAAATTACATTCGGAATACGAAGACATCATGAAAACTATCGAAGACTTAAAAGATATCTTAGATAAGAAAGAGCGTCGTATGCAGATTATAGAAGATGAACTTCAAGTGATTAAAGATAAATACGGAGATGAACGTCGTTCTATTATAGAATATGCTGGTGGAGATTTAAGTATTGAAGATATGATTCCAGACGAGCAAGTAGTCATTACTATTTCTCATGCAGGTTATATTAAACGTACATCTTTAACAGAATACAAAACACAACATAGAGGCGGGGTTGGACAAAAAGCATCAACAACTCGTAACGAAGATTTCTTAGAACATTTATTTGTGGGTACTAACCACCAATATATGTTATTCTTTACACAAAAAGGAAAATGTTTCTGGATGCGTGTTTACGAAGTCCCTGAAGGAAGTAAAACCTCTAAAGGTAGAGCAATTCAGAATTTAATAAACATAGAGCAAGACGATAAAGTCATGGCATTTATTTGTACTCAAGATCTTAAAGATGAAGAGTACATTAACAGTCATTATGTTATTATGGCAACTAAAAACGGTCAAGTTAAAAAAACGTCTTTAGAGCAATATTCACGTCCTAGAACAAATGGTATTAACGCCATTACAATTAAGGAAGACGATGTGCTTTTAGAAGCTAAACTTACCACAGGAACAAGTCAAGTAATGTTAGCCTTAAAATCCGGTAAAGCAATCCGATTTGAAGAAGCAAAAACACGACCTATGGGTAGAGGTGCTTCTGGAGTTCGCGGTATTACTTTAGGACAAGAAGATGATGAGGTAATAGGTATGATTACTGTAGAAAATCCTCAAGAAGAATCTGTATTAGTGGTTTCTGAAAATGGATATGGAAAACGTACTTATATTGATGATCCAGAAGATGGAGAACCTGTTTATAGAGTAACTAACCGTGGAGGAAAAGGTGTGAAAACCATTTCTATTACAGAAAAAACAGGAAAATTAGTATCTATTAAAACGGTATCAGATTCAGATGATCTTATGATTATTAATAAATCGGGTATTGCTATTAGAATTGCAGTTCAAGATTTAAGAGTTATGGGCCGTGCTACGCAAGGTGTTAAACTTATAAACTTACGTGCTGGAGATTCTATCGCAGCTGTTGCTAAAGTAATGCATGAAGACGAAGTAATAGAAGACATTGAAAATATTGAAAACATTGATGGAGAGGATGCACCTGTAGATGGTGAAGATTCAACAACAGAAAATAACAACTTAGAAAACAATTAATTAACAATTAACTTTATTACAATGAAAAAACAGGTTATAGTTGCTTTAGCTTTATCCGTTAGTGCATTTTCTTTTGCACAAAAAAAAGAACTGAAGGCAGCGGAGAAGGCAATCAAAGGGAATAATTATGCAGAAGCAAAAGCATCTTTAAATCAAGTAACTCCTATGTTGTCTACAATAGACGACAAATACAAAGCAAAATATTATTTTTTACAAGCTGAAGCATTATATGCTAAAGGAGCAGGGTCTGCATCAGATGTTACTAAAGCTCTTGAAAGCTTAGATAAGGTAGACGACTCCATGAAAAGTGAAGTTGCTGAGTTTAAAAATAATATGCAAAACACTTATTTAGTTAAAGCAAACGACAATTTTAAAGAAAAAAAGTATGCTATAGCTAGTCAACAGTTTGAGCAGTTATATAATATTGTACCTACAGATACAACCTATTTGTATTATGCAGCAGTAAGTGCAGTAAGTGATCAAGATTATGATACAGCATTAAGACAGTATGTAAAATTAGATGAATTAGGATACACTGGTATCGAAACTCAATACTATGCTACAAATGTTGCAACTGGAGAAGAAGAAGTTATGGCTCAAAGTCAAAGAGATTTATTTGTGAAAGCAAAATCTCATAACAATCCAGGAATGCGTAAAACAGAATCTAAGCAAGCTGAAATTACTAAGAATATTGCATTAATATATGTATCTCAAGGTAAAACAGACGAAGCTTTAGCAGCTGCTAAAAAAGCTAGATTACAAGATCCAGAAAATTTAGATTTAATTCTTACTGAAGCTAATTTATATTTAGAGTTAGAAGAAACAGATAAATTTAAAGATTTAATGGAAGAAGCTGTGAAGCAACAACCTGAAAATCCTAATTTACATTATAACATTGGTGTAATTTCTTTAAAGAATCAAGATTTTGAAGGCGCAAGAACATCTTTTGAAAAAGCTTTAGAATTAAAGCCTGATTATGCTGATGCAGCTTTAAACGAGTCTACAACTTATATTGATGAAGGAAACTCTTTAATTGAAGAAATGAACAGCTTAGGTACAAGTAAAGCAGATAACGCGCGTTATGATGAACTACGTGCTAAAAAAACAAGTTTATTCGATCAAGGAGCAGATGTTTTAGTTAAATACATTGCCAATAACCCTAACCCAGTACCTAATATTTACCAACAATTAATAAATATTTATAACGCTACTGGAGAAACAAGTAAAGCTAAAGAAATACAAGCTAAATTAGATGCAGCTCAATAATTAGTAGCTCATATATTCTATATTTTAAAACCTGTGAATAACAATTCACAGGTTTTTTTATGTTCTAAAAGTATTGAAAGCATATAGTAATCAGATTTTATTAGGGTATCTTATAAACCTTGTTAGTTTTTTTAATCTTAGGTTACGTTTTAATTTAAGATTTCTAATTACATATAGTTTTGAATCCGATAGTCTGTTTAAAAAGTGCTTTTAAGGATGTTTAAGAGCGTATAAGAGTTAGACTTTCTACTATTGAATAATTATAAAAAAAGAGATGTTTAGAGGCTTTATAATGTAGAGTTTATAAACTTTAAAAACGTATAGTAATCCATGTTTGTTATGTTTATACAAAATAGAAATAGCCTTTGATTACAATTGAAAGTGAATTAGTGATAGAGAATAGTAAATACGAATTAAGTTTTTTTCGTATAATTTTAAGAATTAATGATAATATTATTGAAGTTATTATGACTTTGTAACACGAGTTCTTGAACGTGATTTATCTTATGGTTTAGAGGTTTGGTTTTTAGACTTATTGCGAATTACATTTTATTAGTAAGAGTATTTAACTTGCTAACTTATATAAAAATTATGAGTAAGATATGAGTTATTAAATAAAGGGTTTTTAAGCTTTTGGATAAGCCTCTAAATCAATTTTTAGTAGAAAAGGCACTTACAGAACTAGAGAGCGTTAAGATGGTTTCACAGAGCAATAATTTTTCTGTAAACATTAATAATGTAAAAATATGTGTGGAAATTAAGAAGTGTTTTTATTCGAGATAATAAGTAGTATCTCTACACTTATTATATAATGTAATGTTAAAGCTGTTTTAAATATAAATAGACAAGCTATTAGGTGTTCGTTTAGACTTAACAGTATACTTTAATTAGCTTTTATATTTATTCAATAAGCTCTATAAAACAAAATATAGAAATACACTATAATTAGATTTCAGTGTATACCTGTCTAAGTTGTTGTGTAATTTCTATGTCTAACGATTATAAATAGACATAAAATAATAGTATTAATTTTGTATTAGCTCTTTAACTTTGAAAACATATATTGAAGATTATTTTTTTTATAAAGTATGTATTCAGTTGTATATTAATACTAAGTGGTTATAAATGTAGAATAGGGAAGTACTGGAATAAGTCTATATATGATGTATAAAAAAAGCCGCTTAATAGCGGCTTTTTTATATTATAATGAGTCGTAAATTATTCTTTAACTTCTTCTACAGTTGGAGTCTCAGTTTGTTCCATAACTTCAGTTTCAACTTGTTCTGCAGTTGGAGCTTCAATTTGTTCCTCAACTTCAGTC
>NZ_CANMTH010000014.1 GCF_947500765.1 uncultured Formosa sp. | reverse complement strand
AGTTTGTTCCATAACTTCAGTTTCAACTTGTTCTGCAGTTGGAGCTTCAATTTGTTCCTCAACTTCAGTCTCAACTTGTTCTGCAGTTGGAGTTTCTATTTGTTCTTCAACTTCAGTCTCAACTTCTTCTACAGTTAGAGTCTCAGTTTGTTCCATAACTTCAGTTTCAACTTGTTCTGCAGTTGGAGCTTCAATTTGTTCCTCAACTTCAGTCTCAACTTCTTCTACAGTTGGAGTTTCTGTTTGTTCTTCAACTTGATCTTCTAAGATAATAAACTTAGAACGTCTGTTATCTTGGTGTTCTTCTTTAGTACACTTAACGCCGTTTGCACAACCGTTAACTAATTGAGTTTCTCCATAACCAATTGCGCTTTCAATTCTACTAGGATCAATTTCTCTAGATAAGATATAATCTCTTGTAGATTTAGCACGTTTGTCAGATAACGTTAAGTTATAATTATCTGGTCCACGACTATCTGTATGCGATTCAATTTTAATTTTCATGTTAGGATGCTCTCTCATTACACTTACTATGTTTTCTAACTCGTAAGCTGCGTCTGTTCTAATATCCCACTTGTCGAAGTCGAAGTAAATTGGGTTAATTACAATCTCATTTTCAATAATAAGAGGTGTTAGATTAAGGTCTGTAATAACTTCATTTCCGTTAATTAATGAAGTATTTACTTGTTTTAAATCATCTTTATAATCAGCCATACTACCTAACACATTATATGTGTTATTACAACTAACTTTGAAAGAATATGTACCGTCTTCACCTGTCATTAATTCTTCCATAACTTTTCCAGTTTCATCAATTAATTGAACACTAGCAAAAGCTAAAGGTAAAACAGTTCTGCTGTCTCTAACAGTACCTGTTATCATTTGAGAACAAATTTCGAATGAATAAATATCATCTCCACCCATACCACCTAAACGGTTAGAAGAGAAATAACCTCTACCTGTTTTAGTGTCTACATTGTAAGCAAAATCATCTAAACCACTATTAAAAGGTGCTCCTAAATTTTCTACATTTTTACCTCCTTTTAAAACATCAGATTTAAAGATATCTAAAAGACCTAAGTTTAAATAACTATCTGAAGAGAAGTATAAGTTGTTTTCTTTATCTACATAAGGAAACATTTCTTTACCAGCGGTATTAACTGCCGCTCCTAAGTTTACAGGGAAACCATAATTATCGTCACCTAAAATAGCAACTTTCCAAATATCCGATTGACCAAATCCACCTTCTCTATCGGAAGTAAAGTATAGTGTTTCGTTATCTGGACTTAAAGCAGGGTGTCCTGTTGAAAATACTTTATCGTTAAAATTTAATTCTTTAACATCTTGCCAAGTACTATCTACTAAAGTCGCTTTGTATATTTTTAAGTGAGATGTTCCTTCTCTGTCTGCTTTTAGTTTCTTGTTCTTGCTAACATTATCTCTTGTAAAATACATTGTTTTACCATCGTTAGTTATAGCAACACTAGCTTCATGATATTTGGTGTTAATATCTTCTCCTCTTACATAGTTTGGATATGTATAGTTTAAAGCATCTTCACCATCTGTAGCTTCAGAAATATTTGATTGATATAAATCTAAGAATGGTTCGTCATTCCAAGAGTATAAATCTTCTTTATTCTTTTTAGAAGCAGAAGCGAAGTATAAAATACCGTCGTGTTCCACAGCTCCAAAATCAGAGTTCTTAGTATTAATAGGTAGGTTTATAATATCTACATAGATACCTTCTGTGCTTTTTAATTTTTCGTATAATGCAACATTAGTAAAATCTGTACCATCAATACGATCTTCGTCTTTTTGAACTTCATTAAACTTTTCTAAATACACAACTGCATCTTCATATTTACCTAAACTACGTAAAGATTGTGCATATTTATAATAGTAAATAGGGTCTACATCGTCGTATTTTCTAATTGCTTCTGAATACCAAGTGGCAGCTTTTTCAGAATCTGAATTGTTATAATAACAATCTCCTAATCGTGTTAATACATGTGCGCTACTGTCTCCTTTTTTAACAGCTTCTTGATATAAATCACTTGCTTTAACGTAAGCGTAATTTTTAAAGAATTTGTCGGCTACCTTTTTTTGAGCAAAGATAAAAGTACTTGATAGTGCTAGTATAGTGAATATAATTTTTGTCTTCATAATGGTAGTCTTTAGAAATATCTTGGGGATTTAATACGTCTTTCTTTAAATAATTCGAACATCAATATTATCTCGTGAGTTCCGCTTTGGTAATATTTAATTTCTGAATTTATAGGTGATTCATAAGTATAACCAATTCTTATTTGTTTAGATACTTGGAAGTCTATCAAACCTGCAATTGCATTTGTACCTCTAAACGTGTAATCTGAAACACCGTTGCTTTGGTTTCCATCGACACCTGAGTTATGTCTGAAACCTGCTCCGATCCACATCTTATCGTAGAATAAGAAATTAGCAGTTAGGTCATAAGATATTGGTGCTCCGCTAGTCGCTTTTAATAAAAAGGATGGTTTAAATTTTGTATAGCTACCAATGTCCCATACATAACCTCCAGTTAAATAATAACTAACACGTTCTAAAGCTTCATATTCATCTGTGTTATAATCTGTATTTAAAATTCTAGGTGCCGATAAACCTAAATACCACCTAGTAGAGTGCCAGTATACACCTGCTCCTATATTAGGAGACCAACGATCTTCTATACCATATATAATAGGATCGTTAGGATTACTAAGTCTAAAATCTTGGTCTAAACTATACTGAGTAAATCCAGCATTAAGTCCAAATGCTAATTTAGATTTCTCTCCAGTTTTAATGGTGTAAGAAAAACTTCCATATAAATAATTGAAGTTTTCAGCTCCAAGTTCATCATGAATAAACGAACCACCAATACCTATCTTTTCGTTCTCTAAAGGCGAGTGAACGGAAAGTGTTTGTGTTGTAGGAGCACCATCTATACCTACCCATTGGCTTCTATGAAGGCCAACAACGCTTAAGGTTTCTCTACTCCCCGTGTAAGCGGGGTTTATAGATATGGTGTTATACATGTATTGAGTAAACTGAGGCAATTGTTGTGCCATCCCGACCGTGCAACTCAATAATGCTAAAGCTACTATGTGATGCTTTAAAATTTTCATAGGTTATCTTTTATTTGGTTCCTAAGTAAATTGAACCTGTTAGTGGTTTCAATCCGCTATTTTTTAATGTTACAATGTAATAATATGTTCCTGTTGGTAAATTACTAGCATTTCCAAAGGCTCCTTTATCATTCTTACCGTTCCAGTTGTTTTGATAATCTTGAGCTTTGTATACTAATGCACCCCAACGGTTGTAAATTTCAACGTTTATAACAAATCCACATCTATCAAGTCCTGTTACTGTAAAGTATTCATTCCATTGATCACCGTTTGGAGTAACTGTTGTAGAAACAATAGGATCACAAGTTGGCTCAACACAATCTTCGTTAACAAGTATAGAAACTGTAGTTTGATTTTGACATCCTTCCGCTTCTGTAAATGTAAATACATAAGTTGCACCTACTTCAGAATTAATAGGATCATAACTACTTCCGTTTATAGTAGTCTCTCCAGATTCTACTATCCAAGAACCATCAATACTAGGATCTACTAAATAGTTATCTAAGTCTACTGCACCACCTTCTGTACATCTGTTATCAAACACTAGTACTACGTCTTGTTGTACATTAACTGTTATAGTTTGAGTGAATACAGATGTATTACCACAAGTATCTGTTACTGTCCAATCTCTTAATACAAGATAGTTTTCGAAAGCAGCACCAGTTGATGTGTTTTCTTCAGTATACTGAACATCTAAAGTAGAAGAACAGTTGTCTGTAAATTCTAATTCAGGTACAGCTGGTAATTCTGAACAGCTAATTTCAACTTCTGTGTTTAAATCACTTACTAGAGTAGGAGCAATTGTATCTGCCACTGTAATAATTTGAGATGCTGTAGAAGTGTTTCCGCATGAATCTGTGAACGACCATGTTCTTGTTATAATGCTACTACAAGAATCAATATCTGTAACAGTATCTACACCTGTAGCAGTTATTTCTTCACCACAATTATCTGTAGCTGTTAAGTCTATAATTGCAGGAACATCATCTGAACATTGTACAGTAACATCTGCAGGAGCAGCTGGTGCCGTTGGAGCAACATCATCTATAACTGTAATTGTTTGTGTTACTTCTGTAGTGTTATCACTATTATCAGTAAACATCCAAGTGCGAGTAATAGTTACATTACAAGAATCTGTATTATCTATAATCTCTGTTCCTTCTGAAGTTAATTCACCTGAACAGTTATCTGTTGCAGTTAATGTGTCTAATTCAGGAACATCGTCTATACATGCATAAGTTGCATCCGTTGGCATTGCATCAACTACAGGAGCAGTAACATCTTTTACATATATTGTTTGAGACACTTCTGTTGTGTTACCACAAGTATCAGAGAAAGACCAAGTACGAGTGATAATTGTAGTATTATTTGGATCTGTATTGTTAATTGTTTCAGTTCCTTCAGAAGTTAACTCACCAGCACAATTGTCTATTGCTATTAATGCTTCCATTGTTGGAATATCACCATCACATTCTATATTAATATCTGTTGGTGTAGTTGTAACTACAGGAGCAGTTTCATCTTTAACGATTATAGTTTGAGTTATCTCGGTAGTATTCTCACTATTATCTGTAAAGATCCAAGTACGTGTAATAATTACATTACAAGCATCAGTATCATTAATTACTTCAGTTCCATCTGATGTAATTGTTCCAACACAATTATCAGTTGCAGTTAATGTTTCCATTGCTGGAACATCGCCAATACATTCAACATTCATATCTGTAGGTATTGTAGAATCAACAACAGGAGCTGTTTCATCTTTTACAGATATTGTTTGAGATACTTCTGTAGTATTTCCACATGCATCTGTAAATGTCCAAGTACGTGTGATAATAATATTTGTTGAATCTGTATTATCTTCAGTGTCTATACCAGCTACAGTAATATCTCCGGCACATTCATCTGTTGCTGTAAGATTAATCATAGCAGGAACATCATCATAACATTCTACAGTAACATCTGCAGGAACATTAGTTGGAGCTGTTGGAGCTGTTTCGTCTATAATAGTTATTGTTGCAGTTGTTTCAGTTGCATTACCACAGTTGTCTACTGCTGTAAATGTTACTGTCACAGCATTGTCTTCACCACAAACCGAAGCGTCTATTGATGAAGCAACGAAATCGTTACTCCAAGTTATTGTATCTGAACAATAGTCTGATGCTACAGCACCACCATTATTATTTAACCAATTTTCTAGAGTTGTATCATCAATATCACATTCAAAGACTATGTCTTGAGGTTCGGTATCTATTTCAGGACTTGTTTCATCGTTTATAACATAAGTTGCAGATGTAGTTGTCGAGTTTCCACAAGCATCAGTTGCAGTAAATATTACTTCAATAGGACCAGTACAACTTTGAATAGTTGAATCGTAATTGTTTGTCCAAGTTACATCAGAACAATTATCTGCCGCTAATGCATACCCGTTAAGCCCTACCCAAGCTTCGATAGTTGCATTTCTTTGTTCCCCAGTACAGTTAAAAACAATGTCTGTAGCTTCTTCAATTAATGAAGGCGCAGTTTGGTCTATAACGTTTATTGTTTGACTGCCTGTACTAACATTACCACATGCATCTTCAAAAGTCCAAGTACGTGTGATTATAACGTTGCATGGGTCTGAATTATCAGTTACATCTACAGGTGTTGCTATAACTGCAGCACTACAATTGTCTTGCGCTGTTAAGTCTATCATAACTGGTAAATCGTCTGAACATTCAATAGTTATATCAGCAGGAATAGTTGGTACAATAGGTGCTTGAGTATCTGCCACTGTTATTGTTTGAGATACTTCGGTTGAGTTACCGCTATCATCAGTAAAGATCCAGTTACGTGTTATAATTACATTACAAGTATCTGTATCGTTAATTGTTTCAGTACCATTTGAAGTAATCACTCCAGAACATTCATCTGTAGCTGTTAATGCTTCCATAGCAGGAACATCATCAATACATTCTAATGTTAAGTCAGTAGGTGTATTATCTACAACTGGTGCAGTAACATCTTTCTCTACTGTTATTGTTTGAGTTGCTTCAGTTGAGTTTCCACAATTATCTGTAAAGCTCCAAGTACGAGTAACAATTGTAACTAAAGCACTAGAGTGATCTACTGTTTCAGTTCCTTGTGCAGTGATAATTCCAACACAATTGTCTGTTGCAGTTAGGACGTCCATTACAGGTAAATCTCCGTTACATTCAATAGTTATATCGTCAGGGACACTATCTACTACAGGAGCAGTTTCGTCTTTAACTGTTATTGTTTGAGTTGTCTCAGTTGAGTTACCGCTATCATCAGTAAAGATCCAGTTACGTGTAATAATTACATTACAAGTATCTGCATCGTTAATTGTTTCAGTTCCGTTAGAAGTAATCACTCCAGAACATTCATCTGTAGCTGTTAATGCTTCCATAGCAGGAACATCATCAATACATTCTAATGTTAAGTCAGTAGGTGTATTATCTACAACTGGTGCAGTAACATCTTTCTCTACTGTTATTGTTTGAGTTGCTTCAGTTGAGTTTCCACAATTATCTGTAAAGCTCCAAGTACGAGTAACAATTGTAACTAAAGCACTAGAGTCATCTACTGTTTCAGTTCCTTGTGCAGTGATAATTCCAACACAATTGTCTGTTGCAGTTAAGACGTCCATTACAGGTAAATCTCCGTTACATTCAATAGTTATATCGTCAGGGACACTATCTACTACAGGAGCAGTTTCGTCTTTAACTGTTATTGTTTGAGTTGTCTCAGTTGAGTTACCGCTATTATCAGTAAACATCCAGTTACGTGTAATAATTACATTACAAGTATCTGCATCGTTAATTGTTTCAGTTCCGTTAGAAGTAATTATTCCAACACAATTATCTGTTGCTGTTAACGCTTCCATAGTAGGTACATCTGATAAACATTCTACTACTAAATCTGTAGGTACATTGTCTATAACAGGAGCAGTTACATCACTTACTGTTATTATTTGAGATACTTCAGAAGTGTTTCCACAAGCATCTGTAAATGTCCATGTACGTGTTATAATGATATTTGTTGGATCTGTATTGTCTTCTGTATCTATTCCTGATACTGTAATTTCACCGGCACATTCATCTGTTGCAGTAAGATTAATCGTTGCAGGAACATCGTCGTAACATTCTACTTCAATATCTGCTGGTACATTAGTTGGTAATGTAGGTGCAGTTACATCTATTACTGTAATAGTTGCAGTTGTTGTTGTTATGTTACCACAGAAATCTGTTGCAGTAAAGGTTACTGTTGTAGCATTGTCTTCACCACATGATTGTAAGTTGAAAGTGTCTTCGTTGAAATCATTACTCCAAGTTACATCTGTAGAACAAGCATCTGTTGCCAAACCACCTCCGTTAGATGTTAACCAAGTATTTAATACATTTTCTGAATTCTCATTACACTCCATAACTAATGCTTCTGGTTCTGTTTCAATAACAGGCCCAGTTTCATCTAATACTGTATAGGTTGCAGATTGTGAAATTGAATTTCCGCATGCATCGGTAACAGTAAATTCTACTGTAACACTTTCGTTACACATTGGAATTGTTGAATCGTAATTGTTTGTCCAAGTTATACCTGAACAATTATCTGTTGCTAATCCATATCCATTAAGTTGTACCCATGCATCAATTGTTGGAATTCTTTGTTCTCCATCACAATCATATACAATATCTTGAGGAGCATCTATAAATATTGGAGCAACATCGTCAATTACAGTTATATTTTGAGATATTTCTGAAGAGTTTCCACATTGGTCTTCAAATGTCCAAGTACGAATTACTGATTGGTTACATCCGCCATCTGAAGATGATACGATGTTATCTACACCAACTGCAGTTATAATGGCTCCACAATTATCTGTAGCTTCTAATTCAAGATCTGTAGGAAGGTCTGTTAAACAAGCGACTGTAATATCTGCAGGAGCTTCTGGAGCAATTGGAGCAGTAGTATCTATTATAGTAATAGTTTGTGATACAGAAGATGTGTCTCCACATGAGTTTGTAAAAGACCAAGTACGTGTAATAATAACATTACATGGGTCTGAAGAATTTGTAGTTTGTGTATTCACAGAGGTAATTGTTCCACCTATGTCTGAACATACATCGTCAGCAATTAAGTCTTGCATAACAGGAACATCTGCAATACATTCGTAAGTAGCATCTTCAGGAGGTTCAGGTAATGTTACTGTTTCAAAAGCTAGTGTTAAATTGTAAATAACATACTTATCTGTAGTTGCTGTATATTGAATAGATAAATTTTCTTGATCAGGCACAACACTTACTTCAGGAAGATCAAATTTACTTAAATCTATTCCTATAACAGGATCATTAGGAGATCGAGGAAATCCATCAACATTTATAGAAGAGTTAAAAAAGTTTGTTGTTGTATTTGTACTATGACTTAGACGTTGAATATAAGCACCAGTTCCTCCATATTGAGTTGTTAAAGCGTCTCCAGCTAAATCAGCATCACCTTCAGCTCCCATAACACCTATTCGTGCATTTACATTGTCTGCAGTATTTAAAGTACTAATATCTAAGTCTATGTAGCTAAGAAGTTCATAGGTTGGATCGTTAGGAACTCCTTTAAAAGAATAGCCATCAAAAACACCAATGTTACGGTTTCTCATACTTGAGTTCTCGTAAACGATAACCATACTCCAGCCACCGTAGTACCCAATACCTAAGCCTACTGTATTATCTTGTCCTTCAACCAATGCAATATCTGCAACGGTATATTCACCAGTCCCATTTGATTGTACAAAACCTGTTACATCCGCAAATGCAATATACATATCATTAAAAGATCCTTCAGGATAATATATATCTCCAGAATTAGCTGTTATATCAGTATATCCAGTAGAACCAGGTCCTTTTAAAGAAACCACCGATTTATTTAATGTGTTAGTAAGTCCGTTGTTAGGATTATTAACAATAAACTCTTGACCTGGAGGACGACCGGTCCAATATAATCCGGCATAAACAATGTTAGAAGTGTTATCTACCACTTGTCCGCTTTCATTCTTAAGTTGAATTGTTGCAGATGATGAGTTAACCGTAGTAGGGTCTCCATCTATATCTACATATATCATGTCTCCCGAATTTACTCCTGTATCTGGAGTAAGGTTAGCATTTCCTATAATAGTAAAATCACCATTAACAGAATAATTAGCTCTTGAGCTAAATTGTACCTGTGACTGGCCGTAGCTATAAAAACTGAAAGCCATTAGCATTAATGCTAACAGCGAATACTGTTTAATGTTCTTATAAACTTTAAATTTCGTAGCGTAAAATTTTTTCATTTCATGAATCGATTAAGTTATCCTAATACTGCATATGATGGATTAACAACTTTATAATTATTAGTTATTTCAGGGTCTGTAATAAAACTTAGCAAACTTATGTTTGTTGAACTTGCTAAATATTGTACGTTATTGTTTGTGGTAAAAGAAAAATAATTCAAACATAAACGTGTTTCCTTTATGTTAAATCCTTTTATAAATAAATGAATCTGGTTTGGTATCTGTTTGAATCTAAAATTTACCTTGGAATGATTAGGGTCTGATTCATAAACCTGACGCCTTAAATAATAAATAGTAAAATACAAAAATAGAATTGAAGCATAATTTATTACCATATACAATTTATTGATTAACGTTAATTTTTATTTTCATAAATAAATTCCAATTTATTTCAAACATCAACTGATCTTACTTTTGGTTAGGAAGTGAAATCTGTTTATCGTGTATAAAGTTTTGTGGGAAAGTTTTGACTGGCAAAACAAAGACTTTAGGTTTTGAAATTAGACTTGGGATCATATTCTTCACAATTAATACTTACAAAAAACGACACATCAAGTCATAAAAACAAAATTTAATGTTAAAATAGTATATATATTCGATTAAGTGAAGCCTTGATGTTTTTAAACGTTTTTTTAGTGCATTACGTCGGATTTAGTTTTGCTTAATTGTTAACATTTTTGTGTTAATAAGTCTAAATTTAAGTTTTTATTATGTTAATTAAATTTAAATTAGTGATACTATTTTTAGTTTTAGACTACTTTTAAATTTTACAAAATATGAAAAAAATAATAGTTATAAGACATGGTAAATCTTCATGGAATCATGGGGTTGCTGACCAGTTTAGACCTTTAAAATCAATAGGTTTGATAAATACGATATTGGTTTGTAAGAATTTCCAGAAAATGTCAGATATTTCTTTGAAAAATGTTTTTACCAGCCCAGCAAAACGAGCTTTAGATACTTGTAATATTTTTGTTGATAACTTTTTTTTAGAAACACATGTTGAAGTGCAAATTGTGGATGATTTATACGATTTTGATGGTTTGAAATTGTTGAATTTTATTAAATCTTTAGCTAATAATTTAGAATCTGTCTTCATTTTTGGACATAATAATGCCTTAAATAATTTTGTAAATACATATGGAAATGTTTATATAGAAAATGTACCAACTAGTGGTTTGGTTGTATTAGAATTTGATATCGATAATTGGTCTAATCTGAAAACTGGGAATACAAAACTTAAATTGTTTCCTAAATCTCTAAAATAATTATGATTTTTTTTAATTTATTCTTGACTTAATAACGTAGGGTAAATGGAATTAAAATCTAAATACAATATATTTGTAAGAAGAAATAAAAAATATTTAAATGATAAAAATCGAAAAAGCTAATAACATATATATTAATAGAGAAATTAGTTGGCTTCAATTTAATGCGAGAGTACTTCAAGAAGCTGAAGATAAGAACGTGCCTTTAATTGAGCGTTTGCGATTTTTAGGTATATTTTCAAATAATTTAGATGAGTTCTTTAAGGTTCGTTATGCAACAGTAAAACGAATAGATGAAGCTGGAAAAGCAGGAAAAAGTGAACTAGGAGGGATTAAAGCTAGTGAGCTCTTAGAAATTATTACAGAAATTGTAATAGAGCAGCAAGCAGAAAGTTTAAAGATTCTTAATAATATTCAAAATAATTTAAAGAAAGAGAATATTTTTATAATTGATGAAAATCAAATTTCACCTTCACAACATCTGTTTATAAAACAGTATTTTATTCAAAAGGTAAGTCCAGCGTTAGTAACTATTATTTTAAGCGATTTGGTTAAACTTCCTTTGTTAAAAGATAGTGCTGCATATTTGGCTGTAAATATGCATATGAGTACAGATCAAAATCAGTTTGCTTTAATAGAGATTTCTAAAAATATGGATCGTTTTGTGGTCCTTCCAAGAGAAGGTGATAAGGATTATATTATTATGTTAGACGATCTTTTACGATATTGTTTAGACGATATTTTTAATATTTTCGATTATAAGTCTATTTCTGCTCACATGATTAAAATTACCAGAGATGGGGAATTAGATTTCGAAAGTGATTTAAGTAAAAGTTTTATCGATAAGTTATCAGATAGTGTAAAACATAGACAAGTAGGCGAGCCTGTTAGGTTTGTATATGATAAACAAATAGAAAAAGATACGCTTGATTATTTATTGAAAAAAATGAATATAGAACCTTCAGATAGTATTATTCCTGGAGGGCGTTATCATAACAGACGTGATTACATGGGATTTCCTAGTTTAGGAAGAACCGATTTGTTGTATGATAAAATAGAACCTTTACTAGTTAAAGGATTAAGTTTAGAGCAAAGTATTTTTCCTTTAATTGCTAAAAAAGATTTTTTACTATACGCACCTTATCACACCTTCTCTTATATCGTAAAGTTTTTAAGAGAAGCCGCTTTAGATCCAAAAGTAAAAACTATAAAAATTACGATTTATAGATTGGCACAAATTTCAGATATTGCAAGTTCCTTAATAAATGCAGCAAAAAATGGAAAACGGGTTACTGTATCTATAGAATTACAAGCGCGTTTTGATGAACAAGCCAATATCGCTTATGCCGAACAGATGGAATTAGAAGGTATTAATTTAATCTTTGGTGTTCAAGGTTTAAAAGTGCACAGTAAGATGTGTGTAATTGAGCGTGAAGAAAACAAAAAGATAAAGCGATACGGAATTGTGAGTACTGGAAACTTTAACGAATCTACCGCTAAAATTTATACAGATTATACGTTATTCACAGCAGATCAGAAAATTCTAAAAGATATTAATAAAGTTTTTAGTTTCTTTGAAACAAATTATTTAATTTATAGATATAAACATATTATAACATCTCCACATTATACACAAAAAGCGTTTTTTAAATTAATAGATGCAGAAATTGTTAATGTGAAATTGGGTAAACCAGCAAGTATTAAACTTAAAATGAATAGTATTTCTAGCTATAAAATGGTAGATAAATTATACGAAGCGAGTAGAGCTGGAGTAAAAATTCAAATGATTGTTAGAGGTTTATGTTGTTTGGTGCCCGGAATAGAAGGGATGAGCGAGAATATTGAAGTAATTAGTATTGTCGATAAATTTTTAGAACATACCAGATTATATGTGTTTGGTAATGGCGGAAATCCTAAAGTTTATATTTCATCTGCAGATTGGATGACTAGAAATATTGAAAATAGAGTAGAAGTAACTTGCCCTATTTACGATAAAGATATTAAGCAAGAATTATTAGATACATTTAATATTTGTTGGAGTGATAATGTTAAAGCAAGAATTTTAAATTTGGAACAGACCAACGAACATAAAAAAAATAGTAAAACAAAAGTAAGATCGCAGTTTGCAACCTACGAATATTACTTAAACAAGTTAAAAGAGTAATATGCTTACAATAAAAAAATATGCAGCAATTGATATTGGTTCTAATGCCGTAAGATTGTTAATTGCTAATATTATTGAGGAAGATGGGAAGCCAACAAAATTTAAAAAAAGTTCTTTAGTTCGTGTGCCTATTCGTTTAGGTGCAGACGTGTTTTTAGAAGAAAAAATATCTGATAAAAATATAGAACGTATGATTGATACAATGCATGCTTTTAAATTACTTATGAAATCTCATAAAGTAGAAACCTATAAAGCTTGTGCTACATCTGCAATGCGAGAAGCTAAAAACAGTAAAGATGTTGTGCAGCAGATTTTGGAACAATCAGATATTAAAATTGATATTATTGAAGGAGATGAAGAAGCTGCTATTATTGCCGCAACAGATTTAAATGCATTTATAAATCCTAATAAAACGTATTTATATGTCGATGTTGGAGGAGGTAGTACCGAGTTTACAGTTATAGATCATGGAGAAACAGAAATCTCAAGGTCTTTTAAAATTGGTACTGTAAGATTGTTAAACGACATGGTGAAAAGAGAAACTTGGAACGAGCTTGAAAGGTGGATTAAAGAGCATACAAAAAAGTATGAAAAAATAGACTTAATAGGTTCTGGAGGAAATATTAATAAAATATTTAAAGTTTCTGGGAAAGCTATGGGAAAACCGTTAACATTCTTTTATTTAACATCGTATTATAATATATTGCAGTCCTATTCTTATGAAGAACGTATCACTGAATTAGATTTAAATCAGGATCGTGCAGATGTAATTATACCTGCTGCAAGAATTTATTTGTCTGCTATGAAATGGAGTGGAGCCAAAGATATTTATGTCCCTAAAATAGGGTTAAGTGACGGGATTATAAAGAGTTTGTATTACGAAACAGTATCTAGTAAAAAATTGGTATAACGATAAAATGTGCAGTTTGTCCTTTTTTTTGTCACAATTATCTAAAATTATATTAAACTGATTCTATTAATTTTAACTTAGCACCAAAATCTATCAATATGAAAAAAATTACCTTTCTAATTTTAACTATCCTAGCAACAACGACTAGTTTTGCTCAATTCGATTTATTCGGAGTAAGAGCCGGAATAAATATGTCTAATTTAGATTATGATTCAGTTGTTCCTGAAGGAAACACACACAGAAATGGATTTGTAGTTGGTTTTACAGCACAATATGGTGTTACTGATAAGTTTTCTATAGCCCCAGAAATTCAATTTTCTGCTGAAGGTGCTAAAAAAGAAGAACTTAGGTTAGATTATCTTAATTTGCCTGTATTCGCTAAATATGCTATAACAGAACGTTTATCTGTAGGTTTAGGACCTCAAATAGGACTTAAAGTTCATGAATTTGAAGATGGTTTTAATAACTTAATGTTTTCTGGTATTGCAGGTGTAGAATATGTATTCTTTGATGACTTTTATGTAGATGTAAGATACTCTTACGGAATAACAAATGTTTATGACGACGATCAAATTTTAGAAGCTAAAAATAGTAATATACAAGTTGGTTTAGGTATAAAAATATTCTAATACAATTTTAATAATTAAAAAAGAGCCAAATCTCAATAATAGCGATTTGGCTCTTTTTGTTTTAAGAAATAAATATTACGATGCCTCTTTTAAAATGATGTTGTAAAATGTTAAAAGTAATATAACTTTAATAGCTCTTTATATTTCAAAAGCGATATTCATATATATTTGAACTTCGTGTTAAACTTTAAAACTATAGATTAATCAATTATGAGAAAAATTATACTATTACTTGTGTTAATTATTTCTGGAGCTGTAAATTCTCAGATATTAGAACCTGTAAAATGGTCAACATCTGTTAATAAAATATCAGATACAGAATATGAGTTAGTGGCTACAGCAACTATAGATCAAGGTTGGCATTTGTATGCGCAATATGTACCTGAAAACGGACCAATTCCAACTACGTTTACGTTTAAAGGCAATAAAAATTTCTTAAAGAAAGGGAATACTCAAGAAGGAAAAGGGCATGTTGTAAACGATCAGATTTTTGAAATGGAAATTAAGTTTTTTGAAGGTAAAGCCGATTTTAAGCAACGTATAAAAATTAAAGGAAATGTTCCTTTTAAAGTAAATGGTACTGTAGAGTTTATGGTGTGCGACGATAGTAGATGTTTGCCTCCAACCGAAGTCGATTTAATATTTGATGTAAAATAAAAAAAATATTTTAGTAAAATGAAACACCCCTAAATAGTTAGATGCTATTTAGGGGTGTTTTTATTAAAACAACAATTACACTCAATTTAAACATTAAAATATAAAACACATATTTTTACTTTTTGTAGGTGTGTAAATCTATTCAGCTAAGTCAATATTCTTTATAAAATAATTTAAAATTTAAGATAAAGAGGATTGATTAATTGTTTATCAATTTGAATTAATTTAAGTGAAAAATGTTAAGATTGTACATGTTTATGGTTGAAATAAGTAAAACGAATTACGAGTATAATAGGTATTATTGTAAGTAATAATCTAAATATTAAAAAGAATATAGTAACAAAGTCTCTTACATATCTATTATCATAATTAATGTATAGGTTTTGTGTTGATAGCTTGATTGGGTTTGGTGTTAAATTTTGAAATTTAAATTCATCAAAATTTGAATAAAAAAAAGAGTCTAAAAGAGAGCTATTTATATTTTGATATATGATTTAACGAGGCTTGAGATTCTAGTGCAATACACTAAATAGAGAATGATTAGTAGATAAAGATATCGTTTAGTGGGGTTAAAGTGCTATTTTTTTTAGGATTAAGGTCTAAAAATTTAAATTACATGAAAGCATTTCTATTAACATTATTTCTATTGGTTTCTAACATGGTCGTTCATGCAAAATCAGTCGCAGTTAAAGACTCAATTTTTCCAGACAGCACTGTAATGTATAAAACTATAGATAGCACTGAGTTGTCTCTTCATGTTTTTAATCCTGAAAATCATAAGGTCACAGATCAAGTTCCTGTAATTGTCTTCTTTTTTGGAGGTGGATGGGCTGGAGGTACTCCTAAACAATTTTATCAACAATCTCGTTATTTTGCAAATCAAGGTGTAGTTGCTATTTCTGCAGAATATAGAGTGGCTAAAGCTCATGGTACTACTCCTTTTGAAGCGGTAACCGATGGGAAATCTGTAATACGATGGGTCCGTCAACATGCAACAGAATTAGGAATCGATCCAAATAAGATTGTCGCTGCAGGAGGCTCAGCTGGTGGTCATGTCGCGGTATGTACAGACGTTATAGAAGGTTATGAGGGTGTTGGGGAAGATTTATCCGTAAGTTCTAAACCCAATGCTATGATATTGTATAATCCTGTTCTAGATACTACAGAAAAAGGTTATGGCATGGCAAAAATTGGAGAAGAACATAAAACAGATATTTCACCAAATCATCATATTACACACGGTATCGTACCTACATTAGTGTTTCATGGTATGGCCGATAAAACAGTACCTTATGGAAATGCTGAACAATTCAATAGATTGATGAATAAGCAAGGGAATGATTGCCTTTTAGAATCTTATAAAGATAAAGATCATGGTTTTTTTAATGGTTCTTTTTTCAGAGGAGACAAAGCTGATAAAGTGGTTTATGCAGAACTGATGAAAAAAAGTTATGCCTTTTTAAAAGCGCAATTTATTAACTCAGATGCTAAACCATCTCAACTTTTTAGTGACCATATGGTGCTTCAAAGAGATATGCCTCTATCTATTTGGGGCACAGCAAAATCGGGACAATATGTAACTGTTTCGTTCGCTGGCCAACAGAAAATAACAGAAACAGATAAATACGGCTCATGGAGTGTTCAATTAGATACTTTAAAAACCTCAAAAACTGGACGCGATTTAATTATTAAAGGAGAACATGAAGTTGTGATTTCCGATGTTTTGGTGGGCGAAGTATGGATTTGTTCAGGCCAATCAAATATGCAAATGGCTGTAAAAGCTGTTCCTGAAATTGAAGCGTTAGTTTCTAAAGCTAAACATATTCGGAGTTTCGAGGTGACTAGAACGGTTTCCTTACAAGAGGAGGACGAGGTGATCGGTGCTTGGTCAAATCAAATACCAACTAGTGCAGTGGCATCTGCTTTTGCGTATTATTTAGAAGCGATTGGTGACGTTCCTGTAGGTATTATTCATGCATCTTGGGGGAGTTCTTCAATTGAAGCTTGGATGCCTCGAGATATGACTAAAGAATTTGATTATTTTAAAACTATTATGAGAAATTTTGATGCAAATACAGAGACTCAAAATCGTATTAAATCCATTTTAGAGAAACAGGAAAACCGAAGTAATAAAGAGGATATTTTTTTACGCAGACAACCTAATATATTATACAATGCCATGTTAAAACCTTTAGAATCTTTTGCTGTAAGAGGTTTAGTGTGGTATCAAGGCGAACGCAATACACGTTATATCTCAGGCGTGCCCGAAATAACAGAAACCAATTGGTTTCATGAAGTTTCAGGTATGAAAGATTATGGAGAAGTCTTGAGTGCTTGGGTAAAACGCTATCGAAAAGCATGGCGTAAACAAGATATGCATTTCATGGTTGTTATGTTACCTGGTTATGGAAAAGGAACTGTGAAAACACCAGAAATCGATCCAGAAGATCCTACAGCAGAATCTTGGGCGTGGATGCGAGAGTCTCAGTTGGAAGTTTTAAATCTTCCCAATACCAGTGTTATAAATACCATTGATTTAGGAGATGTTAAAAATATTCATCCAAAAGACAAATTACCTATAGGAAAGCGTTTGGCTTTAGAAGCTGCTAAGCAAACACTTGGTGAAGATATAATTGCTGAAGGTCCAAAAATGAAAACTATCGAGATTAAAAATCGAAAATTAATAGTGAATTATTCTAATGCTAAAGGATTAAAAACATTGGATGGTAAATTGCCAACAGGATTTTGGATAGCAGACCAAACGATGCAATGGAAACTAGCCAAAGCGAAAATTAAATCTGAGACCGTAATTTTAAGTTCAAAAGATATTAAAAAGCCTTTGTATATACGATATGCTTTTTCTGGAAAACCAGAAGTGAATTTGGTTAATGGAGCGCATTTACCAGCATATCCGTTCAGAACAGATTTATCAGATAAATAGCTTCAAGATTTTAAAAGATATCGAACTAAAGGTAACTTCAGTATATTTTTATATCGTTTAAAGGAGTTGTTAATAAGTGTTTGTGAATAAACCCTTTTGAGCTGTTATATTAATTGTATTCTATATACTTAAAAATAAATCTAAAATGGAAAAAGAAAATAATTCAATAGACCCAATACAAATTAATGAAACGAATAAGCCTTCTAAAACTTATGTAGATGATGTTAAATTTATGGAAGATTATATTGATGTGATTCAGCTTACCGATGCATCAAAACAATCTAAAGTAGCAATTTCTGCAGCTTTGCAAGGTCGTGTAATGACAAGTAGTGGTTTTGGAGACGAAGGCAGAAGTTATGGGTGGATTAATCGTGAGTTATTTGCTTCGCGTGAAATTCAAGATCATATTAATGTGTTTGGAGGTGAAGAACGTTTTTGGTTAGGTCCAGAAGGGGGGCAATATTCAATTTTTTTCAAGAAAGGAACAGCGTTTATTTTAGATGATTGGTATGCGCCTAAACTTATCGATTTAGAACCTTTTAATGTTAAAAGTGTGTCTTCAAACAAAGCCGTGTTTACTAAAGAAGCATCTTTGATAAATTATTCTGGATTTCAATTTAATATGGCGATTGAACGTGAGATTTCAATGTTATGTAAAGCAGATATTCAAAAAGAATTAGGATTAAAATCGCTTGCAGATGATATTAAAACGGTGGCGTACCAAACGACTAATTCAATAACTAATATTGGAACAATCAACTGGAAAAAAGAAACTGGATTACTTTCTATGTGGATGCTTGGTATGTTTAATCATTCACCATATACTACCATTTTAATTCCTTTCAATCAAGGAGGTGAAGCAGAATTAGGTCAGGTGGTTAATGATAATTATTTCGGAAAAGTACCTGCCGATAGATTGGTGGTGAAAGAAGAAGTAATGTATTTTAAGGGTGATGGAGAATATCGCAGTAAAATAGGGCTTTCTCCCGTGAGAGCAAAAAATATTGTAGGGTCTTACGATTCGGAAAATGGGGTATTAACTATTGTAAAATATAACAAACCCGAAGGCGTTACGGATTATGTAAATTCCATGTGGGAAATTCAAGATAAACCTTTTGAGGGAGATGTGATTAATGCTTATAACGATGGAGCTCCAGAGTCAGGATTAGCACCTTTAGGGCCGTTTTACGAATTAGAAACATCATCGCCTGCATTAGCTTTAAAAACAAAAGAAAAAGGGGTGCATGTGCAATTAACCTGTCATATTGAAGGCGATGCCGCAAGTTTAAATCCTATAATAAAAGCACTATTTGGAATTACGATAGAGGATGTTACAAACGCGTTTCACTAAAAAAAAAGATTTAAAATATGAGGTTTAAAAATGTGTTATTTATTGTTATAGTCGTTCTGTTTTTAGGAGCTTGTAACACAAAGCAAAAGCAAGAAGATAATGTTAAACTACCTTATGATGGTAGTTGGGAAGCTTTGCAAAATATGCCGGTACCAGATTGGTTTAACGATGGGAAAGTTGGAATATTTATTCATTGGGGACCTTATAGTGTAATAGGTCATAAAAAAGAAGGAAGAGGGTATGCAGAACATGTTCCTAAATTAATTTATAAAGACACTGCTTATTATTATCCCTATTTAAGATCACGTTGGGGCGCAGCACCTCCAGAGTTTGGTTATAAAGATATTATATCTGAATTTAAAGCAGAACATTGGAATCCAGACGAGTGGGCAGAACTTTTTGCTGAAGTAGGAGCAAAGTATGTGGTGTTAACGGCTGAGCATCATGATGGTTGGGCCAATTGGGATTCGGAATTAACACCTTGGAATGCTAAAGATATGGGGCCTAAAAGAGATTTGGTAGGCGACTTAGGTATAGCTGTGAAAAAGCAAGGTCTAAAATATGCACCCTCTTATCATCGAGAACGACATTCTAGCTTTTTTACTACGGAACAATATGTGGTGAATGCTGAACCACATGCCGATATTTTGGCAGAAATCAAAAACAATCCTAGTGCAGCTTCTTTATATGGACCATTCGGATTCGATAAAAATGCGGTCGATGAATATGTCGCACGATGGAAAGAAATTCAAGAGAAATATGAACCCGATTTTTTATGGATTGATGACATTCCAATTTTTACTAGAGACGGGAACAGTACTTTAGTCGAACCAAAAGTATTTAAACCTGAAATTCAATATTTCTATGATCAATGTAGGTTGATGATTACTGATTTTATGAATAATGGCAATAAGAACAACCAAGAGGTTTATTTAAATAACAAAGGCAAAAATCGAAATTGGCCAGATGGTGTGGGCTGTTTAGAGAAAGATAATTTAAAACTAAAAGTGATTGGTCCGAAATGGCAAAGTTGCACGACGTTTGGAACATCTTTCGGGTTTTTAGAACATGACACATACAAAACGCCGAAAGATATTATTTCTGAAATGGTTGAGGTTGTTTCAAGAAATGGTAATTTTTTAGTGAATATTGGGCCTAAAGCCGATGGTACTATACCGCAACCACAAGTTGATTTGCTTCATAGTATGGGAAATTGGTTAAAAACAAATGGGGAAGCTATTTACGGCACACGCTATTGGAAAGTGAATCATCAAGACCATGGCAATGTGTCATTTACAACTAAAGGAACGAGTCTTTATGCCATAGCATTAGAGCAACCTAAAAATGCCATTGTCATTGAGGCAACAAAAGGGTGGGCTGAATCTGAAGTAAAATCTGTGGTCTTGTTAGGGTCTGAAGCTGTAATTGAATGGAATATGACTGCTAATGGTTTAGAAATAACACCACCAAAAGATTTAGGAGAAAGTCAGTACGCTTGGTCTTTCAGAATTGAAACGAAGACAGAACAACACGATCCAAAAGCGATCCAAACAGATGCAAGTAAAGCTTTGGAGGGAACGAAAAAAGTCGATTTAGATGGTAATCACTAAAAAGGAATTCTATTTCTGTTTTTTATTATTAGTCTATTCTTTTGTTTACTTGTTTGAAAACACTTACACTTTAGTTCAAATCAGAAATTGCATGTATCATAAAAGACTTCATTTTATAAAGTAAATGTCATATATCTAAATCTTTTGATATGAGCTAAAACGTTATTAATAACTTCTGATTATTTTAGTGCGATGTTTTAATTATTCATAATAAGTTGTAGTGTGTATACTGTGTTATTTGTAAGATTTATCTTCAGTGCAATAAAATCAGATGTTTTTAAAATTGAACTAAATGTATATCGTCAATGGTTATATAATATGCTTTTATTTTACGTGTAAATATAAGTGGGTTCGTTCAGGTTTTTTAAGGGGTTTGTTTTTAAGTGTTTATTTTTTAGTGTTTTATTTGAGGTTTAGTTTAGTTTGAGACACGTTGTAGTATTGAATATCTATTAATGAGATAGAACTGAATTGTAATTTCTAATGATGAAAGATGCCTAAAGATAGCGAGGTGTAGTACGATTAGTATTCTGACCTAGAGTTTTTGTTATAAAAGTAAATTAACTGTAAAATATAAATTTTCATAATTTATAAATGTAAATATTGCTGTTTCTTCTTTTTGTCTATTCTATAATTATTAATTTCATTTTTTTTAATTTGAACCTATTGTTTTTTTAAAAGTACTAATATTAACATTTATTTTCTTCAATATAAGACTTGAATTTGTATTGTAAAGAAGTGTATAATATGTTAATGTTTAAATTATACATAAAGTAGATTGTAATAGATAAATATTTTATTAGTGTTATTGGTCACTTTTGTAACTCTACTATTCAACTTATCAAAGATTATATTTAGAATTTAATTGCCAGTTAGATCATAATTTAAGGAGAAAGGTTGTTTTAAGCATTAAAACGATAACTAAAAAACACAAAATTACAAGTCATGAAAGAATTTAATCAATACATAAACGGAAGGTTTATTAACTCGACATCAACAGGAACAACAGAAGTTTTAAACCCATGTACAGAAGAGGTGTTGTCTGTCATTCCAGAAGGATCAGTAGAAGATGCGAACACAGCGTTAGAAGCTGCAAAAGCATCTCAACATGCTTGGAAATCGCTAACAGCAATTACACGTGCAGGTTTTTTAAATAAAATGGCTTCTGTAATCCGTGAAAATAGAGTATTTCTAGCAGAAACTTTAGCTAAAGAACAAGCAAAAGTTATTGGTTTAGCACAAGTCGAAATCGATGTAACTGCAGATTATTTTGATTATAATGCAGGATGGGCTAGACGTATTGAAGGTGAAATTATTCAGAGTGATCGTCAGAAAGAACATATTTTTTTGCATAAAGCTCCTATTGGTGTCGCTGTAGGTATTTGTCCGTGGAATTTCCCGTTTTTTGTAATGGCTCGTAAAGTGGCACCATCTTTAGTTACAGGAAATACTTGTGTGATTAAGCCAAGTTGTATTGCGCCTAATACCATTATGGAATTTGCTAAATTAATTGAAAATATAGGTTTAGCAGACGGTGTCTTAAATTTTGTACTTGGTAAAGGTAGTGTTGTTGGTAATGCCCTTACTAAAAGTCCAATAACTGGTATTGTAAGTTTAACAGGAAGTGTTTTTGCAGGTCAGAAAATTATGGAAGCTGCAGCACAAAATATAACTAAAGTGTCTCTTGAATTAGGTGGGAAAGCTCCAGCAATTGTATGTGCTGATGCGAATTTAGAATTAGCCGTTAATGCTATTGTATCGTCTAAAGTTATTTTTAGCGGACAAGTTTGTAACTGTGCAGAACGTGTGTATGTAGAAGATTCTATTTATGATAAATTTTTAGACATGTTGACTAAAAAAATGTCTGAAGTTAAAGTTGAAGATGCGTTTTCTGGTAATAATCCAGATATGAGTGCTTTGGTTTCTAAAAATCAGATAGATAAAGTTTCAGAAATGGTTGAGTTTGCAAAGAAAGAAGGTGCAGAAGTTGTGCTTGGTGGAATGCGTTCTAATCAATTTGATAAAGGTTATTTCTATCAGCCAACATTATTAACTAATGTTAAGCAAAACATGCAAATCATACAAGAAGAAGTATTTGGTCCTGTGTTACCCGTTATGAAATTTAGTACATTAGATGAAGCTATAGCCTTGTCTAACGATTGTGAATATGGATTAACATCATCAATTTTCTCAGAAAATTTTAATAAAGTAATGCATGCTAGTCAAGAATTACAATTTGGTGAAACCTATGTAAATAGAGAGCATTTTGAAGCCATTCAAGGTTTTCATGCAGGTTGGAAAAAATCTGGATTAGGTGGTGCAGATGGAAAACACGGCATGGAAGAGTATTTACAAACTAAAGTTGTTTATGCTCAATATAGATCGTAATTAATAAAAAAGATGAATTAATCTCTCTATTAAAAAGCCAATATAGAGATTAGATTCGAATTGTATATCATTATGAAAAAAATAGAAAAAGTACCAGTAGTTTCAAAAGAAGTGTTAGTACCATTTATTCTAATTACTTCATTGTTTGCGTTATGGGGATTTGCAAACGACATTACAAATCCTATGGTCGCAGCATTTGGAACTGTTATGGAAATTTCTACAGCTAAGGCAGCTTTAGTGCAATTTGCTTTTTATGGCGGTTATGCGACTATGGCTATTCCTGCAGCACTTTTTGTAAGAAAATACAGTTATAAAAAAGGAATTATATTAGGGCTCTCTCTCTATGCATTTGGAGCCTTATTATTTTTTCCAGCAGCGAAATATGAAGTTTTTGGATTCTTTTTAGGATCGCTTTATATTCTAACATTTGGTTTAGCTTTTTTAGAAACTACCGCGAATCCATACATCTTAGCTATGGGAGATGAACGGACATCAACTCAGCGTTTAAATTTAGCACAAGCATTTAATCCTATCGGATCACTTTTCGGCATGTTTGTCGCTTCAAAATTTATATTAACAGCTTTAGATTCTGATAAGCGTAACGAAATGGGCGAGTTAATTTTTACCACTCTAGACGAAGCTCAAAAAGCAGTAATTAGAACACATGATTTAGCAATTATTAGAAATCCATATGTCATACTTGGTGCTGTTGTAATCTTTATGTTAGTTGTTATTTCGTTATCTAAAATGCCGAAACAAACTAGTACTACAGAACATGGACCAGCTAAAGAGTCTTTTAAAAGATTATTAAGCAATGGAAAATATAGAGAAGGTGTTGTTGCACAATTGTTTTACGTAGCCGCACAAATCATGTGTTGGACTTTTATTATTCAGTATGCAGATAATTTAGGAATTGCTAAAGCTACAGCTCAGAATTACAATATTGTAGCCATGGTTATCTTTTTATCAAGCAGATTTGTTAGTACGTATTTAATGCGATTTGTAGACTCTAAAAAGTTACTTACCATATTTGCTGTGTGTGCCATAATAACTACTTCTGGGGTTATTTTAATAGAAGGTATGCTCGGTTTATATTGTCTAGTAGTAACATCGGCATTTATGTCTTTAATGTTTCCAACAATTTATGGTATTGCGCTTAAAGGACTTAGTGAAGAAGATTCAACCCTAGGTGCTGCTGGACTGGTAATGGCAATTGTAGGAGGTGCTTTAATGCCAATCTTACAAGGAACAATTATAGATAAAGGAAATATTGGAAGTTTTGCAGCTGTTAATGTATCTTTTGTTTTACCGTTTTTATGCTTCTGTGTGATTGCTATTTATGGTTATAGAACCATGAAAGTGTATTCAAAATAATCGTAAAAACAATTAGGGGTTAAACAATATGTATAGGACGTCTTAAATTTCAATAGAAAATCTATAAGACTTAATGTTTATCGAGATTAAGAAAAAATTAAAATTATACAACATGAAAGTAGGATTATTTATTCCTTGTTATATCAATCAATTGTATCCACAAGTAGGTAAAGCAACTTTAGAGCTTTTAGAAAAACTGAATGTAGACGTGGTATATCCCTCGGGGCAAACGTGTTGTGGGCAACCTATGGCGAATTCTGGTTACGAAAATGAATCTGTTGGTGCTTGTAATAATTTTGTGAAAAATTTTAATGAATTTGATTACATCGTAACGCCTTCAGGGAGTTGTGCATATCATGTTAAAAAACATTTTGATGTGATTCCGCAAACAGATGAAGTCACAAAAGTTAGAAATAATGTTTACGAACTTTGCGATTTTATATTGAATGTTCTTAAAATTAAAGATGTCGGGGCTCGTTTTCCTCATAAGGTAGGAATTCATAAAAGTTGCCACGGTTTAAGAGGTTTACGTTTAGGTTCTTGTTCAGAAAAGGTGACTCCAGAATATTCTTATATTGGGGAATTGCTAGCTGAAGTTTCAGGAGTGGAAATTATAACATTAAACCGTGAAGATGAATGTTGCGGATTTGGAGGCACCTTTGCAGTAGTCGAAGAAGCTATTTCAGTTAAAATGGGAAAAGATCGCGTGCAAGACCATTTAGATAATGGGGCAGAAGTAATCACAGCTACAGATACTTCATGTTTAATGCATTTAGAAGGCCTAATTACAAGACATATGCAGCCTTTAAAAGTGCTTCATATCGCCGAAATTTTAAACAGTGTAAATTGAATTAAAACATGAATCATTCAGAAGCGGCAACGATATTTAATAAAAATGAAAAGAAAGTAAATTGGCATGACAAAGCACTTTGGTTTGTACGTCATAAACGCGATAAATCTGCACATTCTGTAGAGGGGTGGGAGGAGTTACGTAATTTAGGACAAGGCATAAAGGCGCATACATTGTCCAATCTTGATAATTATTTAATTCAATTTGAAGAAAATGCCTTAAAAAATGGGGTTCAAGTGCATTGGGCACAAGATGGTGATGAACATAACAGAATTGTGCACAGTATTCTAAAAGAACACAATGCCAAAAAAGTTGTGAAAAGTAAATCGATGTTAACTGAAGAATGTCATTTAAATCCTTATTTAGAGGCAGATGGCATTGAAATTATTGATACAGATTTAGGAGAACGCATTGTGCAATTGGCTAAAGAAACGCCAAGCCATATTGTTCTACCTGCTATTCATAAAACAAAAGAAGAAGTCGACGAACTATTTCAAGAACATTTAGGGACGAAGCCTTGTGGTGGAGATCCTCAATACTTAACTGGAGAAGCACGAAAACACCTCAGAGAAAAGTTTGTAAATGCAGATGCAGCTATTACGGGTGTTAACTTTGCTATTGCCGATACAGGAGGTTTTGTGGTATGTACCAACGAAGGAAACGCCGATATGGGAGCACATTTAGCACCAGTGCATATTGCTTGTATGGGGATTGAAAAAATTATTCCGAAACAAGAGCACTTAGGTGTATTTTTAAGATTATTAGCACGTAGTGCTACCGGCCAACACATAACAACCTATTCGTCACATTTTAAAAAGCCTAGAAAAGGTACTAAAATGCATATTGTTATAGTTGATAATGGAAGAACAGAACAATTAAGTCGTCCAGATTTTAGAGCTTCATTACAATGTATTAGATGTGGTGCATGTATGAATACGTGTCCGATTTACAGACGTAGTGGCGGACATAGTTACGATGCTACTATTCCAGGACCAATTGGGTCTATTTTATCACCAGGAAAAGATTTAACCAAACATAGTAGTCTGCCATTTGCATCAACATTATGCGGATCGTGTTCAGATGTTTGTCCAGTGAAAATAGATATTCATACCCAACTTTATAAATGGCGTCAAATTATTACCAAAGAGACCAAGCAACCTTATGTGAAAGTCATGTCTATGAAAATGATGGGAGATATATTTTCTAAACCCACTAAGTTCGAAAAGGTAGGTAAAGTGGCGCGTTGGTCTTTAAGAAATCTGCCTAAGGGAATTATAAATTCTAAACCGAATGTTTGGGGGAAAGAACGAGACCTTCCATCGGGACCTGTAGAAAGTTTTGATGAATGGTATAAAAACAGAAAATAAGATGAGTAGTAGAGATGCAATTTTATCAAGAATAAAAACTAATAAACCAGATTTATTAGAGCTACCAATTATAAATGTGGATGTGTTTGCAGACTCTAGGAATATAGTAGACGAGTTTGTTTTAAAAGTTGAAGTATCGGGAGGGCATGTTATAAAAGCAAGTACTACCGACGATATTTTTAATCAGATTAATACCATGTTTCCGGAAGGTAAGGTAAAGTATACTACACTTGAAAATACTGCAGCATTTAATACGGTAGATTTCGATACTTTTAAAAGTCAGAAAGCGTTAGAAAACCTAGATGTTTTGGTTTTAGAAAGTGATTTAGGAGTTGCCGAAAATGGTGCGATTTGGATTAAAGATACCACATTACCCATGCGCGTATTGCCATTTATAACTAAGCATTTAATAATTGTAATTAATCAAACTCAGCTCGTGCCATTTATGCATCAAGCTTATCAGAAAATAGCAACCGAAGATAATGATTTTGGAGTGTTTTTAGCAGGACCTTCTAAAACTGCAGACATAGAACAATCTTTAGTTATTGGAGCACAGGGAGCACTGAGTTTGACTTTGTTTTTAAGGTAAAAACAGCTTTTTTTAAAACAATATAAATTTAAAAAATAATTTTTATCAAATAATTTTTTGTAAAATTAAGCTATTAATAATGTCAAAAAATAAAGGGTGTTAATTTGTGATTAATTGTGTTTCAGTAAGATATGCAGATACGCTATTTCTAAATTAAAAAAACATCTATAAGTTGCTAAAATATCAAATTATTTAGGTATTCCTTATCATAATATTTTTTTACAGGTATCCTAATGCATAATTTGTAAATTTGATATATCTTTTCTAAAAAATTAAAAATAATGACATCGCAGAAATCTTATCGTTCAGCATTTATTTTATTAACACTTCTTTTTTTTCTTTGGGGATTTATTACAGTACTTGTTGATTCTTTAATACCCCGATTACGGGAATTGTTTACGTTAACTTATTTTCAAGCAGGCTTGGTACAGTTTGCTTTTTTTGGGGCCTATTTCTTATTATCAATTCCAGCAAGTTATATACTCTCAAAAATAGGATATAAACGGGGCATTATTCTAGGATTATCGACTATGGCATTAGGTTGTTTATTGTTTTATCCAGCAGCATCCTATCGTGTTTTTGGCGTTTTTATGTTGGCTTATTTTGTTTTAGCAGCAGGGATGACGGTGTTACAAGTAGCAGCCAATCCTTTTGTATCTGTTTTGGGGCCAGAAGAAAGTGCTTCTAGTCGATTAAACCTTTCTCAAGCCTTTAATTCATTGGGTACAGCTATTGCTCCGGCAGTAGGAGCTTTATTTATATTAAGCGATGTGGTTAAGACGAAAACAGAAATTGCTCAACTTGAAGCGACAGCGAAAGAAGCGTATTTAACTTCTGAAGCCTCGGCCGTACAAATGCCTTTTTTAGGTTTAGCCATATTTATTGGTCTTATCGCTATAATGTTTTTATTTGCCAAACTACCAGAAATGATTAGTGAGAAATCTACAGGAAGTTATTTTGATGTGCTTAAAAATAAAAAAGTAATGCAAGGAGTGTTAGGTCTGTTTTTTTATGTTGGGGCAGAGGTGGCTATTGGGAGTTATTTGGTAAACTATTTTTTAGATATGAATCTTGTTTCTGTTATTAAAGAAAACGGATTTATGGTTTTTATAGCTGAATCTATTTTAAATTCTGGATTAGCCAATAGTGATAACAAAGCTATTGTAGGTGTTTTTGTAACCTTCTATTGGTCTGGCGCCATGATTGGACGATTTTTAGGAGCTTATCTGACTAAAATAATGAAACCAGGAAAAGTGCTCGCTATTTTTGCTACTATTGCAATTAGCTTAATTATACTATCTATTAGTACTGTTGGTTTAGTGAGTATGTGGAGTATTTTGGCTGTTGGTTTATTTAATTCGATTATGTTTCCAACCATTTTCACATTGGCTATAGATGGTATTGGTGCATTAAAACCCAAAGCTTCAGGTTTACTATGTACTGCAATTGTAGGAGGTGCGATTATACCACCAACATTTGGGTTTTTAACAGATCAGATGGCATTTAAAAAAGCATTATTACTAATCGTTTGTTGTTATGCTTATATTGTTTGGTTTGGTTATAAAAACGGAAAGGCTAAAATAAAAATAGCCTAAATATAAAGTAATATTAGAGAACTTAAGATTTTCTGAAACTTATAAAATGCGTGAAGCGCTCTCAAATTTGTTATAGAATTTAAGATGTTTACACATTGTTTTTATAGAGGAAGGAAAGAATATTAAAATTTTTAAAAAAAGAACCTCCTAACGATATCATTAAAGTTAAGAGGTTCTTTTTTTTTAGTGTTGTATGCTTATTGTGTAATATTAGATAGCGGAGTTCAAAATCTTCTGTTTAACTTCATCTATGTAAGACCTCCCTATAACGTATCTAAGACCTTCAATTTCTATGCTATTTCCTTCAACAGCGTCAATTTTATCAATTGCAATAGTGTAAGATCTATGTATTCTTATAAAATCTCTAGAAGGTAAAAGGTTTGTAAAATCTGATAATGTGCTATGAATTATAAATTTTCCTGAGGTTGTATTTATTTTTAAATAATCTTTTAAAGATTCAATAATAAGTATTTCATCTAAAAAAATCTTTTTCATTTTCTTTTTGTCAATTTTAATAAAAAGAAAAGGACGATCATTACTGTTTTCAAATGGAATTTTAATGTTTTTAAGTCTTCTGTTTACTTTGTTTAATGCTTTCATAAACCTAGGAAATTCAATAGGTTTAACCAGATAATCTAATACGTCTAATTCGTAAGTTTCTGCAGCAAACTCTTCGTAAGCTGTGGTTATAATTACCAAAGGCGGGTTTTCTAAACTTTTTATAAAATTAATACCATCAAGAACAGGCATATTAATGTCTAAAAAAATAACATCTGGAGTATTTGTCTTTAAATAATTTAAACAATCAATACCGTTTGTAAATGTCTCTGTTACTTTAAAATCTTCGATCTGATCTAAGTAGTTTTTGATAACATTGATTGCAAGAGGTTCATCATCTACAATTAAACATTTTATTTCCATTTTAATTTTTCTTAATTATATTCGCTATTAGTAACTACTTAAGGTTTAGGAGACTTTTATCTTAAGTTTTACAATAAACTTATCTTTATTGTTTTTGATTTTTAAATTGTAATCGTTTTTATTGTATCCTAAAGCAAGTCGTTTCTTGACATTTTCTAAACCTATCCCACTAGAACGGTCGAAACGTTCTTTATGTCCTGTTTTTAAAGGCATAGGATTTGAGATTCTAAAATACAGAAAATCTTCCTTAATAGATAAGTCAATTTCAATTTTAACTTCTCCAATGTTTTTATGTACACCATGTTTAAATGCATTTTCTATAAATGTTAATAGAAGTATAGGTGAAATTTCTTTGTCTTGAATATCTCCTGAGATAGACATGTCTATTTCTACATTATCGTTAAGTCTAACACGTTCTAGATCTAAATAATTTTGAATACAGAGAATTTCATTTTCTAAAGATTGCCTTTTGTTTTTTGTTTCATAAAGCATATAACGCATTAGTTCTGCTAGCTTTAATATTATTTTAGGGGTTTTTTTTGAATTTTCTACTGCTAAAGAATAAATGTTATTTAAAGTATTAAAAAAGAAATGAGGAGAAATTTGAGTTTTTAAAAATAAAAGTTCGGTTTCTAATTGGGCTTTTTCTAAATCTGTTACTCGTTTATGTTCCTTTAAGAAATCTAAAGTAATTTTAATTGCCGTTACAAACGTTATCACATAAAGTTCTCCAAACATCATATCTACAGTGTAGTTTAATGTTAGGTTATTTATGGTTTCAGGGCCTTCTGGCCAAACACTTTGGCTAACCAAAAAGTAGGTTAAATTAAATTTTAAACATACCATTATAAAAATAGCAGATAGTAGAAGAATTAAATAAAGAATATAATTTTTCTTAAAAGCAAATTTAGGCATAAGCACATAGATGTTTAAGTAACATAATATCATGTGAATTGGAAAACCTAAAAGGTTTGTTTTTAATGAGTACAAATATGGAGACAATAATATACCTTCAAAAGAGGCGTCATTAAAATAGCTACCCCATCTTAATGTGTTTAAAGAAAAATATAACAACCAAAATAAGATGTGATGTTTTAACGATACTTTGTAAAGGTGATTAGAGATAAATTGCACTTTTATAGAAGAATTTAAGGAGGTTTTGTGATGTTTAACTGAGTTAATATGTTGTCCGTCTAAATAACTTTAGATATTCGTTAAATTTATGAATTTTTAATGTAATAAATTCATTAAATCATTTATGAAAAATATTACACTACTCTTTCTGTCTTTTATTTTTATTACCAGTTGTAACAAAACTTTAGAGCAAAAGAGCCCTAAAATAGATTTTGTAAACAAGTATGTAAATCCGTTTATTGGAACAGGAGGGCATGGACATACTTACCCAGGAGCAACGGTTCCTTTTGGGATGCTACAAGTAAGTCCTGTAAATGGTATTAGTAGTTGGGATTGGTGCTCGGGTTACCATTATTCAGATTCTACTGTTGTTGGCTTTAGTCATTTAAGTTTAAGTGGTACAGGTATTGGTGATTTAGCCGATGTGTTATTTATGCCAGTAAATAAGGAGGTTGATATTTTAAAAACACCAAAAACACGAGATTCTTTAAGTTATAAATCTACTTATAGTCATATTAATGAAACAGCAACCCCAGGATATTATCAAGTTTTTTTAGAAGATCATAATATTAATGTCGAGTTAACAACTGCATTAAGAACGGCATATCATAAATACACATTTAAAACAAATGATCCGCAAACTGTTGTGGTCGATTTAGGTTTTGGAATAAATTGGGACAAAGCTACCGAATCGTCCATAACGGTAGAGGATGATTATACTATAAGTGGTTACCGTTTTAGTACAGGATGGGCAAAAAATCAGAAAGTATTCTTTGTTGCCAAATTCTCTAACCCCATAACGAACTATAATTTAGTTTCAGATAGAACTGTTGTCGAAAATAATGTAGCCGAAGGAGAGAAAATAGCTACACAATTGTTTTTTGATTCTGGTGAGAATACCGAATTATTTGCTAAAGTAGCGCTCTCATCAGTTAGTGTTGCAAATGCAAAAGATAATTTAGAACCGGGAGGTTTTGAATTCGAAACCGTAAAAACAAAAGCTGAAAACACTTGGAATGAAGCTTTGTCTAAGATAAAGGTTGAAACCCCAATAGATTCATTAAAAACCATTTTTTATACAGCGATGTATCATACGCAATTAGCACCTGTTACATTTAGTGATAAAAACGGACAATTTAGAAAAGAGAATGATAGTATTGAAACTGCCTTAGGCTACACCGCGTATTCTACACTCTCACTTTGGGATACATTTAGAGCAGAACATCCTTTATTAACTTTAATCGCTCCAGAAAAAGTATCTGATATTACTAACACTATGTTGGCGTATTACGAAACTAAAAAAATACTACCTGTATGGACGCTTTACGGTAATGAAACGAATACCATGACAGGATACCATTCTATTCCTGTTATTGTTGAAGCGTATTTAAAAGGTATTGAAGGGTTTGATGCAGAAAAAGCATATGAAGCCATGAAGACTACCATGATGCAAGATGAACGTGGTTTGAAATACTATAAAGAATATGGATATATTCCATATGAATTGTTAGACGAATCTGTAACCATAACTTTAGAGTATGCCTACGATGATTGGTGTATTGCTCAAATGGCAAAAGCTTTAGGTAAAGATGATGATTATAACTACTTCTTAAATCGTTCTAAAGCGTATCAATATTTATTTGATACTGAAACTGGTTTTATGAGAGGAAAAGCTGAAGATGGAAAATCCTGGCATACGCCTTTCGATCCAAAATATTCTAACCATAGAGAACATACAGATTATACTGAAGGAAACGCTTGGCAACACAGTTGGTTTGTACCTCATAATGTTGAAAATTTTATTGAATTACACGGTAGTAATGATGTTTTTACAGATCGATTGGAACAACTATTTACAGAAAGTTCAGAAATTACAGGAACTAATACTTCTGCCGATATTTCTGGTTTAATTGGGCAATATGCACATGGTAACGAGCCAAGTCATCATATCGCTTATATGTTTAATGCGGCAAATAAACCATGGCGCACACAATATTGGTCAAGGCATATTTTAGACACACAGTATAATACAACACCTAACGGATTAAGTGGTAATGAAGACTGCGGACAAATGAGTGCTTGGTATGTTTTAAGTTCTATTGGTTTATACCCAATGAATCCGGCATCTACAGAATACGAAATTGGAAGTCCGATTTTCGAGAAAGCGACAATTTCCGTTTCAGAGAACAAAACATTTAGTATTGAAGCAGAAAATGTTTCCTCTAAAAATATGTATATACAGTCAGCGACACTAAATGGCAAATTGTTTAATCAATCCTCTATTACTCATAAAACGCTATGGGAAGGTGGAACACTTCATTTTGTAATGGGTGATACACCAAATAAATCATGGGGAATTAATAAAAACAATAACCGCTAATGCATAGTATAGACGTTATAATAATAGTACTGTATATTCTATTAACACTTGGTGTTGGTATTTGGATATCCAAACGTGCATCTAAAGGATTAGATTCTTATTTTTTAGGAGGAAAAAGTATAAAATGGTATTACTTAGGCTTAAGTAATGGTTCAGGAATGTTTGACGTTTCTGGAACAGCTTGGATGGTTGGTTTACTATTTCTTTATGGGGCAAAGAGTTTTCTTTTTATGTGGATGTGGCCTATATGGAATCAAATTTTTATTATGGTTTTCTTAGCTGTTTGGATTAGACGTTCCAATATTATGACTGGGTCTGAATGGATTTTAACACGTTTTGGAGACGATAAAGCAGGGCGTGCCTCTCACTTAATAGTCGCCATTTTTGCTATTGTAGCCTCTGTTGGTTTTATTGCTTACTTCTTTGAAGGCGTTGGTAAATTTATGTCAGTTATTTTACCTTGGGACATTGCTGTAGAGTTTAATAATTCTATTTTGTTTACCTCTAGTCAGAGTTACGCCTTAATCATTATATTCTTAACAACTATTTACACGATAAAAGGAGGTATGTTTTCTGTGGTAGCTACAGAGGTTTTACAATATGGTATTATGGTATTGTCTGGTGTGTTAGTTGCTATTTATGCTTTCGTAACGGTTACAGATGTACAAATTAATGCTATCATTTCAACAGAATGGAGTACTATTTTTTTTGGAAATACTCTTGAAGGTTCTTGGAGTGGGCAACTCACTGCTTTTAATAATTTAGTAGATACGCAAGGGTACAAAATGTTTGGAGCTTTTATAGGGATGTGTCTGTTTAAAGGTTTTTTTGCTAGTATTGCAGGACCAACACCAAGTTACGATATGCAACGTATTTTATCTACTAGATCGGTTAAAGAAGCGGCATACATGAGTGGTTTTACAAACTTAATTTTATTTATACCACGTTATTTACTTATTGGGGGTATTGTGGTTTTAGCTTTAGTGTATTTGGCGCCATCTATGGCAATATCTCCAACTTTAAGTTTAAACGATTTAGAAATTATTTTGCCAACAGTAATTAACGACCATGTGCCTGTTGGTATAAAAGGTTTATTGTTAGCAGGGCTTTTGGCTGCGTTTATGTCTACGTTTTCAGCCTTTGTTAATTCGGGACCAGCTTATGTGGTAAACGATATTTATAAAAAATATTACAAACCAGAAGAAAAAGAAGCACATTATATAAAAGCTAGCCATGTTACATCTTTTATTATTGTAATATTAGGTGTTGTTATGGGCTTTTTTGCAGAGTCTATTAATGCTATAACACTTTGGATAACCAGTGCACTTTATGGAGGTTATGTCGCATCAAATTTTTTAAAATGGATTTGGTGGCGCTTTAACGGTTGGGGTTATTTTTGGGGAATGACTTCAGGATTAATTATTGCAACTCTACAGTTTTTGGTCGATATGAATAAAGATAATTTTGAAGTCGGATCTTTTCTGTACAACTGTGCGCATATAGATGTTATTTATATTTTTCCAATCATATTTGTGGTCTCTTTATTAGGTTCTTTTTTAGGCACTTTTTTAACACCAGCAACTAATATGAAAACATTAAAAGCGTTTTACTTTAATGTGCGTCCTTGGGGATGGTGGAAACCCGTTTTAAAAGAACTTCAAATAGAAGATAAAACCATAACTAAAAATGCTGATTTTGCATCAGATATGCTAAATTGTTTGGTGGGCGTAGTATGGCAATCTAGTATGATTTTATTACCTATTTATTTTATGATTAGAGATTACCCAAAAACATTAATAGCATTGTCTGTTTTTGTAGTCACTACAATCATACTTAAATTTACCTGGTTAGATAAAGTAAGAAAACTTCCAGATACAGAGTAAATAATTAATATAGAAAACGAATTCAAAAGTAAATAAGAATGAAACAAATACCTTGGCAAGAAAAGCCCAATAACTGTAATGATGTTATGTGGCGCTACACTGAAAACCCTATTATAGATAGATATAGTATTCCGTCATCAAATAGTATTTTTAATAGTGCTGTTGTGCCTTTTGAAGATGGGTTTGCTGGGGTTTTTCGTTGTGACAATAAAGCGGTGCAAATGAATATTTTTGCAGGTTTTAGTAAAGATGGTATACATTGGGATATTGAACACGAGCCTATCGTTATGAAGGCCGGAAATACAGAGATGATAGATTCAGATTATAAATACGATCCGCGTGTTGTTTTTATAGAAGATCGCTACTGGATTACGTGGTGTAATGGGTATAACGGTCCAACCATTGGTATTGGTTATACATTCGATTTTATAGAATTTTTTCAGTGTGAAAACGCTTTTTTGCCATTTAATAGAAATGGAGTCTTGTTTCCTCAGAAAATAAATGGTAAATATGCTATGTTAAGCAGACCGAGTGATAATGGACACACCCCTTTTGGTGATATTTACATTAGCTATAGTCCAGATATGAAGTATTGGGGAGAGCATCGTTGTGTAATGAAAGCTTCTAATTTTGAAGACAGCGCTTGGCAATGTACCAAAATTGGAGCAGGACCAATACCTATTTTAACAGATGAAGGTTGGCTCATGATTTATCATGGTGTAATTAATACATGCAACGGATTTAGATACGCTATGGGATCTGCTCTTTTAGATGAAAACGAACCCGATAAAGTAAAATATAGAACGCAACCTTATTTATTAGGTCCAGCCGAAATTTACGAGCAAGTAGGAGACGTAGCAAACGTGGTATTTCCTTGTGCAGCGTTACATGATATTAAAGAAGATAAATTAGCCGTTTATTATGGTGCAGCAGATACTGTAGTTGCTTTAGCTTTTGGTAAGCTTAGTGAGGTTATTGATTTTACTAAAAACAACAGTTTATAAAAAACAATACATGCAGGTTAAAGACACATTTTTATGGGTATTATGTTGTGGTATATCATTAATAAGTTATGCTCAGGAAAAGGCAGATATTATTCCAGAAACCTATACAGCCTATAAAACACCAGAAGAAATAAATATTGATGGTGAAGATTCAGAAGCCGCATGGAACAAAGTAGAATGGACAAACTTGTTCATTGATATTGAAGGTGAAAAACAACCCAAATATAAAACGGAAGTTAAAATGCTTTGGGACGATACGTATTTTTATGTGTTAGCCAAAATGGAAGAACCTCATGTGTGGGCAGACATTACTAAAAGAGATGCTATTATATTTCATAATAACGATTTTGAAGTTTTTGTTGATCCAACAGGGGATACACATAATTATTACGAGTTAGAACTTAATGCTTTGAATACCGCTTGGGATTTGTTTGTGTCTAAACCGTACAGAAATACCAATGTGGTTTTAAACGATTGGAATATTACAGGGTTAAAATCTGCAGTAAAAGTTAACGGCACACTTAATAATCCTAATGATATTGATACAGGTTGGATGTTAGAAATAGCCATTCCTTGGACAGCATATAAAACAGGTTATTTCCATAAAAATGTGCCAACAGATACATTTTGGCGCGTTAATTTTTCTCGTGTCAATTGGGATTTTCAAATCGCCGATGGTAAATATGAAAGAAAAAAAGATGCTAACGGAAAGTATTTACACGAATACAATTGGGTGTGGTCGCCAATGGGCGTTATAAATATGCATGAACCTGAAAAATGGGGTTATGTGTTTTTCTCTTCCGAAGCACCTAAAAAAGAAAACAATTTTATAATTCCTCAAGACGATAAAATTAAATGGGAATTATACAAAATGTATCGCATTCAAACGGCACATTTTAAAACGAATAAAACCTATTTTACTTCTGTAGATGATTTAAAAACATCAGAAATTAAAGTAGACGGAAAACGAATAGAACCGAAATTAGAAACCCATAGTATGGGATGGAATATATCTGTTAAAAGTCCATTTACAAATAAAGTCCTAACGGTTAAAGAAGACGGAAAATTTATATCAAATTAATAGCCATGAAAATATTAAAAATTGCGTTTTTAAGCGCCATATTAAGTGTAGTGTCTTGTAATAATACTACAACCAAACCAAAAGAATTAAGTGAAACTAAAGAAGTAGTAGCAGTAGAAGCCCCTTCTGGTTTTAAATACTGGAGTTGGATGAGTGTAGGTAACAAAAAATCAGACTCAGCATATACTGCGCATTTCAAAAAATTAAAGAGTAATGGTTTCGATGCTGTGTTATTAAATACAGGTGCAGATCCTAAACTGTTGAAACGTTTAACTCCTATCGCTACAAAAGAAGGTTTAGAAGTACATGCTTGGATGTTTACAACAAACCGCCCAGGAGATTCTATAGCACAACAACATCCAGAATGGTATATGGTAAGTCGAAGCGGAAAGTCTTGTTTTGCTAAAGAAGATAGACCTTACGTTGGGTATTACCAATGGTTATCGCCAAGTCATCCAGAAGCTAGAAAACATATCTTAAGTTTAGTTGAAGGTCTGGCTGAGGTTGAAGGTGTTGCCAGTGTACATTTAGATTATATTCGTTATCCAGATGTATATTTACCTATTGGTTTACTTCCAAAATACAATTTAAAACAAGAAGAAGAATTAGCAGATTACGATTTTGATTATTCCGATGCTAGTGTAGAAAAATTTATGGCGCTTCACCATAAAGATCCAAGAAAAATGGAAAATCCAGCAATTGATATTGAGTGGAAAAATTTCCGTTTAAATGAAATAAGATCTCTTGTAAACGAAGCTTATAATATTGTTCATGAACACGATAAAAAATTAAGTGCAGCAGTATTTCCTTATCCAGAAATGGCAGACCATATGGTGCGCCAGCGTTGGGATAAATGGAATGTAGATATGGTTTTACCTATGATTTATTATAATTTTTATAATGAAGAATTAGACTGGATTGGATACGCTACAAAACAAGGTGTAGAAGATTTAGAAGGTAGACCAACAGAATTGCATACAGGATTATTTACACCAAAGTTGAGTAACCCTGATTTAAAAACGGCAATTCAATTAGCAAAAGATAATGGTGCTAAAGGTGTTGCGTTCTTTGATGATTATCATATGACGGACGAGCAATTCGAAATCATTAAAAATTCAAAATAATAAGTTCATGACTAAAAGTATTTACATCACGCTATTAGTATTATGTTGTTTTGCTTGTAAAAAAGATAAGCAGGTTGTAGAAGCTAAGTCGGTAAGAGTAGAAAAGTTAACGTCTTTTGTAAATACTTTTATAGGTACAGATGGCCCAGGAAATACTTATCCAGGAGCAACTGTTCCTTTTGGAATGGTACAATTAAGTCCCGATCATGGTATTCCGGGGTGGGACAGAATTGCTGGGTATTTCTATCAAGATTCTATTATTTCTGGTTTTTCGCACACACATTTAAGTGGAACAGGAGCTGGAGATATGTACGATATTTTAGTCATGCCAACCAATAGCAGATCATCAAAAAAAATAAAAGAGAATAATTTTAAACCGTTTTCTAGTTTTTCTCATGATAGCGAAACGGCTTCACCGGGATATTACAGCGTGATGTTGTCCGATTTTGGAATACAAGCAGAAGTTACCGCAACGCGTAGAACAGGAGTGCATCAATATACGTTTCCTAAAGATAGTTTATCACAAATTCATGTAGATTTAGGCTATTCTTTAAATTGGGATAAACCAACAGAAACTTACTTTAAAGTTGTTGATGATAAAACAATAGAAGGCTATAGAATGTCTCAAGGCTGGGCTAGAGACCAACGTTTGTATTTCGTAATTAATCTTTCTAAATCATTCAAGTCTTATACGTTATTGAGTGAAGGCGAAAAAGTGGATTCACCTGTAAAAGGCGTAAACACAAAACTTATTCTTGATTTTAGTACTTCGGAAAATGAAAAAATTGTTTTAAAAACAGGTCTATCTACAGGTAGTATCGCAGGTGCTTACAAGTCTATAGAAACAGAAGCTCCTAGTTTTGATTTTGAAGAAATAAAAGCGGAAGCCGATGCTGTTTGGAATAAGCAATTGCAAAAAATAAATATTGAAACGAATGATGTAGAAAAGAAAACAATTTTCTATACCATGATGTATCAATCTATGTTAGCGCCAACACTTTTAAGCGATTTAAATGGCGATTATAAAGGTGCTAATGATAGTATTATGAATGCCAAAGACTACGATCGTTATGATACGTTTTCTCTTTGGGATACCTATAGAGCAGCACATCCATTGCATACCATTTTACACCCAGAGCTTGTGTCTAGCATGATAAATTCGCTTTTAGCACATTATAATGAAACCGGTTTATTACCTGTTTGGTCTATGCAGGGTAACGAAACAAACATGATGATTGGTTATCATGCCGTTCCTGTTATTGTTGACGCCTATTTTAAAGGGATTAAAAACTTTGATGCTGAATTAGCTTTTGAAGCTTGCAAGCAAAGTGCTATGGATAAAAGCAGACAAATTGATGATTACATGACGTATGGTTATGTGCCTATCGGTGATGATCATGAAAATTGGTCGGTTTCTAAAACATTAGAATATGCTTACGACGATTGGTGTATTGCGCAATTTGCCAAAGATTTAGGGAAAGAAGACGATTATAAATATTTTTCTGAGCGAGCAAACAATTGGAAAAACATTTACGATTCTAAAAGTACTTTTATGCGTCCAAAATATAAAGACGGTAAGTTTATAGAACATTTTATTCCAAAAGAATATACACCATATTTTTGCGAAAGTAATGCTTGGCAGTATGTTTGGTCGGTGCCTCAAGATATCGAAGGGTTAATAGATGTTATAGGAAAAGAAAGTGGTTTCGAGAAAAAGTTAGATTCTATGTTTTCTTATTATCCTTTAGCTACAGATAAACTACCTATTTTTAGTACAGGAATGATTGGGCAATATGCTCACGGTAATGAGCCAAGTCACCATGTAGGTTATTTGTATAACTACATCGGTAAACCTTGGAAAACGCAAGAAAAAGTGCGACAAATATTAGAAACACAATATAAAAATGCACCTAATGGACATTGCGGAAATGAAGACTGCGGACAAATGTCGTCTTGGTATATTTTTAGTAGTTTAGGGTTTTACCCAGTAAATCCTGCTCAAGGTGTGTATAGTTTTGGTTCGCCATTGTTTGATAAGGCCACTTTAAATTTAGAAAACGGAAATACATTTACTGTTTTAGCTGAAAATAATAGTAAGGAGAATAAGTATATTCAATCCATAACCTTAAATGGAACGGCAATTAGACAAAGTTATATTACACATAAAACCATTATGGAAGGTGGAGAATTGGTTTTTGTTATGGGCGATCAGCCTAATAAAAAAGATACGTTTGTAACGGCTCCATCATCACAAGTGTTTAATTAATTGATTGATTTAGAAGTTATGTCAGGTAGAAGGAAATTTTTAAAAAAAGCAGCTTTAGGTACAGTGGGACTTAGTGCATTATATACTAATACATCTCTTGCAAAAGATACTGTTTTAACTTCGGAAAAGTACGGTACTAATATTGCGAAAAACCCTCTAATAATTTCAACTTGGAATCATGGTTTAGCTGCAAACCAAGCTGCTTGGGATACATTAAAAAAAGGAGAGTCTGGACTTTCTGCAATAGAAACTGGACTAAAAATTTCTGAAGCCGATCCGAAAGTAAGAAGTGTAGGTTTTGGCGGACTTCCAGATCGAGAAGGAAAAGTTACTTTAGATGCTTGTATCATGGATCAGAATAGTGATTGTGGTTCTGTATCATTTTTACAAGGCATTAAACATCCTATTTCTGTAGCAAGAAAAGTTTTAGAAGATACACCTCACGTGATGTTAACCGGTCAAGGCGCTTTAAATTTTGCATTGTCTAAAGGTTTTAAAGAAGAAAATTTACTGACTCCAGAATCTGAAAAAGCATGGAAAAACTGGTTAGAAAAATCAAAATATCAACCGGTAATCAATATCGAAAATCACGACACCATTAGTATGTTAATTATTGATGCTGAAGGTAACCTTACAGGAGGCTGTACCACTAGTGGTGCTGCATGGAAAATGCATGGTAGAGTAGGTGATTCTCCAATTATTGGTGCTGGTCTTTTTTTAGATAATGAAGTTGGAGCAGCTGCCGCAACAGGTTTAGGTGAAGCGGTTATTAGAACAGCAGGAAGCGCTATGGTTGTAGAGCTTATGCGTCAAGGTAAATCGCCTAACGAAGCGTGTAAAGAAATTGTAGAACGTATTTATAATAAACACAAAAACCATAAAGATATGCCGTATTTACAGGTCGGTTTTATTGCTGTAAATAAACAAGGTGAATACGGTGGGTATAGTTTGCGAGGGGGATTTAATTATGCTGTTTGTGATGATGAAAAAGGGAACAGAATGGAAAAACCAGGTTCTAAAATGACTTGGAAAGATTGAAATAAATAGAATTAAAATGAAAAAAACATGGAAGCTTAATATCAATTATATCTCTATAATTATCCTTTTTGTTTTGCTTAGTGCATGCCAAAGTAAAAGCGATAACGTTTATACGGAAGCAGATATACAAATTATTCCGAAAGTTGAAATCCTTCAGCTTAAGTCGGGTGTTTTCAAATTTAATAAAGCTACACAATTTGTAGTTTCAAATGAAAGTCAGAAACCTGCCGCCCAATTATTAATCAATAAATTTAAATCTGCTGCCCAATTGGAATTGGGTATTGTAGATTATTCTTCTAAAGAAAACACAGTTGTTTTTAAAGCTGATGATAATTTAGAACCAGAACATTATATTTTAGATGTTACCGAAAAACAAATAACAATTTCGGCTTCAGATAATTCGGGATTCTTATACGGAGTACAATCGCTTCGTCAATTACTACCTACAGCAATAGAAAGTAAAGCACCTATATTGGGGGTCGATTGGGATGTTCCTAATTTGAAAATTCAAGATGGGCCACGTTTTAAATGGCGCGGATTAATGCTCGATTTATCTCGTCATTTTTTCGATAAAGATTATTTAAAAGCAACTATTGATGCATTGTCGTTGTTAAAAATGAATGTGCTTCATTTACATTTAGTAGATGATCAAGGTTGGCGTATAGAAATTAAAAAATATCCAAAGTTAACAGAAATAGGAGCGTGGCGAGTAGATCAAGAAGATAAACCTTGGAATTCTAGAACGGTTAATAGTCCAAATGAAAAAGGAACTTATGGTGGATTTTTAACTCAAGAGGAATTAAAAGAAGTTGTCGCTTACGCTGAATTAAAAGGAGTAGAAGTCATTCCGGAAATAGAAATGCCAGCCCATGTATCTAGTGCTATTGCTGCATACCCTGAATTATCTTGTTTTGAAAACCCTAAACAAATTGCTGTACCTTCTGGGGCATTATGGCCAATAACAGATATTTATTGCGCGGGAAAAGAAGATACCTTTAAGTTTTTAGAAGATGTTTTAAGTGAAGTGATGACTATCTTTCCTTCAAAATACATCCATATTGGTGGTGACGAAGCAACGAAAACAAATTGGGAAACCTGTCCGTATTGCCAGAAAAGAATTAAAGATGAGGGGCTGGAAAATGTTGAAGAATTACAAAGTTACTTTGTTAAGCGTATTGAAAAATTCATCAATTCTAAAGGAAAAAAGCTAATTGGTTGGGATGAAATTCTAGAAGGCGGATTAGCACCTGATGCAACGGTAATGAGTTGGCGTGGATTTAAAGGCGGGTTAGAAGCCGCAGCTCAAGGGCATGATGTGGTAATGACTCCGGTATCTCATTCTTATTTTGATTACTATCAAGGTCCTCCAGAGTTAGAGCCAACTGCAGGAGGTAGTGTTACCACAGTAAGTAAGGTGTATCAATTTGATCCTGTTGTAGATTCTATGACCGAAGAAGAAGCTAAACATGTTTTAGGTGGTCAGGCAAACCTTTGGGCAGAGCATGTGCCAACTGAATCGCATTCGCAGTATATGATTTTTCCAAGATTAACAGCTTTAGCCGAAACAGTTTGGAGTCCGAAATCTTTAAGAGATTGGGGCGATTTTTCTAAACGTTTATCTTCAGCTTTCGAGCGTTATGAATATCTTGGAATTAACTATGCTAAAAGTTCATTCATTGTAACTTCAGATATAGTAACTAATTTAGAAAGTAAAACAGTCTCTTTGGTTTTACATAATGAATTTTTAGAATCCGATATTCGATATGCTTTAAATAACGAACCTTTAAACAGTACATCCAAACGCTATACTAGTCCAATTGTTTTAGGTAATACGACTACCGTACAAGCGAGCTTGTATAAAAACGACTCGTTGGTAGGTTATATTTTTAAAGACACCATTACATTTCATAAAGCAGTAGCGCATAAGGTTACATATCAAACTAAATATCACGACAGGTATAAAGGTGTTGGAGCTTTTAATTTAACGAATACTTTAAGAGGCACAAAGAATTTTAGAGATGGCCGTTGGCAAGCTTGGTTAAATACACCGCTTGAGGTAACTATTGATTTGGAAACTGTAAAATCAATAAGTCAAGTAACCATAGGCTCTATGGAAAATCAGAAAAACGGAGTGTATTATCCAACGGTAATAGAAGTTTTGGTTTCTAAAGATGGTATAAAATTTGAATCTGTAGCATCTATAAATAGACCTTTTGCCATAGATGAAGCACCTAAATTACACGATTTCAAATTAGAGTTTAAAAAACAAGATACACGATTCATTAAAGTAAAATCAAGCATCGCTAAAAATGCAGAAAACACCAATGAACGTTGGTTATTTGTAGATGAAATTCTAGTAGATTAATAGCGTATTTAAAACCTACAAAGCCCCCTAAGATTACTTTGTAGGTTTATTTTAAAAGTTAAATTAATATTTTAGGCGTTTCAAATAGGTCTAAAATCAACAGTTTTCTATGAAAAAGAAGTTCCTAATTCTATATACTTTTTTGCATGTTATTATTTTAAATGCACAAGAATTTTCAAATTATGTAAATCCGTTTATCGGAACATCAAATTTTGGAGCTACTAATCCTGGGGCAATTGCACCGCGAGGTATGGCAAGTGTGTCTCCTTTTAATGTAGCAGGCAAACAAAATGTATTAGAAAAAGATAGCCGTTGGTTGTCAAATCCATATGTAAACGAAAATACCTTTTTAACAGGGTATTCGCATGTTAATTTAAGTGGTGTGGGGTGTCCCGATTTAGGAGTTATTTTACTAATGCCTACTACAGGAGTTTTAGAAACAAATCATTTAAAATACGGAAGCACCTATACCGATGAGGTTGCAAAAGCGGGTTATTATTCTAATGTATTATCTAAATATAATATTAAAACAGAAACAACTGCTACAACTAGAACTGGAGTTTCTCGGTATACATTTCCAAAAGGGAAATCTAATATTTTATTAAATCTAGGTTTAGGATTAACTAATGAAGAAGGCGCTTCTGTAAAAATAGTGTCTTCTACAGAAATTGAAGGTATGCGTAGTGTAGGATCTTTTTGTTATTATAAACCGGAAGAAGCCTATCCCGTTTATTTTGTAGCTAAATTTAGTAAACCGGCAGAACAATTTGGTGTTTGGAAAACGCCTCGAGCATATAAGGGAGCCGAAGCCGAATGGATGCCGTATAATGGTAAGCCCCGAATAATGGAAGGTTACCAAAAAGAAGTGCTAGGTGATAGTATTGGTAGTTATTTTAGTTACAATTTTGATAAACCAACGCAGGTTGAGGTAAAAATTGGTGTGTCTTACGTGAGTATAGAAAATGCACGCGAAAATTTAGAAAAAGAAACACAAGATTTATCTTTTGAAGATATTTATAACCAAACATCATCGGCCTGGGATAATCAATTATCTAAAATAAAAGTTGAAGGCGGAACTCAAGATGATAAGGTTATATTTTACACTGCATTATACCATAGTTTAATTCACCCTAATATACTTAATGATTATAATGGTGATTACCCTAAAATGGCAACGCGTGAAACATTGAATACTGAAGATACGCGTTTTACCGTGTTTTCTTTTTGGGATACCTATAGAAATTTACATGCTTTAATGTCTTTAGTGTACCCAAAACAGCAATCGAATATGGTAAAAAGCATGTTGGATATCTATGATGAAACTGGTTGGTTGCCAAAATGGGAGCTTAATGCAACAGAAACAACCACTATGGTTGGAGACCCTGCAGGTATTATTTTAACAGATACGTATTTAAAAGGCATTACCGATTTTGATATTGAAAAAGCATACCAAGCCATGGTAAAAAGTGCTGATGCTTTAGAAAACAATCCACTACGTCCAAATATAGAAACCTATATTAATAAAGGGTATTTAACAAGCGAGCAAATAGGGTCGGTTTCAACAACTCAAGAATATAACGCAACAGATTTTTCTATAGCATTACTCGCGAAAGCCTTAAATAAGAAAGCCGATTATAAACGATTTTCTAAACGTGCAATTTCATACAGAAATTTGTTCGATGAAAATTTAAAATTGCTTCGTCCTCGAAATTCAGATGGCTCTTGGTACGAACCTTTCAATCCTTTAGCTGGAGCAAACTTTACTAAAAATATTGGTTTTATAGAAGGTAATGCTTGGCAATATGCATTTATGGTATCTCACGATATCAAAGGTTTAATAAAGTTAATGGGGGGGCAAAAAGCATTTAGTAAACAATTACAGACCTTGTTTGATACCAATCAATTCGATATGGCAAACGAGCCCGATATTGCGTATCCGTTCTTATTTAATTATGTAAAAGGCGAGGAGTGGCGTGCACAACAAAAAGTACAAGAACTTATAAAAACCTATTTTCAAAATAAACCAGCAGGACTTCCTGGAAATGATGATACAGGAACTATGTCTGCCTGGTTAATTTATAGTATGATGGGGATTTATCCGGTGTCTCCGGGAGAACCACTTTATACGATTACAACACCGGTTTTTGATAAAATTACTATCGCTTTAGATAATGATTATTATAAAAGTGAAAATCTAATTATAGAAAGATCTGGTAAAAAAGATGGAAAAATAAAAACGATTCAGCTTAATGGTAAAACGCATAAAGGCTATTTTATTAATCATTCAGATTTAATATCAGGAGCAACTTTAAACATAACAACAGACTAAAAAATACACTTTAAAATAATTTTACCTCGTAGAAAATAATTTTTTTACGGGGTTTTTTGTGCTTTAAGCTTTTTTACAATTTAGAGTATTCTTAGACTCTTTTACGATAGATTAAATGTAATAATGTTTTCTAGGTCTTAAAGAAAAGTTAAATCATTGGTTAGCTTTTAGATATGTATTTAAAGAGAAATTTATTGTTAAATAAAACTGTTTTTAGAGCTCTTATGCCTTAGATTTATTAATATTTTAACAATTAATACATAATTAAGAACTAACAACAAGTTTTTATAACCAACACCATTCTAGATTTGTTATTGGTCGAACTAATTTTATAAATTCTGATATAGTCATTTACTTTATAACAGTTAGTTTGTTTGTTTAGTTAATAATTAAAGGGAGAGGTGTAAAAAATTTCTCCTTTTAATATGATAAAAAAAATCATAAACAATTAAACTTCTTGTCACATTGATGAGATTTTAGTGATAAAAATTTATAATTAAATGTAAATTTTTGATACGATTTATTTCAAAAAAAATAAAAATAAATTATTTTAAAAGTAGTTACAAATATTAAAAATCAACACATGAAAAACACAGGTATACTTATTATTTCTCTTTTAATGTTGTGCTTTAGTTGTAAAGAAGATAAAAAAGAAGTGGTACAAGTGGCAGAACAGCCTCAAACTCCTAATATCGTTTTTATAATGAGTGACGATCATGCCTATCAAGCTATTAGTGCTTACGGTTATGGTTTAAATAATACTCCAAATATTGACAGAATTGCAAAAGAAGGTGCGATTTTTAATCGCGGGTTTGTAAACAATTCAATATGTGCACCAAGTAGAGCAGCAATGCTTACAGGTAAACATAGTTTTGTAAATGGAAAAGTAGATAATCTTCATCCGTTTAATTGGGATCAAGATAACTTCGCTAAAACATTACAAAAAAACGGTTATGAAACAGCTTTAATAGGTAAAATTCATTTAGATGGTTTACCACAAGGCTTCGATTATTCTAATGTACTTCCTGGTCAAGGCCAATACTATTCACCTGATTTTATAGAAAATGGAGTTAAAAAAACATATCCTGGGTATGTTACTCATGTGACTACAGACATAGCACTAGATTGGTTAAATAATAAACGAGATAAAGAAAAGCCTTTCTTATTAATGTATCACCAAAAAGCACCACATAGAACATGGATGCCAGAGGAAAAATACTTGACTTTAATGGATAGTGTAACTTTCGACCCGCCTGCGAATTTCTTTGATGACTATGAAGGTAGACCCGCTGCTGCAGATCAAGAAATGAGTATTTATAAAGATATGGACCTGGTTTATGATTTAAAAATGCTTGATAAAGCTGGAGACATTAAAACAAAGTATAGAGAGATGTTTCAGAGAAAGTATGATAGAATGACCGATGCCCAAAAAGTAGCTTGGGATGCTTATTACGATCCGATTATTGCAGATTTTAAATCTAAAAATTTAGAGGGGAAAGATTTAGCAGTTTGGAAATATAACAGATACATGCACGATTACTTAAGAACAATTCAATCTGTAGATGATGGTGTTGGACAGGTTTTGGATTATTTAAAAGAAAACGGTTTAGAAGAAAATACAATAGTTGTTTACACCTCAGATCAAGGTTTTTATTTAGGAGAACACGGTTGGTTTGATAAGCGTTTTATGTATGAAGAATCTTTTAGAACGCCTATTTTAATGAAATATCCTAAAGAAATTAAACCAGGGACTGTAGTTGATGGATTAGTACAAAACATTGACTTTGCTCCAACATTTTTAGATTATGCAGGAGCAGAAATAGATGAATCTATACAAGGAGAATCTATGCGTAAGTTAGTAAAAGGAGAAGCGAGTGAATGGAGAGATGCTCTTTATTATACTTTTTATGAATACCCTGCAGAGCACAAAGTAAAACGTCATTATGGTGTAAGAACAGATAAGTTTAAACTTATTCATTTCTATTATGATATTGATAAATGGGAACTTTACGATTTAGAAAAAGACCCTACAGAAATGCATAATGTGTATGACAATCCTGAGTATGCATCAGTTAAAGCAGATATGCACATTCAACTTGAAAAAATGCGCACGAAATACGGAGATAGCGACCAGATGAATAAAAAGAATTTAGATCTGTTTTTAGATGCTAAGAATATTAAACATTAATAATAAAAAATAATCAAATGAAAAATAACAATCTAATTGCTTTTATGTTGCTCTTATTGGTGACTTCTGGTTATGCTCAATCTAAAGTCAATTATTTAGAAGAATCGGAAGCTGATTTTAGTAAAAGAATGCAATGGTTCACCGATGCTAAGTACGGTATGTTTGTTCATTTTGGTTTGTATAGTCAACTAGGCGGAATTTATAAAGGAAATGATGAAGGACGTTATGCAGAATGGATTCAAGGAAATCAAAATATCCCTTCAGATGAATATGCAGAATTAATAAATACTTGGAATCCTAAAGATTTTGATGCAGATGAAATTGTTAAGCTAGCAAAAAAATCAGGAATGAAATATTTAGTCATCACGACAAAACACCACGAAGGATTCTGTTTGTGGGATTCTGAATATACCGATTTTGATATCGCAAATTCACCAATGAAAGGGCGTGATTTAGTTCAGGAATTGGCAGATGCTTGTAAAAAAGAAAGTATTGTATTTGGAACATATTACAGCATTACAGATTGGCATCAAGGCGCTCAATACGTAGAAGAAGGTAAAGGTTGGGGAATGACTCAAATGCATGAAGGAAGAAAAGAAGAATACGTTCAGTACTTGAAAAATCAAATTAAAGAATTAATAGTCAATTATGATTCAAATATTATTTGGTTTGATGCAGACTGGGTAGATTGGTGGACATTAGAAGACGGTAAAGAATTATACCAATACATAAGAGCACTTAAGCCAAGTATTATTATTAATAACAGAGTAGCTAAAAGAAAATTATTTAAAAAAGACTTTGGTACTCCTGAACAATTTCATTTAGAAAGCAAAGTTGATTATCACTGGGAAGCTTGTTATACGTTAAACGATTCTTGGGGATTTAAAATAAAAGATACAGATTGGAAAAGCCCAGAAGTTGTTTATGAGAAATTAAAAGATATTAATGGTAAAGGAGGAAATTTTTTACTAAATATTGGTCCTGATGGAAATGGAAATGTGCCTAAAGAGTCTGCAAAAATTCTGAAAGAAGTAGGTAAAATGTTGGCTAAAGAAGATAAATAAACGATCATGATTACAAGAAAAATAATATATAGTGTAGCGGTTTTAACTTTAACTGTTTTTGGTTGTAAAGACAATAAAACAGAAATAGCTAAAGAAACTACAGAAGCTAAAGAAGAGTCTAAAAAGCCAAATATACTTTTTTTATTTACAGACGATCAAAGAGGAGGAACTATTGGAGCGATGGATAAATACGCTGTGAAGACACCTAACATGGATAAGTTAGTAGAAAACGGAACGTCTTTTAATAATGCATATATTTTAGGGGCTACTACAGCGGCAGTATGCTCCCCTAGTAGAGCCATGTTAATGACGGGGCGTCATTATTTTAATATAGAACCTAATGTGTACGCTCAGTTCGCTTTCCCTAAAGAAGAAAAAGGTAAAAGTGATAAACTAACGTTTCCTGAATATTTTAAATCTAATGGTTATGAAACGTTCGCTACAGGAAAACAACACAATGGTGAAATTTGGTTAGAACGTGGTTTTAATGTAATTAAATCTGCCTTTTTGGGAGGGATGACAAGACATTATGGAACAAAAGTAAAAGATTACACGCCTGCAACAGGTTGGTCTGAAGGCTATAAAAACGATGAAAAATTTAGTAGTGAAGTCTTTGCAGATGCTGCAGTAGGGTTTTTAGATACTTATAAAACGGATAAGCCTTTCTTAATGTATGTAGCTTTTACAGCACCTCATGACCCACGTACGCCTCCACAAGAATTCAAAGACATGTATCCCAATGAAGATATTGCAGTGCCTGAAAATTTTATGCCACAGCATCCATTTGAGATAGCAGATGATCATATTAGAGACGAAATGTTAGCACCATTCCCAAGAACAGAAGCTATTGTTCAAAAAGAGATCTCTGATTATTATGCAATGATAACTGCAACAGATACTCAAATTGGTAGAATATTACAAGCTTTAAAAGCTTCAGGAAAAGCAGATAATACCATTATTGTTTTTGCTGGAGATAATGGCCTTGCTTTAGGTCAGCACGGTCTATTAGGAAAACAAAGTGTATATGAACATAGTGTGAGTGTACCATTAATTTTTGTTGGACCAAATATTCCTAAAAATCAAAAAACAGATGCTTTAGCATATTTACATGATGTTTTTCCAACATTATGTGGATTAACAGGATTAGAAATTCCTAAATCTGTTCAGACAGAAGATTTAACACCAATAATTGAAGGTGAAGCTAAAGCAGTAAGAAATAGTATGATGTACGCTTACAACTCTTGGCCTGGAGAAGACTTTAAACCTAAAGTGAATAACCATGGAGGACATAGAGCAGTAAGACAAGGTGATTTTAAATTGATTGTAAGTTCAAAAAATGATACATATACATATCAGTTATTTAATGTTAAAAATGATCCATGGGAACTTGTAAACCTTATTGATGATGAGAATTATAGTACTGAAAAAGCAGACTTAACTCTAGAACTAGAGAAGTTAATTAAAGAAGCTGGAGACCCTGCAGACTTAACTAAAAAAGAATTTGGACTTTTTGATCATCCTGAAGATTACAATTACAAAAATAAAAAATAATGATTTTTAGTTTGTCTTCAAAAAATAGTATTAAAAAGAATCTTCAAAAAACTGTTGTTTTCAACATGTTTTTTGTGGGGTTCCTTTTGTGTTTAAATAGTCATTCGGCTTTAGCACAAGAAGAATTATCTTGGGATGAACTAGCTAATCAATACGAATGTCCAGAATGGTTTAGAGATGCTAAATTTGGCATTTGGTTTCATTGGGGGCCACAAGCCGTACCAGAACAAGGTGGCGGTTGGTATGCACGACACATGTATATGCAAGATGTTGGTCGTCAAAAATTTGGTAAAATGGCATATCCATACCATTTACAAACTTATGGACATCCATCAGAATTTGGTTTTAAAGATGTTATTAATTCTTGGAAAGCCGAAAAATTTGATGCTCAAGCTTTAATCGATTTTTCAAAAGAAAACGGAGCCAAATACATTATGGCTTTAGCAAATCATCACGATCATTTTGATTTGTTTGATTCGTCATACCACCCATGGAACTCCGTAAATGTAGGTCCTAAAAAAGATATTATTGGTGAGTTTGCAACAGCGAGTCGTAATGCAGGTTTAAAATTTGGAGTGACCAGTCACGACGATCGTTTTTTAAACTGGTGGAAACCTGCTTTTGGATCGGATACAGATGGTGTTTATAAAGGTGTTCCTTATGATGCGCGTTTAACTAAAGCCGATGGAAAAGGTAAATGGTGGGAAGGTTTAGATCCTAAAGATTTATATGGTCCTGCACCAGAAGATCGTACACCAGAAATTATTGAAGATATTAAGAAAAACTGGTTAAAACGCCACATTGAATTGGTTGATAAATATAAGCCAGATGTGTTATATAACGATGGTTTTAATTTCACTTATGGTGAGTATGGCAAGGAGGTAGCAAGAGCATTATACAATAATAGTTTAAACGAAAAAGGAGCTATTGATGCTGTAATGTTACTAAAAAGAAAAGCTAAAGGGACAGTAAATGAAGTAGAATCTGGAGGAAGTAATACATTACGTGAAGAACCATGGCAGTCTGAAATTACATTTACAGATTGGTTTTATAAAAAAGACCGTCACCTAACTCACAATGCCCGTACTATTTTAGAAATGCTCATAGAGGCCGTTAGTAAAAACGGAAACTTATTACTTAGTATGGAGTTAAATCCTGACGGAACTATTCCTCACGAAATAAAAAAGAGTGTAAATAGTGTAGGCGATTGGTTAAAAATTAACGGTGAGGCTATATATGAAACACGACCATGGACTATTTATGGCGATGGTAGAAGTGTAAGAGGTGAAGTTGTTGAAACGGTAGATGGCGACCTAAGAAATGCCACAGCAAACCAAAAACTTGGTGAGCATTTTAATCAACGTACCACAGCAACACCAGCATTTTCTCACGACGAAGTACGTTACACGACAAAAGGAGATGATTTCTATATTATTGTTATGAATCCTAAAGTAGGCGATTTTCTTATGCCATCGTTAGCAAAATCTAGCGAAAATAATCCTGGAACTTTAATAGCTTTATCTCAATTGTATGATGGTAGAAAATTAGTATTTAAACAAAATAATAAAGGATTAACGGTTACCATGCCTGCTGTAAATGGCGATAGCTATCCTGTGGTATTAAAAGCAAAATTTAAAAAGTAAGAATGTCATGAAAAAGAATCTTATTTTAATCTGTTTTGTATCGCTGCAATGTTTTTTTTGTCTTGCACAAGAAAACGTACCATATTTAAACCCATCATTATCTTTCGATGATCGTGTAGACGATTTAGTATCAAGAATGACCTTGGAAGAAAAAGTTGGACAAATGATGAATGATGCACCAGCAATTCCAAGATTAAAAATTCTTGCTCATGAGTACTGGAACGAATGTTTACATGGTGTTGCCCGAGCAGGTAAAGCCACGGTATTTCCACAAGCTATAGGTTTAGCTGCAACTTTTGATGAAGCATTAATTTATAATGATGCTGTTGTTATTTCAGATGAAGCTCGTGCAAAACATCATGAAGCACAGCGTAATCAATCATACAAACGTTATGAAGGTTTAACCTATTGGACACCAAACGTTAATATTTTTCGTGATCCACGTTGGGGACGCGGACAAGAAACTTACGGAGAAGATCCATATTTAACTTCTAGAATGGGTGTGAATTTTGTAAAAGGTTTACAAGGTGACGATGATAAATATTTAAAACTAGTAGCTACTCCAAAACATTTTGCAGTACATAGTGGCCCAGAACCTGAAAGACATTTTTTTGATGCAACAACCACAGAACACGATTTATACGATACGTATCTGCCAGCTTTTGAGGCTACAATTGTAGAAGGTCAAGCGTATTCTTTAATGGCGGCTTATAACAGATATATGGGAAAACCATGTTGTGCTAGTCACCAGTTGTTAGATGAGATTTTACGTAAAGATTGGGGGTTTGAAGGTTTTGTAGTGTCAGATTGTAATGCTATTCGAGACATTCACGATTATCATAACTATGTAGATTCTAAAGAAGAAGCCGCAGCTGTTGCTGTTTTGGCTGGTACAGATTTAAATTGTGGTTCGCGCTATGAGTATTTAATAAGTGCGGTTAAAGCAGGTTTAATCAATGAAGATGAAATTGATGTGTCTTTAAAACGAATTTTTAAAGCGCGTTTTAAACTAGGGATGTTTGATCCTGCCTATATGGTGCCATATTCTAGCATACCTATGAGCGTAGTAAGCTCAGATTCTCATAGAGCTTTAGCTTTAGAAACGGCTCAAAAATCTATGGTTTTATTAAAGAATGAAAATGGAATTTTACCGCTAAAAAAAGATTTAAAATCTATTGCTATTATTGGGCCTAATGCAAACGATTTAGAAGTGCTTTTAGGAAACTATAACGGATTCCCATCTCAATATTTTACACCTTTAGATGGTATTAAAAGCAAAGTGTCTAAAAACACAAAAGTATATTACGAAGCTGGAACAGAATTAATTTCTAAGAAACCAACCATGTCTTTAATTCCTGCAGACGTGTTAAGCTTTGATAATGAAAAGGGGGTACAAGCTAAATATTATAATAATCATGACTTTACTGGATTTCCTGTAGTAACAAGAATTGAGAATGTTATTAATTCAAATTGGAACTCTAACCCGATAACAGGTTTAAACGAAGCTGAATTTGCTGTTGAATATACGGGTACAATTAAAGTCGAGATTTCTGGAAATTATGAATTAGGGTTACAAAGTAATAGAGGTTATACCTTAGCTATCGATGATACTTTAATAATTAATAATACAAAAGAACTAAAAAGAGGAATAGTAAAAGAAACTACGTATTTAGAAAAAGGAAAATTGTATCAAGTTAAAATTCAATATTTTCACGAAGGTTATCCTGCTAAATTAAAATTCTTGTGGTCTTCACCAGATAAAACATCTTTTGAAAAAGCTATTGAGTTGGCTAAAAAATCGGAAGTCGTTGTTTTTGTTGGAGGAATCTCTCCAGGTGTAGAAGGTGAACAAATGCCAGTGAATACGCAAGGTTTTGATGGCGGAGATAAAACAGATATCGAATTGCCAGCAGTACAAAAAGAATTAATTAAAGCCTTACATGCTACAGGCACACCAGTGGTTTTAGTATTGTTAAATGGTAGTGCTTTGGCAGTAAACTGGGAAAACGATAATTTATCAGCCATTCTTGAAGCTTGGTATCCTGGAGAACTTGGTGGTACTGCGATTGCCAATGTACTGTTTGGAGATTATAATCCGTCAGGACGATTACCAGTTACATTCTACAAATCAGTTAAAGAATTATCTCCTTTTGTTAATTATAGCATGAAAGGACGAACGTATAGATATTTTGAAGGCGATGCATTATATCCATTTGGTTACGGATTAAGCTACACCAATTTTAAATACGACAATCTAAAATTATCTAAAGAAAAAATCGTTACAACAGAAACAACAACAGTATCTGTTAAAGTGACCAATGTGGGCAAACGAGAAGGTGAAGAAGTGGTTCAATTATATATTAAAGATGTAGAAAGTACTGTAAAACGTCCTTTAAAAAGTCTAAGAGGGATCCAAAGAATATCATTAAGACCAGGAAAATCTACAACAGTAACTTTTAAAATCACTCCAGAAGATCTAGCATTCTTTGATACCAAATTACGAAAAAAAGTTGTTGAGCCAGGACTGTTTAAAATTGGAATAGGACCTGCGTCAAATAAGTTTGAAACTATAACACTTAACGTGACAAAATAAATAATTTTAAAATGAAAAACGTATTTAAAATAGGTGCATTATTCTTAGTTGCTATTGCGTCGTTTACAAACTGTAAGGACAAACCTAAGGAAATTATAATCCCAAAATCAGAGTTTAAACAAGAGCGCCCTAATATTTTGTTTATCATGTCTGATGACCATACAGCACAAGCTTGGGGTATTTATGGAGGTATTTTAGAAAATTATGTACATGCTCCTAATATCGCTCGTTTGGCAGAAGAAGGTGCTGTTTTAGAAAATTGTTTAGTGTCAAATTCTATTTGTACTCCGAGTAGAGCTACCATTTTAACAGGACAATACAGTCATAAAAATGGTGTAAAAATTCTCGATGCTGGTCTATCTCCAGAATACAATAATATTGCTAAAGAAATGCAAAAAGGCGGATACCAAACGTCTATAATCGGAAAATGGCACTTAAAACAAGAACCAGCAGGTTTCAATCATTATGCTGTACTTCCTGGTCAAGGAGAATACCATAATCCAATAATAAAAACAGCCGATAATTGGAAAGATTATTACGAAGGTGGTAAGCAATATCAAGGATATAGCACAGATATTATTGCAAATATGACCATTGATTGGATTGAGAATCGTGACAAAGACAAACCGTTTATGGCCATGTGTCATTTTAAAGCGACGCATGAACCTTACGATTATCCTGAGCGTTTTGCAAATCTGTACAAAGACCAAGAAATTCCTGCCCCAGAATCGTTTTACGACAGTAGCGCTTCAACAACCGGACGTTCCTTTTTAGGGCAATCTATGGATAATCTAAAACAACGATATTTAGATGCCACAGCACATCCTGAGTTGCGTAAAGATTTTATGAATTACCCAGGGTTACCTTTTTCTGTAGAGGGTTTAACTAACGAAGAAGCAAGATTTAAAACCTACCAGAAAATGATAAAAGATTTTATGCGTTCTGGTGCTGGTGTAGATGATAATATTGGAAAACTTTTAGATTATCTTGAAAAATCTGGATTAGCCGAAAATACGGTGGTTATCTATACTGCAGATCAAGGATACTTTTTAGGAGAACATGGTTGGTTTGATAAGCGTTTAATCTTTGAAGAATCTATCCACATGCCATTTGTTATTCGTTATCCTAAGGAAGTTATAGCGGGTTCAAGAAATAAAGATCTTATAGAAAATGTGGATTTTTCAGCATTATTCGCCGATTACGCAGGTATAGAGTATCCATCAGATATGCAAGGACGTAGTTTTCGTGAAAATTTAAAAGGAAATACACCAAGCGATTGGAGAGATTATGGGTATTACCGCTATTGGGATCACTCTAAAGATAGACCAGGACATTTCGGAATTAGAGGACAACGTTATAAACTTGCTTTTTTCTATGGAAACGGATTTAAAGGCGCTGCACAAGATCAGTTCTGGGATTTTTACGATTTACAAGCAGATCCAAAAGAATTGCATAATGCCTATAATGATCCGAAATACAAAGATATTATTGCAGAGATGAAGGTCGAGATTTTAAACAAGAAAAAAGCCTTGGGAGATACTGATTTAGACAATCCAGAAATATTAGAAATTATTGAAAAACATTGGAACGATTAATAATAACAATAAAGTAATTAACGCCTAAATATGATTGTAAAATTTAATATATACCTGTTTTGTGTCAGCTTTTTAACTGTTAGTACATTAAGTTGTGCGGCTCAAAAAGCAGGCAAACCCAATATTATTATCATTATGGCTGATGATATGGGCTATGGCGATTTATCATGTTATGGCAGTACATTAATCAATACGCCAAACTTAGATAAAATGGCGGCAGAAGGGATTAAGTTTACAGATTTTCATTCTAACGGACCTGTCTGTAGTCCAACACGTGCGGCTATTTTAACTGGTAAATACCAACAGCGTGTAGGTATTGATGGTGTAGTCACAGCAAAACACGATCGTGATAAAGGTTTAGCAACAGCAGAAGTAACATTCGCTGAGGCTATAAAAGGTGAAGGTTATGTTACGGGTATGTTTGGGAAATGGCACGTTGGATATCAAAAAACATTCAATCCCATTAATCAAGGTTTTGATGAGTATATCGGTTATGTTTCTGGTAATGTAGATTATCATTCACACATCGATCAAGAAGGCTATGAAGATTGGTGGAATGGTGATACAAAACAAAATGAAAAAGGATATTCAACAGACTTAATCACCGAACATTCTGTAGATTTTATTAAGCGTCACAAAGACGAACCGTTTCTACTATATATTCCGCATGAAGCACCTCACGGTCCATTTCAAGGTCGTATGTCTAAAGCAGAACGTACTGTAGGTTGGAAAAACGGATCCAAACAAAAAAATAATTTATCTGAAGAAGAACTTAACAGCATTTATAAAGAAATGGTTGAAGTTATGGATGAGGGGGTAGGTGAAGTTTTAAAAACACTAAAAGAACTTAAAATTGATAAAAAAACACTTGTTTTCTTTTGTTCAGATAACGGAGCGTCTAAAAAAGTAGGAAGCAATGGCAGTTTAAAAGGTTATAAATCGACCTTATGGGAAGGTGGTCATCGTGTCTCTGCAATAGCTCGGTATCCAGGTACAATTAAACCCAATCAAATCAATAACGAAACGATTTTAACCATGGATTTATTTCCTACAATAATGGATTTTGTAGGTGCTAAACAATCTGAAAATTTAGATGGTGTGAGTTTAAAAGATAATCTGCTTAAAGGTGAAGCTTTACCACAAAGAGAAGTGTTTTGGGGATATGTAGGACGAAAAGTGATACGTCAAGGCGATTGGAAACTGATGCTTCCTAAAAAAAATGCAGAACCTTTACTGTTCAATTTAAAAACAGATATAAGTGAAAATAATAATGTAGCTAGCGAACATCCTGAATTGGTTAAAACCATGTTGAAGAAATTAGAAACTTGGTCCGATGATGTGTATGCAACTTCAAAAAATTAATTAAATATGAATGATCTAAAACACATAACCATTTTAGTTCTATTTTTTGTTTTTTGCAACTGTGCTCAAAATAAAAAAATAGAAACGTCTATAACTAAACCAAATGTTATTTTAATAGTTACAGACGATCAAGGTTTTGGAGATTTAGGTTTTTATGGAAATCCGAATATAAAAACACCTGTTTTAGATAGTTTAGCTAGTAAGAGTGTACGGTTCGTCGATTTTTCGGTTAATCCAGTATGTGCACCAACCCGATCTGCAATCATGACCGGAAAATATTCAATGACTACAGGGGTTCATGATACTTACAGAGGAGGTGCAATGATGGCAAGCTCTGAAGTTACCATTGCCGAAATACTTAAAGATGCAGGTTATAGCACTGGAATGATTGGGAAATGGCATTTAGGAGATAATTATCCTATGCGCCCACAAGATCAAGGTTTCGATTTTACATTAAATCATTTATCAGGCGGAATTGGTCAGTATGGAGATTGGCCAAATACTTTAAAAAAAGATAGTAGTTATTTTAATCCAATTCTTTGGAAAAACGGAAAACAAGTACAAACTCAAGGGTATTGCACTAATGTGTTAACTGAAGCTGCAATAGATTATGTTGAAGACCATAAAGACGAGCCGTTCTTCTTGTATTTGTCTTACAATGCGCCACATGGGCCGTTACAACTACCACAGAAGTATTACGATATGTATAAGGATATAGATCCAGATCAAGGATTAATTGATCAAGATAAGCCATATCCTAACGTTACAGAACACAGCAGAGAAAATGCTAGAAAAGTATACGGTATGATCACTAATATAGACGATAATTTGAGGCTGTTTTTCAAGAAATTGGACGATTTAGGTTTAGAAGAAAATACCTTAATTATATTCATGACCGATAATGGGCCACAACATCCAAGATATGTTGCTGGCATGCGAGGTAAAAAAGGCTCTGTGTTTCAAGGCGGTGTAAGAGTGCCAAGTTTTTGGTATTACCCAGAGGCTTTTAAAGAAGCTCGAGATGTTAAGACACCTGCTGCACACTATGATATATTACCAACGTTAGTCGAGTTTACAAACTCAAAAATGCCAGAAAATTTAAATATTGAAGGCGAAAGTTTATTACCCTTATTAACTAAAAAAGAAGCGGTTTTACCAGAGCGTATTATTAATCGTTATTGGGCAAGAACAGCTCCGGTAAGATACCGAAATGTATCAACCAGAAAAGGAAACATGAAGCTTGTTGGAGTTGGTAAAGATGAAGACAATAATGATAAGTTTCAGCTTTTTAATTTAACTGAAGATCCTTATGAACAAAACGATATTTCAGAAAATAATAAAGCTTTAGTTGAAGAATTAAAAATTGAAATGGATTCGTGGTTAAACACTATGGAAAGTTCAGAACATATTGTTAACGCACCAAAACCAATTATTGGTACAGTTCATGAAAACCCGGTTATGCTTAATCAAAACGAAGCACTTTTTATAAAAAAAGAAGGATTTAACAACGAACTTATGTATTGGGATGTTATTATAAACGAAACCAAATCTTTTGATATTATTGTTCATTTTGATCGGCCAATAGAAACAACAGGTCAATTGGAGTTGGTTTTAGGTGATACGTCACTAACCCTACCAATTGAAGCAAATGGACATTCACAATTCAGTTTTAATGCTATAGAATTAAAAAAAGGACCATTAACTATATTACCGAAGGTGTTTTTAAAGGAAGATGGGGTGTTAAAATTTACATATCCATTTTATATAGAAATTAAAGCATAACATAACCCACATGGTTAATAACATGAAAATAAAAAAATACATCACTATTAAAAAGTTTCTATTTCTAGCTTTATGTCTGACTTTAACGTTTTGTGCAAAACCCAAGGCGGAAGAGGTACAGCAGAAAGAAGACTGTAAATTACAGTATACAAAAGCTGCTGAAAAATGGACAGATGCTTTACCAATTGGTAACGGGAGCTTAGGCGCTATGGTTTTTGGAGGAGTCTCTCAAGAACACATTCAGTTTAACGAAGAAACACTTTGGCGTGGGCAACCTCATGATTATGCTCATGAAGGTGCTAGTGTATATTTAGATGAAATTAGAACCTTATTAGCAACAGGCAAGCAATTAGAAGCTCAAAAAATGGCTCAAGATCATTTTATGAGCGATCCCATAAAACAAATTCATTATCAACCTTTTGGAGATGTGTATATCGATTTTGAAAATCATGATAATTTCACAAATTATAAACGCGAGTTAGATTTAAATACAGCGATAACTACTGTAACGTATTCGGTAAATGATGTTCGGTATAAACGTGAAGTATTATCTAGTTTTCCAGATCAAATTATTGCTGTAAACTTAACAGCTAGCAAAGAAAAAGTTTTAGAATTCGACTTATGGTTAGATGCGATTCATGAAGATAAATCAGTTTTAACCTCAGGAAACTCTCAAACTTTAGTTGTAAAAGTAAAAGAAGGGGTATTAAGAGGAATTTCAACTTTAAAAATTAAAACTGACGGTCACATCTCTAATGCCAATGGTAAACTTCAAATTACAGAAGCTTCTACTGCAACTGTATATTTAACTGCAGCTACAAATTATATCGATTATAAAGATGTTTCAGGACAACCAGAAAAAATAGTTCCAGAAACGTTAGCGAAAATAGAATACTTAGATTATCAGGATGTTAAGTCAAAACATATTTCAGACTATCAAGCGTTGTATAATCGTTTTGAATTAAGTTTTGGAGATAATGGTAAATCTGAAAACCCTACAGATCAAAGAATTTTAGATTTTAGTATTACGCCAAACGATCCACAATTGGTGGCACTGTATGTAGCTTATGCACGTTATTTAACCATATCTAGTAGTCGTCCAGGTACAAAACCAGCAACATTACAAGGAATTTGGAATGATAAATTAACGCCGCCATGGTTTAGTAGTTATACCACCAATATTAATTTAGAAATGAATTATTGGCCGGTAGAAACGTATAATTTAAGTGAATGCCACGAACCTTTATTCGATTTAATTGAAGATCTTTCTATTACAGGTGCCAAAGTGGCTAAAGTACATTATAATGCAGATGGGTGGATTGTTCATCATAATGTAGACATTTGGCGTGGTGCTGCTCCGGTAAATGCATCGCATCATGGTATTTGGTTAGGTGGTGCCGCTTGGTTATCATCACACATTTGGGAACATTATTTGTTTACTCAAGATAAAGCATTTTTAGAAAAACGTTATCCGCTTATGCGAAATGCAGCGTTGTTTTATTCTCAGTTTTTATATAAAGATCCAAACACAGGCTATTTAATAAGTACGCCTTCAAATTCTCCAGAAATAGGTGGTTTAGTTGCAGGACCAACTATGGATCATCAATTAATAAGAGCTTTGTTTAGAACTACTATTGAAGCTTCAAAAATTTTAAATACAGATCAGAAATTCACATCGAGCTTAGAACCTATGATTGCTAAAATCGCACCGAATAAAATTGGTAAACATGGTCAGTTACAAGAATGGATGGAAGATAAAGATAATCCAGAAAGTCATCACAGACACGTATCTCACCTTTGGGCCGTTCACCCAGGAAATGAAATAAATTACCAAGACACTCCAGATTTAATGAAAGCAGCAAAGCAATCATTAGAATATAGAGGAGATAATGGTACCGGTTGGAGTTTAGCATGGAAAATTAATTTTTGGTCACGTTTTAAAGATGGAGATCATGCCTATAAATTATTACATAAACTATTAAGTCCTGCGGTAAAACCAAACGGAAAAGAAGGTGGCGGATCGTATTTAAATCTTTTTGATGCACATCCACCATTTCAAATTGATGGAAATTTTGGTGGAGCTTCAGGTATTTTAGAAATGATTCTACAAAGTCATTTAGGATATATAGAAGTATTACCAGCGTTACCAAGTGCATTGCCAGAAGGTAAAGTATCTGGTATTGTTGCCCGAGGAGGTTTTGAGTTGTCATTTGAATGGGAAAATTCAGCTTTAAAAACAGTTACAGTAACCTCTAAAAAAGGTAAATCATGTAAGTTGGTTTACGGGGATAAAACGATAGAATTTGAAACAGAAGCAGGACAAACGTATACGTTTGATGATGCTTTAAATAAAAAGTAAGAAGTTAAAAGTATAGCATTTATGAAGTTTATAGTCGGTATCATAATCGTGTTTTTGAGTTGTAATCTTAATGTATTTGCACAAGAGAAACAACCTAAACCCAACGTTATCATCTTTTTTACAGACGATCAGGGGTATCAGGATGTTGGTGTTTTTGGTTCGCCATTAATAAAAACACCATACCTAGATAAAATGGCTGCTGAGGGTGTAACGTTTACAGATTTTTATGCAGCATCATCAGTATGTTCTCCATCTAGAGCGGCTTTACTTACTGGATCTTATCCACCACGAGTTGGAGTGCCTGATGTGTTTTGGCCAAATTTGCCAGGAGGTTTATCTAATAAAGAAATGACTATTGCAGATATGCTTAAAGCAGAAGGCTATGCTACGGCATGTATTGGAAAATGGCATTTGGGAGATGAAGAGCAATATTTACCAACGTCTCAAGGTTTCGATTCTTATTATGGTATTCCGTTTAGTAATGATATGTCGGTTAATCCAAAATCAAAAGTTTCTCATGATATCGTTTTTAGAGAAGAGATGACCATCGATAGTCTTCGTGAGAAAAAATGGAGAGGAAGACGTGTACCTTTATTACTGCAAGATGAGGTTATAGAATATCCTGTAGATCAATCATCAATAACGCAAAGATATACAGAAAAAGCAGTAGAGTTTATAACAGAAAATAAAGACCAGCCATTCTTTTTATACTTAGCGCAAACTATGCCACATGTGCCTTTATATGCTTCCCCTAAATTTAAAGGAAAAAGTGCTCGAGGTCTATATGGTGATGCTGTTGAGGAAATAGATTGGAGTATGGGAACTATTTTAAAAACATTAGAATCTCTAGGGTTAGATAAAAATACATTAGTTGTGTTTACTTCAGATAATGGTCCTTGGGATTTAGAAGATGAACAGGGCGGAAGTGCATTACCATTAAGAGGCTTTAAATCTCAAACTTTAGAAGGTGGCATGCGTGTTCCAATGATAGCACAATGGAAAGGAACAATTAAAGAAGGGTTAGTGACCAATAAAGTGGCCTCAACAATAGATTTGTTACCAACCATAGCGCATATAACTGGAGCAGAAATGTCAAATAAACCTATGGATGGAAAAAATATTTGGCCTTTACTTTCAGGAGTAAATAAAGCGAAGTCTCCTCATGAAAAAGAGGGTTTCTTTTATTATTTAAAAAATGAACTCCAAGCCGTTAGAAAAGGGAATTGGAAATTACGTATTACAGAAGAAGAAGGGGTAACCTTATTTAATTTGAAAGAAGATATTTCAGAAAGTAATAACGTCGCATCTCAGAATCCGAAAATTGTAAAAAAATTACAAAAAATGATGATTGATTTTGATGCAGATTTAAAAGCGAATTTGCATTAATCAAAACAAAAGGATGTTTAAAAATTAAAAATAAGGAGTATGTCTAGTCGATCGGTAATTATATTAATATTAACAATGCTCACAGTGATTCTGTTTTCTTGTAAAGAAGAAGATAAAGTCAAGGAGGCTAATGTCTCAAAACCTAATATTATTTATATTTTAACTGATGATTTGGGATATGGAGATGTTTCTTCTTTTAATGAATATTCTAAAATACAAACACCAAATATAGATCGATTGGCAAACAGTGGCGTTGCTTTTACAGATGCACATACAAGTTCTGCCGTTTGCACACCAACGCGGTATGGCATTTTAACTGGGCGTTATAATTGGAGAACTTCGCTAAAACAAGGAGTTTTAAGCGGATATTCTAAATCTTTAATAAAAAAGGAGACCACTACGGTTGCTAAGTTTTTAAAAAACAATGGTTACCAAACAGCTTTTATCGGCAAATGGCATATGGGCTGGGATTGGGCTTTGCAGAATACAGATTCAATAGACATCGATAAGCTAAAAGCAAGACCAGAAGTAGATTTTACGAAGCCGATTAAGAATGGACCGAATACACATGGTTTCGATTATAGTTTTGGCTTTTGCGGATCTTTAGATATGCCGCCTTATGTATGGGTAGAAAATGGTATGCCAACTATGGTGCCAACACATATAACGAAGGGGAAAACTAAACAAGGTACATGGAGAACAGGCTTAACGTCAGATGATTTTAATCACGAAAAAGCACTTCCTGAAATTACAGAACGTACCGTAAATTATATTAATACGAATGCTAATAAGGACAAACCATTTTTTGTTTACATGCCTTTACCAGCACCACATACACCAATTCTTCCTACAGCGGAATTTCAAGGAAAAAGTAAATTAGATAATCCTTATGGTGATTTTGTTTTAATGGTAGATTGGGTTGTTGGTGAAGTTTCCAAAGCTTTAGAAAAAAACGGAATTACAGAAAATACTTTAATCGTATTTACAAGCGATAACGGGTGTTCTCCATCCGCAAATTATAAACAATTATTATCTAAAGGGCATGATCCGAGTTATATGTTTAGAGGGACAAAAGCCGATATTTTTGAAGGCGGACATCGTGTGCCATATATTATTAATTGGGAAGGACATATTGAAGCAGGAACGTCAGAGCAATTAGTTTGTACAACAGATTTTTTTGCAACTGTAGCCGATCTTTTAGGAGTGACTTATCCTGAAACTGTGGCCGAAGATAGTTACAGTCATCTTTCTGCAACCAATTTAAAAAGCAACTTACCAAAAAGAACAAGTGTAGTACATCATTCTGTTCATGGAAATTTTGCTTATAGAAAAGGCGATTATAAAGTCATATTTGCTCCAGGTTCTGGAGGGTGGAGTTTTCCAAATAAAAATATTAAAAAAGAAATATACGATAGCTTGCCTAAGGTGCAGCTTTATAATTTGAAAAATGATATTGCAGAGGAACATAACTTAGAAGGCAATCATTCGGAAATAATTAAAGAGTATCGTACAGATTTACTTAAAATCATTAACGATGGTAGAAGTACAGTAGGAAAAAAACTTATGAATGATCCCGGAGTATCTTGGTCGCAATTAGAAGATTTAAAACAAAACCAATAGTAGTTTAATTAAAATATAGATGAAGAGAATTAGTAACATCAAAACGGTTTTAATATTAGTATGTTTAGGAGGAGTCTTAACAGTATCGCTAGCATTTTCCGCTAAAAAAGATCCACCTTATAAAAATCCTAAATTATCAGTAGAAGAACGTGTAAGCGATTTGTTAAGCAGAATGACTTTAGAAGAAAAATTCTGGCAAATGTTTATGATTCCTGGAGATTTAAAAATAGGAAAAGATAAATTGAAGCACGGTATTTTTGGGTTTCAAATTTCATCAAAAGGATTAAATGATAATGCTGCAGAGCAAATTATGGACTATGGTTCTACGGGAACTGCAGCCAATATGGCTAATGAAATTAATGCCCTTCAAAAGTACTTCTTAGAAGAAACACGTTTAGGTATTCCTATTATCCCATTTAACGAAGCATTACACGGTTTAGCTCGTGATGGAGCAACAACTTTTCCGCAAGCTATTGCTTTAGCATCTACTTGGGATACCGATTTAGTGGGGGAAGTTGCAAGTGCTATTACTAAAGAAACTAAAACAAGAGGTATTCGACAAATTCTTTCTCCTGTATTAAACATTGCTCGCGATGTACGTTGGGGACGTGTAGAAGAAACCTATGGAGAAGATCCGTATTTAACTTCTAGAATGGGAGTCTCATTTATCAGTCAATTCGAAAAAGAAGGCGTTATTACAACACCAAAACACTTTGTGGCTAATGTTGGTGCTGGTGGTCGCGATAGTTATCCTATTAGTTTTAACGAGCGTTTGTTAGAAGAAATTTATTTTCCAGCATTTAAAGCTGTTTTTAAGGAAGCAGGTGCACGTTCGGTTATGACATCTTATAATTCATTAGACGGCACACCATGTACATCTAACGAATGGTTATTACGTACAAAACTTAAAGAAGAATGGGGTTTTAATGGTTATGTGATTTCTGATGCTGGTGCTACAGGAGGTGCGAATGTTTTACATTTTACAGCCGCTAATTATGCAGAAGCTACTGAAGATGCTGTTGAAGCTGGTTTAGATGTTATGTTCCAAACCAACTACAATCACTATCCTTTATTTTGGGAAGCTTACGAAAATGGTATGGTCGATATTAAAGCGATTGATGAAGCTGTAAGCAGAATCTTGACAGCTAAATTCGAGTTAGGTTTATTTGAAAATCCTTATGTAGATGCTAAAGAAGCTGCAGTATGGAACGGACATAAATCACACCGTGAATTGGCTAAAAAAGCAGCTTCGAAATCAATGGTGTTATTAAAGAATAAAAATAACACGTTGCCTGTTAAAAAAACTACTAAAAAAGTAGCACTTATTGGTCACGATGTTAAAACAGTGCGTTTAGGAGGTTATAGTGGACCAGGAAATAATTTGGTTTCTATGTATGATGGTGTTGCTAATAAAATTGGAGAAGAAAACATTAATTATGCTGAAGGTGTTGCATTAACAGAAGTAAAATATAAGCCAATAGCATCTGCTAATTTATCTACTATAAGTGATGGTAAAAAAGTAGAAGGTTTAAAAGGTGATTATTTTGATAATATTAAATTAAGCGGAACACCAAAAGTGGAACGTATTGATAAAAGAGTGAATTTTGGTTGGACACTATTTTCTCCGCATGAAGATTTAGCTTACGATTGGTTTTCTGTACGCTGGACAGGTAAAATAAAAGCAACTAAAACGGGCGTATTTAATGTTGGTATAGAAGGTAACGATGGTTACCGCATGTATTTAGATGGTAAACTATTAATTGATAATTGGCAAAAACAATCATACAATACTATTTTAAAAGAATTTTCTTTTGAAAAAGGAAAAGAGTATGATGTGAAAATTGAATTTTATGAGTCTGCTGGAAATGCAAAATTCAAATTAGTTTGGGATGCAGATATTCATGATGCATGGAAACAAGAAATTGCAGATGCAGTTGCTGTCGCAGAAAAAAGTGATGTTGCTGTTGTATTTGCAGGTATTCATGAAGGAGAATTTAGAGACCGTGCATTATTAGCTTTACCTGGTCATCAAGAAGCATTAATTAAAGCAGTAGCAGCAACAGGAAAACCTACCGTTGTAGTTTTAGTTGGTGGTAGCGCAATTACTATGGCAAATTGGATTAATGATGTAGATGGAATTATCATGGCTTGGTATGCTGGTGAAAATGGCGGAAATGGTTTTGCCGATATTCTTTTCGGAGACGAAAATCCTGCAGGACGTTTACCAATCACATTCCCAGTAGATGAGGCACAATGTCCATTATATTACAACAATAAACCAACTGGTCGAGGTGATAATTATCACAATTTAACAGGTCAACCCTTATTTCCTTTTGGTTATGGTTTAAGTTATACGTCTTTTGAGTATTCTAACTTAGAATTCAGTAAAAATAATATAGCTCCAACAGAAACGGTTCAGGTTACTTGTACTGTTAAAAATACCGGTTCTGTTGCAGGAGATGAAGTTGTACAATTATATATCCGTGATGAGTTGGCTTCAGTGTCTCGTCCGATTAAAGAATTAAAAGGCTTTACACGTATAAATTTAAAAGGGGGAGCGTCTCAAAAAGTAACGTTTGAGTTAGGTCCAAATGAATTGTCTATGTTAGATAAAGATTTAAAACGATTAGTAGAAGCTGGTGATTTCAGAATCATGATTGGAGCATCTTCAAAAGATATTCGTTTAAGAGAAATTTTAACTGTAAAATAAGCAAAGTATAATGAGAAATTTAAAAGCACTTGTATTAATCGCTTTAGTAACACTTTCTTCTTGTAAAGAAGAAGAAAAAGAGTTAGCAGTGGCTTGGGTTAGTAGTACAGAAAATGCCGTTTGGAATACTAAAACATACAATCAAAGCGCAGAAGACAGAACCTCAGATGTTGTAATTAATATTGATACAGAAGCTCAAGAACAGGAAATTACAGGTTTTGGAGGTTGTTTTAATGAGTTAGGCTGGGATGCTTTAGCGATGGTAACACCAGAAGAACAACAACAAATTTTAAACGATCTAATTAGTCAAGATTCAGGTTGTAAGTTTAATCTGTTTAGAATGCCAATAGGAGCAAACGATTATGCTGTAGATTGGTATAGCCATAACGAAACGGAAGGCGATTTTGCTATGGAAAACTTTTCTATAGATCGTGATAAACAACGTTTAGTGCCATACATAAAAGAAGCACAGAAAATAAATCCAGATATAGCTGTTTGGGCGTCGCCATGGTGTCCGCCATCTTGGATGAAACACAGCAAACATTATGCTTGCAAAGCAAATCCTGAATTTAATGATTTACCTGAAGCATGGAGTTCTACAGAGGAATTAGTATCTCGTTTTATTACAGAACCAGAATACTTTGAAGCTTATGCATTATACTTTTCAAAATTTGTTAAAGCTTATGCAGATGAAGGGATTAATATTAGTGCAGTTCATGTTCAGAATGAATATAACTCAGCTCAAAACTTCCCATCGTGCGTATGGAAACCTCAAGATTTAGGAATTTTTATCGCAGAGTATTTAGGTCCGAAATTTGAAGCAGATCAATTAGATACAGAAATTTGGTTAGGAACTGTCGAGCGTCCTCAAGTTGAACGTGTTGAAGATGTTTTAGAATATAAAAACACTAAAAATTATGTCGCAGGTGTTGGTTTTCAATGGGCAGGAAAAGGTGCTATCGAAGCTGTTCATGCAGAATACCCAGAGATGCAATTGATGCAAACGGAAACAGAATGTGGAGATGGTTCTAACGATTGGAAAGCAGCAGAACATACATTCGATTTAATGAAACATTATTTTAATAATGGTGCAAATTCATACATGTACTGGAATATGGTTTTAGATGAAACAGGAAAAAGTCAATGGGGTTGGAAACAAAATTCTATGATTTCTATTGATAGTAAAACTAAAGTGATTACTTATAATCCTGAGTTTTATTTAATGAAACATTTAAGTGCGTTTGTTACACCAGGTTCTGTGAAATTAGCAACAGTTGGAGATGACGATAATGCTATTATTTTTTATAATAAAGTAAAAAATGAAGTTGTTATTCTAGCGTATAATGTTGCAGAGGAAGCTCAAGAATTTCAATTTAATATAAAAGGAAAGACTGTAAAGGCGTCACTTGATGCCAAATCATTTAACACTTTAACTGTTAGTTTATAAAAGTATCTAAAAATGAATAGAAGACATTTTATCAAGTATTTAGGAGCAACAACTTTATATATTGGCGCAACATCTTGTGGAGGAACTCGTGTTTTTGGTAGTACGTATAATGAAGAGATATCTAGAGATGCTTGGAGTAAATTAGCAAATACAGGTGAAGCTTTTAGTTATGTTAACCCGAATAAAAAATTACCTAACGTATTAATTTACGGAGATTCTATTTCTATTGGTTATACGCCAACAGTAAGACAAGAATTACAAGGCGAGGCTAATGTTTTCAGGATTTTTAATAATGGAGGTTCTAGCGATACGTTTATTCCTAAAATGGAAAAACTAAAAGAAACCATGTTTCAGCCCTATTTAAAAGGTGGTTGGGATTTTACTTGGGATGTGATTCATTTTAATGTTGGGTTACACGATTTAAAATACTTGAAAAATGGTAAACTAGATAAGGTAAACGGAAAACAAGTGAGTAGTATTGCTGTATATAAATCTAATCTAGATAAGATTTGTAAGTATCTACAAACAGAATACCCAAAAGCTAAATTAATTTTTGCTACGACAACTGCGGTTCCGCAAGAAGGTGCCGACGGAAGGATTACAGGAGATAGTGTAAAATACAACAAAGCAGCATTAGAAGTTTTGGCTAACTATCCGTCTATTCAAATTAACGATTTGTATGGTTTTACAAAACCAAATGCATCAGAATGGCATATAAAACCACATAATGTTCATTATAACGAATTGGGAAAAACAGAACAAGGTAAGCTTGTCTCAAAAATTATTGCTGAAAATTTATAATTATATGAATAAAATCTTAATTGTTATATCAATATTTCTTTGCTCTATTACAGGGGAAGCTCAGGAAAATACTTTCATACCGCAACCGGAATCTGTTGTTTTTAATACGGGCGGATTTCAATTAAATAATGAAACAAAAGTATATATTCCTTCAAAAAATTATACCGATTTACAGTCTATTGTAGCTTCAAAATTAAAACAAGATATAGATTTAAACTTATCTATAAATAAAGGAAAAGTAAGAGTAAGTTCAAATTACATTGTTTTTCAAAAAGTAAAAGATGCTTCGATTGATAGCGAAGGTTATATTTTAGAGATTACAGATAAAAAGGTTGTTATAAAAGCTAAAGATTATGCGGGTCTGTTTAATGGTTTTCAAAGCCTAAGACAAGCTATACCTGTTGGCATAAAAGGAACAACGGTTGTCCCGAATATGTTGATTACAGATAACCCAAGATTTCATTGGCGCGGTGTTTTGTTAGATGTATCTCGTCATTTTCAAACGAAAGAATTTGTGATGAAACAGATAGATGTTTTATCGGCTTATAAAATAAATATTTTTCATCTGCATTTAACCGACGACCAAGGTTGGAGAATAGAAATAAAAAAATATCCTAAACTAACAGAAAAAGGAGCTTGGAGAGCAAAGCGTGATGGCATTGCATGGTGGAGTAGAGAAGCTGCAACGGCCGACGAACCTAAAACAGTAGGAGGTTTTTATACCCAAGATGATATTCGAGAAATTATTGCATTTGCTAAAACTAGAAATGTAGAAATTATTCCAGAAATAGATGTTCCCGGTCATAGTAAAGCTTTAGTAGCTTCGTACCCAGAATTATTTTGTTCAGATATTGATACTACTAATGTTAGTTTTGAAGTCGCAGTAGGAGGAAAAGCACCTAATAATACCGTGTGTCCTGCTAGTGAATATACTTATGAATTTTTAGAAGATGTTATTGAAGAAATAGCCGCGTTATTTCCTTCTAAATATTTACATATCGGAGGAGATGAGTGTAGTAAAAAAGATTGGAAAAAGAGTGCCATGTGCAAGCAACTCATGGACGAAAACGGATTAGAAGATTACGAAGAACTTCAAAGTTACTTTATACAGCGCATTCATAAAATTGTAGAAAAACAAAACAAGACCATGATTGGTTGGGATGAGGTTTTAAGTGGAAATGGCGTTCCTGGGGCAACTATTATGGCATGGCGTAGAGGTAAATATACACCTGAAGTACAAGCACCACGAGCAGGTTATCCAACAATTATGACGTCTTATTTACATTCTTATATCAGTAGAGTGCAAGGGCCGACATCTATGGAACCAGAAGGTCCAAACTCGGTTTTGCCATTATCTGTAGTCTATAACCATGAGCCTGTACCGTCGGAATTAACTGAAGAAGAAGCGGCTAGAGTTTTAGGGAACCAAGCCAGTTTATGGGGTGAGTTTACACCAACGGAATCTCATTTTGAATACATGTTATATCCTAGAACTTTAGCAAGTGCAGAAGTATCATGGAGTGATCCAAAAGTTAAGAGTTGGGAACGTTTTCAGTATGCATTAGAAACGTCGCATTTTAAAAGATTAGAACGCGACAATGTGAATGTTGCTAAAAGTTTATTTACAGTATATCCTGTATTTGGAATCGATCAATTGCATAGTAAAGCGATTGTATATTTAGAAACAGAAGCCGTTGGATATACTATTTATTACACACTAGATGGAAGCGATCCAACTATAGATTCTAATAAATATGAAGGTAATTTTAAAGCTACACCAAAATCACTTTTAAAAGCAGGTTTGTTTAATAAAACAGGCGATTTACTTGGAGAAATCACTGAAGTAAGATTAAAATAATAAATATGAAAATCTCAAAATTAATAGTATTATTTATACTGATTACGACTTATGCATCAGCACAACAAAAACCAAATATTCTATATATCATTTGTGATGATTTAGGATATGGAGACGTTCAAGTTTTAAATCCAGAAAAAGGAAAAATTTTAACACCAAAGATAGATGCTTTTGCTAAAGAAGCCATGACGTTTACAGATGCGCATTCCGCTTCTGCTGTGTGTACGCCATCACGATATGCGATTTTAACGGGGCGTTATTCTTGGCGATCAAGATTACAACATGGTGTTTTGGCAAGTGGAGACGAATTAGAACCTTTAATTGCAGAAGATTTAATGACGGTTCCAAAATTACTTAAGAAGGCAGGGTATAAAACAGCTGCAATTGGGAAGTGGCATCTTGGTTTTAAGTTTGTAGATGATGAAGGAGAACCTGTTCCTGTTTATAATGGTAAGAAAGTTATAGGCCCAGCTATTGGATCTACAGTGCCTAACGGACCAATATCACGTGGTTTCGATTCTTATATTGGTTTTCATCATTCGCGAGTAATGCAAACGGTTATTAAAGATGATAAAGTTGTCGATAAAATGCCTCCAATACAAATGCTACAGTTCTTAGGAGATCATGCTGAAGATTACATTGCTAAGGCATCTAAAACAGAAGAACCATTCTTTATGTATTTAGCATTGAATTCTCCACACAGTCCTGTTGTGCCTTCTAAAGCTTGGCAAGGAAAAAGTGGTATGGGAGCTTATGCAGATTTTGTTATGGAAACCGATGATGTTGTTGGTCGTGTACTTGATGCTTTAGAAAAAAATGGAATTGCAGATAATACTCTAGTGTTCTTTACTAGTGATAATGGTTGCTCAGCTCCTGTTGCAAAAGCAGGGAAATTAGAGAAGGAATTTGGTCATTATCCAAGTGCAAATTTTAGAGGTTATAAATCTGATATTTGGGAAGGCGGACACCGTATTCCTTTTATGGTAAGATGGCCTGGAGAAATTGAAGCTAATTCTATAAACGATAAATTAATATGCCAAACGAGTTTAATGGCAACTTGTGCAGCAGTTGCCGGTTTAAATTTAGATGATAATTCTGGTGTAGATTCGTATAGTATTTTGCCAATGTTAGAGAATAAAAAGGCAAAGACAGATTATAATGTTGTTGTACATCATTCTATAAATGGAAAATTCTCTCTTCGTAATAAAAAATGGAAATTAGAATTAACACCAGGTTCAGGAGGATGGAGTAATCCTACAGATAATAAAGCTATCGATGAAAATTATCCAGATATTCAGTTATATAATATGAAAACGGATGCACAAGAAACGACTAATGTATATGACAAACATCCGAAGCTTGTTAAAAAAATGACTGCGCAGTTAAAAGAAATTATTGAAAACGGAAGAACAACATCTGGGGCATTACAACAAAATGATGTTACTGTAGATATGTATAAAAAAGGTAAAACAATAAAGAAGTCGGCACATTAAATTTTTAAAAGCATACCATGTATTTATGAGAATTGAAAAATTGAAAATATCAGCTTATTTCTGCTTAATATTAAGTGTTTTAGTTGCCGTGTCTTGTTCGACTTCAATACAAAAACAAGACCGTGTTAAAATTGGAAAAGAGGCCGTAGATTATATAAATCCTATAATTGGAGCTATTACCTATGGTGAGAAATCTAAAGACGCACATGGATTTGGAAAGACTTTTCCTGGAGCTGCTACACCTTTTGGATTGGTACAATTAAGTCCAGATACATTTACTGGAGGTGATAATGGGCCTGGGTATTCTTATGCACACCCAACTATTGAAGGATTTAGTTTTACCCACATGAGTGGAATTGGCTGGTTTGGAGATTTAGGAAACTTTTTAGTAACACCAACAGTTGGAAAATTGCAAACCAATAGAGGTGTACCTGATAAACCAGAGAGTGGATATCGATCTCGTTTTTCTCATGATACAGAAACGACAGAAGCTGGATATTATGCGGTGACTTTAGACGATTATAATGTAAAAACGGAATTAACCTCTGCGCCAAGAGCAGGAATTATTCGTTTTACATATCCAGAAAGTGATAGTTCTCGTGTTCAGATTGATTTATCACGTAGAGTTGGTGGTACATCTACAGAACAATATATAAAAATAGTGAACGAAAATACCATTGAAGGTTGGATGAAATGTCCGCCAGAAGGTGGTGGCTGGGGGGCTGGAGCTGGTAATGCAGATTATGTGGTGTATTTCTATTGTCAGTTTAGTAAACCGTTAAAAGATTACGGTATCTGGAGTGCAGATACACCGGATGTCCCAAGAAAAATGAGATTTATTCGTCGAGAGAATTATCAAGATTCGGTGAAAAACGCGAAACGTTATACCTATAAAACTGAAATGCAAGGAAAGCACTTAGGTTTTTATACCAATTTTGAGACTAAAGCAGGTGAGGAGGTTTTGTTAAAAAGCGGAATTTCATTTGTAAGTGTTGCTGGTGCTAAAGAGAATTTAGAGCATGATATTAATCATTGGGATTTTGATAAAACTAGACAGGAAGCTCGAGAAAGTTGGAGTAAGGCTATCTCAAATATTTCTGTTGAAGGCGGAACAGATGACGAGAAAACGATTTTTTATACATCACTTTATCATACATTAATAGATCCTCGTGCGTTTTCAGATATCAACGGAAACTACATGGGAGCAGATAAAAAAGTCCACCAAACAAACAACTTTACATACCGTACCATTTTTAGCGGTTGGGATGTGTTTCGTTCTCAATTTCCTCTACAAACCATTATTAATCCGTCTTTAGTAAATGATGAAATCAATTCACTTTTACAAATGGCAGAATTAAGTGGAAGAGCATATTTACCACGGTGGGAAATGCTAAACTCGTATTCTGGTGTCATGTTGGGGAATCCTGCTGTATCTGTTATAAACGATGCTTATCAAAAAGGAATTCGTAATTATAATGTAGAAAAAGCATTTCAATATTCTTTAAACACGGTCAATAATACAGGAAATGGCGAGTTAGGATATTTTCATAAACATATTTCTAAAACTTTAGAATATGCATATTCAGATTGGGCTTTATCCACCTTTGCTAAATCCTTAGGAAAAGATTCTATCGCAGATGTATATTTTAAGAAAAGTAAAAACTATAAGAATATCTGGAACGATGATGTAAATTGGTTTAGAGCGAAAGATAGCACTGGAACTTGGTTAGAATGGAAAGGAAAAACGGTTCACGGACAAGGATGTATAGAAAGTAATCCGTACCAACAAGGCTGGTTTGTGCCACATGATATTGATGGTTTAAAAACATTGATGGGAGGGGAAGAAGCCTTTAAAAATGAATTAGTTTCTTTCTTCGAGAACACGCCAGAAGATTTCCTTTGGAATAATTATTATAACCATCCAAACGAGCCTGTACATCATGTACCATTTATGTTAAACGAAGCAGGTGTGCCTCATTTAACACAGAAATACACACGTAAAATATGTGCTAATGCATACGGTACAGATGCTTATGGATTGTGTGGTAATGAAGATGTTGGACAAATGTCTGCTTGGTATGTTTTAGCATCTATCGGAATTCATCCTATTAATCCAGGGGATAATAAATATCAAATAACAAGTCCGGTTTTTAGCGATATTAAAATTCAACTGGATAGTGAGTATTACTCTGGGAAAACCTTCGAGATTATAGCTCATAATAATTCAGAAACAAATATATACATACAATCTATTACATTAAATGGGCAACCATTAGATCGATTTTATATTACGCATCAAGAAATTACAAAAGGAGGTCGTCTAGAAATGGAAATGGGGCCAGAACCAAAAGTTAAATAATCAACCAAAAAAATAATATTAAAAGATGAAAAAGATATTTTTTCTAGTAGTAATGAGCTTTATGTTCACAGCGGTTAAAGCACAAAAGCATTACGATTTTCCAATGCCAGATTATACACCTACAGCAGGTAACTTAGAAGCGCGTAAAGAGTTTCAAGATATGAAATTTGGTATGTTTATTCACTGGGGAGTTTACAGTGTCTTGGCAGATGGCGAATGGGTAATGTTGTTAAAGAAAATAAAAGCAGATAATTATGAGCGTTTAGCAGATTTTTTTAATCCTCAAGAATTTAATGCTGAAGAATGGGTGAAGTTAGCTAAAGATGCAGGGATGAAATACATTACGATCACTACGCGTCATCACGACAGTTTTAGTATGTTCGATACTGATGCAAGTGATTTTAATATTGTTGATGCATCGCCTTACGGAAAAGATCCTTTAAAGGAATTAGCAGCAGCTTGTAAGAAGGAAGGTCTTAAATTAAATTTCTATTACTCATTATTAGATTGGAGACGCGATGATTATAAAAATGGTAAAAAAGGAGATGCAGAAGCTTGGCAAAAGTATGTAGACTTTATGAAAGCACAACTTACAGAATTATTGACTAACTATGGAGAAATAGGTTGCATTTGGTTTGATGGACATTGGGATCAAAAAGAAGCAAATTGGCATTATGACGAGATTTATTCACTAATCCATGAGTTAAGTCCGAGTACATTAATTGCAAATAATCACCATATTCAGCCCATAGCAGGTGACGATATTCAAACTTTTGAACGTGATTTACCAGGAGAAAATCATGGAGGTTATAGTGATGGCGTTCATGTAAGTCAATTACCATTAGAATCTTGTGCGACTATGGCAGGAAAATGGGGATATAGTATCTATGACAAAAAATTTAAGAGTACAGAAAAATTAATCCACTTTTTAGTCAATGCAGCAGGTAAAAACGGAAACTTATTGCTTAATGTAGGACCAATGCCAAACGGTAAAATTCAACCAGAATTTGTAGATACTTTAGGAGAGATTGGAGCATGGACAACAAAGTATGGTGAAAGTATTTATGGTACTAGAGGAAATGTAACAGCAGCTCAAGAATGGGGAACCATTACTAAAAAGGATAAAATGTTATATGTTCATGTTTTAGAAGCACCAGCAACACCATATATTTTTATATCTGAATTAAAAGAGAAAATTTCTTCTGCTACAACTTTCGATGGTAAAACAAAAATCAAGTTTAAACAAATGAAAGAAGGGACGTTTTTATATTTAAATACAACGTCTATAGATAGTATTGATGAGATTATTAAACTTAAAATAAAATAGAAAAGTCGTTTTTGTATGGTAAATTATAATTTAAGTCTATTTTTTATTTTTTTCGTCCTGGTATCAGGTTTTGCCCAAGACACTATTCCTTTAACGAACGGAATAGTTGTCGGGTCTACAGGTAGATCTAACCGATCGATTATTTATAAAGACGCTGTGCTTTATGATCTTATAACTCAAGATAATTATGAACCTAATTTGAACGATGTTATAGGTTTAAATCGCGATGGAGAAGATGAAAAATGGGAATCAATTTCAGCCGATGAAAAAGGAGTTTTTAAAAGTCGAAAATTAAGAGGAGGATATTTGTATATTACATATGAATCTCCGAAATCTGAGGTTAAGATTTTAGAGATTTCTGGTCATGGAGAAGTATACGTTAATGGTATTCCTCGTGGTGGAGATGTTTATAATAAGCACTTAACATATCATCCAATTCAATTAAAAAAAGGGAAAAATACTTTTTTAGTTAAAGGCGGACGCGGTCAGGTAAATCTTCAATTACTACCAGTACTTAAGTCTATAGATTTGTTAGAAAGAGATATGACAATTCCTGATTTTTTAACTACTGAAAACGATACAAAAATAGGATCTATTCGTATTTTAAATTCAACGCTAAAAACGCTAAAAGGGCTTAAAATTGTAACAGAAACTAATGGACATATTATTGCAACAAAAGTACCTTCTATTATTCCGTTATCAATGCGGAAAGTACCTTATTCTGTACAAGATAATTATTCAGAAAAAGATACAGTAAGAGTAAAAGTACAGTTGTTTAAAGGAAATACGCTGTTAGATGAATCATCTGTATTATACAAAGTTAAAACCCCAGAACAGTTTTATTCTAGAACGTTTATTTCTGATATAGATGGAAGTGTTCAATACTTTTCAGTAAAAGAAGGAAATCTTACAACAGACGACAAGCCTGCAATGTTTTTGTCTTTACATGGCGCTAGTGTAGAAGCAAGACGACAAGCAGCTGAATACAAAGCAAAAGATTGGGGGCATGTAATTGCACCAACAAATCGTAGAAATTTTGGTTTCGATTGGGAAGATTGGGGACGTTGGGATGCGATGGAAGTACAAGCTATTGCAGAAAAAATGTATGGCACAGATCCTAAGAAAACATATTTAACAGGGCATTCTATGGGAGGTCATGGTACGTGGCAAATTGGTGTTACCTTCCCGAGTAAATGGGCTGCTATTGCACCTATTTCTGGATGGTATTCTTTGTTTTCTTATGCAAATAAAGAGAAAATTGAAGATGCAAAACCTTTAGAACAAATGTTTGAAAGATCAAGTCATGCAAGTTATACCTTAGAATTATCTAAAAATTATTTACAACATGGTATTTACATTCAGCATGGAGATGCAGATGATGTAGTTCCTGTAGAGCAGGCAAGATTTATGCGTAATTATTTAGGAGATTATCATCCAGATTTTGCCTATTTAGAATATCCTGATAAAAAACATTGGTTTGGAATTGATTTTAGTACCATTTTCGATTATTTTAAATGGCATACTATTCCAAATAATGGAGATGTAAAATCATTTGAATTTAGAACAGCAACTCCTGGAGTATCTTCAGAAAGTAGATATATTACTTTATATCAACAAGACAAACAATTTGAATTTAGCGGTGTTAAAGTTTCTCAAAATGTACGTAACGAGAAGCAAATAAAGAAAGGTGAAGTTTTAAAAACAAGGTCTATTCAGATAGAAACAGAAAACTTAAAAAAGTTTAAACTAGATTTAAGACATGCTGTGGCTTCAGATACAATTCAGGTAAAAATTGATAGTACATCTTTTGCTAATTTATCAGAGTATAAGCAAGGTGATGTATGGTTCGAAAAACAAAGTGATACATGGGTATTAGCAGAAAAACCTATAAATACACTTGAGAAAAACCCATTACGATACGGAAGTTTTAAAGATGCTTTTAAACACAATATGGTTTTTGTGTATGCTACAAAAGGGACCCAAGAAGAAAATGATTGGTCTTTCAATAAAGCACGTTTTGATGCTGAAACATTTTATTATAAAGGGAATGGAGCTATAGAAATTGTATCTGATAAAGATTTTAAATTATCTAAATACAAAGACAGATCTGTAATTCTTTATGGTAATGCCTCTACAAATAAAGCATGGAAGTTACTATTATCTAATAGTCCTGTTCAAATTAAAAGAAACCAAATTACAGTTGGAAATAAAACTTTTACAGGCAATGAATATGGCGTTTATTTTACGTATCCAAGAACAGATAGTGAAATTGCAGCAGTAGGAGTGGTTTCAGGTACAGGAATTACTGGGTTTAAATCTGTGACACCTAATAGATACTTTTCTTCGGGAGTTGGTATTCCAGATGTTATGGTTTTTACACCGTCTACATACAAAGAAGGAGTTTCTGGTATTAAAGCAGCTGGTTTTTTTGGAAATGATTGGAGTTTAGAAAACGGAGATATTGAGTTTGAAACAGAATAAAAATGAAGTATACTAACCTTGTATTTTTTTTTGTCATTAGTTGCTTTTCTTTACAAGCACAAACAACATTCTATATATCTCCCAACGGAAATAACAACAATTCAGGGGGTGAATTACAGCCCTTAGCTAATTTAATTGGGGCGCGTAATGCAATAAGAGAACATAGAAAAACGACTACTGAGGGGCAATCTTATACTGTAATTGTAAAAGATGGAAATTACATAATGCAGGAGACTTTTCTGTTAACAGCAGAAGATAGCGGTTCTGAAAATTATCCAATTATTTATAAAGCAGAAAAAGGTGCTCACCCTGTTTTTAGTGGTGGAAAAATTATTGAAGGTTTCTCTATAAATTCAGATGGACTTTGGGAAGCTAAAATTCGTGAGAGTGTATATTACAAATGGAAATTCGATCAGTTATATGTAAATAATAAACGTGCTACTTTAGCACGTACACCTAATGAAAATTTCATAGAAATAGATAGTGTTCAAGAGCAAATTTGGAAACAAGGCAGATCTAAAGTGGCAGAAAAAGCAGAACAAAAGCTGTTTTTTAGTAAAGATGCTTTTAAATTGTTATCGAAAATAAATGAAGAAGAAATTTCTCAACTAAGATTTAAAGCCTATCATAAATGGGATTATACGTTACGACATATAGATGCTATAGATAAAGAAAGTTTATCTATTACGACCTCAGGAAACGGTATGAAACCTTGGAACAAATTAAAAAAAGGTACACGCGTGGTTTTTGAAAACTACAAAGATGCTTTAGATGTTCCTGGAGAATGGTTTTTAAGTCAAAAAGGGATTTTATATTATATGCCAAAAGCAGAAGAAACGTTAGAAAATACTACTATAGTTGCTCCTGTATTAGAACAATTAGTTTCTATAAAAGGGGATGCTTCTAAACACAATTATGTAGAACACATTAGATTTGAAGGATTGAGTTTTGAATATTGTCATTATAAAATTCCATCTTCTGGCTCAGAACCTAATCAAGCAGCAGCTAAGTTAAATGCAGCTATTGATGTTAAAGGAGCTAGAAATGTCACATTTTATAATGGAGAAATCTCTAAAATAGGTCAGCATGCATTGTGGTTTGGTAAAGGAGTAAGCAATTCTGTAGTAGAAAATTTCTATATGCATAATCTTGGTGGTGGTGGCGTGTATTTAGGCAATTTTAAAGCTTTAGGAGGAAGCGAACATACACATCACATTACTGTAAATAACAATATTATTCAATCAGGTGGTCAGGAATTTCCTGCTGCAGTCGGTGTTTGGGTTGGGCATAGTTCAGACAATAACATTACGCATAACGATATCGGGAATTTTTATTACACCGGAATTTCTGTTGGTTGGATTTGGGGATATGCACCTAGTTTAGCAAAAAGGAACACTATTGCTTACAATCATATTCATCATATTGGTTGGGATTTATTAAGCGATATGGCCGCAATTTATACCTTGGGAGCTTCAGAAGGTACCGTGGTCGAAAATAATTTGATTCATCATATACATTCGTATTCTTACGGTGGCTGGGGAATGTATGCAGATGAAGGATCATCGGGAATTGTGTTTCAGAATAATTTAGTTTATAACACAAAAACAGGTGGATTTCAGCAAAATTACGGAAAAGACAATGTTGTAAAGAATAACATATTGGCATATGCTAAAAAATATCAGTTACAATGTACTATAGCCGAAGATCACAAATCGTTTTCGTTCACTAATAATATTATATTATTTAATGAAGGCATGGTTGCTAAAGGCGCTTGGGATGATGTTAATGCAGATATAGATTACAATATATACTGGAATGAAAGTGGAAATGTTTACGATTTTAATGCACACAGCTTTAAAGACTGGCAGAAAAAGAACTTTGATAGACATAGCTTTTTAATCAATCCAAATTTTAAGAATCCGTTAGAAGCAGATTTTAGATTTAAGAACAGAAAAAGTTACGAAAAAATAAATTTTAGTCCATTTAATTATTCCAAAGCGGGAGTCTTAGGAGATAAAGAATGGAAGAGTAAAGCTAAATTATCAGATATAATTTTGAAGCAATTTGATGACGCAGTGAAACAAAATATAGAATTAGATCCAGACAGAGGTTAATAAAATAGCCAACCATAAATAAAACCAAGAGTAAATAAACTTTTAAAAGTATGAGAAAATACATCACGTTATTGTTGCTAACACTGCTTTTAGTATCATGCGGACAGCCTAATCCATCATTTAAGCAGGAAGATGTGTCTATACTTCCTAAACCATCAAGTTTAAAGCTTAATGAAGGTTCTTTTAAAATTGAATCTAATACGGCAATTATTCTTCAAGACGAAAGTCAGCAAAAAGCAGCAGATTATTTAACGGGCATATTTAGCAAAGCAGCCGGTTACAATTTAGAATTACAAAATACTTTAGCAGAAAATGCTATTGTTTTTGAAACAGTAGAAGGATTAAAAAAAGGTGGATATCAATTAGATGTGAATCCAACTTCAATTACAATTAAAGCATCAGAAGAAAGTGGTTTTTTTAATGCCGTTCAAACTATACGCCAATTATTACCAACTGCTATTGAAAACACTAATAAAGTCGCTACGGATTGGTTTGTACCATCTGTAAACATTGAAGACGAACCTCGTTTTGAATGGCGTGGTATGCACATGGATTTTAGTCGTCATTTTTTCAATATAAATGAAGTAAAAGACTTTTTAGATAACATGGCATTGTATAAGTTAAATACGTACCACATGCATTTAACCGACGATCAAGGTTGGAGAGTAGAGATTAAAAAATATCCGTTATTAACAGAAAAAGGAGCTTGGAGAACACCAAATAATCAAGATACCATTTGCATGGATAGAGCGGTAGAAAACAAGTTATACACTATAGATGAATCTAATTTTAAAGAAATTAATGGCGAACGTAAATACGGTGGATTTTTTACTCAAGACCAAATTAAAGAAATTGTAGCCTATGCAGATGCTAGATGTATTACCGTAATTCCTGAAATAGATATGCCAGGACATTTTAAATCGGCTATAGATAATTATCCGTTTTTATCTTGTAATGGAGAGTCTGGTTGGGATACCGTATTTACCTATCCTACGTGTTTAGGAAAAGAAACAACTTACGAGTTTATGAAAAATGTTTTAGCTGAGGTTGTAGAATTATTTCCTGCAGAATATGTACATATTGGAGGAGATGAAGTAAATATTGCATCTTGGGAAGTGTGCCCTCATTGTCAGAAAGCGATAAAGGATAATAATTTAAAAGATGAACACGAATTACAATCATTTTTTAATAGAGATATCGAAAAATTTCTACAATCTAAAGGAAAGAAATTTATGGGTTGGGATGAAATTGTAACCGGTGGTTTATCTAAAAGTGCCAATGTAATGTGGTGGAGAAATTGGGCGCCAAATGCACCTAAAATTGCTGCGAAAAATGGAAATGGTGTTGTGGTAACAACTACAGCTGCTTATTATTTCGATTATTTAAATGAAGGAAATCCAATAGAGAACGTCTATAATTACGAACCAATTCCTGCCGATTTTACAGCCGAAGAAGAAGCTAATGTTTTAGGAATTCAAGGGAATTTATGGACAGAACATATTCCGAGTTACAAACGTTTACAGTATCAGGCATTTCCAAGAATGTTGGTTGTGGCAGAAAATGCATGGGCACCTAAAGACAATAAAGATTTAGAGGTATTTAATGCAACTGTTGAAAAACAATATGACAGATTGGATGCTCTAGGCGTATATTATTATGTGCCCGCAGTAAAAGGATTAGATAAAGAAATTGCCTTTGTAGATGAAACAACTGTGAATTTAAATTTAGCTTACGATTTAAAAGGAACAGATATTTATTATACGCTTGATGGCACTGTTCCGACTAAGGCTTCTCTAAAATATGAAGCTCCTTTTGTTGTAAATGATACGGTTGAAATTAAAGCGCGTTCATACAGAGGAGATATCTATAATGATTTAAAATCTACAAAAGTAGTTCGTAGAAAGTATGTTGAAGCGGTAGATGCTGATGTAGTTACAAAAAAAGGTTTAAAACAATACATTGTAAAAGGAAAGTTTAAGACAGTGGCAGATGTTAAGCTACCAAAAAGTACAAACTTTACAAAAGTAGATAGTATTGCTTTAGGCAATTTAAAAGATGAAAAGAAATTTTCTGTAATATATAAAGGGTATTTTAAAGCAGAACAAGATGGTATTTACGAATTTGAAACACGTTCTGATGGCGGAGATATTTTAAAAATAGGAGAAAATATTGTTGTAGATAATAGCGGATGGCACGGACCAAGAAAACGTTATGGTAAAGTCGCCTTAAAACAAGGATTACACCCAATAATTATTACATACAGACCAAGCGATAAACCAAGAGTTATTGAAGTGAAATATGCTTTACAAGGGGAGGAGTTATTGCCAATAAATAGTGATGTGATGCGTTATTAATTGTAGTAAGGAAGTCCTAATTAAAGGAACTATAATTGATGAAAATTGCTAGTAGTAGAGTTTTAAATGATATTAAAATGAAAGACATCATAAATTTATTAAACCTTAACACTGTTAAAGTGCTAATTTTTGTCTGGATTGTGCAACTTGAATATACATTATAACAAAATAATTATGCTAAAAATGCAACAACCTAGGTTTCAGTATTTACTGCTATATGTGCTATGTGTTAGTACGGTTTTTATTGTGGCATGTAAATCTAATCATCATACAGAAAGCAATAAAAATACTGCGCCTTTAGGTTTATCTGTAGAATTTATTAGGCAACCACAAGATGTAGTAATTGTAGACCAAGAACCTGAGTTTGCCTGGGAATTACCAAGTACAATAGTAGAGCAGTCTGCATTTCAGATATTAGTAGCATCATCTAAAATATTAATAGAAAATAATACTGGAGATGTATGGGATTCAGGAAAAACAGTTAGCAGTCAATCTATAGATGTTGAAATTAAAGACACACTACTTGAAGTTGGGCAGACTTATTTTTGGAAAGTTAAAACTTGGGATGAGAAGGATAACGAAAGTTCGTATTCAGAAATTCAAAGTTTTAAAATTGGAGCTAAAAAAGATATCATAACCAGTACGAATAGTTTTAGAGTTGAGCATATAAAACCTGAAGAGTTTAAACAAATTACAGACAGTTCTTATTTTATAGATTTTGGTAAAGATGCGTTTTCAACTATAGAATTTAACTACAAAACATCAGTAATAGATACACTTGTTTTTCATATTGGAGAGCAGCTTATCAATCAAAAAATAAATAGAAAACCTAAAGGAACTATTCGTTATCAAAAAATAAAAGTTCCTGTAAATCCATTGCAAAGTAAATATAGTCTTGCTATAAAACCAGATAAAAGAAACACTAAAGCTGTAGCGATACAATTACCAGATTCATTTCCTGTTTTAATGCCTTTTAGATATGCAGAAGTCGAGCATGTAAAAGGAACGTTAGAGTCGGCAGATTTTAATCAAGTGGCTTATTTTAGTTATTGGGAAGACGAAGAAAGTTATTTTAAAAGTTCAGATACAATTTTGAATCAGGTTTGGGATTTATGTAAATATTCTATTAAAGCTACAACATTTGCGGGTGTTTATGTAGATGGAGACAGGGAACGTATTCCGTATGAAGCAGATGCATATCTAAATCAATTAAGTCATTATACCACAGATAGAGAATACGCTATAGCGAGACAAACTATAGAATATTTTATGGAGCAACCTACATGGCCTACAGAATGGCAATTACATGTTGCCTTAATGTTTTATGCCGATTATATGTATACTGGAAATACAGAACTTATTGAAAAATACTACGATAAGTTAAAGCATAAAACTTTAATGGAGTTACGTCGCGAAGATGGACTGATAAGTTCAACAAAAGCGACTCCAGAATTCATGAAAAAATTAGGATTTAAAGATCCTAAATCTAAACTTAAAGATATTGTAGATTGGCCTCCAGCACAAAAAGATACAGGTTGGAAATTAGCAACAAAAGAAGGTGAACGCGATGGGTTTGTGTTTACTCCAATTAATACTGTAATTAATTGTTTGTATTATAAAAACTTAGAAATAATGGCAGATTTTGCTAGAGTTTTGAATAAAACAGATGAAGAAAAAGAATATAAAACATTAGCCTTACAAGTAAAAGAAGCTATTAATAATAAGTTACTCGATAAAAATTTAGGCGTGTATACCGATGGAGAAGGGACAGATCATGCATCGCTTCATTCAAATATGATGGCTTTAGCGTTTAATATCGTTCCTGAAAAACATATGAAATCGGTGGTAGATTTTGTGAAAATCCGGGGTATGGCGTGTAGTGTGTATGGTGCACAATATTTGTTAGAGGGATTATATAATGCCAATGAAAGTGATTATGCTTTAGAATTAATGACGGCAACACACGATAGAAGTTGGTATAATATGATTGAAATTGGATCTACAATTACACTTGAAGCTTGGGATATGAAGTATAAACCTAATGCCGATTGGAATCATGCTTGGGGTGCTGCTCCAGCTAATATTATTCCGAGGTATATGTGGGGTATTCAGCCAAAAGTACCAGGTTATGCGGTAGCGACTATAAAACCACAATTAGAAAATTTAAATTCAAGTTCGATCGTTGTTCCAACATTAAGAGGACAAATTAAAGGTGAATACATTTTAAAAGCAGATAATACTCAATATTACGCTATAGATATTCCTGCAAACATGACTGCTGAATTTGTAGTAAATAAAGCATCTAAAATAAAAGTAAATAATAAAACTGTTTTAGATAATGGTGGGCGTATTACTTTAAATTCTGGCCATTCAATAATCGAAATTTTTTAATAGAAAAATATAATAAATATATGAATATTTTAAATTCAGTAAAAACATTAACAGCATCATGTTTTGTGCTTTTAAGTGTTTTAGGAACAAGAGGTGTTGCTCAGAATACTATAGATAATCCTTTAATTTTAGATATGGTTCATCATAATCCAGGAGAAACACCGTACGTATCTAAGTATAACGATCCAGCAGTTATAAAAGAAATGGGATACAATGGTAAAGTGTATTTTCTTTTCGAATCGCCTGCATTGGCTATTAACTGGGAATCTGTAGATAAAGATATCTTACCTAAAGGATCTGAAGATCGTAAATGGGTAGATGCAAAAGCAGCACAAATAAAAAAAATGCATGCAGCGTGTAAAGTAGAAAATATGGCTATTTATGCGATGTCTGATTTGGTATTATTCCCTAAACGATTAATTGAAAAATATAATATTGAAAAAACATTTGGAGATCCAAACAATCCGCTAACCGAAAAATTAGTACGTGCTCAAATTAACGAGATGTTCGATCAATTTCCAGACTTAGATGGTTTGGTTGTTCGTATTGGTGAAACATATTTGCACGATGCAACATATCATCTTGGAGCTATTGATGATAAAACAAATCCTGAAAAAACAATTATCCCTTTAATTAATATTTTAAAAGAAGAGATTTGCGAAAAAAGAAATAAGCAGCTTATTTTCCGTACTTGGGGGGCTTTCGATACAAATTTGGAAAATTACATGAAAGTTAGTAATGCCATAGAACCACATGACAATTTAATTATTAGTGTAAAACATGTAGAAGGAGATTTTCATAGATCTAATGCCTTTAGTAAAGTGATTGGGCAGGGAAGACACCGTCAAATTATAGAAGTACAATCTGCTCGTGAATACGAAGGGAAAGGGGCATACCCAAATTATATTGCTAATGGTGTAATCGATGGTTTTGAAGAACATGCTAGAATGCCAGAAGATAAAATTAATAGTCTACAAGAATTTGTAGATACAAAATCCGAACTCTATGCAGGTGTTTGGACCTGGTCTCGCGGTGGCGGATGGGATGGTCCATATGTTAAAGACGAATTATGGTGCGATTTAAATTCCTGGGTTATCGCACAATGGGGACAAAATACAGATAAAACAGAAGAATTTATTTTTAATAGATATGCCACCGAGCGTTTAAATTTAACAGGGGATGATGTCGCAAAATTCAGAAAACTATGTTTGCTTTCAGCGGAAGCCGTAGTGAGAGGTAGAAATTCCACATTTAGAGATATGAACCCGTGGTGGACAAGAGACCAAGGAATTGCATGGCCAATGGTTGTAAAAGGAGATATAGAACAGAAAAGAAATTTAGCTCAAAAAGATGAGTCTATTGTCAAATGGGAAGAAATTGTAACATTATCTAAATCAATAGATTGGAAAAACGAGGAAACGAAAAATCATGCGATTGGGTCGTCTGAATACGGTTTGAAATTGTATAAAATATATCGAACATTGGTTTATATGAAATATGCAGATGATCACGGAAATGCAAAGAATATAAAAAAATGGATTAAGGCTTACGATAAAGCCTGGAAAGATTATAACAAACTTGCAGAAAAGTATAATACTATTGCAACATTGTATACGCAGGATTATGATAGGCATATAGCAAATAATGCAAATCGTAAAGTAGATGCGTTGAGAAAATAAATTAGAAAAAAATGAATGTATTAGTTGCTAGAATATAATATCAAACTTTAATATTTATTTTTTGTGATTAATCCTTAAGATTTGAAATAAATATATAAATTTTATTTAAAACCTATCTTTAAATAGTCTGGTATTTTAATAATTAAAATACCAGACTATTTTATTTTTTTTAATAACATCAGTAAATGTTACTTTACAGATTTTTTTCAAGAAAAGAACATGTATTGTTATAGTAATAAAGAAAAAGCTCTAACAAAATTAAAATAAATAATGCTTTTATTATGCTAAAAGAATATTCATCTAGTTTTTAGATCGTATTTGTAATATTTTAATAATTCGTTAATCTCGCTCTAAATAAAACATATTCTTAATAAAGCGTTAAAGTATTTTTTGTTTAACAATCTACATTAAATCATGGTTTTTTTTATAAAATAAGTAATAATGTATGTTAAGGTGCTGTTCAAATGTTTTTTTTATAATGTTTGTGTTAAATAAAAATTGATTAAACAATTCATTGTTGGTCGAAGTTCAGTAGTTATTGGTCGAATTAATTAACAAACAATTATAAATATATTTAAGTTTAATTAACTTTTTAAAGTAACGTAAAAGCATTGCTTAATTAATGTTCAATAAATAATAAAATTCCTTAAAGTAAATATCATTTTATAAACTAAAATAGGTTGAAAATACTAAGGAAATTTAATAAAACTCGAATATTAAAATGTTTTTAAAATAACAATAATAATTAACCTAATGTCTAATATTAAACCAAAACCAAGCTTATGAAAAATAAGATAAACAGTAGTTTTTTCTGCTTAAGAAAGAGGCTGTTAATAACAATTTTGAATTCTTTTGTTTTTTTGTGTTTTACAAGTGCTTTTAGCTTGTCGGGAAACACAATTAAAATCGAGAGAAAAATAGATTATAGTTTACAGCAACTTGAAATAAAAGGAGTTGTTACAGATGTTAACGGCTTACCTTTATTAGGAGCAAGTATTATTGAAAAAGGAACTTCTAATGGCGTTCAGACAGATTTTGATGGTAAATTTTTAATTTCACATATAACTCAAAAACCTATACTTGTAGTTTCATATGTGGGATATATTACTAAAGAAGTTTTAGTAGGTAATGAATCTAACATAACAATTGTTTTAGAAGAGGATATTTCTCAATTAGATGAAGTTGTAGTAGTAGGATATGGTGAACAGAAAAAAATAAATCTTACTGCAGCTGTTTCTCAGGTAGGTGAAGAAATTTTTGAAAACAGACCAACTGCAAGTGCTACTAAATCTTTACAAGGTACGGTACCTGGTTTACAAATTTCAAACTCGGCATCTGGGGGAGAACCTGGTGGAGATGCAAATATTAACATTCGTGGTTTTGTAACTAGTGGAGGAACAGGAACTGTTGGAGAAGCGTCTCCTTTAGTACTTGTAGATGGTATTGAAATGAGCTTAACAGATATTGATCCAGAAGATATTAAATCGGTTTCTGTTCTTAAAGATGCTGCTGCAGCATCTATATATGGTTCTCAAGCTGCTGCTGGTGCAATTATTGTGACGACTAAAAGTGGTATGAACTCAAATGGAGATGTTAAAGTTAGTTTCAGTAATAGTTATTCTGTAACTCAACCATCTATATGGCCAGAAAGTGCTAGTCCTATAGAATTTGCTTATACCATTAACGATGCAAGATTAAACAATAATCAATCTGCTTATTATGATGATCAAGGCTTAGCAAATATTATATCTAATATGGCAAATCCAGGTAGTGCAGAATCAATAGTTTCTAATGCTTCTGGAAATGGTTGGGATTATGGTACTATTGGTATTGAAGCTACAGGTGCTACAGATTGGGATGATATAATTATGAAAAAATGGGCACAAAGAATTAAAAGTAACATCAGTATTTCTGGAGGTAACGAAAAAACCAATTTCTATATTTCTGCAGGTGCATACGATGAAGATGGTTTATTAGCTGTTGGAGACGAATCTTACCAAAGATATAATCTAGATGCTAAAATTGCGAGTAAAGTTACAGATTGGTTAAGAATAGAATTATTAACCAAGTTTAGAAAGAGTAATACTGATTTCCCTACAGAAATAAGTGCTAATAGTACCTTCTGGAATAAATCTAGAGTTTTAGATTTAATTACTAAAATAAAACCAGTTTTACCTCAATACGATCCTATTTATGGTTTAGAGTTATTACAACATTCATATTACCCATTCTGGGATACACAACGTGTTAAAACAGAAAACGATCAGATAGTTGTAATACCAAAAATTATTATTGAACCATTAGAAGGTCTTGATATTAATTTCAATTTAAATTATAAAAGAAATAATAATTTTCAAGAGACGTCTATCTTAGCAAGTCAAAAGGTTGTTCCTAATGGTGTTGTAGATCATGTCTCTCAAGCGTCAACGTCCTATTCCCCTACAGTAGTTGTTGATAACTATTTTTCACCAAATATTTATGCTAATTATGATAAATCTTTTAACAATCATAATTTTAATGCAACAGTTGGTTTTCAAAGTGAATCATACGAGTATTATTCGCTTGGAGCAACAACCGATTATTTAATTTCTAATAATATTGTGTCTTTAAATGCATCATTAGATGATGATCAATTGGTTAGTGAATCTATTTCTCACTGGTCTACAGTAGGTTTGTTTAGTAGATTTAGATATAACTACAAAGAAAAGTATTTAGTAGAGTTTAGTTACCGTAGAGATGGATCTTCAAGATTCGAACCAGATAACAGATGGGCCGGATTCCCAAGTTTCTCTGCAGGTTATAACATTGCAAAAGAAGATTTCTGGCCTATAGATGCTATTAATACGTTTAAGTTAAGAGGATCTTATGGTACCTTAGGGAATCAAAATGTAAATAATTATTTATACTTAACGTCAATATCTTTAAATACAATAGGAACATCTTATTTGTTTGATGGTGACCGTTTAACGTATGCCGCAACACCTAGTATAGATAGTCAGAATTTATCATGGGAAACTGTTAAAACAACAGATCTTGGATTTGATTTAAGTGCTTTTAATAATAAATTAGGTATTGGTTTTTCTTGGTATAGAACAGATATTGAGGATATGGCAGCACAAGGTGCCGATTTACCTGCGCAATTAGGAACATCAGCTCCGCTAACAAATATTGGAACATCTAGAGTAGAAGGATGGGAAGTTGAAGCAAATTGGAAACAAAAACTTGGAGACTTTGGTTATAGTATAAGAGCTGTGTTAAGTGATTATAAGAGAAGTATTGTAGAATATCCTAACGATAGTAAAGCATTAACAAACTATTTTTCTGGTCAAAACTTAGGAGATATCTGGGGATTTGAAACAGAAGGATTATTCCAAACAGATGAAGATGCAACTGCTGTAACAGATGTTATAGATTATTCATTTATTACAGGTTGGTCTCGTGTTGCTGGGGATATTCAATATAAAGATGTAAATGGAGATAATGTTATCGATAGAGGTAATTATGTTGTAGGAGATACCGGAGATTATAAAGTAATAGGTAATTCTACACCACGTTACCAATATTCTTTAAATCTTGCAATGAATTATAAAAACTGGGATTTCAGTGCATTAATTCAAGGTGTAGGTAAACGCGATATGTCTTTCGCAACGCAACAACGTTTTCAAGGTCCTGCAAATGGTCCGTTCCATGCTTTCGTTTGGAAAGGTCATTTAGATTACTTTAGACCAGAAGGGACTGCTAGTCCATTAGGCGCAAATACAGATGCATATTTCCCAACACCTTATTTAAACGGAGGTGGTCGAAACAACAAAAACTATAGTTATAATACTGATAGATTCTTACAAAATGCAGCTTACACCCGATTGAAAAGTGTACAAATAGGTTTTACAATACCAAGAGATGTTACGCGTAAGTTTCATGTAGATAAATTAAGACTATATTTTACAGGAGAAAATTTATTCACAATAACAGATTTAATGTTCTTTGATCCTGAAACAAATACAACAGGATTAACAGGTAGTGCACAGTCTTATCCATTATCAAGAATTCTTTCTACAGGGATAAATGTTTCATTCTAAATTAAAAAAACAAATAATTATGAAAAATATATTAAAATTATTTTTTCTAAGTGTCGTTCTAACGTTAACATCTTGTGAAGATTTTTTAGATAAGACACCTTTAGATGAAGTTTCTGAAGACTCTTTCTATAGTACGCCTTCAGATTTACAAGCAGCAGTAAATGGCTGGTACAACGATTTGTCTGGGTGGTCATCGATTGCTGTTGGATGGAGTGTTTTGCCAGATATGTATTCTGATTTAGGAACTTCAGAAGATCCAAATACTAGATTAAGTGGTTTAAATTATTCTGTACCTACAAGTGCAAGTGGTTCTGTTTGGAGCTTTGATGAGGTTAGAGAAACAAACTGGCTTTTAGCTCATGTAGATCAGGCTTCGGGAGATCAAACATTAATAGACCAATATACAGGAGAGACTTACTTTTTTAGAGCATATTACTATTTCGAATTATTAAAGAGATACGGAGCTGTGCCAATTTTTCCTGAGTATTTTGATAATTATGATGATGAATATGTGTATGCTAGTAGAGATCCAAGAAATGAAGTTGCAGATTTTATTATTTCAGATTTAGATAAAGCAATCTCTTTAATGCAATCTTTTCCAGAAGTTGAGACCTCGCGTCTTAGTAAAGAGGCTGCGCAATTATTGAAGGCTAGAGTCGCTTTATATGAAGGTACATGGGAACGCTATCATAATGGTACTGATTTTGGCGTAGCAGGATCTGATGGTTCTACATTTTTACAAACTGCAGCAAATGCTGCTGAAGATTTAATAGATAGCGGAGTATTTACTTTATATAGTGACTATAAAACGTTATTCAATCAAACAGGTTATGCAGGAAATAGTGAAGTATTGCTTTGGAGAGATTATAATTCAATTGAATTAGGTTTAGATAACGCTCTACAACAAAGATGGCCCAACAAAAGTGGTTATACTAAATTCGCTATTGATAGTTATTTATGTATAGATGGAGATCCTATTTCTGTGAGTACAAAATATCAGGGGAATACTGATTTAGCAACTATTGAAATCGATAGAGACCCAAGGTTAGCAGCTACTATAATGGTTCCAGGAGATCTTATGGAAGTTAAGTCTGATGGCACAGAAGTGTATTGGGAGTATCCTGATTTTAATTCAACATATACAAACTTAACGGGGTATGAATCTGAAAAATATAGAAATCCAATATTCGATGATAATTATGGCGATTTTACAGAAGATACCTCAAGAATTATTATGAGATATGCTGAAGCCTTATTAATTTTTGCAGAAGCTAAAGCTGAATTGGGGTCTATTTCTCAAGCCGATTTGGATAAATCTATTAATTTGTTACGTGCTCGTGTTGGTATGCCAAATATGATATTAGGAGGTATAACTACAGATCCAAATTGGCCTAATTATGGGTATACGTTAACAGATATATTATATGAAGTGCGTAGAGAACGTTCTGTAGAATTAATGGCAGAAGGGTTTAGAGAAGATGATTTATATAGATGGAGAGCACATTCATTATTTGATGGTGATCAGCCAAGAGGTGCTTATTTAGAAGACGGAATTGTTAATACAACATTAAGCGCTGCTGATGCGAATGTAGATTCAGAAGGCTTTCTTTTGCCTTTTGCCAGTACTGGCGATTACAATTTTGATGAAACCAGAGCATATTTATATCCACTACCATCAGACGAGTTACAGTTAAATCCTAATTTAACCCAAAACCCAGGTTGGTAAAAAAAAATAATTATAAAAAAATCACTCGGACGTTTAATAAAAACACCAAGTGATTTTTTTTTACTCTAATTCAAAAAAAAAACTACCCCCTAATTAACTTTAATATTTACCCATGACTCGTATAGTAGATCCCCCTATTAAATCAAATACCAACACCATCGCCATAGCGATTATAGCTGGTTTATTTTTCATATTCGGTTTTGTAACTTGGATAAACGGAGCACTTATTCCATTTATGAAAACGATTAACGAGCTTACAGACGCGCAGTCTTATTTAGTAGCTTCAGCGTCTTATATTTCGTTTGTAGTTATGGCGCTTCCAGCCTCTTATATCATAAATAAAATAGGTTATAAAAAAGGGATGTCTCTAGGTTTATTTGTTATGGCCATTGGAGCACTTATTTTTATACCAGCAGCAGAAGCGCGAACGTATTGGGTATTCTTAACCGGTATTTTTATACAAGGATTAGGGATGACATTGTTGCAAACAGCCTCTAATCCATACATCACAATTCTTGGCCCTATAGAAAGTGCAGCTAAGCGTATTGCTATTATGGGTATTGCCAATAAAGTGGCTGGCTCATTAGGATCTTTAAT
>NZ_CANMTH010000013.1 GCF_947500765.1 uncultured Formosa sp. | reverse complement strand
TCAGTATTGAGGACGTTATATTATATTTTAAGGCTATTATTAGCTCAATTAAGACACTTTGACCTTTTATATATGAAATTTTAAGAGACTTAAATTTTAGATTTTTTTATGTTTATCTATAAAAAAGTATATGTAATTAGATATTGTATTTTGATTAGTTATGTTTAGTCACTACCTTATGAAGCACAACTTGTGCAGCTTTTTCGTAATCTTCATTCCATCCAAAATAATTACCTGTTTTGAAATAATTTTCATGTAAATATCCGTTACCTACATAATCATAGATTTCTGTATAATCAATATTTAAGTCCTTCTCTTCGCAGGTTAAAGCACAATATAATTTACCCTCTTCAACTTTTATTTTAATAGTGAATATATCATTATCTACACGTCCAAAATCAAGTTTTTTATCGTAGGCACTTGTCCATGCTTCATTGTTTTCTGGTTTAGTATAATAGTCTATTTGTATCATACCGCTATTCCATCTTATTTTTACAGTAGCAGGATCTCCTGTTATATCTTTAGATGCTTTTCCATGAATTTGAGCAACTATGGTTCTGCCGTTACCTTCTACATAATCTACGTGTATTGTTGATTCAAGAATATGTGTGCCCGTTTCCATAGACCAATTGTCACTTGTATCTTGATTACCTCTCCAATATTCTCTAAGTTCTGTTCTACAATATTTGTTACCAAGTTCTGATAAACCGGAAGTTGTATATCCTGTAAATTGTGTCCAATGTGTATAAGAACTGCTATCGTTTGTGTAAAAATATTTAGATTCTTCTGTTGTAAGATTTTTGTTTATAATATTTTTGTAATTTATTGAAGTTGCTTTTCCTGAACCAGAATTAATAGGAACAGATAAATACCAGTTTTTCCAATTAATATTTTGTTCAATAGTAAGGCTGTCTTCGACTTCTTCAATAGGAGTGTTTTCTTGACTTTCAGTTTCTTTACTATTATTCGAAGTACATGCCACACTTAATATTATTATAACTGAAGCATAAATTGTATTGGGTAAAAACTTTTTAATTTTCATAAAAACAGCTTGCTTATTATTTAAATTGATAGTTATTTTTCTAAATGAAGTTAATAAATATTTACTTCAACTTTATTTAAAGTTACTTTTATTAGTTAGATTTAATCTTAATTTTCTTTATCTCTTTTTTTTGATTAAATTAATTAAAGCAAATAAAATTAGTACCTTCAAAAACTATTTTTTAAAAAACATATTACATGTCTGTGAATAAGGAATTAGATTTAGCTTGGAAATTTGTTAATAATACAAATCGATCTATCTTCTTAACAGGGAAAGCTGGAACTGGAAAAACCACGTTTTTACATCGTTTAAAAACAGAGAGTTTAAAACGTTTAGTTGTTATTGCTCCAACGGGTGTAGCTGCGATTAATGCTAAAGGTGTGACTATACATTCTTTTTTTCAGATTCCTTTTGGTCCTATTTTACCAGACACAGATTTAGATAATTCGAGTAGCTTCAATAGAAAATTTAATAAAACTAAAATCAATATCATTAAGTCTATGGATTTGTTGGTTATTGATGAAATAAGTATGGTACGCGCAGATTTACTTGACGGTATCGATAGAACCTTACGTCGTTTTAGAACAAAAAATAAAGTGTTTGGAGGTGTGCAAGTTCTTATGATTGGAGATTTACAACAATTATCTCCTGTTATACGAGACAACGAATGGGAATTATTAAAACGTGTGTACCAAAATGGATTTTTTTTTAGTAGTCATGCTTATCAGCAATGTGATGCTATTACTATTGAATTAAAACATATTTATAGACAGGAGAATCCTAAGTTTATTCAAATTCTTAATGAAATCAGGAATAATGCTCTTAGCGAATCTGCTGCTGAAGAATTAAACAAAAGGTATATTGCAGATTTTACACCAGAACCCAATGCGGGTTACATTTCATTAACTACTCATAATAATAAAGCTGACACAACTAATAAATTAGAATTAGATAGACTTAAAACCAAAGTTCAAACTTATAATGCTATTGTCGAGGGGAAGTTTCCAGAATTTTCATTTCCTAATAGTGAAGTTTTAGAACTTAAGGTTGGCGCTCAGGTTATGTTTATTAAAAATGATACGAGTCAGGATAAACGTTATTTTAATGGAAAAATAGGAACAATCATTAAGTTAACTAAAGAAGAAGTTACCGTACATTGCCCAGATGATGATTTTAATATTGTTACTAAAGCAGAAATTTGGGAGAATATTAATTATACTGTTGATAAAGAAACAAAAGCTATTACAGAAGATAAAATAGGAGCCTTTACCCAGATTCCATTACGATTGGCTTGGGCTATTACCATTCATAAGAGTCAGGGATTAACTTTTGAAAAAGCAATTATTGATGCTGAAGGTGCTTTTGCTCACGGACAGACTTATGTGGCTTTAAGTAGATGTAAATCTTTAAAAGGTTTGGTTCTTAAAAGTAAGATTAGTTCTAATCAGATTATAACAGATCGTAATGTGATTAGTTTTAATAAAAATGCAGAATCAAAAGAGCCAGATCAATATGTTTTAGAAACATCACAAAAAATGTTTCAATTGGATTTAATTGCAGAAGTTTTTGGTTTTTATGATTTTATGTATCCTGTAAATAGAATTCTCGATATTTTTTATAAAAATAGAAATAGTATAGAAGGGAAAGTCGAGCAACCAATGGTTACTATAAAAACGGCTGTAACTAATTTATTAAAAGTAGGTAATGGTTTTAATGCTCAATTACGACAATTTTCTAAAGAAGAAGAACTACCCGAATTTAACACCACAATTCAAGAACGTTTTAAAAAAGCGATATCATATTTTAAAGATCAAATAGAATTAAATATAGGGTTACCGTTAAAAACATTTAGTTTTACAACAGACAATCAGGCAGTAGGCAATGATATTTCTAAGAACTTAGATGTTATTGAAGAATTATACGAATCTAAACTTTTATATTTTAATGGTTTATCCGATAATTTTACAACAAAAACACTTTTAGAGTTACGTGCTAAATCTGTGTTTTTAGCTAAACAAAAACCTAAAAAATCTCGTAAATCTATAGTAGACGGTACAATTAATGTAGAATTATTCGAATTATTAAGAGTCCTTAGAAATGAGATTGCTACAGAAAATGATTTAGTACATTTTCAGGTATTTACACAGAAATCTTTATATGAAATGTGTGAAGTCTTACCATTAACAAAAGATGAACTTTTAAAAGTTAATGGTATGGGGGCAACTAGAGTAGACAAGTATGGAAATGCTATTTTAAGTGTTATTCGAGATTATTGTGATGAAAATGATATCCAGACACAATCTGACGAGACTATTTTTGAAGACGAAAAAACTAAATCACCAAAAATTAATACTAAAGAGGTGTCTTTAAATTTATTTAAATCAGGAAAATCTGTTCAAGACATTGCTACTGAACGTGATTTAAATGAGAATACAATTTTTGGTCATTTAGCTAGTTTTATATCATCTAAAGAAATTAAAATTACTGATTTAATGTCTACAGAACATTATGACACTTTACTTAAACAAATTCCTGAAATGAAGTTTGATAATCTTTCAGATTTAAAAAATCAATTAGACGATGTCTATAGTTATGGCGAATTACGAATTGTTGTAGATGCTTTAAATGCTGGAAAATAATTTTTTTAAGTTCTAAGTATTTCATTTAACAATATATTGCGTATTGTTATTCACCTTTTATTATTATTATTTATGAATACCATAATTAGTTTCAATTTTTGTATTCATTTCCCGAAAAATAAATAATTGTAATGTATTTTTAACATGAGAAGAATAAATAACCTAATACAGATTTAGTCTTATTTCATGTTATATAATAATAAATTTGTCAGGAAAATCTAATATATAAATTAATGAATTTAACCATTGAGAATATAGTACTTGTAGGCTCACTATTACTTTTTATCAGTATAATTGTAGGTAAAACATCTTATAAATTTGGTGTTCCAACTTTAATATTGTTTTTATCTATAGGAATGTTAGCTGGATCTGACGGGATAGGAGGAATTCTTTTCGACGATCCAAAACTAGCCCAGTTTATAGGTATTGTTTCACTTAACTTTATTTTATTTTCAGGAGGGTTAGATACCAATTGGAACACTGTAAAACCTATACTTAAAGAAGGACTTGTATTATCTACTCTTGGTGTGTTATTAACCGCTGTTTTTTTAGGGACATTTGTATGGTATGTTACCGACTTTACTATTTTCGAGAGTATGTTATTAGGTTCTATTGTGTCGTCTACAGATGCCGCCGCAGTCTTTTCTATTTTACGATCTAAAAATTTAGCTTTAAAAGCTAACTTAAGACCAACTTTAGAACTAGAAAGTGGTAGTAACGATCCGATGGCGTATGTGCTAACTTTAGCATTTTTGAGTTTGGTTGTAAATCAAGATGAAGATATAATGACTATTGTTATTATGTTTTTTCAGCAAATGATAATAGGAGGAATAGCTGGTTTTGCTTTTGGTAAATTGAGTAAATTAATAATTAATAGGATTACTTTAGACTTTGAAGGTCTTTATCCTGTTTTGGTTATAGCACTTATGTTTATTACTTTTTCAGCTACCGATTCAGTTGGCGGAAATGGGTTTCTAGCTATTTACATTTGTTCTGTGTATTTAGGTAATCAAGATCTTATTCATAAATCTACCATTTTAAAAATGTTTGATGGTATGGCTTGGTTAATGCAAATCGTGTTGTTCTTAACGCTTGGTTTACTTGTTTTTCCTTCTGAGATTACACCTTATATGGGTATTGGATTACTTATATCAGTATTTTTAATTCTTGTTGCTAGACCATTAAGTGTTTTTATAAGTACTATGTTTTTTAAAATGAAAAATAGAAGACGATTTTATATTTCATGGGTTGGGTTACGTGGAGCTGTTCCAATTGTATTTGCTACATATCCGCTTTTAGCAGGAATAGAAAAAGCAAATATTATTTTTAATATTGTATTCTTTATTTCTGTAACCTCTATATTGATTCAAGGTACTACATTATCTGTGTTTGCAAAATGGTTAAATGTCGCAATGCCTGAAGAAGCTAAAATAGAACGTGAGAACGAACGTTATATTCTAGATTTACCTAAGTCTGCTATGGAAGAAACAACAATATCTCCTGAAAGCTATGCTGTAGATAAACGTATTGTTGATTTACATTTACCAAAATTTGCTTTTATTGTCATGATTAAAAGGAAGGGGCATTTTGTACGCCCAGGTGGATCTACACTTATTGAAGCAAACGATGTTTTAGTTTTATTATTAGATAATGATGAAAGTTTAGAAGAAATTAATAATTTATTAGCTCAACCTTCTCTTTCCTAATTTAAAACTTTATATATACAAAGCTCTTATATTAATCCATACATAATGAATTGATATAAGAGCTTTTACAAATCATACATTTAGTTAAACTATTTTAAAGTAATTAATTTTTCCGTAATTAATTTTAAATCAGATTCATTTATTTCTGGTTTATCTGCCAATGGATATAATTGAGCTCCTGGTCTGCTTATAAAAGCTCCTCTCCAATTTGCCCAAAGTGCTCCTGCAATATCCCAACCATGTGCAGCAACTAACATACATTCGTTAGGAGAAATTCCCATTTTTCGTGCAGCCCAATCATAAGCATCTGTATGTGGTTTAAATTTTCCTATATCTTCTATGCTTAATCTGTGATCAAAATAATCAATTAAACCTGCATTTTTAAACTGTGTTTCTACACCAATGTTGGATGAGTTTGTAAATGAAACTAACTTATAACCTGCTTGTTTTAATTCTGATAATGCCGCTTTAACTTCAGGATGTGCCGGAATAGAACGTAAAGGCGTTAATATAGCTGTTTTTGCATCAGATTCTGAAATTGTAATTCCATTGTTTGCAGCTACCATTTGTAATGCAGCCACTCCTATTATTCCAAAGTCATTATATTGTCTTCCTACCGTAGTTACTAAAGAATATTGTAACATGGTTGTAAACCATAATGGTAATAAATCTGGTCTGCCTCCAAGCGCATCACCAACACTTTTTTTCATTGTTGTTAAATCAAGTAAGGTTTCATTAACATCAAAAAACAATACTTTAGGTCTTATGCCATTCAATTCTGTATTCATTTTTTTAGTGTCGTTAGCAGCAAATCCTAAAGAAGAAACTGCTGCGCCTCCTAAACTAAATAATGCTGTTTTTTTCATAAAATCTCTTCTCTTATTTGTCATATTCTTTATGTTATAAAACATACTAATTAGTATGTTTTTTTTGTAAAAAAAATTATTTTTTTAATTGTTTAATATATAGTGAAAGACCTTCTAGATAATTATCTAGAATAACATCGTCATTGTATAATTTTCTTATGCCTCTAATACCTTCAAAAGCACTAATTAAATAAATGGCTACAGCTGACGAAGAGATTTCATTATTAATTGTCTCTTCTTTTTTTCCTCTTTCAATTAATTCAATTAATGCTGTTTTCCAGGTTTCAATAATACTTTTCAAGGCTAATTGGTAGTTAGTTTCATCATCTCCAATTTCATTTATCAAATTATTCATGGGACAGCCATGCTGTTTTTCATAAATATTAAATGATTTTAAACGCTCTAAAAACACATGCTCTAAGATATGTAATGCATTTCCGTTTTCATACAAAGGTGTAACCATACTATCTAATACCCTTCTCTTAACTTTTAGTCCAATAACTTCAAGTCCTAATTCTTTTTTACTCTTGTAATGATGATAAAAAGCACCTTTACTAAGAGACGTTTCTTTCATTATTTTATCAATACTAGTTGTTTTAAACCCGTTTTTATAAAATAAATTAAAAGCTTTATCTATTATCAGTTGTTTTGTGAGTTCAGATTTTAAATCTTGTTGCATCTCGCAAATATATTAAAAAATACTACCTAGAATGTTTTTTTGTATTTCTGTTAACGTTTCGTTTTATGTCTAGATTAAATACTAATTAAATAATTTTTCTCAAACATTTTCTCATACACATCTTTACTAAACATGTAGAGTTGGGCAGGCTTTTTAGACACACCTACTTGTTTTTCATCTAAAGGAACAATATATTTTTTGTTGATTAGTTTTCGTCTGAAATTACGATTGTCAATTTCTATACCCAAAATTGATTGATATAAATCTTGAACATCGTTTATTGTGAATTTATGAGGTAATAGTTCAAAAATAATAGGCTCGGATAAACATTTTATTTTTAAATCTTCATAAGCTTCTAAAAGAATAGTTTCATGATCGAACCCTAACTCAGGTAATTCGTTAACTGGAAACCATTTTGCTTTGTATTTATTTTCTAATAGATTAACAGCTTCAGTTTTTATTAAAAAATAATAAGCAATCGTAATTGTTCTGGTATTAAAATCTTCATTTTTAATCCAAAGCAAATCTTTTTTATTCAATAATCGGTTTGGATTTCCAAAAGCTTTAAACTGTTTTTTATATAATCCTGTTAATCCTGTTAACTCTTTTAATGCTCTAGTGGCTGTATCGTCTAGGGTTTCATCTTTATTTACATGATATCCCGTTAATACATAATCGTCGACTAAGACTTCAGAATTTAATTCAGATTCTAGGTATCGTTTAATAAGTAAAACATTAAGTGTTTTCTCTATTGTATTGTATCCAAAGACAACACAATCTACAGATACATTTCGGATTTTTTTTGATTCCATAAGTTTAATTATACCGCAAATTTAACGAATTGTTTTTCAATTTAATAACATTAAACGTAATAAAGACAATTATTTATTTATATAGTTTGTATATTTATAGTGCTTTTAATAAGATAATATATTATATAAAGTAGTTAATATAGAATATATTATGTAATTATTTTGTTATTTAATATTTTTGAATATCTTTGAAACATATTATAAACGTCATTTTTACGTTTGTAAAACATGTCAACCAAATTAAACTTCGAGTTTATAGAATTTTAATAAAGACATGATATTTTAAACAAACACTAATACTAACTGAATATGAATACAAGCAAAAATTTTCAAGAGTTCGAAAATATAGACGAAGAGCAATTGCCAGTGTCTAAACATAGATTGCACGACTGGACTCATTTTGCAGGTTTATATGCTGCAGAACATGTTGCTGCAACAGAATTTGTAATTGGAGCCACTTTTGTTGCTTTAGGAGCTAAAACAAAAGACATTCTTTTAGGGTTATTAATAGGTAACATTCTAGCTGTTTTAAGTTGGACATTAATTACTTCGCCAATAGCTGTAGATACTCGATTAAGTTTATATACATATTTGCATAAAATTGCAGGAGATTCTATGACCAAGCTTTATAATTGGGCTAATGTTATCATCTTTACAGTTATATCTGCTGCCATGGTTACAGTGTCTGCTACGGCTGTTCGTTTTGCTTTTAATATTCCAGCACAGCTTAATTGGTACCCTACAAATTTATGGTTTATAATAATAGTATTATGTGTTGGTTTTGTTGTGGTATCTATTGCAATATATGGGTTTAAAGCTGTTTCAGAATTTTCAGGTATTTGTGCACCTTGGTTATTTGTTATGTTTATTAGTGGTGCTTTTGTATTACTTCCTGCATTATCTCTTGTAGAGTTGGGAGAAACAATGCCTGGAAGTTGGGCCGATTTTATAACTTTAGGAAACCATTCTATTTGGACAGGTATTAATAGTAAAGGAGAACCTGGTATGGGGCTTGTAGAGGTTATAGGTTTTGCTTGGGCAGCCAATACTATTACTCATTTTGGTTTAATAGATATGGCTTTATTGCGTTTTGCAAAAAAGAAATCTTACGGTTTAACAACAAGTACAGGGATGATGTTTGGTCATTACGTAGCTTGGATTTCTGCAGGAATAATGGGAGCTGGTGCTGCTGTAATTATAGGAAAGCCAATAGTCGCTTTAGATCCTGGAGATGTTGCTTATTATGCCTTAGGTTGGTCTGGATTTGTAATTGTAATTGTTGCAGGATGGACAACAGCCATTACTAATTTATATCGCGCAGGGTTGGCTGCACAGGCTATTTTTAAAAATCATTCGCGTAAAAAAACAACTATTGTCGTAGGAATTGTAACTATGATAGTGGCCTGTTTTCCGTTTGTATTCAGTCAGATTTTACCATTATTAACTTATGCTGGATTATTAGTGGTTCCAGTAGGAGGGATCGTGTTTGCAGAACATCAAATATTTCCTAAAATAGGATATACACGTTATTGGTCGTATTATAAACAATTAACATTTAGTACGCCTGCTATTGTATCTTGGGGATTAGGTTTAGTTTTCGGGTTTGGTTTAAATATTCTTAATGTAATGCCATTCTATTATCTTTTTATACCAACTTGGATTTTTACCATCATTATATATACCCTTTTGGCTGGTAAATACGGAGCCAAAGAACAATATCCTGTTGAAGAGCTAAGAGAAAAAATAAGAAATAAACATATAGAAGAATATCAAGACGAAAAAGCCAAGCTAGAAAAAGTAGTAATAAAAGATCATTCTGTATTTTCAAAAATATTAGGAGGAATTTCTATAATCACGCTAGTAATTACTTTAATCTTAGCCGTAATTGTTTTATTCTATAGTTCAGACGAAAGTGTATACATAGTAAATCGTGATATCTTTTATCGTTATGCTTTTGTATGTACTATAACATATTTTGTAACTGCATACTGGAAATTAAAAAGAGGAAAAAATAAAAACATATAATATCGTGGAAAATTTAATTAAACTTAATCAGATGAATTTGGCCAAAGTTGCCAAAAAAGTATCTTGTCCAACTTACGATCGTTCTAAAGTAAAGGCAGGTATTGTACATGTGGGTATTGGTGGTTTTCACAGAGCACATGAAGCATTTTATACAGATCAATTATTACACGATACGAAGGTCACAGATTGGGGTATTTGTGGAGTTGCATTATTAGATTTCGATACAAAAATATATAATACGTTAAAAGAACAAGACGGATTGTATACCCTTGTTATTAAAGAGTTGGATGGTACGTTAACTAAACGTGTTATTGGATCTATTGTAGAGTGTTTATATGCACCAGAAAATCCGATGCAGGTTATTGAAAAAATGGCAAGTCCAGATATTAAAATTATTACCTTAACAATTACAGAAGGTGGGTATAATTATAATGAAGCTACTGAAGCTTTCGATTTTAATAATCCGCAAATTCAATACGATTTAGAACATCCAGATGCACCAAAAACTATATTTGGGTATCTTACTCAAGCCTTAAAACGCCGTAAAGAAAATGGTTTAGCAATTACCATTCAGTCTTGCGATAATATTAAAGGAAACGGAGATTTGGCAAAACGTATGTTGTTGAGTTATGTTGAAAAAGCAGAGCCAGAATTAATGGCATGGATACATGAAAATGTATCGTTCCCTAATAGTATGGTAGACCGTATTACGCCTGCAACGTCTCCTGTAGATATCTCAAATTTAAATGCATCTTCTGGAATTGATGATGCTTGGCCAGTAGTTTGCGAACCATTTCATCAATGGGTAATCGAAGACGAATTTAAAGCCGGAAGACCAGCTTGGGAAACCGTAGGGGCACAATTTGTTGAAGATGTAGATCCATACGAAAAAATGAAATTAACACTTCTAAATGCTGGACATTCTGTATTGGGAATTTTAGGGGCATTAAGAGGTTATGCTACAATTGATGAAGCGGTTTATAATGCTGAAATTAGTGCATTTTTAAGATTATACATGGATCAGGAAGTTACTCCAACCTTATCCGATTTAGAAGGCGTAGATTTAGATAAGTATAAAGAAACATTATTACACAGATTTGGTAATATTTATATGAAAGATCAAATCGATCGTATTTGTTCAGAAAGTTCTGCTAAATTTCCAATATTTGTTTTACCTACCGTGAATGCACAATTATTAAGACACGGATCTGTAGATTTTGCAGCGTTAGTCATTGCAGCTTGGGCGATTTATAGTTTAGGAAAAGACGAAAATCAACACGATTTAATAATAAAAGATGTTATGCAAGCAACTTTAGCTAAACAAGCAAAATTGGCTAAAGAAAATCCTGCTAAATTTTTAGAACTAGAATCTATTTTCGGAAAATTAAAAACATCAGAAACCTTTGTGCAGGCATTTACAAAAGCATATAAAGCTATTTCAGAAAACGGTATAGAACACAGTGTAATAGCTTGGAATAAATTGGCTTTAAAACATAGTTAAATGAAAAATATAGTTTGTTTTGGCGAGGTGTTATGGGATGTGTTTCCAACGCATAAAAAAATTGGTGGTGCCCCATTAAATGTCGCTTTAAGATTACAGTCTTTCGGAAATCAAGTGTCTATAATTACTAGAATTGGTGATGATACTAAAGGTATTGAAATTGCTAATTTTGTTAAAGAGCATGGCGTAGATACAGAGAATATTCAAGTTGATGATGCTTTAGAAACAGGAGCTGTAGATGTTATTTTAGATAACAATGGTTCGGCTTCTTACACTATTAATTTAAATAGAGCTTGGGATAATATTCAGCTTACAGAAGTAGCTATCGAAAAAACAAAACAAGCTGATGCTTTTATTTTTGGAAGTTTAGCGGCAAGAGATACTACATCAAGATCTACTTTATACAGCCTTTTAAAAGTTGCTAAATATAAAATTTTAGATATTAATTTAAGAGCTCCACATTATACAACAGAAGTTTTAAATTATGTAATGAATACAGCCGATTTTATTAAATTTAATGACGACGAAATTTTTGAGATTGCAACATCTCTAGGTTTTAAATCGACCTCTATAGAAGACAATATCTTATTTATAGCAAAACAGACACATACAAAATCTATATGTGTAACTATAGGTTCTCGTGGAGCAATCTATTATCATAATAATACGTTTTACCATAATAAAGGTTATAAAGTTAAAGTAGTAGATACGGTTGGTGCAGGCGATTCTTTTTTAGGATCTTTAATTACCAAATTACTTAAAGATACACCTCCGCAAGATGCTATAGATTATGCTTGTGCAGTAGGTGCTTTAGTCGCTAGCCATGAAGGTGCCAATCCAAAACTTAAAGACACAGATATTAAAGAGTTGATGAATTCTTAATTCTAATTATTCATATATATATCAAAAAAGCCTCAAATTTATATTTGAGGCTTTTTTATGCAATTACTTATTCTTAAACTAAAACGGACTAATTAGAGTCGGTTTTTAATTTTTTCGATTTATAGTCAACACCTTAATTTTATTAAATGTATTTTGTTTAGATGAATATATTTTTTTTGCTGATTATTAAGTTGTTAACTTGATTTTGTGCGAAATAGGTTTCGAAGGTTTTATAATTTTTAATGTAATCTTTTTTGTTTTCTGCATTGAAATTAATCTATGGCTTCTTTTTGTAAATCTAAATTTATATGATCAAGCATTTCAATTTTAATACTAATAGTGAAGTGAAATAAAAATGGATTATTATATTTAAATAAGATGTTTTTTGAAACATTTACTATTTTCAATACCTTGATATTGTCCGTAATTAGCAATTAAATTATATCCCTTTTTGTAGTATAAAGCTATAGCTTCTGGTTGTTTAATTCCAGTTTCTAGAACACAGTAGGTGTAATTTAGTTCTGTCGCCCATTGTTCTAATTCGGTTAGTACTACAAATGCTAGACCTTGACCGCGGCTACTCACGGTTGTGTACATACGTTTCACTTCAACAGTGGTGGTGTTAAAAGATTTTATGGCGCCGCAAGCTACGGGAATATTATCTTTATAGGCTACGACAACATGTTTAAGCATATCTATTTTATTAAATTGTGCATAAAAAGCATGGTCTTCTCCATCTCTTAAAGCCAAATCTGAATCTAATAATTTTACAAGTGTTATAAAGTCTGTATGATTTGAATTTGTTCTGATTAGCTCCATGTTTTTGTTATCCTTTAGATCATTTTGATAAGAAATTCAGCCTAAATATAATAAACAAAATGAACGTTAGGCGTTGAAAAAATCGCAAACTTTATTAAAAACCAAATCAAAGTCTTTGGCAACTTGTGCGTTGCTTGTTAAATTACTAGGGAATGGATTTTCGTGTGTGTAATCTCTATCAAAATCTAACTCGTCTACTTTAATGTTTATATCTCGGTACGCACCTTTTAAGGTGTTTATAATTTCAAAAGACGGAATTACAGCATCTTTTTTTAAGGTTATGGCATAAATCTGATCTTCATGTTTTTTTAATAAAGCTTCTCTAAAGTCTCTCTTTTTTTGATAATCGAGCATGCAGTGTAAAACTTCACCCTCTAAATGATCTTCTAAAATGTAATGTTTAAGAAGGTTGTCCTTTTTTAGAAATTTATCGAAATGTTCAATTAAAAAGGAATACAAAGCAACATTGGCTTCGCTATCTAAAATAAATTTAGACACAGAAGAGAATCGGTTAAACGTGGTGCCGCTACAAAATAAACACAATTTAGTATTTGAAAAATAAGTATTGTAATTCGTTAATTTAAGAATTTGAGAAAGAAAACCTCCTATAGAATAGGCGAAAATATCGAACTGAAAATCTTTACTTATATCTGGGTTTTTTCCTGATTTAAACTCTTCTATAAGCTGAATAATGTCATGGTATGTTTGTAACCCAGAGTAAATAAAACGTTGTGGCATAGCATGTAATCGCATACTTATAGCAACATTAGATAACGTGGAATTTATAATGTTTGGATATTTCTTTTTGCGTTCCTCACTTAGCTTATACATATCTCTTTTACTACTCCAATATTTTGGAGCGCGTTGCATATGGAATGCTAATGGAAATAAAACAACGGGATTACCAGTGCCTTTGCAAATAGCCTCTGCCCAAGGTAAATATTTGGTCCAATCGCGTTCGTTAAAACCATGAAAAAGAAAAATTACTTTTTTTGAACTCGTTTTGCCTTTAGGCTTTATAATTTGGTATTTAAAAAATCGATTTTCCTCTACACGAATGTCTTTTATATGTACGTGATCGTTAATGGTACCAACTTCTGTTCGAAATTGAGATGTGTTTTTTAATTTTAAATGATGTTTAATACATTCATAATCGGTAACACCAGGAAGTAAATTATATGATAATGATTCAAAAGGGTACTCTAATAATTCTGTTTGTGTATTCATGTTTATAGTTTTGAATCTACTAACTATTCAGTGATTTATAAGCAGAAGTCTATTCTTAAAAAACACAATTTTTAATAGAGAGACATTTCAGCTTAGATAACACGTAAATTTAACAAAAATACATCTGATATTTGAAAGAACTGTAGGGTTTTAATCCTGAAAAAACATTTAAAATTATATAGAACATAACTTAAAAATACCAAATTTTTTATCTCGATTTAATACCTGAAAAAAACTACCGATTAAAATTGATTATAGCGTTTTAAGTTATGTTCATTATAAAAAAAAGATCCTTATTTTATGCCTAGTTTTTTTAAAATAGTTTCTAATAAACACCATTTTGTAAAGGCAGACTGTATTAAGTTTACACCAATAAATACGGTAAACCACAACCAGTTTTCGTTCACGTAAACCGTAAGTATAACGCTTAATAAAATCATAGAACCTACAATAGTTCTGAAATATGTGTTTAACATGTTACTCGTTTTTTTTGTTTATATATATCTTTCTACAGGAACTACAATGGCTCTTATTGGGCTGTTTGTTTTTAATTTTGAATTATATGCTTTTATTAAGTCGAATAGTAAATCTATATTTTGATCTTCAGTGAACGAGAAAAATAAAAGCGATTCATTACTTAAATGTTCTCCTGAAAACCATTGAGATTCCATTAATACAGAAGACTTGTTTTTAAATCCTTCAATATCAGAACTGCTTAAGTTCTCAATATTTGCTTTTTTAAAGAGTCCCAAAATATCTTTTTGAAAAACTCCTACAGCTGTTACTATAACTAATTTCATGTGCTTGTATTTTTGTTTCCCGCAGATTTTGTTCTTACTGTGAAAATCTACATTATCTGCGGGAAAAATGGTTTATTTATAATTCTTTTTTTCAATCATATAATACACTAAAGGCACAACTAATAATGTTAACACAGTAGATACTATAGTTCCGCCCATTAACGAAATGGCTAAACCTTGAAAAATTGGATCGAATAATATTACAAAGGCTCCAATAACAACGGTTCCTGCTGTTAATAAAATAGGCGTGGTTCTTACAGCTCCAGCTTCAATAGCGGCTTGTTTTAAAGGTACACCTTCGTCTAATCTTAAATTTATAAAGTCTATAAGTAACACCGAGTTCCGGACCATGATTCCTGCTAAAGCTATCATTCCGATAAAAGAAGTTGCAGTAAAGAATGCGCCCATAATCCAGTGACCAAGTATAATTCCTATTAATGACAATGGTATGGCAACCATCATCACGACTGGTGCTTTAAAGTTTTGAAACCAACCTACTATTAATAAGTAAATAATAATAATAGCTCCTAAAAAGGCAATCCCTAAATCTCTAAATACTTCCAAAGTAATTTGCCATTCGCCATCCCATTTCACAGTGTAGTTATCTTCAAATTCTGGCTGACCTAAGTACATTTCGTCCAAGGTGTAACCATCAGGAAGTATGACGTCTTTTAACTTGTTTTCCATACCTAAAATAGCATAGACTGGACTTTCTAAATTTCCGGCCATATCTCCCATAACATAAACCACGCGTTTTTGGTTTTTGCGGTAAATGCTTTTTGCTTTAGTAGATGCTGTAATGTCTACCAAATCACCTATGGTAATCATTTGGCCTTGATTTGATTTTACTTTTAATTGAGAAATGTCACTCAACGTCGATTTCTCTTTTTCATCTAAGGCTAAAACAATTCCTACTTGTTTAGATGCATTTTCATCGTAAAGCGTGGTAATTGCTCTGTTAGATAATGCCATATTTAGAGTGTACACAATTTGCTGCGGTGCAACACCGTACAACATCGCTTTTTCTTTATTTACATTAAATTCGTATTCCACTTGGTTGGCTTCAACCATCCAATCTACATCTACAACATCATCTGTGTTTTTAAGAATGTTTTGTATTTGGTTGGCAACGTTAATTTGCTCATTGTAATCTGGACCATAAATTTCTGCAACAATTGTAGACATTACTGGAGGTCCTGGCGGTACTTCAACAATTTTTACATTGGCATTATATTTTTTTCCTATGTTTTGAATTTCTGGGCGTAATAGTCTAGCAATATCATGACTTTGTGCAGTACGTTCTTCTTTGTCTACTAAATTCACTTGAATGTCTGCCATATTGCTTCCACCACGTAAATCGTAATGACGTACTAAACCATTAAATGTAATAGGGGCAGAGGTACCAACATAGCTTTGGTAGTTTACCACTTCTGGTCTGGTAGATAAATACTGTGCAATGTCTTGAGTAACCGCCGCCGTACGTTCCAGCGTTGTCCCTTCTGGCATATCGATAACTATTTGGAATTCATTTTTATTATCGAAAGGCAACATTTTTACAGCTACAGATTTTGTAAAAAACAATACCATAGATGCCATTAATATTAAAAATGTAAGCCCTAAAAACAACCAACGTTTCTTTTTGTTTTCTAATAATGGGCGTTCAAACTTATTGTACAATTTGTAAATAAGTGTCTCTTCCATTGGTTTCTCTACTTTTTCAGGTTGACCTTTTTTATCTTTTTCGCGTAGAAAAATATATCCCAAATACGGTGTAATAGTTAAGGCTACAAATAAAGATAAAATCATAGCTATTGATGCTCCAATTGGCATTGGCGACATATAAGGTCCCATTAATCCAGATACAAATGCCATTGGTAATACAGATGCTATTACGGTAAATGTTGCAAGAATAGTAGGATTTCCTACTTCGTTAATAGCATATAAAGCAGCTTGTTTAAACGGCAAACGCTTCATTTTAAAATGCCTGTGCATGTTTTCGGCAATAATAATAGAATCATCCACCACAATACCAGTTACAAATACCAATGCAAATAAGGTAATTCTGTTAAGCGTGTAATCCAACATATAATAACTTAACAAGGTTAAAGCAAATGTAATTGGCACAGATAAAAATACCACCAAACCACCACGCCAGCCCATAGCTAACATGACGACAAATGTTACCGCAATAATAGAACCAATAAGGTGTAATAATAATTCCGATACTTTTTTAGAAGCTGTTTCTCCGTAGTTTCTTGTAATTTCTACATGTACATCATCTGGAATTAAATGTTTACGTAAGTGTTCTACTTTTTCTAAAATAACATCTGCAATCTTCATGGCATCTGCACCTTTTCGTTTTGCTATAGAAATGGTTACTGCAGGATATTCAGAGTTGTAAGTTGTCCCTTTTTCACTCGCTTGTCCAAAACCTAAACTCACGTAGTTTTGTGGTACTTCAGGCCCATCTATAATTGTGGCCACTTGTTTTAAATAAATAGGCTGATTTTGCTGTACGCCAACGACTAAATTCTCTACATCTTCAACAGATTCTAAGAATTTCCCCGTGTTTACAATAAATTCGGTGTCACTTTTATCAAAACTACCAGCGCTTAATTGTTTATTATTCGCCTTAATCATTTCAGAAACGGTTAAGAAATCTAAACCACTAGCAGCCAGTTTGTCTTTGTCTAAAACTACGCGCATTTGGCGGTTTCTTCCTCCAATTTTATGTGTTACAGCAACATCATTTACTTTTTCAATTTCATCAGTTAATTCTTGCGCCATTTGCTTCAATTGGTAATCATCGTAGTTTTCACTCCACAATGTTAATCCTAACATGGGCACATCATCAATCGCTCGTGTTTTTACTAACGGGAACGTGACACCTTCCGGCATTTCGTCCATATGTTTATTAATTTCGTTGTATAATTTCACAAACGAACGTTCGATATCTTCCCCCACATAAAACTGAACAATCACCATGCCTTGTTCCTTCATAGAAGTAGAATACACATACTCTACACCTTTAATATTCGAAATTAATTTCTCTAAAGGTTTAATGACTCTGGACTCAACTTCGGTAGGACTTGCGCCAGGATATCCCACAAAAATATCGGCCATTGGCACATCAATTTGCGGTTCTTCCTCTCTAGGAATTAAAAATGAACTATACACTCCAACAACCATAAATACGATCATTAAAAGTACAGTTAGCTTAGAGCCTATAAAGACTTTGGCTATTTTTCCTGCTAAACCTTCTTTCATAATTTATCTTTTTTTGGGCGTTTAAACAGGCTATTCGCTATATCTTTTTACGGTGCTTTTAAGGCACAATAAAAAGGATGTCGCTGCTATCCTTAACGCGGTATGTTCGTTATTGAATTGAAATTTTGGCACCATTATATAATTTAGCATCGGCAGATACGATGTAAGATTCATTCGCAGATAAACCCGATAATACTTCTACAGATTCTCCATACGTTCGTCCTAAACGTAACCAACGTAAAACAGCAGTTCCGCTTTGGCTTGTGGTATATATTCCAGTAAGTTGGCCACGAGTTACTAAGGCTGAAGTTGGAATTAAAATCATTGAAGATGCCGCTGCTTTTTTAGCAACAGGAAACTGAACCGTTGTAAACATACCTGATAAAATAGGAGCGTCTGTTTGGTCTAAGGCTATTTTTACTAAAAATTGTCCGCCAGTGTTTTTTGCAGACGTGCTTACTTCAGTAACTTGTCCTGAAATTATTTTATGAATAGACTTTACATTAACCTGTACTTCTGTATTTGTTTTAATTTGAGATATTTCATTCTCTGGTACGCTTGCAATCACTTCAAAAAGACCTGGAGTTTCTACCGAAATTAAAGGCATACCTGGATTTGCCATATCGCCAACTTCAATAGTTTTACTAGTTACTATTCCAGAAAAAGGCGCTTTTATATTAGAGTATGCAAACTGAGAATTCACTTCGTTTTTCATTTGTTTAGCCGATTCTAAACGGGCTTTAGCCATTTCATAATTCGCAGTCATATCGTCTAACTCTTTTTGAGATGCACTGTTTTCTGCAAATAAATTTTGAAATCTGTTGTAATCTTTTTGTGCATTATTGAAAGCAACACTAGCTTCTGTAATACCAGCATCTACCTGAGCACTCTTTGCTTGTAAATCGGCATTATTAATAGATACTAAAAGTTGTCCCTTACGTACTTTATCTCCCACATTTACAGGAATACTATTTACGTAGCCCATAATACGTGTGCTTAAATCGGCACTGTTTTTAGCTTGAATTTTCCCGCTAGCAGTTACAAATGGATTATTAGTGTTTTCTTGAATTGCACTTACTTGTACAGGTATTGGTGGTGTTGTGTCTGCAGTTACTTTTTTCTCATCACTACCACAACTTGTTGTGAATATTGATAATGCAATTGCGGCGAATATATAGGTATATGTTTTCATCTTGATTAATTAGTCTTTAGTTAAAAATTGTAAATATGCTTGTGCGTAATTGTATTCGAAAATCGTTTGGTAGTATTCTAATTGCTTCTTTGCGTATTGCGTGTCTGCCAATAATAAATCTGATGTTTTTTCCAAACCTTCACTAAATCTGTTGGTTCTAATTCTTAAAGATTCTTTAGATTGCTCTAAGGCTAAACTTGTGAGTTTAAGTTTACTTTCTGCATCTAAAAGCATACGCTGTGCTTTGTTAAATTCTAACTGACTTTGAGAAACATACTGTTCGTATTGGAATTTAGATTTCTCAAATTCAGCTTTACTTTTCTGAGATTTACCAAAACGTTTAGAGCCCTGAAAAACATCCCAACTTAATTGTGCACCAAACATATAGCCGCTAGCGTCGGCATGAAAAATCTGATCGTCATATAATTCATAACTACCAAAAGCATTTAAACGTGGTAAGAATGACATTTTATCTGCTTTATACATGTTTTGGTAGGCATCTGTAGATAATTGCATGGCTTGAATATCTGCTCTGCTTTCCGATATTTTTCCATCTGTTAAAGGTGTTATATTTACTGTTAAACTATCTGTAGGTTGAAACACAACATCGGAATTGTCGTGTATTAAAAAGGAAATATAATTAGATGCATTTTGCACGTTGCTTTTAGCCGATTGTAATTGATTCTGTACTTCGGTTACTCGTACTTCTACAGATAATACATCTGCACGTTGCAAATAACCTTGTTTAAAACTATTATCTGCTAATTTTTTATTTGCCAAAGCAGCTTTTAAAGCTGTTTCTAAAACATCTACTGCTTTATAAGCTAACTGTAGTTGCATATACGCTTTATCGACCTCGAATACTAAATAATCTGTTTTACGTTCGGTTTGTAAGGCCATAGCATTCATTTTAAATTTTGCTGCTTTACGCTGAAAAACACCATCCATATTTACTAAAGGTTGCAGTATTTCAAATTTTGTAGCATAATTTTCGATTTGAGAGGGATCATTTAAAGACTCTGGATCGAAATCACTAGACGTTAAAATTTCTTGATTTAATTTAGAGCCAAAAGCCATTAATGGATTTGTTGTAGCCATTGCAGTATGAGAGGCTGTAATGTTTGGTAAAAATACAGCGTTTGTTTGTCTGTAATCTGCTTGTGCTTCTTTATATTCTTGCTGAGAAATTTTTATAGATCTGTTTTCTTCCATCACTTTAGTTAATACTTCTGCTTTTTCAATTGGGGTAATTTGTTGCGCTTGAAGTAGTATTGTGAATAGAAAAAAACTAAGTACTAAAAGGTATCCTTTTTTCATTTTTATGTAATTTATTGCATCAAAAATAGGGCAATAAAATACGGTGGTCAGTTACATAGGTTACTTAACGAAATTTAAAGTTTTATTATTATAATAAGTGTATATGTTGTTGATTTGTAGTTTATTTTGATGAGTTGGTGTCGTTTTGTATACACGATTTTTTTAACAAGAGATTGATTTTTTATTTTAAAATTAAGGTGTGAAAATAGACCTAAAAACAGAATAGGATTTAGGGTTGAAATAATAAAAAATAATAAACTATTATTTTTGAAATTCTAAAAGTAAAAAAGACTAATATTAATGTTTCTGAATTTTAAAAAACAGTTCTCTTCCTTCTCTAGATTCATGAGAATTATAAGCGGCTTCCATCAATTGAATATTAAAATGGTCTTTAAAATAGGAGTGATATTCATCTTTATGTCCGCCAAAAGGAGGATGGTCTTTATGTAAGGGAACATTAAAAAGAAGGCCCACAACCTTGCCCTTTGGTACTAATAATGCTTTTGTTTTTTTTACGTATTCAGGTCTTAAACAAGGAGAAATAGCACAGAAAAAAGTTTGTTCTATAATAATATCGAAGATTAAATCTAAATCAAAAAAATCCTTATTAATAATATGTTCTAAAGGAAATGTTGGCACGCGATGTTTTAAATTATCTAGAGCGATTACAGAAATATCTATTACGTACACGTTTTTAAACCCGTTACGGTGTAAATATTCTGCCTCGTGAGAATTTCCGCCACCTGGAATTAAAATTCTTAAATCCTTGTTTGTTAACTGATCGATATAAGTTTTTAAAGGCGGAGAGACCGCTCCTAAATCCCAACCTATATCGTTGTTTTTATATTTAGTATTCCAAAACGTTTCAGTTAAATTCATATAAGACATTAATTATAGCCTAAAATACCATTTTTTAAATCGTAAATTTCTGTAAATCCTAATGTTGCTAGTTTTTTAGCACTTTGTCTGCTTCTCGCTCCGCTTCTGCAATACACATAAACGGCTTTGCTTTTATCTAATTTTTCAAGTTCTGTTTTAAAATTCGAAGAAAAAGAGTCTATGTTTTTTGCGCCTTTTATATGGCCAGTTTTAAACTCGTTTGGTGTTCTTACATCTACTAATTGAACCTTTTTATTAGTAATTGCAGTTTTAAAATCGGCTGCGTTTAAGACTGTGATAGCCTCATTTTTTTGAGAGTTTATTCCGAATAATGAAGTTAAAAATGACATAGTATTATAGTGTTTGTTGTAAGAGTGGTTTATAATTTTAGTGTTTTAATATAATTTCTACCCAATTCTATTTTGTTTAATTTTTCTAGCTTTTTTAAAAGTCTAGAAATAACGACTCTAGAGGTGTGTAAATCGTAAGCAATTTCTTTATGTGTTTTATGAATAATATCTATATGGTTCACTCTGGATTGGTCTTTTAAATACTGAATTAAGCGTTCGTCCATTTGTTTAAATGCAATATTGTCTAGCGTATAAAGTAGTTCGATAATTCTGTTGTGATAACTTTCTATTACAAAATTCCGCCAAGATTCATATTTAGACATCCATTCGTCCATCTTATTAACAGGGACTAAAATTAATTTAACTTCAGATTCTGTTATCGCTCTTATATTACTTTTCTGGCGATCTATACAACAAGCCATAGTCATAGAACAAGTATTTCCTTTTTCAAGATAATAGAGTAACAATTCGTTTCCGTTTTTGTCTTCACGTAAGACCTTAATTACTCCAGAAATAAGTAAAGGCATAGATTTAACATAATCGCCTATCTCAATCATTTTAACATGCTCTGGTATTGTTTTGCTTATACCAATTTCTGCGATTTCATTTAATAAATCTTCTTCTAATACATGTCCATAGCAATTTTGTAATTCATTTATCATAGTCTGTATTATTAAATAGAAAACGCACTTGTTTAAAAAAAAGAAATTTTCTTTTTTCAAAATTACACTATAAAGAAGTTTTGCAAAGTGACTTATGTTACTTACGTATACATTTGTTTACAGTATATTAGGTAAGTTTTGGTTTTTTTTAGATAGCTTTTTTTAATAGATTAATAACTGAGAAATTAATGGAGTATTTCCAATTTAGCACAGTCTATTAGAAAAGATGTCAAACATGTTAACTAATATGTTTGCAGTTTTGCAACATGAAGAATATATCTAATTTCGGAATTTTTACCGTCTTACTAATTAGCAGTCTTACCATAATGGTTGGTACTGTAATTGCACCGTCGTTAGGGAACATCGTTTCTAATTTAAATTTTAAATTATCGCCAGGATTGTTAATCACTTTACCAGCATTAGGTGTTGTGGTTTTTGCGCCTTTTATAGGGGGATTTTGAAGAAATTGGGGACCGTTAAAATGTTGTATTTTGGTTTGGTACCTTATGCTATTTTAGGTGTTGCAGGTGCCTATATTACAAACGATTATTTCTTAATCGCAGATCGTTTTCTATTAGGTGGTGCTACAGTTATGGTGCAAGTTGCTGTAACGTCTTTTATTGCTGAGGTCTTTAAAGGGGCAGATCGCATGAAACTTATTGCTTGGCAAGGTATGTCTATAGAATTAGGCGGTGTTATCTTTTTATCTTTAGGCGGTGTTTTAGGGCAATGGCATTGGCAATACCCATTTTATATTTATTTAATGGCATTAGTTTGTCTGGTTTTTGTCTATAAAACGCTAACCGGAGTAAAAAGATTAGAGCATTTAAATCATGAAGATGGCCTATTAAAACAAGAAAATAAATTAAAAGTAAGACTTGTGTTTTATGCATCTATGTCGGCTATGGTGTTGTTTTTTGTCAGTTTTGTATCGTTACCATTATACTTGCCTAAAGCATTCGAGTTTAGCGATTCTTTAACTGGATATTATATGGCATTTATATCTTTAATAGCCATAATTACAGCTAGCCAAATGCCTAAAGTTGTAAGTAAATTAGGAGATGGGAATACCATTACGCTTGGTTTTGTCTGCTTTATGTTGGGATATATTTGTTTGGCGTGTTTTAGTAGTGTTCTATTATTAATATTGGTCGCTGTTTTTATAGGTATAGGCTTTGGTTTTACTATTCCGTTATTAAACCATATGATGATTGAAGCCAGTTCAAATAAAAATCTGGGTAAAAATTTAGGGCTGTATTCTATGGGGGTTTTTGGCGGACAATTTCTATCGACGTTTATAGAATATGTTTCTCATGATTATGCCATAATTTATAGTTGTGCAGCAGTTTTAGCTTTAATTTTGGGAGGGATTTTATGGTATGCCTTTAAAAAAGTAGAAGTCGTTTAAATTATGTTTCTTTTATAATTACATTTAAAACATATTTTAAATGTAAATGGGTAAAAACGTCTGGAAGCATAAAATTAAGATTACTAAAGGAATTCATCCTGATACTAAAATGCTATCTGAAAATGCATTTGGGATTTATTTTGAATTTCTGAATGAAGCTACAGTAGTTATTCGTTTTAAGCCCTTGAACGATGCCTTTCCTGAAGATACGTATACAATAGATTCTGGTATCTTATTTAATTTTGAAAGAGAATTTATTGAAGAAGACGATATTGAATACGCTCTAGAAATTATGATGTTGTTTAACTCCTCTAAACGTCTCCGAATTGAAGGTGAAGGTAAAACAGCGAAAATTCGAAATGTAATTGATTTAATAACAGACGAATTTAAGTGTGAAAAAGCCTCGTATATTATGCTTAAAACAGTATTAAAAGTGCTAATGTTACACCTAATCCGTTTTCAGAATAACACATTTATCGATCAAGATTTAAAACAGAAACGAGTGTTTCAGTTTTTAAAACTCATGGAAACCTCTTTTTTAAAGGAAACAAAAGCGGAGTATTATGCTACAGAAATGGGGATTAGCGAAAAACGATTAAATCAGATTTTAAAAGACAAACTAAATGTTACAGCAAAGCAAATTATTCAGCAACGGCAAATTACAGAAGCTAAACGCCGACTTGTAAAAAGTGAAATTACCATTAAAGAATTAGCGTACATTTTAGGTTTCGATTCTATGAGTAGTTTTTCCAGATTTTTTTAAAAATTTGTACACATAAATCCTTCCAATTACAGAATAGACCATACGTAATAGCATTATTAAAATTTAGTATATAATTGATGCTTCATCTTTTATAATAAACTGGTTTCAATATCTTGATATTAACGAGATAAATGCTCCTAAATAAGATACTGAAACCAGTTTGTGTTGACAAATATGTAATGATTAATTATGCGTAAACTGATACGCTTAAGCTGTTTATGCTTCAAGATTCACTATTGTTCTTCCTTTTAATTGGCCTTTAAGCATTAATTGTATGTTTTCATTTAAACCTTCTAGTGTAACCTCGTTAGCGGTACGTTCTAATTGTTCTGGTTTCCAATCGTTGGCTAATTTTTCCCATACTTTAGTGCGATCTTTCATTTTAGAATTCTGAGAATCAATTCCAACTAAAGTAATTCCGCGTAAAATAAAAGGAAACACGGTTAATTCTAGTTTATGAGAGGCTACATTTCCGCAACAGGTTACAGCTCCCATTGGGTTTGTTGTTTTTATAATGTTTTCTAAAATAACTCCTCCAACAGTATCAATTCCTCCAGCAAATAATGGTTTTAATAATGGTTTGTTGGCCATGTTTTCAATTTCGTTTCGTAATAAAATCTCTTTAGCTCCTAAGCCAAATAAGAAATCTTGCTCTGATGCTTTTCCTGTAACAGCAACAACAGTATATCCTAATTTACTTAAAATAGATATGCTTAATCCGCCAACACCACCAGTTGCACCAGAAACGACTATGTTTCCGTTTTCAGGCTTTACAAGTTCTGTAAGTCTTAATACAGACATTCCGGCGGTTAAGCCCGCAGTTCCGTAAATCATAGCATCTTTCATACTTAGTTGTTCTGGGAGTTTAACAGCCCAAGCAGATGGCACTTGTATATACTCTGCAAATCCGCCATCGGTATTCATTCCTAAATCGTAACTTGTTACTATAACTTGATCTCCAATATTCCATTTAGAATCTGTAGAGTCTTCTATAATTCCTACGGCATCAATACCAGGTGTGTGCGGGAAATTTCTTGTGACTCCTTTATTTCCAGAGGCCGATAATGCATCTTTATAATTTAAAGAACTGTAATGTACTTTTACACGTATTTCATCTTGTTCTAAAGGACTAAATGCCATGTCTTTAATCGAACAATTATAATTGCCATCTGCTTCTTCTACTCTAAATGCTTTAAATGTTGAATTGACTTGTTTCATCTTTAATCTATTAGTTTTTACTTACTTTTGTATAAAGATCAGTATAATATTATTAATAATCAACCACTTACAAAAAGTGCGTTAACGAACATTTTGTGCAGTTTTGTATGTTTACTGCACCTTACGAGAGAAAAAAATGAAAAAAAGTTATTGTCCGATAGACACATTTATAAATACAGTAAAAGGAAAACGTAAAGGGACACTAATTTTGCACTTATACCAAGGCAATAAACGGTATAGCGAATTGGTGCGATTGCTAACAGATATTAGCGAACGCATGCTTACCAAACAATTAAAAGAGTTAGAAGCCGATGGCTTAATAAAGCGTACCGTGTTTCCAGAAGTGCCACCCAGAGTAGAATATAGTTTAACCGATCTTGGTAGACAAATTCGTCCGGTTTTAAAAGAAATGTATAAAGGCGGAATCCTTTTTGAAGAGACGATTGTGGATGCTGAAGTTTAGAAGGTTTGCATTTATATAAGCGCTATTGAAGGTCTTCTTTTTTTAATCAAGTTGATTTTGTTTTTCACTACTTTTGCAAAAATAATTTTTTGGATGTCCATCACACTTTTATCATCGCCTTTACAAGGATTTACAGACTTTCGTTTTCGTAATGCTTTTCATGAGTATTTTGGCGGGATAGATACGTTTTATGCACCATATATCAGGCTGAATGGAAAGCTGGTGATTAAGAATAATTATCAGCGCGATTTAAATCCAGAAAACAATACTGTTCCGCATTTAATTCCTCAGGTTATGACTAATGATCCTGATGAGTTTTTATTCGTAATTAAATATGTAGAGTCTTTAGGGTATACCGAACTGAATTGGAATTTAGGATGCCCGTACCCAATGGTTACTAAACAAGGTATGGGATCTGGCATGATTTGTAATCCTTCAAAAATAGACGAGGTTTTACATAAAGCCCATAACGAAAGCAATATTACCATTTCTATGAAAATGAGAATGGGCTACGACGATCCTACAGAAATTCTAAACGTTTTTCCTATTCTAGAAAAATATCCTATAAAAAATGTGGCCATTCATGCACGTATAGGAAAGCAATTATATAAAGGCGGAACAGATTTAGAGGCTTTTCAAAATTGTGTAAATCAAAGTTCGCATAAATTGTATTATAACGGAGATATAACGAGTGTACAAGCGTATAGAGATTTGCAAGAACGGTTCCCTAATATAGACCATTGGATGATTGGTAGAGGTTTAATAGCCGATCCGTTTTTACCACAAATGATTAGAGATAATACGACTGAATATCCTGAAAATAGGTGGCAAATTTTTAAAGCATTCCATGATACTATTTATCAGCAATACGACGAGGCTTTATCTGGACCGATGCCTATAAAAATGAAAATGTTAGGGTTTTGGGAATACTTTTCTCAATCTTTCAATGACTCTAAAAAAGTGTATAAAATGATCAAGAAAAACGGAAGTCCAAGAAATTATAAAGCTACCGTTAACGAGATTTTTGCAAAGCAAAGGTAGCGCCTATATTAAGTTTTTAATACAGATTTGTTGAGTTTTATAAAATTATACGACTACTAGTTAAAGTTTGGTTAATTTAGAATACTTCGGCACAGAAGTCTTCTATTTCAAAATACATTACCTTTATATCATGAAAGAGACACTTATACAACAAGCTGAAATTTTTGTTAGTAATTTATTTGAAAGACAACTTTCTCCTAAAAATTATTACCATAATATAGAGCATACTCGTAATGTTTTAAATACCGTTACTAAACTTGCAGAAAAAGAAAGTTGTACTAAACACGATACTTTACTCTTACAATTGGCGGCTTGGTTTCATGATACGGGCTATGTAAATGTAGATAATGGACATGAAGCAGAAAGTGTTGGCATTGTACGGCAATTTATGAAAGATGCCGGTTTGCCTGAAACAGATTTCTCTACAGTAAAACAATTAATTTTAGTTACAAAAATAGGAGAGGAGCCTAAAACGTCACTTCAAAAAATAATTAAAGATGCCGATTGTGCGCATGTCGCTTCAGACGATTTTTTAGAGATATCTGAACGTTTAAGATTAGAAATAAAGTATAAAAACGAACAAGAAATTTCTGAATTAGAATGGTTGAAAAAAAACAAAGAATTTATTTCTAATCATAAATTTTACACACCTTTCGCACAAGTAAAATTACAACCTAAAAAAGAAATGAATGCTTACGAGCTTCAGAAAAAAATAAATAAAATTGAAAAGAAGAAGGCTAATAAATCGAACTCTAAAAAATCAGGTCGTGGTATAGAAACCATGTATAGAGTAACGCTTAGAAATCACATGACATTAAGTGGTATCGCAGATTCTAAAGCCAATATTTTGTTATCTGTAAATGCAATTATATTATCTGTTGCACTTTCTAATTTAGTACCCAAGTTAGATAATGCTTCTAATGCCTTTTTGGTTTACCCTACGTTAGTACTTTTACTTTTTAGTGTGTCTGCAATTGTATTGTCTGTAATCTCAACACGTCCAAATGTATCGAGTCTTAATGTTGTTACCAGAGAGATGATTAAAACCAACAAAACAAATATTTTATTCTTCGGTAATTTTTATAAAATGACTTTAGAAGATTTTGAATGGGGTATAGACTACTTAAAAGAAAACGAAGATGTTTTATACAACTCTTTAACCAAAGATTTATATTATCTAGGTTTGGTTTTAGAGCGAAAATATAGGTTGCTAAGACTCACTTATACGGTGTTTATGGTAGGTATAGTACTATCGGCTTTATCATTTATTTTAAGCTATCATTTTTTAGTTAACGTTAAGTAAAAACGATTATGGAACAATTAATTAAAGGGCCATTTAAACCGGTTATTTCTTTTAGATATTTGAAATCAACTTTTGAAAAATTATTGACTTCAAAGCAACCTATGGAACAATTTTTAGCCCATCAGGTTATTTCTATTCTAGACCAAAACCCTGAATTAGTTACAGGAATTCGTTCGTTAGAAGTATTCAATACATATAAAGAAGAAGTCGATAAGATTATGGCTTTTTTGTTTCCTCCTGCATTAGGTGATAATGAAATTAAAGCTGCAATATATCCGTATTCTAATGAGTATTTTTACGTATCTAATCGTTTTAAAAAAATCATTGAAGAAACTTCTTCAGATGTTAATGATGTATTAAGGAAGCTATATAAAGACAACGAAAATTCGATAGATTTAAATCCGTATGCTATTATTTTAAATACCTATTATGGTTTTAATGTCGATTTTGAACGTCCAAAACAAATTCAGCTTATCGATGCTAATGGAAAAACACGAACCTATAGAATTACTTTTAATGCCGATTTTTTAACGATTTATCCGAATGAAAATGCTGTAGAAATTACATCAGAAATTTTAGACGAACTTTTGGAAAATGCGCAAGATAAATCTGTTTGGGACCGTTATTTTCCGGATAATTCTTGGACTGTAGAAGGTTTTGGACTGATAAGTATGATAGATACAACATTAGATGAAAAAATAGATGAATTTAAAACACATCTTATAGAAGGAACTTCAGAAAATTCCATACAAATTTTAGAAGATGTGCGTAAAATATTTAACATAAACGATCTTGAATTCGGAAATTACATTGTAGATAAAGGCGTTTTATTTCGTCCGTTAGGCGTTGGTGTTAATGCTCTAACTTTACAAGAAGGACATTCTGTTTCGTGTATAACTTACGCTTGCAAACATGTGTATGAATCTTTATTTACAAAACATGAACCTGTAGTGATATCAAATGTGCCTAATTATCATCGTCTTACTAAAGGCAATAATTTAAGTCGTAGGTTATTAGAAAGAGGTTTTAAGAGTGCTATTTTATTACCTATAAAAATAAATGGAAAACTTCAGTTTATAGTAGAATTGGCTGCATATAAAACCAATCAATTAAATGCTATAAATAAGGTTAAGTTAGACACGATTATGCCGTTTATTTTAAGCCATTCAAAACGATCATTAGATGAATATGATAACAAAGTAAGTGCTGTTATACAAAACCAATGTACCTCTATTCACCCAGCAGTAGAATGGCGTTTTATTGAGGAAGCACATCGATTTATACAAGGTCGAGAAGCAGGAGAATCTCCTAGTTTTAATGAAATTACTTTCGAAAACGTGTTGCCATTATATGGACAAATAGATATTGTAGGGTCTTCTATGGCGAGAAACCATGCTATTCAATACGATTTAAATAAGGCGCTAACACAAATAAAAGGCATATTACAAAGTGTATTAGCTAAACAAAATATGCCGTTTTACGAACAACTTATCTATAAGATTGAAAAGAAAATTTTCGAGTTAGATGCTGCGTTTAGTAATAATACAGAACAAGAAATTCATCTTTTTTTAGAAAAAGATATTTATCCGTTATTTAAATATTTTAAAGCTGCAGGAATAGTTAGTGAAGAAATTGAAGATTTTATAAATACGGTAGATGAGGACAAACAATTGTTCTATTCTGCTAGAAAAGAATACGACCAAACCATTAATACTATAAATAAAAACTTATCTATATTTCTAGACAAGCAACAGGTTAATGCACAAGCTATTTTTCCACATTATTTTGAAAAATTTAAAACTGATGGTATTGAACATAACATGTACGTTGGTCAGTCTATAGCACAACATAAGGAGTATCATGAATCCATGTTGTTTAATTTAAGATTGTGGCAATTACAAGTGATGTGCGAGATGGAAGCTTTATATTATAAACATCAGCAAGAGTTTCCAGTAAAGCTAGACGTAACTTCTTTAATTTTAGTTTACGATGTACCATTAACAATACGGTACCGTATAGACGAAAAACAGTTTGATGTAGATGGTGCATACAATGTGCGTTACGAAATGATTAAAAAACGAATAGATAAAGCATTAATTAAAGGCACTAAAGAACGTATTACACAACCACACAAATTATGCGTAGTCTTTTCAACCAATGCGATAGAACGTGAATATTTAAATTATTTCGAATTCCTTCAATCTAAAAATTATATAGGTAAACATATCGAAATTGTTGAGGTTGAAGAACTTCAAGGTGCAAATGGTATTAAAGCCATTCGAGCAGATATTAATACCAATTTGGAAGATGCTGGAACGGTGTTTTCTATAGCAGATATAGAAGCAACATTTTAAAAGAAACCTTCAGTTTATGAATAAATTTTTACTCTTTTTATTTTTTATTGTTCTCGCTAGTTGTGCAACTTATAAGTCTAATTATTCGCCTTTAAAAGAAGGCGAGTTACAAGATATAAATAAAGAAACACTTAATGTGTTTTTGGTAGGAGATGCCGGTAAACCAAAAGATGGAAAAGCGCCAAAAGCACTATTAGAAATGCAAAAACAGTTTGCTTCAGCAGATAAAGAAGATTTATTGTTTTTCTTAGGCGACAACATTTACCCTAAAGGGTTTCCTGATAAAGGAGAGAAAGGTCACAACGCAGCAAAAAAAGCAATGGAACTGCAATTGGAAGTTGCTAAAACGTTTCCTGGATCTGTATATGTTATTCCTGGAAATCACGATTGGTATAGTGGTATAAAAGGACTTAAGCGTCAGGAGAAAATAGTAGAAGATGCTTTAGGTAAAAATACATTTAAGCCAGAAAATGGATGTGGTATAAAGCGTATTAATATTAATGACGATGTGGTTTTAATTGTTGTAGATTCCCAATGGTATATTACAAATTGGAATAAACAACCAACTATTAACGACGATTGTGATATTAAAACAAGAGATCAATTTTTAGATGAATTTAAAAGTGAAATAAAAAAAGCAAGAGGCAAAACCACATTGGTTGCCATTCATCACCCAATGTTTAGTAATGGTCCGCATAACGGACAATATACTTTTGCAGACCATATGAAACCTTTACCTATTTTAGGTACAGTAAAAAATATTTTAAGAAGTACGACTGGTATTTCTAATGCAGATATGTCTAATTGGTTTTATAACGACATGCGTAAACAGCTAATTGCAGCTGCCCAACAAAACGACCATGTTATTTTTATTTCAGGACATGAGCATAGTTTGCAGTTTATTCAGTTAGATAATTTAACTCAAATAATTAGTGGTTCAGGTTCTAAAACAACAGGAGTAAGACCGCGATCAGATGCGCAGTTTGGCTTAGCAGAAAACGGATATGCAGTATTAAATATTCATAAAAATCTAGCTACAGATGTTCAGTTTTTAAAAGCAGAAACCAATAGTGTGGTTTTTCGAAAAAACATTCATGAAGCAGTGAGTCCTTCTCGAATTAATTATCCAAGTAAATTTCAAGATTCGGTTAAAGCATCAGTATTAACATTAGAAGACACGAATAAGTCTTCGTTTTATAAGTTTTTATGGGGAGAGCGTTTTCGAGATTATTATAGTAAACCCGTTTTAGCAAAAACTTTGAATTTAGATACGCTTTATGGGGGTGTTATTCCGATTAGAAAAGGAGGTGGAACACAATCTAAATCTTTAAGATTACAAGATGCAGAAGGAACGCAATATGTAATGCGTGCTTTAAAGAAAAGTGCTACTCAGTATATACAAGCAGCAATGTTTCGCGATCAATATGTAGAAGGTCAGTTTGACGATACAGCAGCAGAAGCTTTAGTGTCTGATGTGTTTACAGGAGCACACCCATATGCACCATTAACTATAGATGTATTGTCTGATGCAGTTGGTGTATACCATTTAAATCCGAAATTATATTACGTTCCGAAGCAAAATGCATTAATGGAATTTAATTCGGAATTTGGAGGTGAATTGTACTTTTTAGAAGAACATGCATCTGAAGGTCATAAAAATCTAGCCGGAGAAAATTTCACAGGAGATATAATTAGTACAATGGATGTTTTTCAAAAAATTCATTCAGATGAAGATGTCTTTATCGATCAAGAAAACTACATAAAATCCAGATTATTCGATATGCTTATTGGAGATTGGGATAGGCATCAAGACCAATGGCGTTGGTTAGAGTTTAAAGAAGATGGTAAAAAAGTATATAGAGCTTTGCCAAGAGATCGCGACCAAGCATTTTCAAAAATGTCTGAAGGTTTTATGTTAAGTGCAGGCGTGGCTTTAATTCCTGGAGCTCGCGTACTTAGAAGCTATGATGAAAATTTAAGAGATATAAAAGGCGTTAATGCAGAACCTTATCCTTTAGATGTTGCCTTTTTAACAGATATTGATAAATCGGTTTGGGATGCTCAAGTTGCATATATTCAGCAAAATATTACAGATGAGGTGATTGCTAAGGCATTCGATAAATTACCAAAAGAAGTTCAAGACAAATCTATTTCAAAAATAAAAGACATTTTAAAAGCACGTCGTGCCAACCTTAAAGATATTGCAGATCGCTATTATAAACTAATTAGTAAATTTGCTGTAGTTCCAGGCACCAATAAAGATGATTATATCTCAGTAAAAGGTTTTGATAATGGAAATGTTGAGGTTTCTGTATTTAGAAAAAAAGGAAATAAAATTAAAGATCGTTTTCATCATAAAGTTTATAATCCGAAAGACACTAAAGAAATTTGGATTTATGGTTTAGATGATACTGATACGTTTAAAGTTTTAGGGAAAAGTAAGCATATTAAAATCCGATTAATAGGAGGTCAGAATAAAGATGATTATTCGGTAGAGAAAGGAAAGAACATTGTGATTTACGATTATAAATCGAAAAAAAATTACATGCTGAATGCAGAATCTGCTAAAATAAAACTGACAGACGATTACGAAACACAGGTTTATAATTTCAAGAAATTTAAAAGTAACACCAATCAATTATTACCTATTTTAGGAGCAAATCCTGACGATGGATTTAAATTAGGGGTTTCGCATACATATACTAGATACGGTTTTGAACGTAACCCATTTACCAGTCAGCATAACTTTAAAGCAGCATTTTATTTTGCAACGAATGGTTATGAATTGTTATATAGTGGCGAATTTGCTCATGTTGTAGGTCATTTAAACCTTAAAGTACAAGCTGGTTTTCAGAGTCCGAATTATACTTTGAATTTTTTCGGCTATGGAAATGAAACGAATAATAACGGCGATGATTTAGGGGTAGATTTTAATCGTGTTAAAGTGAGAAGTTTTGGAGTTTCTCCAAGTTTAGTTTGGAATTCTTTGCGAGGAAGTACTATAGATTTTGGGGTGCATTACGAAACTACAGAAGTGCATAATACAACGAATAGATTTGTAGAAGACAACGGTATTACCTTACCTCATTATATTTTTGAAGAAGTGCAATTTGCTGGCGTTCATGCAGGCTTTCATTTTGCAAACTACGATAACAAAGCCTATCCAACGTTAGGTTTAAAACTTGATTTAGAAACAGGGTATAGTCAGAATTTAGATATTAATGGTCGCGATTTTGGTTATGTAATTCCAAAATTATCTTTGGTACATAAATTAAATTATTCTGGACGGTTAGTCTTTGCAACAACGTTTAAAGGACATCTTAATATTGGTAATGATTTCGAATTTTATCAAGCTGCAGCAATAGGAGGAGAAGATGGATTACGTGGATTTAGAAACCAGCGTTTTACTGGTAAACGTTCTTTTTATCAGAATACAGATATACGTTATAGTTTAACCAATTTAAAAACACCAATATTACCAATTAAAATAGGAGTATATGGTAGTTTCGATTATGGCCGTGTTTGGTTATCTCAGGAAAATTCTAACAAGTGGCATAATTCTTATGGAGGAGGTGTATTTGTAAATGGCGCAGAGTTATTAACAGCTAATTTAGGAGTGTTTAACTCTGTAGATGGTGTACGTGTTTCCTTTGGTTTAGGGTTTGGATTCTAGAACAGATTTATAATATGAAGTAGGGTTATTTTAAAGACTTTCAATGTGTTAAATTAATATACCTTTCTTATTACAGATTTAATAATAAGAGATATTATAGCCTAAAAAAACCACCTGTTCGAGGTGGTTTTTTATGTTTTAAATCGGAACGTTGTATTTAGTAATTTACGTAATCGATAATTTCTAATCCGTAACCTATCATTCCAACACGTTTAGTATGTTCACTATTCGAAATTAATCGGAGTTTATGAATACCAAGATCATGTAAAATTTGTGCACCAATACCAAAGTCTTTATTATCCATTGCAATACTAGGTGCTTTTGTTACACTATTTTCTTTTTGTTCTTGTTTTAAAATAGATAAACGCTTAATGGTATTCATAGAGGTAGGCTCTTGGTTTATAAAGAGTATAGCACCGCTTTCAGCATCATTAATGACTTTAAACATGTTGTCTAATTTAGCATCAGGATTATTGGTTAATGTGCCTAAAATATCATTATTAACAAGTGTCGAGTTTATTCGTGTTAATACAGGGTCATCAGATTTCCATTGTCCTTTTGTTAACGCAATATGTACTTGATTATTTGTGGTTTGCTTATAAGCTCTTAAACGGAATTTCCCGAAACGTGTTTGGATGTCAAAATCTTCTTGTTTTTCAATTAAAGAGTCATGTTGCATTCTGTAAGCTACTAAATCTTCAATAGAAACGATTTTTAAATCGAATTTTTCAGCAACCAATTTAAGCTGAGGTAGTCGTGCCATAGTTCCGTCTTCGTTCATGATTTCAACAATCATTCCGGCTGGTTCTAAGCCTGCTAATCTAGCTAAATCTATAGCAGCTTCTGTATGTCCTGTTCGCCTTAAAACACCTCCATCTTTAGCTACAAGAGGAAAAATATGACCTGGTCTAGCTAATTCAAACGGTTTTGTTTCTGGGTCTACTAAAGCTTGAACTGTACGTGCTCTATCTGCAGCAGAAATACCTGTAGTAACTCCTTTTCCAAGTAAATCTACAGACACTGTAAAAGCAGTTTCCATATGGTCGGTATTGTTACTAACCATCATGGGTAAACCTAATGCTTTACAACGACTTTCTGTAAGCGGAGCGCAAATTAATCCACGACCATGTGTGGCCATGAAATTCACCATTTCAGGTGTTGCTTTAGATGCCGAGGCAATAAAGTCGCCTTCGTTTTCTCGGTCTTCATCATCTACAACTATAATTACTTTACCATTTCTAATATCGTCAATGGCTTCTTTAATTGTATGTAGTTTAAAAGATGAAGATGTTTTGTTTTTGGTTTCTGTCATCATAATGCAAAGATATTGCTTTTAGTTTAAATGTTGTATCGCATTTCGACTTAAGTCCTCCTTTGTTTTGTGTTTAAAGAAGGGATGAGCTATTGGGTATATAATAAATCCTAAAATTGTAAATAAGATGTTATACTTTTTACTTTTTTGATTTAAATGTTTTTTGAAAGCGATTATACTGAATTGTTGGGAGATATAGTACACTATAAAGATTATAAACGAAATAATACTTAATTGTAAACATGTTGTGGCTGAACCTGGCATTTTATTATTTTTTAAAATGAAAAATAAAATGAGAAGTATTATTCCAGTACAATTAAAAATTAAAGCAATTTTTGAGTAAATATTTAATCGTGTAACTAGGTTTTTAGCGGTTTCGAAGGTTTTATCGATATGTACGCCTTTCATTCTAAGGGCTTCTAAATCTAAATTACGTTCTTCTAATGTATATAATGCTTCTATTTTACCAGATTCGTGATAATTATAAGCCGTTGGATCTTTTATAATACTTAAAAGTTTATCTTCCTTATAACGTTTAAAATCACTAAAATCTCTGCTAAATCCGTCTGCAAATATCTCATCAGAATTATTTTTAAATGGGAGTAGTTTTTTTAGCGGAATTAAAATATGATCAAACTCAAATAATCCTTTATCGGCAGTTGCTCGACGTGTTAAAAACACTCCTAAAGGTAGCATAACTAAGGTTGAAAACCATGTCGCTAAAACAGGATTAAATGTGCCGTCTTTAGCACTGTTTTTAGCGAAAATACCAATAAAGTGATAGGTTAAGAAGAGTAAAATTGCAATAATCATAGGTAATCCTAAACCTCCTTTTCTAATTAATGCGCCTAATGGAGCTCCAACAAAAAATAGAATAATACAGGCAAACCCTAATGATAATTTTTCATGTAAAGCAATAACATGCTTGTTTAACCAAGCAGATTTTGTTTTAAATGATTTTTCGTTATTGTTAAGAATTTGCTTTGTGCTTGCAGAACTGTTTATAGATAATTCTACAATCTGAAGTCGTTTGTCATTATCATATAAATCTAAAATATTTCCTGTATATATAGTGTCTTTCAGTGGTTGCAAACTAATCTCTAAATTTTTTATACTATAACGGTTATAAATATTATGAGAAAGTTTATCGTAGTCTTTTTCACGCTCATGAGCTAGTGAGTCTATCGTGTAATTTAAACCAGAGACATCCAACATGTTATATTTACTATCTACATTTTTATCGTCTAAATCAACGTTGTCTAATTGCGATAAATCGGTGTTAATTGTATACACGTCGAAGGCGCTTTTTGTAAACGGTCTGCGGCGTCTTTCTTTAGCTTTTTTAGGAGGTGTATCGTCATAGTAATAGCCATCCTTTAAAATTAACTTTAAAATATTAGAATTTTCTTGACCTATTAATTCTCCGTTTTTAGCAACAATAGTTGTATAGTTTCCTAAACCACTATTTGCTTTTTTATGAATAATAATATCGTGTAAATATTTGTCTTCTGTCTTTTTTTCTACTTTAATATTAATGGTTCCGACATCATTAAATTGGCCTTCTGCAATAACCATAGCTGGTTTTAGTTTTGCTATATTTTTACGAAGGTTGTAGGAGTGGTATTCTCCCCACGGAATTACATTATTAGAAAAGAAAAAAGTAACAATTCCTAAAATAACAATAAAAACACTTAGTCCCGCCATAGCACGTTGTAATGAAATTCCTGTAGATTTCATGGCGGCAAATTCATAGTTTTCTGCAAAACTTCCAAAAACCATTATAGATGATAATAAAATGGTAAGTGGCAATACTAAAGGTATTAACTTAGGCGAGTAGTACATTAAGAACTTAAAAATAACAATAACGTCTAAATCTTTACCAGCTAGCTCTTTTATAAATAGCCAAATGGTTTGTAATACAAAAATCATCATTAGTATTATAAAAACACTAAAAAATGTCTTGAGGTAAGTGGTTAAGATATATCGGTCTAAAATTTTCAAGTACGTACTAGTTTAATTTGTTGATGTAATAGTTTTTGTATTTGTTTTTATCGAAAGAAAATAATGCTTTAGATAAAGTCTGATTTGTTTCAAACGATGTTACAGTAAGTGTTGTTTGCGTTTCGTTATTACCAACTTCTATTAAATTGTATATGTGTTTTGTTTGTGGATCTATACCTAATAAAATATGATTTATTTCTGAATTAGAATCCATTGGTGTTAATTTTACAAATTGAATTTTACGTCCTTTAATGTTTTTTTCTTCACCCATTTTATATGTATAACCATCTGTGTAAAACGATAACATTTTACTAGGAGTAATACTGTTTTCGTCGTCTGGATCTTCAGTAGAAATGGTTACTTCTTCATCTTCAGGATTGATGCTGTAAAGTGTTTTACCATCAAAAACTCGAGTAATACCTAAAATGTTTAATACATATTTATCTCCTTCCATAACCACATCACCACGTGTTTCTTGGTTAATGTTTTCTGCAGAATTATGAAGTACGTATTTAAAATCTAATGAAATATTATCGTAAGATTTTACTTTTTTAGATACTTGATCTAATAATGTTTTCGCTTTAGTGTCATTTTGACTAAACCCTAGAAGGGTGAAACATAATGTAAGTGAAAGTAAAAATGTTTTCATTCTAATTGTTCTTTTCATTTTCTAATAATTGTTCTAATGCAATAAAATCAGGAACTAATACTTGTCGGGCTTTACTACCTTCAAAAGGGCCAACAATTCCTGCGGCTTCTAATTGATCGATTAATCGTCCGGCACGATTATAACCTAATTTTAATTTACGTTGTAATAACGATGCAGAACCTTGTTGTGCTGTAACAATAACTTCGGCAGCGTCTTTAAATAATTTATCTCTGTCGGAGATATCAATATCAAGATTTGTGCCACCTTCTTCACCAACATATTCTGGAAGTAAATGCGCGTCTGGATATGCCTTTTGTGCTCCAATAAAATCTACAATACGTTCTACTTCTGGAGTGTCTACAAAAGCACATTGTATACGTACTAATTCGTTACCTTGAGTGTAAAGCATATCTCCACGACCAATAAGTTGATCTGCTCCAGAACCATCTAAAATGGTTCGAGAATCTATTTTACTTGTTACTCTAAATGCTATTCTAGCGGGGAAATTGGCTTTAATAATACCTGTAATTACATTTACAGATGGTCTTTGTGTTGCTATAATTAAGTGAATACCAATGGCACGGGCTAATTGTGCTAAACGTGCTACAGGGGTTTCAACTTCTTTTCCAGCCGTCATAATTAAATCTGCAAATTCATCGACAACCAAAACTATATATGGTAAATAGGCATGTCCGTCGTTTGGATTTAATTTTCGTGCTTTAAATTTTGTGTTATATTCTACAATGTTACGGCACAATGCATTTTTTAGCATTTCGTAACGATTATCCATTTCTATACAAAGCGAATTAAGCGTATTAATTACTTTGGTATTATCTGTAATAATCGCTTCAGCTTCATCTGGAAGTTTTGCTAAATAATGACGTTCAATTTTGTTGAATAATGTTAACTCTACTTTTTTAGGATCGACCAAAACAAACTTAACTTCTGCAGGGTGTTTCTTATATAGTAATGATGTAAGCACTGCATTTAGTCCAACAGATTTACCTTGACCAGTAGCACCTGCCATAAGCATGTGAGGCATTTTAGCTAAATCGACTACAAAGGTTTCATTACTAATGGTTTTTCCAAAAGCAATAGGCAATTCCATTTCTGATTTCTGAAATTTCTGAGACGCAATTACAGATCGCATAGATACGATAGTAGAATTTTTATTAGGAACTTCTATACCAATGGTTCCTTTTCCAGGAATAGGGGCGATAATACGAATACCTAATGCTGATAGCGATAAGGCGATATCGTCTTCTAAGTTTTTAATTTTAGAAATACGAACACCGGCTTCTGGTACAATTTCATATAATGTAACTGTTGGTCCAATAGTCGCTTTAATACTAGCAATACCAATTTTATAATTGTTTAAGGTTTCTACAATTCTATTTTTGTTACCCTCAAGTTCTTCTTGGTTGATAGAAATGCCTTCATTATCGTATTTTTTTAATAAATCTAATGGCGGAAATTGATATTTTCCAAGCTCTAAAGTCGGATCAAACAAGCCAAAATCTGCGACTAATTTATTAGATAAATTATCGGTTTCAGAAAGCTCTTCTTCAACGGTTTCAATTTCTAATTCAGCGGTGTCTTCAATAGTTTCTTCCTTTGGCGTTTCGACTTCAAAAGTGCTTGTAGTAATATCTTTTACAGGTTTTGGTTGTTGTTTTGTCTCAAATTCGACAACAGGTGTTGGCTCAGGTTCTGGTATTATTGGTTTAGGTTTGTCTTGTTTCGGAGTGATATAAGCAGATTTTATTGCTTCAGCTTCTTCAGTTAGGCTGTTATCGAAAGCAAAACTATCTTCGTTTTTATTTGATTTTAATTCATCAGAAATATTTTTTCTAGCCGATTTGAATAGAGCTATAAAACTGTGAATTGTAATCTTAAAGCGTATGGCGAGATAGACTATAAGTCCGAAGAATAATAGTAAAGAGACACCTAGAATACCAATATAGTCTTGTAAAAAGGTATTGATTTCAAAACCTACTGTACCACCAAGAATGGCATGTTTTTCTCCAAAAAATCCGAAAAATATAGAAATCCAGATTGTGAGGTATAATCCCCAAAACCAGTGGCGTCTTAATTTAGCACGATTAATATCTAAAAGTACGTGTAATCCAGAACGAATAAGTAATCCTGAAAAAATAAAAGCTGCGATACCAAAACCGCGATATACAAAAATATCACTAAGGTAAGCCCCTAATTTTTTAACCCAATTTTCGGCTTCTACATTTCGTGCAGAAAACTCATTTAAAATGCTTTGGTCGGCTTTTCCTGTAAAGAAATAAGATAAAAATGCGGTACCCAAAATAATGCCGAGAATGATAAGTAAACTCCCAAAAATTAGCTTTTGTTGGTTGGTTAATTTCAGACTTGGTTTCTTAAATTTTGAAGTACTAGGTTGTTTAGTTTTTGGGTTTTTTTTAGCCATCAACGCGCTGTTGTTTATTTGAGCAAAAATACAAATTACTAACGTTTATCCTAAGGGTATGGTCTTTAAAATACTTTTGGGATATAAATAATAAAACCAACGATAGTTGCAGCAATAGCAGCAATGAAAACCGCTCCCGCAGAGATGTCTTTTATAAATCCAATTTTAGTATGGTGTTCTGGGTGAATAAAATCTGCAATAGCTTCTACAGCTGTATTTAAACCTTCGGCAGTCATGATAATACCAATGGCTAATGTTTGAGCCATCCATTCTGTAGATGATATATTAAAATAAAATCCAGCAACGGTGACGCAAAGCGCAATCACGAACTGGATTTTTATACTCGCTTCTGTTTTTAAGAGTAGGATAGCGCCTTTATACGCATATCCTACACTTTTAATTCTATTCGCTAGAAGTGATTCTTTTTTAGCCATTTTGTAGAGCTTCTAAAGCAGCCTTGTAATTAGGTTCGTCTACCGTTTCAGATACTTGTTCTGTGTAGATTACGTCTCCTTTTTCGTTTATAATAACTACAGATCTTGATAATAATGCTTCAAGAGGTCCTGTTATAAAATCTAAACCGTACGTTTTTCCGAAGCTACCATTTTTAAAATCTGATAAAGAAATAACATTATCTAATCCTTCCGCGCCACAAAAACGTGCTTGAGCAAAAGGTAAATCGCGAGAAATACAAAGTACTTTAGTGTTATCTAAATTGCTAGCTTCTTTATTAAACTCTCTTACAGATTGTGCACAAGTTCCTGTATCTACACTAGGAAATATGTTTAAAATAACATTGCTTCCTTCGAAATCTTTTAAAGATTTTGAACCTAATTCTATAGTTGTTAATGTGAAATCTGGAGCTTTTGTACCCACTTTTGGTAATTCTCCTGAAGTTTCTATTGCGTTTCCTTTTAAGGTTACAGTTGCCATATTTATGATTTTTTGATTAATGGTTAAAAATAATAATAATTATATGCTTACACTATTAGTTTCTTTTTTTTTTGAGTTTTTGATATTGATGTAAGTATTTTAAAATCAATAATCTAGGCGATGTGTCTAGTTAATATATTGTTAAGACGTTTAAAAAGCAAAAACTGAGGGAGATTAAATTTCGTTAATAGTACAGAAACAATAAAATAACAATTTTAAAAAACGTTAAAACTATGAAATCATTAAAATTATTAAAATCAGCATGCTTTACTGTTGCAATTTTTACAGCTGTTAGCGGATTTTCTCAAGACCGTACGATGAATGAAAAAACAGTTATGGTTGGTGGTGCTAAAATGTATCCTACTAAAAATATTATAGAAAATGCAGTAAACTCTAGAGACCATACCACTTTAGTTGCAGCTGTTAAAGCCGCAAATTTAGTAGATGTATTATCAAGTGAAGGTCCTTTTACTGTGTTTGCACCCACTAATGAAGCTTTTGATAAATTACCTAAAGGGACTGTTGAAACGTTGTTAATGATCGAAAATATGAAGCAATTACAAACCGTATTAACTTACCATGTTGTTGCAGGAAAATGGAATGCTAAAGATCTTTTAACATTGATTAAAAAAGGAAAGGGTAAAGCTGAAATTAAAACAGTAAGTGGTGGTATGATTACGTGTTGGTTAAAAGGTGAAGCTGTTTATGTTACAGATGAAAACGGAAATTCTGCTCAAGTAACGATTGCAGATGTGAATCAATCTAACGGAGTTATTCATGTTATTGATGCTGTATTGTTGCCAAAATCTTAATTTTTAGGGATTGATTAAGGTTGGTTTTTAAGAGTCACTTCTTTTTTTGAAGTGGCTTCTTTTATAAATTCACTTTAAGTATGTATTGTACAAAGAATGAATTTATAATTATTTATACTGAAGTCTTTCTATGAAAAATAATGGTTAATTATTAGGTGACTAATAAATAAAATAGCGGTTTTAATCCTAGATTAAAGCCGCTATTATTGTTATATATTATGAGATTTTATTTTAAATCAAATCGATCTGCATTCATTACTTTAGTCCAAGCTTTTACAAAATCGGTTACAAATTTTTCTTTGTTATCATCTTGTGCATATACTTCAGAATAAGAGCGTAAAATAGAATTAGAACCAAATACTAAATCCATTCGTGTAGCGGTCCATTTAACAACTCCAGTTTTACGATCTCTAATTTCGTAAAGACCTTTTTCGATAGGTTTCCATGTGTTACCCATATCTGTTAGGTTCACAAAGAAATCATTAGTTAAAGCTCCAACCTTATCTGTGAACACACCATGTTTTGTATTGTAATAGTTGGTTCCTAACATTCTCATTCCACCAACAAGGACTGTCATTTCTGGTGCAGTTAAGCCCATTAATTGAGTGCGATCAAGCATTAACTCTTCAGGACTTACTACGTATTCCTTTTTTGTATAATTACGGTATCCATCTGCTAAGGGTTCTAATGGAGCAAAAGAATCAGCATCAGTCATCTCGTCTGTAGCATCGCCACGTCCTGGAGTAAACGGTACTTCAATATTTAAACCGCCAGCTTTTATTGCTTTCTCAACTCCAACATTACCTGCTAAAACAATAGTATCAGCAATACTAATTTCAAATTCAGCTGCAATAGGTTCTAGCACAGATAATACATATGCTAAACGTTGTGGTTCATTGCCTTCCCAATCTTTTTGAGGAGCTAAACGAATACGAGCACCATTTGCACCTCCACGTTTATCAGAACCACGGAACGTACGTGCGCTATCCCAAGCAGTATTTACCATTTCAGGAATTGATAATCCTGAAGCTGCAATTTTATTTTTTACTGCCGTTATATCATAATCTTTTTTACCAGCAGGAATAGGATCTTGCCAAATTAAATCTTCTTGTGGTATATCTGTTCCAAAGTAATTTGCTTTTGGCCCCATATCTCTGTGAGTTAATTTAAACCAAGCACGTGCAAAGGTTTCAGAGAAATATTGTTGATCGTTCATGAATTTCAATGAGATGTCTTTGTATATAGGGTCTACTTTCATAGCCATATCAGCATCGGTCATCATTGGATTATGACGAATAGTATTGTCTTCAACATCTACAGGTTTATCTTCGTCTTTAATAGATACAGGTTCCCATTGCCACGCTCCCGCTGGACTTTTTACAGATTCCCATTCGTGATTAAATAACATTTCAAAGAAACCACCATCCCATTTTGTAGGGTTTGTTGTCCATGCACCTTCTAGTCCGCTTGTTACTGTATAACGACCTTTACCAGATTTATTAGGGTTGCTCCATCCTAAACCTTGTTCTTCTACATTTGCAGCCTCAGGTTCTGGTCCTAAAATACTAGCATCACCATTACCATGTGTTTTTCCTACGGTATGTCCACCAGCAGTTAACGCCACAGTTTCTTCATCGTTCATAGCCATACGCGCAAAAGTTTCACGAACATGAGCAGCCGTTTTTAAAGGATCTGGTTTGCCATTAACACCTTCTGGATTCACATAAATTAATCCCATTTGTACAGCGGCTAATGGATTTTCCATTGTTGATGGACTTTCTACATTATCATAACGTTCATCACTTGGTGCTAACCATTCTTTTTCTGCTCCCCAATAGGTGTCGGTTTCAGGATTCCAAATATCTTCACGTCCAAAAGCAAAACCGTAAGTTTTTAAGCCCATATCTTCATAAGCAATAGTACCTGCTAGAACAATTAAATCGGCCCAACTTACTTTATTACCATATTTTTTCTTGATAGGCCAAAGTAACCGTCTAGCTTTATCTAAGCTAACATTGTCTGGCCAAGAGTTTAATGGAGCAAAACGTTGGTTTCCTGTTCCTCCGCCACCGCGACCATCTGAAGTTCGGTATGTACCAGCAGAGTGCCAAGATAGACGTATCATTAATCCTCCATAGTGTCCCCAATCTGCAGGCCACCACTCTTGACTATCCGTCATTAAGGCATGCATATCTTTTTTTAAAGCTTCTATGTCTAATTTTTTAAGTTCTTCATGATAATCGAATTCCTGACCTAAAGGATTTGTTTTAGTATCATGCTGATGTAAAATATCAAGGTTAAGTGCTTTTGGCCACCAATCCATAACAGAATCCTTATTAGAGGTGTTAGCTCCGTGCATTACAGGGCATTTACCTGTAGATGAATTATGACTAGTAGAATGGTCGTGATTTTCTTCTGAAATAGGAGCTGCATGATCTTGGTGCTGCTGTTGTTGCTGTTGTTGGTGGTGTGGGCATTGACTAATATCGTCTGATGCTTTTGAGTTTTTATCGTTTTCCATATCTAAAGGGGTTAAAGTGTTTTTAATTTTATTGCTGATCAAATTTACTTTAGTTATCGTTTTTAAATTCAATATTTTAATTTTCAAATTCTATAAAACTATAAATATAATTGATGGGTTTTATGTTATTTATAAGTTTATGTTATTTTTAAATCGACATTTCTATAAAAATAACCTAAAAAACTAAGAAAGTGTTGTTATTTTGGTTGAAAATTTAAGAATATATTGGTCGTGTGGAGATGTTATTTAAATACACGATTCTTTAAGACTGATTATTAATAATAGTATTTGTTGCTATTATTTTTTCTGTTTTTTTAATATTATATCTTTAAAAAAGAAGATAAAACGTATTAATTATAAATCTTTAAAAGATTGAAATTAGTTAGATTTATTAAATCGTTTTTTAATTTTAAACAAAAAAAATCCACTTCATTTTGAAGTGGATTTTTGATAGTATAATTTTTCTTTTTCTATTTATCTATAGCGCCTAAAACACGTTTCATAAAACTGTTTAAAGCTTCTTTTTTTGGAGTACCATTTTTAATCATAGTATTCACTTCAATGGCACCGTACATGTTAGAGATTAATTCACCAATAACATCTAATTCATCATCTTTTAAAGAAGGTACTTCTGTCAAAGCTTCAAGTGTTTCGATGGTTTCATTTACGAAATCTTCATCGTTTGCTTCAATAAATTGAGTGAGGTGTTTAATTACTGGTAACTTCATTGACTAACTCTTTTAAAACGTCAAACTTATTTGTTTGTACTTGGTTTACAAAAGCTCCTTTTTTAAAGGTTGCAAAAGTAGGTAAATTGTCTACAGTTGCTAACTTTCTTGATTCAGTAAATTTTTCGGCATCAGCAATAACGAATGTTACATTTTCGTTTTCAGTAGCTAATTTTTTAAATTTTGGTTTCATAATTTTGCAATTACCACACCAAGATGCTGCATATTGTACAACGACTGTATCGTTTGAAGATACAATATCTTTTAAATTGTCTTGTTCTAATTCTTGTACCATAATAGAAGATTTTTTGTTTACCATCCTTTAACGAAAAAGGATGGTAGATTGTGTTTTTTTAATTAGTGAGAAGCTAAATAGCTAGAAACACCGTCTCTGTTAGCGCTCATTGCATCTTTTCCTTCTTCCCAGTTTGCAGGACAAACTTCACCATTTTTTTGTACGTGCGTTAAAGCATCTACGATACGTAAATATTCACCAACATTTCTCCCTAAAGGCATGTTGTTAATACTTTCGTGTTGTACAACACCATCTTCATCTATAATGTAAGTCGCTCTATAAGTTACGTTATCACCATCTACGGTTACAACTCCAGTTTCTTCGTTGTAAGTTTCGTTAGTAACATCTAAAATTCCTAGTGTAGAAGCTAAGTTTCTGTTAGTATCTGCTAAAATTGGGTAAGTAACACCTTCAATACCACCGTTATCTTTTGCTGTATTTAACCAAGCAAAATGTACTTCTGGAGTATCACAAGATGCTCCTATTACAATTGTATTTCTTTTTTCAAATTCAGCTGCAGCAGCTTGAAATGCATGTAATTCTGTTGGGCATACAAAAGTGAAATCTTTTGGGTACCAAAATAAAACTACTTTTTTCTTATTGTTAATCGCTTCTTCTAGAACGTTTACTTTAAAAGTATCGCCCATTTCGTTCATTGCGTCAACGTTTAAATCTGGAAATTTTTTACCTACAAATGCCATGTTATATGTTTTATATTGTTAATTTTTACAATACAAATATACGGCACTATATGTATTTATAGTGTGAACAAAATTTTAAATATTTATACCAATATAGCTTTTATTTATAGTGCAATAAATAAGGTATAGTTATTTGTTATTTGTCTTTAATTTGTTTGATTTTTATTTTAAATGCAGCAAAAACTAAGGTTGTAAATGGACTTAAATAATTGAAGAAAGCATAACCAGCGTAATGCCATGTGTCTACACCTAAAACACTGCTTTGATAGGCTCCACAGGTGTTCCAAGGGACTAAAACAGAGGTTACTGTTCCTGCATCTTCCAAAGTTCGACTTAAGTTTTCAGGAGCTAATCCTTTGTCTTCGAAGGCTTTTTTATACATTCTACCGGGAATAACAATTGCTAAATATTGATCGCTAGCAATAGCATTTAATCCGATACAGCTAATTACAGTACTTGCGAATAATCCGAATACAGAATCGAATAATTGTAATACCGCTTTGCTAATTCTTGCAAGTGCACCAATGGCATCCATAATACCTCCAAAAACCATAGCACAAATAATCAACCAAATAGTTCCAAGCATGCCGTACATCCCTCCTGAAGAAAATAAATCGTTTAAATCTTTACTATCAGTTGCCACAGAGGTGTCTACAGTAATAGCCGTCATTACTCCTTTATATGCCGATATAAAATTAAGTTCTGTTGCACCTGTAATTTGTTTAACAATTTCAGGTTGAAATATAAGAGCGAATATACCACCTAATAATGTACCAACTAATAAAGCTGGTAATGGTGGTGCTTTTTTTATGATTAAGAAAATAACTAATACAGGGACTAAGAATAGCCAAGGAGAAATATTAAATGCACTATCAATAGAGTGTAACATCGCAGATGTATCTGTTGTTCCGTGTACATCTAAAGAGAAACTAATAATTACAAAAATAACTAGAGTCGCAATTAATGTTGGTATAGTTGTATACGTCATGTATTTAATATGCGAGAATAATTCGCCTCCAGCCATAGCAGGAGCAAGGTTTGTGGTGTCACTTAAAGGCGACATTTTATCTCCGAAATATGCTCCAGAAATAACAGCCCCAGCAGTCATACCGTGATCGATTCCTAAAGCATTTCCTATACCTACTAAAGCAATCCCAACGGTTGCAGATGTTGTCCAGCTGCTTCCTGTTGCAATAGATATAATGGCACAAATAATAACACAGGCGGGTAAGAAAATAGATGGACTTAATATTTGTAGTCCATAATATATCATAGATGGAATAATACCACTAATAAGCCAAGTTCCCGCTAAGGATCCTACAAATAAAAGAATAAGTAATGCTCCTGTAGTCGATTTAATATTTTCTGCAACTTCCTCAAGCATCTGCTCGTAAGATACCTTATTAAAGAAGCCAACAATAGCAGCAACGGCTGCACCTAGTAATAAAATAAACTGATTACTTCCACTTAAAGCGTCGTCACCAAAAGCATATTTTACGTTAAAAAATAACATAATAACTAAAGCCAAAACTGGGATTAGTGCTTCCCAAATACTTAATTCTCTGTTCTCTACAATGGGGTCGTCTTCTTGAGTTTTAGGCTTTATATCTTGGCTTTCCATGCGCAATTATTAAGTTAAAAATAAAAAAATTATCGTTTTGTAATGTTACGATTTTACATGCTTATCTGCAAATAGAGTTTCAGATAAACATATTTTACAAAAAAAGGGGATAAAAAAAACACTTCTTTTAAAAAGAAGTGTTTTTAGAAGTGTAAAAGTTATTTTTTTATTATAAAATATGCAATTCTAACATACATTCATTCATGGTTTGATAAGTACGATTTATATCAGCATCTAATCCTACAGAGAATCTTATTAACCCGTTAGACATTCCCATTTCTTTTTGTTCTGCTTCTGGTATTTCTGATGATGTAGAACTTCCTGGTGATGAAAACAGTGTTTTGTAAAAGCCTAAACTCACTGCTAAATATCCTAAATTTTTATGTTGCATGAGTTCCATTAATGCGTTTGCTTTGTCTAGAGATCCAACATCTATGGTTAACATACCACCGAATCCGTATTGAGAATTCATTATGCTTTTGTATAATTTGTGAGATGGGTGAGAAGCTAATCCTGGATATACCGTTTTTAATCCGTTAGCTTCAAATTTTTCAGCTAAATACAATGCGTTTTTACTATGTTGTTCCATACGTATATGAAGTGTTCTCATGTTTTTTAAAACTGAGGCAGATCGCATACTATCCATAGTTGCTCCCAATAACATCGCCGCGCCATTATTAACATCTCTTAATTGGTTAATAAAATCTTGAGTTCCACAAACTACACCTGCAACCGTATCGCTACTACCATTAATAAATTTTGTTAAACTATGAATAACCACATCTGCTCCTAGTTTTGCAGGAGAAATACTTAAAGGAGAAAAGGTATTATCTACAACTAATTGCAAGTTGTGTTTTTTTGCAAGCTTTGCTAAGTTCTTAATATCTGCAATTTCTAATAATGGATTACTTACAGATTCGCAATATATTATTTTTGTATTAGGGGTAATAGCGGCTTCAACACGATCTACTTTTGTAATGTCTACAAAAGTAGTTTCAATATTGAATTTAGGGGTGAAGTTTTTTAAAAAAGCATAAGTGCCACCGTAAATTGTTCTGCTCGATACTATGTGTTCTCCTGCTTTACAGTGTTGTAATATGGTAGATGTAATAGCTCCCATTCCTGAAGCATAAACATTTGCAGTCTCTGTGCCTTCCATAGCTGCTAAGGCTTCGCTTAAATTTAAATTTGAAGGAGAAGCATGGCGAGAATATAGATAACAACCATCAGTATTTCCTTCAAAAGTATCGAACATGGTTTTTGCCGACATAAATGTATAGGTAGATGAGTCTGAAATGGAAGGGTTTACGCCTCCAAATTCTCCAAAATGTTGTACGTCTTGTATGTTGTTTGCGGGTTTAAAAGCCATTTTATTATTTTGTTTTTTTAGTTTAGTTATTCATTAAAATTGATGAAATTTAGATATATAATCAATACTTGTTGTTTTATTTAGATTTTAAAACTGATTTAAGTTGTTTTAATAGTTTTAAATTTGTTTTGTAAATGAATTTATTCAATTTAATAGAAAATTTTTCAATATGACTTTTGACACTATCGACAAACAACTCATTCAGCTTTTACAAACAGACAGTAAGCAAACTAATAAAGCATTGTCTACAAAATTAAATTTATCAGTTACTGCCGTATACGAGCGGATTAAGAAACTAGAAAATCAAGGTGTTATTAGTCGTTATGTGGCAATGGTTAACAAAGCAGAGGTACAAAAATCGTTTGTAGCATTTTGTCATATTAAATTAGTAAAACATAGTCAGGATTATGTGTTTCAGTTCGAAAAAGAAGTAGCAAATTTAAACGAGGTTATGGAGTGTTATCATATTAGTGGCGATTACGATTATCTACTAAAAGTATTAGTGAAAGATATGGAAGCCTTTAGGGAATTTATGGTAAATAAGCTTACTACAATAAATCATATAGGAAGCACTCATAGTATGTTTGTGATTAATGAAGTAAAGCATAGTACTGTAGTTACTGTTTAAGTGTAAGTAGTGTGAAAACATTTAAAATGTAGGTCTATTTTGGTGTTATATATTTTAATATTTTATTAAGAATTTTAATTTTAAAACATGTTTGAAATATATTATTTTAGTTTTTGAATCAAAAAACATGTTAATTAAATAATTAAGGTATGAAAAAAGTTTTATTTTTTACAGGATTGTTATTCTTAGGTTTAAGTGCTAAAGCGAGGACAATTAATCCGGTTCTTGTAAATGTTGGGGATGTTGTTACTATAGGTGCTCCGAGTAATTTTGAATATTCGTCAATTAAGTTTCCACGAAAAAACTTTATTATGAAACGTGGCGGGATTGTGAATCACAAAAGTTTGGCAGGAGTAAAGGTTGAAGTTGTAAGAGTAGAAAAAAGACGTGATGGTTCTAGAGAAGCCATTATAAAAAGAGCCGATGGACGTAAGTTTTTTAATGTACTGCCAACAGTTATAATTGAGCTTGAACATGCAGTAGATACAAAAGAGTTATTGTTACATACTAATTCTGTTTTTGTGATTTAATGTAGCCAAAATTATAAAATAAAAAACCCCCTACTTTTAATAAAAGTGGGGGGAATATGTTGGAATAAGATGATTATTTAATCATGCTGTAACTACGTTTTATGAAGTTAGTAAGTTCTTCTCCTTTTAATAAACCTTGAGATAAACGTGCTAAATCTAAACTTTGAGTAATTAAACGTTTTTGGTCCTCTTCAGCTTCAGTGTTTAATATTTCTGAAACTAAAGGTGCATTTGTGTTTACAACTAAATTGTACATCTCTGGCATACTACCAAACATGTTCATTCCGCCACCTCCAGTTTGTTGCATCTCTTTCATACGACGCATAAATTCTGGTTGCGTAATAATAAAAGGTGTTGCATCACTATCTGATGCTTCTAGTTGAACTGTAAATTTATCTGCAGGAATTGCTGCTTTTAAAACGTCTTCTAATTTCTTTTTCTCGTCGTCGCTTAATTTAGAAATTTCGGTATCATCTTTCTTAATTAAATTATTTACGTGATCTGCATCAACTCTAGAGAATGTTATATTTTCTTTAGAACCTTCTAATTTTTGCATTAAATGGGATACTATAGGAGAGTCTAATAAAAGCACTTCGTAACCTTTAGCTTTTGCATCTTGAATGTAACTGTGTTGGGCGTCTTTATCTGAGGCATATAAAATAACAAGCTTACCATCTTTGTCGGTTTGCGCGTCTTTTATTTTTTCAGTTAACTCTTCGTATGTAAAATATGTTCCGTCTACAGTTGGATAAAGTGCAAATGCTTCAGCTTTTTCAAAGAATTTATCTTCAGAAAGCATACCGTATTCAATAACAATTTTAATATCGTTCCATTTTGCTTCAAAGTCTTCACGATTAGCATTGAATAACGATTTTAATTTATCTGCTACTTTTCTAGTAATGTAAGATGAAATTTTCTTAACAGCACCATCTGCTTGTAAGTAGCTACGAGATACGTTTAATGGAATATCTGGAGAATCTATTACACCACGAAGCATGGTTAAGAATTCTGGTACAATACCTTCTACATTATCTGTAACATAAACTTGGTTTTGGTACAACTGAATTTTATCTTTTTGCACACCCATATCATTCGTCATCTTAGGGAAATATAAAATTCCTGTAAGATTAAATGGATAATCTACATTTAAGTGGATGTGGAATAAAGGTTCTTCGAATTGCATTGGGTACAACTCACGGTAGAAATTCTGGTAATCTTCAGTTTCTAAATCGGCTGGTTGTTTTGTCCAAGCTGGATTCGGGTTGTTTATAATATTATCGACAGTAATTTTACGTTGTGGTTCTTTTGTTTCTTTACCGTCTTTATCTGTAATAGTTGCAGGTTCATGCTCTGGGTCGTTAACCTCTTTAGTTCCAAATTTAATTGGCACTGGCATAAACTTGTTATATTTTGAAAGTAAACCACTAATACGACCTTCTTCTAAAAATTCAGTTGAATCTTCAGCAATATGAAGAATAATTTCTGTTCCGCGTTCTGTTTTGTCTGCAGGTTCTAAAGTGAATTCAGGAGATCCGTCGCAAGTCCAATGTGCAGCAGGTTCGTCTTTAAACGATTTTGTAATGATTTCAACTTTATCGGCTACCATAAAAGCGGAGTAGAAACCTAAACCAAAATGACCAATAATTCCAGAATCTTTAGCAGAGTCTTTGTATTTGTCTAAAAATTCTTCGGCTCCAGAAAAAGCAACTTGGTTAATGTATTTTTCTACTTCTTCTGCAGTCATTCCTAAACCTTGATCGATAATGTGAAGTTTTTTACCTTCTTTATCAATCTTAACTTCAAGTTTTGGATTGCCATATTCTACCGCTGCTTCACCAATACTTGTAAGGTGTTTCAACTTTAGGGTTGCATCTGTTCCGTTACTAATTAATTCACGTAAAAATATTTCGTGATCGCTATATAGGAACTTTTTAATTAATGGAAAGATATTTTCTACCGAAACATTAATACTTCCTTTTGTCATAATATGTATGTTTTAAATTGATTTAATTCTTATACATGGTAGTCAAAAAAAATACCAAGTATATAAAAGTGACAATTTGACATTGATAAATGAAAAAATGCCATTCGTGTTGGATGGCATTTTTAGAGTATTTAAAAAATATTTTAGAAGAAACTTAATCTACTGTTTCCGTTTTTTCTTTGTTTTTCACATGTTCTTCTAACCATTGGTCTTCTTCCCAAAGCATATGTAAAATAGATTCTTTAGCAGAATATCCATGACTCTCACGAGGTAACATGACTAATCTTACAGGAGCACCTAATCCTTTTAAGGCGTTAAAATAACGTTCACTTTGTAAAGGGTATGTTCCAGAATTGTTATCAGCTTCACCATGAATAAGTAATAGTGGTGTTTTCATTTTATCGGCATGCATAAAAGGTGACATGCTGTTGTAAATTTCTGGTGCTTCCCAGTAGTTGCGTTCTTCACTTTGAAAACCAAAAGGGGTTAATGTTCTGTTGTAAGCTCCAGAACGGGCAATACCAGCAGCAAATAAATTAGAGTGTGCTAATAAATTAGCGGTCATAAATGCACCATAACTATGGCCTCCAACAGCAACACGGTCGCGGTCTATGTATCCCAGATTGTCTACAGCATCTATAGCTGCTTTAGCATTTGCAACTAACTGTTCTCTAAACGTGTCGTTAGGTTGTTCGTTTCCTTCTCCTATAATAGGGAAAGCTGCATCGTCTAAAACCACAAATCCTCTAGTGACCCAGAATACTGGAGAGCCATAACTTGGGTATGTAAATTCATTAGAGCTAGACGTACTTTGTGCTGCACTGTTTTTATCTTTGTATTCACGCGGATACGCCCACATAAGCATAGGATACTTTTTTCCAGCCTCATAATCTGTTGGTAAATATAAAACACCAGATAAATCTAAACCGTCTGCACGTTTGTATGAAATAACTTCTTTCTTAACATTCTGAATACTTTTAAATGGGTTTTCAAATTGCGTTAATGGTGTTAAACCATTTCGTTTTTTTATATTTCTAATATAATAGTTTGGGTATTCGTTTTTAGATTCTATTCTAACAACGTATTCTCCAGTTTTTGTGTTTAAAGCTGAAGAAATACTCTCCATCTTATCTGTTAATCTAGATTGGTATAAACGTTTTGTTTTTTTTGTGCTTAAATTTAGTTCGTCTACAAACGGAAATTTTCCAGCATCGCTATATCCATCTCCAATTAAATAAGCAACGTTTTTATTTAAATCTAAAACGTACTCATTAAAATCGTTTTTAGTGTAAACAAATTGTCCGGGATCGCTATATAGATCTTGGTAATTGCGGTCAAATAATACTTTAGCGTCTTTATTAGGATTAGACGGGTCGAATACATATGTTCTTGTGTTACGCGTATTCCACCAATTATCGTAAGCGATAGCCGTATTGTCGTTACCCCAAGTAATACCTCTAAAACGATCTATAGTTTTTAATACAGAAGTGATTTTTCCGTTAAAAGGCGCATCTTGTTGAAAGACTTCATCACGAAAAGGAACTTCTACAGCAGGATCTCCACCGTCTAAAGCTTCTGCCCAGTATAGTGTTGCAGGCTTGTCGCTACGCCAGTCGAAATCTCTTTTTCCTGTACGTTCTGCCATAAAACCTTTTGGTAAATCTTCTATTAAAGGCACTTGTAAAACAGACTTTACTAAATCTCCATTAGACGCGTAAACAATAGATTCTGATGGAAACCTATTATAAGGTACCAAATAAGAAAACGGTTTACTAATTGTAGTTATCATTACATAATTACCATCTGGAGAAAATGAAATACCACGATACATGTTCGTTTCCTTCCATAAGGTCGCTTTTCCGTCTAATGTAATTTTGTATAGTTCTGATTGTGATAATTGTTCAAAATTATGTTCGTCATTCTTATTTTTTAATAAATCTTGGTACGTTCTATTTTGAGCTTTTACACCAGCTTCACTTACAGAAACTGTAGGACCTGTAGGTATGGCTTCACTTGTGTTAATTAATGCTTTACGGTTTTTAGGAAGCACTTTTACTAAAACAGCTTCGCTATCTTTAAACCAAGTTACAGGATTTCCCATGTTGGCATTTAGGTTAGCTTCGCTTATTTTTTTAGCCGAAGTATTTTTAATGTCTAATAACCATAATTCAACTCCGGTACTAAGCGTTTTAGTAAAGGTCATGTACTTTTGGTTTGGAGACCAAGAGAAATTTGCGTAACGACCATCTGTAGGTAAACCTGTAACGGTTATTGGAGTGCCATCTTTTTTGGTACTTAATTTAATATCTGTATAATAACGCGTACGACTACCAATATTGGTTACTGGGTTAATACGTAAACCTCCTAAGCGTAATTCGGTTTCAGAAAGTTCTTCAATAGTTTTGTACTTGCTTCTGTACAATAATACAATGTGTTCTCCCTTATTGTCTATTCTAATACTAGGAGCAAGAGGTGCTTCGGCTAACTCTAAAATGTTTTTGTGTGGCTTCTGGTATGTTAAGTTTTCTTGAGCATAACCTGTTATTACAAAACAGAGCAGGAAAAGAGTAAAAAAATGTTTCATGGGCAATTAAATATTTTTTAGAATGTGTTTAAGTTGATGAAGTTAGTAAAAAAAAACTTTATGGTTGCAGTCTAGGTCTGTATTTACAGTTGTTATGCAAGCATAGTAATTGGAAATAGGTTTAGAATATTTTTACATTTTAAATGATTAAATTGCAACTTATAAAAGTTGATATATGTACAATTCTAAAATTATAGGTCTTGGATATTATGTTCCAGACAATGTAGTAACCAACGATGATTTGTCTAAATTAATGGACACTAATGATGCTTGGATTCAAGAACGCACAGGTATTAAAGAACGTAGATGGGTTAAACCTGGTTCTGAAGATACAACATCTGTTATGGGAGTGAAAGCAGCGAAGGTTGCTATTGAGCGTGCTGGTATAGATAAAAACGATATTGATCTAATTGTATTTGCAACACTAAGTCCAGATTTTTATTTCCCTGGTCCAGGCGTGTTAGTACAAAAAGCTTTAGGTATAAAAACAGTTGGAGCTATAGATATTCGTAACCAATGTTCTGGGTTTATTTATGCACTTTCTGTAGCCGATCAGTTTATTAAAACAGGAATGTATAAGCATGTTTTGGTTATTGGTAGTGAAATTCATTCTAAAGGTTTAGATATCTCTACAAGAGGAAGAGGTGTTTCTGTGATTTTTGGAGATGGTGCAGGAGCAGCTATTTTAAGTAGAAGTGAAGATAATTCTAAAGGAATTTTATCAACTCATTTACATTCTGAAGGCGAACATGCAGAAGAATTAGCTTTAATAGCTCCGGCCATGGGAACACGTTGGGTAAGTGATATTTTAAAAGATAATGATCCTGAAGATGAAAGTTATTTCCCGCATATGAATGGGCAATTTGTATTTAAGAATGCAGTAGTGCGTTTTAGTGAAGTGATTATGGAAGGTTTAATGGCTAATAATTTAGATAAAGATGCTATTGATATGTTAATTCCGCATCAAGCCAACTTAAGGATATCTCAATTTATTCAGAAGAAATTTGGTTTAACAGACGATAAAGTGTTTAATAATATCATGAAATATGGTAACACAACAGCGGCATCTATTCCTATAGCTTTAACTGAAGCTTGGGAGCAAGGAAAAATTAAAGAAGGAGATACTGTTGTTTTAGCTGCTTTTGGTAGTGGTTTTACATGGGGTAGTGCAATTATTAAATGGTAAACATTTAAATATATAAATAAAAAGCCGAAATATAAGTTTCGGCTTTCTTGATTTTTAGCTATTAATCAATTCTATGAGTTCATACAATTTGCGAATAATAATTTTGATAAGAAGACTAATTCAAAAAGTAAAATGATAATTCGTTAAATGTAATTACTTAAAGGTAACGAAAAAAAAGAGTGTCTATTGTTTTGATAATCAGTAATTTTGAAAAATTTAACACTATTAACACAATATTTAGAAAACAAAATGAAAATAGCTTCTAATCTCTTGCTTCTTTTTTAGATTTCCTTAAACTAACGCTCAGATTTTTTATATCTATATTTTGTAATGTTTTAAAGTATTAGAGTTAATTTTAAAATTGATTGCTATATTAGAAAGACTATAATTTTGTGTTATTGTTACATGAATTTTAAAATATTATCTTCAATAAAAAAAATATGAATAAAAAAACATTAGTAATTGGAGCATCTTTAAAGGAAGAACGGTATTCTAATAGAGCAATAAAACGATTAGTTGTAGCTAAGCACGATACAGTTGCTTTCGGATTAAGATCTGGAGAGGTTTCGGGAGTGACTATCGATACCGATTTAAAAGCATATACAGACATAGATACAATTACGCTATATTTAAATCCGAAGCGGCAAGAGCAGTATTACAATTATATAATTGGCTTACATCCTAAACGTGTTATTTTTAATCCTGGGACAGAAAATCCTGAATTTTACGAACTTTTAAAGGAAAACGGAATCGATTTTGAAATTGCGTGTACTTTAGTTTTGTTGTCTACGAATCAATACTAATCCTAAAAAGGTTAAAAATCCATTTAATATCAGAATAAAAAATCCAAATTCAAAGCCAAACCATTTTAAACTGTTTACACTAATTATATAAGACAAGATAGGAGACAAGATTGCAATTGCGGGTACAAGTTTGTCTTTTATATGCCATGTTGTAAATAATCCAAAGCTATATAATCCTAATAAAGGACCATAGGTGTAACCTGCAAATACAAATAATTTAGCAATTACACTTTCGTCTTTTATTACATATTTAAACATAATAATAACAAATATTAAAAGTATAGAAATAAGGACGTGAATGTGCCTTCTAATCTTAATCTGTTTAGCTTCATCGTATTTCTTTTCTATATCTAAAATATCTATACTAAACGAGGTCGTTAAAGAGGTTAATGCACTATCAGCACTACTGTATGCAGCGGCAATTAATCCGAGTAAGAAAAATATAAAAACACCAGTTCCTAAATGGTGCTTTGCTAAAATTGGAAATAAATCGTCTTTGTGTGCATCTATACCATTTTGTTGGGCGTAAACAGTAAGCAGTAACCCTAGGCTTAAGATCACAAAATTAGTAATGGTTAATACAATGGTAAACCAAAACATGTTTTTTTGTGCGTCTTTTAGCGACTTACAGGTTAGGTTTTTTTGCATCATATCTTGGTCTAAACCAGTCATAACTATGGCTATAAAGGCACCGGATATAAATTGTTTCCAAAAATAATTTGCTGTTTTTACATCATCAAAAAAGAATATTTTAGATAAATCACTGTCTAATACAAAATTTAATGTTGTTTTTCCGCCTAGATTAAGATCGGCACTTACTGAATATATAGCAACACCAATGGCTACAAGCATAAAAAGGGTTTGGAGTGTGTCTGTCCAAACAATAGTTTTTATACCAGATTTAAAAGTATATAGCCATATTAATAATACGGTAATTGTTACAGTTTGCCAAAATTGAATGCCTAAATCGTCAAACAGTATAATTTGTAATACGTTAGCTACTAAAAATAATCTAAAACTAGCGCCTACTATTCTGGAAATTAAAAAGAATGAAGCCCCTGTTTTGTAGGAATAGTTTCCAAAACGTTCTTCTAAATAGGTGTAAATAGATGTTAAGTTAAGCTTGTAATATAACGGAAGTAATACTGTACCTATAACAACATACCCTACTATATAACCAAAAACAACTTGCATATAACTAAATTGAGATGCTTCAATCCAGCCAGGAACAGAAATAAAAGTAACTCCAGAAAGCGAAGCTCCAATCATACCAAAAGCAACAACATACCAAGGTGATTGTTTGTTTCCTTTAAAGAAAGCATTGTTATCTGTTTTTTTTCCAGTTAAATAAGATATTAAAATAAGCACGCCAAAATAGGCAGCAATAAGTAGAATGATTTGAGTTGCGTTCATAAAATAGTTTTCGCAGACCAAAATACAAATTACAATGCGATAATAAATAAATCTTAAAACTAAAATTGTAAATTAGTCGCATGGAATTTTCTTCAAAATTATTAGAAAAGGCAGTAAACGAAATGTCTCAGTTGCCAGGTATTGGTAAACGTACGGCTTTACGTCTGGTTTTGCATTTGTTGCGCCAACCAGAAACACAAACGGTAAACTTGGCCCAAGCCTTATTGAATATGCGTACCGAGATTAAATTTTGTAAGTCATGCAATAATATTAGTGATAATGAGTTATGTGAAATATGTTCTAACCCAAGAAGACAGGAAGGTCTTATTTGTGTGGTAGAAGATATTCGCGATGTTATGGCTATTGAAAATACGAGTTCGTATAAAGGATTATATCACGTATTAGGTGGGAAAATTTCGCCAATGGATGGCATTGGACCTCACGATTTAAATATTACACCTTTGGTTAATAAGGTGAAAGCAGGTCGTGTTAAAGAACTTATTTTTGCGTTAAGCCCAACAATGGAAGGTGATACTACCAATTTTTATATTTTTAAACAAATTCAAGATCTCGATGTTGTTATGTCTACAATAGCACGTGGAATTTCTGTTGGAGATGAGTTAGAATATGCAGATGAAGTGACATTAGGACGAAGTATATTAAATCGAATTCCGTTCGAAGGATCACTAAAATCTTAAGCCGATTTGAAGTTTTCTATTATTATATTAAATTATAATGTGCGTTATTTCTTGGAGCTCTGCCTAAAAAGTGTGGTAGAGGCTACCTCTAAGATTGATGTAGAAATTATTGTTGTAGATAATCATTCTGCAGATGATAGTTGTAATATGGTTAAAACATTATTCCCACAAGTAAAACTCATAGAAAATAAAACTAATTTCGGATTTTCAAAAGGAAATAATATAGGTGTTGCAGAAGCTAAGGGGGAGTACATTTGTGTTTTAAATCCAGATACAGTTGTTGCCGAAGATACTTTTGAAAAGGTTCTAGAATTTGCAGAATCAAAATCTAATTTAGGAATTATTGGTTGTAAATTAATAGATGGTTCAGGAAAATTTCTGCCAGAAAGTAAACGAAATGTGCCAACTCCAGAAGTTGCCTTAAAAAAGATTTTGGGAGATACAACACTTTATTATGCTAATCATTTAGAAGAAAATAGTATTAGTAGAGTAGAGGTTTTAGTTGGTGCTTTTATGGTTATGAAACGCGACGTTTATCATAGTGTAGAAGGATTTGATGAGGACTATTTTATGTATGGAGAAGATGTTGATATATCTTATAAAATATTAAAAAAAGGGTTCGATAATTATTATTATGGGGGCACAACGGTTATTCACTTTAAAGGCGAATGCACATTTAAAGATCGTAAATATGCGAAACGATTTAACGGTTCCATGCAAATTTTTTATAAGAAACATTTTAAAAAAAGCATTGTCTTCGAAGCATTAATTTGGGGGGGAATTAAAGGCCTTACTTTTTTAAATTTACAACCTTCAGTTAAAAAACAAAAAGTTGAAAGTGTAGTTCTAATATCTAATTCTGAACTAAAATCTTTGGAATCTGCTTTAAATTTTAAAACAGAATTAAAGCATGAAATGGATTCTGTAAGCGATTTTCAGCAAATCATTCTCGATAATAACATGCTGACGTTTAAGGAGATTATCTCTATAATGCAATCATATCAATATAATAATACAATAACCTATCGCATTCTTCCTCAAGGCAGTAATTTTGTACTTGGTAGCGATAATAAGGTGTCAAGAGGAATTGTTATTCATTTTTAGTACCTTTGCAAAACATTTCCGTTGTGAAAAAGTAATAATAATTTATTGCATGTTTTTAGGCTATAAACGCCTTTATGTATTAATTTCGCAATTTTAACTTTTAAAAAAGCTTTATATTATTAATATGACAAAATTTGAACTGAAATTACCTAAAATGGGAGAGAGTGTTGCTGAGGCAACAATAACTTCATGGTTAAAGGAAGTTGGAGAAACTATAGAGGCTGATGAGGCTGTATTAGAGATCGCAACAGATAAAGTTGATAGCGAGGTCCCGAGTGAAGTTGAAGGTGTTTTATTAGAGAAATTATTTAATGTTGATGATGTAGTGCAGGTAGGGCAGACTATTGCAATAATTGAAATTTCAGGAAACGGAGAAGTTGCATCTGCAGAATCAAGTGTGGTTGAAGAAATAACTCCTGAGCCAGAAGCCGTAGAAGCTTTAGAAAAATCTTTTGCAGAAGCTAAAGATGCAGTCGCACCACAAACCGTAGTTTCTAGCGACGATCGCTTTTATTCTCCATTAGTAAAAAACATAGCAAAAGCTGAAGGTATCGATCAGTCAGAATTAGATGCTATTCAAGGAACAGGACTTGAAGGTCGTGTTACAAAAACCGATATTCTTAATTATTTAGATAACAGAGGTTCTAAAGCTGTTTCATCTGCAGTAAATAATATTCAGCCACAAATTACAACTCCTAAAGTTGAAGCTGTAAAAAAAGCAGCTCCAGTAATTGCTTCTGGTGAGGACGAAATTATTGAGATGTCTAGAATGGGTAAATTAGTTGCCAATCACATGGTAGATTCTGTTAATACCTCTGTACATGTACAAAGTTTTATAGAAGCAGATGTAACCAACATCTGGAATTGGAGAAAGAAAGTTAAAGATAGTTTTTATAAGCGTGAAGGTGAAAACTTAACGTTTACTCCAATTTTTATGGAAGCTATAGCCAAATCTTTACGCGATTTTCCAATGATGAATATTTCATTTCAAGATGGAAAAGTTATTAAAAAGAAAAATATTAATTTAGGTATGGCAGCAGCCTTGCCAGATGGTAATTTAATCGTGCCTGTTATAAAAAATGCAGATCAATTAAATTTAGTTGGTATGACTAAACAAGTAAATGATTTAGCAAAACGTGCAAGAGAAAATAAATTAAAACCAGACGATATTCAAGGAGGAACATATACGGTAACAAACATAGGTAGTTTTGGGACGCTTATGGGGACCCCAATAATTAATCAGCCACAAGTTGGTATTTTAGCTTTAGGTGCCATTAGAAAAGTTCCTGCGGTTATTGAAACTCCAGAAGGCGATTTTATAGGTATTCGTTACAGAATGTTTTTATCTCACTCTTACGATCACCGTGTGGTTAATGGAGCGCTTGGAGGCATGTTTGTAAAAGCGGTTAAAGATTATTTAGAAGCTTGGGATGTGAACCAAGATATTTAAAAATAAAAAGTCTTAAAAAATTAAGCCCATCTGAAATCAGTTGGGTTTTTTTGTTCTACAAAAATAACATTTACTAAATTTACATTTTAATAAACTATATTTTAATGAATCTCAATCTTAAAAAACCAATCTGTTTTTTCGATCTAGAAACAACAGGAATAAATATATCAAAAGATAGAATCGTAGAAATTGCGATTTTAAAAGTATTTCCTGATGGCAAGGAAGAATCTAAAACATGGTTGGTAAATCCAGAAATGCCAATCCCACAGGAAGTAACCGAAATTCATGGTATTTCTGATGCAGATGTAGCCAATGCGCCAACATTTAAAGTGTTAGCTAAGGAAATTTATGGAATGATTAAAGATTCCGATTTAGGAGGTTTTAATTCTAATCGTTTCGATATTCCTCTTTTAGCAGAAGAAATGCTTCGTGCAGATGTCGATTTTGATATGAAAAGTACTCTGGCGGTCGATGTGCAAACTATTTTTCATAAAATGGAACAACGTACTCTAGTTGCTGCATATAAGTTTTATTGTGGAAAAGACTTAGAAAATGCGCATAGTGCCGCAGCAGATACTTTAGCGACCTACGAAGTGTTAAAAGCTCAGGTTGAAAGATATGATGAGTTAGAAAATAACACAAAATTTTTGTCTGAATTTAGTAGCAGAAAACAATTTGCAGATTTCGCAGGATTCTTAGTTTTTAATAAAGAAGGAGAAGAGTGTTTTGCTTTTGGTAAACATAAAAATAAACGTGTTTTAGATGTCTTAAGCGACGAGCCTGGTTATTTTGGATGGATCTTAAATGCAGATTTTCCGTTGTACACTAAAAAGGTGTTAACAGCAATTAAATTAAGAAATTTTAATAATAAATTGAGCTAATTTTATCGCGCATGAAACTAATTTGTATAGGAAGAAATTATACCGAACATATAGAAGAGTTAGAGAATGAAAAGCCAGCAGATCCGGTTGTGTTTTTAAAACCAGACACAGCAATTCTATTAAAAAAGCAACCTTTTTTTATTCCAGATTTCTCTAATGATGTTCATTATGAGGTTGAGGTTTTAGTTAAAATCAATAAAGTAGGGAAGTACATAGATAAGAAATTTGCGCATAAGTATTACGACGAAATTGGTTTAGGAATCGATTTTACAGCACGTGATTTACAGTCAAAATTAAAAGAAAAAGGACTACCTTGGGAAAAAGCCAAAGCCTTTGATGGCGCTGCAGTTATTGGAAAGTGGATGCCTAAAAGTGAAGTTTCAGATGTAAATCAGTTAAATTTTTCATTAAAAAAGAACGAAAACACGGTCCAAAATGGAAATACGAGTCACATGCTCTGGAAAATCGATGAGTTGATAGAATGTGTTTCAAAATATTTCACTTTAAAGATAGGAGATGTTATCTTTACGGGAACACCTGCTGGAGTAGGACCTGTCTCTCCAAACGATGTATTAAAAGGATTCATAGAAGACAAGGAAATGTTTTCAATAACGGTAAAATAAAATGGAACAACATTATAAATTATATAGAGTTAGAGAATTAGCAGATAATGATGAAGAGTTTGTTCGCGCTTTAGCTTTAACCTTTTTAGAAGAGGTTCCAGAAGATCTTAAAGTTTTAAAAAAAGCGGTAACAGAAAAAGATTATTATAACACTTACCAAATGGCTCATAAATTGAAGCCAACCATAGATTTGTTTGAACTTGGTGTTTTAGATGATGTGATTGTAGTACAAGATTGGGGGAAGTTTGAGCAAAAGGATATAGATATTACACCTACTTTTGATAATGTAATTGTTGCCATCGAATCAGCTCTTACAGAAATTAAATTAGATTTCGATATTTCATAATGCAAGCAGAAATAATAACTATTGGAGATGAAATTCTCATAGGTCAAATTATAGATACAAACTCCGCTTATATTGCACAAGCACTGAATAAAATAGGAGTTTCAGTATATCAAATCACCTCAATACAAGATGATAAAACTCATATTCTTAAAGCCTTAAAAGAAGCTGAAGGGAATGCAGATATTGTTATAATTACTGGGGGGTTAGGACCAACAAAAGACGATATCACAAAGCATACATTAGCCGAATATTTTAATGATACACTAGTGTTGAATCAAGATGTTTTAAAGCATGTTGAACATATTTTTGCTAGATTTTCTTCCAATCCGATTTCGCAATTAAACATTAATCAGGCTTTAGTGCCTTCAATGGCAACGGTTTTACATAACGAATATGGAACGGCTCCAGGCATGTGGATAGAGTCTAATTCTACTGTTTTTGTTTCGCTTCCGGGTGTACCCTTCGAAATGAAAGAATTAATAGATTCTAATGTTATTCCGCGTATTCAAAAAAAATATAAATGTCCGTTTATCATGCATAAAACCTACCTGACTTATGGTTTAGGCGAAAGTGCATTGGCTGAACGTATTGAAGCTTGGGAAGATGCGCTTCCAAAAAATATTAAGTTAGCTTATCTTCCAAATTTAGGTAAAGTTCGATTAAGATTGTCAGCTAAAAGTTTTGATAAAGAGGCTATTGTGTCTGAAATGGATAAACAAGAAAAATTGCTTATGCCTCAGATTAAAGATATCTTTATGGGAATTGAAGGTTTTGAGGATACTTTAGAAGAGCAAATAGGGAAAACGCTCACCATTTTAGGACAGTCCGTAGCTACAGCAGAGAGTTGTACGGGCGGACGAATAGCAGAACAATTTACTTCGCATGCAGGAGCATCAGAATATTTTAAAGGAAGTGTTGTAAGTTATGCCACACAAGCTAAAATAGATGTTTTAAATATCCCTGAAGCACTTATCTTAGAGCATTCGGTAGTAAGTTCGGCTGTAGCAGAAGCTATGGCAACACAGGCCTTAAAAATGTTTAAAAGTGATTATGCAATTGCAACAACGGGTAATGCAGGACCAAGTAAAGCGACAGATAAAGAAGAATTGGGAACCGTTTTTATAGCAATTGCTTCAAAAACAGGTGTATATTCCGAAAAATTTAATCTAGGAGACTTAAGAATTAAGGTGGTTAATAAGGCGGTGGACAAGGCTTTAGCGATGCTTCAAAAAGAAATTTTAAAAAATAGATCATAATTAAGTTGTTATAAGGTAAAGAATTAGTATATTTGCACCTCGTTTTGAAATAACAACATTTAAAGTTTAGAAAGAATGTCAAGAGTTTGTGAACTTACAGGTAAAAAGGCAATGGTAGGGAACAATGTGTCTCACGCAATGAACAAAACTAAACGCAGATTTGATGCGAATTTAGTTAAAAAGCGTTTTTACATTCCTGAAGAAGATAAGTGGGTAACTTTAAAAGTATCTACTTCAGCATTGAAAACCATTAACAAAATAGGAATTTCGGCTGCTATAAAAGAAGCTAAATCTAAAGGGTTTTTAAAATAAGCCTCTCATAAAATAATAGAACAATGGCAAAGAAAGGTAACAGAGTCCAAGTAATATTAGAGTGCACTGAGCACAAAGAATCAGGGGTGGCAGGAACTTCTAGATATATTACTACAAAAAACAAGAAAAACACTCCAGATAGAATGGAAATTAAAAAATTCAACCCTATCTTGAAGAAAATGACTGTTCATAAAGAAATAAAATAATTAAGTCATGGCAAAGAAATCCGTAGCAACATTACAAACAGGGTCTAAAAGATTAACTAAAGCTATAAAAATGGTAAAGTCTGATAAAACAGGTGCTTACACTTTTGTAGAATCTATCATGGCTCCAGAACAAGTAAACGATTACTTAAATAAAAAATAATTCTTTTTATTTTTTATCGAAAAAGATAATTTAAGCTGCTTTCTATTAAGAAAGCAGCTTTTGTTTTATATTTACATTTAAAATAGTGACAAAATTTCAGTTTTGTAAAATAGGCAGACATTTTGTATTAAGAGTTTTAAGAGTTACTGTCCTTTTTTGGGGGAGTATAACCATACTTAATTGCATAAATTCTAAATAATATCCAATGAGCTTTTTTAAAAAAATATTTTCTTCAGAAAAAAAAGAAACTTTAGACAAAGGGTTAGAAAAATCTAAGTCTAGTTTTTTTGATAAATTAAGTAAGGCTGTAGCTGGAAAATCTAAAGTTGACGATGATGTTTTAGATAATCTTGAAGAAATTTTAGTCTCTAGTGATGTTGGTGTAAATACAACTTTAAAAATTATCGATCGTATAGAAGCTCGTGTAGAAAAAGATAAATATCTTGGAACTGCAGAGTTGAATAAAATCCTCCGCGAAGAAATTGCAGGGTTATTATCTGAAACAAATTCTGGCGAAGATACCGAGTATACTATTCCGGCAAATAAAAAACCATATGTGCTTATGGTGGTTGGCGTAAATGGTGCTGGTAAAACGACAACTATTGGTAAGTTAGCATATCAGTTTAAAAAGAAAGGGCTTAATGTCGTTTTAGGAGCAGCAGATACCTTTAGAGCTGCAGCTATCGATCAGTTACAGGTATGGGCAGATCGTGTAGATGTTCCTATTGTTAAACAAGATATGGGTAGCGATCCTGCGTCTGTAGCCTTTGATGCACTACAATCAGGAGTGTCTCAAAATGCAGATGTTATTATAATTGATACAGCTGGACGTTTACATAATAAAGTTAATTTAATGAATGAATTAACTAAAGTAAAACGTGTTATGCAAAAAGTAATTGGTGATGCACCCCACGATGTGTTGTTAGTATTGGATGGCTCTACAGGGCAAAATGCATTCGAACAGGCCAAACAATTTACAGCAGCGACAGAAGTGACTTCACTTGCGGTTACAAAACTAGATGGTACAGCAAAAGGTGGTGTGGTAATTGGTATTAGCGATCAATTTAAAATTCCTGTAAAATATATTGGTGTTGGTGAAGGCTTAAACGATTTACAAGTCTTTAATAAATATGAATTTGTAGATTCTTTCTTTAAATAATAAATCCTTATCTCTCGATAAATATTTATCATTGGTATACCTTTATTTAACCAACATAGATGATATTTAATTAAATATAATTTTAAGAGTGCTAATGCTTTAATGTGATTAACACTCTTAAAAGGGTAGGAATATTATTTTTTAATAAACTTTAATGTACTTGTATTCATATCTGTCTTTCCAACTATAAAATACAATCCGCTAGGTAAATTAGAAACGTTTATTTCTTGAGTAGGTGTTTCTATATTTTTAACAGTTACTCCATTTGTATTTATAATTGAAAGTTGTTTTAAGTTTACATTAGATTTTATATTTAAAATGTCTGATGTTACTGTTGGATAAATTTTAAAACTTTTAATTATTTCAACTTCAGATACAGCTAGAGTATTTCCTTTAGCTAAATATAATGCTTCAACATCTGCAGCTGTTAATGCTCTGTTGTAAAGACGAACATCATCTAGAGCTCCTGTGTATGGAAGTGAAGCATCTTCTGTGTTTCTACCTCCAATTCTAAAATCCATATAACCCGTACCTGTTGTTGGTATTTGAGTGTCTACAATATCTGTAGTCACTAAGTTTACGGTTTCTGTTAGTTCGTTATCTACATAATAATCTGTAGCATATCCATCAGTTGTTTTAGTCACAACAGCAACAACATGGTGCCAAGTATTATCTGTGATGTCTGAAAAAGGTCCGGCCTGAGTTGTTTCAGTATTCCAGAATCCTAAGTTTAATTGTCCAGCGTTAGTTGTAATTTGATTTATGTTAAGGTGTACATGAAGTGATCTAAGGTTGGTTCCATAACTAAAAATCTGCATTCTAGTATCACCAACTTCTGTCTTCATCCATAAGGCATAACTTCTCCCATCTGCACTAATATCTCCCAGGGGCAAATCTGTAATTGCTGCAGGTGCAAAATTGATATGAGATCCTGATGAAAAATTAAAGGCACTGTTAGCTGTACCATTAGGGCCTTTTGTAGTTTCTATTTCTCCTACAATAGTTCCTGTCGCTGTGCTTGAAGATAATTCTGTTAGAGTCTCTCCATCTGTAATATTTACACTAGAGTCGCAGCTTAAATTAAATACCAAGCCTGTAGTAATGTCTTGAGCAGACAAGTTTGTAAAAGCAAAAAGGATAAATGTTTTAAGTAAAGTTTTTTTCATAATGTTTTTTTAGATTATTAATGTATTAGGGTTAGATAAAATACAGACAGAGACTTGTCCTAGCGTATTAGAGGGGTTTTGATATTGTTAAATTTTATTAGATTAGGAGGTACACTGACTGCATTTGTTATTCAAATTAATTATAATACGGGTAAATTGATTGTATGTTGTGATTACACTTATACTACAGTTGAAGGCTTTTATGAACTTTATAAATTAAGGCCTTAAAAAATATCAGTTTGTTTATTTTTATAAGAAGAATCGATTATTTGAGATGTAATTAGATTTTGTATTTATCTTAGTGTAATGGTGTTTTTAGTGAATTTGTGTAAGTCTTTTTAGATTTTAATAAGTGTTTTAACAAGATATAATGCTAGTTAATAGAGCTAGAAACTTTTTTTATTGCTATAGAATTATATTTTTTTTACATAAATAAAATACATTTAAATATAAGTTATATGTGTTAGTATAGCTCGCTATTCAAAAATTGTCAATCTTAAATCATTAATCCTAAATCATTACGTATCTTTGCACTCTGAAATTTTGATATGAGAACGAAATCACTTAAAAAGAATAAAATCAATGTAGTAACGCTTGGTTGTAGTAAAAATGTTTACGATAGCGAAGTGTTAATGGGACAGCTTAAAGCAAGTGGGAAAGATGTTGTGCATGAAGAAGAAGGTAATATTGTAGTGATTAATACCTGCGGATTTATTAATAATGCTAAGGAAGAAAGTGTGAATACTATTTTAGAATTCATGCAGAAAAAAGAAGATGGAGATGTCGATAAAGTATTTGTAACTGGATGTCTGTCTGAGCGTTATAAGCCAGATTTACAAAAGGAAATTCCTAATGTTGATGAGTATTTTGGAACCACAGAATTACCAGCTTTATTAAAAGCTTTAGGAGCAGATTATAAACACGAATTAATTGGAGAACGTTTAACAACAACACCAAAAAATTATGCGTATTTAAAAATTGCCGAAGGTTGCGATCGTCCGTGTAGTTTTTGTGCAATTCCAATTATGCGTGGTAAACACAAGTCTACTCCTATAGAAGAAATTGTTATCGAAGCTGAAAAATTAGCTGCTAAAGGGGTGAAAGAATTAATTCTTATCGCACAAGATTTAACATACTACGGATTAGATATTTATAAAAAACGTAACCTTGCAGAATTACTTGAAGCTTTAGTAAAAGTTGAAGGTGTGGAGTGGATTCGTTTACATTATGCATTTCCAACAGGATTCCCAATGGATGTGTTAGATATTATGAATCGTGAGCCTAAAATTTGTAATTATATAGATATTCCTTTACAGCATATATCAGATCGTATTCTTAAAAGTATGCGTCGCGGAACGACTCAAGAAAAAACGACTAAGTTATTACAGGAATTTAGAAAAGCAGTTCCAGAAATGACGATTCGTACAACACTTATTGTGGGATATCCAGGAGAAACCGAAGAAGATTATCAAACGCTTAAACAATGGGTTCAAGATATGCGTTTCGAACGTTTAGGTTGTTTTACATATTCTCATGAAGAAAATACACACGCTTATAATTTAGAAGACGATGTGCCAGAAGAGTTGAAGCAAGAGCGTGCCAACGAAATTATGGAAATTCAATCACAAATTTCATGGGAATTGAATCAAGCTAAAATCGGACAAGAATTTAAAGTCGTTATCGATAGAAAAGAAGGTAATTATTTTGTAGGTCGTACAGAATTCGATTCTCCAGATGTAGATAATGAAGTTTTAATTGATGCAACAGAAACCTATTTAAAAACAGGTGAATTTGCTCAAGTTATTATTACTGAAGCTGCAGATTTCGACTTGTATGCTAAAGTTGCGAAATAGCGAAAAAATAAAAAAATAAAAAGAGGTGTTTTAATGTAAGTTAAAGCACCTCTTTGCGTTTAAAGCCATATTGTTGTATAAACAACAATCTTAACTAATTTTTTAGATTTGAAAATTCTAATAACTGTATATTTACAATAAATTTGAATATTTTATGCCTACAGACTGTATTCCTTTTAGAGACACTCATTATTTTTCATCATTAATTTGTGATTATTTAGACGAAAAACCTGAATTAAAACCGTTTTATAATCGTTTTCCTAAGCTTGAAAATTTCAAGGCTCAAATAGAAGAAAAGTCAACATTTAAAGGATTATCAAAAACACATAGGCATGTTTTAGCTTCTGTTTTAGAACAGCAGTATGCCACGGTTAAAACATCGGAAGCTACACTTTTAAACATCTCACTCTTAAAAGAATCGAATACCTTTACAATAACAACAGGACATCAATTAAACCTGTTTACTGGACCGTTATATTTTTTATATAAAATTGTATCGACTATAAATTTAACGAAAGAATTAAAGATTGCTTATCCCAATCAACATTTTGTGCCTATTTATTGGATGGCTACAGAAGATCATGACTTCGATGAAATTAATTACTTCAATTTTAAAGGCAAAAAAATTCAATGGAATAGAGAAGATGGTGGTGCTGTAGGTGAGTTTTCTACTGAAGGTTTAGATAGTGTTTTCGAATTATATACAAAAGACTTAGGAATTGGTAAAGCGGCAGATGAGTTAAGAGCATTGTTTTCTGAAGCTTATTTAAAACACGATAACCTTGCAGATGCTACAAGATATTTAGCTAATGCATTATTTTCAGATTTAGGTTTGGTCATTATAGATGCAAATCAAACCGATTTAAAACGTGCTTTTATACCTTATATTGAGCAGGATATTTTATCGCAAACTTCCTCGCAAGAAGTGTCTAAAACAAATAGTTTACTTTCAGGAATTCCTGATACAGATTATAATATTCAGGTAAATCCGAGAGAAATTAATTTATTTTATTTGTCTAAAAATAGCCGAGAACGTATTGTTTTTGAAGACGATATTTATAAAGTAATTAATACAAAAATAGTATTTACAAAAGATGAAATTCTGAAAGAAATACACGAATTTCCAGAACGTTTTTCTCCAAATGTCATTATGCGTCCGTTATATCAAGAGGTTATACTACCTAATTTATGTTATATTGGCGGTGGTGGAGAACTGGCATATTGGCTTCAGTTAAAAGATTATTTCGAAGCAGTACAAGTGCCATTTCCAATGTTATTGTTAAGAAATTCTGTGTTAATAAAAACAAATCAACAAGCTAAGAAGCTAGATAAATTAAACATCTCTAACCGCGATTTGTTTTACAAACGAGATACTTTTATTAACAAAAGGGTGAGAAGTATATCTAATATAGATATCGATTTTACATCACAAAAAGCATTGCTTAAACAGCAATTTGAAGCCATGTATACTTTGGCAGCACAAACAGATGCGTCTTTTATAGGCGCAGTAAAAGCACAAGAACGTAAGCAAATCAAAGGATTAGAACATTTAGAAAAGCGTTTGCTAAAGGCACAGAAAAAGAAATTATCCGATCAAGTTTCTAGAATGACCGATTTACAAAATCAATTATTTCCGAATCAAAGCTTGCAAGAACGCGGTGTTAACTTCTCTGAATTATATCTAGAGTTTGGAGACCAATTAATCCCACAGTTAGTGTTAAATTTGCAACCATTAAAACAAGAATTTTTAATATTAAACTTATAAAGTGTACATGCATAAAGTAGATTTTGATTTGGTTGAAATGACCTTGGATGTAATGAAATATGCCATTGAAAGGATTTCTACCACCGAAAGAAATATTGGTAAACCTAAAAAGGCCGAAGAATTAAAGGCTTTAGTCGGAGAAACAATTACTGAAAAAGGTATTGGAGGAGAAGTTGCTTTTAATTTATGGAAAAAACATTTAGCTAAAGTTAATGTACCTATAGACCATCCTAGAAATCTTGCTTTTGTTCCCGCAGCACCAACTCGTGCAGCAATTATGTTCGATTTAGTAACCTCTGCATCTAGTATTCATGGTGCGTATTGGATGGAAGGAGCTGGTGGAATTTTCTGTGAAAATGAAGCGATGAAATGGATTGTATCTCTAACGGGGTTACCTGAAGGTGCTTTTGGAGTGTTTACCAGTGGTGGTACAGCAGCAAACCTCTCAGCAATTGTTACCGCAAGAGAATATTGGAGAAGTCTTAAAGATGCGCATAAAAGGGAAAAAGGACTAATTATAACATCTATTGGGGCACATTCTTCTATTAAAGCCATGGCTAAAGTAGCAGATATAGATGTGTTTTTAGTAGATTCTGAAGACCGTTTAGAAGGTGCAGCTTTACAAGAAACCATTGATAATTTATCTTCAGAACAACGCGAACGTTTATTTGCTGTCGTTGCAACAGGAGGAACAACAAATGCTGGGATTATAGATGATTTGGAAGGAATTTCTGCCATATGTAATAAAGAAAATTTATGGTTGCATGTAGATGCAGCTTATGGAGGAGGTGCTTTAGTTGCCGATTCTGTTAGACATTTATTTAAAGGTATAGAAAATGCAGATAGTATTACTATAGACCCCCATAAATGGATGTTCTCTCCATACGATTGCGGTGCTGTTTTATACCGAGAACCAGAATTAGCAAAGAATGCACATTCGCAAGATGGTTCTTATTTAGATATTTTTAAAGATGAAGGTGCTCACGGATTTAATCCAACAGATTACCAAATACAATTAACACGTCGTGTTCGAGGGTTACCTTTATGGTTTTCTTTAGCGACACATGGTACAGATCGTTATAAAGAAGCTGTGGAACGCGGTATAGAATTGGCTCAAATTGCTGGCCGATTAATTACCGAGCATCCAAATGTAGAATTAGTTCGAGAGCCAAGTTTATCTTGTGTGTTATATAGAAGAATAGGATGGAAGCCTGAAGATTATACACATTGGACTTACGAAAACCACGAAAAAGGATTCGCGCTCGTTACACCTTCTAAATGGAAATCAGGAGATACTTTCGAAACGATTTCTCGTTTTTGTTTTATAAATCCAGATACGACCGAACAAGATATAGTAGAAATTTTAAAAACAATGGAATAAAGTTTGCCTCAAACTTTTCAAATAAAATATAAATATTAATTTTGCGCATGCAACACGACAAGGTATTAATTTTAGACTTCGGATCGCAATACACACAGCTTATTGCCCGTAGAGTTCGAGAACTCAACATTTACTCCGAAATACATCCATTCAATAAAATTCCAACAGACATAGAAAGCTATAAAGCTGTTATTCTTTCTGGGAGTCCAAATTCCGTAAGAGGAGAGGACGCTTTACATCCAGAATTAAAAGATATACGTACTAAAAAACCATTATTGGCCGTATGTTATGGAGCGCAATATTTAGCACACTTCTCTGGCGGAGAAGTAGCACCTTCTAGTACACGCGAATATGGTCGCGCCAATTTGTCTTACATAAAAGACAACGAAGTGTTTTTTGAAAATATTTCTGAAGGTAGTCAAGTTTGGATGAGTCATAGTGATACCATTAAATCCCTACCTACAAATGGCGTTTTAATTGCAAGCACTACAGACGTTGCAAATGCAGCCTATAAAATTGAAGGTGAAGAAACTTATGCCATTCAGTTTCACCCAGAAGTGTATCATTCTACAGATGGGAAACAAATATTAGAAAACTTTTTAGTAAAAATAGCAGGTCTTAAACAAGATTGGACACCAGATTCTTTTGTAGAAGAAACAGTTGAAGCCATTCAAGCTAAAGTAGGAAACGACAAAGTTGTTTTAGGGTTGTCAGGAGGAGTAGACTCTACTGTTGCTGCTGTACTTTTGCATAAAGCAATAGGTGAAAACCTGTACTGTATTTTCGTGAATAATGGGTTACTTCGTAAAAACGAATTTGAAAGTGTTTTAAAACAATACGAAGGTATGGGGCTTAACGTAAAAGGTGTCGATGCATCGGAGCGTTTTCTTAAGGCATTAGTTGGTCTAGAAGATCCAGAGAAAAAACGTAAAGCCATTGGGAATTCATTTATTGAAGTTTTCGATGATGAAGCTCATAAATTAACCGATGTAAAATGGTTGGCGCAAGGAACCATTTATCCAGATGTTATCGAGAGTGTTTCTGCAACAGGAGGACCGTCGGCAACGATAAAAAGTCATCATAACGTAGGTGGATTGCCAGACTTTATGAAACTTAAAATTGTAGAGCCTTTACGTGCAATCTTTAAGGATGAAGTAAGACGTGTTGGAGCAACTTTAGGTATAGACCCAGAATTATTAGGTCGTCATCCATTCCCAGGTCCAGGACTTGGAATTCGTATTCTTGGTGATATTACGGCTGAAAAAGTGCGTATCTTACAAGAAGTAGATGCAATCTTTATTAACGGATTAAAAGAATGGGGATTATACGATAAAGTATGGCAAGCCGGAGCGATGTTATTACCTGTAAATAGTGTTGGTGTAATGGGAGACGAGCGTACGTACGAAAAATGTGTAGCGCTTAGAGCCGTAGAAAGTACAGATGGTATGACTGCAGATTGGGTAAATTTACCCTATGAGTTTTTACAAAAAACATCGAACGATATAATAAATAAAGTAAAAGGCGTTAATAGAGTAGTGTACGATATTAGCTCGAAACCACCAGCAACTATTGAGTGGGAATAGATATATAATGAATCAATTTTTTTCGAATTAAACCATATTGAATGAAAAAGTTTTTAGTCGTTTTTGTATTACTTTTAATGGTAACAAGCCATGTCTTTGCTCAAAATTATAAGACACACAAAGTAAAAAAAGATGAAAAAATAGAGGATATTGCTAAAGGATATAATATTACCGTTAACGATATATATTCCTTAAATCCTGATGCTAAAAATGGATTAAGAACCAATATGGTTTTAATTATCCCTAAAACGGAAGTCCAAGCAGAATTAACAACAGTAAGAGAAATTACTGGGTATAAACAACACCGTGTAAAACGTAAACAAACGCTTTATGGTATTGCTAAAGAATACAAAGTTACTGAAGATGAAATTAAAAAAGCAAATGTATTTTTATACTCTGAACCTTTAAAAAAAGGAATTAAAATTAGAATCCCAATCTTTGAAACTAAACAAGTTTTAAAAGAAGTTGCTACGGTTGTAGATGTGTCTAAACCTTATGTAGTATTACCCAAAGAAGGTAAATGGCGTGTGGCATATAAGTTTGGGATTACTGTTGAAGATTTAGAAGCTTTAAACCCAGAAATGGCAGAAGTTTTAAAAGTAGGTGATACAATTAAGGTCCCTAATATTCCAGATACTAACGAAAAAACGGTTCAGGATAAATACGATTATTATGAAGTGCAACCTAAAGAAGGGTTTTACCGTTTAAAAGTAAAATTGGGTCTAGAAAAGCAAGAGCTTGAAGCTTTAAATCCACAATTAGTGGGATCCGATTTAAAGGTAGGAATGGTGCTTAGAGTGCCCAAAAAAGGGTATAGTAATGTTCCTGGAATGATTTCTGAGAACACTTTAGAAACTTCAGTTTTATCTAAAAAACATTTTAATTCTGGTACAAAACATATCGCTATTTTAATGCCTTTTAAATTAAAAGATGTGCGTTTTGATTCTATTCAAGGCACTATGAATCAAATTAAAAAAGACAGTTATTTAAATTTCGCTTTAGAATTTCAATCGGGAGCTTTAATGGCTTTAGATTCTTTGAAAGCATTAGGTATATCTGTAAAGGTTGATGTTTACGATACAGAAAACAAAACCAGTACAATTAACGACTTAATAAATAAACATAATTTTGAAGATTTAGATGCCGTTATTGGGCCGTTATCACAAACAAGTGTAGAATATGCAGCACAGAAATTAAGCGCATATAATGTGCCTGTAGTGTCTCCAATTACTAAAAATGTAGTGCTTACAGGTAATACGTTTCAATCGCGTCCATCAGAAGATTTATTAAAAGATAAAGTTTTAAATTATTTTAAAGAACGTGACAGTCTAATAAATACGATTTTGATTTTCGATTCTAAAAGTGAGTCGGAAAATGTGGCATTAAAATCTGCCTTTTCTGGTGCGCCTGTGGTTAGATCTCGAAAAGATAAAAAAGGTAAGGAAGCATATTATATTCGTGTAGAAGATATTTCTAAACATTTAAAACCAGGTAAAAATGTGGTTTTTCTAGAAACAGAATCTTCGGGATTTGCATCTAATGTTGTAGGCAATTTAAATACTTTAAATTCAGATAAGTTTGAAATTGTATTGGCTACTACAAATTTAAATAGTGCTTTTGAAAATAGTGAAGTTTCTAATCATCATTTATCAAATTTACACTTCCATTTTGCATCTGTATCTAAATCTTTTGATGATAATTTAGGAAATGGATTTGTTAAATCATACACAGAAGCATATGGTGTAACTCCTACTAAAATTGCAGTAAGAGGATTTGATGTCACTATGGATGTGGTATTAAGATTAGCAACATCTGAAAATTTATATACATCTACATTAGACGCACCATTAACGGAATACATCGAAAATAAATTCGAATATAAAAAGACTCCGTTTGGCGGGTATTATAATGATACCGTATATTTATTAGAATATAATGATTTAAAAATCATAGAAGTAAAAGACTAAAAATATGACTTCTAAAGTAACTTATCTTGGTGGTTTACGAACTAAAAATGTGCATTTGCAATCCGGAAACTCCTTTGTAACAGATGCCCCTGTCGATAATAATGGTAAAGGAGAAGCTTTTTCTTCTACAGATACTGTGGCTACTGGATTTGCAAATTGTATGATGACTGTTATGGGTATTAAAGCCAATGGTTTAGATTACAATATGGAAGGGACTACTGCAGAGGTTAGTAAGCATATGGCTACAGATCCTAGGCGAATTTCTAAAATAGAGGTGATATTTAATTTCCCTTTAGAAGCAGATGCTAAGATTCGTAAAATTTTAGAACATACAGCTCAAACCTGTCCAGTGCATTATAGTTTGCATCCAGACATAGAAAAAGCAGTAACTTTTAATTGGAAGTGATTTATAAAACATTCAAATTTACATTTTCAATAGACTACTTATACTAATAAACTAGATATGATGGATCAACTTAATCGAGATCTCTTAATTGAGTTGGCGCATACTAAAATGCCTTTCGGAAAATATAAAGACCGATATTTAATAGATTTACCCGAGTTTTATATTGTATGGTACAATAATAAAGGTTTTCCTAAAGGAAAAATAGGAGATCAGTTACGAATGGTTTACGAATTAAAATTGAATGGTCTAGAAGATTTAATTCGGAATATAAAACAAAAATACCCAAACCCTAAGAAGCATTAAGTCATTACAACCGGCTTAATGCTTTTTATATCTATTCTAACTTTAGAATTCAAAAATTCGCAATTAAAATAAGTCTCATCTTTTTTGTAAAATGGGACGTTTTAAAGGTAATGACTAAAGAAACCTAAGAGGCTTTAGTTTTTGTTTTTTTGTTAAAAACTTTAGTGTTATTAATTATACTTTTTTAATTTTTAATGTAAACTGTTTGTTAATAATAGGTTATAAGAGGTCTAAAAAGAAGAAGCGTCTTTTTTATATGTTCATGTTTTAATCGGAATTAAAATACGCAACCATACTTAATTGTCAATTGTTCTTTGTAAATTTGCCTGCGTTTAAAAGCGCATCATGACAACTACAACAAAGTATATTTTCGTAACCGGCGGTGTTACATCTTCATTAGGAAAAGGAATTATTGCTGCATCATTAGCAAAATTACTTCAATCTCAAGGTTACAGAGTAACAATTCAAAAATTAGATCCATATATTAATGTGGACCCCGGTACGTTAAACCCATACGAACATGGTGAGTGCTATGTAACAGACGATGGTGCTGAAACCGATTTAGATTTAGGTCATTACGAGCGTTTTTTAAATACACCTACTAGTCAGGCTAATAATGTAACTACAGGTAGAATTTATCAAAGCGTTATTGAAAAAGAACGTCGTGGTGAATTTCTTGGTAAAACAGTACAAGTTATCCCTCATATTACAGACGAAATTAAAGAACGTATTCAGATTTTAGGAAAGTCTGGCGATTATGATATCGTAATTACTGAAATAGGAGGAACTGTAGGTGATATTGAATCGTTACCATACATTGAGGCTGTTAGACAATTACGTTGGGATTTAGGTGAAGATAACGGACTTGTTATTCATTTAACATTAGTACCTTATTTATCTGCTGCCGGAGAATTAAAAACAAAACCAACACAACATAGTGTAAAAACCTTGATGGAAAGTGGTGTGCAAGCAGATATTTTAGTTTGTAGAACAGAGCATCATTTACCAAAAGATTTACGTAAAAAATTAGCATTGTTTTGTAATGTGCGTGAAGAAGCGGTTATTCAATCTATCGATGCTTCCACAATTTACGATGTGCCAAATTTAATGTTGGAAGAAGGTTTAGATAAAGTCGTTCTTAAAAAACTAAATTTAAACAGTAGTGCTCCAGATTTATCAAGATGGAATGAGTTTTTACAACGTCATAAAAATCCAACTTCAGAAATTACTATTGGTTTAATTGGTAAATATGTAGAATTACAAGATTCTTACAAATCTATTTTAGAAGCTTTTATTCATGCGGGAGCAGAAAACGAAGTAAAAGTAAATGTGGAACCTATACATTCAGAATACATAAATGCAGATAATGCCAAACTAAAACTCTCACATTTAAATGGTGTTTTAGTCGCTCCAGGTTTTGGAGAACGAGGTATTGAAGGAAAAATTGATGCTGTACGTTATGTTAGAGAAAATAATATTCCGTTTTTAGGAATTTGTTTGGGTATGCAAATGGCAGTTATCGAATATTCTAGAAATATTTTAGGTTTAGCAAATGCAAATTCAACAGAAATGGATGCTAAAAGTCCAAATCCAGTAATTAGTATTATGGAAGAACAAAAAGACATTACAGATATGGGCGGAACCATGCGTTTAGGATCTTGGGAATGTTCTTTAAAAGAAGATAGTATTGCTAAAGAAATATATGGTTCTGAAATTATTGAAGAAAGACACAGGCACCGTTACGAATTTAATAGTGATTATAGAGCACAAATTGAAGCAGCAGGAATGATTGCTACTGGTGTAAATCCAAAAACAAATTTAGTAGAGATTGTAGAAGTGCCATCTCACCCTTGGTTTGTAGGTGTACAATATCATCCAGAATATAAAAGTACAGTAGCAAATCCACATCCTTTATTTGTTGCTTTTGTAAAGGCAGCTTTAAAAAATAAGAAAAAATAGTGCCATATTGTCAACAATTAAAATGTGGTCACCTTTTTGAGTAGCTTACTCATATTAAGAAATTATTTGGGACAAACCAAATGGTTTCTATTTATACCTAGAATATAATTAGATGGAAGAAAAGAAATTAGACCTTAATTCGGTCATAGGATTTATCCTAATCTTTGGAATTTTAATGTTTATGCTTTGGCAAAATCAGCCAACGCCAGAAGAGTTAAAAGCTCAAGAAGAAGCAAAACAAGAACAGGTCGAAACAGAAAAGAAAAAAGATGTTAAGCATGAAACTATAGAAACATCTTCAGAAGATTTTTCAGTAGCATCTGCGACAGATTCTTTACAATTAGCCGGACTTAAAAATAAATTAGGTGCTTTTGCTTATTCTTCAACATTACCATCAGCAACACATAGCCAAACCGAAGTTGAAACAGAATTATTCGATTTAAAGTTTAGTAATAAAGGAGGATTTCTTTCAGAAATTAGACTTAAAAAATTCGATAATTATGATTCGCTTCCTGTATACCTTATAAAAGATAAGAATGCGGCTTTTAATATTAGTTTTAGTACAACAGATAGTCGTGTATTAAATACACAAGATTTATATTTTCAACCTACAATATCTAAGAATGGTGAAAACACAGTAGTTTCTATGAAACTTAAAGTGTCTGAATCTAAGTTTTTAGAATACCGTTACGAATTGAAACCAGATAATTACATGATGGATTTTACAATCCGTTCTCAAGGCTTAAGCGATGTAATTAACAGTTCTCAAGGTGTTAATTTAGATTGGAAACAAAAAATGTATCGTGGTGATAAAAGTGTGGAATACGAAAATCGTTACACACGTTTAACTTATCAACATGATGGAGGGAAAATTGATAAATTAAGCCCAACAAGTGATGACGACGACGTAGAAGAAGAGGTAACGTGGTTATCTTACAGACAGCATTTCTTTAGTTCGATATTAGTAACTGAAAAGCCATTTAAAACGGTTGATTTAGTTTCAGAAAATTTATTAGAAAAAGGTGATGATGATGCCGTGTTTACTAAATTATACGCATCTAAGATTCCTTTAGAATTACAAAGTGGAGAAATTAATGCGCCTTTAAAATTCTACTTTGGGCCTACAGATAATACAGTACTTAAACAATACGAGTATAGTTTAGACGATAGTATTCCATTTGGATGGGGTATTTTTGGATGGATTAACCGTTATGTGTTTGTACCTGTATTTGCATTTTTAAGTGGTATTTTACCTTATGGTTTTGCTATTATTGTAATGACTATTTTAGTAAGAATAGTAATGTCTCCAGTGACATACAAATCGTATTTATCTCAGGCTAAGATGAAAATTCTTAAACCAGAAATTAACGAGATTAACGAGAAGTTTAAAGATAACGCCATGAAAAAGCAACAAGCTACAATGGCCTTATATAGTAAAGCAGGAGCGAGTCCTATGGCTGGATGTTTACCTGGATTATTGCAAATTCCGGTGTTCTATGCCTTATTTCAATTCTTCCCTTCGGCTTTCGATTTAAGACACAAAAGTTTCCTTTGGGCAGAAGATTTATCTTCTTACGATACCATTGCAGAATTACCTTTTAAAATTCCATTCTACGGAGATCATATTAGTTTATTCCCAATATTAGCTTCTGTAGCCATTTTCTTTTATATGAAAATGACAACAGGACAACAAGCAGCAGCGCAACCAACACAAGAAGGTATGCCTGATATGGGGAAAATGATGAAATACATGATTTATTTCTCTCCACTTATGATGTTAGTATTCTTTAATAATTATGCGTCAGGTTTGAGTTTGTATTACTTTATTTCTAACTTAATTACAATTGGAATTATGCTCGTGATTAAAAATTTCATTATCGATGAAAATAAAATTCACGCTAAAATTCAAGAGAATAAGAAGAAACCTAAAAAAGAGAATCGTTTTCAGAAGAAAATGAAAGATATGATGGAGCAGGCAGAGCAACAGAAACAATCTAAAAAATAGTAAAAAATAATTCAAAGCTGCCTTAATTGGCAGCTTTTTTGTTACTTGTCATTAGTAAAAAGTTATACATTATATTTATATGAAAAAATTATTGTCCATTTTAATGATGTGCTTTGTAGGAGTCGCTATGGCACAAAACATAAATCAGTTAGATGCTAACGGAAAACGTGATGGTGTTTGGAAGAAAAATTTTGATAATACTAAAGTCTTACGTTATGAAGGTCAGTTCTCTCACGGAAAAGAAATTGGTACATTCAAATTTTATAAAAATATAGGGAATAAACCTGTTTTAACAGCCATAAAAGACTTTAATCCAAATAGCGATATTGCCGCAGTTCAGTTCTTATCCTCTTCAAAGAAAGTGATTAGTAAAGGCCAAATGAAAGGTAAATTATATGTTGGAGAATGGAAATATTTTCATAAAAATTCTGATAAAATAATGACGACCGAAACTTATAATGCTAACGGTAAATTAGAAGGCGAACGTTTAGTGTTTTATAAGAATGGAAAAGTTGCTGAGCGTGCACTTTATAAAAATGGTTTACTTGAAGGAAAATCGACCTGGTATTCTGAAAAAGAGATTGCTATTAAAGAGTTTATGTATGTAAACGATAAATTGCAAGGTATGTCTAAATATTACGACTTAGAAGGGAATTTAGTTGCAGAAGGCGCTTTTAAAAATGATAAGAAAGATGGCATTTGGAACTTCTATAAAGACGGAGAATTAGACGAAACTAAGGATTTTACTAATTATAGTAATAATCCATATAAACAATAATATATTAAAAGATTACAGATTTAGATGCTTTTTAAATCAGTAGTTTTCTTTTCGATGCACATCTTGCATCTTTTAAATTATAAAAAATGAAACGAGTAATTGTTGGACTTTCGGGTGGTGTAGATTCTAGTGTTGCAGCGTATATATTACAGCAACAAGGATATGAAGTGATCGGGCTTTTTATGAAAAATTGGCACGACGACTCTGTTACTATTTCAGACGAATGTCCGTGGTTGGACGATAGTAACGACGCTATGTTGGTTGCAGAAAAATTAGGTATTCCTTTTCAAACTGTCGATTTAAGCGAACAGTATAAAGAACGTATTGTAGATTATATGTTTAAGGAATACGAAAATGGTCGTACACCAAATCCAGATGTGCTTTGTAATCGCGAAATTAAGTTTGATGTGTTTATGAAAATTGCATTAGATTTAGGTGCAGATTATGTTGCAACAGGGCATTATTGTAGAAAAGGAATTATTAATGAAGGTGGAGAAGAAACCTACCAACTTTTGGCAGGAGCAGATGGAAATAAAGATCAATCGTATTTTTTATGCCAATTGTCTCAAGAACAATTATCTAAGGCGTTATTTCCTATTGGTGAATTAATTAAACCAGAAGTGCGTAAAATTGCAGCCGAATTAGATTTAGTAACTGCAGAGAAGAAAGATTCTCAAGGGTTATGTTTTATAGGAAAAGTCCGTTTACCAGAATTTCTTCAACAACAATTAAAACCAAAAGAAGGTGTTATCGTAGAGGTTGATAAGGATAGTGACTTATATAAAAATACGCAGACAACATTTACAACAAAATTAGAAGAACTAGAATATTTAACTACAAAAAAAGTGTATGCCGTTACCGACGGAAAAATTGTGGGTAAACATCAAGGTGCACATTATTTTACAAAAGGCCAACGTAAAGGTTTAGGTGTAGGTGGTACAATAGAACCCTTATTTGTTATCGATACAGACGTTAATGAAAATGTGATTTATACTGGACAAGGGCATTCGCATCCAGGGTTATTTAAATCGGCTCTTTTTGTAACAGACGAAGAAGAACATTGGATTCGTGAAGATTTACAATTAGAACGCGGCCAAACTATGGAAGTGATGGCACGAATTCGTTACAGACAACCATTACAAAAAGCAATGTTGTATAAAGTTGACAGCGGGTTATATGTAGAATTTGAAGCGCCACAATCTGCAATTACTGAAGGACAATTTGTAGCTTGGTACTTAGAAGATGAATTAGTAGGATCAGGAGTTATTTCTTAACTTGTGTACAGTAAACAATAATATATGGCTTCAAAATTACTGTTTTTACTTTTTATTTGTTTTCAGCTACAAGTTTTTGGGCAACAAGATGCTTGGGTTTATTTTTCTGATAAAGAAAATATAGAGACTTCAATTGCAAATCCTACAACAATTTTAAGTGAGAAAGCAATTGATAGAAAACAACGCTATGGTATCAAAATTGATGCTAGAGATGTGCCTGTTAACGAAACTTATATTACAGCGTTAAAAGGACAAGATGATATTTTGGTGTTAGCTAAATCGAAATGGTTTAATGCCGTTCATGTTCGTGGTAGTGAAGCATCCATAACAGCATTACTTGATTTTTCATTTGTGTCTGAAATTATTTTTGCAGATAAAACACTTTCAACTACGAGTAAAAGTGAAAGACAAGGTGTGTTTTCCGAAGCCGCTTCAATATCAGAATTTGTGTATGGAAATACATTGAATCAAGTCGAAATGATTCAAGTTAACCCCTTACATAATAACGATTATACAGGATCCGGAATTACAATCGCGGTTTTAGACGGAGGCTTTCCTAATGTAAATACAATTGGTGCGTTTCAAAATTTAAGGGATAATAATAACCTTCTTGGTAGCTACGATTTTGTGTCAAGAGAAAGTGATGTGTATGCAGATACTCAAGACGAGCACGGTACATGGGTATTAAGTACTATGGCAGGCTATATTGAAAACGAATTTGTTGGTACAGCTCCAGATGCATCCTATTATTTATTTATAACTGAAGATGGTGCTGCTGAAAATCCAGTAGAGGAAAGTTTATGGGTAGAAGCTGCAGAACGAGCAGATAGTTTGGGGGTAGATATTATTAATACGTCTTTAGGCTATAAAAATTTCGACAATCCGAATTACGATTATACAGATGCCGATTTAGATGGGCTAACGGCCTATATAACTAGAGGAGCAACTATAGCATCCGAAAAAGGAATTTTAGTTGTTAGTTCTGCAGGAAATTCTGGAGAATCAGGAGTTGGTGCTCCAGCAGATTCCGAAGCTGTATTTTCTATAGGAGCTGTAAATGCTTCCGGAGTTTATGCTTATTTTAGTTCGCAAGGATCAGAAATTCAACCGGCAATAAAGCCAGATGTTTCAGCCCAAGGTTTAGGTAGTGTAGTGGTAGGTAAAACAAATACGATTCAAACTTTAAATGGCACATCATTTAGTTCTCCTATTATGGCGGGCGGTTTAGCGTGTTTATGGCAAGCGTTACCTAATTTAACGAATACAGAACTTAAGCAATTGGTTAGAGAATCTTCGTCTCAATATACTACACCAGATTATTTATTAGGTTATGGAATACCTAATTTTGCTACAGCATTAGAAAACGGTACATTAGGAATAGAAGATTTTACACAAGAGCTTGAACTGGTTATGTATCCTAATCCAACAACGAATAATGTGTATTTTAAATTAGATGCTTCGCTTACAGAAATTAATGTTGCTGTATTTAATGTATTAGGTAAAAAGATTTTAGAACGTACTTTAAAAAATCAAGAAGCATTAGATGTGTCTAGTTTTTCTGAAGGGATATATATATTACAGATTTCAGCATTTGATAAGATAACTACAAAAAAACTTATAAAAATTAATGCAAAATAGTATCACTAAATTATTCGGTATTACATATCCAATTATTCAAGCCGGAATGATTTGGAATTCAGGATGGCGTTTAGCTTCAGCAGCAAGTAATTCTGGAATTCTAGGATTAATTGGTGCAGGTTCTATGTACCCAGAAGTGTTGCGTGAGCATATTCAGAAATGTAAAAAAGCGACAGACAAACCATTTGGTGTAAATGTTCCGATGTTATATCCAAACATCGAAGCGCTCATGGATATTATTGTTGAAGAAGATGTGAAAATTGTGTTTACTGCAGCAGGAAATCCGAAAACGTGGACATCTTGGTTAAAAGCACGCGGTATTATTGTGGTTCACGTAGTAAGTAGTGTGAAATTTGCTTTAAAAGCACAAGCGGCTGGTGTAGATGCTGTTGTGGCAGAAGGATTTGAAGCCGGAGGACACAACGGGCGTGACGAAACAACATCGTTTACTTTAATACCAATGGTGAAGGAACACATAAAAATTCCATTAATAGCAGCTGGAGGCATCGCATCAGGAAAAGGCATGTTGGCGGCTATGGTTCTGGGGGCAGACGGTGTACAGATAGGTAGCCGTTTTGTGGCTAGTGAAGAATCATCGGCACATATACGTTTTAAGAATACTGTAATTAATACTAAAGAAGGTGATACGCAACTTACTTTGAAAGAATTAGCTCCAGTACGTTTAATAAAAAATAAGTTTTATAATGAGGTTTGTAATCTATATCAGAAAGGAACATCTGCAGACGAACTCAAAGCTTTTCTTGGTAAAGGCCGTTCTAAACGCGGTATGTTTGAAGGCGATCTAGAAGATGGCGAATTAGAGATTGGTCAGGTTGCAGGATTAATTCATAATATTCAGCCTGTTTCAGAAATTGTTTCAGAAATTATTACAGAATTCGAACAAGCAAAGAGAAATATTTCGTCTTTATAAAATTTTAATAAAAGGTAGTTATTAGGCTATTTTAAATCCTACCTTTGCGCAACAAAAATTAAAGCGTGCTTTTATCTCGATATACAAAAGAATTTAAATACAATTGGCAACTGGCAGCCCCAGTAATGCTAGGAATGCTTGGACATACATTTGTTAGTTTTGTCGATAATATTATGGTCGGACAATTGGGTACTGCAGAACTTGCGGCGGTGTCTTTGGGGAATAGTTTTATGTTTATAGCCATGTCTGTTGGAATTGGTTTCTCTACAGCAATTACACCATTAGTTGCAGAAGCAGATACAGCTCACGATTTTGAATCTGGTAAATCTGCTTTTAAGCACGGACTGTTTTTATGTACAGTTCTAGGGGTTTTACTATTCTTATTACTCTATTTTGCCAAACCATTAATGTATTTAATGAAACAACCTGTAGAGGTTGTAGAGCTAGCTATACCATATTTAGATCTGGTAGCGTTCTCCTTAATTCCGTTGATTGTTTTTCAGGGGTTTAAACAGTTTAGTGATGGAATGTCTATGACTAAATATCCTATGTATGCTACAATTATAGCGAATGTTGTAAATGTAGTTTTAAACTATATGTTTATTTTTGGAAAACTAGGAGCTCCAGCTTATGGTATTGTAGGAGCCGCTTATGGTACTTTAGCATCTCGTTTTATTATGGTCGCCTTTATTTGGTGGGTATTAAAAGGAAACAAAAAATCTAGAGAATACGTTATTAATATAAAGTTCTTCGTTTTAGAGAAATTAATGATAAAGCGTATTTTTAATCTCGGAGCACCAAGTGCTATGCAAATGCTTTTTGAAGTAGCCATATTTACATCGGCAGTGTGGTTAAGTGGTTTGCTTGGTAAAAACCCACAAGCAGCTAATCAAATTGCTTTAAATTTGTCTTCCATGACATTTATGGTCGCAACAGGGTTAAGTGTAGCGAGTATGGTACGTGTTGGTAATCAAAAAGGATTAAGAAATTTTCATGAATTAAGACGTATAGCATTTTCATTATTTTTAATGGGAACATTATTTGCCATATGTTTTGCTTTAATGTTTTTTGCGTTACGTACTCAATTACCAAAGATTTATGTAGATTTAAAAGATGTAGCAAACTTTGCAGATAATTCTGAAGTGGTGCATATTGCATCAAATTTATTACTTGCAGCAGCCGTTTTTCAAATTAGCGATAGCATACAAGTTGTTGTTTTAGGTGCATTACGCGGACTTCAAGACGTTAAAGTACCAACAATAATAACCTTTATTGCGTATTGGATTATTGGTTTTCCTATAAGTTATTATTTCGGAAAAGCAGATCAATTAGGAAGCTTCGGAATTTGGTTAGGACTGTTAGCAGGATTAACATCGGCAGCAATTTTACTATATATTAGATTCAATTATCTAACAAAACAATTAATCTTAGAAAAATAATTTTAAAGATATGGAACTTCCAAAATTTATATTAGGAGACAATACAGATCATCCCAATGCCATTTTTGTTATTCATACAGAATTTCCTCGATTTATAATCAATTTAGAAGATGATGAGGTAGAATGGTTAGAAGATTTCGATCAAGAAGATCAACGTGAAATAGAAATGGAAACTGAAGGTTTAATACAAAAAGCTACCGATTTTTATGACAGAGAAGTAGCTCGTTACGAAGAGTAAAGCTTATGTTCGATCAACTTGTAAACGCAGATAAAGACTTATTTTTATATTTAAATAACTTAGGTTCCGAAACGTGGGATCCGCTTTGGTTAGCCATTACACACGAGTTTACTTTTGCACCGCTGTACGGGTTGTTATTGTATTTAATTTATAGAAAAAGAGGTTTGCAATCGCTTGTTGTTTCTGTTATTGTAATTGTTTTAATGATAACCTTTACAGATCAAATAACCAATTTAGTGAAGCATACTGTACAACGCTTTAGACCTTGTAGAACTGAAGGCGTAATGGAGCATATGCGATATATTGCAGCACGTTGTGGGCGCTACGGATTCTTTTCCGGACATTCTTCAAACTCTATGGCAGCCGCAATATTTGGAGGCCTGTTACTTAAGCCATTTTATAAAAAAGCAATTTATCTTTTAATTGTTTGGAGCTTAATTGTTGCTTATAGTCGTGTGTATGTTGGTGTGCATTATCCGTTAGATTTATTATGCGGACTTACTTTTGGAGCAATTTCAGGATTCGGGTTTTACAAGTTGTATTTGTATATTGCAAAACGTAGAGGTTTACCTATTTTTTAGTTAGAATATAATAGGTGTTTACAAGTCTAGAATTGTGTTTTTTTGAAGCATCATTTGCCATATTAATGTCGTATGTTCTCACAAAATCTATTGTGTAAATTGCACTTATCGATTGCTTTTCTGAAGCTGTTAATTCATTAGAAAGTAAACCGAAACTGTTTTCTTTAGGAAACTCAAGGCGATTGTCTTCGGTATTTATACTTGGAAGAATTTCACCGTATAACCAAAGCATTTCTGGCGATACAGCATTTAGCCCATATACATTAAGTCCTTGTTTTTTAGCTTCCGATTTTAAACTAGAAATATCGTAATAATGTGCAGGAACCATTGCTTTATATAACGGTAATGCAACAATAAATATAGACGCGAAGAATATAACGGTTAGATAAAAGACCGGTTTTATTGCTTTTTTCTTTAAGTTGATAAAAATTAAAGTTCCTATACTAAACAGCACAACTGAAGCGATAATATATTGAAACCAAAAGCCATCTAATTTATCTTTTAACCCTAAATAGGCTAGAATAGGGAATAAAACACCAATACTCGCTATTAATCCGAAGTTAAAATATACAGGAATTGTTTCTTTTTTATGTTGTAAAGTTTTAAAACGCTGAATAAGGTAATCGATATAAAAACCAGTATTTATAGCTAACGGAATTAAAACAGGCATAAGATATCTCGATTTTTTCTCTGGAATTATAGATAATAATATCACAGCAAAAATGGTCCAATACAAACTAAATTTATAAGCTTTTAGGTTACGAACCCTAGTTTTTAAATACGGAAAAAGTAACCCTATAAATGCAGGAATAGTCCAAATTCCACTTTGTGTAAAGAAGCTCCAATAATAGTAAAACGGACGAATATTATAACTTCCCCAATTGCTTGTTTCCTTTTGTGTAATATGTGTAAACGTTTCAGGATCTACCAAACGTACGTAAATAAACCACCAGCCACCAATAACAAGCATCAATATTAAAACACTAACTATAGAGAAGGTTTTAGGTCTGAATTTTTTAAACTTATACGTAAAGGCATAAGCGAATATAAACGGCAAGAAAAGTGCGTATAGAGATACAGGGCCTTTACTTAAAAATGAAAAGCCTAAACATATTCCAGCGATTAACGTATGTTTCCAATACGTATTCTCTTTCTGAAACAGTTGAAATAAATGATATATAGCAATCATCATGAATCCATGAGCATAAATATCCCAAGGCGCTTCAATAGTAATTCCTACAGTATAAAAAGCTGTAATTACAATACACGCATTAACTAAACCATGTGCCGTATTCTGTAAAAGTGATACAGATAAACGATAGGTGAAAACGCCTATTACCATAATCATAAATACGGTTGGAAGTCTTAAAGCATAGACTTTTAATCCGAATATTAAGGCAGATATCGCAGATAACCATGTTGGTAAAGGTGGTTTTTCATAGCGTGCTTCACCGTTCATGGTAGTTAATAACCAATGATTATCGGTTATCATTTCTCGAGCTGTAATAAAGTTTCTCGCTTCCATAATGGTTACTTGCATGACATGTAAATTAGGAAGAAGCATCACTGCTACCAAAAGACAAATGGTTATAACGGGATGTTTTTCGAGAACTTTAATCATGATATTTTTTTATTAAAACAAGATTTCGACTATAAATTACGGCACCTAAAATATGTCCAGTAAATAAAACGGGATCTCTACGTAATACTGCGTAAATTAAAATAAGTATAGATCCTGCTAAGCTTAAGGCCCAAAAACCAAAAGGTAACGTAGATTCTTTCTTTTTTTCAGAATAAATCCATTGGTAAACAAAACGTAAGGTAAATACAATTTGCGATACAATGCCTAAAACTAATAACCAGATAGGAATATCTTCGTTTTTGAATAATAACGTCATATCTATTTTGTTATTATTATAGTAGTATATCACGATAAGTATTGGAACAAAAAGTAAAAACCAACGCATGGGTTTAGGAAATTTTTGCCATTGATTTTGTAGCTGAAGATTCCTTATATATATAAAATACGTTAAACTCTGACCTAGCATTATAGCAAAGTCTTGGCGTAGATAGCCATAAATAAAAAGTAAGAAGGAAGCAATTAAGCTTAACGTCCAAAATAGGGTAGGAGTAATGACTTTACGTTTTTTTTCAGACGTTATCCATTGTACAACTAATCGGGACGAGAATAAGATTTGTGCAATAAATCCTATAGTATATATAATCCAATCACTCATTAACTACGGGTCTCAATTTCGTAGTTAATATACTTCTTTTTCATCCACATATAAGCAAAACAATCTACTAGAGGTCCTAATAATCTATTCCATAATCCAAATTTAGCAACTCCTGCAATTCTAGGAAAATGTTGAACTGGTACTTGAATAATTTTACCATGCTGAAGTAAAATCATAGCAGGTAAAAAACGATGTAAGCCTTTAAACATTGGAATGCGTTTAGCATAATCGGTTTTTATAACCTTTAAAGGGCAACCGGTATCGTCCATGCCATCGTGAGTAAAACTTCTACGAATCCCATTTGCAATTTTAGACGACATATTTTTTACAAAAGAATCTTTTCTGTTAGAACGTACACCTGTTACCAAGTCGTATGTTCCTATATGTTGAAGTAAGATATTAAAATCTGAAGGTGCAGTTTGTAAATCGGAATCGATATAACCAACCAAAGGTGTATTTGTGTAATCAAATCCCGCTTTTATAGCGGCACTTAGTCCTCGATTTTGCTTAAAACTAATGAATTCAAATTCTTCGTTTCGTTTGCAGATTGTTTCTATTAGTTCCTGACTTTTATCTTTAGATCCGTCATTTACGAGAAGGATTTTTGTGCTTTTAGATGCTGTTTTAGCGTATGCTAGTAACTCTTCTTCGACACGTAATAAATTGTCTTCTTCATTATAAACAGGAACTATAATGGTGAATTGATAACTCATAGATAAAAACTTGAAAGTACAAATGTATTCTTTTTTATAGAAAAGAAATTTTTAGCATTTAAAAATGTTAAATAAACAGTGAAATAGATCTGTTTATTTTAAAGGGACAGCAACTTTTACATCGTCCCATGCCATGGTTAAGGCTAAATTGTCGGTAGAATTATCAAAAGAAATGGTGAATTCTTCAACCGAATTGTTTAATTTCTCGACAGGAACTTCTAAATCTATGACATCAAAAGAGGGATCGCGCATGGCTTGCATAGTTTCATCTACACCCCATTTATATTGTTTTTTATTAAACATAACATGCCAAATAGAATCGTTAGGAATAGTCCAAAGCGTATATTTTCCTGGAGGTAAAGAATCTGTTCCTATTTTTAAAGCTTTGTTTGTCTTAAAAGTAGTGGCTTCGTTGGCACCTGTTCTCCAAACTTCATTAAATGGTACTAACCCTCCAAAAATTAAACGGTCACGTTTTGACGGTCTGTTATAGAACACCTCTAATTTTAAATCGTTTAGTTTATACTCTACGGTATCTTTCGGACTTAAAACTTTATTAAAAGCTCCTTTTTCAAAATATGCATACAGAAAAACTCCTATGGCTACAAACAATAAGAGTATCATTACCCATTTTAAAAATCTATTCATAAAACAATTGTTATTTAAGTGGGTAAATATACTTTAAAAGATAGTCAACTTAAAAATGTGAGGTTTAATTAATTCAAATTTAACAAGCCTTAGAAAAAATTATATTACTTTTTTGCAACACTTCAAAAAAAGCGTCGTCTTTAAGATGTACACTAACCAATAAAACCATAAGTGAGTTTGTTTTCTATTGATATCATAGAACAATGTAAGCGACATAACCAAAAGGCTCAATTGCAGTTATACAACCAGTATTGCCAAGGTATGTATAGTGTGGCGAAACGGTTTATTTCGAATACAGCAGAGGCCGAAGATCTGGTGCAAGATGCATTTATAAAGGCCTTTAGTAAACTCCATCAATTTAAAGGAGATGTCACTTTTGGAGCTTGGTTAAAACGTATTGTTGTGAATACCTGTATAGATTCACTTAAATCTAAAAAACAGCAGTTAGATGTTTTAGAAGAAGTGCACTTGAAAGTAGTCGATACAAATCCTCATGATAATTGGACGGTCGATGATGGTGTGACTTTAAATGATATAAAACGCGTTATAGAAACCTTGCCAGAAAAGTATAAGTATGTGGTGATGTTGTTTTTAATTGAAGGCTATGACCATCAAGAAATTTCTGAAATTTTAAACATTTCTGAAGTTGCCTCACGTACACAATTATCGCGAGGAAAACAAAAATTACAAGAACTTTTAAAAACTAAGAATTATGGCACAAGATATTAGAGATTTATTTGAAGCCGATAAAGCGCATCAAAAAGACGACCGGTTGTCTGAAGGACATGAAGCACGCTTTTTAGAAAAGTTAAAGGCTAGTTTACCTCAAGATCCGCCTAAATCTAAATTTAATTGGATGGCTGTCGCCGCGAGTTTAGTGATTTTATTTGCGTTGAGCTTTGGAGGATATACGTTTTTTAATGCTGATAAAATAACAAAAACACAACAGCAAGTTGTAGAAACCGAAGTGACGCCAGTTGTAAAAACAAAAACCTTGGGAGATTTGTCTCCCGACTTAAAGAAAGTTGAAGATTATTATTTAGCGAGTATTCATACCGAATTATCTAAAGTAGAATTAACACCAGAAAACAAGGAACTGATAGATGGTTACATTCAGCGTTTAGAAGAATTAACCAACGAATACAAAAAGTTGTCTATAGAATTAACCGAATCTGGCCCGAGCGAATTAACCGTAAATGCCTTAATCGATAATTTAAAATTGCGTTTAAACTTGTTATACCGTTTACGCGATCAATTAAAAGAATTCAGTACCGATGCTATTGCTGATGAGGCGATAGAACAATCCATTTAAAAAATCAATCAAAAAAATGAAACAGTTAATTATAAAATCAATCACAAGTTTAGTGCTAGTCGTGTTTGTGTCTAATCTAACACAAGCACAACAAAAGCTATCTAAGGCATCGCAATCTTTAAAAGTGAATAAAGAGGTGACTATTAATTTAGAATCGAATTACACCATAGTAAAAATCGATACGTGGAATAAAGATGTGATTGAAGTTGAGGCTTTTGTAGAAAGCGATCATTTAAGTCAGTCTGATTTACAAAACGCGTTAAAAGATTGGCATGTAGATGTAAGTGGATCTAGCGATTTTGTAAATATTTCGAGTAAAGGCATGCAAAACGGATGGGATGCAGATTACGATTTCGATATGAATTCAATATCCGCGTTACAGCATTTAGAGTTTGAACTGGCCGAAGTGCCACCCATGCCACCGTTACCGGACATGAAGCATTTTGCGAATATGCCACAGATGCCCAATATGCCAGAGCCACCAACAATGCCAGAATTACCAGAATTACCAGAAGGCATGAGTCAAGTACATTTTGATTATGAAGCGTATAAAGCAGAAGGTGATAAGTATTTAGATACGTGGAGTAAAACGTACCAGAAAAAATATGGAAAAGAATATGAAGATAAAATGAAGGCTTGGGCGAAAAAAATCAGTGCATCGGGTTTTGAAGATTATGAGAAAAAAATGGAAGCCTGGGGAGAGACGTTTGGCGAATCTTATGGCAAGCAAATGGAAGCTTGGGGCAAACAATTTGAAAATGGCTTTGGAAAGGATTTTGAGAACCAAATGGAAGCTTGGGGAGAATCGTTTGGCAAATCGTTTGAAAAGCAAATGGAAGCCCAAGAGCATGCCGAAGCGAGCCGTATGAAAGCAGAAGAAGCGATGCATAGTGCAGAGCAGGGTAGAAGCATGAGAGATAGCAATCCTAATATTAGAAAAACAATTATTATCCACATGCCTAAAAAGGCAAATTTAAAAGTGAATGTAAAATATGGCGAATTACAATTTGTGTCGCTTATAGAAAATTTAAAGGCCGAAATGTCGCATACCAAATTAACAGCAAACACCATCGATGGGAGTAACACCTCCATCGCGGTGTCTTATGCGCCCGTGTCTATTACCAATTGGAATCAGGGGCAGTTGATGTTGAAATATGTAGAACAGGCTAATATTGAAGCTGTAAATCAGTTGGTGTTAAATTCAAATTCATCTAATATACAGTTGGGGCAACTGTCTGGAAACACCATAATTAATGGAAGTTTTGGCGATCTTAAGATTTCAAAAATAGCAGATACGTTTCAGAACCTAAATATTGTTTTAGAAAATAGCGATGCCCTAATTAGTTTGCCAAAAACAGACTATAGCTTACAATATAATGGCAAGCAATCTCGATTTAAACATCCAAAGAAAACGAGCAGTGAAAACGTGTCTACATTTTCTACGGGGAATTTAAGTAGCAATAAAACGATTATCGTGAATGCTAAATTTAGTAAGGTATCAATGGAGTAAATATAATTCTATATAGTTAAAATACGTCTAATTAAACATAGGACTTTGTGTGCCGATATCCTGAATAGTAATGGATTATCGTTTATATTTGTTTTGATATAACACGTTGTGCGTAAGTTAACAGACCAACGAAAACCTTGCTTCCATTTTAGTTTATTAGTACTAATAGCGAAATAA
>NZ_CANMTH010000012.1 GCF_947500765.1 uncultured Formosa sp. | reverse complement strand
GGTTGTTTTTGGGATGCTTTAACCTTAATTAAGTCGGCTATTTCTTTTGCTACAGCTTTCGACCCTGAAATAGAATCTTCATATACTACCGTTCCGATGTTCTCGAACCGCTTTTCAAATCCTGTGGCTTTGTCTATACTACTTTTTAGCATGATGTTTTTTTTTGATTGATTATTTATTTCCTTTTAAAATGCTTTCCTATTGAATCTATGAATATTATTCTTTTATAGCTTCATAAATAATATCAAGAATATTTGTTCTTATATTTTGCTCTCCAATCTTATTATTTACCATTGTTGGATATACTCTATTCGATAAAAAGACATATAATATACCAGTATCAGGATCTGCCCATGCAAAAGTTCCTGTAAAGCCTGAATGACCAAAACTATTTTCAGAAGCATATTTACTACTTGCAAATACTTCAGGATCTAGCTGAGGCTTATCGAAACCAAGACCTCTTCTCACACTATCTTTTTCGAAATACCTATGATTAAATTTATGTACGGTTTTCGATTCATAATAACGTTTACCACCATAATATCCGTCTTGCAAATACATTTGCATCATCTTAGCAACATCGTTAGAATTACTAAACAAACCAGCATTACCACTTACACCATTCATCATGGCAGCACCCATATCGTGAACATAACCTTGAAGTAATTGTCCCCTGAAATAATCATCATTTTCTGTAGGTGCAATTTTAGATACATCAAATTTATTTAACGGGTTATACGTTAACGTATTTGCTCCTAGAGGCTTATAAAATTCCTGATTATTTAACACATCCATATCTTCCCCATAAGTATTTTTTATATACTTTTTGAATAAATAAAATAGCAAACCACTATACTTATAACCTCCTTTAATTTCCTGTGGTGCTTCGGCTATTTTTTTATAAATAGAATCTGTGTACGAACTAATTAGGTATAAACCTTCGGCTACTTTAATCGAAAAATCTGGGGTCTTAGTTTTACTATAATATTTACTAAAAGGAATCTTAGTTACAGTATCAATAGTTTCTAAATAATACGGAATCCAAGGTTTAATTTTCGCATTATGAGACAGTGCTTCTTTTAATGTAATGGTATCTTTATTAGAACCTTTTAAATAAGGTAAGAGTTCGCCAAGTGTATTATCTATATTTAGAAGGCCAAGCTCTTCACTTTTCATAATCATAGGAAGACCACCTAGTATTTTAGTTAGTGAAGCTAAATCGTAAAGGTCTGTAACTTTCACTTCTTGCTTTTTATTATAAGTCTGATACCCAAAACTTTTATGATAAATGACTTTTCCATATCTAGCAACTAATACTTGTCCGCCAGGAGCTATGGTAGAATCTACAACTATTTTTGTAATAGAATCTATTTTAGAAAGCCTTTTACTATCCATATCAACTTCTTCTGGAATTGCGTATGAAAGTCTTAATAAATTTGGTGTTGTTATGCCTGTTCCTTCTGAAAACGTATTGTTTATAGAAACGGGTAATTTCCCCTTAATTTCTAATGCTCCAAAAATCATTTGTGCAGAAATTTCTTGTGATATTTCACTATTTTGGTAAGACACCATAACAGCATCTATATTAGAAAAATCTGAAATCTTTAATAGCGTATACGGACTTGCAAAAACATCTAATATCACTTTATTTGTTTTTGAAATTTCTTGCAACCAAGTCAATTCTTCACTAGACATTTTATAACTTTTCCATGGGGTATCATTCGATTTATGAAAACCAACAATAACAGTATTATAAGCCTCTAATTTTTTAAGTAAACTTGAAAGATTTTCATCTGAAACAACATCTACTTCTGTATATTTTTTTAATGTATTTGTAAAGTTAAAATTATCTGAATCTCCTAATTTTACATAAGCAATTTTAGACTCTGCCAAATTTTGAATAGGAAGTGTTGCATCGTTATTTTGTACAAGCGTTACGGCTTCTTTCATTAAAGATCTGTACAACACCTCATCTCTTGGAGTAATAATATCTTCTTTGATATCGACTTCTTTAATTGGAGTAAAATGATTCAGTCCAGCCCAGTATTTAGCGTTTAATATTTTATAAACAGATTCATCTAAACGAGCTTCAGTAATAACATTTGTTTTTAATGCTTGTTTCAGTTTAAAAACAGCAGCTTTTACGTCTTCTGGAATAAGCAACATGTCGTTACCAGCTACAAATGCAGCCAAATCAATATCTCCTGGTTGTGCATAGTTTGCAGCACCTTTCATATTTAAAGCATCTGTAAAAATCAAACCTTTAAAATTCATTTTTTCTTTTAAAAGCCTAGTCACTACATTGTATGAAACAGATGTTGGCACACCTGCTTTAGGCTCTAGGGCAGGCACATTTAAATGTGCAATCATAACACTTGCTAAGTCTGTTTTAAATAACTTTTTGTAAGGATACAATTCAATAGAATCTAAACGATCTAAACTAAAATCTAAATAAGGTAAGGTTTTATGAGAGTCTGTAGAGGTGTCTCCATGACCTGGAAAATGTTTTGCATTTGCTAGTACGCCCATACTTTGCATACCTTTAGTAAACGCTATTGCTTTTTCGGTAACATTATATTTATTCTCTCCAAAAGAACGATTTCCAATAATAGGATTTTCTGGATTTGTATTAATATCGACAACGGGAGCAAAATTAATATGGATACCAACACGTTTACAATGTACTCCTAATTGCTTCCCAAACTCTTCTATTAACATGTTATTTTGTACGGCTCCTAAAGTCATATTCCAAGGATAACGGAATGTGTTTTTTAATCGCATATCCAAGCCCCATTCACCATCGAATCCAATTAATAAAGGAATCTTAGATTTAGACTGATATAGGTTGGTAAGTTTTACCTGTTTTTCGGGAGTACCTTGCATAAAAATAAGTCCGCCAATTTGATACTCTTTTATCATTTTTTTGATAAAATTAGTTTGCTTTTCGTCTCTATTTGAGTAAGCTTGAATCATAAAAAGCTGACCGATTTTCTGATCTAGTGTAAGCGTTTTAAAAACACTATCTACCCACTTTTTTTGATGCTCTGTGTTTTGAGTTTGTAGTGGCTTATGTTGTTGCGCGTAAGTTGACACACACACTAAAAAGACACTAACAATAATTAACTTTTTCATTAAAATTTAGTTTTACTTCTGTACAATTTACACAGAACTTATTTAACGTATGTTGATTTATAAAAATCAAGCGTATCTTTAACGCTTTTATATTCAATCAATAATTTTTTAGCTAGTTTTTCATCGATATTCAACTCATCTACAATCATTTTAACACCTCTATTCACTAATTTTTTATTAGACAATTGCATATTCACCATCTTATTCCCTTTAACCCGACCTAGCTTTATCATTACCGTTGTGGAAATCATATTTAACGCTAATTTCTGTGCAGTTCCAGCTTTCATTCTAGTACTGCCAGTAACGAACTCTGGCCCTACAACCAACTCTATAGGATAGTCTACTTTTAATGACAATGGAGAATCTTGATTACAGGTAACACAACCTGTAATAATATTATTTGCTTTCGCTTTTTCTACGCCACCAATAACATATGGCGTGGTTCCAGAAGCCGCGATACCTACAAGTACATCATTCTGATTAATATTATATTTTTTCAAATCGTTCCAGGCTAAATCGGTATCGTCTTCAGCATTTTCTACTGCTTTTCTAAGTGCAAAATCGCCTCCTGCAATTAGCCCAATAACCCAGTCGTCTGAAACCCCATAAGTTGGCGGGCATTCTGATGCATCTAACACGCCCAATCGTCCGCTTGTTCCTGCCCCGATATAGAACAGTCTGCCTCCTGCTTTCATTTTATCATAAATAACATCTACTAATTTCTCAATAGAAGGCACCGCTTTTTCTAAAGCATAGGGCACTGTTTTATCTTCAGCATTCATATTTGTAAGCAACTCGTTAGTGCTCATTTTTTCCAAATTATTATAGTCTGATGCTTGTTCTGTAGTTAGTTTATTTTTCATTTTCAGCATTTTTCAATTTAATTTATATTTTTTTTATCACGATAAAGGATTAAACATATAACCGTTAAAAAAGCATTAACAAATATGTTCATGAACCCAAAATCGAAATCAAACCAAAGAATAAAATAGTGATTTAAAAGATAGGTTACGATAGGCATAGCAATACATATAAATGGTACTGCTGCATCTTTTATCTTGATTTTAGTAAAAATTCCAAACATATACAGTCCTAATAACGGACCATAGGTATATCCTGCAACTTTAAATATGAGTGAAATTACATTGCCTTTACTTTGTGAAAACACCATAATAATTGTAAAAATGACTACAGAAAAACCTAATAGCACCAGATTTTTTATAGCCTTTTTTTCTTTTGAATTTTTATGTTGAACATCCATAAAATCGTATGTAAATGATGTTGTTAGGGCTGTTAGAGCAGAATCTGCACTTGAAAACGATGCTGCCGTAATTCCTAAAATAAAACTTAAGCTTGCAATTGTTCCAAAATGATTTAAAGACAACATTGGAAATAAGGTATCTGTATTTATAAATTTTCCGTTTTCTACGTCTAATTGTATTCCAAATTTTTCTGCATACATATACAGCATAACACCCAATCCTAAAAACAGAAATTGAGTTACTGCCAGCACCAAACTAAAGGTTAAAATATTACGTTGAGCTTCTTTTTTATTTTTACACGTTAGTGTTTTCTGCATCATGTTTTGATCTAAACCAACCATGGCTACAGCTATTAAAACTCCTGAAATAAACTGTTTAAAAAAGTTGCTTCCTGAATTAAAATCCCAGTTAAAAACTTTAAAATACTCATGATTAATCACTGCAGAAGTTGTTTCTGAAAGACTTAAATTTAAAGCACTTTTAACCACATATATAGTAATACCTACAGAGAGTAATAAGAAAAATGTTTGCAACGTATCTGTCCAAACAATAGTTTTAATTCCAGATTTATGTGTGTAAAGCCAAATAAGAACCAGTATAATAAGTACAGTTACAAAAAATGGAATATGAAAGGCATCAAAAACCGCATATTGTAAAATTTTTGCAGCTAATAAAAGTCTAAGTGCTGCACCAAAAGATTGTGATATTAGAAAAAAAAGTGATCCTGTTTTATAAGATTTAATTCCGAAACGCGATTCTAAATACGTGTATATTGAAACTAATTTTAAATCGTAATAAATTGGTACAAGCACATACGTTATAAACACATACCCAACTACATTACCAAAAACGAATTGTAAATAGTAAAAGTAATTGGTTCCAACCATACCCGGAATAGATACAAAAGTAACTCCTGACAGCACGGCACCAATCATTCCAAAAGCAACGACTTGCCAAGGCGATTTACGATCTCCAGTATAAAAAGAATCGTCGCTTGTATTTTTTGAAACCACATGAGATATTAGAAGTAATACTCCAAAATACGCTGCTATAATTATTAAGATAAGTGTTGCGCTCATGTATATAATTTGATTAAAATAATTATCCTAGCTTACTTTTTTAAGATTAAGAGAAAAGACTTCATTAATAAATCTTAATATCGTGTAGTTGCTTTTTATATATTTTTAAGTCTTCAAAAGCATCTAAAGCTTCAATAGAGCTATTGTTAACCACCCAATGTCTCAATTTATCTGTACCGTTAATAAGATCTATCGGATGTTGATTATAATTATATTCATAAGGCGGTAGCTTCCAATCAAAATTATCTCCTAAATAATGATACAACTCTCTCATTAATAACTGCCCTGCACGCCAAGGCTTATAAATAGATTTATTTGTAACATGAATTTGAATACCGCCACAAACCTTACCACCTTGTTTTTGAAACGTAGGCAAAAACGTAATTGGCCTGTATTTGAAACCTTCTAATTTTGATTGTTTCATAGCTTCAGAAAGCACATTCTCATAGAACGAAAAAGGTTCTATTTTTGGATGACCAACAACCTCTAAAGATTGTGTAGTACCACGACCTTCACTTAAAGTTGTCCCTTCAAACAAAACAGTTGCAGGAAACGTATAAGAACTTTCTATTCTTGCCAAGTTAGGAGACGGTAATAACCAGGGTAGTTGGGTATCTTCATAAAACATATTCCTATCCCAATTAAGCATTTTTATAACTTTTAAATTTGCTTTCTCTTTAACCCAAAATTTTTGATGCATTAAAGCAACTTCTCCAATTGTCATACCATGACGCATTGGTATAGGGTGCCTTCCTACAAAAGATTCAAAATCTAAATCGAGTATATTACCTTCTATATCGATACCATTTATTGGATTTGGACGATCTAACACAATAATTTCTATTGGTTTTGAAGCACACTTTTCTAATAAATATGTTAAGGTATAAATGTAAGTATATACTCGGCAGCCTACATCTTGCAAGTCTACAAATAAATGATCTACACCTTGAAGCATCTCATCTGTAGGAATGCGTGTTTCTGAATACAAAGAATACACTGGTATTTTAAAAAAAGGATGAATAACATGATCCGTTTCTACCATATTATCTTGCACATCTGTAGAAAAACCATGCTGTGGTCCAAATAATTTAACAAACCGTTCTTGGAATGCTATTTTAAAACCTAATGCAGCATGAGTATATGTTGAATCTATAGAGGCATTATGGCAAAGTAAAGCAATATTCCCCTTAAATGTTTCTTGAAGTTTCTTATCATTTAACAATACATCTAAACCTGTTTGTACTTTCATAATAATTATTTAAATTATATAATATGCTTGTATCTTTTTTAATTCTACAAAGGGCAACACTCTTGTTACCCTTTATAAAATTAACTAAATAAAAAAATCAAACTTTACTCTTTTATATAGTAGGGTCTGCAGGGGTATTAGGGTTATTTTCTCTTTCTGTACTTGGATAAGGGTAATAATTTCTATTTCTTTCATTTGTTGTATTTGCTTCTAAAGGCACATCAAAATCTGGATGAAATCTTTTACTATCTCCAAACCTTAATCCTGTAAGAAATAACTCAACACTTCTATTTATATATATTTCTTCTAGAATAGCATCAGCATTAGACTCATCTCCAGACCAGGCCGGAAGATTTGCATTTACACCTAAAGGATCGTTTGTTTTTTGTCTTACAAGGTTTAATTGAGTTACTGCATTATCTAATTGATTTAATCGAGCATATGCTTCTGCTTTATTAAGCATCATTTCTCCAGGAAGATAAATTGGAATTGGAGCTGTACTAGAATCGAAAAAACCAAGCATCTCACTAAGCGCTTGTCCACCAGCATCTTCATTTGCAAACCCAGCATCTGCACCTAAATAAAAATCTATTCTACCATCTTCTTCTTCTGGAATATAATCTCCTGTTAATCCAAAATTTGATTGCGGATTTAAATCGGCAGAATTAACTGTTCTATTCCAAATAGGGTTTTCATTATTAGCATCGTATATCCACATAGAGTTTGTCGTGTCGCTAGAATTTAAGACTGCATCTGCAGATATTATTGACTCTGCATAATTACCAGCCATTAATTGATATCTAGATAAAAACGCATTAATAGTTTTCTCTAAACTCATATCTGACCACAATACTGTTGTTTCAAAATCATCAGACATTGGTTCTGAAGCCAACTCATTTCTAGCCTCTTCTAATAATAGAATACACTCAGACAATACAGTAGCTTTATCGCTAAATACAGCTGCTCCATCTGCAGAATTATCTATTGGTACCTGTTCAAACATTTCAATTAATGACCCAAGACACATGGCTTTTATTAAATTCCCATAAGCCAATAAACCACTTCGCGTACCTGCATTAAGTTCTACTGTATTTGTGCCTTCAATTAATGATTCAGCCATTCCTTTAGTTTTCAAAAGATATGTCCAAGGATTTGTAATTCCTCCACTTTCAGATGGCAATTCAGCACCTCCTTTAGCTAATTCATTAATATTTAGAAAGGTATTGGTAACCCCTAACTCTCTAGTTGTAATACCTGGCGCCTCTATAACTTGTCTTAACGCAGTTACAGAGTAATATTGTCTAATTCCTGTAGCCAAAGCAAAAAGGCCTTCTTTTGTTCCTAAAACAACATCTTCTGTTGGATTATTTGGATTCTCGAACTCAGTATCGCAAGCTGTAAACAAACCACTACTAAGAAGAATAACTCCAATTATTGTATATATTTTTATATTTTTCATCTTTTATTATTTTTTGTTTACACGTTTAAAAAGTAGCAACTACACCAAATTTTATAACTCTAGGAATAGGTACTAACCCCATAACACCTCCACGAGAACCATTACTTTGTCCATCCATATTTACTTCTGGATCGTGACCAGAAAAACTATCAATAGAAAGTAAATTACGTCCTGTTAATGTAAATCTTACACTATCTACTCCTTGTAAAGGATCTTTTAATAAATAAGATGTTGATAACTCACGAAGCTTAATATAAGACCCATCTTCTATATAGGATTCTGCGATACTAAAATTAGCTGCCCCAGTTCCTCTAACACTCTCTCCTCTTAATTCTTTAGCGGTTTGTTCTCCACCTCCAAAACGATATAACATACGTGTATCCCAACTTAATAAATCGACACCTTGAACGGCATCAAACTGCATTCTAAAAGAAAAGTTTTTATATCTAAATTCATTTGTTAAAGACGCTATAAAGTCTGGATTTGGATCGCCAATAACCTTACTTAAATTCGATCCACTAGGTTGTCCAGAGGCATCTCTTCCTGCGACAGGATTACCATCTGCATCGTACGATCCTTTTTCTCTTTGCGGAAGACCACCTTCTGTTAAAAGCAAGCTTCCATCTTCATTTCTTGCGTAGTATCCTTGATAAAAAACACCCAATGCCTCACCATTTTTAGCAACTGAGAAATCAAAGTTTCCAATACTAAACTGATCTCCTTCTATATCATTCACTTCATTTTTATTAGTAGAAAAAGTTCCCGTAACAGTCCAGCTAAAATCGTTCGTTTGTATAGGCGTTGCAGTAATTAATGCTTCAAACCCACTATTTGTCATAGTTCCGATATTCTCGACTCTAGATCCAAACCCTGTTGAAGGAGATAACGTTCTAGCCAATAATAAGTCTTCAATATTTTGTTTATAATAAGTAAGCTCTACCCCTATTCTATTATTAAATAATCCCATATCAATACCAAACTCTAATTCTGTTTGTCTTTCTGGTTTAAGATCTGCATTCCCTAATTCGGTTGGTGCTATTAAACCAGAAGTTCCATCGATACTAACAGCCGAATAATTTGACAATCTATCGAATGGTCCTATAGCAGTAAGGTTACCTGCCTGTCCCCAAGCTGCTCTAACTTTAAAACTATTAAGTGCACTACCAAAAGTATTATCCCAAAAATCTTCTTCAGAAACCAGATACGACATACTTGTTTTTGGATACCATTGATTTCTTTCATCTTCACCAAAAACTGAAGAACCATCTAGCCTAATAGCTCCTGTAACGAAAAGCTTATCTTTAAAACCAAATGTTTGCTGTAAAAAACCTCCCCAAAAAGAACGTTCACTTCTACTTTCATTAGTACTAATAGATGCAGATCCGTTGGTTGTTTTTACACCTAAAGCTAATCCCGTTCCTGAAATTGAACTTAAGTTAGTTTCATCTGCTTGCCATGAAAACCCTGTTGTAGTTGTTGATGATAAAACATCATTTAAATCTAAATTATAAGACCCGTTTAAATCACTATTAAATTGAGTTGTCGCAATTGTTGTTGTACTAGCACTACCTAATTCAATAGTAGTAGTTCCAATTGGGATATAAGTATTTCCTGTAGATTCTGAATTATCGTAACCTAAAACGTAGTTTACTTTAAGTCCATCTACTGGCTTTAACGTTATTTGTAAATCACTAATATTTCTATTACTCTTCTGAGTGAAATCGAAAGTATCAATGTATTCTAATATATTAGGATAAAAGGTCATTGTTGGATAATTTCCATCTTCATCGGGTCTAGGGTCTATCGAATTATCTGAAAATAAAATTGTAGGCAACACACCCGCAACATAACCTCCGTTTGGTTGATCCTGACTCTTACTTGTAGAAAAATAGGTCCCAAAAGAAGCCGATATCCAGTCGTTTACAACTTGATTTACTCTAATTCTTCCTGATTGTCTTTGATAATTTGTGCTTTTAAGAATCCCATCGTTCTTTAGATAAGAAAACGACCCGAAATAATTAGTATTTCCTTTTCCTCCAGACATAGACACATAATTATCTGTCCCTATAGAATTTTCAAACACCATATCTTGATAATCATATCGTGTGGCTGCGACCTTATCTAACACCGTAATATCTGACGATGCCCATGTAAAAGGCTCATCATTATATTCACGTTTTTTTCTCAAAGAATTAAAATTCACACTTGAAGAAATGGTAATAACAGGCTCTCCAGACTGTCCCTTCTTAGTAAAAATTTGAACAACACCATTACTTGCTCTAGATCCATATATAGCTGCGGCTGCCGCTCCTTTAATAACTTCTATCCTATCAATATCTTGCGGACTAATATCTGACATTCTGTTTTGAACAACACTCGTAGATCCTAAAACATCTGTAGAGTTATTATTAACAATAACACCATCTATTATATACAAAGGATCTGAACTACCGTTAACTGTACTAGAACTTCTTAATCTAACACTTATTCCACCTGCAGGATCTCCTGAATTCTGTGACACTTGAATACCTGCTAATTTTCCAGAAAGGGCACCTGTTATATCTACAGAACCAGCTTGCGAAATCTCGCCACCTTTAATACTAGAGATGGTATTACCTAATTGTCTTTTTTGTGTTAATGCACCTGCACCCGTAATAACAACTTGATCTAACCCTAGAATATCCATAGTCATCTCAACATCTTTAACCACATTGGTTTGATTCCCTAAAATCATTTTTACTTCTTGAGTAGATAAACCTAATAATCTAAAGACTAACGTATATTCGCCTGGCTCTAAACTAGCTTTTAACTCATAGTTTCCATCAAAATCAGAAATAGCTCCCTGATTCGTATTTTTAAGCTGAACCGTGACACCTGTCGCAGGACTTCCTAAATTGTCTTTCACACTACCTTTTAAGGTATAAAGTGTCTGGCTTTGCAATCCAAACCCAAACAACATAAACAGCGAAAAGCTTATCATAAATTTGGCTCTCTTAAGAAAAGAGAAAAGGGTGTTCGTTTTTTTCATAAGGACTAAGGTATTAGTTATTGCACTAAAAGTAGAAAAATTATGCAATAATCAATCATTTTTCATGCATAATATTGCAAGTTTTAACAAAAAACCCAATAAAATCGCTTATCTACACAAAAAATCTTATTAAAAACTATATTTTTACAAATATTTTATTTCTATATAAGAGATAACATATTGACCAAAATATAATAATATGAGTTAAAGCAAACATTAATGATCCATTCATATTACCTAACATGGGAGCAAACACCTCATTATACAGATACTTATAAGCAGATACTTTATTTCCAGAAGACACCGGTATCTTAATTAAGTAATTAATCGTTTTTATATACAATCCAGATAAAACAAATATAAATAAGGGATTAGTCCCAAAATGAACAAAAGGCCTAGACCACACACTAACCCCCTTTAAATCAATAATAAACATTAATAAAGCCAAAAGAATAGCACACAGACCTGCTGTAAAAAGCACATACGAACTTGTCCACAACGCTTTATTTATAGGAAGAACAAAATTCCACATGATTCCTAAAAGCACGAATAAAGATCCGTACAATAATAACTTTCTAACTTTAAACACTAACGACTCCTTTTCGGCTACAATTTGACCTATTAAAAACCCAAGGATAACCGTTCCTACGGCTGGAATAGCAGACAATAATCCTTCCGGATCAAACGGAACACCAAAGCCTTTATAGATGTGATTTTTACCAAATAAAAACACATCAAATGTTCTAACCACATTATTTTGTAAAGAATATGGATTTGATGCTGCACCAAAAAAAAGTAACGCCCAATACCCTAACAAAATAACAGCTAGAACAATTAACAAATTTCTTCTTTTAAAACTTAAACAAAGTATGGCTCCAATTCCATAAGCAATAGCAATACGTTGAAGCACACCCATAACTCGCACATTATCAAAATCGAAAAACGGAAAAAGATTTAGCACAAACCCTAAGAGAAATATAACAACACTCCGTTTTAGAATCTTTAAAGTATTTGTTATAGACAATGTTATTCCATATTTAGAAAAAGAGAACCAAATAGATATACCTACAATACATAAGAAAAAAGGAAAGACCAAATCTGTTGGCGTACAACCATGCCAAGCTGCATGTCTTAACGGGGCATACACATAACTCCAACTCCCTGGAGTATTTACCAAAATCATAAAAGAGATTGTAATTCCCCTTAAAACATCTAAAGAAATGAGCCTATTTGAACTTAACATAATTTTAAATTGTTTGTTAAAAATTAGCTAATACGTTCAAATATATTTATTTTTTAAAAACATTTGCACGTTTAAGAACTAAAACATGCAAAATAATGCGTATTTTAACACCCCCTATTTTATACAGCTAATTTTAAATTAATCTTATTTTTGAAAAAATTATTTACATGAAGAAAAAGGAGAGACAACAAAAAGTGATTGATGAAGTAAGCATAAACCGGAAGGTGAGTTCTAGTTTTTTATCAGAAAAACTTAATGTTTCTGAAGATACAATAAGACGAGATATTAAAGAATTACATGATAAAGGTATAATTACAAAAGTTCACGGGGGAGCAATATCTAACATCCAAAAGCTTTACCATTATAACGAAGATGTTATATATAATAGAGAGAATAAAATTCGTATTGCACAAAAAGCAATTTCTCTTATAGAGGATAACATGGTTATTATTATTAGCGGTGGTACTACTAATTTAATGCTCGCAAAGCTACTTCCTAAAAACTTAAAACTAACGGTTTACACCTACAGTCTTCCTCTGGCCATGCAATTAACAGAACACCCTTTAGTTGAAACTATTTTTATTGGCGGTAAAATTCACAGAAGCTCAATGGTTACTATTGGGATTGATGTTATTCAATACTTATCTAACATTAGAGCTAACATTTGTTTTATGGGAGTAAGCGGACTAGATATTGAAACAGGAATTACTGAAGATGGGTACGAAGTTTCTTTAATAAAAAAAGCAATGATAAAATCTTCCGAGCACATTGTATATTTAACAACGTCTAATAAATTAAATTTAAGACAAGGATATGATGTTTGTAATCTTAAAGAAATTGATACTGTTGTAACAGATTTAGACATAGAAGATCCAAAACTTAAACAGTATATTTCTGCTGGAATAAACATATTATAAAGAAAAATATTAATACTTAAACTCGCTACATAAAAGAAAACTACTTAATCAAATTTATTAACACCTCCCAAATCCTTTTTAACAAAGCAATTCTAAATTATTAAAACATTGAACATTAAATCATAAACACAGCATTTAAAACAAAAAAATATCAAAGATAAATCCTTGATATTTTTTTACACAACATTTAAGAGGTTGCAAACTCAAACTTTCAATAATCAAATCACTGAAACAGTTTTATTTAAATTAGTCGATTTCAATAATCCCAACAACCTCATAAGCTCTTGTATCATTAACCTGTACTTTTTCATATAATACATTAGCATACTCGTAATACGACAAGCCATCAACAACTACTTTTTCATAGCCATCTGGGAGATCGTAAACTATAGTACCAACCTCTGGATCTACAACTTCATATTGATTATTAATTTCTATATAAAAAACACCATTAGCATTAAAATAGTTATGCGTATCATATTGTATTCTTTTATAACTAGGAGGCAATACTTTTATTCTAAAACCTACTTTTGGAGCAATAGGAACATAACGCCCTCTAGACTGTGTGTAAAATTTATTATTTGAGTAATAATAATTTTCACCATTGTGTTTAAGTACTGTTTTATTAGGTATCTGTCTTACAGAAACCACCTTTCGCGATTCTCTTTTATAAGTAACCTTACTGCTAGGCACCTTTCTAACATTATTTTTCACAATTACTGTGGTTTTTGAAGACTTACTCTTAGATGTCGTTTTTTTGGTTTGCGAAAACCCCTGAGTCGTAATAGCCATTAAAAAGAATAACGGCATGAAATAAAATTTAATAAATGATTTCATAATTTATAATATTTTAGATTAATGTCTTTTTGTAATTAGACACTCACCAAACTCAATAGTTTAGCCCATTTTTATTCTTTCAAAAAACATTAACAAAACAACTTCTAAGTATAAAAACACAAAACACTACAAATAAATAGATTACAAAAAAAGACAAAATTTTTTTTAAAGCATTTTAACATTATAAACCATGAAGAATTCGGTTAAAGCCAAACAACCTATTTGTTTTCACACATTTTATTAATAACTGTACACACACAAAAATCGTTATACAAACAGATTCTCATCATTAAAACAGCCTTACACTAAACTAAAAGCTTTAAAAATTTCTCAATTTGACTTTGATTTTTAATACAAATATTAAAAAATCATCATATATTCAATTAAATCTACAATTCACCTCATTTTTTAATCTTAAAAACAAATTTTAACATTTTTAAATCAATTAAAACTCTAATTTTAATGAAAAAATTAAAGATTTATCAAAATGAGCTCATCACATATTAGCAGAAGAAATTGGTTAAAAAGAGGAAGTTTAACAATGGCTGGCCTTGCATTCATGCCCACAGAAATATGGGCAAAATCTGTAGAAACTGCCCAACAAAAAGATTCTACATTTATATTTGACACCAGTAATACTTTTAACGAATTCACACCACCAATTATAGATGAAGTAAAAATAAAAGCAAGACTCTTAGCAAATGAAAACCCCTATGGACCGCCACCATTAGCAGCTAAAGCTTTTCAAGACGAAGTTTTCACAGGAAATCGTTATGGTTGGGAAACATTAAATACTTTGATTGATATTATCGCAAAAAAAGAAGGCGTTAAACCAGAAAATATTTTAATGGCTCCTGGATCTTCAGATATTTTAGAAAAAGTAGCCATGGTGTTTTTCCAAAAGGGAGGAGATGTTATAAGTGCAGACCCAAGCTATATGTCCTTAATTAATGTATCTAAATCTGTTGGTGGAAAATGGAAATCTTATAAGTTATTAGCAGACGCACAACATGATCTTGCAGCAATGGAAGCCGCTGTAAACGAAAACACAAAATTAGTTTACATATGCAACCCTAACAACCCAACAGGATCTATAACAGACGCTAAAGCTTTAAAGGCATTTTGTAATCGAGTATCTGAAAAAGTTCCTGTTTTTGTAGATGAAGCCTATATTGATTTATCTGACAATGGATTAAGCGACAGTATGGTGAATCTAGTTGCTCAAGGAAAAAATGTAATGGTAGCACGTACATTTTCTAAAATACACGGTATGGCTGGATTACGCATAGGTTACTTGGTAGCAAAACCAGAAACACTAGAGAGAATAAATGCAATAACTCGAGGCGGAATGGGTATTACCGGACCTTCAATTATGGCTGCAACAACGAGTTTACAAGGCCAAGAATTTTTAGACATGTCTAAGTCTAAAATAGCAGAAACAAGAGACTACACTAAAAAACATTTAGATAAAAAAGGGTTACCATATCTACCTTCTCAAACCAATTTTATAATATTTGAAATCCCTATGGAAGGAAAACCTTTCTTAAAAGAAATGTACGACAGAGGCATTGGAGTTCGTGCGTTCAATTTCTGGGATAAAAACTGGTGTCGCGTAAGTATGGGCACCATGGATGAAATGAAATTATTCACCGAAGCCTTAGACCAAGTTATATAAGTATTTGTACTATGACAGAAGCACATGTAAAAGCGTTCTCTTTTATTACCTTTATCCTTTTAGGGTTTCTTATCAAAAAGAAATTCACCTCTAAGGACGAAACCAACGGATTAAAAAAGATCATTCTTTTACTAGCTTTACCTGCAACCATTTTTATTGCTTTATTACAAGTTAATTTAAACACAGAGCTATTAATTTTACCTTTAATAGCTTTAGGTTTTAATGGATTTCTATTCCTATTAACACCTCTCTTTTTAAATATTGCGGGAATAACAGATACGTCTACTAGAAACACAGCAAAATTACTATTACCATCTCTAGCACCTGGACTATCTTGTTTTCCGTTTATATTAGAATTTCTAGGGCCAACGTATTTAGGTAAAGCTGCTATGTCTGATTTGGGAAATAAGTTTTTTGTATTATTTATACTTTACATGATTGCTATTTCTTGGTATTATAAAAACCAAACAAGTAAACCGGAACCAATAAGCACAAAGTTAAAAGCGCTAGGTAAAGTGATGCTTTTAGAACCCGTAAACATTTTTATTCTTGTTGCTTTAATCTTTGTATTTTCAGGAATACACATGTCTAATTTACCACTATTTATTCAGGATAATTTAACCCGACTGAGTAGTATAATGACACCTTTAGTTCTATTATTTATAGGACTTGCTGTTGTAATTAAAAAAAAACAAATTGCTCAAATATTCTCATTATTAATGTTGAAAAATGGTGTTACACTTTTAATAATTGGAAGTATTATTACCGTAGCACCAATTTTTGCTTCTAACGATATTCTATTGATGCTTGTTTTCGGACTAAGTGCTTGTAGCTTTTGGCCTTTTGCACACATTTCTAGCATTGCCGCAAAAGAAATAGATGCTCCTAAAAATAAAAAAACATTTCATGTAGATTTTGCACTATCTATTCTAGCTCTGTCTTTACCGCTTTCTGTATTACTTATTTTAGGTATTTTAACTGCAGGAACCACATTTACTAAGGCTCCAAACATATTAATATTTGCCTGTGTTATTCTTGGCCTAGGATTAATTTTACCTGCTTACAATTGGTTAAAAAAAGAAAAAACATTTACTACAAACATTACAAAACTAACCAGCATTCTTGTGAAAAATAAATAACATCACAATTAAAAAAAAGTAACACCCTATAAAAAAACCTCATATTAAATTAACATGAGGTTTTTTATTTAAATATATATTACAAGACCAGATTAAGCTTCGCAGCTTGCACAATCTTTCTTTTGCTTAAACTTTTGAGCTGCATTCATACTATGTTGATAGTACAACGATTTTAGCCCTAATTTCCAAGCATTAATATGAATTTTATTAATATCTTTTGTAGGCATATCTGGGTGTACAATAATATTTAACGACTGCCCTTGATCGATATGATTTTGTCTATTAGCCGCCTGATAAATAATATCCATTTGATCTATTTCTGAATACGTTTTAAAAACAGCTCTTTCGTCTTCGGTTAAGAAATCTAAATGTTGAACAGAACCATCTCTACCACGAATATCGTTCCAAACTTCATGTGTATTCATACCCTTTTCTTCTAAAAGCTTAACCAAATACGGGTTCTTTATGGTTGTTTTTATTTTAGCAATATCTTTTACATAAATATTAGACCAAATAGGCTCTATACCTTGAGACACTTGTCCTAAAATAAATGCAGAAGATGTAGTAGGTGCAATAGCATTTAAAGTTGTATTTCTTCTACCATAACCTTTAAGAATCTCAGGCTCTCCCAGTGTTTTTGCAAGCGTTTCTGAAGCAACATAAGAACGTTCCTTTATGGTTTTAAATATTTCACTATTTAAATTAAACGCTTCCTGACTACTAAAAGATAAAGATTTAGACTGCAATAACGAATGCCAACCTAAAACACCCAAACCTAATGCTCTGTTTTCTTTAGCAAAGTTATAAGCGCGTTCCATAAATAAGAATGTTTGACGATCTTCTCTATCTTTAGAATCTCTGTAAGACTCTAACTTCTCAATAAATTCTGAAATTACAGCATCTAAGAAGTAAACCATAGTTTCTACGGCATCAGTATCTTTCCACTGATCGTAGTTTAATAAGTTTATACTAGATAACACACAAACAAAAGACCAATCTTCGTTAGAAGGCAACATGATTTCTGTACATAAATTACTAGCGTAAATAGGATGATCTTTATCCTTATACACATCTACAGTACCATTATTAGCATTGTCGGTGAAGAAAATATATGGATACCCCATTTCTCCTCTACTCTGCAATACTTTTGCCCAAACTGTTCTTTTTTCAACATCGCCGGCAATCATTTCTTCCATCCAAGCATTGGTAACGGTTACTCCATGGGTTAATTCCTGTATAGCATTTCCTTCAGACCCTATTTCTAAGAACTCCATAATATCTTTATGGTCGATTGGTAAATACGGAGAAAAACGCCCACGACGCACAGACCCCTGACTTACAACATCTACCATAGATTCAAAAAGTCTCATAATATGTACAGCTCCAGAAGCTGTACCATTATTCTTAACAGCAGCTCCCCTATGACGAATTTTACCAAAATACCCAGAAGTACCACCTCCAAGCTTAGACATCATTCCGATTTCAGATTGCGTAAAGAGGATATTCCCCATATCATCGTCTATATGCGACCCGAAACAGCTAATTGGCAAACCTCTTTTTTGACCAAAATTTGACCAAATTGGAGACGCTAACGAATAAAAACCTTGAGACATATAGCCGTAAAATTTATCGCTAAACCCTGGCATTTTTAATATATTCTCAGCTCTATCTGCTATTTCTCTTATACGCAATTCAGGAGTTACACCTTCTGTAAGGTATCCTGATTCTAAAAATTTACGACTATTTTCGTTTAACCACGCAAACGCTTCTTGTTTCACACTAGTTTCTTCCAAAGTATGCTCTAATTTTTGATTATAAGTTTTGTTTTCCATGTATTAAAATAAGTCGTCACTTGTTATACTTTGTGCTCTTTTACTATAGTTAATTGATCGCTTTACGAAAAAATCACCATGTTTTGTTCCAATAATTTCATCATCAAACCATTCTGTTTTTTGTAATAATTTCTGATCAATTTCAAATATTTTATCAATTCCAATACTCTCTAACGAGTTATTAAATCTGTTTTTAATAAATTCATTGATAACTGCTTTAGGAATAAAATCTAATTCGCCTTTTTCAAAAATCCAATCTATTATTTTACTTTCAGAAGCATAAGCGTCCTCACAGAGTTGTTTAATCATGGTTTTGTAAGTATCGTTAAACCATTCTGGGTGCTCATCTTTTATAATATTGATAATATCGATACCGAAATCACCATGAATTTGTTCTTCCTTAGAAGTTGCTTCCACAACATTAGAAATACCTTTAAGCATGTTTTTATGCTTATTAAAAGCCATAATAATTAAAAACTGAGAAAAAAGAGAAACATGTTCTATAAATAAAGAAAACAACAAAACAGATTCTGCATACTCTTCATTATTTTCACTTTTAGCATTTTTTAAGGCTGTTTCTAAATATTGAACACGCTTCATTATTGCAGGCTTTTTCTTAAGCTTTTCAAATTCACTATTCAATCCTAGAATTTCTAATAAATGAGAATATGCATCGTGATGTCTTACTTCACTCTCTGCAAATGTTGCCCCTACGGATCCAATTTCAGGCTTAGGCATTCTATGATAAATATCTCCCCAAAACGTTTTTACAGCAACTTCTATTTGAGAAATAGCCAACATTGTATTTTTTATAGCACTTTGTTCTACTGGGGTAAGTGTAGATTTAAAATCCTGAATATCGCTTGTGAAATTAAACTCTGTATGAATCCAATACGAATGTCTAATTGCAGGAACATATTCGTAAAGCTGCGGATATTCGTAAGGCTTCAAGTTTATACGCTTTTCAAAAATGTTACTTTTTCTGCTTTGCGTCTGATTATTTCTATAAATAATATATGCTTTTGCAACATCATCAAATTCACTGTGCATTAATTTTTGCTCAACAATATCCTGAACCTCTTCTACAGTTGGCACATAATCACCATCATCGCCTTTACGTTTAAGTAATTCTTGATGTACCTCCTTAGCAATTAACTCGGCATCTTCACTAGTACCATGCTCAACAGCTTTCATCGCTTTGGTTACAGCTCCTGTGATTTTTTTAAGATCAAAAGGTTTCGATTTAAAATTTCTTTTTATTATTTGTATTATTTCCATGGTATACCATATTAAGTTGGTTAAAAAATCGGCAAATCCAATTAGGACTTTTCTAAAAAACAAAAAGTCATTATTTTCAAACGTTAACCCACTAGTTATTAATCATGTTTAATCTGCAATCAAAATGTTTGGCTTATTAAGGTAGAAGTAGTTAGACATTGTCTTACTTATAAGGCATAGACAACTTCTAATTCCAGCTTCAATCCCCGAAAGCTAAACGAATTATTAAAAATTAATGGCAGGTCTTCTGACTCACTCCCTTATTCCGGCCTTCCCATTCTTTCGAAAAGTGACCCGTATTTAGATTCAGTTTAGAGCTTACAGCTGCGGGACAGTTCCAGAGTTTCACCGGATTCCCATTTTAATATCAAGTAATCAAACTTGATAACCAATAATAGTTAAATCAAGTTGCAAATTTATCTACTATTTATAACTTTTAAACCATGTTTTAGTAGTTATTTTTCACGAAAATTTTAATTAAAATGTTAATAACATTTAAAACGACATTATCAACTTAAACTAAAAATTTAACACAAAAAAATACATTTATTAAAGACCTATTTCATTCTCGACCAGAATCATAGTTAATTGTAAAACAGCACATAAGTTATAAGTATAGTAAAAATTTAAAACAAATCTCTAAAGATTTTAAAATTAAATTTCACTTACCATAAGAAGATATTTCTATAATTACTTTAGCTACAAAACAGACTAGCATACTGTACAAATTAAGAAGTCTAAATACTAAAACAATTAAACAAAATAATAACATTGAGACAAAGACATTTAAGCAGGTGAAAATATTAGAAAACCGTAATTAAACACCTGTTATTTTTTTTAATTACTATAATATTTTAGATACTTACTCAATTCTAGTTTACGATATAAACCCATTATTAATTATAACTCACTATAAATAGTTAGGGAACCTAGTAAAAATTAATAATTCCAATATTTACCTCAACTTAAAAATTATATTTTAGTTATGAAAAACCAAAACATCCGTTTACCTAAATGTTTGTAAATAAAATTTCCAACTTTAAATAATTATAAGCATTTTTAAAGATGTTAACTAAATGTTGATTAAAAGAAGATATTAAAAATAAAAAAGTCTTATCAATCAACAGATTAACAAGACTTTTAAGTACTCAAGGTGGGAATCGAACCCACACTTCCGAGGAAATTGGATTTTGAATCCAACGCGTCTACCAATTCCGCCACTTGAGCTTTTTATTGAATTTTCATTCTAGCAGGATGCAAAAATAATCCATTTTTATGGAAACTTCCTAAAAATACAGCATATAATTCTTTTCTAGTTGAAATAAAAGCCTAAATTTGCACCCAAATTAGAACACCCAGAAGTGTTTAACACTAATAAACAACACGTTACAAATGCCTTTAACTGAAGCTAAAATATTTACCTGTAATCAAAGTAGGGAATTAGCAGAGAAAATCGCTGCTTCCTACGGAACTCACTTAGGAAATGTCATTACCTCTACGTATAGTGATGGTGAATTCCAGCCTTCTTACGAAGAGTCTATTAGAGGTACTCGTATTTTTATTATTGGTTCTACACATCCTGGACCACAAAATTTAATGGAAATGTTGTTAATGATTGATGCTGCTAAGCGTGCATCTGCAAGACACATTACCGCGGTTTTACCTTATTTTGGTTGGGCAAGACAAGATCGAAAAGATAAACCTAGAGTACCAATTGCAGCTAAATTAGTTGCTAAAATGCTAGAAACTGCTGGTGCAACTCGTATTATCACGATGGACTTACATGCTGATCAAATTCAAGGATTTTTCGAAAAACCAGTCGATCACCTTTTTGCTTCCACAATCTTTTTACCTTATTTAAAATCCCTAAACTTAGACAACTTAACCATTGCATCTCCTGACATGGGAGGTTCAAAACGTGCTTATGCCTACTCTAAAGCTTTAGAAAGCGATGTTGTTATATGTTATAAGCAACGTGCAAAAGCCAATGTTATTTCTTACATGGAATTAATTGGTGATGTTACGGGTAAAAATGTTGTTTTAGTTGATGATATGGTAGATACTGCAGGCACATTAACTAAAGCAGCAGATTTAATGATGGAACGTGGCGCACTAAGCGTAAGAGCAATTTGTACACATCCCATTCTATCTGGAGACGCCTACCAAAAACTAGAAAACTCAAAATTAGAAGAATTAATAGTAACAGACTCTATTCCTTTAACTAAAAAAAGTGATAAAATTAGAGTTCTTACTTGTGCAGATTTATTTTCTGCAGTGATGCAAAATGTACATTACAATAAATCTATCAGTTCTAAATTTGTAATGTAAATATAATTTAATACTTAATATAAATAAAAATGAAATCAATTACAATCGACGGATCTCAAAGAGAAAGCGTAGGCAAGAAAGCAACAAAAGCCTTACGTAATGCTGGTCAGGTTCCTTGCGTATTATACGGAGGAGATAAGCCAGTTCATTTCTCAGCAGCAGAATTATCATTCTCTAAATTAATATACACACCTAGTGCGCATACTGTTGTGATTAATTTAGAAGGTGGCGAAACATTTAAAGCCGTATTACAAGACATTCAATTTCACCCAGTAACAGACGGAATTTTACACGTAGATTTCTATCAGTTATTCGACCATAAAGAAATTGCACTAGATATTCCTGTACATTTTGTAGGAAACTCTAGAGGTGTTAAAAATGGTGGTATTTTACGTAGAAACAACCGTAAATTACGTGTTAAAGCTTTACCAGAAAACCTTCCTGATTTTATTGAAGTAGATATTACTCCTTTAAAAATTGGTGATAAAATATATGTTAGCGAAATAGCAAACGAAAAATACACTTTTTTACATACAGACAACACTGTTGTATGTTCTATTAAAACTTCTAGAACAGCAGTTGCTGAAGTAGATGATGATGAAGAAGAAGGAACAGCAGCAGCTCCAGAAGCTACTACTGAAGCTTAGTCTTTAGACAGTCTAAATTTTTAAAAAGCATCCTATTTTCAGGATGCTTTTTTTATTTTAGCGAAAATAAAATCAAAAACATACTATGTACCGCTTATTTAAAACCCTTTTTAAACCTACACAAGCGGACATAAATCCTCAAGACGCTATGAAAAAATTTTTAATTGTTGGACTTGGAAATATTGGTGATGAATACAAAAACACCCGCCACAATATAGGTTTTAAAATACTAGACCACTTAGCACAAAAAGAAGCGCTCTCTTTTGACACTCAAAAGTTAGGAGATTTAACAACTTACAAATTTAAAGGAAGAACCTTTATCCTACTAAAACCAAGCACGTTTATGAATTTAAGCGGTAAAGCTGTACTTTACTGGATGACAAAAGAAAATATTCCGTTAGAGAACGTATTAATAATTACCGACGATTTAAATTTAGAATTCGGAAGCATTCGCCTAAAAGGAAAAGGTAGCGACGGTGGCCATAACGGATTAAAAGACATCCAAGCAAAACTACAAACCACAAAATATAACCGTTTTAGATTTGGAATAAGTGACGCTTTTAGTAAAGGCAGACAAATAGATTATGTATTAGGAGAATGGACTATTGAAGAGAACGACAAACTCCCTGAACGCTTGGATAAATCTGTAGAGCTTATAAAATCTTTTGGCACTTCTGGCGTTAACAATACCATGAATACTTTTAATGGCAAATAAAACGAACCAATAACTAGTGAAAAAACGAAAATAAATATTAGTAATAAATTTAATTACATTTACAACCACCATTATCAAGCACCTGAGATATGAAAACTTTTATTTTTACATTATTTATGCTATGCACTATATCTCCCTATAATGTACAAGCACAAAGTTCGGATAAAGTTCTTACTCCTGAAAATGGTGAACGTTGTGGATTTATTGCTAATGAAAACCGATTAAGTAACAACAACCCTTACCGCCTAAGCAAAAATCAGTTCGAAAACTGGATAACTCCAGAAATTAAAAAAATTAAAACACAAAGAACTATAAACGCTACAGAAAACACCATTATTACCATACCCGTTGTTGTTCATGTTATTCATAACGGAGACAATTATGGTGTAGAAGAAAACATTACAGACACTCAAGTACAATCTCAATTAACAGTATTAACTGAAGATTTTAGACGCATGGCAGGCACACTTGGTTATAACGATAATCCAGTAGGTGCAGATTTAGAAATAGAATTTGTTTTAGCACAACAAACACCAGATGGCTGCCCTACAAACGGTATTAATCGTGTGGATATGGGACAAGAAAATTGGAGTACAGACGATATAGAGGATATTGTAAAACCTGCCACCATATGGGATCCTACACAATACATGAACATGTGGTCTGTATCATTTACTAGAACAGATTTATTAGGATATGCCCAATTCCCTTCTAGTTCTCAATTAAAAGGATTAGACGAAGATGAAGGAAATGCGACTACCGATGGTGTTGTTTGTAGTTATAATTCTTTTGGAAGTATTGATTACGACGATGGTTCTTTTACCCTGATTAAGACATATAACAGAGGAAGAACAATGACTCACGAAGTTGGTCATTTTTTTGGATTAAGACACATTTGGGGTGATGGTGATTGTACTGTAGACGATTATGTTACAGATACTCCTTTAGCAGGAGATTCTAATAGTGGTTGCCCTATAATCGATACATGTACTACTAAAGACGAAACAGAAGTTGTGTACGATATGGTAGAAAACTATATGGATTACACCAATGATGTATGTATGAATATTTTTACTCAAGGCCAAAAAGAAAGAGTATTAGCGGTTCTTGAAAATTCACCAAGACGTAAGGAACTTGTGACTTCTAATAAAGATGAAGCTCCTGATTCTGTAGATAATGATCCAAGCATTTCTTTTGTTGAAATAGACATCCCTGTATGTGAATCTGAAGTTGCAGCAACTATAAAATTAACAAACTACGGTACAATCTCTTTAACCTCACTAATAATTACTTCTGAAATTTCAAATGGTGAAATTTCAAATTATAATTGGACTGGAAATATAGCTCCTGGAGCATCAGAAACCGTTACACTTCCTAGCATAACTGTTTCTAGTACAGATACAACTTACAACATCAGTATTAGTAGTCCAAATGGAGAAACAGACGCTAGAACTTGTAATAACGAAATTTCTGAAGACCTAAAATTAACCACCATTTTTACTTCAACAACCATAATTAATTTTAATATTAAAACAGATTTAGAAGCATCGGAAACAACATGGGAGTTTTTAAACAGCAATGATGAAGTTATTAAAGAAGGTGGTGGAAAATATTTTGGAAACCTAGAAGTTTCAGAGTCATTCGAAGTTAGTAGCGACGAGTGTTATACTTTTGTGATTTACGATGCTGGCGGAAACGGCATTTGCTGTAGTAACGGAGATGGTTATTTCACCTTATCTACAGAAGACGGCACAATACTTTACACTGGAGGAGAATTTACAAATGAAGATAGAATACATATTTCTACAAAAACATTAAGTCTTAGTGATAAGGTATTTGCAGATAGCATAAAACTTTACCCTAACCCAACTAAGGATTTTTTAAATATAAAATTTAGTGATTTAACCGCATTACCTACACAATACCAAATTTACAATATGCTAGGTCAGTTAATTAAACAACAACAAATCAATACCACAACAGATTTAAAAATTAATGCTTCACAATTACAAAGTGGCATGTACTTTATAAGACTTACCAATGGTTCAAACTCAGTATCACTACGTTTTATTAAAGAATAGAAAAAATTAGCTGTTAATCAGAAAAAAAAAGGGGATTGAATAATATTCAAAACCCTTTTTTTTATGCCTTAGTCTATCTAAAACCTCTTAAAAGCCCTCTATATTTTAATCTGTATTAAGACAAAAAAAGTCCTCTAAAAATAAATTTAGACGACCTTTTTATTTATAATTCTTTAAAATAGATTTTACTCTATTACAATTTTCTTTACCGTTTTTTGTTCCCCATTACTAACTTCTAATAAATACAATCCTGAAGCAACATTATTTAAACTTATTCTCTGACTAAAAGCATAACTACTTTCATACGATTTAGCGAATATTTTTCGGCCTCTTAAATCATACAACACAAAATAAACATCATTATTTGAAGATGCTGTTAACGACACCGTAAAAGTACCTGTATTAGGGTTTGGCCAAATTTTAAAATCATTGAATGTCTCTTCTGCTACGCCTAAAGTAGAAAGTACCGTCAATTTATAATCTTCGACTTCCCCATCAAATTCTGTTTCACAAGACTCTGGATCAATTCTATATTTAGTACTTACACGCATAATTGTTTTACCACCAACAACCGCATCTAACGGAACGGTTATGTCTAAAGGTGAGTTTCCTGTAATTCCATTTGTAACATTTGTAGCTTCACCCAATTCATACATTTCGCCTGCATCAGTAAAATCACAATTATTATTCCAATCAATCCAAACCACGGTTTTGGTTGTATAACTTCCTGAGGTATTAACATATACAGAAATAGGATAAACCTCACCTCTTTTAACATTGTTTTCTATAGACGTAAAATCACTATATCCCGTTTTTCCAGAAACATTATCCATAGAATTAAAGATTACACGTGTAGTAGACGTCTCTAGAGAAGCAATATAATCGATCCCGTAAGAGGTACATCGCGTACACAAACTTGTTGAAAAACTAAACACTTCGGAGTTCGTACTTATTCCACATGTATTTATTGCGCGTACTCGCCAATAATAAGTAACTAAAGCCTCTAAACCAGTAACATTATAAGAAGTTCCTTCTACCATATACGTACTCACATCGGAAGAAAAATCTGAAGTTGAAGATATATCTACTTCATACTCCAAAGCATAATCTGAAGCAGCCCAGGTTAACGTATCAAATTCCGAAATTTCTGTTGCTCCATTTATTGGACTTAATAAATTAGGGCTTTCAATTTGTGCCGATTCGATTTCTACAGTTGCTATAACCGTTTCTGTTAAAGCATTCGAAGTTCCTATAATATTTATATCATGCGACGTTATACTTGCTTGGTCAAAATTCTGCAATGTTAAAATAACATCTATATCTTTTTGTGCTGAAGTTGGGTTGAATGTAGCCGTGACTCCGTCAGGTAAATTTGAAGCGCTAAACGTTGTTAATTCATTAAAATCTGAAACCGTAGTATATCTAAACGGTATTTCTAAACTTGCATCATTATTACAAATAGCATACACTTCATCTTCTTGTTCTAAAACAAAAATAGGTTCCGAATTTTTTATACTAAAATTGGCATCAGAAATATCATAAAAAATATTATCTGCAGCTTCTATAAGTATTCTACACGTTTCACTTTCATAATCAGGAACAAATATCGTTTCAGAACCATCATTATCTACTTTTGAAGCCAAAGTAACGGGATAAGTTAATCCACCATCTAAAGACAGCTTAATATTCACCTTACTACTACTAATAGGAGCTACATTTGTCTCTCCGACCTCCCATGTAATCTTTCTAGAGACCCCAACATACCAAGATTCTGATACATTTGGACTTAGCACTTTAAAGGGTGTACCATCTACAACTGTTACTGTCATTAAATCGGTATCTACTTGGCCTATCCCTAACGGAAATCCGCTTCCATTATCCCTAATGGTTAATGCAAAATTCATAGTTCTTGCTACCGATGGAGTAACCTCCCATTTAGGAGTAATATCTCCATTTACAACATCGCTCAAACTAGGCATATATCTATTTGGAGAATGTGTTGGTAGTATAGAACGGTATAAAGGCCCAACTGTCCAAGTAGATTGAGGAGCACCTTCGTCAGGAGCACGTTCTGGATCGTTTTGTGACCAATTATATGTTAATGTCGAAATACCATCAACATCGTTACCTTCTCCTTTTAGCACAAAAGGAGTAGACACAGGAATTGTATAGTCTTGACCTGCGTTAGCTACAGGTGGTGTATTTTCTAAATCAGTTTCTTGAGCACAAGTACTAACACCTCCTGGCTGGATATTTTTAGAAATATCACGAATATTAACAAAATTAAAATGCGCATCAGAATTATCTTGAACATTATTAACCCCACAAATTCCAGAATACCCCATAATAGAACTTCCTGAAGCAGGCTCGACTTCTGAGATTCCATTTCCTGATCTGGAACACGTATTCATCGTGTGCCATGCGCCGAATTGATGCCCCATTTCATGAGCAACATAATCAATATCAAATGCATCTCCCGTAGGATCTTCTGAGCCTGTATAGCCTCGTCCTTTAGATGTCTCACCAGTATATGGTGCTTCAGCATCTACACACACACAACCTATACATCCTGAGTTTCCTCCATTAGATGTATTAAAATTATGTCCGATATCGTATAAAGATTCATCTCCTAAAGTTGAAGAAATAACTTGCTGTGTTTTCGTACTAAATTCTATTCCCCAAGGATCGTTATCTGTATCGTAATAAATCAACTCATCGTTTCTATCAATAAAAACTAATGTAATTGCCAAATCGCGTTCATAAATTTCATTTACACGATTAATAGTAACAACCATTTGTGCTAAAATATTAGCCTTCTTCTCCTGGTCTGTACCTTCACCAGCAAATAAAGCACCATATTTAGCATTACAAGACAGTGCCAAGCGAAACGTTCTTAATGTACTATCGTTTGTATTAGAAATTTCAGAACCTTCTTCTGCTTTTAAAGACTCTAAGTTAATATCATCTTCGGTTAAACATTCAAAATCCTGAGTATCTATACCTAAAGAAGATCTATTATAAACCATGTAGGTATCTCCTGTCACTGTTTGGGGGTCTATAAATTCGGAACTTCGTTTCCCCGAAAGAGAAAAAGCATGCAATCCGTTTTGCGTAACACTAAAACGCATGGTTGCCGTTTCATCATCTACCCCAATGGCCTTATACGTTTTTATTTCTGGAAATTTCTCTGCCAGTTTAGGTTCCATAATCGAAGATTCGGTGACTTCAAATTTTTGAAATGTACCGTCAGACATTGGAAATTCCATAACCTGTCCAGAAGTATTCCTATAATTGTCGCTTAAAGGGGCTTGAGTTAAAGCTGCTTGAAAAGAAGTTAAATCCAATTCATAAACCTGATATGTATCTGGATGTGTTTTTCTACTTAGAGGGTCTCTTATAACTCGTGACGTTGTTGTTTTTTTCCAAAAATTTGATGTTGATTGAGCAAAAAGAAAACTCGCATGAAGAGACACTAACAAAAGCAAAAAAAGCTTTTTGGTGTAAAGGTATTTCATAAATTTAAATCTTTCCATAACGCATATATACCACATTTTAATATTACAAAAAACATGGTCATTGCAAAAACATGACGTAGTTTTGTTTAATATTACGTATTAGCTTATAAACGTTTACTTTAAGATGGGCTAAAATAAGATTTTTTAACAATTAATTAACGATTACTCTTTTAATAAATGGAAAAAGTCAGAAATTTTAACAATCTAGACTCCAAGATTTCAACAGTTGTAACCATAGGCACCTTTGACGGTGTACATTTAGGTCATCAAAAAATATTAAAACGATTGGTTAATACCGCCAAAGAAACACATCTTAAATCGGTTGTACTTACCTTTTTTCCACATCCAAGAATGGTACTTCAAAACGATGCCAATATCAAATTAATAAACACTATTGAAGAACGCAGTAATATTTTAGAACAATCTGGATTGGACTATTTATGTGTTCAAAAGTTTACTAAAGAGTTCTCGAGACTAACGGCCGAAGATTTTGTGAAAAAAATTCTATTAGATCAATTAAAAGCAAAACGCGTAATTATTGGTTACGACCATCATTTTGGCAGAAATCGTTCAGCTAACATTGACGATTTACGTAGATTTGGTGAATTATATAATTTTGAAGTTGAAGAAATTTCGGCTGAAGATGTTAATCAAGTTTCTGTTAGTTCCACTAAAATAAGAAAAGCTCTTGATGCTGGAGATATTGAAAAAGCAAACACCTATTTAGGGTATCCGTTTTGCTTAAGCGGAACTGTAATTACAGGGAAACAAATAGGGAAACAATTACAATACCCTACTGCAAATTTAAAAATAGAAGAAACTTACAAACTCATCCCGAAATATGGTGTGTATGTTGTAAAATCTGAAATTGAAAATAAGACTGTTTTTGGAATGATGAATATTGGCAATAATCCAACCGTTTCAGACAGTTCTTTACAACATATAGAAATTCATTTCTTTAATTTTGATGCCAATTTGTACGGGAAATCTTTAAAAATTGACATGTTGCACCGTCTAAGAGATGAACAAAAATTTGATTCTATAGCTGCTTTAAAAACGCAATTACAACAAGACGAAGAAAAATCTTTACATTTTATAGCTAAGCTAAATGATAAATAAATTTCTTTTTAGGCAGGTAGACAATTCATCTTTAATTGTTTTCAGAATTATTTTTGGTTTTTTATGTTTCTTAGAAACTGTAGGTGCTATTTTTACGGGCTGGATTAAACGTTCTTTAGTCGATCCAGATTTTACATTCTCCTTTATTGGTTTAGAATGGCTACAACCACTACCTGGAAATGGTATGTATTACTATTATGCTGTTATGGGATTATTAGCCTTATGCATTATGGTAGGTTACAAATACCGCTGGAGTACCATTTTATTTACGGTGCTATGGGCAGGCTCTTATTTTATGCAAAAGGCATCTTACAACAACCATTATTATTTATTGATGCTTTTAAGCGGATTAATGGCATTACAACCAGCAAATAAATACTTTTCTATGGATGCAGATTCGCATCCAGAAATAGAGCGAAATTCTATGCCCCAATGGTGTAGTATACTCTTTATTTTACAAATGTTTATTGTATACACCTACGGAGCTATAAATAAAATATACCCCGATTGGCTAAACACAACAGTTATTGCAAACTTAATGTCTGCTAAAGCAAGTTATATGGTGGTTGGCGAGATTTTACAACAAAAATGGCTGCATTATTTTTTAGCTTACGGTGGTATTTTATTCGATGGTTTAATTATCCCATTGTTACTTATAAAACGCACACGAAAGATGGCTTTTATAGCCTCAATATTCTTCCATTTATTTAATTCTATTATTTTTCAAGTTGGTATTTTTCCGTATTTATCGTTGGCCTTTACTTTATTCTTTTTTGAACCTAAACGTATTTATAACATCTTTTTCAAAAACAAAAAACCGTTTTACGATGCTGGCGAAATTATAATACCTAAACATAAAAATGCAATAGTTGGTATAATGTCTGTGTATTTTGTGATCCAATTAATTTTACCAATTAGACATCATTTTATAAAAGACAATGTACTTTGGACAGAGGAAGGCCATAGATTATCTTGGCGTATGATGCTTCGTAGTAAAAGAGGACATGCGAGTTATACTATAAAAAATCACACCCAAAATACTACAGAAAAAATAAGATTAAAAGACTATTTATCGCCTAAACAAAGAGGTTTAGCATCTAGTAAACCTGATGTAATATGGCAATTTTCGCAACATTTAAAAGCGGTTTATGCAGCAAAAGGCGATTCTATATCGGTATATGTTAAAGCGCGTGTTAGCGTAAACGGCAAACCCGCAAAAGAGTTAATTAAACAAGATGTAGACTTAGCCAATATAGAATGGTCTGCTTGGAAGCATAGCGATTGGATTTTACCTTCAAAATAGGTTTATATTTTATTTCTTTCAACCTAAAATCTTATTACTTTTGTTGTTAATTAAGTTTCACCCTGCGTTAAGGATTGCAGCGGCATCCTTTTTTACATCTACGGTGTTCTCCTACATGTATTAGACTAAAATAAAGTTTACTAACAAGACCAAGAACATTTTTAAATAAAGTAAAAAAGATACAGCGAAAAGCCTGGTCTTGTCAATAAACAAGAAACGCCCAAATTAAAAAAATAAGATGTTACAAATCCCTTTTATACGAGATAATAAAGAGCGTATTATTGCAAATTTAGCTAAGCGAAATATTGATGCTACAGAAATGATTTCTGAAGTTATTAATCTTGACGAAGCGCGTAGAACTACGCAAGCACAACTTGATAACACATTAGCTGAAGCTAACTCATTATCGAAAGAAATTGGGAATTTGTATAAAAGTGGTGAAACACAGAAAGCAAATATTTTAAAAGAAAAAAGCGGACAATTAAAGGAATTATCTAAAGAATTAACCGAGACTTTAAACGAAAAATCTGAGGCCTTAAGTCAGTTACTTTATAAAATTCCAAACGTACCAAACGATAGTGTTCCCGCAGGAAGTACTGAAGATGATAATGAAGAAATCTTTAGAGCTGGCGATATTCCTACATTATACGATGGAGCCGTACCACATTGGGAAATAGCGAAAAAATACGACATTATAGATTTTGAATTAGGAAACAAAATTACAGGTGCTGGGTTTCCGGTTTATAAAGGAAAAGGTGCCCGATTACAACGTGCATTAATTGCATACTTTTTAGATAAAAATACAGCTGCCGGTTACACAGAATATCAGCTACCACTTATGGTAAATGAAGCTTCTGGTTACGGAACAGGGCAATTGCCAGATAAAGAAGGGCAAATGTACCATGTAACAGCAGATAATTTATATTTAATCCCTACAGCAGAAGTCCCTGGAACAAACATTTTTAGAGATGTTGTGTTAAACGAAAGCGATTTACCTATAGGAATTACAGGATATACACCTTGTTTTAGACGTGAAGCTGGAAGTTATGGAGCACACGTTAGAGGGTTAAATAGACTACACCAATTCGATAAAGTTGAGATTTTACGTGTAGAGCATCCTGAGAATTCTTACAAAGCATTAGACGGCATGGTAGATCATGTTAAAAGTATTCTTGAAGACTTAAAATTACCTTATAGAATTTTAAGATTATGTGGTGGCGATCTTGGATTTACATCGGCTTTAACATTCGATTTTGAAGTATTTTCTACTGCTCAAGACCGTTGGTTAGAAATATCATCTGTATCTAATTTTGAAACATTTCAAGCCAATCGTTTAAAATTACGTTTTAAAAATAAAGAAGGTAAAAATGAATTGGCACACACATTAAATGGAAGCTCTTTAGCTTTGCCAAGAGTTTTAGCTGGTATATTAGAAAATTACCAAACAGAAAAAGGAATTGTTATTCCGGACGCTTTAGTCCCTTATACCGGTTTTTCAATAATTGACTAAATTCGAAAATGCATTATTTTTCCTACACGAAGAAAAGGGAAAACCACATAAAATTCGATTAAATACAAACTAAGAGCGTTGTTCAACGAATTTATCTAGTTTAATTTTGAATTTTAATTATTTCTTTGGAAGTTCGTAAAAGCAAATAAACTTACACACATGTAAGATCGACCTAAAACAGGTTATTTTTAGAGTTAAGTTAATTAAAATTGCGAATAGTAAAATCGACATTTAAAATTATGAGTTCGAGAATCGCTTAAAAATACGACTCAAAACTCCTAATTAAACATATAAAAGAATCCAACAAAGTAATTGAATCATACTTGAATTGACAGTAGATTAATAGCACTCTTATTTTGGTTGGTGTAAATGCCTGATTTATCAGGCATTTTTTATGCGCCTATTTTTCGTTTGTTATATGCACTTTCCTATATTTACAACAACTTAGATTTACTATGAGATTTTTATTTGTTTGTTGCATGCTTTTAAGTTTTTGTATGTTTTCGCAAGAAGACAAAACGGCCAAACAATATTTTAAAAATGGTGAGTTTGAAAAAGCAAAAATTACCTACCAAAAGTTACTAAAAAACAGGCCAAACAATATAATCTATATCAAGGCTTATACAGAGACACTACAACAATTAGAACAATATACTGAAGTTGATTCACTTTTAAACAAAGCATTAACCGATATTAAATATCCAGCATTTTTAGTAAATTTAGGTTATAATTTTCAATTACAAAACAACTTAGTAAAGGCGAACGAAAATTATGAAAAAGCCATAGAAAGCATCGATATAAACACTAGTTATGTTAACTCTGTAGCTAAAGAATTTCAAGACTATTCACTATTAGATTTAGCTATACGTGCTTACGAAAAAGCAATATCTCTGGACAAGGATTTAGACTTTACCATACAATTATCTAAAATTTATGGAGAACAAGGTAATATTGAAAAGATGTTTGTGAGTTATGTAGATTTTATTGAAAAAAATCCGTTGTATAGAAATGACCTAAAACGCATTTTTAATGACTTTTTAACCGAAGATCCTTACAACGAAAACAACATCATTCTTAAAAAAGCTTTATTAAGAAAAATACAGCAAAATCCAGATCTAATCTGGAACGAGTTATTGAGTTGGTTATTTATTCAGCAAAAAGAATTCAATAAATCTTTTGCTCAAGAGAAAGCCATTTACAATAGACTACCAGAAAGTTTAAACCGTATGGAAGAATTAGCATCCATAGCAACTACACAAGAGGATTATAATACGGCAACAAAGGTTTACAACTACATTATCGAGACGTCCCAGGACATAGACACGAAACTAAATGCCCATTATAATTTACTACAGTTTCAAAGCCTTTTAGCTTTAGAAAAAGATTATAAATCTATACAATCAGACTATTTAAAACTGTTTGAAACCTACGGTACACAAACTCAAACGTTAAAACTCCAAATTGCTTACAGTCACTTTTTAGCATTTTACTTGCACCAAACACCTGAAGCAGAACTCTTTTTAAAAAAATCTTTAAATCTAAAATTAAAAAAGCAAGAAATAGCCGAAATAAAACTAGAGCTTGCAGATATTTTGGTTTTACAAGAAAAGTTTAATGAAGCCTTAATTTATTATACTCAAATTCAGCGAAGTTTAAAAAACAGCGTTATATCTCAAGAAGCGAGATTTAGAGTTGCAAAAACCAGTTATTATAAAGGTGATTTTAAATGGGCAGAATCGCAGTTAAATATTCTAAAACAATCTACATCTCAACTAATCGCAAACGATGCCTTAGATTTAAAGCTTTTAATTTCTGACAATAAGTATGAAGATTCTACCCAAACAGCTTTAAAACTATATGCAAAAGCAGATTTATTAGCTTACCAAAACAAACCTAAAGAAGCAATTATTGTATTAGATACAATATTAAAAAATCACAGCACAGAACCAATTGCAGAACAAACCCTATATAAGCAAGCTAAATTATTTGAAGCTCAAAAAGAATACGGGAATGCCGAAAATAACTATCAACTGCTAATAGCAAATCATAAAGACGGTTTATTGATAGACGACGCCTATTTTTCAATGGCAGAATTATATAAAAACAAACTCAATCTACCCGAAAAAGCAAAACCATTATACGAACACATTATATTCAACTTTTCTGACAGCATCTATTTTGTAGAAGCTAGAACGCAATTTAGAATGTTACGTGGCGACTCCCTAAACCAATAACTTATGCACATATCTTCTACAGAGAGGTTAGTTCTTGAAGAACTAAACATGTCGGACGCACCGTTTATTCTAGAACTCATGAACACACCACATTGGTTAGAACATATTGGAGATCGTAATATTAAAACGTTGGATGATGCCGAAAACGCTATTAGAAATCCGCATCTTAAAAGTTATCGCGAAAATGGTTTTGGTTTTTACAAATTACTTTTAAAATCTGAAAACCTAATACCTATTGGTGTTTGCGGATTAATAAAACGCCCGGAGCTTGATGGTGTAGATATTGGATTTGCATTTTTACCAGCATACGAGCGCAAAGGTTTTGGGTATGAATCGGCTGTAGAAATTATAAAGCTAGCCAAAACAAAATTCAATTTAAAGGAAATAATAGCAATTGTCTCTCCTGAGAATTCTAATTCAATTAAATTACTCGAAAAACTAGGTTTAACCTATCAAAAAAAAGTAACACCTTTTTCAGACGGGAAGGAATTGTTATTATTATCTAAAACATTTAACACATAACCTAATTTTTAGAGGATAGGCGTCACCCCCTTTTTCAGAATAACATTACCATATTTAGCTGTTTCTCCAGTTACTACAACTGCATACGCTTTGGTTGTACGCTCATAAAATGCAAAACGTTCAATATATTTAATTTCGGAAGCATCTGGATAAACTCCCTGTATACTTTTTAAGTAATTATTTTGCACATCCTCATCTAGTGTGTCTCCTGGTACAGCAGCCATCATCATCAAAGGCGACGGATCGTAACTGTCTAACATAAAAAGTGGTAAAACTCCAGTTAATAAATCCGGAATCTTAACACCATCTAACCTTAAAACTTTAGTATTATAGGTATACGCAGGAAAATGTGCATCGGCAAAGACAATTTCTTCGCCATGTCCCATTTCGGCAAGTACTTTTAATAATTCTGGACTAATTAAAGGAGAAATTCCTCTTAACATAGATTTACTTTTTAGTTATTATATTCTGCTATTCTTGCTAAATAATTCACATTTCTGTAAATATTCAGCTTTACAAGAATTACGGCTAAATTAATTAAAAATCAGCTTTAATTCACTTAATACTGGAATTCGTTCTTGTTTGTCAATTTCATCCACAACTAATTGCAATTGCGTTAAATTTCATAGAAAATTAGACCTAACTTACCAAAAAACAGAAATTCATTTTGTTCATGACAACGAGTTGTTGTTATTTGCAAAAAAATTAAATTACATGTATATCTATAATGTTACCTCTAATGTTAGCGATGCAGTACACGACACCTGGATTGTTTGGATGAAAGAAGAGCATATTCCACAAGTACTTTCTGTTGGCACATTTTATCAAGCGAAACTAACACGCGTTCTTGTTGAAGAAGACATGGGAGGCAAAACCTATTCTGTACAATACCGTGCAAAAACACGAGAAGCGTTAGATACCTATTACTCTGAATTTGCAGAATTATTACGCACAGAAGCCTTTAAAAAGTTTGGAGAAAACGTGTTGGCTTTTAGAACAGAGTTAGAAATAATAGACGAATACAGCGTAACAAAACAATAATTTATATGACGGTAAAAGCAAAAAAACACTTAGGACAACATTTTCTTAACGACGAATCTATTGCTGAAAAAATTGCAAATACACTATCTTTTCAAGGCTATAAAAATGTTCTAGAAATTGGTCCAGGCATGGGTGTTTTAACTAAATATTTGCTTGACAAGCCTACAAAAACCTATGTTGTAGAAATCGATTCTGAATCTGTAGATTACCTAAAGGCAAACTATTTAAATTTAGCCGATCGTGTTATCGAAAAAGATTTTTTAAAATACGATATTAACGAAGTATTTAAAGGAGAATCTTTTGCAATTATTGGAAATTACCCATATAATATTTCGACACAAATTTTATTTAAAACCTTAGAAATGCGGGATCAAATTCCTGAATTTTCGGGTATGTTTCAAAAAGAAGTTGCACAACGTATTTGCGAAAAAGAAGGCAGTAAAGCTTATGGTATTTTATCGGTACTAACACAAGCTTTTTACGACGCAGAATATTTATTTACCGTACCACCACACGTGTTTAATCCGCCACCAAAAGTAGATTCTGGAGTATTGCGATTAACACGAAAGGAAAATTTTACATTATCCTGTAATGAAGCCATGCTTTTCAAAGTTGTAAAAGCTTCATTTCAACAACGAAGAAAAACGCTTCGTAACAGTTTAAAAACATTCAATCTCTCAGATAATTTAAGAGAAGATAGTATCTTTGGGCAGCGTCCAGAGCAACTATCAGTAGCACAATTTATTTCGCTCACAGAGCGCATAGAAAACGACCTTAAATCACAAGAATAGTGGAGGAAAACGACGACAATATTCAGTTTAAAATAAGCGACGAACTTATTGAACAGGTAGAACAACTAATTGAATCTAAGGACAATATAAGGATTTTAGATGTATTAGATGATATTCACCATGCCGATATTGCCGAAATTTTAGAAGAAATAGACATAGATCATGCCACCTATGTTATTAAACTTTTAGATAGCGTTAAGACTGCAGAAGTTTTAATGGAATTAGACGAGGATACTCGTGAAAAAATTCTAGCTACACTTTCTGCTAAAGAAATTGCCGAGGAAATCGAAGAGCTCGATACCGATGATGCGGCAGATATGATTTCGGAATTACCAGAAGAGCGCCAACAACATGTTATAAATCATATTGAAGATCAAGAGCACGCTCAGGATATTAAAGATTTATTACGTTATGATGATAACGTTGCCGGTGGATTAATGGCTAAAGAACTTGTAAAAGTAAACGAAAACTGGACCATTACTCAATGTGTAAAAGAAATGCGATTACAAGCAGAAGAAGTAACGCGTGTGCATTCTATTTATGTAGTAGACGATAACGACAAACTTATAGGTCGTTTATCGCTAAAAGACCTGCTAATTGCCTCGCCAAGAACGCATATTTCAAATGTATATATTCCAAAAGTAGACTATGTTTATGTAAATGAAAATGTGGAAGAAGTCGCTAATATTATGCAGAAATACGACTTGGAAGCCATTCCTGTAGTCGATAAAAATCAAATTCTTTTAGGTCGCATTACCATTGATGATATTGTAGATGTTATTCGAGAAGAAGCCGAAAAAGATTACCAACTTGCCGCAGGTATTACCAGAGATGTAGAAGCAGATGATAGCATCTGGAAACTTACAAAAGCACGCCTTCCATGGTTATTAATTGGTATGTTTGGCGGTCTTGGTGCAGCTAGTATTATAAATAATTTTAGCGGCGCTATGGGCGAATATATTATTTTACTAAGCTTTGTCCCACTTATTCAAGCAACCGCAGGAAATGTAGGTGTACAGTCTTCTGCAATTGTAGTTCAAGGGTTAGCAAATAACACTATGGATAGTAATCTTTTAAGACAGCTATTTAAAGAATTTACGCTTGGACTAGTAAACGGTCTCGCTATTGCTTTAATAGCATTATGCGTTACACACTTTGCTTTTGGTACGCCATATAAAGTTTCCATCACAATTGGTTTAGCACTTATTGCTGTAATTGTTATGGCTGCAATAATTGGTACATTTATTCCGATTCTTTTAGACAAACGCGGTATAGATCCCGCTGTAGCTACAGGTCCTTTTATAACCACAAGTAACGATGTTTTTGGTATCTTAATTTACTTCTTAATAGCAAAAGCAATGTTAGGTTTTTAATTTGGGAGCTACCCAAGGGTCAGGCTTTCACGACTCGCTTTTTTAGACAAAAAAACTAAAAAGAGCTTAAACAAATCGCTCAATCGGTAACGCAAAAGTTTGTAAATTTGAACTCTAATTTTCAGTATTATGACCATTCTTCACCTGGATAGTAATCATCCTCTTTTAAAACATCAATTAACCGATTTAGGGTTCGAAAACCATGACGATTTCACATCAACTAAATCTGAAATTGAAGCCAAAATAAGTCAATACGACGGTATTATTATTAGAAGCAGATTCACAATAGACAAACAATTTTTAGATGCTGCAACCAACTTAAAATTTATTGGTCGTGTAGGTGCAGGTTTAGAAAATATAGACTGTGATTATGCTGAGTCTAAAAATATTCGACTTATTTCTGCCCCAGAAGGTAACAGAAATGCTGTGGGCGAACACACGCTAGGTATGCTCCTGTCTCTATTTAATAAACTAAATAAAGCCGACCATGAAGTTCGAGAAGGAAAATGGCTACGCGAAGATAATCGTGGTTTAGAATTAGATGGAAAAACAGTAGGAATTATCGGGTACGGAAACATGGGAAATGCATTCTCTAAAAAACTTCGTGGCTTCGATGTTAAAGTGTTATGTTACGATATTAAAGACGGTGTTGGAAACGAAAATGCCAAACAAGTAGACTTACAAACGTTTCAGAACGAAGTTGATGTGCTTAGTATACATACGCCACAAACACCACTCACGTTAAACATGATAAACGCAGCATTTATAAACAGCTTCAAAAAACCATTTTGGCTTCTTAACACAGCTAGAGGTAAAAGTGTTGTAACTACCGATTTAGTTACAGCTTTAAAGGCTAAACAGATTTTAGGAGCTGGACTAGACGTTTTGGAATACGAAAAAGCATCTTTCGAAAATCTTTTCACTGAAGATAATATGCCTGAAGCTTTTAAATATTTAATTGAAGCCGAAAACGTATTACTTACACCACATGTTGCGGGTTGGACCATAGAAAGTAAAGAAAAACTGGCACAAACAATTGTCGATAAAATTCAAAAACAATTTGCATAACAGCTAGTTTAATCACAAACATTAAGAAAGCAAAAATATAAGCACAAAAAAGCTGAAGATAAAACCTTCAGCTTTTTTTATTTAAACAGAAAATACATTAAAAATTTAATTTCCTGTTTTAGTTGTATCTTTTTTCTTTCCGAACAAGCCATTTAATAAATTATCGGCTGCTTTTTTAATGTTATCCGTTTGCACAGAATCTTTCGTTTTTGTAGCCTCTGTAGTTACATTTGTAGAGTCTTTAGAAGTGCTTTCGCCTAAGAAACTACTTAAAGCATCTTTTACTTTATTACTCCCTTCATTTATTAGCTTATCTTTTTGCATATCAACAAGCTTAGTTGTTAACGCTGTAGCTGTAGCACTTAAATCTGTAGTTATAGATGGGTTGGTAACATTACCACCTATTACAGCTGTTACAGGCACGGTAATATTTTCAGCATCAGGATCGTTTAGTTTTGTTAATAGATTCTTTACATCATTACCGAGGTATTTTGCAGGAACATCAAAAGTTGCGTTATAATTTAAAGTCTGATTAAAACCATGACTTCCAGCAACCTGAACATCGATATCCTTAAATTTAAGGTTAAAAGGTTTTACATTTACTTGTCCATCGTTAAACGTTAAGGTTGTATTTATTTTTTTTGTTTCACCTTCTTCAAAATTTAAAAATTTTAAACGATCTACCAACGCACTTAACACTTTGCTATCTTTAGAATCGACATCACTAACAAGTAATTCCGCTAAAGCATTTCCAGAAAGGGTATTTAAATTAGGCGTAAAATTGTTACTTAAATCTCCTTTTATTTCAAAATTAGAATTTAAAAGCCCTTTAAAAGCCTGAGCAATTGGTGCTAAAGCTTTCAACATATCCAAACCTTTAAAAGACTGCGCCATATCAAAACTTTGCATACCTAATTTCATATCAAAAGTTGGTGTTTGTCCTTTAGTTGAAACCGCTCCATTTAATGCTATTTTACCTCCAAATAAATTAGAACTAAAATCTTTTAAAGTAACAGTCTCATCCTTTACAAGTAAAGTTCCTGACGCTTCTTTTAGCGTTAAATTATCGTAAAGCACCGTATTTGCTTTTGCTGTAATTGTAGCATCTAAAAATGCTGGAATTTTTATTTCTTCAGAACTCACAGTGACTTCTGTTGCAGATTTATCTGTATTTAAAGTTTCATTATTTGTTGTAGATTCAGGGATTTCACTTTCGGTCATAAAATCGTTTACAGCAAACGTATTGGAATTAAGTGTGAAATTTCCTTTTAGTTTTTGGTCGTTAAACATATAACCTAATAAATTATCTATAGATCCTTTTGCAGAAAGATCTGTACGTCCTGTTTTAGCTTCAAAAGCATTTAAAGTAACGTTTTGAGTATTAAATATCAAACCTGCTTTAGAAATTTGAATTGGATTCTTCATGTCTTCAGAATTAAATTCAAAACCAGTTAATCCTAGCGATCCGCTATTTTTTGTATCCTGATATCGACCATCTTCTATGGCTTTCATATCGAATGCCGTAGTTATATTAGCATCTAATACCCCTTTTAATTGTTGTTCTACAGAAAACGGATACGCTTGCGATAGATTCCCCAAATTAATACGTCCTTTTAAATTTGCTTTGACCAATGGATTTCCCATTATATTTTTAATAGTCGCATTTGCACTAAATACATCTTGCGCTATTTTAAATGTTAACGCATTTATATTTAAATAAGTATTTTCTAACAATCCTGTATTGTTAGCGATCTTAGTGTCTATTGTAATATTAGAAACCGATTGTGGTAAATCCGGATATTTAAATGATGCATTATTAGATGTAATTGCAATATTAAATGCAGGAATATGTGTATCGTCTACAGTCCCATTTAAAGTTCCTTGCACGACAAAATCTCCTGTTGTTTGCACATTTTCTATCTCTTTAGAGTATGCTGCAGGAATTAAAGCTAAGAAGTTTTTAAAATCTGAAGATGGTGTTTTAAAGGTAATATCTACATCCTGACTAGCATCGTTAAGTTTCACAGATCCGTCGAAAACCAACTCCAATTGATTAATTATGGCCTTATTTTCTAAAAACGTATATATGTTCTGATCTAAATCGATACCCAATTTAGCATCTAACCGTATAGGTGTTTCTTTAAAATAATTAGTACCATCCATATCGAAAGACATGAGCCCACTAGTTTTTGTATCAAGTTCAGATTTTACTGCAGAAAGATCGCCTGTTCCAGAATGATTAAAATCGTTTAATTCGAAATACATTTTCCCTTGCTCATCATAATATTTAATTTGAGAATTTGTGATCTCGTAATTTTGCACAGATAAAGACACCGTACTCGTTTGCACATCTGAAGTTGTTACTGGAACTGCTTCCTCTTCCTTTTTAGCAATATCGTAATTTACATTACCATCTGCATCTATAAGAATGTTAATAACCGCACTATCTATACTGAATGAATTTACAGTATACGACTCGCCTTCTCCATTAAAAATTTGCATAAACGGCACACTAATATTTGCGCTTTTTGCAGCAACTAAAGTTTGACCAGCAAATGTTCCGGTATTTAAAATACTCATATCGTTTATAGAAACCGTAACTTCTGGAAAGTTCTTGATAAAACTAATATCTGCATCTGCAAAATCAAATTCTGCATCTATATTTTTATTGACTGTACTTTTTACAATATCAAGTATTTTTCCTTCAAATAAAAAAGGCGCAGCAATTAAGAAAACGATAAGTAATCCTATTACAATACCTACTATTTTAAGCGTTTTTTTCATGTTAATTTTATTTACTAATTACTTTTATCATAGAATGATGCCACAAAAATGAGGCGTTTATTACACTTCTAGTGAGACTTTAATATAAGTTTATATGTTTGGTACAAAATTGAGGATAAGCCGTTTAAAATTCAAGTTTTACTCCGCTTTATTTATGAATTAAAATCACACAAAAAAAGTAAAAAAAACACAGTTACAAGGACGTTTTTGGTTCGATTATTAACGCAATAAAAAAGACCATCATTACAGACAGTCTTTTACATTATTATTAACTTGAAAATGTATTGAAATCTTATCTTTTTAAATCAAAATTAAGGTGTTGGTGTTGAAGGTTGCTCTCCGTTACCAGAAAATTTACGTTCCAATTCTTCTTGAAATTCTTCCATAACAGGACGCACTGTACTTTCTGGCAAATCTTCAATTTTAATATACATTAAGCCATCTACCGCATTATTAAATAAAGGATCTACATTAAACGCAACTAATCTTGCATTTTGTTTTATATACTTTTTAAGTAATACAGGCAATCTTAAATTTCCAGGTTCTACCTCATCAATAATCTTATCGAACTTGTTTAAATCTGCTTCTGTAGCATCGAAAACAAAATCTTTATCTGCATCCTTCAGCTTCACTTTAAATTCTTTTTTAGGATGTACATATTGTGCCACATACGGATCGTAATAATGAGATTTCATAAACTCAATCATCAACGATTTTGAAAAATTAGAAAACTGATTACTTATACTTACGCCTCCAATTAAATATTTATGTTCTGGGTAACGCAACGTAGTATGTACAATACCACGCCAAAGCAGAAACAAAGGCATGGGTTTTTGCTGAAATTCTTTAATGATAAAAGCACGTCCCATTTCTATGGATTCGCTCATCATTTTATGTAATTCGGGCTCAAAACGGAATAAATCTTGAAGATAAAATCCATCAATACCATACTTTTTGAATATCTCTGAGCCTAAGCCCATTCGGTAAGCACCCGCAATGACTTTTTGATCGTCGTCCCAGAGGAACATATGATGGTAATAACTATCAAACTTATCTAAATCTATAGATTCATTAGTACCTTCACCAATCTCACGAAATGTAATTTCTCTTAAACGACCAATTTCACGAAGAATATTAGGCATATCACTTGATGGTGCCAAAAAAACTTCATAGTTTTTACTTTGTAATAGTCTACAATCTAAAGCGCGCAAGTTTTCGACTTCTTCTTCGACCAAAATAGCATCTCCAGGCTTTACTATTCGTTTTGGTGCTTTGGTAGATTTCAAATTTAAGGTTGACGCTAAGCTGCTTAATATTTTAGATTTTTCTTCGAAAGCATTCGCTAACATATATGTTTTCCGTCTTAAAAATTCGGAATACTCTGGTAACGTAGCATGCTCTTTCTGATCTGCAACTGGTATAGGCTTACCAATACGCACTTTAATAATACGTCTTTTTTGTGTTAAAACTTCAGACGGCAGCTTAGCTGTTCTTAATGTATCGCTAAGTTTCGAAATTTCGTAAAACAATTTACTGTTTTTCGCATGGAAATATATTGGAACTACAGGAACCTCCGCTCGTTTTACCAATTTTAAAGCCGTAGCCTCCCATGGTTTATCTACAACCAATTTACCTTCCCTGTAGGTAGATACTTCACCAGCAGGAAACATGCCTAAAGGATGTCCTTCTCTTAAATGCAACAAGGCCTTTTTAAATCCGATAACACTAGATTTTATATCTTTTCTATTCTCAAAAGGATTTACAGGCATAATAAAAGGCTTTAAAGGCTCAATGCGATTTAGCAAAAAATTAGCCATTATTTTAAAGTCATCTCGTTGCTCCAACAACAATTTAAGTAATAGAATACCATCGATTCCTCCCAAAGGGTGGTTAGAAACCGTAATAAAAGCACCTGTTTTTGGTAAACGTTTTAAATCTTCTTCAGGAATTTCGAATTTAATATCAAACTCTTCTAATATACGATCTAAAAACACAGTGTTTTCTAGATGCTTATTTTCAAGATAAAATTTATTAATTGTAGAAATCTTTAAGAACTTCATTAAGCTCCAGCCCACAAATGTGCCTAGAAAACCAAACTTATCTAAATTGACAGCACTTGCTACTTCATTTGCAGTTACTAATCCCTTTTCTTCATTTTTCGCCATGGTCGCAAATGTAGTAAATTGTTTATTTAGTTACTATTTGTAACGTGTCTTGTGTACGCTGTTGTAATAGTATGTCTTTATCTTTTTTTATTGAATCTAAAGCATCTGTATTATAATGTCTTACCGTGTATAAAGATACATTAGAAACATGTGAGACTTTATAACTAACGCGAAAATGATCTAAAACGTGTTCTAAATTATTAAAAACATCTTCAATACAAATAGAAAAACTAATAGCAGAATTCTGAATAAGATCTACTTTCATTTTAAAAAGATGCAAAATATTAAAAATGTCGCTAATATTTTCTTCTACAATGTAAGAAAAATCTAAAGAAGAAATGCATATTAAAATGTCTTGTTTTTTAACTATATAACACGGTATTTTAGGAGTAATGCCAAGCTGTGCGTTAATTTTAGTGCCTTTTGCTTTGGGATTTAAAAAGGATTTAACATATAGCGTAATACCCTTTTTTTGAAGTGGTTGTAATGTTTTGGGATGTATAACACTTGCACCGTAAAACGCCAATTCTATAGCTTCTGTATAAGACAATTGTTCTAAAAGTTTAGGCTCGGAAAAATAACGAGGATCGGCATTTAACACACCCGGAACATCTTTCCAGATGGTTACACTTTCGGCATCTAAACCGTAAGCAAAAATAGCCGCAGTATAATCGCTACCCTCTCTACCAAGAGTTGTAGTGCTTTTAAAATCACTACCTAAAAACCCTTGAGTTACAACTATAGAATGATTTTGTTTAAGAGGTTTTATAAGTTGTTCGGTAGCATCCCAATCTACATTAGCACGTCTGTAATTAGAATCTGTTTTTATATAATCTCGAACATCTAACCACGTATTTTGTACTTTTAACTGATTTAAATATTGACTTACAATAGTTGTAGAAAGTAATTCTCCAAACCCTATAATCTGATCGTAGACAAAATTATAATCGGTAGATGTATTTTCTTTTAAGGTGATTTTTAAAGCATCGAAAAGAGTTTTAACAACACAAAAAACAGGATGATTAACATCTAAAAACAATTCTGAAATAATGGTATTATGGTAATCTATAACCACTTGTATAGAAGCTTCTAATTCAGCTTTATTATACAGCACATTAGAAACAATAACCTCCAATGCATTTGTTGTTTTTCCCATAGCAGAAACAATAACTACAGGATATTCATCTGAGTACTGCTTTAAAATTTCTGATAGATTTTTAACACCTTCAGCATCTTTTACAGAAGCACCTCCAAATTTAAATACTTTCATTTAAATGTTATCAATATAATTCTTTATTGCAGATTCGTTTAATTGCACCACATCCCAATCACGTAAAACTGTTGCTCCTTTACTTTCATAAAAAGCAATTGCTGTTTCGTTCCAATCTATAACTTCCCAATTAATACGTTTTGCACCTTTGCTATACCCGTATTTCACAACCTCGTTAAGCAAAGCTGTACCAACACCTGTACCTCTAAAATCTTTATTTACAATTAAATCTTCAAGATGAATAATAGGACCTTTCCAAGTAGAATATCGGTTATAAACTAATGCTATTCCTTTAATTCTGTCTTCAATTTCAGCAACAAAACATTTAAACAAAGGAGTAGTTCCAAAACCATCGCGCTCTAAATCGCTAACGGTAACTTCTACAGCTTCAGGCTCTTTTTCATAAATAGCTAATTCGTAAATTAGCTCAAGTACGCCTGCCATATCTTCAATTTTGGCTGGTCTAATTTTAATATTCATAATAATTATTTAAGTCTTCAAATATATATAAAATGAATGGATTATAATTTTGACTCAAACGTTATAGTTTAACAAAAAACACGATATTTGCATAAACAAACGTTACCAATAAATGTCAAAACAAAACAAAACATTAGGTGAATTTATAATCGAAAATCAGACCGCTTTTAAATACACCACAGGAGAGTTAACAAGATTACTAAATTCTATTCGTTTAGCTGCTAAAGTTGTAAACCACGAAGTAAACAAAGCTGGATTGGTAGACATCATTGGAAATGCTGGGGATGTAAACATTCAAGGTGAAGACCAACAAAAATTAGATGTTTACGCTAACGATGTATTTATTCAGACGCTTATAAAGCGAAATATTGTTTGCGGTATTGCTAGTGAAGAAGAAGACGATTTCGTTTCGATTAACAGTCAAGATTCTAAAAACCAAAACAAATATGTGGTATTAATTGATCCTTTAGATGGATCTTCAAATATTGATGTAAACGTATCTGTGGGAACTATTTTTTCGGTGTACAGACGTATCACTCCAGTAGGATCTCCTGTTACAATTGATGATTTCTTACAAGAAGGTCACCAACAAGTAGCTGCTGGATATATTGTGTACGGAACTTCTACAATGTTAGTTTATACTACTGGTGCCGGCGTAAATGGGTTCACTTTAAACCCTGCAATTGGAACGTTTTACTTATCGCACCCAGATATGTCTTTCCCTTTAGATGGAAATATTTACTCGTGTAATGAAGGAAACTATATACATTTCCCTCAAGGCATAAAAGATTACATTAAATATTGCCAAATGGAAGAAGATGATAGACCATATACATCTAGATACATTGGATCTTTAGTATCTGATTTTCATAGAAACATGATTAAAGGTGGTATTTATTTATATCCAAAAAGTTCTAAAAATCCAAAAGGAAAACTACGTTTATTATACGAATGTAACCCTATGGCCTTTTTAGCAGAACAAGCTAATGGAAAAGCAAGTGATGGTTTTACTCGTATTATGGATATAAAACCAACTGAATTACACGAACGTGTACCTTTTATGTGTGGAAGCAAACACATGGTTGAAAAGGCTGAAGAATTTGAAAGAAAAGCATTAAAATAAGATTATAAATAAAAAAGCGATCATTTTAAAATGGTCGCTTTTTTATTTTAGTAGAAAAATAAACTATTATTGATTCATTTTTTTCATTTCTAGAATAAATGTATCTAAATCGACATTCTCCTCGACTAACGTTAAGGCCTTATCTACAATATACTTTACGTTACGTGATGAAAAACCTAACCCCATTCCCATTTTACGCAATAATGTAATTTCACTGTCACCATTTATATGGTCTAAGTTTACCATTCTTGCCAAATCGTACAAACGCTCTAAACGCACGGCGTATTCCACAGGAGGATTTATTGGATGCGATTTATAATCTATTAATATCTGTGCGTATTCCTCCTCGTTTATGTGTAAATTTCTTGCTAATCTATCTAAAAACGCTTTCTCTTCTTCAGAGATAATACCATCATCCATAGCTACACGAACAATAGCAGCAAAATGATCTTTGTTACGTTCTGTAAACCCGCTACCAAATAATTTTGAATAAGACATATCTTTTATTTTTTAAGGCGACTAATATAAATAAAGTTTAATTGTTAATATATTTAATTATTATTAAATTTTAATCTTTAATTTAAGAAAAATCAAATTAATCTCAATTTTTAATTTCATAAATCATTAACATAATTTATAAACGCATACCCTATATTTGCAAAAAATAAATTGACTTGAGTAAAAATAACCTCTTGCAAACATTTGCACAAACTTTGCAAACGCAAAATTTGCAACTTGCTATTTCTAAAAGTGAAAATAAAACGGTTTTAAAAGGCCTAATTGGGTCGTCTTTTTCTTTAGTAATTGCTGAAGTTTTTAAATATGCAGAAAAGCCTTTTCTCTTAATATTTAATGATAAAGAAGAGGCCGCTTATTATTTAAACGACTTAGAACAGTTGTTAAACACCAAGGATGTACTCTTTTATCCTGGAAGTTACCGCAGACCTTATCAAATTGAAGAAACCGATAATGCTAACGTATTATTACGTGCCGAAGTTTTAAACCGTATAAACTCACGTAAAAAGCCAGCTATTATTGTAACTTACACAGACGCATTATTCGAAAAAGTAGTTACAAAAAAAGAACTAGAGCGCAACACACTAAAAATTGCAGTAAACGATAATTTATCTATAGATTTTGTAAACGAAATTTTATTTGAATATAAATTTAAACGTGTCGATTTTGTTACAGAACCAGGAGAATTTTCTGTTCGTGGTGGGATTGTAGATGTGTTTTCATTCTCGCATGACGAACCCTATCGTATAGAATTTTTTGGAGATGATGTAGATAGCATTAGAACTTTTGATGTAGAAACGCAACTATCTACAGAGCAAATTAAAAAAATCAGTATTATTCCTAATGTTGAAAATAAATTATTAGACGAAAGTCGCGAAAGTTTTATAAAATACATATCCTCTAAAACGGTCATATTCTCTAAAAACAGTCAGTTACTGTTTTCTGGAAGCGATGTCCTTTTTGGCAAAGCTGTAGAAGCCTTCGAAAATCTAAATTCAGAAATAAAACACAGCGCTCCAAACGAGTTATTTTGTAATGCTGAATTATTAAAAAAACAACTTTTAAAATTCACTGTTGTAGAATTTGGAAGCGGTTATTATTTCACTAAAAGTATAGACACTGGTATTGTTTTTAATACCACACCACAGCCCTCTTTTAATAAACAATTCGATCTGTTAATAGAAAATTTAAATAGCAATCACAATAAAGGGTTTACCAATTATATTGCTTGTATAAGTGAACAACAAGCAAAACGATTTCACGATATATTTAACGACATAGAACAAGGTGTATCTTACCAAACCATAGTCTTATCGTTACATCAAGGTTTTATAGACCACACCAATAAAGTGTTGTGTTATACAGACCACCAAATATTTGAACGTTACCATAAATTCAGTCTTAAAAATGGCTATGCTAAAAAGCAATCCATAACACTTAAAGAGCTTACCAATTTAGAAATTGGCGATTATGTTACGCATATTGATCATGGTGTTGGACGTTTTGGCGGACTTCAAAAAATTGATGTTGAAGGCAAAAAACAAGAAGCCATAAAACTTATTTATGGCGAGCGCGATATTTTATATTTAAGCATACACGCACTTCATAAAATAACCAAGTTTAACGGAAAAGATGGTAAGGCGCCAAAAATTCATAAACTAGGAAGTAACGCTTGGAAAATTTTAAAACAAAAAACAAAAACACGCGTTAAAGAAATTGCCTTTAACCTGATTAAACTGTATGCAAAACGTAAGTTAGAAAAAGGGTACCAATACAATCCAGATAGTCATTTACAACACGAATTAGAAGCTTCATTTATTTACGAAGACACGCCAGACCAAAGCACGTCTACTGCCGATATTAAAAACGACATGGAAAGCGAACGCCCTATGGATCGCTTAGTTTGTGGCGATGTAGGTTTTGGAAAAACAGAAGTCGCTATCCGTGCCGCTTTTAAAGCTGTAGATAACGGCAAACAAGTAGCTGTTTTAGTACCAACTACCATTTTAGCATATCAGCACCACAAAACCTTTAAAGAACGTTTAAAAGACTTCCCTGTAACCGTAGATTACGTAAACAGATTTAGAACTGCCAAAGAAAAAAGAGAAACTTTAGAACTACTAGAAAAAGGACACGTAGACATCATTATAGGCACACACCAACTTGTAAATAAAAATGTGGTTTTTAAAGACTTAGGACTTCTTATTGTAGATGAAGAACAAAAATTTGGGGTTGCCGTAAAAGAAAAACTAAAGACACTAAAAGACAATGTAGATGTATTGACATTAACAGCAACACCAATTCCAAGAACACTACAATTTAGCTTGATGGCAGCACGTGATTTATCTGTAATTACAACACCTCCGCCAAACCGTTATCCAATTGAAAGTAATGTTATTCGTTTTGAAGAAGAAACGATTCGCGATGCTGTGAGTTACGAAATTCAGCGTGGTGGACAGATTTATTTCATTCATAACAGAATTGAAAACATTAAGGAAGTTGCAGGTTTAATTCAGCGTTTGGTTCCCGATGCAAAAGTAGGTATTGGTCACGGACAAATGGAAGGTAAAAAATTAGAAAACCTAATGTTGTCTTTTATGAATGGTGATTTTGATGTTCTAGTCAGTACAACCATTGTAGAAAGTGGTTTAGATGTACCAAATGCAAACACTATTTTTATAAATAACGCTAATAATTTTGGGTTGAGCGATTTGCACCAAATGCGTGGTCGTGTAGGTAGAAGTAACAAGAAAGCATTCTGTTATTTTATTACTCCAGAATACTCTTCTATGACCGAAGACGCCAGAAAACGTATCACCGCCTTAGAGCAATTCACAGAATTAGGAAGTGGTTTTAATATTGCCATGAAGGATTTAGAAATTCGTGGCGCTGGTGATTTATTAGGTGGCGAACAAAGCGGATTTATAAATGATATTGGATTTGATACCTATCAGAAAATTTTAAATGAAGCCATTGAAGAATTAAAAGAAAACGAGTTTAAAGATTTATATCCAGAAGAAGAAGGCAAACCTAAGGAATATGTTAAAGACATTACCATAGACACCGATTTTGAATTACTGTTCCCTGACGATTATGTTAATAATATTGCCGAGCGTTTAAATCTATATACACAACTTAATCAGTTAAAAACAGAAGACGAATTAATCGCATTCGAAAAAGAGCTAATCGATCGTTTTGGAGAACTTCCGGTACAAGTTGTAGACTTACTAAATAGCGTACGCGTTAAATGGCTTGCAACAAAAATTGGATTAGAAAAATTAGTTATGAAACAAGGTAAAATGGTTGGTTATTTTGTTAGCGACCAACAAAGTTCATTCTACCAAAGTGCTAGTTTTACAAACGTTTTAAAATTTGTACAATCCCACCCAAAAGCGTGTAAAATGAAGGAAAAACAAACACGTGCAGGACTACGACTATTACTAACTTTCGACCATATTAAAACTGTAAAACAAGCATTACTTGCCTTACAACCTATTTTAAATTAAAACACATGAAAAAATTAATTTTTACATTTTTACTACTCCCAACCATACTATTGGCCCAGCATAAAGTTTCTGGAACATTTTTGCCTGCAGAACAATTTAGAGCTGCTATTTTATACAAACTAGAACCTTCTAAACCAGTTTACATTGCAAATACAAACATTGTAAATGGTCATTTTGAAATGGAGCTAGACGCCTCTCAAAAACCAGGTATGTATCGTGTAGTATACGCACTACCTCAAGATCAATATAATTTCGAATTTATTTATAATAATGAAGATATCGTCTTTAGTTTCGATAAGGAAAAAGGGATTTCTTTTCAATCATCTAAAGAGAATACACTATTAAATGATTACAAAAGCGAGATGCTTGCTATTAAAAGCAAAATCAATACATTTTACAGCAACAACATTCAAGACAAAGCCGAATATATGGCATGCTTTACAGAGTTAAAAACAGTACAACATAAAGCAGAAGAAACGTCTGAAAATATGTTAGTTCATGATTTTATTAAAGCAGAAAAACCATACATCCCAACAGCTTTTGAAGATGCGCAAACGTATTTCAATAATTACAAAACCAACTACTTTAAGCCTATAGACTTTAGCAATTCGGTACTACAAAACTCTAGTTTTTTATTAGATTCTGCACTAAGATACATTTTCATTTTTGTAGACAAACAACACGAAAACACCTCGTATAAGAACAATATAGACGTTGTTGTTGGTGTTACTTCTAAAGAAAAAGTAATTCAGAAATCAATTTTAGAGTCCTTGTGGAACCAGTTTAAAGAACTTAACAACGAAGAGGTTGCCAATTATATTGCTTCAAAATATCTAGAAAAATTATTAGATCCTGTAAAAGACGAACTACTTTTATCTGACATGAAAGCGTTTCAAAATACAGCCATTGGCGTAGTAGCGCCCGATTTCTCTTGGCCTTCTAAACAAGGAAGTAGTAAACTAAGTAAACTTACGGGAAAAGATTTTTACATTGTAACCTTTTGGAGTAGCACATGCTCGCATTGCCTTGCTGAATTGCCTGTATTAAAAAAATACTTAGGAACTAAAACCAATATTCAAGTACTCGCTGTAGGGCTGGAAGACGAACGTCCTAATTGGGAAAAAACTATTGTAGACTATCCAGATTTTACTCAAATTTACGGTTATGGAAAATGGGACAACCCAATTCCAGTAGCGTATGGTATTTCGAGTACACCATCATTTTTTGTACTAGATAAAGACAAAAAAATTGTAGCGAAACCAGATGATGTAGAAGCACTAATTACATTTTTAAACTCACACAAATCATAGACAAATATTAACGACTTACATACTGTTTACAAAGTCTTAATAAGTAAAAAGCTGAACAACATCTGTTGTTCAGCTCTAAACATGTTTATCACAAAATAAACAAACCACTTATTCGTTTAAAATATAGTCTACTCCTGATAAGGAATGTATTTTAGTTGTATCAAAAATAGAAATATCAAGATCGTCTTCAAAAATCATTAAAGGAAACTCTGTACAGCCTAAAATAATACCTTCTGCGCCTTCATCTTTCATTTTATTTATAACACTTAACACATACTTTTTAGATTCGGGTTTAACTTCTCCGTATGTAAGTTCTTCTATAATAATTCTATGCAATTCATCAATAACCTTTTCTTCTTTAGGCACAAGAACTTCTAAACCATTATCTTCTATTCTTCCCGTAATAAAATCTTCGGTCATACTATACTTAGTTCCAATAAAACCTACTTTTTTTAAGCCTTTTTTATGAATCGCTTTAGACGTTGCATCTGCAATATGTATCACAGGAAAATCTAATTGATCTTGGACCGTAGTATATACTTTATGAGGTGTATTTGCGCAAAACATTACAGATCGCGCACCTGCTTTATTAAGACTTTTTGCTGCATGTGTTAACATAGCCGCAATGGAATCCCATTTATCTTCTCTTTGAAAACGATGCACCTCAGCCTGATTAAGCGTATAAACCAACAACGGTGGATTTGTATTATTTCCGAAGTGATCGTTTACAGCTTGATTAATTGCGCTATAATAATCTAATGTAGAATGCCAAGACGTTCCTCCTATCAATCCTAATGTATTCATTTTTTGTACTTTTATTTCTAATTTATCAGGTTGTATGACCTCTTTTTCACTTGGGCTAATATAAGAGGTAAGTCCTAAAAACAGTAAACCATAAATATACTTTTTCATAATGTTTATCAACTTATAATGTTGTGAATCCTTTTTTTAATTCTTGAGACAACGTTACTACTAATTCCTGGTTTGCAACTTCGTTTACAACATTTATATTCTCTTGAGAATCTTTCTCATGATCAAAAAGTTCTCTCCCCACTAATTCTCCTTTTTCTTTTTTATCTGCCTTCCAGGTATACCATTCAACATAACGGTAACGATCTGTCCTTACAGTATATCCCATTCGTTCTTCTTCTCTTTCTTTTATAGGCCCAAATCTTCCTAATAAAAACTGACTATAAGCAGCGTCTTTTACTTTTGAATCTGGATCTTTTAGAAGCGGTTTTAAACTTGTTCCTTGTAAATATTCGGGAACATTAAAACCTGTTACATCGCAAAGTGTTGGATACACATCTACAAACTCTGTTAAAGCATCACTAATTTTACCTTTAGCAGCAACTTTATCTCCACTAATAATTAATGGTACTCTAGCATCAATTTCATAATTGGTTTGTTTACCCCAACCATTATGTTCACCAAGCTTCCAACCATGATCTCCCCAAAGTACAACAATGGTATTATCTTTAAGCCCAAGACGTTCTAATTCGTCCATTATTCTACCTATTTGCGCATCGACATAAGAGATAGAGGCATAATAGGCATGCTTAAGTTCTCTTTGCTTTTCTTCATCCCAATTTCCTTCATTAGGATAAGGTAAGTTGTTTTTAGCATCCATATACCCTCTAAGTTCGGCATCCCCATGCACAGCATAAGATGGACTATCTTTTGGATGAAATTGATTATCTGCCAATTTTATATCTTCCCTATTATACATGTCCCAATATTTTTTGGGTGCGTTAAAAGGTAAATGCGGTCTATAGAACCCTACAGATAAAAAGAAAGGTTGATTTTTAGATTTTAATTCGCTTAATTTTTTAATAGCCATTGTAGTTTGAGCGCCATCATAATAAGCATCATCATCTACCAGTCCCATTTCACTAGATCTAGTTTTCGAATAAATAAAACCATACTTATCAAATTTAGCTCGACCTGCTTTTAAGCGTTTTAATTCAAGTTCTTTTTGTTCTATAATATTATCTTGGTTTACGTATACAGCATCCGGATCGAAAGGAAATCCGTCGACATGTAAATACTCATTCCAAGCTAAGGAATCCTGCAAAGTGTTATGAAACGTTTTTCCTAAACCAACACTATAGTAACCATTATTTTTAAAAAATTGAGGAAGTGTAACCAGGTCGGGCATTTGGTCTCTAAAATGTGTTTTTAAATCCCAAACTTGCGTAGAGTCAGGTCTTAAACCCGTCAATAAACTTGTTCTAGAAGCAGTACAAACGGCTTGTTGGCAGTAGGCACGATTAAAAACAACGCCATTAGAGGCTAATTTGTCAATATTAGGAGATATTACGTCGCTATTACCATAACACCCCAACTCTGGTCTGAGATCATCTATAGGAATAAATAAAATATTTGGCCTATCGATGTCTACATTTACTTCTTTAGTGTCTGTTTTTTTTTCACAGCCACACAATATTAAAATAGCTATTAATGTAAAGTAGTTAAATATTCTTTTTTTTATAATCATCATTAAATAAAAATTTAATATATCTTATTTCTTATTCGTTTTACTTTTCGAATGTATTTACGGACAAAATCTAGCTATCGTAATTGGTAATTTTGTTATTACGCCCATAGATGAATGTAAACTAAGTGTAAAATTACTTCTCGTTTAATTCTGTTTTCTTTTAAACCTTATCTCATTATTAACAAGACATTTTTTAATCTTTTATAGACATATTAATTGCGTTAAATTATAGTAAGCTAGTAATTATAAAATTCAGTTTTTATCTTATAAAACAGTTATAAGACGATGACTAACTCAAAAAAAATGAAACATCACTAGCTTACTATAATTCTAAAATATTACACTCTATTTTTCAAACCACATAGGATCCTCAATAGTTACTTCAGTAGGTATGTTTATATTAGCTGCAGCTTCATTGCTAGAATATGTATATCTTCTAATTATATCTGAGGCACCAGAAAGGTTAGGAATATCAAAATCAACTGACTTTGTTCTTTTCCATAAATTCCATGCTTCAATTCCATTACCAAATAAAGAGATATAATGCTGGTCGTTTATATAATCTAGTGCTTCATCTGTTGTTAGTGTTGATAAATCTGGCAAACTTGCTATATACGTATCTTTATCTGTTTGTGAAATCTCTCCTAAAGAACCATCAAAATAATCTAAAGCCAATGTAACTCCTTCTAAAAACCATGTATTCGCTTGTGCTAAACCTCCTGAAATATATCCATTTGCAGCAGCATCTGCCAATAAAAAATAGGTTTCAGATGCTGTTGAGTATCTATCAGGTGTATCTGCTAGAATATTGTTTACATTTATTTTTGAAGTAAGTGTGACACCTGTATATCCTTGAACTAAACCAACATAAACACCATTTACATTTTGATCAAAATAAGTTGCTCTACGGGGATCGTCTAAATCATTCATAAGGTTTACAAGAGGGCTTCCTGCGTACCATAAATTAACATTTCCTCCCCAATAATTATTTATAAAAGTATATTTAGGGTTTTCGTTACCAATTTCAGAACTGTATTTTAATTTAGCTTCCTGTTCGTTCGTTAGTATTAACGCGCTATTTGCTACTTCCTGAAGTCTGTCTGATACTTCAGTAGGTTTTATATTTGCCATAAACATGAGCATTTTTAACTTAATAGAATTTGCCCAACGAATCCAAGCCTCTTTATCTCCATCAAAAATTAAGTCATCAACAATGTCTGAATCGATATCTTGTTCTAAAATTGCAATAGCTTCATCCATTAAAGTAACTATACCTTCCATTACAGTTTCTTGAGAATCAAACTCTGGATTAGGATATTCTGTTGGATTTCCTGCTTGGGTAAATGGAACTTCTCCCCATACCTGTGTTATATTAGAATAAATAAACCCTTCTAATATTTTCGCTTGAGCAGTAATATATACATCTTCTGGGTAATCTTTTTCAACTAATAATTCTACTAAAGATAAATTTTTTAAACAGGTTGTATACCAATTTGTCCATGCATTATTTACTGAAGGCACTCCAAGTGTATATCTACTTCTACTTCTCCAGGTACCAGCACTACCTGCCCATTGTTGCGCATGCATATTAGAACCTGCGAATTCAATAACTCTTTGCGAAGACATATTGACTATGACCTCAGGAAATAAAAGATAAGGTGGTACTGTTGTTACTGCTAATGGATCTTCATTAATATCTGTTATATCATCAGTACATCCGTTTAAGCTGAATATAATTAACGATAATAAAAATAAATACTTTGTTTTTATGATTGTATTTTTCATCTTTTTCTTATTTAAAATTGAACGTTAACACCAAACCCAATACTACTTGTTGAAGGCAAACCATTATATTCAATACCCCCTCCATTACTACTTGAACCAAACAAATTTGTTTCTGGATCAATATGAGGAATACTAGTATTAAAAAGTGCTATATTTCTTCCTTGCAAACTAAATCTTAAAGATTTAAAAGGGGTGCTCCCTAACTGATTCTTATTCAACGAATAAGACAAAGCTAACTCTCTCCATTTTATATAAGTAGCATCAAACGTATTACTTTCATGAATCCTAGAGGCCGAATAATTAGTCCAATAAGATTGTACATTTGGTATTGGTGTTGTGTTTTCAGAATACGTACCATCTCCATTATCAACAAAGGTATTTGGATCTACAAAAAGTGTTTCTCTATCTACAGCTGTTTCTGCAGCCAAACCACTAGTTCTTAGGTTAGATACGGTTTGCGAATATAAAACACCGCCTTCTTTCCAATCGAAAGTTGTGGATAGTCTCCAACCTTTATAACTAAATACAGAAGTAAGCCCCATAGTAAAGTCTGGCATTATATCTCCTAAGCGTTCTGTATTACCTTCATAACGTAAACCGGTACTTCCTACTAGTATTTGATCCTCTATAGTATTTCCATTTTCATCTACAGCTCTAGCAAATCTATTTCCATATAGACCTATACTTTCTCCTTCTCCGGCAGCTACTGTTAAACCATTATAAGTACTTGCCAAAGTATATTTCTCTAAATCACCTAAATCTTCAATAATGGTTTCATTGGTTGTAAAATTGTAATTTAAGTCCCACTTAAACCCTTTAGCTCTAATTAATTTTATTCCTAATTGTAATTCAAAACCTGTGTTTGATATTTCTCCTAAATTAGTCCAAGCAGAACTATACCCTGTAGAAGGCGAGGTAGATAATGCTATAATTTGGTCAGTAGTATTAGTCTTATAATAAGTTGCATCTACTGTAAATCTGTTTTTAAAAAACCCTAATTCAATACCAATTTCTTTACTTAATTGATTTTCTGGCTTTAAATATGCATCTGGCAGAGAATTTGGACCCGAAAAAGCGAGCTGACCACCAAAAGGAAATGTTCCAGATGTACTAAATTGTCCATACCAACTTGATTGAGGAGTATACAAGTAATCTAATCGATAAGCACTTGTATCACCCCCTACGTTTGCCCAGTTTGTTCTTAATTTACCATAACTAAAAATATTACTGTCAATATTAAAGGCATCAGAAAATACGAAACTTAAAGCTACTGATGGATAAAAATAACTGTTGTTATTCTCTGGTAAGGTAGAAGACCAATCGTTTCTTGCAGTTGCATTTAAAGTAAGCCATTTTTTATAAGTCATTGTAAAATCTCCAAAAGTTCCAAAAATACGTGTTTGAGAATAATTGTTAAAAGGAACATTACTTTCTACATTACCTGGGGAAAAAAGCTCAGGAATAGTAAGAGTTGTACCAAGATTACCAATAATATCAGTTGTTCTTTGATTCCATTGTACCCCACCCCTTAAAGTAACATCAAAATCTTCAAAAGAATTATCATAAGTTGCTATATAATCTAGAGTTATTTCATTTCTACTCGTAGTAGATTGTCTATAATTACCCTCAAGAAGTCCAATAGTTCCTTTATGATTATTTCTAAAATATTTTGTATTGTAGGTATCATACCCCACTCTTCCTAACATAGAAAAATGATTTACAGGGCTATAAGTAAGAGCAACATTCCCAAAAAACCGTTCGGTATCAGCTGTTCTTTGATTTTCATTAACAATCCAATACGGGTTATTGGTTCCATCAGCATCAACAGGAGATAGCTGTGTTACGCCATCATCGGCTACCCATGGTTTAAAAACATCTATATTTGTAACTCTTGGTAATAGATTGACAATACTTGTTAATATATTAGGGTCATTTGCTCCTGTTGCTACAGCACCATCTATACCTGTATTAATATAATTTACGCTGAATTCAGAACTCAACTTATCAGACAATTCAGAACCTGCTTTAAGGCCTAAATTCAATCTATCAAGAGACGATCCAGGTAAAAGCCCTTCATTTGAACTATAAGAAGTACTAACTCTATAATTATTTTTTCCTTCGTTTGAAGTTCCTGAAATTGAAAAACTATTTACCCTAGTTGAACCTAAATCATAAAAATCTTTTTGAAGATCTGGATTCGATGTAAAGGTTTGTAAATTGCCTGCATAATCTGTGTACGTTGTTCCGCTAGAGATTGCAGGTCCCCAACCTTTAGAAGCATCTTGTATATTATCGCCATCAATCTCACTATAAACTCCTAGACTACCTGGGCCATAGCTATTTTGAAAATCTGGAAGTCGTAGAGGTGTATCAAAACGCATTGTTGAGCTATAAGTAATGGTGGCACCTTTTCCTTTCCCTTTTTTAGTAGTTACCACAATAACACCGTTAGATGCTCTTGAACCATATAAAGCCGCAGCCGATGCCCCTTTAAGCACGGTTAGCGTTTCAATATCATCTGGATTAATATCTTGGGCTCTGTTCCCATAATTTGCACCTCCTGATATACCACCGTCAGAACTATTATCATCAGATATAGGAACCCCATCAATTACCCATAACGGGTTATTATCTCCAAATATACGAGTAAGACCTCTTACTGTTATCTTTGTCGAAGTCCCTACACCTCCGCCTCCGCCAGTAATTTGAACACCAGACACTTTACCTTGTAAGGCTTGTAATACATCGGTTTCTCTTGCTTCTTCAAAATCTTCAGATTTTACTGTACTCACAGCATACCCTAAAGTCTTTTCTGCTCGCTCAATACCCATTGCAGTTACCACAACCTCATTCAGGGCTTCTGCATCTTCATATAACGTAACGTCTATTTTTGTAGAGGCACCAACAGTTCTTTCTTCTGCCCCCATACCTAAATAAGAAAACACCAACACCTGTCCTTGATTTGCTTTAATGGAATAATTACCATCAAAATCTGTTTGCACACCTATCCGAGTACCTTTTATTATAACAGTTACTCCTGAAGCAGGAATACTTGATTCGTCTATCACCTTACCCGTAATATTGTTTTCTTGCGAATAGATATACTGAATAGTCCCGAATTGAATCGTAATAAAGAAGATTAATAATTTGAAGATTTTTGTTTTCATACACAGTTGTTTTTATTATAAACCATCTATTAAATGCCTTCAAAATAATTTAACTTTTTGTTAAATTATATTTATGACAACATTAACAAATGAGATATAAAACAACTAAAAAACCAATAAAAACGGGAGATTTAGAGGTGTACACTTATACTACATCAAGCCTTAACACTAGATTTTTATGAGAAAGAAAATAAAACAACAGTATATTATTAATTTATTTATTTTATTCAAATAATTTATCAAACATGACATCCAAAAAAATCAATAATAATGTTAAAACACAATAAAAATATCAGTAAAAAAAAGAGTTTTTATAAACAACTTGAATTAAATTCTTTTTATCCAAGTATATATATTTTCATCTTCGGGAATGTTTAGCTTTTTACGTAATCTGTACTTTTTGGTTTGCACCGTTCTGGGCTGAATATTAGTGAAGCTTGCAATATCTTTTGAAGAAAAATTAAGCCAAATCATGGCACATAATGTTAATTCTGTGTTTACCAATTTAGAATTTACCCTTAATAAATTTGTACACACCTCGGGATAAACTTCTTGAAAACGGATAAGAAAAGAAGGGTCGTTACTTTTAGCTAAATCGACAACTTCTTCGAAAGCTTCATTTAATTTTTGTTTTAATTTTTCACTTTCAAGTTGTTCTTGCTTTATTAAGTATTCTTTCTCTTCAACTATTCTAAGTCTTTTTTTTCTGTAGTAATACACAATTAGGATTACAAGTCCTACAAACAAAAAGACTACTGTTACTATAAGAACACTGTATTTTTTTTCTTGCTGCTTATAATCACTTTCTTGTTCGGTTAAAAAGTTACTAATTACACCACCTATATTTTTATTATACTGCGTACTTAAACTATCTGTTAAGTCTGCATATTTTACTAAATACTCATGAGAACGATCCTCGTCTTGTAATTGAGAGTACGTTTCTGAAATTAATTTATAAGATAATTGAACATTGTCTAACTCCTTAATATTCCTAGAAATATCTATAGACTCTTCATACAAACTTATAGCTTTATCATAATTCCCTATGGCTTTATTATAATTAGCTTCTGCTTGCAGTATTATAGATTTATGATATTCTGTAATATCCCGAACTTGCATTAACTTTTTACTTTTATTTAAATAAGTCTTTGCTGAATCTATATTTACATCCTTCTTTAAATAATAATTTGCAACAACGGCATACTTAAATGGATTTTCTTTAATTTTAATTGCCTTATGTAAATAAACTAATGTAGAATCTAATTTATAAGGAGTATTTGTAAAAGCATCTGCCTTGTTTATGTACAAGAAAGATAATAAATAATCATAATTAGGAGGCAACTTGTTACAGAGTTTAATGCACCTATTGTAATATTCAATAGACTTATTACTAATTTTTAATGCTGCATAATTTCTTGCATAATTAGCTAGAACCCTTATTTTTAGAATAAAGTCTTTATCTTCATCTATTAAATTATCTGCCAAATCTAAATATCTCAAACTCTCTAAATGTTCTCCAAAAGTGCATAAGATATTAGCAATGCGTATATAGCCAACAGTAACATAATAAATATCATTCTCCTTTTTAGCCCTCTCAACAATATCTATGTCTAGAAGTAAGGCTTCTTCAAGAAGGCCTTTTTTAATCAACGAATTCTCTTTATTTATCCAATCTTCATAATCTGTTTTTTGTGATTGCTGCCCGGCATATACTGAAGAAAGAACTAAAAAAAATAATATAATAATATATCTGCTTCTCATTTATATAATAACTCCTATCCTTAATAAAAAAGGTATGTTACAGAGTAAAAATACTTACTTTGTAACATACTTTTTTATATAAAAATATAATTATTTGGTCTTTTTATGAGATTACTCTATAAATTACACTCTTTAATTTCCTTTTCCTAATAACGTTATCCATTGCTCTGCGTAACCTATATTTCTTACACCATTAGAATGTCCTTTTTTTCCTTCTGGCACAGGAAGATTAAAAGAGTAAATATGATCTTTAGGTATCCCCATTGCTATATAAGATGCTTCAATCACTTTAGCTGTAGGCTCGGTAACATGATAGGTACCATACCATAAATTGGAAGGCGTAACACTTTCATTATAATACCATCCAGCAATTTTATTTTTAGCAGAATAATCCCATCCTCCAGAAAAATCTATCACTCTAGCAACACGTTCCTTTTTTGCTATAAAAGCAGCCATTCCGCCACCTTGAGATTGTCCTGAAACCGCAATTTCACTCCATTTTGGTTCTCCATTTTTAAGGTAAGCTCCCCAATTACCTTGCTTATCATTTTCTGCAAGATAGGTTAATAATTTAGTCAATCTATTAACTATAGCATCATGTTCTTGATCTTCAATAAGCGGAAAATTATTATTGCCATAAATACGCATAGTCCTAAAATCACTTGTACATTTTGCATTTTTTTCTAAGTTTTCTCCTCTACATATCTGAGCAACTGCTGGTGTATTTATATAAGACAGATTAATAACATGATATCCCTGACTAACAGCTACAGAAAACAAATCCTTAGGGCCTTTAGCAGCAATGCCTCCTGTACCAGGTAAAAACAATAAAAGTTTCCCTTGTTTTGCAGCTTGATTATAAACTATAAAATGAGGTGTATTAGCTTCTTTAATTCGTGAATCGGTTTTAGCAGGATCGACATTTAGAACCGTATAATCTTTAGGAAATTGATATCCTGATTGCCCAAAAGAATAATTGTGAAATAACACAATAACAATTAATAGAATAAGCTTTTTTATCATAATATGTTTACTTTATTTTTTTTAATACCTCTTAAATACACAAACCTATTTTATTGAAAAATTATATGGTCGTAGAAAACGAATTCTAGAAGTTTTATAAAATTTTAATTAATCAATTTATGTTGAATTCTTTCTAAAGCAACTAAAAAAAAATTAAAATAAAGCATTTTTAACGTGCACACTTATACTACAGGCTATGTTATCCAGTGACTTTTATGAGAAATGAAATAAAACGACATTAAAATCTGTTTTTATTTATTTTTTAAAGATAATTTTAGGTAACATAATAATAGTTAAAATTAGTAATACTATTAAAATAACACCAAGACTGTAATTAAAAATGGAATATTATTTAGATTATACAGACTCATTCTTTTAATATTTGCAAACATTTTAACTCCAAAACTCTATAACGACTTGTCTATTTGTGATGCTTTTATAGCTTCAATTAAATTTTTCACGACACCACATTTTTAGCATCTCCATTTAAAAATGTTTTAAAATTATTGACAGTTATTTGCATGCAACGACTTCTAGCTTCGTGCGGAGCCCAAGCTATATGTGGTGTAATAATACAGTTTTTAGCCTCTAAAAGTGGATTATCAGATAGTATCGGTTCTTCTGAAACTACATCTACTGCTGCACCTGCGATTTTACCAGAATTTAAAGCTTCGGCTAAATCGGCTTCTACTACCAATCCGCCTCGAGATGTGTTTATTAAAAACGCTGTCGTTTTCATTTTAGCAATGCTATCCGAATTAATAATGCCTGCGGTATCATTGGTCATCGGACAATGTAAACTGATAATATCTGAATCTTTCAACAATGTATCTAAATCTACAAAACGACATGTTTCCGTTTCATATTCAGGATAAATGGTTCTATTATACACCAAAACATTTAATCCGAAAGCTTGTGCTAAGGCAGCTGTCGCTTTTCCTATTTGTCCGAAACCAATAATCCCCATGGTTTTATCTTCCAATTCAATTAGCGGACTATTCCAAAAACAAAAATCTAAAGACTTCTCCCATTGTCCAGATTGTACTGCAGTATTATGATCACCTATATGGTGACACAACTCCAATACCAACGCCATCGTAAACTGGGCCACAGAGGTTGTACTATACGCAGGTACATTTGTTACGGTTACACCTTGATTTTTTGCTGTTTCAACATCTATAATATTAAAACCTGTAGCCGTAACACCTATATATCTTAAATTAGATAACTGCTCTAAAACCTCTTTTTGTAAAGGTATTTTATTAGTAATAACAGCATCTGCATTCCCGATTGCAGCGATTATTGATGCTTTATTAGACTTTATACGATTATGAATGGTAACATCTGCCAAAGCCTTTAAAGGCTCCCAACTTAAATCTCCAGGATTTAAAGTGTACCCATCTAATACAACTAGTTTCATTTTATTTTAAAATTTTATATAATTTTTATTTATCTCTATTACATGCTTATTCTAAATGATTTTAAAAATGATAAAAAGCATTTTCTAAATGTTCAAGCTCGAATTTTTTACTTGATTTTACAATAGCAATAATATCAAAGCGTACTTCTAAATCTAAATTATGACTTGTAATGTAAGCGTCAACAGCGGTAACTAATCTTTGAATTTGTTTTGGTTTTACAAAATCTTGCGGATCTCCGAAAAAGGATGACGATCTTGTTTTAACTTCTACAACGGCAAGAATATCATCTTTTTGGGCTAAAATATCTACCTCAGCTTTTTGATAACGATAATTACGTTCTAAAACTTTATAGCCCTTTTTCAACAGAAAATCGACAGCCATATCTTCACCTAATTCACCAAGTTCGTTATGTTGTGCCATACCTTAATGTTCTAAATACATTTCAATTCACAAGTTAATCATTAATCATTTTAAAATTCAATAAGGTATTCATCTTAAATTTTCAAGATGTTTAAATAGTAAAGAACGCAATATACTACTCTAGACTTTATTACAAATTTAATAAACGAAACAGCCTCAAATCCGTATATTTGAGTTGTATAATTAATATAAAAATGAAGAAATTAATCTTAATTCTAACTGCTTTGATTACTAGCAATTTATCGATGGCACAAAACGTAATGAATCCAGAATTACTTTGGAGTGTAAAACGTATTGGCGTTATGGGCGTATCTCAAGATGGCTCACAAATTTTTTATAGTGTAAAAACCCCAAATATTGAAGACAATAGTTATGACACGTCATACTTTAAAATTCCAATTAATGGTGGCGATGCTGTTGAAATTAAAAAAGAAAATGTTACCGTTACAGACAAAAACATATCGCCAGATGGTGCTTACAAACTGTTTCATAAAGCTGTGCATTTAGAAGATATTAAAGCTAAAGACATTTACAAAAATCTTGATAAAGCAGATGCTTATGTGTTTACAGATTTAGATAATCGCCACTGGGACACATGGAGCGACGGATCTTACGAGCATGTATTTTATAAAAAAGCAGATGCTGAAGATGAGTCTGCTACAGACATTATGCCTAACGAACCTTTTTACACACCACAACGTCCGTTTGGAGGTGACGAAGATTATATTTGGGCTCCAGATAGCAAAAGTATTTACTACGTTAGCAAGAAGTTAAAAGGAAAAGCCTACGCTACAAGTACCAATACCGACATTTACAAATACAATATTGACACTAAAAAAACAACCAATATTACAGAAGATAATACAGGTTACGATACCAATCCTGCATTCTCACCAAAAGGTGCTTTAGCATGGTTACAAATGAAAACACCAGGTTACGAAAGCGACAAGAATGATATTATAGTTTTAGAAAACGGAATAAAACAAAACTTAACCCAACAATGGGACGGAACAGTAAACAGTTTTACCTGGAGTAAAGACGGTTCTAAATTATATTTCACAGCTGCTGTAGACGGTACCATTCAGTTATTTTCTGTGAATTATCCTGGTAAAAAACGAATTGCCCCTGTGGTTGAGCAATTATCTGAAGGACAATTTGATGTTAGAGGTATTGTTGCTGAAGTAGGAAAAACACTTATTGTAACTCGTGGCGACATGAATCATGCTAGTGAGGTTTATGCTTATAATTTGAAGAAAAAAACATTCAAACAATTATCCAGTGTTAACAACGACTTTTATAGCAAATTAGATTTACCTAAAGTTGAAAAACGTTACGTTACCACAACCGATAATAAACAAATGTTAGTTTGGGTAATCTTACCGCCTAATTTTGATGCAACTAAAAAATATCCAACCTTATTATATGCACAAGGTGGGCCACAATCTCCACTTTCACAATTTTATTCTTACCGTTGGAACTTTCAACTTATGGCTTCTCAAGGCTATATTATTGTAGCGCCTAACCGTAGAGGAATGCCTGGACATGGTGTAGAGTGGAATGAAGCGATTAGTAAAGATTGGGGCGGACAAGTTATGGACGACTACCTTTCTGCTATAGATGATGTTGCAAAAGAATCGTATGTAGATAACGACAGATTAGGAGCTATTGGCGCAAGTTACGGCGGGTATTCTGTATTTTATTTAGCCGGAATTCACAACAAACGTTTTAAATCTTTAATTGCACACGATGGTGTTTTCGACACAAGGTCTATGGCTGGAACAACAGAAGAATTATTCTTTGTAAATCATGATTTTGGTGGAAATTATTGGGATAAATCAAATAAAATTGCTCAAAAAGCATTTAACGAATTCAATCCCGTAACACTTGTAGATAAATGGGATACACCTATTTTAATTATTCAAGGCGGAAAAGATTATCGTGTACCAATCGAGCAAGGTTTAAGTGCTTTTCAGGCAGCACAATTACGAGGCATAAAAAGTAAATTATTGTATTTACCTGACGAAAATCACTGGGTATTACAACCTCAAAATGCTCTGGTATGGCAGCACGAATTTTTTAGTTGGTTAAAAGAAACACTATAAAATGCTTTAACGTTAATAATATTTTGATTCTTTTTTTAAATTACCTTTCAATCTAAAATTAATTAGGTAATAAACATAAAACAAGATAAATATATGGGTGGTACAGTTAAAATAAAATGTCCGAATTGTGGATTATTCAACACAAATGCAGACTATTGTTCTAACTGTGGCACCCTTCTTTCTTATAAAAAACGACGAGAATTAGCTCATAAAGAAGAACAACAAAAACAAAAAGCACGTAAAGACGCTGAAAAAAAAGCTTCGCCGTCGTGGATAGAAACGGGCAAAAAGAGTAAGTATTTGATAGTTCGTTTAGGCGCTCAGTTTTTCAACGGCATTGTGATTGCAGTTATGGCCATCGGTGCCTTTTTTGCTTGGCTATTTACTTTTCTGGCTGCATGAGAATTCTAACTCAGCCGCTGTTCTTAATCGCGATAACTTTAGCAAGCTTTATTTACTGCGCTCCCCTTTTTCATTTATCACTCCCAAACTGGATGCAATTTTACGTAAACGATGCGTTATGCATGCCTATAGTTTTATCGTTTTGCTTGCTAGGTGTTAGAATAATTAAAAGAGATAACAGCTTGTATTTACCAATACTTCCAATACTATTATTGACCGCAGGTTACGCCATCTATTTTGAACACTACTTACCAAAATACAATTCGAGATACACTGCCGACTGGATTGATGTTGGATTATATACTGTTAGCAGTTTTTTGTTTTATAGGTTTCAGAAGAGATTGTATTAATTATTGAAAGCGGATGCATTCTGGGTGTTGAATAGTTATATGTTCTCGACTGCGCTCGAACACCCTGAAAAAACATGAAATATAAATACTGACAGTTTAAACGGTATTCGAGCGGAGTCGAGAATCCATAAACAAATTTTCTTTGTTTTGATTATGTGTTCAATTTGTAATTGTAAAATATTCTATAAATAACTCCCTGGAAAACAGGGTAAAAATCTTTTCAGAACAGACTTAATAACCTTAAGCTTCTAACAAAAGTTCTACTCATTAAAAATTACAGTAGTCCCGCTTTTTTCAACCTTCATAGTAACAGTTCTTCCAAAAAACAATGCACGATTATCTTTTTCGTGTCCTGCAGGCATATTAAATGCTACTGGAAAATCGTAATCGGCAGCAATATTAAGAATAATTTCTTCTATCGTTTCTCCAAAAGGCGTTGGATTTTTTCTCACTTTACTCATATCTCCAACTAAAATCCCTTTACAGTTTTCAAAATAACCCGCACGTTTTAAACTCTGTAACATACGGTCTATATGGTAAGCATATTCACCAACTTCTTCAATAAAAAGAATCTCACCAGAAACATCTATAGTACTCACAGAACCTAACATAGTATGTAACAATGTTAAATTTCCTCCTACTAAAGGAGCCGTTACTATTCCCGTTTTATTGTATTTAGAACCTTTTAAAGTGTATGACAATGGTTTTCCGAAAATAGCATCTTTAAATGTTGAAATCGTTTCTGGAATTTCGTCTAAATTTTTAGTCAGACTAATACACATCATCGCATGTAAAGACTCATATCCCATATCATGAATTTGATTGTGAAGCGCTGTAATATCAGAATACCCAATAACCCATTTCGGGTTTAATTTAAATTTAGAGTAATCTAACATATCCATCATTCTAACCGTTCCATAGCCACCACGTGCACACCAAATGGCTTTAATTTTCGGATCGTCTAATGCCTTCTGAAAATCTGAAGCACGCTGTTCATCTGTACCTGCAAAATGTCCGTTTTGTGCATAAAGATTATCGCTAACTACCGTATTTAAACCCCATGTTTTTAGTAAAGCTCTAGCACGCTCAATATCATCAAACTTATTTCTTAACACTCCAGACGGCGCTACAATAGCGACAGTATCACCCACTTTTAAATATGGTGGTTTAATATACGTTTTTGAAGTATTCACTAAAGATTGACTTGTAGATTGCTGTGCCATTATCGGACTAATATTTAAACTAAAAACAATAAAAAATAGGGGTAAAAAAATTCTATTAAGTAACATAAAAAGTGCTTTTGGTAAAAATACATTTTTTTTCTAAATGGTTAATGAAATGCGTACTTTTGTGCCATTAAAACAGAAACGAGACATGTCTAAAAGATATACCATTACAGCAGCGCTACCTTACACCAACGGCCCAATACACATTGGCCACTTAGCCGGTGTTTACGTACCTGCAGATATTTATGCACGATATTTACGCTTAACAGGAAACGATGTTCTTTTTATTTGCGGAAGTGACGAACACGGCGTACCTATTACTATTAAAGCGAAAAAAGAAGGTGTAACACCTCAAGATATTGTAGATAAATATCACGCGATTATTAAAACATCGTTTGAAGATTTTGGTGTCTCTTTTGATAATTACTCTAGAACTTCTGCTAAAATTCATCATGATACCGCATCAGAATTCTTTACAACCTTATATAATAAAGGTGAATTTACTGAAGAAACGACTGAGCAGTTGTACGACGAAGAAGCCAATCAGTTTTTAGCAGACCGTTTTGTTACAGGAACGTGCCCTAAATGTGGAAATGAAGAAGCATATGGAGATCAATGTGAAAAATGTGGAAGCAGTTTAAATGCTACAGATTTAATTAATCCTAAATCGGCAATCACAGGAAATGTACCGACATTAAAACAAACAAAACACTGGTTTTTACCTTTAGATAAGCACGAAGACTTCTTAAAAGAATGGATTTTAAAAGGACATAAAAAAGACTGGAAGCCTAATGTTTACGGACAAGTAAAATCTTGGATAGACGACGGATTAAGACCTCGTGCTGTAACACGTGATTTAGATTGGGGAATTCCTGTTCCTTTAGAAGGTGCAGAAGGAAAAGTGCTTTATGTGTGGTTCGACGCACCAATTGGATACATATCATCTACCAAAGAATGGGCAGCTCGCGAAGGAAAAGATTGGGAACCGTATTGGAAAGATAAAGACACCACTTTAGTGCATTTTATTGGTAAAGATAATATTGTATTTCACTGTATTATTTTCCCTGCCATGTTAAAGGCAGAAGGGTCTTATATTTTACCAGAAAATGTACCAGCTAACGAATTTCTAAATTTAGAAGGCAACAAATTATCGACATCTAAAAACTGGGCCGTTTGGTTACCAGAATATCTAGAAGATTTTCCAAATCAGCAAGATGTGTTGCGTTATGCCTTAACAGCAAATGCACCTGAAACTAAAGATAACGACTTTACGTGGAAAGATTTCCAAGCAAGAAACAACAACGAATTGGTTGCCATCTTCGGAAATTTCATTAATCGTGTCGTAGTTTTAACTAATAAATATTACAACGGAAATGTGCCAACGCCAAGTGAATTCTCTAAAATAGACGAAGAAACATTAGCCGCTTTAAAAGCATATCCGTCTGTAATTTCTAGTTCTATAGAACGTTACAGATTTCGTGAAGGAAGTCAAGAACTAATGAATTTAGCCCGACTTGGAAACAAATACTTAGCCGATGAGGAGCCTTGGAAAAAAATTAAAGTAGACGAAGTTCGTACGCAAACCATCATGTTTGTTGCGCTTCAAATCGCTTCAGGATTAGCAACATTATGTGAGCCATTTTTACCTTTTACATCAGCTAAACTAAAAAGTATTTTAAATATTTCTGATGAAAACACTTGGGAAAGCATTTCTACTAAAGATGTATTGCTTCCTGCAACACACCAAATAGGAAAAGGGGAATTGTTATTTTCTAAAATTGAAGACGATACCATTCAACACCAATTAGACAAATTAATAGCAAGTAAAAAAGCAAACGAAGCGGCAAACAAAGTTGTTGAACCTCAAAAAGACACCATCACTTTCGACGATTTTTCTAAATTAGATTTACGTGTTGGTACGATTTTAGAAGCAGAGAAAATGCCTAAAGCTAAAAAATTACTCATTTTAAAAGTAGATACCGGACTTGATGTAAGAACTATTGTTTCTGGAATTGCAGAAAGTTTTAAGCCGGAAGATATTATTGGAAAACGCGTCACTGTACTTGTAAATTTAGCTCCAAGAGCACTACGAGGTGTAGATAGTGAAGGTATGATTTTAATGACAGAAACTGCAGAAGGTAAATTGGTGTTTGTTAATCCAGATGAAAAAGGAGTGACTAACGGATTACAAATTAGCTAAAGAGTTATAAACACACCCCTCTTTTTAAACTAAAATATTATGATAAAAAAAATAGTACCATTTTTAATGGTTGCCGTTTTAATTGTTAGTTGTAAAACAAACAAAGATTCAGCACTTAATGCAGATAATAGTATGACTAATTTAGATTGGGACGGAACTTACGTTGGCATAATACCTTGTGCAGATTGCGATGGTATTAAAACAGTAATAGAACTAAACAATGATTTAACTTATTCTAAAAAAACAAAGTATTTAGGAAAATCTACAGATATATATACAGAACAAGGTTCTTTTAACTGGAATAACTCAGGAAGCGAAGTAACTTTAAAATCTGAAAATAAATCTCAAACCTATTTTGTTGGAGAAACAGTAATAACACTATTAGATAGTTCAGGTAAAAAAATTACAGGTGCTTTAACGAACAATTACACACTAAAAAAGCAAGATGCTAATAGTTTAAAAAACACACCTTGGAAACTAGTAGAAATCTATGGAAAACCTATTGATAAGGTCACGAAACAACCGTTTCTAGTATTAAACACAGAAGACAATCGCATTAGCGGAAACACAAGTTGTAATGGTTTTGGCGGCGAATATAAGCTGCTTGAAGGTAACCGTATAACGGTCTCTAAAATAATGCACACCATGATGGCTTGTCCAAATATGGAAGTTGAAAATAAATACATGAAAGTTTTAGAAGTTGCAGACAATTACACTGTTGTAAACGGTGTTTTAAATTTAAACAAAGGTCGCATGGCTACAATGGCAAAATTTGAAGTTGATTACTTTGTAAACTAAATCATTTTTATTCTAAATTAAGTATTAAAAGACCTCGCTAATTTCGATTTGCGAGGTCTTTTTATTTTGTATCACTTTTGACATATAAATTGAATTATAATTTTCAAAAAATAAAATCAGTTTCGGTCTAACACCTTATCTTTACACTCTATTTTCAAAACTAAAATATGTCTATTTTACAATACATCATCTCTCAAACTAATCTTCCTGAAACCAGCGTAAAAAACACTTTAAAACTGTTACAAGAAGACTGTACCATTCCCTTTATTTCGCGTTATAGAAAAGAACTAACAGGAAACTTAGATGAAGTACAAATTGCAAATATTGTAAAATACAAAGACGCTTACGAAACACTTGAAAAACGTAAAGTAACCATATTAAAAGCACTTGAAGAACAAGAGGTGTTAACTCCTGAACTTCAGAAAAAAATTAATTCTACAACCGATTTAATTACACTTGAAGACATCTATCTGCCCTTTAAAAAAAGCAGAAAAACCAAGGCAGAAAAAGCAAGACAATTGGGCTTAGAACCTTTGGCAAAAATTATAATGAGTCAGAATGCGAACGACGTTGAGTCTATTGCGCTTAAATATGTAAAAGGAAATATTGCTTCTGTTGAAGATGCTTTAGAAGGTGCGCGCCATATTATTTCAGAATGGATTAATGAACGTACAGATATTAGAAACAATATTCGGTTTCAATTGGAGCACAGAGCAACCATTACAACCAAAGTTGTAAAAACGAAAGCAGAAGATGAAAAGGCTCAAAAATTTAGAGATTATTTTGATTGGACAGAGGCGTTAAGTCGTATTCCGTCTCACAGATTATTAGCCATTTTAAGAGCAGAAAAAGAAGGGTTTATTCGTGTAAAAATTGCAATTGATGATGACGCTGCATTAAACAAAATCGAAGATCGTATTATCCGTTCAAACAACGCCTGTGCCGACCAAATAGAGACCGCTATTAAAGATGCCTACAAACGTTTATTATTACCAGCCTTAACCAATGAAGCACTTCAAAAAGCAAAAGATAAAGCAGACGAATCTGCGATAAATGTATTCGCTAAAAACTTAAAACAATTACTTTTAGGATCTCCTCTAGGACAAAAACGTGTTTTAGCCATCGATCCTGGATTTAGAACAGGTTGTAAAATCGTATGTTTAGATGCTCAAGGCGATTTAAAATATAATGAAACCATTTATCCGCATCCGCCTAAAAACGATGTTACAGGTGCGATTAAGAAAATCAGTACTATGGTTGAAGCTTATAAAATTGAAGCCATTGCTATTGGTAACGGAACAGCTTCTAGAGAAACAGAAACCTTAATTCGTCGTATTCATTTTAAAACCGATATTCAAGTGTTTGTAGTTAGTGAAGCTGGAGCATCTATCTATTCGGCATCAAAAATTGCACGAGACGAATTTCCAAATTATGATGTTACCGTAAGAGGCTCTATATCTATAGGCCGTCGTTTACAAGATCCTTTAGCTGAATTGGTTAAAATAGATGCAAAATCTATTGGAGTAGGACAATATCAACACGATGTAGATCAATCTAAACTTAAAGGAAGTTTAGATTTAGTTGTTGAAAATTGTGTGAATGCCGTTGGTGTAAATATAAATACAGCAAGCACTTCCTTATTAAGTTATGTTTCGGGAATCGGACCAAAACTTGCCGAAAATATTGTGAATTTCAGAACAGAACATGGTGCCTTTGCAACACGAACAGCCATAAAAAAAGTACCCCGTTTAGGAGATAAAGCTTTTGAACAAGGTGCTGGGTTTTTAAGAATTAAAGAAGCAAAGAACCCTTTAGACGATTCGGCGGTACATCCAGAACAATATGCTATTGTTCAAAAAATGGCAAAAGATTCAGGGAAAAGTATTTCAGAACTAATTGGAAATTCTGCAGTACTTAAAAACATAGATCTTAAAAAATATTGTTCAGAAACTGTTGGATTACCAACACTTCAGGATATTATTAAGGAATTAGAAAAACCTGGTTTAGATATCAGACAACAAGCTAAAGTCTTTACATTTAATCAGGATATAAAAACTATTGCAGATATTACCGAAGGGCAATTACTGCCAGGTATTGTAAATAACATTACAAATTTTGGATGTTTTGTAGATATAGGAATTAAAGAAAGTGGTTTAATACACATTTCTAACTTAGCAGATACTTTTGTAAGTGATGTTAGTGAATACGTCACCTTGCATCAACAAATTATTGTAAAAGTATTAGAAGTTGATGTGGCTAGAAAACGTATTCAGCTTAAACTTCATAAATAAGATGCTAAAAATCGCATACGACACCATATATAATCATCCTATCCCAAAAGGACATCGATTTCCTATGGAAAAGTACGAACTGCTTCAGTTGCAATTAATATACGAAGGCACGTGCACTGCAGATAATTTCTTTAAACCAAACGTTTTACAAAATCACAAACCAATTTTAGAGATTCATGATCCTGATTATTTTTACGATTTATTAAATTTAACACTAAACCATCACGCTGCGCTTAAAATTGGTTTTTTATTAAGCGAACGCTTAATAGCTCGTGAAATATGTATTGCTTCTGGCACGTTACAAGCCGCAGAATATGCTTTACAATACGGCATTGCAATGAATATTGCAGGAGGAACACATCACGCCTATTCGGATCATGGAGAAGGATTCTGCATGTTAAATGACCAAGCTATTGCCGCAAAACATTTATTAGATACACGTATAGCTAAACGCATTCTTATAGTCGATTTAGACGTCCATCAAGGTAACGGAACAGCAGAAATATTTACTAACGAACCGCGGGTATTCACCTTTTCTATGCATGGAAAAAACAATTATCCTTTTGAAAAAGAACAAAGCGATTTAGACATTGAATTAGACGATGCAACAACCGATTCGTCCTATTTAAAAATTCTAAAAAACACACTCCCTAAATTAATAGATGAGCAACAACCTGATTTTATATTTTATCAGTGCGGCGTAGACGTTATAGCATCGGATAAGATTGGAAGATTAGACCTATCAATCGAAGGGTGTAAAGCAAGAGATTTATTTGTTTTAGAGACATGTAAATTCAATGCAATTCCTATTATGTGCAGTATGGGTGGCGGATATTCTCCAGAAATCAAAACAATTATTGAAGCACACAGTAATACGTTTAGATTAGCACAAGAACTCTACTTCTAAGCCCTTTATAAAAAACTGTCAGACAAACATATAACACAACACGATACATATAATTTTTAAAACCATACTCAGGATAACATATCATTAAACACGGATTATTTAGTACCATTTTTATAATAATTTACAACATATTTTTGCTCGCTTTTTTATACTAAAATTGTTATGACAAAACCTAGAATAGCTCTTGTAGTCGGAATTATATGTATTTCTATATTTCCAGTATTAGTACGCTTAAGTTTAACACCTGGATTAATTTCTGCATTTTACAGAATGGCAATCGCTTCGGCAATTATTTTGCCTTATGTTTTAATTACAAGGCAGTTAAAAATCCCTTCACCTAAAATGTTGCTTTTAGCATCACTTTGTGGTATTGTATTTGGTTTAGATGTAGGCGTATGGAATATTGCTATTCAGGAATCTTCGGCAACACAAGCCACATTATTAACTAATTTATCTCCTGTTTGGGTTGGCATTGGAGCGTTTTTATTTTTAAAAGACAAGCCGAAACGTAATTTTTGGATTGGCACAATAATCGCTATTATTGGGATGATAACTTTAGTAGGATTTCAGTTTTTTATCAATTTAGATTTTGACCTCGCTTTCTTTTTCGCCATACTTTCAGGCATGTTGTACGCCGTATATATGTTAACTAGTAAATTTGTACTGGAAGAAACAGATGTATTAACGTTTATGACTATTAGTGTTGTCTCTTCTACAATTGCCTTAGGTGTTATTAGTTATGTAATGGGCCAACCATTTTCTGGATTTTCTAACACTGGTTGGTTTGTACTACTTATTCAAGGCATTGTTTGCCAGCTCCTAGCTTGGCTACTTATTAGCTATGCTACAAAACACATGAGAGCTACAAGAGTTTCGGTTAGTTTATTAGGACAAGCTATTTTGGCTTCTATCTTAGCATGGGTTTTTCTAAATGAAACCATTACTTTACAAATGATGATTGGTGGTATTATTCTGCTTTTTGGTATAAGAATTACCTTTTACACCCAGCACATATCTTTATTTAGAATATTTAAAAAAGAAAAATCTTAAGAGTTTTTATTAAAAATTAAACCCTTTTTATCTATAACTTTGTTAAAAAGAAAGAATATGTTATCAAAAGATATAGAAGAAGCGTTAAACAAGCAAATTAGAATTGAAGCAGAGTCTTCTCAAATATACTTAGCCATGGCTTGTTGGGCTGAAGTAAAAGGGTTAGAAGGTATTTCTAATTTCATGTATAAACAATCTGACGAGGAACGTGAACACATGCTTAAACTTATTAAGTTTGTTAACGAACGTGGTGGACATGCTTTTATTTCTGAATTAAAAGCACCAAATGTAACTTTCCAATCGTTTAAAGAAATGTTTGAAATGTTGTTTAAACACGAGGTTTTTGTAAGTAAAAGCATTAACGATTTAGTTCATATTTCTTTAGAACAACGCGATTATGCAACTCATAATTTCTTACAGTGGTATGTTTCTGAACAAATTGAAGAAGAAGCTATGGCAAGAACCATTTTAGATAAAATTAATTTAATTGGTGACGATAAAGGTGGACTGTATTTATTTGATAGAGATATCGATCAAATTACTGTAAGTACAGCTGCATCTAATAACCCTATATAATTTTTAACATTTAATCTTATTTAGATTAAGTAAAAATAATTATTTTTGAAGCTTAAACCGCTAATTGTAATTAGTTTTGGGCAAGAAAAAAGACAAAAAGGTTAAAAAGAAAGAACTTAAAAAAGCAAAAACTGTTTTATTAACTGTTGGAGTTAAAATTTCCAACAAATGTAAAACCAAGTGTTGCAAAAAATATACAAAGTCTGAAAAGAAACGTTGTGGCAAATGCCCTTGTTTCGATTTACTTCAAAATGTTGCATAAAAAAAGCCTCTATTTCTAGAGGCTTTTTTATATTTTAAACTTCGCTTTTAAGCTGAATTTCTACTTGCATTAATATTCCCGAATAAAGAACGAGTTACTAAATTCTCATAGATTTTTATTTGGTCTTCATCTCTAACCTCAGCTTTTTCTAACTCTTGAATTTTTCTTAAAGCAAATTGCTGAATCGTTAATAATGGTAAGACCATAGATTCTCTAATATCAATAGATGCTTTACCTGCTGGTTCATCTTCCATTAATACTTTATATCCTGTAAGTTTCAATAGTAACCTTTTTGTAACCTCGTATTCTGTATGAATAATTCTCCAAAAATCTCCAAATTCAGCATCGTCTGCCATATATTTAGTTAGATCAAAGAACGATTTAGACAAAGACATCATACTGTTCTCAATTAACGTTTTAAAGAAACTAGAAGACTTGTAAAGCGCTATTACTTTGTCAAATTCTCCTGCATCTTCATATTTCTTTAATGCTGTACCTACACCAAAGAATCCTGGTACGTTTTGTTTTAACTGACTCCAAGAACCTACAAAAGGAATGGCTCTTAGATCTTCAAAAACTAAACCTTCAGATTTTCCACGCTTAGATGGTCGGCTACCAATATTTGTTTTCGCATAGTATTTTAAAGTACTCATACGCTCTAAATACGGTACAAACATGGGGTGATTTTTAAAGTCAACATACGTTTTAAAACTAATTTCTGCCAAGTCATTCATCACAACAGTACTTTCTGCAGACATGGCTGCATTTGTATCGTTTAAGCGGTTATAGATACCTGAACTTATTAATTGTTCTAGATTATATTGAGACGAATCTAAAGTTCCGAAATTAGAACTAATGGTCTGTCCCTGTATAGTAAGTTGTACTTCTTTATCTTCAATTGTTGGTCCTAAAGAGGCATAAAATTGATGCGTTTTCCCACCACCACGAGCAGGAGGTCCACCACGTCCGTCAAAGAACAACACGGTAACATCATATTTTCTAGATATTTCTGTTAATCGCTCTTTTGCCTGAAATATAGCCCAGTTTGCCATTAAATATCCACCATCTTTCGTTCCATCAGAGAAACCTAACATAATAGTTTGTCTATTCCCTCTAGATTTTAAATGCGCACTATATGCAGGATTTGTATACAATTCCTCCATAACTAAATGGGCATTCTCTAAATCGGTAATCGTTTCAAACAATGGCCCAATATCTACAGTTAATTTATCATGAAAAGCAACAAGCTTTAACATCGCAAATAACTGCATTACGTTTAAAGTAGTTTGGTTGTTACTAATAATATATCTGTTCGCTGCTTTTTCTCCGTTATGGTCTTGAATGTACTTAATAGCAACCATAGAGTTTAATGTTTTTAACACATCTTCTCCTTGAAAGATAGACATATCTACAGCGCCTTCAACCTTAGATAAAATAGCAACTTGTTCTTGTGCTGATAACTGATTATAATTTGCCGGAAAAATATCACTTCCTGAAGCTATTACGGCTTCAACCATATCTGTAAAGACCTGATCGTGTGCACGACTATCTTGTCTGATATCTAGAGACGCAAAATGGAATCCGAATAATTTTATTTTATTCATGAAGCTTTTTACCTCAGTTACATAAAGTGATTGGTGTTTTTCTTCTAAAGTTGTTATGATTGCAGATAATTCTGAATTAAGCTCTTCTAATGTTAGAATAGTATTATCAGACACATTAATCATGTGTTCATATAACTTTTCTTCAATTAAAGAAATACGCTCTTCAACACCTTTAAAAGTTAATTTACGTTTTAATTTACGTGCATCGGTATAATAACTCTTTAGAATTGCTTGCTTTAAACGTTCAGACACTTTAAGTGTAATTTCTGGCGTTACAAAAGGGTTTCCATCACGATCTCCTCCTGGCCAAAATCCGATATTTAAAATATCATTATCGATCTCTTTATTATCAAAAATGTTTTGTTGAATATAATCGTAAATAGAGCCGAAAGAGTAATAAAATACATTTTCTAGATACCATATTAAACTGATAGCCTCGTCGTAAGGAGACGGTTTAGTATGCTTAAAAAATGGCGTTTTACCTAACTGCGCCAATAAATCATTTATTAACAACAAATCGTTTTCTTGGATGGCAGTCGTTAAATCGGTAATAATCCCTAATACAGAACCTGGATAGAATTGAGTAGGGTGAGCTGTTAAGACAATACGTACTTTAAATTCTTCAAGATATGTTTTTAAAAGCTCTGTTCTGTTTTCAGAACTCGCTGTTTCTTTTAAACTACGAAGTGTACCAATCCCGTCCATATTGTTTACTACAGGAAAAGCGGCATCTTCAATAGCATCAAACAATACGACTTGTCTTTCTATATATTGAATAAATCTGAATAATAAATTAATTTGACTTTCGTCTGAGCGCCTCGCTTGATATTTCTCAAAAAAAGATTCCACAATCGTAGTAGGATTATCACCGTTTTTAAAACCTTTCTCGCAGGTTTCGTGAAAAAGTGGTAATAATACACCCGTTTTTGTAATAGAATCAAACGGCAACGTCATGAAAATACTATTGTATATCTGATACTTCGATAATACATTTTGATTAAATCTGGTTAATTTCGGTTGTACTGACATGGTTTCGAACTTCTATATTTTTCATAAAAATACTAAAGCTTAGCCAATAGACTATCATAGTTTTACAAATTTTATGTAATTTTAAGTTATACCAACAGATAACCTGAATATTATGAAAAAAGCACAGATTTGAAACTATACTTTTAATTTATACTCATTTATTATTAATAAATTTTAGAAAGAACACAATACTAATTAACTAACTTCATTGTAATTACAGAAATTAGTTGATTCTAAACAAGATATAGCATGCGTAAAAAAAGATCGAAAATAATATTGGGACTATGTTGGTTAACCTTTATCATTTGGGAGATTCTAGTCATGAATTGGGCCAACAGTCAAGAAGAAGTTATTATAAGAATTGATTTGGTTATCATCCTCCCTATTCTTATTCTGTTTACTATATATATGCTATTCCAAATTTATCGTGACAAACGGAAAAAGAAAAAAAGAGGAGGATTTTAATTAATCCTCCTCTTAACAACTATTTATTGCTTCCTAACATCATAATTTCATTACAAACAACTTCTGTTACAAATCGTTTCTCACCGTCTTTGGTTTCGTAACTTTTAGATGTTAATTTTCCTTCTATAGCAACCTCTTTTCCTTTTGTTAAATAACTCTCTATTATTTTTGCAGTTGGCCCCCAAGCAACAACATTATGCCATTGAGTGTCGGTTACTTTTTCTCCCGATTTATTTTTATAAATTTCGTTAGTCGCTAAAGAGAATTTAGCAAGTGTTTTACCTGATTCTAAATTAATAATCTCTGGATCATTTCCTAAATTACCAATTAACTGTACTTTGTTTCTAAGTGTGCTCATGATTATTATTTTTAAAGTTAAACTGTTTATATCTGTCTTAGCTTATTAAGACGTTACAAAGGTGAAGCAGATACTAAAACGCAGTCGGTTTAAAACTAATTGAATTCGCTTACAACCGATTGTAGTCGTTTACAAACGGCTGTAACTTGTATAAAAAAGAATGATTTCTAAAAAAAATACCCGTTTTTTAGACCTCAATTATATTTATTATTTAACTTTATTCTCGAAATTAACAACCAATGAAAAAAACTTTACTTTTACTTATTCTACTTCAATTAGGAGCCTATACAATTTATGCTCAAGAATCTGAAAACAAGCACAATGAAGAAACCGAAGAAGGTTTTGAACACCACCAAATTGGAGTCATGATTGGACATGCCCATATTGATGAAGGTCATCATGTTGAAGGTAATAGATGGTTGGTTGTACCCATGGTTAGTTTAAATTATAACTATTGGTTTACTAAAAATTGGGCCGTAGGACTACATACCGATTTTATTTTAGAAACTTATGAAATCCTTAAAGAGACTGAAGAAGGAGAAAGTGAAGTTTTAGAACGTGAATTACCTATTGCACCAGCAATAATGGCAGCATACAAACCAGGGGAACACTTTGCTTTTATGGTTGGCGTTGGAGAAGAATTTGCAAAAGAGGAAGATTTATTCCTAATACGAGGAGAAGTTGAATATAGCTTAGAGCTTCCTAAAGCTTTTGAACTTGGTGCAGCCATAGGTTACGATTTAAGATTTGATGAATACGACTCTTGGGTTTTAGCTATTGGTATATCTAAAATGTTTTAATATGAATAAATCTTGTTTAGAATGTGGTGAAAAAATTATAGGAAGATCGGACAAAAAGTTTTGTAACGATTATTGTAGAAATGCCTATAACAACCAGATAAACAAGGACAGTAAAAATTTAATTCGGAATACGAATAATAAATTGCGTAAGAATTGGCGAATTTTAGAAACGTTAAATCCGGATCAAAAAACAAAAACCACTAAATTAAAACTGCTTAATTTAGGGTTCGATTTTAGTTTATTTACAAACATATATATTACAAAAGCTGGAACAACATACTATTTTGTGTACAACCAAGGCTATTTACCTCTGGATGGAGATTATTATGCTTTGGTTAAACGAGATTCTTAAAAAGAATTAGCCTTATTATTTCCAATTATGTCCTTTTAAAGTAAGTGCAGCTTTTAAAATATCTTTCTGACTTATTTGACCAACCAACTTACCATCCACAACAATAGGAAAACGACGTCTTTTAGATTCTAAAAATTTATTTGCTGCATCAAAAATGTTCATGTTACCATCTATGGTTTCCACATTTTTTATCATTCGCGTCTCCACTTTATCTTGCTCCATTGGCATATTGTAATACCTACTTTCGCTAATTTGCTTTAAACAATCCCCTTCTGAGATTATTCCAATAAGCTCGAAATTATCATTTACAACAGGCCCACCAGAAATTTTATTTGTAATTAATTTATCTATAACATCTTCTACCATTTGTTCAGGTTTAAATGTTATAAGATCTCTACTCATATAATCACTTACACGAACTGCAACGTGATCTACTTCTTTAAGCTGTTGCTTCCTGGCTCCTGTAAAACTTTTAATACCCATAATATTTTGTTTTAAGTTTGAAATTAAAACTACTGAATTATAGTGAATTAACCTAGTGTATTTTTAAGCATAACACAATTTTTATACTAAATATTTGTTAATTATTAAGTATTAATATCAAAAAATGAATAAATCAAAAAATAGAATAACAAAAAGTTACTTCGAGAAAGAAGTTATTATAGTAGAATCTTCTGTAGATTTTAAAACGGATACAGTGTTCATTTTAGCATTAGGAATTGCTGCAGATAACACATAGTGTGCTACTTTCCAGGTATGGTCTTCATATTTAATAACACCAGAACCTCTGCATATTCCCATTTGTGTATCTAACAATTCGTCAAACCAAGCTAAATTAGCACTTGCAATGTAAACATGCCTTTCTAAAGCCGAAAAATTCCAAGCCCTTCCAGCATCAAAATGCGGTTTACTATATGCCTTAAAAGCTTCAAGCTCCCAATGCTCTGACGCATCTGTACCAACAAATACAGCATCTGTAGTCATCAAATTAAAGTAAGCGTTAAAATTTGCTTCGGCAGCAGCTTTATGCCAAGTATCTAAACTTAAGTTAATTGCTTTTTCCGCTACTTTGTCTTGTGCACGCAAACTACAAACACTAATTAAAAAGAAAAATAGAACACTTAATACCTGTTTAAAATGCATCATGGTTTTTCAATTTTTTGAGCGTCTTTTTCATATTTTTTATTAATCTGAAGATTTAGATTAGAATAAGCTACTAAAACTTCTTTAACATTCTGTAAATGTTCTTCTTTCGGAATATTACGCAAAATTAAAGTGCCTTGTAATTTAAGCATTTTTGTTTCTAAAGTAACCAAACGTGCTTGTATTGAAGGCGTATTAACAACATCTGGTATACTCTCTCTTAATTCTTTCATTAATAAAACAATCTCTTTAGATTCTCGCTGAAAATAAGAAATGTCTCCAACCTTTAATTGAGACATTATAATCTCTAACTCTATGAATTTTTCCCACAATAAGACATCTGATTTAGCTTTAGCATCTAAACCATAATCTACATATTTTAACTTTACAATATCATCTTGAAACACTACACCAGAGACTGGAACTTCTTCTATTTTTTTCACTTTTTTATCTTCAGTATCGCATGCCCAAAGACACAAACACATAAGTATAATACTAATTTTTTTCATTTTAAATTCTCTTATTAACTTATAACGCCTAAACTATCCTAAAATCAGATTCAATTTACAAAATAGTCCTATTTAAGATTTTTTTTTAACGAAGAATCGGATAAATTCTAAGTTATCAATTATAAACGTTTACATTTATATTACATCAAAATAAATCTTCTAATTAAGACAAATATATGATGATGCTAACACTATTACTAACGATATTTCTTATAATAATCTGAAGATTTAAATACTGCCGTTTAAAAATCTTTAATTTGAAAATAATTATAATTTAATTAGTTAAGCAAAAACAAACACAATTTAAACTTAAAAACAGGCTACTTTAGCTTAAAAAAGGATAGAGGCTCTAAAAATTAAAGTAACTATTCAAACACTTATCTATGAGCTAAAGTTGTTGCTTCTGTTAAAAAATCTTACTTTTAAAATTAAAAAACGATCTTTATCGGTTTAAAATTAAAACTATGAAACATATTATAGCTGTATTATGCTTAGCATTAGCATTCACTTCATGCGAAGGAGACCAAGGTGTTCCTGGTGAAGATGGATTAGACGGAATAGATGGAGAGGTTGCTCCTGCTTTTGAAATTGAAGTAGATTTTAACGCTTCAAATAACTACGAAATTACTCAAACTTACGGTTTTACTATTGTACCTTCAGATGTGGTTTTAGTATATATGTCTTGGGAAACTGTAGATGGTACCGAAATTTGGAGATTAGTACCACAAACCCAATTTTTTGACGATGGCGGTGTACTAACGTATAATTACGATTTCACTGATGAAGATTTTAGAATTTTCTTAGACGCTACTTTTGATTTAAATACTTTGGGAGACACATGGACACAAAACCAATATTTTAGAGTTGTTGTTGTTCCTGCAGATTATATTAGCGGCGTTGATATAGAAAATTACAATGATATTATTGAAGCTACTGATGTAGAAAACTTTGAAACGTTTTAAACGAAACATTCTAAAGTATATATATAAAAGCTATTAAAATCGGTTTGGATTCAATTCAAACCGATTTTCTTTTTTTAGTTAAAACCATATCAAAATCAGTAAATTGGTCCGCTCACATTACGTCTTATGAAAGTTAAATTTAAAATATTCAAAGAAGTTGCTTCACACTTAAGTTTCACCAAAGCAGCAGAAGTTTTAAACCTATCTCAACCAGCTGTTTCAAAAACCATTCGCTCATTAGAAGACACCTACAAAAAAACTTTTTTTACACGCTTAGGAAACAATATTGAGTTAACTCCCGACGGACTAGATTTTTTAGAATATATAAATAAAATTTTAACGCTTCATGCCGATTTAGATAATCATTTTTTAACCTTAAATCAAGATGAAGAAAAACATATTAAATTTGGTGCAAGCTCTACCCTTGCCGACTTTATTCTACCTCAGGTTTTAGCTAAATCAAATAAAAACACACCCAATACAACCATTCAATTAATTAGTGGTAACACCGAATATATTGAACATTTAATTACCAGTCTGGAATTAGATTTCGGAATTATAGAAGGAAGTAGTCACAATAAACAATTACATTATGAAAAATTTATAAAAGACGAAATTGTTTTAGTTACCAGCGCTAATAACCCCAAATTTAAAACAGGTGTTTTACAATTAAGCGACCTGGAAAATCTACCTATGGTAGAACGTGAATATGGCTCTGGAACACGAGAAATTATCTATAAAAAACTACACGAATATGGCATTAAGCAGCTTAAGTCGAGTGTGACATTAAATAGCACAATTGCTATTAAAAACTACTTGTACCACTCTAAAAGTTACGCATTACTCTCTATACATTCTGTTAGCGACGATTTAATAAACAACAAACTAAAAGTTATAGACATTCAGAATTTTAACTTTGAACGTTGGTTTTATTTTGTATCCCGACAAGGTTATCAATCTAAAACCAAAGACTTTTTTGAAAAACTAGTTAAACTAAATCATAACTAAAAGTTATTACGTATAACTTTTTTTATTGCATTTTAATTATACTGTCCTTGTACATTTGTTTCAAAATTAAAAACAATGAAAACGCAGTTATCCAAAATATATTTTTTCACCGTTATCGCTCTTGCATTAGCAGGATTTATTTCTAGTCCGATTGCACTCGGATTAGGATTTGTTTTTACATTATTTTTCAAGCATCCGTTTTTAGAAAAGAGTCAGAAAAGCATCCATTTCTTATTAAAAATAGCCGTTGTAGGTTTAGGTTTTGGAATGGCTTTAATAGAAACCATTAAAACAAGTGTTTCTAGTTTTGGACTCACCTTCTTCTGTATCTTTTTTACAGTAAGTTTAGGTCTAATATTATCGCGCTATTTAAAACTAGATAAATCGCTCGGGCACCTTATCACCTCAGGAACATCTATTTGTGGTGGTAGTGCAATTGCAGCAATATCGCCTATTATTAAAGCAGACACAAAAACCATTAGCATGGCTTTAGGAGTAGTTTTCTTTTTAAATGCTATTGCTTTAATTGTATTTCCTACGTTAGGACATATTTTTGGACTAAATCAGCATCAATTTGGTTTGTGGTGTGCTGTTGCCATTCACGACACCAGTTCTGTAGTTGGAGCCGCACTTACCTACGGAGAAGAAGCTTTAAAAATTGCAACAACAGTAAAACTATCAAGAACATTATGGATTATACCCATGTCTATATTATCTATGTTTCTATTTAAAAACAGCGGACAAAAAATTAAATTCCCTCTTTTTATACTCTTGTTTTTAGTTGCTATTTTAATAAATAGTTCAGACATCTTACCAACAGCAATAACCACAACAATAGTTACTATATCTAAACACTTATTAGTGGTAACTTTATTTTTAGTAGGAACAACAATATCTATTTCAGACTTAAAAACTACAGGTTGGAAACCTATGATTTTTGCATCTACACTTTGGATTTTTGTATCTACAATATCACTGTGCTACATTTTATACTTTTTTTAATAAGCTAAATACCCTGATTTTTAGATGATTTTTATACCCTGTAAAACAATAATGTTTTGTTCATAAGAAACAAGATGCTAGGTTAGAAAATATCTGTATTTTTACGTCTTATTATATTGTTGTTTTTGAAACCACTGTTAAATATAAAACCAATAGCTTTTAGATGTTTCATTGTGCTTATGGCAATATGTTACATGGTTTCTCCTTTAACGAATTCTATGTTCGATATGCTACATTCCATGTCTCATTATATCGAAGATCGCATCCAAACACATAATAAAACATCAATAACAACAACCAAGCATCATACACACGATGCATTTGAACACCACATAAATACAGAAACATCACATCATTCGCATACCCACGAAAAAAAAGTAACCACAGACCACACACACCAATTACTTACTTTTTTAAACACCGTATTAACATCATCAGACGAACAAAAAGAACATCAAAAATCTATCTTTAAAACCGTATTAGACAAGCATATATTAACATCTGAATTCGGTTTAAAAAACATCACATTCCATACAACTTTAAAACAAAAATGGTATACTTTTTTACCTGTATATCATTTTAATTTACCTACACTTTCTCCTCCTCCTCAGTTTATTTCATAACATATTTAAGTCAATTTAAAACCCTAATTAGATGTTTTTCGTAAGTATACGCAAACCATCTAAACTCAGGCTGCCTTTTAATGTCTAAAAAGTACCTGATTAGGAAATAGAATATTAATTCCTCCCAACAGAGGACAACCTAATTATGAAATGAAACACTTATTAACAGCATGCGCTTTGCTGCTTACAGGTTTAGTTTATGCACAACAGATTTCAGGAAAAATAGTAGACAACAAAAACAAACCTGTAGAAGAAGTTAGTGTCTTTAACAAAACTACCGACACACACACGCATACATCTACAACTGGCGATTTTTTACTAAATAAAACGCAAGTAAACGACACATTATACCTGTCGCGCTTAGGTTACGAACCTAAAATTATTCGTATAACACAAACACATTTAGATAAAATAGCAACTTTTACTATCACGCCTGCAAACATCTCTTTAGATCAAGTGATGTTGGTTGCAGAAATTGATGCTTTAAGTAAATTTGTAAATGTAGACGTACAAAAAGATCCTGTAAAATCGTCTCAAGAAGTTTTAAGAAAAGTACCTGGACTAATTATTGGACAACATGCAGGTGGCGGAAAGGCCGAACAGATTTTTTTAAGAGGATTCGATATAGATCACGGTACAGATGTTAATATTACTGTAGACGGAATACCTGTAAATATGGTATCTCATGCTCACGGACAAGGATACTCTGATTTGCATTTTGTTATTCCAGAAACCATAGATAATATAAACTTTGGAAAAGGACCTTACTATGCAGATAAAGGGAATTTTGCAACAGCAGGTTATATTAATTTAGGCCTAAAAAAAACTATAGATAAAAATTACTTGTCTTTAGAAGCAGGACAGTTTAATACAAACCGCATTATGGGAATGTTTAATGTATTAAACAACGACAAGAGTAGCGCCTATATAGCTTCAGAATTATCGTTAACAGATGGACCTTTTAAGTCGCCACAAAACTTTAACCGTTTTAATGTTTTAGCACGCTATAATTATAAACTTGCAGGAGATCAGGAATTAAATTTCACAACGTCTCACTTTCAGAGCAAATGGGATGCTTCAGGACAAATCCCACAACGTTCTGTAGATAATGGTAGTATTGATAGATTTGGAGCTATAGACGACACAGAAGGCGGAGAAACAAGCCGTACAAACCTATTAGTTAATCATAAGAAAATTATAGACCAAAATCAGTCTGTTAAAACCACTGCTTTTGTCTCTCAATATAATTTTGAATTGTATTCTAACTTTACCTTTTTTCTAGACGACCCTGTAAATGGCGATCAGATTAAACAATTTGAAAACCGAGTAACTACAGGAGCAAGTACCGTTTACGAACATAGAAACATAGAATTAAGCGAAAACACGACGTTTAAATATGAAGCAGGAATAGGATTTAGATACGACAATGCAGACGATGTAGAATTATCGCACACCGTAAACAGAAAAACAGTTTTAGAATACAAATCTCTAGGAGATATTGACGAAATAAACACTTATGCCTTTTTAAATACTGAGTTTAAAACAGGAAAATGGACATTCAATCCTTCTGCAAGAGTAGACTATTTTAAATTTCAATATGAAGATAAATTATCTGAAACATATAGCGATGAAGCAGAAACAAAAACGCGAGTAAGTCCTAAACTAAATACCATTTACTCTTTAAACAAAAACACTCAACTTTTCTTAAAAGCAGGAATGGGCTTTCACTCTAACGATACACGTGTTGTAGTCGCTAATAATGGAAAATCTATTTTACCAGCAGCTTACGGTGCAGATTTAGGAACTATTTTAAAACCTACAGATCGCTTGGCATTAAACGCTAGCTTATGGTATTTATTCTTAGAACAGGAATTTGTATATGTTGGAGATGCTGCCATTGTTGAACCTAGCGGAAAAACAGAACGTTTAGGTGTAGATTTTGGAGCCCGCTACCAAGCTTTAGATTGGCTGTATCTTTTTGCAGATGTTAATTATTCACACGGAAGAAGTATTGACGATCCTGATGGCGAAAATTACATACCACTAGCACCAGATTTTACCTCTGCAGGAGGAATATCTATAGAAAATCTTGGTCGTTTCTCTGGTAGCATAAATTACAGATATATAGATGATAGACCTGCTATTGAAGACAACTCTATAGTTGCTGAAGGCTATTTTGTTACCGATTTTAACATTAATTACAAATGGAAAAACTGGACGTACAGCGTTATTATTGAAAACGTATTCGACACAGAATGGAACGAAACACAATTTGCTACAGAAAGCAGATTATTTGACGAACCTGCATCTGTTGAAGAAATTCATTTCACACCAGGAACTCCATTTTACATTCGTGGTAAAATAGCATTAACATTTTAATCCCTTACATTATAACTTATTCTACAGGGGCTATCTATTAAGATAGCCTCTGTTTGTTTTTAAAGCTATTAACCATTTAATATTAAGAATTACAGTTATAAATTCTAAGACACTTCTTCAATACAAATTAAAAAGACAAATTAGACATGTATAAGTCCATTCGCAACCTCAAGCAATACAATTAAACAAAACCCGATTAAAATACATTAAACAGCCTGAAACAAGTTAAAACAAACATAAATCTGCCTAATTAAGCACAAAAAAAAACCTTCAGCTTAATTACATTAAGCTGAAGGTTAAAAGAAATAATAATCAAAAAATTTGCCAGTTAATTTTCTAGGTTAATAGTCTCCTAAAAAACACATTTCAAAAATATAACCTTAAACTTGTTTAATATATGATGTTTGTCAGGTTATGAGATATTTTTATTTATAAACATAAACTTCTTCAACAAATACAATTATTTTAAACCAATTAATCACACGCTAAACTAATAGTCTCTTTTTACAGAACAAAAGCATAACTCCTTGATGTTTTATTTCAAATCAACTTTAGTTTAAGTATTGCAGACAATTCAGATATGTACACCGAATTGTACACCTCATTCTTCAAATAAAGTTAACAAGTTGTAAAATAAAGAACAATACATTTCACTTAAGAAGCGCTGTAATTAGTTGTAATCACTATATAACACGACTATTAGAAACTATAACGCATAAAAAAAGCCTTACATTTCTGTAAGGCTTTTTGCTAGCTTTGCTCCCTCTCTTGGGCTCGAACCAAGGACCCTCTGATTAACAGTCAGATGCTCTAACCAACTGAGCTAAGAAGGAGTGTTTTGCATTAGCGAGTGCAAATATAGAACTTTATTTCAGTTGCACAAAGCTTTTTTAAAAAAAATTAAAAAAATTATTTAAACACCGCTTTAAAGATGTCATTTCCGTTCGCAAACAGCACTAACGCTATAAGAATAAAAAATCCAACCATTTGTGCATACTCTAAAAATTTATCGCTTGGTTTACGTCCAGAAATCATTTCATACAGTAAAAACATAACATGCCCACCATCTAAAGCCGGAATAGGTAATAAGTTTAAAACTCCTAGCATAATTGACAAGAAGGCTGTAATGCCCCAGAATGTTTCCCAACTCCACGTACTAGGAAAAACATCGAAAATAGCTTTAAACCCACCTACACCTTTATAAGCGCCCGTACTTGGCTTAATCATTAATCCTAATTGTGCCCAATACCCAACTATTTGTTCTTTAAATCGCATGGCACCTACCCCTATGCTTTCTCCTAAGCCATAGTTTTTAGTAACAATATCATAGTAACCTAAAGCATTAAGTGTTGCTGCGCTAGCTTTTGGATAATAAGCAATTCCAAATTTCCCATCTTCACTAACTTTAAGTTCTCTAGAAAACGCTTCTTCACCTCTTAACACATCTACCTGTACTGTTTGCCCTTTAGATGATTCTAATATAGAATGAAATTCATCAAAATATTTTAATTTAGTCTTATTAACAGCTGTAATAATATCGCCTTCTTTTAAGTCTACGTTTTTGTTTGCAGAAGTATCTGGAACTTGTGCCACTACAAATGGCATACGTAATTCGAATAGTGTTTTATCTTCGCCTGTACTTAACTGCCCCAAAAAATCTACTGGAGTAGTAAGCGTTTTCTGAACTCCATCACGCTCTATAAGTATGGTTTTGGCTTCAATTAATTTCGATCTCATATCAGAATATCCAGTAACAGGATCTCCATTAATAGCGATAACATTATCTCCTGTTTTCGCGCCCATATTTTCAAGAATAGGATTTGTTATTAAATACCCATCTTTAATACTTGCGGTATCAATATCGGTTTCGCCATAAGCAAAAGCCATAACCATGTAAATAAGTGCCGCTAAAACAAAGTTTACCGTTACACCTCCAAGCATAATAATTAAACGTTGCCAAGCCGGTTTTGATCTAAATTCCCAAGGTTGTGGAGGTAAAGCCATTTGCTCCTTATCCATACTCTCATCTATCATTCCTGATATTTTAACGTAACCCCCTAAAGGCAACCATCCAATACCATAAACGGTATCGCCTATTTTCTTTTTAAATAGAGAAAACTTTACATCGAAAAATAAATAGAATTTTTCAACACGTGTTTTAAATAATTTTGCAGGGATAAAGTGACCAAGCTCGTGTAATACAATAAGTAAAGAAAGGCTTAATAAAAATTGAGAAATCTTAATTAGAAACTCCATGTAGTTTATACAGTTATATTTTAACGGGCAAAAATACATTTTTTAAAGTGGTAAAAAAATATAAACACCCTTTACCCTTCTTTTTTTAACATGCTTTTATTATTAAAAGGACTTCATATAACTTAATTTTACTCGTATTTTTGCTTTACTCACGATTTATATTTTAAAAACATGTTATCATTTTTTAAAGCTTACAAATACTTCGCTATCGTTTTTTCTATTATATCAATGGTTATTATCGCTATTATTTATAATATTCTAGATGTAGAAAAACCACTTCCGATTTACCAACCCGCTCAAGTCGATCAAGAATTGGTTGATAGCACACTTTTTGATGTTAGAAAGTATCATAAAATTGCAGATTTTAGTCTGATTAATCAGAACGGAAAGATTATTACTCAAGACAATTATAAAGACAAAATTTATGTGGCCGATTTCTTTTTCACCACCTGCCAGACCATTTGTCCAATTATGACAGACCATATGGCAAAAATTCAAAAAGAAATTTTAAATGATGATGAAGTCATGTTACTCTCTCATTCTGTAACACCACAAATTGACAGCGTTGCACAATTAAAAAGATACGCGATAAAAAAAGGCGTGAACGATGCAAAATGGAATTTAGTTACAGGCGATAAAAAACAGATTTACGAATTAGCGAGAAAAAGCTATATGGCTGTAAAAACACTAGGAAATGGAGATGAATACGATATGATTCACACCGAGAACTTCATGCTTATAGATAAGAAAAAACAAATTCGAGGATATTACGATGGCACAGACCCTGAAGCTATTGAACAGCTATTAAACGACATTAAAACCTTAAAAAACGAATATAAAAAGTAGTTTTCTGCTTAATTTTTTTTTAACGTTAGTTTTTACCTTACTTTTGCTTCTTTAAAATCAATCTAAATAAGTTTGCAAACAACTTTAGCGCATCTAAAACGCGGAGAAACAGCTGTTATTATAGACGTTTCATCTGCACAAATTCCATTAAAATTATTGGAAATGGGTTGCCTTCCTGGTAATCAAGTCGAACTCGTGCAAATTGCACCGTTTAAAGACCCTATTTACCTCAATATTAACGGAACTCATTTAGCAATAAGAAAAGAGACTGCAAGCCTTATTTTAATTGAAAAATTATCTCATGAGTAAACAAATCAATGTTGCTTTAATAGGAAATCCCAACACAGGAAAAACATCGGTATTTAATGCCTTAACAGGACTATACCAAAAAGTAGGAAACTACCCCGGAATTACTGTTGAAAAAAAAGAAGGGATTTGCAAATTACCACGTGGTGTTAAAGCCCACATTATAGATCTTCCTGGAACGTATAGTTTAAATGCGTCTTCTCTAGATGAAAACGTAGTTATAGAATTACTTCTTAATAAAAACGATAAAGATTTTCCAGATATTGCTATTGTTGTAAGTGATGTAGAAAATTTAAAACGAAACCTTTTACTTTTTACACAAATAAAAGATTTAGAAATCCCTACCATACTTGTTATCAATATGGCAGATCGTATGTCTCGTCGAGGTATTTCGTTGGATATTCCCTTTTTAGAAGCAGAGTTAAAAACTAAAATAGCAGTTGTTAGTACTCGAAAAAATGAAGGAATAGATAAGATTAAAGAGCTTATTGCTAATTATAGAGATCAATCTACAACACCTTGTTTAAACGCCTCTGAAATTGACAAGGCCTATTTTGATCGTTTACAACAAGTTTTTCCAAAACAATTACTTTACAAACTTTGGCTTGTTATTACCCAAGATGCAAATTTTGGAAAAACAGACAGGAATGAGTTTGATGCTGTAACCGATTTTAAAACAAAAACAAAAACAGATTTAAAACGATTACAACAAAAAGAAACCATAAAACGCTATCAGTTTATAAATAACACCCTTAAAAAAGGACAAACTATAGATGTTACAAAAGCAAAAGATTTACGCGCTAAGTTAGACCGCGTTTTAACACATAAAGTTTGGGGCTATGTTATTTTTCTTACTATACTATTAACTATTTTTCAAGCCATTTACGATTGGTCTAGCGCACCAATGGATTTTATCGATTCGTCTTTTGCAGCCCTAGGAGAATGGGTTAAAAACGCACTACCACAAGGGGCTTTCACAAGCTTACTTGCAGAAGGAATAATACCCGGATTAGGCGGAATTGTTATTTTCATTCCACAAATTGCATTCTTATTTTTATTTATATCCATTTTAGAAGAAAGCGGCTATATGAGTCGTGTTGTCTTCTTAATGGATCGTATTATGCGACGTTTTGGATTAAGCGGAAAAAGTGTTGTGCCTTTAATTTCTGGTACGGCATGTGCAATTCCTGCAATTATGGCAACACGTAATATTGAAAGCTGGAAAGAACGTTTAATTACTATTCTTGTTACCCCTTTTACAACATGTTCTGCAAGACTTCCTGTTTATTTAATTATTATTTCATTAGTAATTCCTGAAGGCAGCTTTCTAGGATTAGGATACCAAGCACTTACTTTAATGCTCTTGTATTTACTAGGATTTGGAGCTGCAATTTGTTCTGCTTACATTTTAGATCGCGTCATGAAACTTAAAAGTAAAACATTTTTTGTTGTTGAAATGCCAAATTACAAATTGCCTTTATTTAAAAATGTTGCTTTAACTGTACTTGAAAAAACAAAATCATTTGTATTTGGAGCGGGTAAAATTATTTTAGCCATATCAATTGTATTATGGTTTCTAGCATCTTATGGTCCTGGAGAACATTTTAATGAAGCAGAAAGCATTATGACTGAAAAATATGCTTCAGAAAACTTATCTCAAGAAGATTTAGACCATAAAATAGATTCTTATAAACTTGAACATTCTTACATTGGTATTGCGGGTCACGCTATTGAACCTGCTATTAGACCTTTAGGTTACGATTGGAAAATTGGTATTGCCATTGTAAGTTCGTTCGCCGCTCGTGAAGTGTTTGTAGGAACTTTAGCAACAATTTACAGTGTTGGTAGCGACCAAGAAGAAACAATTAAAAATAGAATGGCGGGTGAAGTTAATCCTATTTTAGGCGGACCCTTATTTAACTTTGCATCAGGAATTTCATTATTATTATTTTATGCTTTTGCAATGCAATGTATGAGTACTTTAGCTATTGTAAAACGAGAAACAAACAGTTGGAAATGGCCAGCCTTGCAATTGATAGTTATGACGGGAATGGCATATTTTTCTGCTTTAATAGCCTTTCAAGTTTTAAAATAAACACTGAAAGCCTTTAATATTAAAAACGACTATTAGATTATGAATACAATCATTCAAAACATATTAGTTTTTGCGTCCTTAGGAATAGCAGTTGCATTCTTAATTAAAAAGTACTTTTGGAAAAAAGACAAATCTAAGAAAAAAGCTTGTGGATCTGATGGTACAAACTGTGGTTGCAGTTAGGCCGAAACCAAATTTTATATATATAACAAAAGGTTATTAAGTGCTGTATGCATTTAATAACCTTTTATATTTTAACACTAATCAAAGTTCGCTTTATTTTGAATTGATTATAAATAACAATTCGTATCACCACGATACTTCAATTACATTAATATTATTTACTTCTTCTCTTAAAAGATTTTTACTAAAACAGAAGTCTCCACACCTGAGCCACTAAAAAGGTAACAACAAAACCTAAAATAACAGGCATAATAGATGCGACTACAGTCCATTTCACACTATTTGTTTCCTTATAGATGGTATAAATCGTGGTACTACACGGATTGTGAAGCAAACTAAAAAGCATTAAATTAACAGCTGTTAATAACGTCCAACCACCTGCTCTTAGAATATCTCCAGTTGCATTTATAGAATCTAACTCGAACATTACACCAGCACCAGCTCCTCCTCCTATTCCTGTTACCATTACAGTAAGCATCAAAATAGTAGGAATTACAATTTCATTTGCTGGAATAGCTACAATATAAGCTAGCAGTATAACACCGTTTAACCCTAAAAGGAATCCGAAACCATCCATTCCATTAATTAAAAAAGCAGCAATTGTTTCATCACCCACATGCACATTAGAAATTAACCAAATTACGGCACCTGCCGGAGCAGCAAATACTATTGCTCGCCATAAAACAATTAAAGTTCTATCTATTAATGAAGTATAAATTGTTTTCCAAAAACGCGGTGGTCTGTATGGTGGTAATTCTAAATTAAATGTAGACACTTCTCCTTTTAAAACCGTTTTAGATAACGCCCAAGACACGCCAAACATAAAAGCCATTCCTAAAACAGCTACACTAATTACAGCCAATAATGATGCTAAACTAGATAATGATTCAGGTACAACTGCTCCAATAAAAATTGTGGCAATCAAAATCTGCGTAGGCCAACGCCCGTTACACAACGAAAAGTTATTTGTAATAATTGCGATTAATCGTTCTCTAGGACTATCTATAATACGAGTTGCAACAACACCTGCTGCGTTGCAACCAAATCCCATACTCATAGTTAAAGCCTGCTTACCATGCGCTCCTGATTTATTAAATAAAGAATCTAAATTAAAAGCAACTCTTGGCAGATAACCAAAATCTTCTAAAAGCGTAAACATCGGAAAAAATATAGCCATAGGAGGTAACATAACAGCAATAACCCAAGCCACTGCCAAATACACACCATCTATTAAAAAACCAGCAAGCCACCAAGGCATATTCACACTATTTGCTCCACTTTGTAAAAGAGGATGAACCGTATCTAAAAGCAAACTCGCCAACAGAGAAGACGGATAATTCGCTCCAACTATAGTAAGCCATAACACGGTTCCTAAAATTAAAAACATGATAGGAAATCCCCATATCTTACTTGTTACAATTTTATCTATTTTAGAGTCTAACCGAAACCGTTTCTCTCCGTCTTGAGTCGTTACCGAATCCTTAACAATATCGGCTGCATCTGCATAAATACTCTCAGTTAAATTATCATGAAACTCATCTCCAATTTGCCAACGAAGCTCATTAGATAATTCGATGATATTGTCTATATTATTATCTTTCATCTGATTGAATATTTAAAGAAATTCTCCCGTTTTTAAAGCATTTATAATTTGCTTATCACCTTCTAACAATCTAAAAGCAATCCAACGACTGTTTGGTATATTAGGAAATTCTTTTTCTATTTGAACCGTTAATGTCTTAACCGCGTGTTCAATATTTTTGGGTACATTTTTAATACGATGTGGTTTACACACAATTTTACCACTTGCGATCTCACTAATGGTTTGTATTAATTCTGGAATTCCACGATTAAATCGTGCGCTTGTAGGCACTACAGGAATACCTAAATCTCGAGATAATGTCCTTACATCTATATCAACCTTATTACGTTTCGCTTCGTCCATTAAATTTAAACACAACACCGCCTTGTCTGTAATTTCAAGAATTTGAAGCACTAAGTTTAAATTACGTTCTAACCGGTTTGCATCGGCAACAATTACAGTGACATCAGGTTTACCAAAAAGAATGAAATCACGTGCCGCTTCTTCATCTTCAGAGGTTGACAGTAATGAATATGTTCCTGGCAAATCTACCAATTTATATTTTTCAGTATTGTATTCAAAGCCTCCCTCTGCACGTGTAACCGTTTTTCCTGGCCAATTTCCAGTGTGTTGTTTTAACCCTGTTAAAGCATTAAAAACAGTACTTTTTCCGGTGTTAGGATTTCCAGCTAAAGCTACTATAAAATCAAAATTATCAGTATGAATACCTAGTCGTTTTAAACCATCTTTATTATACAACGCACACGTATCGCAAGCGCTCTTTACTTTTGTTTCCATAGTTTAATCTTTTTTAATTAAGATTTTCGAAGCCTGATCTTTTCGTAAAGCAATAGAAGTTCCTTTAATTAAATAGGCATTAGGATCGCCTAGCGGATTTAAAAGATCGATACTAACATTTGATCCTTTTACAAAACCAAGATCTAATAATCGCCTTCTGCTTTCTCCTCTATTTTCCTTAGAAATTCCAATAATTTTAGCTGTTTCATCTTCCTTTAAACTGGATAAACGTGCTATATTATCTTCTATAACAACTTCTTTTTCTATGAGTGCTACTGTTAAGTTTGCAGCAACTATTGGTGCCAATTTAAATTCTTCACCTTCCGACTCAAACACTATTCTTGTCGAATTATTTTCTATCACTTTTAGCAGAGATCCCATATAAATATGCTCTGCCAAAATTTGTTTATAAATCACTTCAGGCTCATCTTCAATATGTGTAATTTTCCCAACAGACCCCACTGGTAAAAGCGGTAATTCTACACCATGAACCGATGCCATTTTTCCTGTTTTTGTTGGAATAGGATCGCCATGCGGGTCGAATTTAGGATGTCCTAAATGAGCAGCTAACTCGTCGGCCTCATCATGACTTAATCTATGCTCCATAGATTCTGCTCTATCGTGCCACTCTTTCTTGTGTATTCCTGTTTTATCTGCTAAATAACGCTCCCAAAGACGGTGCACACGAACAATACGAAGCGCATAATCACGTCCTTCTTCTGTGAGCTTTAAAACATCCGATTCTGAATAAATCAAATCATTAATTGTCATTTTTTTAACAGCCTCGACAATATCCGTATTTTTAAAATCTAGAATCTGAACTAATGTTTTCATATCCACTCTATTATTCGAAGTTTCGAAATGATAAAGCTGTTTCAAGACATCTTCTATAATTACTTTTTCGCTACTTTCAAATGCTTTCCTAATAATCCAAAACCACCCTTTTGTAGGCCTAAATAAAACATACAATAATGCTACTACTATAAAAAATATTGAGAGCGCTAATAAAGGGCTGTAGTTTTCCATAATTATAAGCTTAAGTATAAGTTTTTAGCAACTTCATTAGAGATAATCATTTTTCTATCAGATGTTTCTATAGTTAAAGACTTATCGAAAGGTTCAAAGTCTATTACTTTAATAGCATCTCCTAGTGCTAAATTATTTTTATTTAAATACTTTAAAAATGAGTCGGATGAATTTTTTACCAATACCAAAACGCCTTGTTCGCCTTTTTTAATTTCTAAAATATTCACACTTTTTATAGGCGAATAATTTCCATCTTTATCAGGAATAGGATCTCCGTGCGGGTCGTGTGTTGGACACCCTAAAAAAGCATCTAATTCATCAACGAGTTTTAACGACTTTATATGTTCTAATTGCTCTGCAACATCGTGTACCTCATCCCAAGTAAAATTTAATTTCTCGACCAAAAACACTTCCCAAAGTCTGTGTTTCCGAATGACTAAAGCCGCTATTAAACGTCCTTTTTCGGTTAAAGTCACCCCTTGATACTTGACATAGTTAGCCAAATTCTTATCTGCTAATTTTTTTACCATATCGGTAACAGACGAAGCTTTTGATTTTATTTTTTCGGCTATAGCATTTGTGCTAACTGCTACCGAACCTTGTTTACCCAAATGGTAAATTGCTTTTAAATAATTTTCTTCAGATAATGTAACCACTAAACTCTTATTTTATAACAAAGATACACAATTTACTTGAATACAAATATATTTTTAGTCTAGTCTAAAATATATTTTAATAAATTAATTACAACAACAAAAAGACGAACTGCATGTACAAACATCCAATTCGTCTTTTAATAATAATCCCTAGTAATTATTTGAGATTATATATTGTAATGAAATTTTATTTATTTAAAACCTCGCTCTTTTTGAAGCTGATCGTAAGCTTCTTGAACTTGTCTAAATTTTTCCTCTGCACCTTTCTGGTATTCTTCACCTAAATGAAGCACTTTATCTGGATGATATTTTTTAGCCATTTTACGATAGGCTTTTTTAACCTCATCGTTAGTCGCAGACTTTTCTATTTCAAGAATTTTATAAGCATTATCGCTACTGTTGTAAAACATAGCCTTAATACTTTCAAAATCTAAAGCACGAATGCCTAAATAGTTTGAAATGGTATAAATAACATCAACTTCTACTTGGCTTACATTCCCATCGGCTTTTGCGATTCCGAATAAAAAGTGAAGCAATTGAAGGCGAGATGGGTGATCCATCATTTGACGAATTTGCATACACACATCGCGAATAGGAATATCTTTTTGTTGACTTATATTTTTGAATAGTTTAAAAGCTTCGTTTGCACGTTCTTTACCATACATACCCACAAATTGAGCACGCACAAAATCTAATTCTCTTTTATCACTAACGCCATCTGCCTTTATAACAATAGCTGCAAGTATTAATAAACTGACTTCGAATTCGCTAGATTTGGTTCGTGTTCGTGCTGGCGCTCCGTAAGGAGAATCTGTATTAACCTTAATGCTTCCGCTAGAAAACCCATCGACCATACTACCTAATGCAAATCCTAAGATAGCTCCTATTGGACCTCCAAACGACATACCTAAAGTAGCTCCTAACCATTTTGAAATACCCATAATTTTATTTTAATTCCCGCAAATATACTACTTGTAATTTTAACCAAAATATTTTTTATGGTTTGCCTTGCTTTTGCGTTAGGCATAGCAGCGGCATCCTTTTTGTTTCTTTAAAAACAAAAAGATATAGCGTATAGCCCGACTTTGCTTAAACAAAGTAACGCCCAAAACAACACTACATTTAGACTTATGCACGTTACGTTAAAGTCATGATTGTTTCTGTTTTTATTATGTATATTTGCCCTTTATTTAATAAACAAAAAATTTAAAATATGTATCCAGCAGAATTAGTTAAACCAATGCGTGAAGATTTAACCAAAGTTGGTTTTGAAGAATTACATACCGCAGAAGCTGTAGATGTTGCTTTAGCAAAAGAAGGTACAACTTTAGTGGTTGTAAATTCGGTTTGTGGTTGTGCTGCAGCTAATGCACGTCCAGCAGCTAGCATGAGCATAAAAAACGATAAACATCCAGACCATCTTGTAACTGTTTTTGCAGGAGTAGATAAGGAAGCGGTTGATAAAGCGAGAGGTTATATGATACCTTTCCCTCCAAGCTCACCATGTATTGCTTTATTTAAAGATGGCGAATTAGTACACATGTTAGAGCGCCACCATATTGAAGGTCGTCCTGCAGAAATGATTGCAGACAACCTTAAAGATGCTTTTAACCAAGTTTGTTAAGTCGGATTTTGTAAAAAATATAAACCACGCTTTTGGCGTGGTTTTTTTATATCCTATTTTTGTTTAAATTCTAAACTTCCAAAATTTAATTAATGAAACTTATAGCGTATCCTTTAACTGTACTATATGCATTTGCATTTTTACTATCTATATGTGTGTTCCATCCTATATTATGGATTAGTCATCGCGTATTTGGTTATAGTGCATTACAACGTAGTGTAAACATATTACAATTTGCACTATTACGTTGTTTGAATATTTTAGGAACACGCTTTACATATACAAATCACTTTGATAATGAGATTCCCAAAGACACTCCTTTAATTATAGTATCTAATCACCAAAGCATGTACGATATATCGCCAATACTTTGGTACATGAAACAATATAAACCTAAATTTATTAGTAAAATAGAATTAGGAAAAGGGATACCTAGTGTCTCGTATAATTTACGTCATGGCGGATCGGCTTTAATAGACAGAAAAAACCCAAGACAAGCCATACTTGCAATTAATAATTTCTCGAAATTTATAAATGAGAAAAATTATGCCGCCGTTATTTTCCCTGAAGGCACAAGAAGTAAAGATGGTGTTCCAAAACCGTTTCAACGTCGTGGTTTGCAAACATTAATAAAAAATATACCAACTGCAACTGTAGTTCCTTTAACAATAAATAATTCATGGAAAACGTTAAAATATGGCAAATTCCCTATGGGATTAGGCGCTCATATTACATTAACTGTTCATAAACCCATAAATTTATCTACCTTTACAGGCACGACAGAGACTTTGATTGACGAAATTGAGCACACTGTAACACAGAGTATAAACCATTAAAAACTTAACATTATGTCATTAAAAAATGTAAGGTTAGAAGTGATGCAGTTTTTAGAAAAAGACGTAGACGCTTTAATAGAAAAATATTTAATACCAACAGAAACCATTTGGCAACCTACAGATTTTTTACCAAATTCTGAAGGTCCAACCTTTTTTGAGGAAGTTAAAGAAATAAGAGAATTAGCTAAAGATTTACCTTACGATTTATGGGTGGTTTTAGTTGGAGATATGATTACAGAAGAAGCTTTACCAACCTACGAATCCTGGTTAATGGATGTTGAAGGTGTTGGACAAGTTGAACGTAACGGTTGGTCTAAATGGGTACGCCATTGGACCGCTGAAGAAAACAGACACGGAGATGTACTTAACAAATATCTTTACCTTTCTGGACGTGTAAATATGAAAGAAATTGAAAAAACAACTCAGTATTTAATTTCTGATGGTTTTGATATTGGTACAGATCGCGACCCTTATAAAAACTTTGTATATACCAGTTTCCAAGAACTAGCAACTTACATTTCTCACAACCGAGTGGCTAAATTTGCTAGAGAACGCGGCAACAAACAACTAGGCAAAATGTGTAGAATTATTTCGGGAGACGAAATGAGACACCATAATGCATATAGCGAATTTGTTGAACGTATTTTTAAAGTAGATCCTAGTCAGATGATGATGGCTTTTCATTATATGATGAAGCAAAAAATCACAATGCCAGCTCACTTTTTAAGAGAATCTGGCGGACAAGTAAGTTCTGCTTTCGAAGAATTTTCGAACACCGCACAACGTATTGGCGTGTATACATCTATGGACTATATAGAAATTCTAGAGAAACTACTTAAACGTTGGGAGATTGAAAAAATCACAGATTTATCTGATGAAGCTGAAAAAGCAAGAGACTACCTAATAAAACTTCCTAGCCGTATGATGCGTGTAGCAGAGCGTATGAAAATTCCTGAAAATTCGTTTGAATTTAAATGGGTAGAACCTGCTAAAATATAATATTCAGCCATAAACTTCTCAAAATATATGTTTACGTTTTAACAAACTTGTTGAAGCTTTTCTAAACTAGAAAATGAGAATCTGAATTAAACTAAAAACATAAGAATTCCTTTCTGTCTCAGTTAGGAATTTTTACTTTTATAAACATGAACAAAGACCTCCAAATACAAGCAACAATTAATTTTGTAAAACAACAATTAGAAGGTGCCGAAGGTGGCCATGATTGGTTTCATATAGAACGCGTTTATAAAAACTCTAAATTAATAGCCAAAACAGAAAACGTTGATATGTTTGTAGTTGAACTAGGAGCTTTACTTCACGATATTGCTGACAGTAAATTTCATGATGGTGATGAAACTGTTGGCCCCAAAGTAGCTTCAGCATTTTTAAAAGACATTAATGTTGATGAGGACACAACTACTCATGTTATTAATATAATTGAAAATATATCTTATAAAGGCGGAAATTTTAAAGCCACATTTTCATCTCCAGAATTAAATGTCGTTCAAGATGCAGACCGTTTAGATGCTATGGGCGCCATTGGTATTGCTAGAACATTTAACTACGGAGGGTTTAAAAACCGAGCTATTTACAATCCAGAAATCAGTCCGAATTTAAGTATGACAAAAGTAGAATATAAAACATCTACAGCACCTACAATTAATCATTTTTACGAAAAGCTACTCCTTTTAAAAGATAAAATGAATACAGTGAGTGGTAAAAAAATAGCGACTCAACGACACGATTATATGGTTGGTTTTTTAGATCAGTTTTATGCAGAATGGAATGGCGAAAAATAATTGTATTAGCAATTAACGACACCTTATTATAAAACAAAACCCTCAGATTAATTAATCTGAGGGTTTTGTTTTATGTAAATTGAATCTAATTATTGAATAATACGTGTCATTTCACTTCTGTATTTAGACGCACTAGTTCCTGTAATTTCATTAAAAAATTTATTGAAGTGAGAAAAGTTATTAAACCCACATTCAAAACAAATATCGGTAATACTCATTTCACTTTCTTGTAATAATTTTGTTGCATGCACAACACGATATTCATTTACTAATTTAGTAAATGTTTTACCCGTAGCCTTTTTAAAAAACCTACAAAACGCAGGCACAGTCATGTTTGCTTGGTCTGCAATATCTTCTAAACTAATATGACTCTGAAAATTATTATTTATATATCTAAAAATAACATCAATTTTAGCACTATCCTGAGGTTCTGTTTCAAAAGCAACACCATCTACATTTAATAGACTGTAGTGTTCAGACAAAGCCAAATCGTTTAAAATTTCTAATAATTTTAAAACACGATTAAAACCTTGAAATTCTATTAAAGATTCAATTTTTGGTCCAACAACCAATTTTGTTTCAGGTTTAAATAGCACACCTTTTTTAGCGCGTTCAAAAAGCATGGCAATACGCTCCATTTCTGGAAGCTTAAGAAACGTATCTCCTAAAAAATTAGGTAAAAATTGTACAATAGTTTCCGAACCACGTGCTGTTAACCTATCTGCAAATCCATTATGGGGTAAATTAGAACCTATTAATATAAGCTGACTGTTATTAAAGTATGATAAGTGATTTCCTATATGCCTTTTTCCCTGTCCTTTATTTACATACACCAATTCTAATTCTGGATGAAAATGCCAGAAAGCCTTGCTCTTGTGGGCTTCTTGCGTATGTTGCCTTACCACCAACGAGCTTCCAAAACTTGGTGTTACCTTTTCGTAAGTTGGTTTTAACTTCATAAGACTTTCACATTTATGTGGCAAAAATACAAAATGTATATGGTATAGCATGTGTATAATTAACCCTAATGTATACTATTTTACCATATCACAACCTTAACAATTTATTTACAGTTAATATAGCATATAAAATAGCCAATATCGATGTTTTCTACACAACACAAGCCCCATACCTTTGTAATGTAATTAAGTATTAAGATAATGATTATGAAAAAAGTATTAGTATTCAGTATATATATGTTAGCCTTAACAACTGGAATTTCTAGTTTCGCTAACACATCTTCTGATAATATAAAAGGGAAAAAATTAGAAATCGTTTTAACACTTGATAATGTAAAAGAAGGTCAAGAATTATCTATTAAAGACGATTATGGTATTGTTTTATACAACACTACTTTTGAAACTTCTGGTATTTATAATAATAAATTTGATTTAACAGCTTTACCTGACGGTGATTATTCTTTCGAACATGAAAAAGGTTTTGAAGTTAAAATTATGCCTTTTAAAGTAGCATTAGGTGAAGTAACTTTTAATAAGCAAGCAGAGAAAAGCATCTTTAAGCCAGTTATAAAATTTAATGAAAATAAAATATACATCTCTAAATTAGATTTAAATCAAGAAAAAGTAGAAGTGAAAATTTATTACACTACTAACAATGCAAATTCTGATTTAATTCACTCAGAAACATTTTCAAACACTACAGATATTAATCGTATATACAGCTTAGCTGGAAAACGTTCTGGTAGTTATAAAGTAATAATAAATGCTGACGGAAGAAATTACGTTGAGCAGTTTAAAATATAGTTTTAATTTTAAATAGATAGTTAGTTAAACTATGTCAATTAGTTAGTTTGTTTGTAAGAGTGGGACTGGTTATCTCACTCTTTTTTTATGCCTTTTTTTTAATGAATGTTTTAATAAGCAATTATAAAACTTTAATTTTATAGAGCTTAATTTTAAGAAAACACCATCGCGTTATGAAACGTATTACAAACATTCAAATTACAGGCACACACAATAAACCCATTTTAACCGATGTGTTTTACACTGAAAACAACACACCAAAACCTATTATTATCTTTTGCCACGGCTACAAAGGTTTTAAAGATTGGGGCGCTTGGAACCAAATGGCAGAAACATTCGCTGATGCTGGTTTTTTCTTTATAAAATTTAACTTCTCTCATAATGGCGGAACGCCAGAACAACCTATAGATTTTCCCGATTTAGACGCTTTCGGAAATAATAATTACTCGATTGAACTAGACGATTTAAAATCTGTTATAGATTGGATTACCTTACACCCCGATTACAGTAACGAAGCAGATTTAAAAAACATAAATCTTTTTGGACATAGCCGAGCTGGAGGTATTGTAACTATAAAAGCTGAAGAAGATTCACGTATTTCTCGTGTTATCAGCCTAGCAGGCGTAAGTGATTATGCTAAGCGTATGTCTAGCGGAAAAGCTTTAGAACAATGGAAAGTTAACGGTGTAGAGTATGTTGTTAATGGACGTACCAAACAAAATATGCCTCATTACTATCAGTATTTTGAAGATTTTAAAAACAACGAAGATCGCTTAACTATTAAACGTGCTGTATCTCAATTAAAAATCCCACACCTTATTATTCACGGTAGTGCAGATACTAGTGTTTTAATTGAAGAAGCATACAATTTACACCAATGGAATCCGAACAGTGAATTAAAAATTATAGATGGTGCAAATCACGTTTTTGAAACCTCTCATCCTTGGAGTAAGAAAGAATTAACACCGCAGCTACAAGAAGCTGTAGACACTGTTATAACGTTTTTAAAACAATAAACTAAATACACCAACTACTTTAGCTAAGTTGCTTACATTATAATCTGAGGTTTAAATCCCCTCCTTTTAAGTGCTATTAATCTATAAAATACAAGAAGATTTTTTTTGCTATTAATCTACCAAAATATGTATAAGACTATCAAAAAAAGAGGGTTTTTTAAAATTATTTAACAACAATAAACTCGCTTCTTCTATTTTTCTGATGCTCTGCCTCAGAACATTCTACACCATTAGAACATGTATTTATCAATAACGTTTCTCCAAAACCTTTAGCTACTAACCTATCACTATTAATATTTTTACTCACCAAATAATCAAGGGTAGATTGCGCTCGTCTGGAAGACAATTTCATATTATAATCATCACTACCTCGGCTATCTGTATGAGATCGTATCTCAAGTTTTAAATCAGGGTAAGTGTTTAGAGCTACAAGTATTTTTTGCAACTCGACTTCGGCATCATCTCGAATATTAGACTTATCATAATCGAAATATATTATTGGAATATTTAATACCTCGGCCAGATTCATTCCAGGAACAAGATCTACTATATTTTGTTGTAGTTCAAAATTAATTTCTTGATGACCTATATTTATTTTCGAGATGTTTTCGTCGGTATCATAACGCTCTTTCTCTGATTTTATAAAATAAGATTTATACTTATTCGTTTCAATGCTATAAAACCCATTTTCATCGGTTACAACTTCATGAAACACATCTCCATGCGAATCTCTTAAACTTACTCTAGCATCTCGAATAGGTTGTTTAGATTGTTTATCGATAACATACCCGTCTATATTAGAAAGATATACATCTACTATTCGGGTCTTTTCTTTAAACACATAAATATTATCGTAAACAAATTCGCCTTCACGGGTAGAACGATTAGAACTTATAAATCCTCTATTTGTTTTCATATTTATACCAAACGCAAAATCGTCTGCATTAGAATTTAAAGGTTCTCCTACATTTAATAAATTCCCGTAATGATTGTCTAGAATCTTGATATAAAAAATATCTAATCCACCTAAACCAAAATGTCCATCTGAAGAGAAATAAAGCTCATTAAGAGTCGTTATAAAAGGAAACGTCTCCTTACCTTCTGTATTTACTTCCGGTCCAAGATTTACCGGCTCTCCTAAATGACCTTCTGGAGATATTGTAGAAACATAAATATCTGATTCGCCATAACCACCTGGACGGTCTGATGAAAAATATAACTTTGTGCCATCTGAATTTAAAGTGGGGTGAGCTGTTGAAAAATTGTCACTATTAATAGATAGTTCAACGGCCTCTTGCCACTTATTATTTATCTTTTTAGACTTATAAATTTTCAACTTATAATCATCTATTTTATCATCAAATGTAATGTTACTTCTAGTAAAATACATTGTATTATTATCTGCGGTAAATACGGGTGAAGATTCGTGAAATTTACCTTTCAAATTACCTTTAAGCATTTTAGGATCACTAACAGCCTGGTTTAAAGAGTCTAGCTGAACTTCATATAACGATAAAAAACTAAGACCATCCCAACCGCTTTTTTTATTTAAAATTTCATCAGAGTCTTTAGTAGAGGTATAATATAGCGTATCTTTTACCATGGTATTTCCAAAAGAAATTTTATTTTTATTATAAATTTTCCTAATCGGATCTAAATCATATCTGCCTGAATTTTCTTTAATTAATCTTAAATAATCTTCAGCCAATAAAGGCGACTCTTCTAAATCGTTTTCTCCTACAAAAATATTGTAATACTTCATGGCTTGTTTAGATTTCCCTATAGCCTTTAGTGCCTGAGAATATCGTAAATAGATGATGCTTTCTTTAGGTTTTTCAACCATAGAAAACAAATCATCATACCACTTTACGGCCTGATCATATTGTGCATTAAAATAATAACTATTAGCTAATTTAGCACATAACTCTTCAGACTTATATCCATTTTCAGCAACTGATAAATAGATTTTTTGAGCATTTATAAAATTTAGTTTTTCATAATCCTGGTTTGCCTGAATTAACTTTTTTTCTTGCCCATTAACGGCCGTAACAGTAACCATGGTTAAAAAAACCCAAAAGAAACTATATATAGATATCTTATTTTTCATTAATTTATTTTTTTAATTAAAAGAATCTAGGGTTCACTATTCCTCTTCTTCTGGTACCTAATTCAAATCGTAAAAGTATTTCATGAGATCCATCGTTATAATTTCCTAATTCGGTTGTATCGTAATCATATGTATATCCAATCATAATCGTATCGGTTAACTGAAATCCAGCCAAAGCACTAACAGCTGCATCTAACCTATATGAAAGTCCTAATGTTAATCCATTATTAATAAGTGCATTTAAGGACAAGTCTAGAGCCAAGGGTGAACCTGTAACAGATTTAACCAAAAAAGCAGGTTTTAATTTCAGTCTCGGATTCATTTCAAAAATATATCCACCTATTAAGTACAAATGTGCTTTTTCTGTAAATGTAGATGCCTGTATATCGTCATAATGTTTCGTTTCTAAAAAATTAGGGGTAGAAAGACCTACATACCATTTTTCAGAATATAAATACAAACCAGAACCAATAATTGGGGAACTATAGTCTTTTTGATTTAGAGTAATGTCGTTTTGATTCTGAATATTTAATTTAGTAGGATCTAGGTTCCACATAGAAATACCTCCCTTTACACCCAAAGCTAATTTTAAATTGTTAGCTAAATTTATAGTATAAGAAAAGTCCAATGAAAGTATGTCTTCTGAAGTAGGTCCTATCTTATCACTTGTAAATCCTAAACCAACACCAACACCTTTAATTCCTATAGGAGAATGTGCTGAAAAGTTTAATGTTTCGGGAGCTCCGTCTAAACCAACCCATTGGCTTCTATATACCCCTAGCATACTTAATGATTCTCGAGATCCAGCATATGCAGGGTTAATAGAGATCGTATTATACATGTATTGCGTGTATTGCGATTCTTGTTGTGCCTCCATAGTAGGAGCCATAAAAAACAGACTCAACACCAACACTAAAACAGATATATTTGTTTTTTTTGAAGTCATTCTTTTTTCGTTCATATTAGTTATCGCTTAAGTATAAAAAACCTGCTTTTTTATGAGATTTATTATCTGCTACGCTACCATATTTATATTTCAAAATATAGTAATACGTATTAGCAGGTAACATATCAGAATCTTTTACTGTTAACCTTCCAGAAGAACGCCCATTAAAAACATGGCCATTTTCACCATAATTAGTCATTTCATATACCTTAACACCCCATCTGTTAAAAACCTGAAGTGTAAGTTCTCTAGCACATGTATCGTCTGTTTTTTCTATAGCGAAATAATCATTTTTACCATCTCCGTTTGGAGACACATAATTATAAACAATTAAAGAACAAGGTAATTCAGATTCAGATTTTACACGTCCAAGTGTAAAAACACCATAATTAGTTGTCGCTGTTGTTATTGTTTGGTTATCAATATCAACCACACCACCTTCATCTACCCACATACTACTAGACTCGTCCCATCTTACAATAGTTAGAGCTTCTTGTTCTGCTGCTTCAATTAATATACCTGGCGTTGTAACTGTACTCCAAGACAATGTAATTAAACCATCTACAGAACCATCACTAACACTCTCTACAATCCAATACTCTTGACTGTCTATTTCTGTTATATCTTCAGACTTAAGCTCATGCGAATACAAATCGTTAGAACTTTCATAATAGTACTTTCCTTTGAAAAAAGCACTTGAATTTTCTGGTGCAGATATACCGGCTAACCTGTAATAACCTCCATCTCCAATAGGAAATGTAAACTCTTGATCTCCGAATTTATTTACAGGTCCATCTACATGACTAACATCTGAAGTGTTGATGTGATTTCCATTCGTGTTAAATGTAATTTGTCCACCAAAATTATCATTATCAACAATGCCTTCGTAAAAATCTGTAGTTCCACTAATATTAATTTCACCTGATAAATGAAAAGGATTTGCGTTACTACTATTATTAAAGACTACATTAAATAAATAACTAACCTGAGTCCCGCTAATATTCTGATTATCTGAACCTATAAACTTTGTAATTCCTGTGTTTTCATAAAAATCGACTACACCATCGTTATTAAAATCGCTATATATAAAAGATTCTCCATCGTTATTAAAGGTACCTTGACTTAAATTATCAAATCGAGATACTGTAGAAAACTGTGTGTTTTCACTCACGTACAATACGCCACTATTAGAAGTCTGCGCAAGCATACCATAAGAAAAGGGTAATAAAATGCTTATTTGTAATAAATATTTTTTCATATGTCTAAATATTTAATTATTAATGAGTCTGATTTATTTTAAAAGAAAATAACTATCATTTTATTTCTTGTAGATTCTCCAGAGGACAAAAAGAACACCTTGTTATTTTTAAGTTTTAGATATTCTAATTATCTGTTATAATTTACTTTTAAAACAAATCAGACTAGTAAATAAAAAACCTCATTTACTTCACTTGATGTATTGAGAACTGATATTCAAAACCATTTAACAAGGCAGCTCCAACCACACCTACATCTGTCCCAAATACAATTTGATCTCCAGCATTAAGTTTTACTAAAGTTTGAGTAGATCGTGTTGGAGGAGATACATCTAAATCAATAAATAGTACGGATACATTTAAATTTACATATGATTCTTCAGCAAGTAGTGTATAACTAGAAGATGTAGCCTCTTTTTTAAAAATCCCAATACCTAATGTACCTGCTCCTAAAAGACCTTTTGAATTTGCTTGAAAGTTTATATTATATATACCATCTTGTTTAGCCGTAAAAACACCTGTGGTTGTACTAAACTCACTGTTCTCATCAAACTCCCTTCCACTTAAAGGAAACCCTACTGGCGTATAAGTACCTAAAAGACTAATCCCTAACAAACTACTACCACTTGTACTATTATACTTTATAAAAGTCTTTAAAGGAGCACCATAAATATTAATAATTTCATCATAAATATCGCCTTCATTGGATATATTATCTACAACCGTATCAACAACATCTACAGGATCACCATCTGCTCCAGCAACTCCCTGAGCACCAACCAATGACGCTAACCACTCTGTTTCTGTTCCTATAAAACCTTCGTCTACTGCAACCTCATATGCTGAAGATCCAGCAGCACCTGCTAAACCTTGTGGACCAGTTTCTCCTTGAGGACCTTGTGCGCCATCAATACCATTTGTTCCGTCAGCACCATTGGCTCCTGCAACACCTTGAGGACCCTGAGCTCCAACTGCACCATCTGCTCCTTGTAATGACGCTAACCATTGGGCTTCTGTACCTGTGAAACCTTCGTCTACTGCAACCTCATATGCTGAAGATCCAGCAGCACCTGCTAAACCTTGTGGACCAGTTTCTCCTTGAGGACCTTGTGCGCCATCAATACCATTTGTTCCGTCAGCTCCATTGGCTCCTGCAACACCTTGAGGACCCTGAGCTCCAACTGCACCATCTGCTCCTTGTAATGACGCTAACCATTGGGCTTCTGTACCTGTGAAACCACCGTCTACTGCGATTTCGTAAGCTGAAGCTCCATCTGTTCCATTAGCTCCATTTAATGACGCTAACCACTCTGTTTCTGTTCCTATAAAACCTTCGTCTACTGCAACCTCATATGCTGAAGATCCAGCAGCACCTGCTAAACCTTGTGGACCAGTTTCTCCTTGAGGACCTTGTGCGCCATCAATACCATTTGTTCCGTCAGCTCCATTGGCTCCTGCAACACCTTGAGGACCCTGAGCTCCAACTGCACCATCTGCTCCTTGTAATGACGCTAACCATTGGGCTTCTGTACCTGTGAAACCACCGTCTACTGCGATTTC
>NZ_CANMTH010000011.1 GCF_947500765.1 uncultured Formosa sp. | reverse complement strand
TTCGGAATATTCACAGGTTCGTACCTTTTTGTTAATTTAGTTGCTAAACCACGCAACTAACCATACACAAAACCGTTACCCACAATTTGAGAAAATGACTTACAGAATAACAAAATTTGACCCAAAAAAGAGAAATGAAGAAGGGCATTTTCTGGATAATTCCGAATGGACAGCGATTAGCGACATAGGGAAATCTGAATATAGAAACGTGGATTATGAAGAATATGAACAAACAGAAACGGCATATGCGGAATCTATTAAACTTATTCTTGACGAAAAAAACATATCGAGTCTAAAAATTGACTCATTAGAATTACACGATTCGTTCGATGATTTTGAAAATTATAAAAAAGATGGTCGACTAAAGAATATTGATGTTGATTTTAATAATGAAATTGACATTTTGGAAAACGGAACTATTTTGAATTTAACGCAGATTCAAAAAATGATTCGCTTGATTTTAAGAGAAACTATTTGGATGAATTTACTCGAATCTGAATTTAAAATAACTTTCGGGTATGATTATTATATGTATGTTGAGTGTTCGGAATTAAAAAATTCGACCATAAATCGGATTGAAAAAACGGGACTTTTTGTCGAGCCAAATATGGGACAAAGAACAATTATAGTAACTGACGAAAATGGAAACGAAATATAAAAACTGTGGGTAACACCGTATATAATTTATTGCTAGTTCTAGCCTACTTGCGAAAGTCCTCGCGGACTTTCTTGGTCGGTAATTATTTACTAAATTAGGTGCTTAAACACGCCACAAACCATATACAACAACGTTGGCAGCAAATGATATGGAGCAATTTACTAAAATTAAAAGTTTCGAAATAGATAACGAAACATGTTTTGTATGTGGTAGAAAAGCTACTACCCGTGAACATATATTTCCGAAATGGTTACAACATAAATTTGATTTGTGGGATCAGAAATTAGTATTACCAAATGAAACCAAAATTTCATATAGACAATTAGTTGTTCCATGCTGTCCGAAATGTAATGGAGAAGTATTTGGGAAATTAGAAAAAGTTATCTCAAATGAATCAGAAACGGATTCTGACATTTGGCGTTGGGCTAATAAGATTCACTTTTGTTTGACAATAAAAGACAAAATATTTGAATGGGACAGAAAAAATCCAGGTTATAAAATAGGTGATGTTATTTCTACAAAAGATCCATTAGAACAAGCTAGACATTATCTGCATTGTGTTTCTGGAGATTTTAAATGTAGTCCAGACCCGTTTGGATCAGTCTTCAGGTTTAATTTTAAGCAAGAACAAAAGTTTAATTTTATCCATATAATAAATTCTAGTTCAATATTTATCTCATTAGGTAATAGAGCGTATATAGTCTTTATCAAAGATTGTCAATTTTTTAAAGACCATAAAGGTATAATGGAGGAGTATAACGAATTAATATTACGAGACTTAAAAATGAGTGACGTGTTATATTTTTATGCCAAAAACCTTGAGTATCTTGCTAGAACAACCGTGACTAATCCATTAATGATAAAAGAAGGAGAAATAGTTAAATTAGGTAGAGCTAGCATTAGAAAAATAGAACCAAAAAATACAGAATTATTAAAGGCTATTTGCAATCAATTTGGGATTAATCTAATAATTCCAGATTAAACATCAGCTGCTAACAATGCATATAAAAAATTGCTTAATTAAGTAAAATAGAATGTTTCTAAAACTAAAAAAACTTAAATTTAAACATCGTAAAATTACGTTTTCAAAAACGCAACTTTCCATATTCTAACACGTTGTGCATAATTTGACCAAAAATGAAAATATTTACTTTCATACTAATATTTAGCTTTTCGATTGGCTATTCCCAAACAGCGGAATATGGAAAATTGACGAAAAAATCTGAATATAAAATTTATCTGACCAAAATTGGAGATACTTTAAAAGTTGGAGATACTTTAACAATTGGAATTCCAACATCTGATTTAGGATTTACTTATATTTCGCAAGGAGGACAAAGAGTTTCAAACACATTAGCTGATAAAAAAGTGATTGTGGATAAATTAAAAACTTATGGGACGAAAAAAAATGGATATAAAGTGTATGCGCATTTTAAAGGCCATGGACTTATTCCTGTTTTAATTGATTATGATACAGCATTGGAGCTTGGAGAAATAAAAAACCTGAATGGAAAATTAACGAAAGAAGCTGCTATTTCAAAATTGAAAGAAGCAAAAGAATTATTAGAGTTAGGAGTAATAACTCAAGCGGATTATGACAAATTAAAGTCCGAAATGACACCACTAATCCTGAATTAATAAAAAAACTATGCAGAACATCGCATAAAAATAATGCGTAGTTTAGTGCTTAATCAAGCGTTCGTGCATTTTTGTTACATCTGATTTTCCTGCGGAAAATCCTCGCTCACAAAACCACACTAATCTTATACAAAACCGTTGTAAAACATTTGAACAAAATCACAAACTGAATTGGGAACTTGGGGAACAGCCATAAAAAGTAACGATACTTCAGCAGATATTTATGCTGACTTTTTTGATTTATATAATGAAGGAAAAGAACCGACAGAAATCAAAGAGAAACTAATTTCGGACAATCCAAACGGAGAAAATGATTTTTGGTTTGCTTTGGCACTAGCTCTTTGGGAAACTAAAAGCTTGCCGACTGATATTCTTGAAAAAGTTCGTGAAATAATCAAAAGCGAATCTAACTTAAAAGTTTGGAAAGAACTTGACGCAAGCGAATCGGATATTAAGAAAAGAAAAAATGTTCTTGAAAAGTTTTTAATTAAATTAGAGTCCGAAAAAGCTAAACCAAAAGCAAGAAAACGAATTTCCAAAAAAGAACCAATCTTTAAAAAAGGAAGTTGTTTAACATTCAAATTGGAAAATGGTAATTATGGTGGTGGAATCGTTTTGGAATCTGATTTTGAAACAGGTTTTGGCTATAATCTAATCGTTTCAACCCGAATAAACCAAGAAAACAAACCAACGATTTCGGATTTTAAAAAATGTGATGTTTTAGTTGCAAGTTTTGGGAACTGGAAAGAGGAAACCAAAATTACTTGGTATTTGCCAAAGATGTTTAAAAAAGACTTTTCAGAGCTATTTGAAAATATTGGAGAAATTCTTGTCGAACGGAATTACATGCCAAACGGAAGTGAAATAAGAGCGAGCTTTTCAGCAGGCTGGCAACATATTATTGAACTAATAAATCAACAATTTGAATACGAAAAAACGAACGGAATAACAAAATCCTTTTCGATTTACAAATTGATTAAACGAAAAGAATGGTGGCAATTTTGATAAAAAACGTGTTACAACACCGTGTATAATTAATGGCTGGTTCTAGTCTGCTTACGAAAATCCTAGCGGAATATTCTGTTCTGTTTTTATTTACTAAAATAGGAATTTAAACTATCCCCAAACCACCCCTAAAATAAAAAAGCTGTCTATTATTAAAATAGACAGCTTTTTTGTTGTTTAAATGTATAGTAGACTATACTATTCTGTAATTACCCAATCCCCTTTTGCTAAAAGCGGTTCGGCTTGTTTGTACTTCACGGTTTTACTTTCGCCATTCATTACATTCTTGATGGTTACTTTATCGTTTCTACCAATTTTTGGTCTGTCACGAACTATGGTTTCTACAACTTCTGGCTGACGTTGCGTTTGTCCTGCAGCTCTACTTTCTGAAGCACGTTCATCTAAATTAGGAATTTCTTCTTTAGATGTTTTTATATTTTGTTTCTTAGGAGCTACTTGTTTCGCTTCGCTAATCGCATTTGTATCTTCGCTAGGTAATTCTCCTTTAAATAAGAATGAAATAACATCTTTATTAACTTGAGCAATCATCTCTTTAAACAATTCGAAAGCTTCAAACTTATAAATTAATAATGGATCTTTTTGTTCGTGCACAGCTAATTGAACAGATTGTTTTAACTCGTCCATTTTACGTAAATGCGATTTCCAAGCATCATCAATAATGGCTAGCGTAATATTCTTTTCAAAATCTGTAATTAATTGTTTTCCTTCAGTTTCATAAGCTTCTTGTAAGTCTGTTACAACTTGTAGTGTTTTTACACCATCTGTAAATGGTACAACAATACGCTTAAATTTATCGCTTTGTGTTTCGTAAACGTTTTTAATAATAGGGAATGCTAGTTCTGCATTCTTAGCCATTTTAGTTTTATAAAAAACCAAAGCAGCTTTATAAAGTTTACCAGCAATATCCTGAACAGTTAATTTATTAAATTCTTGTTCGCTTATAGGATTGTTCATAGAGAAGTAACGAATTAATTCGAATCCGAAATTCTTATAATCGTTTGCTTCTTTATTTGTTTCAGCAATATTTTCTGCGGTATCAAAAATCATATTTGCTAAATCTACACTAAGACGTTCTCCGAATAAGGCATGGTGACGACGTTTGTAAACCACTTCACGTTGTGCGTTCATAACATCATCATACTCTAATAAACGCTTACGAACACCAAAGTTGTTTTCTTCAACTTTTTTCTGAGCACGTTCTATAGATTTAGAAATCATTGAATGCTGAATGACTTCACCTTCTTCTAATCCCATTTTATCCATCATCTTTGCAATACGCTCAGATCCGAATAATCGCATTAAGTTATCTTCTAATGATACATAGAATTGTGAACTTCCTGGATCTCCTTGACGACCCGCACGACCACGTAACTGACGGTCTACTCGACGAGAATCGTGACGTTCTGTACCAATAATGGCCAAACCACCAACTTTTTTAACTTCGTCTATTAATTTAATATCGGTACCACGACCAGCCATGTTTGTTGCAATTGTTACTTGTCCAGGCTTACCTGCTTCTGCAACAATATCGGCTTCTTTTTTATGTAATTTCGCGTTCAATACATTATGTGGTACTTTACGAATGCTAAGCATTTTTCCTAAAAGCTCACTAATTTCAACATTGGTTGTACCAATTAATATTGGACGACCAGCTTGAGATAATTTGGTAACTTCTTCGATTACCGCATTGTATTTTTCACGCTTAGTTTTATAAACTAAATCTTCTTTATCTTCTCTTAAAATAGGACGGTTAGTTGGTATTTCTACAACATCTAACTTGTATATTTCCCATAATTCTCCTGCTTCAGTAGTTGCTGTACCTGTCATACCTGACAGTTTGCGGTACATTCTAAAGAAATTTTGAAGTGTTACCGTTGCAAATGTTTGTGTCGCAGCTTCAATTTTTACATTTTCTTTAGCTTCAATGGCTTGGTGTAATCCGTCACTATAACGACGACCATCCATAATACGACCTGTTTGCTCGTCTACAATCATTACTTTGTTTTCCATGACCACATATTGATTGTCTTTTTCAAATAGGGCGTAGGCTTTAAGTAATTGATTTAAGGTATGAATACGTTCAGATTTTATTCCGAAGTCTCTAAATAAATCTTCTTTTTCATTTGCTTCTTCTTCAGCAGGTAAACCTTTTGCTTCAATTTTAGCCATTTCAATACCAATTTCTGGCATGACGAAAAAGTCAGGATTGTCTTTTCCAGAAAGGTATTCAACACCTTTATCTGATAATTCAATCTGATTATTTTTTTCATCTATAACATAGTACAACGCTTCGTCTACCTTAGGCATCTCGCGGTTGTTATCTTGCATGTAATGATTTTCAGTTTTCTGAAGTAATTGTCTAACGCCGTCTTCACTTAAAAACTTAATTAACGCTTTGTTTTTAGGCATTCCACGGAAAACACGTAACAATTTTAATCCACCTTCTTTAGTGTCGCCTTCGGTAATTAATTTTTTTGCTTCAGCGAAAACACCTGTTAAATACTTGCGTTGTACAGAAACGATGTCTTCTACCTTAGGTTTTAATTCTGTGAATTCGTGACGGTCTCCCTGAGGAATTGGTCCAGAAATAATTAATGGGGTACGGGCATCATCAACTAATACAGAATCGACTTCATCGACAATTGCAAAGTGGTGAGGGCGTTGTACCAAATCGTTTGGTGAATGCGCCATATTATCACGTAAATAATCGAAACCAAATTCGTTATTTGTTCCGTAAGTAATATCGGCGTTGTATGCTTTTTTACGCGCTTCAGAATTAGGTTGGTGGTAATCGATACAATCGATACTTAAACCATGAAATTGAAAAATAGGCGCCATCCATGCGCTATCACGTTTTGCTAAGTAGTCGTTTACAGTTACAAGGTGTACCCCTTTACCAGCTAATGCATTTAGGTACATAGGTAAGGTTGCAACCAATGTTTTTCCTTCCCCTGTTTGCATCTCTGCAATTTTACCTTGGTGCATGGCAATACCTCCAATAAGTTGTACATCGTAATGCACCATATCCCATGTAATGGCTTTTCCTGCTGCATCCCAAGAGTTTGCCCAAATGGCTTTATCGTCTTCTAAAACAACGTAATCTTTAGTTCCAGATATTTCTCTATCAAAAGCACTAGCTGTAACCGTTATATTTGTATTGTCTTTAAAACGTTTTGCTGTTTCTTTAACAACAGCGAAGGCTTCTGGAAGAATCTCGTTTAATACATCTTCTGTTGCGGCATAAGAATCGTCTTTTAATTTATCTATCTCTTGATAAATATCTTCACGTCTGTCTATGTCTTCAGTATTATTAGCTTCTTCTAAAAGGGTTGCAATCTGATCTTCGAAAGGTTTTCTCCCTTCGGCAATTTTAGCTTTAAAAAAAGCCGTTTTTGCTCTTAATTCGTCATGCGATAAAGCTTCAAGCGCTTGCTCAAAGGTTTTAATTTTATTTACTAAAGGCATGATGGCTTTTACATCTTGCTTGGATTTATCTCCAACAAATACCTTAAGTACAGAATTTAAAAAATTCATCCGTGTGGGTGTTAATGGTTGTATTAAGTTTTAACTTAATAGATACAGTTATGTACTTTAAATGCTATTAAATATAGGATTCAAATATACGTTTTGTTGTTATGTTTAATAAAGAATAGCACAAAAAAAAGCCTCGATACGAGACTTTTTAACTTTTCTTTATGTTATACTAATATTCATCCTCGTTCCAGAGGTAGTCTTCATCCGTAGGATAGTCTGACCAAATCTCTTCAATGGAGTCGTACGAATCGCCTTCATCTTCAATGGATTGTAAATTTTCTACAACTTCTAATGGAGCTCCAGTTCTAATTGCGTAGTCAATCAGCTCATCTTTAGTAGCTGGCCAAGGCGCATCGCTTAAATATGATGCTAATTCTAATGTCCAATACATCTGTAATTCGTTTTTATTTTTTGCAAAAATAATTTTTTAGTTTAAATAGTCAAGAAAAAAATGAATTATTTCATCATTAAATTAAAGAACGCTTTATTTTTCTAAACATTTTGACTTAAAGCGGGTTAACATTTCCTTGCTAATTTATTTTTAGTGTTTCTCAGGAATCCACTTTACTTCATCTGCTTGTAAGTCATGAGACAACTTTCGTGCCAACACAAAAAGGTAGTCAGAAAGACGGTTTAAGTAAGTTAATGTTTGTGGATCTAGAGGCTCAATGTCATTTAATTCTGAAGCCAAACGTTCTGATCTACGGCATACGCAGCGTGCAATGTGACAGAATGACACAGTTTGATGTCCGCCAGGTAACACAAAATGTGTCATTGGTGGTAATTCTGCATTCATTGTATCCATTTCTGTTTCTAACAGAGTAATATTAGCATCATCTATTTTAGGAATATTTAAACGTTCCTTTCCGTTTTTTAAAATAGCTTTATCTGGAGGTGTAGCTAGCATTGCTCCAAGCGTGAATAAACGGTCTTGTATAGTAATTAAAATGTCTTTATAAGCAGGATTAATGTCTTGGTCGCGTATAAGACCAATGTAAGAGTTTAGTTCATCTACGGTACCGTAACTTTCAATACGTATATGATGTTTAGGTACACGTGTGCCTCCAAAAAGTGCAGTTGTACCTTTGTCGCCTGTTTTAGTATATATTTTCATGTAATGAATGCTTAAATTAAATTGTGCTAATAGTTAGCACAATTCAAAGTTACATGTAAAAATTAGGCTTTAAAAATGAATTAAGATTTTGATTTGTGTGTTTATCCTGCTACAATAATTTTTTCGTTTCTAGTATCACTTTCAATAAGCCCATCACGTAAACGAATAATTCTATGTGCATGTTCTGCTATTTCTTCTTCGTGAGTTACCAAAATTACTGTGTTGCCTTGCTTATGGATGGTGTTAAAAAGCCCCATAATTTCTACAGACGTTTTAGAATCCAAATTTCCGGTAGGTTCATCTGCTAAAATAATAGATGGTTTATTCACCAAAGCACGACCAACAGCAACACGTTGTCTTTGTCCTCCAGAAAGCTGATTTGGTTTGTGGTCCATTCTATCTGCTAATCCAACTTCGGTTAAGACCTCTTCTGCACGCTTTGTTCTATCTGCTTTAGAGTAGCCAGCGTACACCATAGGTAAAGCAACATTATCTAGTGCAGTTGTTCTTGGTAGTAAATTAAAGGTTTGGAATACGAAACCAATCTCAGTATTTCTAATATCTGCCAACTCATCGTCTGTCATTTTACTAGCATCTTTACCGTTTAAGATATAGGTTCCTGCTGTAGGCGTGTCTAAACAGCCTAGTAAATTCATTAGTGTCGATTTTCCAGAACCCGATGGTCCCATAATAGCAATATAATCGCCGCGTTTAATGGTTAAATCGATGCCTTTTAAAACATGAACGGTTTCTTGTCCGAGTTTAAAATCGCGAATAATATTGGTGATTTCTATGACGTTATCCATAAAACTAATGCTGATATTGGTTACTGCAAGATACAGGAATTTTTATAAGAAATAAGACGCACGACTTTATGTTTTGTTACACTTTAAATGAAGAAAACAATAAATTTAAATAGAAAAAGTTATAATCTGATAGTGAAATGTTCTTTGACTTGCTCTTTTCTAAAAAACACAAAACCATATTGAAAGGTGTCTACAGTAACGTTTACTTTCGGGTGCTGTTTGATGATTTTCCAAGCTTCAGTCATCCCTTTAGACCAATAAATATCGTCGAAAATGAAAACAGTGTTGTTGTGAATATTAGGTAGTAATAATTCAAAATAGGCCAACGTAGCGGCTTTGTTATGATTGCCGTCAAATAAAATAAAATCGTAAGTATTTTTGTTTAATAGAGGAATTACTTTGCTGAAATCTCCAACTAAAATTTCAGCATTATTAATGTTTTTTTCTTTTAGATTCTGTGCTGTGAATTTTGCTATTTCCGGGCAACCTTCAATAGATGTAATGTTTCCGTTTTTGCAGCCTAAAGCAATAGCATGAGTAGATATTCCTAAAGATGTTCCTAACTCTAAACTGGTTGTAAATTTAAAATATTCGGCTAAACGATATAATAATTTGGCACGTTTTAAAGATGCTCCAGAGTTTTTGGCTATACTTTTTATGCTACGGGTATTATTTTTTGTATACACAGAACCTGTGCCTAAATCTGTAATCTCAATGAGTGTATTGGTTTTTAAAAGCGCCTTTTTATAGTTGGTAATTAACGTATAATCAGCATATTTTTTTTTGTTGTAAAAACATTGAGTAACCAAGTCGTAAACAAAAGGGGAGTGCACCCCATGCTGATTAGTAGAGCGTTTTAAAAATTTTATATATTCTAGAATTTGATGAAGCACTATCTTAGTAATCGCGATTTAAACTATTCTTCTATTTTAGCTGCAAGTTCAAACCAACGTTCTTCTTTTTCATCTATCTCCTGAATTAATTTTTCTAATTTTGCAGAGAGTTCGTTAATTTTATCTTGAGAAAGGTCTGGATTTGTAAACTTGGCTTCTAATTCTGTTTTATCAAAAGCTAACGATTTTAGTTTGCTTTCTATATTATTGTATTCCTTTTGTTCGTTATAAGATAATTTTGTGCTAGAATCTTGTTTCCAATTCTTTTTTTCTTTTTTATCCTCTGAAGTAGCTATTTCTGGGCTGTCTTCGTAAGATCTGAAATCACTATAGTTTCCAGGGAAATCTTCAATAACACCTTCGCCTCTAAATACAAAAAGGTGGTCTACAATTTTGTCCATAAAGTAACGGTCGTGTGTTACAACTAATAAACAGCCCGGGAAATCTAAAAGAAAATCTTCAAGTACGTTTAAAGTAACAATATCAAGATCGTTTGTAGGTTCATCCAAAATTAAAAAATTAGGGTTTTGAATAAGTACGGTACATAAGTATAAACGCTTACGTTCACCACCACTAAGTTTTTCTACAAAATCGTATTGTTTTTTTCTATCGAATAAAAAGCGTTCTAAAAGTTGTTGCGCACTAATTTGTCTTCCCTTTTTAAGCGGAATATAATCTCCAAATTCACGAACAACATCTATAACTTTTTGTTCAGGTTTAACAGTAATACCTGCTTGGGTGTAATATCCAAACTTTACCGTTTCTCCTAAGGTAATTGTACCACTATCTGGTAAAGCTGTTTCTGTTAGTATATTTAAAAAGGTTGTTTTTCCTGTTCCGTTTTTACCAATAATACCTACACGTTCTCCGCGTTGGAAATTATATGTAAATCCGTTTAAAATGGTTTTGTCATCAAACGCTTTTTTAACGTTGTGTAGTTCTACAATTTTGTTTCCTAAACGTTCCATGTTGAGTTCTAACTCAACTTGATGATCTTTTCGGCGTTTGCTTGCGCGTTGTTTTATATCGTGAAAATCGTCTATTCTAGATTTCGACTTTGTAGTACGTGCCTTAGGTTGGCGACGCATCCAAGTTAATTCCTTTTTAAAAAGTTGTTTTGCTTTACCCGTTTCTACTGTTTCTTGAGTAATTCTTGCTTCTTTCTTCTCAAGGTAATAGGAGTAGTTTCCTTTGTAACTAAACATTTCACCTTGATCTAATTCTATAATTTCATTACACACACGTTCTAAGAAAAAACGGTCGTGAGTTACCATAAATAAGGTCATGTTTTCTTTTGCAAAAAATAATTCTAACCACTCAATCATTTCTAAATCTAAATGGTTGGTAGGTTCATCTAGAATTAATAGGTCGGGTTTGTTAATTAATGCATTTGCTAAAGCTAAACGTTTTTTTTGTCCTCCAGAAAGAGTGCTTACTTTTTGAGAGAAGTTGTCTAATTTTAATTTAGATAAGATTTGTTTGTATTGCGTTTCAAAATCCCATGCATTATAGCGATCCATTTGTTCGAAAGCCTTCTGGTAAGCATCCGCGTCTTCTGTATTATGTAAAGCCGCTTCGTAATTTTTAATAACTTTTAAAATATCGTGATCACCATCAAAAATAGTGTCTTCTACCGTTAAATTTGGGTCTAAGATTGGTTCTTGTGGTAAAAATGAAACGGTAATGTCTTTTCTAAAAATTATTTGTCCAGTATCTGGCTGATCAAGTCCTGAGAGAATGTTTAGAATCGATGTTTTTCCTGTTCCGTTTTTAGCTACAAAAGCAACCTTTTGGTCTTTATGTATACTAAATGACAGGTTTTCGAACAACGTAAGTTCTCCGTAAGATTTAGCTATATTTTCTACTGTTAAATAATTCAAGTGTTTCTTTTATTTTATAATTGATTTGCAAATATCCAAAAAGTAAACGATTAGTTTTTATATTCCTGTCGAAAACTTATATTTGTCGCTAAATATCTGCACTTTTTTCATGACCAAATTTTTTATATTCACTTGTGTTGTATTATGTCTTTCAGTTATGGGATGCGTTCCGCTTAAAGAAATGGTGTATTTACAACCTTCAGAAACAGCAGCCGATTCAATATCTAAAGTCGTTGCTGCTCAGGCACCTTACCGTATTCAGGTTTACGATATTTTAAATATTCGTGTAAAAGCATTAGATCAAGATGCTGTACAAATTTTTAACCCGATGGGAGAAGATTTGTTAGATGCTAATAGTGAGGAACGTGCCTATTTTGATGGCTTTACAGTAGATTTACATGGAGAAATAAGAGTGCCCGCCTTAGGCCGTATTAATGTATTAGGCTATACCACCGAAGAAATAGAAAAGATTTTAGAAAAAAAATTACTTGAAGAGCAGTTTAAAGAAACAGCAAATATTTTTGTAACCGTTAAACTCACAGGTTTACGTTATACGGTTAGTGGGGAAGTAGAATCTCCAGGAACAAATACGTTATTTCAAGATCGGGTAAATATTTTTGAAGCTATTGCTAATGCTGGAGAAATACCAATTACTGGAGATAGAAAAGATATTTTAATTATTAGACAATACCCGCAGGGGCAAAAAATTCATCATTTAGATATTACACGCGAAGATGTTATGAGTTCGCCGTATTATTACATACAACCTAATGATGTTATTTACGTTAAACCTCTTCCTCAGAAATCTTGGGGAACTGGAGAAACAGGGATGCAAACCTTAACTACTATTGCAACAATAATTACACTAGGAACCACAACTTTATTATTAATAGATCGCTTATAACGAATGACACAGTACGAATATGATGATCAGGACCAAATGGAATCTGGAGGAATGACCTTCGATTTTAGAGGGTATTTATTTAAAGTTCTTAATCTTTGGAAGCTGGTATTACTATGCATAGGAGCCGCTTTAATTATTGCTTATCTTATAAATGTAAGAAAACAAAACATTTACAGGTTAGATTCTCTAATTACAATTGAAAATGACCAAAATCCATTTTTTACAGCCAATACTAGTATTTCTTTTAACTGGGGAGGTGTTTCTGGTAAAGTAGGAAAAGTTATTACGTCTTTACAAACTCGAACTCATAATGAGAAAGTTGTAGACTCTCTTTTGTTTTATATTGATTATTTAAAACAAGGAAAATATAGAAAGGAAGATATTTATAAAGATGCCCCTTTTTATGTTGAGATAGATCAGAAACAAGGTCAGCTTCTAAACCAACCACTTGGAATACGTTTTATAAACGATACACAGTTTGAAATTTTTAACGAATTTGAAACAGCTGATGCGACAATGCAGTTTTACGGCGATAAACACACAGCATCTGTAAGCTTACCATTAGGGCCTTTTAAAGAAGCGTTTACAATAGGAAAACCTGTTGTATTACCATTTGCTCATTTTACTCTATTTACTAAACCAGAGAAAACTATTGCTAATAACTCTGAATATTTTATAAAGTTCTTGAATTTTGATCAGGTTGTCGATAATTATAAAAATGCGGTTAAGACAGAACCCTTTTCAAAAGAGTCTTCTTCCGTTTTAAAATTATCATTATCAGGTCATAATAAAGCAAAAATTGTAGATTATTTAAATGCAACATCGGCTATTTTAAGTCGCACAGAATTAGAACGTAAAAACCTTTATGCAACAAACACGATTAGGTTTATAGACAGTAGTTTAGCTAGTGTTAATACAAGTTTAAAAGATGTTTCTGAAGAGATGAATTCTTTTAGAAAGCAAAACAAAGTGTTTGATGTAGATGCTGAAATGACTGAAGTATCGTCTCGTTTGCGTGAATACGAGATGGCAAAAGAGATGGAGCAAACTAAGCTTAGCTACTTAAATGCTTTAGATGATTATTTGCGTACTAAAACAAATTACATCAACATTGCAGCACCTTCTTCTGTAGGTATTGAAGAACCAAATATTCAACAAAGTGTAGGGAAAATTACGGCTTTGGCGATAGAACGTCAGAGTTTAGAATACACAATGAAAGAAGGTTCTAATTTATTTAAAGATCTTGATCGTAGAATAGATGCTGAAAAGCGTGTATTATTAGAAACTATAGATGCTACAAAAAGAACAATACGATTACAATTAAACAGCATTCAGCGTCAAGCAGCAAATCTAGAATCTAAATTAAGTAATTTACCAGAAGATCAGCAACAATATTTAAAAATTCAGCGTAAGCTAGATATCAGTCAAGAGGCTTATAATATATACATGGCCAAACGTAGTGAAGCGGCTATTGTTAAAGCTGCAAACATTTCAGACATTACCTCTATAGATGATGCTAAAGATATTGGTGGCGGATTAATTGGACCAAACAAATCGCTTAATTACATGATGGCGCTTATGGTTGGCTTCTTTTTACCAATGTTAATAATTTTTATTATTTATTTATTAGATAGTACTATACATGGTTCTGATGAGGTTGAACGATTGTCTCGTATTCCTATTTTAGGACTTATCGGAAAATATAAATATCATAATAATCTTGTAGTATTTGAAAAACCGAAATCGGCTGTAGCAGAATCTTTTAGATCAATTAGATCTAGTATGCAGTTTATCTTAAAAAAGCAAGATACAGATCAAAAATTAGGAAAAACCATTATGGTAACGTCTTCGGTGAGTGGAGAAGGTAAGACGTTTACATCCATTAACATGGCTACCGTTTATGCTCTATCTGGTAAGAAAACCATATTGTTAGGATTAGATTTACGTAAACCTAAAATTTTTGGTGATTTTGAAATCACTAACGAACGTGGAATGGTAAATTACTTGATAGGAGAACATTCTTTAAAAGAAGTTACAAGTCATACCAATGTTGGTAATTTAGATGTTATTCCTTCGGGGCCGGTACCTCCAAATCCATCAGAATTACTAATGAGTGATATGATGACCGATTTAATTGCTCAACTTCGTACAGAATATGATATGATTATTCTAGATACACCACCATTAGGATTGGTAACAGATGCTTTGCAGTTAACTCAGTTTGCAGATGCTACAATATTTATGGTAAGATTAGATTATACCAAGAAAGGGATGTTATCTTTAATCAATGCCAAATACCGTATGGGTGAAGTTAAAAACATAAGTTTTGTATTGAACTTTTATAAACATAAAAGTAATCATAATTACGGTTATGGCTATGGTTACGGTTATGGCTACGGCTATGGTGTTTACGGAAATGCATATCACGAAAAAGATAAAAAGAGTGGCATTGCAGGTAAGTTAAAACAACTTATCAAAAAAATATAGTTATAGAGCCATGCTAACATTTGTCTTTAAAATTACACTTTGTAATATTTTTTGAGTGTGCATGGTGTCTTGTTGCGGAATTAAAAAGCGCTCTAAGTCTTCTGTATGCATAATTTGTTCTGTAGTGTCTATAAACCCATATCCTTTATAAAACCCATCTTTAATTAAAATAAAGGCAGATTCTTCTTGATGTCTGCCTGTTTGTTTTAATACAATTTCTTGATTACTATTTTTAATAGATTCAATAGCTTCGTTCACTCTTAAATTATACATTTTAGCAGATTCTACCTGTTTACAAATACCTTTACAATCATTAATAGAATAATGAGAACATGCTGAAGCGCCTTCTTGTAAATGACAATATTTTGGGCATAAATTAAAAGCTTTACAATAGTGTTCCAGTTGCTGTCTGCAATCTGTTATTGAATAGTAAATTTGAAGTGGGTTAGGAGTAGATTTTAGAGTGTTGTATGCTAGGTGTTTAACACCGTCTCGATCTTCGTAACTAAATATAGCAAAGGCTTTTGGATTGCGTTTTGAAACCTGATTATATTCTGGATAATGTGCTTTTATAGCTGCATCTTCCATAAGCGAAGCAATTAATTCGCTACCCGATAATTCAAAAGTAATGTCTGCAGTTTCTCTGCAAAGATTCATTTCTTTATCCGATTTATTGTAAAAATGACTTAAAACACGTTTTTTTAAGTCTTTAGCTTTGCCAACATAAATAACAGTTCCTTTTTTGTTTTTAAAAAAATAAATTCCAGGCTCGTTAGGAATAGCGTTAAAAACAGCACTTGGTAAATTTGGTGGTAAAGTAGCTTCCTTAGAAGATGGTTTTAAGAAGTCTTTAAAAACTGTTTTAGCCTGTTCTTTAGCTAATAACATTTCAAATAAAATAACGGTAGCTTCTGCATCACCTTTAGCACGGTGTCTGTCGTAAACGTCAATATTTAAGGCTGTACATAATTTACCTAAACTGTAAGATTGATGTCCAGGAATTAATTTTCTAGACAATCTAATCGTACATAATTTTTTTCGTTTAAAATCAATATCAAGTGCTTTAAAAGAATTTCTAATAATGTTATAATCAAAATTTACATTATGGGCTACAAAAATAGAATCTTCAGTAATATCAAGTATATGTTGTGCTATTTCTGAAAACGTTGGTGCATCGGCAACCATTCTATTGTCTATTCCGGTTAGTGTAGTAATATAAGGAGGGATTTGAGCCTCTGGATTGACTAAAGACGTGAATTCCTCAATAATTTGCGTGCCATCGTGTTTTAAAATGGCAATTTCGGTAATCTTATTTCCGCTACCATTGGTTTCAATATCTATAATTGTATACATTATTGTATCATTTTTTCTAAAGCTTTTAACTCTACTCCAAGCTCGTTAAACATTCGTATTATACTACTTATTTGTAGTTCATGTTCGTCATATTCTTGCGTATTTATACAACACGTAAATTCCCATAATTCTAAAACGTCTTGGGCGGGCACTAAATAGGGATTGTAAGTTTTATTATCTGAGACTAAAAGTAAGCTATTATTATCTTTTATTTGATTATAAACACGTTTGTAAACCATCCCTTGAGAGTTTGTTAAAACCACATAGGTGCGGCCGTTTTGTATATCTCTAACATTTTCAATAAAGCGGCCTACAACAAAAGAACCATCTTTTAATGGTAACATAGAATCTCCTTTTATAGGAAATGCTCTATGTTTTCCAGTAGGTAAAAAAGGAAGTTTTATTTTTTGTAATTGATCTATATATTCGGGGTCGTCGTAACCATTTAAGTAACCCGCAGATGCTTTTACAGGAACAACTTCTATTAAATCGTCGTCTTCTAAATCTATAACCATAGGGAAAAGGATTCTGTTTTCTCCTATTTTTAAAAATGAGCCGTCGTTAGTTTTTGTTAAATCTGTACGCAATAGTAGGTCTACGGGAAGTTTGAAAAAATCAGAAAACACAATAAGCATGTCTATTGAAGGTTCTGAACGCCCTTCCTCATAAGATCCTATTCTAGATCTTGTAATGCCAAGAGATTTAGCAAGGGCTTCTTGGGAGAGTTTTTTAAGCGTCCTTAAATGTCGAATATTAGCAGCAATCATAAACAAATAAAATTATACGTAAAAAAACGATTGGTTTATATAGTAGTAATTATTGATTGTAAATGTAGCGAAATATTGTTTCTGAAAAAATAAAAATATAATTAGAAATGCAGTGTTTGTGCTAAAAGAATGTATAGCGTTAACTTGTTTTAAATGGTTTGATTAATGGGTTGATTATTAGTGTGTAATGTTTGTATGCCTTTTTAATAAATTATGGTTTTAACCAAAAAAAAGAGCCAAATGGCTCTTTTTTAAATATTATTTTTTTTCTTCGCGATGTCTTTTTTTGTATTCTTCGAATAATTTTCGTCTAAAATCGTCTTCTGCTTTTCTAAGAATGATTATTTTTTTAGCAGTAATAATAGGCTTTAAATCGTTTACATATTGATTGTATAAATGACATCTTTTGTCGTTAGATTTTAACATGTCATTTAATAAGTCGTTGGCTTCGGTTTCAGATAAGTCTTCTAATTTTATATCTTCTTTACGTTGCATTTTCATTTCGTTACGTAAGTCATTATTTTGCTTTTCGTATGCGTTGTATATGGGCCAAAATTTTTGAGCTTCAGTTTTAGATAAATTTAATTTTTCTGTAATAAAAGCTATTTTTAAAGTCTTAATTTTTTCATCCTTAGTCTGTGCAAATATGTTTACACTACATAGGGCTATTAGTAAAATGAGATATCCTTTTTTCATAAATTAATTTTTAATAATCTAGAAGGTCTTCTAGATTGGTTTCACTTTCTATATAGTGATCTATATTAGCATCGCTTATTGTACTATTTAAAATGTCACTTTCAAAAACATCTGAATCGGTTATTAATGTAGACATTTCTGAAGCATCTAATTCTTCTCTTAAAATAAAAGATTCTAATGTTTCATTATTTATAGAACTAATGGTATACGTTTGATTTTTTGAAAAAGTAAGGGTAAATATAAGTACTAAACTTGCAGCTATGCTAGCGGCGTAAAACCAAGGTTTTATGTTTAAGGTTCTTACTTTTGTGGTCTTTTTATTTACTGTTTTATTATAAATTTGATCCTCTAAAGTATCAAAATAATTATCAGGAATTTTAAAACCGTGGCTTTGGACTTTCTCTTGCAGTCTAGCCTCGTTTAAAATAGAGTCTTCAAGATTAGCAAAGTAATCTTTAGGTATTTTAAAACCAGTATTCTTGTCGTTATGTAAGTCTTTCAGTTTCATCTTAATGTTTAGACTGTGTTTTTATGCAATGGTTTAATCGTGAGTTAAATAGTCTTCAATTTTTTTTGTAGCCAAATGGTAAGAGGCTTTTAAAGCGCCTTCGCTGGTGTCTAAAATTTCAGACATATCTTTATATTTTATATTTTCAAAATACCTCATATTAAATACTAATTGTTGCTTCTGAGGTAATTTAGCAATTGCTTGTTGTAATTTATATTGAATTTCGTCTCCTTCAAAATAAACATCAGATTGTAAGTGGTTTAGTGCTAGTTGTTGTGCCTCTTCGTTTGTGATTTGTAAAAGTTTTGCTCTTTTATTAATAAAAGAAATAGATTCATTTGTCGCAATTCTATATATCCAAGAGTATAATTTACTATCTCCGTTGAATGAATTTATGTTTCTAAATATTTTTATAAACGTATTTTGTAACACATCGTCTGTGTCGTCGTGAGATTTTACAATATTACGGATGTGCCAATACAGACGCTCTTTATAAAGGCGAATAAGGTCTTTAAAAGCAGAATCTCTGCTAGCATCAGATTTTAGTCGCTCTAAAAGTTGAGACTCGTTAATCATTCGTGCGTTTTAACATTAGACTCTATAAGGTATTAAAAGTTTAATTTGAAAAAGATAAATTTCTGAATAAAGTTATAAAAAGGGTCATAAAAAAAGGATAAACAAGTTGTGTTATGTTTATCCTTTTACTTTAATTGTTTAGCCTATGCGTTATTCAAAACTTTGCATGTGTACCAATTTATTGTAAACATTATCTTTTTTTATTAACTCGTCGTGTGTGCCTTGTTCTACAATTTCTCCTTTTTGCATAACCACAATAAGGTCTGCACTTTGGATGGTTGATAAACGGTGAGCGATAACAATAGAGGTTCTGTTTTTCATCATATTCTCTAAAGCATCTTGTACTAAGCGTTCGCTCTCTGTATCTAGGGCAGAAGTTGCTTCATCTAAAATCATAATCGGAGGATTCTTTAAAACGGCACGGGCAATACTTAAACGTTGCTTTTGTCCGCCAGATAATTTATTACCTGAATCTCCAATATTAGTTTCAATTCCAAGTGGTAAATCTTTTACAAATTCCCAAGCATTAGCAATTTTTAGAGCTTCAATGATTTCTTGGTCTGTAGCGTTTTCTTTTCCTAAAAGAATATTCTGTTTAATAGTATCGTTAAACAAGATGGAATCTTGAGTAACTAAGCCCATTAAACTACGAAGCGACTGTTTAGTTAAATCTTTAATATCTTCACCATCAATAGTAATGGTTCCATTATTAACATCGTAAAAACGGGTAACTAGATTCGCAATTGTACTTTTTCCGCTACCAGATTGCCCCACAAGCGCGACACTTTTTCCTTTCGGTACTTTTAAGGTGAAGTGTTTTAAAACCATCTCATCGTCATATTTAAATGAGATATTATTTAAAGTAATATCGCTTGTAAAGTCCGATTTCACCTTAGCGTTAGGTTTGTCTTCTAAAACAGAATCTGTATTTAAAATTTCTAAAACACGATCTGCTGCAGCATTACCTGCCTTAACTTTATAACTGGCTTTACTAATGTCTTTAGCAGGTGTTAATATCTGGTAAGCTAGGGCCATATAGGTTATAAAAGCACCACCAGATAAGGTTTTTTCAATTAAAACCATACTTCCTCCATACCATAATAAGGCAGCAATAGTAACAATACCTAAGAATTCACTGGTTGGAGAAGCTAAGTTTTGTCGGTTTAAAAGGGTGTTTGAAAAATGATAGAAACGATTGGTTGAATCTTGAAACTTATCATTAAACTTTTTTTCAGCATTAAAACCTTTAATCACTTTTAATCCACCTAAAGTCTCTTCTAAAGTAGAAATAAAAACGCCTTGCTCGGTCTGTACTTTATTTGATTTACGTTTTAAACTTTTTCCTATTCTAGATATAATGAATCCGGCTACAGGTATAAATAAAAACACAAATATGGTAAGTTTAGACGAAATGGTAAACATAGTTATTATAGCAAAAACTATGGTTAAAGGTTCTTTTACAATAAGCTCTAAAATAGCAAGTAAAGAATTTTTAACTTCGTTCACATCTCCCGAAATACGAGCAATTATATCTCCTTTTTTCTTTTCAGAATAATAAGAAATGGGTAAGGTAATAACCTTGTCGTAAATGGCGTTTCTTAAATCTTTTAAAACACCATTTCTTAAAAATGTAATTGAAAATAAAGCTAAATAATTGAATATATTTTTAAGTAAGAATAAACTAATTATTAATACAATCATGTAAAAAAGAGTGCGTTGCGGCCCTTCGTTTGCATTAGTTGTAGTGACAAAATAGTTTAAAAAATCTTCACCATACGCTTTTAAATGCGTAATACCTTGATAAACTGGTTTTACGGTTACCCGTTCCGTTTCTCCAAATAAAACATTAATCATAGGCATTAAAGAGACCATGGCTAAGGTGCTAAAAAATGCATATAATATGTTGAAGAAAATATTAAAGTAACCGTATTTCTTATACGGAATTATAAAGCGTGATAGTTTTTTTAAATATTCCATTAACTAAGCTTCATATCTTTTATAATTGCATCAATTTTAGCTTCAAGTTTTGCTTCTGTAGCTTTAAAATTGTCTGTGCTGTCTAACGGGGTATTTGCGCTAATGTAAAATTTAATTTTAGGCTCTGTCCCACTTGGTCTTAAGGCTACTTTACTACCGTCTTCAGTGTAATAAATAATAACATTAGATTTTGGAATATCGATAGTTTCTTCTTTTCCTGTAGCTAAGTATTTAACTGTTGATGTTTGATAATCTTCTACACTTACAACCTTAGCCCCATTGATTTCTGATACTGGATTTTCACGAGCATCAACCATCATTTGAGTGATTTCTTGAGCACCTTCAATACCTTTTTTAGTTAATGAAATTAAACGTTCTTTATATAAGTCGTGTGCTACATAAAGATCTAACAAGCTTTGGTACATAGAGCTACCATCTGCTTTTGCTTGTGCTGCAATTTCGCAAGCCAATAGGGTAGAGGTCACAGCATCTTTATCACGAACAAAATCGCCAACTAAATAACCAAAACTTTCTTCACCACCACCAACATACGTTTGCTCAGGGAAATCTTTTATCATTTTAGCAATCCATTTAAATCCTGTAAGACCAATTTTATAATCTACATCGTAAGCTTTTGCTAATTGGTGCATCATTGGTGTAGAAACTATTGTAGAAGCGATAAATTCGTTGCCATTAAGTTTGCCTTTCGCTTTCCATTGTTTAAGTAAGAAATCGGTCATTAGTAACATGGTCTGGTTTCCGTTTAATAAAACCATTTCACCATCTAAATTACGAACAGCAACACCTAAACGGTCACAATCAGGATCTGTACCAATAACGATGTCCGAACCTGTTTGTTCTGCTAAATCTAAAGCCATTTTTAAAGCTTCAGGCTCTTCTGGGTTAGGCGATTTTACGGTTGGGAAATCGCCATTTGGCACTTCTTGTTCTTTTACAATATGTACGTGATTATAACCTGCACGTTTTAAAGTTTGAGGTACAGACGTTACAGATGTTCCGTGAAGCGGTGTAAATACAACATTTAAACCTTCTCTAGCTTCTGGAGTTGTGTAGCTTCCGTTTTTAATAGATGCTTCAATAAAGGCATTATCTACGTCTTTACCAATATAATGAATAAGGTCTGCGTTTTCGTCAAACTTAATTTCAGAATAATCTAAGCTGTCAATAACGTTTACTATTAAATCGTCATGTGGAGGAACCAATTGGCCGCCATCTTGCCAGTATACTTTGTATCCGTTATATTCTGGTGGGTTATGAGATGCTGTTAATACAATACCACAGTGGCAATCTAAATGTCTTACAGCGAAAGATAATTCTGGAGTTGGACGTAAATCTTCGAAAAGATAAACTTCTATATTATTTGCAGAAAATACATCGGCAACTACTTTTGCTAATGTTTTACTGTTATGTCTACAGTCGTAAGCAATGGCTACTTTTACCGTTTCGCCGGGGAAACTTTTGTGCAAGTAATTGCTTAAACCTTGAGTGTTTTTTCCTAAAGTATATTTGTTAATTCGGTTTGTACCAATTCCCATTATACCTCGCATACCACCAGTTCCAAACTCTAAGTCTTTATAAAAACTTTCTTTTAAATCTGTTGGGTTATTTGCTATTAAGTCTTTAATGTAGGTTTGTGTGTCTTCATCAAAGGCAGGTGTTAGCCATGTATTTACGCGTTCTAATAATTCTGGTTCAATGTAAATCATAATATTTTTATTATATGGTCAGTAAAAATAATTAATTCGTTAAATGGTAATGATTAATGTTGCGTTAAATTCTTTCAATTTTCGTTTAAATTTAACTCACTTTTAATGTTGTATCTAATTCGGTTTGGTTTAGATCTTAAAATAAGTTCTCCTAAAAAGCCAGCAACAAAAAACTGAGTACCAAGAATCATTGTGGTTAAAGCAATATAAAATTGCGGACGATCTGTTATGAGTCTACCATGCGGATTTAGGAAAATTTTATCAATTCCTAAATATACAGAAAATCCGAAACCTATAGCTAACATTATTGCTCCTAAAGCACCAAAAAGATGCATTGGGCGTTTGGCAAAATGCGATATAAACCAAATGGTAATGAGGTCTAAAAAGCCATGAATAAAGCGATCCATACCAAATTTGGTTTCTCCATATTTACGAGCTTGATGTTGTACAACTTTTTCTCCGATATTATAAAATCCTGCATTTTTAGCTAAAAGCGGAATGTAACGATGCATTTCGCCATTAACATCTATGTTTTTTATAACCTCGTTTTTATAAGATTTGAGTCCGCAGTTAAAATCATGAAGTTTTACTCCAGATGTTTTTCGTGCGGCCCAATTAAAAAGTTTTGAAGGTAAATTTTTAGATATTACAGAATCGTAACGTTTCTTTTTCCAACCTGAAACCAAATCAAAATTATCGTTAATAATCATGTTGTAAAGCTCAGGAATTTCTTCAGGATTGTCTTGTAAGTCGGCATCCATAGTAATAATGACATCGCCTTTAGCTTTTTCAAAACCAGCATGTAAGGCTTGCGATTTACCATAGTTGCGTAAAAAACGAATGCCTTTAACTTCAGTATATATATTAGATAATTCTGAAATTATAGTCCAAGAGGTGTCTGTACTACCATCATCTATAAAAATAATTTCGTAAGAAAAACGATTGGACTGCATGACTTTTGCAATCCAATCGTATAATTCTTTTATAGATTCGTGTTCGTTAAGTAGTGGTATGACTACTGATATATCCATGTATGCGTTTTAAACTCTTAAAAGTTCAAAAATACTATAATTAAATGGCTTCTGGGTCAGTTTTTTTCATTGCAAGTGCAATTATTAATCCCATGATGCAATAAAATATAATTGAAAAGGCTAGAGATTTTAATTGATTACCAATTGCAAACTGATTTTGTTTTTGCATTTCAGCAATGGCAATGTCTATTTGCTCTTGCGGTGCTCCAAAACTTTCCATCATTCCGGTCGATTTTTCAATAATCTGTTGTTTTAAAAAATCTGCAGCATCTGGATCTATAAAATTGAAAATTATTATACTTACTAAGGTACTAATAATAATGCCAATTACTACCGTTGCAAAGTAGGCTGTAAATGCATCTTTAAACGTGATAAATCCGTTTTGTACTTTTTTAGCCTTCGCAGTAGAAAAAATTCCGGACACTATAATTACTATAAATATTCCGGCGCTAACCCACATACTAGTTAATATTTCTAGATCTACAACATACGCTATTATTGTAAAAGCAGATAATAAAATGGCTAAGTAAATACCGTAAGTAGCAGCCATAGATTTTAATGAATTTTCCATAATTTTGTGATTGGTTAATAGGTTTAAAATGGTTAGTAAACAAATATACTAAAACGTTACAAATAGAAACTTAAATAAATAAATGAAAAAAAGATTGTGAGAGAATAAAAAATTCTTAAATTTGCATTCTCAAAATTGATAAGATTAAATACGTTTAGTGATGAAAAAAGATATACATCCAGCAAATTATAGAGTAGTAGCATTTAAAGATATGTCTAATGAAGATGTGTTTTTAACTAAATCTACCGCTAACACAAGTGAAACATTAGAAGTAGATGGTGTTGAGTATCCTTTAATTAAAATGGAGATTTCAAGAACATCACACCCGTTCTATACAGGTAAATCTAAATTAATTGATACGGCTGGTCGTATTGATAAATTCAAAAATAAATACGCTAAATTCAAAAAGTAATTTAGTGCAAATATATATTACTAAAGCCTTTCAAATTTTGAAAGGCTTTTTTATTTTTACTTAAAAAATCGAATAATGAATTATATTCTCTTTGATGGTCCTTCGCGCAACAGTCTATTACCTTTTACCTACACAAGACCTGTTGCAGATATTAGAATTGGTATTTTAACTATTCGCGAAAAATGGGAGCATCATTTAGGAAGTACTATTACAACTATTACCGAAGATTATCTTGCAGATAAATATCCGATGGTTGAAATGGAAGAAAATGTAATGATTAATGCATCATACCTTCCAAATTTCGAATTAGTAGAACTTATTAGACGTTTAGAAAAAAATCAAGCTATTTTTAAAGATGAAGATGTGATTGCTTTTTTTGCAACAGATTCTCAAGAAGATATAGATTTTGAAACTTACCAGGCTATAGAATATAATGAAGCGTGTCTTAAAGTAGAACATACTTGGGATATTTTTTCTAAAAATGGAGCTGCTATTCAAGCAGATTTTGATTTGCTAACAGAAGGAAGAACTTCTTTGCCTATCCCTACTACAGTAAATACTATTGCTCCTGAAAATATATTTATAGAAGAAGGTGCTCAACTTAATTTTGTAACTCTAAATGCATCCACAGGTCCTATATATATAGGTAAAGATGCCGTGATTCTTGAAGGAAGTTTAATTCGTGGGCCTTTTGCATTGTGTGAAAAAGCAGCCGTTAAAATGGGGGCTAAAATTTACGGACCAACAACTATTGGACCGTATAGTAAAGTAGGTGGAGAAATAAATAATGCGGTGTTATTTGCTAATTCTAATAAAGGACACGATGGGTATTTAGGTAATTCTGTTTTAGGCGAATGGTGTAATTTAGGTGCAGATACTAATAACTCTAATCTGAAAAATAATTATGCAGAAGTAAGATTGTGGAGCTACGAAACAGAAAATTTTGCGAAAACAGGACTTCAGTTTTGTGGATTAATGATGGGAGATCACAGTAAATGTGGTATTAATACCATGTTTAATACAGGGACAGTTGTTGGTGTAAATGCAAATATATTTGGTACTGGTTTTCCTCGTAATTTTGTACCAAGCTTTAGTTGGGGAGGAAGTAGCGGGTTTACAACTTATACAACTAAAAAAGCTTTTGAAGTTGCCGAAATGGTGATGAAAAGACGTGATGTAGAATTAACCGATGTAGATAAAGCTATTCTGGAACATATTTTTGAAGAGTCTAAAAAGTATAGAAGAGATTAATTGTACTTCTTAACACGTTTTAATTCTAATAAATTGGTTGGATTAATTCCTAAATCATGAACATTTTTTCTAGTAAAACGAACAACTTCATCGTAAAATAAAGGTACAATAGGAGCATGTGCTATTACTAAAGAATCCATTTTAGCATAGAGTATTTCTCGTTTTTTAGAATCTGTTTCCGTAAACGATTGTTCGTACCAAGTATCAAATAAGTCATTTTTAAAATGAGAATAATTTGGTCCGTTTGGAGCGAAATTTTTACTATAAAATAACGAAAGATAATTTTCTGCGTCTGGATAATCTGCAACCCAACTTGCTCTAAATAAATCTAGTTTTCCGTTTGCTTTAGCATCTTTTAAAGCAGAAGGTGGTACAACATTAATATGTACAATTAATCCTGTTTTCTGAATTTCACGCTGAATATATTCGCAAAAACTTAAATAGTTACTTGTGGTTGTAATTGTGATTTCTGGATGTTCTATACCTGTTTGTTCCTTGAATTTTTCTAGATATGCTTTTGCTTTTTGGGGTTGATAATTAAATCCAATGGTAGTATTATAACCAGGTAATCCTTTTGGTATGAATCCACCATGTGCAGGAATACCTATTCCGTTTCGTAAATACGTCATCATTTTTTCCCGATCAAAACCATAATTGATGCTTTTTCTAAGCCATTCAGATTGTATTTCTGATAATTCTGAATCCATAAAAAACGATAAATATTCAGTGTTTAAATAGGGGGCACGAATCATATTCACTTCAGTAGTATAGCGACCTCGTAATTGTCCGTTGGCGGTTAATATTTCATCTTTGTAAGAGGCATCTAATCCAGAAATAAAATCGATATTACCTTGTGTAAATTGTAAAAACTCACTTTGTTTGTCTGGTAAAAAGGTAATGGCCACGGCTTCAAGATATGGTAAATGTTGGTTTTCTGAATTTTTTTCGAAATATAAAGTGTTTTTTCTAAACACTAGTTTTACGTTTTCTTCCCAACGTTTAAAATAAAAGGGTCCTGTACCAATAGGGTGTGATCTAAATTCCGATCCGTAATGTGTTACAATTTCTTTAGGAACAACCGAACAATATTTCATGGTTAATAATCCCAAAAAAGCAGGGAATGGTTGTTTTAGTCGAATTTGAAATGTGTTTTTATTTATCGCTTTAAATGCATCTACTTTATTTAAAACCCATCGACCAGGCGATCCCACTTGCGGATCGCGCAAACGGTTCAAGCTATAATTAAAATCTTCGGCTGTAACTACGCGTGTAGAATCTCTACCAAATAAAGTGTCTTTATGATAATATACATCGTTTCGTAAATTAAAAGTATAAGTTAATCCATCTTCAGAAATTGTCCAAGAATTAGCGATGGCAGGTTCTACTTGCATGCTGTCATTCATTTGCACTAAGCCATTAAATAACTGATTTGTTGCCCAAATATCGGCAATGTCTTTAGAAAAAGCAGGATCTAATGAACTAATGTTTTTATGTTCATTATATCTAAAAACAAGATTGTCGCTACTTCTTTTTTGGTCTGAAGCACAGTTAATACATACTAAGCTTCCAATGCAAATAAGTAATATGTTTTTAAAAGAGGAAGAAAACGTGTTTAAAACTGATGACATAGAAAGGAATCTGAAATTATTTATATAAAATGTTAGAAAATCAAAAGTAAGTGTATTACTGCACAAATGGAACTTCGCTCTTTAAATTATTTTATTTTTTTGGAAGTATTAAAAAAGAGTAATACGTTGTGAAGTATGTATTAAGAGGGTTTTAGTATAAACACCATAGTTTTTTTGTAAATTTGCATCATTTTAGACAATCAAATTATGACTCGACAAAAAGTAGCTTTTTATACTTTAGGCTGTAAATTAAATTTTTCCGAAACCTCTACCATTGCTAGAGATTTTGAGAATGAAGGATTTGACCGTGTAGACTTTTCAGATCCAGCAGATATATATGTAATTAATACCTGTTCGGTTACCGATAATGCAGATAAGCGTTTTAAATCGATTGTAAAGCAAGCGCAAAAAATTAATCCGAAAGCTTTTGTAGCAGCAGTTGGGTGTTATGCACAATTAAAACCACAAGAATTAGCAGATGTAGATGGTGTAGACTTAGTTTTGGGAGCTACCGAAAAATTTAAAATCACAGATTATCTAAACGATTTGTCTAAAAATGATTTTGGAGAAGTACATTCTTGCGAGATTGAAGAAGCCGATTTTTATGTAGGAAGTTATTCTATTGGCGATCGTACACGTGCGTTTTTGAAAGTGCAAGATGGTTGCGATTATAAGTGCACATATTGTACAATTCCGTTGGCTAGAGGGATTTCTAGAAGCGATGAATTGGAGAATGTACTTAAGAATGCTAAAGAAATTTCAGAAAAGAATATTAAAGAAATTGTATTAACCGGTGTTAATATTGGAGATTATGGAAAAGGGGAGTTCGGAAATAAAAAACACGAACACACGTTTTACGAATTGGTAAAAGGTTTAGATGCCGTTGAAGGGATTGAACGTCTTCGAATTTCATCTATAGAGCCAAATTTACTAAAAAACGAAACGATAGATTTTGTGTCTAAAAGCAGAACATTTGTGCCACATTTTCATATTCCATTACAAAGTGGAAGTAACGAAATTCTTAAGTTAATGCGTCGTCGTTATATGAAAGAATTGTATGTAGATCGCGTAAATAAGATTAAAACAGTCATGCCAGAAGCATGTATTGGTGTCGATGTTATTGTTGGTTTTCCTGGAGAAACAGAAGAATTATTTTTAGAAACATATCATTTTTTAAATGAATTAAATATTTCGTATTTGCACGTATTTACCTATTCTGAGCGTGATAATACAGAAGCTGCAGCTATGAAAGGTGTTGTGCCTAAAAATGTGCGTAGCAAACGTAGTAAGATGCTTCGCGGATTATCAGTTAAAAAGCGTAGAGCCTTTTACGAGAGTCAGTTAGGAAGTACACGAACGGTTTTATTTGAAGGAGAAAATAAAGCAGGTTATATTCAAGGATTTACAGAAAATTATGTAAAAGTTAAAACACCTTGGAATCCTGAATTAGTAAATACACTACAGGATATTACTTTAACAAAAATAGACGAAGATGGCTTAGTTAGATTTGAGTTTGTAAAAGATTCAATTGCAGTCTAAAATATAAAAAGAGCCACTTACTAAGTGGCTCTTTTTATAAGAATTATATTCTAACACCAATAGGTAGCATGCTTTTGTACTGTCTGTGTTTTCTCATAAATTTGGCAATAGTAGGGCACGTAGGAACAACGCTTAAATTGCGTTCTTGCAGGCTGTTTAATACTAGTGTTATAAATTCATTTTGAAACTCTTCAGTGTTTTTTTCTTCAGGAACAATTAGTTTAGTTAAAAAAATCTTGCGTTCTTGTAAAGAGTATTCAATAATGGCTAAATCGTCGTCAATTTTACATTCAAACTGGCGTAAAAAATCGTTGTCTGATACTTCTGCTGTTTCTATCATGGTCATGTTTTTAACGAATGGAGTAAAGAGAAAAAAAGAATTCTCTCTTTAATAAGTTTTCAGTAGAAAACTGATACAAATTTACGTAAAATTATTATGAAATTAAAGAGTTTAACAGTTTAATACCTTATGAATCAAGATATAATACATGTGTATTTTATGCCTGGAATGGCAGCTAATCCAACAATTTTTGAATATATAGATTTGCCAAAAGATCGCTTTAAAATGCATTTATTAGAATGGGTTATTCCAAACCCAAAGGAAAGCTTATCAGACTATGCAAGACGTATTTGTAAAAATGTAAAAGAAAAGATGCCGGTACTTGTAGGCGTGTCTTTTGGAGGGATTTTAGTGCAAGAAATGAGTAAGCATATGAAAACTAAAAAAGTTATTGTAATTTCAAGCGTATTAACTAAGTACGAATTACCAAAACGAATGAAATTAGCGAAGGTTACCAAAATGTATAAGTTTCTACCAACGCATTTGGTACGTGATTTTGAATCGTATGCCAAGTATACTTTTGGGAATTCAACAACAAAACGTGTGAATTTATATAAAAAATATTTATCTGTACGTGATAAAAATTATTTAGATTGGGCTATTGAACAAGTCGTGTGCTGGGATCAAGAAAAACCGCTCCCAAACACATTACATATTCATGGCGATAAAGATGCGGTTTTTCCGTATCAATATATTAAAGATTGTATCACTGTAAAAGATGGTACCCATATTATGATTATAAATAAATATAAATGGTTTAATGAAAATCTGCCACAATTAATTTTAAGTGATAATCTGGCTTAGATTTTGATGCTATTTAAATTATAAAAACAAACCAAAATGATGAGGAATATTTATAAAGGTCTAATGTTTGTCGGGGTATTAGGGGTAGTTGCATTGTCTATTAATGCTGTTGGTGACCCCGAAACCGATGAAAGTTTCGAAAAAAAACAGTTTAATGACTATAATGTTTATGCGCTGCAAATGCCAGAACAATTAGATTTTGCAGGCGAAAATTTACCATTAACAGATCCTGATGTTCATGAACGTATGGATCGTGAATTATTAGTAAATACCTATTGGCAATCTAATGCTTTATTATTATTTAAACGTGCAAATAAGTACTTCCCAATTATAGAGCCTATTTTAAAGAAACATGGAATTCCAGACGATTTTAAATATTTGGCTGTTATAGAAAGCGGATTAACAAATGCAGTATCTCCTGCAGGAGCTCGTGGTGTTTGGCAAATTATGAAAGCAACTGCCAAAGATTTTGGATTAGAAGTAAATGATAATGTAGATGAACGTTACAATTTGGAAAAATCTACTGAAGTCGCTTGCGAATACTTAAAAAAGTCTAAAGCACAGTTAGGAACATGGACCTTGGCTGCAGCAGCATATAATGCAGGGAATAGAGGCGTGTCTTCTCGTTTAGAAGCTCAAAAAGTAGATGATTATTATGATTTGTTGCTAGGAGAGGAAACAGGGCGTTACGTGTTTAGAATTATTGCACTAAAAGAAATTTTAAATAATCCGTTAAAGTATGGCTTTAACTTCAGAGAAAAAGATTTGTATACTTATGTGCCAACCTATACTGTAAAAGTTGATACTGCGGTTACAGATTTCGCTGCTTTTGCTCAGAAGTATGATATTAACTATAAGATTTTAAAAATTCATAATCCTTGGTTACGTGAATCGTTCTTAAATAATAGTTCAAGAAAATTATACGAGATAGAAATTCCTAAGGAAGGATATTATAAATAAGATGTATTATATAATAAAAAAGGGCGTTGAATTAATTCAACGCCCTTTTTTATGCTTTAAAGAAAGATTTATCGTCTTCCTCCTCTTGGTTGTTTATGACCGCCAAAATGTTGATTAGGAGCTTGAGCACGTTTCATATTCTCTTTCATCATTTTTATTTGATCTGTTAACATGCCTTGTTTATCTAATTTTTGAGCTTCAGATAACAATTTCGTAGCTTCTTGTTTTCTGCGTTTAGATAAAGAAATACCAGCTAAGCTTAATTTTGCCATCGCTAAATCATGATCCATATTTAAACCTAAAGCCACGGCTTTTTTTAAATATTTTTCAGATTCATTCATGTTTGTCTGAGAAACCATGATGCCATGTAAATAATTATAATAACCATGTTGTTTTGCTACTAAAGCAGAATCTGGGTTTTTAATTTTGTTTAACCATTTGGTAGCGCCTTCAAAATCTTGTTTACGTAACTTTAAAAAAGCAAGCAAGATAAACTCGTTCTTAAAGTATAAAAAGATAAAAATAGACGACAATAAGATTAACATGATTCCATTTCCAATATTTCCTTCTATAAATTGGTAAACGGCATAAGCTATAATTAAACCGGCGATTACTAATTTTATGTTCTTGTTGTACATATGTTTTATTTAATTTTATAAGTTGTTATAGATGTTACTTTGGTTGGATTACTGTTTGGATGATTTAAATCGACAGCATTACTAGCTTCCGCATTTACAGTCATTTCGTTAATAAATCCTGTTTTTTTGTCGGCAATCACGACTATATTTTGTTTTCCTTTTAAAAGTAGGTTGGTAAATTCGTCTTCAATAATCATACTTAATGTAGATTCTGCATTTAAAACAATATTATCAGATAGTTTTTTAAGCTTCCAAGTGTTTTTAGAATTTATCTCCCCAGTATACTCATTCTTCCAAGTATCACCAATATTTACTTTCTGTTTTGGGTAAATATGCGTGAGTTGCTCAAAACTTTTAGATAAAGATTCGTTACCAAATTCAGCTTTCATCGATTCAATCATTAGCTGTTTCGTAAATTCATCACGTATTCCAGATAAGCTAATCATATTATTAATCATTTCTTCTGCTCCAATTACCTGAATAATTTCTCCAGAGAAAGACATCTCTATCTGTAATTCAGAATGTGTTAAACCACCAAATATTTTTCCTTCAGTATCGTTGTCTGTTGCAGGTTTGTTAGTGTCTACATCAACTAAAACACCAAACTTATTAGAAGTTGTTTTAAGCTTAAATTGATTAAAGTGAAATTTTAATTTATAAGTACTATCTGTTTTAGCAGCGACTTTAAAGGTGTAATTCTCTTCTAGATTATTTAGTATTTTATGTTCTATACCTTTTTCACATTGCACTATATTTTGTGTTGCCTGCTGTAGTACTGTTATGCTATCTCCTATATTTAACCGATATTGCAGTAAAGATTGGGCAGATAAAGAACATGTACCTATAAAGGTAAATATTAATATCTTAAGAAAAAATCGAATCATTTGTACACTCTTATTTGGGATTACAAAGAAACTAAAAATTTTACTAAAAAATATTTTTTAAATAAGGTTTGTTAAACTAAAAACTCTTTGTATATTTGCCCGCAGTTTTGAAGAAACCATCAAGACTTCGTTTAGATAGAATATTGAAGATTTTAAAGATACAAGACAATGAGTAAAAGAACGTTTCAACCATCAAAAAGAAAGAGAAGAAACAAGCACGGTTTTAGAGAAAGAATGGCTTCTGCCAATGGTAGAAAAGTCCTTGCACGTAGACGTGCTAAAGGAAGAAAGAAACTGTCTGTATCTTCTGAGTCAAGACATAAAAAATAATGATATCAGTGTTTTGATATAATAGAAAGGTGTTACTTAATGGTAACGCCTTTTTTTATATCTCGTTTTTATAACTACTTTTGAAATATCTTAATATAATACAATGCCAAAAAATCCAAAGCTAAAATCTATTCTAATTATCGGGTCTGGACCAATTGTAATTGGGCAAGCCTGCGAATTTGACTATTCAGGAACTCAAGCCTTAAGATCGCTTCGTGAAGATGGGATAGAAACCGTATTAATCAACTCGAATCCAGCAACTATTATGACCGATCCTTCAATGGCCGATCATGTATACTTGTTGCCTCTCTCGACTAAATCAATTGTGAAAATCCTTGAAGAGCATCCAAATATAGATGCTGTTTTACCTACTATGGGTGGGCAAACAGCACTTAATTTATGTATTGAAGCCGATGAAAAAGGAATTTGGAAAGATTTTGGAGTAGATATTATAGGTGTTAATATTGATGCTATTAATATTACCGAAGATAGAGAGCAGTTTAGAGAGTTAATGCTTAAAATTGGTGTGCCAATGGCGCCACAAGCAACAGCTACATCTTACTTAAAAGGTAAAGAAATTGCACAAGAATTTGGTTTCCCTTTAATTATTAGAGCATCTTATACCTTAGGTGGTGCAGGTGCATCTTTTGTATATAAAGAAGAAGACTTCGACGAATTATTAACCCGCGGATTAGAGATTTCTCCAATTCATGAGGTTATGATCGATAAAGCTCTTATTGGTTGGAAAGAATACGAATTAGAACTTCTTAGAGATGCAAATGATAATGTGGTTATTATCTGTTCTATCGAAAATATGGATCCAATTGGAATTCATACAGGAGATTCTATAACTGTAGCACCGGCCATGACGCTTAGTGATAAAACGTATCAAAGAATGCGAGATATGGCTATTCATATGATGCGTAATATTGGAGATTTTGCAGGAGGATGTAACGTGCAGTTTGCTGTGTCTCCAGATGAAAACGAAGATATTATCGCTATCGAGATTAATCCTCGTGTATCGCGTTCTTCTGCCTTAGCGTCTAAAGCAACGGGGTATCCTATTGCGAAAATTGCGGCTAAACTGGCTATTGGTTATCATCTAGATGAATTAAACAATCAGATTACTAAATCGACTTCGGCTTTATTCGAACCGACTTTAGATTATGTAATCGTGAAAATACCGCGTTGGAATTTTGATAAATTCGAAGGTTCAGACAGAACTTTAGGACTTCAAATGAAATCTGTTGGAGAAGTTATGGGAATTGGACGTTCGTTTCAAGAAGCACTTCACAAAGCAACGCAATCTCTTGAGATTAAACGTAACGGTTTAGGAGCAGATGGAAAAGAAAATAAAAATTACGATCAGATTATCGAGAAGTTAACACATGCGTCTTGGGATCGTGTGTTTATCATTTACGATGCAATCGAGATGGGAATCCCGTTAAGTAGAATTCACGAAATCACAAAAATTGATATGTGGTTTTTAAAGCAATATGAAGAATTACATATGCTTAAAAACGAAATTTCGACCTTTACTATTGATACAATTCAGAAAGATTTATTGCTTGAAGCTAAACAAAAAGGATATGGTGACCGTCAAATTGCACACATGCTTAAATGTTTAGAAAGTCAAGTCTATAGTAAGCGTGAAGAACTTGGTGTAAATCGTGTATACAAATTAGTAGATACGTGTGCTGCAGAATTTCAAGCGAAAACACCATATTATTACTCTACCTTTGAAAGTGATGTAGAAACTGCCGACGGTAATCGTTATGCAGATAATGAAAGTGTGGTTACAGATAGAAAAAAAGTTATTGTTTTAGGTTCTGGTCCAAACCGTATCGGGCAAGGAATCGAGTTCGATTACTGTTGTGTGCATGGTGTACTTGCAGCTGCAGAATGTGGTTACGAAACTATTATGATTAACTGTAACCCGGAAACCGTATCTACAGATTTCGATACAGCCGATAAATTATACTTCGAGCCTGTATTCTGGGAACATATTTACGACATAATTAAGCATGAAAAACCAGAAGGTGTTATTGTTCAGTTAGGAGGTCAGACGGCTTTAAAACTTGCTGAAAAATTAACCAAGTACGGTGTTAAAATATTAGGAACAAGCTTTGAAGCTTTAGATTTAGCCGAAGATCGTGGGTTGTTCTCTAACATGTTAAAAGAAAATAATATTCCTTATCCAGAGTTTGATATTGCAACAACAGCAGATGAAGCTTCTGCGATAGCAGACAAACTAGATTTTCCAATCTTAGTACGTCCATCGTACGTTCTTGGAGGACAAGGGATGAAAATTGTAATTAATAAAGAAGAACTTGAAAAACACGTTGTAGATTTATTAAGCAGAATGCCAGGAAATCAATTATTGTTAGACCACTATTTAGATGGTGCAATCGAAGCAGAAGCAGATGCGATTTGTGATGGTGAAAATGTGTACATTATCGGGATTATGGAACATATTGAACCTTGTGGAATTCACTCGGGAGATAGTAATGCATTGCTACCACCTTTTACTTTAGGAGATTTGGTTATGGAACAAATTAAAGACCATACCAAAAAAATTGCTTTAGCTTTAAATACTGTTGGTTTAATAAATATACAGTTTGCCATAAAAGACGACTTAGTGTATATTATTGAAGCCAATCCAAGAGCATCTCGTACGGTTCCTTTTATAGCAAAAGCTTACGGAGAACCATATGTAAACTATGCTACTAAAGTAATGTTAGGAGAGAAAAAGGTAACCGATTTTGATTTCAAACCGGAATTAAAAGGCTATGCTATTAAGCAACCTGTATTTTCTTTTAATAAATTTCATAATGTAAATAAAAAGCTAGGACCAGAAATGAAAAGTACTGGAGAAAGTATCTTGTTTATAGATAACTTAAGAGACGATGAGTTTTATAACATTTACTCTCGTAGACGTATGTATTTAAATAAATAAATATACCATTATATATCAAAAAAGGCTTCCTATTTAGGAAGCCTTTTTTATGCTTTAATATATTTTAACTTATAAAGCACCTCCGCTTTTTAGTACAAAATAAGTAAGAGGTATTGTAATAGCAAGTATAATAAGTACGGGTTTAGCCCAATTACGTTTCTTATATTCTATTGATTTACCTAAATATGTATTCCAAAAATATTCCGTTAAAATAAAAGCTCCAATTACATTTATAATTAATGCAAAATTAGAGTTTAAACTAAATAATGAAATTAATACTACAATAAAAATATATCCTATTATAAATAGTATCACATGATTTCGTGCTTTTTTTAGTTTAGAGTCTTTAAAGTTATAGATTAATAATACACTTCCAAAAAGTGGAGAAAATAAAATAGAAATAGCTAAAATTAAGCTTTTAGAGTATAATTCAGGTAGCGCTTTTAGCTTAGATCTTGTGCCAGCAGAGACATTAGGTGTATCATTTATAATTATGTTCTTCTCGGCAATACTTTTGGCGGTTAAAACACTGTGAGTTTTATTAATAGCATCCGTGTTTAATCCTCTGCTTTTTAAAATATCTAAAGCTGTTAAACGTGCTTCGTTGGTGTAAACTTTTTCGTTAAAACTAATGGCTTCAAGTTCTTCATTAGTCATTTTTTTAAATCTATCTACAAATATATTATCAGTCATTTTTTAGTTTAAAGTGTTGTTTGTGCTAATTTCATTAAAGATACCACTATTTAATTCAGCATATAAATTATTCAAAAAGCATCCTGAATTTAAAGAGTTAATAGTTAACTGGTATTATATTATAACGTAAATGTCTGATGTGTTCTTGGTTCATCAGACATTTAGTTTGGGCGTTACCATAAAGGTCGCGCTTTTCGTTATATCTTTTTTAGCCCTTTATTAAAGCTAAAAAAGGATGCCACTACAATCGCTAACGCTATTAACGTTTGGCCGTAAGTTCGGCAATTTTACAAATGACTTCTGTTGCTTTAATCATACTTTCTACAGGAACGTATTCGTAACGTCCATGAAAATTATGTCCTCCAGCAAAAATATTAGGACAAGGTAAGCCCATATAACTTAATTGAGAACCATCTGTACCACCACGAATGGCTTTAATATTAGGAGTAATACCTACTTGCTTCATAGCGTCTTCAGCAAGATCTACAATATGCATTACAGGTTCTACTTTTTCTTTCATATTGAAATATTGATCTTTTATTTCAACACTAACAGCATCATGATCATATTGTGCATTTAAATCATTTGCTAATTTTTGCATTACGTCTTTACGCGCTTCAAAATGTTCTTTATCGTGATCGCGGATAATATATTTTAAAACGGTAGAATCTACTTCTCCATTAATATCTGTTAGATGGAAGAAGCCTTGGTAACCTTCAGTATGTTCCGGCGTTTCTATGCGTGGTAATGAATTAATAAATTCTGTAGCGATGTACATAGAATTTATCATTTTCCCTTTCGCATAACCAGGATGTACAATTTTCCCTTTTATAGTAACTACGGCTCCAGCAGCATTAAAGTTTTCGTATTCTAATTCTCCTATTTCACTACCATCCATAGTGTAAGCCCATGCTGCTCCAAACTTTTCTACATCAAATTTATGAGCTCCGCGACCTATTTCTTCATCAGGAGTAAAGCCAACACGAATCTTTCCGTGTTTAATTTCTGGATGTTGTACTAAATATTCCATAGCTGTAACAATCTCAGTAATTCCAGCTTTATCATCTGCTCCTAATAGCGTTGTTCCATCTGTGGTAATTAGTGTTTGTCCTTTGTAAAGCAGTAAATCTTCAAAATAATCTGGAGATAATATGATGTTTTGCTCCTTGCTAAGAACAATGTCTTTTCCGTCGTAATTTTCTATAAACTGAGGGTTAACATTAGCGCCAGAAAAATCTGGAGAGGTATCGAAATGTGAAATAAAACCAATTGTAGGAACGTCATGGTCTACATTGCTTGGTAAAGTTGCCATAATGTAGGCATTCTCATCTATAGAGACATCTTCTAAACCAATTGTTTTTAACTCTTCAGCAAGAGCATTGGCAAGATCCCATTGTTTCTCTGTACTTGGGGTTGTGTTACTTTCTGGATCCGATTCTGTATCTACAGTTATGTAGCTTACAAAACGGTTTATAAGGTGCTGTTTATTTATCATGAGGGGTGAAATTTTATACAAAAATACTATTATTAATTATTTATGCTTTTTGAATTGTAGGATTTTTTATTTAAAAGTATTTTTGCATAAATAAAACTGCAATGTATAAGTTATTAATTCGTCCTTTATTTTTTAGTTTCGATCCTGAGAAGGTGCATCACTTCACATTTTCTATGGTGCGTTTTCTCTCTAAAATACCATTTGTACCTCATATATTTAGATCGTTATTCGTGATTGAAGATAAAAAGCTAGAACGAAATGTTTTCGGATTAACGTTTAAAAATCCAGTGGGCTTAGCAGCTGGTTTCGATAAAAATGCAGTGTTGTATAATGAACTAGTAAACTTCGGATTTGGGTTTGTAGAAATAGGAACAGTAACACCAATCGGACAGGTTGGAAATCCTAAAAAACGAATTTTTAGACTTATTGAAGATCAAGGTTTAATTAACCGTATGGGATTTAATAATGAAGGTGTCGAGACTGCAATTACTCAGCTTAAGAAAAATAAGGGAAAAATACTTATTGGTGGAAATATTGGAAAAAACACCCAAACTACACCAGAAAACTACACTGCAGATTATGTGACTTGTTTTAATGCATTGCACCCATATGTAGATTACTTTGTTCTTAATGTGAGTTGTCCAAACGTTGGTAGTCATGCTAAATTAAACGATAAAGACTATCTGTTAGAATTAATTAGCACAGTAAAAAAAGCAAATAAATCGTTTGGAAAAGAAAAGCCAATCTTACTTAAAATAGCACCAGATTTAAATGATGTACAATTAGATGAAATTATTGAATTGGTAAAAGAAACACAACTTGATGGTGTTATAGCATCGAATACATCTGTAGACCGTAGCGGATTAAAAGCTTCAGAATCAGAACTGGAAACTATTGGAAATGGTGGGTTAAGCGGACAGCCGGTTAAAGATAAAAGTACAGCAGTTATTAAGTACTTAAGTGAAAAAAGTAATAAAGCATTTCCTATTATTGGAGTAGGAGGAATCCATTCTGCAGAAGATGCTTTAGAAAAACTAGATGCAGGGGCAACTTTAGTACAGATTTATACTGGATTTATATACGAAGGACCAGGATTAATTAAAAAAATTAATAAGGCAATCTTAAAACATGCATAACTTTTGGATGTAGATGTTTTAATATCCTTTATCATAGCAACCTCGGTTTTGGCAATTGCTCCTGGGCCAGATGTTATTTATGTCTTAATGCAAAGTATAACCAATGGTAAGTCGTTTGGTATCGCTACAGCATGCGGATTGGTTTCAGGGTGCTTGGTACATACTACTTTGGTTGCTTTTGGTGTGTCTGCTATTATAAAAGCTTCAGATACTATTTTCTTTATCATTAAATTTTTAGGAGCGATATACTTAATTTATTTGGCTTTTAAGGTTTATAAAAGTGATGCAAACGTATTGTTAACTCAAGAAAATGTACCAGAGAAAACATGGAGTCAATTATATAAACAAGGGTTTATAATGAATGTCTTAAATCCGAAAGTGTCCATCTTTTTTCTTGCTTTTTTTCCAGGGTTTTTATTCAGTGATTCATTAAGAACAGTATATCAATTCTATATTTTAGGTTTTATTTTTATAGGAGTCTCATTTTTGGTTTTTGTAACGATTGCCATTCTAGGAGGTTCCATTTCAACGTATTTAAAACAACATAAAGGGATTGGTCATATTTTAAAATGGATGCAAGTTGTGGTGTTCATTGGGATTGCGTTTTTTATCTTATTTTCAGAAAAATAATGGTATTTTTAAATTATAAACGGTAACAAATAATGGCTCAAGATGTAAAAATAATAGAATGTCCGCGTGATGCCATGCAAGGAATAAAAGCATGTATTCCTACCGAACGTAAAGTGCAATACATTCAATCTTTGTTGCGTGTAGGATATGATACTATCGATTTTGGTAGTTTTGTGTCGCCTAAAGCCATTCCACAAATGGCAGATACAGCCGAAGTGCTATCTCGATTAGATTTGTCTAAAACAGTAAGTAAACTCTTGGCAATTATAGCCAATACTAGAGGCGCCGAAGAGGCTTCAAAACATAAAGAAATAGATTATTTAGGCTATCCGTTTTCAATTTCAGAAAACTTTCAAATGCGTAATACGCATAAAACCATTGCTGAATCTGTAGAGACTTTACAAGAGATCTTGAATATTGCAGAGCAACGTAATAAAGAAGTGGTTGTTTATATCTCTATGGGATTTGGTAATCCTTACGGAGATCCTTGGAATGTAGATATTGTTGCCGAATGGACAGAGCGTTTAAGTAAAATGGGAGTAAAAATACTCTCGTTAAGTGATACTGTAGGAAGCTCAGATCCAGAGACCATACACTATTTGTTTTCTAATTTAATACCGTTATATCCAAATATAGAATTTGGAGCACATTTACATACTACACCAAATTCGTGGTTTGAAAAAGTAGACGCGGCTTACAAGTCCGGCTGTACACGATTTGATGGTGCTATTCAAGGGTTAGGAGGTTGCCCAATGGCTAAAGATGAGTTAACAGGGAATATGCCAACCGAAAAGTTGTTGTCATACTTTACAACAAAAAAAGTAAATCAATTAAATGCACTAAGTTTTGAAAGTGCTTATAATGAGGCTACTAAAATGTTTGGCCTATACCATTAAAATTTCATTGAAGATAATTTTGTAATTAATTGGTATTTTACTTATATATCCTAAATAATATTTAGAAATTTGTGTTTATGTGGATTTTTTAATGCTTTAAATAACATAACGTTTTATTTGAAGTTACTAATTATTTAACGAATAGGATTTATTTTATGTTTCTGGCTTCGTTAAGCACATTAATAAACGTTTTAAATCTTATTTAATATATGAATAACTACTTCATAAAAACAACTAATCCAGCGCCACTAGTAGTGTTTAGAGTCTGTTTTGGTTTGTTAATGTGTGCTAGTTTAATAAGTTTTTGGCAGAAAGGTTGGATAGAATCTCTGTATGTAGAACCTAAATTTCATTTTACATTTTACGCTTTCGAATGGATAAAACCATTTGGTATTTATACATATGCTTTGTTTGCTTTGTGTGGTTTGTCTTCTGTTTTTGTGGCTTTTGGATTTAAATATAGAATTGCAATAGTGACTTTTTTTTTAAGTTTCACATATATTCAATTCATGGATAAAACAGTGTACCAATCGTCTTCTTATTTTATTATGGTACTGAGCTTTTTAATGATTTTCTTGCCTGCAAATGCAGCCTTTTCAATAGATTCGTTACGTTCAAGACGCGCATATCGTACCATTCCAAAATGGTGCTTAGATAGTGTGAAATTAATGTTTTTTATCGTTTTCTTATATTCTGGTTTAGCAAAACTTAATTCAGATTGGTTATTACGTGCTATGCCTTTAGAATTATGGTTAACGTCAAGTAAAAATATCCCTTTTATAGGAGAGCCTATATTACAATCAAGTTGGTTTCATTATAGCGTAAGTTGGAGTTTTATGATTTTTGATTTAACAATTCCTTTCCTATTGCTTTATAAACGCACGCGGTTTTTTGCCTTTTGCTTACTTGTTTTTAATCAGCTGTTTTCGCAAGCGTTGTTTCCTTTAGGTATGTTGCCTTTAATACTAATTATTTGTGCGCCTATTTTCTTCTCTTTAGAATGGCACCAAAAAGCACTATTAATTTTAAGAGCATTTTTGTCTCCTATACAGAATGGATTAAAATTTTCATCTGCATTAAAAATGACAAAAGATTATCAATATAGAACACCTTTCCCTATTTTTATTGTGGGATTGTTCTTTATGTTTCAATTACTGTTTCCGCTGCGGTATATGTTATATCCTGGAGAATTGTTTTGGACCGGAGAGGGGTATTTGTTTTCTTGGCGAACATCGCTTATAGAAAGGTCGGGTACTACAACTTTTTTTGTTGTAGATTCTAAAACAGGAGAGCATTTTAATATTAATAATGCCGATTTTTTAACTCCTAGTCAAGAGAAACAAATGAGTTTCCAGCCTGATTTTATTTTAGAATATGCGCATTTTTTAGGACGTCATTTTAATACAAAAGGGCATGATAATGTAGAGGTTTATGCCGAAAGTTGTGTGTCTTTAAATGGTAGGCCGAGTGCAACATACGTAGATCCAGAAGTAAATTTATTACAGCAAAAACAATCTTATAGACATAAAAATTGGATATTGCCTTTTCAAGATAAAATACAAGGTTTATAAGGCTTAATTAATTACGTCGTTTAACAATCTTAATTATGAAATTATTTTTTTTCCTTGTTTTGTTTTTAAGTTTGAACGTTGTTTTCGCTAAAGAATGGAAAAATTTAACAGTGTACAAAAAAGAAACCAAGTTGGAAACGCTACCTCGTGGAGATTGGTTTACTAAAGATAGAAAACAAAATTCTATAGTATGGCAACAGGCAAACCGTTTTAATTTACTGTATATGTACCCGAATCAGTATACTTCGGTAGAGCAACGTTTGGGGTTCTATATTTGGCTTCAACACGAATTAGACAAAAAAGGGAATGAGATTTATTGGGTAAAAATGGCCTCTTTTGTTTCCGAAAAATTAAATGTAATAAACATATTTCCCTATAAATACGTTGTAAAAAAAACGACTATTCAGAATACTAATTATGGTAGTGAAGTGGTTTTTAATAATTCGTTTTACTATTTAAAAGACCTGTTTTTGGCAGCCAAACCCCTTAAAAATACAACAGCAGAAATTTGGGATTTAAAAATGCTTTATCGCGAACAGTACGAATGGGTAGAAACTGTCTATCAAAATATCGATACTGAAAGTTTAAATCAGATTTCTCAAATAGCTAAAGGAAAAGGAGTTTACCGTTTTTTTGTACCTAAAGGCTTAACATTTATAGGAAATTTAAAAAATCCAGATGATAGATATTATTATGCTGTAAATGTGCTTTTACCATATTGCAAATGGTCTAATTAAAATTACGTAAATTCACTTCTTATTTACTATTAAAAATAGTATATTTGCACGCAATTATATCTTAATTGCACCATGACAGCACACGAAAACAAAATTCTAGGAGAAGGACTAACCTACGACGACGTTTTATTAGTTCCAGCATTTTCCGAAATCTTACCAAGAGAGGTAAATATTCAAACAAAATTTACACGAAACATTACAATTAACGTACCGATTATTTCTGCGGCTATGGATACCGTTACAGAAAGTGCGATGGCTATTGCTATGGCTAGAGAAGGAGGTATTGGTGTGTTGCATAAAAACATGTCGATAAAGCAGCAAGCTCAAGAAGTACGTAAAGTTAAACGTGCAGAAAGCGGTATGATTATCGATCCGGTAACCTTGCCTTTAACGGCTAAAGTTAGCGATGCTAAAAATTGCATGAAAGAACATAGCATTGGCGGAATTCCCATTGTAGATGATGAAGGGAAATTAAAAGGAATTGTTACCAATAGAGATTTACGTTTCGAACATGAAAATGATCGTGCTATTGTTGAAATTATGACTTCCGAGAATTTAGTAACTGCAGCAGAAGGAACATCTTTAAAAGATGCTGAAGTTATTTTACAAGAAAAGAAAATTGAAAAACTACCCGTAGTTGATGCCGATTATAATTTAATTGGGTTAATTACATTTAGAGATATTACAAAACTTACACAGAAGCCAATAGCTAATAAAGATTCTTACGGACGTTTACGTGTAGCTGCTGCCATAGGAGTGACTGCCGATGCTGTAGAACGTGCCGAAGCGTTATATAATGCAGGTATTGATGCTATAATTATTGATACGGCTCACGGACATACTAAAGGTGTAGTAAATGTATTAAAAGCAGTAAAAGCTAAATTTCCATATTTAGATGTTGTTGTTGGTAATATTGCAACAGCAGCTGCAGCTAAATATCTAGTAGAAGCAGGAGCAGATGCAGTAAAAGTGGGTATTGGTCCAGGATCTATTTGTACAACACGAGTTGTTGCAGGAGTTGGTTTTCCTCAGTTTTCTGCAGTATTAGAAGTTGCCGCAGCTATTAAAGGTAGCGGTGTTCCTGTGATTGCAGATGGTGGAATTCGATATACAGGAGATATTCCTAAAGCTATTGCAGCAGGTGCAGATACTGTAATGTTAGGATCTTTATTAGCGGGGACTAAAGAGTCTCCAGGAGAAACTATTATTTTTGAAGGAAGAAAGTTTAAGTCTTACCGAGGTATGGGATCTGTTGAAGCGATGAAAGAAGGTAGTAAAGACCGTTATTTCCAAGATATAGAAGACGATATTAAAAAATTAGTCCCAGAAGGTATTGTAGGTCGCGTAGATTATAAAGGCGATTTAGAAGAAAGTATCCATCAGTTTGTAGGAGGTTTACGTGCAGGTATGGGATATTGCGGATCTAAAGATATAGAGACATTAAAAGAAACAGGACGTTTCGTGAAAATTACAGCTAGTGGAATTAACGAAAGTCACCCACACGATGTAACCATCACTAAAGAATCTCCAAATTATTCAAGATAGACGGAAGAGTTAATTACTTTCTTTCTTATTATATAAAGCTCCTGTTAGAACGAATTTATGTTTTAATAGGAGCTTTTTTAGGTCTGTATTTTAATATTGAATCTGCTTGCTCAGGCTTTTTTTTAACCTTGTATTTAAAAGTTTGGAAATAAATACAGAATAAGCTTTAAGACATAACTTAATTAGCCCTTAGATAAAATACTAGCAATAAGTTTAGTGCTAGGAAATTGTTCTAATATAATTTTAACAAATACAGTAATTGGAATAGCCATAATTAAGCCTGGAATGCCCCAAATAAATCCCCATAACATTAGCATTACTAATACGGTTATAATGTTTATAGAGAAAGATTTTCCCATAAAAACAGGTTCTAAAATAGCTCCAAATAATACCTGAACACCCGTAATACTTAGTATAAAGAAAATTAAAGTACTCGCTACTTCTATTTCAACAAAAGCAAAAATAGATAAAAGGATTACTGTAGCAAAAGAGCCTACCATTTGTATAAAGTTTATAATAAAAGCAAATAATCCCCAGAAAATAGGAAAACTAACATCGAAGGCATAACACGCTAAACCTGTACCAATTCCTGTTAATAGACTAACAAACACTTTTACTTTTATAAATTTTATTAAATCCTTTTCAATTTTCATAAAGGTTTTAACAGACGTATGTTTTTGTCTTAAAATAGTGTTGTTTAATAGCTTGTGAACATTTATAGATTCTGCTAACCATAAGACCACAAAAAAAGCAGTCATTAACACCATTGTTAACGTGGTGCGTATAAAGTTTACAGTTGGTCCAAAATTGCTTAAAAGGGTGTCTTTATCTAATAGTTGGGTAGAAATACTAATGTCATCATTAAGTAATTCGGTACCAAAAAAGCTTTCCAAACTCGAAATTAAAAGTTTTATTTTTTGTTCAGCTTTAAAAATAAAAGCATCACTAGTCGATAGAATTTCTTTACTAGATAATTGTATTAAATCGCCTGCCAATTTAAAAAACACTAAAATAATAAGAACAATAATAACGATGCTCAGAGCATTAGGCAATTTTCGTTTTGTTAACCATCTCATTATGGGTAAAAATAGTAATGCGATGAACATTGAAAAAATAAGCGGGACAAAAATAAATGATAATATTTTTAGTAAATAAAATACTAATGGAATAACTATAATAAGTAGGAGAAAATTAGTTGTTCGTCTATCGTTTAACATAGCATATGGGCACTTAAAAAATTCGATTTGCAAATGTAGTTTAAAACCTCACAGTTTATGGGTGAAAATATCGTAATTATAATGATAAAATTTTATGATATTTATAGATAAACTTCTCCGCGATGTGGCTTTAATGCATCGCGTAAAGGTTTCATATCCGACTCATTAACAACTAAAAAGGCAATAGCATGCATTTCACTTAGCTCAGAATTTCCAGTTATAGTAATATCTAAATGTTCGTTCTCTATATATTCTTTTAAATGAATTTCATGATGTTCGGCTGTTTTTAAGGCATGTGGACCTCGAAAATCCCAAATCAGTTTTAATTGTCGCATGTGTTAAAGTTTTAACAAAAATACAAATTACTTTATCAGATTGTAAACACTTACTATATATTGTTTGTCGTTTTAAAAATAATATATCAAAGTACTGTTTTTTAATTACTTAATGTAAAATTGATAACGCTTAATTAAAACAATAAAATATTGAAATACGATATATGTTTTTTTATAAATCAAATCCGAATAAAAATACTAAAGCTGTTAGAGCTGCGTTTGTTAAAGCAACTTGTATTATAGTTTTATATTACTATTTTTGTTTACAATTAAATTATAAATAATGAAATTGAAATCCGTTTTGTTGTTGCTGTTACTTACTGTTTCATACATAAGTACAGCACAAATTGCTTCAGAAGATATTCTTTTTAAAGTGGACGAAACTCCAGTATATGCATCAGAATTTGTTAGAGTTTATAACAAGAATTTAGATTTAGTAAAAGACGAATCTCAAAAAGATGTAGATGCCTATCTACAGTTATTCATTAATTATAAATTAAAATTAGCTGAAGCAAAATCTTTAAAGTTAGATGAAAAAGGGGCTTATCGAAGAGAATTAAAATCCTACAGAAATCAATTATCGCAAAATTATCTAACAGATAATACCGTTACAGAGGAATTGGTAGAAGAAGCTTATAAGCGCACTAAAACTGAAGTAAGAGCAAGACATATTTTAGTTAGATTAGACGAAAATGCATCTCCAAAAGATACATTAGCTGCATATATGGAAATCGTGAAACTAAGAAACCGTCTAATAAGTGAAGGGTTCGATAAGGTTAAAAAAGATGTGCATGATGGAAAATCTATTTTTGCAGAAGATTTAGGGTATTTCTCTGCTTTTAAAATGGTATATAGTTTTGAAAATGCAGCTTACAAGACCCAGGTTGGAGATGTTTCTCAACCTTTTAGAACACGTTTTGGGTATCATGTTGTACAAGTTTTAGATAAACGTCCTGCTCGTGGTACCGTAAAGGTGGCACATATTATGGTAGCTAAAAATAAAGAAGGAGATACTATTTCTAATCCAGAAGCAAGAATTAATGATATTTATAAAAAACTGAATCAAGGTGAAAGTTTTGAGAGTTTAGCAAAACAGTTTTCTGAAGATCTAAGCTCGGCCAATAAGGGCGGAGAGTTAGCTCCTTTCTCTAAGGGACAACTGTCTTCTAACGAATTTGAAGAAGAAGCTTTTAATTTAGTTTTAGTTGGAGATGTTTCTAAACCGTTTAAAACAAATTTTGGTTGGCATATAGTTAAACTATTAGACCGTAAGCCTGTGCCAGAATTTGCAGATATGAAATCGGAATTGGAAGAGAAAGTTAAATTAGATAGTAGGTCTAAACGTATTAATGAAAGCCGAATTCATGATTTAAAAAAACGCTATAATATTTCAGACGACCAGCCTGCATTATCTTATTTTGTTAAGATTTTGAATAAAAAATACTATGAACGTACATGGGAATTGCCTTCTAAATTTACGGCCGATAAAACGTTATTAACCATAGGTTCTAAAACGCTTACGTATAAAGATTTTGGTAATTTTATAGAAAAACGTCAAGCTATGTTTTCTGAAAAATTTAGTTTGAATAAAATCGTAGAAATTAATTATGAAACGTTCTTAGATCTAGAACTTAAAGCCTATCAAGAAGCTCATTTAGAAGAAGAGAATCCTGAATTTGCAGAAATAATAGGAGAGTATAGAGATGGTTTATTGTTATTTGATTTAATGGAAAATGAAATCTGGAATGCAGGCCAAAAAGATACTGTAGCGGTACAAAACTATTACGAAGCACATAGAGAAAATTATTTTTGGAACAAAAGAATAGATGCTATTGTAGGAGCTTCTGTAACTAGAAAGGACATTAAAAAAGTAGCTAAACTATTAAAAAAGAATGTACCTTTAGAAGACATTAAAGCAAAACTTAATGTGAAAGACGAAATTCACGTTATGTTTACTACCGGAGTTTTAGAAGAAAATAATCAAAGTCTTCCTGCAGATTTTGAATATAAAAAAGGACTTTCAGATATTTACGAATTTAATGATGGTTATATAGTAGCCAAAGTTAATAACATACTTCCAAAAACACTCAAATCTTTCGACGAAGCAAAAGGTAGTGTTATTAGCGATTTTCAAGCCAATAAAGAAGACCTTTGGTTACAAGATTTACATGCTAAATATACTGTATCTATTAATGAAAGTGTGTTGACTAAAATAAGAAATCAAATTAATAATCAATAATTGAAAAACAGAATATTTTTAATATTAGTGTTACTAAGTGTAACCTCGTGTCAGCTTTTTAAAACAGAAGATGAGCGTATTCCTGTGGCTCGTGTTAACGAAACGTATTTGTATCAAGAAGATATAAAAGATTTGGTAAACGAAGGGGCATCCAAGGACGACAGTACGCTTGTGGTTCAAAATTTTATTACACGTTGGGCAACGCAAGAGTTATTAGTAGAAGGAGCCAAACGAAATTTAAACGAAACAAAGTTAGAAGATTTTCAGCGTTTAGTCAATCAGTATAAAAGAGATTTATACTCTAAAGCATATTTAGAAGCTTTGGTAAAACGTAGTGTCGATACTGTAGTTTCAATTGAAGAAGCAGAACGCTATTATAAAGCAAATACAGAAGCTTTTAAATTAAACGAAGATTTAATCAAGTTTAGATATATAAATGTCGATGAAAACAGGTTAGATTTTAAAGATATACAAACCAAGTTTCAGCGATTTAATCAAGAAGATAAGAGAGAATTAGATTCTATTTCTATTCAATTTAAATCTTATGCTTTAAACGATTCTATTTGGGTAAAAATGAGTCAAGTTATAAGTAAAATTCCTGTAGTTTCACTTGAAAATAAAGACCAACTGTTAAAAAAATCTAATTTTATACAGCTCAAAGATTCTTTAGGAGTATATTTGATGCGCGTTAATGACATTTTATTGCGTGGTAGCACGGCACCACTAGAGTACGTTAAGCCTACCATCGATCAAATCGTGATTAATAAGAGAAAATTAGAACTCATTAGAGATTTAGAAAAAGATATTACAAAAGATGCAATTAAGAACAAACAATTTGAAATCTATAATTAACCTCAAACAAGCTTTACTTTTTAGCTTAATCTTAAGTGCAAATGGCATGTTTGCACAAGAAATTATCCCAGACGAAGTTCCAGAAACAAAAGAAGTCGTAGAAGAGCCTAAAATGGTAAAAGATTCTTTAGTCTCTCCTGGAGCAAAAAAAATAGATGGAGTTGCAGCAGTAATTGGAGAATATATTGTTTTAGAATCTGATGTTGTCAAAACAAAATTGCAATTACAAGCTCAAGGTGTAAGTACAGCAGATTTTACAGATTGTGAGTTGTTTGGAAAGCTACTTGAAGATAAATTATATGCGCATCAAGCGGTACAAGATAGTATAATCGTTTCGGATATTGAGATACAGTCGTATGTAGATCAACAAATTCAATCGTTTTTACAACAAACTAACGGTTCTATGGATGCGTTGTTAAAATTATATAACAAAGAAGATGAAAAAAGCTTAAGAGATGAAATGTTTGAAGTAAACAAGAGTCAGAAGCTAGCGCAGGAAATGCAACAAAAGATTGTTGAAGATGTAGAAGTAACTCCAGAAGAAGTTCGTGTATTTTTTAATAATGTACCAAAAGATGAGCGTCCTACCTTCGGAACCGAATTAAGAGTAGCTCAAATAGTTGTAGAACCACAAGTAACTCAAGAAGAAAAAGATAAAGTCATAGAACGTTTAAAAGAAATGCGTGCAGATGTTCTTGAAAATGGTGCAAGTTTCCGTTCTAAAGTGGTATTATATACCGACGATGGAGCTTCTCGTGCAAATGGAGGTTTATATACGTTAAACCGTAAGCGTCCTAAAATGGTGAAAGAATTCAGACAAGTCGCTTTTTCTTTAAAAGAAGGTGAGATTTCTGAACCATTTGCTACAGAATATGGATACCATATTATTTACTTAGAAAAAATTAGAGGGCAAGAATACGATGTTCGTCATATATTATTGATGCCTAAAGTGTCTGATGAAGAAATTGCTAAAGCCAAAGAAAAAATAGAAAAAGCAAGAGCCGAATTAGAAAGCGGAGAAATTACTTTTGCAGAAGCCGCTATTAAGTATAGTGACGAAAAAGAAACAAAATACGATGGCGGACAATTAATTAATCCATCGACTCAAGATTACAATTTTGAATTAACTAAAATGGATCCAGAATTATACGGACAAATTCAAAATTTAAAAGATAACGAAATTAGTACGATATTAAAAGATCAAGACCGTACAGGGAAAATAAAATTTAAAATTCTTACAGTTTCAGATCGTGTAGATGAGCACGAAGCAAACTATGCTCAAGATTATCTTAAAATTAAAGATTTAGCTTTAGGTGATAAACGTTTAAAAGCTGTTGAAAAATGGCAAAAAGAAACAATTTCTGATACATATATTAAAATTAACGGAGATTATAGAAATTGTGAATTTGCAAGTAATTGGTTAAAAAAATAAAGATGTCAGACGTTGCTGCCGTAGAACAATTTGTTAAGAAATTTGGAGCGCTAAAAACCGAAATTTCCAAAATTATAATTGGTCAGGATTTAGTGGTAGAGCAGATTTTAATTTCTGTGTTTTCAGGGGGTCATGCCTTATTAATTGGTGTGCCTGGTTTAGCAAAAACCTTAATGGTAAATGCAATTTCTCAAGCTTTGGGATTAGATTTTAAACGGATACAGTTTACACCAGATTTAATGCCTAGCGATATTTTAGGTAGTGAAATACTAGACGAAAGTAGAAACTTTAAATTTATTAAAGGACCAATTTTTTCGAATATTATTTTAGCTGATGAAATTAATAGAACACCTCCAAAAACGCAAGCCGCATTATTGGAAGCCATGCAAGAACGCTCAGTTACTGTTGCTGGCCAACATTATAAATTAAGTTTGCCTTATTTTGTGTTAGCAACGCAAAACCCTATAGAACAAGAAGGGACTTACCCTTTGCCAGAAGCGCAATTAGACCGCTTTATGTTTGCCATTCATTTAGACTATCCAACATTTCAGGAAGAAGTAGCGGTAGTTAAAGCAACAACTACAGATCGTGTCGTTTCAATAACTCCATTATTTAATGCTGAAGAAATAGTCAATTTTCAAAAATTAATTCGTCGTGTACCCGTAGCCGACAATGTTATTGAATATGCAGTAACTATGGTGGGGAAAACACGACCAAATTCTGAATCTGCTCCAGATATTGTTAAGAATTACCTCGATTGGGGCGCTGGGCCAAGAGCCTCACAAAATTTAATTTTAGCAGCAAAAACGCATGCTGTTATACGTGGCAAATTTTCTCCAGATATTGAAGATGTTCAAGCCGTTGCATTCGGTATTCTTAGACATCGTATTATTAAAAACTACAAGGCGGAAGCCGAAGGTGTTTCCGAAGAAAAAATCATTAAAAGCTTATTTTAGTATTCTATTTGTAATTTTAAAGTAAGCGTTCTATTGTGTTAAAACGCATGACAGTTTCACCCCTTTTTAATTTTAAAACTTTTAGTTTTTGAAAAGATTATAAATAAATTATAATATTCATAATTTCTAATTGTTTTATCGGTTTATTTTAAATAATTAACAGGTATTTCTCTAAAAATTAGATTTAATTGTGGATATTCTTAAAATTGATAACACTATAACAATTTAATATCATTGTGTATTGTATTACAAGTTTTCTTTTAACAACTTTGCATTAAATTTTTTATGTTTGCAAAGTTTTCTCAAAGGTGTTGTCTATCATTTGATCTCTATAGTGTTAAACAGTATCCTTAATTAAGACAAAAATGTATGTTAGTGCCTCACGTTTTGTTTTAGAGAAGGCAAGGCATTAAAAAAATGTATAATTACGACAAAATTATTATATCGATTTCGTTGCAGATTACATGGACTGTTAAGAAACAAATAAAGAAACGACTTACTCCTTATTATGTAAATAGGGAAATAAAATTTATATACTAATTACAGTTTTATAAACTTACACTAATTTAATATTGACAAAAAAAATATTATTTATTTATGACTACTTATAAAGATTACATCAAGGAGATCGAAGATCGTAAAGGTCAAGGGCTTCATCCAAAACCTATTGATGGTGCTGCATTATTAAGCGAAATCATAGCACAGATTAAAGATTTAGATAATGAATATAGAGAAGACTCTCTTAACTTTTTTATCTATAATGTGTTACCTGGAACTACTGCTGCTGCTAGTGTAAAAGCTAAGTTTTTAAAAGAAATTATCCTTGGTGAGTCTGTAGTTAAAGAAATTACGCCTGCTTTTGCATTAGAACAATTATCTCACATGAAGGGTGGACCTTCTATAGAAGTATTATTAGATTTAGCTTTAGGTGCTAATGCGACTTTAGCAAAAGAAGCTGCTGAAGTTTTAAAAACGCAAGTATTTCTTTACGATGCAGATACTGCACGTTTAGAAAACGCATACCAAGAAGGAAATGCTGTAGCTAAAGACTTATTAGAAAGCTATGCGAAAGCAGAATTTTTTACTAAGCTTCCAGAAATAGACGAAAAAATAGACGTGGTAACATTTATCGCAGGAGTTGGTGATATCTCAACAGATTTATTATCTCCAGGTGGTGATGCACACTCACGTTCAGATAGAGAATTACACGGTCAGTGTTTATTCGAACATAATAAAGAACAACAAGCAGAATTAAAAGCCTTACAAGCACAACATCCAGATAAACGTGTGATGTTAATTGCCGAAAAAGGAACAATGGGGGTGGGGTCTTCTAGAATGTCAGGTGTAAATAACGTGGCGTTATGGACAGGTATTAAAGCCAGCCCGTATGTGCCATTTATCAATATTGCACCAGTAATTGCTGGAACAAACGGAATTTCACCAATTTTCTTAACTACAGTTGGTGTAACAGGAGGTATTGGTTTAGATCTTAAAAACTGGTTGCAACAAAAAGATGCAGACGGAAACACAATTCGTGACGAAGAAGGCGAACCTATCTTAAAAGAAGAGTACTCTGTGGCAACAGGAACGGTACTTACTATTAATACAAAAGAGAAAAAATTATATAACGGCGATACCGTATTAAAAGATATTTCTGCAGCATTTACACCACAAAAAATGGAGTTTATGAAAGCAGGTGGATCTTACGCAGTGGTATTCGGTAAGAAATTACAAACCGTTGCTTCTAAAATATTAGGGGTAGATGTTGTGCCAGTATATGCACCATCAAAAGAAATTTCTATTGAAGGACAAGGACTTACAGCTGTTGAAAAAATATTCAACAAAAATGCCGTAGGAACAACGCCAGGGAAAGTATTACATGCTGGTTCAGACGTGCGTGTAGAAGTTAACATTGTAGGGTCTCAAGATACTACAGGTTTAATGACATCTCAAGAATTAGAAATGATGGCTGCTACAGTAATTTCTCCAATTGTAGATGGCGCTTACCAATCAGGGTGTCATACAGCATCTGTTTGGGATAATAAATCTAAAGCAAACATACCGCGATTAATGAAATTCATGAACGACTTTGGTTTAATTACTGGTCGTGATCCTAAAGGGAAATATTTCCCAATGACGGATGTTATTCATAAAGTACTTAACGATATTACAGTAGGAGATTGGGACATCATTATTGGTGGAGATTCTCACACACGTATGTCTAAAGGTGTGGCTTTCGGAGCAGATTCAGGTACCGTGGCTTTAGCATTAGCTACAGGTGAGGCTTCAATGCCAATTCCACAGTCTGTAAAAGTAACGTTTAAAGGACAAATGAAATCGTATATGGATTTCCGTGATGTGGTGCACGCTACACAACAACAAATGTTAAAGCAATTTGGTGGAGAAAACGTATTCCAAGGTAGAATCATCGAGGTTCACATTGGAACATTAACTGCCGATCAAGCCTTTACATTTACAGATTGGACTGCAGAAATGAAAGCTAAGGCGTCTATCTGTATCTCTGAAGATGAAACGTTAATTGAATCTTTAGAAATAGCTAAAGGGCGTATCCAAATCATGATTGATAAAGGAATGGATAATGCAGGTCAAGTACTTAAAGGTTTAGTTGAAAAAGCAGAAACTAGAATTACAGAACTTAAAACTGGAATTAAACCAGCGTTAAGACCAGATGCTAATGCGAAGTATGAAGCAGAAGTAGTCGTAGATTTAGATCAAATCGTTGAACCAATGATTGCAGATCCAGATGTAAATAACGACGATGTTTCTAAACGTTATACACATGATGTAATTAGACCATTATCTTTTTACGGAGGAACGAAACAAGTAGATTTAGGTTTCGTAGGATCTTGTATGGTACATAAAGGTGATATGAAAATATTAGCTCAAATGTTGAAAAACATTGAGAGACAACAAGGGAAAGTTGAGTTTAAAGCGCCTTTAGTTGTTGCGCCTCCAACTTACAATATTGTTGATGAATTAAAAGCAGAAGGCGATTGGGATGTTTTAGTGAAGTATTCAGGTTTCGAATTCGACGATAACGATCCAAAGGCAGTAGCGCGTACAGGATACGAAAACATGTTGTACTTAGAACGTCCAGGATGTAACCTTTGTATGGGGAACCAAGAAAAGGCAGAACCTGGAGATACCGTAATGGCAACATCTACACGTTTATTCCAAGGACGTGTGGTTAAGGATTCTGGAGAGAAAAAAGGGGAGTCTTTATTATCTTCAACTCCAGTTGTCGTATTATCTACAATCTTAGGAAGAACACCTAATTTAGCAGAGTATCAAGAAGCTGTAGAAGGTATCAACTTAACGAAGTTTAAGCCTTCAAGTAAGTTGTTGTCTGTATAATTGATATACTACTAGTCATAAAAAAAACCTGAGTCTAAGACTCAGGTTTTTTTTTGCTATTTATTGGATCTTTTTTATTAGAATTAATAAAATTTTAACAAGTATTTTTTTATAAATTTGTTTAAATATTTATATAAAAATATGCTAACTAAAAAAAATACGTCTTTATTATTATTTATCTGTTTTATATTATTTGTAGGATGTGATGATAAAGCTAGCGTGTCCTTAAGTAATATTCAAAAGTTTAAAGATCATATTTTTGAAGTTTCATCAGGAGTCATTTCAACCAAAGATCACATTAAGATTGTTCTAATTAATCCCATGAAGGATGTGTCTTCAGAGGTAGAGTTAGATCATAGTATTCTTACTATTTCCCCTAAAATTCCGGGGAAAGTAATGGCGCTTAATAATAGAACGATTGCCTTTATCCCTAATGAAAGATTTGATTCTGATACGCGATATACTTTCGAGTTAGATTTAGGAGCATTACAAGATGTTAGTAGTGAATTTAAGACGTTTATTTTCGATGTTAAAACCATAAAACAAGACTTTCAAGTCAATACAAATAACCTGCAAAGCTATTCAAGAGATTGGCAATACTTAAATGGTATTATAAAATCAAGTGATGATATTTTAACATCAACCGCAAAAAAAATAGTTAGAGTAAAACAAAATGGCAAAATTTTACCTGTTAAAATAGAAAATGAGAATAGTGATGGTAAATATTTCAAGTTTAAAATAGATAGTATTCAACGTTTTGAAAAGGATTCTGAAATAGAAATAGAATGGGATGGAAGTAATTTTGATATTGATACGAAAGGTGATTATACTTACGAAATACCAGGGAAAAATAATTTTAAAGTCATTAGTATAAATGTATTTGATGAAGAGAGTAAATACGTAGAAATTAACTTCTCAGATCCTGTTAATAGTAATCAAAATTTAGATGGTTTAATAACTATAGAAGGTGAATACAACCTTTCTTTTTCGACGAACAATAATAGTGTTAAAGTGTATGTTAACGATATTAAAGACACTAAAAAGCTTACTATACACAGAAGTGTAAAAAGTAGTTATGGAAATGCATTAAAAAGTAATGTAACACAAGCTATTACTTTTGAAGAAATAAAACCACAAGTAAGATTATTACAAAACGGAACCATACTTCCCAATTCAGAAAACTTAAAATTTAATTTTGAAGCGGTTAGCCTAAAAGCTGTCGATGTTACAATCATTAAAATTTTTGAAGACAATGTACTACAGTTTTTACAAAACAACGATTTAGGTGGTAGTGACGAACTTTTAAGAGTCGCTAGACCTATAGCTAAAAAAACAATTAATTTAAGTGGTTCTGGCGAGGATCTTTCTAACTGGAAGGCCTATTCTGTAGATTTAAAAGAAATTATAAATCCTGATCCTGGAGCAATTTACAGAGTAGAACTCAGCTTTAAAAAAAGCGATTCAAATTATAAATGTGAGAATGAAGATGATGACCTTATAGAAGAAGAAATTACTAATTATGATCAAGAAGAAGCTGAATTTAGTAATTGGGATTCTTCGTATTATTATGAAGATTATAGTTGGAGAGATTCAGATAATCCATGTGAAAATTCATACTATGTCAATAAAAAGGTTAGCTCAAATATTTTAGCATCTAATATTGGAGTCATTGTAAAAGAAGGTAAGAAACATACATATTTTATTGCGGCTAGTGATATTGTAAATACAAATCCAATTGCAGATGCAGACGTGAAGTTTTATAATTACCAACAACAATTAATTGGTCGTCAAAATACAGACAGTGAAGGGAAATTAACTTTTTCTGCGGGTGCTAAAGCTTATTTTGTAATTGTTACTAAAAATAAAATTAGTACATATGTGAGATTAAATGATGGTAAGGCTTTGTCGGTGAGTAAGTTTGATGTTTCTGGAGCCGAATTAAAGCGTGGTTTAAAAGGGTTTATCTATGGAGAACGAGGGGTTTGGAGACCTGGAGATACCATTCACTTATCATTTATGTTAAATGATAAAAACAATAAATTACCAAAGAATCATCCTGTTAAATTAGAAGTTTTTAATCCATATGGAAACTTATATTTTTCAGAAATAAGTACGCAAGGTTTAAATAATTTTTATCGCTTTAGGGTTCCAACAGATCCAGATGATTATACGGGGTCTTGGATGGCGAAAGTAAGTGTTGGAGGTGCTAATTTTACTAAAGTCTTAAAAATAGAAACGATAAAACCTAATAGGCTAAAAATTAAAACGTCTCTGGATGAAGATTTAATTACTGCCAATAAATTAGTACAAGGAAATCTTGAGGCTTTGTGGTTACATGGCGCCATTGCTAAAGATTTAAAAGCAGACATAACAGTAAGTTTTAATCCTATTAAAACGGAATTTAAAGCATTTCCTGGTTTTGAGTTCGATGATCCAACAAAAACGTTTACCTCTCAAGATAAAGTTGTTTTCGATGGTAAGGTAAATCAAAGTGGTAAAGCGCAATTTACATTTAAACCCAATACAAAAAACAGTCCTGCGGGACTTTTAAGAGCCACATTTCTATCTAAAGTATATGAAGAAGGAGGCGATTTTAGTTCAGATGCTTTTGCCGTAAATTATGCATCGTATACATCTTATGTGGGGTTACTTACCCCAAAAGGAGACGCTTCAAGAAATATGTTACTTACCGATACAAAACATAAGTTTGAAGTGGCTACGGTTGATGCTTATGGAAAACCAAAAGCCGTAAAAAAATTAAAAGTAGCGATCTATAAGGTCAATAGTAATTGGTGGTGGAATGAAGATGAAGATAACTTATCCTCTTTTGATACAAGTTCTAGTAAAAACGAAGAATTTACCACACAAGTTTCTACAGATGCTAGCGGAAAGGGAACATTTGAATTTGAATTGAAATATCCAGAATGGGGACGTTATTTAGTATACGTTACAAATCAAGAATCTGGACATTCAACAGCTAAAATGATATTTGTAGATTGGCCAGGTTGGGCTGGAAAGGCAAGAAAAGGAGATCCGTCTTCTGCAACGATGCTTTCATTTTCTACAGATAAAGACAAATATCAAGTCGGAGAAAAAGCAACAGTTACATTTCCTTCATCTGGTTCTGGTAGAGCATTGGTAACCTTAGAAAATGGAACAGGAGTTCTTAAAGGATTTTGGGTTAAGGCAAGTAAAGGCGATACTAAATTTGAATTGCCTATAACTAAAGAGATGACACCTAATGTGTTTATAAACATTAGTTTATTGCAAAATCATAATAATACAAAAAATGATTTACCAATTAGAATGTATGGTATTACAGGTATAGCTATAGAAAATCCAGAAACAAAGCTTCAGCCTGTAATAAATATGCCAGATGTTTTAGAGCCGGAGGAAGAAGTTACCGTGAAAATTAGTGAAGAAAACGGAAAAGCGATGACGTATTCTATTGCTATTGTCGATGAAGGTTTATTAGACCTTACACGATTTAAAACACCGGACCCTTGGTCTACATTCTATAAAAAAGAAGCCTTAGGTGTAAAAACATGGGATGTGTACGATGAGATTATAGGCGCTTTTGGGGGAAACATTAATCAGGTATTTAGTATTGGTGGTGACGGTATGCTTGCTGGTAGTAAAAATCAGAAAGCAAATAGGTTTAAGCCTGTCGTTATTTATAAAGGCCCTTTTCAATTAGATAAAAATGGCAGTAAGACACATCGTATTAAAATACCTAAATATATTGGTTCTGTTAAAACAATGGTGGTTGCTCATAACCCAGAAACAGAAGCTTATGGAAGTGCAGGAAAAGCCACACCTGTTAGAAAACCATTAATGGTTTTAGCATCTATGGCAAGAAAAGTAGTTCCTGGAGAAAAGGTTAGAATTCCAATCACTGTTTTTGCTTTAGAAAACAAAATTAAAACAGTAAAAGTATCTATTACGTCAAATGATATTTTTAAAGTTATTGGCGCATCTTCTAAAACAATTACATATGCTAGTCCAGACGAAAAAATGGCTTATTTTGATGTAGAAGTGCTTAAAGAAGGGGTTGGAAAAATAGATGTTAAAGTTAGTGGCCATGGAGAACAGGCGTCTTATAATTTAGAATTAAATGCTTTTAATCCAAATCCAGAAAGTATTGAAGCTGTAGATATTGTATTACAACCTAACGCATCACAAACTTTAGATTTTAATACGTTTGGAGTTATTGATACGAATAAAGCACAGTTAGAATTGTCTAGTTTTCAATCTATAGATTTTACAGGTAGATTACAATATTTAATTGCATATCCTCATGGTTGTGTAGAGCAAACAACATCTGGTGCTTTTCCTCAATTATATTTAAATGATGTTTTTAAAATATCTGAGGATAAAAAAGAAGACACTCAAAAAAATATAGAATCTGCTATTGATAGATTATCAAAATTTCAGAAATCAAGTGGTGGTTTTTCGTATTGGCAAAATCAGAATACTGTAAACGATTGGTCTACAAGTTATGTCGGACATTTTTTCCTGGAAGCAGAGAAAAAAGGGTTTGTACTTCCTATTGACTTTAAAACGAAGTGGATAAATTATCAAAAGAAAGCTTCAGAAGGCTGGAGTTCTAACGGTAATCAATTAGCTCAAGCCTATCGTTTATATACACTGGCATTGGCTAGAAATCCAGACAAATCATCAATGAATAGGCTAAGAGAGCTTGCGCTTCAAGGGCAATTAAATGCTTTAGCGAAGTTAAGGCTTGCCGCAACTTATGCCATAACAGGTAAAAAAGAGGTAGCTAAAGCATTAATAGCTGATTATAGTTCTTATGGCGATTTAGAAATTGCGGCTAAAAATGAAAATAATTATGGTTCTGAATTAAGAAACCTAGCGATGTTTTTAGAAACTTATATTGTGTTAGATGACGAATTAAAAGCAAAAGAAATTGCTGATATTATTGCTTCATCATTAACAAGTGAAACCTATATGAGTACGCAAACTACGTCGTATTGCCTTTTAGCCATGTCTAAATATGCTAAGTTTATTGGTGACGATGGTATACGTATGAGTTATAAATTTAATGGTAAAAAACAAGAAACTGTAAATTCTGATAAAGCTATAGTTCTAGATCATTTTAATGTAAATTCGGGTAAGAATACTATTGAAATTAAGAATAATAAAGATAATATTGTTTACGTTCGATTATTAAATAGTGGGATTTTACCAATAGGAAATGAAAAGGTTATTGAGAAAAATATTTCGGTGACTATGAGTTTTACAGATAGATCTGGCAAAACTATTGATGTCAATAAAATTCAGCAAGGCACTAATTTCGTTGCAAATATTACCCTGAAAAATAATAAGCAATTAGCTGTAAATGATGTTGCTTTAAGTGCTTTGTTTCCTTCTGGATGGGAAATTATAAATACAAGGTTTAATCTTAATAATTCTAGAAACAGTAACATTACCTATGAAGATGTACGAGACGATAGAGTTAATTATTACTTTGATTTAAAGTCTAATGAAACGAAAAGCTTTAAAGTCTTGCTTAATGCGTCCTACTTAGGAAGCTATTATTTGCCTGGTATGCAAGTTGAAGCAATGTATGATAATGATTTCTTTGCACGTACAAAAGGACAATGGGTACAAGTAATAGAATAAATGAAGGCTTAGTTAAGCTTAAAATATATTTAAAAAAACATAGGTTTAAGACATTTTTAATAGTTGTTTTAAGCCTATGTTATATGTTTTGTCTTCCTGAAAAACTGTTTATTACGCCCAACTCAACCCTAATAGAAAGTAAAGATGGTGAATTATTGGGGGCATTAATAGCTAGTGACGGACAATGGCGGTTTCCTGATTTAGATGCTGTTCCTGATAAATTTAAATACTGCATCGTTCAATTTGAAGACGAACATTTTTATAAGCATCCAGGTTTTAACCCTGTATCCATGTTCAATGCTTTTAAAGCCAATATAAAAGCAAAAAAAACTGTAAGAGGAGGAAGTACAATAACCCAACAAGTAATAAGACTTTCTAGACAGGGACATAAAAGATCATACTTTGAAAAATTTAAAGAGTTAATTTTAGCAACAAGATTAGAATTTAAATTTTCAAAGGATAAAATTTTAAAAATGTATGTTTCACATGCGCCTTATGGTGGTAATGTGGTTGGTTTAGAAGCTGCTTCGTGGCGGTATTTTAATGTTGCTCCTACAAAATTATCATGGGGACAAAGTGCTATGCTTGCAGTATTACCAAATGCTCCAAGTTTATTATATCCAGGAAAAAATGCCGACTTACTTTTACAAAAACGAAATCGATTATTAAAGAAGTTACTAGAATCTCATATTATCGATCAAACTACTTATAATTTATCTATAGAAGAAGAAATCCCAACCAAACCTAAAAATTTACCTCAACTAGCGCCTCATTTATTACAAAAGGTAGCAAAAAAAAATAGTGGAGAACGCGTAAAAACATCAATAGATCTTGCTGTACAAAAATTAGCACTACAAATAGTAAATAAACATTACACACTACAATCTCAAAATGGAGTATATAATATGGCTGTTCTTATTTTAGATGTAAAAACTAAAAAAGTAATAAGCTATATAGGAAATACATATACAACTAAAGAACACCATAAAGATGTCGATATAATTACGGCTCCAAGAAGTACAGGAAGTATTTTAAAGCCTTTTTTATATATGTCTATGTTAGATGCCGGAGAGCTGTTACCCGAAACCATATTGCCAGATGTTCCAACAACAATTGGTAATTATAAACCTGAAAATTTTACTCTAAAATATTTAGGTGCCGTTTCAGCAAAATTGGCTTTAGCAAAATCACTTAATATTCCCGCTGTAAGAATGTTATATTCATATGGCATAACGCGGTTTTATGATGATTTACAATCACTCTCAATATCAAATATTAATAAAGGAGCAGATCATTACGGGCTGTCATTAATACTTGGAGGAGCAGAAGGTAATTTATGGGATATTTGTGGTGCATATAGTAATCTAGCCTCAACTCTTGTGCATTTTAATTCAAATTCTAGTCAGTATTATTTAAAAGAATTTCAACACCCCAATTATAACAAAGAATTTAATGCTGATTTAGGAGCCTTAACTTTTAATAAATCTCATCTTAACGCAGGTAGTATTTATTTTGGTTTTGAAGCGATGAAAGAACTCAATAGACCGAGTATAGATAATTCTTGGCGTTATTATAATTCTGCACAAGAAATTGCATGGAAAACAGGAACGAGTTATGGAAATAGAGATGCTTGGAGTGTTGGTGTCACTAAAGATTATGTGGTAGGTGTTTGGGTAGGAAATGCTGATGGAGAAGGAAGACCTGGCGTAACAGGTACTAGTGCTGCTGCACCGGTAATGTTTGATGTGTTTGACATACTACCAAAATCGGAATGGTTTTCTACGCCTTATGATGATTTAATTGATGCTAAAATATGTACTAAAAGCGGACAATTAGCTAGTGATATTTGTCCGAGTACACTGCAAAAAATACCTGCTAAAGGTTTAGAAACGTCATTATGTAAGTATCATAAATTAATTCATTTAGATAAAACAAAAACGTATCAAGTCAATACGTCTTGTGAAAAACTTAGTGATATAAATACTGTTTCTCAATTTATTTTACCGCCTTTAATGGCATGGTATTACAAGAAAAATAATGTAGATTATAAAACGGTACCTCCTCTAAGAGAAGGTTGTAAAGGAGAAGTAACAACTGTTATGGCTTTTTCAGAACCAGTAAATACCAATACCATTATAGTGCCTAAAGGAGTTTCTGGCGAACGTAATAAAGTGATTTTTAAAATAGCTCATAATGATGCCAATGCGACTTTGTATTGGTATTTGGATGATACGTTTTTAAAAACGACGACTAATTTTAATGAAGTCGCTATCGATTTAAATATAGGACAACATATTATTACTGTTTTAGACCATTTAGGGAATAGTATTCATAAAAAAATTCTTGTAAAATAAAACACATTTATAATAATGCATTTTCAATATTTAAGGGCCATAATTAGGATGTGTTGTAATGCTCAATAGTAAGTTTACGTATTCTATGTTATAATGATTCTATATAATATTATATTTTTATTACTCATTCACATTTTGTAACTTAGACTAAAATCAAATAACAAAAAAAACAAAATTTTATGGCATTTGACATTGATATGATTAAAGGTGTGTACACCAAAATGGCGGAACGTGTAGATAAAGCACGCGGCATTGTAGGCAAACCGTTAACGCTTTCTGAAAAGATTTTATATTCTCATTTATGGGACGGGACTCCGGATAAAGCATTTACAAGAGGGAAGGACTATGTGGATTTTGCTCCAGATAGGATTGCATGTCAAGATGCGACTGCGCAAATGGCATTATTACAATTCATGCAAGCAGGAAAAGATAATGTGGCTGTACCAACAACAGTACATTGCGATCACTTAATTCAAGCTAAAGATGGAGCGTCTACAGATTTAAAACACGCAAACGATGTAAGTAGCGAAGTTTTTAAGTTCTTAGAGTCTGTGTCTAACAAATACGGTATCGGATTCTGGAAACCAGGAGCAGGTATTATTCACCAAGTCGTTCTAGAAAATTATGCATTCCCTGGTGGGATGATGATTGGTACCGATTCCCATACTGTAAATGCAGGAGGTTTAGGTATGGTAGCTATTGGAGTTGGTGGTGCCGACGCTGTAGATGTTATGGCAGGTATGGCTTGGGAATTAAAATTTCCTAAATTAATAGGTGTGAAGTTAACCGGAAAATTATCGGGTTGGACAGCTCCTAAAGATGTGATTTTAAAAGTAGCCGAAATTCTTACTGTAAAAGGAGGAACAGGTGCTATAGTGGAATATTTTGGTGAAGGCGCAACATCTATGTCTTGTACCGGTAAAGGTACAATCTGTAATATGGGTGCTGAAATTGGGGCAACAACATCAACTTTTGGTTACGACGAATCTATGGAACGTTATTTACGCGCAACAGAGCGTGAAGATGTTGCAGATGCTGCAAATGAAATTAAAGACTACTTAACGGCAGATCCTGAGGTTTATGCAGACCCAAATACATATTTTGATGAGGTTATAGAAATTGATTTATCTGTATTAACACCATTATTAAACGGACCATTTACTCCAGATTTGTCTACGCCTGTTGGAGCTTCAATGACTGAAAAAGCGAAAGCAAACGATTGGCCTTTAAAAGTTGAATGGGGATTAATCGGATCGTGTACCAATTCGTCTTACGAAGATTTATCTCGTGCGTCATCTATAGCCCAACAAGCTTTAGATAAAAACTTAAAAACAAAAGCGGAATTTGGGATTAATCCAGGTTCAGAAAAAGTAAGATATACTACAGAACGTGACGGGATTCTTGAAATTTTCGAGAAATTAGATGCTAAAATCTTTACGAATGCTTGCGGACCATGTATTGGTCAATGGGCAAGATATAGCGATCCTAAAAACGCACCTAAAAACAGTATCATTCACTCGTTTAACAGAAACTTTGCGAAACGTGCCGATGGAAATCCAAATACGCATGCATTCGTAGCGTCTCCAGAAATGGTTGCTGCAATTGCTATTGCCGGGCGTTTAGATTTCAACCCAATGAAAGATAAATTAATTAATGAAGATGGGGAAGAAGTGATGTTCGATGAGCCAACAGGATGGGAATTGCCTCCTAAAGGTTTCGAAGTAAAAGATAATGGCTATTTAGCTCCAGATGAAGATGGTAGTGGTGTCGTTGTTTCTGTATCTCCAACGTCTGAGCGTTTACAATTACTTGAACCATTTACGCCGTTAGGAGATGATATAACAGGTGCTAAATTGTTAATTAAAGCCTTTGGTAAATGTACCACCGACCATATTTCTATGGCTGGACCGTGGTTACGTTTCCGTGGACATTTAGATAATATTTCTAATAACTGTTTAATTGGTGCTGTAAATGCATTCAACCAAAAAACAAATTTTGTTAAAAATCAATTAACGGGAGAATTTGAAGGTGTTCCTGATGCTGCAAGAGCCTATAAAGCTGCAGGTGTAAAAACAATTGTAGTTGGAGATCATAACTATGGTGAAGGGTCTTCTCGAGAACATGCAGCTATGGAACCACGTCACTTAGGTGTCGCTGCTGTGTTAGTAAAATCTTTTGCACGTATACACGAAACAAACCTCAAAAAACAAGGGATGTTAGGTATTACATTTGCTAACGAATCAGATTACGATTTAATTCAAGAAGACGATACGATTAACTTCTTAGATTTAAATGAGTTTGCTCCAGATAAACCGTTAACATTAGAATTTGTTCATGAAAATGGGACTAAAGATATTATTGTAACGAACCATACCTATAACGCGGCTCAAATTGCATGGTATAAAGAAGGTTCTGCATTAAACTTAATTAAAAAAGAGAATGCTGAAAGTTTAAAATAGCGACGAGCTTTCTTATAACTTAGTGTTTTTATAACAAAAAATCTAGTCTGTACAGACTAGATTTTTTTGTTTATAGATTTTTTTTCTATACTAATTTTTAGAACTAATATTTCAACATACTAAGTATTGTTTACCATAGGAATAGGGTGTGATTTATATGGTATTTTAAACTTCAAGTTACCACTTCATAATTTATTAGCACTAGAGTATAAGTATTCAGGTGTCCCTTATTAAAAATTAAAATAAAAAGACATTTAGTAACCACATGTTCCACAATACTAATAAACATTCTAAACTCTACTTTTAATAGAGTTTCATAATCTTTTAAAATAATAGTGTGACTCAACCTATATGGTATGGAATAATTTGAACCTAATTACCATTTCTTAAAAGCTAAAAAAATCCTGTTATATGATTTAGATACAACAGGATTTTTTAGAAAATTATAAACTTGTAGAACACTATTTTTTAAGAATCTTTAAGTTTGCTACTTTGTTGTCTTCTCTAACTTTTACAATATATAATCCAGAAGTTAACCCACTCATATCAACAGAGTTTCCATATGTTCTTATAATTGCTTTCCCGGTGATATCAAATACACTAATATTTAAGGCGCTATTACTTGTGGTTTTTATATTTAAAAAGTCTTCTACAGCATTTGGGTAAGCTTTAAGTTCATGCTCTTCAAAAGCCACATCTCCTATATTAAGATAAGTACCACCATAAATTAATAAGATTTCTTCTGCAGTAAGCACTTCGTCATACACTCTAAGATCATCTATGCCACCGCCGTCAAACCATTTTTGACTATTGTTTCCTCTTGTGGCTATATACACTAAATCTTCGTCTGTATTAAAGCCAACAGAGTCTGAATTGCTACCACCATTGTTGGTAACAGCTTCTCCATCTATATAAAAAATAATGGCATCTAACGTTGCTCCAGCAGCATAAGTAAATGCCACGTGATGCCAATTACCATCTTCTAAATTTGAATTTGAGCTAGTGTCGTAATTACTGTTAACATTACCTCCTCCTACAGCTATTTGAATTCGATCATTAGCAGCAGCAAAAGACCAAGTCACTCTTCCTTGAGAGCTAGAACTTGGGTCGCCCATATTCATTATACAATAGGACCCGTCTGTATCTGAATTTATATCATCAAATCTAATCCAAGCAGCGAAAGTACGAGCATTACTACCTGTAATAGCGAACTTTGTTGTGCTTTCAATTTGTACAGAAGACGTATTATCAATTAAACTATTATCATCACTTTCAGTGTAACTTGAGAAATCTATAGCATAACTACCTTCTTTAGTGTTACTACTGTTATAATTTATTGCGATATCAGGATCGGAAACTTCAAAGCTAATACCAGCAGCTTCTGTAGTACTGGCATTTAAATTATTTTCAAATTGTACATGTAAAAAAGCATCTGGATCTTGTGCATATACGCTTGCAAGTGTTAAAGATAACACTGCTGTTAAAGATAATTTTTTAAGTAATTTTTTCATCATAAATCTATTTATAGGATTATTATTACTTAATTTCAAAAAAACAAATAGAGATTAATTATTTTTTAGACGAATAACATAGTAACAAACTTAAATAACAATTTTATTAACGTTATTCTAGTTTAATACTTGTATTTTATGTGTAAATGCTTAAAAAACAGTATGTTGTTTTTATGTGTTTTATTCTAATAAAATTGAGAAAATATACAGACTTTCAAAATCCTTTTGTTATATAAACATATAGAGCTTAGGTATTAATAATTTAAAACAGATGTTAGATTATAATATTAATAACTCTACTTAGAACATCATTCTTAAGTGTTAAAAAACGAGGTCAAGTGCTAAATACATAATATATATATGATAGAGATTAGTGTAAAGGATGTTTCGAAAGCTTTTTAATTAAAAGAGAATGGTTTGGACTATTTATTGATTTTAAGTGTTTTATAAATAAAAAAGCGCTTAGGCTTTAGCGTTTTTTTGTTAAAGGCGTAAGTAAGGAAGCTCATACCTTACCGACCATTTAATTATACTAACTAATTATACAAACATATATGAGTACAGTCTGGTTTTTTGAAGATGTTAATTTATTTAATATGTTGTGTCCACATAAGTTTAAAGCTTATAAAAAGGGACATTCTTTTTCAGAATATAGAAAGAAAGATTATATCTATTTTGAAGAAGATGCGTCTAACAAAATCTTTTTGATTGAAAAAGGAAAAGTAAAAATCGGATATTATAATGAAGATGGAGAGGAAGTTGTTAAAGCCATTCTAGCTAAAGGCGAACTCTTTGGAGAAAAAGCCATTTTAGGAGAATCTAAGCGTGACGAATTTGCCCAGTCTTTAGATAATACAACATCTATTTGTCCAATAGGCGTAGATACTATGTATGATTTAATGCGAGATAATCAGCCTTTTAGTTTTAAAGTCTATAAGTTTATTGGGCTAAAATTTAAAAAACTAGAGCGTAGGTTACAGCTGTTGCTTTTTAAAGATTCTAAAACCAGATTAATTGAGTTTCTTGCAGAGCTATGTGCAGACTCTGGCTATAACTGCCCAGAAACAGGAGATACTGTAATCTGTCATCATTATACACAAAGTGATATTGCTTCATTAATAGGAACTTCAAGACCAACATTAAATATTCTTTTAAACGAACTTAAAGAGGAGAATTATCTAGAATTTCATCGTAAAGAAATCAGAATATTAAAAAAAGTCGCATAATTTTTTCATTTGTGTTAGGTAGCTAACAAAACAACTTATTGTTATCCCATAGATTTGCTTCATAAATAATTAATAACAAATATTAAAATATAAATTATGAGGAAATTAGTTTTAGGAGCAGCCTTTTTAGGTTTAGTAGGAATGTCATGTTCAAGTGATGATGATAATTCAAATGTAAATACAACACCAGACGGATCATTTACTGTAACTATTGAAAATATAGCACCAGTTAATGCCTATTTAAAATCGGGTATATTTAACACACCAACAGGAGATTCTAGCCCAGGACCTGCAACACCAGGAAAAAAATATGAATTTGTAGTAGATGCTGGTAGAAGCCAGAGTTTATCATTTGTAACCATGTTAGCCGCAACTAATGATGCATTTTTTGGACCAGGTAATGACGGAATTGCGTTATATGATGAAAATGGAAATCCTATTTCAGGAGACGTTACAGATCAAGTATATCTTTGGGATGCAGGAACAGAAGTTAATGAAGAGCCTTCAGTAGGACCTAATACAGTTACGAATCAATCAGGACCAAATACAGGTGTTGTTGAAAATGGAAATGTATTATTAATGAGTAATGTTACAAATGGAGACGCTTTCGATTTTCCAGAAGTGAACGAGATCATTAATGTAAGTGTAACTTATATGCAAGGGACTCAGTTTTTAATTAGTATTGAAGATTTAGCCGATGCCACATTATCTACAAGTTTAGGCGATAGAGTAGCGCCACTTTCTCCAGGTGTATATGTTGTACATGGCGGAACTAATCCTTTATTTACTGAAGGTGAACCAGATTTAGGACAAGGTATAGAGAATATTGCAGAAGATGGTGATGTAACAAACTTAGGAACGTATACAGCAGAAAATACAGGAGTAACTTATCCAGCATCTCCAGGGGTTTGGGTAATTCATGAAGATAATACAAATCCATTATTTACAGAAGGAACAGTAGATTATGGAAATGGTGTTGAAGCTATTGCAGAAGATGGAAATGTAGCAATCTTAGGCGCTAACATTTTAAGTTTATCAGGAGTTACCGAAGGTGCTATTATGAATACACCAGTAGGAAGTAGTAGTGCAGGACCAATTTTACCAGGTAGTTCTTACGAGTTTACTTTTGATGCTCAAATAGGAGATCATTTATCTTTTGTAAACATGTTAGCAGCAACTAATGATGTGTTTCTTGGAACAGATGATGATGGAATTGCGCTTTTTAATACAAGTGGAGTGGCAATTAACGGAGATGTAACAAGTAGTATCTATTTATGGGATGCAGGAACAGAGGTTAATGAAGAACCTGCAATAGGTCCTAATACAGTAACAAACCAATTAGATAGTGATACTGGGGAAGAAGAAAATGGAAATGTTTTACTTTTAAGCGATGTTAATGATGGGTTTACATATCCAGCAGTAAATACACTTCTTAAAGTAACAATTACAGCAAACTAGTAATTATAATTGAAATCGAAATTCTTAATGTAATTAGAATTTTGTTGCTAAATTTGAAACGCATTCATCTTAAAGATGATGCGTTTCTTTTTTTTTATACAGTGTATATTATGTTAAAATCAAAAAAAAATAAAATTTCCAATATCATTTTTGGCGCTTTTTTAGTGTTATTAATTATTCCACAAACACGACAACCTATTCAGGTCTTTATCCAAAAAGGATTAGCATTATTTGGTCCTTCTGTAGAAGCTATAGAAAATCAGAAGCAGATTGATTCTTATCAATGGAAATTAATAGATTTAGATGGAAATTCCTACGATTTTAAATCTGCTCAAGGAAAAGTTGTTCTTGTTAATTTTTGGGCAACTTGGTGCCCACCTTGTATTGCAGAAATGCCAAGTTTGGTAAATTTACATCAAGACTATAAAGATAAAGTGCAGTTTCTGTTTGTGTCTAATGAAGAGCAAAAGGTTATCGAATCGTTCTTAAAAAAGAAAGGGTTTCATATTCCTGTACATCAACCTATTTCAGTTATTCCAGAGCGTTTAAATACATCTACAATACCTAGAACATTGCTAATAAGTAAAGCAGGGAATATTGTAATCGATAAAACGGGAGCTTCCAATTGGAATAGCGATACGGTAAGAGAAACTATAGATAAATTGTTAAATGAGTAAGTTTTAGTTTTAAAAGACTTCTATTTTACTTTTAAATCGTTTCAACAAGGCGTATCAATAGTAATAACTAATTTAAAAAAGTAAAAAAACAAGAGTAAGAATAGTTGGTGAGTGATAACTTTTCATTTTGTTTGAGTACAAAATGAAAGAAAATATACACTATAATATGTAAGGTTATACAAATAAAAAAAGGTTAAACATTGCTGTTTAACCTTTTCTGTGACCGGGCTGGGGCTCGAACCCAGGACCCTCTCCTTAAAAGGGAGATGCTCTACCAACTGAGCTACCAGGTCATTGTTTTTCTTTCTCTATAACGAGGGTGCAAATATACGACCTTTATTTAGAAAAACAACCTATTTTTAAAATATTTTTTATTTATTTTATTCTTGAATGAAATAATCTGTTTTAAAGCCTTGTAAACAAGTTGTTTGTGTTGTTTTTAAGCGTTTTAAAACAAGGAAAAATATAAAATAAGTAAAAGTGCGCACGAGAAGATTCGAACTTCCACGTCCTAAACGGACACTGGCCCCTCAAGCCAACGCGTCTACCAATTCCGCCACGTGCGCATTATAATAAATAGGATGTAAAAATAAAAAAGGTTAAACAAATATGTTTAACCTTTTTCTTGTGACCGGGCTGGGGCTCGAACCCAGGACCCTCTCCTTAAAAGGGAGATGCTCTACCAACTGAGCTACCAGGTCTTTGTTTTTGTTTGCGTATTGCGGGTGCAAATATATCATCTTTATTTAGAATTCCAAGCGTGTTTCTGATTTTTTTTTCGTTTTTTTGTTGCTTAAATACGTATGTTTTTAAGGATCAATAAAAAACACTTTAAATGAATTTAATTTTAATAGGGTATATGGGCTCGGGGAAGTCTACTTTGGGTAAAAAATTAGCAAAAGCACTTAATTATCCTTTTATAGATTTAGACGATTATATAGAAGAACAAGAACAGTTATCTATTCCGGAATTGTTTAAATCACGTGGAGAAATCTATTTTAGAAAAAAAGAGAATGAGTATTTAAAAGGGCTTTTGGAAGAACAAAATAATATTGTTTTAGCGCTTGGAGGTGGTACACCGTGCTATGCTAATAATATGGAGTTAATCACACAACATAAAAATGCAAAATCTTTTTACTTCAAAGCCGGCATAAAGGAGTTAACAAGTCGTTTAAAGCATGAAAAAGAAAATCGACCATTATTAAGTCGATTTAGTACAGATAATGAATTAATGGAGTTTATAGGGAAGCACATGTTCGAGCGTGCAGTATACTACAATCAAGCTCAGGTTGTAATTCCTGTAGATAATACTACAGAAATGGCCGTGTTGGATGAGGTGATGTCTCACTTAGTCTAAATAGGCTTCGTAATTTTTTCCATCAAAATCTACTGTGACGTGTTCCTTTAAGGACGTAGATAAAGAGATACCTTTAAAATCGGCTTTAACAGGGTATTTTTTGTGATTTCTATTGACTAATACAGCGGTTTTAAATTGCTTTAAAGGCACGTCTAAAAAAAAGCGTACACCATATATTAAAGCGGTTCCTGAATTTAAAACATCGTCAATTAAAACAATCGATTTATTAGTGTATTCATCGACTCTTAAAGATGTTTTAATGTCATTTCTTGGATTTTTTTTATCAATAATAACTTTACAAAGTACAGGCTTTATAGGTGAAATTTTACTTAAAATTGATTTTAGCTTTTTGGCTAAAATATAGCCATTACTGTCTATTCCTGCTAAAATCACTTCTTCCTCATAGACATTACTCTCATAAATTTGATACGCAATACGTTTTATTTTATGATTGATTTCATCGTGAGTTAAAATAATATTTTTAATAGCTTCCATTTGTGTATTAGTATTTAATCAAAGATAAAAAGAGTTTTTTTATCCCGTTATTATTTTAAGAATTAAAATATAAGTTAATATGAGGAATTAAGAATGCTCCTTAACGGCATCTCCATCCTGATCGTCTTGATAGTCGTCTATATCTCTACGGTCTTTTTTGGTTGGGCGTCCTGTTCCTTTTTTACGATAATAATCTTTAGCATATTTTAATAACTCTTGAGCCTCGAAAGCTTCTTTAGGTGTGGTATCTACACGGTAAATATCTACCAATTTAGCACCAACACGGTTTGCAGGCAAGTCGTTAATCTTTAAACTATAGTTTACTTGATCTTTTCGGACTTCAATTTTATCTTGTGGATATACGTCCCGACTTGGCTTTACTACAGCACCATTTACTTTAATATGTCCCTTTTTGCATGCTGTGGTCGCGATACTTCTTGTCTTGTAATACCTTACACACCATAAATATTTATCTATTCGCATTCTATAATTGTAAAAATCGTAGTTTAACTAAACACAACACGTAACATATTATTTGTTACGCGACTTATACTTCAAAAATAAGCAATAAAGAAATTACGAGCAGTCTCTTTAACTATTTTATTACAGTTTTAATACAGAGATGTAAGTCATATATCATATAGTAAGACTCCTAAAAATGGTCTATAATTATTAAAGCTAATTTTATATTAAAGTGGTTTCTTGAATTTAAATTTTTAAAGATAAACTTAAGATTAGTTGATCGGGTCTAGAATCTATAGTAACGATATGTAAACCATTGTTTGTAATAAATTCTAATTCATAATCTTCCAATCCGCGCTCGTATCTTAGATCAATTCCAATACGTTTAAAGTTGAAAGCTATTCCGAAATTAAGTCCTACAGTAATATCTTCACTACGATCTTCTGCTTTTATGTCATTTAAATTCGTGTCAATAACATATTGAAGTGTTGGTCCTGCAAATATACTTAAAGGTCCAATTAATTGTACACCGATTAAAGCTGGTGCATCTACTTTCTGAACATTAAAGTTGTCTTGGTTGTAAGTGCTACTGGTTTGAGTATACATGACTTCCGTTTTAAGGTAAATGTTGCTTCCAAACTTACCAAAAACACCCAGATGAAAACCAAAGTCTCTATCTGGGTGTTTTATATGCTCGCCTACAGAAGAAATATAACTACCGTTAGCACTATAATTTACTCCCCCTTTAATACCAAAACCAGTGCCCTTTTGTGCTGAAGAAATCTGAATAGTTCCAACAATAACACAAAGCATCATTATTAATTTTATCATAGTTGTCGTGTATAATGATGTTTTAAGTCTACGAAACTACTAAAATTATTTTCTTTTTATCGAGGATTTAGGAAGGTTAACGGGGAATTCATGCTGAATTGTAAATTTGATAGTATTAAAAATAAATTCAGGTATTGTTTGTATTAATTCTGTGAAATTTAAGCCGTATTTACATTTTAATAGATAAACTAAGAATAAGCTGGTCTGGTCTAGAATCTATCTTTACGTCATTAGAAGTGTTGTTATTAATAAAATCAGTTTCGTTGTTGTTAAATCCGCGTTCATATCTTAAGTCAATACCAATAGTACGTATGTTTAAAGCAAAACCAAAATTTAATCCCATGCTAAGTTCTTCTTCAATGTTATCATAATCAATGTCATCAAATTTAGAATCGATTATATATTGAAATGAAGGTCCAGCAAACACACTTAAAGGCCCAATTATTCGAAAACCTACTAATGCAGGTAAATCTATTTTTTGAATTTCTAAATCAGTATGATTGTATGCGCTACTGGTTTTTGTATACATTAACTCCGGTTTAAAGTATAGTTTGCTACCAAACTTAGCAAAAACACCCAGATGGAAACCAATGTTTCTGTCTGAGTGTTTTATATGATCGCCTACAGAGGAAATGTAATTTCCGTTAGAGCTATAGTTTAAACCGCCTTTAATACCGTAACCTGAACCAGATTGTGCTGATGTAAGTTGTAAGGCTCCTACAACAACACAAAGCATTATGATTATTTTTTTCATAGATTTCGTTTTTAATGAATGTTTACATTAAACGCGAAATTAACAAAATTATTTTCTTTTAATAACCGTTTCGCAAGCGTTTATAATCGCTTCTGCATTTAATTGGTATTTATCCATAAGCTGTGCAGGTGTTCCAGATTCTCCAAAAGTATCTTTTGTACCTACAAATTCTTGAGGTGTTGGATTATTAGTTGCTAATACACGTGCAACACTTTCTCCTAATCCACCAAGAATATTATGCTCTTCGGCGGTTACAATACATCTTGTTTTTGCAACAGAATCTAAAATGGCTTTAGCATCTAAAGGCTTAATGGTATGAATATCTATAACTTCTGCAGAAATTCCTTTTTCGTATAATGCTTTTGAAGCTTCTAAGGCTTCCCAAACTAAGTGACCTGTTGCTACAATAGTAACATCTGCTCCTTCTGTTAATTGAAGGGCTTTACCTATTTCAAATTTTTGATCTGCTGGTGTGAAAATTGGCACTGACGGACGACCAAAACGTAAGTAAACAGGACCATCGTATTCTGCAATAGCTATAGTTGCTGCTTTTGTTTGGTTGTAATCACAAGGATTAATAACCGTCATTCCTGGTAACATTTTCATTAATCCAATATCTTCAAGAATTTGGTGGGTTGCTCCATCTTCTCCTAAAGTTAAACCCGCGTGAGATGCACAAATTTTCACATTCTTATTAGAATACGCAATAGATTGACGAATTTGATCGTAAACACGACCTGTAGAAAAGTTTGCAAAAGTTCCTGTAAACGGAATTTTTCCACCAATGGTTAAACCTGCTGCAATTCCCATCATGTTTGCCTCTGCAATACCAATTTGGAAAAAACGTTCTGGATTTTCTTTAATAAATTCGTCCATTTTTAATGAACCAATTAAATCAGCACATAAAGCCACAACATTAGGGTTTGTTCTTCCAAGTTCAGCTAAACCTGCTCCAAATCCGCTTCTTGTATCTTTTTTTTCTGTATATGTGTATGTTTTCATTGTCTTTTTAGATTGTGAAGATTAGTAGTCTCCTAATGTTTCAGGATTTTGAGATAAGGCATTTTCTAATTGTTCGTCGCTAGGTGCTTTACCGTGCCAAGCGTGAGTGTACATCATAAAATCTACACCATTACCCATAACGGTTTTTAATAATACACAAACGGGTTTTCCTTTTCCTGTTAATGCTTTTGCTTCTGCCATACCTTTTAATATAGCATCTATATCGTTTCCTTCTTCAACAGTTAAAACATCCCAACCAAAAGCTAAAAACTTAGCTTCAATGCTACCCATTGGTAAAACGGTATCTGTAGAACCGTCTATTTGTTGTCCGTTTAAATCTATGGTACAAATTAAATTGTCTACCTTTTTTGCTGAAGCATACATAATCGCTTCCCAGTTTTGGCCTTCTTGTAACTCACCATCACCATGTAAAGTGTAAACTAATTTATTGTCCCCATTTAATTTCTTAGCTTGTGCAGCACCAATTGCTACAGACATACCTTGGCCTAAAGAACCAGATGCAATACGTACTCCAGGTAAACCTTCGTGAGTAGTTGGGTGTCCTTGTAATCTAGAATTAATTAATCTAAAAGTGCTTAATTCTTCAACTGGGAAATATCCAGCATGTGCAAGTACACTGTAAAATACAGGAGAGATGTGTCCGTTAGACAAGAAAAATAAATCCTCGTTTAAACCGTCCATATCAAAACCGTCTTTACGGTCCATAACCTCATTGTATAGGGCAACTAAAAATTCTGCGCATCCTAAAGAACCTCCTGGGTGACCAGAGTTTACTTTGTGTACCATGCGTAGAATATCTCTACGAACCTGAGTCGTTAAATCTTGTAATTCTGTTGTGTTAGCCATGTTTTATAACTTGATTTTTAAAGGCTCAAAAATAACCCTTTATGTCTGTTTAGCAAATTAATATTTTGGTAATTTGCGTAAAGGTTTACTTAAAGGCCTCTATTCTTAATTACATGCGAATTGTTTTTAGTAATTTTGACTGTAAACCCTCTCAAATTGAACATATAAAAAGATTATTATAGTAATGATTCTTAATTTTTTTTAAATACCAATACATATCACAGCGAGTTAATTATATTTGCCGACTGATGATTTTTTGAACATGATATTCGACTTAAAAGCCAAAGACCCACAAAGTAAAGCCAGAGCTGGAGTAATAACGACAGACCATGGTAAAATAGAAACACCAATTTTTATGCCCGTAGGAACCGTAGGTTCTGTAAAAGGGGTGCACCAACGCGAACTTAAAGATGATATTAATCCCGACATTATTCTTGGGAATACTTATCATTTATACTTACGCCCAAAAACCAAAATCCTTGAAAAAGCAGGTGGTTTGCATAAATTTATGAATTGGGATCGTAATATCTTAACCGATTCTGGAGGATATCAAGTATATTCTCTGTCTTCAAATAGAAAGATAAAAGAAGAAGGGGTGAAGTTTAAATCGCATATTGATGGAAGTTACCACGTGTTTACTCCAGAAAATGTAATGGAAATTCAACGAAGTATTGGAGCAGATATTATTATGGCATTTGATGAATGTACGCCTTACCCTTGCGAATATAATTATGCCAAACGTTCTATGCATATGACACATCGTTGGTTAGAACGTTGTTTAACGCATTTAGATAAAACACCCTTAAAGTACGACTATGGTCAAACATTTTTTCCAATAGTTCAAGGTAGTACCTATAAAGACTTACGTAAACAATCTGCAGAATATATTGCAGGAGTTGGAGCCGAAGGTAACGCCATAGGAGGTTTGTCTGTAGGAGAACCTGCCGAGGAAATGTACGAAATGACAGAGATTGTAACAGACATTCTTCCGGAAGATAAACCCCGTTATTTAATGGGAGTGGGAACGCCAATAAATATTTTAGAAAATATAGCTTTAGGTGTAGATATGTTCGACTGTGTTATGCCAACGCGTAATGCCAGAAACGGGATGCTATTTACGGCTTACGGTTCAATAAACATAAAAAATAAAAAGTGGGAAGACGATTTTTCTCCTATTGATGAAATGGGTATCACTTTTGTAGATACAGAATATTCTAAAGCCTATTTAAAACATTTATTTTCTGTAAATGAATTATTAGGAAAGCAAATTGCAACCATTCATAATTTAGGATTCTATTTGTGGTTGGTTCGTGAAGCGAGAAAACATATCTTAGCTGGAGATTTTAAAGTTTGGAAGGATATGATGGTTAAACAAATGGATAATAGACTATAGTCTTGAAGATATTAGATTGGTACATATTAAAACGGTATTTGCTCACATTTTTAATGATGTTGTTGCTGTTTATTCCTATTGGAATTACCGTGAATTTAGCTGAAAAAATTGGTAAAATTTTAGAAAAAGAAGTGCCTTTTGTCGAGGTGGCTTTATTTTATTTAGATTTCACCATTTATTTCGCTCACCTTTTATTTCCGTTATTTTTATTCCTTTCCGTGATTTTTTTCACATCTAAATTAGCAAATAATACAGAGGTTATAGCCATCTTAAGTTCAGGAGTATCTTTTTCTAGATTCTTACGTCCTTATATGATTGGGGCAACCGTGGTTGCTATTTTAGCATTATTTTTAGGAATGTATTTAGCTCCCGAAGCGAGTAAGGGGTTTAATGATTTTGATTATAAATACTTTAAAAATAATAAGAAAGCAGTAGAAACGGGGAGTGTGTACCGACAAATTAACGATCACGATTTTATTTACGTAAGTAGTTTTGATGCCAAGAACAGAATGGGACAAAACTTTTCTCTAGAACATGTTGTAGATAATAAGTTAGTTTATAAAATGAGTGCTAGAAATATTCGTTATATAGAAAAAGACTCCGTGTATCGTATGGTAGATTATGTGAAACGCACAGTGGGAGAGAATGACGATGTTTTTGAAACAAAACGCCGTAAAGACACTATTTTTAGTTTCGATTTAGAAGATTTAACACCTCTAGAATATATTGCCGAGACGTTAAACTATCGCGATTTAAATCAGTTTATAGAAAAAGAAAAACGAAGAGGATCTTCCAGTATTGGCCGTTACGAGTTAGTGAAATTTAGAAAGTGGAGTTTACCTGTTTCAGTATATATATTAACTATTATCGCCGTTGCGGTATCGTCTAAAAAACGCCGTGGAGGTATGGGAGTTAACCTTGCCTTTGGTGTTAGTATAGCCATGGTTTTTGTCTTCTTCGACAAAATATTTGGTGTTATGGCAGAGCAGTCCGATTTTTCACCATTGGTAGCTGTATGGTTTCCTAATATTATTTTTGGGGTGCTAGCCGCCTACCTATTATATAATGCGAGACGTTAAATTACTTAATTATCTGCATATGCACCTGTTGGTGTTTATAGCAGGGTTTACGGCTATATTAGGCGAGTTAATTACCATAGATGCTATTCCTTTAGTGTGGTACCGTATGCTTATGGCTACAGTATTAATGTATATATACATTCGTGTTAAACGTATTCCTATTAAAGTGCCTCCAAAAACAATTCTTAGATTTGCGTTTGCAGGTATTATTATTGCTTTACATTGGATCACTTTTTTTGGAGCTATAAAAGTATCAAACATTTCCATTACATTATCCATGGTATCTTCGGGGGCTTTTTTTGCCTCTATTTTAGAACCTATTATTCATAAACGGAAAATCATTAAATACGAAATGGTGTTTGGAATAGTGGTTGTTTTGGGTGTTTTTTTAATCACTCAAAGCGAACTTCAGTATATTGAAGGTATAATATTAGGAATTACTTCAGCATTTTTATCGGCTTTATTTGCTGTTTTAAATGGTAAATTTGTGAAGCAATATCGCCCTTCGGTAATCTCCATTTACGAGTTTATTAGTGGGGTACTATTCATCACTTTATTTATAGCATTATTTGGTTCAGGCTTTAATCAAGATTTTTTTAATGTTGCAGAATCCGATTTGTGGTATTTGTTTATTCTAGCCTCAGTATGTACTGCTTATGCCTTTATTGCTTCAGTAAAAATCATGGAACATGTTAGTCCATATACCGTAATGCTTACCTTTAATTTAGAACCTATTTACGGTATTATTTTAGCGATAATATTATTCCCAGAGAAAGAAAAAATGTCGACCAATTTTTACTTCGGTGCTGCTTTTATTTTAGGTGCTGTAGTGCTTAACGGTTTATTTAAAAATTGGAAAGCTTTAAAAAGAAAAGAGTCTTAACAAAATATCAACGCTAAAGTTTTTATATTTGTAGGCTAACTAAAAAACAAAACCTTCATTTGGTATGGAATATTTAGAATTTGAACTTCCTATAAAAGAGCTAGAAGAGCAATTAGATAAATGCGAGATTATAGGTAAGGAAAGTGATGTAGACGTATCAGAGACTTGTAAGCAGATTGAGAAAAAGCTTATCGAGACTAAGAAAGAAATATATAAAAACTTAACACCTTGGCAACGTGTAATGATGTCTAGACATCCAGACAGACCTTACACTTTAGATTATATTAAAGCCCTTTGCGGAGAATCTTTCCTTGAAATTCATGGAGATAGAAATGTAAAGGACGATAAAGCAATGATTGGTGGGCTAGGTAAAATTGGCGACCAAAGTTATATGTTTATCGGACAACAAAAAGGATTTAATACCAAAACAAGACAGTTTAGAAATTTTGGGATGCCAAACCCTGAAGGTTATCGTAAAGCTTTACGTTTAATGAAATCTGCCGAAAAGTTTGGAATTCCTGTAGTAACTTTAATTGATACTCCAGGTGCATATCCAGGTTTAGAAGCTGAAGAACGCGGACAAGGAGAAGCTATCGCTAGAAATATTTTAGAGATGACCCGTTTAAAAGTACCAATTATTACGATAATTATTGGTGAAGGTGCTTCCGGTGGTGCATTAGGTATTGGTGTAGGAGACCGTGTATTGATGTTAGAAAATACATGGTATTCTGTAATTTCACCAGAATCTTGTTCTTCTATTTTATGGCGTAGTTGGGAATATAAAGAACAAGCAGCAGAAGCGTTAAAATTAACGGCTTCAGATATGAAAAAACAAAAGTTAGTAGACGAAATTGTGAAAGAACCAATTGGTGGTGCACACACAGATCGTAAACAAACATTCGAGATCGTTAGAACTGCTATTATAAAATCTTTCGATGAACTTAAAAACTTATCACCAAAAGATTTAGTAAAAAAGAGAATGGCTAAATACGAAAATATGGGTGTCTATAAAGATTAAACCTTTCTATACCCCAATGTTATAAATCTGAAGCCATCTCGCTTCAGATTTTTTTATGGTTATTAACAAAATATATAAGTTATTAACAGTTAAGATGTTGACTAATCGTTAACATCAACCATTAAAAATCATGTATTAATAACATCATTTTAGTTACTTTCGCACTTATGAAACAACCCAATCAATTACAAGGATATAAAGTGGATAAAAGCACTTTAATCAATTTAGAACGTGGTAAAATACCACCTCAGGCTCTTGATTTAGAGGAAGTTGTACTTGGAGCGATGATGATTGATAAAAAAGGTGTCGATGAGGTTATCGATATTCTTAGTGCAGATGCATTTTATAAAGAGTCGCATCAATACATTTTTGAAGCTATATTTCAACTGTTCGAGAACAGTGAACCTATTGACTTATTAACCGTTTCTAGTCAATTAAAGAAGAATGCTAAGCTAGATGTTGCAGGAGGCGATTTTTACCTGATTTCGTTAACTCAAAAGGTGTCTTCTTCAGCGCATATCGAATTCCATGCACGTATTATTTTACAGAAATTTATTCAGCGTAGTTTGATTAAAATTTCTTCTGAAATTATTGAAGAAGCTTACGATGAAACCAAAGATGTTTTCGACTTACTAGATGCTGCCGAAACCAAACTATACGAAGTTACCCAAGGGAACATTAAAAAGTCGAGTGAAACGGCACAAGACTTGGTAATTCAAGCCAAGAAAAAGATTGAAGAAATATCAAATAAAGAAGGGTTAAGTGGTATTCCTACCGGATTCGATAAGCTAGATAAATTAACCTCGGGATGGCAACCTTCCGATTTAATTATCGTAGCGGCTCGTCCAGGGATGGGAAAAACAGCATTAACCTTATCTATGGCGCGTAATATTGCTGTCGATCAAAATATACCTGTTGCCTTTTTCTCCCTAGAGATGGCTTCTGTGCAGTTAATTATGCGTTTAATATCTTCTGAAACGGGATTATCTTCAGAAAAATTAAGAACAGGAAAATTAGAAAAACACGAGTGGGAGCAATTAAATGTAAAAGTAAAAGGACTTGAAAAAGCACCACTTTTTATTGATGATACCCCATCGCTTTCTATATTCGATTTACGTGCAAAAGCCAGACGTTTATCGTCGCAACACGGCATTAAACTAATCATGATTGACTACTTGCAGTTAATGACTGGTGGACCAAGCCATGGAGGAAACCGTGAACAAGAGATCTCGATGATTTCTCGAAACTTAAAGGCTTTAGCGAAAGAATTAATGGTGCCTGTAATAGCACTGTCTCAGCTGTCGCGTGCGGTTGAAACCCGTGGTGGTTCTAAACGTCCACTGCTTTCCGACCTTCGTGAATCTGGTGCGATCGAGCAAGATGCCGATATTGTATCGTTTATTTATCGTCCAGAATACTATAAAATTGAAGAATGGGATGATGATGAGCGTTCTCCTACAGAAGGACAAGCCGAGTTTATTATCGCTAAACACAGAAATGGTGGATTAGAAAACATTAGATTGAAGTTTATCGGTAACTTAGGTAAGTTCGATAATTTAGACGATTTCGATTCGCCATACGAGTTTCATAGTAAAATGAATACGAATCCTAATGAAGACTCTGGTTTTGCATCAGGAAATAGTTTCCCTACACCAACAGATGCGTTTGGTAGTGCTATGAACGAAGACGATGATAACGACGTACCGTTTTAAAATATAAATAACACACCGTTTTTAAAACCATGAGTATTACTTAAACGTAATGTTCATGGTTTTTTTGTATATGAATTTAAGGTTGAGAGTAAAGCGCAACCCAACACGAAATTAATAGATCCTTTAATCTTTTGATAAAGTATTTTAAAGCACATTAAAAATTAAGTATCTTTCAACTTCAATTATATCTACACCTATTTTGAAACGCATTCTATTCGTCTTATTCTGTTTATTGCTTTCGGCAAACACATTTGCATCATATATTCTGATTCCTATGGATGCCGATGGGCAAAAAAATCATTTAAAAGCATATGGTATGACGTATTGGGCACTCGATAAACAACTTAAAGTAAAGTGGTTGTTAAATTATCGAGGTGGTTCTTTTTTATTACCAGATACAGATGCTATTCAACGAGAATGCCAGATTCGAGGCGTGTCTTTCGAAGTCTTATCGACGTCTAAATCAGAGCAAATTCTAGAATTAATAGAGAGTCCAAGTCAGAATATGGAAGCTGTAGTACTAGAAAAAGCACCAAAAATAGCAGTATATACACCTAAAGGAAAATTACCTTGGGATGATGCCGTAACAATGGTGTTAACCTATGCCGAGATTCCGTATACAACGATTTACGATGAAGATGTTTTAAACGATAATTTACTGCTTTACGATTGGTTGCATTTGCATCATGAAGATTTTACTGGCCAATTTGGTAAGTTTTATAATAGTTTTAAAACGACTGCTTGGTATATAGAAGATAAAAAAGAAGCCGAAGCTTTGGCCAAACGTTTAGGTTATAACAAGGTTTCTGATGAGAAATTGGCTGTGGCTTTAAAAATAAGAGACTATGTGGTTGGTGGCGGATTTATGTTTGCCATGTGTAGTGCGACCGATTCTTTCGATATTGCGTTGTCTGCCGAAGGGGTCGATATTTGTGAAGCCATGTTTGATGGCGATGGGAGCGATCCTAATTATCAGAAACAGATAGACTATGCTAAAACCTTTGCTTTTACAAATTATACTTTAGAGCGCAATCCGAAGGTGTATGAGTTTTCGTCTATAGATATGACGTCTAAACGTCGGATTTTAAAAGATGCAGATTATTTTTCATTAATGGACTTTTCTGCAAAATGGGATCCTGTACCTACAATGTTGTGTCAGAATCATACCGCTTTGGTTAAAGGGTTTATGGGACAAACAACGTCGTTTACACGCGATGAAATTAAATCGAATGTTTTAATTCTAGGAGAGAATAAAAGTAATGGTGAAGCAAAATATATACACGGTATAAAAGGAAAAGGATTCTTTACATTCTATGGTGGTCACGATCCTGAAGATTATACCCATAAAGTTGGAGACCCAAAAACAGAATTAGAACTACATCCTACTTCTCCAGGATATCGTTTAATCCTAAATAATGTCTTGTTTCCTGCTGCAAAAAAGAAGAAGCAAAAGACTTAGTGGTGAGTTGTGAAATCGTGAAGACTTAGGCCTATCGAGAGTGTAACGTAAAATATACAGTGAACAACTCATAAAATTCTAAGCTGTTTAAGCAAATAAGTAATTATTAAAACCAAAATCACGATTATAAACCATGAATTTTCAGTCATAATGAACGAAGAAGCGGAACTGCACTACGCAGTAGTAAGCATGAAGCTTCGATAGTGAATGCTACGCAGTAATGACCTAGAAATTCATTTGATCTTTTGGCTTGGTTTATCCAGAGCGATAGCGAAGGATCTGTACAAAAAATTATTATATGATAATAAATCCAATGTCATTCCAAGATACGAGGAATCTATTTTTAATATGTTCATTTTTTTCATCGCTAAAAAAACGAACCAAAAAAAGCTAGGCTGACTAAAACGTATCTAAATGTTAGGCTTCAGTACTAAATTTTAAGAACTCGCTTGTAATTATGTAATCCTAATCAAAACATGGGTATATTAATATCAATAGCATTAATCAACTTTGATCATGCTCAAACAGCTTAAAATTTTACGTACTGTGCACTGCACATTTTACGATACCCTTTAGATAGGCCATTACTACAATTAGTGATTTATGGTTGAAAAAACTTTGAGAATCAATAAATATCTAAATATCAGAAAGTAATCCAATGTCATTCCAAGGTACGAGGAATCTATTAGAGCATATTATCAAAGAAAGCAAAAACATAATCCTATACATAAATCACCAATAGAACCTCCATGAATTTTCAGTCATAATGAACGAAGAAGCGGAACTGCACTACGCAGTAGTAAGCATGAAGCTTCGATAGTGAATGCTACGCAGTAATGACCTAGAAATTCATTTGATTTTTTGGTTCGTTTTGTATCAAGACAAAATGAACAGAGAAGATAAAAAGAGTATTCATTTGATCTTTTGGCTTGGTTTATCCAGAGCGATAGCGAAGGATCTGTACAACAAATTATTATATGATAATAAATCCAATGTCATTCCAAGATACGAGGAATCTATTTTTAATATGTTCATTTTTTTTATCGCTAAAAAAACGAACCAAAAAAAGCTAGGCTGACTAAAACGTATCTAAATGTTAGGCTTCAGTACTAAATTTTAAGAACTCGCTTGTAATTATGTAATCCTAATCAAAACATGGGTATATTAATATCAATAGCATTAATCAACTTTGATCATGCTCAAACAGCTTAAAATTTTACGTACTGTGCACTGCACATTTTACGATACCCTTTAGATAGGCCATTACTACAATTAGTGATTTATGGTTGAAAAAACTTTGAGAATCAATAAACATCTAAATATCAGAAAGTAATCCAATGTCATTCCAAGGTACGAGGAATCTATTAGAGCATATTATCAAAGAAAGCAAAAACATAATCTTATACATAAATCACCAATAGAACCTCCATGAATTTTCAGTCATAATGAACGAAGAAGCGGAACTGCACTACACAGTAGTAAGCATAAAGCTTCGGTAGTGAATGGTACGCAGTAATGACCTAGAAATTCATTTGATTTTTTGGCTTGGTTTATCCAGAGCGATAGCGAAGGATCTGTACAACAAATTATTATATGATAATAAATCCAATGTCATTCCAAGATACGAGGAATCTATTTTTAATATGTTCATTTTTTTCATCGCTAAAAAAACGAACCAAAAAAAGCTAGGCTGACTAAAACGTATCTAAATGTTAGGCTTCAGTACTAAATTTTAAGAACTCGCTTGTAATTATGTAATCCTAATCAAAACATGGGTATATTAATATCAATAGCATTAATCAACTTTGATCATGCTCAAACAGCTTAAAATTTTACGTACTGTGCACTGCACATTTTACGATACCCTTTAGATAGGCCATTACTACAATTAGTGATTTATGGTTGAAAAAACTTTGAGAATCAATAAACATCTAAATATCTGAAAGTAATCCAATGTCATTCCGAGGCACGAGGAATCTATTAGAGCATATTATCAAAGAAAGCAAAAACATAATCCTATACATAAATCATCAATAGAACCTCCATGAATTTTCAGTCATAATGAACGAAGAAGCGGAACTGTACTACGCAGTAGTAAGCATGAATCTTCGGTAGTGAATGCTACGCAGTAATGACCTATAAATTCATTTGATCTTTTGGCTTGGTCTATCCTGAGCGAAGTCGAAGGATCTGCATCAAGGCAAAATGAACATCAAGACAACATAAACAATAGTTTATAGATTCCTCCTGCGTCGGAATGACATTTAATTATTAATGATTAAGCGATTACTTACATTTGAGATATAAATGTTTCCTTTGTATCTTTAATTCAAAAGCTTATTTATGGTCTATCAAAAAGAGATTACTTTAAAACCATATAAACGTGGGTTTCATATTATCACGGACGATATAATCAAAGTACTACCTGAGTTGAGCAATATAAAAGCAGGAATGTTACAGGTATTTATTAAACATACGTCAGCGAGTTTAACCGTAAATGAAAATGCAGATCCTTCCGTACGTGTCGATTTTGAAAGTCATATGAATACTATGGTGCCTGAAAATCAACCGTATTATATACATGCCTACGAGGGATCAGACGATATGCCTGCACATATAAAATCGTCTTTAATGGGGGCGAGTGTTCAAATTCCTATTACCAATGGTCGGCTTAATTTAGGAACCTGGCAAGGTATCTACCTTTGTGAGCACCGAGATTATGGCGGCTCCAGACAGTTGGTATTAACAGCTATCGGTGCTTAAAATATATTTAAGGAGTGGCTTCAACAAATTAGAATACCTTCAAAAGTCTGCTTTTGTGATTATTTAGCAGACTTAGTGGCAATCAGTTCTTGTAAAACGGTCTCAACACCCAATTCATCATTGCTTTTAGTTTCAAAACGCGCCACTTTCTTAACATTCGGGTGTGCATTGGCCATAGCATAACTAAAATAAGCACGCTCAAGCATTTCTAAATCGTTGTTATAGTCGCCAAACACCATGGTTTCATCTTCAGAGATCCCAAGTTCTTCTTGTACGAGTTTTAAAGCAAATCCTTTATTTGCATCGTGATGAGAAATGTCTAACCAATGTTCTCCAGAAACTTTTATCTGAAGGTCGTGTTCTAAATGTTTGACATGCGGATAAATAAACTGTTCAGAATTATCTGTGTGATAAATGGCAATCTTTAAAAACTCATCATCCTTCACTTCTGTCAAGTCTTTAACCGTATTAAATTCTGAGTAATATTCACTTAAAAGCTTAGGGAAATGGATGTCTTGTGTTTCTATATAGGCTTTGTTTTTTCCGCATAACACAATAAAAACATTATCGAGTGTTCTTAGTAAAGGTAAAATGGAGTTGATTCTGTCTTTAGATAATAGCATTTTAGCTAATTCTTGGTCACCACGTCTTGTAATTCCTCCATTCTCTGCTATAATGGTAATCTGATCTTTAATGGTTTTTAGCTTTTCAACAATACTAAAATATTGTCGGCCACTAGCTGCTATAAAATGAATATTATGAGCTTGAAGTTTCTGAAATAGATTGAAAAAAAGTGGACTTACTTGACTTTTAGAGTTTAGTAAGGTGCCATCCATATCGGTAACGACTAGTTTCACTTGAGATAATTTCATAGTATAATTTTAAGGTATAAAAATACAGATTAATGCGGTACTAGCATGTTAAGTCGGTGTTATTTTCTGAGGTTGTTTTTACAGTGTGTGTTGTAAATGTGTAATGGTGATTAAACGATTCTTTGTACCTCGGAAATTGTAGATTCGACACAGTCAATAACATTGAATCTTTAATCATGAAACTGACTGTCACGCAGAGCAAGGCACACAGCGAAGCATCTCACCAATAGAAACTAAATCAAAACACATCTGGAATAGATTCTTCCTATCGTCGGAAATCGTAGATTCGACGCAGTCAATGACATTGAAACCAAAAATCATGAAACTGACTGTCATGCAGAGCAAGGCACGCAGCGAAGCATCTCTCCAATTGAAACTAAATTAAACACATCTGGAAATAGATTCCTCCTATCGTCGGAATGACACTGTGTTTTTTTTAACAAACAAGTTTTCAAAAGCCCATTTGAATTATAACCTGAATACCATTTAGGTTAACGGGAATGTGAAAAAAGCAAACTCTTGATGTAAGGTGCTATTTAAATGCAATAAAATAAACGAGATAGTATGCGAGTATTAAGCATGAAAACTCAGTAATCAGAATACCTCATAACTAAAAACAACTAATCTTAAATCATAATTTATAATTCCGATGCATTTGTTATATTAGCGCATCTAAAATCAGTACATTGAATCCATCAGACCAACAAGAACTTCCTTGGTTATATACCATTTCTCCGAAGCGTAAATTAGTAGATCTTAATTTTAAGGAAATATGGAGGTACAAGGATTTATTATTCTTATTTGTAAAACGTGATATTGTCACGGTATATAAACAGACCATACTTGGACCACTATGGTATTTTATTCAACCATTATTTACGTCTATTATATTCACAGTCATTTTTAATAACTTGGCAGCCATTCCTGTAAAGCCAGGCGTACCTGCTTTTTTGTTTAACTTGGCAGGGATTACTGCATGGAATTATTTTAAAGAATGTCTGACAGGAACTAGCGATACATTTACAAAAAACCAAGCCATATTCGGGAAAGTTTATTTCCCTCGTGTGATTATTCCGATGTCTATTGTGGTGTCTAATTTGGTGAAATTCGCCATTCAGTTATTGGTATTTATAGGTTTCTACGTGTATTATGTGAGTTTTACCGATGCTGCATATGCTGCAAGTCCGCAAATTAGTTTACTACTATTACCCGTTTTGGTTCTTATTATGGGGCTTTTGGGGTTAGGTTTTGGAATGCTTATTTCGTCTATGACCACAAAATATCGTGATTTAACTTTCTTGGTAACGTTTGGTGTACAGTTATTAATGTATGGCTCGGCAGTGATGTATCCGTTATCCTTTTTTGAAGAGAAGTTACCAAGTGTATCTTGGCTTGTGGCTTATAATCCTATGACTATTGTTATTGAAGCGTTCCGTTATATTACTTTGGGGGTTGGAGAGATTTCTGTGTCTCAATTGCTGTATATTGGTATAGTGAGTGTCTTAGTGTTTTTATTCGGACTTATAGTCTTTAATAGTACAGAGAAGAAATTTATTGATACGGTTTAGTTAGCATGTCGTCTTTTAAAGCTATTTCACTGCGTTCTGCATGACAGTTGGTTTCATGGTTTAGGTTCTATAGGAGAGATGCTTCACTGCGTTCTGCATGACAGTTAGTTTCATGATTTAGGTTCTATAGGAGAGATGCTTCACTGCGTTCTGCATGACAGTTGGTTTCATGATTTAGGTTCTATAGGAGAGATGCTTCACTGCGTTCTGCATGACAGTTAGTTTCATGATTTTGGTTTCTATTGGTGAGATGCTTCGCTTCGTTGCTCTTCGTTCTGCATGACAGTCGGTTTCATGATTTTGGGGCAATGTCATTGACTGCGTCGAATCTACGATTTCCGACGGTAGGAGGAATCTTATTTATTGTATGTTATGATTTAGGTTCTATTGGAGAGATGCTTCATTGCGTTCTGCATGACAGTTAGTTTCATGATTGAGGTTTTATTGGTGAGATGCTTCGCTACGTTGCTCTCCGCTCTGCATGACAGTTGTGATTGTGATTTTGTAGGTTTATCTTACCTCTAAATCTTATCATTTAAAAAGTTCCAATTAGGATTAAACTCTGAAATTAGTTTGTTTTTCTTTATACGGCTGTACCCTTTAATTTGCTTTTCTCTTCTGATCGCTGTTTCAATGCAGAAAAAATGTTCGTAATAGACTAAGAAAATACAATTATATTTTGCTGTAAATGCTTTAGAAAAGGACTGCGGATTGTTATGAATGTATAAGCGTTCTTTTAAATTTCCTGTTACACCTGTATATAAAACAGTTTTGTTTTTATTGGTTAAGATGTAGACATAATAATTATGAGCGCCTTTTGTTTTCATGTTATTAATTTATGAAAAAATGGTGACTAATTCAATTTGGATTATTTGTTATTGGGGGTGAATTGAAAGATACTTCGTTGCGTTCCTTGCTCTGTATGACAAATGGTTTTGTGATTTTTGGGGCAATGTCATTGACTGCGTCGAATCTACGATTTCCGACGGTAGGAGGAATCTATTTCTAGATGTTTTGATTTAGGTTTTGTTCGTGAGATGCTTCACTGCGCTCTGCATGACAGTTAGTTTCATGATTGAGGTTTTATTGGTGAGATGCTTCGCTGCGTTCCTTGCTCTGTATGACAAATGGTTTCATGATTTGGGTTTCAATGTCATTCCGACGGTAGGAGGAATCTTATTTACTAGATGTTTAAATTTAGTTTCTATTGGAGAGATACTTCGCTGCGCTCTGCATGACAGTTAGTTTTGTAATTTTAGGTTTTATTGGAGAGATGCTTCATTGCGTTCTGCATGACAGTTAGTTTTATGATTTTGGGGGCAATGTCATTGACTGCGTCGAATCTACGATTTCCGACGGTAGGAGGAATCTTATTTATTGTATGTTATGATTTAGGTTCTATAGGAGAGATGCTTCACTGCGTTCTGCATGACAGATGGTTTCATGATTTAGGTTCAATTGGTGAGATGCTTCGCTTCGTTGCTCTTCACTCTGCATGACAGATGGTTTTGTGATTTAGGTTCTATAGGAGAGATGCTTTGCTGCGTTCTGTATGACAAATGGTTTCATGATTTGGGTTCAATTGGTGAGATGCTTCGCTTCGTTGCTCTTCACTCTGCATGACAGATGGTTTTATGATTTAATTTCTATAGGAGAGATACTTCGCTGCGTTCCTTGCTCTGTATGACAGTTGGTTTTGTGATTTTAGGTTTTATTGGTGAGATGCTTCACTGCGCTCTGCATGACAGTTGGTTTTATGATTTAGGTTCTATAGGAGAGATACTTCACTGCGTTCCTTGCTCTGTATGACAGTTAGTTTTGTGATTTTAGGTTTTATTGGTGAGATGCTTCGCTTCGTTGCTCTCCGCTCTGCATGACAGTTGGTTTTGTGATTTAGGTTCTATAGGAGAGATGCTTTACTTTGTTTTGCATGATTACTGGTTTGATTTAAAAAAAAATCCTCGGGGGGACGAGGATTTTAAAATGGGATACACCTTGTTTACAATACTTCAATAAGTTGTAAGACATTAAAGGCTCCATTTTTTAAGGGGTATTGGGTGTTGTTTACATCTTGATAGAATGTAATCTTAAAAAAATAAAACGGGGTTCCAGTACCTGTGGGCGTGGTTGCGGGCGTTAACGTTAAGGGCGCTGCTGTGTTGTTAATGACTAAATTTACAGTAGGGCTGACTTGTAAATCTGAAATGTTATCGTTGAAATTCAGATTTAAGAAGCCTGCGTTAAAACTCACATGTGTTGCACCGCTTGGGCTATTTAACTGCTGCGAGGGTATAAAATTAGGTATACTAATTTCGCCAGTCGTAGTATCTAATGTAAACGCTTCAAGTAAAACACTGTTTAAAAGCGCATTGTTGTTAAAGTCGAATCCCTTAATGGCATCTTTACCATCGTTAGTTGTGATTCCGATACTTACTTTTCGTTGCCCCCTTGCTGAAGTTAAGTCGGCATTCTTCACACGACTCATCACTTGTGTTAATCTGGATGTCATCCGATTATCTTTAGCATCTGTTAACAAGGCTGTAATGGCGTGCCGCAGTTGCTTGCCAGATGTTGCCGATTGTGCGAATTCAGTATTGTTTTCTCGTGTTCGCACAAACGCAGGATCGTTTAATATGCGGTCTTTGCTTACACCGCCTTTAGACCGGATGTAGTATCCGTCTTCTCCTTTATAGAAGGTTACCTCTCCGATAGAGCCTTCTACATTAAATAATGATTTGTATTTTGCCATGATCTTATAAAATTTATGCAGGTTATAACTGTTGAATTTTAGCCACAAACTCATGCGTGATTTTAGCTGTTTTGTGCATTTCGATGTGCTACAACCTGCGGTTAAAACTTATGATCTATAAACCTATGTAGGTCCCCGGGATGCGTTTGGCTAATGCTTACATGTTATTCAACAATACATGGGTTTATGCGATCTCTTAGTTCTAAATTACAATAAGAGCTTTATCGTTTTTTAAAAGGTTCCTTAATGTTCTTACAATTTCTTATTTCGTATTAGAATTTCCTATATCGTCCTATATCCTCCTGTTTATTCCTGTTTATTCCTGTTTTTTCTAGATTTTATCATGCTGTGGGCTATAGGTTTTCATATACTCCCCATAAGGTATCTATGGCTTTGGTATGGCTTTGATATGACGTATCTGTAGTAAAGCCTTGATTTATTATTTTATCCTTTTTTTTTAAACGGCGTCTCTCAGATGCTTTATTATAGCGTTTAGGTCAGTGATATAGCTGATTTAGTGGCGATGGAGCTACCGATTTTTTTAAGTGTATTGTAGGATTAAAATGCATTTTATTGCAAGTATTTACTTCGTTTTTTTATTTATGGCACTTTTATTGTGTTGAAAAAAATAATAATCGTCTTATTATGAGTGTGTTGTGGGTTTTAGTCTTCAAGGTCTTCGCATGTTTTCCTCACTTGAATTTGGGTTTGCATTAGTTCATTTTCTCTTTTTATTGGGTTGTGATGTTTTACTTTCAGTGGAGTTGGTGGTTCATATTAGAGGTTATTTCGTTAAAATATAATAATACATGGCAATGGTATAAAGTGTTATACAGAATGGGATATCGTATGTTTTTAAATAGTAATGATGTTGCAATCCTTATGGGGGTTTGTAACAAAACGGCTAAGCGATACATACAAGATATTCGTCAGGAATATAATATTGTTAATCGAAAACAGGTTACTATTCGGGAGTATAGTGAGTATTTTAAAGTGCCTTATGATGATGTGTTACGGGCTTTGCTTAGTCGGGTGGTTAATGGTAAGTTGGTGAAATGGTGAGTTGTTAAAAGTAATTTAGGTGCTATTGGAGAGATGCTTCGCTTCGTTGCTCTTCGCTTTGCATGACAGTTGGTTTTGTGATTTAGGTTCTATTGGAGAGATGCTTCGCTTTGCTCTGCATGACAGATGGTTTCATGATTTGGGTTTCAATGTCATTCCGACGGTAGGAGGAATCTTATTTACTAGATGTTTTAATTTAGGTTCTATTGGAGAGATGCTTCGCTGCGCTCTGCATGACAGTTGGTTTTGTGATTTGTGGTTTTGTTCGTGAGATGCTTCGCTTCGTTGCTCTTCGCTCTGCATGACAGTTGGTTTCATGATTTAGGTTTTATTGATGAGATGCTTCGCTGCGTGCCTTGCTATGCTTGACAGTTCTATGGGGTTTTTTTTTGTGCTGTATTTCAGTTGATTTTATGATACCGTTTTGTGGGGGATTTTTTTTAAGCGGTGAATTTTTAAGTCCTAGAATTAATAATAATTCAAAACTTTTAAGTCGTATGCTTTTATTATATTAGCCCATTATTTTGGTAGACGGGCTACTATAGTCTGTAAACGTTAGTAAATGACCAAAAACCAATACAACCCATTATAAGTAATGATCATCCTTAAAGCAGAAAATATAAGTAAACAATACCGCCTAGGATTGATAGGTACAGGTACTATTAGTCACGATTTAAACCGTTGGTGGCATCGTATTCGAGGAAAGGAAGATCCGTATTTAAAGATTGGAGAAGTTAACGATCGTAGTAGTAAAGGTAAGAGTGCATATGCTTGGGCACTTAAAGATATTAATTTTGAAGTGCAACAAGGCGAAGTCTTAGGAATCATTGGTAAAAACGGTGCAGGAAAATCGACTTTATTAAAAATCTTGTCGCGGGTAACCAGCCCAACCACAGGAGAAATCAAAACCCGTGGCCGTATTGCTAGTTTATTAGAAGTGGGTACAGGGTTTCATCCGGAATTAACGGGGCGTGAAAATATTTACTTAAACGGAGCCATTCTAGGAATGACTAAGGTTGAAATAAAAGCCAAAGAAGACGAGATTATAGACTTTAGTGGGTGCGAACGCTATGTAGATACGCCTGTAAAACGCTATTCTTCTGGGATGCGTGTACGTTTAGCTTTTGCTGTAGCGGCTTTTTTAGAGCCCGATATTTTAGTGATAGATGAGGTACTGGCCGTGGGTGATGCTGAATTTCAAAAGAAGGCCATTGGGAAGATGCAAGACATAAGTAAGGGAGATGGGAGAACTGTGTTGTTTGTGAGTCATAATATGGCTGCGGTTAAGAATTTATGTACCCGAGCCATTGTCCTTGAAAATGGCAAAACTGTTTTTGAAGGCGGAACAGAAGAAGCTGTGAATTTTTATTTAAAATCAGGAAATGTTATAATTAACAACGTTAGGAAGTTTAGTGATTTAAAACAAGATGGAGTTTTTGAACTTTTAGAAATAGGATTACGCAATCTTAATAGAGATAATGAAGCTGTTATTGTAGAGTCTGAAGAAATAGTTTTAGAAACAATATTAAATATTGATAGTGAACCTGAAAAATATCATGTCACTTTCCATTTAATAAACGATGAAGGTGATACTCTATTCAGTTTTCATCATTTAAAAACTGAAATAAAATTAAATAAAGGTAAAAATCACTTAAAAACTATTGTTCCTGCCTATTTTTTTAACCCTGGAACATTCTTTCTTAAATTCTTTTTCGTTAAGGATGGAAAACGAGCAGTATGGGTTGAAGATAATATATTGAGTTTTACAGTAATTAACGGTGATTTAGAAATTGGAAGTTATATGGGTAAAGAACCTGGTTATATAAAACCTATGTTTAAATGGGAAAATTTATAATTTATTGATTAGATGATAAATGTTACTAAAACCTTTTTACCTCCACAAGTGGAGTATCAAGAGATATTAAAGCGCGCATGGAGTACAGGATGGATGACCAATCGAGGTGTTTTAGTTAAGCAATTAGAAAGTGATTTAAAAGATGTACTGTCTGTAACTAACATTATAGCTATGACAAATGGTACTTTGCCTTTGCAGATAGCTATTAAAGCTTTGAAATTAAAAGGTGAAATTATAACAACTCCATTTAGTTATGTAGCTACAACAAGTAGTATTGTTTGGGAAGGTTGTACGCCAGTCTATGTAGATATTCATCCAGAATATTTAACGATTGATGAAACCAAGATCGAGGCCGCAATAACACCTAATACATCCGCAATACTAGCAACCCATGTTTTCGGAAATCCATGTAATATTGATGTTATTCAAACTATTGCAGATAAATATGGTCTTAAAGTAATATATGATGCAGCCCATTGCTTTGGTGTTACTTATAAAGGGAAATCTATTTTTGAATATGGAGATGTGAGTACATGTAGTTTTCATGCAACAAAATTATTTCATACTGGAGAAGGCGGAGCTTTGTTTTGCAAACCAGAATATTATAACGATATGTTTTATCATCATAATTTTGGACATGATGGACCTGAAGCCTTTCAAGGATTGGGTATTAATGCTAAAATGAGCGAACCACAGGCTGCTATGGGACTTGCTGTTTTACCTTATATTGAGGAGATAATGCAAACGCGAAATTCTGCTGTTGAATTATATGATGAATTATTGAAATATTCAGCTGTTAAGAAATTAAAAATAAGAGAAAATACGATATGGAATAATAGTTATTATCCAATAATATTTAATTCTGAGGAAGAGTTGCTACAAGTACAAAAAAGCATGAATTTACAGAACATTTATCCTAGACGTTATTTTTATCCTAGTTTGAATTGTTTACCTTATATTAATGGAGATGATTGTAAAATAAGTGAAAGTATAAGTGCTCGTATTTTATGTTTGCCATTATGGGCTTGTATGGAAAGAAATACAATTCTTCAAATTTCTAAATTTTTAATATGAATTCTTTTTATTCAATAAATGAGCTTAAGGATTTGGGGTTAAAATCTTTTGGTACTAATGTTTATATCAGTAAGTATGCTAGAATATATAACCCTGAGAATCTAATTGTTGGCAATCATGTAAGGATTGACGATTTTTGTATTTTATCAGGAAAAATAACATTAGGTTCTCATATACACATTTCTGCTTATTGTGCTTTGTATGGAAAATATGGTATTGTAATGAAAGATTTTTCTGGACTTTCTCCACGATGTACTTTATTTTCAGCTTCAGATGATTTTAATGGAGATTTTTTAATGAGCCCAATGACTAAGCCAATTCATAATCATATAATAAATGGTGAAATTTTTTTAGATAAATATTCGCAAATAGGTGCTAATTCAACTATTCTACCTAATGCAATTGTTAATGAAGGTGCTGTAGCAGGAGCAATGAGTTTAATTACTAAAAACCTAGATGCTTGGTCTGTTTATGCTGGTATACCCGTAAAAAAAATCAAATCAAGAAAACAAGGTCTTTTAAAATTTATAGATGAATACTAAGCAGAATTTTAAAGTATCCGTATGCATGATTACGTATGGGCATGAGGATTATATAAAAGAGGCGATAGAAGGTGTTTTGATGCAGGACTGTGATTTTGAAATAGAATTACTAATTGCAGATGACTGTTCGCCAGATGCTACTCAAACAATTGTAGAAGGAATTAAGAGTACGCATAAAAATGGAGACTGGATAAAGTATATAAAACATCAAACCAATAAAGGGATGATGCCTAATTTTATATGGGCATTGAACGAGTGTAAAGGTAAGTATGTTGCTTTATGTGAAGGAGATGATTATTGGACAGATTCTTTAAAACTTCAAAAACAGATAGATTTTTTAGAGGTTAACAATGAATTTTCAGGTTGTTTTCATAATACTAAATTTATTAATGAGTTAGAGCCACATTCTATCCCTAAACTTTGGAGAGAATATGACAAGAACATCTTTTTTTTAAAAGATACTTTATCTAATCGTGCGTTATTTCATACTGCTTCTTTTGTGTTTAAATCTAGTGCTTTAGTCTTGCCAGATTGGTTGGTTAATATAGAAAGTGGAGATATGGCTGTATTTACTATAGTTTCTTCTAAAGGTAAGTTATTCAGATTTGATGAGTCTTGGAGTGTGTACCGAAAGAATATTACTGGAGTAACAAATAATGTTAAACAATTAGATTATCATAGAAGCCGTATAAATCTATTTCAATATTTCAATAATTTTCTAAAAGGGAGAGAAAAAGAACAAATAATTAAAACAATTAACTTTCATAAAGACTGTCTAAAACGAATTAAAACTAAAAAATCAGTTTTATATATGTTTAAAATGCTTTTAAAAAAAATAAAGAATAACTTATAGTATTCAATTATCTTAAAATCCATGAATATAGCCATTTTTTCACCGTCTCAAAATCCATATTCAGAGACCTTTATACAAGCTCATAAAAACTATTTAAAAGGGAATGTATTCTATTTCTATGGAGGTGGATTTAATATACAATTAGAGGGGATAGGAGAATTAGCAAATCAATCTTATTATAATTTTTTGAAGTTAAAAAGTAAAGTTCTTGGTAAACATTATGGATATGCTTGGGAACAAGTTCTATTAAGAGCTTTAAAAGATTATAAAATAGATATAATTTTGGTTGAGTATGGTAATCATGCTTTTTATTTAAAGAACGTTTTAAAGCAGTTAAGAATACCAATTATTGTGCATTTCCATGGTGTAGATGCTAGTAGTCAGTTGGTCATAGATCATTGTAATAAGTATGAAGAAATATTTCAATTATCTAATAAAATTATTGCAGTATCAAAAGTAATGTTAGAAAAATTATCTCAACTAGGATGTCCTTTAGAAAAATTAGAATTGAACACTTACGGACCTAATTCAGATTTTTTTAACGTAAACACTAATTTTGATAAACAACAGTTTATAGGAATTGGGCGTTTTGTAGATAAAAAGGCTCCTTATTATTTAATACTAGCCTTTAGAGAAGTTGTTAAAATGTATCCGGATGCAAAACTTTTGTTAGCCGGAAAGGGAATTTTATTAGAGACATGTTTTAATTTGGTTAATCACTTAAAGCTTAAGAATAACGTAACGTTTTTAGGTGTTATTACACCTAAAGAATTTCAGAATTATTTAGGAGAGAGTTTAGCTTTTGTGCAACATTCTATAACTGCTAATTCTGGAGATATGGAAGGAACACCTTTAGCTGTTTTAGAAGCAAGTGCAGCAGGGGTACCTGTGATTTCAACAAAGCATGCGGGTATTCCAGACGTAATTATTGATGGAAAGACAGGATTATTGAGTGATGAGCATGATGTTATGCAAATGGTTGAAAATATGTTGTTTATGTTGGGTGATCCAGAAAAAGCAAGACAAATGGGAGAATTAGGGAGATTGAATATTTTGAATTATTTTTCTTTAGATAGACATATAGGTGCTTTGCAAAAAAATATTAATGATTTAGTTTAAAACAAGTATTATTTTTTATTTGCTTAATAATATTAGTTTCCAAAGAGTAAAATATATGGGTGACCTTCCTTTAGTTTCAATAATCATTCCAACTTACAATAGAGCCCATCTTATAGAGGAAACTTTAGATGCGGTATTGGCTCAAGTTTATACAAATTGGGAATGTATCATTGTGGATGATGGTAGTACGGATAACACAGTTCAAGTTGTAGATACCTATTGCAAAAAAGATTCGAGAATTCAATATCATCAGAGACCAAGAAATCGCCTCGCAGGGGGTAATGCCGCCCGTAATTATGGGTTCGAGTTAAGTAAAGGTGAATATGTAAATTGGTTTGATAGTGATGATTTAATGCTTCCAAATTTCTTATCGAGTAAATTAGAAATCTTTAAGACTAATTCAAACTTGGATGCAGTATTGGGTTATGGGGCTTATTTTGAGTTGGATAAGACTGTATTTGAAATACGTAAACCTAAATTAAATGGAGATAATTATTTGATAGATTATGTTTCTTCTAAAATGTTTTTTATTACTCATGGACCTTTATGGAAAAAATCATTTTTAAGTACTAAATTGTTGTATGATGAAAGTAGGATAAAATTACAAGATACAGAATTCCATTTCAGAATGTTGATAGAAGATCTTAATTTTAAGTTCTATGAACCAGATTTTTTATTTTTAATTCGTAGAGGTGATGATAGAATTTCAGCAAAGAAAACCCTAACCTTAAAGAAGCTTGAAGCTGTTTTTGATTATCATTATTTTACAGCTCAAAACACTAAAGGCTTATCTCCAAGGTTTGTTAAGCCTTATGAGAAGATAACCCATAAAAAGACGTTACAAGCTTTTTATGAAATGTTAATACTCCAAAGAAAATTAAAAGTTAGATTAAGACTTGCTAAAAAATATAAAACACAAGTGAATACTATTATTGATAGATTTTCTAATAGTTCTGTACACAAAATAAAATTACACATAGTTATAATTGTAATTGTATTATTTAGAAAAGGATTTTCATTTTTAAAATAGTATACATAATTTAAATATATCAACACCTATAATACATAATGATTAAAAACGTTTTAATATCACATAATTCTATACCTACAAAGACTATTGGAAGTTGGAAACGTATGATAACAGATTTAAATGAAAATGATAATAGCATTTTTGATTATATAATCTGTCCCATTGAGAATGAGAATTTTTTATCTCATAAACATATTAATATAAAGGGATATAGACATTCTAAGCTATTAAATAAGTTTATAAAATTCTATAGATACAGAGATTATATTCTTGCTATTGAAAAAATATTTAAAACTGAAGAACAGATTGTAATTACAATAGTAGATAATTACGGGGTATTACTTGCAGTGGATTATCACCTAAAAAAAAGAGGTAAAAGGAAAGCTGTAAAAATTGTTTTTTTACAACATGGCCATAATTATTATTTAAGTCCAGAAAAAAAACAAGATTTTTTTAGTGCCATAGATTTATTAGTTGTTCTTACTAAGGCTTCTTATAAAATGCAGTTGTTAAACGTACATGCAATACCTTGCAGAATAAAGCAATTATATAATGGCGTAGACTCTAATTTATTTAAAAAGATTAGTGTAAGTGAAAGAAAAGAACTACAGAAAAGTATGGGGTTTGATTCTGATAAAAAATATTTTCTATGGTTATCACAAGATAGAAAAAAGAAGGGGCTTCACCTTATCCTAAAAGCATGGGAAAAAATCATTAAGAAACATAAAGATGTAGAGTTACTAATTATTGGTACTAAGCAGAATTTTAATACACAAAATGTAACTACATTAGGTGTTATTCCAAATAAAGAATTGCCTAAATACTATAACCTTTCCAATTTTTATTTGTTTCCTACATTATGTTATGAAGGACATTCTTTATCATTAACAGAAGCTTTAAAGAGTGGGTGCTATTGTATTGCCTCCGATTTAGGTCCAAATTCTGAAATTTTAGGAGATGGTAATTATGGTCAACTTGTAGATAATCCTAACTTTGAAAATTCTTGGATTGATGCAATTGATATTTCGCTTAAAACCTATATTAATAATGATTTAGAAAACCCCTATTTATCTAATATTCCTAAAAAGATATACGATTTGGTTGAGTGGCGTAATAAAATTACAGAAATTCTTAATATTGAAAAACAAAGTGTGCATTAATGCTTAAATATGAAAATAAATAAACCACATTTTATTATAGTTGGAGAAAGACGATCAGGAACTACTACACTCTATGATTTATTATGTAAACATTCTGAAATAGCAATGTTAAATATTTCTGATTTTGATTTTTTTATTGAACCAGAATTGTTCTCTAAGGAACCTCCAAGTGATTCAAAATTACAAGATTGGGATGACTATCATAATATTTTAGATTATTGGAAACTTTTTCCAGATCAAGCTAAACTCTTAGGTCAAAAAGATGCAGATTTATTATGGTGGAAACCTTCTCATAAAAGACTTGCTAAATTTTTACCTAACACTAAATTTTTAATTGTTTTAAGAAATCCAGTAGTACGAGCAGAGAGCCATTATTTTAATGAGCTGTCAAAAGGGCGTGAAACACTAAGTTTTCGTGGATCTATAGATAGAGAAGATAATACAGAGTTATCAAATTGGGAACGTTTACACTTACAATATAAGGCACGAGGGTGCTATGCAAAATCAATAAAAGAATTTTATAAGTATATTCCTAAAGAAAAAGTAAAAGTTGTTATTTTAGAAGAATTAATAAATGATTATGAAGTAGAAATTAGCTCAATTTGTAATTTTTTGGAAATTAAACAAGAAGAATTAATAAAACTTAACCCTATTCATTCTAATAAAGAAAAATTACTTGAAAGAAGGGCTTTTGCAAAAACACTTATATTAAGTAAAATATTTGATCTTTGGGAGCGTATAGTTGAAGGTGTTATTGTAAGAATGACTAAAAATAAAAGTAAACGAGAAATTTATAGAAGATATTTTATGGGCTTTTATAAATATTCAAAACGTAACAATAATAAAAATTTAGACAATGAAAGTGTAAAATTATTTTTACAAGATTATTATAAGAAATATAATGAAGAACTAGAGACTTTAATAGGGAGACCTTTAAGATATTGGTAAGATGTTTAGAAGAATTATAAATAAATTAGAATCAATATATCAATATAGGTATTTGTCTAGAAATGAAAAGTCGAGTTATAATTTCTTGTTAAAAAATGTTTTTAAAGGAACTGATATTGATTTTTTAGAAAAGGTTTGGCAATTAGATTACTTTAGAGAGGTTTTAGATATTCAAGAAATTGATAAGAAAAAATTAAAAAAAGTATTGATTCTAGCACCTCATCAAGATGATGAGGTTATTGGTTGTGGTGGTTTACTTAAAAAATTAGTAGATGAAGGGAGTAAAATTAGTGTCGGATTCTTAACTGATGGAGCTGAATTATCTAATCCTATACATTCAATAGTCACTAGAAAAAAAGAAGCTGAGACCTTGTGTGATTATTTAAAAATTGGGATGAGAAGTTTAGGTGTAAGTAATATTAGTTTAAAAATAAATAAACACCATATTGAAACATTATCTGATTGGTTAAGAGAAGACTGGGATGCTATATTTACTGTATGGCCAGTGGATCAACCTCCCAAGCATCGTTTGTGTGCTTATATGGTTGGCAAAGCTCTTGAAAATGTAGCTAATAAGAATTTACCTCTTTATTTGTATGGTGTACATACAGATGTATTGGCGAATTTCTATGAAGATATTACTGATGTGATTGATGATAAAGCAACCTTAATTAATTTTTATCCTTCTCAAATGCAAGCACAACGTTATGATCACCTATCAAGAGGATTAGATGCTTGGAGGTCTCGTTTTTTACCTGTTTCAAATAAACCAAGATTTATTGAGACTTATCTTAAAATACCTGTAGAAGCTTATGATGATTTTCAAAGTAGTTTTGAAAAATCTAATATTAATAAGTTGTTTAAAGGTCATGAAGCTTGCATAAATAGTTTTCGTATAATAAAAAGAATTAATAATTAACCTCTAATTTTATAAGATATTATTAATATTCACTTACTTATAACCGAAGTCAGAAATTATAAAGTTGTTAAATGAAAACGATAGCTATTATACCAGCTCGAGGAGGCTCTAAACGATTACCGAATAAAAACATTTTGGATTTAGGAGGATTACCATTAGTAGTTCATAGTATACAATATGCGCTGAATCAACCCGAAATAGATACAGTATGTGTGAGCACAGATGATGAAACCATTAAAAAAATCGCTTTAGAATATGGTGCTTTAGTGATTGATAGACCTAAACCTTTATCTGGTGATTTAGAGCCCACTATTACTGCCGTTCAGCATGTGTTAGGTGAGTTAAATGATGATACTATTGAAACTGTGGTGTTATTACAACCCACAAATCCGTTACGCCCTAGCACACTATTTGAAGATCTGTTTGTGCAATACAAAACCAAAAAATACGCTAGTGTCTTTACGGTGACTCGCAATCATGATAAATTAGGTAAGATAGTCAATAACACCTTCGTACCTTTTAATTATACACCAGGGCAACGCAGTCAAGATCTTGAACCTCTATATTACGAGAATGGCTTGTTATACATTACCTCAGCGAGTGCCATACGTGATGGTTATGTGATGACAGAAGATGCCTTGCCTTTTATTGTTAGTCATCCATATGCTAAAGTAGATATAGATACTCAAGAGGATTTTGATTATGCGGAATTTTTATTGAGAAAGAATATAAATCATGACAACAATTGAACGTAGCAACTAGTAGTGCGTTTATTTTATTATCAGATTGTTTCACTGCGTTCGCAATGACAAGTTCTAAAAAAACTTTTCTATCTCAATAACAATTTCTTATGTTTACCTCTTAGATCAAACATTATAAATAATGAATCCATATATAGAAATTTCAGGCCGCAAAATAGGTCCAGATTATCCCCCATTAGTCATTGCTGAAATCGGTATTAACCACGAAGGGTCTTTAGAAGTCGCCAAAGATATGGTGGATGCCGCAGCACGAGCGGGGGTTGAAGTCGTAAAGCACCAAACCCATATTGTAGAAGACGAAATGAGTGGTGCCGCTAAACAGGTGATTCCAGGAAATGCCGATATCTCTATATACGATATTATGGCACGTTGTGCGTTAAATGAAGCCGATGAATTGGCTTTAAAAAATTATGTTGAAAGTAAGGGGATGATTTTTATTTCTACCCCGTTTTCAAGAGCAGCAGCAGAGCGTTTAAACGGCTTTGATATTCCTGCTTATAAAATTGGATCTGGTGAATGTAACAATTACCCGTTATTAGAACATATTGCCCAATTTGGGAAGCCTGTTATTTTAAGCACAGGGATGAATACCATTGAAAGTGTGAAAAAAGCTGTTGCTATTTTTGATAAATATAAGGTGTCTGTTGCTTTGTTGCATACCACTAATTTGTATCCAACACCTATTCACTTGGTACGTTTTGGAGCGATGCAAGAATTACATGCGGCGTTTCCTGATAAAGTCTTTGGTTTAAGCGATCATACCCTTAATAATAATGCGTGTTTAGGTGCTGTTGCTTTAGGAGCAAGTATTTTAGAACGTCATTTTACAGATCATATGCAGCGTACAGGTCCGGATATTGTGTGTAGTATGGACGAGCAGGCTTGTCAAGATCTTATTATTGATAGTGCTGAAATGGCACTTATGCGAGGTGGAACGAAAGGACCAGCCAAAGAAGAACAAGTAACTATAGATTTTGCTTTTGCGACCGTTTGTACTATTGCACCCATTAAAAAAGGGGAGAAGTTTACTAAAGCTAATATTTGGGTAAAACGTCCGGGTACTGGTGAGATTCTGGCCGAACATTTTGAGTCGTTGTTGGGGAAAACAGCAACTAAAGCTATTTCTAGTGATGAACAGATGACTTGGGAGGACGTGGAATAATTGTGTTTCTTAATATACACCTTTAGGTTTTTTCAATACACACCCCTGGCCCCTCTCAAGAGGGGAGTTTGTTTTGTGGTTTAAAACAGAATCGGAGTAAGTAAAGCGTATGAGTATTCCCCTCTAGAGAGGGGTTAGGGGTGTGTTTTTTTGAGTTTGCGTATCTTTAGATATTATGGATATAGCTTTGGTTTTTTCAATACACACCCCCAGCCCCTCTCAAGAGGGGAGTTTGTTTTGTGGTTTAAAACAGAATCGGAGTAAGTAAAGCGTATGAGTATTCCCTCTAGAGAGGGGTTAGGGGTGTGTTTTTTTGAGTTTAAGTTTCTGAAAAAAAATCGTAACTTTAAGATAGTCAATGTTGTAGGTGTTCATGCTTATGAAAAAACGAAAACATATTCCTTATGATCCTAAGTTAAAAGCTTATGCTCGTGAATTACGAAATCATTCTACTAAGGCAGAAATTTATTTATGGTTAAAACTTAAAGGGAAACAAATGCAAGGCTATGACTTCCATCGCCAGAAACCTATTGATCGCTTTATATTAGACTTTTTTTGTTATGAACTCATGTTAGGTATTGAGGTTGATGGTGCTACTCATGAATGTCCAGATGTTCAGAAGAAGGATGGTATAAAGGATAGGCGTATGCAGCAATTGGGGATTTATGTTTTAAGGTTTACAGATTATGAGGTTAAAACTCAAATGGAAAGTGTTCTTCGTGCTATAGTGGATTATATTGAAGGTTATGAGTTGAAATAGATGTTATGGATATAGCCTTAGTTTATTAATGTATACCTCTGGGCTTTTTAATACAGACTTTTAGGGTTTTTCAATACACACCCCCGGCCCCTCTCAAGAGGGGAGTTTTAAAAAAAAGGTATGTGTATTCCCATTTCAAGATGCGATTGTAAGGTTGTTTAAAACAGGATTAGAGTAAGTAAAACATATGAGTATTCCCCTCTAGAGAGGGGTTAGGGGTGTGTTTTTTTGAGTTTGAGTTTTTAGGTATTTATATTTACAGCATTGGTTCTATTAATGCTTGTTTTTGGTTTCTTAATACATTTCTTCAGTTTCTCTTAATACAGACTTTCAGGTTTTTTCAATACACACCCCCAGCCCCTCTCAAGAGGGGAGTTTGTTTTGTGGTTTAAAACAGGATTAGAGTAAGTAAAACATATGAATATTCCCCTCTAAAGAGGGGTTAGGGGTGTGTTTTTTTTGAGTTTGAGTTTTTTAGGTGTTTATATTTACAGCATTGGTTCTATTAATGCTTGTTTTTGGTTTCTTAATACATTTCTTCAGTTTCTCTTAATACAGACTTTCAGGTTTTTTCAATACACACCCCGGCCCCTCTCTAGAGGGGAGTTTGTTTAGTGGTTTAAAAATTAAATCAAAACAGGGATAACCTTTAGGAAAAAACACGAAAATGTTTATCTTGTTCCCTCAAAATAAAACTCATACTGAGACTACATTGGAAGACCAACATACCAACAAAAACATTCTATTTCTTACAGGTACACGAGCCGATTTTGGTAAAATAAAATCACTTATTGAAGCTGTTGAAACTGCACCAAACTTAACACCTTATGTGTTTGTAACGGGGATGCATTTACAACATACCTATGGGTATACACTTGTTGAAATTGAGCGGTGTCAGTTTTCAAATTTGCATACGTTCGAGAATCATACGCATGAAACCACGATGGATCTTACTTTAGCTAAAACCATTACGGGCTTATCTGATTATGTAAAAACCTGTAAGCCAGATATGATTGTGATTCATGGAGATCGGGTAGAAGCCTTAGCGGGTGCTATTGTGGGGAGTTTAAATAATATTTTAGTCGCTCATATTGAAGGAGGGGAAGTGTCTGGAACGATAGATGAACTGTTACGCCATGCCACTAGTAAAATGAGTCATGTGCATTTTGTTTCTAATGCAGAAGCAAAACGCCGCTTGATACAAATGGGCGAATTAGAACAAGCCATTTTTGAGATTGGTTCTCCAGATGTCGACATCATGTTTTCGTCTCACTTACCTCATTTAGATACTGTAAAAACGTATTACGATATTCCTTTTGATGATTATGCAGTACTCATGTTTCATCCTGTAACTACCGAATTTAAAGACATGGAAACTTATGCCCAACATCTGGTCGATGCCTTGTTGACTGATACGCATAATTATGTGGTTATTTTTCCAAATAACGATTTAGGTAGTGCTGATATTTTAAAAGTTTACAAGGTCTTACAGGGGCATTCTAGGTTTAAAGTTTTTCCGTCTTTACGATTCGAATACTTTTTAACTTTATTAAAACACGCCCAATTTGTTATTGGGAATAGTAGTGCGGGGGTACGAGAAGCGCCTTATTATGGGGTGCCTGTTATAAATATTGGAACCCGACAACAAAATCGTGTTTCGTATAGCGATATTATAAATGTAGACTATACCCAAATGGCTATTACTACAGCGTTACGTGATATAGATAGCGCGCCAAGACAGGATGTCGCTGCTCAATTTGGTTCTGGTAATAGTGCTCAATTGTTTATGGAGTGTCTTAACCGGGCTGCACTATGGGAATTAAATCACCAAAAACAGTTCCGCGATTTATGAGTATAAAGCAACATGTATTATTTGTCGTACCTGATGGTGTGGGCATTAAGAATTATTTATATTCAGATGTCTTAAAACATCTTATCCAAGCAGGTGCAATGGTGAGCATATGGTCTCCTTTACCTGAGTCTGTATTTGATGAGGTCAAACAACTTCATAATATAGAAATTGGTTATAAACAATTAGTCTTAAAGAAAGAACCGGTATTAACGCGGTTCTATAGAGAAGCGACTACTTATGCGCGTTTATTGCGTAATACAGCTTTGCAAAATAACGCCACGATTTTAAGCAATTGGAATATTCCAAAACAAAACTTAAAATTAAAGCTCTTATATCAAAGTGCCATGCAGTTTGGGCGCTACTTAGCTAAAGATTACAAGCGTATTGTAAATTATGAAACGAAAAGCAGGCAAGGTTGGTCTAAAACAATCGTTGATGCCTATGTGGGTGATTTAAAGACTGTTGAGGCTACATCCCTATTTATTACTCATCAAAGAGTAGCTAGTTTAATGCCTATATGTATTGCCGCTAAAACCTTGGGAATAAACGTAAATACGGTTATTTTTTCTTGGGATAATTTACCTAAAGCACGCTTATGCGTGTGGGCAGATCAGTATTTAGTATGGTCTGAATGGATGCAACAAGAAATGAAACAGTATTATCCTGAGATTGAAGACTCAAAAATTAAGTTAGTAGGCACACCACAGTTTGATTTTTATTTAGATGAAAATAAAGTTATAGATCGAGAACAATTTGCAAAAACGTATGGCTTAGATCCTCAGAAAAAATGGATTTGTTTTAGTGGTGATGATGTAAGAACTTCGCCTTATGATGTTAATTTTTTAGAAGATGTTGGAGCCGCTTTATCTGACTATAAAGATACTATACAGGTGATTTTTAGACGTTGTCCTGCCGATTTTTCTACACGGTACGATTCTGTTTTAAATAGATTTAAGTCCTTTATGATTCCTATAGATCCGATATGGCATGTCGCAGAAGACGGTAATTGGACAGGAAATGTGTCTAAGTATGAAGATATCTCTATGCAAGTGAGTTTGGCATATCATTGTGAAACTGTAATAAACTTAGGATCGACCATGGCCTTTGATTTTAGCATGTTTAACACCCCGTGTTTGTATTTAAATTATAACCCTATTGAAAATGGGGAATGGCTTGTAGAGACCATATATAAGTATCAGCATTTTAGAAGCATGAAGGGACTTGATGCTGTAGGATGGATTCATACCAAAGATGCTATTGCGAGTGTCGTTCTAAAAACGATACATGATCCCAACACTATAGCGGTAGATCGTCAAGATTGGATGAAAGTTGTAGTGCGTCATCCTATACAAGAAAACTCAACATTAATTGCAAAAACTATTTTATAATGCACATCTGTTATATAACCAACGAATTTCCTAAACCAGGTTTTCCTCATGGAGGAGTAGGTACTTTTATAGCAACTTTGGGAAAAGCGCTAGTTTTAAAAGGGATTCAAGTGAGTGTAGTGGGGTTGAATTATGAAGATAAAGATGAAAAAGAACTAATTGATGGTATTCATGTTAGTCGTTTGTCACGGAAAAGAATACAAGGATTGGATTGGTATTTTAATTCGAAAGTTATTAATAGAGCTATACAAGAACGTCATAAAGAGCAATCTATTGATGTTGTTGAAACCGCTGAGTTAGGTTTAGGACTGATTAATAAAATAAAAGGCATTAAGTATGTTATTAGGATGCATGGTGGACATCATTTTTTTACTAAAGCAGAAAATCGTCCTACAGAATGGAGACAGGTTTATTTGGAGAAAAGATCCTTTGCTAAGGCTGATGAGATTTTAGCTGTGTCAGAATATGTAAAAGAAACAACACGAAATCTTGTAGGTCTTGGTAATGTACCAATAAAAGTAATTTATAATCCAGTAGATGTCGATAAATTTAATTACAAAGGAGAGCTAGAATATAAACCCTATTCCATATTTTTTGCAGGAAGTATAGTTGAGAAAAAAGGGATTAGACAATTAGTTCAAGCTTTAGAGTATCTTATAAAAGACTTTCCTGAAACTCATTTGTATATTGCAGGACGAGATGCATTGGTTCCAGGAACAAAATCCCCATATAGACCTATATTAGAAGAAGCTATTACTAAGGGTATAAAAAAGCATATTACTTTTTTAGGAGTGATACCTAATGAGGGAATTCCTAAATATATTTCAGAAGCAGCAGTGTGTTGTTATCCTAGCCATATGGAAGCTATGCCTTTAGCTTGGTTAGAAGTGTTAGCTGCTGGGCAAATATTTGTAGGAGCAACAACGGGACCAGGTCCTGAGGCTGTATCTCACTTAAAAACAGGACTCCTAGCAGATCCACATAATCCTAAAGATATTGCAGAAAAAATAAAATGGGTGTTTAATCATAAAGAGCAGGCTCAAGAATTGGGATTAGCCGCGAGAGAAGAGGTGATGAATCGTTTTAGTATAGATGTTATTGTAGAAGAGAATTTAAATTTCTACAGGGCGTTGTGTCATAATTAGGAGTAGTATGTTCAAAACATTTAAAACAGATTTACAAAAATATAAAGAATACAGTGGCAAATCCATAGGGATTTTGTTATTGACGCAACAAGGGTTATGGGCTTTGTTTGTTTATCGTATTTTAAATGGTATTTTTAAATCAAAACTTCCAGTAATTTTTAAGACTATATTGTTGGGCTTTGGAGTTATAACTCAAAAAGGAGTAGAGATTATTACAGGAATATCTATTCCGTACACGGTAACTTTAGGAAAGCGGTTTTATATAGGGCATTTTGGAGGTATAATAATTAATGCACATGCTGTAATTGGTGATAATTGTAATATCTCCCAAGGGGTTACCATTGGAGTGAGTGGCATTGACCAAAAGCGTGGTGTACCGGTTATTGGTAATAATGTTTATATTGGAGCACATGCTGTAGTCGCAGGTAAAATTACAGTTGGTGATGGTGCGGTTATAGGTGCAAATTCTTTGGTTACAAAAGATGTTTTAGGTCATACTACAGTTTTAGGGGTGCCTGCAATAAAAATAAATGATCATGATTCAAAAGGGTATATATGAATAATAAAACAAAAAAATTGTTGATAGTCTCTTTGGCTCCAACAATTTTAAAAGAAGGTAAATATTGGTCTTATTCACCATATGTTAATGAAATGGATTTGTGGTTTAAATATGCAGATGAGCAGCGTATTATTTCTCCATTTACTTACCCAGAAGAGGTGCTAATGAAACCTTTTAGTACCGATACTATAGAGCGGTATTATATTCCGTTTTTTGCTTTTAATACCATTATAAACATATTAAAAGCAATAGTGTTTATGCCTGTTGTTATCGTTCAGATGATTAGAGCTATGGCATGGGCAGATCATATTCACTTGCGTTGTCCTGCAAATGTGAGTTTGATTGCTAGTTTTGTACAAATTTTATTTCCTTGGAAAGATAAATCGACTAAATATGCAGGAAATTGGGATCCTAATAGTAATCAGCCTATAGCTTATCGCATGCAACAAGCTATACTTCGAAATACCTTTTTAACCCGAAATATGAAGGTGTTGGTGTATGGGGATTGGCCAGGTGAAACCTCTAACATATATCCGTTTATTTCAGCCACCTATCGGGATGCCGAGCGTGTGCCTTTTCAACCTAAAGATTATACACAAGAATTGGTATTTGTGTTTGCAGGGATGTTAGTACCTGGAAAGCGGCCTGTATTAACGGTTCAGTTTATAGAACAACTGAATACTCGGGGCATTCCTGCGCGATTAGAATTGTTTGGAGATGGACCATTACGTCCAGAATTAGAAGATTATATTGCGACACACGATTTAGGTTCGTGTATCACTATGCACGGGAATCAAGATAAAACGGTGGTGAAGGCTGCTTTGTTAAGCTCGCATTTTAATATTCTACTCTCTAAGAGTGAAGGCTGGCCTAAGGCCGTTGCGGAAGGTATGTTTTATGGATGTATACCTGTAACCACAGCGGTGTCCTGTGTGGCATGGATGGTGGGGGAAGGCCAACGTGGTATTATTGTATCTCCAGATTTAGAACAGGCTGTGAATCATTTTACCCAAGTGTTTAAGACCGCAAACCTGAATACCATGGCGGAAGATGCCTTAAACTGGTCGCAGCAGTATACTTACGACCGTATGGAAGCAGATATTAAGCGTGTGCTGGCTGGGACATTTGTTAGTAAGGTGTAGCATGGCAGGGTGTGAAATGGTATTTTACTATTATTATAAAACGGCCTTTTGCCATTATTATACTACCTCTAAATTACTATTATACACGAGTATATGTTACCCTTTTTACTTGTAAAGTTGCATGTTTTGATATAATGTGTACCTTTAAAGCGCTATTTAATAAAGAAACACAATATTAAAATTCAAGACCCTCCTATGGCTATAATCTTAATTACTGGCGGTGCTGGTAATATTGGCAGTCGTTTAGCTATGCTTTTGGCTAAAAACCCGAATAATCACATTGTTATTTTAGATAACCTATTAACAGGTGTACGCGCGCATGTTCCTAATCAGAAAAACGTCACGTTTATTGAGGCAGATGTTAATCAATGTCAGGATGTAGAGCCTGTTTTTAAACGGTTTCATTTTGATTATGTGTTTCACTTTGCTGCAGTCGTTGGCGTAAAACGCACCTTAGATCAACCAATTCAAGTGTTAGACGATATAGAGGGGATTAAAAACATCTTGTCTTTATCTAAACACTCAGGTGTAAAACGGGTGTTTTATTCCAGTTCGTCTGAAGTGTATGGCGAACCGTTTGAGGTGCCACAACACGAAAGTACGACGCCTTTAAATTCGAGATTACCTTATGCTATCGTTAAAAATGTAGGGGAAGCATTTTGTAAGTCTTATTTTGATGCCTTTGGATTGCCTTATACTATTTTTAGATTTTTTAATACCTATGGCCCACACCAAAGTGATGATTTTGTAGTGCCACGCTTTTTGCATGCTGCTTTAAAAGGTGACCCCATTACCATTCATGGGGATGGGTTACAAACCCGTTCGTTTTGTTATATAGACGATACGGTAGAAACCTGTATTAAAACCATGGAACAAGAACTACATATTAATGATGTGTTAAACGTGGGGAATGATAAAGAAATGACTATTTTAGAATTGGTAGAAACCATTATTGCTTTAACTCAGTCTAAATCGGAAATTATACACTTACCGGCTTTAAAAGAGGGTGATATGCGCAGACGCTGTCCGGATAGCACCAAAATGAAACAGGTATTACAGCGTGATTTAACGCCTTTAGAAACCGGATTAAAGCATTTGATAGACCATCGCTTTTAAACGGGTACACCATTGCAGCATGCAGCTTTGCTTACAGACTTGAACAGGCCGCTTTGATGTGCTAAAGAATAACTATAAAATGGCTGTAAGTTCTTGACAAATTTAGTATTTTCGACCCCAAAATAAGACGCACGATTTGAGGGTATTACAACTTATAGATAGTTTAGAGGCAGGAGGCGCTGAGCGTATGGCAGTGAATCTAGCAAATGGTTTAGCAGAAAAAGAAATAGATTCATTTATATGTGTAACACGAGCTGAGGGGCCATTAAAATCAGCTATATCTAATAGCGTAGAATATCTATTCTTAAAACGAAAGTATTTAATTGACATTCGTGCCTTAAAACGTCTAGAGCGTTTTGTAAAAGAAAATAATATTACAATAATTCATGCGCACGGATCTTCTTTTTTTATAGCATGGTTATTAAAATTAAAACTAATTAATTTAAAATTAGTTTGGCATGATCATAATGGTAATAGACCAGATGTAACAGGGGTATATCCTAAATTGTTAAAATTGTGTTCTAAAAAATTTAGTGCTGTTTTTTGTGTTAATGAAGTATTAGAAAAATGGATTCAAACTGAATTATATTGTTTAGAAATACAAGTGGTTCGTAATTTTCCAATGATTATATTGAGTAAGGATAACACTATTATTAAGGGAGAGCAAAATAAGCGAATATTATGTTTAGCAAATTTAAGATATCCTAAAAACCACTTGTTATTATTGGATAGTTTTAAACAAGTACATAGTCTTTATCCAGATTGGTCATTACATTTGGTAGGTAAAGTGTACAATGATGATTACAGTAATGCTGTAAATATGAGTATAGAAAATAAAGGACTAAAAAATTGTGTTTTTTTATATGATGCTTGTTATGATACTTCAAATATTATTTCTAAAATGGATATTGGTGTATTATCGTCAGATTATGAAGGGCTACCTATGACTTTATTAGAATATGGGTTAGGAGGAATATCTGTAGTCGCTACAAATGTTGGGGATAATAAAAAAATTTTGAAAGATGTAACTTATGGACAACTTGTTCCCGCTAAGGATTCTAAATGTTTGGCAGAATCATTATTGTATTTTATTCAAAATCCTACAGAAAGATTAAAATCAGCGGAAACTTTGAAGTTACATATTAATAATAACTATTCTAAAGATGCTGTTTTAAATGACGTTATACGTATATATACTGCTGTAAATAATTCATAATGGTTTTAAATCGATATCATAAAAAAAAATACCATTTTACCAACGACCTGTATGTGTTGTTGGTGGTGCTGCACCTGTTTGTGGGGATAGGGATTTTTTATATCCCGTTATTTTCTAAATTGTATTTTACGATTGTCTGTTTATATTTTATAGGTAAAGTACTGCTGTCTCCTACTCGAGAAAAAGTGATGTGGGTGTTGTTTGGCTGTGCTTATATCGCCGCAGCAGAATCTTTATTCCGGATGACGGGGGGCGGACTGTTTTATGAATTTTCTAAGTATTATGTTATTTTACTAGTGTTGATTGGGATGTTTTTTACTGGGGTATCTAACCACAGTTATCCTTACTTTATTTATTTTATTTTACTCGTACCTTCGGTATTAGTGGCTTCGACCACTTTAGGGTACGATTTAAATTTTAGAAAATCTATTGCATTTGTACTCAGTGGCCCTGTGTGTTTGGGAGCTTCTGCCTTGTATTGCTATGATAAAAAATTGACCCAAGAGCAACTCTTGCAAATTTTGGCCTGTATGAGTTTTCCGGTACTGGCTATGATGGTGTATTTGTTTTTGTATAACCCGAGTATTAAAGACGTTCTTAAGGGAACAGGATCTAATTTTGCAGCCTCTGGAGGCTTTGGGCCTAATCAAGTGGCAAGTTTACTAGGATTAGGTATGGTAGCCTTAACGGTGCGTTTTTTTTTAAAGTCCCCTACGGTGTTTTTAAAAGTATTTAATTTGGTATTATTGGCCTTGGTCTCTTTTAGAGCTTTAGTGACCTTTAGTCGTGGAGGGGTTATTGCAGCGGTAATGATGATTATTGGTTTTTTTGTGGTGTTGTATGGTAGGTCTACCTTTAAAAAACGGCAGCAAATTTTGGGATCTTTATTTTTATTAGGTATAGGAGTGTCTATTACTTGGATGATTACCGCGAACCAAACCGATGGCATGATAGAAAACCGGTATGCCAATAAGAATGCGACTGGAGAAGAAAAATCAGATATATCAACAGGGCGAGTCGGCTTGTTTGAGCGCGAGTTTGAAGGGTTTTTAAGGCATCCGTTTTTAGGGGTAGGTGCGAATGGGATGAAACAGGTGCGTTTGGAAGAAGAAGGTAAAATTATTGCGTCCCATAACGAGGTGAGTCGTTTGTTTTCTGAGCATGGTATTTTTGGTATCCTAATTTTAATACTTTTAATAATTACGCCTTTAGCCTATAGGAGTAAACAAAAAGGGAATATGTTATTTTATTCTTTTTTAATTTTTTGGTTTGCAACCATTAACCACTCGGCCATGCGTATTGCTGCGCCAGGTTTTATTTATGGGCTCTCATTATTACATATTACACATGAAAAAAAACGTCCTCTATCTAGGAAACAACTTATCGAACACTAAAACCAACGTTTCCTACATGAAAGGCCTTAGTGCGGCTTTGGAACGTGAAGGGTATACCGTAATTTGTAAATCGGCTATACAATCTAAACTGGGGCGGGTGTTCTCTATGGTTAAAGCAGTGTTAAAGTATGGTTATAGTATGGATAATGCCTTAATAGACACCTACAGTACCCAGAATTTTTACTATGCCGTTATTGTGAGTCAGTGTTGTCGCCTGATGCGTTTACCTTATATTCCCATTTTACATGGGGGAAATTTACCGCATCGGTTAGCACACTATCCAAAAATGAGTCGTATGCTCTTTAAGCATGCTAAGGTGTTAGTGTCTCCTTCGTTATATTTAAAAGAAGCGTTTATAAAACATGGGTTTGATCATGTGGTGTATATACCAAATAGTTTACAGTTGCAAAACTATCCGTTTACAGTCCGAAAATTAGATCCTATTCGCTTGTTATGGGTGCGTTCATTTTCAGAAATTTATAATCCTTGCTTAGCGGTCGATCTTTTGAAAGGATTACAGGACTTAGGCTATGAAGCACGTTTGTGTATGGCAGGTCCAGATACCGATGGGTCGCTTGCTACTGTGCAGGCCCATGCAAAAGCTTTAGATGTCGCGGTTTTAACGCCAGGGAAGTTAACGAAAGCCGAATGGATTACTTTGGCTGCAGATTACAATGTGTTTATTAATACCACGAACTTTGATAATATGCCCGTGAGTGTGATAGAAGCTATGGCTTTGGGATTACCTATAGTATCTACCAACGTCGGAGGCATGCCCTTTTTAATTGACCATGGTGTTGATGGCATATTGGTACCGCCTAATGATGCTGATGCTTTTATAAAGGCTATTCTTAGTTTACAAGAACAACCTGAACTTGCCAACCGTTTAGCTAAACAAGCGCGTGAGAAAGTAGAGGCTTTTGATTGGGATGTTGTTAACGTGCAGTGGCGGGAGGTTTTGAGTTAATGATTGGTGAAATGTCTTTTAATTAATATGCTCTAATAGATTCCTCGTACCTCGGAATGACATTGGATTTATTATCATCATTTGGGTATAGGATTATGTTTTTGTTTTCTTTGAGAATATGCTCTAATGGATTCCTCGTACCTTGGAATGACATTGGATTTATTATCATCATTTGAGTATAGGATTATGTTTTATTTTCTTTGAGAACATGCTCTAATGGATTCCTCGTGGCTCGGAATGACATTGGATTTATCATCATCATTTGGGTATAGGGTTTTGTTTTCTTTAATAACATGCTCTAATAGATTCCTCGTGCCTCGGAATGACATTGGATTTATTATCATCATTTGGGTATAAGATTATGTTTTTATTTTCTTTGAGAATATGCTCTAATGGATTCCTCGTGCCTCGGAATGACATTGGATTTATTATCATCATTTGAGTATAGGATTATGTTTTATTTTCTTTGAGAACATGCTCTAATGGATTCCTCGTGGCTCGGAATGACATTGGATTTATTATCATCATTTGGGTATAAGATTATGTTTTTGTTTTCTTTGATAACATGCTCTAATAGATTCCTCGTGCCTTGGAATGACATTGGATTACTTTCAGATATTTAGATGTTTATTGATTCTCAAAGTTTTTTCAACCATAAATCACTAATT
>NZ_CANMTH010000010.1 GCF_947500765.1 uncultured Formosa sp. | reverse complement strand
ATGCTTACTACTGCGTAGTGCAGTTCCGCTTCTTCGTTCATTATGACTGAAAATTCATGGTTTATAATCGTGATTTTGGTTTTAATATTTTGTTTATGGATACAGTCTAAATTGTTTCGGGATTTTCATTGATTTAATAAAACAACAAAGGCTACCGAATTGGCAGCCTTTGTTTTTATATTGAAAATATCTTATTTAAAGATTATTCACGGATATGTCCGTCTCCAAAAATATAATATTTATTAGTTACTAATTCATTAAGTCCTAACGGACCTCTGTGGTGTAATTTATCGGTACTAATGGCTAGTTCTGCTCCTACGCCCATTTTTCCTCCATCGGTAAAGCGAGTAGAGGCATTTTGGTATACCGCAGCACAGTCTACATCTTCCATAAACTGAGTTGCATTATCACGACTAGTCGTCATAATTGTTGCTGAATGTCCGCCTGAATAGGTGTTAATTTTTTCGATAGCATCATCTAACGTATCAACAGTTCCAATGCAGCATTTTAAAGCAAGAAACTCTTCACGCCAAACATTATCATTTGGGATTAAAGGTTCGTCTTTAAGTGTTTTTTGCGTTTCAGCATCTACTAAAATCGAGACATTGTTTTCTTTTAAGACAGCTTCTAAATCTTTTAATTTGGCTTCGTAATCTGGAATATCTTTTTTAAATAGAATTTTGTCCAAAGCATTACAAGCCGAAATCTTATCTGTCTTAGCATTTAAAATCACCTTTTTTGTTTTCTCCCAATCGGCAGTTTCATCAACAAAAAGGAAATTATTTCCACGCCCACTAATTAAAACAGCACAACGTGCATGTTCTTTAACAAATTGAATTAAACGTTCGCCACCACGTGGTACGATTAAATCTAATTGTTCTGGTGGGTTTTTAAGAAACTCCTGAGTTTCTTGTCGGTTTAACGTTAATAGTTGAATATAACTAGAGTCTAAACCATTTTCATTTAGGGCTTTGTGCCAAAAATCTACTAATACTTTATTGCTATAAATAGCTTCTTTTCCACCTTTTAATAATATTTTATTATTGGCTTTAAAGGCTAATACAGCCGCTTCTATGGTTACATCTGGTCGTGATTCGTAAATAATCATGATGGTACCAAAAGGTGCTGTTTTATTGGTAATATCTAACCCGTCTTCTAATACACGGTGCGAGATGGTTTTTCCAATAGGATCGTCTTGAGACATCACTTCCTTAACAGAGGTAATCATGCCGTCTATCTTTTTGTCATCTACAATCAACCGATCGTACATGGCTTGGTCGTCTTTACTAAATGCTTCTAAATCTTTTTTGTTCGCGCTTAAAAGTTCTGTTCTATTTGCATCCAATAAATGAATCATGGATTGTAAAACATTATTTTTTAAGTCGGTTTTTAATAACTTCATGTGTGTTTTTTAAATTTCTACTTTTGTTCCTACGGCCTTTCCATCAATAATATCGATGATGGTGTTTTCGCTTTTTCCGTTGGCAATAATCGTAGGAATATTTTTTCTAGCGGATTGTTTGGCATAGTTTAATTTTGATAACATACCACCTCGGCCTTCAGCTTCACCTTTATTCGTGTCGCTTATAAAATGATTTACGTTTTCGTTAATACCTACTTCTTCAACTAAAGAAGAATCGTCGGCATCTGGATGCCCGTCGTATAAGCCATCAATATCTGTTAAGATGATTAATTTATCGGCATCAATCATTTCAGCAATTAAACAAGCTAATTCGTCGTTGTCTGAAAACATGGCGTGTGATAAGGACACGGTATCATCTTCATTCGCTATAGGAATAACGCCTTCGGATAATAGGTTCTCGTAACAATTTTGCATATTGCGGCGATGTTCTCCAGGATCGAAATCGTTTTTAGTTGGTAAAACCTGGGCACATTTCATACCATAATCATGAAAAATGTTATAATATAGGCGCATCATTCTTGGTTGTCCAATTGCAGAGTAAACTTGTCTCCTAGAAGCTTTGTCTTTAATGTCTGAATGTCCTAAAACTTCCATTCCTGCAATTACTGAACCCGAAGAAACTAGTACGGTGATGATATCACGCTCGTAAAGTTCTGCAATTTGCTTCACCAAACGGTCTAGTACAGGTCTTACAATTCTATTGTCTCTATTTGTCATTACGTTGGTTCCAACTTTAATGACAATACGTTGCTTGTATTTCTTATTTGTCTTTTCCAAGTTCTATAGCTCTATTAAAGGCGGCAAATGCTGCCTCTTTTATTAATTCATTTACATTATTGTCGTCCATACTATCTAAAGCAGCACGAGTTGTTCCTCCTTTTGATGCCACAAGTTCCATCCATTTGTTTGGTGAAATGTTATCTTGGTTAAACAAGTCTACTGCACCAGTAAAAGTTTGACTCACTAATACTTTTGAAACATTTTCTGAAAATCCCATTTGTAAAGCGGCTTCCATCATACTTTGCATAAAGTAGAAGACGTAAGCAGGACCACTTCCTGAAATTCCAGTAGAGGCATCGATAAAGTTCTCGTTTTTTACTTGAATTGATTTCCCTGTCGTGTTTAATAAGTTTTCAATTGTTAAAAGCTCGATTCTTGATACTTCTTCCGAGGCTGTGTACGATGTTAAACCTTTTCCTACTTTAGCAGGTAAATTTGGCATGGTACGCACCACTTTAACTAAATCTAAAGCGTTTTGAATGTGGCTAATAGTAACTCCTGCCATTAAGGAGATTACAATTTGACCTTTAGTGACAATAGGTGCCATTTTGCTGAACAAATCATCAGCGTGATACGGTTTTACTGCTAAAAAAATTAAGTCTGCTTGAGGGACACAGTCTTTTGGGTCTTTGAAGACGTCGAAATGTGAGATTTTATTTAGACTCTCGATTTTCTCGTCGGAGCTGTCTAAAATCATGATATTTCTTTTTTTAAGAAGTTTCGATTTAGACATCGCTTCGGCATAGGTTAACCCCATATTTCCCGCTCCAATTACTAATAATTTCATTACGTTATTTTTATGATTAAAATTAATGATAGGGGTAAACTACTAAAATATCTGAATTATCAAAATCTGAGCAGTTTAATGCCTTTTTTGAGGGCTTTTTTATGTTATTGAAGGTGATTTTGAGGTTTTTTTGTGAATTTTGTAATAGGTTGAGTTTATAGTTGGTATAGGCAAACTCTATTTTAGACTCTTAAAAAACGTTGAAAATATGATAGAATGAAGCCACGTAAATGGATGGTTTTATTAACCCTATTTACCTCATATTTTGAATGTTTTTAATCTGAATTTAATTGTGTAGAAAATGGAATTTTTATTTAATAATGTAGTTTATTTAGAATTAACTTTCATGTTGAGACACTCGAATTACTTTTCCGTTTTTAAAATAAATGTCTAAGACATCTGGATCGATATTAAAAAGTCCAGGGACAAAGCCAAGCGTATAAGATATATGATTATTATTGTGCGTATAAAAATCTGTTCCGAGTATATCTGAGACCTCTGATTTTGTTTTTCCGATTAGGAGTTTGTTATCCATAAGATCTTCAGACATGGTGTAGCGTTCTTCTGGATGTGTTTCCCATTGGCGTTTATTAAATTCATAGGTCGGGTAATAGGAGGAAGAGGCTATCCATAAAAATATAATACCGATGTATATTAACGGACTTAAAATTAAAGCCGGGAATAGTGCAATGTAATTTCGGTTTTTAGTCGTACCAATTTCTAGCTTTTTTAAACCCCATCGCGAGATAAAAAAACAAGGAATAGTTAGTATAAGTACGAATATTAGACTCATAAAACTGGAGTGGTAAGGGTGATATGTTATCGCTTTTATTTCACAGCTTTAAAATAAATAAAATCAGTAGACCTTTTATAATTATCAGCAATACAAGTCTTATTATATTTTTTTAAAATTTCACAAACTTAATTACTTTATTCTGATTAGTGTCGGAAGTGATGTTAACGATATAAATACCATCACTAAACTTATTTAGGTTAATTGTATCAGATTGTAATGTGTTTAAATTTATAATTTTCTGACCTGTAACATTATATATTATTAAAGATTTAATACTACTTAAATTTTCATAATTAAGTAAAGATAAGTCTTTAGTTGTACGATCGTAATATACAGAAATTCGACTGTTTTGAAAATCATCTGTACTTAAAGTAGTATTTTCTTTAAAGACTATAGAAAATCTATTTTCATAAATATCGTTTTGTAAAACCAATTCAGAGTCATCTGTATTTAAGCTGTAATATGTATTTGTTAAGTTGTCTTTCAAGTAAATATTAGTATCAGTAGGAACGTTTTCCGTTTTATCGATAGCAATTTTATAAATACCTGCATCTGTAGCCTTAATTGTTAGAGGTAATTCATCTTCAATATTTATGTTGGCAAGGGCTTGTATTATTAAATTTTCATCATTTAATACCCAATATATATCATTGTTTTTGGTTTCAAAAAGTTTAGCATCATAGCCATTGTCATATTTTTTTGTTGCATGATCACTATCATACCCTAATCCTATTGTTGTTTTTAAATTGTTAGGATCTGTAAATGAGAACCAAATTTTAGGTCTTAAATCTGTAGAGCTATTAGCATATCTATAAAAAACAGGAGCATCAGTTGCATCAGATTCTTTACTAAATATTCTTTGCTGGTTGTTAAACTCTATATTTCCAGTTGTATTAATAGTTACAAAATAACCTTGTCCAACAGCTATATTGCTAGTAGGAGCTGATTTGGATGATGATCCTAATCCACTAGTTAACCCCGAAGTGTCAGCTGTAGCAGCAGCTACTAGGGACATCAATAAGTTATAAGTTGCATACCCTCCTTGATAATCTGCTAAAACATGACTGCTATTAGTGCTAAAATGTTCCCAGAAAGATAAAGTTCCATCAATGATAGAAAGATTGTCAATTATAAATTGATCTGCATTTAAAGCAGAAGGGTAGGGGTTTCCTACTAAAATATCATTTCCAGCTGTAGCTGATATCGTATAATTTCCATCGTTAGGTGTTCCTGAAAAAATATATTCTTGTTCAGCGTCTGAAGATCCAGAGCCTTTCATAATATACCCTATACCTGGAGATAAATTACTTGTTGTCGTTAAAGCGCTCCATTCTGAATAGGTACCTGTTAATCCATTAAACTGATACAACCAACGGCTACTTAGCGTTATAGGAGATGTTGTTGGGTCTGCATCGTGATCACTATTAAAGTTGATAACTCCATTAGCATCTTCTAAACTTCCTATTTGCCAATAACCAGACACTGTATTTACAGGTGAACTCCAATAATTGTAATTATATAAATTAGAAGTACCTTGTTGTCTTATTTTTAAATTTCCACTACCAGAGTTAGATGTAACGTTTGTGTGGTTTTGAATAAGTTGTGCTTCTCCTAATAAATCTAAAGTACCATCAATAACAACTTCTTCCTCAACTTCTAGTAATAATCCATCAGTAACATTTAGCGTAGCCCCATTTTTTACTTCAACTTCACGTACATGAGCATCAAATGTTAAAGCGCCTGGTGTTGTAGATAAAATTGTTAGTTTAAGACAATCATCAGAGGTGTCTGGAGCATTAGCAGTACCAGAACCATTGTAAAACTGTGTACCATCCCAAACAATTTGGTCTAAGTATCTTATAGAAAAATAGTCTCCATCTGAAAAATTTACACGATTTCTTGATGCTGTAGAACCACTAATTGTTAAATCATAAACTGTAGGTGAAGAGTAGTCACTATTGTTATCGACAACTAACTGAAGGGGTCCACAGCCCATGTAGCCAGTTAAATCCATATTTGTAATATCAAAACTTATGTTTACTCTTCCTACATTTCCTATTTCATTAACGCGCCAATTAGAATTAAGGTGCTCATAATAAAGAGAAGTATTTGTAGAAAAATTATAAACAGCATCTTTAGTATCTTCTCCCCAAAAAAGGTATTCGCCATTATTTAAATTTCTAGGATTACTTATTCTAACAATACCTGTACCTTTTGAATCGTTATGGGTGTTAGATGCATTAATTTGTCCTATACCTGCAACATTATGATCGAAATCACCATTAGCAGCATCATCTTGTGTGTATAAATCGATACTTGATTCTAATGTAGTACCGTATTTTGCAGAAAGATAATTATTAACAATATTAAATTCAACATCATTAAGTTCTTTATCAAAAATAATAATTTCAGACATGTCTCCATTGTAATGCTGAGAAGCTACACGATTAGCTCCTATATAAGCTAGTTCGTTTGTTGTATTTATATTTATAGCTCCAAAACTATTATCTCCATCTACAACATAAGAACTTAGAAGTTCTCCATTGTTATAGTTTAAAAAATCGTTGGATGTAGACCCTGCACTTGGAAATATAATAGTACCAATATTAAAGCTTGAAAAACCAGGTTTTACACCAAATCTTTTACCGCTTACTCCAACACTAAACTCGTTTGTGTTATTAGTTATATTAATTCTTTGACCATAATTGGCTAAAGTTTCAGTTGTATGTCCGTGATATAAAAGTGTTTGAGTACCTGTAGCTGGATTTGATGGTTCTGCTGCAAAAAGATAGGTTCTATCATTACCTCCAGAAGGTAAGCTCTGTTCGTTATCAATATCTAAATATTCATTGTTTGATTCAGTAAAATGAATTGCAGGGTATCCATTTTGTTTACCTGTTTCATAACTAGGTGCTTTGACTGAAGTTGCATCATTACCATCTCCACTTTGATCAACCCACGTTGTTATGTTGTCATTATTTACAGCAGAAACACCAGAAGATGATTCTACACCTAAATCTGCACGCAGCCACATTATTAAATCTGAAGTCCCGTCACTAGAACCAATTCCTCCAGGTCCTGTTTGAGAATTAGCATTATAGCTTAAAGCAATGCCAATAATTATTGCTAAATATAGTTTGTGAGAGATCATTGTTTTTATTTATTTATTATAGGTTTTAAGCATTTTTAAAATATTGTAAATTTAATACATGGATAAAATACATGTAACTATTTTAAAATGAAATAAAATAAAGTTGACTTAATTAGTTTAAATGTTTGTTTTAAGTGAAAATTTTAAAGCAACTCTAGTGTAGTCGTTAAAGGTATATAATTTATGTTTATTAAATAGAAACAAAATAAGATTGATTTTATCATGCAACACTTGTAATCAATACTTTGTGTTTATTTTGTTTGAAATTTGACTTAAAAAAACTTAATTATATAAATGTTTAATGTTTTATCTACTATACATACGACGTAAATAATTTTTTATAAACTCCATGGATTAATTTATGTAGGTAGTTTAAATATCTCTCAATGTACTTGTTGTTTTGATGTAATAAAATTAATATGAATTAAAGTGAATTAAAATTAGTAATTTTGCATTTGTATGAAAACCATTTTTCACAATATAATAGCGATTTTTATGGCCTTTGTGGTCCTGATATCTACCTTGTCTTTTAGTGTAGATATGCATTATTGTGGAGATACTTTGGTAGACGTGGCTTTAAATACTAATGCGACAACTTGTGGCATGGAAAGCATGCAAAACTTGCCTTTAAAATCATCGATCACCAAACAAGGATGTTGTACAGACCATAAAGTTGTGGTAGATGGGCAAAATGAATTGAAATTGTCTCCAAGTCAGCTCACTGTCGATAATCAATTATTTCTTACCACGTTTGTGTATGCGTATCATTCATTATTTGAAACGTTACCAAAACACGTTACACCATTTCAGGATTACCATCCGCCTATACTCGTTTCCGATATTCAAGTGGATTACGAGACTTTCTTAATCTGATTTTTTTTAAACACTAAAAACATGTTTTAACCACAAGTTAAAGCAGAACCGTTTTGTGCGGTTCATTTTCCTATGTTTAATTGTTTATATCTAAATCATGCTGAATAGAAGCATAAAATTTTTAATAGAAAATAAGTTAGTTGCTGTGTTAATGCTCGCGTTGTTTGTGGGTTGGGGAGTCGTAAATTCGCCTTTTGGTTGGGACACAGGTATTTTACCAAGTGATCCGGTAGCTGTAGATGCGATTCCAGATATTGGAGAAAATCAACAAATAATATTTACCAAATGGGACGGGCGTTCCCCTCAGGATATAGAAGATCAAATTACCTACCCACTTACTACGACTTTATTGGGTATTCCTGGTGTAAAAACCATTAGAAGTTCTTCGATGTTTGGGGTGTCTAGTATTTATATCATTTTTGATGAAGATATTGAGTTTTATTGGAGTCGTAGTCGGATTCTTGAAAAATTGAATGCCTTACCCAGCGGATTATTACCTGCAGAAGTAAAACCTGCTTTAGGACCAGATGCAACGGGATTGGGACAGATTTTTTGGTACACCTTAGAAGGTCGAGATAAAGACGGTAATGTTACAGGAGGTTGGGATTTACAGGAGTTGCGAAGCATTCAAGATTATTTTGTAAAGTACGGTTTGTCATCGGCAAGCGGTGTGTCTGAAGTCGCTTCTATTGGTGGCTATGTTCAGGAATATCAAATTGATGTGAATCCAGAATTGATGAAGCAATATAACATTTCGCTTCAAAATGTGGTGAAAGCGATAAAAAGTTCTAATCAAGATATTGGCGCGCAAACTTTAGAGATTAATCAAGCAGAATATTTAGTACGTGGCTTGGGGTATGTAAAATCAATAGCAGATATAGAAAATGCGGTTGTGTCGTCTACAGATTTTAAATCTATCCGTATAAAAGACATTGCGCATGTTGTTTTAGGACCCGAAGCGAGACGTGGTATTCTTGATAAAGAAGGTGCTGAGGTTGTTGGGGGTGTTGTTGTTGCAAGATATGGTGCCAATCCTATGGAAGTGATTACTAATGTGAAGCAAAAAATTGCAGACATGCATAGCGGTTTACCATCAAAAGTACTAGCTGATGGAACGATTTCACAACTGACGGTGGTGCCATTTTATGACAGAACAGTGCTTATAAAAGAAACGTTGAATACACTAGATGAGGCCTTAACTTTAGAAGTCTTGATTACTATTTTAGTGATTGTTGTTATGGTATTTAATTTAAGAGCATCTGTTTTAATTTCTGGGTTATTGCCGGTTGCCGTGCTTATGGTATTTGTTGCTATGAAAATTTTTAATGTTAGTGCCAATATTGTCGCGTTATCTGGTATTGCAATAGCTATAGGAACGATGGTAGATGTAGGTGTAATTCTAGCCGAAAATATAATACGACACCTTGATGAAAATGAGGAAGATGCACCAATTAATGAAGTGGTTTATAATGCTACAGCCGAAGTTTCGGGTGCGATACTTACTGCGGTAGCAACGACTATTATTAGTTTTATACCCGTATTTACCATGGTGGGTGCTGAAGGGAAACTATTTAGACCGCTTGCGTTTACAAAAACGATGGCATTGACCGCTTCTGTTATTGTGGCTTTGTTTTTAATTCCGCCATTTGCAGCGTTTTTATTCCGAAAAAGACGGATTAAGACTACGTTGAAGATGGTGATTAATATTATTTTAATTGGATTAGGTTTGTGGGCTGTTTTTATGGGCTATTATGTTGGGGGCATATTGGTTGCTTTTGGAATTATAGGTTTTTTAAAACAGAGATACAATTGGTCTGCAACGCGTATTAATATCATTAATAGTGTTATTGTAGCCGTAACGATTGTCTTTTTATTGGCCGAATATTGGAGGCCACTAGGTGTGTCTAGAAGCTTAATGATTAATTTGATTTTTGTTTCAGTAATTTGCTTTGGGTTACTTGGATTTTTCTCGTTTTTTAAACGCTATTATTCACAATTATTACGATGGGCTTTAGCCCATAAAGTATTGTTTTTATTGGTTCCAACAACCATAGTGGTACTAGGTTTTTTAATTATGAAAAACACAGGTAAAGAGTTTATGCCGTCTTTAAATGAAGGCTCTTTTTTACTCATGCCCACGTCTATGTCGCATGCAGGTGTTGCCGAAAACAAGCGGGTGCTTCAGCAGTTAGATATGGCTGTAGCGCGTATTCCTGAAATAGAAACAGTAGTTGGAAAAGCAGGTCGAACAGAATCTGCTTTAGACCCTGCGCCTTTATCGATGTACGAAAATATTATTCAGTATAAACCGGAATATATGTTGAATGGCGAAGGTAAACGTGCACGTTATAAAGTGAATGAAGATGGCGGTTTTATATTGAAAGATGGGCGTATAGTCTTTAATGTGAATGTTTCAGAATCGTATAACACAGCTAAAGTTTCAAAAGGAATCCTGTCGACTCAACTTAAAGTTAGTGCAGATGATTTAATTTCAGATGAAACTGGTGAATATTACAGAAACTGGCGTCCAGAAATTAAATCGTCTGATGATATTTGGAATGCAATTATTTCAAAAACTAATTTACCAGGCGTCACTTCAGCACCAAAATTACAACCCATAGAAACGCGACTAATTATGTTGCAAACAGGCATGCGCGCCCCTATGGGAATTAAGATTAAAGGACAAGATTTAAATGAGATTGAAGCTTTTGGTAAAGCATTAGAATCCATTCTTAAAAGCGCAGAAGGTGTAAGAAAAGAAGCCGTGTTTGCCGATCGGATAGTTGGAAAACCCTATTTGCTTATTGATATTGATCGCCAAAAATTAGCCCGTTATGGGGTGTCTGTAGAGACGGTTCAGAATGAGTTAAAAGTTGCTGTTGGCGGTATGGTGCTAACCCAAACTATTGAAGGTAGGGAGCGTTACGGCGTGCGAGTGCGTTATCCTAGAGAGTTACGGTCTAGTCCAGACGATTTAAATGATATTTATATTCCCGTTGCTCAAGGAAGCCCTGTGCCTTTAAGTGAATTGGCAACCATAAGATACGAGCAAGGGCCACAAGTTATTAAAAGTGAAGATACCTTTTTAGTGGGTTATGTACTGTTCGATAAGTTAGATGGTTTTGCCGAAGTTCATGTGGTGGAAACAGCTCAGCAGTTAATTAAAGATAAGATTAAAAGTGGCGAATTGGTTATTCCGAAGGGAATTACGTATCAGTTTACCGGCACTTACGAAAATCAGTTACGTGCAGAACAAACCTTACGCGTTGTGGTGCCTTTAGCATTAGCGATTATATTCCTGATTTTGTATTTTCAGTTTAAATCGGTATCGACCTCTTTTATGGTATTTACAGGGATTTCTGTAGCATTCGCCGGCGGATTTATCATGATGTGGTTGTATGGGCAAGATTGGTTTTTAAACTTTAGTGTGTTTGGAGAAAATTTAAGAGACTTATTTCAAATGCATCCTATTCATTTAAGTGTTGCGGTTTGGGTTGGTTTTATTGCATTGTTTGGTATCGCTACAGACGATGGTGTGATTATGGCAACTTATTTAACCCAATCTTTTGCGTCTGAAAACCCACAAGATGTTAAGCATATTCGAGAGGCTGCAGTACGAGCCGCAGAGAAACGTATTCGTCCGTGTTTAATGACAACAGCGACAACCATTTTGGCCTTGTTGCCTGTGTTAACATCAACGGGGCGTGGTAGTGATATTATGATTCCGATGTCTATTCCTGTATTTGGAGGTATGATTATAGATATTACTTCTTATTTTATTGTTCCCGTATTATACAGTTGGAAACAGGAGTATATGATTAAAGTAAAACAAACCAAATTAGCCTAAGAGACATGAAGAGATATCAAAAAAATATGTTGCAATCCTTTTTACTAATGTTTTGTGCTGTAATACGTTTTAACGTGCAAGCACAAGATTTAGAGCAGCTTATTCGTGTGGGATTGCAGCAAAATACAAATGTAGAACAAGCCGATTTACAATACAAATTGGCAACAGAAAAAGTAAACGAAGTACAAGTGATTCCGAATACAGAATTTAGTTTTGGTTATTTTGCAACGCCGTTAGAAACCCGTACAGGAAATCAGAAAATTAAAGCCTCTGTAGTACAAAAATTACCTTGGTTTGGATCTATAACCGCTCGAGAAAATTATGCATCATCACTTGCCGATGCGCAGTACGAGAGTATTGCGATTGCACAACGTAAATTGGTGATGTCTATTTCTCAGAATTATTATGAATTATGGGCAAATACTTTAAAGCAAGACGTTTTGGAAGAGCAGATTACGATTTTGAAACAGTATGAAGTTTTAGCATTAACAAGTCTTGAAGTGGGGAAAGCTTCGGTAGTAGATGTCTTAAAATTACAAATGCGAGGCAATGAGATTTCAGAACGTATAGCCCTTTTAAAACAAGACTATTTAGCCGTTCAAACTCAAATTAATTTAGATTTAAATCGGGATAAATCGCAAGTTATTTTAGTAACATCAAACTTAGAAATGCCGGAGGAGGAGGTGTTAGAATTAGATGAAATCACTAATTTGCATCCTGAATTATTACAGTACGATAAATTGTATGAATCTGTAGAACAATCCGACTTATTAAATCAGAAAGAGCGTGCGCCTACACTAGGTTTTGGATTGGATTATATTGCAATTGAAGAACGTCGGGATTTAGATGTAGTACATAGCGGAAATGATGTTTTTGTGCCTATGGTTTCGGTGTCTATTCCTATTTTTAATTCTAAATATAAATCTAAAAGTGTTCAGAATACCATTCAGAAAGAGACTTATAAAGTTCAGAAACAAGACAAAAAAAATAATTTAATGGCTGTATTAGATACGGCTATAAAACAACGAAATTCGGCTCTAATACGTTTTAAAACACAAATTAAAAATTTAGAACAAGCTAAAAATGCGCAAGATATTTTATTAAAGAGTTATGAAACGGGCATGATTGATTTTGATGATGTATTAGACATTGAAGACCTTCAGTTGAAGTATGAAATTAGCCGTATAGAATCTATAAAATTATATTATAAACAACAAACAATAATTAATTATTTAACCCAATAAATTAAACGAAAAACACCTTTTAAATTATGAAAAACGTAAAACAAATAATCAGTATAACGGTATTAGCCATAGCTTTATTTTCTGTAGTTTCATGTAAAAATGAAACCAAAGAAGCAGGAGTAGCACATCAGGAGGTTGCAGAAGCCGATGTAAAACAATCTAGTCCAGAATTTAAAGATGCAGCTGTAGCGGCTACTTTTCAGCATTATTTACATTTAAAAACAGCATTAGTAAAAACAGATGCTGTAGATGCTAAACAAGGAGCAGAACTGATTGCAAATACAACCGAAAATCCAGAGGTTAAAGCTTTGGCAACACGTATTGCCTTAGAATCTGATATTGCAAAACAACGTGAACAGTTTTCAGATTTAACAACATTATTAAAACCGATTTTAGTTGCTAGTTTAGCATCGGGTGAAATTTACGAGCAAAATTGTCCGATGGCATTAAAGGGAGGCGCAAATTGGTTTGCTGTAGAAAAACAGATTAACAATCCGTATTATGGCGACAAAATGTTGCGTTGTGGTATAGTAGAAAGTACTTTAAAATAATATACTTAATAATTTATACAACAGACACATCTTATGAAACAACATATTTTTATAAAAAACATGGTTTGCGAGCGTTGTAAACAATCTGTAACCGCACAGCTTGCTGCTATGGATATTCCGTTGTATAAATTGACTTTAGGAGATGTAGTTATAGAAGAAATAGATGCTAAAACGTATGCTGCTTTAAAGGCTAATCTTCACGAAAAAGGTTTCGAATTAATTAAAAGTGAGGATGATATTTTAATTGAGCAGGTTAAAACGGCACTTATAGAGGTTTTAGATGCTCCGTTGGAAGTTTATGTAAATATATCTGAAGTACTAACAAAACGGATTTCAAAAGACTATTCGGCAATTAGTAAGTTGTTTAGTAAAACCATGGGAATTACTATAGAGAAATATTTCATTCAATTAAAAATAGAAAAGGTAAAAGAGCTGTTGCAATTGGGGCAATTACAATTTACCGAAATAGCTCAGGTTTTGGGCTATACCAGTAGTAGTCATTTAGCCCATCAGTTTAAAACAATTACAGGTATGTCTATGAGTACTTATAAGGCATCTGAACAATGGAATAGAAAAACCATCGACAAAATTATATAAACATCATCCATAATAATACAAACCGAGTTGAGGTTTAAGTGGTAATTTTATAGTGTAAAGTTAAAAACATATGACACATAAATATAAAATATCGGGCATGACTTGTAATGGGTGTCGCGGTCATGTTGAAAAGATACTATCTGAAGTAGAAGGCGTAGACGAAGCGTTGGTAAATTTAGACCAAGCCGAAGCAACAATTCGCATGAAAAAGCATCTGTCAATCGAGACGTTTCAGAAGGCGTTAAAAGCAGATGGCGATCGTTATACTATTCATACAGAAGATGGTTTGCAAGATGATTCAGAAGCAATAATACAAAAATATAACATTGCCGGGATGACTTGTAATGGGTGTCGCGGTCATGTTGAAAAGATACTATCTGAAGTAGAAGGCGTAGACGAAGCGTTGGTAAATTTAGACCAAGCCGAAGCAACAATTCGCATGAAGAAGCATTTGCCAATCGAGACGTTTCAGAAGGCGTTAAAAGCAGATGGCGATCGTTATACTATTCATACAGAAGATGGTTTGCAAGAAGTTTCAGAAGCAATAATACATAAATATAAAATATCGGGCATGACTTGTAATGGGTGTCGCGGTCATGTTGAAAAGATACTATCTGAAGTAGAAGGCGTAGACGAAGCGTTGGTAAATTTAGACCAAGCCGAAGCAACAATTCGCATGAAAAAGCATTTGCCAATCGAGACGTTTCAGAAGGCGTTAAAAGCAGATGGCGATACTTATACGATTCATCCGTTAGGACAGGCTCCAAAGTCTAAACTAAAACCTAAAGATATGGGTGAGGGCACTTATTATTGTCCGATGCATTGCGAAGGCGATAAAACCTACGATGCTTTTGGAGATTGCCCTGTTTGTGGTATGGATTTGGTAAAGGAACAAGGTTTAAAACCTAGTGCGACAACTTATACTTGCCCAATGCATCCAGAAATTGTTAGGGATGAACCAGGGGATTGTCCGATTTGCGGTATGGATTTAGTAGCTGTAGCAGGTGAGGAGGCAGATGAAGATCCGTCTTATAAAAAGCTCCTTCATAAGTTTTGGTTGGCAGTTGGATTTACGGTGCCTATTTTTATAATAGCGATGTCGGAGATGATTCCGAATAATCCCTTATACGAGCTTATGCCTTTAAAATATTGGAATTGGGTGCAGTTTACATTGTCTCTTCCAGTTGTGTTTTATGCGACTTGGATGTTTTTTGAGCGGGCGTATCGTTCTATAAAAACATGGAACTTAAACATGTTTACTTTAATAGGTATAGGAGCAGGTGTCGCTTGGTTATTTAGTGTGTTTGGCTTGCTTTTTCCAGAAGGTATTCCAGATCAGTTTAAAACCGCGTCAGGAAATGTTCATGTGTATTTTGAAGCCGCTACGGTAATTTTAACCTTGGTGCTTATGGGGCAAATTTTAGAAGCTAGAGCCCATCAGCGTACCAACGATGCCGTTAAAGAATTATTGAAATTAGCACCTAATACTGCTGTGCGTGTAGTTGATGGTGTTGAAGAAAAAGTATCTATTGATGCCGTGAATTTAGGCGATGTTTTACGTGTGAAACCAGGAGATAAAATCCCTGTAGATGGGGCGATTACTGAAGGAGAAAGTACCATTGATGAATCTATGATTACAGGAGAACCGATTCCGGTATTAAAAGAGGAAGGCGATCAAGTAACTTCAGGAACTATAAATGGCAAGCAGTCCTTTTTGATGAAAGCTGAAAAAATAGGCGAAGATACTTTGCTGTCTCAAATTGTAGATATGGTAAATAAAGCCAGTCGAAGTCAAGCGCCTATTCAGAAATTAGCCGATAGAATTTCAGGGTATTTTGTGCCTATAGTGGTGGGTATTTCTATACTGACTTTTGTGCTTTGGGTTATTTTTGGTCCAGAACCTAAATATGCTTTGGCTTTTGTAAATGCCATTGCGGTTTTAATTATAGCTTGTCCGTGTGCTCTTGGTTTAGCGACACCTATGTCGGTAATGGTTGGCGTTGGTAAAGGCGCTCAAAATGGTGTGCTTATTAAAAATGCTGAAGCTTTAGAACGCATGAATCAAGTTGATGTGTTAATAGTAGATAAAACAGGAACCATAACAGAAGGGAAACCTTCCGTGCAACAGGTTAAAAGTGTGTCTGAAGATTTTAGTGATGCGCAAGTCCTTCAATACATTGCATCTTTAAACACACAAAGTGAGCATCCGTTGGCGGAAGCTACTGTGGCCTATGGTAAAGACAAACAAATTGCGTTTTTAAAACCTTTAAAATTTAATTCAGTTTCAGGCCAAGGCGTAACAGGTGTACTTGAAGATAATACAGTTTTTTTAGGGAATATAGTGATGATGGAAAGTGTACAAGCACCATTATCTCCGGAAGTACAATCAGATATTTCGGTGTTGCAAAATCAAGGACAAACAGTATCGTTTTTAGCTGTAAATGGCGAATTAAAAGGCTATGTAACTATAGCCGATAAAATTAAATTTAGTAGTAAAAAAGCCATTCAAGAATTACAAGCTATAGGCATAGATGTGATGATGCTTTCTGGCGATAATGAAAATACGGCAAGTGCTGTAGCTAAGGAATTGGGGTTAACACATTATAAAGGAGGCATGTTACCACAAGATAAATTAAGTGAAGTTGAAGCCTTACAAAACTCAGGAAAAGTAGTAGCTATGGCAGGCGATGGTATAAACGATGCGCCAGCTTTAGCGAAAAGTGATGTAGGTATAGCTATGGGAACAGGAACCGATGTCGCTATAGAAAGTGCTGAAATTACCTTGGTAAAGGGCGATTTACACGGTATTGTAAAGGCTAAAAAGTTAAGTGATAACGTTATGAAAAATATTAAACAAAATCTGTTTTTCGCACTAATCTATAATTCGGTGGGTATTCCTATTGCTGCAGGTGTGTTGTATCCGGTGTTTGGTATTTTATTGTCACCCATGATTGCTGCTTTGGCTATGAGTTTTAGTTCGGTATCTGTTATTGCTAATGCTTTAAGGTTAAAATCCAGTAAGATTAATTAGTAGTATTTAATGTAAAATATTGAAATTCAATATGTAAGCCATGTGGGTATAGCGTTTTAGGGTTGGTTATTTTGTTTTTAGCTGATTTTAGGACATGAACGTGTAGTTAAATAATAAGAAATTGAGGCGGTGAAAACCATGATAAAACGATTAAACAGAGAGAAGTAAATGAAACGTAATATTATATATGTGGCTTTAGCATTAATTGTAGGCCTTTTTTTAGGGTATGTGCTTTTTGGAACCTCGGAAGTGACTGTGGAAACGCATGATGATCATGAGCACCTTTTTGAAGCTACATCTAATGAAATGTGGACTTGTGCTATGCATCCGCAAATTATGAAAACAGAATCTGGTGATTGTCCTATTTGTGGGATGGATTTAATTCCTGTGCAAACAGATGGTAGTGGATTAACGGCTCAGCAATTTAAATTAACCGAAAATGCAGAGGCTCTAGCGAATATTACAACTTCTGTTGTTGGTGAATCGGAAACAGATCAGCAACATTTAAAATTGTCAGGAACCATACAAGTAAATGCAGATAAACAATTCATTCTACCGGCTCATTATAATGGTCGGATAGAAAAGCTATATGTGACTTCGCTTGGTCAAAAAGTAAATAAAGGACAATTGGTTGCAGTTGTATATTCTCCAGAATTAATAAATGCGCAACAAGAGTTAATTACGGCTTATAAAATAAAAGAGTCGCAACCCGAATTGTATCGTGCTGTGCGTAATAAATTTAAGAATTGGATGATTCATGATGCACAATTGAATGCTATAGAACGTTCTGGAGCTGTAATGACTCCATTTAAAATTTACTCACATGTATCAGGAACAGTTTCCGAAATTTCAGTAAAAGAAGGGGATCATATTATGGACGGGAAAGCCATTTTTAAAGTCTCTAATTTAAGTACTGTTTGGGCAGAATTTGATGCTTACGAGCATCAGATTAATCGTTTAAAGGTTGGGCAGATTATTGATATTTCAGCAAATGCTTATCCTAATAAGACGATTCAGTCTAAAATCACATTTATAGATCCGATACTAAGTGGGACTACACGAACTGTTACTGTTAGAGCAGTGTTACAAAATAAGGACGACCTACTTAAGCCCGGGATGTTTATAGAAGGTTCTGTTTTTAGTGTATCAGAAAATAAAGAAAATACAATGCTAAATATTCCAGAAACAGCTGTAATGTGGACTGGAAAACGATCGGTAGTGTATTTAAAAGTAAACGCAAATGAATCTGTTTTTGAAATGCGTGAAATTGTGTTAGGAGATAAAACGGGCGATACTTATAATGTTGTAAATGGTTTAGCTGCTGGAGATGTTATTGTTACTCATGGTGCTTTTACGGTAGATGCTGCAGCGCAATTACAAGGAAAAGCGTCGATGATGAATCAAAATAAGTTATCTAATAGTGTTACAAATACTGTTGTTTCAGAGCAGATTTTAGAGGAAGGTTTTAAAGCTGTTCCAGAGGCTTTTCAGAATGAAATTGAGACTGTTTTTTATTCATACATCACGTTAAAAAACAGTTTGGTAGCTAGTAATTTAGAATCTGCTAGGGCACAATCGAATTTGCTTTTAAAATCATTACGTGAAGTTGATACAAAATCCATATCTAATGATGTGAAAATGAGTTCTGATTGGACTGTAATTTCAGATAAAATAAAAAAGGATGTTACAGAAATGCAGACCTTAAATACTATAGAATTGTTTAGATCTGTATTCTCTAGAGTGTCTTTAGATTTAAAGCAAGGCATCGAGAAATATGGCATACAACCGAAAGTATATGTTCAATTTTGTCCGATGGCAAATCAAAATCTAGGCGGATATTGGCTTAGTTTGAATGAGATTATCGAGAATCCTTATTTTGGTAATGTTATGTTAAGTTGTGGGGAAAATGACAAATTATTGCATTAAAAGGGTGTCGTATTTTTTATTATTATAACAAGTAGGTTGTTTTGGTGAGAATTCTATATTTTTTTAACAATTAAAAATCCTAGATTATCATCCTATATTTGATTTTTTAATGTTAATTTGCGCTTGTGTTAATAATTTAATTAATCAAAAAACCAAATATGGAAGTCTTATTAGATAATGTAATACCAGAGAACCACCCTCGAACGTTTACAACAAATGCTTCAGAACATAAGGATTTAATTAAAATTAAACAAGCTGTTTTGGCAATAGAAGGTGTAGAGTCTATTGAGTTTATGGATATTGTTTTTCCTAAACAATTTAAGGTTACTACCTCTAAAATGATTGAAGTAAGATTTGTTGAAGAAGCAGTTAATGATGTCGGATTTAATGCACTACCAAGGGAATTTTTATCCTTTTAAAATAGAAAAGCTAGTAGTTGTTTAATTACTAGCTTTTTTTGTACCATAGTATTACGGAATAAAATTATTTTAAACCGTAGAGTGTAACGTCTGCAGTGCCGTTTAAAATACCTTTAGTATCGTACCAAAATTCTATACTTTTTAATTTACGTTTACCACCTACTAAATCTATAATGCGGCTTTCTCCATTTTTAGGAATAGTGAAACGTGTTTCTACTTTTTGAGAGGTGCCAGCTTCATAATTTACAACTAAGCGGTGTATGTTTACAGGAGCATCTTTAACTTTAAATTTAATTTTTCGATAAGAATCAAACGGTCCAGGAATATTTATTTTATCATGATCGGCAGTATGTTTGGCATGTGTAGTTCCTAATTTAACCCAACCAACAGCTGCTGTTTTATATGTAGGTCTTACTTTTATGTTTCGTTGTGCAGAAACATAGTGAATACTAAATAAGCAAATAGCAAATGTTGCCAGTAGGGTTTTAATTGTTATTTTCATAATAGCGTTGTTTAAATAATGGTTAATTGGTTTAAATAAATATACATAGAACATATAAAAGTGTGCTTAATGCAATTTAGATGCGTCTTATTAGATGATTTTTTTAATAACCCGTAATTTATGTGTGTGTACATTTCTATCGACATTATAGATTCCAGAATGATCTAATCTGTCTATTCTCACTTTTCCGTGAGCGTGAATAATATAGTTGTCGTTCATAATAATACCAACATGAACAATTTTTCCTTCATTATTGTCAAAAAAAGCAAGGTCACCAGCTTCACTTTCTTCAATAAAGCTAAGCGCTTCACCTTGAGTAGCCTGTTCTGATGCGTCTCTGAAAATAGAATATCCATTTAACTTATAAACCATTTGTGTTAGTCCAGAGCAATCAATTCCAAAGGGTGTTTTTCCTCCCCACAAATAAGGCGCATTTAAATACATAAAGGCCGTGTTTATAAGGTTTGTTTTTGGAAGAATGTCTGTAGATACGCTACCATCGTGTTTATGGTTTAGAATGTCTAAACAGTTTAATGTCGCGCCTAAAGGAATAGGGTAAAGTTCCTCGTTTGCATCGTTAACAAATTCGACTAAATCTGTAGCTACTTTTGGCTGCTCGGTATTTAATTTGAGATAGATTTCTTCAGTGATTTCAAAATATTGCTTCGTGTCGATCCAGCCTTCGTACTTGTCGAAAGCCAATCGAATTTTACACCAGTTTTTTCGTTGTTCTAAAACTTTAAAATGTTCGCCATAGAGTACCTGTGAAATAAGTTCAGAAGCATCTGATGGTTCGATTCTTAAAGGGACAATGCTTAAATTACAAACGCCGTATTGCATTAATTAACTATTGGATTTGGGTCTAAATATAGAATTTAATGAGTTTTTAAAAAAAAAATATCGTGATTTAAAGTCGTTCTAAAATCATTGCAGAAGCACCACCACCACCATTACAAATAGCAGCAGCACCAATTTTAGCCTTATTTTGTTCTAAAACATTTAATAGTGTGATTACAATTCGTACTCCAGAACAACCTAAAGGATGGCCTAAAGACACAGCACCACCGTTAACATTTACATTCTTGTCTGTTAAACCAAGAATTTTCATATTTGCTAAGCCCACTACAGAAAAGGCCTCGTTAAATTCAAAGAAATCTACATCTTTTAATTTCAGTCCAGCTTTATCTAGTGCTTTAGGTAAAGCTTTAGCAGGTGTTGTTGTAAAGAGTTCAGGGGCTTGAGACGCATCAGCATAACTTTTTATAAGGGCTAAAGGTTTTAGACCTAAAGATTCTGCCTTGTCTTTACTCATTAAAATTACAGCACCTGCACCGTCGTTAATTGTTGAAGCATTTGCAGCTGTTACGGTGCCATTTTTAGAAAAAGCAGGACGTAACGAAGGTATTTTATCAAATTTTACGTTGGTGTATTCTTCATCTTTGTTAAAGATAACGGGTTCGCCACGTCGTTGAGGTATTTCTACAGGAATCACTTCATTATCGAATTTTCCAGTCTCCCAAGCATCAGCAGAACGCGAATAAGATTGTATGGCGTATGCATCTTGTTCTTCTCTAGAAAAGTTATATTCGGTTGCACAGGCATCTGCAAAAACGCCCATGGCTTTGTCGTTGTAAGGATCTGTTAAGCCGTCTTTTTGTAGTCCATCGATTAAATTTATAGAACCAAATTTGGTACCTGTTCTTGCTTCCATATAATGCGGAATAAGACTCATGTTTTCCATACCACCGGCAACTACAATTTCTGCATCACCTAAGGCAATGGCTTGGGCAGCATTCATAATTGCTTTCATACCAGAAGCACACACTTTATTAACCGTTGTACAAGGTACGGAGTTAGAAATTCCAGCATAAATAGCGGCTTGTTTTGCAGGTGCTTGTCCAGAATTTGCTTGAACGACTTGTCCCATAAAAACTTCATCAACAAGATTTGCATCTAAATTAATTTTGTCTAGAGCACCTTTAATCGCAATAGCCCCTAATTTGGGAGCAGGAATTGTTGACAATGCACCTAAAAAACTTCCGATAGGAGTTCTAGCGGCAGAAACTATAACGACTTCTTTACTCATAACAACGTTTTTAGGTTTAATAGTTGCGAAATTAATGAAATTAATAAGATTTAAGAAGTATTCGTCTCTTATAAACCTGTTAAAACGCTTTAATTTTTATTACTTTTGAAGGACTTAATTTCATACATGAAAGACTTTGTAAATACCTTATACAGGAATCATACCTTGTTATATAAAGCATTACTATTTATTTGTACTACTTTTTTAATTGTGTATTTGTTTCCTAAAAGCGGCCGGTTTAAATACGACTTTGAGAAAGGGAAACCGTGGCAGTCAGAAAATTTATATGCCCCTTTTAATTTTGCGATTAAAAAAAGCAATGAAGAAATAACGACAGAAAAGCAAGCGATTACCGCCACAGCGATTCGTTATTTTGATATTGATAGTGGTATAAAAGAGCAAGTATTCAAGGACTTTAAAGTTACATTTAAGGAAACCGTTCCAGATACAATTCCTAAAGCAGACTCTAATACTTTGTTTAATGAGGGCACAAAAATATTAAACGAGTTTTATCATTTTGGAGTGCTCCATGAAGATTATAATTTTAATGCAAAAACGACGGTTATTTTATTAGATAATCGTGTAGAGAAGCTGAATTCTGAATATTCGAATTTAGTGAAGCAAGAAAATATTAAACCTCAGTTAATTAAGACACTGGTAGATCATAAATTACAACGCTATGAGAAATTGTTTCTGTCTGTTTTTTATGATGTAATTCAGCCTAATTTAACGTATAATAAAGAATTTACGGAACGTGCTTTAGAGGAAGAATTAAGTAAAATATCGTACACCCGTGGTAGTATAGAAAAAGAAACGCTTCTTATCTCTAAAGGTGAAGTGGTTGAAGGTGATAAATTTCAGGTTTTAAAATCGTTAGAATCCGAATATGAATCTCAGGTGTGGAGTGCTTCAAATTACAACTGGATTGTCTTTGCTTATACCTTGCTAGTTTCTTTAGCCCTATTAATGTTATTATTGTTTTTAAGAAAGTACAGACGCGATGTTTTTGAAAATAACAACAAGGTAACTTTTATATTTTTCAATGTATTATTTATGGTATTTATAACCTCTTTGGTTGTAAATTATAATGCGCATTATATTTATGTTGTTCCTATTTGTGTGCTTCCTTTGGTTTTAAAAGCCTTTTTCGATGCTAGACTTGGGTTATTTACTCATGTGGTTACCATGCTCTTGTTAGGATCTATAGTGCCGAATAGTTACGAGTATATGTTCCTTCAAATTATAGCAGGAATTGTTACTATTTTAACAGTTTCAGAACTGTATAAACGGGCTAATTTATTTATTTCGGTTGGGCAGATTACGGTTATTTATATTATAGCCTATTTTGCATTTTTTGTGATTCACGAAGGAAGCATTGATAATTTACAATGGGAAACCTTTTTAATGTTTATTTTATGTGGTTTGGCAACGTTGTTTGTACAACCGTTAATTTATGTTTACGAAAAGATGTTTGGGTTAGTCTCAGACGTGTCTCTATTAGAGCTTACAGACACCAATACGAAGCTGTTAAAAGAATTAGCAGAAAAGGCACCCGGAACGTTTCACCACTCTTTAAACGTTGCCAATTTGGCTGAAGCCTGTGCAAATGAAATTGGGGCAAATAGTATGTTGATGCGAGTTGGCGCATTATATCACGATATTGGTAAGATGAAAAATCCAACGTATTTTACTGAAAATCAATCTACAGGTATCAATCCGCATGATGAATTAGCACCTAAAGAAAGTGCAAAAATTATAGTAGATCATGTACTTAATGGTATTGAAATAGGGAAGAAAAATAATTTACCAGATCGCGTGATAGATTTTATAAGAACACATCATGGAACCAGTGTGGTCTATTATTTTTATATGATGGAAAAAAAATCGCATCCAGACGATGTAAATATAGATGATTTTAGATATTTAGGTCCGAAGCCATTTAGTAAAGAAACCGCTATTTTAATGATGTGTGATAGTGTAGAGGCGGCGTCTAAAAGTTTGAAAGAACCAACATCTACAAAAATTGATGCTTTTGTTGAATCGATTATAGATAAGCAAATGGACGAGGGACAATTTTTAAATTCTAACATTACGTTTAAAGATATTCAATCCATAAAAAAGGTGCTAAAACTCAAGTTAGCAAACATTTACCATCTAAGGATAGAATACCCTGAATAATTTTTATAAAAAAAAGACAAAAAAAGGTTGGATATTTAATAACAAAGCTTAAATTTGCAACCGCAAAAATATTGAAACGTTCATTGTTTTAGGAGAGGTGCCAGAGTGGTAATGGAGCAGATTGCTAATCTGTCGACGGGTAACTGTCGCCAGGGTTCGAGTCCCTGTCTCTCCGCAATAAGTCTTTAAATATTAATATCGGGAATTTAAAGATAAACATACACCTCGGGGTGTAGCGTAGCCCGGTTATCGCGCCACGTTTGGGACGTGGAGGCCGCAGGTTCGAATCCTGCCACCCCGACAATAATCAATTTTAAATTGAATCAAAACCTTGTAAATCGTATGATTTACAAGGTTTTATTGTTTTTGGCCATTCATTTAAATGGATAGCATATCCATCTAATCGGTTCACAGTTTTTTAATCTTAAAAATGTGAACCGATTAACTTTAAAATACGTGTGTAGACATAGTTGATTTGACTGTCGTCTTAAAAATAAGGTGTTTTCATGTTTTATGAAAGCACATACTCTCTAATTAAAAAAAATAATCTAATTCACAGATTATTAGTTAGCCCCCATAAAATAAACAAACTAATATTTTTTCTGTTCGATATTTGTTATGTTCATAAAAAAGCGGAGGCGTAGTACATGTGTAACCTCTATTTTTTCTCTACTAGTACTTTAAGAAAGTATTTTCATTATTTACTTTTTATTACTTACCTAAATCTACAACCATTTATGAAAAAATTTAACACATTAGTTATTGCTTTCTTTTTAGTATCTGTAATGTTTTCTCAAAACGAAAAGGATAGGGCATTTATAATTAACCAAACAAATATTGAAAAACTTAATCAAATTTCAGAAGACTATTTAGCGATACAAAATCAGTTTAGGTATAAGAACGTACAAGAAATAATAACCACAAATAGAGGCGAAAAAAACTATTTTTCTCATTTCGACAAATCAGGAACTCCAGTATATTATTCTTTAGAAAATGAAAGTTCTGCAATATCCTCAAAAATCGATTTGATTAGAACAGGAGGTAGTTCGGGGTTAGATTTAAATGGTAGTGGTATTGAGTTTGGTTTATGGGACGGAGGGCCCCCAAGAATTACGCATCAAGAATTCAATAATAATATTACAATAATAGATAATACAACGACATCTTCGCACGCTACTCATATTGCAGGTATATTAATAGCTTCAGGTGTGGTTCCCGAAGCAAAAGGTATGGCCCCTTCAGCAACCATTAAATCATATACCTCATCGAATTGGATTTCAGAAGTGCCAGCTTGGGCAGCCTCAGGAGGTTTAATATCTAGTCATTCATACATTATAGCAAACCCTGGATCTGATTATGAGGAGTATGGTGTTTATAATCAATACTCACAATTGTGGGATAACATTTCTTACAATGCACCTTATTTAGTAATGTGCACAGGGGCTTCAAATAATGGTAATAATAACTATAATCCTGATGGTTCTAGATACGATTTACTTGCCAGTAATAAACTTGGTAAAAACTCAATTGTTGTTGGTGCATGTTCAGATGTTTTAAGTTATACAGGACCAGAATCTGTAAATCAAGCTGTATTTACAAGTTGGGGACCAACCGATGATTGGAGAATTAAACCCGACATTACAGCTGTAGGTACTTCTTCTTATTCTTCAAGAGATGCTAGTGATACAAACTATACTACGGGACAAGGCTGTTCTTTTGCTGCGCCTATAGTTTCTGGTGGTTTGGCATTGTTGCAACAACATTATTACAATACCAATGCTGTATATATGAAAGCTGTAACTGCTAAAGCTTTAATTTTAAGTACTACTGATGAAGCAGGAGATTATGATGGTCCAGATTTTGCTAATGGATGGGGGTTATTTAATGCTTTTAATGCCGCAGAGGTGATTACAAATAACGGAACATCGGCAATAATTTCGGAGTTAACATTAAATCAAAATGGAACATACTCGATAAACATAAGCGTAGATGGTACATCGCCTTTATCTGTGGCTATTTGTTGGAACGATCCGGAAGCAGCGCCTTTAGAAAGCGGACTTTATAATGACCATACGACAATGTTAATAAACGATCTTGACGTAAGAGTTGAATCTGATACAGAGGTTTATTACCCATGGATTATGGAGCCTAATGAGACTTATGATAATTATACAGTTGCAGCTTCTAAAGGAGATAATTTTAGAGATAATATAGAGATAATTAATGTTGAAACTATTAATTCTGGAACATATACTGTAAGCGTAACTCATAAAGGTACATTGCAAGATGGATTACAGGACTTTTCATTAGTTATTAATGGTGTTGTAGTATCAGACAACCTTTCGGTCTTAAATATTGAGGAAATAGAGGAAGAAGAGCATGTTCTGGTTTTTCCAAATCCTGTTAATGATGTCCTGAATATTAAATATAATGCTAACAAATTTCAGGATATAAAGGTTGCTGTTTATAATCTTATAGGCCAAAAACAAATAGTCGCTAAACAATATAATCAAGATAGTGTTGAAATAGATGTTAGTCATTTATCTAAAGGCGTTTATTTTTTAAGAATTCAAGATGATAACAATACTATTATGTCTACTAAAAAGATTGTTGTTAATTAAGATTTAGTCATAAATAAGTAACATATAAATATTTAATATGCTGTTTTTAAAAGTAGATAAGTACTATATATTATATCAATCTTGTATAGATATGTATAAAAAACAGCATATTAAATTTGTGCAATTAGATGAGCAATATCTTACTAAAATTGTTGTAAATTTAAGTGTATTTAAACCTTAAAAAGGATTTATTATAATTTCTTAGCTTAGAAATAAATTAAGCCGTATTGAAATTAATAACTAAATTAATCTCAAAGAGGTTTTGTGTCGGGGTTTTAACTTTTGGTTGATTAAAATTAATATTCTATTGAAATTGTTTGATAACTATTTATAGAAATAGCACTTTTGTTATAGCTAATTAGTTTTAATGTAAACGCAACTAAAAGATGAATAAAACAGTACTAAATAAACAAGTTTTTAGTTTTTTTGATTCTGTTTTTGCTTTTATATTTTGGATACTTCTATTTATTTTACCTCTAATCTATCAATGGATTAATAATGCTTCTATTCAATGGCGTTTAATTTTTAATATATGGATTGATTATTTACCGTTATTAATTATCTTCAGTATAAACAGATTCTTTTTGATTCCTTTTTTTTTATTCAGAAATAAGAAATTTATTTACCTTATATCTGTAATTGTTGTTATTGCATTTACTGTATTGGGGTCTGTCACTATTCGTAAAGAGTTGTTGTCTCAAAATGCAGCTTTAGAGCATAGACAAACATCACTTCAGTTTCCGGACTCAAGTAAAATTATTGCACAGCAAGGTGAATTGTCAAGGCCTTCACCAGTAGCAATTTATCCGCCTTATGTTAATTTAATTTTATTATCTATCTTATTAGTTGGTTTTGATACCGGAATGAAACTTTCTGTAAAATGGGCAGAAACCCAACAGCAAAAAGCAGAAGTTGAAAAAGAAAATATTAAAAATGAGTTGGCTTTTTTACGCAACCAAGTCAGTCCTCATTTTTTAATGAATACCCTTAATAACATTCATGCATTGATAGATTTTGATACTAAAGAAGCCAAACGTTCTATAGCAAAACTATCTACCTTAATGCGTCATTTATTGTATGAATCTAACGACAAGCCAATAGCATTAACAAAAGAAATTAAATTTATTGAAAGTTACGTAGAGCTTATGAAATTGCGGTTTTGCGAAGAAGTAACTATACAATTAAATTTGCCAGAAAATCTGCCTAATATTTCTATCCCAACACTATTATTTACCAATATACTTGAAAATGCTTTTAAGTATGGTGTTAGTTATGAGCATGAATCTTTTATCTATATTAATCTATTTATTCATAAAAATGAACTCGAATTTACGATTAAAAATAGTTTGCATAAAAAATTTAAAACAGAAGAAAGCTCGGGAATAGGAATAGAAAATACCAAGAAGCGTTTAAAATTACTTTACAATAACAACTATACATTTACTTGCGCAGAAAATGGAAATGTATTTAGTTCGACCATAAAAATACCAATATGATAACTTGTATAGCTGTAGATGATGAACCTTTAGCACTCAGACAAATTGTGTCTTATATAGAGCAAACCCCTTTTCTTAAACTTAAAGGCAAGTTTACTAATGCTTTAAGTGTTTCTAGTTTTCTTAAGGAACACGCTGTCGATTTGTTGTTTCTAGATATCCATATGGCAGATTTAAATGGGGTAGAATTAGCTAAAACCTTAGTAAATCCTCCTATAATTATTTTTACAACGGCGTATAGTGAATATGCAATAGAGGGGTATAAAGTAAATGCCATAGATTATTTATTAAAACCTATAGAATATGTAGATTTTTTGAAGGCGTCTAATAAAGCATCAGATTTTATTAGCAAAACACAACAGACGGAAACAGAGATTAAAAAGAAAGATGAATTTTTATTTATAAAATCGGGTCAGCAACATATTCGAATTAATTTTAAGGATATTAAATATATTGAATCACAAAAAGAGTATATCTGTATACATTTAATTACTGGAGGGGAGCCCGTAAAAACATTACTTAGACTTAAAAATATTGAAGATATTTTACCAAAAGCACACTTTATGCGTATTCATCGCTCTTTTATTGTTAACCTGAATCATATTGTAACTGTAGAGCGGAATAGAATTATTTATAGTAGAAAAGAATTTATAGTTGTAAGTGATACATATCAAGAGGAATTCAAGACCTTTTTGAATAATAATTTTTTTAATTAAAATTTCATTGATAGAAAGCCCGTTTCTATTGATTTCGTACTTCTTTTCATAGCTTATTTTAGACCTTAGACTTATGTTTAATTTTTAAGTTTAAAATAATGAAGTATTGTATAAAAAAAGAGATTATTACAGCAATCATCTGTATTGTTGTAACCAGCTCTGTAATTGGACAAGTAAAATATCCTATAGTAGATACAGGTGTTACTGAATTTTATAATAACGAGAGTCAGATTTCAGAACCAACTATAGGAGATGCTTTTTATGGGCAAGATGCTACATATAATGGAAACCAACCGTTGTATACAGATAATGGTGACGGCACAATTACAGACCAAGTCACGGGCTTAATGTGGGAAAAAGATATGGGTGAAAAAATGACCTTTGAAGCTTCCTTTTCTAAAGCTCAACATTCTAATTTAGGAGGGTACACCGATTGGCGCGTGCCTACAATTAAAGAATTATATTCTCTTATATTATTTACAGGTCAGGTTAAAGGTGCAAAATCTGGTAAATTGTTTATAGATACCAAATATTTTAACCAGCCTTTAGGAAATACTAAAATTGGTGAACGTGAAATTGATGCACAAACATGGTCGTCTACAAAATATGTAGGATTAACAATGGGAGGAGATAGTACTGTTTTTGGGGTTAATTTTATTGATGGACGTATAAAAGGTTATCCTACATTTAAAAAAAGTACACATGCAGAAAACACCATGTATTTTCGTATGGTTAGAGGAAATACAGACTACGGAAAAAACAATTTTGTAGATAATGGAGATGGTACAGTAAGCGATTATGCTACGGGATTAATGTGGCAAAAAACAGACGATGGTGTTGGACGTGATTGGGAAGCTGCTTTAGATTACTCAGAACATTTAGAACTTGCAAATCATACAGATTGGCGCTTGCCTAATGCTAAGGAATTACAAAGTATTGTAGATTATTCTAGATCGCCACAAACCACCAATTCTCCAGCAATAAACGCAATATTTTCAACAACAGAAATTAAAGATCCAGAAGGAACTCCTGGGCAATATCCGTTTTTTTGGACCAGTACAACACATTTAGATGGTGTAAACCCTAATTCTGGTGCGGTGTATATTGCGTTTGGAGAAGGGCAAGGTAAAATGCGAAATCAGCTTATGGATGTGCATGGTGCAGGATGCCAAAGAAGTGATCCTAAAAGTGGTAACAAAAATCAATATCCTACCTATTTCGGACCTCAAGGCGATGTCAGATATGTGTACAATTACGTAAGAAGCGTTCGTACAATAAAAATCTAAATTTCACTTATCAGGCTCTATTTTTATAAGGTTTATACCTAAGTATAACTATACTCTTTTTTTCTAAAAATAAACATTTCATTGACTGTAAAGTCAATTCTATTGATATAACTTTTAATACAGATATGTATTAAAGATCTTTAACTAATGTTTAATTCAAATAATATTAAAATATAAATTATGACTACCAAATTTTTAAAAAGATCAATAGGTTTACTCGTTGTTCTATCTGTTTTTTCTTGCGAAGATGACTCTGTGAATAGTACTGATGAAGGACAAGATACTGATAATGGAACTGTAGTAAGCGGATATACCTACGCCATTGTAGATTCTGGCGTTTCAGACTTCTATAGTGATGAAGCTATAATCTCAGAGCCTAGCGAGGGAGATGCTTTTTATGGTCAAGACGCTACCTATAATGGTAATCAACCCTCCTATACAGATAATGGAGACGGAACAGTTACCGATAATATAACAGGATTAATGTGGCAACAAGATATGGGAGAAAAAATGTCTTATGCAGATGCGGTGCAATTGGTAGAAACTTTTAATCTGGGAGAATATACAGATTGGAGAATACCAACAATTAAAGAATTGTATTCGTTAGCCAACTTTACAGGAAGATGTTTTGGAGACGATGCTGTGGATATGTTTATCGATGTAAATTATTTTAACCAACCTATAGGAGATGAGTCTATTGGAGAACGCGAAATTGATGGTCAAACGTGGTCTGTTACAGAATACGTAGGACTTGTAATGAGTGGAGATGAAGCTGTTTTTGGATACAATTTTGTGGATGGCCGATTAAAAGGTTATCCTAAATACAGTCCTGCAGATGGTTCGCCTAACACCATGTATTTTAGAATGGTAAGAGGAAACGAGTCTTATGGTGAAAATAATTTTATAGATAATGGAGATGGTACTATTACAGATAATGCCACCGGATTAATGTGGCAGCAAGCAGATAATGGCGAAAATTACGATTGGGAAGATGCTTTAGCTTATGCAGAATCACTTACTTTAGGAGATCATAGCGATTGGAGAATGCCTAATGCTAAAGAACTACAGAGTATTGTTGATTATACAAGATCTCCACAAACTACAAACTCACCAGCAATAGATCCTTTATTTTCTTGTACCCCAATTTTAGATTATAATGGTAATTCTGGTCAATATGGTTACTATTGGTCAAGTTCGCCTTTACAAGATGGTCCTACACCTTATACAGATGCTGTATATTTTTGTTTTGGAGAGGCTGAAGGTATAATGAATAACCAATTATTAGATGTACATGGTGCAGGAGCACAACGTAACGATCCTAAAGCAGGTAGTACAGATGATTTTCCTGATAGTTTTGGTCCACAAGGCGATATTCGTAAGGTGTATAATTTTGTGAGATGTGTAAGAGATGTTAACTAAAGTGTTTTTAAACATATAAGTAAAAATGTTTAGCCCTGTATTTGATTTCAGAATTAGAATGTAAAATGAGAATAAAATAATTAATAGCATATAAATAATGAAATATAAAAATTTTAATTTATGGTTTGTTTTTGCATTACTATGTGTAATTAGTGCCTGTGAAAAAGACACTGCTGTAGATGATAATATTGAATCAGAACATGAGACCAGTAATGGCTATGTGCTTTATTCTTTTATAGGAGATAATACAACCTATCTTATAGATTCTACTGGAGCAGAGATTAAAACATGGTGGTCTTCCAACTCGTCTTCTGGTGGTTATTATTTATCAGAAAATAATACTTTATTACGATTAGGAAAATCTTCAGAAGCTAATAACGGGACGTTTTCCTCTGGCGGATTGGTGTCTTCAGTTATAGAAGAACTTGACGATGATAGTGGTGTTATTTGGTCTATTAATAAAGATAGTGATGAGTCTACTTTTCATCATGATTTTAAAGAAGTAGATACTAATACAATTATTGCTTTGTCTTGGCAATTAAGAACGTATAACGATTCGGATTATTGGAACGAGGTCGTTATTTTAATCGATAAGACTGATAATTCAGTTATTTGGGAGTGGAGTGCTATGGACGATGGCGGAATTTTTCCAGAAGTTAACGACCAAGAAGATTATTTACATTTTAACTCTGTAGATTATAAAGATGGAAATGTTCTTATAAGTTCAAGAAGTGAAAACACGCTATATTTAATAGATAAAGAGAGTAAACGTATAATAACAGAATTAACTGCAGAAGGAGCTTTATCTGGACAACATGATGCTACTTTTTTAGATAATGGAAATATACTCGTTTTTAATAATAATGCAGAAACAGCTAAATCTGCTGTTTTAGAAATAACACGATCTGATGAACTTGTTTGGCAGTATTCAAATGATTTTTATTCTGATCATATTTCGGGTACTCAAAGGCTTGAATCTGGTCATACTTTAATTTGTTCAGGAGTAGAAGCACACCTTATTGAAGTTACAGATTCTGGAGAAGTTGTGTGGGATTACACAGTAGAAAGCACAAACTCAAATCGCCCTACAGAAGTGTTTAAGGTGCGTAAATATACCGATTTTTAAAGAAAATAGTTGAGGTGGGTGAAGTAAAGTAGAATAGAATTTAGTTCGTTTTTTTAATTTGAAAACGTAATGCTGAGTAAATGCTAAAGTGTAGATTTAAAAACTACAGAAGCGTACTACTTAAACCAATGTATAAAATGACGAAAAATATTTTGCTTTACAATAACAACTTCACCCATTAAAACATCATCTATAATAAGCTGGATTTGTAAGGGTGTTTTAACGTTTTACATAGTGAATTCTTGAGTTTCATAATTCAGAGAAGAACAAACAAGCGTTGGCTTATTATCCATAACATGGTTAGGTATTTCAATAGAAAACTTACCATCAAAATCAGATATTACACTTTCTGTACTCCCTTTTAAAAAGATATTTGTACGGGGTATAGCTGCAAATGGTTGTTGGTTACTATACCAGAAATTGTAATAGCATCTAACGTAGGCAAATGTTGTGTTGATTGTTCACTTAATGTATCTGTATGTGTAATTGTGCTAGGAACAGAAGTGTGTTTTGTGAATAACTTGGGCTAGCTAAAAAGAATATAGACTAGACCCCTAAAGACAATTCGATCCTAGAATACCAATTTGTGTGTGGCGTTGCAAGAAGGGGGAACTTGTTCAGGTTTAAATCTGCCACAAACCGGACTAGTTTGTTTTAAAATATCGTTCAATTGCGCAGGTGTAGCTTGAGTATAATCAATAACCGTTTTCTGACAGCAGAATAAAATACCTCTTTTTCAGTCGGATTCATACTTTACCATGTTTCATAACATGGTTTTGGAACCTGTAATTTATAGTCCACTAGCGTTTATGTATAAGAAAAAAGCACAAACTCTTGATTAAGCACTAAACTACTCATTATTTTTATATGTTGCTATAGCTCATTTTATATTCCGTTATAATTTTTTTAATTTATGGTCTATTCAAAGAAATAGTGTTTTAAATACAAACTATAAATTACGTTTCTAAAATTAGAATGTCGAGATCTTAACGTTTAAAAGGATACATGGGGTGTCAATTCAAATGAAAAAATGTTAAATATATAACAACTATATAATTTGTAAATTGAAATAAAGTTACTTTTATTTTTAAGTCCCCAATCGGTATATAAATTATCAGTTTAAATCCATTTTTAGCTATAAACATATTTTCAGAATTCTATAAAAATAAAATGTACAAATCATGAAAAATATACTCAATTTACTATTGGTTAGTCTACTAATTGTTAGTTGTGCTGAAAACAAATCAAAAACACAAGCAAGTAGTGCTAAACCTGTAAAATATAACGGAACGGCAAGTGTTACACAAGGCATTGCTACCACAATAACTGAAGATATTTATACCTGCGAACGTGGACGTAAGACCGATGTTGGAGAGATTACCTCTACCGATGGTAAAAAATGGACGGTGCCTGCATCTACAAATTATACGAATGATGACTTTCCGTTTTCAGAAGATTTGTTTAATTCTTGTGAAGGGAATACTTATGGAAGTGTAGACGAAGCCTTATCTCATTTTGATGTTTCTAAAACGGTTGAGGTTGATAAAGAAGGTGAAGTTTTTACAGCCTATATATTTGCAGACAATTATTTTGAAATGTATGTAAATGGTGTTCCTGTTGGAAAAGACAAAGTACCTTTTACACCGTTTAATTCTAGTATTGTAAAGTTTAAAGCTGAAAAACCATTTACTATTGCAATGAAATTGGTAGATTGGGAAGAACACCTTGGTATAGGTTCCGAAGCGAATAGAGGTAAGTCCTTTCATTCAGGAGATGGCGGTATGGTTGCTGTTATTAAAGATGCACAAAACAATGTTGTAGCTACCACTAATAAAAATTGGAAGGCACAAACATTTTACACCGCACCAATTAAAGATTTAAGTTGTGTTTCTGAAGATGGAAACTACCGATATTCTGAAAATTGCGATACCGATGGCGGTCAAGATGGAACGTCGTTTTATGCATTACATTGGGAATTGCCAAACGCATGGATGAAGACGGATTTTGATGATGCTAATTGGCCAAATGCAACCACATACACCAACCAAACTATTGGTGTAGATAATAAGCCTTCGTATACCAATTTTACGTCCCTTTTTGACGATGCTGAAAATGATGCCGAGTTTATTTGGTCTACTAATGTGGTTTTAGATAATGAAGTTTTAGTTCGTTATACCGTTAAATAATAATGCAATTATATTATAATAAAATAAACTATTACAACATGAAAACGAGTTCGATACTTGGTATTGGCATTCTACTTTTGTTTTTGGTAACGTCTTGTGCTCATAACAAAGATGCTTCAATTTACATGTACGATGATTTTAAAACCATTCATCCTGATTTTAAATTAACTAGTCAAGCGGTAGCCGATGGAAAATTATTAGATGCTTTTAAATGCGAAGAGAAAGTAAATGATATAGAAAATTCCATACCGTTATCTTGGTCTAACGTTCCTGAAGGCACAAAATCTTTAGCGATAGTCATGTATCACTATCCGCATAAAGAGGATACATCCGAAATAAATTCATATTTGCTCTTATGGGGTATAAAACCATCGGTTTCCGAAATTCCGTATAAAATGGCAAACAATCCCAATTGGTTTATGGGGTCTAATAAAGATGGAACCGCTATTTCCTATACATCCCCTTGTTCTCGCGGACCAGGAAAACATAAGTATACCATTGCGCTGTTTGCATTGTCTGAAACACCAAAATCACTTCCAAAATCTAATGCGCTTGAAGTGGATTTAAATACATTTATGAATGCCATTTCTGAAGATATCGTGATTGACAGAACCACTTTAAGTTTTATAGATTCTAATTAATACAAGACGAATGAAAAATATAGTTATTCTTATAACAATTCTGTTTTTATCCTTTCCAGTTTTTGCTCATGAAGGTGGACATGGTTTACCAACTAAAATATGGCATTTTACAACTAGTGAAAAGAACTTAAAAGGTGAATTTATTGAGAAAATTGGAGACACGGTGTATCTTATGAATGAGAAACACAAAGTCGTATTTTTCGATATTTCAGAATTTACAAGTGAAGAGCAACACTATATTTTAAATAAAGCAAATTGGATTACAGACAAAAACGTTTCAGAAAAATCACTTTCATTATTTTCAATAAACTACGCTACCCTTTTTATTTATTTAGGTATTGCCTTGTTACTCTTTTCATTCTTCAAGTATAGACAAAAGAGTGACTCTAAAATTTTGGCTTTTAGTTTAATCGGGCTTGCTTTTATTGTTATGGGCTGTAAAACCACTAGTTCTTCTAAAGGCATTACAATGGCAAAAAATGACGTGTCTTATTTAGCCTCTGTTTTTGGTGTTTTTAACAAAGTAACGACACGTTTTGATAACACATATTTCTACATAGAATCCGACGGAATACCTGAACACGAAATGATGACAGGTATTACCAATTGGCAACAACAGGTTCCTATTAATCACGATTATAGTGGTACAAACGCTTGGGCTATTCCTCTGCAACCGGTATTGGCAGAAAATCCGCTATCCACCAAAGATAATTTTATGAAGGGAGCCATTGCTATTGCTGCGAATGGCATACCAATTTTTAATCCGTTAAACAATCGTGGTGAAGATGCCAACGCTATAGGTGAATTAGATAAATGGGGCGGACACTGTGGAAGAGCAGACGATTATCATTATCATTTACCTCCAACACATTTACAGTCTAAAGTAGGTCAAGATAAACCGATAGCGTATGCTTTGGATGGTTTTCCTGTTTACGGAGAAACGAATGAAGCGTTAGACGAAAATCTTGGGCGTTTTACTTCAGATAGTACGTACCAATATCACGCAGTTAAAGATTATCCGTATTTAATTGCAGCTATGAAAGGGGAAGTAGAATTAAATCCAAGAACGGAGGCCCCTGAAAACGAGATCATGCCACAAGCAAAAACTAAAGGTGTACGACCAGATTTACAACCTTTACGTGGTGCTAAAATTATTGATTTTAAGAACCTGAAGCCTAACCAATATAGCTTAACCTATGAAGTTGAATCTGCTATGTATACTATAAATTATGGTTGGGATACTAATGGGAATTATAGCTATGAATTTGTAAACCCAGACGGAACAACTACAAGCGCTACATACAAAAGAAAATAGGTACTGTTAACGACGAATCACTTCTGTAAGTATCTTCATAAATTAATCTAAATTCTGCTATTAAAACGATAAAAATCATTGGTTAAACCAAATTCTATATAGATTATAAGCTGCGTCAAAAAAGTTAAATATTATTAAGGGTATTCTATTTTCAATTTGCTAAATTGGGTGTTTAAATAAGCAACGAGATTACCAAACCATTACTTACAATTGAAAAAAATACACATTCCATTTTATAATTATGAATGATACCACTGTAAGTGTAATAATAGTAATTATATTAATTAGCCATATTTTAGCTATTACCATTGGGTATAAAATAAAAAAAACAATAGTATTGATTTCGTGTTTAAACGCGTTTTTTTCGATTGGAATACTTGTTTTTTTAGTTACCGATACTCTTAATGTAAAAGAATATCAATTTCAGTTTAGAGAATTATTCGTACTATGTTTAGAAGTCTGTATTTTAATATTTGCTCTGTACTCCATTCCTGGATTTTATAATAAAACTTATGTAAAAGTCATTAACTATATTGGTTTCGGGATTCATATATTGGTTACTTTAGGAATGTTTATTTTTATGTATGCATTTAAACTAAATCATCTTTTTTAATAATTAAATGTATCTAATAATGAGGACTGTTAACATAAATATATTGATTTTACTGCTTATGTTTTTTCATGTGTCAGGATATGCTCAATCAGAAAATGACATGACAAATAATACTATTATAATACCTCTAAAAATTGGTGAAAATCCGAGTAGTTATTTTAAGACTTTACAAATAGAACCAGATAACCTATTCATTCAGTCAAAACCAACAACTACAGATTCTCCTCATATTCAATTAGCATTAAATATTATTGAAAATAACAAGAAATATACAACCTACCTCTGGGCTTATAATGATTCTTTATATACCCAAAAAACAAATTATCCAAAAGCATACAATAACTATGCTTTTAATTTGAAAATAGATAATGAAAATGTTGATTTGGTGGTAGAACAATTAGATTTTGAAATACCTTTTTTTATAGATATTAAGCAAACTGCAATTTTAGGAAACTTGAATATTGTGTTTGAGGCATGTATGGGAGAATGGTCTGAAGATATTGAAGGAAATCAGGTCGCTGCTTTTAATACATATGCTATTAAGCTGTTAGAAGAAAATGAGCAGAAAATATTGTCTTTTAGTTCTTTAGATGAATCTGATACTAATACACAAATTTTAGAATGGAAGAATTATACAATTTTGGTATTGGAAGATTCTGAAAAAGCATTGAAATTAAAGGTTTCAAAAAAAAATTAAATATTATACATTAAGTACAATCTCATATAATACGGAGTAATAATACTTAATTTAAACAATGCATATTTATGAGCTACTTTTAAGATAGATAACACTAAAATACTTTCGGATTTTCTATATATAATTAAATTGCTAAATTTAGTGCAAAACTTCGCAACTAATGATATAAAATACGTTAGGTGTAATTTTTCCCTCACATTAAATAAAGATAATATTGATGAATATGAAGAACATTTTAATCGTTTCCATTCTACTTTTAATACTAAGCTGTAAAGAGAAAAGTAAAAACGTTGATAACCAAGTGATTTGGAAGCCTTATAATGATTCTTTAGAGGTTGTTGCAAATGCAGATCACGAAATATCGCGTATGCAATTCAAGCTAGTTCAGTCTAAAGTACTAGATAAAAATGATGTTTTTTTACCACTTTATAATGAAGTATCTGAAATAACTGAACTTGATTACAATAAGTGGAAGTCTTATGTTTTAGAACAAGATATACCTAGAATTCAAGCCCATATAGCAGCTGGTGACTTAAGTTATGAAAACTTAGTTTTATTTTATTTATACCGTATTTATAAATATGAATTGAATAATGAGACTACACTAAATACTATACTTGCTTTAAATAAAGATGTTATTGAACAAGCAAAATTATGTGACGAGGTTTTGGCAAAATTTCCTGAAGCTAAGAGGCATGAGATTTATGGAATGCCAATTCTTTTAAAAGATAATATTGGTACACAAGGAATGCATACAACAGCAGGGGCAATTGCTTTTATGGATAATAATACGGATGATGCTTTTATAGTAAAACAATTAAAAGCACATGGCGCATTGATATTGGGTAAAGTTAATTTAAGCGAGTGGGCTTATTTTTTATGTACAGGCTGTCCAGTTGGTTACAGTGCTGTTGGTGGGCAAACTTTAAATCCTTATGGACGTAAAATTTTTGAAACTGGAGGTTCTAGTGCAGGTAGTGGAACCGCGGTTGCAGCTAATTATGCGGTTGCAGCCGTGGGAACTGAAACTTCGGGTTCTATATTATCTCCTTCAAGTCAAAATTCTATAGTCGGTTTAAAACCTACAATTGGTTTACTAAGTAGAACAGGAATAGTACCTATATCAAGCACACTAGATACGCCTGGTCCTATGGCAAAAAATGTTACGGATACTGCAATTTTATTGTCGGCAATGACAGGCAAAGATCCAGCTGATGTAAAATCTGTTTCAATTGATAAAAATTATATTGATATGGGAGTAAATGCTCTATCAGGAAAAAGATTTGGAGCTTTTAAAAATTTAATAGATTCTGATAGTATTTATGCATCAACAATAAAGACTTTAAAGAATCTTGGTGCAGAAATTGTAGAGTTTATACCTGAAAGCGTAAACTTACTAGGATTTAGAAGTATTTTAAGTATTGATATGAAAAATGATTTACCATTTTATATTCAAGAACATGTATTGAATAAAGATGTTTTGGAAGTTTCTAATATTCCAGATCTTATTAATTACAATAAACAGGATAGTTTAATTAGAATTCCGTATGGTCAAGCACTATTTGAAGGAATTGTTGCTGATACTGTTTCATCAGAACAATTGAAGGTGATTATATTAGAATTAGAAAATAAAAGTAGAACACATTTAAATACTATTTTAAATTTAAATCATTTAGACGCCATTTTAAGTGTTAATAATTATTATGCGGGTCTTGCGGCAGTAGCAAAATACCCAGCATTAACAGTTCCGATGGGGTACAAAAGAACAGGCGAACCAGAAAATTTAACGTTTATAGCGAAGCCTTTTGAAGAAGATAAGCTGTTACAACTTGGTATAGCATTTGAAAAAGCAACCAAAGCACGTAAGCAACCAATTGATTATATAGATTAGTTTTTTTGAAGCATTATAGTTAGGCTTAGTTATAATCTCCTTATTTAAATAGAATGAGCCCGATGTAATGTCGGGCTCATTTTTATTAGCATTTAAAGCTCATTTTTATTTCAATGCTTTGTCAACTATAATTTTATTATCACGATTGGCTAATTCCCAAGCTGTGTAAAATACTAATCGTGTTCTGTTTTCTAATAAATCGTACTGAATTTTATCAGGTGTATCTGTTGGTTTGTGATAATCGTCGTGAGTTCCGTTAAAATAGAAAATAACAGGGATGTTGTTCTTTGCAAAGTTATAATGGTCTGAACGGTAGTAAAATCTATTCGGATCGTTATTATCATTAAACGTATAGTCAAGTTCTATATTACAACAAGACGCGTTTACAGTTTCAGAAATAGTGTGTAATTCGGTACTTAGTTTATCGCTTCCAATTAAATATAAATAATTTCTATTGGTACTTTCTCGCTTTGGATCTGTTCTACCAATCATATCAATATTTAAATCAACCATAGTTTCGTTTAGAGGAATAATAGGGTCGTAATCTGCATAATAACTAGAACCCAATAACCCTTTTTCTTCACCAGTAACGTGTAAAAATAAAATAGAACGTTTAGGGCCTTTTCCATTATTTTTAGCTGTTTTAAAAGCTTCAGCAATTTCTAAAAGAGCTACGGTTCCAGAGCCATCATCGTCTGCTCCATTGTAAACAATTCCATCTTTAATGCCTTCGTGATCTAAGTGTGCAGAAACAACAATGACTTCATTTGGTTTTTCTGTTCCTTTAATAAATGCAGCAACATTTTCGGAATTAAAATTGTCACTTACTTTCTTAAAATCTAAATTAAAAGCTGTTTTTATTGTCTTTGGATTGCTTTCTGTAGAAATACTAGGAAAAATAGATTCAGCTAGGTTGGTATTAATTATAAAATAAAATAAAGATTCTTCATTTGCTTGTAAACTCATTCTGCCTCTAGATTTACCATAGCGGTTTGCTGCCATTTGGTATGAGTCTGGTGCATAGAATAAAATAGCTTTAGCGCCTTTTTCTTTAGCAAGATCTCTCTTTAATGCAAATTCTTGTCTGAAATTAGACCATTTACTAGCTTCTTTTGTTGCTGAAGCTAAATACGTACCATCTGCTGTTTTAGGTTCTCCTGCTTTAAATAAAACAACTTTACCTGCAATGTCTATATCTTTATAATCAGAATACAAATCGGTTTCAATACCATATCCTACATAAGTAATTTCGGTAGTATTTATTTGACCAGTTTTACTAGGAAGGATAGAAACGAAATCTGAAATTAAATTAAAATTAGTATTATTTATACTTAGGCTCACTTCAGGAGTGTTTAGAATTTCTAAAGGAACTTCTTGAAAATACTCTCCATCTTTTTTTGCAGCAGGGATACTTAAATCTACATAACGTTGTTTTAAAAATTCGATAGCTTTTTTCTGACCTGGCTGACCTGTTTCTCGACCTTCAAATTCGTCTGAAGCATAAATCATTAAATCTGTTCTCAATTCGTCTGCAGTTATACTTTTTGCATAAAAATTGACATCTTTTGGCGTTTCTGTTTCCTGTTGTACTGTAGTTGTTTTTGTAGAACTTCCGCAGCTTAATACTAGTGCCGTGACACTAGCAAGCATGAAGGTTTTTTTCATAAATAAAATTGGTTTAGTTTTTTAAGATACTATATTACAAAAACCGATTTTAAATATTTTATAAATTAATTTACTTTAACATAATTAAGTCCGTAAAAGGTATGTTTTTTTAATGGTTAGTTTTAATATCTTCATTTAAAGCTGGTCGATTGGGTTGATTTGCCAATTGCCAGGCTGTTGCAAAAACAAACTGAGCACGTTTTTGAAGCATTGAAAAATTAATCTTATCTACAGTATCTGTTGCTTTGTGGTAATCTGCATGTGTTCCGTTAAAATAGAAAATAACAGGTATATTGTGTTTCGCAAAGTTGTAATGATCGGATCTGTAATAAAACTGATTTTTATCGTTTAAAGCGTTAAATGTGTAGTCTAATTCTAAATTAAAATAGGTACTGTTTATTTTTTCTGAAGCATTATGAAGATCATTACTTAAACGGTCGGAACCTATTAAATATACATAATTAGGATTATCTATGTGCTTATCATCTACACGACCAATCATATCAATATTTAAATCTGCTATGGTATTTTTTAAAGGAAAAATAGGGTGTTCAGAATAGTATTTAGAACCATATAAACCGATTTCTTCAGCTGTGACATGCAAGAATAAAATACTGCGTTTTGGCTGATAGCCGTTTAAAGCTGCTTGTTTAAATGCTTGTGCAATTTCTAAAACGGCAACTGTTCCAGATCCATCGTCGTCGGCACCATTATAAATTTCACCTTTAATAATACCAACATGGTCCAGATGGGCAGAAATAACTAAAACTTCATCTGGTTTTTCAGAACCTTCAATAAATGCTAATACATTTTTAGAAGCATCTATACCGTCTGGTAAATAGGATGCAGGGATGTGTTGAAAATAAACAGAATCGTTAATGGGAGACTGAATGCCTTCGTTAATGTAATAGTGTTTTAAATAGTTTACAGCTTTTTTTTGTCCGTTAGTTCCGGTAGCTCGACCTTCAAACTCATTCGAAGCATAAATTTCTAAATGGTTTTTTAATTCTTCTGCAGTAATTGTATTTATATATTTTCTGACAATGCTACTATCTTGAACTATAAGAGAATCTATAGCGTTTTTACTTATAGCGTTATCTTTAGCCTCTGCACATGACATTAATACCAGAAAAGAGGGGAGAAGTGAAAGAAGTTTTAAATGCATAATATTGTTTATAATGAGGTGTTTATACAATAGATTATTTTTGTTTAGAATTTGAATTGATACTATCTTGAGGGCCATCTTCTTCTTCTTCGAAGTCATTTTCAAGATCGTTCTCATCATCACTAATATCTTGTTCAATTTTTTGTTCTGTAGGAACTTTTTCTTCTGCAGGAGGAGGTGTAATAAATAATTTTGAAACAGAAAATATAAGAGCTATACTACTAAGTAAAATAGCCAGTTGTGCCGTTGCCTTTGGTTGTATTTTGTGTTTAGATAAATAAAGGCCATAAATGGCCAAAACAAGTGCTATTATTGCAGGGATAGAAGCAAATATAGATTTAGGAAGCGTTGCCCATACTGTTGCAACTATAGATAAGATTAATGCTGAGACAACACTTATTTTTCTCATGGTTTAATATTTAATCTGAAACGATTCTGATTTTTTAATCGAAAATACGATGTTTTTTTAAGTCTATACTAAAGATATAATGTTAAAAATAAGAAAAGCCCTTTTACAAATGAAAAGGGCTTTAATATAAAGGTAATTTGTTGTAATTAAATTGCAATTTATTTCCATCCACCACCAAGGGCTTCGTATAAATCTACAACATTTAATAATTGCTGAAGTTTACTTTCTACAACATTAAGTTCTGCATTTAAAGCCGCAGTTCTTGCTGTTAATAAATCTAAATAGGTGCTAAAACCATAGTTTAAAAGTTCTTCAGAATTAATCTCTGCTTTTCTTAAAGCAACAACTTCATTTTCTCTAAAAACTATTTTACGTTTTTCTGCATCATAATTATATAATGTAGTAGACACTTCGTTACCTGCGGTAAGTAATGTTTTTTCGAAATTTAAAAGCGCTTGTTCTTGTTGTGCAATTGCGACTTCATGTTGTGTTCTAATGCTTCGTTTGTTAAATAACGGTTGCGTTAAACCTCCAACAATACTTGAAAAAATAGAATTAGCGCTAATCCAATCTTTAATATCTAAACTTTGGAATCCTCCTGAAGCCGTTAATGTTAAAGATGGGTAAAACTGACTTTTAGCAACGTTTGTTAATTCAAAAGCATTGATTAGAGCATATTCTGCTGCCATAACATCTGGTCTATTACGTAATAGAACTGCTGGTACACCAACTTTCATATCTGTGTCTAATTTCTGAATATCTAAATCGCTTCTTTCAATTGTATTTGGACTTCTTCCTAATAATAAACTAAGTGTATTTTCTGTTGTAAAAATAGCGCTTTCAATATCTATTTTTAAAGCACTTGCACTATTAAATTGAGCAATACTTTGGTCTACAGCAACTTGATTAACTTGTCCAGCATCTTTTAAGGCTTGTATTGTTTCTACACTTTTTTCACGAGTTACAATAGATTCGTTGGTTATTTTAAGCTGAGCATCTAAAGCTAATAATTGATAATATGTTGTTGCGATTTGTGCAACTAATATTGTTTTTACTGCTTTATGAGCTGCTACAGATTGCAAATAACTAGCGTCTGAAGCGCGTTTAGAACTTCTTATTTTTCCCCAAATATCTGCTTCCCAAGATAAGCTAGCAGTTAAATCGTATGAATCTATAGAGCCATTGAAAATAGATCCAAACTGGCTGTTTTCAGAATATTTATCTCGTGAAGCTGTTCCGCTTAAATCTAATGAAGGAAAATATCCAGACTTACCTTGTTTAGCATAAGATTCTGCAGCAATCATTTGTTGAATAGCTATTCTTATATCTATGTTGTTTTGCAGACCTTCTTCAATGTATTGATTTAAAAAAGGGTCTGTAAACAAATCTTTCCAAGATACATCAGCCATAGACGTGCTGTCTGTTGGCAGATTATCTGTTCTGTATAAATCTGGTGTTTCATTAAATTCTGGTCGTTCATAGTCTTTAGCAACAAAACAACTTTGTAATGTTACCACAGCAAAAAGCAATACCGAAATTTTACTAAATGCGTTATGTTTTATTATTGATATCATACGATTATTGTTCAATGTTTTGTTCGATTACTACGGGTTTACTAGATACTTTTTCTTGTAACCATTGGAATAAAATAAATAATATAGGTATTATAAATACTCCTAAGAATGTACCAATAAGCATACCTCCGGCAGCACCTGTACCAATTGATTTATTTCCTTCTGCACCTACACCTTTAGCCAATACTAAGGGCATTAACCCTAAAATAAAAGCAAAAGAAGTCATTAAAATTGGACGTAAACGTGCTTTTGCACCATGAATGGCTGCACTTACAATCTCTTCGCCATTCCTTCTTCTTTGCAATGCAAACTCTACAATAAGAATGGCGTTTTTGGCAAGTAAACCAATAAGCATGATGAGGGCAATTTGGAAATAAATGTTATTTTCTAACCCAAATGATTTTGTACTTATGTAGGCTCCAAATACTCCAAAAGGAATAGATAGTACAACCGCAAATGGTAATAAGTAACTTTCGTATTGTGCACTTAATAAGAAGTAAACAAAAAGGATACTTAGTATAAAAATAAATGTAGTTTGGTTTCCCGCATTTACTTCTTCACGTGTTAAACCAGAATATGCAACAGTATAATTACTAGGTAATTTAGCGGCTTCTTCTTCTATAATTTTAATGGCGTCACCAGTACTAAATCCGTCGTTAGTTGCTCCTGTAATTGTTGTTGAATTAAACAAGTTAAATCTAGTAACCGATTGTGGACCATATACACGTTTTAAATTTACAAACTGTGTTATTGGAGCCATTTCGCCAGATTCCGTTCTCACATACATACTGTTTAAATCACTTTCGTCTGCTCTGTCTTCTGGTAATGCTTGAATATATACTCTAAATTGTTTACCAAAACGAGAGAAGTCTGAGGCATAAACCCCTCCAATATATCCTTGTAAGGTTGAGAATATACTATTAATAGGAACTCCTTTTTCTTTAGCCAAAGGTACATTAACCTCCATTTCGTATTGAGGATATTTCGTATTGAAAGCAGATTGCGCATATTTAATTTCAGGGTGTTTCATTAAAGATGCAGAGAATTCTTGATTCATTTTATCTAAGTCTGTAAACTCACCACCAAACTTATCTAATAAGTTTACTTCGAAACCAGCAGAGTTACCAAAACCACGAATACTAGGCGGTGCAAAGAAAATAATATTGGCTTCAGGAATAGAAGCAGCAATACCAAATAATTTTCCTGTAATAGCATTAGAAGATAATGTTTCACCTTCTCGTTCACTCCAGTCATTTAATTTAATAATACCAAAACCAAAGTTTGTCCCAGCACCACTAATTATACTTCTACCTTTAATAAAGTTTACCCCATTAATACCTTCAAGGTCCTTAATTTTTCCGTATAACTCTTTTGTTACAGCATTTGTTCTATCAAGAGAAGAACCTGCTGGTAATTCAATATTCGCAAAAATAATTCCTCTATCTTCATTAGGTACAAAACCTGTTGGCGTTGTTTTTGCAGCCCAGAATATACCTGTAACAGCTATAACTAGAAGTAAAACAGGTATCCATTTTTTTCTATATAGAAAGTGAAGTGAGCTACCATACTTTTCTATAGTTGCATTAAATCCTCTGTTAAAAAGGGTGTAAAAACGTTGCAATGGATTTTTCCCATTTAGTTCGTGATCATCTTTATGTGTTTTTAATAATAAAGCACATAAAGCAGGACTTAACGTTAATGCGTTTACTGCTGAAATTAAAATAGCAATAATTAAAGTGACACCAAATTGTTCGTAGAATACACCTGTCGGACCTGTTACAAAAGTAACGGGAATAAATACAGCAGCCATTACTAAGGTGATCGAGATAATTGCTCCAGAAATTTCATTCATGGCAACTAGTGTCGCTGTTTTAGGATTTTTTTCTCCTTCATCCATCTTGGCATGTACGGCTTCTACAACTACAATGGCATCATCTACCACAATACCAATGGCGAGGACGAGTGCGAATAACGTTAAAAGGTTTATAGAGTATCCGAAAACATTTAAGAAAAAGAATGTACCAATAATAGAAACTGGTACTGCAATAGCGGGAATTAAAGTCGATCGGAAATCTTGTAAGAAGATAAAAACAACTATAAATACCAGTATAAAAGCTTCGATTAAAGTGTGTATAACTTTTTCTATTGATGCATTTAAGAATAAACTCGTATCATAAGGCACAAAAACTTTAATACCTGTAGGTAAATCATTTTCTATAGATGAGATAGTCGATTTTATGTTTTCAATAATCTCTTGTGCATTAGATCCTTTAGTTTGATAAACGCCCATAAAGACTGCAGGATTACCTAAACTCATGGCATTAGAAGAGTAAGATTGTGCATCTAATTCTATGGTTGCAACATCGTCTAATTTTAAAAATTCGCCGTTACCTAATGCTTTAATTACAATATCACCGTATTGCTTTTCTTCTTTAAAACGACCACTATAGGTTAATGTATAAGAGAACGCTTCACCATTGTTTTCTCCTAAAGACCCTGCGGCAGCTTCTAAGTTTTGTTCGGCTAAAACAGCAGAAATATCTGAAGGAATTAAATTATAAGCAGCTAATTTTTCAGGTTTTAACCAAACACGCATTGCATAATCTTGTTGAGAAAATACACTAACATCTCCAACACCTTTAATACGTTGCATGGCTGGAATAACGTTAATTTTTAGGTAGTTCTGAATAAATGTTGCATCGTAATCTTCATTTTCAGAATAAAAAGAGACAAACATTAAAGCACTTGTTTCCTGCTTTTGAGTTGTAACACCGGTTGCTATAACTTCGGCAGGTAATAATGGATTTGCTCTAGCGACACGGTTCTGAACGTTTACGGCAGCAATATCGGCGTCCATTTCTTGATCAAAATATACTGTGATTTCTGCAGTACCGTTGTTAGATGCTGTAGAGGTAATGTACGTCATACCTTCAACACCATTTATTTGTTCTTCTATAGGAATAATAACACTCTCTAATACCGTTTCGGCATTTGCTCCTGTATAAGATGCTGTAACCTTAATGGTAGGCGGTGCAATATCTGGATATTCTTCTACCGGTAAACTGGTTATACTGATTACCCCTAGGATAACTATGATAATAGAAATTACCGTTGAAAGAACGGGTCTTTCAATAAATGTTTTTAACATATTTTATGAATTTCTAGTTTTTAAATAAAGTTTCTATAGGCTTAATTACTTCGCTAAAAGGAACTTCTTGTGGCGTAATTACCATATCGTTTCTTACTTTACCTATACCTGAAGTAATAATTTTATCGTTTGCGTTTAAACCAGATTCTATAACGTATAAACCATCTATAGATGCTTTAATTTCAATAATGGTATTAACGACTTTATTACCTTCACCTAATTTGTAAAGCATGATTTTACCTTGTTGTTCATAGGTTGCTTGTTGTGGTACTACTATGGCATCTTTAAATACTGTAGGAATTTGTATTTTACCACTACTACCATTTGTAATTAACTGATTTGGGTTGTCGAAAATGGCTCTAAGACTTACCGTTCCTGTATTTTGATTGATTTGTCCAGTACTAGTCTGAATTTTACCTTTTTCAGAATACATGCTACCATTTGCTAAGATTAAATTAACATCCGGATAGTTGGCTAACTTTTCTTCTAGATTTTTACCTTTTGTGTTTTGTAAAAAATCTAAGTATTGTGTTTCATTCAAACTAAAAAACGCATACACTTTACTAATATCGCTTACCGTTGTTAAAGGTGTAGGATCGCTAGGGCTAATTAAAGAACCTTCTCTAAAATTAATAGCTCCTACATAACCATTTACAGGGCTTTTTATAGTTGCGTATCCAATGTTTGCATTAATACTACTGTAACTAGCTTCTGCTTGTGCTAAATTTGCTTTTGCTGTTTCTAGTTGTACGTTACTAATAATTCCTTTTTCTACTAAAGGAATAAGTTTTTCAACTTCAACTTTAGCGACATTAACACGTGCTTTTGCAGCTCCAGCGTCTTGGCTTAAAGATTGAGTTTCTAATTTAAATAAAGGTTGACCTTTCCTAACTGGTTCACCTTCGTCTATTAATACTTTTTGAATATAGCCACTTACTTTTGCGCTTACTTGACTACTAACAATACCTTTTATACTGGTAGGGTAAGTTTTAAAAGCAGTAACTGTCTTGTTTTGTAATGTTGTAACAGGGAATGGAGGAGCTTGTTGTTGCTGTGGTTGTTCTGTTTTTTTATCTCCACAACTTATAAAGGTTACCGCTAATAATGAAAGCGATAGCATAATGTAATGACTTTTTTTCATATTATTCTTGAATTATTAATGCTACTATTTTTATTATTTATGAACTATTTTTTCTTTTAATTTTATAATTGACTTCGTGGCTTCTTCTAAAAAAGTGATATAGTTATTATGAAAGTCTAGACTGAATAGTTGTGTTTCATCAACATTAAATTCATTCATTTTTTCTTTATACGACTTCATTTCTAGATGTAACTCTTTCTCTGAAGTCCAAGAATCAATCATATCATCCATATGTGTTAAAATATGGCATTTACTAATAATAAAGTATTTTTTTCTGTCACCTTGTTTTGTAAAGTATTCTAATTGTTTTAAATCTAATAAATGATTTAAATGTGTGGAAATGGTACTCTTACTGGCACATAAATTGGTCACTAAATCATCGAAAGTTACTCCTGATCTACCTGTTAAAACTACAAAAGAAATTATACGAGCGGCAACAGGAGCTAATTGATTGTTCTTTTCTATAACAACCCCAAGCTTTTCGACAAGTTTATGTTTTTCTTCTAGCAGTGGTTTCTCCATAATTAATAAAATTTGAGCAAATATAAGGTTGGTTCGGTTTTTTCCGAACTAAAAACAAGTTAATTAATTGTTAAAAGAATAACCTTGTGTCGTGTTGTGTTCTTTGTATAGTGTAATGTGTCGTTTTCGAGCTGTATAAGTGTTTATAATGTGAGTTTTTAAACGTTCTATTCTTTTTTTTAGGTAAATTATTATAAATAGTTGTGTTCCCTAAGTCTATTTTAGATGTAAAACCTTACTGATATTTAGGAATAAAAAAAAGAATTGATTTTTTAAAAACGATATTAATAATCTGTAAAATCAGGAGGTGTTATTTTCATTTTTTTTACTTTTAGTCTTGCTAATTTTTCTCTTTAAATAAAACGGTTCGCAAACAAAAAAAATAATTTAGAAATACTAAGAAATTATGGAAAAAGCATCGGTAACTACATCTGTATATGGGAGTACTCCAAACGGAAAACAAGTAGATTTATATAAACTTAAAAATGTAAATGGTATGGAAGTCGATATTATTACGTTTGGAGGAATTATAACGTCTTTAAAAGTACCGAATAAAGCCCATAAATTCGAAAATGTTGTTTTAGGTTATAACGAATTAGAACCTTATTTAACAAATCCAACGTATTTTGGAGCAATAATAGGGCGTTACGGAAACCGTATTGCTAAAGGTAAGTTTTCGTTGAACGGAACAAATTATTCTTTAGCAATTAATAATGGAGAAAATACTTTACATGGAGGAAATAAAGGGTTCGATAAAGTTATTTGGACAGCAGAGCCTATAGAAACAAAAGAGACCGTTGCTTTAAGATTAACGTATTTAAGCAAAGATATGGAAGAGGGGTTCCCTGGTAATTTAGATGTTACTGTAATTTATACTTTAACATCAGATGATACTTTAAAAGTAGATTATATGGCCACTACAGATAAAACGACTGTTATAAATTTAACGCAGCACTCATATTTTAATCTGTCCGGAGATTTTACTAAAAGTATTGTAGATGAAACCGTAATGATAAATGCAGCTGCTTATATTCCTACAGATAAAGATGCAATTCCAACAGGAGAAATAGCTTCTGTTACGGGAACACCTTTCGATTTTACAACTTCTAAAAGCGTAGGGAAGGACATTGATGCAGATCATGTTCAAATTAAAAATGGTTCAGGGTTTGACCATAGTTGGGTTTTAAATAACCCAGAGCAAGGGTTGCGTTTGGCAGCAACAGTTCACGATAACACTAGTGGTAGATATTTAGAAGTAAGTACAGACGAACCTGGAGTACAGTTTTATACTGCAAATTTTTTAGAAGCCCCCTTTGTGCCTCGTGGTGCATTGTGTTTAGAAACGCAACATTACCCAGATTCACCAAATAGAGATACATTTCCTTCAACAATATTAAATCCAGGTGAAGTTTATAAATCGCGAACAACTTTTAAGTTTTCAATTAAATAAAATTAAATTGTAATGCAATTTTGTAATTGAAGCGATCCCTAAATTCAGTTTAATTTTTTTATTCTTGTAAATCTAGATAATTATAAAATTAGAATCGTTAGGTTATTCTTATCTTTAAAATCTTATTTATAAGTTATGATTGAAGAATTAAAAATGCATTATGGGTATTTGTTTGAAGATGAGTTGCTTCAAGAAATAAATCAATGCGGACTTTTTAAAGCCGTCCCAGAAGGTTTTACGCTTATGGATATTGGTCAGCCTATTTCACATATGCCACTTTTAATTAGCGGTGCTCTAAAAATTTTAAGAGAAGATGAAAATGGAGACGAATTGTTACTCTATTTTATAGAGCAAGGAGATACATGTACCATGAGTATTTCTTGCTGTATGGGAAATTCTAAAAGTGAAATTAGAGCTATGGCAGAAACTGAGGCGACTTTAATTATGGTTCCTGTTGAAAAGATGGGAGAATGGATGGGGAAATATAGAAGCTGGCAAAATTTTATACTTCAAAGTTATCATGAACGGACCATAGAGTTGTTAGAATCTATAGATACCATTGCGTTTTTAAAAATGGACGAACGTTTATTAAAATATTTAAAAGATAAAGCTATGGTTAATCATAACGAAATGATTGCTGTAACGCATCAAGATATTGCTCAAGATTTACATACATCTAGAGTTGTAATTTCTAGATTACTTAAAAAACTAGAAAATGATGGACGCCTAAAATTGTACCGTAATCAAATTCATTTATTAGATTTATAGATTTTTTTCGCTTAATATATACCAATTACTTAATTTATTGTTTAATATCCTATTGTAACTTAGGTTACTTGCAAAACGTCTACTTAACAGTACATTTGTTTAAATTTTACACATGGATATTACACAACTCATAGGATTTATAGGCGCACTTGTTGTTGGTTTAGTTTTAGGACTAACCGGTGGTGGAGGTTCTATTTTAACGGTGCCTATTCTGGTGTATTTACTTATGCTTAATCCTGTAACAGCAACAGCATATTCTTTATTTATTGTTGGGGTTTCTTCTAGTTTTGGTGCTTTTAGAAATTATCAGAAAGGCTTAGTAGATTTAAAAATAGCTGCTGTATTTGCCGTTCCTGCTTTTACAATGGTGTATCTCACACGTAAATTTATAATTCCAGCTATTCCAGATAATATTTACGAAATAGGAAGTTTTGTCATTACCAAAGACCTTTTTATTATGGTTATGTTTGCTCTAATGATGGTGATTGCTTCGGTAACCATGTTACAACCTAAAAAAAATGAACACAAAGAGCATGCACATAGAAAATTAAGTAATCTTTTAATTTTTAATCAAGCCATTGTTATTGGTTTTTTTACAGGAATTGTTGGTGCAGGTGGCGGATTTATAATTATTCCAGCTTTAATAATCTTAGGGAATTTATCCATGAAAAAAGCTGTGGGTACATCCTTATTTATCATCGCAATAAATTCTTTGATAGGGTTTATGGGAGATGTTGGTAATATTGAAATTGATTGGGTGTTTTTACTAAGTTTTACATTAATAGCCATTGTTGGTATATTTTTAGGAGGGTATTTGTCTAATTATATTTCAGGAAAAAAACTTAAAAAAGGCTTTGGTTGGTTTATATTAGTCATGGGGGTATATATTATAATTAAAGAACTTGTAATGTAATCTATCTAATAGTCAGTTAAGTCGTTTAAATACTAGTAATTTAATAAAGAATAAAAAAACTATGAAAGTAAATCAAATATATACAGGTTGTTTAGCGCAAGGTGCTTATTATATAGAAAGTAATGGTGAAGTTGCTATTATAGATCCGTTGCGTGAGGTCGCTCCTTATGTCAGTCGGGCAGAAAAAGATGGTGCGAAAATTAAATATATTTTCGAAACTCATTTTCATGCAGATTTTGTAAGTGGTCATGTTACTTTATCAGAATTAACGGGTGCTCCTATAATATTCGGACCTACAGCAAATCCGTCGTTCGACGCAATTATAGCCAAAGATGGTCAGGAATTTAAATTGGGAAATGTTGTTATAAAAGTATTGCATACGCCTGGTCACACTATGGAAAGTGCAACGTTTCTCTTAAAAGATGAAACAGGAAAAGATCATGCTATTTTTAGTGGTGATACATTGTTCTTGGGAGATGTTGGTCGTCCAGATTTAGCACAAAAAGGAGAGGTTACTCAAGACGATTTAGCTGGTTTTTTATATGATAGTTTAAGAACTAAAATCATGCCTTTATCTAACGATGTGATAGTCTATCCAGGACACGGTGCAGGATCTGCGTGTGGAAAGAATATGATGAAAGAGACCATAGATACTTTAGGAAATCAGAAAAAAATGAATTATGCCTTACGTGCAGACATGACAAAATCTGAATTTATTAAAGAAGTTACAGATGGGCTGGCACCACCACCACAATATTTTCCGTTAAATGTAAAAATGAATAAAGAAGGTTACGATAATATAGATACTGTAATTGAAAAAGGAACAAAAGCCCTGAAACCAGATGCCTTTGAAACGGTAGCAAATACTATTGAAGCCTTAGTTTTAGATGTGCGTCATCAAGACAATTTTGTTAAAGGACATATTCCGCGCTCTATTTTTATAGGATTGCAAGGCGGGTTTGCACCATGGGTTGGAGCGCTAATTAAAGATGTAAAACAACCTATTTTATTAGTTACAGATCCAGGAATGGAAGAGGAAACTGTTATTCGTTTATCGCGTGTAGGTTTCGATAATACATTAGGTTATTTAGAAGGTGGTTTTGAGGCATGGAAAACTGCCGGTAAGGAATACGATACTATTTCGTCTATTACTGCAGAGACGTTTAAAACACGATTAGAAGCAGAAAAATTGAATGTTTTTGATGTCAGAAAAGATTCAGAATATGCTTCAGAACATATTGATAATGCTAAAAATGCATCATTAGAATTTATAAACGAATACTTGTCAGATTTTCCTAACGATACACCTTTTTATGTGCATTGTGCAGGAGGATATAGATCCATAATTGCGGCTTCGATATTAAAAAGCAGAGGCTATCATAATTTAATAGATATAGCAGGAGGGATGAAAGCCATTAAAGAAGTAGGTATACCGTTAACAGACTTTGTATGTCCTACAACTTTAAAAAAGTAAGGTAATTTAATACATGTTAATTGTTTACGGAAAAACGTATTAAAAGGTTGTGTTTTTAGCAGTGTATAATTTTTAAAACATATAGTTATGAGTCGATTTTCAGAACTTATTAAACAGGATAAACCTGTTTTGGTCGATTTTTTTGCAGAATGGTGCGGACCATGTAAAGCAATGGCACCAATTTTAAAAGATGTAAAAGAGAGCTTGGGAGAGTCGGTTTCAATTATAAAAATTGATGTCGATAAAAATCAAGAATTAGCTTCTAAATTAAATGTAAGAGGCGTACCAACTTTAGTTTTATATAAGTCAGGAAAACAAATATGGAGACAATCTGGAGTTGTTCAAAAATCAGATTTAATTCAAATTATAAAACAAGGTAGTTAATTTAAATGGTTAGCAATCTAGAATTGATTAATAGTAGTGTTAAAAGCGTTCTTAATGGGACGCTTTTTGATGTCTTATATCTTGTGAAATGAGGTAATTAAATTAAAGATTAAAGTTAAATATTTTATAAAATTGATATTTAAAACGATAAAGGTTGTCTGTGAAATGATAAATTAGTAGTGTTTTGATTGCTTTTGTTAACATTTTTTTAGAAACCTGATTCGCCTTTCTTCCCAATTTTAAGTACATTTGAGGCTTAACAAAGACTAGTTTTTAAATAGTGAATTTATTTAATCAACGAAAAAATAAATCGTTTAATTATAAGGCTAAGTTTCAAGAAGAGCATGTTAAACCTTCGAACGAAATGACTTCTAAATGGAACGAGCTTAAGCAAACGAGAAAACATCAAGGAAAAAAAGGTGTCCGTTTATCTGGATGGTTAATTATCTTGATTTTGGTGATCATTTTATGGTATGTGTTAAATAATTATGAATTGTAGAAAGCAGCATGGGGATTTTTAAAACGAGAAAAAATAAAAAATTTACGTACACACCTCAACATTTTAAAAATGATGGAGAAGGGAGTCCGTTTGAAATGAAACATAAATTCGACGATTTTAGAAAAACCGTTGGACCTACTGGAGGTATAAAATCTAAATTTCAAAATGCATTTGAAGAATTAAAAGAATCTCCAGATCGCTCGGCAAATCGCCGGGTTATCATTATTGTTGCTATACTTATACTTATTTTTCTATTTATTATAGAATTCGATTTATCCATATTCCTTCCTAATTCATAATGGCAGATATTATTCAACTTTTACCAGACCATGTTGCAAATCAAATAGCAGCAGGTGAGGTAGTGCAGCGACCAGCTTCTGTAGTTAAAGAACTTTTAGAAAATGCTATAGATGCCAAAGCCGAGACTATAAAATTATTGGTTAAAGATGCTGGTAAAACTTTGGTTCAGGTTATAGACGATGGGGTAGGAATGAGTATTACAGATGCGCGCTTAAGTTTTGAACGTCATGCAACATCAAAAATTCGTTCTGCCGAAGATCTATTTCAACTAAATACCAAAGGATTTCGTGGTGAAGCTTTAGCAAGTATTGCGGCTATTGCTCATGTAGAATTAAAAACAAAACAAGCCCAAGATGAGGTTGGTACAACCATAACTATTGAAGGGAGTGAAATTGTAGATCAAGATGTGGTTGTTACACCAACAGGAACATCTATAGCAGTAAAACATTTGTTTTTTAATATTCCTGCACGGCGTAATTTTTTAAAATCAAATACAGTTGAAACCCGACATATTATAGATGAATTTCAGCGTGTTGCTTTAGCACATCCAAGTATTAGTTTTGTAATGTATCACAATGGATCTGAAGTTTTTAATTTGCCACAAAGTAATTATAGACAACGTATTGTTAATATATTTGGACCTAAAACCAATGAAAAATTAGTGCCAGTGAATGAAGATACAGATGTTTTAAAAATTTCTGGTTTTGTTGGTAAACCTGAGTATGCTAAAAAATCTAGAGGAGAACAATTCTTTTTTGTGAATCATAGATTTATAAAAAGTGCCTATTTAAATCATGCAATAACAGCCGCTTTTGAAGGCTTGATTAAAGAAGGTACACACGCGAGTTATTTCTTGAATTTAGAAGTAAATCCGCAAACTATAGACATTAATATACATCCTACAAAAACAGAAATCAAATTCGACGATGAGCATACGTTATATGCTATTTTAAGAGCTTCTGTAAAACATAGTTTAGGGCAATTTAATATTGCTCCAGTTTTAGATTTTGAACATGATGCGAATTTAGACACGCCTTACGATTACTCAAATAAATCGGCAAGTACTCCAACAATAGAAGTCGATCGTACTTTTAATCCGTTTAATTCTGAAAGATCAACACCTTCAAGACCCTCTACACCTTCATCTTATTCTGGACGTAAAGACACGCCAACAGCAAGTTGGGAGAGTTTGTATGTAGGTATGGAATCTAAAGGCACAAAATCTAAAAACGATTTTAGTGAAATTCAATTCGAGAGTGTAGAGAGTACGGCATCTTTGTTTGAAGATTCTCAAATAGCTTCTAAGCAAGCGACATATCAGCTTCAAAATAAATATGTATTAAGTACCATTAAATCAGGAATGTTGGTTATCGATCAAAATAGAGCACACCAACGTATACTTTACGAAGATTTTTTAAAATACATAACAGGGAAAGATACGGTAAGTCAGCAATTATTATTTCCATTACAAATTCAACTATCAAAACAAGAACACGATATTGTTTTAAATTTAAAAAGTGATTTAGAATATGCTGGTTTTGTGTTTCAGAATATTGAAGCACATATGGTTGAAATAATTGGTTTGCCAATTAATGTTCCAGAAAGCGAAGTAAGTATTATATTAGAGCAATTAATTAGTGATGTGGAGCATGAAGTTCCTGATGCAAATTTTAGTGCAGCAGATTTATTAGCAAAATCATTATCGAAAAGTTTGGCAATAAAATCAGGGCAATCGCTTACACAAACAGAACAAGATCATTTAGTAAATAGTTTGTTTGCATGTAAAGATCCTAATGTTTCACCAAATAATAAACCTACATTTATCACCATGACAGTTGATGAATTAGATAAAAAATTTATGTAATTTCATAGAAATAAAGATATGATGAATAGAATTTCCGATACCGTTAAACATCTTATAATCATTAATGTTATTATGTTTATTGGAACCATGGTTGTTGGTGGTGGTAACTTATTTTATGATTGGTTTGCATTGCATTTTCCTAAAAATGCAGCCTTTCAACCATGGCAAATATTTACTCATATGTTTATGCATGGTGGTTTTATGCATATTGCATTTAATATGTTGGCACTTTGGATGTTTGGAACGCCTGTAGAACAACAATTTGGAGGTAAAAAGTTTTTGTTTTTTTACTTGTCTTCGGGGTTGGGGGCAGCACTTTTAATGTTGGGGTACTATTATTACCAATATTCAACAGGGATGTCTGCTTTAGAAGGCGCAGGTTTTAGCACCTCTGAAACTTTAGAAACCTTACGATCTGGATATGCCTTGTACGATACACGTTGGTCTCAAACTTTAAGTCCGGATCAATTAGGGAAATTTGTAAGTGTATTTAATGGTACTATGGTAGGGGCTTCCGGAGCTATAATGGGAGTTTTAGTTGCTTTTGGAATGTTATTTCCTGAGTCTAAATTGATGATGATTTTCTTACCAATTCCTATAAAAGCAAAGTATTTTATTCCCGGAATTATTGCTTTAGATTTAATTTCAGCAATTACCGGTCAATCTTTCTTTAGCCCAAGTAATACGGCTTATATGGCACATATTGGAGGTGCTCTAACAGGCTTTTTAATAATGTGGTATTGGAAAAAAACACAGTTTAATAAAAACCGATGGGATTAATATATGAACTCGCTTAATCAAGATATTAAACAAAAATTAACGCATTTAAATGTGTTAGAAAAGATAATAGCTGTAAATGTTATTGTCTTTTTTGTTGGGTTTGTTTTACAAGCGCTAACCTCTACCTTACCTTACGATTCAAGTTTAAAATGGTTCGAACTATCAAGTAATTTATCAGAATTATTAGTCACTCCTTGGTCGTTTATTACCTATGCATTTGTGCATTACGATTTTATACATTTGTTATTCAATATGTTGTGGTTGTATTTTATTGGACAATGGTTCTTAAATATGTTCAGTAAAAAATTAGCTATAAATATTTATTTTTTAGGTGCTATTTCTGGTGCTATAATTTTCTTATTAGGATATAATTTATTGCCTAATGTGTTTAGTTCTGGCGGACGATTGGTAGGAGCTTCTGCGGCGGTTCGTGCATTATTAATTTTTATGTGTGCCTACATGCCACAAATGGATTTAAAGTTCTTTATGTTTAATATTAAGTTATGGATGGTTGGAGCTGCCATTTTAACTTTAGATGTTTTAGGTTTAGCAGGTACTAATGCTGGCGGAAATCTTGCGCATTTAGGAGGTGCAGCTTTAGGATTCTTTTATGCCATGCAATACAAACAAGGCCGTGACATAGGTAAGGGGTTTGAAGGTGTTGCAGATACTGTTGTAGGTTGGTTTTCTAAATCTGGAAAATCGCCTCTTAAAACGGTTCATAAACGCACCAATAAAAAAATGGCAGGTTTCAAAAAAGATGAGTTTGATGCCTTTAATAAGCAAAAACGTATAGATATTATTCTTGATAAAATTAGTAAAAGTGGCTACGATAGCTTAACAAAGGAGGAGAAGGAATTTTTATTTAAAGCTGGAAAATAAGTATGAGTAAATTAAACGTTATTGATAAATTTATATTTTTCATCAATTTGGTTTTGGCTACGCTACTTTTGTTGTCTTACATTTTACCATTTTTTTCTCCTAAACATTTTACTTTTTTATCGGTTTTAAGTCTTACCGTACCCGTTTTAATTCTAGTTAATGTGCTATTCTCATTATATTGGTTATTGAAACTGAAACGGCAAATGGTATTATCTTTTCTTGTTTTAGTGATCGGGTATTTTTATATGGGAACATTGTATAAAATATCTAGAACTACAGAAGATAAAAGTCCAGACAATATTTCAATTATGAGTTACAATGTAAGGTTGTTTAATATTTATAATTGGATTCTTAATGAAGATATAGGGGCAGAGATTTCTAAATTTGTGAAAGATGAATACCCAGATGTTTTGAGTTTACAAGAATATCATCCCAATAACAAAAGTGTAGATTTTTCATTTTATAGGTATAAATACATACAATTAGCTGGCGAAAAAAAACAGTTTGGTCAAGCTATTTATTCTCAATACCCTATTGTTAATAAAGGATCTGTAACGTTCCCTAATACGCCCAATAATGCCATATTTGTAGATATTGTTAAGGGAGAAGATACCATTCGTATTTATAATATTCATTTGCAGTCCCTTCGTATAAATACAGAAGTTGAGGAATTGAAAAAACAAGATTCCGAGCGTTTACTTAAAAGTATTGGTCGTTCTTTTGCCATGCAACAAGATCAAACAGAGCAATTCTTAGCCCATAAAAAAACGTGTAAGTATAAAATGATTATTACTGGCGATTTAAATAATACTGCTTATTCTTATGTGTATAGAATGATTAGAGGTGATTTAAACGATACTTTTAAAGAAGCTGGTAATGGGTTTGGGAAGACCTTTAATTTTAAATTTTTTCCTGTTCGAATTGATTTTATTTTTACAGAAGACGCCTTTACCATCAAGGATTTTAAAACCTTTAATGATGATGTTTATTCAGACCATTATCCGATTATGACTAATGTGTCTTTACATTAAGCTACAATCTACCGTGTCTGCTATAATATGAATTACTAAACCTAAGGCTAAAAGGCGTGTTTTCTTTGGAAATAAAAGTAGAATATATAGTACAATGGCCCAATAGGAGTGAAGCGGATGAAAATTTATACTACATCGTCCAGGGCTAAATATTGGGGTGGCCAATAGATGATCTAGATCTATAAACATCCCGCATATCATGATTAAGTAAGCATATTTCCACTGTGGTTTATAATACCAAAGCGCAACCATTAATGGTCCTAAAAAATGAATGCCGTAATGTATAAAGGGCTGAAGCATTACAGCGAAAAATCTTGACTTTCTAAGTAATCCAAAGCATTTGGACCTTCGTTAAATAATAAATCTAAAACACTTAAATTATTAATAAACCCATGTTTATTGTCAAAGACTTGTGTGTATTTGTTATTTTGAAAATTAACAGCAGATTTCGGATTAACTAAGTTTCGTAAATCTAAAGTATTATCAACTTCATGTTTAAATTCTTCAGTTTTACGAATTGATTTTTCCAATTGTAAGCATTCAGAAATCGTCTCGAAACATTTCAAATTAAAATCTAAAATATACTCTGCTTCTGTTTCAAAAAGCGGACGTAAATCATCTTCATAATATTCAAAAAATGGCGATGTTTTGTATGCAGAAAGTAAGGACTTCCAATGTACACTTTGCCAATTTTCTGTATTTGAAATCTTTACATCGCGATATTTCTGACGATTTTTTTGTGTATAAATTACTGGAATATTAAGTAGTAATTTTCCGTTAGCAGCATAAATATAGGTTCGTGTTCTGTAGGTTTGTTTTGCAAAATTATCATCCATTTCAAATGTTACCACATTAGACTTTGCAATGGCTGCCATATGTGCAATGTTTGGAAAATAAGTAGGATGTAAAAGGGTATTTAAACTCATAGAAGTATGCTTTATGCATTTGCTTTTTTGCGTTTTCTATAGGTGTTAAAACCAAATAATCCTGCAATAATAATAAGCGATGGAATTAAGTAAGATACTGGTTTTCCGCTTCCACCAACAGTTGTAAAGAAACGGTCCCAACGTGGTTTCCCGTATTGATCCCAACTCATCCAAATAAATACAGGTTTACCCACTACGTGATCGAAAGGTACAAATCCCCAAGCTCTAGCATCTTGAGAGTTGTGTCTGTTATCTCCCATCATCCAATAGTAATCTTGTTTAAATGTATAACTATCTGTAGCCGTACCATTCACATATATTTGATTCCCTTTTACTTGTAACTTATTACCTTCGTATTCGGTAATAACGCGTTTGTAAAGTGGTAAAACATCTACATTTAAAGCAATAGTTTTACCTGCTTGAGGAATATATAATGGTCCGAAGAAATCGTTATTCCAGTTGTAATTTGGATTTTGAGGGAAGATTCTAGAATCTCTAACGCCTTTTTCTTCTTTAATAGGCGTAATACTTTCTACGTTTGGATGATTTTTAAATTGTGCTACAGCTTCGTCTGTAATAGACATAAACATATAGGTGTTTTTGTCGTTTATAATCCCAAAACGGTCTGTAATACCATAGCGATCTGCTAGTTCTTTAGCATTGAATTGGTGTGTTTTAGGTTGAACTAAATAACTAAATTGTAGTCTAGCACGTTCTGGTAATTGGTTTTGTTTACCGTTAATATATACATATCCGTTTCTTACTTCTAGAGAATCTCCAGGAAGACCCACGCAACGTTTAACGTAATTTGATTTTTTATCTACAGGTTTCCAGTGATTACGATCTGGTGTACTAAAAAAGTCTGTAACAGTATCTACAGGCCAGTTAAAAACGACAATATCATTACGTTTAATTTTTTGAAACCCTGGTAATCTTAAATAAGGTAAAAGCGTTTTGTTTTTTAAGGATTGCTCTTTCGTTTCTAAGTTATCGTCTGCGATATATGATTTTAATTTCGTTTTTGGTATAGAATCGTGAACCATTGGCAATGCTAAAGTTGTTTGTGGCAAACGTGGCCCATAGTTTAACTTACTTACAAACAGAAAATCGCCAACTAGTAAGGTTTTTTCTAAAGAAGACGTTGGAATAGTAAATGGTTGAATAATATAGGTGTGTACTATAGTTGCAGCAACAACAGCAAATAAAATAGAACTAATCCAATCTCCTGCACTTGTTGTAGGTTCTAAACTTCTGTCTTTTTTATATTCTAAATCTGTAGCGACATAGTTTAAGTAATAGTTGTAAAAGCCAAGAGAAAGAATAGCAAGAATGGTATCTGTTGTTGAATTTTTACCAAAACTTCTAGCTGTTTCTACCCAAATTACAGGAAACATAATTAAATTAACAATAGGTAAGAAGATAAGGATGGTCCACCACCATGGTCTATTTATTATTTTCATTAAAATTACAGCATTATAAACAGGAATAAATGCTTCCCAAGCTTGTCTACCTGCTTTTACGTAAAGTTTCCAAGTACCTAATCCGTGAACGAATTGGATTATTAGAATAAAAATGAACCATTGAGTTAAAGTCATAATCTACTTGTATTGCTAATTGTCTTAAAGACAAAAATTAATCTGAATATTTGTATTAGTATTGATAATGGGGGTAATGTAACAGATTTTTATAGTATTAACCAATATTTAACACATCTTTCATGCTAAACACTCCTGTTTTTCCCATTAACCACTCGGCAGCAATTACGGCGCCTAAAGCAAACCCTTCTCTGTTATGTGCTTTGTGTTCTATGGTAATAGAATCTACACTACTTTCGTAAGTTACAATGTGAGTTCCTGGAACTTCAGGAATACGTTTAGCTACAATAGGAATTGTATGTGTATCTGGAGTATTTAAAGCCCAGTTTTCGTAGGTTTTGTTTTCAGCTATAATATCGTTAGCTAAAGAAATAGCCGTTCCACTAGGTTCATCTAATTTTTGTGTATGATGAACTTCTTCCATACTAATATTATACTGGTCTAAATTACTCATCATTTTAGCCAGTGTTTTATTTAATTCAAAAAAGATATTTACACCTAAACTAAAGTTAGAGGCATAAATAAAACCACTTTTTTTCTCTTTACATAAAGTGGTCATTTTATCGTAATCTTCTAACCAACCTGTAGTTCCAGAAATAACAGGAACACCATTATTAAAACAGTTAGAAATATTTCCTACAGCAGCACTAGGCATACTAAAGTCTATTGCAATATCTGCTTGTTTGATATCGTAATTTGGATTTTCAATACTTGCTTTAATTACTATGTCATGGCCACGTTTAAGAGCTATTTGTTCAATAGTTTTACCCATTTTACCGTACCCAAGTAATGCAATTTTCATGTTTTAAAATTTAAAGTTAAAGGAGAATCCTAGATTTGTGGCGCGTTCTACCTCGTTATATTTAAAATGGGGAGAGAGCGATAAATTATCGTCAATATTAAATTGTAATAGATGCGCATCTACGTTAGCATCAACAATGTTTAAGACGTATAAACCTAGGGTAATTAATAAAGATAATTCTTTGTTTTCTCGCAATTGTTCTTGCGCATTAATTAAACCATCATCAGATATTCTACCATAATATTCATCATCTGTAAAACCAGCTAATCTACGTTTGTAAGCATCGCGATAGCTGTTATAAGCATTGTTGTTATCTATATAAAAATAAATACCTGTACCAATGGCAGCGTATACAATTGGAATTTTCCAGTATTTTCTATTGTAAGCTTGTCCTAAACCAGGAAGAATAGCAGAGTAAAATGCTGCACGTGCAGGTGCTAAGGGATCTGTAAGCCTAGATTCTTTTTCAGGTTTTATTGCTAATGTATCTGTTGTTGTAACTACTGTTTCTTCAGATGTGGTTATAATCTTAGTGTTGTCCACAACCAATGTGTCTACAATTTTTTTAGTGTTTGTAGACTGTTCTTTACTGGCTTCTTGCGCAAGGCTATTTAAGCAGAAAAAAAAAGAGAGTAGGGTGGTTATAAAAAATTTACTTTGCACTCTGTACAAGTTTTTTTATACGATTAAAGTCTTCTTCAGAATGAAAAGGAATTGTAATTTTTCCTTTTCCATTTTTAGCTATTTTTATATCGATTTTATGTCCGAAATAATCAGAAAAATCTTCGATACTTTTAGTCACAAATTTTGGTGTTTCTGGTTCTTTTTTATCTGCAGGTTTTGCAGCATCTAAAGATTTATTTTCATTATAATTTTTAACTAAACTTTCAGTATCTCTAACCGATAATTTTTGTTTTAAGATACGTGTGTAAATTTCTATTTGAACACTTTGGTCTTCAATATTAATAATTGCACGACCGTGTCCCATAGAAATAAATCCGTCGCGCATTCCTGTTTGAATGATTGGATCTAATTTTAAAAGGCGTAAATAATTTGCAATTGTAGAACGTTTTTTTCCAACACGTTCACTCATTTGTTCTTGTGTTAGATTAATTTCATCAATTAAACGTTGGTACGATAAAGCAATTTCTATAGGGTCTAAATCTTGACGTTGAATATTTTCAACTAAAGCCATTTCTAAAGACTCCTGGTCGTTTGCAATACGAATGTAAGCAGGAATGGTTTTTAATCCTAAATATTCTGAAGCGCGCATACGGCGTTCTCCTGAAACTAATTGATAGGTATTAAAGTCTAATTTTCTAACTGTAATGGGCTGAATAACCCCAAGTTCTTTTATAGATGAAGATAGTTCACGCAGTGATTCTTCGTTAAAATTAGTACGTGGCTGAAATGGATTCATTTCAATAGTACTTAATTCTAACTCTACAATATTTCCTATAACCTTATCAGCATTTTTGTCTTGAACCGAGTTAATATCGTTAGTCGGGTCTTTTAATAATGCAGATAATCCTCTTCCTAATGCTTGTTTTCTTACTGCCTTCGCCATATTCTTTATCTAGGAGTTTTTGTTTATTATTTCTTTAGCCAAACTTAAATAGTTAATGGCACCTTTACTACTTGCATCAAAATTAATAATGCTTTCACCAAAACTTGGTGCTTCACTTAAACGTACATTTCGTTGTATAATAGTTTTAAAAACCATATCATTAAAATGTTTTTGTACTTCTTCTACCACTTGGTTAGAAAGTCTTAAACGTGAATCGTACATGGTTAACAATAAACCTTCAATATCTAATTCAGGGTTATGTATTTTTTGAACACTTTTAACAGTATTTAATAATTTACCTAAACCTTCAAGAGCAAAATATTCGCATTGAATTGGGATAATTACAGCATCTGAAGCTGTTAACGCATTAAGGGTTAATAAGCCTAAAGATGGGGCACAATCAATTATAATATAATCGTAATCGTCTTTAACTTCTGCTAAAGCACGTTTTAGCATATATTCTCTATCGTCCTTATCTACAAGTTCAATTTCAATAGCAACTAAGTCTATATGCGATGCAATGATGTCTAAATTCGGAGTTTCGGTTTGTAGTATAGCTTCCTTTGCTGTATTGGTATGTTCCAATAATTGGTAAGTTCCAATTTCAACAGTCTCAACATCTATACCTAATCCCGAAGTGGCATTGGCTTGAGGATCGGCATCAATCAGCAATACTTTCTTTTCAAGCACCCCTAAAGAGGCTGCTAAATTAATAGAAGTCGTTGTTTTTCCTACGCCTCCTTTTTGATTTGCAATTGCAATGATCTTACCCATTAATAATTTGATTTTATTAGGTGTAAAAATACAACTATTTATGAGTTTTAAAAATGTAACTTGTTAACAAATGTTAAGTGTATTTTCTTTTTCTGAGCCTGTTGTTAGACTACTGTAAGCACGAATGAAAGAATTTATAATAAGAATTATGAATTTAATCTAGATTTATTACATCATTATTAATCCAAGAAGGAAGCTAAAATATGAGTGTTAAAGGTTAGGTTATAAGAAATATTGACCGTTATATAAATTCAAAATGTATTATTCTTTATTTGTGTATTAATATTTGATATTTAGCGTTTTAATAACGCTTTTCCTAATTCTATATCTGTAGCTAATTCTTCAAGATTTGTAGATTCTAACATGTGTTTCAAATCGGCTCGAATCGATTTAAATTTTTGATGCATAGGGCATGGACTATCGTCATTACAAACATGTAATCCGATACCGCAACTTTCGTAAATCTGATCACCATCAATAGCTACAACAATATCCGAAAGTTTTATTTTTTTTATATTTACTATATCAATTTCAAACCCACCATGTGCTCCTTTTATAGAGTTCACAACATGATTTCTTGCTAAAGCTTGTAAAATTTTAGCAGTAAATGCTTCTGGAGAATTAATCTCTTTTGCAATTTCTTTAGGACTCACACGTCTATTTTCTAAAGAATTAACTGCAATAAATATTGTGGCTCTAATACCGTATTCACATGCTTTTGAAAACATATTTTTTAGTGTTTTTTAGTATATAAAAACAGAAAAATTAAGACACGAATATCTTTAATTAATTCAAATTTTATGTTTTTTAATGTTTTTAACTACTTGTTTAATAGTTAATTATTTGTTTATTTTTTAAAGGTAGGTATTAGGTTCGAGTTTATAAATGACTTAAATCAGTTTTAGATTTTATTCCTTATATATTTAAAAAATTAGTGAATAATTAATTATTCTTATGGCTGCTTTTAATAACCTGATAATTATCATGTTTAAAAAAAAGTAATATCTATATATTTGATATATAAATCGGATAAAATTGTCCGCTTTATAATAACCACAAATAAATAACTTAATTGTATGAAAACTAAACAATACTTTTTAACATCATGCTTTAATTGGAGGCAAGCCTTTATAGCATTCGCTTTTATAACTTTAACAACTTGTTCTAACAAAGACAAAAAAGAGCAGATAGAAGCCGTAGATATTCCTGTTAGTCATGAAATGCTTGCAGAATTAACCGCACCACCACATGTACCAACCCCAGTGGGTAGACGAAAAGCTAAAAAACTTATAGTCGATATGGAAATTCTGGAGGAAGAAGGTGAAATGACTAATGGAGTAAGTTATGTGTATTGGACTTTTGGAGGTTCGGTTCCAGGAAGTTTTATAAGAACACGTGTCGGAGATGAAGTAGAGTTTCATTTAAAGAATCATCCAGATAATAAATTACCACATAACATCGATTTGCATGCTGTAAATGGTCCTGGAGGAGGTGCCGAATCTTCTTTTGTAGCCCCTGGTCATGAAAAAGTGTTTTCTTTTAAAGTCTTAAATCCCGGATTATTTGTGTATCACTGTGCGACTGCTCCTGTAGGAATGCATATTGCAAATGGAATGTACGGACTAATTTTAGTAGAACCGGAAGGCGGACTTCCTTTAGTAGATAAAGAATATTACCTCATGCAAGGCGATTTTTATACTAAAGGTGCCCATGGAGAGCGTGGTTTGCAGGCTTTTGATATGCAAAAAGCGATAGATGAAAAAGCAGATTATGTCGTGTTTAATGGTAAAGTTGGTGCACTTACAGGCGATAATGCTATTACTGCTAATGTTGGAGAAACTGTACGATTATTTGTAGGGAATGGCGGACCAAACTTAGTTTCATCTTTTCATGTAATTGGAGAGATATTTGATAAAGTTCATGTAGAAGGAGGCGATCTTATAAATACAAATGTACAAACCACCTTAATACCTGCCGGAGGTGCTGCAATTGTTGAATTTAAAGTGGAAGTACCTGGAACATTTATTATGGTAGATCACTCTATCTTTAGAGCATTTAATAAAGGAGCCTTAGGCATGCTTAAAGTTGAAGGTGAAGAAGATAAAAAAATATATTCTGGAGAGCTAAGAGACGATATTTATTTACCAGAAGGTGGTGGAATTCAAACCATGCCAGAAGGCGATAATGTTGTTGAAGAAGCCCCATTACAATCCTTAGAAGAGCAATTAGAACGCGGTAAGCAAGCGTATATGCAAACCTGTTTTGCGTGTCACCAAAGTGAAGGTCAAGGTATACCAAGTGCATTCCCTCCTTTAGCAAATTCAGATTTTTTAAATGCCGATGTAAATAGAGCTATAGGTGTTGTGCTTAATGGATTAACAGGAGAGATAACAGTGAATGGCGAAACGTATAATAGTGTAATGACAAGACAAAGTTTATCGCCTAGCGAAATTGCTAACGTTTTAACTTACGTTTATAACAGTTGGGGAAATTCTAAAAAAGTAGTCACCACAGAAATGGTTGAAAAAGTTAGAAACCAGAAATAACTAAAAACAATGTTTAAAAAAACATATATATTATTTGGTATAGCGATTCTATTGCAAACTATAGTGTTTGGACAAACAAGCAAAGATATGTTACACATTCAAGGCGGAAGTTATATTCCGCTTTATGGTAGAGACTCTGTTTTAGTTACAGTGAATGATTTTTTTATGGACAAACTACCCGTTACAAATGAACAATACGTAGATTTTGTAAAGCAGTATCCTAAATGGCAAAAGTCAAACGTAAAACGATTATTTGCAGATGAAATGTATTTAAGAAATTGGAAAAACGATACAATTCTAAACAGTACAGAACATCTTAAAAGTCCGATAACGTATGTGTCTTGGTTTGCTGCAAGTAAGTATTGTGAGTGTCAGGGTAAACGATTACCAACGGTAGATGAATGGGAATATGTTGCTATGGCAGATGAAGAACTTGCAGATGCACGGGTAAAGAAAACATATAACGAGAAAATTCTTTCCTGGTACGAAGCACCGCGAACAAATACGTATGAAGTAGGACGGAACCCGGAAAATTTTTGGGGAATAAAAGATTTACACGGTTTGGTTTGGGAATGGACTTCAGATTTTAATTCCATATTAATTACAGGAGAATCTCGAAAAGATGTCGATAAAGATACCAATCTATTCTGCGGAAGTGCTGCTGTAGGAGCTACCGATTTAATGAATTATGCTGCCTTTATGCGCTATGCATTTCGTGGAAGTATTACAGCACGTTATAATATTAAGAACTTAGGCTTTCGATGTGTGCAAGATATGCCATTTGAATAATTAAAAAAGAAAAGAAATGAAAACATATATTTTAGGATTTTGTATGCTATGTTTAGGGGTAATGTCTTGTAAACAAGAAACAAAACAAGTTGCTGAAGCGACTGAAACATTAAAACAATCTGAAGAGATTTCAGATATGTCAATTTATAATTTACCTTCAACATGGACCAATCAAAATGGTAAGGATATTCAACTTAAAGATTTAAAGGGAAATGTATTAGTTATGGTCATGATTTACACAACTTGTAAAGCAGCTTGCCCTAGATTGGTTGCAGACATGCGTAATATTGAAAAACGATTACCAGAATCGACTAAAGGTAAAGTGAACATGATTTTTGTAAGTATAGATCCTGAAACAGATACGCCAGAACGTTTAAAAGCGTTTGCTAAAGAAAACTTTATGGACAAAGAGCCTTGGACTTTTTTAAGATCTTCAGAACAAAATACCAGAGAATTCGCTGCAGTTTTAGCTGTGAAATATAAAGAGATTTCTCCAATGGATTTTTCTCACTCCAACATTATTAGTGTGTTTAACGATGCAGGAGAATTGGTTTTCCAACAAGAAGGTTTAGGGGTAAACTCCGATGCTACTATTGAAAATATTGAAAAAGCTGTAAACGAAATGTAGTGGTATTTATAACGTGAATTATTTCCAGAATTCATCTGTAAGATTGTATTCAAAATCTGTTTCGTAATGAATCTCTTCTATGTATTTCATCTGCGTTTCGGTCGCAATTTTTTGAATTTCTGGAAATAAAATACGTTCTTCAAAACGAATATGTTGCTCTAAAGTATCGGCGATATCTGTTAAATTATCTTCCAAATTAGAGTGATCAGCAAATAATGCTCCTAAACGTTTATGTTCTTCAATCGCTTGTTGGCGCAACGTATGATCTTCATTTAAAATCGAAAAAATATAGACTTCTTCCATATTAAAATGAGGTGCTAAATGCGCTTTGTCAAACCAATTGGCGTAGGTTTTTATACGTTCAAGTTCTATTCCTTTTTTTAATCCTGTTCTTATTTTCCAAGATAATAGTAAGCCTTGATGATGCTCTCTACTTAAGGGCTGTAAAGCTTTATGTCGTTTTAATGGTTTTTTGTTTGTCATTATAGTTTGTATTTGTATGTAATATACTCATAATAATAAGGAGTATCCCTAATACTAAAAACGTACTGAGTATAAATAATAAAAGGTAATATTTTGGCATTACGCCAATCTCAAAGGTGAATAATATTCCTTGTAAGAATAAGATGCCTTCTGTAACTAAAAAGCCGAAGATAAAACTGTAAATACCCCAAGTAAAATATTTGTTCTGGTACGTTATTTTGGTCTGAATTAAAAAGACAAATAGAAATCCAGAAACTACGCCAAGCATTGTTAAATGAATAAACCCAATAACAAAATTATGCTGTTGTTTAGCCATTAATGCCACAGCTGGTATAAAAGAACTACTTTGTAGCGCTATTTTGAAAACAAAAGAACTTAATGAAAATGCATATAAGTATTTTAAAAGTTTAGAATTTTGATAGGTGAGTGTTGAAAATTTGGGTTTTACTAATTTAAAAAAATAATATAAAGCACCCAATTGGCATAATACACCTATACCATTTATAATATTTAAGATAGGGTGTGGGGCATACCAACTTACGGGTAATGCGAGAGTGCAAATCGTTGAGATAACTAGTAGTATATAAAAACGTTTAGAGTTCTGATTGTCTTTAATTTGAAATTGGTTAAATAATAAAGCGAGTAATCCAATTAAAAACCAACCATTAAATTGAAAGTGTAAAAAGAATTGAATGGCAATTTGATAAAAGGCTGAAGCTTGTCCTAAAATTCCAACTGCAGGACCTAAACACCAAACTCCAATTGTAGAAACTAACATAAAAACTAAGGCTGTTTTTAATACTATTCTTGTTAAATTATTTTCAACTTTAGCGTATTTAAAAATTAAATAGACAAAATAATAACTACAAAAAATGTGTAAAGTAGAAAACGTTATAGATACAGCTGCATAACCTTGAAACGGGAAACTAAGCAGCATACCTAACACTGCAAATTCTGTTATCCAAAATAGCTTGGTAAAAATAGCTTTCGGGTTTGGTACAAAATGATATGTTATAAGTGTAAAAAGCATTAAATACACCCAGCCTAACATAGCGGTATGTGAATGTGCATGTGTTAAAAAACGATAATTAAGATCAAGCGGATAAATATAAATAAAACGCATGGCAAGTCCCATTGCTGCTGCAATTAGAAAATTTAATAGGCAAACAAGAAAAAGGGGCTTAAGTGTCATGAACGGTATAAACTAAAAAATTCCGGGGTATATATTAATTATACACCCGGAATTTAAGACATTAATTACTTTTATTAACTAAACTGGCTTTCTAAAACTTCTGCCTCAGGAAATAAAATGTTATTTTCTAAGTGAATGTGAAGATGTAAATCTTGTTCAAATTCTTCTAGCATTGCAAAGGTTACCTTGTAAGTATTACAAGCATCTGCAGGTGGGGTGTAATTATTTGATATGTCTGCAATTTGTCTGAAACGTACACCTTCATTATCGTGTTCCTGCATCATCATTGCAATTGGATTTTTTACAGTACCAAAGCCTGGGGCTTCTAAAGGTGTATTGGTTGCCTTTGCCTTTAATAATTTTTTTATAAAAGGGAATAAAACGAGTTCTTCTTTCTTTAAATGTTGAGCCAATTCGCCAGCAGATGCCGTAAATAATTCATTAATTTCAAATAATTCAGGGTGTCTTTCACCATGAACTTTACATAGTTTATCTAAAAATTGTTTGATTATAGGAGATTTTTCTTCTACATATCTATGATGTTTTTTTTCAATATAATCAATTAATAAATCTAAAGGCCAAGATTTATAATCTATAGATTGATCGGTTTTAGAGTTTAATACATGTTCTAAACTATCAACCAATTCACTTGTTATAATTCCGTTTTTTTCACAAACGTCTTGTAAAGAACGATTTCCTCTACAGCAAAAGTCAATACCATATTTAGTAAATACAGCTGCAGTTCTAAAGTCTTCTGCAACAAATGCACCTACGTGTTTTTGTGTTATAGCTTCCATAGTGTTATATGTTTTAATTGTTGTTTTTTTGTGTTTTATTTTTTAATGTTAAGTCGAATACAAACCAACAGATTGTTACAATTCCGACAGCGAAAATAACATCGCCAATAGTGCGTAACCATTTTAGTGTTATCATGTTTGGGTTTTGCATTAATTCTGAAGAACGAGCGTACCACATGCCGTGTTCTATACTTTCAATAGCCTGCCAAATTCCCATAGGAAGTAGGCTTATTAATGCCATTCCTAATAAACCAAAGTTTAACGACCAGAAAGATATTTTTAATAGTTTATTGTTCCATTGTACATTACGGTATAAGCTTCTTAGTACAAATAACATTAATCCAATTCCTAACATTCCGTATACTCCAAATAAAGCAGTGTGTGCGTGTAAAGGTGTGGTGTTTAAACCTTGTACATAATATAAAGCAATTGGTGGATTTATAATAAATCCGAAGATTCCTGCACCTAAGAAATTCCAGAATGCTACGGCTATCATAAAGTAAATAGGCCACTTGTAATCTGCAATCCATTTGGTTGCTTTCGATAATTTATAGTTGTGATAAGCTTCATACCCAATCAAAGTTAAAGGCACAACTTCTAGAGCACTAAATGTAGCGCCTAAGGCCATAATTGCTTTTGGTGTTCCAGAGAAATATAAGTGATGGAAGGTTCCTAAAATACCTCCAGACATAAATATAATGGTAGCTAAAAGTACATTTAAAGTGGCTGTTTTGGTTTTTAATAAGCCTAATCTAACAAAAAGGAATGCGATAACAACTGTAGCAAAAACTTCGAAGAAACCTTCTACCCATAAGTGAACAACCCACCATCTCCAATATTCTGCAATGGCCAAATTGGTATGTTGTCCCCACATTAATCCAGAAGCATAAAATAATGCGATCGCTGTACATGATATTAAGAACATAATAATTAAGTTCTTTTCTTCGGTTTTACGTTTTAATACCGGTAATAAAGGTCTTACCATTAAAGCTAACCAAAGTACAAGACCAACAAATAAGAATATTTGCCAGAAACGTCCTAAGTCTACATATTCGTAACCTTGATGTCCAAACCAGAAATTATTAACTAGGTTTAGTTTTTGCATTACTCCAAACCATTGTCCAATCATAGATCCTAATACAATAATTAAAAGTGCAATGAATAAGAAGTTGACTCCAAATTTTTGAAATTTTGGATCTTTACCAGATACTGCTGGAGCGATATATAGTCCTGTAGCTAACCACGCTGTAGCAATCCAAAATATAGCCAGTTGTGTATGCCAAGTTCTAGTTACTGAGTACGGTAAAATCTGATCTAAAGCAAAGCCATAAAATCCATCACCTTCTACACCATAATGTGCTGTTACTATACCTAATAACATTTGTAATACCATAAGTAAAGTGACTACCCAAAAGTATTTTTTTATTAAATACATACTTGGCGTCATGCCTTGCTTTAAGAGCGGATCTTCTGCAGGTAGTGGAGTTTCTTCGTCTTCTCCAGATTTAACATGGTAAAATACAAGCACACCAATACATAAAATAAGTAAAATAATACTTACTCCAGACCACACCATTAAATCCATAGTAGGACCGTTTCCAACCAATTCGTCTGCAGGCCAGTTATGTGTATAACTTACTTTACTATTTGGTCTTTCGGTTACAGTTGCCCAAGTTGCCCAGAAAAAAAATGCATTCATTTTATGCATTTTAGCTTTATCTTTTATAGTGTTTTTTGGGATAGCATAATCTGCTCTAAGTTTATCAAAAGACGGATCGTTAGTAAATAGTCCATGATAGTATTCACTTAAATGATTAATGGCTTTTACACGGTTTTCGCTAATAGTAATGGTGTTAGTTTCTTTATTGTAAGTGTTTTTTCTAACATCATTTTGAAGACGTACTTTTAGGCTAGCCTGTTGTTCATCTGTGAGCTTATCATAGGGTGTATTAAAATCGTTCTGAGCATATAAATCTAAGATATATACAGCTTCTCTGTGAAGCCAATCTGCTGTCCAATCGGGTGCAACATATGCACCGTGACCCCAAACAGAACCGAGTTCTTGGCCACCAATACTTTGCCAAATATTTTGTCCGTCTTGAATATCGTTTTCTGTAAAAATGGTTTCACCGTTGGTGGACACAATTGCTTTAGGTACTGGTGGCGATTGTTGATAAATTTCGAAGCCGTAATAGCCTAAAACACTAAATGAAATCACTACAACTGCAGCAAATATGATCCATAGTTTTTTTTCTTTGTTCATGATTAAAAAATAGTTAGTTCATTAATTTGATTTTAATTCGGACAAAATTGTCCTCTTTGTTGGTAAATTTTTTTTAATTTTTTAAAAAGGATTCTCCTAATTTTATGTCTAATGCTAAAGATTCTAAATCTGTAGATTCTAACAAATTTTTCAATTCGGCTCTCACCAATTTAAATTTTTCATGCATAGGGCAAGGCTTGTCTGCATTACATTGTTGTAATCCTAAGCCACAACCTTTATAAATATTGTCTCCATCAATAGCATTAACAATATCTGCTAACATAATGGTTTTAATATCTTTTTTATCTATTTCAAAACCACCGTGTGCGCCTTTAATAGAATTAATAATATTGTTTCTTACTAAGGCTTGTAAAATTTTTGCAGTAAAAGCTTCTGGAGAATTAATCTCTTTAGATATTTCTTTTGGTCCCACACGTCTGTGTTCTAAAGAATTTAAGGCTATAAAAATAGAAGCTTTGATGCCGTATTCACAAGCTTTTGAAAACATATATTATATTTTTAGGCAAATATAGATACAAATTTCAATTCAGACAAATTTATCCGAATTAAAATATGGTTATATATTGTAGATTAATATGTGGGTTATCTGCTTATAAAAAAACAGATAATGTGTTTAAATATAAATAAATATGAAGGATATAAGGTGAAACATTACAACTTATTTTTAAGAGTAATGTAGGTATATTAAAAATTGACTTACTGTGATCTTAAGTTTTTATTGAAGTTTATGGTTAATATATTTTAAAGCAGTTGTAGCCCATAATGCCCAAAAAATTAATACAGGTTGAAAAAACAATCGGATTAATCTTTTTGTATCTGTATTTAAACCAAATGCATCGGTAGCATTTATATATTGCGCAATATTTCCTGGAAAAATTAAAATATAAAATATGGCTAAAGCGATACCTATATTAATTTTTTGTTGTTTCCAAAATATCATAGAAAGCCCAAAGCAAAGTTCAACGATACCAGATAAAACTACAACCAGATCTTTTCCCAAGGGGATCCAATTAGGAACTTGTGCTTGAAATTCTTCTCGCTGAAATGTAAGATGACCTATAGCTGCTAAAATCATTAATGAACCTAAAATGATTCTAAAAATATGTTGTGTTTTGGATGATTTAAAGGTTTTTTTGTTCATGTTTCAATCTTTTGAATAAAAAGTAAGGTTTATAAAAGATTAAGGTTGATCCTAATGAAAATTTAATTGATGGATATAGTGTCTGATGAAGTTAACTTACTTCATTTAAAATGTTTAAAATTTTAATCGCTGCAATATCTGTTGTGGTGTTTGGTTTCAATATAATATGAACACCAAGATTATACAATATTTTATGATCTGTTTCAGATAAATGATTTCCGTCTATAACAATCAGAATATCGTCGCGATCATATGTTTTAAGTGCTTCAATAACTTCTGCAACCATTGGTATAGCGTTAGGACTTAAAGCATTTAAATGAATGGCATGAACATCGTTTTCTATGGCTTGTTTAGCGATATCTTTGGCGTTTTGAAATAAAGGGCTTAAGTCGACATCAAAACCTATATCAGCATAAGCTGATGCGATACGTTTTTCATTAGATGTCTCGTTTAAGGTGTCTACTTTTGAAAGTAATAAACGTGGACGTCGTCCTTCCTGAGAAGCGAATTTATCGGCGTGTGTTTTGGCAGTTAAAAAAGAAGGTGTCTTAGTATGTTGCATAGCAAAATTAGTTTATTGCCTTGTAGATTTCTGAGTATGTAGCTTGATTTTTAAAGGCATTAATAGCTAAAGTTAATACATTTTCGTCAAGAGAATGTCGTGCATCTGTAAGTTTTAAGAGTGCATGCTTAACGGCTGATTCATCCCGGTTAATTGTACTAATATTTGAATTTTGTACTGATGTTTCAGTCTTAGAAAAATCTAATTCATACTGCGATAATTCAGTGATAAGGCGCTCTGGAAGTTTACCAGACGTTTTGTAATCTTTAAAAATAGACCATGCCTGTTGTGCAATGTCGTGAGTTCGTTTTTCTACATAAAAACTACCTCCCCAAGGATCGATGGTTTTTGTAATTTGTGTTTCTTCTCTTAAATACCATTGCGTATGATTATTTAATTGTTTTAACTCTGGAGTAGAATTTTTATTAGAATAAGTATCTAGGCTTTGGCTACCTCCAAAAATTGCTGAAGCGGCTGCTATTGTCGATTTTGTTACAGAATGACTAATGTCGTGATCTGATGATTGGTTCGTATATGTGTGACTATGGATGTGTAAGGCTAGCGATCTGTCGTTTTTAGGATGATACGATTTTACAATTTTAGCCCATAATAATCTAACTGCACGCAGTTTTGCTATTTCTGAAAAATGATGCAGTCCAATTGAAAACGTAAAAGATATACGAGGCGCAATATCGTCTATTTTTAATCCAGAATCCATGGCTTTTTGGATTTGATTATTTCCGCTAATTAGCATTAAAGCCAATTCAATTTCAGGTGTAATAACCTGAGATTGTAATGAGACAGCAGATATAGAAATACGATTAAAATACGGTAAATATGTGTTTGAAAAAATTAAAGCATCTAAACGAGAATTTTTAGTTGTTTTCAGAGTCTTTAAGTCTGAGAAGACATCAATAATAAATCCTCCTTTTAATTTTTTAGATTCTAAGCCATGAGACTCTGCAGTTGTGGTATAGCACGCTAAAAGGGGTAATAAATATTCGTTTGTATTAAAAAACACACTAATATCTTGTAGCGGAATATCTTTAAATATGGCTTTAAAATCTTCTAAAGTTTCTGGTATAAATTTGTTTTTAGTAGAGCAATTTATTAAAAATTCACGCTGTCCAACTTCAAATTGATATTTTAAAAAACTATTAAATGTTTCAATAGAGTTTAATGGTGAATATTGACACATATCCCAAGGTGATGTAACATACATGGTCGATGAGATTCCGCGTAAATATGGCGGTATCCCAGCAGCAAAATCTAAATGATGTACATCTTCAAGATCTGTTTCTGTATAGGTTGATTCTACAGTAATATCTCCAGAAGCACATCCAACTTTATTTTGATTGTCTAGTGCTGGTGCTTCTGTAAATTTTAAAGTAATATGTTGTAGATTTTTTCTACTCATCTTCTATTTTTAATATACTAATGTTCAGATTTCAACCTGTTTTGTTCTCTGTTTTCTGCTAAACGTCTTGAAATAATAGGTTCTAATAATGTTTTCCTTGGATTTTGTTTTACAAACGGATACAATTCCAATTTGTCTTTAATTAAGATTTCTGTATCACAATGTAAATTTGCTCCAATTACAGTTAATACTCCTCTATCAAATAATTCTTGTTCTTTTTGTGCGCTTTCTTTTATTTTTTTCTGAATTAAACCCGCTTTTAATAATTTTAAAAATCCGCCTTGTGCTTCAATATCTTTAAAAATGATAAGTGCTTTTTCTGCTAACTGTTGCGTTATATATTCTATATAGTACGATCCGTCTGTAGGGTTTGTAGCGGTTTCAAAAACATGTTCTTTTTTTAAAATCTGTAACTGATTTCTAGACATATGCTCTGCCGAAATATGATTTTTACGAAAAACAGCATCGTGAGCGACATTACAAATACTGTCTGCACCACCCAAAATAGCACTCATATATTCGGTAGTTGTCCGTAACATATTTGTTTTATTATTGTAAATAGATTTGTTCCGTTTTGTTGGAATTGCAATAATATGGCATTGGGTATTAATATTATATTCGGTCGCTAAAGTATGCCATAACATACGTAAAGCACGGAGTTTAGCGATTTCGAAAAAGTAATTAGAACCTAACGCAACTTTAAAGGTGATTTTTGTATGAAATTGATTAAAAAACCGATTTAAATATTCGTTAGCATGTGCTAAAGCATAAGCCAGTTGTTGTGTTATGGTTGCTCCTGCATTCTGATATCCAACAAGGTTAACACTTATACTACTTTTTAAATGAATACAATTTTTTAAAACAGTTTCTACAGTTTTATGATCTGCTTGAAGTGTCGAGTACCAATTTCCATCTTCTGTTAGGTGACCAATAATATCAAAATTAATATAAAAGGACGCTTCATTTTTTAAAGCAATAGCATTAAGTTTTTCTATAAAATTTGAATTACAGAATTGCAAATCAAAGTGTATGGAAACGTTTAATAGATCTATGTTTTGAAGTAATTTATTTAAATCGCAGTGTGCTGTTGCAATAATAAAGAGTAAAGACTCTGCGCCATTTTGCAATGCGTTTTGTGCTAAAGTATTTGACTTATCTTCAGAATTAACATAAATTGTTTGAGTAATTTTAAACGGATTTGTTCCAGATTTAAAGTTTAATCCCCCCTTTTTTAAGTCCTCTTTATTATAAAAAGGTTTAACATTAATATCCTCAAGAGTTTGCCAAATAAGGGTGTTATTGTAGTCGGCGCCATTTAAATCGTATTGAATTTTTTGTTTCCACGCTTTTGCCGATACAGAATTAAATGCTTCAAACAAATTGGTGTTATTCATTGATTTCCGTTTTTAAACTATCTTCATATTCAATAATATAAATATCTTCTTGTTCACGTTTTAAATAATAGGTTTCTCTCGCAAATTTCTCGATACCTTCTTCAGTATTTAATTTTTTATAAGCTTTACGATCTTTAGTAATTTCATTAATATAATATTCTTTTTTGTTATTAAGGTCGTCTATGTCGTTGTTTAATTCATTATGAATTAAAAAGGAATTACTATCAAAGAAAAGCATCCATACGGCAAAGCCAATCCCTGGAATGACAAAAGGATTTTTAAAAGGTTTTATATATTTATTATTGAAAAAATTCAATTTCATATTAACTTTTCATTTATAATAGTACGCACGATATCTATTGCTACAGTATTGAATTTATTGTTTGGTATTATAATGTCTGCATACTCTTTCATAGGTTCTATAAATTGTTGATGCATGGGTTTTAAAGTGGTTTGATAACGGTTTAAAACTTCGTCTAAATCACGTCCACGTTCAGCAATATCTCGTTTTAATCTTCGAATTAATCGTTCGTCACTATCTGCATGAACAAATATTTTTATATCGAATAACTCACGAATATCAGGATGTGTAAAGATTAAAATTCCTTCAACAATCATCACCTTTCTGGGATGTGTTAAAATTGTATCACCAGTTCTATTATGTTTTACAAAAGAATACACAGGTTGTTCTATAGGTTGTCCTGATTTAAGTTGTTTTAAATGGCTTACAAGTAAATCGAAATCTATAGATTTTGGGTGGTCAAAATTAATGAGTTTACGTTCGTCGTAAGATAGGTGAGAGGTGTCGTTATAATAGGAATCTTGCGATATGATACCAACTTCTGCTTCTGGAAGTTCATTTAAAATTTGATTAACTACAGTTGTTTTTCCACAACCTGTACCGCCTGTAAGACCTATTATTAGCATTGATTATATTTTTATGAATGGACAAATTTAAGGCTAATTCTTCGGAATAATTTTAACTATTCCAACATTTTCAATTCCAACATAAATAAATCCGTCAGGCCCTTGAACTATAGATCTTACACGCCCTATGTTTTCTAGTAAACGTTCTTCTTTAATTACAGTGTTATTTTTTATGATACAGCGATCTAAAAACTGAAATTTTAAAGAGCCTACTAATATATTATCTTGCCAGTTAGAATATTTGTCTGAGGTTACATAGCACATACCTGAAGGTGCTATAGATGGTGTCCAGTGGTGTATAGGCGATTCCATACCTTCCATTTCAGTATGGTCTGTAATAGATGTTCCCCAGTAATTTATACCATAAGTAACAAGTGGCCATCCATAATTTTTTCCAGCAGATATAATATTTATCTCATCGCCACCTTTTGGTCCATGTTCATGAATCCAAATTTTGTTTGTTTTAGGATTTAAAATCATGCCTTGCGGATTTCTATGTCCGTAAGAGTAAATAGCCTTTTTAGCATTAGGAGTATTTACAAAAGGATTATCTGTTGGGATGGAACCATCGTCATGTAATCTATAAATTTTCCCGCCATCTCGAGTAATGTCTTGCGGATTTTTATCTCGTTGTCCGCGTTCACCAATACTAAAATATAAATAGTTGTTTGCATCAAAAAGAATGCGAGAACCAAAATGATCGCCACTACTATAATTTGGAGTCGCTTTATACAAGAGTTCTTTATTGGTTAAGGTGTTATTTTTTATTTTAGCACGCATTAAGGCCGTATTTGCACCGGAACCCTCGCCTTCGGAAGACGCGTAAGTAAAATAAATCCATCTGTTGTCTTCGTAATTAGGATGCAAAGCAATGTCTAATAATCCACCTTGACCTAATCTTGTAATATCAGGTAGACCTGAGATACTTGTTTTTTTACCGTTTTTAAAATGGATGAGTTCTCCAGATTTCTCTGTAATTAACATAGAATGATCGGGAAGAAATACAAAACTCCAAGGAATATCAATGTCTGATACTACTTTTTTGTAAGAATAGTCTGAATTTTTAGATTTTTTTTCTTGTGCACAAGCAAAAAAATGAAGAAATAAAACAATTGATAATAAGTGTCTTACGTTGGTCATAATAATTATTTTAAAATAAAAGTTACAATTTAATAAAAAAAGCACTTGTTTTTTAATAAAAGGTGTATATTTGCACCCTCAATAACCATCGGGGTGTAGCGTAGCCCGGTTATCGCGCCACGTTTGGGACGTGGAGGCCGCAGGTTCGAATCCTGCCACCCCGACTATTTTGACATATTGTAAACTAAATAAATATTAAACTAATGATTTTTAGAGGTTTAATATTTATTGGTTTCAATTGTTTTCAATTGAAACCACCTATTAATATGTCCTATAGCATGTCCTATTTTTATAGGATAACCTTTCGTAAATTATAGATCCTAAGGGACTTATCAGAGATTTGACTTTCACTTTAAATATTGTTTAACTAAAGTGAAATGTTATGAAAACCACAAAAACATTCAGCGTAAACTTCTGGCTGAAAAAAAGATCCATTAAATGTAATGGTCAAATTCCTATTTATGCCCGTATTTTAGTAAATGGTGTTGGAGCTGATATTAGTATCCAGCGTTCTACCTTAGCCTCTAATTGGTGTCATAAATCTTTTAGGGTAAAATCTAGGTTAAAAGAATCTAAGAATATTAATCTTTACCTCGATGAAGTGTATTCAGATTTATTAGAATGTCACAGACAACTTTCTTCTGAAGGCATACCTGTAACGGCAAAAAAGATAAAATTACGTTATTTAGGCAAAGACAAAACATTAGAAACACTTGAAGATGTTTTAAATTATCATAAAACTGTAGAATCTAAAAAACTGCAACAAGGCACTTTAAAAAACTATGCGGCTACGGAAAAGTATTTGAAACGTTTTTTACAACAAAAGCATAGTGTTTCAGATATTCATTTACATTTCATTGATTACTCTTTTATCATAGAGTTTGAGGATTTTCTTCGAACTTGCAAACCTCTTCGTGCATCTCAATCCTTGAGTAATAATGGGATTATGAAGCATATGGAACGTTTCCAGAAACTCATCAATATTGCGATGAAGTTTGGATGTTATAGAAACAATCCATTTAATTTATACGGCCTGAAATACGAAGATTATGACAGTGAATTTCTTGAAGTCAAAGAAATAATAAAATTGAAAAGCGTTGTTTTGTCTTCTCCAAGTTTGAAACAGACAAGAGATTTTTTTGTGTTCGCTTGTTACACAGGTTTGTCTTATATAGAAGTTCAAAAGCTAAATCGTAGTGATATTGTAGAGGGGATTGATGGAGCATTATGGATAAATGTTAAACGTCAAAAAACAAAAACACCTGTTAGAGTGCCATTGTTATCTCAAGCATTGGAAATATTAGAACGCTATAAATCCTATCCCTGTGAGAGTAATAATTATTGTTTACTTCCTATTTTATCCAACCAAAAGGTTAATGCACATCTTAAGGATATTGCAAAATCGGCAGGAATACATAAATATTTAACCTTTCATGTAGCGAGGCATACATTTGCCACAACCATAACATTATTAAATGATGTGCCTTTGGAAACAGTTTCGAAATTATTGGGACATACTAAATTGTCGACTACGCAAAAATATGCTAGAGTTGTTGAAAAGAAAATAAGTAAGGATATTGGGCGCTTAAAGAATGTTTTGAATCGGCAAGAAGAATGTATATTAAAACAACCTATAGTTAAGTCTGTTCAACTACGGATTGTTTAATTTTATATTAAACGACTCATTCAAGTAAATATAAAATATTAATTTAGCGATATATATTAAACCTCAAATTTATGAAAGAATTATTAGAACAAATCAACGCTCAATATGAAGCGTTTCACAGTGATGCTGGTGCATTGTTAGAAAGTGGAAACAAGGCAGCAGGAACACGTGCTCGTAAAGCTACACTTGAAATGACCAAACTAATGAAAGATTTTAGAAAGCTGTCTATAGAAGCTTCAAAAAAATAATTTTGTTATCTTATTAAAAAACAGAATCCCTTCAAATTTTGAGGGGATTTTTTTATGAAAAAAGTTAAGATAGATTTTATAGCTTTGATATTAGCTTGTTGACCATATTTATTTCATGTCAATACAAAATATGTTGATGAAAATATCATTAATTTCTGGTTTTAAGAATACTATTGAAATTCTCCCATCAAAAGATTACGGTATGAAAACAATTCTATATTGCCTAATCAAATTTATTTTGCTCTCCTTAAGAATATAGCTTTTACTTACGTCTGAGGACTTATTAAATAACGTTAAATTAAACTTCAAAAACTATGTAATAACAAGATTTACAACAGGTTGATGTCTTTTTTCGATCAAAAATGAAATCCTTAAAACAGTGAAGATTTTATATTGCACAAGTCTGGTTTAAAAATTTATAACATACTAAGTAGAAATTTTCCTTATATATTGGTTTTACAGGTGTGTATTTGAATAGTATGCGCTTTTCACAGGCTGATATAAAATTATTTATAAAACAAAAGGTTAATCTTTTTATTTAGGAATAGAAATCAAAATAAGGCGTTCTTGTCTTCCTTTCTAAATTATTTAGGTATTTATTCTACGCTAATATTCAATATGCTATCTCAATTAACAATTAGTTAAACTTTAGTTTGCAATCACTTTATATTATTTGTTGGGGGTATTTTATAATTTTCGACTCCTATAAGTAAAAGGGTAAACTTTGTATGAAAATTAATAGAAGGGAAAAGAAATGTATTAGGTATTTAACTAATGAAATGTCTCAGGCAGATCGAGCTGTTTTTGAAATAGAACTTGCCTTAGATCATGATTTAAAAAACCTTTATGAAAATTATAGTCTAATTTGGAAACATTATCCAATACCTGAGCAAATTGATGATCCTAATTATGAAGCAAAACAAAGTTTGTCAAAGGATTCTAGTTTCATTAAAGATTCTAAACAAAGGTGGTCCAAAAAATATATCGCTATAAGTGCTTTTGCTTTAGCTATACTAACTATATCCGTTTTTATATATCATTCGCAAGACATTAATTATACTAACCAAATTGTAACTGAAAAAGGAGAAAGGCGATCACTTTATCTACCAGATAGCACCTTAGTTGTTCTAAATTCTTTAAGTGAGATACATTTTCCTAACGCATTCAATAAAACAAGAGACGTTTTTGTGAGCGGAGAAGTGTTTTTTGATGTCACGCATAATGAAGAAAAACCTTTTACAGTGCATACAACCGATTTGGATGTACAAGTGTTAGGAACCGCTTTTAATGTGAATACCTCTTCATCAAATAAAATCATATCCTTAGAACGTGGTAAAGTGAATGTGTTATTTAAAGAGTCAAATAATCAATTAACTCTTTCTCCTAACGAACAACTTATTTATAATAATGCCACAAACGATATTACAAAGAAAAATTTTAATGCCATAGAGGTTTTAGGCTGGAAGGATGAGATGCTTATTTTAGATAAAACACCATTTATAGAAGCCATAAAAAAACTTAATCAGTTTTATGGAGTAACCTTTAGATTAAAAGATAAAACTCTTGAAAGTAAAAAAATAACGGGCGCATTCAAAGGATTAGATATAAAGGGAGTTATATCCTCATTAGAATTTATTGCAAATATTACTATAGTTCCAATTCATAAAAATGAATACTTAATAATCGGAAATGATGCAAATTAAAGGAGTGAATATAAGTAATGCTGTAACTGAAGATCTTCTTCTTTTTAAGCAAATTCAATTAGGCAACCCTAAAGCAGTAGATGTTTTGTTTAAGAAATATTACCACAGCTTATGTCGGTTCGGAATCCTTTATGAGTCTAATATTCACATTATAGAAGAAAAAGCTTCAGATGTTTTTATGATCTTATGGAAGGAGAAGCATAAACTACATACTATTAAAAATCCAAAATCATATATATACGTAATCCTAAAAAACAACCTAAGAAAGCCATGTAAAAACCACAAATTAAGACCAATACTTCATGAAGATCAATTTGAGAATCAAAATTTGTATCCAAGTATTGAAGATGAAATTATAGCTAATGAGCAGTTAGAAATCAATAAACACATCATTAGAACTATTTTAAATGAAATTCCTAAACGCACACGTCAGATCTTTGAAATGAGTAGAATAGACGGATTTAAGTATAAAGAAATTTCAGAACTCTTAGATATAGCTCCTAAAACTGTAGAAAATCATATCGGGTTAGCTCTTAAATATATAAGTAAGGGGTTGATTACTTACAAGTAATATTAAATTAAATCATATCATTTTAAAAAAAATCCTATGTCATAGGACAGGGGATTCCTATTCAAAATTTAAAACATAATTAAAGCATAATTTTATGAAATTTAAAAGCCTAATTATAGTTCTTGTCCTATCCATGGCAAGCAGTTTACACGCATTTTCAAGTGCTTATTTAATACCGCCTAATACAGATAGTATTAATTTGAATTTAAAGAATACCTCTTTAAGTCAAGTATTTAATCTTATAGAAAAACAGACACATATACCATTTATTTATGTGTCAAATCAGTCCTATTTATCGACTAAGATTGATTTAAATGTACATAATGAAACTCTAGAGATTGTTCTAAATACCTTGAAAGAAAAGTCTTCTTTAGATTTTAAAATTACCGATAGCGGTATTTTGGTTAAGAAGCAGATGGTTATTTCTAACCAACAAGAATCTCAAATTAAAGGTACTGTAAAAGACAACAATGGGTTACCTATTTTAGGAGCCAATGTTTTTGTGAAAGGTACAAATATAGGAACATCTACAGATTATGATGGTCATTTTAAATTAACAATTCCGGCGAATATAGAGACTATTACTATAACTTATTTAGGGTATCAGAAACAGGATGTTAATATAATTGGACAAAACATAGTTTCTATTGTCTTATTGGAAGATGCGAATGAATTAGATGAAATATTAGTGGTGGGGTATGGCACAGAAAAACGTGAAAATATTACAGCTGCTATTTCTTCGGTAGATCCGGATGACATTAAAACGTTGCCTAAAGCTAATGTAGAGGAAATGTTACAAGGTAGAATGCCAGGTGTCCAGGTTATGAGTGATAATAGTCCAGGAGGAGGAACATCCATTCGTGTAAGAGGATTTAGTACGATTAATAATAATGATCCTCTAGTTGTTATTGATGGTGTCCCAACTTCTAACGGATTAAATAGTATTAATCCTCAAGATATAGAAAGCATACAGGTCCTTAAGGATGCTGCTTCATCTTCTATCTATGGTTCACGTGCTGCTAATGGTGTTATTGTAATTACGACTAAAAAAGGAGCCGGTAAAGATTCTTTTGAGGTTAATATAGATGGTTATGCAGGAATACAAACTGCTATTAACTTACCAAAAATGTTAAATGCGCAACAATATGGCGATTTATTATGGCAAGCATATAAGAACGATGGACAAACACCATCGCATGATATTTATGGAGATAATCCGGATCAAGCCGTAATACCAATATGGTTAAATAGTGAGGAAACACTACCAAGTAGCGATGTAAATTGGATTCAAGAAATTATGCAACCTGCTTTTGTTCAAAATTATAATCTTTCCATCCAGAAAGGTTCAGAAAAAGGACAACATGCCTTTTCTTTAGGGTATTACGATCAAGAAGGCGTTGTGAAATATACCGGTTTTACTAGATATTCGGCACGTTTTAATTCAAATTATAATATTACAGATTGGTTAGCTATAGGAGAAAATTTTACAGGATCTTATACGGAAGATGTGTCTGCAACTACGAATAGTGCTTTAGGAAGTATAATTTACAATGCGTTTCAATTTCCTTCAATAATTCCTGTAAGAGATAATAATGGAGATTTTGGAGGTAACCCCATTAACGATATAGGAAATCCGCTTGCCAGTCTTTACCGATCAAAAGATAATAAAGATAAAAATGTACGTGCCTTTGGTAATGTTTATGCCGAACTCAATTTTGGAGATTTTACATTTAAATCGTCCTTTGGATTAGATTATAATAATTATAATTATAGAGGTTTTTCTCCCGTATATGATGAAATTCTTTCTCAAAATACCATAAACAGCTTAAGTACTTCTAATAGTTTTAACCATCAGTTTACTTATACCAATACCATCAATTATTCTAAATCTATAGGCGGTCATAATATAGATGTATTACTAGGGCAGGAAGCTATAGAATATTATGCAGAATCTTTTTCAGCTTCTAGACAAGATTATTTATATGAAGATCCTAATTTTTGGTATTTAAGTTATGGAACGGATAATCAATTAAACTCGGGATCAGCGAGTGAATGGACATTAAACTCGTACTTCGGAAGGTTTAGATATAATTTTAATGAAAAGTATCTAGTTACTGCAACAGTTAGAAGAGACGGGACTTCACGCTTAGCCAATAATAATTGGGGGACATTTCCAGCCTTTTCAGCAGGATGGCGCTTAGATAAAGAAGACTTCTTTGACTTTGGAACAGTGTTTACAAGTATGTTGCTTAGAGCAAGTTGGGGACAAACTGGTAATCAGGAGGTTCCTTCTTATTCTACAGTAGATAGTTACACTAATAATAGCAGTAATAGTGATTATGCTATAGATGGCGGACAAAACTCGGTGTCGACAGGGCTTACTCAAACTAGAATTTCTAATTCAGATCTTAATTGGGAGACCACAACACAAACCTCTATAGGTGTTGATTTAGGCTTTTTTAATAATAAATTAAACATCACCGCAGAAGTGTATAAGAAGGTTACTGATGATATTCTGGTTTATAATTCTGTACCATTAACATATGGAGGCACAAATGATGGACAGTGGATTAATGATGGTGTTATGGAGAATAAAGGATATGAACTTAATCTAAGATATAGCGATAAAAGCCATGATTTTGGTTATGATTTAGGTCTTAATATATCCGGTTATAAAAATGAATTGACAGAACTTCATAATGTTGCTTACTTAGGGATTCCTAGTTCATCACTACATAGCGTGAATTTTGATCAAGAGGTTTCTAGAAGCGCCGTGGGGCAACCTATCGCATCTTTTTATGGCTACCGTTCTGAAGGATTGTTTAGAAGTCAAGAAGATGTTGATAGTTATGGTTTACAACCCGATGCGCAACCTGGAGATTTAAAATTTGCAGATGTGAACGGTGATGGTGAAATAAATGATGGAGATAGAACCTTTATAGGTTCTCCGCATCCCGATGTTGTTATAGGATTTAATATAAATGTTAATTACAAGAATTTTGACTTAGGTATGTTTTTTAACGCCAGTATTGGTAACGATATTTATAACCTAACAAAATACAAGACATACTTCTTTAACCAATCTGCATATAATAAAGACTCGGCTTTATTAGGCGCGTGGAGTACAGAGAATCCAAATTCAGATATTCCAAGATTAAGTTTGGACGATCCAAATAATAACATCAGACCTTCATCGTATTATGTTGAGGATGGCTCTTATTTAAAATTAAATAATTTACAAATTGGTTATACGCTTCCAGCAAATATTTTAAACAATTTAGGGCTTAGAATATATGTTCAAGCGAGTAATGTATTTACAATAACAGATTATAGTGGGATGACTCCAGAAATTGGACTTCAGAATTATTCAAGCAGCAGTAGAAACTTAGACATTGGTGTAGATCGTGGTATTTACCCTCCTTCAAGAACATTCATTTTAGGATTTAACCTTAACTTTTAAAACTAATTTACAATGAAATTTAAAACATATATAGCAAAGTTTATGATTGTTCCAACAGTCATATTAAGTATTACGTCGTGTGCTAACGATTATTTAGATGAAGTTACCTATGGAGAAGTTTCTCCTTCAGAAATGACTAGTCCAGCGAACGTAGAATTGGCAATAATTTCAGCCTATAGCGTCTTAAATGGGCAGTTTGACGGAGCAAGTAATGCTTATAATTCACCTGCTTCTAATTGGAGTTTTGGAGATGTTGTTTCAGACGATGCCTATAAAGGGGGGGGTGGTACTGGTGATCAAAATAATATTCACCAAATGGAGATCTTTAATACACTACCTACTACAATTGATGTTGAACGTAAATGGATGGCATTGTATGAAGGTGTTAAAAGAGCTAATGAAGCGATGCGCTTACTTGAAGCATCTGAAGATTTTGATGATGATTTAAGAATTCAGAGAAAAGCCGAGTTACAATTTTTGCGTGGACATTATTATTTTGAATTGAAAAAGATTTATAATCATATTCCTTATATAGATGAAACGGCAGAAACTGTAAATGACTATGCTAAATCTAATACTGAATTTACTTCAGAAGAATTATGGGACAAAATAGAAGCCGATTTTCAAGCCGCTTATAACGTCTTGCCAACCACACAAGACGAAGTAGGGAGACCTACAAAAATTGCGGCACAAGCCTATTTAGCTAAAACGTATTTGTTTCAAGAAAAATGGCAATTGGCTTTTGATGCGACTACAGAAGTTATAAATAGTAACTACGGGTTGATGGATGATTTTCAAGAATTATTCTTGCCAGAAAATGATAATAATAAAGAAGTTATTTTTGCCGTTCAACACTCTGTAAACGATGGCCAGGCTAGTAATTATAATGGAAGTATAGGCGACCGGTTATTAGCTCCAGGAGGACCCTTTTATTCTCAATATGGATTTCAAAGACCATCTCAAAATTTAGTAAATGCTTTTAAGGTTACTTCAGAAGGTATTCCTGCACATAGTAATGAAAACCTAACCGATACTGATTTTGTAGACCCTAGATTAGATATTACTATAGGTAGACCTGGGATTCCTTATAAAGATCTTGATATTTTGTACGATAGCAGTTGGGCAAGAGACTTAGCAACTTATGGCGAATTTAGTCCTAAGAAAAGAATTGTTTCAGCCAATTCTGAATATTTTGTAACTGTTTGGCCATACGTAAGTGCTTTAGATTATTATATCATTAGATATGGAGAAGTTGTGTTATGGAGAGCAGAAGCCGCTGTAGAAATTGGTCAATTAGAAGAAGCAAGGTCATTAGTAAACCAACTTAGAGATAGAGCTAAAAACTCCATGTATGTACAGACCTTAGATGGAAGTCAAGGTGCCGCAAATTACAAGATAGCGTTGTATGCTAATGTATGGAGTAGTCAAGATTATGCTAGAGAGGCTGTGCGTTTAGAATCACGTTTGGAATTGGCTTTAGAAGGGCATCGATTTTTTAACTTAGTACGCTGGGGGAATGCAGATAATGTTATCTCGGACTATCTTGAGGTTGAGAAAACCAGAAGAACCCACTTGTCTAATGCTACATTTCAAGCCGGAAAAAATGAATATTGGCCTATACCTCAAGCTTATATAGATGGTGTAGCGGACGGCATGGTTACTCAAAATGACGGTTATTAATACACATTAAACGCAGCAGGAGATATTATTCTCCTGCTTTTAATTTTATACACATGAAAAAATATGTAATTATAATATGCTTGTTACTCACTGTAATAGGTTATAGCCAAGTTGCTCAAAATACTAACCCTAATGTTTATCAAAAGCTAGCTAAGAAAAATTATTATTTGTTAGATGCCATAGATCGCAATTTAGCAGTAAAAAAGCTTTTTGAGGATGATACCGTTTTGAAAGATATTTCTAAAGTTAAGCATAAGGCTATAGTATCTTCACTTTTAAGTAATTCTAAAACGATAAATACGAAAGATCTGGTAGATCCGTATATTTTTTCTGATTCTGAAATTTTAAAAATAAGTGAAAGATTAGAAGCATTATACGATAAATCTGAAGTGTTAAGAGAATTCGTAAAGACAGAACTTAAGCCTTCTGGAGCATATAACTTATATGAAGGTAAAGGCGATCAAAAATTATTGTCTCAAGCTTGGGCATTATGTGCTCGTGGTGTTAATCACGTTTTAAAAGTTTATGGTCAAGGTGAATCCCCTCAATATGCTGAAATTGATTCTATATCTTACAATGTAAACAGTTCATATTATAAGCAAACCCTGTTTGTATGGAGTGATCATTTGGCAGCTAATAATTTACAGGCTTTTTATTCTCAATCTACACAATTTGTTTTGTCCCTTTTATACTTTAATCACAGGGATGAAGCCGTAAGGTATGAGCCTTTAGGAGCACTAGAAAATAAAAACGTAAAAGCGCACATATCGAGTATTGATTTTGATCAATACAAATATGCTTCTGTACTCGTTCTAGGAAATGGTCCTGAAAATTACAGAGATCGATTATCTGCTTTAGGAAAATTTAATATTAAGTTGGGAGCAGAAGCTTTTTTGTCAGGAGACGTTCCGCTTATTATAGTGTCAGGAGGTCATGCCCATCCGTATAGAGCTGCATATGCAGAAGCCATAGAAATGAAAAAGGAGTTGATTACACAATACAACATTCCTGAAAATCGCATTATTATTGAGCCTTACGCGAGACATACGACAACCAATTTAAGAAATGCCAGTAGGCTTTTGATTGCGTATAACGTGCCTATAGATCGGCTTTCATTAGTGGTCACTAATAATTTTCACAGTGAATACACAGGAAGTGAAATGTTTGTTAATCGTTGTTTTACAGAGTTAGGATATCAGCCAGCAACTATTAAAAAACGTTTGAATAAAACGACTCTTGAATATTTACCCCAAAAGGAGTCCCTACAACAAAATCCTTTAGAACCTCTAGATCCCTAATATATATGTTTAGATATCTTTTTATTATTATACTACTTGTTCTAATAACAAGTCGCTTAAAAGCTCAAGAACGTACTAGTTTGACTGGTAGACCGGTAGATGCGGTTAATGTTTTTTTAGGTACCTCTGGAGATCATGGTCAATTATCTCCTGCGGCATCATCTCCTTTTAATATGATGAGTATTGGTCCACAAACCAAACCACATATACATACCGGTTATGACTATTATGCAAAAGTGTTTGAAGGGTTTACCCATACACGCATTGAAGGAGTAGGATGCACTGGAAGCGGAGGTAATATTTTAGTGAAACCCATTTTAGGAGAAGATCTCACAACAGAGCTTTACAAAAAACAGGATCATGCTTATCCTGGATTTTATAGTGTATCTTTTGAGAATGGTATTAAGGCAGAAATGGCAGTAGATACTAATTTTGGCATTCATAAATACGCATTTCCAAATGAAGAAAGTAGTTTGTTCATTGATTTATCGTATGCTTTTGCAGATCGATTTGTAGCTGAAAAACATACCATACATGCCAATGTTATCACAGGATATATTGATACAAAAACAACCTGTGATGTTGGGGTGTATCGTATTTATTATGCCCTTGAAATACATAATGTTTCTGAGCTAAAACCTAGCGGAGATCATGGGCTTATAGCTGTCCGTGAAAATAAGCAAAAACCTATGGAAGTCCGTGTAGGATTTTCTTCAGTAGATGAAGATTATGCTTTAAAAAAAATAAAAAATTCATCTGTACGTTTAGAAGCTTTAAAAGAACATACGACTACGAATTGGAATCAGTTGCTGAGTCGTGTAGAGGTCAATGGGGAGAAAGATCGTGAAGACCTTTTCTATTCTTTATTGTATAGAGGACTTCAATCTCCATATCTTATTTCCGAAACAGATGGTGCTTATCGTGCCATAGATGGATCTAGACAAACATCAGATTTTCCTGTTTATAATGGTTGGGCTATTTGGGATAACTATAGAGAGCAGTTGCCTATGTTATCACTACTGTATCAAGATACATTTGCATCAATAGCAAAGTCTATTGCTAATTTATACTCTTACGGCAAGCAAAGTTGGGCTACAATGCACGAGCCTTCACCTACAGTTAGGACAGAACACGCCATTGTTGTGTTGCTAGATGCTTATAACAAAGGATATGCTGTTAATTTTGAAGCAATAAAAGAAGCATTAATTACTGAAGTTGAACAACTGGATTATAGTGCACCAGATAAAGCCTTAGAATCCTCTTACGATACTTGGGCAATGTCGGAAATCTTAAAAATTACTGGAGATACTTCACTAAGTAAGAACTATGCACTTAAAGCTTTAAAGTATAAATCCTATTGGAATACAGATTTTGCAGATCTATCAAAAGGCGATGTAGATAAAATGCAAGAGCGCGGTCTGTATCAAGGTACGATTTGGCAATACAGATGGTTTGTACCATTTGATGTTGACGGATTAAAAACTTTAATAGGAGGAGAAGATCTGTTTGTAAAACAATTAAATCAATTTTTTGCAGATTATAATTACAATCATGCCAATCAGCCCGATTTACAAGTTCCAGGACTTTATAATGCTACCAAACAACCTTGGAAATCTCAAAAGCTTTTTAGAAATATTATGTTAGATACCGTGGTGCAAACTTATTTTAATAATAATAGTAAAGGTGTAGATCCCTATATCGGTAAAATATATAATAATAGACCAAAAGCCTATTTACGTACTATGGATGACGATGCAGGAACCATGTCGTCTTGGTTTGTGATGAGAAGTATTGGACTTTCTCCTGCAAATATTGGAGATCCGATTTATTATTTAACAGCTCCAATATTTAAATCTGTAAAAATAAATATGGGAGATAGTAAAATTTTAAATATAGAAGTAAAGCATTATAATAAAGATCATTTTTACATTCAAACCGTTTATTTTAATGGAAAGAAATTAGAAAGAAATTGGTTAACTCAAAAGGAACTTACTCAAGGTGGTCAACTCTTAATAGAAACAGGTCCTGAACCCAATAAAAGTTTTGGAATTCATAATCAATGGATCTCCAATTTAAAAGAATGATTTCGTTGTAAATACTATTTTTAAAGTCCTTAATCCTTTAGAGTTGGAGGCTTTACTTTTTTAAGAGCATTAAATACAAGACATATATCTGTTTGCTATCGTTTTTTATGTGTGTACTGTACAGGAGGTAAATTCTTATGTACGAATACATCTTAATGCTGATCATTTCTTTGGAGAGATTTCCGATTTAAAAAAGGGCATTACACGTCTCCTAGTATTTGTATTAATATCAGGGGCTGTGGTGGGTATTTTTGCTTATTTGATAGGGATAGTTGTCTAATGGATTAATAACTATTCAATGAAACAGTTCACAATTTACCTTATTAACTTCTATTCCAAGAAAAGGCCAGAAGATGGCGTTGTTTTTAGTGTTAATGACGGATGGATTTACCAAATTCGAGTCATCATCACAATTGTGTAGTTATGTAAAAATTACACCCACTTGAGAGTCAGTGGACTGTGTCTGAAATTCTATTTTTATTATTACTTTTCATAAATAAATTTTAAAATAACTAAATGTTTAACGATATAATACTATAACCAGTAGATAACAAAATGAGACGCTATTGCTATTACTAAACCAATTAGAAATGAATACAACGATATTCTAATTAGTTTGTTTTTAACATGTAATATTTGTCCTTGATAATAGAAATCTCTAATCATTGAAGAGTACAGATAATCTTTATCTTGTAAAAGCTGTAAGAAAGCCCATTCAAAATCACGATAATGCATGTTATGGAAGTTTCCAAAATAAAGTAAATTTCCTTTTTTACTTCTTATATCTTCTTCGGTAAAGTTTCCCTGTGTTCTATTTGGTGTTATAGAAATAATAGCAAAAACTATAGATATTAAAGTAGTAACCGCAAAAATGATGGATGGAATATTTACAACGACTTCATTAGATGATTTACCTATGATGCCTCCTAATATAAGAGATAATATAATTGAGTTTATCGTTATCATTATACGCGCTTTTCCGTCTACCATTTTATTTAATGTGTAATGGTTTTTAGATGTATTTCTAAAAAGTGTTTGAATACCTCTATCGTCTCTATTCTTATTTTTACCGATATCTTTTTTTAATTTTTTTATCTCTTTATCGCTAATTTTTAATTCTTTTTGTAAAATTAAATTGGTTTGATTTTTTAGGTTTTTTCGTTCTTTCTGTAAAGATTTATATAATTTATCGATAGATGGTTTAATATAGGTTTGTCCATAATTTGTTTCAATTTTATGAGCATCTAAAATGCCTATTAACGCATCATACCAATTGTTCTTAGATAGCTTAATATCTTTTAAAATCATTTGCTCATACATCAGTTTTAGTCTTTCTCTACCTTGCTTACCAACAAAATCCATAATATTTGCATCTGAAATAATTTTTGCCTCTATTGATTTTTTTTCGCTAACAGGAAGTGCTTCAATGATAATTGTTTGTACGTTATCTATGAGTTCTTTTTCTAAATCAAATTTAAGCTTTAACTCTTCTAGAATTTGATTTATAAATGTGGTACTTTCTCTAAAATTTAAGTTATGTGTATTAGTAGTAGCTTGTTGTATATTTAAAACATAATTGGCCAGGTACAAGTAATGTTTTTTTGCAATTTCAATATTTTCCTCATCAATTATAATGTTGATGTTTTTTTCAATTCTATAGACTTTACTTATTGAGGTGTATAGGTTTTTATCAGACTCTTTGTCAATTATTTCAAACGTAAAGTCTCTAATTAATACTAATTGCTGTAAAATTTCACCCTCTGTTTTCATGACCAAATTATGTAATAGTGTTAGTTTTATTGCCCAATAGCTTTTTTGTAATTAGCCTCATTAATTCTAAAACTTGCTTTAGCATCTATAACTTCTGAATAGGCTTGTTGCCAAAGCACTTGCGCTTCTAACACATCTTTTCCTGTTACTGTTCCGGCATCAAATCTATCTTGATTTAATCTTAAATTTTCATCGGCTTGTTGTAAAGATTTTTCTGTGATATCTACTTTCTGTATAGACTGTTGAAGTATTAAATAGGCGTTTTTAATTTGAAGTGACAGCAATTCTTCTTTATCTTCCAATTCTAATTTTTGTGCTTCGACCTTAAATTTTTGTTCCTTGACTTTCTGCTTTCTGCCTCCCCAGTCAAATACGGGAATATTAACATTTAATAAACCGTAATACGACGTCAAATCATTACTTCCATTTGTAACATTTATTTGCTTTCCGTTAGCATAGAATCCGCTTACATTAAGTGCGATGGTAGGTTTTCTGTCAGCTTCTAAAATTTTAGATTGTAATTCTTCAATTTCAACAGCACTTTTAATCATTTTAATTTCTGGTCTGTTAGCAATTGCTATTGATTCTGAAACCTCTTCTATTAAAACCACATCATTACGCATAGTGTCTTGTACTAAAAAATCGATATTAGACATACCTGTTAATTGTGCCATCTTAAGTTTTAGTAGTTTAAGTCCATCTTTTGCTTTTGTTAAATCTAATTCAGCCTGATTTAATTGTACTTGCACACGTAACACATCATTTTTATATATAATACCAGCATTGTATGAGTTGATTAAATCTTTCAATAATTCTGTTAACAACGCTTTATATTTTTGCGCTAACTTGACTTTACTTTTAACATTTATTATTTGCCAATATGTAGTTTCAACCTCTAAAAATACTTCCCTACCTGTTAATTCTTTTTGTGATGTATACAAATCGACAGCTGTCGCGCTCATTTTTTTAGCAGTGTTTATTTTGCTACCAGCATAAATTACTTGAGTTATTCCTAAAGAAGCTGTTCCTAAATATTCTGGTAATAACACATCTAAAGGGTCTCCAACATGTACTCCAACACCGTTTGCATTTATAAAGGGCTTATCTGATGCATAAACCGATGACTGCGCTGCTTCGGCTGCTTCAATGGTTTTAGCTGCTTTTTTAATTTTTTTATTATTAGATAATGCCATTGCTTTAGCATCTTCTAAACTCAACAAGCGGTCTTGAGCTAAAGCCTGATAGCATGTGTTTAACCCCAGAAAAAAAACTACCAATAGGGTAAATTTATATGTATTCATAATGTATTTTAAGTTTATCTATAAGAACTATAGATACTACGGTCTTAATCAATAATTGATAAATAGCTATTAAACAGTAGCTCTATAGTCTTATCTCTAGTTCTTGATTCGTTTTTTTAATTTATACGTCATCACTTCTAATTTGCGAAGTGTTTTACTTTTCTTTTTGGGTTTATATAAAATAGTTTCATATTCTTCAGTACCCGGACGAGAATGTACTTCGTCTGCTTGCGGCTTAACAAACCTGTAGTAAAGTATAGGCACTATAAATAAGGTTAGCACCATTGAAACTATTAGTCCTACGGCTAACACACTTCCTAAAGGTGCCCACAGTGGTGATTTACCAATAATCATAGGAACCACACCAATAGCTGCTGCTGCAGAGGTTAAAAAGATGGGACGCATACGTCTTTTTCCTGATGCTTTAGCCGCTGCTTTTACGGTATAACCGTGTTCTAAGACCAGCTCGTCTGCATAATCCACCAAAATAATTCCGTTTCTTACCACTATACCAATAAGACTAATTATTCCCATAAAAGCCGTAAAACCAATTGGATTTCCCGTAAGTAATAAGCCCAAAAATGCGCCTAGTAAACTCAACGGAAATGTTGCTAAAACAATTAAGACTTTTGTAAAATCCTTGAATTGAAATAAAAGCACTAAAAAGATTAATATTAAACTTATCCCTAAAGACGCAATCATGTGTGGTGCTGTTTCATTAGTACTTTCGTATTCACCTCCATAGGTAATTGATATGTCGTCTGGTAAGTGTAAAGTATCAATTTTAGGCATGATATTATTTTGGATAGAGGCGGCTTTTATTCCTAACTGTGTTTCAGCTTTAACCGTTAATGTTCTTAAACCATTTCTATGAGTAATGGTTCCTGTATGCCACTCAGGAGTAATGTCTGCGACCTCTCTTAATTGAACTTTTGTACCAAATACTGTAGGTATATTTAAAGCACCTAAATCATTAAAATTCTCACGATTTTCAGCATCAAAACGCAATAAAATATCTATCGCTTTATCCCCTTCGTATAACGTAGATACCGGATACCCTTTTAAGCCTGCTCCCAAAGTTTGTGAAACTATTGCATTGGTTACGCCTAAACGGTTGGCCTTATCGTCGTTTAAATTTACTTTTACGCCATAATAATCGTCTTGATACGATGTTCTTATCCAGTTTGTACCTTGAGCATCTTCTAAAATTACTTTTACTTGTTCTGCTACTTGTTTTTGTGTATTTAAATCTTTACCCACAATTCTTACTTCAATAGGTGCTGGCGTTTCTTTCATTGAAAGTTGTCTTATGCGGATATAACCATCTGGAATGAAACCTTCAAATTTTTTAATGTACTCATCTGCTAATTCTTGTGTAGCTTCTTTACCTGTTGTAGTTATAAAGATTTGGGCAAAGTTTTTTCGAGGAAATTCTGGTGCATACGTAGAATGAAACCTAGGAGAACTGGTGCCAACAAAACTTGCCACGCCTAAAACCCTTTCTTCTTTTTTTATTTCGTTTTCAATACGTTTTACAACGTCTTCAGTTTGTTTTAAATTTCCTCCGTTAGGCAGCCACACTTCTATGTTAAACTGATTTCGTTCTGCAGTTGGGAATAATTCCTGCTCTAAGCCCATTGCTATTAAAATGGCAATTAAAACAGATAAAAATCCACAAAACAAGGTTGCTTTTGGCCATTTAAAACTATAATCTAAAGCATTATTAAACACATGCTGCAATCTATCTAACATACTTTTTTTATCCCCATCACTTACCTTGTGCTTTAATCCTTTTTTAATAAAGACATAGCACATATATGGTGTTAACAACAATGCAACTAACAATGATGCAAATAAAGCTACTGCTACAGCAATTGGTAAAGCCTGGATAAACTCTTTAGCTAATCCATTTAAGAAAAAAGCCAACGGTATAAAGGCAAAAATAATTGCCATTGTTGCTGTGAAAATTGGCACCATTAATTGGGTACCACTTTGCCAAGCAGCTGTCCATCGGTCTTCACCTTCATCTAATTTTTCTATATAATTATCTACAACTACAATAGCATTATCTACTACCATACCCAATACTATAATTAATGCGGCTAAGGTGACTTGATGAATTTCTACACCAATAACGTTTAAAATACCGAATGTAATGACGATAGCAATTGGACATGCCACTGCCGAAACTATTGCCACACGAAAGGGTAATAACAGAATTACTACAATAATTACTGCCACAATTGCGATAACAAATTCTAACATAAAATGGCTAATACTTGCTTTTACAACTGCAGGTTGGTCTACAATAGTGGTAATTTGAACATCTTGTGGTAATCGTTTTTTTACTTCATTAATTTTATCTGTTATTTTCTCTCCAAATTGAACGATATTATTACCGGGCTGCATCTCTACAGTTAACATCATTACTTTTTCATCATTTACCTTAATGTAGCTTGAAACTTCTTCGTAACGACGTTCAATAGTTGCCACATCTTTTAAGCGAACAACTTTGCCATCTGGACTACTGTATACAATTTGATTGCCTAAATCTGCTTCATTTTTATATTGATTTTTGGCAAACACAGAGACTTCCGAATTCTCTAATGTAATTCCTCCAGAATAGCCGGTATTATTTTGCATTTGAATAATTTGAGCTATAGTTGAAAAATCGAAACCATACTGTTTCATTTTTTCATCTTTAACCGTTACATAAATTTGCTGTTTTTGTCCACCGTAACGTTTAATTTTTGATGTTTCGAAAATGGTCTTTAAGCCATCTTCTAACTCATCTAAATAAGTTTCAATCTCTGCATAACTTCGTCCTGGTGCAGAAACAGTAATCATTTGCGCCACCACATCTCCAAAGTCACTGTTAACTATTGGACCAATTATACCTTGTGGTAACGTATAATTTTGTTTGAATGTCGTATTTAAACCATGTTGTAAAGTTGCCCAAAAACCATCTGTATCTACTACATTTTCATTTAACTCTACAGTAACCACCACTTGTCCTTCTTTGGTATCTGAGATTGTTTTCTCCTTTCTAACTTCCTCAAAACCGAATAAAAACTGTTCAATTTGATTGGTTAATTGTTGTTCTACTTGTAACTCGTCTGCGCCAGGAAATGCTGCTATTACCAATCCCTTGCGAACGGTAATTTGTGGGTCTTCACTTCGGGCCATGGTAGCCAAAGCATATACACCTAAAATCATTAACAATATGGTAAGCACAATGGTTACCTGACGGTATTTCATTGCTGCCTCTATAAAGTTTATTTTTACTTTTTTCATCATCTTATTCAGTTCTTTTATAGAGACACTGTTTGTCCATCTTTTAAATTTTTATTTCCTGCAATTACAACTGAATCTCCAATTGCTAAACCTTCTGTAACGATGACTTCATTACCTTTAAAGTTTCCAAGAGATACTCTTTTTTTAATGGCTTTATTATTTTTGACCACAAACACATAGAGTATATTGTTAGCATCTCTTACCACACTTTCTGAAGGAATTGAAATAACCTTTACGGTATTACCCGTATTGATTTTTATAGTACTAATCATGCCTGGTAATAACTTATCTTCATTATTATCAATCCTTACTTTTACATTAAACGTTCTGGTTAATGCATCTGCACTTGGATTTACAATAGCGACTTTGCCATTAAAAATTTCATTTAATGAGGATATTTCAACCTTAGCATCTGTACCAATTTTAAGTTTAGCTATTTCCGATTCCGTAATAGAAGCCTTGGCGTAAACCTTATTTGTTTTCATAACAGTAAAAGCCGGAACTCCTGGTGCTGCCGTAGCTCCTATTTCTGTCATTTTAGAAGTAATCATTCCAGAAAAAGGTGCATAAAGATTCGTGTCTGCTAAATTTTTTTCTGCTAAATTTTTATTTGCGTTAGCTTGAGCTACAGCCACTTTAACGGCAATAAAATCGCGTTCTGGCAAACTTCCTTTTTCATATAAATTGTGTAATCTATTAAAGTTATCATTAGCTTGTTCTAAGCCAGCATTCGCTATATCAAATGCATTTTTATATGTAGTTTGGTCTATTGCTGCTAGTAACTGCCCTTGTTTTACTTTTAGCCCCTCTTGCACATAGACTTTTGAAATCCGGCCTGGAACAGAGAAACCTAAAGACACGGTATTGTCTGCCTCAATGGTTCCGCTATAATTTAAAACTTCAGTTTCAGAACTTGTTTGTATTTTTTTTACAGTAACCTTAGGAATAATAGTTTGTTTTACCGTTTCCTTTTTATCTGAACAACCTACTAATAATAAAATTAAAGTTGTTAAAGTGATAATTTGCTTCATATTTGTTGCTATAATTTTAGGATTATAGGCAACAAAAATCTTATTATTAATAGAACTACAACAGGTTTACAAAAGGAAAATATTGGTCTAAATTGGTTGTTTTTATATTTAAAAAATAAAAAAAGAGAATATTAAGCTAGTTTTTTGGTCTAATAACTAACTTTTAAAATTAATTTCTCTAAACTTTGAAGGTGAATACCCTGTGTGTTTTTTAAAGTATTTACCAAAGAAAGATTGGTCACTAAATTGAAGCTCGTTTGCAATTTCTGAAATGGATAAGGTTTGATTTTTTAAAAGTAATTTAGCCTCCATTATTACGGCTTCTTCAATTAATTCACTTGCTGTTTTTTTTGAAACATGTTTTAAAACTTTAGATAAATAACCTGGAGTTAAACATAAAATAGCTGCATAAAATTGCACCGTACGCTCTTGTTTAAAATTTTCATTTAGCAATTTTAAAAACCGAAGTGCTAATTTTTCTTGTCGAGATAAATTTTCCTCTATATTGGGATACTGTCTCTTTAATAAAGATGCATAATGGTACATCAATAAGTTAAAACTATGAATTATTTTTTCTTTATTATAGGGATTGTTTTTTGCGAGGCGATTATTTTGTTCTAAAATTTTTGCCACTGAAATAAGCACTTTAAAATCTTCTTTAGATAATTTTAATTTAGGTATACTATTCGCCGTAAAAAAGTCTAACGTATCAATATCACTTTTATTAATAGAGTTTCTTAATATAAAATCTACATTAAAGCTAATAGTTACAATTTCAAGATTTTTGCTCATTTCTTGAACATGGGTAACCATTTGTTGGTTAATTGCAATAATTTCAAATGCATTAATTGTATAATTAAGTAAATTTAATTGTAACCTTAATTCTCCTTTAATGATTAAAATAAAGGTGAAGGCATTGGCTCTAAAAGGATATCCTATTGGAATTTCTTTAAACCTACTTTTCGAATAATGTATATGTAAACCATTTTCTTCTTGTGGTATATCTCCTATAATCTCCACAACTTCTTCTATTGTAAGGTTTTTTATTGAAGATTGTGTATACATTTTTAAGATGATTTTGTACTCAAATATACTGTATTATTTTATTTTGATTTAGAATGATTTTTTGGTTATTTCTATTAATCAATTTTACCTTTAATGCATTAATGTTATTACTTCCTTTTCCTTCATTAACCCTAACATAAAGTTGAGTAGTTGTTATTTGGAATTACTTCATTAGACTAGACTTAAAGTTGAGAGAATTTGTTTTCTAGTTATTAATTTAGCAATTAAGAGAAGTAAACAGAAACATTACAAATTAGAGATGAATCAAAAAGCTGCAGAATTAAGTTATGCCAATACAATGTAAAGCAAGTCTGTGAAGACTTGGACATATTTTATCTGTGTTTTATTGTTGACGTAAAGAGTTAAAAGATTACGGTAAATACAGTTTTCATGGTCGCGGTATGTCCTAAATGACTGATGAAGATAAAAATGATAGTCTTTCTGAAAAATCTAGAGCCGTTATTGAAGTTTTTAATTCAGTATCGATTTTGTTAAATGAAACCCCAAATTTATGATTAGGTTATAATGTTTTTAATTCAGTATTACATAGAACTTTAAAAAGATATTGTCTCAACAGGAACGTTTGGATAAAAAACTTTTTGAGACTATACTAAAAATGGCTTAATAAATTAGAATAGGGTTTATCTAGTACTTTTAAACTGGAGTATTTCTTATGGTGAATCAGTTTCACCACAACTTGTATTCTTTCTAATTATTACTTAAAATGCTTCATTTTTGAAATAGGGAAGGAGATTTCTTAATTAATTCATCTGGCTTAAATTATTCAAGATGATGGAATTCAGAATAAAAAAGTTTTTTTTTAAGTTATATATTTTTTGCGTATTATTGCAAGTGTACAAATAACACTTGTTATTTGTAAGAACTATAATTTATAAATATAAACTTCTGAAAGGATGAATAAAAAAATTGATCAGGAAGCAGCAGATAATATTAGAGCATTAGCTGTCACTATGGTAGAAAAAGCAAATTCAGGCCACCCAGGTGGACCTATGGGCGGTGCAGATTTTATGCATATTTTATACTCGGAATTTTTTAATTATGATCCTTCAGATATGGAATGGTCCTTTAGAGATCGTTTTTTTATGGATGCAGGCCATTTATCAACTTTAATGTACGCTCAGTATTACCTTTTAGGAAACTATACAAAAGATAATCTTGCTAATTTCAGACAATGGGAATCAATTACTCCTGGTCATCCAGAAGTAGATGTGAAAAGAGGAATAGAAAATACGTCTGGACCATTAGGTCAAGGTCATACAATGGGGATTGGAGCAGCTATTGCTGCTAAGTTTTTACAAGCTCGTTTTGGTAATTGGATGAATCATAAAATATATGGTTTCATTTCTGATGGTGGTATTCAAGAGGAAATCTCTCAAGGAGCAGGACGAATTGCAGGCCATTTAGGCTTAAGTAATTTCATTATGTTTTTCGATTCTAATGATATTCAGTTGTCAACTTCTACAGACGAAGTTACAAGTGAAGATACTGCCATGAAGTACAAAGCATGGGGGTGGAAGGTCTTTACTATTGATGCACATAACCATGACGAGATTAGAAAAGTATTAACCGAGGCCAATAACGAAACAGAAAAACCAACCTTAATTATTGGTAAAACCATTATGGGGAAAGGTTGTGTAGCTGTCGATGGCAGTATATTTGAAGGGCATTGTGAACTTCACGGTCAGCCTATTGGTCATACAGGGGCAGATTACAAAAAGACCTTATTAAATTTAGGTGCAAATCCCGAATCTCCTTTTGATATTTTTGACGATGTTAGCACATTTTATAAAGATATAATAGCAGCCAAAACAGCACAAGCGTCAGATAAGAAATCTGAAATTAATCTTTGGAGAAAAAACAATTCATCATTAGCTGAAAAATTAGATTTCTTTCTTTCAGGATCATTACCAGAATTAGATTTTGAATCTATCACGCATAAAGCAGGATTAGCCTCAAGAGCTGCGTCCTCAGGTGTTCTTGGTTATTTAGCGGAACACGTAGAAAATATAATTGTGTCTTCTGCAGATTTATCAAATAGTGATAAAACAGATGGATTTTTAAAGAAAACACAAGCCATTAAAAAAGGTGATTTCACAGGTTCATTTTTACAAGCTGGTGTTGCCGAATTAACTATGGCATGTATTGCCAATGGTATTGCGTTACATGGTGGTATTATCCCTGTTGTGGCTACATTCTTCGTGTTTTCAGATTATATGAAACCAGCCATTCGTTTAAGTTGTATTCAAGAACTAGGTGTGAAATATGTATGGACGCATGATGCCTTTAGAGTTGGAGAAGATGGACCAACACACCAACCTGTGGAGCAAGAAGCACAACTTAGATTGTTAGAAAAACTTAAAAACCATAGAGGAAACCCAAGTTTTTTGGCCTTACGCCCCGCAGATTCAGCAGAAACTAATGTTGCTTGGAAAATGGCCTTAGAAAACAAAAACACACCAACAGGTTTGATATTATCTAGACAAGGAATTAAAGATTTACCAGCTCGAGAGAAGTCAAGATATAATGATGCATTTGAAGCCGAAAAAGGAGGTTATTTAATTAAAGAGGTTGATGATCCTGATGTGGTTTTAATAGCTAATGGTTCAGAGGTAGCTACTTTAATTGAAGCTACAGAAATTTTAGAATCTGAAAATGGATTGAAAGTAAATATTGCTTCAATAATTTCAGAAGGGCTTTTCAAATTGCAATCAAAAACTTATCAAAATAGCGTCATTCCTAAAAATAAACCATTATTTGGTTTAACAGCAGGATTGCCAGTAAATTTGGAAGGATTGGTTGGAGACAACGGAAAAGTGTTCGGGTTAGAGCATTTTGGGTACTCAGCACCATCCACCGTATTAGATGATAAATTTGGTTTTACGGGTGAAAAAGTGAGCAAACAAATACTAGAATATTTAAAAACAGTATAATACGAAACATATGAAATTTTTTATAGACACAGCAAACCTTGATGATATTGCAGAAGCCCAAGAATTAGGGGTTTTAGATGGTGTTACTACAAATCCATCATTAATGGCAAAAGAAGGGATTACAGGAGCAGATAACATTATAGCACATTACAAAAAGATTTGTGAAATTGTTGAAGGTGATGTAAGTGCAGAAGTAATTTCAACAGATTTTTTAGGTATGGTTAAAGAGGGAGAAGCCTTAGCAAAACTTCATCCTCAAATTGTGGTGAAATTACCAATTATTGCGGACGGTATTAAAGCTTGTAAATATTTTTCAGATAAAGGTATCAGAACAAACGTAACTTTAGTGTTTTCTGTAGGACAGGCCTTATTAGCTGCAAAGGCAGGGGCTACTTATGTGTCTCCTTTTATCGGAAGATTAGATGATATCTCTACAAATGGATTACAACTTATAGCAGAAATTAGACAAATTTACGATAACTACGGTTTCGAAACTCAAATTTTAGCAGCATCTGTACGTCATACTATGCACGTAATTGATTGCGCAAAATTAGGGTCAGATGTTATGACAGGACCTTTATCATCAATCAAAGGTTTATTAAGTCATCCTTTAACAGACAGTGGTTTAGTTAAATTTTTAGAAGATTATAAAAAGGGAAATTAAATTAGGTAGTATTTATAATTTAAGATAAAAATTATTTACTTTTTTCTTGTCATATTTTTCTCGATCAAATTTATAGAGATATGATCCCTTCGTAGAAGAGGTCATATCTTTTTCATCTAATTTTATTAATATATCCATAGAATTTATTTTATTAATAAAATTGCGTTTATCTAATTTTTTGTCTAAAATGGCTTCATATAATTTTTGAAGTTGTCGCATAGTAAACATTTCTGGTAAAAGTTCGAAACCTATTGGATTAATGGATGTTCTCCTTCGTAATCTTTTTATTGCTTTGTCAAGCATTATGTTATGATCAAAAATTAAATGAGGTACATTGGACATGCTAAACCATCTTGCATTATAATTTTCAATAAGTTCTTCATTGTATTTTTCAATATTTATTATAGTATAATATGATGTCGAAATAGTTCTTTCTACAGGATCACGATCAACTTCACTAAATGAATATAATTGTTCCATATAAATCTCGTTCATTCCTGTCAAGGTATTAAGAATACGACTTGCGGCTTCATCCAATACTTCATTTTTTTTCAAAAATCCACCCATCAATGACCATTTGCCTTTTTCTGGTTCAAAATTTCTTTGAATTAAAAGGACCTTTAAATCGTCATTATCAAATCCAAAAATTATACAATCTACGGCCAACAAAACTTTGTCTTCTTTACTATAATCGTTTAGCATTAAATATTCTTTTTATGTATTTAAAACTACAAATATATTGAATACAAGCTGTAATTCATAATTCAATAACATTATTAAGTGTAAAAATAACAATTGTTAATATTGTATAAAAAAGAGTTTTATTGTTGTTTTTTCTTAAAAAAAGCATAAAATAATTTGGATAAACGAAAAAACTTCATTTTCTTTGGAAGTGTAATATTAACACTTGTTAATATTGCAAAGCAAACTAAAAACTAACTTTAAATTATTCTAATATGATACAAACCAAATTTTTTATTGGTAATCATTCAAACTTAAGACTTTCGAAGTTCTATTGCGTGATGACTATTATGTTGTTTTCGGCAACAATGTATGCCCAACAGAAAACCATAACTGGAACTGTAACTTCTGCAACAGAAGGAATGGTACTACCCGGTGTTAATGTTATATTAAAAGGAGGTGCTGATGGAACAGTAGTAGATTTTGATGGAAACTATTCGTTGAAAGCAACTACTGGAGATGTACTAGTATTTATATTTTTAGGCTACAAACAACAGGAAATTGTAGTGGGAGATCAATCAGTTATTAATGTGAAAATGGTCGATGATATTGCGGCGTTAGACGAAGTAGTTGTGGTTGGATATGGAGCAAAAAAGAAGTCTGATTTAACGGGGTCTGTGAGCGTAATTGATGTAGGGGATGCTAAAAAAACAATTTCTTATGATGTTGCCAAAATGCTTCAAGGTCAAGCACCTGGTGTAACAGTACAATCTTCGGGAGAACCAGGAGGATTTGTCAATATAAAAATACGAGGAATAACTTCTTTTAGAAATAATAATCCCTTATTTGTAATAGATGGTGTGATTGTTGACAATCCTTATGATTTTGCAACAGGAGATATCGAGTCTATTCAGGTGTTAAAAGATGCGTCTTCTGCTGCTATTTATGGAGCTCGTGGCGCAAACGGTGTAGTAATTATTACAACAAAAAAAGGAAGACAAGGAAAATTAGATGTTAGTTATAAAACAACTACTGGTTTCCAAAATATTCCTCAAAATAGGAGATATAATTTAGCAAATAGAGAGGAATATCAAGAACTTGTTAGAACGGCCGAAATAAACGCAAATAACCAAGGTTTAGGCGTGCCAACTTCTCCAGCTAATTACCCTGGAAATGCTTCTTATATTGATAATGTTGATACTGATTGGCAAGATGAAGCTTTTACAACTGGAATTTTAGAAAACCATACATTAAACCTAAGTGGTGGAACGGAGGCAATAAATTATAATGTGAATCTAGATTACTTTAAAAATTCTGGGTATTTAAAAACTCCACAGGCCTATGAACGTTATACTGCTACTATGAGTTTAAACGGCAAACAAGGGAATTTTAAATATGGATCTAAATTCTCTTATTCCTTATCTGATAAGGAAAGTTTTAACGAATATAATGCAGGTACGAGTTCTATAATTAATTTATTACAAGCTATTCCAACTATGTCGGTTTATGATTCGAATAGATTAGGAGGTTATGGCGGTACAGACGGTATTACACAACGTGCCATTTCTTTAAACGTAATTGGATTTAATAATTTAATTACTAATGAGAATAAAAGAAATCGTTTTGTAGGAAATGCTTGGGGAGAATACGAAATCTTTAAAGGTTTAAAGTATAAGTTAAGTGTTAGTGCTGATAGAACAAATTGGGATACTAGATATTACAATCCTGAAAGTGATTTAGGCTGGTATTATATTACCACAGCTGAGGAGGCACGTTTAAATGTAACAAGTGGACATACTAACAGAACGATTCTAAATAATTTACTGACTTATGATTTTGATTTGAATGAAAAACATAAGTTTAATTTATTAGGAGGTATGATTCAAGAACGAAACAATTATTATGAACTTAGAGCAAGTGGTACGGGTTATGCTTCGGGAACTATAGCACATTTAGAATATGCAGATAATAGAGATGCTTCTGAATATGAATCTGAAGAAACTTATAAATCATATATTGGAAGATTTGATTATACCTATGATGATAGATATTTAATTACAGCGAATTTTAGACAGGATAAGTCTTCTAAATTTGCACAAAAAAATAATTCAGGTAATTACTTTTCGGTATCAGGGGCATGGAAAATTCATAATGATATTAACTTGCCAGATTGGTGGAATACTTTTAAAATAAGAGGAGGTTATGGACAGTTAGGTAATAATACTATCGGTTTATATGAATTTGCATTAAATCTAAACCCTTTTGCAAGTTATGATTTTGGAAATGAAATTGCATCAGGTACAACCGTTGTAAAGGTTGTGGATTCCGATATTAAATGGGAAGATACAGAGTCAAGCAACATAGCTGCAGAATTTGGAATGTTTAATAACAGATTACAGTTTACTGCTGAATATTTCATGAAGCAATCTACAGATTTATTAGCAGATATTCCTATTCCTTATTCTTCTGGGGCTTATCCTATTTTGTTAACTACTAATGCCGGTACTATTAAAAATACAGGTGTAGAATTTACTTTGAGTTATGGAGATAGTAAAAAGGATTTTAGTTATAATATTTCAGCCAATTTAGGAACTTTAAAGAATGAGGTTTTGAAGATAGGTGTTGACGATACCCCAATTTCATCAGGAGTTAGTAGAACTGAAGTTGGTCGGTCAGCAGGAGAACTTTATGTTTACGAAACAGATGGCATCTTTCAGTCACAAGAAGAAATAAATAGTCATGCTTTCCAATCAGGAGCAGCACCAGGAGATATTAGATTTAAGGATATTGATGGTGATGGTCTAATTACAGATTCAGATAGAACATACCAAGGTTCGTCAATTCCTAAACTTAATTATGGTTTAAATTTAAGTGCCAGTTATAAGAATTTTGACATTTCTTGTTTCTTTCAAGGAGCAGCAGGAAACAAGATCTATAATGGTACCTACCAAAATCTAATGCTTGGAGATTTAGTTAATAGTTCCACAGATATGTTAAATTATTGGTCAACAACTAATACCAATACAAATGTACCAAGACCTGTTATTGGTGATCCAAATGGTAATAATAGAGTTTCAGATAGATTCATTGAAGATGGAGATTATATTAGATTGCAAAGTCTTGAATTAGGATATAATATTCCGTTAGCCCCGCAGGTGTTTAAAAGAGCCCGAGTTTATGTTTCAGGGCAGAATTTATTTATAATAACTGATTATAGCGGTTATGATCCAGATTTTATTAGTGATGGATTATTTAATAGAGCTTTTGAATTTGGATCTTTTCCAAACCCAAGAACTCTTGCACTAGGTGTACAGTTAGACTTTTAATATTATATAAAATTAAACAAGATGAAAACTAAAAATATATTTTATTCACTAGCTGTAGCTTCTATATTAATAGCTACTAGTTGTGTTAGTGATTCTGATTTGAATCAAACAGATCCAAACTTTGAAACAGCCGATAATTTTTGGCAAAATGATAAGGATGCTGTAGAAGGTGTAAATGCCGTTTATGGAAGTTTATTAACCGATGGGTCTTATATGAGAAGTACTCCACTTTTATTAGATTTAAAGGGTGACGGAACCAAAAGTAATAGTCCGTGGGGTGCTATGGCAAACGTAGGTCGTTTTAATTCTAGTGTTGCAGATGCTTCAATTTATGGATGGGCTTTTGAAACGTTTTATCAAGGTGTTTATAGAGCAAATCAGGTTATAGAAAATGTTCCAGGAATAGAGATGGAGGATGGGGAGCTTAAAAACAGAGTGTTAGGACAAGCATATTTTCTACGAGGGCTTTACTTTTTTCACTTAGTAAATCTGTTTAAAAATGTGCCATTACCTTTGCTGAGTACAGAAATTTATCATGAACAAAGAACTCAAGAAGAAGGATGGGAACAAGTTATAACAGATTTTCAGGTAGCAGAACAACTTTTACCTAATAATTACGATTATGTTTCAGGTTTAGATTCAGGTGAAGTAGGGAGAGCAACTAAAGGTGCTGCCATGGCCTATCTAGGAAAAGCATATCTATTTATTGGTGATTTTTCGGCAGCTAAAACAGCCTTCGAGTACGTTATAAATTCAGGAGAGTATGAATTAGTCGCGAACTATCAAGATAATTTTACTTTATATAATGAGAATAATCAAGAATCTATATTCGAGATCCAATTTAGTAGAGAAGCAGGTGGAGTAGATCTAGGCTGGGGAGGAGCTCCTGCGTCAGGTTGGGGTAAAACTTCTGCACGAGCAATTACCTATGGTCCACCAACATTTGGGTTTACAGATGCCCAGCCAACACGAATTTTATTTGACGATTATCATATTGAAGCAACTATAGACGGACAAGTCGATCCTAGGTTAGATGCTACTATTTTTTATAATAAACCAGGTGGTATGATGTTATATGGAGTTGATTTTGCAACACATTATGGAGCCAATGAGTCTTATTTAAATGATCTATTTGTTGCAAAATATCAAAATTCAGATGGGAGTAGAGCTGATGAATATGATTGGAGATCAGGAATTAACGAACGTATTATGCGTTACGCAGATGTTTTATTAATGTATGCAGAATGTTTAAATGAATTAGGTCAAACAGATGTAGCATATGGATATATTCAACAAGTTAGAGATCGTGCTAATCTACCTGATTTATATATCACAAAACCAGCAATGAGTCAACAACAAATGAGGGATCAGATTGCGCATGAACGCTTTTTAGAATTTCCGTTAGAAGGACATAGATTTGATGATATACGTCGTTGGGGATGGCTACAAGATTCTTCAAAACTAGAGTGGTTAAAATCTAGAGATCCAGAATTTGGAAGTTATGTAACAGGAAGAGAATATTTTCCTATTCCTCAAGCAGAAATGGATAACAATCCTCTTGTCACTGAACAAAACCTAGGATATTAAATTATATAGTACGCATTGAATTAGTTTTGGTTTTATCAAGTAGACCGTTCATTATGTGCGGTCTGCTTTAAAATGAATTACATGAAAAAAAAACAATTAATTATCACAGTTTTTAGTTTGGTCTTAAGTCTAGCCCAACCTATAGTTGCACAAGATGTAGAGTTTACTTTAAAAGAGCAGCCTAATGCTCCTGAAATAAGTAAACACATTTATGGGCATTTTGCAGAACATTTGGGACGATGTATATACGATGGTATTTTTGTTGGAGAAAACAATGAAAGTATACCAAATACCAACGGAGTAAGAAATGACATTATTGAAGCGCTTAAGGCCTTGAAAATACCAAATCTAAGATGGCCAGGGGGATGTTTTGCAGATACATATCACTGGAAAGATGGTATTGGATCTAAAGAGGATAGACCAACTATAGTGAATCAATGGTGGGGAGGTTCAACCGAGGACAATAGTTTTGGGACACATGATTTCTTAAATCTTTGTGAGATATTAGATACAGAGCCCTACTTAGCAGCAAATGTAGGTAGTGGTACTGTTAAAGAGTTTACAGACTGGATTCAGTATGTTGGACATGACGGTGTAAGCCCTATGGCTGATTTAAGAAAAGAAAATGGTCGAGAAAAATCATGGGATGTAAAATATTGGGGAGTTGGTAACGAAATGTGGGGCTGCGGAGGAAATATGACGCCTGAATATTACGCTAATTTATACAGACAGTACGCAACATTTATGACAAGCTGGACAAATGATTCTAAATTGTTTAGAATAGCATCAGGAGCTAACGTAGCTGATTATCATTGGACAGAAGTTTTAATGCGTGATATTCCTAAAAATTTAATAGAAGGTGTAGCTCTTCATTCATATTCTTTTGTGAAGTGGGAAAATAAAAGTTCGGATACAAAATTTAATGAAGTTGAATATTTTGGAACTATGGAAACTGCTTTAAAAATGGAAGAGCTAGTTCAAAAACATACAGATATCATGGATAAATACGATCCAGAACATAAAGTAGCATTAATTGTCGATGAATGGGGGGGATGGTATGAAAGTGAAGAACCAGAAAAAGGTGTATTGTATCAACAGAACACAATGAGAGATGCTATGATAGCAGGTGCAACTTTGAATATTTTTAACAATCATGCTAAGCGTGTTAAAATGGCAAACCTTGCTCAAACTGTAAATGTTTTACAAGCAGTAATTCTTACAGAGGGAGAAAAAATGATCTTAACTCCAACATATCATGTTATGAAAATGTACACGGTTCATCATGATGCTACATTAATACCTACAAATTTTAAATCACCAAAATATACTGTGGAAGGTAAATCGTTAGATGCTATTTCTATTTCAGCATCGAAGGATAAAAAAGGAAATATAAATGTGTCTTTGGTAAATATAGATGCACATAAATCATATACAATAAAAATTAATGTAAAAGATTTAAACGTTAAGAATGTTATTGGAAATATTTTAAAGGCAAAAGCTTTACAAGATCATAATTCATTTGATAACCCTAATAAAATTATTCCTAAAGAATTTAAAGATTTTAAATTAAAAAAAGGTGAATTAGAGATTGAATTACCTCCATTTTCTGTAGTTGTTTTGGATGTTTATTAAATCGTTAATATATGATTAAAATAAAAAATATAATAATATTACTAATTCTTGGAATAGTTGTTTTAGGATGTTCCAAAGATGATGGTATTACAAAAGAACCAGATGGTGGAGGTGGTACAGATGGAGGTGATGAGGTTCTAGGAAACACGTTTGAAGGTCCAACTTATTCCGATAATTATACTCCAATCGCTTCATGGGAAAATAGAAGTCTATGGAATTTAGCTAACGTTCATGATCCAACGATTGTAAAAGAGGGAGATTATTATTATATGTATCAAACTGATGCTTCATACGGCAATGCACAAGAGGGGCATGGACATTTTCCATACCGTAGATCGAAAGATTTAGTGTATTGGGAATACCTAGGATCTGTATTTACAGAAACACCTTCATGGATTAAAGATTCATTAAATAGTAAACGAGCTAAAATAGATTTACCTGTAATTGATAATCCATCTTATGGCCATTGGGCTCCCTATATTCATGAATATAATGGAATATATAGATTATATTATTCTGTTGTAGTTACAAATCCAATCGCTGGAAATGACCTGAATACCTCATGGACAGAGCGTGCTTTTATTGGTCTAGCAGAAACTACAAATTTAGCAAGTAACCAATGGGAAGATAAAGGAATGGTAATTTGTTCTGAGCCAGATGGGCTGGAGACGTATACTAGAACCAGTAGTAACGATTGGAGTGCTTATTTTCAGTTCAATGCTATAGATCCTACTTTAGTATCAAATAAAGGAGAAGAATGGTTGGTTTATGGTTCATGGCATACAGGTATTGCCTCTGTACAATTAGATCCGTCAACAGGAAAGCCCTTTGGGTTAACTAAACTCGAAGATTATGGAAAGAGAATAGCTGGTCGTGGTAATATTAGTACTAATAGATGGCAGGCACTAGAAGGTCCTGAAATTATATATAATATAGAGACAGGTTTTTATTACTTATTTTTAGCTTATGATGAACTATCAGTGGCATACAATACTCGTGTAGCTAGATCTACCAATATAAATGGACCTTATTTAGGTATTGATGGACGAAACGTATCTGAAGGTGCCGAATGTTGGCCTATGCTAACACATCCTTATCAATTTAAGAATCATACAGGTTGGGTTGGTATATCACATTGTGCTGTTTTTCAAGATCCAGAAAATGAAAAGTGGTATTTCTCAACGCAAGGTCGTTTGCCAGAAAATGTACACGGGATTAATGTGTCTAATGCTGTGATGATGGGACAGGTTAGAGAAATTAAATGGACATCAGATGGATGGCCTGTTGTAGCACCGGAGCGTTTTGCTGAGGTACCTGAAACAGAAATTACTGTAGATGATATTGTAGGTACTTGGGAGCAAATCATTATGAGCTATGAATATAGAGTGATGCAAACTTCTAAAACTTTAATTTTTAGTAAAAATGGGACTTTGAGTGGTGAAATATCAGGTACTTGGGAGTTAAATAAAGAAACAAATACCATTTATGTAAATGGATATGAATGTAAATTATTTGATGCTTGGGATTGGGAAGCTTCTCCAAGAAAAGTAACTATTTCTTATTCTGGATTAGATGATTCAGGACGACCTATTTGGGCAAAAAAAAATAATTAATTATGATGTATAGAAAAGTTATGGTTTCAATAGCAATATTCGCAGTTAGTTGCTGTTTTTTAGATTTATATGCGCAACATAAATCAATAGAAAATAATCCCATAGTTAAAGATAAATTTACAGCAGATCCTGCGGCTATAGTTCATGATGATACGGTTTACTTATATACTGGTCATGACGAAGCGCCTGATGATCTAAATTTCTATAAGATAGATGAGTGGTTAGTGTATTCTTCTATTAATATGGTTGATTGGAAAGTTCATCCTGTGCCTTTAAAACCTACTGATTTTAAATGGGCTAAGGGTGAGGCTTGGGCTGCTCAAGTCATAGAAAAAAAGAATAAATTTTATTGGTACGTAACAGTAGAACATGACGATACACATCCTGGAAAATCTATTGGGGTGGCTGTATCAGACTCTCCAATAGGTCCCTTCAAAGATGCATTAGGAAAAGCCCTGGTAACTAACGATATGACTAAACATACAGATATTCGTTGGGATGACATCGATCCGACAGTGTTTATTAATGATGATGGTCAAGCTTATTTATACTGGGGAAATACTGTATGTTATTATGCAAAATTAAAAGCAAATATGATTGAATTGGATGGTCCTATCTATACTGTTGAACTTCCAAATTTTACTGAAGCACCTTATATCCATAAGAAAGGAGATTGGTATTATTTGTCATATGCCTACGAATTTCCAGAAAAAATAGCCTATGCTATGAGCAAGTCTATTACAGGTCCATGGGAATTTAAAGGAATTTTAAATGAATTGGCAGGAAACTCTAATACGAATCATCAATCTATAATTGAATTTAAAGGGAAAGATTATTTCATTTATCATACGGGAGGTATTCAGCCAAATGGTGGAAGTTTTAGACGTTCTGTTTGTATCGATAGACTGTATTATAATAAGGATGGTACGATGAAACGTGTTATTATGACTTCAGAGGGTATCCAAAAATAAAAATTATGAGAATACTAAAACATCATTTTGCGCTATTTACTTTTTTTATCTTTTCAGTGATTTATGCTCAGGAAAGACCTATTACTCACGATCCAGTTGTAGCGAAACAGGGAGATACATATTACTTGTTTTGTACAGGACCAGGAATTACTAGTTTTACTTCTAAAGATTTAAAAACTTGGAAACAAGCAGCTCCAATTTTTGACGAATCACCAGAATGGGTTAAAGATGTAGTACCTAGATTTAACGGTCATATTTGGGCGCCAGATATTAGCCTTCATAACGGGACATATTATTTGTATTACTCAGTTTCAGCTTTCGGTAAAAATACATCTGCAATTGGATTGGTGACTAATTCAACTTTAAATTCAGAAGACAAAAATTATAAATGGAAAGATCAGGGTATAGTTATTCAATCCGTGCCAAATAGAGATATGTGGAATGCCATTGATCCTAATTTAATTTTAGATGAAAAAGGAACGCCGTGGTTAGCATTTGGTTCGTTCTGGAATGGACTTAAAATGGTAAAGTTGGCTGATAATTTTAAAGAAGTAGCCCAATCCGAAGAATGGCATACTATAGCTAGAAGAGATAGAGACAAGAATTTGGTAGACTCTGATGCAGGAAATGCAGCTCTCGAAGGACCGTTTATATTTAAAAAAGGAAATTATTATTATCAGTTTTTGTCTTTTGATTACTGCTGTAGGAACGAAAAAAGTACCTATAAACTGGTGGTTGGTCGTTCAAAAACAGTTACAGGACCTTATTTAGATAAAAATGAAATTGACCTTAATCAAGGCGGAGGATCTTTAGTAATTAAAGGGAATAAAAATTGGTTTGGAGTAGGACACAATAGTGTGTTTACGTTTGAAGGAAAGGATTACACATTTATGCATGGTTATGATGCTAATGATTATGGCTTACCAAAATTGATTGTAAAAGAGATTACTTGGCTAGACGAATGGCCAACAGTAAAACCAATGGATTAAGGCTTAATTTAAAAAATCAAATTTTTAGTTAATTAAATTAAAATGCAACATACTTCTATAAAATCTTTGTTTTTTGGTCTAGTATTGTTTTATTCATTACATATAACTGCGCAAAAATCAATAGAATCGTTTCCTTTAGACCAGGTGGCTGTTACTTCTGGAGTTTTTAAGGATGCAGCTTTAACTGATTTTCATTATATACAACAATTAAATCCAGATCGATTACTTTCTCCGTTTTTAAGAGAAGCTGGTTTAACTCCTAAAGCAGAATCCTACACCAATTGGGAAAATACAGGTTTAGACGGACATACCTTAGGGCATTACTTGTCAGCTTTATCAATGTTTTATGCTTCTACAAAAAACGAAAAAGCGAATGAGTTGATCGTTTATGTGTTGGCTGAATTACAAAACGTACAGCAGACAAATGGTAACGGTTATATTGGAGGTGTTCCAGGAAGCAAAGAATTATGGCCTGCTATAGAGGCTGGCCAGATTAAAGCAGGAAGTTTTAGTTTAAATGAAAAATGGGTACCTCTTTATAATATTCATAAAACATTTGCTGGATTAAAAGATGCTTGGGTTTATGCTGAAAAACCTGAAGCTAAAACCATGTTAATAGCATTTACTGATTGGTTTATAGACGTTACAAAAAAACTTTCGGAAACACAAGTACAAGACATGCTACGTTCTGAACATGGAGGTTTAAATGAAGTGTTTGCCGATGTGTATCAGATTACAGGTGAAAAAAAATATTTAAAATTAGCTAAACGTTTTTCAGAACATGGACTATTAAATCCTTTTGCGGATAATCAAGATATTTTAACGGGCATGCATGCCAATACGCAAATTCCAAAATTTATTGGTTTCGAACGAATTTCACAATTGGATGACGAAAATAGATATCACCAATCTGCCTTAAATTTCTTTAATGATGTTGTTAACCTACGTACATTAAGTATTGGAGGAAATAGTGTGCGTGAACATTTTAACCCCATTAATGATTTTAGTGAAGTATTAAGTGGTGAACAAGGTCTGGAAACCTGTAATACCTACAATATGCTTAAGTTAAGTAAGATGCTTTTCGAAGATACAATAAATGAACATTATATTGATTTTTACGAACGTGGACTATATAATCATATTTTATCATCACAAAACCCGAAAGGAGGCTTTGTCTATTTCACACCAATGCGTCCAGGTCACTATCGTGTATACTCACAGCCAGAAACTAGTTTTTGGTGTTGCGTAGGGTCAGGAATGGAAAATCATACTAAGTATAATGAATTAATTTACGCAAAAGATAATGATGCTTTGTATGTAAATTTATTTATTCCTTCTCAAGTGTTTTGGAATGAAAAGAAAGCAACGATTACGCAAAATACAAATTTTCCAGAAGTAGCTTCTACCGAATTAGTATGGTCGAGTCCTACGAATACATCAGCCACATTAATGGTGCGTTATCCTAAGTGGGTAAGGGAGGGGGCTCTAATATTATATCTAAATGGAAAACTTCAAAAGATAAATGCAGTACCAGGGTCTTATATTCCAATTAAAAGAATTTGGAAAAATGGAGATACTATTAAAATGGAAATTCCTATGCATTTAAGTGTAGAAAACATTCCAGATCACTCAGGTTATGTGTCTGTTAAATATGGTCCAATTGTTTTAGCTGCTGTTACGGGAGACGCTAATCAAGATGGTTTATTTGCAGATGATAGTAGAGGAGGTCATATAGCTTCGGGACCATTCTTACCTTTAACCAAGGCGCCTATGTTTGTGTCTGAAAGTGGTGAAAATATTTTAACTAAAATAAAATCAGTTTCAGGAAAACCACTAGAGTTTTCAATAGAGAATTTAATACATCCTTCAGATTATAAGCATTTAATATTACAACCTTTTTATAAAATTCATGAAAAGAGATATGCCATTTACTTCAAAAGTTTAACCCCCAAAGGGCTTAAACAAATACAACAAAAATTAGCAAAAAAGCAACAGAATGAAGATTATTTAAGAACTATAACTTTAGATTATATAGCTCCGGGCGAACAACAACCAGAGTCTGATCACGGTATACAGTTTGAACAATCTAAAACAGGTGTAAACCAAAACAGACATTGGCGTGATGCCACAGGTTGGTTTAGTTATAATATGAAAAACAAAGACAAGGCTGCAAAAGCATTACGTATAACCTATTTTGGAAGTGATTCAGGTCGGAATTTTAAAATTTTAATTAATGGAAAACAAATTGCGAACCCTAAATTAAAGGGTAATAAAGGTAGTGTGTTTTTCGAAGTCGACTATGAAATTCCTAAGTATCTAGCCTCATCAAATAATATTTTAGATATTCGATTTGAAGCAGAATCGGACTCAGCCACAGCAGGAATTTATGGTGTACGTTTAATTAGTCAAGCAAAAAATGAAAGTAAAATTAATTAGAAATATACGTGATAATCACTAATAAGTGTCGGGTTTACAAATGGCAATGAATTAGTATTTAAAAAAATATATGAAATCAGAAATACAAAAATTAAGCATCCTTGAAAAAATAGGATATGGCTCTGGTGATGCAGCAGTAAACGTTGTAATCTCTTCAATGTTTCTAATTATTACATTCTTCTATACCGATGTATTTGGCTTAGAACCTAAAGACATGGCTATTCTATTTCTTTTGGTAAGGCTGATCGATGCTGTTACAGATCCTTTAATGGGATTAATAACTGATAAATTTAAGACTAAATGGGGGAGATATAGACCTTATTTTCTCTATTTATCTATACCTTTTGGTATCTCAGTCTTTTTAACATTTACAACTCCAGATTTTGATTATACCGGTAAGCTTATTTATGCTTATATCACTTATATATTTGTTACTATTATGTTTACATCGGTTACTATTCCATACATATCCTTGATTGGAGTATTGACAAATGATCCTCAAGAACGTTTGTCTGCAAACGGATATCGTCTATTTTTTGCAAAAGTTGCAGCTTTTTTAGTCTCTATTGTTGTACCGATTTTAGCTGAAAAACTTGGTAAAAATGATATAGCAAGAGGTTATCAATTAGCCATGGGAATTATGGCAATGATGGGGACACTTTTACTACTGTTTTGTTTCTTTACAACTAAAGAACGTGTGGAGCATACTATTGATAAAAAACCATTATTAGAACAATTTAAATTGCTTATTAATAATGGGCAATGGACCCTATTATTTGGTGCTTGTTTTACAGGAACTGTAGGTTATGTTATTAGAGGTTCAGTTGCAATCTTCTATGCTAAGTATTTTCTTGGTGGAGATGTAAGTGTACAATCTACTTTTATGGCAACAGGGGTAACCGCTGCAATCCTAGCCATGCCCGCGTCTACTTATATTACAAAACAATACTGTAAAGTAAAACTTTTTAAATACACTCAACTTGCTGTTGGAGCCATTAGTTTAGTGATGTTTTTTGTGGTTAAACCAGGAGATATAGTATTGGCCTATGTATTATATTTTATACTATCCTTTGTAGTCGATTTACATGCACCTGTATTTTGGTCAGCGATTGCAGAAGCGGTTGATTATGGTCATGCAGAAACTGGAAAACGAGTTTCAGGCTTGTCTTTCGGAGGAATTTCTTTCGCACAAAAAGCAGGAATGGGGGTCGCAGGAGCTGCTGTAGGTTACTTATTAGATTTTTTCAATTATGTGCCAAAAAGTGATTCACAAACAGAATATACCCTTCTAGGTATTGCACTTATGTTAACGATTATACCTGGTTTTTTTCACGTTATTATGGGAGGTATGATGTTTAGGTATAAGATTACTGACAAATATTATGAAACGATTAAAACTAAATTAAACATATAAAATGGATACAATTAGAACGAACGAACCCATAGTTGAACAACGTGCTGATCCGTTTATCTATAAACATACAGATGGTTATTACTATTTTACAGGTTCAGTACCTTCTTATGATAGTATCGAGCTTAGAAGAGCCAAAACTCTAAATGAATTACAAGATGCCGAAACGTTTCATGTTTGGAAAAAACATGAAACTGGACCGATGAGTCAACATGTTTGGGCACCAGAAATACATTATCTGGACGGTAGATGGTATATCTATTTTGCAGCTAGTGAGGTAAATGATATTTGGAAATTAAGGCCATATGTAATTGAGTGTAGAGGCCAAAATCCATTAATGGATGAATGGATCGAACTTGGGCAAATGCAAGCAGCTGATGGTGATAATAAGTCATTTAATGATTTTTCGTTGGATGGAACTGTTTTTGAAAATGAGGGTAAACGCTATTTCTGTTGGGCAGAAAAGACAGGCGGACAATTCGCAGCATCAAATTTATATTTAGCAGAAATGGAATCGCCTATCAAATTAAAAACAAATCAGTTTATGCTTACTACTCCTGATTACGACTGGGAACGGGTAGATTTTTGGGTGAATGAAGGACCTGCTGTTATTAAAAATGAAGGTAAAATATATATAACATTTTCTGCAAGTGCTACTGGTTCATGCTATTGTATGGGCTTAATGGAAGCAAATGAAAATACCGATTTAATGGATAGGAATTCTTGGACAAAATCAAGAAATCCAGTTCTTCAGTCAGATTATAATAAAAATATATATGGAGCGGGACATAATAGTTTTACTGTATCTGAAGATGGAGTCCCTATTTGTGTGTATCATGCTAGAGATTATGAAAACATAGAAGGAGACCCCTTATTTGATCCAAATAGACATGCTAGAATTATGGACGTAAAATTTGATGAATCAGGTAAACCAATTTTTGAATTTTATTGATATTGTAATTAAGAGGTATTAGAAGAACTGAGATTTTTTTACAGTCTGGATTAATATTTTTTGCAATAAAAAACAAGTGTAAAAAAAACACTTGTTTAAAATTATCGTTTATATTTGTAATGCAGGAAACTAACAAAAGATATGAAAACATACGTAATAGGGTTAGATTATGGATCTGATTCAGTAAGAGCCGTTTTAATTGATACTCAAAATGGAGCCGAATTGGCATCAGAAGTATACTGGTATCCGAGATGGAAAGAACAGAAATATTGTAATTCGAGTATAAATCTATTTAGACAACATCCTTTAGATCATATTGAAGGATTAGAACATACAATTACCTCTGTAGTGTCTCAAAGTGGTATAAGACCAGAAACCGTTGCTGGAATATGTATTGACACAACGGGATCTTCTCCATTGCCTTTAAATAAGGAAGGTGTACCATTAGCGTTGCTTGATGGTTTTACAGAAAATCCGAATGCTATGATGGTACTTTGGAAAGATCATACTTCCGTAAAAGAAGCTAATGAGATTAATAAATTGTCTAGATCTTGGGGTGGTGACGACTTTACTAAATATGAAGGCGGAATTTATTCATCTGAATGGTTTTGGGCCAAAATTTTACATATTGTCAGAGAAGATAAGGCTGTTAAGGAAGCCGCTTATACATGGATGGAACATTGCGATTTTATCACCTATTTACTTGCCAATAATAAAGATTTAATCACGTTTAAAAGAAGTCGATGTGCTGCTGGTCATAAAGCTATGTGGAATGAAAGCTGGGGAGGTTTACCTGCTAGTGAGTTCCTTTCTAAATTGGATCCTTATTTAGGAGAGTTAAGAGGTAATCTTTACGATGATACATTTACTTCCAATGAAATAGCAGGAAATTTAAACGAAGAATGGGCTAAGAAATTGGGCTTGTCTACAACATGTGTTATAGCTGTAGGAACCTTTGATGCACATTCGGGAGCAGTTGGAGCTAAGGTTGATAACAATACGTTAGTACGTGTAATGGGAACATCAACGTGTGATATAATGGTATCGTCTTATGAAACTCTTGGTGATATTTGTGTAAAGGGGATTTGCGGTCAAGTTGATGGCTCGGTGATTCCTGGAATGATTGGTTTAGAGGCAGGTCAATCTGCATTTGGAGATGTATTAGCCTGGTTTAAGGATATTCTGAATTGGCCAATTGATAATTTGGTAATGACTTCAGGGGTATTATCGATAGATTTGAAGCAGAAACTTCAATATGAAATAGATGCTAAATTTATAAGAACTTTAGCTGAACAAGCTGAAAATATTCCACATTCAGTTGCTATACCTATGGCTTTAGATTGGGTAAATGGTCGACGTACACCTGATGCCAATCAAGAGCTGAAATCTGCATTTACAGGAGTTTCTCTAGGAACTAAAGCACCACACATTTTTAAAGCTTTGGTAAATGCCATTTGTTTTGGTTCTAAAATGATTGTAGATCGATTTGAAAGTGAAGGAGTAATAATAGAATCTGTAATAGGAATTGGAGGTGTAGCTCGGAAGTCACCATTCATAATGCAAACTTTAGCAAACGTATTAAATAAGCCAATTAAAGTTGCCGAGTCAGATCAAGCACCAGCTTTAGGAGCCGCCATTTATGCAGCGGTTGCAGCAGGCATTTATAAAGATGTTATTGAAGCGAGTAAAGTTATGGGTAGTGATTTTGAAGCAGAATATTATCCTAAGGCAAATGAGGTTGAAACCTATGCAGCCTTAATGGATGATTATAAAAAATTAGCTGATTTTGTTGAAAACAAGATAAAAAATTAAAATTATGAGTTCTAAATATAAAACACTTAAAGAAGAATGTTACGAAGCCAATATGCAATTAAACGTACTGAATTTAGTCGTATACACGTTTGGAAATGTAAGTGCTGTAGATCGAAAAAATGATGTTTTTGCTATTAAACCAAGTGGTGTTTCCTATAGCGATTTGAAAGTTGAAGATATTGTGATTTTAGATTTTGATAATAATATTATTGAAGGCGGGTTGAGACCTTCCTCTGATACAAAAACCCACGCATATTTATATAAAAACTGGGATGATATTGGAGGAATTGCACATACGCATGCGACGTATTCCGTGGCTTGGGCACAATCTCAATTAGATATTCCAATTTTGGGAACCACTCACGCCGATCATTTAACTGCCGATATTCCTTGTGCACCACCAATGAAAGACGAACTTATTCAAGGGAATTACGAACACAACACTGGCATTCAAATTATAGAATGTTTTAAAGATAAACAACTGTCTCATAAGGAGGTCGAAATGATACTTATTGGAAGTCATGGTCCTTTTGCTTGGGGAAAAGATGCAGCAAAGGCTGTTTATAATAGTAAAGTACTTGAGGTAGTTGCAGAAATGGCTTATTTGACAAGACAAATAAATTCTAACGCTCCAAGATTAAAAAATTCATTAATAAAAAAACATTATGAGCGTAAGCACGGTGCAAAATCGTATTACGGTCAATAATAACTAACAAAGTATTTAATATGATAGATATTTCAAAAAAAGAAGTTTGGTTTATAACAGGAAGTCAGGATTTATATGGACCAGAAACTTTAAATCAAGTTGCTGAAAATTCAACTATAATAGCAGAGAAATTAAATGATTCTAAATTAATTCCGGTTAATATAATTTTTAAGCCTACAGTAAAATCTTCAGAAGAAATTTACGAAACCTTAACCGCCGCAAACCAAGAAAAGAATTGTATTGGAATTATTACTTGGATGCATACTTTTTCTCCAGCAAAAATGTGGATTAGAGGATTAACGGTACTTCAAAAACCGATGTTGCATTTGCATACACAGTTTAATCGAGACATTCCTTGGGGAACAATCGATATGGATTTCATGAATCTTAATCAATCGGCACATGGAGACCGTGAATTTGGATTTATGGTAAGTCGTTTACGTAAAAATAGAAAGGTGGTTGTTGGACATTGGTCGGCAGATTCTGTTCAAAAGAAAATAGGGGATTGGACACGTGTTGCAGCTGGTTGGGACGATTGGCAAGGAGCCAAATTTGCACGTTTTGGTGATAATATGCGTTTTGTAGCTGTAACCGATGGCGATAAAGTAGAGGCAGAAACCATATTTGGTTTTTCTGTAAACACCTATGCTGTTGGTGATTTGGTGGCAGTTATAAACAGTATTTCAGGTGATGCTATTAATTCGCTAATTAAAGAATATGAAGCATCTTATCATATGGCAGATTCATTGCTTGAAGGCGGAAAAGATAGACAATCCTTGATAGAATCAGCTCGTATAGAATTAGGTTTAGAGAAGTTTTTAGTAGATGGAAATTTTAAAGGCTTTAGCGATACATTTGAAGATTTACACGGTATAAAACAATTACCAGGAATAGCAGTACAACGGTTAATGCAAAAAGGTTACGGATTTGCAGGTGAAGGTGACTGGAAAACGGCAGCATTAACTCGCGCTATGAAAGTTATGGGCTCTGGCTTAGAAGGAGGAAATGCTTTTATGGAAGATTACACTTATCATTTAGATCCTATAGAACCAAGAATTTTAGGCTCTCATATGTTAGAAGTGGATCCTGTTTTAGCATCAAATAAACCAACTTGTGAAATTCATCCTTTAAGTATTGGAGGAAAAGCAGATCCTGTGCGTTTAATTTTTAACGGAAGGGCAGGTACATCTCTTGTTGCTAGTTTAATGGATTTTGGAAATCGTTTTAGATTATTAATCAATAAAACTATTGGGGAAAAAATTGTAGAAGATTTACCTAATTTACCAGTGGCAAGAGTGATTTGGAAACCTTTGCCAGATTTTGAAACGGCTTGTTCCGCATGGATTTTAGGAGGTGGTGCACATCATACATGTTATAGTGAAAATATTTCTGTTGAGCAAATGGAAGATTTTGCTGAAATGGCAAATATTGAAGCCTTAGTGATTGATGAAGATACAACCATAAGAAATTTTAAAATGGCTATTAGAACCAACGAAGCATTTTATAAATAATTGATTGCGATACATAAACTAAAAGACTTATATAATGAAAATTGTAAAATCTAGTTTCTATTGCTCCTTATTTTTACTAATGCTTATTACAACTGTTAGCTGTAAGGAAACTAAAAAAGAGCATGAAATTGATAAAAAGGAAGATGCCGTGAAAGAAAAATTGACTATTGAAAAATCTAAATTTGGTATCATGCCTGATAGCACAACTATAGATAAATTTACACTTAAGAATGCGAATGGAGTCGAATTGAATGTGATTACGTACGGCGGTAGAATAACATCTTTAAAAGTTCCAAATAAGGATGGGAAGTTTGAAAATGTCATTATAGGATTTGATAATTTAGAGGATTATTTAAAAGATAATCCTTTTTTTGGTGCATTAATCGGTCGTTTCGGAAATCGTATTGCTAAAGGAAAATTTACTTTAGACGGAACGGAATATAACCTTGCAATCAACGATGGACCTAATCACTTACATGGTGGAGTTGATGGATTTGATCGTGTAGTTTGGACTGCCGAACCTTTTGAAGGTGAGGATAATTCATCATTAAAATTAACCTATTTGAGTAAAGATGGAGAAGAAGGTTATCCAGGGAACTTAAAAGTGACTGTAATTTATACCCTTACTAATGATAATGCTTTAGACGTTTCTTATGAAGCAACTACAGATAAAGCAACTGTTGTTAATTTAACTCAACATGCATATTTTAATTTAACTGGAGATTTTACTAAAGATATTCTAGATCATGAAGTGATGATCAACGCTGATGCTTTTTTACCTGTGGATGCGACTTTAATTCCAACTGGAGACATTAAAAATGTGGAAGGGACACCATTCGATTTTAGAAAACCAAATACTATTGGAAAAGACATTAATTTAGAAAATGAACAATTAAGTTTAGGAAAAGGTTACGACCATTGTTGGGTTTTAAATGGTGAAAAAGATACCATGAGAAAGGTAGCATCTGCTTATGATAAATCTAGTGGCCGATTCATGGAAATTTATACAGAAGAACCAGGGATCCAATTTTATACAGGAAATTTTTTAGATAGTACGTTACCCATGCCAAAAGGAGGCACTTATGGACACAGAACAGGTTTTTGTTTAGAAACTCAGCAGTACCCTGATGCGCCTAACCAAAAGGATTTTCCTTCAGTGGTTTTAAATCCGGGAGAAATGTATGCAACAAAAACGTTATTTAAGTTTTCTGTTAAATAAAAATGCCATGGACTGTGTTTACAAAACTATTTAAAATTAACTAAACTCGTTACCTTATGGAAATTATTTCTTTTGTCGTCTTTACTTTATTAGTGGCCTTATTAGCTTGGTGGTATTCAAGAAAGACAGACGAAACGTCTTCAGATGGCTATTTTTTAGGAGGAAGAAGCTTAACAGGACCTGTTATTGCGGGGTCTTTGTTACTTACAAACCTTTCCACCGAACAAATTGTAGGTATGAATGGCGTGTCTTTTAGAGATGGTATACCAATTATGGCATACGAGGTTGTTGCGGCTATAGCCATGGTTTTTACAGCGTTTGTTTTACTGCCAAAATATTTAAAAAGTGGTATAGCAACAATTCCACAATTTTTAGAAAATAGGTATGGTAAATCCACTAAAACAATTGTCTCATTACTTTTTCTTTTAGGATATGCCATTTCGATGTTGCCAACAGTACTTTATTCAGGAGCATTAGCAATAAACTCAATGTTTGATATTCCTGAAAAATTAGGAATGAGTCCTGAACCTGCATTATGGGTAACTGTATGGGCTATAGGGATTGTCGGGAGTATATATGCTATTTTTGGGGGATTAAAAGCAGTAGTTATTTCAGATTCGATAAATGCCATTGGACTAATTATAGGAGGGTCTTTAATTCCAATTTTTGGTTTAATGAAAATTGGTGATGGAAATATTTTTACGGGATTAAAAACACTTACAACAGTCCTTCCTGAAAAGTTTGATATTATAGGGGGACCTGATTCGGATGTCCCATTTTGGACTCTTTTTACAGGGATGATTATTGTTAATTTTTATTATTGGGGGACTAATCAGGCCATTATTCAAAGGGCTCTTGGAGCTAAAAATTTAAAAGAAGGTCAAAAGGGACTACTATTAGCTGCGTTTATTAAAATATTAGGACCATTTATCGTAGTGTTACCTGGTATAATCGCATTTTATATTTTTAATGGAAATATTGAAAATCCCGATGAGGCCTACCCAATGGTTGTGAAAGCTGTATTGCCTGTAGCATTTATTGGTTTTTTTGCCGCAGTATTATTTGGAGCTATTTTAAGCTCGTTTAACAGTGCTTTAAATAGTTCTGTCACTTTGTTCGGGTTAGACTTTTATAAAGAATATATTAATAAAGAAGCATCAGGTACACAAGTTGTAAAGGCAGGTAAAACATTTGGTATAGTACTAGCTTTGTTTTCTATGGGTATAGCACCTTTGTTATATGGTGTACAAGGTGGGATTTTTACGTATTTACAGGAATTAAATGGTACGCATAGTGTGCCTATCTTAGCCATTATAATTATTGGAATATTTTCTAAACGTGTTTCAGGAAAAGCAGCTAACATTGCTATTCTATTTAGCGTAGTTACGTATTTAATGACATTATATATTATTAAACCAGACATCAGTTTCTTACATTTAATGGGAATATTGTTTGTATTAACAATTATCATTATGTTCGTTGTTAGTCATTTTATACCAAGAGAAACAGATTTTGAACAGGAGTATACAAAACAAGTAGATATTACACCTTGGAGGTATTTAAAACCAGTAGGGTATCTGGTTGTTGGTATCGTTGTTGGAATATATATATGGCTGTCCTGAAGAGAAAAGAAATAAAAATATGAGGGAGAAGAGATATGGTTTTTTTACCCTTATTCTAGATTAAAACTTGATAATAAAACCGTTACGTGCTAAGGTAGTTTTAGTTAAATATGAAGTCGGTTTTATAGGGGACAAAACATTTTTCATCATTAAAAATCCATCTGATCTCGTAATGAATGATAAATTAATAGTATGTCTTTGGTTATATTTTTATTGTATTAAACTAGGTGTCCAAAACAGTAAATTAAGTTGAGATAAAATAGATAATGCATCAAGCTTTCGAAGTCAAGAAATTGATTTTGTAAGCTTTTTTACGTATGATTAAATGTTATTTTAATAAACTACCTACCTTTAAACTTATCAACACTGCTACATTTTTACATATCTATTGTTTAATTTTGTAGCATGCAAATTAGAAAGTTATATCAAATAAAACCACTTACGTTTTTTATACCCGAATACAATTCGGCTATAGAACTCCCATTTGTTAATGGTATTAGTGCAGGATTCCCATCGCCTGCAGACGACTTTCTAGATATTAATATCGACCTCAACAAGCATCTTATTAAAAATCCGAGTACGACGTTTTACGGTAGAGTCAACGGACATTCAATGAAAAACGTAGGCATCCATGATGGCGATTTATTAATTGTCGACAAAAGCCTGGAGCCTAAAGACAATAAGATAGCAGTCTGTTTTATCGATGGTGAATTCACTGTAAAACGCATTAAAATAGAAAAGGATTGTATTTGGCTGATTGCCGAAAATGAAGACTATAAACCCATTTGTGTTACATCCGATAACGATTTTATCATTTGGGGTATCGTCATTAACGTTATAAAATACTTCTAATGTTTGCCCTGGTCGATTGTAATAATTTCTACGCCTCTTGCGAACGCGTATTCAACCCAGCTCTAAATGGTAAGCCTATAGCGGTACTATCAAATAACGATGGCTGTGTCATTGCACGGTCTAACGAAGCTAAAGCTTTGGGTATTCCTATGGGGGCACCGGCATTCGAATACAAACACCTATTTATAAAACACAATATTCACGTTTTTTCATCCAACTATGCCTTGTATGGAGATATGAGCAGTCGTGTAATGAGCTTGCTTGCCAACTTCTCTCCAGATATCGAAATCTACAGTATAGACGAAGCCTTTCTAAAGTTTAACGGATTCCAATATTTCAATATTCAGGAAATAGGGGATACCATGAGAAAACAAGTAACCAGAGGTACCGGTATTCCAATAAGCATTGGTTTTGCATCCACAAAAGCATTAACCAAAGTGGCTAATAAGATAGCTAAGAAGTTTACAGAACGTACCCAAGGTGTCTATGTTATAGATACAGAAGAAAAGCGCGTAAAAGCACTTAAATGGACCGCTATAGAAGATGTTTGGGGTGTAGGTAGAAAACATGCCAAACGCTTAAGAGCATTAAACATACATAACGCTTATCAATTTACGCTGCAGTCAGACGACTGGGTGCGTAAACATATGTCAGTTATCGGATTAAGGTTAAAACACGACTTAGAAGGAAAACCAACCCTAGATTTAGAAACCCCAAACACAAAAAAATCAATTGCCACCACACGGTCATTCGAAGGCATGATTACAGATTATGCAGATCTCCAAGAACGTGTGGCAACATTCGCCATTTCTTGTGCCGAAAAATTACGTCACCAAAACTCCCATACTAATGCGGTCATGGTCTTTTTACAGACTAACGGGTTTCGTAAAGACCTACCACAATACTACCGTAATGTGGTTGTTAAAACCGAAACACCAACAAATTCAAGTTTCGATCTCATAAAAGCAGCTCATAAAGCATTAGAGTGTATTTATAAAAAAGATTTCCATTACAAAAAAGCCGGCGTAATTGTAATGAACCTCACTCCAGAAGACCAAAAACAATTTAGTCTATTCTCTAACGAGAATCCAAAGCACCAACCCCTAATGGCAATTGTCGATAGGCTAAATACGTCCTATGGTAACAATAAAGTAAAGTTCGGGGCTCAATCCCTCGGCCGACAATGGAAAATGAAACAAGAACGTTTGTCGCCAAGGTATTCTACACATATAAACGATATTATTCGGGTAAAGATTTAGTCTATTTAATTTAAAATACCACCCATTTACGGGTAACCGTATTCTTAACCTACAGGAAAGTAATACATTTAGTGCTTAAACTAACAATATCCCTTTACTTATTCTTGATATAGGAGTATTTAGTATTGATAAAAGGAGTTGTAATTAATTAAAAAACCGAAATTATGAATAAAATTAAAAACATTATATTGAATAATTTTATTACTGAATACGATTCTAGTAAATATGAATTTACAAATGAAATGAACCAATTAGTAAACTCAATAACTATTCTCGGAGGATTTCCTACGATTATAGATAAAATAAACTCTGAAAACGGAACTGTTTATATAAAGTGTAATTCTGACTTTTCTTCTGGTAGTGCTGAATTAATTAATGTTAGTTCTGAATTAAAAGCGGAGTATGAAAAAATAAGACCTTAATTATGTCTTGCTATTCTGTTCATTTTTGAATCCTTAAAACCTATGAAAGACGAGATTTCTTTTATAAGAATTCTAGATTCTAAAGTTTGTGAAGGAATATGTGTATCAATTAATTTAACTAAATCTTGAAATTTTTTACCATTAGCAAGTTCTGCGTTGGACTGAATAACAGTTTGTTTTTTTTGAGAAATCATAAATAACTAATTACAACACCGTATAAAATTAATTGCTAGTTGTTTCCTCTTTGGAAACTTATTGCGTGTCTCTTTTGTATTGCTTATATTTAAAGTTAATATTTAGTTCACGCAACTAATCTTATACGTATTCCAAGATAAAATCCTAATAAAGATTTAGTTTTTTTTATGCAGCATGCTGTTGAAGAACCACATAAGGTGT
>NZ_CANMTH010000009.1 GCF_947500765.1 uncultured Formosa sp. | reverse complement strand
TAAACGCTACCGAAATAATTGTTACGGCAGGAGTAAGTACAGATCAAATCATTTGTGAAGGCGAGTCAGTAACACTAACGGCATCTGGCGGATCAAGTTACAAATGGAGTACAGGTGCGACTACTCAAAATATAACGGTTAGTCCCAATCAGACTACAACATATAGTGTAATTGTTTCGGAAGGCGATGTCTCAGAAACAGCCGAGGTAACAGTAACAGTTACAGCTTTGCCAATAGCAAATGCCGGAGTAGATAAAACTATCGAAGAAGGTGAATCGGTTACACTTTCAGCAAGTGGCGGATCAAGTTATAAATGGAATACGGGAGCAACCACTCAAAGTATTACCGTTAGTCCAAATCAAACAACCATTTATACGGTCGAGGTATTTAATGCAGGCAATTGCTCAACTATAGATGATGTTAAAGTTATTGTAAACGCTACCGAAATAATTGTTACGGCAGGAGTAAGTACAGATCAAATCATTTGTGAAGGCGAGTCAGTAACACTAACGGCATCTGGCGGATCAAGTTACAAATGGAGTACAGGTGCGACTACTCAAAATATAACGGTTAGTCCCAATCAGACTACAACATATAGTGTAATTGTTTCGGAAGGCGATGTCTCAGAAACAGCCGAGGTAACAGTAACAGTTACAGCTTTACCAATAGCAAATGCCGGAGTAGATAAAACTATCGAAGAAGGCGAATCGGTTACACTTTCAGCAAGTGGCGGATCAAGTTATAAATGGAACACGGGAGCAACCACTCAAAATATTACCGTTAGTCCAAATCAAACAACCATTTATACGGTCGAGGTATTTAATGCAGGAGATTGCTCAACTATAGATGATGTTAAAGTCATTGTAAACGCTACCGAAATAATTGTTACAGCATATGCAGGTGAAGATCAAATCATTTGTGAAGGCGAGTCAGTAACACTAGCGGCATCTGGCGGATCGAGTTACAAATGGAGTACAGGTGCGACTACTCAAAATATAACGGTTAGTCCCAATCAGACTACAATATATAATGTAGTTGTTTCGGAAGGCGATGTCTCAGAAACAGCCGAGGTAACAGTAACAGTTACAGCTTTACCAATAGCAAATGCCGGAGTAGATAAAACTATCGAAGAAGGTGAATTTGTGACTCTAACAGCTACAGGAGGTTCTGATTACATATGGAGTACAGGTGAGACGACGTCGAGCATTACCGTTAGTCCAAATCAAACAACCAATTATACGGTCGAGGTATTTAATGCAGGCGATTGCTCAACTATAGATGATGTTAAAGTCATTGTAAACGCTACCGAAATAATTGTTACAGCATATGCAGGTGAAGATCAAATCATTTGTGAAGGCGAGTCAGTAACACTAGCGGCATCTGGCGGATCGAGTTACAAATGGAGTACAGGTGCGACTACTCAAAATATAACGGTTAGTCCCAATCAGACTACAACATATAATGTAGTTGTTTCGGAAGGAGATGTCTCAAATACAGCTGAGGTTACTATACATGTAGATGCTTTACCTGTAGCAAATGCAGGAGTAGATAAAACTATCGAAGAAGGTGAATTTGTGACTTTAACAGCTACAGGAGGTTCTGATTACATATGGAGTACAGGTGAGACGACGTCGAGCATTACTGTTAGTCCAAATCAAACAACCAATTATACGGTCGAGGTATTTAATGTAGCAGGTTGTTACACAGAAGATAGTGTTACTGTTAATATAGAATATTTTAAAGTTGAAGAACTTGAAGAAGTAATACCAGATTTTGAATTTGGTATTTATCCAAACCCCACATCAGGTATTTTAAATATAAAAATATCAGGTTTAATGGTTGCATCTCCTATACGACTTTCCGATATGTCAGGAAAGGTATTATATAATGAAATTATCCAGTCAGATGGAAGCTTAAAACGTAAAACTTTAGACTTATCTTCATATCCAAAAGGATTTTACATGTTGTCCATATATAAATATGGCAAACCCATCACTAGGAAAGTAGTGATTAAATAATCCAATAAGTCTATTTTTTAAAACCGTCTAATTTTTTAGACGGTTTTTTTTGTTTCAGTTTAATCTAAAATAGGACCTCAGATCATCAAAAATACTTAGTCTTTACTTTAGGGATTTACTATAGTAAAATCTTAATATCTGTTAGAAATTAGGTGATTATAGGTTCACAGAAACAGGTTTAACATTTTTTTATATGATTTTACTTAAGGATTATGCCCATCCACTGAAAACATAAATTAGACATCTAACTATTTTACATATTTGCACATATATAAGAACTAAAAAATTATAATTATGAAAACAATGAATTCTAAAATCGGTTTAATGATGGTGTTTTTTTGTTTAGCATTTGTAAGTGTTTCAAGTGCTCAACAAAGAGGAGGAGAACAAAAAGCACCACCAACATATGCAGAGCTTGTAAAAGAACTAGATGCTAATGAAGATGGGAAACTTGAAGAATCAGAATTAAAAGGGCCGTTGAAAGATGATTTTGCTAAGATTGATACGGATGAAGATGGATACATTTCAGAAGAAGAGTTTGATAATGGAAAACCAAGTGGTAAAAGAAAATAAAAAATAGTTTGTTGTTGTTTTTTTTAAAAGGCTTTGTAAGTAATTATGAAGCTTTTTTTTTAAACTATTATAACTAGGGCTAATGAAGTTATGAAAGTATTTAGGAATCTAAGAAGAAAACAGTTGCTTTCAGGGAAAGTAAAAAATCATCTGCTATATGCTCTTGGAGAAATTTTTTTGATTGTACTGGGAATTCTAATTGCATGGAAAATTAATGATTTAAATGAAGTTAGAAAAAATAAAATAGTCCAAGAGAAAATTTATGTAAGCTTATACGAAGAGTTACATACAAATCTTAATGTTCTTGATACCTCAATAATGCAATATAATAAGAATACAATAACATTACAAAACACGCTAAAATATGTAGGGCTCCATGGTAATGATTTAACAGAAGGTGCTAAGGATACAATAATTAAGATAAATTTTAAAAATACAAATTTAAGAAAAGAAGCTTTAAGCTCTGTAAATATAACAGATAAGTTTCAATTTTTAGAAAACGATACACTTGCCGATTTGATTGCAGAGTATCCTACTGAATTAAAATTATTTGAAGAACAAGAATTAAAGATTAGAAATATTGTAGATAATAGGTTGAAACCTGTTTTGGAAGAATACATTTCATTGATAGATGTCCTTCCGGAAGCGAATCACAATTTTAATCAGATTAGAGTTTACGGCCAGAAATCTAATTATCGAGGTTTATTGAATAATAAAGAATATCAAAACAGTGTTATAGATCAATTATTGCAAACCAAAAACCAATTAAATATTGCAATGAATCTTCGGAAAAAAACACAAATTCTTGCCATTAAACTAAAGCAAGAATTAGAATAATCTATTCCTAATAGAAAATAGATAGTAGTAATATTTCAATTCTAATAACTAATCAATAATCAAAAAAAACAGAAAAATCATGAAATTAAACAGTATGAAATTACCCATGTTGGGATTAACTTTTATTTCAGTAGGATTATTTACTTTCAGTTCTTGTTCAAGTAGTGATAGCGATAGTTCAACAGATTCTGATACAGACGATGTAGATGATAGTGTGTCTATAGATGTAGATCCAGCATATTTTTATACAGAAGGAGAAACGCTAACTATTACTAAAGTTTCTTGTACATTATCAGATGGTTCAAGTTCAGAATGTTATCAAATAGTAACAACTAGCGTACCTGCAGATCATACTATGGGACCATGGTGTCCAGATAATATTGAAGACGATGCAGAAGCAGGAGGGATTTGGTTAGAAGATGGAGAAGTGTATGATGTAGATGGTGCTTTTGTGAAGAATATGGCAACTTTTTATGATGATGATAAATGGTTAATGTATGATGAAAATGGAGATGTATATATTACAGAAACAGAAGAAGATTGTATCAATGCAGCAAATCCAGACGTTGGAACAGAATATGAGAATTTTTGTGTAGAATGTATTCCCGATTATATTACAAGCGTGTCTCAAACGTGGTTAATTCCTGTAACCCCAGTTTATCAAAGTACGGCAACTTATTTTAACTCAGCAGGGGGTGCGCAAAGTAATGTGCCTACAACTCGTGGTGTTGCTTTAAACGGAATTGAGTTTTCTGCACCAGCACCTACAAGTAATATTTTAAGTGCATATACTCTAGCTCCTTTTGATGATGCAGGAGGACATATAAATGTACATCAAGGGTATCACTACCACGCTGCAACGGGTTATAGTACATCTGTAGATCAAGAAGATGGTCATGCTGCTTTAATTGGATATGCATTAGATGGTTATGGTATTTATGAATTGCTAGATGTAGATGGTAATACTCCAACAGATTTAGATGATTTACTTGGACATTCAGACGATACTCGTGGTTATCATTATCACGTAGACGAGGCTGGGAATAATAATTTTATAAATGGTTTAAGAGGTGCTTATGTATTATAACACAAGAAAAAAAATAAGAGTAGCGCTTTCTTTCTTGTGGTTTATTATACCCATGGTGGTTTTAGCACACTCTACATCACAGTCTAGTACAGTATTGGTTAAAAGTAAGAGCGGACAATGGACACTTCAGGTAAGGTCTGCGCTCTCAGCTTTCGAAAGTGTAGTCAATAATAAGTATACCGTTAAAGGGTACAATACACCAAAAGAATTTGAAGAGTTGGTTTTTACACTTATGTCGAAAAATCTATCACTTAAAATTAATGGTCAAGAGGTTAAACTTAGTGATCCTAAAATTAAATTAGGACACGAAACTCTAGTGGTATATTTAATAGATGTGCCAGAAACGTTTAAAACCGTGTCTTTAAATAACACCATGTTTCAGGATATATTTAAAAGTAAAAACACATTTATGATTTTAAAAAATGGTGTGAATAGAAATATATTCGCTTTAGAAAAGAATAACAATTTTGAAGCTAAAGTTAAACTTGTAGATAATAAATTTATACTGGTAAGTAATACAAATAGCTTAGCGGGTAATGCTTTAAGTTGGTATGTAGTTCCCTTTTTAGCAACACTTAGTGTATTTGGTTTTATTTTTAAATTTAAAAAAAGAAAGAAACTAATTCCTGATTTTAATTCTAAGTTAATAGAAGAAATGGACTAACGCCAGTTGTCTCTAAAAACAAACTTAGTCAATTCATAATTTACAGTATATAAAAATGAAAAAAAATAAATACCTATTAGGAGGGGGCTTTTGTATTGCATTACTTATGTTGGGGGTATATAGCTCGTGTAACAGTAGTAGTACAGAAAGTGAATCTGAAACCGAAACAACAGAAGATGGAACGTATTTAATTTCCGAATCTTTATTTAATTCAATGTCATTACTATCTATTGAAACTGTTACGGCTACTCTTGAAGACGGAACTAGTGCTGAATGTTTTCAAATCACATTTTCAAGTAACCCAGTAGAAAACGGTCCGTATTGCCCAGAAACAATCGAAGATATTGGAGGCTTAGGGGTTTACGACGGTGATACAAATCCTGGATTTCAAGTTATGAAAGCAGAATTATTTAATGCTATGGAGGCAGATGGATATGATATTGTAGATGATGAAGGCAATATTAATATAGACGATTTTAACTCTGGAGCAGTAGATGCAGATTTATCTTATTGTTTAGAAGCTGCACCAAATAACGATTTAGAATTAACATTTTTAATTCCTGCAATACCAAAATTAGCAGCCTCAAATAACGATATAGATACCATAGAATTAGTTGGTGTGTCTTTAGATGGTGTTCCAATTAACGGAGCTCCGCCTTCTGTAACAAACCCAGGAAGAGAAGTTGCTGGTAATATCCCTTCTCTAGATCCATGTGGTGGTCATCACGACCCTGCAGGGTATTACCACTGGCATTTTATTCCTGAATCAATGAATCAAGTTTTAGATGCTAATGGTATTACAGATGTATCATGTACATTAATAGATCAAGTTACAACAACCAAATTAATTGGTTTTGCTAAAGATGGTTTTCCTATTTATGCCTATGCAGAAGAGCCAGATGATTTAGATGATTGTGGAGGAAGAACAGCCGAAACTACAGAGTTTCCAGAGGGTACATATCATTATGTCGCAAGTAATACAGATGCACCTAATGTTCCTAAATGTTTAAAAGGAGTAGCTGCAAATAGTAGTTTTACCTATAATTAATAGCCTTATGAAAAAGATACTTTTTTTCTGTTTTTTTATGATAATCTCTTTACAAGTGGTGAAGGCACACAACCCTTTATCTGCAGCTTATTATTTAGAAGTGAATCAAGAATTGGGAATTTTAAATGTGAGTTTAAGTCAGGTTGGTTTTCAAGAAGCTTTAATAAAACATTATCCAAATCTTGATTTCAATGCATTGTCTAATGATGAATATAAAATATTGGCTGTTAAGTATATAAAAGAGCATTTCAATTTAGAAATTAATGGAGAACATATCGATCTTTTAAATGGTGGATTGAAATTAGGGAATCATGAAACAAATTTTAAATTTATCACTTCAAAACTACCTAAAACCTTAGAAACTTTAGATCTTAACATAAGTGCTTTTACAGAGAATGATCATCATCAAACTATTTTTTCATTGTTGTTAAATGGAGATACAAGCAAGGTTATTTTATCAGAAAATAATAATTATAGTACTTCTGTGTTTTTTAAAAACGATAAAATGATTGTTAGTCAGCAGCAGTCTAATACTAAATATTTATGGTTTTTTGCTATAATTTTGCCTAGCATAATAGTTGGCAGAAAATTGGTACTCTCTAGTACTAAGGGATGAAAAGACTAGTAATTAGTTAAGAATCAATATCTAATACTTTAAAACATTTTAATAATAACATAAAACCTTAAAACATGAAAAAAATAATACTTTTAGGAGCTTTTACATGTGTAATGTTAGCTTGCGAGTCTAAGAAAGACAAGAAATCAGAACAACAAATAGCGCCAACTACTGAAACTCATAAAGCAACTAAAGAGCATTCAGAACGCCGACCAGGTGGTCCACCTATGTTTGATACTTTGCTATCTGAAATGGATACAAATAAAGATGGTAAATTAGCTAAAGAAGAGTTGAAAGGCCCTATAGCCCAATCGTTTTCTGATATAGATACAGACGGCGATGGATTTCTTTCGAAAGCAGAATTAGAAAATGGACCAAAACCTAAAGGCGGACAAAGACCACCGAGTAAAAAATAGTATAGTTACGCCTTAATAAGGTATCGTAACATATAAAACTATACATAATAAAGCCTGAACTAACCTAGAAATTATAATCTGTTTCTGTGTTGGTTATAGGCTTTGCTATATCAATATAAAAGTAACAATTTAGCAAGCTTAATGATTTATGACTTTAATTTTCTAGAAGAGTCCCTAATAATTAATTCAGGTTCTAATATGGTTTTGTGTAAAACAGGCTTATAATTCTTATCATTTACACGTAAAAGAAACTGTTTTGCTACTAATTTTCCAATCTCTTTGTTGTGCTGATAAATACTCGAAATGGAAGGCGATACTAGCGATGTAAATGGTTCGTTACTAAAACCAACCAAAGCAATTTGTTCAGGTACTTTAATGTTGTGTTCTTGCAATACCTGTAGTGCTCCTAAGGCAGCATAATCTCCAGCGGCATAAACAGCATCTGGTAAAATAGAAAGTTTTAAAAGTTCCGTCATTTTTGCTCTTCCATCTTCAATAGATAAACTTCCTTCTAACAATAACTCTTCCTCTTCAGGTAATCCGTGCTTTTTTAGTGCATCCTTATACCCTCTAATTCTGTTTTTGTAAATTCTGGTATGACTATACCCTGCGATGTGTGCTATGCGCTTACAGCCTTGTTCTACTAAATGATTTACAACAATATTACTACTTTGGTAATCGTCTATACCTACATAATCTACACCTATATCATTTTCACCACGATCAAACAAGATAAGAGGTATGCCTTTCTCTTTAATTTTGTTGTAATGATCGAAATTAACTGTTTCGTTGGCTAAAGAAGCAATAATACCATCGACTTGAGTTTGTAAAAGCGCATCTATATTTCTACACTCTTTATCGAAGGATTCGTTAGACTGTGTAATGATAAGATTATACCCTTTTTTATTGAGCTCATATTCTATATTTTCAACGACAGACGAAAAGAAATAACTGTTGGTTTTAGCAACAATAATACCCACTAATTTACTCTTTCCACTCCTTAATGCAGAGGCTAAATGATTGGGTTGATAATCTAGATCTTTGGCAACTTTTTTTACTGCAATTTTTGTTTTATCACTGATTCTGGGATGGTTATGTAACGCCCTTGAAACAGCAGATGGAGTAATATTTAACACATTTGCTATATCTTTTATTGTCGTTTTTCTTTTGTTTTTCAAAATTTTATGTAAATTTGGTCAATCGTTTGAACAAATATATTCCTTTTGTCCTTTAATTCGATATAAAATGAGAGTCAATTCTTATTTTTTTTATCAATAGAGAAATATAAAAGTTTTGCACAAACGTTTGTCTTAATGGTAATTATTCAATATTTTTATCATTATAAAAGTACAAAGAGGAAGTGAATTCCTCATTAAAAATAAACTTAATTAATATAAATTTAAATAAATGAGTAAAGTAGTAACGTTTGGAGAAATCATGTTAAGATTAGCTCCTCAAGGATTTTTAAGATTTTCTCAAGCTAACAATTTTGATGTTGTTTATGGAGGAGGAGAGTCTAACGTAGCAGTATCATTAGCAAACTATGGTGTGTCTTGCGATTTCGTAACACGTTTACCAAAGAATGATATTGGAGAGTGTGCAATGATGGAAATGCGTAAAAGAGGTGTTGGTGTTGACAAAATTGTATGGGGTGGAGAGCGTTTAGGAATTTATTTCTTAGAAACTGGTGCAGTATCTAGAGGAAGTAAAGTCGTTTACGATAGAGCTCATTCTTCTATGTCTACTATTGAGTCAGGAATGATTGACTGGGATACTGTTTTTGATGGTGTTGAGTGGTTTCACTGGACTGGTATTACTCCAGCTATTTCTCAAAGTTCTGCAGATGTATGTTTAGAAGCTGTTAAAGCTGCAAGTGCTAAAGGAATTACAATCTCAACAGATTTAAACTACCGTGCTAAATTATGGAATTACTGTGACGATGCGCACAGAGAAGCTGTAATGACAGAATTAACATCTTACTGTGATGTTGTATTAGGAAACGAAGAAGATGCTGAAATGCACTTCGGAATTAAGCCTGATGGTGCTGCAGTGCAAACTGCTGGACATGATGTTAAAGCAGAAGCGTTTTTATCTGTTTGTAAGCAAATGATGGCTAAATTTCCTAAAGCTAAAAAAGTAATTACTACATTAAGAGGATCTATCTCTGCATCTCACAACACGTGGGCTGGAGTTTTATACGATGGAACTAAAATGTTAGAAACTCGTCAATACCAAATTACTGATATCGTAGATAGAGTAGGTGGTGGAGATTCTTTTATGGGAGGTTTAATCTACGGATTATTAACATACCCAGATAACGATCAAAATGCATTAGACTTTGCAGTTGCTGCATCTTGTTTAAAACACACAATTAAAGGTGATGCTAACTTAGCAACTGTTGCTGAGGTAAATAAACTTATGGGCGGAGACGCTTCAGGTCGTGTAGCTAGATAATAACTGAAACTTAAAATCATTACAAACAAACACGATTTATACATGGAAAAATCAATTGCAATTATTTGTGGAGGAGGACCCGCACCTGGGATTAATACCGTAATTAGTACTGTAGCCAAAACCTTTATGAAAGATGGTTACAAAGTAATAGGTGTGCATCATGGGTACCAAGGATTACTTTCCGAAGAACCAGAAATAAAAGTGTTCGATTTTCATCATGCCGATCGTATTTTTAGTCGTGGCGGATCTACTTTAATTATGAGTAGGTTTAAGCCTAAAGACAGTGATTTTAAATCAGATTTTTTTAAGAAAAATAATGTAAAATTATTGGTAACCATTGGCGGAGACGATACTGCGTCTACCGCCAATAGGTTAACCAAATATCTTCAATCACAAGAGTTAAATGTAGCTCATGTACACGTACCTAAAACTATAGATAACGACTTGCCATTGCCAGACAGAAATCCAACATTCGGATTTCATACAGCAAAAGACGAAGGTGTTAGAATAGGAAATACGGTATATGAAGATGCTAGGACCAGCGAAAACTGGTTTGTTATGTCGGCAATGGGACGTTCGGCAGGACATTTAGCTTTCGGAATAGCTTCGGCTTGTCATTTTCAAATGATGATTATTCCAGAAATGTTTAACAAAACCAAAATTACTTTCGAGAAACTTATTAATATGATAGTGTCCTCTATTGTGAAATGTAAACTTGAAGGTGTAGAATATGGTGTCGCTTTAGTAAGCGAAGGTGTTTTTCATTTTATGGATGAAGAAGAAATTATAAATTCCGATATTAATTTTACTTACGACGACCACGGTCATCCGGAATTAGGAAATGTAAGTAAATCTCATATTTTTAATTATCTACTTCAAGTTAAACTTAAAGAGATAGGTTTAAAAGTAAAAACAAGACCGGTAGAACTTGGTTACGAATTAAGATGTTGTAATCCTATAGCATTCGATTTAACCTTATGCTCTTTATTGGGTATTGGTGTAAAGAAATTATTTGATCAAGGGATCTCTGGTTGTATTGTAAGTGCAAACTCAAAAGGTGATATTACGCCTTTATTTTTAAAGGATTTTGAAGATGAAAGCGGTAAAATTCCACCAAGATTAGTCGATATCAATTCAGATATGGCACAGCTTTTTATAAATAATCTATTCTATATTGAAGAGAAAGATTATGAACAAGCTAAAAAATATTTACCTAATCCAGAGGCATACGATTTCAAAAAAATCTTAAACTGGAATTAAAAAATTTAAAAATAATAAAATGGCACAATTTTCAAGATTAGAAGTAGCTCAAGCAATGAAAGAAACTGGAATGATTCCTTTATTTTTTCATAATGATATTGAGTTAAGTAAAAAAGTATTAAAAGCTTGTTACGATGGTGGAGCAAGATTAATGGAATTCACTGCTCGTGGAGATTTCGCTCACGAAGTTTTTGGAGAGTTAACTAAATATGCAATTGCAGAATTACCAGGTATGATTATGGGTGTTGGTTCTGTTACAGACGGAGCAGCGGCTTCTTTATACATGGCATTAGGTGCAAACTTTATTGTAACTCCTGTTTTAAGGGAAGATATCGCAATTGCATGTAACCGTAAAAAAGTATTATGGTCTCCTGGATGTGGTACATTAACAGAAATTGCTAGAGCTGAAGAATTAGGATGTGAAATCGTAAAATTATTTCCTGGTGATATCTACGGACCTAAATTTGTAAAAGGAATTAAAGGCCCACAACCTTGGACAAGTGTTATGCCAACTGGTGGTGTTTCTCCAACAGAAGAAAACTTAAAAGGATGGTTTGATGCTGGTGTTACTTGTGTTGGTATGGGATCTCAATTAATATCTAAAGACATAATTGCTAATAAAGATTATGCAAAATTAGAGCAAGATGTTAAAGCTGCTTTAGCTATAGTAAAAGCAGTTAGAAAATAATTTTTTATAAAAATTGCATTTTATAAAAAAGAACGGTCTGTAAAGGCTGTTCTTTTTTTTTGTACTATAAAAACGTGAATTAACTTTTATTTTAAGAAAGATAAAACCTGAAATAATTGATTTACAATAGGGTTATAAAAAGATGTAAATATTTTTTAAAATTTATCCAAAATAATGTTGTGTAGTTTTATAAAGACACTTATATTTGCACAGCTTTTCGGGAATTAAGTTTTCTAATAAAGCGCTTTCAGAACACTAGTTGTTCGTGAATGGTGGCATAGCTCAGTTGGATAGAGCACCTGCCTTCTAAGCAGGCGGTCGAAGGTTCGAATCCTTCTGCCATCACAAAAAAGCTTTCGAGAAATCGGAAGCTTTTTTTGTTTTCTTCATATTTACCTTTGTTTAGAATATTATATACAATTTTAATACAAGTTGAGGGCGTTAGTTTCTTAGCCAAATAGATGTCCTTTTTATAGAACTCTATTCTGCAATTTGATTGGTGATTAAATCAAGATTATGAATTTGTTTTTTTAATCTAATTTCTAGAAGATAATTTTTTTAGAAATAAAGTAAATGCATTCACTATTTTTTCGGCATGATAATGTAGATATGTTTTGTGTAAAATGAGATCTTATTTTTATGATTTTTTTTAAATTAAAAACGAAAACGTTTGAAAAAAAATAAGATTATTTTTTATTATTTAGAATCATTCTATTTTGATTAAACCCTTTGTTTTTAGGTAGTTTGAGCGCATTTATTACTTAAACTTATTAGTTTTTTATTTTGTAATTAAGTAAATTTACAATGAATAAAAGATTGCATTTTTTGTAAAAAATATCAATTTAGATTTAGGATTATTTGTTTGAAGAAAACCAAATCAGAAATCGTCTTTTAAATTAAAAAATAAAAGGATTCATTATCTTCTTTTAGCGACTAAAAATACTCGGCTAATGGGATTATGACAATACAAAATATGCATAAACAGAGTATTATCGATTTTAAATTTACAAATAACTATGAGTAGAGAAAAGAATGCGAATAATGAGGCTGTAATTCGAAGCAGAAAAGATACTATAAGGTACATCAACCTGCAGTTAGCTTCTTTAGGACAACCTATTTATCACGACGACGAAAATGCAGAAATTGCATTTAGTAATCCAAATTTTCAAAAACTAACCAATGGACTAATTAAAAGTTTTCGTGAAAAATCCCGAATTCTATCAGATCATTTGTCTCCCGTAGATAGTCGAATTCAATCTTTTATTGAAGATTATTTAAAAGACGTAACTTTTGATAAAACAATAAAAATACCTAACGATACTTTAGTGTTAAACCAAACCGGACATGCACGCGAGGTAAGTTTACCTCCAAATGGTGAAAGTTTTGTTAGTGAAGATGTTACATCTTACAGAGTAAAACAAGGGGTTTTAAACAATCCAATTCATGATAAAAGAACAACAAAAGGTACTTTTCATATTGTAGAAGGGAGTTTACCTGTGCCTTTAGATAAATTTGAAGTTCCTAAAATAACATTTGCACATTTATTAGATGCAGCACTTAAACCTTCAGAAGAATTAAAAACATTACCATTTACTTCTAAACAAGAAGAAAAAGCAAAAGTTATGGTTTCTATGTTAATGAGACCAATGGTTTGCCCAGAAGTAAAAGGAGTGATTTCTAAAAAGAGTTTAGAAGTTCGTTTCTTTGCTCCAGGTAGCTTAGTTAGTAACTTAGATTTTGTTGAAGCTATTTTTGGTAATGCGGGAGATCCATCTCTTGTACAAAACGATGCTGCTTTAGATACAGAACATTGGACAGGACATACTGGTTGTGTTATCCTTGCGCCACAATTAAAAACACTTAAGAAAAAAGATGTTGGTTTACCTCATTACGACGATGCAACAGAGCGTCAGAGAAAAGATGGTATGTGCTGGAAAGAACCAAGCGAATTATATAACGATGGTGGTGCTTTTAAATTAACTTGTAGAGATGATAGAGGTGTTGTTGTTACGTTAATCGCAGATAATTATTTCGGATATTCTAAAAAAGAAATTAAAACTCAAATTAGTTACTCAGCTAACTTATTTGGTTTAGTAGAAGAAGAACATTCAGGAGGAGCGGTTGCTTACCCAAGAGGTGTAATGGGAGATATCGTAAATGGTACTGGGTTTTCTAATAAATACGGAAATATTTACAGTTTCGAAGATGTTAAGAAATATTTAGGTGATAGAATTGATGTTAAACCCGAATATTATGCTGTAGATAAAAAATATCCTAACATTGTTTATGTCCCTGAAAATGCATACATCAACACAAATACAAACGATATTACTTGGACGTATAAAGATGTTGAACAACGTATCTTATTAAATCCAAATAAAACATATGTTCACCCATCTGGGAATAAATTCAAATTAGAAAAACACGATGCTGTTGCCCTTTGGAGAATTGTAAATACAGCTCCAGAAGGTGTATTTTGCCACAAACCTTGTACGGTTTCAGGAGGAGGAAAGTCAGAGATTTCTAAATCAATGAAAAATGCAATTACATATAGTAATTTCAACATTATTGATATTGACGAAGACTTTAAAAAAGCAGACGAAATTATTGAATACGATTACTCTAAAAGATGGAGAAATTACGATCCAACTTTACCACCTTCAGAACCCTTTTTAAGTTCTAAAAGAACATTAGGATCTGCAGTAAGATTATTACAACCTTTAGATGTATTTACAGACGAATATAATGAGTTTGTCTCTAACATTCCAGTACATATTAGATCTTTAGTATTGTTTATTAAACGTCTATATCGTCAAGATCACGGAGCTTTAAATTGGAAAGATTGTGTATCTGTAGACATTGTAAACGGACAAAAAGGAACAGGTTTAAAATATGTGAATAACCCAGTAGTTGGTAGTTATGTACGTATCGGATTTAATCAAGAAGGAAACTGGTTATTAAACAAATTAAGATCAGATTTCTCTGCAAGTTTAAAAATCCAAATGGAAGACGATATTACAGCGTCTATTACATTACCAAGAAATAAGTTTAAAGACCTAAATCCGCAATATAAAAATAAGAGTTTAAAAGTTTCTGCGAATTGTGAATCTCACTTATTTCAAAGACCAGACGAAGCTATTATTCGTGGATACGATAAAAATGCAGAACGTGATATTGTTGGAGAAAATGTGTTCTTAACAAATTACGAATTGTTAACTAAGAAGGATGCTATCGAAATTCATGAAGACACTATTAACTTCGATAAATATACACAACCTGTTAAAGATTTAATAGAAAGTGTTGTACATAGTCCTAAAGAAGAAGAATACTTTGTATTACCATCTCATACTAGAATTGTAAACGGAGAACCTACTAAAAACCCTCGTTATTTAGAGAAAAATATCTTTATAAACGAAACCGAAGCAAGCTATTTGGCAGAAGTAGGTATGCGTTTATTTAGAAAAGTAGAATCTGAAGATCCAATTATCGATGTTGTAAATGCAGTATTACCAGGAAGACGTAATAATCCAGCCGATACAAAAGCAGGAATTCGTCCGTTAGCTGTATATAACCCAATTCATTATCAAGAAACTCCAGAATTGTTTATGGATTTTATTTGTAGTCTTACAGGTAAATCACCATCAACAACAGGAGCAGGTTCTGAAGGCGCCTTAACAAAAGGACCTTTCAATATGCTAACGCCTACAACAGATTTAAACAATGCATTATTATCTCACATTTTAACAGAATCTAATGCCTTTAGTACAGCTGCAGGTTATGTTGGAGGAGAAAATAAAGTAGATCATGATATTAGTATTTTAATTCCTGAAATTTGGGCACGTTTAGAACCTCAAGATAGAGATCCTAAATTCTTAATTAACGATGGAGCTCTTGAAAAACTAGAAGATTTTGAATATAAAGGACAGAAAATTTTAGCAAGTAGACTTGGATACCGTATTACAAAACAATTCTCTTTAAGATGTTTAAACCGTATTTTCGATGAACCTAATGCAGTGTTTAACGAGAAAATGCTTAAACCAGAATTGCAAGGTATGGAAGACTATGTAGATGGAATTAACAATATTGTTGAAGCACAACAAAAAGTAGCTTTAAGATATTTTGAAGATGGTAGTATAGAAGCAGCTGTACCACCATTAAAAATTCTTTTACATATGATGGCTTACGGACATTATGAAGGTAAAGAAATGAGCGATCCTGAATTGAGAGGATATTTTGAAAGAGACTATGTAATTAATAGCGAATGGTACAAAGAAAGATTGAAGTTGAAACAACAAAAAGACATCGCTTTCTATACTAAACAAATTAATTATTTAGAAACATTCATGTCTAACCCAAGTAATAAACAATTGGTTGAAGAAATGGATTTATCTAGTCGTTTACAAACTGTAAAAGACTTATATAATGATGCTAATACAGCTGAATATTTAAAAGGATTAGAAGGAACAATAGGTGTAGATCCATTGTATCGTAAATAATTTTGAATAAATAACATACAGTTTTTACTGTGTAATCATATCAAAGCTTGAGGTTCGCCTCAAGCTTTTTTAGTTTGAAAAAATCATAAATTATTGGAAAAGGGTATAACCTTAATCATAATTAGGTTTAAATTGGAATCGTTAAATTTGAAATGAAATAAAAAGAACATAATATGGATAAGATTGTTTGGGGAATTATAGGTTGTGGCGATGTTGCCGAAGTTAAAAGCGGACCAGCTTTTTCTATACTTGAACGGTCAGAATTAAAATCTGTAATGCGAAGAAATTTAGCTAAAGCTGAAGATTTTGCAAAACGGCATAATGTGAAACATTGGTATAACGACGCTACTCAGATTTTGGAAGATTCTGAAATTAATGCCGTTTATATTGCGACACCTCCAGCATCACATTTACAATATACTTTAGATGCTATTAAGGTAGGAAAACATGTGTATTTAGAGAAACCTATGGCCTTAAATTCAACCGAAGCAGAACGTATATTAAATGCACTAAAAAACGCTAACGTTAAACTAACAGTAGCGCATTACAGACGTAAGTTACCAGCTTTTTTAAAAGTAAAAGAGTTGCTAGAACAGAATAAAATAGGAGAGGTATTGTTTGCAGATATTCAGATATTACAATCTAGAAAATCGAATCTTATTGCCAAATCCGATTTACCTTGGAGACTAGATCCTAAAGTTTCTGGTGGTGGGCTATTTCATGATTTAGCACCGCATCAATTAGATTTAATGTATCAGTATTTTGGAGATTATACTAAGGCAATAGGGTTTTCTTCAAACAGAAATAATGTGAACGCAGACGATATTGTAAATGGAATAGTCTATTTTAAAAATGGAGTTCAGTGTCGTGGTATTTGGTCTTTTAATGGTGCAGAAGCAGATCAAAAAGACGAATGTATTATTTATGGAACAACTGGAAGAATAGAGTTTTCATTCTTTGGAGAAATAGTTAAATATTATAAAAACGGAGAAGAATTCGTTTTTAATTTTTCAAACCCAAAACATGTGCAGCAGCCTATGATTGCAGCTGTTTTAGATTATTTTTTAGGTAAAGGAGAAAATCCATGTTCGGCAGAAGAAGCGTTTTCCGTAACTCAAATCATGGATGCTTTTACAAGTCATTAAAAGTTAAAAAAGGTTCATTTTATAACCCTTTAATTTTAAATAAAATTGAGTTTAATTATAGTATAAAAGAAGGTCTCTTATGGCTGTCTTTTTTGTTTTGTTACAATTATTTAATCGTATGTAGAGAGGTTGTTTTTATAATAATTAAGAGCTAACATGATAAAAGTCATGTGTTTTAGATAAAAATAATCTCACTTTTGTAAATCTTTTTGTAAAAAAAAGAATAACTAAAAACAATAACGATGAAAAAATTACATTCCTTCCATATCCCAGTAATGGGAATAGGGTTTACCGTTGATACACCGTTAAAAGTGTCTCATCTGGGGATTGATTCGGCTATATCTTTAGTCGATGATATTTTACTCGAAAAGCTTCGGAAAATGTACTGTCATATGTTTGAATTGCCTTATAATGAGATCGATAATTCAGAATCTGATTTTAGAGCGAAACGTATTACTTCATATTTAAATATGATACATGATGTTACTGAAGAAAAATTTAATCAGCTTAAAGAAGTTAATAAATCTTGTACAGAAGAGTTAAAGAATTACTTTAATTTATTACCAAGCACGTCAGAGCTTAAATCTCAGTTTGTAAATGCGATCTCAGGAACGTTTAATTTAGAAAAAGCTAAGAAATTAGTCTCAGAAAACTTGGTAAAAGGGAGTATCGACGTAAATATTATGACAAAGGTTGATAAAGGGCATTTTATTGACGATGAAAAATTACCTGCAGAATATAACGATGCACATGCTGCATTAAGGGGGTATGCAAATTCTAGTCTAAGTTCGTCTTTAATTTTATCGGCTGGTATGAATCCGCATTTATTTAGCTATCTAGAAAACTTTAAAGATTTTTATCCAGATGCTAAAGATTATATTAAAAAGAAGGTTATTCTTAAGGTAAGCGATTACAGATCGGCTTTAATTCAGGGTAAAATATTAGCTAAAAAAGGAATCTGGGTTTCAGAATTTAGAATTGAATCTGGGCTAAACTGTGGCGGACATGCTTTCGCTACAAACGGATTATTATTAGGGCCAATCTTAAACGAGTTTACGGTAAATAAAGATGCTTTAACTAACGAACTTCACGACTTGTTTATAAAAGCATTAGAAGCTAAAGCATATCCTATTCCAGAATCTGTTTTGCCAGTAAAAATCACCGCTCAAGGTGGTGTAGGAACTTCAGAAGAACATGAATTTCTATTAAGTAAATATAATTTAGATTCTATTGGTTGGGGAACCCCTTTTTTATTAGTTCCTGAAGCCACAGCCGTAGACGATGCCACGTTGCAACAATTAGTAGCTGCTAAGGAAGACGATTTGTATTTAAGCGATATTTCGCCTTTAGGAGTTCCTTTTAATAGTATGAAAGGGAATACAAAAGATGAAGAAAAGTATAGAAATATTGATAAAAACCGACCAGGAAGTGCGTGTCCTAAAAAGTTTGTGGCTTTAGATACCGAATTCTCAAAAGAAGGTTTATGTACCGCTTCTAGACAATATCAGCATTTAAAAATTAAACAATTAGATGAGCAAGGTTTAGATCCTGTTACTTATAAAAAAGCTTTTGATAAGATTACCGTTAAGTCTTGTACTTGCGTTGGTTTAAGCACATCTACTTTATTAAAGTATAATTTAGATACAAAAACAGAAGGGACAGGAGTTTCTATTTGCCCTGGTCCAAATATGGCATATTTTTCTAAAATAATGAGTTTAAAAGAAATGACATCTCATATTTATGGAGAAATTAAAAATTTGGTTGCACCAAAGCGTCCAAATATTTTTGTAAAAGAATTGACTATTTATGTCGATTATATTACTCAAAAGTTTAACGATTCTCCGGTAATTTCTAATAAAAGAGAAGAAAAGTATTTTTTAACTTTTATTAATAATTTAAAAGAAGGAGTAAATTATTACGAAGGATTATTAGAAGATACAAAAGATTATTTTGAAGCTTCTAAAAACACAATATTAGAAGGTTTAGAATTGGAATTAAACCGTTTAAAAGCACTTAGTTTAAAAGTTGAAGAAGCGATACAAGTAGTGGCCTAATACCTAAAAGTTTCTTAGAAAAGGAAAGCTTTGCATATTGCAAGGCTTTTTTTATGCTATACTTTAAAAGAATCTTAGTTTGATTAATTGTTCTTTGTATACTTATTACTAAAAATTAGTACAGAGGCATTTTTAACTAGTTTTAATAAGTTATTATAAAATGTTTTAATACATATAGCAATGAGAAATTTAAAGTCATTTTAGACACTGTTTGATGTTTTAATTTCTATTAGGATAGCTATGAAAGTTCTTTTAAATTGTGAGAGAGTAAGACTGTTGTTTTTGTGTTTAGAATTTATAAAATAAGTTCCTTTTTTGAGTTAAAAACAAAATGGATTCAATTAATGATTTTGATAAAATAAAGTTAAATAGGAATACTTTATTAGGTGTTGTAAAGTGTTGATATTTAAATGTTTTACTGTTTGTTTGTGTTGTTGTTAAATTTAGATGGTTTAACTTAAAATTGTGTTTTATAATACGATTAGTATCTTAATATTATGTAAATTTGATAATGATTCTAAAAGAATCAGAATTTATATTTAATCATTAAAAACATAAAGTTATGAGTAAAAATGGAAACACTGTTTTAGGGCTTTTAGCTGGAACAGCAATAGGAGCATTAATTGGAATTCTTTATGCTCCAGATGAGGGAAGTAAAACAAGAAAACGTCTAGCTAAAGAAGCGTCGACGGCAGCAGATAAAATGAATAGTAGTGCTCACGATTTAAAAGAAAAAGTAAGCGCTAGTGCTCATGATTTAAAGGAGAAGGTTAACAGTAAAATGGCAACTCAAAAAGGAACGTTAGATGAGCAATTAGAATCTATCGTTACAGATGCAAGTCATAAAGCTGATGATGTAATTTCTAGTCTTGAAAAAAAGTTAGCTAATCTTAAAGAACAAAATAAGAAATTTCAAAAATCATAATATATGAATGTTTTTGAATCTTTAAATGAGACTTCAAATAAAGCAAAAGATATTGGTGAGAGGTATATAGAGACCTCTCATCAATATTTGAAATTAAAAATATTTCAGCAGCTAACAGGGGCGATGAGTCTTTTTGGTAAAATGCTATTAATTGGGGCCGTTTTATTTATAGCCTTTTTATTTTTAGCAATTTCGGCAGCTTTAGCTATTGGATATTGGTTAGATAATTTTGCTTTAGGCACTCTAGTTGTTGGAGGTCTATTTCTATTAATAGCCCTTTTTATTTATTTATTAAGACATCGTATAGATCAGAAATTTATAAAAGTTATGTCTGAAAACTTTTTTGATTAACTTATGAAAAAAGAATTTACAAATTTTGACGAGATTAAACAGGAATTGAAACGTTTGGATTTAGAACGCCAAATAGCATGGGAAGAAATGAAAAGTTTAAAGGGAGATGTTCAGGAAGATTTAAAACCTTTAAATTGGGTGCATACAGCTCTTAATTACACAGGTAAAATAGGTTCTTTACTATTTATGAAGAAACTGTTTAAATAAAATATAATCAGCTATATGGTATAAAAATACTCTTCAATATATAACTTATAACCTAATAGTTAAAGCATTAATCTTTATTATTAGGTTTTTTGTTTTTAATAATAGTGCACATATCAATAATTTCTATTAGTTTATAATAACTTTTAATAACTTAAACGGTAAGGATTGTTCCAAAAATTCTACTTTTGTTATAATAAAATAATAAGAAGATATGTCTGATACTATTGAGAAAGTAAAATGCCTTATAGTGGGGTCTGGTCCTGCAGGATATACTGCGGCTATTTATGCTGCCAGAGCGAATATGTTTCCTGTATTATATCAAGGAATGCAACCTGGAGGTCAATTAACGACAACCAACGAAGTCGAAAACTTTCCTGGATATCCAGAAGGAATTACAGGACCTGATATGATGATTCAGTTACAAGATCAAGCAAAACGTTTTGGTACAGATATTCGTGATGGTTGGGTAACTAAAGTAGATTTTTCTGGAGATGTACATAAAATTTGGGTTAACGAAACTCAAGAAATTCATGCCGAAACGGTAATTATTTCTACAGGTGCTTCTGCTAAATATTTAGGTTTACCTTCAGAACAAAAATATCTTCAATTAGGAGGAGGTGTATCTGCTTGTGCTGTTTGTGATGGATTTTTCTATAGAAATCAAGAAGTTGTTCTTGTAGGTGCTGGAGATTCTGCGTGTGAAGAAGCTCATTACTTATCTAAATTATGTAAAAAAGTAACCATGTTAGTAAGACGAGACGAGTTTAGAGCGTCTAAAATTATGGCTAATCGTGTTAAAAATACAGAGAATATAGAAATCCTTTTTAATTCTGAAACAGAAGAGGTTTTAGGAGACGGACAAGTGGTTACAGGTGTTATGGTTAAAAATAACCAAACAAATGCACTTACCGAAGTGCCTGCAACAGGATTTTTTGTAGCTATTGGGCACAAACCTAACACCGATATTTTTAAAGATTATTTAGATTTAGATGAAACTGGATATATTATAAATAAACCAGGAAGTTCTAAAACAAATGTAGAAGGTGTATTTGTATCTGGAGATGCTGCAGATCATGTATACAGACAAGCAATTACTGCTGCTGGAACAGGATGTATGGCTGCTTTAGATGCAGAACGTTATTTAGCGGCAAAAGAAGAAGCTTAAAGCTTATAAAGACTTTATTTATAAACGAAAACCCAAACATATATATGTTTGGGTTTTCTTTTTACTTATTTTATGTGATTTCTAACACAGTATATCGAGTATTAGAGCGGTAATAAATATGGTTAAAGATTGCATACTAGTGTTTTTTTTTATTGAAGAATTTTTAGTTTAATTATCGTCGTCTGTCGTAATATTAATACCATTTTCATCAATATTAACATTAACCTCGCTACTCTGTGCTTTAACACCAGTGTTTCCAATCTGTATATCTACTTCGTCGTTTTTAATCTTAACACCATCACTATTAATTTTTAAGGAACCATTTCCGTTATTAATATTTAAATCGATCAAATCTTCGTGGTCATCTTCTTCTATATCATCACAATTTAAACATTCAATTGCATCGTTTAATATTTTAACGGTGTGATTTGCATTATCATAACTTATAATATTATCGGGTGATCTTTTATGATTTAAAAAAGTACGGGTGTTTTTATTGAAATTTATATAGGTACCTTCTGGTAAAAATATTATAATTTGAACATTTTGCTCTCTATATTTATTTTTGTAATCGGTTAATAAATAGTTATCTAATAGTAATTCATTATTGTTTATGCTGTAATTATAGATGATTTTTTCAGCCCGATCTTTAGCGTCTAAATAATTCTGACCTTTAGATTCTTTTTCAATCTGAATGGTTGCAACACTATCTTTCGTAGAACGAATATCAATATTTACATCTCTACTAAAAATCATTTTTTGATCTGATTCATCATATACAATCTGAAAATCGTTACTTCTATTCATACGGCGATTAAACTTACTTTTTCTTACCATTTTAATATGTAAGGTGTCTTGCGTATTAAAAAGCAACGTTTCTTTTTGCGTTACCATAGAATCTAAAGCATGGTCTGAAGCTTGTTTTACAGCAATAGTAATTAATCCAATTAACGAAATAAGCCAAATTCCTAAAAGAGTAAACTTAGCAACCTTTCCAATAGATTTAAGATTGTTTATTAATATCTTGAGTCCTAAATAAAGCACGAAAAAGAACGGAATTCCTACAGAGAAAAACACCATTAATGAACCAAGCCAAAGGGGTAATCCTGTTGTGTTAACAGCATCAGGATAGTCCATCCACCATGGGTGAAAAAATGATGAGCTTCCTAAAGAAATTAAGCTAATTAGTAAACCAAAAATGGTAACGGCTCCTATAACAATTAAAATGATACCTATAAATTTCGCGAATAACTTCAGGATAAACATAAAGATGTCTCCTATGGTGTCAAAAAAAGATTTAGAAGAAGATTTTACTTTGCTACCATATTTTTCGTAATCCACGTTTTTTACGGTATCAGAAACATCCTCGAATCCTTTTTTAATTTTTTTTTCGATGTTACTAATATTAACAGGCTCCCCTGTCATAGTTAGTTTTTCTGCAGTTGTTAAGGCTTCAGGAACTAAAATCCAGAATAACACATATATTAAAATAAAAGTTCCAACAGACCCCAATGATAGTAATACCCATATTAAGCGTATCCAAATAGCGTCTATACCTAAGTAATGCCCCATTCCAGAAGCGACACCACCAATGTAGGAGTTGCTTGTATCTCTATATAATTTTTTAACCGATTTGGAACGTGGTTTAGCTATAGGTTCGTCTTCAAAAATTTCGTCGTCTACTAAGTAATCTTCAGGTTGCCCCATAATAGAAATAACATCTTCTACTTCATTAGAGCTAATCACTTGCTTGTCGTGTTTAACACGTTCACTAAATAATTCAGCAATACGCGCTTCAATATCAGCAAGGATTTCAGAACGGCCTTGAGAATCTGTAAACGAGCGTTTTATAGCGTCAAGATAGCGTTGTAACTTTTGGTAAGCATCTTCATCGATATGAAAGAATGTACCTGCTAAATTTATATTAACTGTTTTATTCATTGCTGTTGTTTTTTTTGCTTGTTACTAAGTTTACTGCGTTTTGTAGTTCACTCCATGTGGTGTTTAATTCGCCTAGAAATAACTTTCCGGTCTCGGTTAATCCGTAATATTTACGTGGTGGTCCCGAGGTAGATTCTTCCCAGCGGTAATTAAGAAGTCCTGCATTTTTAAGTCGTGTAAGCAACGGATAAATGGTGCCTTCTACAACTAACATTTTAGCGTCTTTTAAGGTCTTTAAAATTTCTGCAACGTAAGCGTCATCGTCTTTTAATACAGATAAGATGCAGTATTCTAAAACACCTTTGCGCATTTGTGCTTTTGTGTTTTCTATTTTCATCTGCTTCTGTATATTAAGGTGTGTTTAATACACTGTGTTCGACTAAATGGATTTAAAATTATTCGAGTCATGTTTTAATGCATTTTAAATTTAAACTGTTCATTTTTTGATTGGATTGATGATGATTAATTATTTGATAAAATGAATGGTAAACGGATACTGGTATTCTTCACCGTCTTTCGCTTTTAAACTGGCTCTAATTATTAACGCCAATTCAATTATAAAACCAATAACAGCAAGTCCTCCTAAAGCACCTCCTAAATATAACAAAGGAGAAGGTTTACTTAGATTGATGTGAATACTATCGAAGAGATTAAAATCGATAATATTTAAACCATTAAAGATATTGAACATAAAAAAGGGTACGCTTATTATACCTAGGATAACTGTGTACAATAAAATACTAATCTGAAAATTAATAGCTTCTTTACCATGTCTATCTATAAAAGTAGACTTGTCTTTGTTTACAATCCATAAAACAATGGGAGCAATAAAGTTTCCTAAAGGAAAAATGAATCTTGAAAAAGTAGATAGATGAATACATGTAGCTATATTTTTTTGGTGGTTGTCTAGCATTGTTTTTAGTTTAATTAGTGATACATTAATACATTTTGTATGATTCAGAATCGGTTGTTTTGAAAATAATATTGTTGGTTTCGTTTTTAAAAATTAGTTCACCAGTTTTCGTTTTAAATGTTTTCATTTCATTTTTTGCAGTAAACTTTTTAATGGTTTTTGCCATATCACGCTTTTCTTGCACACTGTAATTATTAAATTTTGGGTCGGTTATAAAAATCTGTAAGTTTATATTATCAGCATCTTCATTAATATGAATATTTATTTTATTCGTGTTGTATTCACTTGTTATACTTTGTTTTAAATTAAATATGAATGATAAATTATCATTTGATTTTGAACAATTCATCATAGAAATGAAACTTAATAGTATAAAACTTAAAACGATTTTTTCATTTTACAAAAGTATATAATAGTTGTTTATGCAAATATATGTTTAAAAAAAGGTATTATGCAAAACATAGTAGTGTAATTTAACATATTATTAACAAATTGAAATTCCGAATATTTTCGATATTTTTACCTAAATAAACAAACTTATGACACTTACACCTTCAAAACTAAATAGCTTTTTAATATTTAAATTACCAGCAGCTTACATATGTGGCGTACGTTCTAAATACATAGATAAAGACAAGAGTATCGTTACAGTTAAGCATAGATGGATTAATCAAAATCCATTTAAATCTATGTTTTGGGCAGTGCAAGGTATGGCAGCCGAATTAACAACTGGAGCTTTAATGATCTCGGAGATAAATAATAGTGGTAAAAAAATATCGATGTTGGTATTAAGTAATACCGCTAGTTTTACAAAAAAAGCAACCGGACGTATAACTTTTGTTTGTGATGAAGGTTATAAAGTTAAAGAAGCTATTGAAAAAACAATATCTACAGGAGATGGACAAACGGTTTGGATGAAGTCTGTAGGGACTAATGAAGACGGTGTAGAGGTGTCTACTTTTAATTTTGAGTGGACTGTTCGCGTAAAAAGTTAATTAAAACCATTTCACGATATACTTATACAATTCATAACCTTAAATTTATAGGTTTTATAAGGGTTTACAGGGATAACTATAGTAATTTGGTTGGTCGATAGAATAGCCTATTTACTCTATGTATTATTCCTAAGTATCTATTTTGATTGATTAGACTTCATATTTTAAACACTTTTGATATCTAGAATGGAATGAAACCATTCTTAAAATTTAGTTTTATTAAAAGTAAAGTTGTTTTATGAAGAAAATATTGATTCTTTTATTATTGTTAGGGGCTAAAATGTCTTATGCCCAAGAAACAGATGGTATTTATGTAAACTCGGAATTTTTTCCAAGTTACGATGTAGGTAGTGTAAATAAATTAGAAGCAGGTTTAAATTACCCTGTTATAAACACAAGTAAAGAAAAATTCACTATCGGAGGGAAGGTTCAGAGTATTAGTTATAATTATGTAGATGAAGATGTCCCTTTTGAAACAGACGAAATCGAAGATTTTAAGTCTTTTAGTCTTAAATTTAAATATCAACGTAGCTTAAGCGATAGCTGGGCTTTAAACGTAATGGGAGAATCTCAGATTTCATCAAATTTTGGAGAGAACGAAATAAAAGACGATGATATTTTCTTTAACGCTTTAGTCACATTAGAGAAGTATAGTGAAGCACACAATTCTATATGGACTTTTGGTGCTGCATACAATATTAAATATGGTCTGTATTACCCAATACCAGTATTGTCTTATACCAAAAGATTAGATGAGTCTTGGGCCTATAAAATAGGAGTGCCAGATATGCGTGTTAAATGGACATTGTCAGAAAATCACGAATTTGAAGGATTTGCAACATTATCTGGATTTACAGGAAATATAAATGATGGAGTAGATGTTTATAAAATTGAATATTCAGGAACCTTAAGACAAACCAGTGTTTTACTTGGTTTAGGGTATAATTATACCTTCTGGAAGAATTTTAAAGCGACAGTAAACGGAGGATATTCAGTATACAATACGCTACAAATTCAAGATTATGATAACGAAGAGGTATATGATTTTGATATGCCAAATAGCTTTTATTTTAATGTAGGAGTAAAATATCAGTTTAAGAATAAAACAAGTGTAAAGTCTTTGTATTAAAGCGTTTTATGAGCTAAATAATCTAAATGTTGAATTTATGTCTCATAAACCTCAATAAGTTGTGTATTATAAAAGTTAGATCATATTTTGTAACAAAATGTTTTATTCATCAACATATATGTGTAACCTTAAAAATTGAGATATTATGAATGCACACGAAATAGATTATCATATTTATGGTGAAGAAATGCAATATGTAGAGATAGAGCTCGACCAGAATGAAGGCGTAATAGCAGAAGCTGGTAGTTTTATGATGATGCATGAAGGCATAAAAATGGAAACCATATTTGGAGATGGCTCAACCCAAAACGAAGGCTTTTTAGATTCTATCTTTGGAGCGGGAAAGCGATTACTTACAGGAGAGAGTTTATTTATGACTGCTTTTTATAATACTTTAAATGAAAAACGTTCGGTGTCTTTCGCATCGCCTTATCCAGGAAAAATATTAGCCGTGGATTTGAAACAATTTGGAGGAAAAGTAATTTGCCAGAAAGATGCATTCTTATGTGCCGCAAAAGGTGTGAGTGTAGGTATCGAGTTTTCTAAACGTTTAGGAAGAGGCTTGTTTGGAGGCGAAGGCTTTATCATGCAAAAGTTAGAAGGAGACGGTATGGCTTTTGTTCATGCAGGAGGAACATTGGCAACTAAAGTCTTAAAACCCGGAGAGAAATTACGAGTAGATACTGGATGTATTGTAGGATTTACAAAAGATGTAGATTACGATATTGAGTTTATTGGAGGTATAAAAAATACCGTTTTTGGTGGCGAAGGCTTGTTTTTTGCAACACTTACTGGGCCAGGAACAGTTTATGTGCAGTCTTTACCATTTAGCCGTTTAGCAGGACGAATTCTTTCTGCTTTACCTAAAGGAAATAATAAAAAAGGTGAAGGTAGCGTGCTTGGTGGATTGGGAGATTTATTGAGTGGAGATAATAGGTTTTAACAAATTTATTTGCATTTTGGGTTTTTATTAAGATTTAAATCTCTATTTTTAATAAAAATTAAAACGTTATAGTTGCCTATTAAACAAATCTACTTTTTATTAAAAATTACTAAACCTAAATAAAATTACTATGGCTAGAGCAATGTTCGAGTATACTAAAACTATACTTAATAAAGTTAGTTTTGATACGTCGTTGTTTTGTAAAGAAGTACAGAAAGCCCTTCAAAGATTATTGCCTTACGAAATTGAAGAGCTCAAGATTTTTATAGAATCTATGGTACAACAAAATCCCGATTTAGATAAATGCTTGGTTTATTTAAAAGCATAAAAAAAAGCAACTAGAAATAGTTGCTTTTTTTGTGCTTAATATATTATAGGCTTATAATTAGTAATAATTATACAGCTTTCTTTTTAGGCAAAGGACTCACAATTTTTACATTTTGAAATGCTATAGCACCTCTAACAATTCCGGAAATTACAGATTGTAATGCTTCAATAATTTGCATTTTTAATTCACTTTTATGGTAAATTAAACTCACTTCTCTAGCAGGAGATGGTTCTTTAAAATGTTTTAAGTGGTGTTGTGCGTTTGGGTTTAAATCTAAAGTATGTAAATATGGTAATAATGTCATGCCAAGTCCTTCGTTAGAGAGTTTTATTAGCGTTTCAATACTACCACTTTCAAGCTGAAAATTAGTATCATTGTTGGCTTTAAAAGATTTACATATATTTAATACACCTTCTCTAAAACAATGGCCATCTTCTAATAAAAGCATATCGTCTACATCTAAATCTTCAGGAATAATATTTTCAGATTTATATAATCTATGGTTTTCAGGAACGTAACCAATAAATGGTTCGTAATATAAAACACGTTCTTTTATAAGTTCAGATTCTAAAGGTGTTACTGCAATAGCTGCATCTAAATGTCCTTCGTTTAATCGTGCTATAATTTCTTCAGTAGTAATCTCTTCAATTATAAGTTTAACCTTTGGATGTTTTTTTATAAATGTATTTAAAAACATTGGTAAAAGCGTAGGCATAACCGTTGGTATAATACCCAATCTAAATTCGCCTCCAATAAACCCTTTTTGTTGGTCTACAATATCTTGAATTCTATAAGATTCGTTTACAATATTTTTTGCTTGATGTACAATTTTTCTACCAATCTCAGTCAATTCGATTGGTTTTTTACCACGATCAAAAATCAGAATATCTAATTCATCTTCTAATTTTTGTATTTGCATACTTAACGTAGGTTGTGTAACAAAACATTTCTCTGCTGCTTTAGTAAAATTCTGGTTTTCGGCAACAGCCAAAACGTAATATAGTTGTGTTATCGTCATGGTATAAATTTAGACTATAAAACTATAAAATCATTCAATAAGATTAATTATTAAATCTATTAATTATAGAGTAAATTTGTTTAAATATAAAAAACATAAATTATGGAACTTAATATATTAGGATTAGACTCTAAGAAAACTAAAGATTTAGCAACAGATTTAAATAGTTTATTAGCAAATTTTCAAACATATTATCAAAATTTACGAGGAATTCACTGGAATATAAAAGGAAAGCAGTTCTTCGAATTACATGTTAAGTTCGAAGAGTTATATACAGATGCAAACCTTAAGGTTGATGAAATTGCAGAACGTGTATTAACGTTAGGAGAAACACCTTTACATACGTTTAGTGACTATACAAATCATGCAAAAGTACCAGTTGGTAAAAACGTGTCAGACGATGTAAAAGCAGTTCAACTTATAGTTGATTCTTTATCTATACTTTTAAAAATTGAAAGAGATATTTTAGATAAATCTGATAAAGCTGGAGATGAAGGAACAAACTCAATGATGAGCGATTTTATTACAGAACAAGAAAAAACAATTTGGATGATGAAAGCGTGGTTAGGACAAACTACAGTTTAATTTATTCGTAATAAATAATTTAAAACCCTTTAAATATTTATTTAAAGGGTTTTTTTATGCTTCAGATTATAAATACAGTTATTAAACCGTACAATATGTTTTATATTATAGATATTTTAGGAACCATTTCGTTTGCTATTTCTGGCGTTTTAGTCGCGTTAAACAAACGTATGGATGCGTTCGGGATTATAATTATTGCTTTTGTAACAGCAACAGGAGGAGGGATGCTTAGGGATATTCTTATAGGAAATACACCTGTGTCTTGGATGAAGAATATGACTTATGTGTACGTTATTGTAGCGACTACAATTTTAGCTGTTATTATAAAAAGAAAGATAGACTATTTAAAAACACCAATGTTTTTGTTCGATACCATTGGGATTGGCTTGTATACACTTGTTGGGATACAAAAAGGTATTAATTTACATTTGCACCCTATTATCTGTATCTCTTTAGGAACTATGACGGCTTGTTTTGGAGGTGTTTTACGGGATATTTTATGTAATCAGATTCCTGTAATTTTTAGAAAAGAAATTTATGCTACAGCTTGTATTTTAGGTGGTATTTCTTTTTTCTTGTTACGTAAATTACATTTAGAAAGTAATCTAATTTATTTAATTTCTGGTGTTATTATAATTGCGATAAGATTATTGGCTGTGCGTTTTAAAATTAGCTTACCTAATGTTTATAAAGATGAGGTTGATGAGGTTAATTTATAATCTCAACTTTTTGAATATAAACATTGTGTAATGGCCATTCGGCATTATCGGTTTCTACGTTCGATATTTTATCAACCACATCCATACCACGTATTACTTTTCCAAAAATAGTATAACTTCCATCTAAATGGTGAGCCCCTCCAGCGGCTTGTACAATAAAGAACTCGTAGGGAGAAGCTAGCTTATATGGGTTTTCAATATCACTGCTTGGCATAGAAATAACACCTCTGTCGTGCTTAAACCCACGTTTTGCATCTGTAGGTAAAAGGTATTTTCCAATATTTACACGGCGTTTTCCAATATCAGGATCATCGCTACTACCTCCTTGAATAATAAAGTTTTTTACAACTCTATAAAACTGTGTATTATTGAAATAACCTTGTTTAGTTAAGTAGATAAAGTTGGCACGATGGAATTTTGTTTCATTAAAAAGTAATATATCTATAGTGCCATATTCTGTAGTAATCCTAACTTTATTCTCTTTATGTATTTTTTCGTACTCAAGGAAAAACTCCATAGCATTGTCGTCTGTAAGTACGGGAAACTCACGTTTATCTTCAATAATTTTCTTAATAGTGTCTTTTTCTGAAGTCTTTTTTGCAAATGTTTCTATTGCAGGTTTTGTTACATTATTTTTTTTAGATTTCGTATCTTCACAATTAAATAGTAGAAAGAATATACAACAGTAGACTAAGAATTTCATAAATGAATTTTGATGATTTTATAAAGTTAAGATCAAAAATAGAAAATATACCGCTTCCAGCCGAAGCATCTCAATTTAAAATGTCTCCGCCTTTTAGAGAAGGATTGATAGACGACAATAATATTAAGATGAAAACAGCTAGAAAAGCAGCAGTTATGGCTCTGTTTTATCCTAATAAAGTACATGAAACCATGTTGGTTTTAATTTTACGAAACACATATAAAGGTGTGCATTCTGCTCAAATCGGATTTCCTGGAGGAAAGGTCGAGCCAGAAGACTATTCTCTTAAAACAGCAGCTATTCGAGAGACATTTGAAGAAGTTGGTGTGCCAGAAAATAATATAGATGTTTGGCGAAAAATTACAAATATATACATTCCGCCTAGTCATTTTATTGTGCAACCGTTTATAGGAATAGTCGAAAAAACACCAAATTTTTTAAAGCAAGATGCCGAAGTCGACGCTATAATAGAAGTTCCGTTGGTAGAGTTTTTAAGCGATAAAAATGTGGTGACTAAAAGAGTAACAACATCTTACGCTACAAATGTAGATGTTCCTGCTTTTGTTTTACAAGGATATATCGTCTGGGGAGCAACTGCTATGATGTTGAGTGAAGTAAAAGACATTTTAAAAGAGGTGCAATATCTTTGAGTTTTCCCTACATTTGTGAATTATAAAAAACTGCAAAAATCATGGGATTGTTGAAACGAAATCCTTTCGGACATATACTTTTATTCAAAAAATGGATTATTAGATTTTTAGGAATTCTAACGCATAGACGTTTTAGAGGGTTTAATGAACTTCAAATTGAAGGCTCAGAAATCCTTAAAGATTTGCCAGATCAGAATGTACTGTTTATATCTAATCACCAAACTTATTTTGCAGATGTTGTCGCAATGTTTCACGTGTTTAATGCCAGTTTGAGTGGGAGAGAAGATTCTATAAAGAACATTGGTTACATTTGGCATCCAAAACTTAATTTGTATTATGTCGCAGCAAAAGAGACTATGAAAGCTGGTTTGTTACCTAAAATATTTGCTTATGCAGGTTCTATTAGTATTGAGCGTACATGGAGATCGGAAGGAAAAGATGTAAATAGACAAGTTAAAATGAGTGATATTTCTAGTATTGCTAAAGCGCTTAAAGATGGCTGGGTAATTACTTTCCCTCAAGGTACAACAACACCATTTAAACCTATTAGAAAAGGTACAGCTCACATTATAAAACGTTACGAACCTATTGTTATTCCTGTTGTTATAGATGGTTTTAGACGGTCTTTCGATAAAAAAGGGTTACGTGTTAAGAAAAAGAATATTCTTCAATCTATGGAGATTAAAGCACCTTTACAGATCGATTATAAGAATGATACTATTGATGATATTGTTGAAAAGATTGAATACTCTATAGAGCAACACCCGTCGTTCTTAAAAGTGCTTACTAAACAACAAATTCAAGATATAGAAGATTTAAACACGAAAAGAGGATTTTAATTATAAATCCATTCGCTTTAATTCCTTATAGTTTTTATTTAAACGTTTTAGAAGTATGCCATAAATAAGGGCGTAGAAGCCTAATAGAATAGTTATGGTAATAGTTAAAATACCAGCCGTAATTAATATTATTTTAGAATAAAACATAAAGATATGTCCGCTAGCTGCCGCTTCGTGTACACGAGCTTCTAGGTGAGTATCTTGATTAAATTCTATTAATACAACCACTACAGTAGATACTACAACAAAGACTAAATTAAATCCTACATACTGTTTAACGGTACGTCTTGTGTTTAAAATATTTTCCATTAACTTTTTGGCATTATCTGTTGTCGAAATTTTCTTATAGTTTTTATAAAACAAATAGAAAAAGTAGCAAAGCACAATGTAGCCTAGCACAGTTAACACGTTTAATACCGTTTCAGAGTCGGTTCCTTTAAGGCGTTTCATGCTTTCGTTATCCTTTATGCCAAAGGAGATAATAGTCCAAAATAAGAACTCTAATATGCTTATTATAAAAATCCATTTCACGGTAGACGAGGATTTCTTTAAAAGCATTTTATATATGTCATTATAAGACAACTTAGGAAAATTCTGATTCTCTTCCTTATTCCAGTCTTTTTTTAAAATATCTAATTCATCCATAGATTTACGGATTTAAAATGGTTCTCAGTTTTGTTTTCACGCGATTCATCTTCACTCTAGCGTTCACTTCGCTAATTCCCATTGTTTCACTAATTTCTCTGTAATTCTTATCTTCTAAATACAAGAAGACAAGTGCTTTTTCAATGTCGTTTAGTTGTTTTACGGCACTGTAAAGTAATTTCAATTGCTGCTCTTCTGTGTCGTCATAATCTTCTGCTTTTATTCTAAACTGTACAGCATCGAAATCTTGTGTTGTTACTCTTCGTTTCGACTTTCTGTATAGTGTTATAGCAGTGTTTAATCCTATACGATACATCCAAGTACTAAACTTTGCATCGCCACGAAACTTAGGATATGCTTTCCATAGTTGAATGGTGATTTCTTGAAATAAATCGTTGTGCGCATCATAGTCGTTAGTGTACAGACGACACACTTTATGGACTATATTTTGATGCCTTTCAAGCAATGCTATAAAGCTATGTTCTTGTTCTTTATTCAAGGAAAAAGGTTAGTTAAGATATTAGTGTCTTTTATGTAGAAATTGTTACAATCGATTTTGTTTTCTGCTTAAAGAAAGCTTGTTTATCCATCTTCTTTAATGTCTAAATTATATGCAAATTGAAAAGAAAACTACTCAATATTAAATTTGCAAACCTTAATGTATAACTTGTTTTAGTGTTAGATTTGTTGTTTTGGTTGGGTGTTTTAATTTTCTGGTAATTAGTTTATTAAGTTGTGGTTATAGATAAATCTTATAGTGCTTCTTTATGCGTTTTTATATTTATGAAATAAGATATTTTAAAGATGCAAAAAATAAATGAACTGTAGGCATTTCAGTTATTAAAAAAATGTTTTTTTCAGTATTCATTAATATGCTTTATTGAGTTGAAATTAGATTTTAATTTTATTTATTAGTTAAATAGATTGTGTTTTTAGGATTTGATTTTACTATAAATAAGTGATTATCTCAATTCATCTTTAAAAAACAACAGTTGAGTTTTCTTTAGTTTTAAAACCTTGTATTCTGTTTCATTTTTGTAGTGCTAATTAAAACAATTAAAACATGAAACGATTACAACTGCTCTTGAATCTAGTTTGCTTATTAACTATAAATGTTGGGTTTTCGCAAACATTAATTTCTGGTCGCATTATAGATGCTAAACAGAATCCTATCGCGGGTGCTAATGTGTATTTAGAAGGATCTTACGATGGCGGAACAAGCGATGCATCGGGAATATTTAGTTTTAAAACGACTGAAACAGGCACTCAAGTTCTTATTGTATCGTTTATAAGCTTCGAAACCTACCGTAAAGCAGGAGATGTTTACAATTTTCAAGATGTTGAAATAAAATTGCGTGAAGATGTAAATACTTTAGATGCTGTAGTGCTTTCGGCAGGAACGTTTTCTGCGGGCGACAATAGTAAAGTCAATGCCTTGTCGTCTTTAGATGTGGTAACTACCGCTAGTGCTATGGGCGATTTTGTAGGTGCTTTGCAAACGTTGCCAGGAACCACAACCGTTGCCGAAGATGGACGATTGTTTGTAAGAGGTGGAGAAGCTAACGAAACACAGATTTTTATTGATGGTATTCGCGTCTTTACACCTTACACACCAACGGCTAATAACGTGCCAACACGTGGGCGATATTCGCCGTTTTTGTTCGATGGTATTACCTTTTCAACAGGTGGATATTCTGCCGAATACGGTCAGGCCTTGTCTAGCGTGTTATTGTTAAACACCATTGATGAACCGGAACAAAACAAAACAGATATAGGATTAATGTCGGTTGGAGGCGCTCTAGGGCATACCAAAAAGTGGGAAAAAAGTGCGCTGAGTGTTAATGCATCTTATATGAATTTAGGGCCGTATATCTCGTTGTTTCCAGGGAGAAACGATTGGGAAAAACCATATCAGAGTTTCTCTGGAGAAGCTGTGTTTCGCAAAAAAATGAATAAAGGGCTGTTTAAATTGTATACGGCTTACGAGCTTAGTGACTTTGAGTTAACTCAAGAGCATATCGATTATGAAGATGGCGTTAATTATAAACTGAATAACAAAAACCTATATGTAAACACGTCGTATCAAGGAAAATTGAATGCCAATTGGTCTGTATTTGCAGGTGGGAGTTATACCAATAACAAATCAGATATACATATTGAATCGGATGAAGTCGATAATTTAGAACATGCAATGCACGCCAAAGTAGCCTTGAAATATCGTTTCAATAATCGGTTTAAATTAAACTTTGGAGCTGAGCAATTTTTCTCCAATTTCGATGAATCGTTTAAGGTGTTTAATGCAAATTCGGAGTCGTATGGATTTGATAATTCTATCTCCGCATCCTTTGTAGAGGCTGATATGATTTTTACAAAAAAGTTAGCTTTAAAAGCAGGATTACGCGGAGAATATAGTGCGCTTTTTAAGACATTCGATGTGGCACCTCGTGTATCTTTAGCTTATAAGGTAGCATCTAGAAGTCAGGTATCTTTAGCTTACGGTTCCTTTTATCAGAATCCTAATAATAATATTTTAAAATTTAATCAAGATGTTGATTCAGAAGAATCTAGTCATTATCTATTAAACTATCAGTTAAATGGAGAGGGGCTTCTCTTTCGTGCAGAAGCTTACTTTAAAGACTATCGTAATTTAATAAAGTACGATACCGAATATGCGAGTTATAATAGCGTGTTTACCAATAATGGCTCTGGTTACGCCAAAGGATTCGATTTGTTTTTTAGAGATGATAAAACACTTAGAAATTTCGACTATTGGGTGAGTTATTCCTACTTAGATACGGAACGCGATTATCAGAATTATCCAATAGCAGCACAACCTAATTTTGCCAATACACATAACTTTTCTGTAGTAGGAAAATATTGGGTAGACGATTGGAAAAGTCAGATTGGTTTTAGTTACAGTTTGGCTTCTGGACGTACTTACACCAATCCAAATGAAACGGGTTTTTTAAACAATAAAACCAAAGCATATAACAATTTAAGTCTGAATTGGGCTTATTTAATTAGTCCGCAAAAAATTCTGTATCTATCAGTAAATAATGTGCTCGATTTTAAGAATGTTAATGGTTATCAATATGCCAGTACCCCAAATAGTAATGGCGTTTATAATAAAAGAGCCTTAACACCAGCTAGCGATCAGTTCTTTTTTGTAGGCTTCTTTTGGACGATTAGCGATAACGGCACAGATAATCAATTAGATAATTTATAGGAGTTTTATTTTGAAATGATGGCATCTTACGGTTCATCATACAAAAACTACAGTTCGGTATTTCGTTTTTTAGAAACCAAGACGTTACATAGATATTTGCTTTATAATAATTAATCAACCAAAATAATATGAAACATTTAATTCTTTTAGTCGTGCTTTTAGTGAATACAGTAACTAATGCACAATCCAATTTTGAAACCGGTATGCAAAAGGCTTTTGCGTTATGGCAAGACAATAAACAAGCAGAAGCAGAACAACTTTTCGAGCGTATTGCATCTGCCGAACCCGACCAATGGTTACCTAATTACTACGTGGCTCAATTAAACAGCTTAAAGAGTTGGACGGAGAAAGATGCAACGGTGCTTAAAGCTAATTTAGACAAGGCACAGGAGTATTTAAACACCGCAAAAGGTATAAGTCCTAATAATGCCGATATCATGGTGTTACAAGCTCAAATTTACACCAATTGGGTAGCGTTCGATGGCATGACTTACGGGATGAAATATTCTGCTAAAATTACAGAATTGTATAATAAAGCATATGCATTGGCTCCAGAAAATCCAATGGTGGTCTTAGGGAAAGCAGAATGGGGTATGGGAAGTGCAAAGTATTTCGGACAAGACACGGCTCCGTTTTGTAAGGATATAGCGCATGCATTAGAACTTTTTGTTAACTTTAAACCGGAATCTGCATTTCATCCTAAATGGGGAGAAGCACGAGCTAAGCACGTGTTAGCATCATGTAAATAATTAGAACGAGGACTTTGAATATGATTAAATCAGTAAAAAGTATAGCGATTACATTTGCAATAGGCTGTGTGGTGTACCTTATCGGGAATTTATGGTTTAGCGGATTTAATTATAATTCGGTTAACGATTTCTTTATAGATTTTATATTCTACCAACTGTATGCTTTTGTATTAGGATATTCAAACATGGCTTTTTTCGATTACTTATCTAAACGCCCATGGAAACCTAATCAGCATATCGTAAGAGTCTTAACGGGGTTTGTTGGAGCATCTCTAATTACTATAGCTGGTCTTTTTATCATTCACGGATTTACCAAAATGGTGTATCAAGATGCTACGTTTAGTGAGTTTGTAGCAACCGAAAGGGTTTCAGATTACATTTTTGGGTTTTGGATGACGATTAGCATTGTTATCGTATTTCATCTAGTGTATTATTACAATGCGTACCAGCAAAATAAACTTAAAGAACAAAAGGTTATTGCAGGAACTGCAAGTGCACAATTCGAGAGTTTAAAAAATCAAATCGATCCGCATTTTTTATTCAACAGTCTAAACGTGTTAACGTCTTTAATTGAAGAAAACCCAGATAGCGCACAACGTTTTACAGTGTCTTTATCTAAAATTTACCGCTATGTATTAGAGCAAAAAGATAAAGAATTAGTGACAGTCGAAGAAGAATTGAAGTTTGCAAAAACGTATATGAATTTGCTTAAAATGCGATTCGAAAACAGCATCGTTTTTCACTTACCAGAAAACTACGACAACCCTGAAGCTAAAGTGGTGCCTTTGTCCTTGCAGTTGTTGTTAGAAAACACCATAAAACACAATACGGTAAGCGAGCAAAAACCATTAGAAATTAACATAACCATAGAAGACAATGTCTTGGTTGTGAAGAATAATTTACAAAAGAAAGAGGTTTTACAAACCAGAAAAGGCGTAGGGTTACAGAATATTGTAAATCGCTACGGCATATTAACTAACAGAAAAGTATTGATAGACGAAACCGAAACGTATTTCGCAGTTAAATTACCAATACTTACAAAACGCATTACAACAATGGAACAAATAAAACATAATTATAACGAGCAAGAGGCATATAATCGTGCAAAGAAACGCGTAGAAGAAATTAAAGGGTTTTACGGGAACTTAGTATCATACTGTGTTGTCATTCCGTTTTTAATATTTATTAATTATCAAACTTTCTGGGGACATCAATGGTTTTGGTACCCGATGTTAGGATGGGGAATGGGGCTTATAATTCACGGGTTTTCTGTATTTGGTTATGGAAAATCTTGGGAAGAGCGTAAGATAGAATCTATTTTAAAGGAAGAAAAACAACAAAAAAACTGGAACTAATGGACAATTCACACTTTGAACAAGAACGCTACGAACGCGCAAAAAAACGAGTAAGACGTATTAGTGGTTTTTATAGACATACTTTAATATATATAGTTGTTAACCTCGTACTTGTGTTAATAAATATTAAAAATTTGGATCCAGGAGAAAGCTATTTCCAATGGAAAAATTTTATAACCTTAGGCTCTTGGGGAATTGGCCTACTAGCTCATGGTGTGTCTGTATTTTTACCAACACTGGTAATTGGTAAAAATTGGGAAGACGATAAGATTAAAGAGCTTATGGAAAAAGAACGGAACCATAAATGGGAATAATTTGGGCGTGTTTTTCCGCTAAGGCTCCAAAACCGCGCTTTCCGCGCTACACGGTAGCTTGCTCCAATCCCTCACGCAGTACCAATTAGCATACAGTTTAATATTAGAAGTTTTAATCCCTTATGAAAGTTATTATAATAGAAGACGAAAAACCATCGGCAAGACGCCTGCAACGTATGGTTAATCAACTAAGTTTAGAGGTAGATGTGCTGTTGCATTCTGTAGAAGAATCGATACTATGGTTTCAAAATAATGAACATCCGGAACTTATCTTTTTAGATATACAATTAAGCGACGGTTTATCGTTCGAGATTTTTGAAAGCGTTAACATAGAATCGGCCATAATATTTACAACAGCGTACGACGAATATGCTCTTAAAGCTTTTAAATTAAATAGTATCGATTACTTGCTTAAGCCTATAGACGAAGATGATTTGGAATTAGCTGTTGAAAAGTTTAAAACCCGAATCCCAAAACAAGAACAAGTGGTTTTAGATTTTAACGAAATTAAAAATCTGCTAGTAAACCCGTTAGACCGCACCTATAAAAAACGGTTCTCGGTACAAGTTGGTCAGCATTTAAAACTGATTAATAGTGACGATGTCGAGTGTTTTTATAGTGAAAACAAAGGGACGTACCTTCATACAAATTCAGGTAGAAACTATCTTTTAAACTCAACTTTAGACCAATTAGAACAAGAATTAGAGCCCAATGCATTTTACAGAATAAATAGAAAATTTATTGTAAATATTAATGCCATTCACGATATGGTAAACTATACCAATTCACGATTGGAAATTAAACTAAACTCGTATAAAGACGATCAGGTTATTGTTGCTAGAGAACGTGTGAAATCGTTTAAAGACTGGTTAGAATAGTCTTTTAGAACCACATTTAATCCTCGTGTTCATCTTCAATACGGTTATCATCAAAAGCCGATGGCAACAGTTTAGGAATAAACTTAATCACGATAGGTAGTAAAATAGCGCCTCCAGGAAGTAAAAATATGGCTAAACTGGGTATGCTTTTAAAAATATCTAAAAGCTGTTCGTTTACCTTTTTGCGTTCTAGAGGTGTTAAATCCCGAACGGTAGATTTTGACAATAAAATCATTAATTCTTTACTATCTCGTAATTCTCTCAATAACCGATTACTGTTTCTCATAATTAATTTACTCACCATTTGAGAAGATCGATTGTAAAAACTTTTTACAACATTCTTCGCACTTAATAATGGTATTTCATCACGATTGGCATTAAAAAACAGGTTAATAGAATTTAGAGATTCATTCCGTTCTTTATCATTAATAAGAAGAGATATACTTAAATTTTCTAGAAATTTTGCTTCGGCAGGTTCAATCCAAGAGTCACTCCATGCCGCCATACATGCAATATCTAAATAGTATAAATTATGTTTTAGTGTTTTTGCATTTTGTATTGCTTCTGCATAAGTTAATTCACCAATTTGTTCGTAACGTAAAGACGATTGAAACAATTCAATTAAACTCTTATCATAATCACTCTTTTCAGATTTTAAATTTAAAGCTTCTATAACAATAGTAATTATAGTGGATTCTAAAATCTCTAAATACGATTTTGAAATCGATTTTGTTTCTAAGAAGTGGTCGTAAGCAATAATATCTATATACAACAATACATTAGTAATGTAATGATTGAAGTTTTTAGTAATAACGTTTTCATGTATCTGAATACGCTTATGCATTATTTTTTCTACTAATACTTCAGCAGAATCTCTTCCTAAAAGGTCTCCTAAAAAAGACGTTTTGTTTTCGTTTATAGCCGTGTAAAAATCAATTATACTTTCAAAAAGATCTGTTTCGGTACCGCTAGTTTTATGTGTGTTTATAAACGCAATACATAAATTCACCTTACATAATTCTTCTTCAGTAAGATCTTCGTTAATAATATAGTCGTTTACAACTTTAATGTTGTAACCATAAATGAACCCCGAATTTCGGAACGCCTTATAAAAGTCGTAATCTGTAGGATTGTCTAATAAGGTTTGGTTGGATAGTTCTTTAATTAGTTTTTTTATCCAGCCATTAGCCGATGGATTCATAGCATTTAGTCTTAGTCTTACAAATGTAGTTTTTAAAGGTTAAAAATTCAATTTTTTTACATTAACATAATTTTAACAAAACCGCTACTTTCTTTTTCTCGTAGGTATGTGTGAGAGTCAAATAAATCATTAACTAAATCTCAATTATTATGAAAACAATGAAAATTATTTTAGGAATCGGAGCTTTATCAATAGCAGGTTTCTTTATGGTAGCAGCCGATCATATCGATGCTCCAGCAGTAAAAGGAGGAACAAGCGATATTACAGATTTCTATGCCTTTCAAGGTAAAAATACAGACAATATAGTGTTTGTTGCTAATGTACAAGGGTTATTAAGTCCTGCAGCTTCTAGCGACGCTATGTTTGACGAGAGTACTTTAATTGAAATTAACATCGATACTAATGATGATAAAATTGAAGACTACGTTATTCAAGCTATTCCTCGCGACGGAGTAATGTATTTCTTTGGTCCCGTTAAACCAACAACAACAGGTTTAAGTAGTACTATTGAAACGACAGCAACAACTTCTATGGTAGATATTTCTGCTTACGGCGGAACTGCTATTATAGAGAATAGCAACGACATGAAGTTTTTTGCAGGACCAAGAGACGATCCGTTTTTCATGGATTTTGCACAATTCTCTGAAATTATCGCAGGAAATGCTACAAGTTTTAACGAAGTAGGAAGCGACACTTTTGCAGGAACTAACGTAATGTCTGTAGTGGTAGAAGTACCAAAAAGCTTGATTGGTGGTTCAGGTACAATAAATACTTGGGTAGAATCTAAAACAAAATAATAATTAACCATTTAAAAATACACTTATGAAAACTTTAAAATATACACTTTTAGCAGTGGGCGTTTCTTTATTAGCCTTTAATTGTTCAAGCGACGACGATAATAACATGATTATAGATCCGGTTGAACCTGATTTTACAGGAACTTATATGCAAGCGGATCAAATGGGTAGACCAGCCATAAATACTGTATTTGTGTCATCTGCATCTAAAGACGACTTTAACGTAACTATTCCTTCAGAGCAAGGTGCAGCATATCAAACTATGTTTCAAAACAATCTAGAAAGTTTAAGTCCAGCTTACGCTATGGAAGGCGATACAAATGCATTAGGATTAGATGCTACTACATTTACAAGTGTACTTGCAACAGATGTCCTAACGGTGTCTTTAGACGGTACAACTACATTTTACGATGGTACAAATGTATTAACAGGAAGAGCATTGGCAGACGATGTGATTACTGTAGAATTGTTATTAATTTTTGGTGGAGAAGATTTTACCGAAAATCCAGGACTATCTGATGATAATGTAGATGCCAACGATAAAGCATTTTTAAGTTCATTTCCTTACTTAGCTTCTGCTTGGTAATTTAAACTAAACACTAGGGTAACACGCTATTTGCCCTAGTGTTTTAAAAATAAAAACACTCACATCATGAAAACTACACAACATTTTACTCTTTTGGTATTCGCATTACTTTGTTTTAGTTGTAATACCAAAACATCAAAAAAAATAGCTCAGACGAGCGATTATAATTGCTACGTAGAAGTAGAAGACCAAAAGTCGCTGTCTTCAATAGAAGCCGATTATGCATTTTGGGACGACAAATTGAACGAAAACCCAAATCAGTTTCCTTATTTATTGAAGAAAGCTGCGTCTTTGTCTTCTATGTTTAAAATTACAGGGAATATTGATTATTTAATTGAAGCAGAAGTCGACTTGGTTGAAGCAAATACACGTACACATTATGGTAACTCTGGAATATTAAGAGCCTTGTCTAGAAATTACATTTCGCAACATCGTTTTAAAGAAGCGTTAAGTTTACTTAAAAAAGCAGAAGTTAAAGGGGAACATTTAAAAGGGACACAAAACATGCTTTTCGATGTGTATTTAGAATTAGGTAATATAACCGAAGCTAAAAAATATTTAATCAAAATTCAGGATTTTAACGATTTTGACTATGTCATTCGGTTAGCTAAATGGCAGGACCATGAAGGGAATTTAGACGGGGCCATCAAGTATATGGAGAACGCTCTAAAAATAGCAGAATCTTCTAATAATTCAAATACAAAACAATGGATTTATACCAATATAGCAGATTATTACGGTCATAATGGTCAGATAGAAAAATCATATCAATATTATTTAAAGACTTTAGAATTAGATCCCTCAGATGCGTATTCAAAAAAAGGTATTGCTTGGATTGTATATTCAAACGATAAAAACCCGGAAGAAGCCATGCGTATTTTAAATAAAGTTACAGAATCTCATAAAACTCCAGATTATGAGCTGTTTAAAGCAGAAATTGCTGAATTTATGGGAGACGATTTCTCTAAAACGAAGTATTTAAATTCGTATTTAAAAGCAGTAGATGATAAGAAATATGGTGATATGTATAATGCATATAATACATTAGTATATACAGACGATTTACAGCGTTTTAATTCTGCATTGAAATTAGCAGAACGCGAAGTTGAAAACAGGCCAACACCGCATTCTTACGATTTATTAGCGTGGAGTTATTATAAAAAAGGAGAGTCTAAAAAAGCCTTAAACATTATTGAAACACATGTTAAAGGTAAAAGTTTCGAGCCTTTAATATTATTGCATGTCGCTCAAATTTACAAAGACAATGGTAAAATAGAAGAAGCTAATGTTTTGAAAAAAGAATTACTAACAGCATCTTACGAACTAGGACCTGTTAATATTCAACGTATTAAAAATATTTAAAATATATATAATTTTTTGTTGGTGGTTTTTATTGAGTGAAAGCGTTTGTTAGTAAAATAACAGACGCTTTTTGTGTTTATATGTATGATTATTATTTCATGAAGAAGGTAAATGTGTTTTAAGAGTGAGTCATTTTAATTTTGGATAATATAATAAACTGAATGCTTCATTAATACAATTAATATCAATGAGATTGCTTACAGTTTCTATCTTATGTGTTTCTCTATTCGCTTTCCATACTTTTTTAATACTCTGAATATATAAGCTGTCTGTTTTATCAACAATTGAAATAAGATTGATATTATTGTCTTTATCAAATTCAGAATACCCAATGGTAATAAGTTCAGATGTACTAAGATTTTTAATTATTAATGTATCCAACACTTTATAAATTCTACTGTTAAGGGAGTCTCGAGAAATACTGTTAAAAAAGATTAATTGTTGATTTGATTACGTAAATGTAGAATGCTATACTCGGGGTCGAAAAATTTGTTATCGTAAAAAGACGTATCGCTTATTTTAGTATAATCAATAAAAGCATTTAGTTATTTGAAATTTTTGAAAGCCATTCCAATTATAGAATTATTCTTTTATCGGTTTTGTTGTTATAACTTATTAATAGAAGTAATATTGAGATGAAAAGTAGGTATTTTTTCATAATCGTTTGCTTTATAAGTTATAATATCAAACTAAGAATTGTTTCATTATGATTGGATTACTAAGTAAAAATGCTCATGATTAAGATATATATCTTAATCATGAGCATTTTATAGACTATTTACGGTCATAAAATTTATGAAACTGAAGCCACTGTACCTAGAGTATAAAGTTGTTCTAGAGTAGGGGATTTACTTCCACCAGCAGGCTCTAATGTAATTCCGAAAGCTTCAGATTTATTAGTATTTTTCATAGCAAATATTTTATTATCGTCTGCTGTAAAGTTTTCTAATGTACCTAAACTAGTAGGCGTTAACGGATTTAAAGTTAATGACCAAACTTGGTATACTTTACCTTCTGGAGGGTCTGGTAGTCCTTGTACGTCTAAATAGATACTGTTTTCCGATTTATCCCAATATACTTTAGCATAAGCTTCTGGCGAAACGGCTTGTCCGCCAAGCGGAATGGCTAAAATATCTTTATCTCGTAAAATAGTAATTAAACTTTTAGCCTGTTTTAAATCAGAGTCTGCTATTTGTATTTGTTGTTCTAGGAATTCATTATCTGTTTCAGTAACAGTAATTTTAGATTGTAATTCAGAATTTTCTTGTATAGACCACAATAAACCAACCCCTAATATTACAGCTGCAGCCCAACCAGTAAATGACAGCCAACTAGATCTTAGTCTTTCGGCCTTCATATTTATAATTTTAGCATCTGCATTTGGTTTACGTATTTTATCTGCAATCGGTTTAAAATTTAAGACAGTATTTTTAGGAGCAGTGTGTGCTGTTAATTTTAAAATAGCAGCTTCAATTTGTAAGACTTCGTTTAAAACTTCAGGATGTTTCTGCATCATATTGTATACGTCCTTGTTTTCTTCTTCCGAAAGCGCACCTGCAATATACAGTTCTAAAATACCAGAATTTATGTAGTTATTTATATCCATATTAGTTTAATACTATAGTGCGTAACTTGTTAATACAGTTTCTATTTCTTGTTTTAATAGTGCCAATAGGCATATTTAGAGTTTCTGATGCTTCTTTTTGGGTATATCCTTTAAAGTATAACAACTCAATAACTTCAATACATTTTTCAGCTAGTTTATTTACAAATTTTTCAATGCCAATTGCATCGGTTTTGTCATTTAAATTATCTCCGTGTTCTAATATATCTACGAAAAATTGAGCATCAAGGTTTTGTTTTTTATTCTTAAAAGATTTAGATCGGGTTTTGTCTATAGCAGCGTTACGTGCAATATTTAAAATCCAAGTAAAAAAACGTCCTTTATCGGCAGAATAAGTTTCAGCTTTGTGCCAAGCTTTGATAAAAACATCTTGCATAATTTCTTCAGCAATATCTTGATCTTTTACAATATTAAAGATGACACCATGGATGTTTTTGGCATACATATTATATAACATTTCAAAAGCCTTCTCGTCTTTTTGCTGGAATTGTTCAATAAGATGTTCTAACTGCATATAGTTATTTATAAGGTATGAAAGTAGTTAAATCTATTCACAAAAAAAAGCTGCATAAAGCAGCTTTTTTATTATTATATATTAAAGAGATTTTATTGTTCTCTTAAATAGGTGTCTATTTTAATTCCGACTTCTTCCCATGTTTTACTTACACCATCTGCACCTGTGTGTAAAACTAAACACGCTTCGTGTAATGTACCTAAAGCATCAAGTGCCTTCCAATCTTTTAATTGCATAACACCGGTAAGAGAAACTCGTCTGTCTTCTGTTACGCTATATGCTAGTGGTAAATCGTGAGTTTCACCATTCATAGTTATAGTTGCAACGGCTTCTGTTGCAGAAGTAGTTTTTAACGTTCCTTTTAAAAATTCTGTATCGGCCATAACATTGAAAAAGAATTTTTGCAATTTACCATCACGAATAGAGTCTTTAGAAAAAATACTGCTTACTGGTATAGAAAATTCAACATCATTTAAAGCTTCTTGTACAGATGCTCCAGAATGAGGTTTAAAATTTAAAGTAGTAAATACACCAGAGACAGGAGTTTTAGCTGTTGTTTTATAAGCTGTCCAGTTTACAGTAGTACCTTCTGGTTTAATTACAAATTGTTCTGTTTTTTCTACAGGAGTTTCACTTTCTGTTGCTGGAGTCTCTTTTTTGTCTGATTTACAGCTTGTAGTTAAAGCTAAAGCAAATACAGCCATAAGAATTGTTATTCTTTTCATGATAGATATTTTTTGTTATTATATTGAATTTCTAAATTACAGAATATTTATTCAAATTCAAATCTAAGTCAAAGGTAATGCAAAATTAGAATTTAGGGCTAAAATGAAAGCATGTTTTGCTTTATAGAAATGTTAATAATTTTAATTAAAATGGACGATTTTGCTGTGAAATTTAGAAGTCTTTAACAGTCTGTGTTAAATAAAGTGTAAAGTTTAAATACAAGTTTGTGTACGTACTAGTAAGCACTTACATTTACAGTAATAAATAGTTAGTTTTTTTTAAACAATTCTATTATAATTTTGGTTGGTTATAAAATAGAATTAAAAAGTTTGTTAGTTAATTTTTAGTTTAAGAAGGGAGTTGTTTTACATGTTAAAATAATTCCCTTTTTTTATTCTACACATTCCATAGTACTTTCTACTGTATCTGTATTCACTTTTGGAGACATATAAGGAATACCAAGACCAAGACCCCTAATAATAAAGAGAATACCTATAATTATAACGAATACCGGAATTAATTTCTGAATACGTTTTTTAGCTAAACTACTTAGCATATTTCCGAAATATATGGCTGTTGTCATTAGCGGAATGGTTCCTAAACCAAATAAAAACATATATAAACTCCCTTGTAAAGGATGTGCTGTTGCGATAGAAGATAATACGGCCATATAGACTAATCCACACGGAAGAAATCCATTTAAAAAGCCAATGGTTAAGAAAGTGTCTGCTGTTTTTTTCTGAAGCGCAACACCCATACCTTTTTTTACTTTTGAAATAATTTTGAATATAGGCTTCGAAAAGTTGTACTTACTGAACGTTTTATAAGGTAGAAGTACAACAATAATTAGTAAAACACCTATAACAATTGAAAGTTTTTGCTGAAGCCCAAAGACATAAAGTCCTTTACCTAAAAAACCAAAAACAAGACCAATAATACTGTATGCAAGAAGGCGTCCGAAATGATAGGTGAATATCTGACTTATTTTTTTTAGAGAATTACTTCTGTCTACCGGGAGCATAAATGCAATAGGACCGCACATACCAACGCAATGAAAACTTCCTAATAGGCCAAATATAAAGGCTGAAATAAACATTTTAGTAAACTAGAGAGTTCTTATATAGGTAACTAGAATTGTTGTTTTTCCAATCTACAGTTAAATTCCAACGACCATCAATTAATTTTTCTTTAGGAACTAATAAAGTATGAGAACTTAGAACTATTGGTAAATCGAAATCTAAAGATTTGTTAGAAGGTCTATATAAAGATACTGTTCCACTAATTTTAGAGATGTTCATTGAATTTGGAAATTGTATAAGAATCCCTTCATCAGTGTGTGTCCAACTTATATTTTCGTCTAATTTTAAAGCATTTTCTTCTTTATCAATATCATCTTGTAGTGTTAATTCTTGTTTGTAATAATCTTCTACAACTAAATCGTGATGATATTTTTTATCGGTCACCATATTTACAACTAAATACATGATGAATGCAATAAAACACCCAAAAGCAATAACAATTCCTGTTCCCCAATTAATTCTCATGACATTATGCTTTAAGTAAGTATTATTTATAACTTCTAGGAGCCATAAAGCTCACCGTTGTTGTTTCGATTAATTTATCGTGACTATAAACCTCTAATTTTAATTTATTTTTATCTCCTTTTAAGTCCGATTGTTTTATTTCTATAAACAATGTGCCTTCTGCTAAACCTTGTCCTGGTACTATAAAATGATCACTAGCAGATACTAATTTCAATTCTCCTGGATAATCAACTAATTTAAATGTAACATCATCAATATCATCATTCGTCTTGTTTATCAATTTATAAGTAAACACGTTACTAATAATGTTATTCTCTTTATGTTCATATAATTGACCTGGAAGTCTTAAAACGGTAGCTTCTAAGTCGTTTCTTGTAAATAGCATTGCGCCCCAAACAAGTAATAATATTATTAAAACAGCTGTATAGCCTTTTAAACGTAAATTGAATTTGAATTTTTCTTTCTTTTCAATTTCATCTTCACTAGCATATCTAATTAGCCCTTTTGGTAAGCCAACACTATCCATAATAGTGTCACATTCATCGATACAAGCTGTACAGTTTACACATTCTAATTGTGTTCCGTTTCTAATATCTATTCCAGTAGGGCAGACATTAACACATTGATTACAGTCTATACAATCCCCATGACCAAGAGCTTCTCGGTCTTCATTTTTACGGAATTTTTTTCTTCCATTTTCACCTTCACCACGTTTATGGTCGTAAGCAACAATAATAGATTTATCGTCTAATAATACCCCTTGGAGTCGCCCGTAGGGACAAGCAATAATACATACTTGTTCTCTAAACCAAGTAAATATAAAGTAGAAAATGGCCGTAAAGATTACTAGAGGTATTAATGTCCCAATATGTTCTGCAGGACCTTCCTGTATATAGGATAATACTTCGTCTCCTCCAATTAAATAGGCTAGAAAAACATTGGCAATAAAGAATGAAATAATAATAAACAAAAACCATTTTAAAAGGCGTTTTTTTATTTTTTCTGCATTCCAAGGCTGACGTTCTAAACGCATTTGTTTACCACGATCACCATCTATCCAGTATTCTATTCGTCTGAAAACCATTTCCATAAAAATAGTTTGTGGACAAATCCAACCACAGAAAATACGACCAAATGCGACTGTAAACAATGTAATGAATACTACTCCGATTAAGAGTGAAACCACAAAGAGTTTGAAATCTTGAGGCCAAAAAGGGAACCCGAAAATATTAAAACGGCGTTCTAAAACATTAAACATTAAAAATTGATTTCCGTTAATTTTTATAAACGGAGCTATAATTAAAATGATTAATAAAAAGTAACTAACAAGTTTACGTTTGTCGTATAATTTTCCACTAGGTTTTTTGGGGTATACCCATGCGCGTTTTCCGTCTTCCGTTATAGTGCCAATAGTATCTCGAAATACTTCTTGCTCTGGAGTTTCCATTATTTAGTGGAGTTTTAATATCAATTTTTCAGTGTTATTTATTCAGCAACATTCTCTGCTACCCATATGTCACCTTCAGCTTCTTTAGGTTTAGCAGGTGTTGTGCCTTGCAAACTTAAAACATAACTAGCAACTTGAGCAATTTGTGCAGGTTTTAAACTTTGTTTCCATGCAATCATACCTTTTCCGTCACGACCACCTTCACTAATAGTATGGAATACATTTTTAATTCCTCCACCTAAAATCCAATGATCATCGGTAAGGTTTGGACCAATTCCACCTCCACCATCTGCCATATGACAAGCGACACAGTTAGATTGGAACGTTGCTTTACCAGCATTTAAATCTGAAGCATCTGTTAATAAAGTTACTGTATTAGCATCAACTAAATCTTTAGCTGTTCTTTTATATTCTTCAATTGCAATTTTTGCATCTGCTAGTTCTGTTTGATATTCATCTATTTGAGAATCACCATTAAAAACCTCGTATTTAAGCATATACACTATAGCAAAAACGATAGAGATGTAAAAGGCATATTTCCACCATGGTGGAAGTTGGTTATCTAATTCACGAATACCATCGTAATTATGATCTAGAATAATTTCACTTTCTTGAGCAATAGGTTTTTGTCCTAGAGACTTAATATAAGTGTCTCTAATCCACTGAATAAATTTAGGTGTTTTGTCTCTGTTAGCAATATATCTTGCTTTTCCTTCTTCATCTAAACTTTGGTATAGGATGTTGTCTAGAGCAGTTACAATACCTTCGATAGACATAATAACTACTAAAACTAAAAGTAAGAAAACCAATACTATTGGGTATTTTATAAAAGCGGGTTCGTTTCCTGAATCTACAAAATATTCAACTAATCCGGCTATTAGAAAGAATAAGACGGGTACTCTTATGTATGATGGTATGTGTTTTCTCATAATGTGGTTTCGTTTTGGTGGTTATCTTTTTCAAAAGGAAGGTTGCTTACAGATTCGATATAATCTTTTTTAGCAGTAAGTACCCACCAAAAAAGAATAACAAAAAATCCGAAGAATATTAAAAGTGACAGTATTGGGTATATTTCTATACCCGCAATACTATCCATATAATTTTTTACGAAGCTTAACATGATTAAATAGTTTATTTATTCTACTTCTTTTACTTTAATATCTGTTCCTAATCGTTGTAAGTAGGCTATTAGTGCTACAATTTCACGATTTTTCATTTCAACAAAATCATCACCACTTTCTGCAGCCGATTTTTTATCGTTTTCGTATGTTTCAGCAAAATCAGGATCGTTATATAAATTCTTTTCAATTGCAGTTCCTTGTTCTAACATACTTTGTTGTGCATTGGCAATGTCTTCTTCAGAATATGGTACACCTAAAGTAACCATAACTTCCATTTTGTTTTCTGTATCAGATTTATCTAATTCGTTTCTAACAATCCATTGGTAAGCTGGCATGATAGAGCCACTAGACGTACTTTGTGGATCATACATATGGTTTAAGTGCCAGTTGTCTGAATATTTTCCTCCAACACGATGTAAATCTGGTCCTGTACGTTTACTACCCCATAGGAATGGGTGATCGTAAACATATTCTCCTGCTTTAGAGTACTCTCCGTAACGTTCTACTTCACTTCTAAACGGTCTAATCATTTGCGAGTGACAGCCTACACAACCTTCACGAATATAAATATCACGACCTTCAAGTTCTAGAGGGGAGTATGGTTTAACACTACTTATAGTAGGAATATTAGATTTAATCATTATTGTGGGTACAATTTGTATAATACCTCCAATTAAAATAGCGATAGTCGCTAAAATTGTTAATTGAATAGGTTTACGTTCTAGCCACGTATGGAAACCTTCACCAGCAACACGTCTTTTAGAAACACGCTCTAAAGCAGGTGCTTCTGCTAATTCGTCTGTTACAGCAGATCCTTGTTTAATTGTTACAACAACATTATATACTAATACAAGTAAACCTGTTAAGTATAATGTACCACCAATAGCACGCATAGCATACATAGGGATAATTTCTGTTACGGTTTCTAAGAAGTTACCGTAAACAAGAGTACCGTCTGGGTTAAATTGTTTCCACATACTTGCTTGTAAAAATCCAGCAACATATAAAGGAAGTGCGTACATTACAATTCCTAAAGTTCCGATCCAGAAATGTAGGTTTGCAAGTTTTATAGAGTACAATTTTGTCTTAAATAATCTTGGAACTAACCAATAAATCATACCAAAGGTTAAGAATCCGTTCCATGCCAATGCACCAACGTGAACGTGAGCTATAATCCAGTCTGTATAGTGACCAACAGCATTTACACTTTTCAGAGATAAAAGCGGACCTTCAAAAGTAGCCATACCATAACCTGTAATGGCTACAACCATGAATTTTAAAACAGGGTCTGTTCTTACTTTGTCCCAAGCACCTCTTAAGGTTAATAACCCGTTTATCATACCACCCCAAGATGGCATTAATAACATTACTGAAAAGGCTACACCTAAATTTTGTGCCCATTCTGGTAAAGCTGAATATAATAAATGGTGAGGTCCTGCCCAGATATAAATAAAGATTAAAGACCAAAAGTGAACAATAGACAATTTATAAGAGTATACCGGTCTGTTCGCTGCTTTAGGAACAAAATAGTACATTAATCCTAAGAAGGGTGTTGTTAAAAAGAATGCTACTGCATTATGTCCATACCACCACTGTACTAAGGCATCTTGTACACCAGCGTAAACAGAATAACTTTTAAATGCGCTAACAGGTAATTCTAAACTATTAAAAATATGTAAAACGGCAACAGTAACGAATGTCGCTAAATAGAACCAAATGGCTACATATAGGTGACGTTGTCTACGTTTTAAAAGTGTTGCAATTAAATTCCATCCAAAAATAACCCAAACTACAGCAATTGCAATATCTATAGGCCATTCTAATTCGGCATATTCTTTTGAAGAAGTATATCCTAAAGGTAATGTAATTGCAGCAGCAACAATAATAAGTTGCCAACCCCAAAAATTGATGTTACTTAAAGTATCACTTGCCATTCTAGCTTTTAACAAACGTTGCGAAGAATAGTATACCCCAGCAAATATTGCATTACCAACAAATGCAAAAATAACGGCATTGGTATGTAAAGGTCTTAAACGTCCAAAACTTAACCAAGAAATACCGTCGGTTAGGTTAGGAAATAGGAAGAAGAATGCTAGTAGTAGTCCTACAGCCATTCCAATTACTCCCCAAAAAATGGTTGCGTAAATGAATTTTTTAACGATTTTATTATCGTAGTAGAATTGTTGTATTTCCATAGTGAGAGTTAATTATTCTTTTTTGGTTAGTATGGTTTTGTCGGTTGTTTTTTCTTCAATTAGTTCGTCTTCAAACAGCATGCGTACAGACGGTGTGTAACTATCGTCGTATTGTCCACTCTTTACTGCAAAAATAAATGCAATAAAAAATAGTATAGCGACGATAACGCTGACTCCTAATAATATGTATATAACACTCATTGCTGCTTAATTAATCGGTAAATGTAAAAGGGTTATTGTATACAAAATATGACTTTTGTCATGTTTTGTATACTGCTAAACCAATTTTCTCCCAGCCCAGTTAGAAGCAATGGTTGTAAACACAACAATACTTATCGAGCTAAGTGGCATTAGTATAGCAGCTATAACTGGCGCAAGTTGCCCTGTTATAGCAAAATACAATCCTATTAAATTGTATAATAAAGATAATAAAAAACTCCATTTTACAATCTTTATAGCCCTTTTTGACGCTATTAAGAATTGTTCTAATTTATGAAAAACCGAGGCATCCATAATACCATCACAAGCAGGAGAGAATATATTGATATTTTCAGATAGTGCAATTCCTACTTCACTTTGTGCTAAAGCTCCAGAGTCGTTAAGTCCGTCTCCAAGCATTAATACCTTAGCACCTTCAGTTTGATGATATTTTATATATTCTAATTTATCTTTAGGCTTTTGATTGAATAGTAATTTTGTTTTTGTGGGGAGTATTTTTCTTAAGTTATTAAGTTCACCTTCATTATCTCCAGAAAGTATAGCTAAATCGTAATGTTGTTTTAATTCATTAAAAAGTTTAGAAAGTCCAGTTCTGTAGCTATTATAAAAAGTAAATTTTCCTTTATAGTTATTATTACTACTTATGTGTACGCTTGTTTGTAATGATTTTACTAATTCTTTTTTTCCAACAAAATTGGCAGATCCTACTTTTATATCATCTTTGTTTAAAGATGCTTGAACACCTTGCCCAATATGTTCTTCAAAAGAATCTAAAGTTACAATATCATTAGCTTTTAATATATCGTAAAGCGTTCTACTTAATGGATGATTAGAACCTCGTAATGTGTTTTTTAATAAACGCTCTTCAGAATCGGTTAAAGGTACACCGTCGTAAGTTGCGGTACTTTTCTTGTTAGATGTAATTGTCCCAGTTTTATCAAATATAATGGTGTTTATCGCAGCCATTTGTTCAATAACACTAGCGTTTTTTAAATAGAGTTTATGTTTTCCGAAAATGCGTAGCATGTTTCCAAAAGTAAAAGGTGCAGCCAGAGCTAGAGCACATGGACAAGCAATAATAAGCACGGCTGTAAATACATTCATGGCTTTACTTGCATCGTAAAATAACCAGAATGTAGTAGAAAGAACTGCAATGCTTAAAATAGCAACTGTAAATCGTTTACTAATAGTATTGGTTAAATTAACAAAGGCTTCCTCTTTATTTTTATTAAAAATATCGTGACTCCAAAGTTGTGTTAGATAGCTTTGTTTTACTTCTTTTAAAGCCTCCATTTCTATACTTCCAGAGGTTTGTTTTCCGCCAGCAAATAATTTGTCTCCAGATTTTTTTTCAATAGCTTCAGATTCTCCTGTCACAAAACTATAGTCAATAGATGCATGTCCATTAATTAAAATACCATCTACAGGAATTAATTCTTCATTACGAATAAGTAAACGGTCTCCTTTTTTAATATCGTAAATCTGTATTGGAATTTCTTCAGTTTCAGATACAATTTTAGTTACCGCAATAGGGAAGTACGATTTATAATCGCGCTCGAAAGAGAGGAAGGAGTATGTTTTTTGCTGAAAAAATTTCCCTAATAACAAAAAGAAAATTAAACCAGTTAAACTATCAAAAAAACCTTGTCCCATATCTAAGGTAATTTCTATGGTACTTCTAATAAATAGTACAAGGATACCTATGGTTATTGGAACATCTATATTTAATATTTTAGCACGTAATCCTTTAAATGCTGAAATAAAATAATCTTGGGCTGCATATAAAACCACAGGAAGAGAAAAGGCAAACATTAACCATCTAAAAACAGGCTTGTATTGGTCTAGCCAAAATTCATTCACTTCGAAATACTCAGGAAACGATAGAAACATTACGTTACCAAAAGCAAATCCAGCAATTCCTAATTTGTAAATCATAGAACGGTTTATATGCTTTTTACCGTCGCTATAATCATCTAAACTAATATAAGGCTCGTAACCAATGGTACTTAAAAGAATAACAACATCTTTTAGAGACGTATTTTTATGTTCATATGTAATACGAACTGTCTTTTTATTAAAATTTACTTGAGAGCTTGTAATTTCAGAATTTAATTTATGTAAATTTTCTAAAATCCAAATACAAGAACTACAGTGAATATGCGGAATATACAACGTGGCAATTTGTATAGACTCATCGTTAAACTCTAAGAGCTTTTCTAAAATCTGGGTATCTTTTAAAAAATTGAACTTACCTTCATTAATTTTGGGTATTGCTCCAGGAGATTTTTGTAGGTCGTAATAGGCCGTAAGATTGCTTTCTGAAAAAATTTCGTAAACCGTTTTGCAACCATTACAACAAAAAGATTTTTCGTCGAAGATAATTTCAGTATCATCACAACTATTACCGCAATGGTAACATATCTTGTTTTCTGAAATTTTACTCATCTTTTTTATTCTCCAAAGGTTTAAAATAGGAGCTTACAAAAATATGATAATTGTCATGGATTTACTACTTTTGTCTCTAATTAAATTTTTTGAGAATGAGTGATTGCGAACAATGCATGGTGAGGAAGCTTAGTGCTTTAAAAATGTTGAAGGGAGAAGAGATAAAAGCCATTTCTGGTTGTAAAGTAACAAAAACAATTAAAAAAGGTGAAGTTGTCTTTAAAGAAGGGGATATGCTTAATGGTGTGTATTGCATTAGCTCTGGAGTTTGTAAATTAACTAAATTAACAGAAAAAGGAAAAGACCAAGTTGTAAAATTGGTTATAAAAGGGGAGCTTCTAGGGCAACGTTCGGTAATTATTAACCAAACCGCTAACTTAACGGCTACTGCGTTAAACGATATGGAAGTTTGTTTTATTCCAAAACAAGAAATTTTACAAGACTTATTAAAAAATAACGAATTTTCTTTTAGTGTTTTAAAACGTATGGCTACAGATCTAAAAGAAGCAGAAATTGCTATTGTAAATATGGCGCAGAAATCTGTTAGAAAACGTTTAGCCGAAATTATTCTGTATTTATATAATAATTTTGGAGTAGATGAAAGTAGTCATTTAAAAGTACCGTTATCTAGAGACGATTTTGCAAGTATTGTAGGTACAGCAACAGAGTCTGTAATTAGAACACTCTCTCAGTTTAAAAAAGAAGGTTTAATTAAAACCTCAGGAAAGAAGATACAAATAATGAATCAAGAAGGATTAGAGTTAATGGAATAACCCTAATTTAATTCATGTTTTTAAAAAGTATAAAGTTGAATAGCTGTGAAAAGCGATTCAACTTTTTTTAGTTATAAAGTTATGTGAAAGCGTAAAGATTTCTTTCTTTAATTACTATTTTTATAATGCTATGAAAAAAACAATTCACAAAAAAGGCTTTGTATTTCAGGTTTTTGAAGCGGAAAATAAATCCCCTTTCGATACTCTTTTTGAAATATTTAAAGAATTAATTACGCACACTTCTGGAGACTTTGATGAAGCCATAAGTTGGTTGCGAGAATTAGATAAAGAATATAAACTTACAACCGCAGAATATACTATAGACAATTTTATTGAAGACCTTAAAAAGAAAGGTTATATAAAAGATGAAATAGACAAAAATGGTTCGGGCGGAACAATAATAACTGCAAAAACAGAACGTGCAATTAGGCAACAAGCTTTAAATAACATTTTCGGAAAACTAAAACGAAATGGTTCTGGTAGCCATAAAAGCAAATCTTTAGGAACAGGAGATGAGCATACGGGCGAATTTAGAGGCTATCAATTTGGAGATGCTTTAGATAAAGTATCGATTACTGAAAGCTTGAAGAATGCACAAATTAATCATGGCATCGGAAGCTTTAATCTAACTGAAGATGATTTGGTAGTCGAAGAAACACTTCATAAATCACAAATGAGTACTGTACTCATGATCGATATAAGCCACAGTATGATTCTTTATGGAGAAGATCGTATTACGCCTGCAAAAAAGGTAGCGATGGCATTAGCCGAATTAATTACAACACGATACCCAAAAGACACTTTAGATATTTTAGTTTTTGGAAACGATGCTTGGCTTATCGAAATTAAAGATTTACCATATTTAAAAGTAGGACCATATCATACTAATACAGTGGCAGGATTGCAATTGGCCATGGATGTGTTAAGACGAAAACGACATACTAATAAGCAAATTTTTATGATTACAGATGGAAAACCAAGTTGCTTGCGTATGCCAGACGGGCAGTATTATAAAAATAGTATGGGATTAGACGAATTTATTGTAAATAAATGCTACGATTCTGCGCAACAGGCTAGAAGATTACACATTCCAATTACCACATTTATGATTGCGAAAGACCCGTATTTAACTCAGTTTGTGCAAGAATTTACAAAAGCGAATCAAGGAAAAGCATTTTACACCGGCTTAAAAGGTTTAGGAGAAATGATTTTTGAAGATTACGAAACTAATAGAAAAAAACGAATTAAAGGTTAAGAGATTAAAACAAAGAGACATAAGAAAATACAATATTTAGTTTTTTTTGAATCTTAAATTAATTTCTAAAAACATACATATATGAAAATTGAAAATATAAAAACATTAGGAGCTTTAAAAACTTCAGGGTATAAAAGTAAATCGATTAAAGATGAATTACGTGATAATTTAATTGAAAGATTAAAGAACAATGAAGTTACTTTTGAAGGCGTTCATGGGTATGAAAATACTGTAATTCCAGAATTAGAACGTGCTATTTTATCCCGACATAATATTAATTTACTTGGATTACGCGGACAAGCAAAAACGCGTTTAGCACGTTTAATGGTGAATTTGTTAGACGATTTTATTCCAGTTGTAGAAGGTTCTGAAATTAATGACGATCCGTTACAACCTATTTCAAGATTTGCAACAGAATTAATCGAAGAGAAAGGTGACGATACGCCAATTTCTTGGTTACCAAAAAAAGAACGCTTTGCCGAAAAATTAGCAACGCCAGATGTAACAGTAGCCGATCTTATTGGTGATGTAGATCCCATTAAAGCAGCGCATTTAAAATTGAGTTACGCAGACGATCGTGTAATTCATTATGGGATGATTCCTAGAGCAAACCGATGTATTTTTGTAATTAACGAATTACCAGATTTACAAGCCAGAATTCAAGTAGCACTATTTAATATTCTTCAAGAAGGAGATATTCAAATTCGTGGATTTAAGTTAAGAATGCCTTTAGATATTCAGTTTGTGTTTACAGCAAACCCTGAAGATTATACCAATAGAGGTAGTATAGTAACGCCATTAAAAGATAGAATTGGTTCACAGATTATTACACATTATCCAATGGATATTGAAACGGCTAAAAAAATTACAGCTCAGGAAGCTAAGCTAAATAAAAATCAAACAGAACGTGTTGTTGTTCCAGAATTGGTAAAAGATATCCTAGAACAAATTGTTTTCGAAGCACGAGATAGCGAATTTATTGACGCAAAAAGTGGTGTAAGTGCACGTTTAGGAATTACAGCTTTAGAAAATTTGGTAAGCACCGCCGAGCGTAGAGCATTAATTTCAGGAGATGATAAAACAGCAATTAGACTTAGCGATTTTGTAGGTATTATTCCTGCAATCACTGGAAAAGTAGAACTGGTTTACGAAGGCGAACAAGAAGGTGCTTCTGTTGTCGCTTTTAATTTAATAGGTGATGCGGTACAAACATTGTTTCCGAAGTTTTTTCCGAAGATTGAAAAGTTAGAAAAACAAGATGAAGAATCGCCTTATGATGCGATTGTTTCTTGGTTTTTTAATAATTCTGAAGGTTTTGAATTGCTAGACGATTTAGATGAAGTTACTTATAAATCAACATTAGATGCTGTAACACCATTGCAAGATTTAATCAATACATATCAGCCAGATTTAAACAAAGACGAACACTATATTATAAAAGAATTTGTGCTTTGGGGATTAGTACAATTTAATAAATTAAGTAAATATCGTTTTACAGAAGGGATTCAGTTTAAAGATCCTTACGGAAGTTATATTAGCGGATTGTAAATAAAAAAGTCAGATATAAAAAAAAAGCTATCTTTTAAAGATGGCTTTTTTTTTGTTATAGCTTATTATACTCTACATAAAAATCAGGATCAATTTCTAAATTTTTATCTTTTATAGCCTTTGTTTTCCATTCGGCAGTAGGGTGTATCCATTGCGATTTTCCATCTAAAGTCATTTGAATAGGCATATCGAAACCAGTAACAATATTTGTCCAATGGTAATGTAATGTGTTATTTTTAATTTTATATTCTAAAGTAGGAATGCGAATATCTCTTAAATACTGATTGAAAAACTCGGTTAAATCTATACCTGTTTCATGACTTAAATAATTTTCAATTTGCTTTGTGTTAACAGTTTGGTGATAGAATGTTGTGTTCATGCCTCGTAAAATCTGTCTCCACTTTTCGTCATCTTCTATTAACTGTCGTAAAGTATGTAACATATTTGCGCCTTTATAATACATATCTCCAGAACCTTCACTATTTACATCATAAACTCCAATAATTGGTTTATTGTTTATAATAGATTTACGTGTTCCTATAGCATATGCTGCAGAAGCTTCTTTTCCGTAATAATAATCTAAAAATAAGTTTTCAGAATAAGCTGTGAAACTTTCATGAATCCACATATCAGCAATATCAATATCGGTAATATTATTGGCAAACCATTCGTGACCTGATTCGTGAATAATAATAAAATCAAATTTTAACCCCCAACCTGTTCCAGATAAATCACGGCCTAAATATCCGTTTTTAAACTTATTTCCGTACGTTACAGAACTTTGATGCTCCATACCTAAATAAGGTACTTCAACTAGTTTATAACCATCTTCGTAAAAAGGATAAGGTCCGAACCAATGCTCGAAAGCTTTCATCATTTTAGGAGCGTCTTTAAAGTGCTTTTTTGCTTTCTTAAGATTATCTCTTAGTACATAATAATTCATATCTAAAGGCCCATTTTCTCCAGGATAGACTTCTGAAAAATGAACATAATCACCAATATTTACGTTTACACCATAATTATTAATTGGATTTTTTACCGACCAAGTATATGTTTTTCTGCCATCGCTTAACGTTTTTGTATCTGTTAGTCTTCCGTTAGAAACATCCATTAAATTTTTAGGTGTCGTTATACTAATATCCATACTATCTACTTCGTCGTACATGTGGTCTTTACATGGCCACCAAACACTAGCTCCTAAACCTTGACAAGATGTGGCAATAAAATCATTTCCATGATCATCTTTTTTCCAAGAAAAACCACCATCCCAAGGTGCTCTAATAGCTTCTTTGGGATGCCCTTCGTAATACACTTCTATTGCATTTACTGCACCTTTACGCTGTGGTTTGGTAAGGGTTATAAAATGAGCATTTCCATCGTCAATAACTTGTAATGTTTTTCCGTCTTGTGTTACTTTTATAATTTTTAAAGGATCTTGTAAATCAATTTGAAGCACATTAGCAGGTTCTAAAACGGTATATTGAATGGTGTTTTGTCCAGAAATAAATTTGTTTTCAGGTTTAACTTCTACGTTTAAATGATAATATGTTAAATCCCACCAAGCACGTTCAGGAGTTATACTTCCGCGAAGTGTATCTTGATGTGTGAAACTCTTTTTGTTTGACAACATTTGACTAAATGCAGAAGTTGAAACACATAGAATAAAGAGGAGAAGAATATTAAGTTTTTTCAATGTTGAAAATTTTAAAATAATTTATTTTTTTATAATTGCATTGGGGAAAACAACAGGACTTTCAAAGCCATTTTTATTGATAGATGCGACTCCAAAATAATAATTGTCTATAACAATACCGTTTAACGTAAACTCTGTAACATTTCCTACAGATCTGCTATAATCCCAAGTGGGCGAGGTTGTATCTCTCCAATATATTTTGTAACCCACGGCACCTTTTACTGTATTCCATTTTAATTTTGCTGCCGCTTCAACAATTCCTCCAATAGCTACTGTAGTAGGAGCAGGAGCAGACGAAGCTAAAGAGGCTAAATTAATAGCATTTACAGCGGTTAATTTTTTAGTGTAATCAAAATTTACATGCTCAAAAGTATCACCATATTCAATGCCGTTTTCTGTACGCACATCTTGATGTTGTTGGGTATAGTTTTCATGAGCTTCCATAATTCGGATACCAGCAAAACCTAAATCGTTAAACGGACGATGGTGACCACCTCTTCCAAAACGATCTAATCTGTAAATCATTATAGGATTCATTTCTGGCATATACGTTTTTGTTGTTTTGTATATGTATCTCGCTAACTGACGCGAAACTCCATCGACTTCACCACCGTAAAAACGGCGCATTTTACGTTCGCGTTCTGTTTCTGTAGGTGGCACAGGTTCAGAAAAAATTCGAAAAGATCTATTGTCAATCACTCCATCTACACCTTCAATATTACCAATCATGTCGTTATTAAACACGCCTATAATATCCCAATTATTTGCTTTAGCATAAGCAGCAAATCCGGCACCACCAAATAAGCCTTGTTCTTCGCCAGATAATCCTAAATAGACAATGCTACTTTCAAATTGGTATTGCGATAATACACGAGCTGCTTCAATAGTTCCGGCCATACCCGAAGCATTGTCATTTGCACCAGGAGCATCAGTTGTAAAGTCCATAGTATTACTAGCTCTAGAATCTATATCGCCCGTCATAATAATATAACGATTTGGATATTTTGTCCCTTTCTGAATCGCGACTACATTTACAACCCAAGCATCGTGAGGTACTCGAGGATTTCCTTCTTTAGTAACAAAGTCTTTCTGATAAAACACTTTAAGACAAGAGTTACAGGTGTTAGAAATAGAATTAAATTCATTTTTAATCCAACGTCTTGCAGCTCCTATACCTCGAGTATTAGAAATGGTGTCGCTAAATGTATTACGTGTACCAAATTCGGTCAATGTTTTTACGTCTTGTTGAATGCGATCTGCAGAAATAGCATCTACAATATTATAAATTTGCTGATGATTTTGAGCAGATAGCATGAGACTGCTTAGGCCTAAAATGGCACATAAGTATAAACGATATGTCATAGATAAAATTGAAATTGAATTTAAGATTTAGTAAAAGTATCTAATAGTTCGCGTACTTCTGCAGTGTTTTTTACATGATATTTTGCATTTGTTTTTTTAAACCCAACTTTAACGGTATAGGCAGAATATGGTAATTCTTCAAACATATATTCGTCTGTCCAATCGTCTCCTATAGCAAACATGAAATCGTAATTATCTTGCGTTAGTAAACGAGATGCTGCACGTCCTTTATTTACATTACTACTTTTTATTTCGGTTACTTTATTTCCTTTTAATACCGTAAGACCATGATTTTCAATTAAACTATTTAGTACTGTATTGAGTTCTATAGTTCGTGTTTGAGCTAATTCTGGGTCTGTTTTTCTATAATGCCATGCTAGAGAATATTTTTTCTTTTCAATAAAAGTTCCAGGAGTTCTATCTACAAAGGTTTCTAGAACAGGAAGTATGTTTTCCATCCAATCGTTTTTAAGATGTTCTAGCATCATCCAATCTTTTCCTGATTCTTTAAGCCAAACGCCGTGGTCTGTAACTAAAGTATAGTCTTTTTCTGCAAACCATTCTTCAAAAGTTTCACGATCTCTTCCGCTAATAATAACTAGTTTCACACCTTCTACAGCATTTATTTTGTCTAGTAATTCAAATAATTCAGCATCTGGTTTACAATCTTTCGGATTGTCTTTAAATCCAACAAGTGTACCATCAAAGTCTAATAATACAAGTTTCTTTTTAGCAGAACTAAAGGCTTTAGAAATATCTTTTTTTAATGTTTTATTTAAACGTTTAGAAATAAATACATTTTCTTTTTCTTTGGTTGATTCTAGTGCTTTTAAAAATTCTTCTGCCCATTTTTCAACACTATAACGTTCTAATCGTTCTTGAAGAATTTTAATTCTAGTTTGTTGTTCTTCAATAGGCATTTCAATAGCTTGTTTAATGGTATCCGCTATCTGATCAAAATTATTAGGATTAATTAAAAGTGCCTCATTCATTTCTTTAGAAGCACCGGTCATTTCACTTAAAATAAGTACACCATCTTGATTAGTACGGGTTGCTACATATTCTTTAGCGACTAAATTCATACCATCACGAACGGGTGTAATTAAAGCAATGTCTGAAGTGGTGTATAAATCGATTAAGTTTTCAAACGGCATAGAACGGTAGAAATACCAAATTGGTGTCCAACTTACTGTTGAAAATTCTCCGTTTATGCGTCCGACTAATTCATCTGTGTCGCGTTTTAATTTCTGGTATTGAGGCACGTTAGAACGCGAAGGTACAGCTAATAAGATTAATCTTACTTTTTCCTTAAACTGTGGGTATTTATTTAAGAAATATTCGAAAGCTTTTAAGCGATTAGGAATTCCTTTTGTATAATCTAAACGATCTATTGAAAGTATAATTTTAGCGTCGGAAGCCGATTTTATATGTTCGTCTAAACGGCGTTGTAATTCTGAACGTTCTTTTTTTTGTTGTGTATCGTTAACTAGGGCTGCATTATAGAATTTATTATAATCAATTCCCATAGGAAAAGAATCTACAGTAACCGTACGGTCTAAATAATCTATATTATTAAAACTCACTTCAAGTCTTAAAATTCGTTTTATTGAGCTTAAGAAATGACGTTCATAATCGTAAGTATGGAACCCTATTAAATCGGCTCCAAGCATTCCTTCTAGTAATTCTTCACGCCAAGGAAAGGTTCTAAAAATTTCGAACGAAGGAAAAGGAATATGTAGAAAGAATCCAATAGAAATATTTGGTTTTTTATCGCGAATTAATTTTGGTAATAATAGTAACTGATAATCGTGTACCCAAACGGTGTCTCCATCATTAACATTTTCTAGAATAACATCGGCAAATTTCTGATTTACGGCTTTGTATGATTCCCATTCAGAGCGTTCAAATGAGGTGTATTCCATAAAATAATGGAACAAAGGCCAGAGTGTTTTGTTACTAAAGCCTAGATAAAAATTATCTACATCTTCGGTCGTTAAAGGTACTGTGACACATTTTTCTTTGGTTACAGCTTCTTTTACTTCTTTTTCTAATTCAGGAGTTAGTTCATCTTCTGTTAATCCAGACCAACCCACCCAGATACCGTTACCTTCGGCGTGTACAGATTTCATTCCGGTGGCTAAACCTCCAATACTTGGTTTAATTTCTAGTTTAGAATTTTCTAATTTTACTTGTAAAGGGAGTCTATTTGAGACTATAATAGTCTTATTCATGGAGTTCAATTTTGATTAGCAATAAGTTTTTCGTTAATTTAAAGAAAAATTGGTTGTTAACCATATAAAATGAAGATTTAATGAATAATTTAGATTATGGAATTATAGGAAATTGCCGAAGCGCTGCACTTATCTCAAAAACAGGAACTATAGAATGGTGCTGTTTACCAGAATTCGATTCTAGTTCGGTTTTTGCAAAAATATTAGATGAGAATATTGGAGGTCATTTTGGTATTAAAGTAGACGAAAGTTATACTGTTACACAAAGTTATTTGAATAAAACAGCGATTTTAGTAACTTCATTTAGTAATGGAACAGATGCCTTTGATATTATGGATTTTATGCCCAGATATCACAAAACGACAGGAGGTTATCAGTCGCCTCCAGAAATTATTCGATTTATAAAATATAAAACAGGGACTCCAAAATTTTCAGCAGATTATAATCCAAAATTGGAATATGCTTTAGGAGAAACAAATACGTTTGTAAAATCAGATTTCATTGTTAGTTTAACTGATAAGGAAAAATTTGATACCCTTTTTATGTATACAGATCTAGACAAAGACGCTGTTGTAAATGGTATTGATATAGAACTTACTAAAGACGCCTATTTTTTAATAGGTTATAACGAGAAAATTTTTAAACCAGATGTTCATAAAGCTTATATTGAGTTTGAACGTACTAAAGTTTATTGGTTAAACTGGATGGATAGTACACCGTCTTATGAGCGTTATAATGAAGAAATTGCGAGAAGTGCTATTACACTAAAACTTTTAACTTACGATAAAACAGGAGCGGTATTAGCAGCCGCTACAACATCTTTACCGGAAACGATAGGAGAGGTACGTAATTGGGATTATCGTTTTTGTTGGATTAGAGATGCATCTATGGTCGTGAAGGTCGTGTCTCATTTAGGCCATAAAAACATTGCGAAGCGTTATTTAAATTTTATTATTGATTTAATTCCAGATAAAGACGAGAAGCTTCAAATTATGTACGGTATTAATAAAGAGAAGAAATTAACCGAGGAAACCTTAGATCATTTAAGTGGTTATAAAGGTTCTAAACCAGTTCGTGTTGGGAATGCTGCTTACGAGCAACGACAAAACGATATCTATGGTATTTTGATGGATGTTATCCATCAACAGTTAGTTAATTTTAGTACAGATATAGAAAACGGTGAAGAAATTTGGACGATAACTAAAGGTATTTTTTGGGTGGTTAACAAGCACTGGAAAGAAGCAGATAAAGGAATTTGGGAGTTTAGAACAGAAGAGCGTCATTTTACTTTTTCAAAAGTGTTATGTTGGGTTGCTGTTGATAAAGCCATTAAGGTTGCAGAAATTTTAGGAAAAACAGCTAAGGCTGAGAAATGGAGACCACTTGAGCAAGAAATTAAAGCAGATATCATGACGAATGCTTGGAACGAAAAAGTACAAGCGTTTACACAATCGTATGGTTCAGACGATTTAGATGCTTCTGTTTTATTGATGGAACCTTACGGTTTTATTGATGCCAACGACCCTAAATATGTGAATACTGTAAAAGGTATTGAACGCGATTTAAGTAACGACGGATTATTATACCGTTATAAAAATAAAGATGATTTCGGTTTACCATCATCATCATTTACAATTTGTACATTCTGGTTTATAAACAGTTTGTATAAAATAGGAGAGGAGCAAAAAGCAAAAGCCTTGTTCGACCAATTATTATCTTATAGCAACCACTTAGGATTGTTTAGTGAAGACGTAGATTTTGAAACGAAACGATTATTAGGGAACTTTCCTCAAGCGTATTCACACTTAGCATTAATAGAAACAGCTATTAATCTATCTAATGTTACTGAAGAAGAAAAGGTTATTGAATGTATGCGTGAAAAACAAGTTAAATAAGATTAAAAATAAAAGGCCAATTCTTAATAGGATTGGCCTTTTATAAAATAAAAATAGAATTAGTCACACATTATTTTAGAAACAATATTTGTTTTCTGATTTTACTTTCTCTGCGATTTCATTTCTTAAATCTACAATATCAGGATAGTTAACGTATTTTGTAAAACGTTTAAGTCCCATTAACATCATACGTTGTTCGTCGCCTTCTGCAAAAGAAATAATGCTTTCTTTTCCTTTTTTCTCAATAATATCTACAGCTTGGTATAAATATAATTTAGACATAGAAATTTGTACTTTTTGAGACGCTTCGCCAAAACGTTTAGCATTCTTCTCTGTTCTTAAAATAGCCGATTCAGCCATATAAATTTCGATTAATATATCTGAAGCCGCCATTAGTAATTGTTGGTGGCTTTCTAATTCTGGTCCAAATTTTTGAACAGCAGCACCAGCAACCATTAAAAATACTTTTTTAAGTTTAGCCACCATTGCCTTTTCTTCTGAAAATAATTCAGAGAAATCAGGAGTGTCGAAAGATGGAATTCCCATTAAATCTTCTTGAACCTTCATGGCTGGACCTAATAAATCCACATGGCCTTTCATGGCTTTCTTCACTAACATTCCTACGCAAAGCATACGATTAATTTCGTTTGTACCTTCGTAAATTCTAGCAATACGAGCATCTCTCCAAGCTGCTTCCATAGGCGTGTCTTCAGAGAATCCCATACCACCAAAAATTTGAATTCCTTCATCTGCACAATGTTGTACATCTTCAGATACAGCCACTTTCAAGATAGAACATTCAATAGCATATTCTTCAACACCTTTTAATTCAGCTTCCTGATGAGTGTTTCCTGCAGCTTGTCGCATAGCAATGCGATCTTCAATATTTTTTGCAGCTCTATATGAAGCCGATTCGCCAACATATGCATTTGTAGCCATTTCTGCTAGCTTAACTTTTATCGCACCAAAGTCTGCAATTGGTGTTTTAAATTGTTTACGCTCGTTTGCATATTGTACCGCAGTTGTTGTAATACGTCGTTGCGAATCTAAACAGGCAGCAGCAAGCTTAATACGACCAATATTTAAAGCATTCATCGCGATTTTAAAACCTTCACCACGACCTGCTAACATATTTTCTGTAGGGACAACAGTATCGTTAAAAAAGACTTGTCGAGTAGACGATGCACGAATTCCTAATTTGTGTTCTTCTTCACCTAAAGTAATGCCATTTGCATTGTCTTTATCATATTCTACAATGAAACCTGTAATATTTTTATCGTCTTCAATACGTGCAAACACAATCATTAAACTACAAAAACCTGCATTTGAAATCCACATTTTTTGTCCGTTAATGACATATGATTTTCCGTCTTCAGAAATTTTAGCAGTTGTTTTACCTGAATTAGCATCACTACCAGCTCCAGGTTCTGTTAAAGCATAAGCTCCGAACCATTCTCCTGTAGCTAATTTAGGAACGTATTTTTGTTTTTGTTCTTCTGTACCATAAAGTGTAATTGGCATAGTCCCAATTCCTGTATGCGCGCCAAAAGCGGTACTAAAAGATCCTGTTCCACTAGAAATATAATCGCACGTTAGCATGGTAGATACAAATCCCATTCCAAGTCCGCCATATGCTTCAGGTACCGAAACACCAAGGAATCCAAGTTCTGCAGCTTTACGCATTACTTCTTCAGTAAGAGCGTAGTCTTTCGCTTCGAATTTCGCTTTATTCGGAATAATTTCACGCTCGTTAAATTCCATAACGGCTTCCTTCATCATAATTTGTTCTTCCGAAAAATCTTCCGGAGTAAATACGTCTTCACATTGGGTGTCCTTGATCAGGAATTGCCCGCCTCTAATTATATCTTTTTCTGTAGTTTCCATTTAATTTAGTTGTTTGTTTATTAGTAGATTCAAAGATTAGAAATCAAGATTTGTTATTATAATCAAGATTTTAAACTTAAATTTATGGTTTAAATTTGTTTCTGAATTATTTTATTAATTGAGGAACTCAAAAATTCCACAAGCACCTTGCCCTGTACCAACGCACATGGTTACAGCTCCATATTTTCCTTTCATATCACGCTTACGCATTTCATCAAATAATTGTACTGAAAGTTTCGCTCCGGTACATCCAAGAGGGTGTCCTAATGCAATAGCACCACCATTAACATTAATGATATCAGGGTTTAATTCTAATTCACGAATTACAGCTAAAGATTGAGACGCAAAAGCTTCGTTTAATTCTATAAGTTCTAAATCGCCTTGTTTTAATCCTGCTTGTTTTAATGCTTTTGGAATGGCTTTTACTGGCCCAATTCCCATAATACGTGGTTCTACACCTGCGGCAGCATAATTTACCAAACGCGCTATAGGTTCAAGTCCTAATTCTTTAACCATATCTTCACTCATCACCATTACAAATGCTGCACCATCACTTGTTTGCGAAGAGTTACCTGCTGTTACACTACCTCCAGCAGCAAATACGGCTCTAAGTTTAGATAATGCTTCTATACTTGTTCCTGCACGAGGACCTTCGTCTTTAGTAATGGTATATGTTTTTGTTGCTTTTTTTCCGTTAGCATCAATATAAGTTTCATCGATGTTTATTGGTACAATTTGATCTTGAAAACGATTTTCAGCTTGTGCTTTCAAAGCTTTCATATGAGAGTTATAGGCAAATTCATCTTGGTCTTCACGAGAGACTTTAAATTGATTTGCGACAGCTTCCGCCGTATTTCCCATACCCCAATAGTAATCTTCATGACCGGCTTTTACGATGTCGTAATTTAATTCAGGCTTAAAGCCTGTCATTGGAACAGCACTCATACTTTCTGCACCACCAGCAATAATACAGTCGGCCATACCTGATTGAATTTTTGCAGTGGCCATACCGATAGTTTCTATTCCAGATGAACAAAAACGATTGACGGTTACACCAGGAACATCTACAATATCTAATCCCATTAATGAGATTAAACGTGCCATGTTTAGTCCCTGTGAGCCTTCTGGCATCGCATTACCAACAATAACATCGTCTATACGTTTTGGATCCAAACCAGGTAATTCCTTCATCATATATTTGATGGTTTCGGCGGCCAGTTCATCTGTTCTTTTAAAACGGAACACACCCTTTGGTGCTTTACCAACTGCGGTTCTGTATGCTTTTACTATATATGCTTGTTTCATCTATTTTTGTATTGAGTATTGAGATTTTAGTATTGAGATTTATAATTTCTTTTGAAAAGAATAATTCATTTTTTAAATTTCAATACATAGTTCAATGACGGGTTGTGTTTTTTCTTTTGATATTAAATTTAATTCAATTAATAATATGAGTTGTGTTTCAAGTTCGTATGTTGAACTATTGGCAACACTCATAAAATATTTAAATTTTTTATTTGAATTTATTCCAGCTCCTTCAGCAATATTTGAAGGGATGGATACAGCGCTTCTTTTAATTTGAGTGTTTAATCTATATTTTTCATTAGATGGGAATTCTGAAATAAGTAGATAGGCTCTTTTAGTCAACTCAATTGACTTTTTCCATATTATTAAATCTTCTACTTTATACATAATCTCTAACTACTAAAATCTAAATTACTCATTACTAAGATCTAGTTTCTAAGCGGTTTCCCTGTTTTTAACATATGTTGAATACGCTCTAACGTTTTACGTTCTGTACATAGACTTAAAAAGGCTTCGCGTTCTAAATCTAATAAGTATTGTTCGTTAACAAAAGTTGGTTCAGATAGATCTCCGCCAGCCATAACGTAAGCTAATTTATTGGCTATTTTTTGATCGTGTTCACTAATGTATCGACTTGCTTCCATAGCATCTGTTCCGACTAAGAACATCCCTAAGGCTTGTTTTCCTAATACTTTAATGTCTGTACGTTTTATAGGTTGAGTGTAACCTGCTTCTGCCATTATTTTGGCATGCGCTTTTGCTGTTGCAATTTGTCTTTCTTTATTCACAACAACGAGATCTTTTCCATGTTGTAATAAGCCTAAATCAAAAGCTTCGTAAGCCGAAGTTGAAACTTTAGCCATACCAATAGTTAAAAAATATTCTTGAAGTGTGTTTAATTCTACATCTCCTTTTTTAAAGGTATCTTGAGCTCTTAATGTTAATTCTTTAGAACCACCACCGCCAGGTATTACGCCAACTCCAAACTCTACAAGTCCCATGTAGGTTTCTGCAGCAGCAACAACTTTATCGGCATGAAGCGATAATTCGCAACCTCCACCAAAGGTCATCCCATGTGGAGCAGATACAGTTGGAATAGATGAATAACGCATACGCATTACAGTATCTTGGAAATACTTAATAGCCATATTTAATTCGTCGTATTCTTGTTCGGCAGCCATCATAAATATCATTCCAATATTTGCACCTACAGAGAAGTTAGCGCCTTGATTACCAACAACTAAACCTTGGAAATCTTTTTCTGCTAAATCTATTGCTTTGTTAAGTCCAGATAAAACATCGCCACCAATTGTATTCATTTTAGATTGGAATTCGCAATTCAAAATACCGTCGCCTATATCTTCAATAACAACCCCGGAATTTTTAAATACTTCTTTAGATTTTCTAATATTATTTAGAATAATGAAAGCATCCTGACCTGGAATTTTTTCTTGTTTTTTAGACGGAATATCATAAAAGTAAGATGCGCCTTCTTTTACAGCATAAAATGAGGTTACTCCAGAAGCTAACATGTCGTTTACCCAAGTAGCAGGTTTTAAACCTTCGGCTTCCATGATTTTTATTCCTTTTTCAACACCAATTGCATCCCAAATTTGAAATGGTCCGTGTTCCCATCCAAAACCAGCCTTCATGGCATCGTCAATTTTGTATAATTCGTTTGAAATTTCAGGTATTCTGTTTGAAACATAAGCGAATAATGCAGCAAAATTTTTACGATAAAAATCGCCTGCTTTATCTTTTCCTGCAACTAAAACTTTAAAACGGTCTACGACTTTATCAATCGATTTCGTTAATTCTAAAGTTGCAAATTTTGCTTTTTTGTTTGCACGATATTCTAAAGTCTCTAAGTCTAATGATAAAATATCTTTAGTACCGTCTTTATGACGTTCTAATTTATAAAATCCTTGTTTAGTTTTACTTCCTAGCCATTTATTGTCCATCATTTTACTAATGAAATCGGGCAATTTGAAAAGGTCGTGACGTTCGTCATTAGGTACATTATCATATATACCGTTAGCAACATGTACTAAAGTATCTAAACCAACAACGTCTACCGTTCTGAAGGTTGCCGATTTAGGACGGCCAATAACAGGCCCCGTTAATTTATCGACCTCTTCTATGGTTAAATCCATGTCTTTTACAGCGTGGAATAAACTCATAATACTAAAGATACCTACACGGTTTCCTATAAAAGCAGGAGTGTCTTTAGCAACAACAGATGTCTTTCCTAAAAACTGTTCACCATAACCATTTAAAAAGTCTAAAACTTCAGGAGAAGTATGTGGACCAGGAATTATTTCGAATAATTTCAAGTAACGTGCTGGATTAAAAAAGTGTGTACCACAAAAGTGTTTTTGAAAATCTTCGGAACGGTCTTCACTCATAAAATGAATAGGAATACCAGACGTGTTGGATGTAATTAAAGTGCCAGGTGTTCTGTGTTTTTCAAGATTTTCGAAAACGAGTTTCTTGATATCTAAACGTTCTACCACAACTTCAATAATCCAATCGACATCTTTTACCTTAGCAATATCATCTTCTAAATTACCTGTAGTAATACGACTGGCAAATTTTTGATGATAAATAGGAGAGGGTTTCGATTTTAAAGCTGCTTTAAGTGAATCGTTTACCATTCGGTTTCTAACTACTTTATCTTGTAAAGTCAGTCCTTTTGCTTGTTCGGCTGTATTAAGTTCGCGTGGTACAATATCTAGTAATAGTACATCTACACCAATATTGGCAAAATGACATGCAATACCACTACCCATAATACCGGAACCTATAACAGCTACTTTTTTTATTCTACGTGTACTCATTTATTTTAAAATGCTTTCGTTATTATATATCTTTTTGTTTGAAATTAAATCGTTGATGACTTCTGCAACTTCGTAAAAATGTTCGATTTTTTCGGCAGAAATATTATTTCTAACCGCTTCGTTAAAGATTAATACGCGATCTCTAGAGAATCCTCTTTTTTCTTTGCCTAATTCGGTCAAGTAAATTAACACACCACGACCATCTTCAGGATTTGGTTTGCGTTCTATAAGACCTTGTTTTTCTAAGTTTTTTATAATTCTAGATAAACTAGTAGCTTCCATACCCATTTTTGGGCCTAATGAAGTTGAAGGTGTTCCTTTTTCAGGATCGATACTAAGTAAAGCAAAACCAGTAGCCATTGTACTATCAAATTTATGGCCTTGTTCGTTGTACATTTTTGTAACAGCTAACCAAGTGGTTCGTAAAACATAGTCGATTGTTTTGTCTTTCATTCTAATTTTTTGTCTAAACCAAATATAATAAAAAATATTATGCATGCATAATAAATGATACAATTTTAACTAAAATTAAAGACAAAAAAAACTCCTTAAAAATATAAGGAGTTTGATAATTTAAGATCTATATATAGATTCTATTAAGGATTTGTAAATTTCTTTGATGATTTTTCGCTTTAACTTTAAAGTCGGAGTAAGGTGTCCTTTTTCAATAGACCAGGTTTCTGGGGTGATTTTGAATACTTTAATTTGCTCCCATTTACCAAAATCTTTGTTAGAGAAATCGATTTCTTTTTGAATTCGATCTAATAAATGTTCGTTTTTACACAACGTTTTAATATCGCTAGAGTCTATGTTATGACGTTTAGCCCATTCTTTAATAAAATCGAAGTTAGGCTGAATTAAAGCCGCTGGCATTTTTTCGCCTTCTCCAATAACCATTACTTGTTCTATAAAACGAGATTGTTTAAGCTGATTTTCAATTACAGCTGGTGCTATATATTTACCACCACTAGTTTTAAATATTTCTTTTTTACGATCTGTAATTTTTAAAAAGCCATCGTCGCATATCTCTCCAATATCTCCAGTATGAAAATATTCACCACTCATAACCGAAGCAGTTTTTTCTGGATCTTTATAATACCCTAACATAACGTTTGGACCTTTTACCAGAATTTCTCCATCTTCAGCAATTTTAACTTCGACATTGTCTATTAATTTTCCAACAGTTCCGATTTGAAAACCAAAATTTCGTTCATCGTTAACAGCTATTACAGGAGAGGTTTCTGTTAAACCATAACCTTCCATAATTGGTATTCCTGCTGCAGCAAATGTTCGTGTTAATCGGGCTTGTAAAGGTGCACTTCCAGAAACCATAATTTGTATTTCCCCACCTAAACCTTCTTTCCATTTGCTGAAAATTAATTTTCTAGCTAAGCTTAGTTGTTTTTCGTACCACCAACCATTCTTTCCGTAGGGCTCGTATCTAAGTCCTAAATCTATTGCCCAAAAGAATAAAGCCTTCTTAATTCCTGTTAATTCTCCTCCTTTAGCTACAATTTTATCATATACTTTTTCGTATAATCTAGGAACTGCAGACATTACATGAGGATGTACTTCTTTTAAATTATCACTCATTTTGTCGATAGACTCGGCAAAATAAATTTCTACACCACAATATTGATATAGATATAAAAGCATACGCTCAAACACATGGCAAATTGGTAAGAAGCTTAATGCTCTTGATTTTCCATAATTAAAAGGCACACGTTTTTCGCAGTTAAGTACATCTGATACAATATTATTATGAGATAACATAACCCCTTTGGGAGTTCCTGTTGTTCCAGATGTATATATAATAGTTGCTAAATCATTAGGATTAACGTTGGCTTTACAAACTTCAACTTCATTTTGATTAGAGGTATCTTCTCCTAAAGCTAATAACTCTTTCCAGTTTTTTTCATTTTCAATTTCATCAAAAGTGTAAACTTCTTTTAAAAGTGTATTTCCTTTAATTTTATTTATTTTTTCTAAAACGGCTTGGTCTGATACAATACAATAAATAGCTTCAGAATGATTTAAGATGTATTCGTAATCTGTTTCAGAAATAGTTGGATATATAGGAATGTTTTGAGCTCCAATTTGAAGTACACCAATATCCATAATATTCCACTCGGTTCTGTTGGTAGATGATATTATTGCGATTTTATCGTTTGGTTTTACACCTAGGCGTAATAAACCACGACTTATCGCATTAGCTTTGTCAATATAATCTTGAGTTGATGTAGATACCCAAGTATCACCGTATTTTGTTGTTAAAGATTTACTTAAATTATACTTTTCTAGTTGATAATACGGGAAATCAAATAATCGTGTTAGGTTTGTCATGAATCGTTATATGAGTCGGTCATGCAAAGTATAAAATTTATAAAGATATTGCAAATAATAAATTTTCATTAATTATTATACTCGAAAATTATTGAATACATTTTTTAATATGAAAAATATTAGGAATCTTATATTTTGTATGAGAGAGTGAATTTATGCTTTTTTTTAAATAAGCAAAAAAAAACTGTCTTTTAACAGACAGTTTTTTTTGTTTTATTATATTTTTTTCCTGCCCCGGCTTAATACCTTATATTCTTCATAACAGCCACTAATGGCATCAAGTATTTGAAGATCGTTAGCAGAGTTTATAAAGTCTTTAGAATAGTTACATTGCCTTACTATTTCGTCTAAGTCAATACGATCTACCTGTAATAAGACCGTTAGCATTTCGCGATCAAAACGCGATGCTAATAAATTCCTTATTTCATCATCTTGTTTCATTTGCTTCAGTTTTTTCATTTCCTGAGGCTTTTTACCAAAGATGTTATATAAGAAATCTGCTGGGTTAAAAATGGAACTTAAAATTTTATTTACACTATAAGTACCTCTACCAGCTTCATAACCATTTTGTAATCCGGAGATACTGTATTGGTAATTATTGTTAATAGGTACTTGTTTAATATCTACTGCTAAATAACCTGTTAGTCTAAACTGATTAATTACAACTTCTTCTAAAGCTAAAGCTAATTCTGTTAATTCAATTGTAGAACTACCAAATTTTATCCAGTCGTTAGTAACCTTAACCTTAATAGATTTAAAACCTAAATAAGAAAGGTGAAGTGTATCATTTGCTTTCGCAGATATTTCAAATTCACCTTTACTATTGGTGGTACTACCTTTAACTTGATTTATGTTTACAATATTTACACCTTCAAGCGGTTCGTTGTTAGAACCATTAATAATTACCCCTAAGACATTTGTGTTACTGTCTTGAGAAAAGACTGTTGTCGAGGACAATAATAGGATGAATAGTATAAATATATATTTCATTATAGTTTTGTTAGGCGTAAAAGTAGCAAACTAAATAATATTTAGGAAAAAGTAATGTTTTTTTGACTAAATATTAACAGATAGTTTAGCGTCTTGAACGTCTTGGTCTAGATGAAGATGACGAATCACCTTTTTTTTCAGAACTGAAACTTGATGAGCTAGAACGTCTTGGTCTAGAATCAGAATCAGAACTTCTTCTTTTTCCTTCTCCTCCAGATTTTGAACGTCTATCTCCTCTAAATCCTCCAGATTCTTTTCTATCTCTACGACCACCTCCGCCACTACGACTTCTGTTACCGCCGCGACCGCCGCCGCCGCCTTTGTTTTCTGTTTCTTCAACATTCACAAAACGACCATCGTGTTTGTAATCTGTAAAGAATGCTAAAACTTTATCTTTAATTTCTTTTTCCGTATTAAAGAAAGAAAAACTTTCTTTAACATCTACTTTAAACACATCATCACGACCTAATTCTAAAACTTCTTTTAAGAAATCTTTTAATTTCATCCAGTCGAAACCATCACGAGTACCCACGTTAATAAAGAAACGTGCAGCATTATCGTTACTTACGTGTTCTCTGCCTTCTCTTTCTCTTGAGTTTCCTTCTGCTACGTTTAAATCTTTAGATTTTTGGTAGTAGTTAAAGAATCGTGTAAATTCTACAGAGAAAAACTTCTGAATTAATTCGTCTTTAGATGTATCTGCAAATAATGTATTAATACTATCTAAGTGCTTATCAATTTCAGGATTGATTTCTGTACTGTGTATTTTGTTTGCTAAAGACATTAATTGAACTTCACAAATTTCCATTCCGTCTGGAATTTCTTTTTTGATGAAATCTTTTTTAATGATACGCTCTATGCTTTTAATTTTTCTAACCTCACTTTTAGAAACAATTACCATAGAGATACCTGTTTTACCTGCACGTCCTGTACGACCACTACGGTGATTATATGTTTCGATTTCGTCTGGTAATTGGTAGTTAATTACGTGAGTAATATCGTCTACATCAATTCCACGAGCAGCAACATCTGTAGCAACAAGCATTTGGATTTGTTGATTTCTAAACGATTTCATTACTAAATCACGTTGGTTTTGACTTAAATCACCGTGAAGTGCTCCAGCGTTATAACCATCTTCTATTAGTTGTTCTGCAACTTTTTGAGTATCACGTTTTGTTCTACAAAAAATAACAGAGAAAATATCAGGATTAGCATCAGCTAAACGTTTTAATGCTTGGTAACGGTCTCTTGAATTTACTAAATAATATTCGTGAGACACTTGAGTACTTCCTTCATTTTTATTTCCTACAGTAATTTCTTTAGGATTATCCATGAATTTTTTAGCAATAGTTGCAACTTCTTTTGGCATAGTTGCAGAAAATAACCATGTATTTTTATCGGCAGGTGTGTGCGATAAAATATCTGTAATGTCTTCTTTGAAACCCATGTTAAGCATTTCATCTGCTTCATCAAGTACACTGTAAGTAATTTTAGAAATATCAACCATATTACGGCTAATCATATCTTTCATACGTCCTGGAGTTGCTACAATAATTTGTGCACCACGTTTTACATCTCTTGCTTGATCTTGGATACTAGATCCTCCATATATAGCAACAACATTTAAACCTTTACAGTATTTACCGTAAGCTTTAATTTCGTTAGTAATTTGTAAACAAAGTTCGCGAGTAGGAGATAGGATTAATCCTTGAGTAGTTCTGCTATTGATATCAATTTTTTGAAGCATTGGGAAACCAAACGCAGCAGTTTTACCTGTTCCTGTTTGTGCTAATGCAACTAAATCTGTTTCACTTTCTAATAATAATGGTATGGCTTTGTCTTGTACTTCACTTGGGGTTTCAAAGCCCATATCTGTAATAGCACGCAATAGGTCGTCATTAAGACCTAAATCTTTGAATGTGTTCATTCTTGTAATAAGTATTCGATTAAAGTATGTAAGTGTTACATAAGAAGGGAATCGACATACTTAACCTTAAACTTCCAAGTAACACATCCTCTCTCTGAGGAATTTCAAGCTGCAAAGGTAGTGATTTTTTTAAAATAAACTAATTTTCATTAAATTATTGCAAATCAGTCAATTAATTTAGGGCCTACAAAGTGTTTAAATACTCTACCAATAGTGAAACAGCTTTTCCACGGTGGCCAATCGTATTTTTCTGTTTAAGCGACATTTCAGCAAAGGTTTCTTGAAGGCCATTTGGTCTGAATATTGGGTCGTATCCAAAACCAGAATTTCCGTGTTGTGTTTTTGTAATTTCGCCATTACAAATACCTGTAAAAGTTTCCATTTTATTTTGAAGTGATAATGCTATAACTGTTTTAAAATTAGCGGTTCTGTTAGTTGATTTGCCTAGATCTTCTAATAGCTTAACCATGTTGTCTTTAGCGTTGCGTTGTGGTCCAGCAAAACGGGCAGAAAACACACCAGGAGCACCATTTAATGCCTCTACTTCTAAACCTGTATCATCTGCAAAACAGTCAAAACCATAATTGTCTTTTACATAATTTGCCTTTTGTAGCGCGTTACCTTCTATCGTGGGTTGTGTTTCTGGAATATCTTCAAAACACTTAATATCTTCTAAACTTAAAAGAGTAATATGAGATGGAATTAAAGATTGCACTTCTTTTATTTTATTGTTGTTATTGGTAGCAAATACAAGTTTCATACTTCGACATTATAACGTTAAAAATGCTAAAATACCTTTTTATTATGAGTTTGAAATGAATTTTAAAACGAACTAAATTTGAAGTAATATTTTTTTTGAAATTGTACTTGATTAATAATTTGATTTTTAGCAGAGTACATTAGTAAATTCTTTTTATATTGAATATATTTTGATTATTTCATAATTTTTATGATAAAAACATATGAAATCACGCTGTTTATCTTTAAATTTATATAAACATTAAAACACTAATCTATGACAATTAACATTCAATATATTCATATGTCAACTAGCGAGGCAATGAATGAACATGTAACTGCGAAACTGAATAAATTAGCTTTAAAATATGATTGGATTATTTCTGCTGAAGTAATTTTTGAGACTATTCAGAATGAAAAAGAGGATGGTAAAATTTGTAAAATTGAATTAAGTGCACCTGGACCACGAATTTTTGCATCATCGCAAGAGCGTACTTATGAATTGGCAGTTAAAAACACCATAAACGATTTAGAAGTTCAGCTTAAAAAACGAAAACACACGTATATAAATTCATAAATAATTATATATAATTTAAGAAAGTGATTATTTAAATTTTAGACGATTAATAGCTTTTATAGTGTTGGTCTTTAATGTTTTAATAATCACTTTTGTTTTTATTTTTGTGTTTAAGTTTCTTTTTAAAATAGATTAATCAATTCATAAATTGTTAGTGTCTATAATTAATGTATTTTTAATGCTTGACCAAAATCGTTAAAAAACGATGTCTGTTTAGTTGATTAAGTACATGTTTAAAAAAATCGCCTTTTTATTATTTTTATTATCGAGCTATTCTTCGATACAAGCTCAGATTCTAAAGGATTTAGACTCTTTGAAGTTTCTTAAACAGTTAGATAAACTTTTTATAGATCATGATATAAATAACTATTCATTTCGTCTCTTTACAAATTATAAATTCAAGCAATTTAGAATACTTAATGACGATAATTTTAAGTCGCGTTACATTCCTAATAATAAATTTGGGGTCGGATTTGGTGTAGCGAGTAGTAAATTATTAATTGATATTGCCTTTAATGTTAAGTCTAATACAGATGATATAACTCACAGGTTTGACATGCAAGGAACAACCATTCTTGGAAAGAAAAATTATGTTAATTTTTATGTTCAGACTTATAAGGGGTTTAATGTTAAAAATAATTATGATGAACCTTTTGTGTTTAGGGACGATATAAAATCGATTACTGTTGGTTTTAATTATTTACATACAATTCCAGACATAGAATTTTCGTATGCCATGTTAAAAGCTGGAATAGATAAGTTAGACAGAAAGGTATATATTACTGGTGGTTTTGGAGCTTTTAGTTTTTACGATTATTTTACATCTGATACAGATATTCTTGCCGATACTTCGGGAGATTATTTTAATGAGAAAGCTCATATTAAACGTTATAATAGTGCAGCTTTAGGTGTTTTAGGGGGGGTAATGTCTGTTTTTAAATTGCCAGGAGATTTTACCGCATCTTGTAATATTATGCCTGGAATAGGTTTAATGTATAAACATGTAACATTGCATGAAGGGCGTTATAAACCGTCTAATCCCGTATTACTAAAATTAGATTATACATTCGCATTAGGGTATAATGTAGAGCGTTATTACGTGAGTTTAATTTATGGTGGTGGTGTTTATTCTACAGATCTAGATTTTAATAATAAATACCGTTTTAATGTAACTAAGGCTAAACTAGCGATTGGTTATAAATTAGGTTCTGGTAAAAAAACGTATCATTATCGTTAAAATACAATCTTGTTTTAATTGCTTAATTAACGATGGTGGTAAGGCTCATTTTTTAGTATTGTGAACCCACGATACAGTTGTTCGATAATAAATAAACGTATCATCTGGTGTGAAAATGTCATTTTTGAAAGCGATATTTTCCCTAAAGCTTTTGCGTATACCTCTGGAGAAAACCCATAAGGCCCACCGATAACAAATACCAGTTGCTTAATACCCGAATTCATGTGTTTTTGTAGGTAATTAGAGAAACCAACGGAATCCATTTGTTTTCCATTCTCATCTAAAAGAATAAGTGCATCTGTTGCGTTTAGTTTTCCTAAAATAAGTTCGCCTTCTTTTTGTTTTTGTTGTTCTTCGCTTAAATTTTTAACTTTTTTTAAATCTGGAATAATTTCAAATTCAAACTTAATGTAAAATCCAAGTCGTTTTTGGTAATCGTCTATTAAACCTTGTAAAAGCTTATTGTCTGTTTTACCAATGGCCAATAATTTTATGGTCATAATATTAAAAAAAGCGAGTTAATATTTATCTATACTAAAGATTTATATTTATCGTAATTTACGATATTTAGTTGGGTTGGCTTCATGCATTATTTGGTAAACCGTTTCATAGATATCTTCTAAAGAAGGTTTCGAGAAGTAATCGCCATCTGTTCCATATGCAGGACGATGTGGTTTAGATGTTAATGTTTTTGGCTTACTATCTAAATATTGATAAGCATTTTGAGTATTTAAAACTTCATTTAAAATATATGCAGAAGCTCCTCCAGGAACATCTTCATCTATAATTAATAAACGACTGGTTTTTTCTACACTTTTTACAATATCATGATTGATATCAAAAGGTAATAGCGATTGCACATCAATTACTTCTGCTTGTATACCAATTTCCATTAATTCTTTTGCAGCTTGATCTACAATTCTTAATGTAGATCCGTAAGAAACTAAAGTAATATCGCTTCCTTCACGAATGGTTTCTGTTACACCAATCGGTGTTTTGAATAATCCAAAATTCGAAGGTTTTTTCTCTTTTAAACGATATCCGTTTAAGCATTCAATAACTAAAGCGGGTTCATCAGATTCTAATAATGTATTGTAGAATCCTGCGGCTTTAGTCATGTTTCTTGGTACTAAAACATGTATACCGCGTACTAAGTTAATAATACCTCCCATTGGAGATCCAGAATGCCATATTCCTTCTAAACGATGCCCACGTGTACGTATAATTAGAGGTGCTTTTTGGCGTCCTTTAGTTCTGTATTGTAAGGTTGCTAAATCGTCACTAATAATTTGGATACAGTATAATAAGTAGTCTAAATATTGGATTTCTGCAATTGGACGAAGTCCGCGCATAGCCATACCAATACCTTGACCAAGAATTGTTGTTTCGCGAATACCAACATCGGCCACACGTAATTCACCATACTTTTCTTGCATACCTTCGAGACCTTGATTTACGTCTCCGATATTTCCAGAATCTTCACCAAAAATTAATGCTTCTGGATATTTACTAAATATTGCATCAAAATTATCTTTAATAATTAAACGTCCATCAACGTTTTCTGCATCTGGAGTATATATAGGTTTAACTTCTGAAATGTATTTAACAGACTTGTTACCTTCACTGTATAAATTAGAACTGTATTGTGGTTGTACTTTTTCAAAATATTTATCAATCCAAAGTAAAAGTCTATCTTTTTCAGGCGCTACGTCATCAATAATATAGCGTAAAGTTTTACGAGCAGCAACAATTACATCGCGTTTAATAGGCTCTTCAATATGTTCTAGATCTTTTACTATTTTATGTATAAAAACTTTATTGGTACTAATATTTGCAACTTGTTTTAATAAGTTTACAATCTCAATTTTATCTTTATTTATAGGCTCAACAAATTGATTCCATGATGCTTTTTTACCTTCACGAACCTCTCGTTTAACACCTTTTTCTATTTCAGTTAACTCTTCGTCGGTTGCAAACCCGTTAGAAATTAACCATTCACGCATTTTTAAATTACAATCGTTAGCGGTTTCCCAAGCTAAACGTTCTGGACTTTTATAACGTTCGTGAGATCCAGACGTAGAATGGCCTTGAGGTTGTGTTAATTCATTAACGTGAATTAAAACAGGAACATGTTCTGCTCTTGATATTTTACTTGCTTTTTGGTATGTAGATACCAAAGCAGGGTAGTCCCAACCTTTTACACGTAATATTTCGTATCCGTTAGTACCTTCTTCTCTTTGAAATCCTTTTAAGACTTCTGAAATATTTTCTTTTGTTGTTTGGTGTTTTGCATGAACAGAAATACCATATTCATCATCCCATACACTAATAACCATAGGGACTTGAAGTACACCTGCCGCGTTTATAGTTTCGAAAAAGACTCCTTCACTAGTACTTGCATTCCCGATAGTACCCCAAGCAATTTCGTTACCGTTGTCTGAGAAGTTTTTAGTATAAATTCCTTTTACATGTCTGTAAATTTTAGACGCTTGAGCCAATCCTAAAAGGCGAGGCATTTGCCCTGCGGTAGGGGATATATCTGCGCTAGAATTTTTTTGTTGTGTTAAGTTTTTCCAATTTCCGTTTTCGTCTAAACTATGTGTTGCAAAATGCCCTCCCATTTGTCTACCTGCAGACATAGGTTCTATTTCTAAATTGGTATTGGCATATAACCCTGAGAAGAATTGCTCGATAGTAAGTTGTCCAATAGCCATCATAAAGGTTTGGTCACGGTAATAACCAGAACGAAAATCTCCATTTTTAAAGGCTTTTGCCATGGCTAATTGCGCCACTTCTTTACCGCCTCCAAATATTCCGAATTTTGCTTTACCAGTAAGTACTTCTCGTCTACCAAGTAAACTACACTCACGAGAGGTAACTGCAATTTTGTAATCATTTAAAACTTCGGCTTTAAAATCTTCAAAAGAAAGTCCTGTCATTGTTTCGGGTTCTGTTTGCATGTTTTTATTTGGATTGGAATGAGTGCAAATTTATGGAAATTAAATGGTTTTCACAATTCAAATCTAACTTAAGTGAGCTGTGAATTTTATAGTAAAAACGTGGTTTTACTATGTTTTTATAAAGAATTGTTAGATTATTTCGTTTTTAATGATAAATTGTTAATTAAATTATAAAATTTAGTACCAACGTCTTGTAAATAATCCCAATAAGGTTTTAGGAGATAAGGTTACAATAAATCTAATTTTTTCTTTATAGTGAGGTTGTGAAACTTCCCATCCTAAATTGGAATAAACAGGAAAATATAATTCAAAGTAATCTGTTATTAAGTTTAAACGGAATCCTGTATCGTAAACAAATTCAGTAGGTTGATTATGGCTTTTTACTAGACCTATATCTCCATAAAGTTCAAGATATTTCCAGATTGTGGTTCCTCCATTTAATGTTGTAATCCATTGGTTTGCGAAAGGGGTATCTAGTTTAGATTTGAAGCCTCCTTCTGCAATAACTAATTCTTGGCTTAGTAGTCCTGACTCTTCAGATCTTCCCAAGTAATTGTAGTCGAATAAATAGTCTGTTGGACGATCTAAAGCAAAACTAAAATAGTCTGAAGTTTTGTAGGTATTGTTATATAGAAAAGTTCCGGCAAAAAAGCGTAAATTAAAATTTCTATTGTTTTCTGTGAGTTTTCTGTATTCAAAATTCACAGCTATTTTTCCGAAGTTTTTGGCTAATTGTAAATCGGTAAACCCACTAACATGATTTTTTAAATTTGGGTTTGTATTTCCGTAACGCATATTAAACACATCATAATCTGGCTGATCTTCATTTGTGAATTGAAGAGTAGGATCGTCTTCCCTAGAAATACTCACATATCTAAGTGTTAAGTTTTGTTTTTTATTGTCACGAAAATTATCTTTATTTCTAAAACTAAACTGCACATATGGTGTATAAGAGGTGTAAGATAAGTCTTGGGCGTAATTAGAATATTCTCCTGAAAAACCATATCTAATATAATATAGGCTAGTCTCTTCTAAGCGATGTGTGTAGCTTAGGCTTACGTTTCCCACAAGTTGCTTGCTTTTTAAAGCATAACGAGGACTCAGGCTGTATGCAAAAGGTTTTGATAGTATTGTTTTGTTATATAAACGTAGGCCAGGGGCAAAACCGTCGTAATAATTATATGTAAAGTCTGGCATAAAAAATACCTGGTTATAATACGGGTCTTCGATATCTTTAAATAACCTAAATTGTAATGGTTTATTGTTAAATAAAAAGCCCTTTAAAGATTTCCAATCGTCTCTTAAATTAAATTCAGGGACTACCATATCGTAGTTTAAAACTAACTTATCTATAGAGTCTTTTGGAATGGTAATTTTTTCAGTTTCAGAAATGTTATTAATCCAGGTTTTGTAAACAATACTATCGTTTTTAAGTCCGAATAACGAAATGGGCATATTGTTTTTTCTTTTATTCTTTATGGTTACTTCTAAAGAATCTCCAATAATATCGTAGCCTTTAATTTTATAATCTATTTTTTGTCGTGTTGCTATGTAGTCGTTAAAAAACCAATCTACATCTTTGTCTGTGTTACAGCGTAAAAGTGTTTCAAAATCTTTTGGAGACGTTTGTTTTTGCTTATATAATGAGATATAACTATCTATGGTTCCTTGAATAATATCATGATTTAAATAGTCCTCTAAATACTTTAAACCAACGCCAGCTTTGTATTTGTTAGCAATATTAGAATTAAATTTTAATAAAGAATCTTTAGGCATTGTTAATGGCTGATCTAAATTTGAACGCGCCATATGCATGTATAAAAAATTATATTGATTATTAAACTGTAGCTGAGTTGCATGAAAAGAACGTACCCCCCAAATCTTTGAAAGTGTTCCAAAAAGTTTCATGTTTGGGTAATACTGATCTACATATTTCATTAAATAGTAAACTTGTAATCCGTCGTTAAGCCAATAATCTTTTCGAGGATTAATGAATAACATGTTTTCAAAATAATTATTTAAAGCTGTTTTTATTAGTTTAAGTTCATATTGAAAATGATTTGGAAATGGTCTTATAAAATTTGGTAATTGATTAAGGCCATAAATAGGATTCTTTTTATAATCTATTTCAGAAAGTAATAATTTATCATTAGGATAACTGCCGAAGTTTTCGGTTATAAATGTGATAATTTTATCGGTAATTATAATGCGGTCAATTTGATTTAAATTCTCGTCATTAATATTGGTAACGATAGAAAAAGAATCGTTTCCGGTGGTATTAAAATCTGAAGTCTTTTTTAGAAATAATTTAGAATCTACACTGTTTTTCCCTGTTAATGTAACCGATGTATTCCCTTTTTCTATTTGTGTGTTTACTCTTTTTAACTCTGACGTTAAAGTGTAATAACTAGGAAATTTAACTTGTATGTTTAAATCGGCAGCAGGAATAAATAAATCGTCTAAATCTTTATTACTGTAATAATTCCAGGTGCCATTATAAATAGCTGGTGTTATATACCAATACCGTAAGTTGAAATCGTTGTTGTTTGTCCATCCGTAACGAGTAAAATTATCGTTCGGAATTTGAACAATGTATTCAAGTTGTATGGTATAGGTTTCTCCGCCTTGTAGAGGTTTTGGAAGCTTAATTTTTAAAATGTCTGGTTGATTTTTAAGCCGATTAAAAACGAGATCTTTATTGTTTTCAGTAATACTTGTTATAGCGGTAAAACCTCGATCTTGACTTTTAGCAAAATGAAAATTTGTTTTGTATTCTTCGGCAAAACGCTTTGCTAATGGTGTTGTTTTTGTAGAGTAGCTGTTGGCCCAATCGTTTAAATATACGGCTTGCAGCGTATCTTGTGTGGTGTTTTTATATTGAATAGATTGAGAAATGAGAATCTGCTTTGTAGACACGTCGAATGTTGCTTTTACGTCAATTTTGTTTTGACAGATAGCAACCATGTTTGTGAAAATAAATAGGGTAAAGCAAATACTTCGTAATCTCAAGTTACTTTTTAAAATTTTAATTTTACAATTGTCTTTAACTTTTATAGTAATGCTTTAGTCATTCTTAGTTTAACTAAAGCATCACTACAAATATATAGTTGGAAAGATATATTTTTAAAGGAATTTAATCTTATTAATTCATGTTAAAAATTTAGGCTAAAATTAGATTCGTTATAAAATTCGTTAAGAATATTAACTACCTCATCTTCAGTGTCTACAATATGTATTAGGTCTAAGTCTTTAGCGCTAATGGTATTGTGTTTTGCTAGCATAGTAGATTTTATCCACTCGAATAAGCCTGCCCAGTAATCTTTTCCGACTAAAATTATAGGAAACTGTTCTATTTTTCCGGTCTGAATTAGGGTAATAGATTCGAATAATTCATCTAGAGTTCCAAAACCACCAGGAAGTACCACAAATCCTTGAGAGTACTTTACAAACATTAATTTTCTAACAAAAAAGTAATCGAAATCTAAACTTTTATCGGGATTGATATACGGGTTGTCGTGTTGTTCGAACGGTAATTTAATGTTTAAACCCACCGATGTTCCGCCGCCTAAATGCGCACCTTTATTTCCAGCTTCCATAATTCCAGGTCCTCCGCCAGTAATTACACCGTAACCTTCATCTACAATTTTATTGGCTACGCGTTCTGCTAATTGATAGTATTTATCTTCTGGTTTAGTTCTTGCAGATCCAAAAATTGATATACAAGGACCAACGGTGCTCATTTTTTCAAAACCATTTACAAATTCACCCATGATTTTAAAAATAGCCCATGAATCGTTTGTCTTTATTTCATTCCAACCTTTAGGATGTTGTTCTTTTGTCATAATCATTTTATCTTCTTTTGCTAATTTAATTCTTTTTTAAGGAATTTAGCGGTGTAACTTTTTTTGTGTTTTGCAACTTCTTCGGGTGTGCCTTCAACGATTACTTTACCACCGCCTTTACCGCCTTCGTAACCAATATCTATAATATGATCAACGGTTTTTATAACGTCTAAATTGTGTTCAATAATAAGTACTGTATTCCCTTTGTCTGCTAGTTTGTTAAGAACAATCATAAGCACACGAATATCTTCAAAATGAAGTCCTGTTGTGGGTTCATCTAAAATATAGAATGTATTTCCTGTATCGCGTTTACTTAATTCTGTCGCAAGTTTTATACGTTGTGCTTCTCCTCCAGAAAGTGTTGTACTCTGTTGTCCGAGTGTTATATAACCTAATCCAACATCTTGAATTGTTTTTACTTTTTTATGAATTTTAGGAATATTCTCGAAAAACGGTACAGCTTCGTTTATAGTCATGTTTAGCACATCGCTAATCGATTTTCCTTTGTATCTAATTTCTAGTGTTTCTCTGTTAAAACGTTTCCCTTGACAGGTTTCACATTCTACGTATACATCTGGTAAAAAGTTCATTTCTATTACGCGTAAACCTCCTCCTTGGCAGGTTTCACAACGTCCGCCTTTAACATTAAAACTGAATCTTCCTGGTTTGTAACCACGAATCATGGCTTCAGGGATTTTAGCAAACAAACTTCTTATTTCGCTAAACACACCGGTGTATGTTGCTGGATTACTTCGAGGTGTACGACCAATAGGCGACTGATTAATATCGATAACCTTATCTAAATGTTCTAAACCTTTTATGCTTTTGTACGGCATTGGTTTTTTAACGCCATTAAAATAATAAGCGTTTAAAATAGGGTAGAGGGTTTCGTTAATTAAAGTCGATTTTCCACTTCCTGAAACGCCAGTAACTCCTATCATTTTTCCTAAAGGAAATGAAACACTTACATTTTTTAAATTGTTTCCAGTACAGCCTTTTAAGGTTAATAAATGGCCGTTACCTTCACGTCGTTTTTTAGGGATTTCTATAGCTTTTGTCCCGTTAATATATTCTGCGGTTAACGTATGTTGTTTTAGTAATTCGGCAGGGGTGCCCTGACTAATTATTTCACCACCATAACGTCCTGCTTTTGGTCCGATGTCAATAACATAATCGGCACGTTCTATCATATCCTTATCATGTTCTACCACAATAACAGAGTTTCCAACATCGCGAAGAGAAATTAATGAGTTGATTAACTTTTCATTATCACGCTGATGTAAACCAATACTTGGTTCGTCTAAAATATAAAGTACACCAACCAATTGCGATCCAATTTGTGTTGCTAATCTAATGCGTTGTGCTTCTCCTCCAGATAAGGATTTAGAGCTTCGGTTTAACGATAAATAATCTAAACCAACATCTAATAAAAACTGAAGACGCGTACTAATTTCTTTTATAATTTCTTCACCAATTTGAACTTGTTTAGACGATAAATGGGTGTTTAAGTCTTTAAACCAAACCGATAAATCACTAATGTCTTTATTTGCTAATTCGGCTATATTTAAGCCATTGACTTTAAAATATAATGATTCTTTTCTAAGTCGTGTGCCTTGACAAACCTCACAATCAACTTTGTCCATATATTCTTTAGCCCAACGTTTTAGTGTTGTAGTTTGTGCATTTTCATACTGACTTTCAATAAAATTAGCAACACCTTCAAAATCGATTTTATAATCTCGAGTTATACCTAAAGTTTTACTTTCAACAGAAAATTTCTCTTTTCCGCCGTATAAAATCATCTGCTTAGCGGCTTCAGGGATATCTTTATAGGGATCTGTCAATTTAAAATTGTAGTGTTGTGCGATAAGTTGTAATTGCTTAAAAATCCAACTGTTTTTTTCTGGTCCGTGTGGTGCTAGAGCACCTGCTTTTATAGATAAACTTGGATCAGGAATAATTTTAGAAATGTTTACTTGGTACAGTTGACCAATTCCATTACATTTCGGACAAGCTCCTTTTGGGGAGTTGAATGAGAAATTATTAGGTTCAGGATTTGGATACGATATACCTGTAGATGGACACATAAGTAAACGACTAAAATAACGTGCTTCGTTAGTGTCTTGATCGATAACCATTAACACATCATCACCATGATACATTGCTGTATTTATAGTTTCAGAAAGGCGTTTATCGTTGTCGGCATTGCTATCAATTTTTAAACGATCGATAACGATTTCGATATCATGCATTTTATAACGATCTAACTTCATGCCTTTTACAAGGTCTCGAATTTCGCCATCTGTTCTTACTTTTACAAAGCCTTGTTTTGCTATCTGTTCAAATAATTCACGATAATGCCCTTTTCTAGATCGTATAACGGGAGCGAGAATATTTATACGTTTCCCTTTATAGTCTTCAATAATTAACTGTTTAATTTGCTCGTCGCTATAACTTACCATTTGCTCGCCAGTATTATAACTGTAAGCATCACTAGCTCTTGCGTATAACAGACGTAAAAAATCGTAAATCTCTGTAATCGTTCCTACTGTAGACCGTGGCGATTTGCTTGTCGTTTTTTGTTCTATAGCAATAACAGGAGATAAGCCATCAATTTTGTCGACATCAGGACGTTCCAGTCCGCCTAAAAACTGACGTGCATAAGCAGAAAACGTTTCAATATAACGGCGCTGGCCTTCGGCATAAATGGTGTCGAAAGCTAAAGACGATTTTCCACTTCCCGATAAACCCGTAATTACAACGAGTTTGTCTCTAGGTATAGACACGTCAATGTTTTTTAAATTGTGCACTCGGGCACCCTTAACTTCAATATATTCTTCGAACTTGCTCATAGAAATGCAAAGTCTCAAAGATACTGATTTTATGATGAAAAAGGAAACGCCAAGAGTCTTAGTAAATTGTTAAAAATGAAGGGGGTATTGTAGGGGTTTATTTTGAAAAAAATGTCTTTTGTATTAGCAATGATCATAAAAAAAAGCTGATGCATATGATGCATCAGCTTTTAAAATATAGTTGTAATTAAAATTATTTGCTTGTAATACGCAAGGCAATTCTTCTGTTTTTTGAGCGTCCAATTTCTGTATCGTTTGAAGCAACAGGGTGTTGATTTCCATAGCCTTCTGCCGACAATCGTTTAGGGTCGATTCCCATAGAAATTAGTTCGTTTACTACGTTTTGAGCTCTGTCGCTAGATAATTTTAAATTGGTATTTGCATCTCCAGTATTGTCTGTATAACCTCCTATTTTTATAGAAATATTAGGGTATGCATTTAAAATTTCAACTAGATTTTTAAGTTGAAGGTTAGATTCTGGTAAGAGTTTAGCCTCTGCTGTAGGAAATAATAACTTATCGAAATTAAACCACTGGTCTTTATTTGCAATCGTATCGGTTTGGGCTAACCAAGCAGACAGATTGTTTTCTAACCCCGTTTCCGAAGCTTTAAACGTATAGCCGTTTGGTAATGTAATATCTGTTTTTGTGTCTTTAACCAAAGGTTCTATTGGTTCGCTTAGTGTTTCGGGAACCTTGTTTGGCATAATAGGTGTGTCGGGTTCTCCATCACTTTTTTTCATTATTACAAATAATAGTATAGAGGCAACAAAGATTAAGAAGGGTATAATCCATCTGTGTTTAATGGCTTCCGTTTCTTTCTTTTTGTTTTTTTTAGTTCTTGTAAAGACTTGAGGTTTTACTGCCGATTCTTTACTTAGTAAGGCTTGTAATCCTACAGGAGTAGCCATTAAAATATCGTCTTTTTCAGATAATAACGTTTTAATTAAAAGGTCTGTATCAAAATCAGATTGCTTTATAAAAGCTAATAGCATAGGAGCAGTCATATGCAATAATCGGAAAACAGATGGTTTTTTTACTCCAGAAGCATTTCCTAAAAGATCTAACAAACTAGACTGTTTGGTATCAAAAAGCATATTTAGAGTGCTTGTTCCTGCATCTAAAGTGAATTGATTACTCTTATTTGTTAGTAAAGTCGTTGGGTCTGAAAGTATATGAGAAGCATCTAATTCTTCATGGTTAGCCAGATTAATAATCTTATCTATAAAAGTTGTGTCGGTTATATTATTTAATAGTCCGGTTAAAAGCGTAGGAATCGAGGAGGACATCGCTTTAAAAACACTCGTTTCCGATTCGTCTAAAGTATCAGCAGCTTGAGTTATTAAGTCGGGAGTGATATAATGACTTAAAGGTTTTAATAAATGGTTATCCATGCCTTTTAAATAGTTGGTTAATCAAAATTAATAAATTATATCTTCAAAAATTGAATTTCAATGGTGTTTTTAAAAAATCAAATAGAATTAAGTGTTGTTGTGGTTTTTAAAATAATAAAAAATACACTTATATTTTATGAATTTGTTATTTATGTAGGCTTTTTGTGTGTTAAAATTGAATTATTGTCAGGTGGTTGAAGTGTGCTATCCTGAATTTAAAACAAATATTATACCTCGTGCTCTTTTAAAGCATGGAATTGTTTGGTATCTAGAGGTGTAAATATACTTAACAATTAGAATGCTGTTTTGATATTTGTAATATCTAGACCCAGAAACAGTAATTGATGAAATTCAGGAAGTTGTGCTCCAGTTTCTGTTGTCGTCCAATTACTCCACGACGCTTCTAGTCCATTTAATGGTAAAATAGATACCCACATTTTAAATGCCGAAGGTTTATAATTTTCATCTAATAGCCACATATACGAATCGCCAGGTGTACTTCCTCCTGTAGTGTACGAAATTAAAAGGCCTTGTTTGTTGTCTTCTAACGGAACTAAACTACGTGTTGTACCAGCGTCAAATACTTTATAAGGAGCAACAATCCAAAACGAATCGTTATTAAAATATTCTACCGCTTTGTCTATATATTCCTGAGCTTCTTCACCAGTTATGTGAGTGTTATTAACAAGTACTTTACTTGTGTTTGGTGCATTTAATTGTAGATCTACTCTCACGTTTTTCCAATACACTTCACAAAAATCGGCATTCTTGGTCCATTTAAAATGATGACGTTTATTAAAGGTCCATTCAATATAACTTGTTTTTTTGTAGGCCTTATAATCTAATGCATCAAGCATTTTTTTTGCTACAATATCGGCTTCTTTGGTAGGTGTGGCCTGAGGTAAATCTTCATCATATCTAACATATAAATACCCAAAAAATAATAATGTAGGTAGTGTTAGGAATACAATAATTCCACCACAGATTTTAAGAATTTTCTTTGCAGACATAGTTCTGATTTAGTGTTACAATATTATGGATTTAAAATCCAATTGCAGTATCATCTCCACGATAATCTGCACCAGCTTCTAAAGTTCCGTTTTGTCGTTTTAAAATTCCATCTACACGACCAATAACCGGTGCATCTTTTTCATTAATATGATAGCCTTTTTGCTCTAATTCTGATATGGTTTCACGACTAAATTTAGAGGGTTCCATAAGTATTTCGTCGGGTAACCATTGGTGGTGAAAGCGTGGTGCATTAACGGCTTCTTGCATGCCCATATTATAGTCGTGTACATTTAAAATGGTTTGTAATACACAAGTAATTATGGTAGAGCCTCCAGGTGTACCAACAGTCATGAATAGCTCGCCATCTTTTTCAACAATAGTTGGTGTCATAGAACTCAGCATCCGTTTTTGTGGCGCAATACTATTTGCTTCGGCACCAATTAAACCAAACATATTTGGTTCGCCTGGTTTGCTGCTAAAATCGTCCATTTCGTTATTTAAAAAGAATCCTAATTCTGAACAGTATAGTTTAGAACCGTATGCTCCGTTTAAAGTTGTGGTGACTGCAATGGCATTTCCAAACTGGTCTACTATAGAGTAGTGTGTGGTTTCGTCGCTTTCAACAAGCTCTACATTTCCATGCTTTAAGGACGATGATAAAGTGGCTTTATCGAAAGATACATTGGCCATTCTATCTTTAAGATAGGCATCGCTTAGTAATTTTTTAGTCGGTATTTCAACAAAATCTGGATCACCTAAATAGTAACTTCTATCTGCATACGCACGACGTTCTGCTTCTGTAATTATTTGAATGGCTTTGGTGCTATTGTGTCCTAAACTCGCAAGGTCGTATGGTTCTATCATATTCATTATCTGACCTAAACAAATACCGCCACTAGACGGAGGTGACATAGAAATAACTTTTAGATCATCGTAATTAAAAACGACAGGAGTTCTCCATTTTGCTTCGTAATTTGCTAAATCTTCTTCGGTAAGGATTCCTCCATTATTTTGAATGAATGTCGCTAATGTTTTTGCGACTTCACCTTTATAAAATCCGTCTTTACCTGTTTTTAAAATCCGTTCTAAAGTGTTTGCTAAAACAGGATATTTAATGGTGTCGTTAGCTTTCCAATCGGCATCAAAAATAATGGTGTCTTTATTTACTTCTTGAAATAACTTGCGTTTTGCTTGAATACGTTTTGCTTGTTTTTCAGTGACAATAACGCCGCGTTTGGCTAAAGCAATTACAGGTTTTAAGATTGTAGCTATAGGTAAACTTCCAAATTTGTCATGAGCAGCAAATACCCCTGCAACCGTTCCGGGTACACCAATAGCCATGCCGCCAAGTGTACTTTTGTCTGGAATTACATTTCCGTCTTCGTCTAAATACATGGTTTTTGTTGCAGCCATTGGGGCTTTTTCACGATAGTCTAAGGCACCAATATCGCCATTATTTAAGCGGTATACCATAAATCCGCCACCACCTAAATTTCCAGCGTATGGATAAGCTACGGCAAGCGATAATTCTGTTGCCATCATGGCATCAAACACATTTCCGCCTTGTTTTAAAATAGAGGTTCCTATTATAGAGGCTTCTTCTCTTGCGGAAACGACCATGGCTTTTTTAGCGATAACGCCTGTAACAGCCTCTGTGGTTTTTTCTTCTGTTTTCGTTGGAGATTCTTTACAAGCAGATACTATTAAAAAGAATATAAGGATGTAGTAACTAGGCTTCATATGTTATTTATAATGGTGTTTAGTTTCGTGTGAGAAAACTGGCGTAATTCTTCAAAAAAGGAGGTGAATTCAGATTCAAATTCCTTGTAATGGGTTTCTAATTCGGTTATGGAGAGGTACATTTGCGATTGGTTTTTGGTACGTTTATCCATGCCTTTTAGTACACTTTCAATACCTTTTATAGAGGCATAGCTTACTAGCCAATTGCCTTTTTTCATATATGGTAAAATGTGTTGGGTATATTTCGGTAAATCATCTACATGTTCTTCTAATAAATTATAAAATGCGTTTGCATATTCATTTAAAGGTACATCAGAATAGGAGGTCCAGTTTTTTGCTAAAAAATGATCGTAAAAGATATCGATTATAATTCCTGAATAATGGCCATAATTTTTGTGTAATCGTTTGGTGCTTTGTCTTACGGTAGGATGCGCATCGGTAAAGGTATCAATTTGGCGATGTAATAAAATACCAACTTGAATATCTTTATCGAATTTCTGATACGATTTCCCTCTAATCCCATTTCCATCGGCTATAAAATTACCTATGGTGACTTTGGGACGGTTTTCCGAAAGATATATGTGCGCTAAATAATTCATTTGGGGAATTTACAAATTCAAAATATAAGATTACCATAATGAAATATTATATTTGTTGAAACTTAAATTATTTTATGACATTAATTAAATCAATTTCAGGAATACGAGGTACCATTGGTGGTGCTGTAGGAGATAATTTAACTCCAATAGACGCTGTTAAATTTGCTGCAGCTTATGGTACTTGGGTTAAGGCACAACGCAATAAAGACAATTACCGCGTTGTTGTTGGTCGTGATGCTCGAATTTCAGGAGAAATGATACAGAGTTTAGTTATGCATACGCTTGTAGGCATGGGAATTCATGTGATTGATCTTGGACTGTCTACTACGCCAACAGTAGAGATTGCTGTGCCTTTAGAACATGCAGATGGAGGTATTATTTTAACGGCTAGCCATAACCCAAAACAGTGGAATGCTTTAAAATTATTAGATGCTAAAGGCGAGTTTTTAAATGCTGAAGAAGGTGCTAAAATTTTAGATTATGCTGAAGCCGATACGGTTCAGTTTTCGGATGTTGATAGTTTGGGAGACATTTCTATAAACGATGCCTATATAGATATTCATATTGATGAGGTTTTAGACTTACCATTAGTAAACCTAGAGGCTATAAAAGACGCTAAATTTAAAGTGGTGGTAGATGGTGTAAACTCTACAGGAGGATTAGCAATTCCGTTGCTTTTAGAACGTTTAGGTGTAGAAGCTGTGAAGTTATTCTGTGAACCTAACGGACAATTCCCTCATAATCCAGAACCATTAAAAGAACACTTAACCGATTTATCTGAAGCTGTAGTAAAAGCACATGCCGATTTTGGAATTGTAGTAGATCCTGATGTAGACCGTTTAGCGTTTATGGATGAAACAGGTGAAATGTTTGGAGAAGAATACACGCTTGTTGCTTGTGCAGATTATGTGCTAAGTAAAAACCCAGGGAACACCGTTAGTAATATGAGCTCGACGCGTGCTTTACGTGATGTTACTGAAAAACATGGCGGAACCTACGAAGCAAGTGCTGTAGGAGAAGTGAATGTGGTAACTTTAATGAAAAAGAACAACGTGGTTATTGGCGGTGAAGGTAATGGTGGTATTATTTACCCAACCTTACATTACGGACGTGACGCTTTTGTAGGAGTAGCTTTGTTTTTAAGTTTATTAGCCGAAAAGAGAATGTCGGTTAGTGCTTTAAAAGCATCATATCCGCAATACTATATGAGTAAAAAGAAAATAGCATTAACCCCTGAATTGGATGTCGATGGTATTTTAAAAGCGATGGAAGCGCAATACGCTTCAGAGCAGATAACGACTATAGATGGTGTGAAAATTGACTTCCCAACCAACTGGGTACACTTACGTAAAAGTAATACAGAACCTATTATTCGTGTGTATACAGAAGCCGGATCGCAAACAGAAGCCGATGCTTTAGCAGATCGTTTTATTGCTGAGATTTCTAAAATAGCAGGCTTGTAAACGACAACGTACATAGAACTAAAAAAGACACCTTATTAAGGTGTCTTTTTTTGTATATCATGTAATCGAAATTAGAATATTTACAGGAATTCTGCAGGGACTTTATCTCTATGTTTCCAACGTTTGTGCGTCCATAAATAATACTCGGGCGCTTCTTCTATTTGTTTTTCAACCTTTCTTAAAAAGGCATCGGTAATCTCGTAGTTTTCATAGTCTTTGGCCTGATCTGCTAATAACTCGAATGTAGTTTCGTAATGTCCACGTTTTAAACGTTTCACTCTAAAGAATACCACAGACATATCTATACGTTTAGAGAGCATTTCTGCTCCGGTGTACACGGGTACTTTTATTCCCATAAAATTGGTCCAATAATGGGCGCTGTTTATTTTAGGAGATTGATCAGAGACAAAACCACATATCATTAGATTATTGTTAACCTTAGCATGCATTAGTGTTGGTACCGTTTCTTTAGTGGTAATTAAATAACTATTGTATCGTGCACGTATTCTTTTAACCAATTTATCGAAGTACGGGTTCTTTAGTTTTTTATATACCGCGTATCCTTTTACATTTACGTAAGATTGTAGCACGAAAATCCATTCCCAACTTCCATAATGTGCGCACATTAAAGCCACACTTTTATTATTCGCTACTAAATCTTGAATGACATCTAAATCTTTAAATTGGAAACGTTTTTTAATTTCCGCTTCAGAAATGGTTAGCGATTTCATAGCCTCAACCGTCATATCACATAAATGATGGTAAAACGCTTTGGTGATTCGTTTTTTTTCGGTTTCGGATTTGTTAGGGAATACCAAGTCTAAATTTTCTTTAACTGTTTTTCTTCTATATCCAATAATATGGTATAGTAAGACATACAGCCCGTCTGAGAATGCATATAGCAGTCTAAACGGAAGTATAGAAATGAGCCAAATAATAGGATAAACAAGAATATAAGCGAGGAATTGCATTATTTAGTTTTAGTTTTGCAAAAACAAATATATAGTATATTTGAAATATAAGTTTATAGTTTATGGGGAATTTAAGTATAGTAACTATTGTGATTATTGCGGCGAATGTGATTATCTCTCTAAAAGGATTTAATGATTTTAGCTTTTTTGAAAAATATAAGTTTAATGTAGGAGCTATTAATCGCGGTGAAAAAATGAGAATGTTTAGTTCTGGTTTTTTACATGTAGATATGTCTCACTTGTTTTTTAATATGTTTACGCTGTATTTCTTTGCAGATGTTGTGGTTTCATACTTAGGTAATTTCAACTTTATAGTTGTTTATTTAGTCAGTTTGATTTTAGGGAGTTTATTGTCGTTGTTTTTTCATAAAAACGAATATGAATATAGTGCGGTAGGAGCGAGTGGTGCTGTAACGGGAATCTTGTATTCAGCTATATTATTAGAGCCTAATATGAGTTTGTATATGTTTTTTATTCCTATTCCAATTCCTGCTTATGTGTTTGGTATTGGGTATTTGTTATATTCTATTTATGGTATGAAAAACCGTATTGGTAATATTGGTCACGATGCCCATTTTGGAGGTGCAATTGGTGGTTATGTTACCACTTTAATTTTGTTTCCATCGTTGTTTCAAACTAATTTATTGATGATTGGTTTGTTGGCTATACCTATCGTTATTTTGTTTGTTCTTCATAAAACGGGGAAGCTTAATTAGGGATTCTTCGCTTCACAGGGTTATGCTCTGAATGACATTTGGGATTGTTCGTGTGTTGTCATTCCGACGGTAGGAGGAATCTTTATGTTTTGGAGTTAGGGATTCTTCACTGCACTGCGTTTTGCTCTGAATGACATTATAGTAATAGATTCTTCGCTTCACAGGGTTACGCTCTGAATGACATTTGGGATTGTTTGTGTGTTGTCATTCCGACGGTAGGAGGAATCTTTATAGTGTGGAGTTAGGGATTCTTCGCTTCACTGGGTTACGCTCTGAATGACATTATAGTTAGGGATTCTTCACTGCACTGCGTTTGTTCTGAATGACATTATAGTAAGGGATTCTTCGCTTCACTGCGTTTGCTCTGAATGACATTCGAGTAAGGGATTCTTCGCTTCACTGGGTTACGCTCTGAATGACATTATAGTTAGAGATTCTTCGCTTCACTGCGTTTGTTCTGAATGACATTAGAGTAAGGGATTCTTCGCTTCACTGGGTTACGCTCTGAATGACATTATAGTTAGAGATTCTTCACTGCACTGGGTTTGTTCTGAATGACATTCGAGTTAGAGATTCTTCGCTTCACTGGGTTACGCTCTGAATGATATTCGAGTTAGAGATTCTTCACTGCACTGGGTTACGCTCTGAATGACATTATAGTTAGGGATTCTTCGCTTCACTGCGTTTTGCTCTGAATGACATTAGAGTAAGGGATTCTTCGCTTCACTGGGTTACGCTCTGAATGACATTATAGTTAGGGATTCTTCACTGCACTGCGTTTGTTCTGAATGACATTATAGTTAGGGATTCTTCGCTTCATTGCGTTTGCTCTGAATGACATTCGAGTTAGGGATTCTTCACTGCACTGCGTTTGCTCTGAATGACATTCGAGTTAGGGATTCTTCGCTGCACTGCGTTTGTTTTGAATGACATTATAGTTAGGGATTCTTTGCTTCACTGCGTTTTGCTTTGAATGACATTCGAGTTAGGGATTCTTTGCTGCACTGCGTTTGCTTTGAATGATATAAGCGCATAAAAAAGCCTTCATGCGGTTAAACAATGAAGGCTTTTTTTTATGGTAGTAGAATTATAAACTTAGTTCAATAATTCTGCGATTTTATCTTCTAAGGCTTGACCTCTTAAACCTGAAGCTACAATTTTACCATCGGCATCTAGCACGTATGTTGCTGGAATTGCACGGATATTAAATTGTTTTACGATTGGGTCTTCAAAATAGTTTAAGTTAGAAATTTGGTGCCATGCTAAGCCATCTTTTTCAATAGCAGCAATCCATTCTGCTTTAGGATCTTTTTGTCTTGGTGTTCCGTCTAAAGACACTCCTAATATTTCTAAACCTTTGTCGTGATATTGGTTATATACCTTTACTAAATTCGGGTTTTCTTTTCTACATGGTCCGCACCAAGCAGCCCAGAAATCGATAATTGTTACCTTTCCTTTAATATCGTTTAAAGCAACTGTTTTTCCTTCAGGATTTGGCGCAGAGAAATCTTCTACAACACTACCAACAGCAGTAGCACCTTCAGCCTTAATGGCATCGCCTAATGTTTTACCTAAACGCGTCTCTTTAATTCGAGAAGTAAAGTTTTCGTAAATCTCTTTTTTATCTTGAAAAGGGATGTTTTTGTTTCCTAAGTGACGTTCTAAAATCAGTGCCGATACAAAGGCATCGTTATTAGATTTCATGAATTCAAGATCATGAGCCATATTATCATCAACCATAGTTTTGTAACGGTTCTGAACTTCTAAAGCAAGCACAGAATCTTTAGTTTGTTGTGCTGTTCTAAACTCTTGACTTAAGGTTTGATTCTTTTTTTGTAATTCAATCATGTACGATTGGTAGGTATTAAAAGCATCGTTTTCTTTACTTCCTTGCACACGTGTATTAAAAATACTATCGGTATTAATAGCAACTGTCATGTCTTCATTTTCAAGAATAACAGGGATGTTTCCACGTACGGATTCAATTTCAATAAAATATAAATCTGGAGCAGTAACCAATCCTTCTAAGTGAGCTTTACCATCTGTAACCACGGTAGAGTCCATTACGACTTGTTTTTGTCCATCAGCTTTAAATAATTTTATGGCTTTACCATTTACGGCATCGTTAAATGATGCGTCAAGTGTAAACCCTTCTTTTTCCTTAGCACAAGAAAATGCTAAAGCTACCAAACTTAGTAGTGCAATCTTTTTAAACATGTTAAAGTTGTTTTATAATTTGCACAAATATAACAGAATAAATGTTGAATATCTGTTAAGATTTAGATAAGACTATAGCGATATTTTTTTAAGGAATATGTTTACTTTTGCATCATGAATTATAACGATACAATTATTGCTTTGGCAACACCATCTGGAGCGGGAGCTATTGCGGTTATTCGCTTGTCTGGTAAAGATGCTATCCGTTTAGCCAGTGCTGCTTTTAAATCTGTTAGCGGAAAAATACTAGAAAACCAGTTGACTCACACGATTCATTTGGGACATATTTTAGATGACAAGCGTGTTATAGATGAGGTTTTGGTGTCTATTTTTAAGAATCCGAAATCGTATACAGGCGAAGATGTTATTGAAATATCTTGTCATGGGTCGCAATATATTCAGCAAGAAATTATTCAATTATTTTTACGTAGAGGATGTCGTATGGCAGATGCTGGAGAATTTACTTTACGTGCCTTTTTAAACGGCAAATTAGATTTAAGTCAGGCTGAAGCTGTAGCCGATTTAATTTCAAGTGATAATGAAGCCTCTCACCAGATTGCGATGCAGCAAATGCGTGGCGGATTCTCTTCTGAAATCGCTAAACTTCGAGAAGAGCTTTTAAATTTTGCTTCGTTAATAGAATTAGAATTAGACTTTGCGGAAGAAGATGTGGCCTTTGCCGATCGCACTCAATTCCGTGAGTTAATAACACGTATTACCTTTGTGTTGAAACGTTTAATCGATTCGTTTGCCGTAGGAAATGTGATTAAAAACGGAATTCCTGTAGCCATAGTTGGGGAACCTAATGTTGGGAAATCGACTTTACTTAATGCGCTTTTAAATGAAGAACGCGCTATTGTAAGTGCTATTGCAGGGACCACTAGAGATACCATTGAAGACGAATTAAGTATTGGTGGTATTGGATTCCGCTTTATAGATACAGCAGGTATTCGTGAAACTACAGATCATGTTGAAGGTTTAGGAATTAAGAAGACTTTTGAAAAAATAGAACAGTCGCAAGTGGTTGTTTTTCTTTTTGATGGTACCGAATTGCATACCGAAGCTGCTATTAAAAGTTGTCGTATTGAAATTGAAAAAGTAAAAAATAAGTATCCTTTAAAACCGATGGTGATTATCGTGAATAAAGTGGATACATTAACCGATGATACGATTACGCTATTACAATCTCACATTCCTGACGTTCATTTATTATCTGCTAAAACGGGCTTAGGTGTCGAAGAATTAAAAACAAAGCTTTTAGATTTTGTAAATACAGGCGCTTTAAGAAACAATGAAACTATAGTGACTAACACCAGACATTATGATGCCTTATTGAAAGCCTTGGAGGAAATCCAAAAAGTACAATATGGTTTAGATACCGATTTATCGAGCGATTTAATGGCGATAGATATTCGTGAAGCGTTGTATCATTTTGGAGTCATTACCGGACAGGTTACTAACGATGAACTTCTGGGCAATATTTTTGCCAATTTCTGTATCGGGAAATAATACGTTTACTGCTTTTCTGCTCTTTTTCTGTGTGCTTATAGGTTCCTTAATGTATAAATTGGTATCTTTATAAGTATATATTATACTCGCTATAAGGTTGTTATAAGCATGGCTTAACCACGCTATAACCCCTAAGTAACCCCCACGATGCTATGGGTGGGCCTGGTAGTGTGACTTGGTATGGTGACGTTTTTAAAACCCGACTATTATGGCAAAGCAGAAAGGTATTATTCAGTTGGAAGGCACCCTTGGTGGGCTTAATTACTATTATTTAAATGGCAAAGCGATTGTACGCGTTGCTGGTGGAGGTTTTAACGGAACCGCGATTAAAACGAAAGCCAGTATGCAACGGGTGCGGGAGAATGGGAGTGAGTTTGGACACTGTTCTCGCGTAAACAAAGTGTTTAGGCAGGCCTTGCAGCCCTTTTATTCGGGGTATACCTTTATCCATTTTCACAGTCGGTTAATGACGTTGTTTACCGGGTTAAAAACCTTAGACACTACGAGTGCCCGTGGGGACCGTCGTGTTGGGCTAGGAGTGGGCACCGCAACAGGCGCCCAGCACTTATGCGATTTTGAATACACACCAGATTGCAGCCCCCATGCCGTGTTGCCTTTTCCGTGTTCTATGGATTGGGGGACGTATACCTTCTCTATTTCTGATGTTGATGTGACTCAGGTGGTGTTTAGTCCCGGAGCCACACATCTGGTTGTGCAGTTTGGGGTGTTGGATTTCGATTTTGATACGTTAGCATATCATTTACATCTGGCAGATGCTGTGGTACTCTCCAAAAGCTTTAGTAATACGCGTATACGCCTGACGCCTACTACATTTCCTAACGGTACAGGAACGGTGTTGGCGGTTTGTGGCGTGCGTTATTACCAAGAGGTTGGTGGTGTAAAGTATCTTTTAAACTCAAAAGACAGTGTAGGATTTGGTGTTGTTGGGGTTGGGTTATGATGGTTTTTTAATGATGGACTTTATAGGTTTTGTGAACTAACAAAACATAAGGATGCTTATTTTTTTGGACTTTACGGTTTTCCGCAATTATTAAATATTTTTTATACTTAAATTACACATCTATTAATAATTTAATTATGACTAAAAGGATACATACCAATCGAAATCTTCAAGAGCAGTTATCTTCAATATTAAAAAGATTTTGATGGTACGAGCGGCATGTTAACCATGTTAAAAAGTGGTTAAGAAAATATGTATAAGAATTACATTTAACACCAGTTATTTTATGCACTTTTTATATCTTTAAACATCTACTATATCATTATAAGTAATCCGTATTTAGCTTAAATAGCCTATGACTTTCAACGAAGATTCTAGAGTGAAAATACCTTCAATTTTGCATCTAATTCAATTAGGTTATACATACCTTTCTTTGAAGGATAGCGCGTGGGATGAAAACACAAATATCTTCACCTCGATTTTTAAGGAACAACTTCAAATAATAAATCCGAGTTTATCAGAAAAGGACATTCAAAAGGTATACGACGATATTTCTATATCCTTGGAAAATGAAGATTTAGGACGTGCTTTTTACAATAAACTCATAGATCAATCAGGAGTAAAACTTATTGACTTTGAGAATTTTGATAATAATTCATTTCACGTTGTTACAGAACTGCCATACAATAAAGACGACGAAAGCTTTAGACCAGATATTATTCTTTTAGTAAATGGGATGCCATTGGTTTTTATAGAAGTAAAAAAACCGAATAATAGAAATGGTGTTCAAGAGGAGCATAGACGTATGCAACGACGTTTTCAAAACAAGAAATTCCGTAAGTTTATCAATCTCACACAACTCATGGTGTTTTCTAACAACATGAAATATAGCGAAGACGATACGCAAATGTTAGAAGGGGCTTTTTACAGTACAACAAATTACAAAAAACCAATATTCAATTATTTTAGAGAGGAAGAAGCCTTTGATCTAGATACGATACTAAAACCTTTATCAGAAGAAACTGAAACGTTTGTTTTGAAAGATACCAATCTTTTGAGTATTAAAAACTCAAAGGAATATCAATCTAATAAAGATCCAAATACAGCAACAAATTCTATTTCTACGTCCTTATTTCAACGCAATCGTTTAAAATTTATTTTGCGTTATGCCTTAGCTTATGTCGAGGAAGAAAATGGTTTAGAGAAGCATATTATGCGGTATCCGCAACTGTTTGCAACCAAAGCCATAGAGCGTAAGTTGGACAACGGCATTAAAAAAGGTATCATTTGGCATACTCAAGGTTCTGGTAAAACGGCTTTAGCCTATTTTAATGTCAAGCATCTCACGCATTATTTTCAGAAGCATCATATCATTCCTAAGTTTTACTTTATAGTAGACCGGTTAGATTTATTAGTACAAGCAGCAAAAGAGTTTACTGCTCGTGGTTTAGTGGTACACAAAGTAGATTCTAGAGACGCATTTAGTCGCGACATTAAATCGACAAGCGTTTTACACAACAGTTCTGGTAAAGCAGAAATTACAGTCGTAAACATTCAGAAGTTTAAAGACGATCCTGACGTTATTAAAAACAACGATTACAATCTAAGTGTACAACGGGTTTTCTTTTTAGACGAAGTACATCGTAGTTATAATCCTAAAGGTAGTTTTTTAGCGAATTTAGAATTGGCAGATAAACATTCCATTAAAATAGGTTTAACAGGAACACCGTTATTAGGTTCAGAATATAACTCTAAAACCTTATTTGGCGATTATATCCATAAATATTATTACAATTTATCCATTAAAGATGGGTATACTTTGCGTTTAATCCGTGAAGAAATTGAAACCAATTACAAACTTGTTTTACAAGAAGCACTCGAAAATATAAAAGTATTACAAGGTAATATTGATAAGAAGAAACTCTATGCAGACCATCGCTTTGTAGAACCTATGCTCGACTATATTGTTAAAGATATGGAACAAGCTAGAATCTCTATGAATGATAATAGTATTGGAGGTATGGTAGTTTGTGATTCTTCTGATCAAGCTAAAATGATGCAAGAGATTTTTCAAAATAAATACGCTGAAAAATCAGAATCTCATTTAATTCAAGCAGCAGAAGAACCGGCTAGTTATGGCAACAAGAAAAAAGAAGAAAGTAAAGTAAACAAAGCACAGGTTATTCTTCATGATATTGGTACCAACCAAGACCGCAGAGATTGGGTATCTGATTTTAAGGTGGGTAAGCTCGATTTATTTTTTGTATACAACATGTTATTGACTGGTTTTGATGCTAAACGCTTAAAGAAATTATATATAGGTAGAAAGATAAAATCGCATAACCTACTGCAAACATTGACACGTGTTAACAGAACCTATAAAACCCATAAATACGGTTATGTTGTAGATTTTGCAGACATTCAAAAAGAGTTCGATAAAACCAATCAAGATTACTTCAACGAGTTGCAAAGTGAGTTAGGCGATGAGATGCAGCATTATTCTAATCTGTTTAAAAAACCTGAAGAAATAAAAGAGGAGATAGAAGAAATTAAGGATGTATTATTCAAATTTGACACGAATAATAGAGAGGTTTTTACTCAACAAATTTCAGAAATCAATGAGCGTTCCGAAATTCGTCAAATTGCCAAGGTTTTAAATAATTCGAAAGAGCTTTATAACCTCATTCGGTTGTCTGGTCATTTTGAATTACTCGAAAAATTAGATTTCAGAACACTATCGGTTTTAGCACGATTAACTAACGATAGATTAGCCTTAATAAACACCAGGATTGCCTTAGAAAATAATGTAGATACCGATAATATTTTAAACACCGCCTTAGAAGATGTTATTTTTGCTTTTACTAAAGTGAAAGAGGAAGAAATGGTGTTGGCAGACGAATTAAAAGATACCTTGGGTAAAACACGAGAAATGTTAGCAGGAAACTTCGACCAGAAAGACCCTATCTTTATTTCTTTACGGGAGGAGCTGGAACGTTTGTTTAAAAAGAAGAATTTAAGTGAAGTGTCTAAAGAAGACATGGAAGCTAACATCAAAGCTTTAAACGAAATTTATGATAGAGCTAAAAAGCTAGAACGTGAAAATCAATTGCTAAAAGCGAAATACGATTACGATGCTAAATATACACGTATACATAAGCGCTTAATGGAAAAAGACCCATTAACGGATAGCGAACGCAAATTGTTTGACGCGTTAAAAGGGTTGAAAACCGCCGTAGATAAAGAGATTTTGCAAAATTCTAAGTTATTAGAAAACGAGAGTTATGTAGAAAAAATGATGATGCGTTTAGTTGTGAGCCAATTTAAAAAAGAACAACAAATAGATATAAATACAACCGATGTCAAACGTATTAATAGTTTGATAGTAAAAGAATACATGAACGAATACAACGGATACGTTGCATAACATAACATATGACCAATACAGCACAATTTGAAACCCAAACCAAAGCACTTATAGACGACCTAAAAAGCGTTTGTGCTAATTACGGTTTAGGAAATGACGGAAACGAATTTAAAATAATCACGCAAGTCTTTCTGTATAAATTCTTAAACGATAAATACGTTTACGAGTTGAAACAATTAGAACCCGATTTAGCAAAAGCCGAAAACTTTGACGACGCACTTAAAACCTATTCTGAAGATGATTTAGAAATGCTAACCATGCAAATAAGCGAAAACACCGCACGTATAGCACCTAAAAACTTATTGTCTCGTTTATTCGAACAACAAAACAAAGACAATTTTGCCGATATTTTTGACGAAACCCTAGTCAGCGTCGCCAAAGATAATATCGATATTTTCTCGGTACTCACACAAGGTGGAGAAAAAGTAGTCCTGTTTGAAAACCTGAGTAAATATGTAACCGATAAAAAAGATGACTTCTGCAAAGCCTTAGTGAACAAACTCGTTGGTTTTAGTTTTGAACATATATTCACGCAGAAATTCGATTTTTTTGCGACTATTTTTGAATATTTAATTAAAGATTACAATACCAATTCTGGAGGTAAATACGCCGAGTATTTTACACCACACGCCGTAGCTAAAATTATGGCTGCTTGTTTGGTCACTGGAGACGATGTAAATAACGTCACCTGTTACGACCCAAGTGCAGGATCGGGAACCTTGTTAATGAATATTGCACACGCCATTGGCGAAGACAAGTGTACCATTTACTCGCAAGACATCTCGCAAAAATCGTCTGCCTTATTGCGTTTAAACCTTATTTTAAACAATCTGGTGCATTCCATACAAAACATTATACAAGGCAATACCATTTTAAGTCCGTATCACAAACAAGACAACGGACAATTAGAACAGTTTGATTATATAGTATCCAATCCACCATTTAAGTTAGACTTTAGCGATTACAGCGCAGATTTAGACTCTAAAGCCAATAAAGAGCGCTTTTTTGCAGGCATACCAAATATTCCTAAAAGCAAGAAAGATTCTATGGCTATTTACTTACTGTTTATACAACACATTATGCACAGCTTAACTGCAAAGGGTAAAGCAGCCATTGTAGTACCCACAGGTTTTATAACCGCACAATCTGGTATCGATAAAAAGATTAGAGAGAAACTAGTAGAAAGTAAAATGCTTGCAGGTGTAGTGTCTATGCCATCTAATATTTTTGCAACTACAGGAACCAACGTAAGTATTTTGTTTTTAGATAAAACGAATACTAAAGATGTGGTGTTGGTAGATGCTTCTAATTTAGGAACCAAAGTGAAAGATGGTAAAAACCAAAAAACAGTTTTAAGCGAAGCAGAAGAACAACAAATTATAGATGTGTTCAATGCGAAAGAAGCCAAAGATGATTTATCTGTTGTGGTGTCTTATGACGATATTAAAGCTAAAAACTACAGTCTAAGTGCAGGACAATATTTTGAAGTTAAAATTGAATATATAGATATTACTTCGGAAGAATTTACCACTAAAATGAAGGGTTTTGAAAGTAATTTAGAAACGCTTTTTGCGGAATCAAAAATTTTAGAAAAAAAAATCAAAGAAAATTTGAAAAACACGTCTTTATGAAGTTTGAAAGACACAAAATAGGAGAACTTTGTATTAATGTTACCGATGGAGAACATGGCACAATTATAAATGATGATAAAGGAGATTATTACTTATTAAGTAATAAAAATATTAAAAACGGTATAGTAGTTTATAATGAAAAAGACAGGAGGATTAATAAAGATTCTTTTGAAAAAATTAATAAACGAACAAAATTAGAATTTGATGATGTAATTATTGCAACAGTAGGAACAATTGGTAGAACTGCAATAATAAAAGATATTGGTTTAAAATATGATTTTCAAAGAAGTGTAGGGATATATAAAGTTGACAAATCAGTTTTATTACCAGAATTTTTACATTATTATTTTCAACTGCCTTATGTGCAAAAAAGGCTTATTAACCTTTCAACTGGAGCTGTACAAAAATGTCTTTTTATAGGAGATCTAAAAAATATTGACATTGATATTCCCATAGATTTTAATTACCAAAAACAAATAGCCAAAGTCCTTTCCGATTTAGACGCAAAAATAGAAGTCAACAACAAAATAAACCAAGAATTAGAATCGATGGCAAAAACGCTTTACGATTATTGGTTTGTACAGTTCGATTTTCCAGATGCCAAGGGAAAACCTTATAAAGCGTCTGGTGGTAAAATGGTTTTTAATGCCGATTTGAAGAGGGAGATTCCTGAGGGTTGGGAGGTTAAAGAGCTTCAGAATATTTCAAAATGCATAATGGGGCAATCACCTAAAGGAGAATCTTATAATAAAGATGAAATAGGAATACCATTACTAAATGGTCCTGCAGATTATGAAAATGGTGCTTTAAAAGGGAGAACTTATACGACTTCACCAACCAGACTTTGTGCAAAGAATGATATGGTTTTATGTATTAGAGCTACAATAGGTAATTTGGTTTATTCGGAACAAGAATTTTGTTTAGGTCGAGGAGTTGCAGCAGTTAGACCAAATGAAGAAAGGTTTTCAGAATTGGTTTTCTATTTATTGCTTCAAGAAATTGAAAGATTTAAAATTCAAGCAACTGGAAGCATCATTCGTGGTATTACTAAAGATGATTTGACTGAATCAAAATGTTTAATTCCTTCCGATAATTTAATTGATACATTTCACAGTCAAGTAAAACCAATTTTCGATAAAATACGAATCAATAAAATAGAGAATTTAAAACTCTCAGAACTTAGAGATTGGTTGTTGCCTATGTTAATGAATGGACAGGTGCGCGTAGGGAGTCCCGTTGAAGAACGGGATGTAGCGCATTCCTATGCAGATGGGGATCTTGGAGCGGTTGAGGTCCTGAAACAAGTTCAGGATGACAAGTTGGGTATGGTTGCTGAGGAGGATGCGAATTATGACACTTAATAATATACTAATTGTAATACGGTAAAAAGAGTAAGTAGGTGATTTACAATAAACAAATATTTAAATTTTAGATGATAAACCTTTTATATAAAGATTGTAAAGGAATTTTTAAAAACGAAGTCAGACGGCAGCCTATATAAAAGAGAATCTGCCTCACTAGAATTTAATGAAGATTTTGATTGGGATGTTAGGGCTTCACGAATAAAATACTTAAAGTCAATTGTAGCTCTTGCAAATGGACAAGGGGGGGATTTCGTTTTCGAAGTTACAGATAGTCCTAGAAAATTAATGTCGTGGAATTGACGTTAAAATAAAATTATGAGAACAATCAACGTCATTTTCAAGTTTATAAAATTATCGAAAAGGTTAGTGAAATTAAAATCTATTATCATTTTTGTAATGCTGTTATGTGTTGGGACTCATTCTGGTTTTGCTCAAGTAAGTAATAATTTTAAAGAATCTAATTTAGATGTTAGTTTTGGAATAATTGGTAGTAATGAAAATGCAGATCTGCCTAGTTTTGGTCTTTATAAGTTTTTTAATGATGGAATGTTTAGAGGAGAAAACCCTCTTGAGACTGGGGTTAAATTTGGATGGCAAGATGCTTATAATTATAAATCTATTGATTACGGCTTATTTAATTCAGAGTATTTTATAGGTGTAAGATATAACAAGGTATCCAACAAATTTTATCCTACTGCTTGTCAATTTTTAGATTCTGGTAAAATCAAATATTTATCGTATAACAATGCAAAAGGTACTACAACGAATACTTTATCAGGCAATTTCACCTTCGTTTATAAAAATAAAGATGTTTACTCAGGATTTATAAAGGAAGGTAAAAGACACGGGCATGGTACATATATTACAAAAGAAGGATATGTGTATAAGGGTTTATGGGTTAACAATCTAAGAGAGGATAATTCTGCTTTTGCAGTATTTTCAAATGGAAAGGTGTTTAAAGGTAATTGGCAAAAAGATAAAATTAAAAACAAAGGGCTTTTATATGATTTTGAAGGCGTTAAATCCAGAGTTTGGAAACAAAAAAATAAAGGTTTGGTTGATGAATTAAATGAAAAAATAATTGATGATAAATTCTTGGTAGAAAAATTAGATAATAAAATTGAATTTTATATCAAGAATGAGAAAGTATTCTTCGCTAAGTCTAAGCAAAATTTAAAAGAAAATGCCACAGATAAATCAAAACAAAACAAGCCAATTGTCATAGCTAAAAATATAAATAAAAATGTTGAGAGAACGTATTCTGAAAGCAATTTTATAGGCTTTGTAGTTAATGGTAAATTTGAGGGGAAAGGAAAGCTTATATATAAAAATGGAGATTATTTTGATGGATATTTTAAGGCAGGACTGTATGATGGTAAAGGAATGTATGTGTTTTCAAATGGAGCAAAATTAATTGGTAACTTTTATAAAGGACCATCTAATATGAACACGCTTATACTCGAAGGAAAAATGGTATATGAAAATGATGAAGAGTTTGAAGGTAAAATTCATCTCGGTTATTATTTTGATGGGAATAAAATAATAAAACCGCTAAAAATTGAAGCACTAAATAGTTTACCATCAGAATTAGAGTCTTTAGAGCAAAGTGCGGTTATAAAGTATGGCAAATTAATTAAAGTATCCCCAATAAAAAATGTTAAAAGCATAAAAGGTAAAAAAAATAAATCAGTAGAATCAGATAAAAAAAAGAGTAAAAGTTACGAAAAACCTCCATTTTCCTTGGCTAAATTGGTTGGTATTATTGTAATATTCATTTTAATTTATTATTTATTCAAAAGTATTTTTAAAGGATCCTCTAATAGCGTAAAGCAGAGCTATTCACAATATACTACGCCCCCTAAATCTAAAAAAACTACAGAAGCTCCTACACCAACACAGCCAAAAACTAGACTAATATCAAAATTCTCAATGTCAGAATCTGAGTTTGAGGAAGAAATTAATAATCAGTTAAATGAAATTAGAGGTGGAAATACAAAAATATATTGGGTTGGCGATGAGCATAGAACACACCCATGGAGCCTGCAACCTGGCGGTTGCACTGTAGTGGTATTATTCAAAGATAAGAATTGCTTTGGTTATGACAAGGTGAAAAGACCTGATAGATATACGAGAAAAATTTCTAAAGATTATGTATCTAATCATTACAGTAATAGTCATTTTTCTAGTTTAGAAGATTATATAAACGAAATTTATTTAACTAGTCATTCAGGAGTAGATTTAAAAAAGGTATGGCATTCCAATATGGGGAGCAATCCCTGGGCAATTTTAGAGAAGTACAGAACAAAATAAAACAATAATTAATTTTAAAACCATATTAGATACGTGCATAAATAAGTACTAAAAATAAGTTGTTTGACTATCATTTTTTATACAGATACTGTCAACTTGCATGTGTATAAACAGAAGAGATACCGCTATAATGAGCAAAGCATAATTTAAAAGTAGTAACAAAACCATGAAAGTTTTACAAGTAGATAAATTATATTTCTTGACCAAAACTATTAAAGTTTTAAATGATTGGTTATTAACCATGTTAATGAATGGGCAGGTGCGCATAGCTCATTTCCATGCAGATGGGAATCTTGTTGAGTTAGAGAGTGAGTTGGGCATGGTTTAGTTTAGTAGGGTAATGTTAGATATGGTGAGGAATAAATAATAAAATTAGAATTACATGTAGTTAGGTGTGCAAAACGGCTTAAGATATTAATCATTAAGCTTACTCTAACTATTTTAAATTAATAAAATGGAAGAACACATAAACCAACTGATATCAGAATACAAAAGTTATATTTCTGAACACGGTAATGAAGATGAAGTTTATAAATGGGAAGCAATAACTCATTTTCAGAAGCATTGGGATATTGATGCTCCCGACTTTTATGAAATGTTTAAGCAGGCGTTAGCTAAGCGAGATAATTTAATGTATAAAAATTCCTATGGATTTTTAGACAAATTAGGTAAAAATGCACCTAATCGTTTAAAAGAATTATGTGAAATTATCCTTAAAAAAGAAGCCTCGTTTGAATCTATTTTTAAAGCAACCAGAGCAAAAGCAGATATTTACTTAACAGATTTAAAAGAGGTATTAAAAAAAGATAATTTTAATCATCAATTAGATGAACGTACTATTTCTTTTTTAAAGGTGTTACGTAATCCCGAAGCTAATTATTTATATAAAGCTAGTGTTTATGAGGCCCTATGCGAGTTTATGGATATAGCATCTAGAAATGTCGCTGGAGAAAAATATGCACACTTTTCTGAGCTTGGTAGTTATTTTGAAACTGCCATTGTAAAAGATAAGGAGCTTATGGAGATATGTGAGGCATACATTCCTAAGGATTTTAAGTTTAATTCGAGCAAGCTTATCTTTCAGGATATAGTTTATAACATCCTAATAGTGAAAAAAAGTGAAAATGATCAAAAGGCTTTTTTAAGTCGACTAGCTACAGATCTTCAAGAAGAACTTGAAAGTGAAAATCATCCATTATCTCAGCATCAATGGTTGGATAATGATGCTATTAGATACAGACAAATATCAATAATACCAAATACTTCTCTTATCTCTTTACAAGAATTGCACTATGAAATTTTTATTAATCGTAACCGAATTGCTGTAGAAGTTCACCCTGAGGGAACAAAAGATCAAAAAATTGCTATTAAAGATTTTATCAATAATTTCGGAAAAACTAATAACAAGTACAAATTAGATTCTTGGCGTGTAGGACTTTCAGATAAATCTTTTGAAAAGAAGGAACATTTTAAAATAGTTCCAAGGCAAAAAATACCATTCGACTTAAAATCAGAAAAATACGATTCAATTAAGGATAGTGTTTTAAATCAGTTTAAAGAGCTTTACAATGATTTTAATAAACCCTTACTAGACTATTTAGATAAAAAGAATTTGGCTATGCATAATAATGAAACAAGCAATTCAGGATATTTACCAGCCATTAATCAAATATTTTACGGGCCTCCTGGTACAGGGAAAACCTATCATACTGTTTTAGAAGCAGCTAAAATAATAGAACAAAAAGAATCTTTAAAATACTCTGAAGCATTAAAGTTTTTTAATAAACATTTAGGGAATCGCATAGAGTTTATAACCTTTCATCAGAATTACAGTTACGAAGATTTTATACAGGGTTTGCGTCCAGATACAGAGATAGGAGGTGAATTGTCATTTTTTAAAAGTGATGGTGTATTTAAAAGGATTGCAGATAGAGCTCTTAAAAATTTAAAAGATTCTGAAAACCCAGGATCTGCTAAGCGCCAATTTGAAGATGTTTTTTTAGAGTTAATAAAACCTTTAAATGACGGAGAATTAGATGAGCTCGAAATAGAAATGAAGAAAACATCTTTTTATATCACAGAGGTGGGGGAAAAGTCTATTGAGTTTCGAAAAAATCAGGGAGAATCTAAACATACACTAAGCATTAATACGCTAAGGAAAATGTATGATTCAGGTGTGAATACTATTATTTTAGGAGGTTTGCAGCCTTATTATAATCCTATATTAAGTCTGCTTTTACGTAAAGGAAAAAGAAATGTTCAAACTGTTGCAAAACAAAATTATGTTATAATAATTGATGAAATAAATAGAGCTAACATTTCTAGAGTATTTGGAGAACTTATAACTCTTATAGAAAAGGATAAGCGTTCTCATGGTAAAATACCATTAACGGCTACATTACCTTCGGGAGATCCGTTTATTGTACCTTCAAACTTATATATTATTGGAACTATGAATACGGCTGATAAGTCCATTGCTTTATTAGATATTGCACTGCGTCGTCGTTTCGAGTTTAAAGCCATGTATCCTAAATATTCAATTGAGAATAAAACGATTCATAAATCAGAATTTTTGGAAAAACTAAATAAGTTAATTGTCAATTCAGGTAAGGGACACGATTTTACTATTGGACATTCTTATTTTATGTGTGATGACGACGAAACGTTCAATTTTGAAAATACTATAAATAATAAAGTCATTCCATTAATGTTAGAATATTATATGAATGATGAAAATGAAGTAACCAGAATTTTAAAAGATGCAGATGTTACTGTTGGAAATTGGCCTTTAGAAGTACTACCAAATGATTAACCTTTTTGAATATAAGAATAAAGAAGAATTTCCGGAACATCATTTTGATGATCTGGAAGTTTTTTTGGATGATATTTGGGCAAAAAGAGAAAAATCTATTTATTATTTTGACGAAGAAGATAATCGCGTTGAGCAACAACGATTTATTCAGTTTTTGCATAAAACCAATACTTTAAAATCTAATAAATATGTAGGTGTTATTCATTTTAAAGGTAAAACCATAAACCTACTACCAAAAATATTCTATCAAGGGAAAGATCCTCAAAAACATGAAGTTAATGCCATTAACAAACATGTTTTATGGTGGTTGAGTTATTGTCGAAAACTTAAGTTCCCCAATTACTTATCAAGTTTAAATAGTGAGAAAGCAGACTTTTTTGAAATTTTAATATACTTGTTTAGTAAATATACAAGAGAGTTGCTTAATAGTTCTATTTATCAGAAATACAACGAAGTAAAGGCTGAATTATCATTTGTGAAAGGGCGTATAGATTTTAATGCCTACCTAAGAGATAATCTATCTAAAGCACGTAATCATAAAATTAGTTGTGAGTTTGATGCTTTTGACATGGATAATGATTTTAATAGAGGTGTGAAGTTTGTGACTAAGCTATTGTTATCTGTAAATAGCTCAGAAAGCACTAACCCAAGTAAACGATTTTTAAGAGATATCTTATTCATTCTGGATGACGTTAAGGATGTCAACGTCTCATCAGATAAAATGAAACGCATGTCCTTTAATCCGATGTTTTCAAGTTTTGAAACCATACGAGATTACTGTGTATTGTTTTTAGATAATAGTGTATCGTTTAATTATAAAAACGATTTAAAACTATTCGCTTTTCTATTGCCAATGGAATATGTTTTTGAAGATTTTATCTTTGGTTTTATAGATAAAGAAATAGATAGTGTGAAAGCTAAATCTCAAAATACATCTACATATTTAACGAATGAAAATACATTTCTTTTAAAACCCGATTTGTATTTAGAGTTTGATGATAGAAGGATTATTGCAGATACTAAATATAAAATAGCATATACAGATGATAATGATCCTAAAAAAGGAATCTCTCAAACAGATCTTTATCAAATGTTAGCCTATGCGGTTCGATTTAAGATTAATGAAATTGTGTTGTATTATCCAAATATGTTGATTAAATCGGAAGTAGGTAGTTCTGAAATAAATATTACAGATGAGTTTGCCAAAGATGAAAAGATTCAGATACGAGCTTATCAATTACCAATAATTAATAGGGCGCTTTTTAAAAAGGACTATCAGCATAAAGAAACATTAGAAGAAGAATTTGAAGCTGTTAGAGCTGTTCTCATGGATACAATTAAAGATTCTTTAATTGTACACTAAGTTGTAGTCTATTTTCTCATTTCATAGTCGGGAATTTAAAGTTTTATCTTGCTTTTCTGTTACATAAAAATTATTTTTTAGTATTCCTATTTAGCCCTCTACCATTTATCATCACCATCTTCGACAAGATATTTTTCAACTTTATTTATCCATTGGTCCATAGTATATGCCAGTTTAATCTTCATTTGGTCGTAGTATTTTGAATGAGAAGATTTAACTTCCCCTTTTTTAAATATTTGACTCCATTCTGTTTGAATGTGGTCGTTAGCATATCCGGATACACCCGCAGGAGTTACTGTAAGTTTATAGCGGCCATCTTTAGATCGGACACTAACATTGTAATAAAAGCGACTTAAACGCACGCCATCTATGAATTGTACTGTCCATGAGGATTGTATTTGATTTTGCATTCTTGCATCTGAATCCCCAGCACTTGCAAAATCAGACATAGATTTATAATCCCCATTCGCTGCAGATAATGCACTACCCCAAGCATTATTACTACGCATTTGCTTGGTCATGATATTTGCATCTTGCATGGGTTGAAATGTTGCCATGAACGCTTCAATAATTGTTGTCGCATTAATGGTAGAATCTATTTGAATTACTCCTGTATATATTTCATTAGGGGTTCTGTCTTCCTCCCAAACCATATTTTCATTAGCTGTTGGAATACCACCGTAAATTCTTTCTAATTTTTTAGCATCTTGGCCAAAAAAGGTCAATGTAAAACATAATAATCCTGTTAATAATATTATTCTTTTCATAGTGCGTTTTATTGATATCATGGTTGTGATATTTTACATTTATATATTATTAGCGACATCTGAGCCGTAATAATTAAATATGGTATTAAAAGTATTGATTAATAATGATTAAGATTTACGGAAAACCATAGGATGCTAATTTTTTCGCCCTATCCATCTCTAAAATAGAGTTTTAAAAATATTTTATTGTATTGTTAATGAGTTGGTTGTGTTGTTTCTTTAGAAAAGTATTGGTTTGAGTTTACAATAAATTACTTGTAATACTTAAATAGTCCTATAAGACGAAAACTGAAGATGCCAATACTGAAACTTAAAATTGTGTTAATTATAAAACCCATTGGGTTAGTGGAGGGGGATAAATGCAGATTCTAAAGCGTTTATTGAAATCTTTGACCAAGCCGAACATTTTAAAAAGTATAGTAATTCATGATTTTTCGTTGAATTAGGCGTGCTTTTAAAATAAATTCAGGATAATATTTAAATCTTTATAATAATGGAGATATAGCGAGAGTACACTATAAAAAAGTCTCTTTGGGTACGAGTGATTCAATGCAAAATATATCGAGGGGAAATATTAAACTATGGGTTCAAATTTTATAGCGCTAATTTTTTAATGAATCGTGTTCATTTATCTCGCTGTAAATTAAGACTTTCGGATGTGTTTTAAACACAAAAACTTATCTGTAGAACGCTATAAAAACGTAAACTCATGGCAGAGCATAAAAATCAGAAATCAGATTCAAAAAAAATAGAAGACTTAAAAGCAGCCTATAAGGATGCAGAAGGACAAACCCTGACCACCAAACAAGGTTTAAAAGTGAACGACACCAACAACTCTTTAAAATCTGGAGAACGGGGCGCAACATTGTTAGAAGACTTTCTACTTCGAGAAAAAATTACCAGTTTCGATCATGAACGTATTCCTGAGCGTATTGTACATGCACGAGGAAGCGGTGCACATGGTGTTTTTGAATTATATGAAAGTATAGAAGCGTATAGTAAAGCAGGAATTTTTACAGATACGTCTAGAAAAACACCTGTTTTTGCACGCTTTTCAACGGTGGCAGGTTCTAAGGGTTCGACAGATTTAGCGCGAGATGTGCGCGGATTTGCGGTTAAATTTTATACTGAAGAAGGGACTTGGGATTTGGTAGGAAATAATATGCCTATCTTTTTTATTCAAGATGCGATGAAATTTCCTGATTTAATTCATTCGGTGAAACCAGAACCGCATAAAGACATTCCGCAAGCAGCCTCAGCGCATGATACGTTTTACGATTTTATTTCACACTCTACAGAAACACTACACAATCAGATTTGGGTGATGAGCGATCGTGCCATTCCGCGTAGTTTACGTATGATGGAAGGTTTTGGTATTCATACATTTCGATTAATTAATAAAGCAGGGAAATCACACTTTGTGAAATTTCACTGGAAACCAAAATTAGGGGTGCATTCTGTAACTTGGGATGAAGCCGTTAAAATTAGTGGTCCAGATTCCGATTTCCATCGTCGCGATTTATGGGATGCGATCGAGTCAGGGCAATACCCAGAATGGGAATTAGGACTTCAAATTGTACCTGAAGAAGATGAACACAAATTCGATTTCGATTTGTTAGATCCTACCAAATTGATTCCGGAAGAAATGGTTCCAGTAAAAATTATTGGGAAAATGACCTTAAACCGAAATCCAGAAAACTTCTTTGCAGAAACTGAACAAGTCGCCTTTTTACCAGGACACATTGTGCCTGGAATAGATTTTACAAACGATCCGTTATTGCAAGGCCGTTTGTTTTCGTACAGAGATACGCAGTTATCGCGTTTAGGTGGTCCGAATTTTCATCAAATTCCAATTAACAGACCTATTGGAGAGACACATAATAACCAAAGAGACGGGCATATGCAAACCGAAATTCCGAAAGGACAAACGGCATATTTCCCAAATAGTCTTGGTGGAGGCTGTCCGCATCTTGCAAAAATGGCTGAAGGCGGATTTAAACATCACGAAGAACGTATTGATGCTAAAAAAATACGTACACGTAGTGCAAGTTTTAGCGATCATTTTTCACAACCAGCATTATTCTATCGCAGTCTATCCGATTGGGAAAAACAGCATGTTACCGAAGCTTATACTTTTGAATTAGGAAAATGTATGCATCAGCATATACAAGAGCGTATGCTTTGGGTGGTGTCTCAAATCGATGAAGACTTAGCGGCTAATGTGGCTAAAGGTTTAGGACTTAAAGTTCCGAAGCAAATAGCGCAACCTGTTAATCAGGCCATAGGTGCAGATGCCGATGTCGAAAAATTCCAACCCGGAAAAAAGAAGATATATTTAGATGAGGCGCCAACGTTAAGTCAGGCGAATACACGTTTTGATAGCATTGCTACCCGACACATTGCTGTATTAGCAGCCGACGGCTTTTCTATGCAAGATTTCGAGAATAAAACATCAGCATTAAAAGCTAAAGGTGCTGTTATTAAAATTATTGCACCACATGGCGGAACCATAACGTGTTCTGAAGGCATGGCACATAAAGTAGATGCTGCTATAAGCACTACAGAAAGTGTGCTTTATGATGCAGTCTATATTCCAGGTGGAAAACAATCGGTTACATCACTTTTAGAGACCAAGAAATACATCAAGTTTATAAATGAAGCGTTTAAGCATTGTAAAGCCATAGCAGCAGACCATGAAGGAGAAGATTTGATAAATGCTAGTTATATCTCTGATTATAAATCTGATGAAGCGGTGTTGTTAAATGCAGACTCTAAAGCGCTTATATCGGTGATTTCTAAACACCGAAATTGGAAGCGATTAGAGGTCGTAGATAGTATACCTGTATAATATAACTAATTATATACATTCATAGATTTAGATCTGGCCATAGGCATATAGGTAAGGGGAATTGTATCTTTACTATATGCCTAAATGTGTTACGGTTGTAAGTTTATGAATGTTTTTTTGTGTCTTGATTGGTATCAGTGCATTTCAGTTGTCTTTTTTAAAACATTTTTTCTACATCTTATAATTAGCTGTCTGTCTATTTTTTATGCTACAACCCCCTTCAAATTTGTAACTCCCCATACACGCGTATTACAATTTATAAGCATTAGAATTTAGTCTGCTTCAGTATTTTTTGGTCTTTCTATGTCTATACTTAGACTGTTATTTTATTTCATTCCACATCCATTTTACTATCATTTATCTCACAACCGCAGTTGTTTCGGTTTTTTGTTTATGCAGAGGTTGTTGCTGGTGTTTCGTTTGAGTATTTCTATGGGTATACTGTTTGTAGGAATTATTGATATTGCTGTTATTATTAGGTTTGATTACGTTTTTGTATAAAAAACCGTTAAAGTGTCGTGTGTTTTTGAGATATGTTGAATATATGAGGGTTTGCAAGGGAAATGGATTATAATTTATAAGCATAGCATCATAATTTAGCATGTTTTGAGGTTATAAATTATATAATTGTTAAACAATAAACGCTTTGTTTGTTCATGTGTAGGGCAAATGGCGTATTTTCTGACAAATTACTAATTTAAAACCTTTTTTATGACCAAAACCAAACCAAACCAACTCACCGTTTTACAACGATTTTTCTACCTCTTGTAAAACAGCTTATCAAGTAAACCAATATGAATACTATTTTAAAACATAATTAATTTATGAACCAACACATTACACTAAGGACTTATTTAATACAGCCACAATTAGCGATGGTTTTATTATTTGGATTGATTATTAGTAGCACCTATGCTGCTACACGGCCTTATGAAGACACAGCCCCTTTAATAGTACAACAACAAGAGTTAACTATACAAGGTCAGGTGACTTCTCTGGATGATGGTATGCCATTACCGGGGGTAAACATTTTATTAAAAGGCGTTTCTGGCACTGGTACGGTAACCGATTTTGATGGGAATTATACTTTAAAAATTCCGAATGCAGAAGCCGTATTATTATTTAGTTATATGGGATATCGCACCAAAGCAGTCGCTGTCTCTGGGCAAACCCGATTAGATGTTGCATTAGAAGCCGATTTAAGTGAATTGGATGAGGTTATTGTTGTAGGATATGGAACCACTAAGAAGGAATCTTTAACAGGCTCTATAGACCAGGTGACTTCTGAAGTTTTTGAAGACCGTGCCGTATCTAATGTCGCCTTGTCTTTACAGGGGGAAACGCCCGGTTTAACCATTTCTAGATCGTCGTCTAGACCAGGTAACGAGGATATTAATTTAACCATTAGGGGAGCCACTTCTGTGAATGGAGGAAGCCCATTAATAGTTATGGACGGTGCACCTGTATTTGATGATAATGAATTCTTTCAGATGAATCCAGACGACATCGAATCTATAAGTGTGTTAAAAGATGGAGCCGCATCTATTTACGGATCTCGGGCCGCAAATGGTGTGATTTTGGTGACTACTAAAAAAGGTAAAGGCCAAATGAAGGTTGAATTTAGTTCTATGCTTAGAGTGAATGTACTTGGGAAACGACCACCGATGACAACTTACCAAGAATATGGACAACTGTGGTTAGATGCTGCCGAACAAGATACGACACCAAATTATTGGAATTGGGGGAAAGAAACCATAGAAGGCTTTGCTGCAGGTAAAGAAGGTTGGTTTCAAACCGTACCAGCTACTTGGGGATATGATGGATTGGTGTATATGGGAAATGCAGATCGTTATGAAGAATTATTTGGAAGTAATACGGGAAATCAGCAAAATTTAAGTTTATCGGGAAGTACAGAGCAAGCCAGATATAGATTGTCTTTTGGATTATCTGAATCTCAAGGTGCCTTAAAAACAGCTTACGACGGTATTAAACAATATTCTGTAAGGTTAAACACCGATTTTAATATTACAGAAAAATTAAATTTAGCAGCGAATGTATCTTTGCAAAAAAACGTCACCTCTAGTCCGTCGACATCGTTTGGACGTTCATTGATTACTCAGGATATGCCTGTTTTTCCAGCCAAAAATGAATTGGGTCAATGGTATGCTAATTTTGGTGTAGGTAATAATAACTCTATTGCAGGAACCACAGATGGTGGTCGAGACGAGAAAGACGAAATTATTGGGAGACTGACATTAAACCTGAATTACGATATAGGTAGAGGGTTTAGCGCAAATGCAAGTGCCACCTATAATAATGTTAATGAAAGACAAGATATAACCACTTTAAATGTGCCTTTGTATAATTGGAATGGAGAATATGCGAATTCAATAAACTCTAATCCGAATATAGAATCTATAGCAACCACAGCAACATATCAGACCTATGGAGGGTTTTTAAACTATGAAAAAAGTTTAGGCGACCATAACTTTAAAGGGATGGCAGGTATTACTGCCGAAAAGTATTTTTATAAAGCCCTTACAGGAATAAAATATGGCCTTGTAGATGAAGGTGTGTACGATATTAATGTTGGTACTGGTGTACAAGAAAGTGAAGGAGGGCAGACTCAATATGGTTTATACTCTTATTTAACAAGACTAAATTACGACTATAAAGGGACGTATTTATTAGAATTAGTAGGCCGACGAGATGGATCTTCGCGATTTGCTGAAGGATTTAAATTTAATAATTACGGAAATGTTTCTGTAGGTTGGAATGTACATAAAGAAGCCTTTTTAGAAAACGTTGAAGCTTTAAGTAATTTAAAACTTAGGGGAAGTTATGGTACCAGTGGTAATCAGGTAGGTATTGGTCCTTATGATTATGTATCGACCATAGGATTTGGTACAGACCTTTTTGGAACCGGAGGTACTTTAAGTCCGACAGCTTATATTGATGGGTTAACCACTACAACTCGTACTTGGGAAGAAGTTGTGATGAAAAACGTAGGATTAGATTTAGGCTTCTTTAATAACAAACTATCTGCATCTGTCGATTTATATGAAAAAGTAAATAATGGGATGCTTGTAAATGTTACCTATCCTGAAGTTTTAGGCGCAACAGCCCCGAAAACCAATAGCGGAACCTTAGAAACCACAGGTTGGGAAGCGGCAATAAATTGGAAAGACACTAAAGGAGATTTCTCTTACAACGTTGGTTTTAATATGAGTGATACCAATAATACGTTAGTTAATTTAGAAGGCGGAAATTCTATACAAGCCGGAATCCGATCTACCGTAGAAGGGTATGCTTTAGATTCTTATTTTGTTTGGGAAACAGATGGTGTATTTCAATCTCAAACAGAAGTAGATGCCTACAATGCGCAATATTCTGGTACAGGATCTGAAGTGCCTTTAGGATCGTCTGCTTTACGTGTTGGAGATGTTAAAAAAGTTGATTTAGATGGTAATGGTGTGATTAACGACCAGAATGCCGATGCCGAAAAAGGACAAGGCGATGTAAAATATATAGGAGATGCACAGTCGCACTATGTATTTGGAATAAACTTAGGCGCTAAATATAAAGGTTTTGATTTTACAGCGCTTTTTCAAGGACAGTTAGAACAAAATGTAATTAGAGGAGAAGTTAATGCTTATCCGTTTGGTGTGCCATGGTCTAACCAGACCACTGCTTATAATGGTAAAATGTGGACACCAGAACAGACCACTGCAGCTTACCCTAGGTTAACGTCTCAAAGAAATCTTGCCACTTGGAACTGGGCGAATAATGACTTCTTTGTTCAGAACAATAAATACATACGTTTAAAAACTCTTGTTATTGGATATACGTTACCCAAAGAAGTGTTAGACAAGATAAAAATGGACAAAATACGCTTGTATGTTTCTGGGAATGATCTTTTTGAATTTACCTCTTTGGTTGATGGTTTTGATCCGGAATCCGGAAATACCTTAGCGACGAATGATCGCTCTATTTATCCATTTCAACGCACTTTTGCAATAGGTATAAATGTAACATTTTAAGGACTATGAACGCGCTAACATTTAATAACGAAAAACATATACAGATGAAAAAAATAATAATCTTATTCTCAGCCGTATGCGTATTGCTAAGCTGTGAGGATAAATTTCTGGACTTGGATGATCTGGATAGTATAACCGAGCAGGTTTATTTTGATGAACCTCAGAATTTTGTAGATGCTGCTAGTAATTTATACAGAGGATTACATTCGCCACAAGCCACTAGTGGAGATGGTTTTGATATGATAACCGATTACGGGACAGAGTTGAGTGGATATTTTCAAGACTATGGGCAAGGGCTTAATGCCGCTTCAGACACCGATTTGTATTGGGATAATGGATATTCTTATATTAGAACCATAAACGTGTTACTAGAAAAGGCCGATGAGTATGTTGAATATGGTTATGGCGATTTATCTGATATACGTGTGCCTGTTGCAGAAGCTTATTTTTTTAGAGCCTACCAACACTTTAGATTATTAAAACGTTTTGGAGGCGTACCTATAATAACTGAAGTTACCAATGTAGATTCAGAGATTTTATATGCACCACGAAACAGCAGATATGAAGTGGTACAACAAATTATTGCCGATTTAGATTTAGCGATTGCCGGTTTACCAGAAACAGCTACAGGCGAAGATCTTGGTAAAATAAGTAGTACCGCAGCTATGGCTTATAAAGCCCGTGTACTTTTATTTGAAGGCACTTGGGAAAAATATGTAGGTACTGTAACCGATTTTGAAGGCTCTGGATCTGGAAGCCAATCGGTAGCCTATATCGCCGAAGCCGTTACTTTAGCAAAAGCCGTAATGGACAAAGGACAATACCAAATTTGGAATAAAAATGACGACCCTAATATGGATAATAATTCTTATAAATGGTTGTTTACTTTAGAAGGATCCGATTCAAATCCTGGAGGTTACACTAAAGCCTCTAATAGTGAGTTTATTATTCAAAGTATTTTTGATTATGATTCTGGAAATAGAATTGGTGGGCAATTCACACAAATTAATTTAGGAAGAAATGCACCTACTCAGATAGCATTAGACATGTACTCTTCTTTAGATGGGTTACCTATAGCTAAATCTCCTCTGTTTCAGGGCTATGCCACACAGTCGGATCAATTTATAAATAGAGACCGAAGAATGTGGGGTAATTTTGGAGAAAGTGTTATAGAGAATGGATCTCGCCCTATACCGGTTATTTCGAGTGTTAATAATTCTAATTTAAGTAATTGGAAATTTACCTCATGGAATAACTATAGAACGGTAGGAACAGAAGCTTTTAACTATCCGCATTTGCGTTATGCAGAAGTTTTATTGACGTATGCAGAAGCTTTGTATGAACGAGACGGATCAATCTCTGATGCCGATTTAGACATCTCTGTAAATATAATAAGAGATAGAGCTGGTATTGCTCCGTTAACCAATGCATTGGTAGCGAGTAACGACTTAGATATGTTAGATGAGATACGACGCGAGCGTACCGTAGAATTGTATATGGAAGATAATAACCATTGGAATGATATAAGACGCTGGGATATTGCTGTAGATTTACTTAATACAGATTTAGTTGGTTATGTGATTGAAGGCACAGCATATGAAACCGATGAAACGCTTTTTGATCCAGATACAGCCATTTATGGTTATGTAGAAAATTATCCGTCTGGAGTAGGTCCGGTGAAAGCTTTAATTATAGACCCTGTAGGGAATAGACCCTACAATCATAAAAATTATTTATGGCCACTACCCATTAATGAAACGGTAATTAACACTAATCTGGTACAAAACCCAGGGTGGTAATTTATAAAAAGAGATTGTAATTTGTTTTATGACTAGTGATTAAACCTGAACACGCGTTAAGCTGTTCAGGTTTTTTTTATTTAAGATTAGACTAGGAGTGAGGGGGGAAGTAAAACCGCGATTTGCAGTGCTGTTGCGTTGATTATTACGTATTAGAGACTGCTAAAAACGATTAGTTTAAGTTGTTTATACAGACTTTAAGCCCTTTAAAACACTGATAAGCGTTATTGTATTGTAAATAAAAAAAACCGTCTTAAAAGACGGTTTTTTATGGTTTTGTTTTTTAGGCTATTACTCTAGTAATTCAAAATCTCCAGGCTTCCAGGTTTTATCAAAAAGCGCTTGTTGGGTCCCGTAAGTTCTGATTAGAGGAAACCAACCTTCACCCACGTTGGTTTGTAACCAATTGTTTTCTTTACCTTCAGGAGCTTTGGGGCCAATGTAGAGGTTTACACTACCGTCGGCATTAATTACTAGATTATTATCTCTTGAATCGATACTCGTTGCTCTTAGTTTATTTGTTGCATTTTTGTTGTCTATAAAACAACGGGTATTTTCGCTATATATCGTTAATGCCCAAAAATTAGAAGCAGGCACGCCAGCCGGTAAATGGATTGCATAAGTTTTTGAACCCAGTAAAACGTTACCATTTTTATCTTCTTTAGTTGTTAAATAGCTGGTGGTTCCTGGTCCAGGGGTATTAGATTTCATGCCAGCAGTAACGGTTACAGCTTCGTAATAATACTGATTACTTTCATCTAAAAAGTAGTTTGTATTACTGGTTTTTGTTAAGGGGAAATTTGATAATAACCTGTACCACTTGCTATTTTTGTAATAGACCTGGTCTTTGCGCGGTTTCATTTGGTTAGATCTACACATGAGTTCGCCTAAATTGGCACCTTCGGTTAGAATGGTTTTTAGTTGTTCTGACGGATTAAAAGGTTTGCCGTTTTCGATGCCGAGATATTTTAAGTAGGTGTAAAAAATCTTATCTTCTTCTTTTTGTGGTTCATTTTGAATAAACTGATGAACTAATTCAAAGTATTTTAGCCCCCTAAAAGGAGTGCCCTGAAAACGTTTATTAGTCTTCGAAATAAATTTTGCAGGTTTTAGCGTTTCTCCATATTTACCAATTAGAAACGTTTCTTTCATTGTTTTAATTTCGGCCTTATCCGTAGATAGAAACCGTGTACCAATCATTATTTTATTGGTTGTACAGTGAATCACAAAGTATCCTTTGGTATTTAGTTTTGAAGTATCATATCCGTTTGGAATGATGAGGTATTTCCCCCCTTTTCCTTTATCGGCGCCCATTAATCCTAAATCGCCTAAAGCAAGCTGATAAAAGTCTATAATACCACCGGCAGAAGCACCAGCAGGATAATCTATAACCAAAGGTCCCGTTTTGGATAGGTCTGCCCAACTTATTACATAGGGTGTTGTTGCGTTAGCAGTAAGGATCCCTACTTTTTCATTGAATGAGCTATATTCTACAAAATCCATATAAGCTCCGCCATATATTTCTGAATGTGCATTGTACCACATTTGAAACGTGGTTACCGGAAGCGCCCATTGATACACTTCGATAGCCCGTTGTAGATTTAATTGATTATTTAGGTTTTGAATAGATGTTTCTGTTAGGTAACTTTCTTTTAGTTGAATATTACCAAAATTGGTTTTAATTAATTCATCGCCTTGTAATGTTGCTTCAGTGAGTGAAATCGTTTCTGTAGTATTTTGAACGATAGCTTTAGGCTGTGGTTGATTGCAAGCAGCGATTACTCCCATAATTACAAGTAGTAGCGGTGCTTTAAGTTTAATGCGTTTCATATTTAATCGTTATGTTTTTAATTTTTAACACGGTTTAAAGCAGGGCGTTTCCAACTACCATCTAAAGCGGCTTCTTTAGCCCAGTATAATCTCATAATCGTTACAAACGGTCCTTTTGGAGCTGGTAACCAATTGGCTTCTTTACTTTTTCCAGGAGATTCATTTTGAATATATAACGTAATCCCTCCATCTTTATCTTTTACAAAATGGGGTAACATGGGTGAATTTAATACATACCGATTGATGGGATTTTCTACCAATAAACTTTCAGGTAATTTATACATGGTTAGTGACCAAAAAGCATTTACCGGAGGTAATTGGTCTTTGGCAAAATGTAAGGTGTATTTGTTTGTTGTTGCATTTAATGCGTTGCCTTCAGCATCTACTCCATAAAACGGATACATGGCTTCTTCTTTTGAATTGCCATAAATACCAAGCACAGCAGCAGCCATTCTTTTTACATAATCGTTTTTTAAATATGCTCGGGTTCCGAATAGATCTCCTGATGTGATTTCCCCACTATCAATTTTCTTTTTTATTTCGGCAAAGTCGACCGTCCAGGCTTCTTTAATACCTTTCTCCATGGCTTTTTGTACTTCGGGAGCTAGTTTTTGCACATTAAAATCTAAGCCAGCACCAATTCCTATCTTCTTAAAACGTTGTATAAGCGTTTTTTCGGTTGGGTTTGTTGGGCTATACTGCATTGCAAAATTCATGATGCGGAAGAAGTCTAATGACGATTTTTGTGCTTCTGGGAGTAGTGGTTTTATAAAATTTATTTTTGGAATAGTTGTAGGGGATGGCGTATTTAAAAACGATGATAGAGGTTCCATTTTATAGGCTGCCTGAATGTTCTTGACCTTGTTTATATCGGCAGGGTTAAAAAGTTGAGTTCTATAAACGGCAGAGATCAGGTTGGTTTCAGATTTTACGACTTTATTTATTCCGTCAGGAATTTCTCCATTCCAATTGGGACCAGCGATAAGGTAACTTCCTGCTTTGTTGCCAGAAGTACGTGTGCCTAAATAGTCGAAATTAAAGGTATACGCATCAATAAACTGTACGCTGTAGTAACGATTTGCCTCGATTTCGGGGAATGTGAGTACAATAGGTTCTGCACGTAAATCTAATCCTGACCAAGAGTAGGGGGTATCTGAATTTGGGGTTTGTACCGCAATATCTTTAGGGGTGAATACGCGTGCTATATTACCTAAATGATTCCATGGTGCCTTAAATTCTGTACTTGTACTGTCTTCATAATAATCGTATTGAATACGGTAATTATCGACCATTGGAAATCCGTAGATGTAGGCTTCTTTGGTTATGGCCGTTATAGAGTCTAATGACAGCACAGGAGCGTTTTCGGTTTCTTTTTTTGCTTTGTTTTGATTACAGGAAAACGCAATCAATACGACTAATACTATGGTATACGCTTTTTTCATAATTTCATTATTTGGTTTTATGTCTTGGTTTGAAATATGTTTGCCGATTAAAAAGGATTCTTCTATTTAATTATGTATTAGAGTATTTTCTTAAATCTTTTTAAAGAGATTAGCTATTTTCTGATATCTAGTAGATTTATGTGCTATAAAGCACTGTGATAGCCCTTATTATTCAGGTGTTACCCGTGTTTAATTGTAGCGCAATAAAAATTGCTAGCTCCAGAAGTACAATGTCTTTACAGCATTTTTTTTGGGCGTGTAGGGTATGACCGTTTTTTTAAGCCGTTTATGGTTGGTTGATGGTTTGTTTGCATGAAGAATACAGTTTGGTTATTAATTAGTAGCGTGGTTACGTCACTAATTTAGCAAATAAAAACCGAATAAAAAAGATTTGATACTGTTTGTAAGTTATCTGTAATCAGTGAGTTAATGGTAGGTGCTGTTTGTGTGTATTTACGTTGAGGTAAGTGCCTTTTAGACGGTTTAAATTATTTGAGTTTTAGAGATCATGACTAACCTTTTGCATATGTGCTGCAAAGAATAGCAACGCCTTTGTTTAAGATAAAAAGCCATTATGTATTGTTGCTTTTGTAATAGTGTATGGTATTATTTCATTCCGTTTTTCTATGTCCGATTCTGCTGAAATACAGTAATTGTAATAGCAAACCACTTTTTAGAATGTACTTATTTATATTTTGATTTGAAAATTCTATGGGTTCAAATATTCCGATTATAAATCATATAATGGTGATTATAAAAAGTCCAATCCAAAATTTATTTCTCATATTATCAAACTGAATTTTCTTCATGTCTCTGTCTTTTTATTCAATCTAGACTCTCGTTCCTTTCTATCTTTTTTTGCTGTGGGGGCTTTTGCTATACTCATTCCTTTTTTGTTACTTAGGAATATTCTGCTACATTCACCGTAAACACCCTATTTTGCCCAAAGTATTTTCTTTATCAAGCCATTTAACTAATTTGTCTGTATTTTTAAATTTAGCGGTAACACCAACACTTGTAAATCTGCGAAGATTCACTGAAGTAGGTAAGAACAAGCTTTTACGTACAGCTATTGTTTGTAAGCTATATAAAATCGAAATCCTCGTAGATTATATTTTCTTTAGGAACCTGAAGGGTTTTAAACTCTTTTAGAAGCGATGTTCTCATGCTTTTTGGACCACAAATACATATGGTTTTATCTTTTGGTTCTTTAATATCACTGCCTTTTATATGTCCCGTACTAGTTGAACAGTGTACATTAAGATGAAAATTAGGCATTATTGTTTCTAATTTTTCGAATTCGTGTGTATAAAAGGCCTCTGATTTATTATGGACACAATAGTAAAAATCGACTTCCAGTTCAGGCATATTATTACGCATTAAATCTCTGCACCAACTCATAAAAGGTGCAATTCCAACACCTCCGGCAATCCATATTTGTTTCTTTTTACCTAATTTATAATCAAAACAGCCATAAGGGCCTTCAACAAGAGCCGTTGTATTTAGTGTTAATTTTTTATGAAGGGTATTGGTATAGTCTCCTAAGGATTTTACAAGTATACTAATTTCGTCTTTTAAAGGCGCATCGCAGATGGTAAAAGGGTGTGATTCCATGCTAAGATCTTTGTTTACAAATTGAAAGAAACAAAATTGTCCGGGTACATAATTGAAATGGGTTGACTTGTTAATTAAGGTGATTTCCATAACCTCTGCATTCAACTTATTAATCGCTAATACTTCGAAAGGATGTTTTTTTGCGGTCCATTTATAAAATATGGATTTGTACATAAAAGCTATGAGTGCTAGTGTAGTAATTAAAATGAAGTAGAAGGCTAGGTATTTATTGTTTTGATAAAAATTATTAATACCAAAGACATGAATACTACCTAAGATAAAACATAGCCCCATAAATTTGTGTGAGATTTTCCACTTATCATAAGGTAATTTTATAACTAGGGTAAAAAGTAATAAAACGATTAATCCTATTAATGCCCAGCTACCTATGTTTATTTCCATTTTTCTATGTATGGGCAGTATATACCAGAATATTTTTTCTATGTTATCGGGAATCCATCGTAGTGATAATACTATGGGATGGGCTAAAATCATAAAAAAGGCTATTTTACCTATGGTACTATGTTTTTGATAGAGTTTATCTAGTCCGCCAAAATATGTTTCGATGACTTTAATTCGTGTAGTTAACACAAAAGATATGGCGAATAAGGAGAACCCGATGATAGCCAATAACTGACTACCATAGACAAAAAAGGGTGAGGCATCGTGTTTTATCGTTGTATTAGGGAATGTTAATAGCCAAAGACTCGTAGGTATAATAATGGCCAGAACAATGAATATAACATATCTGTTTTTTGTTTTCATAATCATTATGTGTTTTTTTTAAGTATCTAAGTTTAAATAAAACACAGCAATGTGGTGTGCCTTTTTTAATTCGAGATATTTAAATACGGCATTGCGAATTATAAATGTACAATGGGGATATGAGTTGAACTATGACTTTAAACACATTTGTCTTTTTTTTGTAAAAAGTTTAGAATCACCTTTTTAATAGCGGAACGTGTAGGCGGTTGTTTTTAATTTTTTATTATCCTTATAACTGTTCATTAAAAGGTATCTTTGACTAGGTATTGTCTATTATATTAATTATCACTTCGCAGCACTTCAGCGAAATTTAGAGGCTTTGAACTTTAACCTTTATTTTGATTAATGAAACCTAGTAACCAAATTAATGACTGATTACTAATGGTTAACTATCTAATAGTAAATTTAATCTTACGCCTTGCTTATGTCATTACTCTGCAATCCGTTTTAATTTAAAACATATGGCTTTATTAAAAATGGGAGTTATTGGAACTTCTAAAAAAGAAGACGAATTGCGTGTGCCTATTCATCCAGAACACTTGTTAAGACTTCCAGAACATATTAGAAAACAACTTATTTTTGAGAAAGGCTATGGAGCGCCTTTTAATGTTAAAGATGATGAATTAGGAGCCTTAACCGGCGGAATAGCCACACGAGAAGCGCTATTAGCAGATATTGGTTCTGTAATTATTACTAAGCCAATTTTATCTGATTTTGAACATTTAAAAGACGGTGGTACTTTATGGGGATATGCACATTGTGCACAACAACCCCAAATTACACAGGCAGCCATAACCAAAAGATTAACCTTAATTGCTTTTGAAGATATGTATGTATGGACACCTAACGGACAGATGGGTAGACATACATTTTATAAGAACAATGAAATGGCAGGTTATAGTGCGGTTATACATGCGCTTCAATTAAAGGGCATAGATGGTCATTATGGCAATCAGCGCAAGGTTATTATTTTTAGTTTTGGAGCGGTAAGTAGAGGCGCTATTTACGCTTTGAAAGCTCATGGTTTTAGAGATATTACAATTTGTATTCAGCGTCCAGATCATGAGGTAAGAGAAGAAGTTTTAGATGTACATTATACGAGACTTAGAAAGGGAAACGATAATGAGCCACGATTGATTGTTGTTGAGCACGACGGTACTGAACTCCCGTTATTAGATTTAATACATGAATCTGAAATTATTATAAATGGAACCTATCAGGATACAGACGATCCTATTGATTATGTGAAAGCAGACGAGAAATTAATGCTTAAACCAGGCACATTAATTATAGATGTGAGTTGCGATGAAGGTATGGGGTTTTATTTTGCAAAACCTACCACGTTTAAAAATCCGCTTATAGCTATTGATGGTATAGACTACTATGCTGTAGACCATACTCCTAGTTATTATTGGGAAAGTGCTTCTAGGTCTATTTCAGCAGCACTGCTTGTTCATTTACCATCTGTAATTTCTGGTCGCGAACATTGGAATGAAAACAACACCATTAAAAATGCAATAAATGTAGATAAAGGTGTTATTGTAAAAGATACCATTTTAAGATTCCAAAACCGTGAGCAGCATTATCCACATCGTGTGAAAGCATAACATAAGACACTATGTATACCACTTAAGCATATTATGATTAGCAATTATACCATATAAAGGATGTCTTGATATTTGTAAATTAAGGAATTAGAACGCAGTAATTTTTTGTTTAAGTGTTGTGTATTAATGAAAATTAATAGGTTTTAACCACCGCATTTTATAGGTGTTGGAATACATGAAAAAACCGAATGTACGTTTATAACACGTTAACATTCGGTTTTTGAAGTATAGATTAATAGCAACTTATTCTCTCATTTTTATCATGTTCTGAATTATATTGTATGTTTCGTGTAGTTCTTCTTCACTCATTTTTTGCATTTCTTCATCGTTTGCTGTGGCATGTTGTTTCCAATCTTCGTAAGACATGTTTTTAATTTTATCCATGTCTTTTTGAATATCTTCGTAATCGGCACTAAAATCTTCGGAGTCAAATTCTATTCCGCCAAGCCTATTGTCTTGCTCTACAATAGGAAAGTTAGGTAGTTTAAAGTTGCTGTCTGGAACAGGTATATCGAATTGTACTGTTGTCGCTTCTGTGGTGGTTGTAATTCCCATTAAAGTTCCAACCGCTTTTAACGTTACTCCTTTATAAATCCATTGTTTAACACCCATGGTTTCCCAAATTTCGCAATCGTAGCCTTTGTATGTTTCTGTGCCTGTTTGCTGTCCACCAATAGCCTTGAATATGTTTTTTCCAGCTTCGCCAGCATCTTTATTGGGTTGAAATTGCTTGGTTAATTCCATAGCCATATTTTTATGTTTGTAGATTTTTTTCTGTTTAAAGTCTACACTATAACTATCGCTATTCTCTAGTTTATTGATGGTGTGCGAACTGGTTGTATTGGTTGATTTATTTCCAAATATATTAGCAACGGTAGTTTGAGACGATTCTTCTTCTACCAATTCAATAGCACCATAAGCTTTAAAATATTTACGTTCTGTACCGCTACCTGTAATTTTACTCCCCATTACGTTTCCAGAAATGGTAGTTTTATATTTAATACTACCAGATTTCACTTTATAGCGTTTTAGTTGGGTGTCTTGTGTTTCTGTTTTTGTAGACACATCTGTAAGCATGGTTTTTTTATTTTCTTTGCAACTCACTAGAAGTAGTACAAAGATTATTATATTGAGAATTTTCATTTTATTAAGATTTATAAACTATAATGGGTTTGCTGTAACTTCTAATTCTGCTGTAACTTCAATATTAAAGTCCATGTCTGTTTCCATAGCAGAGCTTTGTCCTATAATACCAACGGTAGTACTAATGTTCTTTTTTAAAATATTGGCCATGGTGTTTAGTTTACTGATATCTGTAATTTCGAAAACGGTACCTGCATTATAGGCTTCTTTTACAAAAAATTCTTCTGTGGTTAGCGTTATCGTATCTGCATAAAAATCGACATCGATATAACCTTCAGGATCTCCGGAAAAACTGATGATTTTGTACGTTAATTTTTTAATTTTTACGTTTTCAATTTTATTTAAATAATCATGTGTGTCTTTGTTGTCTAAACTTAAAACAACGCTCTCGTCTATCGTTTCTTGATATTTGTCTACATGTGCCACAATGGTAGCTTTTACAGTTGTGTTAAAATCTACATCTAATAGATCTTTATCGCAGGAAGTAAATACGAGACATATAAGTAATGCCGATAACATTTTTATAGTAGTTTTCATGATAGTATGTGTTTAATTGTTATTGATTATTTCTTGTAACTCATAGATATAATAATGGCCAAAATTTGTATCAGGATCTTCTTCAATAATTTTGGCATAAACCCCGAGTTTATCATTAATCATCCATAATTTTTGTTTTACATCACCATTAAGCGCTTCTACAATTGTGCAATTAAATGTGCCTGCAGGAGTAGTTATGGTGTTTTCACCTTGTATTCTAAATGTAGCATCTTCTAAGGGGTATAATTTATTGTAATCATTAAACGAATTGATCGGAAATTGGGCGTTTTCTGGTACGTTATAGCTGTCAAAACCAATAAATACATTGTCTATATAATATGCTTCTTCGTTCATACTTGCTTCTACATTTGCCGTAAGTGTTTTGTTTTCAAAAGCAGTTGTGCTTGGTATTAAGCTAGAATAGGTATATATTAATTGTTTTACATTTAATATCCCTAGTTTCATGTCGTTCCAATTCTTCCATGGTAATTTATTTTCATCCTCTTCATATTTAAAATCCCCATTTTCATTAAAAAAATCGTCTTGAGAGAATGCCAAATGTTCTATGGTATTGGTTTGATTTTTTTCTTTTGTAAACTCGTATGTGATGCCCTTATTTTCTAATGACATTTGATTTTCAGAACGATGAATAATGTTGTTTAAACCTTTGAATTGCTCCATAGATAAACCAATTAAGATTACGGTTTTATCTTTTTTATTAAAGATCCATGTGCCTTTTGATTTGGATTGCGAACCATAATCTTTAGTGATTAAAACAAAATTGTCTGGAGATGTGAATGTTAACAGATGAACGGTATCTGGGTTTTCTTCGTTATTTAATCGCCAAGACCCCATTAAGCCAGCGTTCGCATTTTCTTTAGAGACTTGATTGAAATTGATCTTGTTGTAAAATACTTTAGCCCCATCTTTTAAAACAACTAATGCGGTGTCTGACAGTTTAAGAATTTTATTTTCGCCATTAAAATCTTTATCCAATTCAGATTTGGTTACAATAGAATGGTTCTCCTTATTATATTCCCAGATTCCTGCTTCTATTCCCATAATAATCATTTTTCCATCTTGACTATAATTTATAGTTTGATAGGGATTAATGATTCGATCTTTAACTTCAACTTTTGTGATGAGCCAATTTCCTGTTATTTTTTCTTTTTGGGCATGAGATTGACTAACACCTAGTATAAATACGGTAAAAAAAAGGATTATATTTTTCATGATTACAGACTAAATAAATGATTAATGTTGACTACTTAAAAGCAGTTTTTGTGTACTTAAAATAGCAGGAGTACAAGCTTATTGTTGATTAATAGCATTATATATTTTTAAGTCTGCACTCCTGCATCCCCCTAAATTTGTGTTACTAATTACCCTTATAAAAAGAACGTATTCTTTATTATTGAGGGCTTAGTTTATAACTTCCCAGGCTTCCGATTCTACATAGCCCGTTATGGTATAAGATTGTAAATTAGGCCAGTCTGTGCATGTTCCGTCAAATGATATTTTACTAGCTGAGGTGCGTGTAAATGTTCCTGATCTTGTGTCGTATATATTTTGCTCTGTTAATATATTTACTCCAGGGTCACCATCATAAACCATATTAGCAACATCACCAATTGTTGTAGGGAAACCGGACACTACAATTACTGCTTCAGTATCTGTACCCATAGTAATGGTATTTACATAGTTGCCTTGGTCGTCTTTAATTAGCCCCACTTCAGCATGTGTTCCTTCTAAGAAAAGCACTCCATCTAAGTAAATTTTATAAGTTCCCGTTAGGGTTTCTGATTTAGAGGATGAGTCGTCATCACTACTACAAGCGGTGAATGTTAGACAACAAAGACTAACTAAAAGGGCGATTAATGTTATTGATTTTTTCATAATTTGTTTTTTATTGATTAGTTTAAAATTTCACGAATTCTACGCGTCGGTTATTTGCTTTTCCTTCAGGTGTGGTGTTGTTGTCTATTGGTTTACTTTCTCCAAAGCCGTTAGCTTTAAGTCGGTTTTTAGCAATTCCCATTGCTATTAATTTATCCATAACTGCTTTTCCTCTAGCTTTAGATAAGGTCATGTTTGTGTCATCTCCACCATCAGCATCTGTATGTCCTTCTACACTAAAGTTTAGCTCTGGTTGTTTTTGCATGAGTTGGAAAATTTTGTTAATAGGCCCCATACTTTCTGGTTTTAATGTTGCTTTGTTAACATCGAATTTGATTCCGTTAACAATTATTTTTCCTTCAGAAAGTACACGGTCGTAATATTTTACACCTCCTTTAGCAATACGTACATTTTTGATATACATATTGTCATTACCTGCTTCAATAGTAATTCCAGAAGGATTAATTTCTAAATGGGGCACATTTATTAAACGTGTATCGTTAAAATAGGCTTTGTATTTTCCTTTGGTATATGCCATAGAGATATGTTTCCACGATCCTACCTTCTCATTAGACCATCCTATTTTTTCAGTCCCTGGATAATCTTTGCTAGAAGACGCAAAACTTAAACTATGAGGCATTACAACCAATCGTTCTGTCTTTTGACTATTGTTTTTTTTGTCACATAAATAAATCCATAATCTATTAGCAGTGGTATACCCTTTTGCAAACCATACATCCAATTCTACAGTAAAAACATCGGGTAAATAATCTTCATTAGAATTTTTAAGGTAGGGTATAATGTAAGATTGGTGACTAAGAAACATAATCACATTTTCGCCATCAACATTCCCAATTTCAGCATTACCTTTATATAAATCCCAACGGCTAGGAAACTCCCCGTTTTCTTCATTGGTGCTTGGTCCATCTTCAAAAATTACGGTGTCTCCTGGGACAAAATCAAACTTATTCCAAATGACGTTTGGTTGTTGTTTTGAATTGGATTCTGTTTTGTTTTCAATAGTCTTTTTATCGGAATTATTCTTAACTATTATAGTTTCTGTATCTGTTTTACCTTTGCCATCAATGGCATCTTCAACACCATCAAATTCTTTATCAATTTTATTATTGATTCTTTTTTCAGATCTTTTTTCGGCTTCACGCTCTATTTTGTCTTCAGCTTTTTTAACTAATTTTTTTAAAAATTGGGCGTTTGTTTGTTGCGGAATAACTAGAAGCATTCCCATTACCAATACGATTTTAAACAGATTACTGTGTCTTAAATTTAGATGTTGAGTTTTCATGAGTTTCTGTTTTGTTTATATAAAATTAGACAAGTTAACTTGTTGTTTTATAGTAGATTTGATAGTGGTGTCGTTGGTCTTGAATTCGCTACTTTTTTAGCAGTATTTGCAAAATTTCTTTTCTTTTTCGTATTGAGATTGGGATAAGCGATTTATCGGATAATACAATGGAATAGCCATTTGTTTTGCTAATTTGGACGATATGTATAGGGTTTACTAAGTAGGATTGGTGTGGTCTGATAAAAGCCGATTTGTACAATTGTTTTTCTATCTCTTTTATGCTACGAGATATTTTAATGGGCAGATGATTTGTTAAATAAAAAGTAGTATAGCTGTTTTTACTTTTGCAGTACAGTATATGTTCAAGATGAACGATATGAATAACATCAATGGTATTTAATGTGATTTGTTGCATAGCAGTTATCTACTTTTACTTAAAGATAACAGTGCTATATGTTAGGTATACCGGTAAACTTGAATTCGTAGAATTTAAGTTTGAATTTGTAAGATAAGAACGCGTTTTTAATTAAAGGCTATCGAGTAAGTCTACCAAATTTTTCATTTGACGCGTAGACACTGGGATTTCCTTTTTGTTTTTCATGATGATAAAACCATGATCGGTTTTATCTACTTTTTTTATGTGATTTAAGTTTACTAAATACGACTGATGCGGTCTGAAAAAACCATATTCGCTAAGTAAAGCTTCGTAATCTTTAAGACTTTTAGAGACTAGAATTTTTTCGTTTCCTTCAAAATAAAATGTGGTATAACTATTATCGCTTTTACAGAAATGAATATCACAAATATCAATAACATGCATTGCGTTTGATGTGCGTAACACTAACTTTTTACTTTGCATTTCTTTTTTAAACGAATCGATTAAAACGTTAACTTGTGGTTGAGTGTTTTCTTTACGTTTAATAAGTTGAATGGCACGCTGTATGGCTTGTTGGAATTCGGTTTCGTTAACGGGCTTTAAAATATAGTCTATGGCACTAAATTTTATTGCTTTTATAGCAAAAGCATCGAATCCAGTAATAAAAACCACTTTAAAATTGTAGGCAGGTAATTTTTGCAAAAGCTGAAAGCCTGTACCATCTGATAATTCGATATCTAGTAATACCAAATCAGGATCTTGTTTATTGATTAATTCAATTCCTGTTTTTATAGAATTTGCTGTGCCAACAAGTTTAACATCAGGAAAATATTCTGATAGTAATTGACTATTTACTTGCAACATTGCAGCTTCGTCGTCTATTATAAGGGCTCTAATCATTGTTTAGTATCGGTATGCTTATAGTAATTCTAACTCCGGATTGTTTTGGATATTTGTCTTTCAAATTTAATATTTCGAACTTAAAATCTGTTTTGTATTTCTGTTGGATTAGTTTTCGTCTTTTCTCGAAAATTGACATCGCCATGGATTTATGACTGTTTTGCTTGTCTGTTTTGTTTGTTAATCCTTCACCATTGTCTTCAATAACAAACTCTATCCAGTGTATTTTATCTGTAATAGAGATTTTTAAAAGTCCTCCTTTATTAACATTTTTAAAACCATGTTTAATTGAATTTTCAATAAAAGGTTGAATAAGCATGGGAGGGATTTGAATAAAATCTACTTCTAAATCATTGTCATATTCAATGGTATAGTCGAATTTATTTTGCTTGCGCATTTTTTCAAGTTCGATATAATTCTTGATCATATTCATTTCATCTGCTAACGAAATGGTTTCTGCGGTAGAATTATTTAATGTTGCTCGGGTTAAAGTTGCAAATTGCGATAAGAAATTAGATGCTTTTCGAGTATCGTTTTGCATCATAAAATTTTGAATAGACCCCAATACATTGAACATAAAGTGAGGATTCATTTGCGTTCGCAAAACTTGTTGTTGTAAATCGTTTTGCTTTAAAATCGCTTGTTTTTTTCTAATATTTAATATGTATAAAATAAGAAATATAGAAATAGTTAAAAAAGAAACAATAGCAATACCAGCATTAATTCGCTGATTTTTTAATTTGTTTTCTGTTGTAAGTATTTCTATTTGTTGTTCTTTTTTCTCGGTTTCGTATTTTGTTTCTAGTTCTTCAAACGATTCTCTGATATGTTGGTCTCGTAACAGTGTTTCTGTACTTCGTAAGGAGTCGTTCCAAAAAAACGCCTTTTCATAATTTTTTAAATTATAATTTAACTGATACAACAGTTCTAGGGTTTTCAGTTTTTCGGTCGAGTAGTAGTTAATCTCTTCTTTTTGAATATTTTCGTTAACTAAAGACAATCCTTTTTTGTATTGTTCTGTTAAGTTGTAAAGTTCGGCTTTGAAGTTTTTATTAAAAATAGATTCATACGGATTCTCTCCAAAATACTGTTCAGCCTCTGTAGATAATTCTAAGGCTTTACTGAAATTATTTAGTTGTTTGTATACGCCTGCGCTATTGGTTAATGCGGTATTAATTCCTTGTTTGTAATTTGCTTTTTTACTCAAAACCATTAGCGTATCGTAATACATTAAAGCTTGCTCCAGTTTTTCTTTTCTAACAGCTAAGCCCCCTAAACTGTTGTAAATTTTTGCTATATCGCTTATGGAAGCACAGTCTTTAACATCTTTCATTTTATATGCTTTTCGCACATATTCTTCCCATTTTACTACATTATCATTTTCTCTAAAAATATTACCCATGGCAATATAGTGGTAGCATATTCTTTCAAGATTGTGTGTTGTTTCTTTTACTTTTAGAGCGTAAAGTCCGTATTTAGTTGCCTTTTCGTAATCGCCAATGTAGTTGTAATTACTGGCAAGGTTCATGCTTATTTTTGCAGTTTCTCCACTATTAGCTGTTTTTTTAGAAGCTTTTAAAGCTAATAGATATATTTTGTTTGATGCTGTAAAATCTCCAATAGAAACATAAGTATTTCCAGTATAATTTGCTATAGTAGCCAGTTTTTCATTATTGTTACTGCTTTGTGCAATTTCAAGCGCTTTTTCAAATTGTATGATAGCTTTTTTTGAGTTCCCTGATGCCTTTAAATGTTTTCCATATTCAAAATAGGCTTCAGTCAATTTTATGTTATCATTTTCTGCATCAGCTATTTTTTGATTAAAATTTATTTTTATAGAATCTTGGGGTTTGTTTGTATTATTACCGGCTATGTGTGTGGCGCATTGAGAAATATATGGTAGTAAACTTAATAAGCAAGTAATACATAGTTGTTTAAAACTGTAAGGCGGTAATTTTTGTATACATTGAAAACTAGAACCATCAGTTGATTCAATATTAAAAACCATTAAATTCGGATTTTGAGGTTTAATAAATTCATGTTTATATTCACTTTGCTTACGTTCTCTATATTGGGACGTTTACGGATGTTAATTGGTTGTAATATTCTGTATAACAGGCTTTTTATGTGTGAAAATTGCTTTGGTTTCTGTTCAGAATGGTTATTTTATAAGACCTGTTTAGTTTTAAAAATAGGGTTACAGCTTATTATTGATAAAAGCTGGTAATTGATATCTTATATTGGTATTTTATAACCTAAAGATAAATGTAATTTTATTTGGATGTACAATTTAATTGCATTTTTTGCTGCTATTTTGGCGCGTGCCACGTCTGTAAAGGTTTGATAGAGATAGAGTTCATCTTTTTTAGAGGACATTTGCACGTATTGTAATGGTATTTTAGTAGTGAAGTTTTAATTTTGTTGTATTAAGGTCTATATTTCTTTAAGGTTTAACGTGCTATTTTTTCGAATTTAGCCTCACTGTTGTACAAACATTGCGTTTATACATAGGATTATTAAATTATTTTATAAAAGAACGGTAGGAGGTCTTTAGGTATTAAATTTTGTTTTATTGTTTTAATTTATAGATGCTACAGTTAAATTGTGATGTGTTGTTTTGGGAGTTGTAAATTATTTGTACGACATTTTTGGCCATTGGTCTTTCCATGGTTTTGTTTCCTCTAATTGATACGCAAGTTGGTATAACAATTCATCTTTACCATTTGGTGCTTGAAACATGGAACCTAACGGAAGATTATCTATGCTAGATAAAGGGACAGCTATGGCAGGATGACCACAGATATTAGCAAAACAGGTGAGGCTAAGTGTTTGACCAACAATAAATTGTTTTTCTGTAAACGAATCTGTAGTAGGGTTTAGAAAGGTAATAGGTTGTGTTTTTATAGGACAAACTGCAGAAAAAAGTATATCATTTTCTTGAAACATAGATTCAAAAATAGTCGGTATATATTTTTTAATATAGTTGGTGGCGTTTTCTAACTCTGATACATTAAAATTTTTAGCAAAAATAGCTTCTGTTTTTAGAAAATGAGTAAGCTCTTTAATATCTTCTATTTTAGAATACGCACTGTTATTTGCGATAATATTATTAACCATAGGCACAAATTTAGTCAAGAAGAACACATTAAATTGGTTGTAAAAATCATCTCCGTTTAATGGTATTTCAATCTCTTGTACTTGATGACCTAAGCGAGTAAGAAGCTTTGCAATCTCATCTTGTTTGGTAACGATGTCAGGATTTACTTCATACCCCTTTAAGCCCGAGCGTATATAACCTATTTTTAAAGGTTTGAGAGGTTCGTTTTTCAAAGACGCATTCATTGTAGTAAACGGGGTGTTTTCTCTTTTTTGAGTGGCTATAAACAATTGCTCGCTATCACGTACACTTCTGCTTATTCCACAATTGGTTTTTAAAAAATCGTCGGTACCACCTTTTTCACCAGAAGCTAATCGACCTCTTGTTGCTTTAAAACCAAACACACCACAAGCGTTTGGTGGAATACGATTAGAACCCGCACCATCTGTACCATGTGCTAGTGGTACAATTCCGACTGCAACAGCTGCAGAACTACCTCCGCTAGATCCAAACACTGTTTTTGTAACATCCCATGGGTTTAATGTTTTTCCATACAGTTCGTTCCAAGTATTTGAATTTGAAGCAAATTCAGGTACATTGGTTCTGCCTAGAATAGTAAGTCCCGATTTTTCAAGTTCAATTATATAGGGCACAGATTCTAGTGGAATATTATGTTCTAATAATTTTGAACCATCTGTACGTATTACACCACCAATATCGATCATATCCTTTATTAATACAGGTACACCAGCGAAAATAGAATTGGAGCTGGTGGTTAGAACAGTTTCTCTTGCTTTTTCGTATAATTTAATGTTAACCGCATTAATTTTATGATTAAAATATTCTATTCTCTTTATAATGACTTCTAATAATTCGGAAGATGAAATTTGTTTAGTCTTTATTAATTGAGACAAGCCTATGGCATCATATTGCATATATTCATCAAATAGTTCAGGTATTAACTGCGGAATTTTTTTTTTACTATTTTGGCAAGAGGTTAATATACTAGGTAAAACACTTCCAGCAAAGGCGGTATACAAGACACTACTGCTGCTTTTTTTAACAAAATCTCTACGTTTCATATGGTTAAAATTTATTTGACCAGTTATAATTTAAAATCACTCTAAAATCTACGATGTTCCTATTGTTTAAATTAAGATTATGCGTTGCATTTTGATGTACAAACGCACTACGTAGCTTTAAGTTAAAATCCTTTAAAAAAGTATAGTCAATTGTCAGGTTATATTCTTGCAGATTAGGCGATGCTATACTACCAGTATTGGGTGTAAAACCAAACCCTATGTTTGGATATAATTTTAATTCTTTAGATAATTCTACGATTACACCCAGTTTAACAGACTGTTCTTTTGGGCGATTAAAAAAATTAAATATCATCATATTATAATAAGGCATGATGCTCCATATTTCTTGTGCTTTATTTTTGCTTAACACATTAGTATAACCAATAAAGCTTTTTATGCCATAAATACTGAAGTCTAATTTTATTCCAATCATATTAAAATTAAAATGACCACCAATACCGTCTCCAATATCATTTTCATGCATATATTGAAATCCCAATTTCATTGGATTATTACTCAAAGTAAATTCTCTGTAATATTCAGTATATATTCCTTGATAATAATTTTTTGCATTTAGATAATAAAGCCCAAAAGCCATTTTATCAGTTTTGTATCGATTTGCACTTCCCCAAACTAATTCGTTTTTATCAAAACCTGCAAACTCATATAAATCAGCGAATCTATCGCTGTTAATCCATTTTATTTGATCAAAAACACCGAAACTAACATAGCTATCTTCTTTAAATAAGTAATTGATATCTATGCCACGATGCGTAGCTGGTAGCATACGTACATCAGACGTATTTAATAATGGATTATTCATTTCTCTAGCACCTATATTCAAGAGAAATTTATTTTTTTTGAATTGTAATGCATATTCCTGTAACACAGCAAATCCTTCTTGACCTTGTTTTAAAAGCATAGTCCCATCTCTGTCTAACTGCCCATATATTTTTTGCGAAGTAGCCAAAGTAACACGTCCGGTAATGTGCTCAGAAAATAGCGATGGATTCCAGTGTAAACTTCCCCCTAAAGCCAAAGCTTCTTTTTTGTTTATTGATAAGTCCTGAAACAGATAATAAGACCTCAATTTAGCTTTAAATGGTATTCTTATCCCTTTAACATTTGCTGCATCAATGGGATTATTATATATAGAATCTTTAAAAACAAAATAATCAGGACCGGACTGAGCAATCACCTTTATTTGCGAGGAAATAAAGAAAATAGTAATTAATAATATTAACTTTTTATATTTTATCAATTTTATTTGTAATGGTTTGAATGTGAGTGTTTTTGTGTATGAAAACAACGCGTTTGATTAAATTTTAAAGAAAGCATTTTTATAGATGGTGTTGTGTGTTTTTTTAGAGTCCAATTTGTTTAGGAGGATACTTTTTAAAAGTTGCAGCATGCACTTTTAATTGTGATCCTAAAGTTGCTAGCCAAGCTGTTCTGCGGTGACCAACAGGCATATTTTCTTTCGGATCAATGTATAAATTAAAGGTCCATGGCGCTAACCCAACATCTTCAATTGTAGCATAATCTATCCACATATGAGGCGCTTGTGCTTTTATAACTTTTATATGTTGTTTATATTCTCTTATCCTTATCGCCATTAACTCTTTGCCCCACCAGAAATATACAGATTCTCGATTACTCTCCCCTTCGTCATTAAACAAGAAGCTAGATTGGTCTATATAATCAAAGTATTTATCATTGGGTAATTTATCGGCCGATACACCAGCCAGTCTTAAACTTGTTCCAAATAAATCCATTAAATCAAAAACTCCATCACTTTGACGTCCTGCGGATATCATACCTTTCCAATACGCAATCCCAGGAACACGTACACCGCCTTCAAAAGTAGTACCTTTTGCACCTCTAAAAGGTGTGTATCCAGCATCTGGCCATGCATCCATTTGTGGACCATTATCAGACGTAATAAAAATAAAAGTATTTTCTAATACACCTGCAGCTTCTAAGGCTTTTACAATGTTTCCAATATGCATGTCTACTTCAACAACCCCATTTTTATATTGATATTTTGCCTTACTTAATCCTGGGTAATTTGGGTTGTCTTGATTGTCTGCATGCACTTTTAAAAAGGCATGTTCTAAGAAAAACGGTTTGTCTGATTTTGCTAACTCTTCGATTTTTTCCACAGTAAAATCTGTTAAAACCTGATCAACACTTCCGATATCATCTAACGATTTTACCTCACTAATTTCTTCGGTGCTTCCATTCTTATACCCATGAATTAAATGCGGATTGGTTCTTATTTCGTTAAAGGTGATCATATAGTCTTCATTCATCGTTAAATCTGGATAACGATGCGTATCTACACCCTGAGATATTTCTTTTGGAGCAGAATAATAACCATAAAATTCATCAAAGCCAATGTCGTGAGGGCGCATGCCTTTTATTTCTCCAACATGCCATTTACCTGTTAACAAGGTATTATACCCTGCATTACCTAAAAGTTTAGGCAAACTCACTTCATCTTCCCAAGGATTGGCCGTTATTTTATCTCCCGATAATATAGGACGTGTTAGTCCTGAACGCACAGGTAAACGTCCCGTTAAAATAGCAGCCCGCGTGGGTGTACATGTTTGTTGAGAATAGGTTGATGTTAACCTTAAGCCTTCCGTTGCAATTTTATCCATGTTTGGAGTAGCAGCACCTATAGCAGCGCCTCCACCATAACATCCTGGGTCGCCATAGCCCATATCGTCAATAACAATCCAAACAATGTTTGGTTTTTTACCCATTTTTTTTTCAAGATCTAAAAGTTTTTTTGCTACCGCTTTTTCTTGATCTGGATGAGGTATTGCAGGTTCAAAATTTTCAGATGTTTTTACAGCCCTATTAAAGGCTTGTGCATAAATTTCTGGATTATTCCATAAAAAAAATGAAATAAAAAGAATGACTGAGGGAAGTGTTTTTTTTATCATATATATAATTATCAGTGTTTTTTTATTTTATTTAAACTGACAAAGGCAAAGACTACACTAAGCCTTAACATTTGGGATTTCTATGTCATTAGTGTTAACCAATATTTGGTTGTATTTGTTGAACATATTAAAGTTATATTTAGCCTGTTTTTATATGCATTTAAAGTAATTTAATGTTTACTGAATTGATTTTTCCGTTGTATTTAAAAGGCGCTTTTTCCAAATAATCGAATGAAACGGGAGATCCCAAATCAATCCCGATATCTAAAGTTTCACTTGCAGAAAAAGCAACAGGTACCGTGCCTAATGTTTCCATATTAGCTACTTGTTTACCATCTACAGTAATCGTTATGGTTGCAGGGGCTCCAGGTTTATTGTCTTTTATAACAGTAGTAATTTCGAATTGATGTTCGCCTGGACTGATTTTGTTCTTACTACTCATTTTAAACTGATGTATAATCATCATGTTGTATTCAAACTTTAAGTATCCATCATCCATAAAACAAGTTAAACCGCCACCAATACCACCTAAAGCATAGAGTACGCCGTTTTGATTTTTATTTACTTCAAGATTAATAACGACAGTATTGCTTTTTTTACCTAATCCAGGGGCTGCAAATTCAGGCATACGCGTGGTGTTTTGATTAAAAGCCCATTCGGTATAGGGAGATGTAATTACATCTTCAGGGTGAAGTCTCAACCAAATACCAGCACCAATAGGGAAGTCCTTGTTGTTTTTAGCTTCCTTTAAGAACAACGCCTTCATTTCCGCTAATTTCTCTGGATATTTTGCAGATACATCATGTGCTTGTGAAAAGTCATTACTCAAGTTATATAGCTGCCAAACATCTTTATCAGAATCCCAATCGGCTAAACCTTTCTGAGCAGGGATCCATGGGTATAGCGGTCCAAATGTACTGGCAAACCATCCGTTATGATATACGCCGCGACTCCCATTGTTATCAAAAAATTGTGTTTCCTTTAAATTTTCAGCATTTGCATTGGTAAATGTAGCAGCAAAACTTTTTCCATCGATTGGATCTTGAGGGAACCCATTGACAACTTTAGGATAAGGGATATTTAAAACGTTATAAATAGTAGGAACGATATCATTAACATGCAGAAACTGATTTCTAATGGCTTTGTCGGGTGTAATGCCTTTAGGCCATGATATTACCATAGGGGTTCTGGTGCCACCAAAGTGTGCCGCAACTAATTTTGTACTTTTAAAAGGTGTGCTACCTGCCCAAGCCCACCCGGAGTGATACATGTTTTCTACTTTATTAGTCCCTAAAACATCTAAACCTCCTATTTCATCTAAAGCAGCAATTTGTTGTTCTATCGTATTCGGAATTTGATTTTGAGCTAACAATTCACTAATACTTCCATTTTGTCCTTCGGCACTAGAGCCGTTATCTCCAAAAATGTAGATTACAATGGTATTGTCTTTGTATCCCAATTTGTCCATTCCGTTAATCAGTTTTCCAACTTGATAATCTGTATGTTCAACAAAACCTGCAAAGACCTCCATTAATCGTAATTGAAAAGCTTTTTCATTTTCAGGAATAGCTTTCCATGCCACCATTGTAGTATCTCTTTCTGTTAATTCTGTTCCTTCCGGAATTATGCCCATAGCTAACTGACGCTTAAAGACTCTTGTTCTGTAAGCATCCCATCCGTCATCAAATTTACCTTTGTATTTCTCAGACCATTCTTTAAAAACATGATGTGGACCATGAGCAGCTCCTGGGGCCCAATACATAAAAAACGGACGATCTGGAGCATAGGCCTTATGTTGGCTTAACCATTCCAATCCTTTATTAGCCATATCTTCTGTAAGGTGATATTTAGGATCGTGCGGCGGTTCTATAGTATTATAATTTTCAAATAAACGCGGTTCATATTGGGATGTTTCGCCAGCAAGAAAACCATAGAAATACTCAAATCCATACCCATTAGGCCAAAAGTCTTTAGGCCCCATTGCAGTAGTTTGGTTAGCGGGTGAATTATGCCATTTACCAAAGGCAGAGGTGTTGTATCCATAATTTTTTAAAACTTCGGCTAATGTGGCTGAGGTTTTCGGGATAACACCTGTATACCCATCAAAGTTTACAGCTCTTTCTGCAATAGTACCAGAAGATACTCTTGTATGGTTTCTACCTGTAAGTAATGATGCTCTAGTTGGAGAACAAATAGAAGTGGTATGAAATTGATTATAGATAATTCCTTCTTCAGCCAATTTAGTGAGAGTAGGTGTTGCTACCTCTCCTCCAAATGTTTCTGAAACACCAAAACCTACATCATCTATTAAAATAATTAGGATATTAGGGGCTTCATTGGGTAAACGATTATTTTCAGGCCAAGGAGCCAATTTACTATCGGCTAAAGTTTGCTCTGTTTGGCTAACCGATTCTAATGTGGGAAATGGAAGAATACTCCCATCTTGATTGTTTTCAGATTTGGTATTTTGTTTGGGTTGGCTACATCCTGATAGCAAAATTCCAACCCCTAAAATACATACTAGGTATTTTTTTAATTCCATGTCAATTTTATTAGTTTGTTATTATTCGCTTTTAATAGTGCATAACACAAAAGCTAATTTCTCGTATGGCATACAACCGTAGTAGATATATGAAAAGTAGCGTTTAATTAAGCAACTGCTTTTTTGGTTTTAACATCTTCTATAAAGAAACAAAAAAATAATGTAAAATAATAACAGTTAGGGTTTTAAGTGGTGCTGTAATATTCTCGATTTCTCCATCTGAATTTTTTAAGACGACAATATTTTCTAATTACTTATCAATCGGTTTATTGTTTTTAGTCTCAACTTTATATTTTGAGTATGAACTATCCTTTTCGATTATAATCACTTTGTCAGTAGATTTGAAAAAACGGTAAAGAAACTACATCTCCAATTCTATTCATTTTTCTAATATAGGATTTGATATCCTCATCTGTATTTAACCTTGGATATTCATTTTGAATTTCTCCTTGTTTTAGAGCGTCAAGGTTTTTGAATTCAGGATTTTCTGAAACTAAATTTTCGTAAGGGTCAAAAAATATAACTTTAAGTTCATAATTCTCAAACTCAAGTTTTTCAATTGTTTTAGATTTCTACGCAAATGAAGTATTTAGTCCGAATATTAAGAAGGCAAAGTCCACTTGCAGGCGTCCCTAACTCGTCTGATTTTTGTTTTGTGAATATTATATATTTATTAATACAACTGAGTTGTAAACATAAATAAAAAACTTGTTACTACAACTAAGTTGCGTTATATTTGTATTTATGGGTGTAATAAGAAAAACAAAATCTGTAGAAGCTTTGCTTCATGAGTTTAATACGAGTGATGAGGCCATTTCTGCAAAGCAATTAATTGAACAACTAGATTCTAAGTTTAATAAAACAACCATTTATAGAGTGTTAGACAAACTGGAGGAAGATGGTGTGTTACATTCATTTCTAGGAAAGGAAGGGCTCAAATGGTATGCAAAATGTAATGGGTGTTCGGCTTCTAAACACAAAGATGTGCATCCTCACTTTCAATGTTTAAAGTGTGGAAGAGTAGATTGTTTACCTTTTAGTATGGCTATCCCTGAAATACCAAATAGAAAAGTAGAAGTCTCGCAAGTATTGATACAAGGATTATGCGAAAAATGTTGTGTTTAAAGCATGAAGTAATAGAATTTAACTGGACGAATCAATCTTTATGATTTCCAGTTTAAAAAGTAAACGTAACACCTAACAAGAAGGCACTAACAAACCACTAAGCATTTCTGCTATTTAAAAAATATACTAAGCGACTACTTTATCCTTAGTTATCCGATCTACAACCAAAGAAATAGCACCATCTCCAGTAACATTACAAGCCGTACCAAAACTATCCATGGCTATGTATAATGCGATCATCAATCCGATCATCTCATCGGTAAACCCTAACATAGATTGTAAGATTCCTACAGCCGCCATAATCGCTCCTCCTGGAACACCTGGTGCCGCTACCATGGCAATGCCAAGCATAAAAATAAAGCCCGCGAATAGTGTAAAACTAAATGGCATACCTTCTAAAATCATTAATGCCATAGCACAAGCAGTAATTTTCATAACACTTCCCGATAAGTGAATGGTAGCACATAAAGGCACTACAAATCCAGCAACCTTTTCTGAAACACCATTTTTTAAACATTGTTCTAAAGTTACAGGTATTGTTGCTGCCGATGACTGCGTACCAAGTGCTGTAAAATACGCAGGCATCATAGTAATTAATAACTTAAAAGGATTCTTTTTTGTAAGCATACCTGCAATGATGTATTGCAACACTAACAAAAAGATATGTAAGACAAAAATAACGCCTATTATACTTATAAAAACAGATAGTATAGAAAATACTTTCCCGCTAAACGCCATACTTGCAAATATGCCTAAAATAAAGAGAGGTAAAAGCGGTATAATAACATGTTCTATGACTTGCATGATGATGGTTTCAAAGTCTTTAACTACAGATTTTAGAGTAGAATTTTCCTGATAGGACAGCCCTAAACCAATGACAAATGCTAAGATTAAAGACGTCATTACATCCATAAGAGGTGGTATTGAAATACTAAAATAAGGTAATAATTCCAGGCCAGAATCTACAATTTGAGATGCCTCGTTAACATGCGATTCTAATAAGTTTGGAAAGATACTGGATGCTGTAAAATAGGTCATGAACCCTGAAAACAAAGTAGAACCATATGCAATTGCCGCGGTTAAAACTAATAATTTTCCAGCCCCTTTACCCAAGTCGGATATGGCAGGCATGATTAATCCGATTATAATTAATGGAATGGAGAAACTTAAAAACTGTCCGAAAAACGCATTAAATGTGGTGAAAATTCGGTTAACTGATTCCGGTAAATAAAGTCCGAAAACAACCCCTAAAACCATGGCTAAAAAAACTTTAAATAGTAAATTCGAAAATAAACGTTTCATATTCTATGTTAATTTACAGCGGACTTTAATCGTATAATAGCCGTCACTTTTAAGTTTGCAAATATACGGGCATTGAAAAGAATTTACATAGGAAAATCGGCTTTAGTATCATTCACTGAAATGCTATTTCTCATTTGAAATATATGGATGCAAAAAAATGGTACCAAAAGCAAAATAATTTCTTCGAATTTTTATATTTAAAATCAGCAAACTATTGTCCTAAATAGTAGCCAAATTGTGGGGCACAAAATAATAGAAATGACTGAACCAGTTTAAACTAAAACTGATTTTTATTTTATAAAACAGTCCGCTTCAAAGTTCTTCGCTCAATACTTAATTTACTTTAAATTCTAAATAGTAAGAATGCGAGATAATTAGTAAAATTCACTAATTTAATCAGAAAATCACTATAGTTTACATTTGTCGAATTTTATAAAAAAACGTCTTTCATAAGGAATATTCATTGTGATTTTCAGAATTCCGCAAATAGTTTTTTTAGTTGCTCAACTTCTTTTTGTAATGTCTTGATTCTTGTAATTTAGCTTTGCTGAACCACTTCGATAGGATTCGTCTTTCGTTTCCACTTTTACTCTGGTGTTCATTAAGTCTTTACGTTCGTACTTTTTAATCCACTCATTAACCGTTGTAGGAGCGATTGAGTAGAGTTTACATAGATTACTCTTGGTGTATTTGCCTGTTGTAAGTTCGGCTAAAATTTTCAATTTAAAAGGTTCACTGTACCTTCTAATTACTTTGTCATTTTTGTACATAAGATTTAAAATTATGTAGCCTTTATTCAGGGTAAGACAAGCTTGTTGCCAACGTTTATGTATAAGGAAAGTTGCGTGTTTGTGTGCGAGGATTTTCTGAAGGAAAATCAGACGCAACAAAAGTGCACGGACTCTTGATTAAGTACTAAACTAAGCATTATTTTTTACACGGTGTTAGCAAAAGTATTTTAGTCAGTTTATAATTTTAGATTGACTTTTTTATTAAATTTATTATTCAGCATTTCAAGTTCAGTATTCCAATATTCAATATTTTGTTCTTTCGTATAGATTGGCGGATGACAAAGACTTCTAGTTGGACCACATTGACTATAATTTAGGATTTTTTCATCATTTTCATCTTGTTCGTAATGACCATAAAAAATCCATTCTCCTGTTCTTTGCTTTTTAGGCCAACCAGAACAAGAAGTAAGATAAAATCCTTTTATGATTTCATTTTTTTTCAATTTGCCCTTGAAAACTTCTAAAACTTTGAACTCATAATAGTCTTTATTAACTGAAACTAGTTCAGCAATAAAAATTACATCATTGAATTCCATACTCTCTTTTACATCCTCTTTATTCCATTCAGCCCAAATCAGTTTATTGCATTCACAAGCGAAAGATTCAGATGAAAGTCCAATTATCATTAAAAATACTAGGATTGTTGTTTTCATATTTTTGCTAACGTGTTTTTTTAGTTTGTAATAAATATCTTTAGATAGAAAAAGAGGAGAACTATAACGTGTTTTAGAATTACAGATCCATGACACGTATATGGTTTGTTACGTGATTAAACAACTAAGTTAGCAAATAATAACCGAATAGAAAATCTGCGAGGATTTTTGTAAATAGGCTAGAAGCAAGCAATAAATTATATACGGTGTTAACCACTTTTATTTATGATAGAGAATACTGTGTAAATTTAATATAATTTAACACTTTTAAAGAGTTCGGTTATCAGGGGAAGCTTACGCATATCTAAAAGGAAATAAAAACCTTAGAAGATAAATTCATTATATTAGTAAAGGAAGTCCATCAAGATGTTTTAATATGGTTAAAAAGTATACCAAGTATTGAAAATAAAAGAGTGCTGATGCTTGTGGTACTTACCGATAGTTTTGAGTGTTTTACAAGCGATAATGAACTTTGCAATTACGCTGGATTAACTCTAGTAATTAGGCAGAGTGGGAGTAGTGTAAATGGAGGTAATAGGATAAGTAAGATAAGAAATCAAAAATTCTAATTTTTTATACTAAAGCTTGATTTTCTGTTAAATAGAAGTTAATAAAGGTAGAAATAAAAGTTAATTAAGATAAAAATAAAAGTTAAATAAGGTTTGATAAAGATAGCTTTCTAATTTAACAACTAGTTTTGAGTTATAACATAAAAACAATCCCATATGAAAAAATTATTACTTACAAGTCTTATTTTAGTTTTAGCAATATCAGGTTTGAGTGCCCAAACCGAATTTGGAGTTAAATCAGGATATTTTAAATCTCTTAGAGAAACAAATACAACATTTGAAGGAGATGGATTAAAAAACAACAAAAATAATAACGATGGTTTCTACATAGGTGGATTCGTAGAGTTTCCAATTTCTGAAAGATTTAATATTCAGCCTGAAGTTACTTATGTGAACATTAAAAATGATTTTGACCAACTTCAAATTCCTGTTTTAGCTAAGTATGAAGTCGGAAAAAAGTTTAATGTATTGGCTGGTCCAAATTTTGGGTTTTTATTAGACACTAATGAAAATTTCAATTCTTTTTATTTTGGTCTTTCTTTAGGTGTATCTTACGATATTACAGATAGGCTTTCCGTTGATGCAAGGTACAATTTCGCATTGTCAAATTCTCTTAAAGATAATTTTAATTCTTCGTCTGATTTATACGCTGAATTTAATGGATTCCAGTTAGGTCTAGCTTATAGATTTGACTAAAAACAGTTACTTTATTTAGAGAAGAAGGAATTAATAAATTATCATCATTAGACAATTTGATTTTTAAAATTTACTATACAAGTCAAACTCCAAAATCTGTTGTCTATTTTTTCCTTTTTCTCTAATTATGAAAGCTAAAAATTTCCAACCTTCTTCATTGTCTTGATTTGAACTCAATTTAATTAGGTTATTGTTGGGCTAAATTCGAAAACGCTAATTAAATCCATTAATAATAATATTTTTTTTAATTTTCATTGGTTGCTCTCAAATGTACCACAACGGCAGTCTGTCTAATAACCGACTGCAATTTTATATGTTTCTACTAAAATACATTTTTTTGTATTAGCTGTATACTAAGATTTTATTTTCTGAATTTTCTTTGTATACTACTTTAAACCCCATTAGAATAGATACAATGAACCTAATAAAGGACTTGTAATCTTTAAAAGCACACGTATTAGCTTTTCTAATGATATTCCAAATTCTTGTTAAATTATAAGCAATAAACATAAAGCCTACATCAGCACTAGCGCGTCATATTCATTTCTGCGACCTTGATGTTTATCAATATTCTTCTTGATTTCTTCTTTCTCATTTTTACTATCACTCTGTTCAAGGGCTTTATTGTACTGCTCTAGTTTGTTGTCTATGTAATCTAAGTGACGTTGTATTTTCTTCTGATTGAAATTGTTCTTTTTACTATTCTGCGCTCTAAACTTAGTACTATCACCTGCAATAAGTGTAGCACCGATAAGCCCAAAATTGCGTGCAATTTGTACGGTAGCAAAAAACACTTTTTTAATAGCCTTTCCATTATCTTTTCTGAAGTTACTAATGGTGTTATGATCTGGAGCTAGCGATTCAAGCAACCACATCACTTCAATGTTACGCCTGCATTCTTTTTCTAATTGTCGAGAAGACCGAATACGGTTCATGTATCCGTATATGTAAAGTTTGAGAAGGACAGATGGATTATAAGCAGGAGGGCCGTTTTCTATAAAGTTTGAACGGAATCCGAGTTCTGCGAGGTTAAGTGAATTTACAAATTGATCTATAGACCTTACGCTGTTCTCAGATTCTATAGAATCTTCAAGAGAAACAGGAAAAAGGCAGGTCTGTTTTCGGTCTTTTCCAAGTATGAATTTCATAACTAAAAGATACAAAAACTACCTGAAAATTACTTTATAACTGTTTCTAAATAGCACTAAAAACTTAAATAGTTATTAGACAGTCTGACGGTCTTGTGTATGATTAGTGGCGTGTTTAAGCACCTAATTTAGCAAATACAAACCGAATGGAAAATCCGCGAGGATTTTCGTAAGTAGGCTAGAACTAGCAATAAATTATATACGGTGTTAGCAAAAGTTATTTGAACATTTCTGTATTATATATAACTATTTGAGATCGAGAAGTAGTATTATCAACTCTGTCAGAATATGTTAATATATAATTATCGTTTGGCGTTGTAATAAGTCCTCGACCATGAGACCAATTGAATAGATTATTCATTGGGTAATCTAAAACTGTATTTTGATTGTCATAATCTAATAATTTTAAATGAACATCTGTATTACTGCTTAAAGCGTAAACATGATTTGGAAGATTTGTATCATAACAAAAATCTCCTAAAAATGATTGATCATAAGATTGTAGACTTAAATATGATAAATTAGGAGTAATTATCTGCTGGTTATATAAACCGCTTACATAAATCTTATCATTTAATCTATTCTGAGTAATTCCAGCAGCATCAGCACCACTTGGATATAAACTATTCATATTTATTTCTCCGAAAGTTTCACTACCATCAAATATTTTAATAATTGGAGATCTGTCCTCTAAAACATATAATTTAGATTTATCATTGTTTAGAATATAAGTTTGTAAGTCAGTATAATAATTGGGATGTGAACTATTTGGCTCAGTTAATATGTCATTGTTTGAGCTATCAATATACCTCCATCTAATTCTAGATATACCTTTTCCTTGCAAAGAAACAATTCCCTTTCCTTCAATATTGAATCCTATATATACTGGACTTGAATGTGGATTTTGAGGATGGTCAGAATCAATAAGAGGAATTTGTATATGCTTAATTAACGAACCAGTTTTAGAATAAACATCAACTTCTTCTCCTTCATAATCTGGAACGTATATTAAATTATTATAAGGATTTATAAAAAAACTTCCTCCAACATAATCCGAGTTTGATTGATTAATGTCAATTTCAAACCTTAACTCTTCTTCGTACTCTCCATCATTTTCTTTAAATTTAAAGATATAACTAGGCTCACCAGATTCCCATACTTTTAATGATAATACCCAAAGATTATTATCATCATCTAAAATCATTTTTTTAATAGCCCCAGGGACAATAATTTTTTTTGAATAGAAGTTTAAATCGACTATTTGTTCTAAAGTGTTATTATCACTGTCCGAAACTGAAAACTTATACTTATGCTGGCTGCCTAAATTTGAAGGCCCAACAGTAAATTTAACTCCATGATTATTGTCAAAATATTCAACATCATTTGGACCAGCAAAAAAGGAATATCTACCTTCACCACTAGATATTGAGTTAACACTAATGGGTTTATTAAACAGCAAATATTTTTTCTCATTCATTTTTATTGGTGATTCACTTCCACTAAATGAGACAAGATTTAAAGGGAAACTCTGTTGAGAAATATTTAAAGTGTAGGTGTTTTGTAATGATTTAAATTTAACATCGCTAATTCTAGAATTTGGGCTTGTATTCTCTGATAAAGTTATTTTTAACTCAATGTCTTGACTTCCATTTTCAGGAGTAACTACAACCCAATCTGGTTTAGATAGTAATTCCCAATTAGTATTGGTTGAAATGTTAATTGTAAACTCGGTTTCTGAAGACGACGAATTAATTTGTGTTTGACTTAAGTTGAAATAATAGTTTGTTTCCTCTTCTTCAGAATTATTACTTGAATCAATTTCATCAATATCTTTCGAACAAGAAAGTAAAGATATTAATGCCAATAAATATGTAATCGTTTTTTTCATAATGTCTTGTCCTGAAATATGGCTACAGTTTAAAATTGAATTAAGCTGATAATTTATATACCATATTCGGTGTTTTATAATCTAA
>NZ_CANMTH010000008.1 GCF_947500765.1 uncultured Formosa sp. | reverse complement strand
CTACAATTCTTAAACACGTTATAGTTCTCCTCTTTTTCTAGCTAAAGTTATTTAATACAAACTAAAGAAACACGTTGGCATTCATTGACGAACGAACTAAAAAACGATAATTATGGAAGAATTTAAATTACATTCTTTTGGACAAAATGACCATATTGAATCTCTAAAGAAAAATTACAATTCTCTAAAAGAGAAAATTAAAGGAAATAAGATTTTGACTGAAAAAGAAAAAGTTGGTGAGCTAAAAAATTTGACAGAATCCTTTAAAAAAGAAAAGAAAAATTCTGAAAATAATCTTTACTAAATTGGAATTTTAGCTAGTTTGCGGAATCGGAAATGAATTAAAAAGCAAAAGTGAATTGAATGCGGAATTTAGCTAGTTATGGAATTACTCACTCAATCGGAATTGAAAAAGTTTGCGGAATAAATTGCTGACCGAATAAAATTAATAGTAAGAAAAATACAACTTGAATTAAACTGAACAAATAGAAATTAACAAAAAATTATAAAAATGAACAAACTAACATTAATACTTGTTTTACTATTATCATTATCGAATATTATTTATAGTTTTTGGGGAAATCAAGAATCTGACCAGATTTTTGGAATTGAAATGAATATTTGGATTTATCGTTTAGTTTGGATTTTTGTTATAATTGGAATTAGTTATGATTATTTTAAAAAAAAGAAAACTGAATAAAACAACGAAATGCCAACAAAGTACTGTGGTAAAAAACAAGTAAAAAGGCATTAATTTTCCACTAAAACACTTCTATAATTATTATCATAGGTTAATCCTGATTTAGCTATGGCAAAAGCCTGTTTTAACAGCTTATTACACACGGCTATTAATGCTAATTTTTTACTCTTTTCTTTGGCAACTATGCACTCATTAAGTTCCCGATATATACTTTGGGTTTACAAGCATTAAAGTGCTGGAAAAAGAGCAATTAATCTATACAACAACATACCATTACATTTATCTTTAGATTATAAAACACCAAATAGGGTATATCAATTATCTGCCTAAAAGCAATTTTAACCTGTAGCCATATTTCAGGACTAGACATTTATGAAAATCATAATTCACATAATAATTTTAGCATTCATAACAGCTTCTTGCCAATCTCAAGAACTGAATGTGAATATTAAAAATGTTGAAATTAATATTCCTGGAAGCCCAGGTCCTTGGTTAAAATACAGCGACAACTTTTATTGTTACTTCAGAACTGACAATGACAAGTTTAGTTCAGGCTCTAATCATCAATTTTACATTCTTGATAAAGACGGTAAAATCAAATCTCAAATTGATGTTCCTAAAAAACTTCAAACCTTTTATTACGATTTATACATTAAGAACGATACAATATTTACAACGGAATATTATGACCATAACACTTTTTATCTTGACCAAACAAACAACACTTGGATAGAGACAAAAAAAGGAATTGATTTGTACTACGATGATAAAGATTATTCAGTTTATTCTCTCGATTTTGGAGAATGGGGTGGCGTAACTTGGTTCAAAGACAAACAAACAAGAAAACAATTTGAGATTGGTGCAACTACACCGATTATAAATAAATTAAAAGAGACATACTATTTAACAGCGGGAAAATCTGTTTTAAAAATTGACAATCCTAAAAAGCTGGATAAAAGCGAAGAACCTTATGTCTATCAGAAAGCAGTACTTGATGAAAGATTTCACAGAGAAGGTAATTATTCTACAAACGGTGCGGAAACAATATTTGAATATAAAAATGACGATTATTTCAATCCGACATTTTCATTAGCAACATCATTCATTTCTAACAACAAACTCTATCATTTATACAAAGACAGTATTTCTACCAAAATTGGAACAATAGAAAACAAAAAGTTAGTTCCATTTTACGAATTTAAATCTGAAATCAGACCTTTTCAATGGAATTACGATACGAGAAACCCAATTCAAAACAATAATTTTCAATCGGTTCAATTCCGAACAGACAAGGATTCTGTTTACGGAATTATAGAGATAAACAAAAATAATTTTAAAGTTATCCAATTCAACAACATCTATAAAGAACCAGTATTTGGCGAAAAGAAAATGAATGAATGGATTGAAAATACCTTTGATAATTATTATTCAAATTTTAGCACATTGACTTTAAACCAAATAGATAAAGTTGAGCAAGAGATATATGCAACGGATATTACCCAAAAACATAAAATTTCAACTTATCGACTTGATGGTCGAAATGTTGAAACACCAAGAATTTATCGAAAAATTGAAAGTGATGAATTAAGGCTAATAACAATTTATTACTATTCGCAAGACGAAAAGAGAATTGAGTTAATAAACTTTGAATGGGGAGAAAACAGGAACAAAAATCAAAATATTGCTGACGTTGTTGCATCAATGTCAAATAAAGAGAAAGAAGAAACGCTTTATAAACAAAAATTTAATTGGATTTCAGATTACCTCAGAAGCAAATTGGGAGAACCCAACGAAAATAAATCGGACAAAAATGGTACTGAACAAAAATGGAAAAAAAACAACAAAATAATTGTTTTGGAATATAGTAAAAGAGATGTCGAACTAACAATTTACAACGAATAAAAACGGTTTACTACAACGTGTATAAAACATTTAAGAGCAACATTATGAATAGAATATTGATAATCTTTTTTTTAAGTTTTTCCGTGTTAAATTCATTTGCTTCAAGTCCACAAGTTTCTGACTATTTAATTTACAAAAACGATACTATTCCAACCTATAACTTATTGGTTGAACAATATCTTCAAACAAGAAAAGAGGACAAAGGCAGATTGTTTGATTTAAGTTTCAGAAACTCAATTGAAGGAACTTTAGGAACCTCATTAAATTGCTGGAGAGGATATCAAGCGATTTACGAAATAAAAAATGACAGCTTATTTGTAAATGCTATTATCGATTGTCATGCGTTGGAAAATAAAAATCAAATTCCAGAAAATTATATTAGAAAACTATTTGGAGAAAAGGTTCAGAACAATAAAGTTTTCATAGATTGGTTTAGCGGGAATATCAGTTTTCCAACCAAAAGAACAGACAATAAGATGATTAGTTGGGATGGAGTATTTGAGCGGATTTTTATGTATGAAAATATCATAGAAATTGAAAACGGTACTATCAATAAAATAAGTGAACAGCAAAATTATGTAGATTTAAAAAACGGAATTGACAGGTTAGATAGAGAAAATATTAAAAATGTCCTTTTTAACAGAATTAAAAACTATAAATGGACAAAAAAAGATAAGTTTGATTGTTCTGAACACTATACTGTAACGATTGGGAAAAATGGCAAAATCTCTAATGTTGTAATGACTGAATACCAAACGGAAGAGCTTATTGAGGAATATTGGGACACCAAACGTGAATATAATTATTGTGTTAAATCAATCCAAAGAGCCTTAAAAGGTTTACAATTTGATATAATTAAACGAAAGGGAATACCGATTGAAAGTAGTGTTTCCTTAGAAATTTGGTTTAATGAAGACGGCACAATAGAAAATTAGAAGAAATAAAACATGTGATAACAATGTATATAAAAAATAGAGAAAGTCATTGCTAACACTAAGGCTTGGACGTTTTTGGAAAGTCGTCAAATTTAAAAATTTGGCGACTTTCCAATAAAAAAATAAATAACAAAATTTAAAAATTTGGCTTTAGCTTAGTCCGAAAAGCATAGCTTACAACTGCCCTACTTTTCTTATACTAGACCTTTATATTGCATTTTCGAACCGAAACTAGATAATTACAAATTAAGTATTAAATCATTTAAAAAAGCACTGTAATTATTCAACTCAAAAGGAACATCTGCATTTTTTTCCATATCGTGAAAATGATGTGTGGCTAATAATTCCATTCCTGTAAAAGCATTCATTCTGTGAAACCCAAACATAGCACCTTCATCTACACTTTTTTGATTAAAAAATTCATTTTCTAAAGTAAATGCGGTTTTAGGAGCATTCCAACTTGTAGTCAATACATATTTTTTTCCGTGCATTAAACCACCAGTCCCGTAATTGATGTTTGGATTTTTTCTACTTCTTCCATCACTTGCATAAATTCCATTTTGATGACCTTCCGTAAAAACTTCATCTATATACTTTTTAAATCCAAATGGTATTTGAAACCACCAAATTGGCGTATGATAAATCACAAGATCTGCCCACTTAAATTTTTCAACTTCTTCTTTTACGTTATAGTTTTCACCAACCTGAGTACATTTCACTTCAAATTCTTCAAGCGTATCAAAATATGAAATAGTAGTATTGAAAAGTGTTTCGTTAAATCTTCCTCCAGAATGTGCAAATGGATGACTTCCGTTAATTATAAATATATTTTTCATTTGTCTCTTATTTTATTTAGGACAAAACTAAAGCAACATTTGTTATTGTAAAAATAATACAAATCATACCTTTGTATTAATATTATAATAGTTATGGTGAATTTAGAATGGTACAGAACATTTAAAGAAATATATGAAAACGGAACGTTAACTAAAGCTTCTATTGCTTTATATGCTTCTCAACCCGGAGTTAGTGTACACTTAAATGCACTTGAAGCTTATGTTGGCAAAAAACTGTTTGAACGTACTTCTAGAAAAATGATTCCTACAGAAGATGGGAAATTTTTATATGAATATATTATTGAATCTTTAAAAAAACTTGAAATTGCAGAACAGCATTTTAAAAGAACAACGCAAGAAAAAAATCCATCTCTAAACATTGGCATGTGTTCTGAAATGTTTCAACTTATTATTGAACCCGAAATCCCCAAACTAAACTTTGACCTAGTCGCTAGATTTGGATCACATACAGATTTAATAAAAGACCTAAACAATGGCATTTTAGATTTAGTAATCACACCTAAAAAACAGCATGAAAAAAAATCGTTAGTGGAGTATATTCCGTTTTCAAAAGAAAGAATCGTATTAATAGCAGGCAATAAAACCGACACCACCCAATTACAAGAACACCTGAAATTTAATAATTTAAACAAGTTAGAAGACGAACTACTTAAAAACATTTGGTATAGTTCATCTAACGAAATGGAACATTTTAGACGGTTTTGGTTTGAGAATTTTAATAAGAAACCCGCTTTTAAACCCAACTACATTTTACCAAACATCACTTCTATTATTAGATGTTTAAACCATGGTAACGGACTTGCTTTAGTTCCAGATTTTTTATGTCAAGAACAAATTTTAAGAAACGACATACATTTAGTTTGGGAAGGAAAAGTAAAAACGGAAAACACCTTATATTTTGCATCAAGAACAGATTTGAAATACAAAAAAGAATTAGATACCATTAAGACTATATTTGCATCAAAAATGAAATAAACCCAGTAAAACAATGTGTATAATTTTGCAAGTTATAACTTACTTACAAAAGTTCTCGAGGACTTTCTATCTGTGATTTATTTGCTAAATTTAAGGCTTAAACACGCAACGAAATCATTCACAAAACCGTTGGCAATAATAATAAAACAAACTTTTAGTATATTAATAATCTTTCTGATTTCAATTAGCGGATTTGCTCAATGTGAGGATATTGATAAACTGGAATTGGATGGAACTTATCGTTCTCGAACAAGAAACGATATTCCTTTTTGATATGGGAATTTCAAATACCACGAAGTATTGCTGTGACTCAAAGAAAATTCAAAATTAAGTTTCTATGTAAACGCAAATAACAATACATTAGAAAAAGTTAAAAATAATAAAAGTCAAGTAGTTTATTATGGTTATAAAAGTAACATTACAAAAGAAAAAACTAAATTACTATTGCCAACACTGTATTAAAATGATGTACATAAACAGAACATATTTTAGCAATTTCAAACCTGCTTCTTTAACCCTAATGATGCTTTTGTTCTTATCAATGGTTCAAGCTCAAACTAGGGATACAATTTATTTATGGACAAACACAGTACCTGGAGAAAATGAAGCAAAACACGCACCAGTACAATCAGACAATACAAAAGGTAATGTCGTTAGATTAACCAACGTTACAAACCCTGCATTAGTGGTTTTTAAACCTGAAAAACAAAATGATTCAGGTGTAGGAATTATCATTTGTCCTGGTGGTGGATATGATATTCTAGCAATTGATAAAGAAGGTTATGAGATAGCCGAATGGCTTAACAAGCTTGGATATACAGCTTTTGTTTTACAGTATAGAGTACCAAAAAAACAAAAAGGGGCTTTAAACGATATACAAAGAGCGATTCGAATTATTAGAAGTAATTCGTTAAAATACAATTTAAACAATGAAAAAATAGGAGTATTAGGCTTTTCGGCAGGAGGAAGTTTATGTGCACGTGCATCTACAATGTTTACTTTAGATACCTATGAAAAATCAGACCATATCGATACGTTATCAAGTCGCCCCAATTTTGCAATGCTTATTTATCCAGCTTATCTAGACAAAGGAAAAAATAGAAATATTACACCCGAATTACAAATAACTAAAGAAACACCTCCTTTTTTTATTTTTGGAACAGCAGATGACAATTATAGCAACAGCACACTTGTCATGACCACTGCTTTAAGGGATAATAAAATACCAGTTGAATTACATTTGTTACCAAAAGGTGGGCATGGGTATGGCAAACGCTCTGGAAATATAGCCGCTGAAACATGGCCTAATTTAGCTAAGGAATGGTTAAAAAAAAGATAAGTCTTAATTGATTTACTTATAGAACACTTTAAATATCTAAGAAAAAGAGTACATCAACAAACTAGTATCTATAAAAAAATAATCTACACACAACTCAATTCTAAATATTAATCTTAGACCTTTAAAACCAATAGTTATAACAATGGTAAATAAAGCGATTGTATATAAATATTGAAAAAGGATAACCTCCATTTGTAAATCCACCTATAATTAATGGCGTATTCTAGCTTACTTATATTCATTTAGAATGTATAATCTGTTATTTATTTGTTAAATTAGTAGTTCGAACAACTTAACTAATTATATCCAAACGCATTGACATTCAGCCAAACACATTGAATATATGAAGAAATTATTTATACTATGTTTTGTAAGTATGTTATTACTCGCTTGCGGAAATCAGAAACTAAATCAAGACTCCATTCCAGAACATGAAACTTTTAGAATAGAATCAAAACAAGTTGGAGAAACGAGAACAATAAATGTTTGGACACCTTCATCTTATCAAAACAGCAATGAAAAATATACTGTTTTGTATATGGCTGACGGTGGAATAAAAGAAGATTTTCCGCACATAGCAAATACCATTTCAAAACTTATAGCCGAAAAAAATATTCAACCCATTATTCTTGTAGGTATTGAAAACACTGAAAGAGGACGTGATTTAACAGGTTTTTCTAAATCGGAATACGATGCGCAATATTGTCCGTTAACAGATGGCGCAAAAAACTTCCGAGCATTTATAACCGACGAATTAATACCAGAGATAAATAGCAAGTATAGAACCTCTAATAAAAAAGGAATTATAGGAGAATCATTGTCAGGACTTTTTGTAATGGAAACATTTATGCAACATCCTGAATTATTCGATTTTTACATAGCATTCGATCCCTCTTTATGGTGGAATAATCATTATTTAGTTAGAAATGCTACTAACCTATTTGTTACATTTCCTGATAAAAAAATTAAACTCTGGTTTGCAGGTTCAAGTGCCGAAGATATTTCTGAATATACAAATGAACTGAACACAATTTTAGAAAATAATGCACCCAATAAACTAAACTGGAAATATTCAGACGAGCCAAAAGAAAAACATAACACCATTTTTAGAGCAACAAAAGAAAAGGCTTTAAAATGGACTTTAAATGAACATAAAGAATAACAATAGCTAGAGTTAATATAAGCGCTTGTGTTAAACTCTTACTCAAACACATTAACATTAATTTGAAAACGAAATAAATGAAAAAAATCTTACTACTAATATTAGGAATTATTCTTTTCTCTTGTAATGAAAACGAAAAGAAACAAACAGAAAACACCGCTACCGTTTATTATGGTGGAGATATTATTACAATGGTAGGTAATACTCCGGAATATGCCGAGGCACTTGTTATAAATAATGGTAAAATTGCTTTTGTTGGGGCTTCCGCTGATGCTATGAAAGCTGCCGGAAAAGGACATAAAATGATTGATCTTAAAGGAAAAACACTACTTCCCGGACTTATTGATGGTCATGCGCATTTCGCAAGTTTTGCTGCGCAAGCAATTGGTGCACAAATACTGCCATCTCCTGATGCAAAAGCAGACGACATTTCTAAATTAATTAAAATTCTTAAAGATTGGAATACTCCTGAAAACAGAGCACTTACTGGATGGATCTTTGGAATGGGATTTGACGATTCTGTTCTTAAAGAAAAACGATTTCCTACAAAGGAAGATTTAGACAAAGTGAGTACCGAAACACCTATAATGATTATTCATATTTCCGGACATTTTGCTTCCTTAAATTCTAAAGCATTAGAACTGTTAGAAATCAATGCCGACACCAAAAATCCAGAAGGAGGTATTATTAGAAGAATGCCAAATACTACAGAACCTAACGGAGTTCTAGAAGAACTTGCAGCCATACCTTTATATTCTAAAGCTTTAACACCTGCTTCAGAAGAGGCTGTAATGAAATTTATGACCGCAGGTCAAGAGATGGCTTTAAGTTACGGTTATACAACTGCCCAAGATGGGCGTACCATGGGAGAGCATGCTTTATTATCAAAATTAGCTGAGATGAATTTTTGGAAATTAGATGTGGTTTCCTATGTAGATTATATGTTTACCGAGCCTTTAGAAACAAAGTGGTATTCCAAAAATTACAATAATCACTATCGCGTTGGTGGTATGAAAATTACTTTAGATGGATCTCCTCAAGGACGAACTGCCTGGAGAACAACTCCTTATTTATTACCACCAGATGGAGCAGACAAAAACTACTCAGGTTATCCCGCAATTCCAGATGACGCAGACGTGACTGCTATTTACGAGAAAGCCTTCGCTAATAATTACCAAATATTAACACATGCCAACGGAGACGCAGCAATGGACCAGATGATACGTACAATGACGCCTTTAGTTAAAAAATATGGTAACAACGACCGCAGAAATGTCTTAATTCATGGGCAATACATTAGAGACGATCAATTAGATGCGTTTAAAAACTTAAATGTAATTACCTCTTTATTTCCGTTACATACCTTTTATTGGGGAGACTGGCATAAAGAAATTATAGGCGACTCTTTAGGAAACAGAATTAGTCCTGTAAAAACAGCTCTTAACAAAGGTGTTAAAATCACTATTCATACAGATGCACCTGTAGCACTACCCAACTTAATGCGTGTTGTTTGGACTGCAGTTAACAGAACATCCAGATCTGGAGCAATTATTGGTGAAAAGGAAAGATTAACACCTTATGAAGCTTTAAAAGCCATCACAATTTGGTCTGCTTACCAACATTTTGAGGAAAACGAAAAAGGTACCTTAGAAAAAGGAAAATTGGCAGATTTAGTGATTTTAGATAAAAACCCATTAAAAGTTACAGCAGATACAATAAAAGATATTCAAGTCGTTGAAACTATTAAAGAAGGAGAAACCGTTTATAACAAATAAGTAACGGTTTTAATTAGTATAATTAGATGTCTGTAATTAATATTTATTTAGCATTCATTACAGATATCTATTATATAAAAGTAGTGAGTTATGCCCTAGTAATAATTTAGAGTTAAAAGGATGCCTAAGAACTCTAAAAAAAGATTATATTTATTTTTAGACTATAAAACACAAATATGGTTTATCTATTATCAGCGTAAATTTAATTTTAAACTGTAGCCATATTTCAGAACAAGACATTTGATACGAACTAAAATACATACAACTAAAAAATTAGAAAAGCTTGTCAAGAAACTTATCAAGACAGACCAAAATACTGATTGTGGAATTCTTGGAAAATGGAATGCAACAATATTTCATATTGACAGAAAAAAATGCTGGCTAATTACAAACGGATTGACCAAATACAACGTAATTCTGACTGATATAAAATCATCTGACTTAAGTAAGATTGAACAAATTTTTAAAGAAGCACTCTTCGAACAACTAATTTATGACGGAATAATGACAGATTTTGAAAATTTGGATTCAATTATTGGCGGACTAGATTTTCTACCTACCAATAATGACCGTAGCACAACTGGATTTCAAAATCATAATCTGGAAACTCTAGATTTGTGGAAATACGAATTTGGAAATTTAGAAAATATGCCAATAAAAGATTTGACAAACCGATTGAATACAAATCCGATTCATATCGGAAAAGGAAGAAAAATGTCGGATTATACAAATTCTATTGACGAAATGAAAACAGTATTAAACGAATAAAAAAACAATTACTAGAAACACCGTATATCTTAATTAAAAAGAATGTATTGCTTAATATTTTCAAGACTAACACTACTCTTTTATTTGTTCCTTAGTTTTGTGAAATTGAATTCTTCTACTAAAAATTATAATAAACGGTCGTTGAAATAAATAATACAACCTTTTTATAATCTCATTTTTATTCTGTGTATTTATAAAACTTCATTTTTTTATTTATTAAATCTAATTTTACAAATCCGCTTCTAATCCCCATGTATACATTTTTGTAATCAAATACAGCAATGGAATGAGGAAATAAACTAGACCAAAATGTATCTCTAAAAATTATTTTTGTTTTAAAATCCTTAATCACATAAAAATTCTGATGTGTAGCTATTAAAAATGAATCTCCATGAATAGTAAATGCTTCGGGTGCATCCTTAAATTCTAAACGTTTTTCGTAGGTAAAGTGTTCACCATCTTGTTTTAATTCATAAATAGCTCCTCCAGTATACGTTAAATGTTCAAGGGATTCTATAAAATAAGTTTTTCCTTGAAATTGAAAAATAAATTTAATATTACCGCTTTTAATTTCAACTTCCTTTTTAGCTGTGCTGTTAGGTACAAATAATAATTTTCCGCTCCATTCCCCTTCACTAATTCCTTTTAATTTTCCACCTTCTATTTTTAACTCTGCCTGCTTACGTTCTGTAATTTTTTCAATATTAAGTTTGTTATCAATTATTTCTACACCGAATTCATTTCGATCGTGAATTAGCATTGCCCATTCCTCAGAGAATAGTGTAGGAATTTTGGTTTCAACAAATTCTTCAGGAATATTGACTTTTAATTGATTACAACTCGTTAAACTTAAAAATAGAAAGCCAATTATTAATATTCTTTTCATGCTTATTTTTGTTTTATACATAAGGTAAAATATTAAAAAAGGTGAACATTTGTTTATCATATCTTCGGTATAAAAAACGAGAATCTAGCAAACGAACAACTTAAATTAATTACACTAAAATCATTTATTTTTTATATAAACATTCGGGTTATGTTTCTCCATGTAACATTCTGGGTGAGGTAGTGCTGTAAATCCAAATTTTCCATAAAGCCATTCTGCTGTATCTGTCAATAGAATCCACCGTCTTAACCCCTGAAGATTAGGATGCTCCATAATTTCATTAATCAACCATGTACTTAAACCATGTCCTCTATACGTTTTTAGAATATAAACATCTCCTAAATATGCAATTGTAGAATAATCTGAAATAACTCGAGCAAATCCTATTTGTTTGTTCTGGAAGTAGAGCCCAAAATTGAGGGAGTTTTCAATAGATGTTTTTAAAGTATTTAAAGGGATTCCTTTACTCCAATCTGTTTCCTTTGAAAGGAATTCGTGGATACTAGAGATGTCTAATTTTTCAATATCTGTTGAAATGGTGTATTCATTTTTATGAACCTCTATAACTTTCAATTCCATAGTATATTTAAATTCAATAATACCTTTAACGATAGAACTAAAGTACTAAATCGTTTAGATATTTCAAATAAACAACAAACAACTCTTTTAGACTAAATGATCATAAAATCTGAATTAAACAAAACCAGATTATTAAATTTACTTCTAAAAAGTATGGGGTCATATTAAAAAATATAAGCAAGACTCACTAAGGTTAACCAACAATAGTTCTACGGGTATATTTACGTCTGGTTTTAATTATTGAAAATCTAAAGTCATCAAAAAACAGACTTATTAATAGAATTATTGCTGCAAAAATTAAAGTATTTAGTTTAAAGTGCACTTCAGAAAATAAAAAGCCAGCAACAAATCCTCCAGAAAAGAAGAACAATATAATAAAAATACGAAGCTTTATATTAGACTTTAGCTTCTCTCTATTATGGTGTAATTTTGGAAAAAACAATTGAGAAATATCTATTCCTAAATCTGTAAAAAGTCCTGTTAAGTGTGTGGTTCTTACTACAGCATTCGAAATTTTAGTAACAAAGGAGTTTTGAAGTCCCATAGCAAAAAGCAGAGAACAAATAATAAAATCTGGATATTTAAAGGTTATAAAATTACTTAACAGTCCGATTGAAATAAGGATAACACACTCTAAAAGTGTAGGCAATACAAATACATTAAGTTTTTTATTTGCTTTAAATTTTTCGATTAAAAAGCTAGAGACGAAAGACCCGAACAAGAAAGAGAAAATATAGAGAAAATAAACGGTACCTTTCCAGAACTCAAAACCTTCTACATCCTTAATAAACAAAGCAAAGTGACCAGTAACATTGGTTGTTAATTGTTTAAAAGCCAAATATCCAGAAACATTTACAACACCTGCTACAAAAGATAGTATTGTAGCAATACGAAGATTATGCTTTAAAGTTCGGCTTTTACCTTGATGTCTAAACATTATTCTAAATGTGTTTTAAAGAGCACTTATTAAAAAAGCAGGAGCTAATACTTCTGCTTAATTCTGTTAATAATTTGAATCTATACAAGTTACACTTAAATACAGATCAGATTCATATTTAAGCAAAAAAAAAATCTCGTTTAGAGATTTTTTAGTGTTTTATAAGCCTTTTATCATTAATTCTGCTGTAGCTGGATTAGTTGCTAAAGGCACATCATGCACATCGCAGATACGCATGAGCATAAAGATATCTGGTTCATGAGGATGTTTCTCTAAAGGATCTCTAAAAAACAACACCATATGGCATAAACCTTCTGCTACACGAGCTGCTATTTGCGCATCTCCACCTAGAGGTCCAGATAAGTAAGGCGTAACCTTAAATCCTGCTTTCTCTACTTTAGTTCCTGTAGTTCCTGTAGAAACTAAAGAAATTTTCTTTTGATCTAAAATTTCTCGGTGTTCGTTTAAAAACTGAACCATTTCAGCTTTCTTTCCGTCGTGAGCTATAATTGCTATCTCCATTATTCTATATCTTCTGTATGAAATTTCGCCAAACCTTCGATTGGACGTCTTACAAAATTACCAACAGTAAAATTCATTTCTTTTGCGACTTCTAATATTTCAGCTTTAGCAAAATATGCTATAGATCCTGCAAAATGAACTGGAACTGTTTTTATTTCGTCTTTAAATTGTAAAATTTGGTTACTAGCAAATAATCTAATTCCTGTTTTAATTAAGTTTTGAATATATTCTGAATCTTTATTCAAAAACATAAACTCTGCAAAGGATGCTAAAAATGCATTAGGGTTAGGTTGCTTGTAAATATTGTATTTTATATAATCTGCTTCTAGATTATACTTATCTGCCATTGCTACTCGAATAGATTCTGGCATTTTATTAAAGTAATAATCACGAATTAATTGTTTTCCGTAGTAATTACCACTAGCATCGTCCATTAAACTCCAGCCTAGAGATTTAACACGTTGATGTATTTTTTCACCATCATAATAACTACAATTAGAGCCTGTACCTAAAATACATACTACTGCAGCTTCTGTTGGTTTATTTATTGTAGAATATACTGCAGCCATTGTATCTTCGTCTACAGTCACTTCAGCATTTACAAAAAACTCTTCTAAAATATTTTTTAATAGTTCTTTTGGCTTATCTGTTCCACAACCTGCACCGTAAAAAAACACGTGAGTTACGTCTTTTTTATATTCTTTTAAGACTTCACTTTTTTTGATAATTTTCCTTAATTTCTTTTCAGAAAGTATTGCAGGATTTAACCCGTTAGTTCTTATCTTTTCGAGAAGTTGTTTCCCATTTTTATCTACTGCCATCCAATCGGATTTTGTAGAACCACTATCAACTATTAAAATCATAAATTTTGAGATAGAAAAAACTCCACAGAATACTGTGCTTTATACACAATAACTCTATGGAGTTATTATATTAATTAATACAAATTATTTTACAGATGCGATATGTTGTGCTAAGTCAACTAATTTAGTTGAGTAACCAAATTCATTATCATACCAAGAAACTAATTTAATGAAGCCATCGTTTAATGCCATACTTGCATTAGCATCGAATGTACTTGTTTTTGGTTCAGATACGAAATCTTGAGAAACTACACCTTCTTCAGTATATCCAAGAATACCTTTTAATTCATTTTCAGAAGCATCTTTTAATGCTGCTTTAATTTCATCCCAAGATGCTTTTTTCTCGATACGACAAGTTAAGTCTACTACAGATACATCTACAGTTGGTACTCTAAAAGCCATACCTGTTAATTTTCCGTTTAATTCAGGAATTACTTTTCCTACAGCTTTAGCAGCTCCAGTTGAAGCAGGTACAATGTTGTTTAAAGAAGCACGACCTAATCTGAAATCTTTTTTAGAAGGTCCGTCTACTGTAAATTGAGTTGCAGTTGCAGCATGTACAGTTGTCATTAAACCTTCTACGATACCAAATTTATCGTTAATAACTTTAGCTAAAGGCGCTAAACAGTTCGTTGTACAAGATGCATTAGACACGATAGTATCTGCAGCAGTTACTTGCTTATGGTTTACTCCCATTACAAACATTGGTGCATCTGCAGATGGTGCAGAAATTGCAACCTTCTTAGCTCCAGCAGTAATGTGCTTTTGAGCACCTTCAAGAGTTGTAAAGATACCTGTACAGTCTAAAACTACTTCAGCTCCTACAGCATCCCATTTTAAATCTTCTGGATTACGTTCAGCAGTAATTCTAATTTCATTACCGTTAACTACTAAATGACCATTTTTCACTTCAATTGTACCGTCAAATCTTCCGTGTACAGAATCATACTTTAATAAGTAAGCTAAGTGCTCAACAGCTAATAAGTCGTTAATACCAACTATTTCAATCTCTGGTCTTGCTACTGCTACTCTAAAAGCAATTCTACCTATTCTACCAAATCCGTTAATTCCAATTTTTAATTTTGACATATTCTTATTCTAAATTTAATGTTTAAGTGGTCATAATATCTGACACACGTAATAATTCTGAGTTAATTTTCGATTGACCTTTTATAGCTTGATCTAAAGGTGTTAAAGACATTACATCGCTTAATAAACCAACCATGTAATTAGACTTTCCTTCCAACAAACTTTCTACTGCTTTTACTCCCATACGGCTTGCCAAAACACGGTCAAAGCACGATGGTGAACCTCCACGTTGCATATGTCCTAGAACTGATACACGTACTTCATATTCTGACATATGTTCATCGACATAATCTTTTAATTCAAATACGTTTTTACCAATTTTATCGCCTTCTGCAACAACTACTATACTTGACGATTTACCAGAAGTTTTACTTCTATGTAAAGATTCTAGCAATCTGTCTAATCCTAAATTTTCTTCTGGTATTAAGACTTCTTCAGCCCCACCAGCTACTCCGACATTTAAAGCAATATGCCCAACATCGCGTCCCATAACCTCTACAAAGAATAGACGGTCGTGAGAACTTGCGGTATCTCTAATCTTATCGATAACTTCTACCACTGTATTTAAAGCTGTATCGTAACCTAATGTATGTGTTGTACCGTAAATATCGTTATCTATAGTTCCAGGAATTCCCATTACTGGCATATCAAACTCTGAACTAAAAACCATAGCCCCAGTAAAGCTACCATCACCACCAATAACAACTAAAGCATCTACACCTTCTTTCTTTAAGTTATCGTAAGCCAATTGACGACCTTCTTTAGTCATAAATTCTTTAGACCTTGCCGTCTTTAAAATAGTACCACCTTTATTAATAATTCCTTTCACGCTTCGCGCATCCATAGGAACAAATTCGCCACGAATCATACCTTGATAACCTTGTACAATTCCGACACATTCTATATTATGGTAAGCACATGTTCTAACAACCGAACGAATACCTGCATTCATTCCAGGAGAGTCTCCCCCTGATGTTAAAACACCTATTTTTTTAATTGTTTTTGACATCTTGTATTGATTTATTAGCTAATTTACTAAAGAATATTAACATAAAAAACCCCTTTACAGACTTTTTAACAAAGCCTATAAACTATAACGTTTGAATTGACAAAAAAGTTAAAAACTTATTTATTAATTAATTAAATGGGAATATTTAGACGAATTATTCCTCTGAATTTTCGGGTTTCACAAAAATAGGGTCGGAAAGCGTACTACTAGAATTAGGTGATTCTTTTTTCGATTTTTTATCATCATTCTTCTTTTTCTCACCATCAAAAATCTTGCGAAGTAATTCTTTAAAAGTATCGAAATCTACATTATAAGAAATCCCTACTCCTTGGGTATATCCAATTTCTTCACCGAAGTCTTGAATACTATTTTCGCGATTAAAAACATTAGCCGTTAAAGTCCCCTCTTCGTTTAATAAAAAGTTTACTTCTATATCTCCTGCAATAACAGTTTGACTAACGCCACCAATAGGAACATCGACATTACCATTAATAATAACTCGGTCGCTAATTTTGGTTTGAAGTGTGACTCCAAATCTATCATCGGTTTCGTAATCGGGATTACTTTCTCCCAATTCGTAATTCAATCCGATATTTAATATATTATCTCCATCTGAAAATAAACCGTTTACAATACCATTTAAACGTTCGGTTAATGTACCATAAGGATTTATTCCTGTTAGTCCGCTTGAGAACGATCCTGTAGTTAATAAGTATAAGGCTTGGTTATCGCGATCTTCTTTAGATTCTAATCTATAATTAAGCTCTGATTTTACTGTCGAGTTTACATTAGGGAATTCGAAGCCAAAATTAACCTGAGGCTGCTCTAAGCGCTCTGTTAATTCTATTTCTACATTTACAGGTATACTTTGATTTATAGGGTTATCTAACAACGGCGATGGGTTTGCTTGCGTTTTATAGATTGCTTTAAGATTAATTCTAGCTCCTAATGGATCTCCATCCCAGTTTAATGTACCTCCTGGTTGTACGGTAAACACTTTTTGAATTAAACCACCATACATAAAATTGTAAACACCTTTAAACACAGCAAAGTCACCATAGATATTAAATTTACCATTGGTATTAATTTCTATAAGCATACCTCCTATTCCTTGGCCTTTTATTGTGCTTCCGGAATCACGGTCCATAACAATTTCAATTTCGGCATTGTTATTAATCTCTAAATCAAAATCTAATTCTAAGCCTCTAATGTCTTTTATTGTAAGTTCTTTACCTTCTAATTTGGCTTGCTTTTCTTCTGGAGTTAAAAAATGAATAAATGTATTATCTCCAAAAGATTCAGAATCACTCATCGGAATTTTAAAAATAGTCCCTTCTTTTGTTTCTCCAACTACAGATATTACCAATTCGTCTGTAGGTCCGTAAATAGTTGCACGACCTCCAATAAATCCTGTACCATAATATAGTGCATCTTCAGAGTCATCTGTGTTTAAAACCAATAATCTATCAGTTTTAAGATCGATACCAAGTTCCCAATCAGAAAAATTATTATGGCGTATAAATCCGCCTAAAACACCTTTTGTATTATATACATTATCGGTAATATTTATATCGTTAAAAATAAAATCTTGGTCTTTTAATATAACTTGAGACCCATTTTCAAAATCGAAATTAATATTTAATAACGGAACCAATAAACCTGCTTCCCTTAATTTTAGCTCGCCCTCTATTGCTGGTTTCTTTATATTACCTATTACTTTGGCATTACCTGAGACATAACCTCTAATATCACTTATAACATCTTTTCCTAACGGACTAAAAGGTTCTAGACTAAGATCGTCAAATTTTAAATCGATATCTATATAGGATTGATTGTTTAAGGCATCAATATATCCGATTGCCAAAAATGAATTTTTTTCATCGTTTTTAATTTTAGAATTTACATAAAAACGAGTCAAGTTTTCATTTCCAGTAATATTTCCTGTAAATGATCCTAATTGAAAATCGTTTACTTCTAATGAATCTATGGAAACATCTGCACTTGGTAAATATTGACCGTTTTGTTGTACAACATCGAATTTACCATTTAAGATTCCTCCTAATTCTAAACTGTCTAATTCTGGAGACACTTTTGCTAAATCTACCTTATCAAAAGTTAGTTTTAAGTCTTTTTCTGTAGAATCCTTTAAAAACCCTGACAAGGAGATTAATTCTTCTCCTAAGGACATTTGTAGTTTATCTACATTTATACTTTTAAAATCGTTAGAAAACTCTATTTTGTTTAACGTATCTCGTGCTTCGTTAATAAGCCACGTACTATTTTTAAAGGTAACATCTGATCGTTTAAAACCAAATACAGAATTATTTTCTTTATTAATTGTATGATAAAAGTTTAAATTATAGACATCGTTATCCCGAATTCCGCCTTGAAACTCTGTACGCATAAACAACGTATCGTTAATGGTTTTATTCACTAAGTTAAACCGCGATAGATTGTAAAATTTAGTCTTAATACTATCTACTTCTATAAAGGTGTTGTATAATGGGTTATTATTATCTACATCTATAGCGATATCGCTTGCAAAATAATCGTACAGTTTAATCTCTGGAGATCTAAACATAAGATTTACCAACTGGTCGTTACTTTGTACATGCCCTTTTACAAACGTATTTTTACCTAATTTTATATTGGGATAAAAGACTTCTACAATCTTGTTATAAATGGTAAAATTAAAATCTAAGAATTCATCTTTAGGGACAGCTATAGGTTCAAAATTACTATAAATACTTCCTACAGCATTTTTAAACATAATCCCAATATCTCGAAACCTAAAATTACCACTCATTTCTCCTTCAATTATATCTGGAGAATTTACTGTTACATATCGAATAGAATCTCGGAATACCGAGGTTATGGTAAAATCGTCGAACACGTAATTATCGTGCTCATTATTATAACTAGCATTGGTTATTGCAAAAAGACCTTCTACATCGTTAATTGTGGTTCCTAACGCCTTAATTTCTACAAGACCTTTAAAGGTAGAAACGGTATCATTCTTAACAAAATTCAGTAATCTTAAATCGGCATATTTTACATCGGCTACAAAATCTACTTTTTTTGTAATTTTAGAAAAATCGGCAATCCCATTAAATTCTAGTTTAAAATTAGGATCATTACTTACTAAATTACCGTTATACACACTACTTTTAAAGGTTCCTAATACATCTAAATTTTTATACGAATAGTTATTAAAATCCATATAAAAAACTTCGCCATTAACTTTAGTGTTTACATTTTCTTCTGTAAATCCGCTTCCATCAACATCTATATCTAAAGATGTTTTATTGAAATTAGAATTTTCTAAGAAGGTTCCTAAATCAAAATCGGTTACAATAATATTTCCTTTGTAAGTTGCTTTGTCTATATTATCTATATTAGTTAAAACCAAATCAGACTTAATTAAACCTAAGGTTGTATTTATATTTAAATCGGCATTAATTCTTGAAGTGGTTAATTCTGTAGTTCCAGTAATATTAAAATTTCCAAATCTTTCGAAATTAGACGGAATAGACTGCCCTAATAAATTAGGCATTAAAATAATTAAATCTTTATAAGTTGAAGACAAGCGAGAAAAACGCCCTCTCATATAAAAATTATTATCTGTTCGGGTAAACAGATTCTTAAAGTTTAACTCTCCTATAATTCTTGAACCACGATTGGTAGTTAAATTTAAAGCACTAAGATTCAAATCGTTTAAAGTTCCTGTTAACAACACTGAAAAATTTGCACGCTGATTAACACCAAACTCATCGTAAAAATAATTAAGATCGCTCAAAGCTAAATCTGCGGACGTAATATTTGCATTTACCTGAACTTTATCTGTAAAAGAACTTAAATCTTCTCTATCAAATTCAAACTTAACGTTTCCCTTTAAAGTCGATTTTTCTGTTTTTAAATCTAAATTAGCAAACGTAATATCGTTTAAAGTATAGGCAAAATTAGTACTCATGTTATCTACATGAAGTCCTCTGCTATCTGTAAATTCTAAAGTATTAACTCTTGTAGAAACTTTAGGCCCATGAATTAAAAAATTAGAGGCATTAATGGTAATATCATTAAAAACCATGACCTCTGGAGTGTCTAAATTTTCATTTACAAATGTAAAATGTCCTTTATATATAGAAACATCGCTAGATGACAACAAGAAATTGCTCGGGTTTTTATCGTTATTATCTTCATCAAACCGAGCAACGAAGACATCTAAATTTGTTTCGTTTTCTCCTTTATACGTTTTTATATTGAAATCTAAATTGGTTGCTGTTATATCAGAAAAAACCAATCTTCCATTATATAAATTTCTAAAATTAACAATATGAGTTTCTAATAATTTCGCATTAATTAACGTATCTTGCTTATAATCTTCTATGTACACGTTTTTAATTTGTACTTCGCCATTAAAATGAAGTCCAACAGCACCTATATTAATATGTGTATTATACGCTTCATTTAATTTTGATGTTGCATATTTTCCCAATCTAGTTTGTACAGCTGGAATTGCTAAAATCAAAATTAAAATAATAAAGAGCAGCAAAATAATGGCTGCCAGTTTAGATAGTATTTTTAAAAATTTTTTGATACGTTTTAAAGTTATAACTTTGACCAAAAATAACAATACTTCTAATACATTCTAATGCATTCAGAAAATATTTACATTTTAGGAATTGAATCATCATGTGATGATACTGCGGCTTCAGTAATACACAACGGAAAAATACTGAGTAATGTTGTTGCAAACCAGAGCATACACGAAGAATTTGGTGGCGTTGTCCCAGAACTTGCCTCTAGAGCACACCAACAAAATATTGTTCCCGTTGTTCACCAAGCACTAGCAAAAGCGAATATTACTAAAAACCAACTACATGCCATTGCTTTTACGCGTGGTCCGGGATTAATGGGATCGCTTTTAGTAGGAACTTCTTTTGCTAAATCTTTAGCGTACGGATTAAATATTCCGTTAATCGATGTTAACCATATGCAAGGGCATATTCTTGCACATTTTATAGATGTAGAAGGTTTTAATAAACCGCCATTTCCATTTTTAGCCATGACCATTTCTGGTGGACACACACAAATAGTGAAAGTGAAACACTATTTTGACATGGAAGTTATTGGAGAAACCATTGATGATGCCGTTGGAGAAGCGTATGATAAAAGCGGAAAAATACTAGGTTTAGGTTATCCTGCAGGACCAGAAATAGATAAACGGGCCCAATTAGGAAACCCTAAAGCTTTTAAATTCACAAAACCTAAAGTAGACGGTTTAAACTTTAGTTTTTCAGGATTAAAAACAGCCATTTTATATTTTATACAAAAGGAAACAAAAGCAGATCCAGATTTTATAACCAAAAATATAAATGATATTTGTGCGTCTATTCAATATACTATAATTGGTATTTTAATTGATAAATTAAAGCTTGCAAGTAAACAAACAGGCATTAAACATATTGCTATAGGTGGTGGAGTTTCTGCCAATTCTGGCATAAGAAATGCGCTTAAAGATGGAGAACAAAAATTTGGATGGACAACTTATGTTCCTAAATTTGAATTTACAACCGATAACGCGGCTATGATTGCAATTGTTGGCTATTTAAAATACTTAGACAAGGATTTTTCTAAATCTAATATTACAGCCAATGCACGATTAAAAATCTAGGAAAAGCACCCATTTTTCAACAAAAATGTAGTATAATTGCAGTCCAAATTAAAGTTATACTTAACCCCAAATTATTTACCTACTTTATGTTAAAAAATCTACTTTTAACAGGAGCCATAATGTGCTCTGTTATATGTTATGCCCAAAAATCTTTTAAAGGCCCATTAGAAAATATTACATCAGAAGAACAAGCCAAAGCTTTTATTAAAGCACACAAAAAACTTAAAGGTAAATTTTTTGTTTTTAATAAAGAAAAACACAATACAACCTTAGCAAAAGAACTTTTTGATACCTCTATTGGTTATTCTAAAGTGTATGAAAATGAATATAGTAAAACCACTTATAAGATTATAGATAAAACGGAAACAATATATTATCGTGCAAGTTATATCTTTATAAACAGTGACAATTTAAACGAATCCGATTTAAAACGATTAAAACAGACCATTTATTCTAAATATAATCAGGGTATGGATTTTGCTAGTTTAATTAAACGTTACTCTATGGATGCAAATGCATCTCGAGGTGGTGATACGGGTTGGTTTATTGATGGAAAAATGCCTGTAGAAGTAGAAGATGAATTGATTAGAAATAACAAAAATCATTATTTAAATAAATTATTTACTGTAGATATTCCAGAGAAGAATTGGCATTACATTATTTTAAAAACGGAAGAGCCAAAACCTATTGAGGAAATCAAGGTTTTAAAAATAACCGAAGACCTTTAAACTATGCAACTATTTTACAACCCAGATATTACCGAAAACACAGCGCAACTTGCTTTTTCTAGAGAAGAAAGCAGACATATTGTAAAAGTGTTAAGAAAAAGTAATGGAGATACTGTTTTCGTGACTAACGGAAAAGGATGGTTGTTTACGGCTGAATTAAATTTAGCCGATATTAAAAATTGCTTAGCTACAATTACAGAAAAAACATTTCAAAAGGCAAGAGATTATAACATACATTTAGTAGTTGCACCTACTAAAATGAACGATCGTTACGAATGGTTTCTTGAAAAAGCAACCGAAATAGGTATCGATAGTATTACGCCTATTATTTGCGACCATAGCGAACGTAAAGTTGTAAAATTAGATCGTTATGAGAAGATTTTACAGGCAGCCATGAAACAATCTTTACATTATTATTTGCCTATTTTAAACGCACCTATTCCTTTTAAAACCTTTATAACTAAGCAACAAACAGGCGATTGTTTTATTGCACATTGCGAAGAAACAGATAAAAGATCGTTAAAGCAACTTATAAAACCAAAAACAGATCTTACTATATTAATTGGCCCTGAAGGTGATTTTAGTATAAAAGAAATTGAATTGGCGCTTAAAAACAATTTCATTCCTGTAACTTTGGGACACACAAGATTACGAACAGAAACAGCTGCTATTGTAGCTTGCCATACAGCAGCCTTAATTAACGAATAAAAGTATTTATGAAGTGGTACTGGGCACTTACCTTAATTATGATTACCTCTAGTGTTTCGGCACAAGATGTGGCCGTTTTACAATATAAAGGTGGTGGCGATTGGTATGGTAACCCGACCTCGCTACCTAACTTAGTAAAATATTGTAATGCACATATAAATACAAGAATAAACACAGAAGTTGTAAGTGTAGAAACAGCAAGCCCCGATTTATTTCGATATCCTTTTGTGCATATGACTGGGCATGGAAATGTTTTTTTTGATGATAACGATAAAATCAATTTAAAAAACTACTTAATATCTGGTGGTTTTCTTCATGTAGATGACAATTACGGACTTAAACCTTACATTACAAAAGCACTAAAAGAGGTTTTTCCTGAACAAGAATTAGTAGAGTTACCTACATCTCACGAGATTTTTCAGAAACCAAATCAATTCCCTGAAGGCTTGCCTAAAATTCATGAACACGATGGCAAACGCCCACAAGCATTTGCTCTTTTTTATGAAGGCCGCATGATTGTACTTTTTACCTACGAAAGTGATTTAGGAAATGGTTGGGAAGATCCTGAAATATATAACGATCCCGAAGAAGTTAGAGAAAAAGCACTAAAAATGGGTGCAAATATTATATATTACGTTTTCAATCATTAAAATTTAAATGGCTCAGCTTAATCACTACAATACACATTTCAACAAAAAAACATTTCCTATAACTTTAGTTTGTGATAATGTAGCCAATGCGCCTAATATTGGAAGTTTATTTAGAATTGCTGATGCATTTGGTGTAGAAAAATTAATACTTTGTGGTAGTTATATTCCGCTTGGTCGAAAAATGACTAAAACGTCTCGTGCTACAGAAAAAGTAGTCCCTTTTGAAGTCAAGGAAAACACAGATGAAGTTATTACTCGTTTAAAATCTGAAGGCTATCAAATTATTGCTTTAGAAATTACAGATACTAGTATATCACTTCGTGAAGCCACTTTTTCTACCTCACAACCTATTGCGATTCTTATTGGCGACGAAAATTTTGGAGTTTCAGAAACACTATTAAAACAATCGGACATGGTTATTCACATCGATATGTTTGGACAAAATAGTAGTATGAATGTGGTTCAAGCAACTAATATTATTTTATACGAAATAACCAAACAAAGTCTTTAAACGTTTATATATATTTGCTATATGAATTCTAAAACCATAGCAAACGGCATTTTAAGAGCAATCTTTACTTTAGTTCTGATTGCCCTTTTTGTATACTTTCTTTACCAAATACAATCTGTAATTGTGTATATCGTCATTTCTGCTGTAATTTCATTAACAGGATCGCCTTTAGTGCAACTTTTTAGAAACCGTTTTAAATTCAACGATTCATTTTCTGTGGTTCTTGCCATGTTTTTAATTGTTGGCTCCTTGTTTGGATTGATACTGCTTTTTATACCTTTAGTAATAGAACAAGGACATAATTTATCGCTTTTAAATATTGAAAAACTTCAAGGTAATTTTAATAATGTTTACATAGAAGTAGCTCATTATTTAGAAGGTAAGCATATCTATTTAGAAGATTCTTTAGAAGACTATCACTTACTATCTAAAATTAATTACTCAGCTATACCCGAATTTTTAAACTCATTATTAAGCGGATTTGGAACTTTTAGTATTGCTTTTTTCTCGGTATTATTCATCTCTTTTTTCTTCCTAAAAGACAGAAAACTATTAGAAAACAGCTTTATGGTGATTATTCCTGAAACTAAAAAGCATCGCGTTAAAAAATCAATTTATTCTATAAAACATTTACTTTCTAGATACTTCTTAGGATTATTAATTCAAATCTTAATCTTGTTTGTTATTTATGCCATAGTATTGTCTGTTTTCGGAATTAAAAACTCTATAGTTATTGCTTTTTTATGTGCATTATTAAATTTAATCCCATATATAGGCCCTTTAATTAGTGCTGTTTTAATGATTGCGCTAACACTTTCTAGCAACATGCATAACGACTTTAGTGTGACCTTACCTACCACAATTTATGTACTTATCGGGTTCTGCTTTGCCCAGTTAATAGATAACTTTTTTAGCCAGCCAATTATATTCTCCAGAAGTGTAAAATCACATCCGCTAGAAATATTTTTAATCATTATTATTACAGGAATCCTCTTCGGAATTATAGGTATGGTTATCGCCGTTCCTGCATATACTGCTCTAAAAGTTATTCTTAAAGAATTCCTTTCTGAAAACGAAATTGTTAAACACTTAACTAAAGACCTCTAGTTTTTATTGAACACACTTATTTTAAATACTGAAATTCAGAATTTTATAACAGCTAATTTAAATTCAGATCCCACAGCAATTTTATTAAAAGGCACGTCTTTTAATGGTGTTGAAACACGAGATATTGTTGAACAAATTGAAGCTAAAAACCGCTGTGTTACCAAATTAAAAACGTGGTACAAAACTCCAAATATTTATTATCCTAATAAATTAAATATAGAACAAACATCTTCAGAACAGACTGCTAACTATAAAGCATCTTTAATTTCTGGTGATTCTATTATTGATATTACTGGTGGTTTTGGTGTAGATTGTTTTGCGTTTTCTAAACAGTTTAAACAAGTTACTCACTGCGAAATTAATACCGAATTAAGCGAAAAAGTAGCACATAATTTTAGACAGTTACACGTTAATAATATTAAAAATATTAGTGAAGATGGTATTTTATATTTAAGAAACACATCACAGTCTTTCGATTGGATTTATGTAGATCCTTCTCGTAGAAACGATAGTAAAGGCAAAGTCTTTTTTTTAAACGATTGCCTTCCTAATGTTCCCGAACATTTAGATTTACTCTTTAAACGTGGTAAACACGTTTTAGTTAAAACGTCTCCGTTATTAGATATCTCAATAGGTGTTCAAGAACTAAAATTCGTTAAAACATTACATGTAATTGCACTACATAATGAAGTAAAAGAACTGCTTTGGGTATTAACACCTAAGTCTACCAACTCTTTTACTATACATACAGCCAATATTACAAAAACAGGCATAGAAACTTTTAGTTTTCCTTTAGATTTAGAAAGCACTTTAAATACAACCTATCGAGAACCATTAAACTATCTTTACGAACCTAATTCGGCTGTAATGAAAGCTGGTGCTTTTAATTCTATAGCACACCAATTAGACCTATTTAAACTCCATAAACATTCGCATTTATATACTTCTGAAAAAGAAATAAATTTTCCTGGACGTGTATTTAAAATTGAAAAAATAATTCCTTACCATAAAAAAACCATTCAAAAGGAACGCATAGATAAAGCCAATATTACAACAAGGAATTTTCCTGACCCCGTATCTAAAATCAGAAAAACATTTAAAATTAAAGATGGTGGCGGTATATATTTGTTTTTTACCACAGATATAAATTCTAATAAAATTATGATAGTTTGTAGTAAAGTATAACTTTTACGTAAGAAGAACAGTTCATCATCCTTAATTAAGTAATACGTTAAGCATTATTTTAGACTTGTTTGCTAAGTTTTTTAATTTAGAAGAGACTCTAATTTATTTCTAACATCTTCTGCAGTCGGGTCTTTAGCTAAAATCAGTCCGTTTTCGTCAATTAAAAACATTCCACCTCCTCCTCCATCTACATTATATTGTTGCCATATATTATTTTGTTTGTCAAGTTCTACTAAATTTAACCAAGGCCATTCTTCTTTTTCAAAAAACTTAACCAATCTATCCGTATTTTTTCGTTCTCCTGCAACTCCAATAATGGTAAAACCTTTGTTTTTAAACTCATTATAAAGTGGAATCATCGTTCTGCTTCTTGCTATACATGGTCCACACCAAGTTGCCCACAAATCTAACAATGCTATTTTTCCATCAATTTTATCGGAAAGTTTGATTTCATTACCTTTTAAATCTGGTGCTGAAAAATCTGTATATTTTTTTCCGACTTGTATATTTTCAATTGCATCTGTTAACTTCGAAGCCAATTCATTGTAAGGATGATTAGGGTTTCCTTTTGAAAGTATCTGCAGATTATTTTTAGCCAAATTAATATCCATATTCTCTTTATTGTACATCAGGTCTTTTATAAAGAATGAATAGGATACAATAGAGGGATTATTTTCTATGTATGCTTGCTGAAATTTTTTCTGTTCCTCGTAAATTGGCTTTAATTTATTATTTATACGTTCTGCTTTTGGGCTTAAATATTGATTTAAATCTTTTAAATTACCTATCTTTTCATAGATAATAATTTTTTCATCATGGCTATTAGTTTTTCTTAATTCAGCATAAAGTAATTTCACCTTTTCACTATAATATTGGTCATTTTCAAATAGTAAACTTAGGCTGTCTTGTAAAGGTTTTATTCTTGAGTTAAATGTATTATCATAATTTTCTTTATACTTTTTATATTCAGAATTTAGTTTACCACCTACAACTTGGTTTTTGTCAAATTCTTCTTCAGAGTATATTGTTAAATCAATTTTTTCATTATTCAAAAATAAAGGCATATATCTGCCTCCTTGAGTTTTTGCTTTTCCCAAGAACAATTCAACAGATTCAGGAAAATCTAATGTTGTTTTATAATAAAATTTTCCATCTGTAATAGGTATTTCAATTATTGAATCAGAATCCAAATATTCACCTGCTTTAACTAAAAGAATTGATTTTGAGTCTATTCCAATTGTTTTTCCATTAATTTCAAGAAATTGGTCTTTTGGGGTTGAACAATTAAAGAGAAATGTTGTTAACAATAGTAATATAATTTTGGTAATTAGTTTCATTTCAGATTTCGTTTTTTAAATTGTTATACAACATATAATTTTCTATTATTATTTTTACAAACACCTAATAATAAACCTCTTACACTTTACTATCCCTAAGAGACTTCTTCTCGAATATGAACAAGTGAGAGCTCCATTCATTCAGAAATATTTACAGCATTACTTATAAATTTTATTAAAACATCTTATAATTGTTCTGAAATAATTCTAGCAACTTCTTTACCGTGAGCAAGAAATCCTACATCCTTATAATGCACATTTCCTGGTTCTTGTGCCCATGCTTCTAAATGAGGTTTTGTAAAAGTGTATAAATCGTTTATAACAATATCTGGATAGTTTGCAAGAACCTCTAATGCTGCCTTGTTGTACCGTATACTATCGCCTTCAAATCGGCCTTTTGCATTTGCAGGAACAGGAGTTGTGGTGGCAAAAATTAATTTAGTTTTTGGAAAATTAATTTTCAAATAGTTACAACTATTAGTTAAGTTTAATTTATACGTTTCAATTGAAGACACTTGTACTCCATCTTTATTTAAGTTTCTTCCTTTTAAATATTTTAAATCGTGTAACCCGACATTAAAATGAATAATATCCCAGTTAAAATCCCATCCTTCCTTTAAATTGGGCTGAAACATAGTCTCTTGAAGTGTATTCATATTCGGAATAAAATCATGACTTGAGCCTCCATTTTTAAAGAGTCTAAAAACAGTGGCTTTATCTGCTAATTGTTTTCTCGCTTCCGAAGTATATAAAATAGAAATTGAATCGCCATAAATTAAAACATTAGGTTTCTGCTTTTGAGGATGCACATATTTAAAGGCATCTGTTTTGTAGACTTCTCCAATATTGCCACATAACGTGTTCCATTGTAAGCGGCAAGTTTCTTCGTTAGTTTTATCACTTAAATTAGTCGAAAAAACGTTTGGAATTACTGAAATCCCTAAGCTTCCTAATCCTATTGCTTTTATAAATTCTTTACGTTTCATAATTATGTCATTCTAAGCTTTTCATATAAAAAAACTGTTACTTATCCCACACTTTAATTTTATTCTTACCTGATTTTAATTCATTAAAAGGCCCAACAAATGGTGTTTTAGTTGTTCTTTGGTTTCCAAAATAATCTTTGTTAACCGTTACAGGAGTACCGTCTGGATTCTCGAAAGGTGTTTCGGGTTGAAAAGCAACACCAAGTAATTCTGTATTTACAGTTTTCGTTTTTACTGAATTAAAACTATTATCTATTGTAATATTTAAATAATAACCATCACTTTCTTCAGATAAAGAAATCTCTGGTTTTAATGTTCTATTTACTACACTATTAGTTTCTATATTTGAAGGTTCTGCTTTATTTAAATATAAATTTGCATCTATAAACACGGGGAATTTCTGTTTATTATAATACCCAAGACTACGCTTAAATTTCCATTCAAAATCAGGAGTTGGGAAATCGTTGTAAGCATTTAATCCGTAAAATTGACTTTTACCTAAACGATCTATTTTTGAAGCTAAAATATTATTATAAAAACGATCGTCTCCTAAAATAACTGACATCATCCCCATAACTTCTGTAGAATGCGGAAAATGATAATGTGTAAACCTGTTTGTAGCTGTTCTCATTTGTACATAACCTCCTATTAAATTATTTACAAAAGCAGTACCTTGAGATGCGTTAAGAATAGACCTATTTGATAAGAATATATTATTATCAACAATCATTGGTCCGTGATTTACTTCAATAAATAAATCTTCATTATCATTATTATTTATAAGAAGATTCCCCGAAACTCGTGCACCTTGAGCCTGCCAATCTAACCAAATCCCTCTGTGACAATCATGTATAAAATTATCTTTAATCACAACATCTATTGCTGCATGAAGTTTAATTCCTGAAATTTCATATCCGAACCATTGTTTCTTTACATTAATATTATAGATATGATTATTACTAATTTCACTAAAAACACAACCTAAGTGCCCAATAATACCGCCTTGTTCACAATCTTTTATGGTATTATTTCTAACAATATGAGATCCAATCATCTCTTTAGACCACCCCAATTGTAATGCTTTAAAAACAACTTCTCGTTCGCGTTGTGTGCCATGCTTATTTTTTTCGGATAGCCATAAATTCTGACCAGAAGCACGCTCTTTACCCAAACTAATTCCCGAACATTTAGAATCTGATATTAAGTTGTTTTCTATAATCCAACCTTTACTCCAATTAGGACCGATTAACCCTTCTTGAGCAGCCGTAGGCGGTGCCCATTGTGTAGCTGCCTGACTCAGATTAAAACCACTAACCGTAATGTAATTTATCCCCGTATTTACAGGAAAAAACACGGTTGGTCTCACATTGATTTCAACGTTTTCTTTATTAGGATTACGGCCGTTAAAATTAGCGTAGATAGTGGTAAATTTATCATTACTTTCTGTGTACCACTTATATTTAGAACCAATTGTATCTGTAGCACGTTCTAGAGGTTTTTCTGAAAACACTTTTGATAAACTATCAATTTCATACAAAGCTTTTCCGTTTACATAAACCTCTCCTAAATGATGATCTCTTCCATAGGTATTAACCACCCAATCTCCATTAAGAATTTCTTGATACGGATTAAAATCTCCAAAAAATTTATTTTCTAATTGAACTTTCCAAACTTTACCTTTATGCTTTTTCCAAGTATTTATAACTTCAGAACCTTTAATCCAAACCTCTTCATTTTTGGCTGCTTTGTAAACTATACGTTTTCTATTATTTAGCCCTCCATTTAAAGGATTTACCCATTCTCTATAAACTCCTTCATGAACAATAATAACATCGCCTGCCAGTGCTATTTTTGCTGCTTTAGAAATGGTTTTAAAGGGAGCCTCTTTAGTTCCTACATTAAAATCACTTCCTATTTTAGACACATGATATTCTGTTGCATGTGTTATAAAAAATAACATTAAACATATAACGGTTATGAATTTGGTTTTTACTGACATCATTTTAAATCGTTTATTTATTATTGATAGAGTTTAAAATTTTTAATGTGTGTTACACTAATTTCAATGCTATAATAAAACCACTACTTTGGGTGAGTTCAACCTAATAATAAGGAAAATTTCAGACGTTTGATATGCTTTGTCAACAATCATTACTGTCTTGATTTTTTAAAATTCTAACACATTACTAAAATGGTTATTAAAAAAACAAGTCGATATAAATTATAAGTCTTTTTATATCAATTATAAGTCAATTTCACTTAGATAAAGACCTATAAACACAATAAAGCCTTTACAAATCCTTAAAATTTGAAAAAGCTTTAATTTAATTTTATTGATAATGATCACGTTACAGATAGTAGATAAAACAACGTGATGAAGACAGATAATTGAATTATTAAATACTTATTCTTGAGTTAAACCAAATACTTTTAGAATTGTATTTAACAAGAACTTTAAAGTTTATACTAACAGCTTTAAATAAACAAAAAGACTAAATGGAGATTAGTCTTATAATCTTAAAAAAACCGATGTAATCATCTACAGAGCATCTACATAAAACCAACACCCATTTTCCTTAACAAATCGGGAGTTTTCATGTATCATCTGTAATTCACCCTCTTCTTGAAAAATGGCTTTAAACTCGACTGTGCCTTCAGTATCAGCTTCTAATCCTTTAGTTGTATTTAAAATATCTAGTTTAATCCAATCTACTGATTTAGACCATTTTACAATCGATTTTTTCTCTTTTACAGGGCGGGTACTTTCATGATGGCTTTTCATTAAATAATCACCATTTGCAAATACAAAAGCTGAATATCTTGAACGCATTAACGCTTCTGCTGTCTTGACTTGCAGCATATCATTATGTGCAATTTCACAACAATCTTTATACAATTTATCACTACAACACGGACATTTCATTTTTAATTATGAATTAGATTTATTTTCCTGAGATTTCTTTACAATAGCCTGTAGTCGTTCCTTTCGCAACTCTTTTTCAGAACGTGCTTTATTTTTCTTACGATCCATTAATTTGGTATGCTTTGCTTTGTTTTTTGTATTCTTCTCTTTTCCTGTTTTAGCCATAGTTTCAAAATTACAATTCAAAATTACAATTTTAAAAAGGTGTAGATTCTAAATTTAGAATAATTAATTCAAACTATTTTTTTATCATTTCTTATCTACTTTGCTAAAATGCTTTTATATCTTAGCAAACAAAAATTTTATGTTAAAAGCAGTTTTATTCGATATGGATGGTGTTATTGTAAATACCGAACCATTACATTACAAAGCGTATTACGATATGTTTAAAGCTGTAAATATTGAAGTGCCTCTAGAACACTATCAACGTTACACTGGGCGCTCTACAATTAGTACATGTACTGGTATTTGTGAACATTTTGGATTAGAACAGGATCCTAAAGAATTAGTACAATTGAAACGTAAAGCCTTTCAAAAACTTTTTAAAGCAGATCCTGATTTAGATCTTCTTCCAGGAGTTTTAGATTTAATTAAAAATTATTACGAAAACGGAATAACCTTAGTATTGGCATCTTCTGCTTCTCAAATTACCATTCACGATGTCTTTACAAGATTTAATTTAGATCAATATTTTAAAGGTCGTATTTCAGGTGCAGATTTAAAAGCGTCTAAACCACATCCAGAAATTTTTCAACGTGCCGCAGAAATTGCAGGTTTTAAACCATCAGAATGTATGGTTATTGAAGATTCTACAAGTGGTATTAAAGCTTCTCATACTGCAGGTATTTATTGTGTGGCTTATAAAAGTCCGCATTCAAAAAATCAGAATTATGATTTAGCTAATAAATTAATTTCAGATTATAGCGAGATTACTTTTGATAAGATTAAATCTGAATTCGAAAATTAAAACTATTTAATTAATAATGCTTTTAAATCTGGATAGGTTCCCTTAAAAACATTTAGATCTATAAACCCATCCACGCCTTTAATTTCACCTTGTTCTGTAAATTGCCATATAATCCATGGTTGTGCAAAAGGCTCTGCATAATTCCCATAGTTTGCAATCCAAATAGGATATTTATCAAACTCAGGTGTATTTAAATGCTTACGATAAAAATGATCTCCTGTATAAATTATTGGCGTAACGCCATAGTAAAACTCGATATCGTCTAACCATTTTTTTATACCAAGTTTTAAATTTTCGACAGACTGAATAGTCGATAAATTTTCGATATCCAAAATTGGTGGTAAATCTCCAGGCCCTAAATTAACATGATCTTTAAATTGTTTAGACTGACTTAAAGAATGTTGATTTGGTCTGTAATAATGATAAGCACCACGAATAATTCGTTTACTTTTTATGGTTTCCCAACGAGAAATATATTCTTTATCTAAACCATCTACACCCATTGTGGCTCTCACAATTATAAAAGCTATAGGAATACTGTCGTTAATATAATTAACATGTTTCCAATCTATTGCACCTTGATAATGAGATAAATCTATCCCATATAAAGACCTTGGGTATCTTTTAAAAATAGATTCATTCTTTGTGTTTGCAGAAGTTACTTCCTGATTAAGTCTATGATATATTATACTTAAATCGATTCTAAAATAATATATAGCCAATAGAAATATACAGCTACACATAATAATTAAAAATAAAATTACTTTTTTAGAAACCATGAATACAAAGCTAATATATTAAAACAATTAAAAAAAAAAGACACACAGTATATACCGTGTGCCTTATTTGTATTACCGTTTAGTAATACCCCCTAATTAACTAATAGCTTTTACAAAAATAAACTATACTATTTTAATATACATGCGGTTTTACCGTAATTTTTTAACTACTTTCTTAATTAATTGATTATCAAAAGGTTTCTTTTAAAATAAATTGATAAAAATAATTACATGTTCTTAAATTGTTCTAAATATAGAAGTAAACGATAAGTTGTTTCTATTTATCAAAAAAAAATTGATATTACATTTTCTAATACCGCTTCAAAATTTTATGAAATATATTAAATCAAATATTTATTCATTAAAAATCACTTCAAAAACAGTTTGTTTACCTTATTATCCACATTCATTTTACTAATTTTACCACATGGAGATATCGAACAGAAAAATCACTTTAAAAGTAATTATTGGTTATATTATTTTAGCCATTGTTGCTGTAACGACTACACTTTTAGTTTTTTCGGAAATAAAGAATTTCCTGAATTTAAAACGTGATGATGTTAGTGATAGAAATAAAGTAATCACAGTTGGACGATTAATTGCAGACATTTATGAAAATGAAAGTTTTGCAAGAGCAGCAATACAAAGTGGATCTCAGAATCAGTTTGACTTATATATATTAAAAAACGAAAATTTAAATAATGATATTGACAGTTTAAAAGTAAAATTAGATAACACGCATCAAGTCCAACTATTAGATAGTGTTAAACAATTAATAGCGATTAAGTTTGAAAACATTAAAGCATTAAGACGTATAAAAGAAGATGATATCTCTGAAAAATCTATAGAAAACGCTTTAAAAAAAATAAATACTATTGAAAGTTCTGTTGGCCGTTTAACTATTGCTGATTTTGCCGAAAACCCAGAATCTTTAACACCTGAGTACAGAAAATCTATAGAAGAGTATATTAGTATTTTAAACAAATATCGTCCTAAAGAGAAAGATAATAACACTAGGGAAAAGACCTTAGATTCTATTATTATTGCGGCAAGAGATATGCTTAAGCAAGTTAAAAAAGATGCTTTAGCACAAAAAAACAATTTATCTAACAGAGAAAATTCACTCTTAAAAAATGATTTAAATGTCTCTCACAGTTTAAGAGAATTACTCTTTAATTTAGAACACGAAATTTTAGAGTATTCCAAAAAAATAAACGAAGAACGTGATTCTGCATTAAATAGAAGTACTAAAATTTTAAGTTTTTCTACCATTATAGGTACACTTTTAATTATACTATTTTCTTTTATAATTTTAAACGATTTCTGGAAAAGTCAGAAATATAGAAAAGAGTTAGAGAAGGCAAACGCCTATACATCTTCCCTACTTCAAAGTCGTGAACAATTAATTTCTATGGTCAGTCACGATTTAAGAACACCTCTAAGCACAATTACAGGTTATAGCGATTTACTAGCAAAAATAACAACTAACACGAAGTCTAAACACTACATCGATCGTATTTCTAAAGCCTCTAAATACATGAAAAATCTAGTAGATGATTTATTAGAATTTTCGAAATTAGAACGCGGAAAAATTACGATAGAAAATATTCCTTTTCTATTAAATCCGATTATTGATGAAGTTATTACTAGTGTAAAATCTGTCTATCCAGATAAAGATATTAAACTAAAAGTTAAGGACACAACCAACATTGAAAAATCGATTTTAGGAGACCCTTTTAGAATTCGTCAAATACTTTATAACTTAGTTGGAAATGCTTATAAATTTACTGAATTTGGCGAAATTACTATTGAAACTAAAACCTTTAAAAACATTGATAGAAAACCAATATTGCAAATTCAGGTAACAGATACAGGTATTGGAATTCCAATTGAAAAACAGTCTATCATTTTTGAGGAATTCACACAAATTGAAGGAGAAAATGAAATAAAACATGACGGTTTTGGACTTGGTTTAACCATTTCTAAAAAACTATCTAATCTTCTTGGTGGCGAATTATCTTTTGTAAGCGAATCACAAAAAGGAAGTACTTTTACATTAACCTTACCTATAGTATATAGTGTAAAACCTATTGCTAAACTAAAACCAAAGAAAAAGCACTTAACAAGCCATTTAGATATAATCATAATTGACGACGATGCTTCTTTAAGACAATTATTAACCGATATTCTTGAAGATCAGAACTTAAATGTAACTGCTTTTGAAACTGCTAAAAAAGCATTAAAAGCAATGAAAACCATGCATTACGATTTGGTGATTACAGATATACAATTACCTAAAATGAATGGATTTCACTTCATGGAAACCTTAAAAGCATCTGATTTTTATAAAAATCAACCTATAATAGCATCTACAGGAAGAAAAGATCTAAAAGGAGATGTATATAAAGAAAGTGGATTTGCCGATATTATTTTTAAACCTTTTGGTGCTAACGATTTGATTAATACTCTGAGTAAGTGGTTACCAAATGCAAACTTAAAATCTAACACACAAACTACAGCACCAAAAACACAGAGCTTTAAACATTTTAATTTAGCTCCAATTAGTTCTTTTTTAAACGACGATATCGAATCATTAAAAGATACGCTACAATTGTTTTTAAATGAAACAGAAATAAATCTAAAAACACTAGAAACAGGAATTAACACAAAAGACTTAGATGTAATTCATGCAACAAGCCATAAAATGCTGACTATGTTTAAGCAATTAGAAATTAAAAAGGTAATTCCTCATTTAACGTATTTCGATAAATTAAAAGATAGTAATGACGCAAACATCTCTTCTACATTCAAAATACTAAAAGAAGAAGCACATTTAACTATTATAGAAATGGAGCAATTTATAGACTAATATTGTATTCCTTTATTTTATTGTATAATGTTTTTCTAGTAACACTTAACAATTTAGCAGCATGTGTTTTATTGTTATTAGCCTGTTCTAAAGCACGAATAATTAAATCTTTTTCGTTGTCTTTGGTTGAAAAACTTTTAGTTTGAAGTGGTAAATCGCTTACCGTAGAATCTTGAGTTAATTCTGTAGGCAATACTTTTTTTTGTATAAAATCGCCTGAAGTTAATAGTGTTGCGCGTTTTATTACATTTCCAAATTCTCTTAAATTCCCTGGCCAAGAATAATTATGAAATACTTTTAAAACATCGTCTGAGAAACCTATTATATTTTTATTTAATGTCTCGTTTGCTTTACTTAAAAAGTAGTCGGCAAAAATAATAAGATCGTCTTTACGTTCGTTTAAATTAGGAATTTTAATAGTAAATTCATTCAATCTGTGATATAAATCTTCTCGAAATTGCCCCTTTTCAACAGCTTTTAATAAATCTTCGTTAGTCGCCGTTATTAATCTTATATCTACTTCAATTTCCTCACTACTTCCTATAGGTTTAATTCTACGTTCTTGAAGTGCTCGAAGCAATTGTATTTGGTTTTCGTAAGATAAATTTCCGACTTCATCTAAAAATAAAGTTCCATGATTTGCCGATTCAAAATGACCTTTTTTATCGTTAATAGCTCCTGTAAATGATCCTTTTTTATGCCCGAAAAATTCGCTCGCAGCTATTTCATTAGGGATCGCTCCACAATCTACAGCAACAAATGGTTTATTTTTTCTTAAACTTAATTTATGAATAAATTTTGCAACAACTTCTTTTCCCGTGCCACTTTCTCCTGTTATTAATACAGACATGTCTGTTGGTCCAACTAATTGTATGTACTCGTTTAATTTTTTTGATGTTGAACTAATTCCGGTAACAAAATCAGAATTAATTTTGGTTTCTTTCTTTTCTACTTTTTTAGTCGTTATCGCCGTTTGATTAGATGAGTTTAAAGCATTACTAATTACATGTAAAACTTCATCTTGATTAAATGGTTTCGAGATGTAATCTATAGCACCTTGTTTCATCGCTTTAACAGCTGTAGACACCTCTGCGTAACCAGTCATTAAAATTACGGGCGTTTTCTCTTTATTCTTTTTTACAATTTCTAATAAGGTTAATCCATCACCATCAGGCAATCTTAAATCTGTAAAAATTAAATCAAAATCGTCTTTTAAGATTGTCGCTTTTGCATCTTCAAAACCGTAACTTATAGATACCTTATAGTTGTGTTTTTCTAAAAAGCGTTTAAGCATATTAGAAAAAGCAACATCATCTTCTATTAAAAGGATTGATTTCATGTAGGAATAAATGGTCTAAGAAATTAAGTTATAAAATTACACAAAAAAAGAGGGTGTTAAAATAAAACACCCTCTTTTATAAACATGAATTCAAAATTATTTATTAATCCAAATTCCTGTTTCTGTCACATAAACAGTCTTTAATACTCCTTCTTCCTTAAGTATTAACTTATATTCCTTAACGTCATTTATATACGCTTTAGAAATTGCTGCACTTTTAAAATCTTTTGCAACAGCTTCTGTTATTGCTGTAGGTAAAATAGCGATATCTATTTCTTTAAATTCATCTTGTAGAGATTTTATAATTCGTTTTTCACTATTCTCAAATCGGGTTGCCGTTGAATAAATCGAGACACTACCTAATACAAATACTAATGTTATAATTATCTTTTTCATAATTTCATTTTCATTTTTCATGTAAAACAAATAGTTCAAAATAAGGGTTAGTTGGTTTTAACTATTTAGTAATCCATTGTCCGGTTTCATCTGCATAAACAGTTGCCATTGCTCCTTCTTTAGTAAGTATTAATTTATATGTCTTTGCTTCGTTTACATAAGCTTTAGCTATAGTTGCTCCTGGATAATCGTTAGAAACAGCTTCTGTAATTGCTATTGGCAATGCCGTTACTTCTATTTGTGTATATTCATCTTGCAAAGCAAATTTACCATCTTCAAATGTTACTTTTACGGGAGCTGCTGCATAAAAAGTCATACTAGTTAATACTATTCCAAAAATTGCGGCTGATAAAAATAAATGTTTCATAATTTTCGATTTAATTGATTTATATTCTGGTTACTCTGTTATTTTTTTGTGTAAAAAAAATTAAATTAATCTATGTGTCTTAGATCTATAAAAGCATTATAAATTCAATGCTCTTAAATTATACATTTAACTACCATTATTAATTTATTTACTAATCCAATGCCCATCTTCATCTGTGTAAACCACTTGTGTTTCATTATTTACACGTAGTTCTAACTTGTATTCTTTTAATTCGTTTTTATGAGCTTTACCAATTTTATCTTCACCATAGTTTTTCAAAACAGCATCTATAATAGCTGTTGGTAAATTTTCGATTTCTATGGGAGTAAAATCTTCTTGAAACACAATATCCATAATTCCATCGTGAAAAAAGGTAGTCTGAAAAGCTGACGCGAAAGATGAAACGCTTCCTAATGTTAATGCCGATGCTATTGCTATATTCTTCATGTTGTGTGTAATTAAAGTGATTTGATATATAATATGAAATAAACATGCCATGCATAATAAATATATGAGCAAACTTCAACAACGCACTGAATACAAGCCTTTAAATGATATATTATATTTTTACAATAATTTTTAGTGTATATTCAGGTGTGTAAAACAAAATATAGCCGTAAAAAATTTACACACTTTTTACACAGCCTAGTAAACAGTATGTGCTAAAAAGAAGCTTATTCTTCTTTTTAGTTAAAATTTAGGCACAAAAAAAGCAGCTAACTCAAATAAGTTAACTGCTTGTATATTATTTCAAATTGTACGTCTACAATTCTATTTTCACATTATGTAATTTTACTTCTTCAATATATTCATCCATTTTAAAATCTGCCTGACTAAAATTCTCACTTCGTTTTCTGGCTTGTTTTTGTCGTTTTATACTTCTAGCAAAACGTCTAATACTATCTTCTGTATCTAAAATTAACCCCGGTACTTCTACACTATTATGTTCTTTATCTTTTGCAACCATTGTAAAATAAGACGAATTACAGTGTTTAATTACTCCCGTATGTATATTTTCCGACTCTACACGTAAACCAACAACCATAGATGTTCTTCCTGTATAATTAATAGATGCCTTTAAAGTCACTAATTCTCCTACTGCAATTGCATTTAGAAAGTCTACTTTATTAACAGATGCTGTTACCGAATAATGGCCAGAATGTTTAGAAGCACATGCAAATGCAATTTGATCCATCAGATTTAAAATAAATCCACCATGAATATTACCTCTAAAATTGGAATGAGAAGGTAACATTAATTGTGTCATGGTTATTTGTGATTCTTCTATATGCTTAAATATCATAATTTTTAAAGAGTTGTATTATAACTAATAAATGTAATTATTTTTAATTTAACCTAAAACTTTTATCACGAATACTATTAAATTAACAACTATATTACTTAACCACATACAATAACACGCTACAAAAGCAAAAAATAAACATAATATGAAATTAAAAATAATATTACACCATAAAATTATTACCCGTAAAATGACATACAGAGCTTAAAACTTTAAATTAATCACATTTATTTTCAATTGAGACCTACTGTAAAATATAAACATATTATTTTAGCAGCTGTTTAAATCGATTTTTTTGATTTTTCAGAATTATTTAAACGTAATATTTCAACCAATTTAAAACACACTTTAATGGCATCAGGTTTTTTTGCATTATTAGACGATATCGCAGTACTTATGGACGATGTTGCAACTATGGGAAAGTTAGCGACTAAAAAAACCGCTGGAATTTTAGGTGATGATTTAGCTGTAAATGCAGAAAAAGCTTCTGGATTTGTATCCTCTAGAGAAATTCCTGTTTTATGGGCTATTACTAAAGGATCTCTAAAAAACAAAGTAATTATTCTACCTTTTGCTTTTTTATTAAGTGCTTTTCTACCAATATCTATTCCCATAATTCTAACTTTAGGTGGATTGTATCTTGCTTATGAAGGCGCCGAAAAAATTTACGAATACTTTGTTCCGCATGAACATCACGCAGAAGCTCGAATAGAAGTAAGTACAGAAGCAGAGATACTGAAATTGGAGAAAGAAAAAGTAAAAGCAGCTATTGTTACTGATTTTATTCTTTCTGTAGAAATTGTAATTATTGCTTTAGGTACAGTTGTCAATCATCCATTAACAACCCAAATTATTGTCGTTTCTGTAGTGGCACTTTTAGCTACTGTAGGGGTTTACGGTATTGTTGCGCTTATTGTACGTATGGACGATTTTGGATTAAAACTTATCAATTTAAACGAAGAAGATAATAGTTTTTCAGATAAAGTTGGTCGTCTTTTAGTTAACGCACTGCCATGGGTTATTAAAAGTCTTGGATTTATTGGTACAATTGCTCTATTACTTGTTTCTGGAGGAATATTTATGCACAACATACCTTATTTACACGATTTATTTCATGCCTTACCAAGTATTGTTTCTGAATTAATTTTAGGAATTGTAATCGGATTTATTGTTTTACTTATCGTTAATTTAATAAAAAAAATAATACCAAAAAAGGCTTAAGCTACCGTTCTATTTCTGAAACAATTATATACTTAATGCATCACAATTGTTTCAGATTCTTATTTATCTTTTCAGAGTAAAATGGCCAGAATATACCCTACCATCGGGCAATGCAAAACGATACCAATAATCGTCTGTACTCATTTTTTGACCATTAGCTGTACCGTCCCATCCCTTAGAACTTAACGGATCGAAAACTTTTAAAAGCTTACCATATCTATCAAAAATATAAACATCTACAGGATCTGTAAAAGCAGAAGGATCAATACCTAATACATTCCAATAATCATGTATTCCATCTCCATTAGGTGTGAAAAATTTTGGTAATCCAAACACATAGAACGTTTGTTCTATAACATTACACCTAAAATAATCTCTTACATAGAGTGTATGTACTCCTGTACTTAAATTTCTAAATGTATTGTCGCTTTGAAATCCATTTAAATAATCTACAGAAAATTCATAATCAGAACTTGCATTAGCTAAACTTACAGTTAAATTATCATCATCTATATCTAAATTATTAATTATAGGTGCCGGATACACAACCACACTAACCTTAACAGTTGTATCACAATTCAATTTTTCATCGTAAATGGTAACAAAATAATCTCCTGCTGCATATACTTCTAACTCATCATTCTTACTTTGTGCTTCATTTTTTATAGTCCCAACACCATCCCAACTATAAGTATAAGAATCAATATTATAAGCAGAATCTCCTATACCTGAATCTATTATTATAGGAAATTCTGACGGACATACATTATAAATACGATCTTCTATAATTGGAAATGAATTGACCTTTAAATTCACTTCACCTACATCGTAACAAGCATCACTACTCTCTGCTTTTACATAAATTGTAGTATCTGCAGACTGTAAATTAGATGATAAAGGGTTAACTCCGTTTTGAGCATCTTCCCTACTTGAATAAAATGAAATTGCCACAGAGTTTGGCAAATTTCCAGCAATTCTAACCTGATTTTTATAATCATCCGACAAATCAAAATTTGCAATTCCAGGAATATCTGTTGCACACGAATTAAGAGCAAACTGCCCAATAGGAATAGGATCTTTAGTTGTTAATTTCACTTTAACAATCTGGTAGCAGTTAGAATTATTAGCATACACTTTAGCATACACAATTTGATTCTTAACCGTATTATAAAAAACGTCATTAATACTATTTACATTCGTGGTATCGGTATTTGCTTCTGCTTCTGTTTTATAATAATAAACTTGAACTAGATCTGTAGTAAAAACAGTATTAGCACTACTTTGGTTTGTTAAACTATAAAAGGTTAAGCCATCGTTAGCATCTTCATCAAAGGCATCGCAAGCAATAAACTCGTATTGATCTTCTAAAGTTGGAAGACTCGCAATATTAATGGTTTTCTTATAGTTTTGAACTTCGTTATTAATGGTTAATTCCATTACAATATCATAATCACCAGGCACAGCGTAAAAATGAGTTGTACTTGTTGTAGATGTTGTTCCATCACCAAAATCCCACGACATTGTAAAATCCGAATCTTCTTCTGCTGGATCAGGCAGTATAGTAAAATTTGCATTAAAACCAGAACCAGAACATTCGTATGTATAATTAAATCTATATTTAAATATAGACTGTATAAAGGGTGGTAAGCCTAACTTAACAAGTCCGTGATCTATCTTTATTTTAGCATGTTGATAATCACTATCAGTACCAAGAACATTAGGTTTTTTTATATAAGACAAGGTCTTTACTCCTGAAGCACCAGTATATCCTGCACGATAAATCCGTCCGTCTATAGCCAATTGTAAAGCCCCTGCATAATAATTTGATTTGTGAATCAATACCTCTGAAGCAGGAATATTATCACTAAACAAATCATATTGATATAAATACCCCTCTACAAACCGATCATCTGTATTATAATTACCTATCGTGGCATACAGCAATTTAGAATTGGGTGAAAACTCTAAACCATAAGGATAAAGTCCATCTTTTAATAATATTTCGTTTGTAACTGCTCCTGTAATATTATCGAAGTCGTACAAAAACACTTTTCCGCTTCTTTTAGTTCCTGTTCTTGGACTTCCTAATGCTGTAGAACTATGTGCTATAGCTATAGTTTTTCCGTTAGGAGACACTTTTAAATACCCAATTGCTGATATATTTATACTATCTGAAGTAATTCTTGGAGGAATCTCTGTTGAAACTGTTGATATTACAGGGTTTTCATTTACTCCCAATTCGTCAATTAAAAAAGAATAAAAGGTGTTTCCTAAATGTGTGATTACCCAAATTGAAATTTCGTCATCGTGGGTAACTGCAGTAATTTTTTCAGAAGATTTAAAATAACGTTCTGCATCATCATTAACATCGTATGTAATTAGTGGATTGTTTTTAGACACCACATCTCCATAACCACTATTTAAAGTCATATCGACTTCGCTATAGTTTGCTCCATTAATAAAACCATCATCCAATCCATCATTAGATTTCCCAGGCTCATCGATAGTAAATACATAATATCTATTAATGGTACCTGGTTTTGGAATGATTAAAGCAGACATTGTACTCGATTTATTTCCAAATAAGTTATTACCATTTGGCATGGCTCTATTTCGCTTATCCCAAATGGTTACACCATCTGTATAGAACATTAAATTACCTTGTTGGTCGGAAATTGTTGCGCTTCCTTCGTGAGTAAACAACGCACTATTTCCAAGAGAAACGGGCTCTCCGCTTTTAAAACTTAATGCTGCTGTTTCTCCGAAGTACCAATTTGCAGATTCATTCTGTGCATGCACATGTAAAACCGTTAGTATAGCCGCAAAAAATAAGATACATTTAAATATAAAATTCAATTTCCAATCTATTTATTAATGAATAATATTCATAAATATAGAACATATTTATTGAATTGTTTTTTTTTACGAAAACACATATTATTAAAAATAAAATTTTACGAAATAAGGTTATAAATACTTTAAAAAACAGGCTAAATTAGAACAAAAACATATTTAAAATCACTTATTATTATTAAATTGATTTTAATATCATTTCAAGTAAACAAAATGCAGATTGATTAACCATATGAATTAACAACATTACTAAACGTTAATATATTCTGTTTTTTAAAACAAAAGCAACTCTTTATTAATATGAAGCCTTTAAATTTGTGGTTTCATGATTATTAAAAAAATGTATAAAAAATGAAATCTACTATATCTTTTTTGATTTGTATTCTATGGGTTACAACAACACTTTTTGCACAACAAAAAGCAGCCTTTCAATTGATTCCGCTTGGTGTGAAAGGGGGTATAGACGAAACAAACTTATCTGCTTATTTGGTGGCTCCTACAGGAACTAACGACTTTATATCTTTAGATGCAGGAACTCTGCATTACGGAATAGAAAAAGCTATTGAAAACAAAGCCTTTAACATATCTGCAAAACAAGTACTACGAGAATACATAAAAGGTTATTTTATATCTCATGCGCATTTAGATCATGTCTCTGGCTTGATTATTAATTCTCCTGCAGATTCATCAAAAACAGTTTATGCAACTAAAAAATGTATGACAATGATGCAAGACCATTATTTTAATGGAGAAACATGGGCTAATTTTGGTGATGAAGGTCCTGGATTTCAAATTAAACGCTATCATTTTCAGACTTTAAATCACCAACAAGAAATTCCAGTTACAAATACAGATATGTTTGTAACTGCATTTCCTCTAAGCCATGTAAGTCCGTTTGAAAGCACTGCTTTTTTAGTCCGTTATCACGAAGATTATCTACTTTATTTAGGAGACACAGGACCTGATGCTATTGAAAACAGTAACGATTTAAAGCAGCTATGGACTGTTGTTTCTCCGTTAATTAAAACAAAAAAATTACGCGCCATGTTTATAGAAGTTTCCTTCCCTAATGAACAAGCCAATACTGCTTTGTACGGGCATTTAACACCAAATTGGTTTTATAAAGAATTAAAAAACTTACAAAAATTAACAGGAAAAAACGCTTTACACGGATTTAAAACCATAATAACACACCAAAAGCCACCTGTAGAAAACATGGTAAAAATTAAAACGCAATTACATGACCAAAACGATTTAGGTTTAGATTTAATTTTCCCTGAACAAGGTGTTAAGTTAGAATTATAAAAGCACGAAACTTATATCCACAAAAAAAGCCTTTCGAAAAATCGAAAGGCTTTTACTTTTTGGGTGGAAGACCGGATTCGAACCGGCGACCCTTGGTACCACAAACCAATGCTCTAACCAACTGAGCTACAACCACCATGTAACTGCATTTTTGTAATGCGTGTGCAAATTTAAACGAAATTACAGATATACCAAATTATTTTAAAAAAAATTTTCATTTTAATTTAAATAAATTTTCGACCGCAACATAACGCTCTGAAGTAAAGCCCTCTGCTGATTCTACTCCAATTATGCGTCCTAAATCTTTTGCACGATATTTTACACTATCAGTAAAATTCTTACTTGAAATAGGTGTTTCTGGTTCTTTACTCTCTGGATCAAAAAATTGTGTTTTATAAGCTAAAACAGCTTCTTCTTTAATATCCATATATCCGGTAACATCTACAACAAAATCAGGCTCTATATGTTTCCACTGTATATAATGGTAAACATGTTTTGGTCTCCATTGTATTTGTAACTCTCCTCCTACTTCAGTTTCAATTTTCTTTAATCCGCTTAAAAAACAAGCATCACTAACCAATTTACTTCCTTTTCCATGATCTATATGTCTATCATCAATAGCATTACAAAGCACGATTTCTGGTTGATATTTACGAATTATTTTTATAATTTCTAATTGATGCTTTTTATCATTTGTAAAAAACCCATCTGCGAAGCCTAAATTTTCTCGTACTGAAACGCCTAAAATTTTTGCAGCATCTTTAGCTTCTGCATCTCGTGTTTCTGCTGTTCCTCGGGTTCCTAACTCTCCTCTGGTTAAATCGATAATCCCAACAGTTTTTCCGTTGGCAATTTCTTTTGCAACTGTTGCTCCACATCCTAATTCAACATCGTCTGGATGTGCTCCTATTGCAAGTATATCTAATTTCATTTGTTTTACTTTAATTGCATTCTAGAATGCTCTATTTTATAATTAAACTTCTACTTTAACTTATTTTTTAACCGCTTTTATAGCTTGTTCAATATCTTTAATTAAATCTTTTTTAGATTCTATTCCTACAGAAAAACGAATAAGTCCGTTGGTTACTCCAATACTATCGCGTTCCTCTTGAGTTAATAAGGCGTGTGACGTTAAATAAGGTGACAACATTGTACTTTCTACACCCGCTAAACTCATTGCTGGTTTTATTAGTTTCAACTCTTTTTGAAACTTTAATGCATCTAATTCATCATTTAATTCAAATGATAACATACCTCCAAAACCTCTCATTTGAGATTTTGCTAAACGGTATTGAGGATGACTCTTTAAACCTGGATAATACACGTTTTTAATATCTGAATGTGCATTTAAAAACTTAGCCAATTTCTTCGCATTTTTATTCTGTGCTTCTACACGTAATACTAATGTTTTCATGCTACGCTCTAACATCCAAACCATGAAATCGCTTAAGTTTCCACCTAAATTTTTCCCAACATTCCAAATGGTATCCATATGTTCTTTAGAACACGCTACGGCTCCAGCTAAAATATCGCTATGTCCGCCAAGGTATTTTGTTGCAGAATGCACAACAATATCGATTCCAAAATCTATTGGATTCTGGTTTACAGGACTCGCAAACGTATTGTCTATAATAGATAATATGCCTTTCTGTTTTGCTAAATCTGATACCCCTTTTATATCTGTAATTGTTAATAACGGATTTGAAGGTGTTTCTATATAAATAACTTTAGTATTATCTTGTATTGCAGATTCAAAATCAGATATTTCGTAACCATCTGTAAAGGTAAATTCTATACCATATTTAGGAAATTCTTCTCTTATAAAATTACTTGTTCCGCCATATAATGTGTTTTGAACTACAATATGATCGCCTACTTTTAAAAAGGCCAATAGCGTAGTACTAATTGCAGCCATTCCCGAACCAAAAACCATACCTGCCTCGGCATGTTCTATTGCTGCTATTTTTTTAGATAAACTTTCCTGATTTGGTGTATTAAAATAACGTGGATAACGTTTAACATCAACATCATCAAACTGATATGACGTTGACATATAAATTGGAGATACAGCACCTTTAAACTGTTCGTCCTTTACTTCTCCTACATGTACACACGTGGTTTCTAATCCTATTTTTTTTGTCATCTTTTAACTTTTTATCCAAGAAATTATTGATTGGTCGTTTGGTAATGTTTTAGGCGATATTACGCGAACAACATATCCATTTTCATCTATTAAATACTTTTGAAAATTCCATTCTACTTCTGAATCTTCAAATCCGTTTCTGCTTTTCTGAGTTAAAAATTTATAAACATCATCCATGTCATTGCCTTTAACCGAAATTTTATTCATCATAGGGAATGTTACTCCATAATTTAACTCACAAAAAGCTGCAATTTCTGTGTTTGTTCCTGGTTCTTGACTTTTAAAGTTATTTGCAGGAAAACCAACAATTGTAAAACCAATATCTTTATAAGACTCGTAAATCTCTTGTAATTGTTCATATTGAGGTGTCAATCCACATTTACTAGCGGTATTTACCACCATAATTTTTTTTCCTTTTAAAGTTGAAAAATCAAATGGTTTTCCATATAAATCTTCAACTTTAAATTGATAAATAGTTTCTTTTTTCATCGGATTTTTTTCAATCGTTGATATTTGCAATGCGTTACTCGCTGTAACTGGCTTTTCTTTTATTTTTTGTTTGCAACTAAAAAGTACTATTGCAACTAGTAATAGCATGGTTGTTTTCATAAGCTAAAGGTATAAATTATACATTTACTAAAAATTAATGTATTCTTAAAAATTATACAATATTTATAATTAGATAATTAAAATTTTGTATTCCTAAATAAAAAAATACCTGAATTCAGGTATTCCATATGTTACATGTTAATCTTAAATTTGTAATATATTACTAAGACTATGTAACCTTTTTAAAAATTAAGGTTTTTTCATATAAAAATGCTATTAATTAACTGTTAATTACAAAAACTATCATAATACAAGTTATTATGGTAGTTTTTTATCTCTTAACTTTTGTTTTTAATAAAGTATTTTGCTCTTCTAACAGTTCTGTAATCCCTGATAATAACTGAATATCTTTAGGTGTTTCTACTCTTTTATCTTTGGGATCTTCGGACCTATTTCTTAGTCTGTTCATGAATTTTACGACAATGAACACTGTAAATCCTATAATCAAAAAATCTAAAAGTGCTTCTATTAAAGCTCCATATCCTACTGCTATTTGTGGCTGTAAAACAGATCCAGATGCATCGTTAACAGCCTTCCTTAATACCCAGACTTTATCTTGGAAATGAATACCATCAGACAATAATGATAATGGCGGCATAAACACTTGCTTTACCATAACATCGATAACCTTATTAAAAGATGCCCCTATAATAATACCCACTGCCATATCTATCATGTTTCCTTTTACAGCAAACTCTTTAAATTCTTGAAGTAATTTCATACATTCTTTTTTAACAAATATATTTTTTATCTCTTGCTTCTCAAAATGATTCTTAACTTCTTATTATTATCTAATTCAATTATAAAATACAATATTAGCTTTTAAGATTATATTTTTAAATATTAGTTTTTAAGCTAATAATTTTGAACTTAATAAAATTTAAAATATATTTGATACAAAGCAAAATACACATGACGAGTATTCTTACAGGAGATATTATTAATTCTAGGACACATGATGCAAAGGATTGGTTAAATCTTTTAAAAGCAGAACTTAACCTTTATGGAAAAAGTCCTAAACAATGGGAAATATATAGAGGAGATAGTTTTCAGGTAGAAATCGAGCCCAAACACGCCTTAAAAGCTGCTATTTTAATAAAAGCAAGCTTGAAGCAATTCAAAACTATGGACGTAAGAATAGCTATTGGTTTAGGAGATAAAAATTATGATGCTAATAATATAACAGAAGCTAATGGAAGTGCATTCATTAACTCTGGAGAATGTTTTGAGCAACTCAAAAAAACAAATTTAGCATTAAAATCAAATCGACCAGAATTTGATGCTCCACTAAATATCATGCTAGAGTTAGCCTTATTAACTATGAATACATGGACTCCTACTACAGCTTCTCTTGTAAAATTAGCATTAACACATCCCGAATCTAATCAAAAAGAATTAGCAGAACTTACCCAAAGTACACAAGGAAATATTAGCCAAGGATTAAAACGTGCAGGTTACGACGAAATCCTAAAAATGATTCAATTCTACTCTAAAAACGTAAACCTATGATTGCGCTATTTATAAAATTATTACTTGCTCACTTAATTGGAGATTTTCTATTACAACCTACAAAATGGGTAAAACACAAAGAAAAACACACACTAAAATCTAAATATTTGTATGCACATATTGCAGTACATCTTATGGCTTTATTAGTGGTGCTTCAATTTAATTTTAAATATATATGGGGTATTTTATTAATTACAATATCACACTTCCTTTTCGATACAATTAAACTATACCTAAACATTAAAGTAAACTCGCGTTGGTTATTTAGTTTAGATCAATTAGCGCATCTTGTTATACTCATTCTAACCGTACGTATTTACGAGCCTTTTCCTATATTAATAGCTTATTTTTACGATACACACTTACTACTCGTTTTATGTTGTATCATTTTTGTAACCGTTGTTGCTTCAATTATAATGAAGGTTATTATATCTAAATGGTCTTTAGAAGATACAAATAAAGCTTCGCTTAAAGATGCTGGTGCTTATATTGGAATGTTAGAACGTTTGTTTGTATTCGTATTTATAGTTATGAATTATTGGGAAGGAATTGGTTTTTTAATCACTGCAAAATCTGTATTTCGTTTCGGTGATTTATCAAAAGCAAAAGACCGAAAATTAACAGAATACGTTTTAATTGGTACCCTATTAAGTTTCGGTCTTGCTGTAAGTTGCGGATTAATTTTTAAATTAATACTTCCGCTTATTTAAAAATAATTATTTACTTTTTTTTGTAAAACTTAGCGTATTTCACATAGGCAAATCCTGCTATTACAGCAATGATTCCTAATGTAATGAAAATGAATTTAACACTTACAATTTGATCTCCACTAGCATACGAATGTAATCCTGCTAAGTAGAAGTTTACTCCAAAATACGTCATCATAATACTAGAAAATGCTAGAATTGATGCTAAATTGAATCCGAATCGACCTCTTAATCCAGGCACTAAACGCATATGAATTACAAATGCATATACCATAATACTAATTAAAGCCCAAGTTTCTTTTGGATCCCATCCCCAATAACGTCCCCAACTTTCGTTAGCCCACATTCCTCCAAGGAAGTTTCCTATAGTTAACATTACTAAACCTACGGTTAACGCCATTTCATTAATTATAGTCAGCTCTTTAATGTTAATCAGCATTTTCTCTTTATTCTCTTTATTTGTAAAAATCATAAGGAAAAGCACTGTTAATCCTAAAATCATACCTAAAGTAAACGGCCCGTAACTGGCTACAATAACAGCGACGTGAATCATTAACCAATAGCTATCTAATACAGGCTGCAGGTTTGCAATGGCAGGATCCATCCAGTTCCAATGTGCAACCATTAAAATCATAGACGTTACAAATGCTGTTGCCGCTATGGTTAAATCACTTTTTCTACCGAATAACAATCCAAATAACATGGTTGCCCAAGCTACATATATCATCGATTCATAAGCATCACTCCAAGGTGCATGTCCAGAAATATACCAACGTGCAATTAAACCTATAGTATGTAATAAAAACAAGGCTACAATTATCCATTTAAACACAGACACACTAATATCTACAGGTTTGCTTTTACTTTTAAATATCTGAATAATTAGCACAATAAACATTAATGTTCCAGCATACATATACCAGCTAAATAATCCTTTAAAAATATCGTAATGGTTATATAAAATTTCAGTTTTTATTTTTTTATCTGAAAGCATTACACTAGCTCCATATTGTTGCTGTGTTTTATGAAATGCTTCTAAAAGCTTATCGGCATCTGTAAAATCGCCAGTTTGTTTCGCTTGATTTAGCGTCATTAAATAAGCTGAAAATCCACTTTTTATAAAGTTTGCGTATAAAGAATCTTCAACTTTAATGGTTCCATTTTTATATTCAATAGAAGAAATCCATTTATTATTTTCATCGTTTGGAACAGGAAAAATACGTAACGAACGCCCTTCAATAGTGTTATATAATAAATTTACACGCTGATCTGTTTCTTTAAATTCTTTTTGAAATCCGTTAGGAATTGGCGCTTTATAAGCTTCTTCTAAATATGGACCTAATTTATAGGCACCACGATCTGTAAAGAAATCGGCTAAGGTTGCAAATTCCTGCTCCTTTGGAATACCTATTAAAGATCGAATAGAATCTGCTTTCTGATATTTTAAATACACAATCGGTACATTGTACCATAACAACGGACTTTCTTGCATTGATAGAAACACTTGATCGGCATCTAAATCTGCATATGTATCTGCTTTTGTAAGCTTACGTAACAACTCTGATGCATACGTATTCACTGGCATCATACGTCCGCTTAAATCTTGAATCACCATATGCCCAAATTTATCGGCATGTGCTTCAGGGGCTTTATTTGCGACTAAAATAGAATCTATTTGAGCCTTAGTTGGCTTGTTATTATGTGCATGACCATCGTTTTCTGAATGTCCTTGAGCAAAGCCATTAAAAGCTAAACACACTAATAAAACTGATAAAATTTTAGCTTTCTTAGCTTTTACTTGGTCTAATTTTTTACGTAAATCTCCAAAACGTGTACCTTTTGCTACTAAAGTCGCTAAAAGTCCGAAATACAATAAGAAGTAACCAATATATGTAAATAACGTTCCGTAATAATCGTGATTCACAGAAAGAATAGTTCCTTTTTCATCTGGATCGAAACCAGATTGGAAAAAGCGATATCCGCGGTGATCTAAAATATGATTCATAAAAATTTTATAATCGAAGTCGCCTTCTTGCTCATCTATAACAGTAACCTTACTAGAAAATGCAGAAAAGCTTTTTTCTGTTCCTGGATAGCGCTCGGCTTCAAAATCGTTTAGTTTTACACTAAAAGGAAGCTCCAAAACTTTAGAACCATATTTAAATGCAAAATCTAACCCGCCAATTTTTACTTGTTTAAAATTGCTATTTGTTCCTTTTCCTCCTAATAAGCCAACACGTTTGGTTTCACCATTTGTAGTTACTTTGAGTACGATTCCATCTTCATCATTTTTAAGGAATTCTGCTTTCTTCACTAAATCAAATTTTCCTTTAACTACAGGTTTTGGAAATACAAATTGCATATTAGCAATAACATAACCCGAACGCAAAATTAAAGGTTGCAAACTATCTTTTACTAGTTTACCACTCTGCATGGTAGCCATGGTTGTATATTCACCTTCAAATGGTGAATTAATAAAAATTCCATCATCATTAGATGTAATATTAATGGCTCCAGGGGTTTCTTTATTTAAAGCAATTAAAACGTTGTGAATGCTTTGAACTTCTCCTACTTTTAAAAAGTGATTATGTGGTTTGCCTTCGCTAGCTTCAACAATTTTTAAATACTCTTCGCCAGATTCATCAGGAATAATATCTTCTTCTGCTCCGCTAATAAACGATTCTAATTCTATACTTATAGGTTGTTGATCGTATTTTGTTTTAATACTGAATTCATTATCTAAACGTGGAGAAAAATCAACTTCTTGCTCTAAAGGTAAACGTTGTGGTACACCATCAATCATATAATCACCATCAATAAAAGCTGTGATATATGTTTTTTGTGTTAGAAACGTATTTTCGGTTGCACCTTCACGAATTGCCATCATCCCTTCAAAACCAATATATCTAGTAATAAAAGCACCAATTAGAATAAAAATAAAGGATAAATGAAGTATTAGTGAGGCCCATTTTTCTTTTTTGTAAAGTTGGTAACGTTTTATATTCCCAACAAAATTTATAACGAAAACAACCATAATGGCTGTAAACCACCATGTATTATAAATTAGAGTTCTGGAATATGGAGTTGGAGACGTATCCTGCCCCGCATCCATAAATGTACCAATAGCCATCGCTGCGGCAAAAGCAATAAATAATACAGAAGTTAGACGGGTAGAAAAAAGAATTTTGGCAAGTTTATTTTGCATAATGGTTTCTCTAAATTTTAAGTGGGCAAATTTAGCTTATTTTGTTCAGTTGGCTGTTACGTATAAATCTAAAGTCTGTTAAAATTAACCTAATTTTAAGACAAGAAGAAGATTAGCCTTTGTTTTGTCTTGCCTGAAAGATATTTAAGTATAAAAATGTTCCCATTTTCCGAGCCCTTTGTTTTGCATTATTAGCAATTTCGCCTTCAAAAAGTTCGTCTACCGTTTGAACCCAAAAATTTAACCAAATTCCAAAATGCTTTTCAGAAATACGATTATCGGTTTTTTCATCTACATTAACATGAACCTCTATCGGATTCCCATAATATTTAGTTTTTAAAAACAGACTCGATTCCCAAAACGTAGTTAAATGGTCTAAATGTGCTGGCCAATCTGTAATTATAGTATTAAAAAACGGACCTAAAACATCGTCGGTTTTAATTTTATCATAAAACGTAGAAACCAATTTAAACACATCTGCTCTATCTTTAATATCTAATTTTGTAACATCCATTTTTCTTTAATTGTTTAGTTTATGTAATGCATTACAAATATAGTTCTCATTATATTAAAGCGTGTAAATATATCTTCTAACTTTAAAATCTTCTTTTGTTGTAAAAATTTATTCTGAAAAACTGTATTTTAGCGGGATGATTTCAGTTGTATTACTTGGCGCCGGAAATGTTGCCACACATTTATATAAAGAGTTTAAAAATTCTGATACCATTACTGTTACGCAATGGTATAATAGGCATATTAATAAAATTTCAACTTATAAAAATGAGGTTGAAGTTACCGATGATTTAAATGCCTTAAACATAGCCGATATTTATATATTGGCGATTAGTGACGATGCCATTTCATCCGTATCTAAAGCCTTACCTTTTCAAGATCGTTTTGTAGTGCATACCTCAGGGACGGCAAGTCTTTACGACATAGACGAAAAACATAGACGTGGTGTTTTTTATCCGTTACAAACATTTACAAAAGAAGCAGATATAGATTTTTCTAATATTCCTTTATGTATTGAAGCGCTTAAAAAAGCAGATTTTAAATTGTTGAAAAAATTAGCGCAAGCTATTGGTAGCACAGATTATAAAGTATCTACAGAACAGCGTAAAAGATTACATATTGCCGCCGTTTTTGCAAATAATTTTACGAATCAATTATACCGAATTACACACGAGATTACAGAAGCAAATCAAATGGAATTCGAAATTTTAAAACCACTAATTTTAGAAACGGCTAAAAAAATTCAGACCATGTCTCCTTATGTAGCGCAAACTGGACCTGCCGTTCGTGGTGATAAAAAAACGATTAAGAAGCATTTAAATCTAATAGAGAACCCACAGCATAAAGCCATTTACAAACTACTAACCAACTCAATACTTGAAACACATGGAAGAAAAAAGTTATAAAGAATATCTAGAACATATCACCACTTTTATTTTTGATGTGGATGGTGTTTTAACCGATGGAAACGTTACAGTAACCACAACCGGAGAAATGCTTAGAGTAATGAATATAAAAGATGGTTATGCTTTAAAAACAGCTATAGATGCGGGTTATAACATTTGTATTATTTCTGGCGGATCTAATGAAGGTGTTCGTAAACGCCTAGAAGGTTTAGGAATTACCGACATCTTTTTGGGTGCCCATAATAAAATAGACCAATTAGACGAATATGTACAAAACAATAACATAAAAACAGAGAACATACTTTATATGGGAGACGATATTCCAGATTTCCCTGTCATGTTAATTGTAGGTTTACCAACTTGTCCGCAAGATGCTGTTCCAGAAATTAAAAACATATCTAAATACGTATCTCATAGAAATGGAGGAAAAGGGGCGGTTAGAGATGTTATCGAGCAAGTACTAAAAGTACAAGGAAAATGGAGTGGTAATTTTAATGCACAATACGATTAAAATGAAGGTATTAAACCTAATACGTTGGAAAAACCTCTTACTAATCGTTCTTGTCCAATCTTTAATTAAATATGCGTTATTCCCTGTTTTTCATGTAGATACCGCCCTACAAGATTGGCAATTTATTATTCTTATTTTAGCAACGCTATGTTTAGCTTCTGCAGGAAATATAATAAATGATATTTACGATGTAGATACCGACCATATTAATAAGCCAGATCGAGTAATTGTAGGAAAGTCTATTTCAGAAAAAACGGCTTACAACATGTTTATTACATTAAATGTTATTGGTGTAATTCTTGGCTTTTACTTATCTCATGCCGTAGAAAAAGGTGGCTTTTTTGCACTTTTCGTAATTATTTCTGTATTGTTATATTTATATGCTAGCTATTTAAAACGCACCTGTTTAGTTGGAAATATTATCATTTCTATTTTGGTGGCTTTAAGTATTGTTATCGTAGGATTATTCGATTTAATTCCTGCAATAACTTTCGAAAATCAAGACAGTCAACGCATGGTTTTCAAACTTGTTTTAGAATATGCAGGTATGGCCTTTATTCTAAATTTTATTCGTGAAATTATAAAAGATATTGAAGACATTGATGGCGATTATGCATCTGGCATAGCAACATTACCTGTTTTAATAGGAAGAAGCCGATCTTCTAAAATTGCTTTTGTATTATCTTTTATCCCCCTTGGGATCTTAGTATATTATGTTATTATGTTTTTATATAACACACCCCTAGAAGCTGCATATTTTACATTTTTAGTTATTGGTCCCTTACTATATGTCTCTATAGAACTATTTAGTGCAAAAACTAAAAAAGACCACAATAAAATTAGTAACGCTTTAAAATTAGTGATGTTAACAGGAGTATTATCGTTACTTTTATATCCAATAATACTATCGTAATGCTACACAAAAACATAAGTAATTATAATATTATACTAGCTTCTGGTTCTCCAAGAAGACAACAGTTTTTCAAAGACTTAGGTTTAGAGTTTTCAATAGAACTAAAACCTGTTGAAGAGGTTTATCCGCCACGTTTACGTCATTTTGAAATCAGTGATTATTTAGCACAACTAAAAGCACTTCCATTTAAAGATAAACTTAGCTCTAATGATATTTTAATTACTAGCGACACTATTGTTTGGCATAACGAAATTGCTCTAGGAAAACCAACAACTACAACTCAAGCATTCCAAATGCTAAAATCGTTAAGCAATGCCACTCACGAGGTTATTACTTCGGTGTGTTTTACAGCGCTTGACTTTGAAAAAACAGTAAATTCTGTAACTAAAGTAACCTTTAAAGCACTTACGGACAACGAAATTAATTATTACATTAACACCTACAAACCCTTCGATAAGGCTGGAGGATATGGCATTCAGGAATGGATTGGTTATATTGGAGTAACTAAACTTGAGGGTTCTTATTTTAATGTTATGGGACTTCCTACAGATGTTGTTTATCGCGTTTTAAATGAAATGGTTTCCTAAAAAAATCATCTTCAAACTTCATAAATAGTTATCCATATTGTGGTTTGCTTCATCTATATTTGTAGTATTAAATTCAACTCTATTTATGTTTTTTGAAGCTCACTATAAAATTATTGTATCTTGTATAATCTTATTAATTGTACTTCTTATAATACGTGCAATCGTTCTACTTTTAGTCAAGAAAATTGGACGAAAAAGTGGTATTAATGAAGCTCGAATTCAACTCATTCAACGTTATTCAACAGTAACTTTATTTTTTATTGGGCTGCTATTTTTATCTTTTATTATGGGAGCAAAACCTGAAGATTTAGCTTTAGTTTTTTCTTCGGTTTTTGCAGTTATTGGTATTGCTTTATTTGCAATTTGGTCTATTTTAAGTAATATAACCTCTGGCGTTATTATGTTTTTCTCGTTTCCGTATAAAGTTGGAGACAAGATTAGTATTCATGATAAAGATTTCCCTATTGAAGCCGTTATTGAAGATATTCGTGCATTTCAATTACATTTAAGATTAGATAATGGCAATTTAGTCACTTATCCAAATAATTTAATATTACAAAAAGCCGTAACTTTAGTTCAGAAGGATGCGATAACAGATGGCAATGATGCCATTTAAACATACGTTATTTTCATTATGCAAAAAAAACCTAGAACAAAAAGAAATAAGCAAAAAACAGGACTGTCTCCTGGAACCATTGTTTACACTGGACAAAAACAAACACAACAACTTTTTATCGAGGTTTTTAATTATAGTCCTACGCATGTTTATGAAAAAGAACTTCCTAAAATTGAAGATTCTTATGCTTATAAATCCAACTCTACAGAAGAAGTTACCTGGATTAATATAAATGGATTAAACCACACTAAAGCGATAGAAAATATTGGTGAACTTTACAATATTCACCCGCTTATTTTAGAAGATATAGCCAACATTTCTCAACGTCCAAAAATTGATGAATTTGAAGATTATCTGTCGTTAAGTATGAAAATGTTGTATTACGATTCTAAAAACGGATTAATATCTGAGCAAATTACCTTAATACTTGGACACAACTACGTACTTACTTTTCAAGAATCTGAAGGCGATGTTTTTGATGAATTACGAGAACGTATAAGACACGGAAAAGGGCGCTTAAGAACTTTAGGCTCCGACTACTTATTTTATGCTTTAATAGATAATATTGTCGATCATTATTTTGTAGTTGTAGAACGTTTAGGCGATAAAATTGAAGATTTAGAAGACGAACTTTTTAACGGTATTACTCAAGGAAACTTATCGACTCAAATTCAAGATTTAAAACGTGAAATATTAAGAATTAGACGTGCTATTTTCCCTGTTCGAGACATTATTAATCGTGTAGAAAAAAGTGAACACAAATTAATCGATCAAAAAACCTTGCCCTTTTTTCGAGATGTTTACGATCATACCATACAAGTTAACGAAAACACTGAAGTTTATCGTGAAATGGTTTGGGGATTAATGGATATGTACATGACAGGAATTAGTAATAAAATGAATGAAGTGATGAAGGTTTTAACCATCATTTCAACCATATTTATTCCGTTAACTTTTATTGCCGGAATCTACGGAATGAATTTCGATAATATGCCAGAATTACATCATCCATACAGCTATCCCATTTTAATATGTATTATGGTAATAATGGTTGCAATCATGATTTATTACTTTAAGCGTAAAAAATGGCTATAAGTATTTAATCTATATTTTTTCAACATATTTTGAAATTTTATTAATGCCACTTCGTCTACAATTAGAGTTAAAGAAAGCTTAAAAGACTATAAAAGCCATAGCTACTTTTTATATTTGAAGTTAAAGCCTTAATACAATCTCTAATTAATGAAAAAAATTATCCTCACAATACTAACAGTACTGTTAGTATTACCTACCTCTTTTGCACAACAACCTAAAAAACCTAATGCTTCAGAAATACACGAATCTATAAAAAAACTAAATTTCTTAGGTTCTGTTTTATATCTAGCAGCGCATCCAGACGATGAAAATACCAAGATGATTTCTTATATGTCTAATAAGGTTAAAGCTAGAACAGCTTATTTATCTTTAACACGTGGTGACGGCGGGCAAAATTTAATAGGTCCAGAAATTAGAGAACTTTTAGGCGTTATTCGTACCGAAGAATTATTGGCAGCAAGACGTACCGATGGCGGAGAACAATTTTTTACACGCGCTAACGATTTCGGATATTCGAAACATCCAGACGAAACCTTAGCCATTTGGGATAAAAACGAAGTATTAAGCGATGTAGTTCTAGCAATTAGAAACTTTCAGCCAGATATAATTATTAACAGATTCGATCACAGATCGCCAGGAACAACACACGGTCACCATACCAGTTCTGCTATGCTAAGTGTTGAGGCTTTCAATTTAACTAATGATGCTTCTAAATTTCCAGAACAACTTAAAACAACAGCTATTTGGCAACCAAAACGCATGTTTTTTAATACATCATATTGGTTTTATGGGTCTCAGAAAAAATTTGATGCCGCAGATAAAAGCAACATGCTTACTATAGATACAGGTGTTTATTTTCCGTCAAGCGGATTATCTAACACAGAAATATCTTCTTTAAGTAGAAGTCAGCATAAATCTCAAGGTTTCGGAAATACAGGAACACGAGGATCTAGCCTAGAATACATTGAATTAATTAAAGGTGATATGCCAAAAGATAAATCTAATATTTTTGAAGGTATAGACACCAGTTGGAATCGTGTAAAAAACGGAAAAGCTATTGGACAACTTTTAAGTCAAGTTGAAAAAGAATACGATTTTAAAAATCCATCTGCAAGTATTCCAAAATTAGTAAAAGCGTATACATTAATTCAAAAATTAGATGAAACGCATTGGAAAACAATAAAAACAGAAGATATTAAAAATGTAATCGCAGCTTGTGCTGGTTTATATATAGAAGCTGCTGCAGAAAACAATTGGGCAACAACTAATGAAGATGTCAATTTAAATATTGAAATTATAAATAGAAGTACAGAGCCTATCACTTTACAAAGTATTGTAAATCCAAATGGTGTTTCAATTTCAAAAAAAATTAGTTTAACAAATAACATTAAATTCAATTTTAACGAGCATTATTCTGTTCTTTCTAATACAAAAATAACCACACCGTATTGGTTAACTACACAAGGTAGCTTGGGGATGTATAAAGTAGAAGATAAATCGTTAATTGGGAAACCAGAAACACCAAGAAGTCAGAATGTAACATTTAATTTGGTTATTGAAAACGTTTCTATTCCATTTACAAAATCTATTATTTACAAAACAAACGATCCTGTTAAAGGTGAAGTTTATAAACCTTTCGAAATTGTTCCTGCTGTAGCCTCACAACTCGCAGAACCTGTTTTAATTTTCGAAAACAATACACCTAAGCAAGTGGCTGTAATTGTAACGGCTGGAAAAAATAATCTAGAAGGAACTGTTAGCTTAAACACGCCTAAAGATTGGACCATTTCTCCAAAATTGTCACCAATTTCAATAGCGCATCAAGGCGAATCTAAAACAGTTTTCTTTACTGTAACTCCGCCTAAAAATCAGAGTGAAGTTAAAATCACATCTACCGTAACCGTAAACGGAACAGCATATAATAAAGCCTTAATAGAAATTGATTACGATCATATTCCGTTTCAAACTGTTGTAATGCCTAAACCAAGTAAATTTGTGCGTTTAGATATTATTAAAAAAGGAGAAAATATTGGTTATATTCAAGGTGCAGGAGATGTTGTTCCTGAGAGTTTAAGACAAATAGGATATCACGTTGCTATTATAAAACCAGAAGATATTACCCCTTCAAATTTAAGTCGTTTTGATGCTATTGTTATTGGAATAAGAGCTTATAATACTGTAGATGATTTAGCATACAAGCAAAACATTTTATTTGACTATGTTAAAGAAGGCGGAAATTTAATTGCACAATACAATACTAATCGCGGTTTAAAAGTAGATAATATAGCCCCTTACCAATTAGAATTATCGAGAGACCGCGTAACCGATGAAAACGCAAAAATAACATTCTTAGATCCTAAAAACGAATTACTAAACTTCCCTAATACGATTACAGAGAAAGATTTTGAAGGCTGGACACAAGAACGTGGTTTATATTTCCCTGAAGTATGGGGCAAAGAATTTACTCCCGTTTTAGGCATGCACGATAAAAATGAAACTGAAAAAAGCGGAAGTTTACTAGTTGCTAAATACGGTAAAGGATACTACATATATACGGGTTTAAGTTTTTTTAGAGAATTTCCTGCAGGAGTTTCTGGAGCTTACAGATTGTTTGCAAATATGTTATCTATTGGAAAAGAAAATATAAATACAAAACCTAATTTAAAAAATTAATATGCCAGAAGAGAAACCAATAAAACAAACTTGGAAACGCTCGTATACTTGGGTGTTAATTGCTAATGCTGTTTACATTATTTTGTTTTATTTTTTAATGAGAGCCTTTTAACATGGAGACTTTAGACTGGATTATATTAATAGGAACGCTCCTAACAATTGTTGGGTATGGCACATGGAAAACACGTGGAAGCCAAAATGTTCAGGATTATATTCGTGGCGGAAACCAAGCACAATGGTGGACGATTGGCTTATCTGTAATGGCTACACAAGCCAGTGCCATTACCTTTTTATCTACGCCAGGACAAGCGTTTAACGACGGTATGGGATTTGTACAATTCTACTTCGGATTACCAATTGCAATGATTATTATTTGTATGGTATTTATTCCGCTGTATCATCGTTTAAAAGTATACACCGCTTACGAATTTTTAGAAAACAGATTCGATTTAAAAACCAGAAGTTTAACCGCAGGACTCTTTTTAGTACAACGTGGCTTAGCCGCTGGAATTACCATTTATGCTCCAGCTATTATTTTATCGGCCGTATTAGGTTGGTCTTTAAATCAGTTAAATATTATTATTGGTGTACTCGTTATTATATATACCGTTTCTGGAGGAACCAAAGCTGTAAGTGTGACTCAAAAACACCAAATGGCTGTCATTTTCACTGGAATGTTTATTGCATTCTTTTTAATTTTAAGTTACTTACCTGAAAACATCAATTTCTCTAATGCTCTAGAAATTGCTACGGTTAACAATAAAATGAATATTCTAGATTTCTCTTTCGATTTTGAAAACAGATATACATTTTGGAGTGGAATTATTGGAGGTACATTTTTAATGCTTTCTTATTTTGGTACAGACCAAAGTCAAGTACAACGTTATCTTTCAGGAAAATCGTTACGAGAAATGCAATTGGGACTAATATTTAACGGATTATTAAAAGTACCCATGCAGTTTTTTATTCTCCTTGTTGGTGTTATGGTTTTTGTATTTTATCAATTTAACGAATCCCCTATTCATTTTAATCCACATGCACAAGAAGTCGTTGCAGCCTCATCATATTCAGATGAATTTAAAACATTAGAAAACGAACAACATCAGCTTTTCGAAAAAAAGAAAACGTTATTAAATGCCTATATAACGTATCCAAATGATGGTTTAAAATCTAGAATTTCAACAATAAATAATGCTGAAAAAGAAAATCGAGATCAAGCTAAATTAGTATTAGAAAAAGCTGCAAACGAGCATCAAACAAAAATTGAAACTAACGATAAAGATTACGTTTTTATTCATTTTATATTAAACAATCTACCTCGCGGATTAATTGGGCTTTTACTTGCTGTAATTTTAAGTGCAGCCATGTCTAGTACAGCTAGCGAATTAAATGCATTAGCATCTACAACAACTATTGATATTTACAAACGTAGTTTTGTGCAAGACAAAGACGATATGCATTATGTAAAAGCCACCAAATGGTTTACGTTTGGTTGGGGTATTTTAGCCATTTGTATTGCCTGCATTGCTTATTTAGCAGATAATTTAATTCAGTTAGTAAATATTATTGGATCTATTTTTTACGGTAATGTTTTAGGAATTTTCTTACTTGCATTTTTCTTTAAACACGTCAAAGCAAATGCCGTTTTCTCAGCAGCCATTATTACACAAGCCATTGTAATTTTTGGATGGTATAATGATTGGATGCCATATTTGTGGCTTAACCTTTTTGGTTGTATTTTAGTAATTACAATAGCTTTAATTATATCGCTATTCGTTAAATTTTTAAATCCAAAATTAAATGACATCTCAACCATATAAAACCATAAGATGGGGCATTATTGGGCTTGGTAACATTGCTCATAAATTTGCAAAAGATTTATTAACTATTAAAGATGCACAGTTACAAGCAGTAGCTTCAAGATCTATTGATAAAGCACGTGAATTTGCAGAAACATTTCAATCTATAAAAGCTTACGATAGTTACGACACCTTAGCTAAAGATCCAGACATAGATGCTGTTTATATTGCAACACCGCATAGTTTTCATAAAGCACATGCCATGTTATGCTTAAATCATGGAAAAGCTGTGTTATGCGAAAAACCATTTGCCATGAATCTGGAAGAAGTTCAAGACATGATTGCACTTGCAAAGGAAAAAAATGTACTGTTAATGGAAGCTTTATGGACTTATTTCTTACCACATTATCAGTTTGCTTTAACCGAATTAAAAAATGAAACTTATGGAAAATTATTAAAAGTTGAAGCTGATTTTGGCTTTACAAGACCTTTTGATGAATCCTCTAGATTATTTGATAAATCTGTTGGAGGCGGTAGTTTATTAGACATTGGTATCTACCCTATTTTTGCCACGCTTTCTACTTTAGGAGAACCAGAACATATTGAAGCCACTTGCACCAACTTTGAAAACGGAGCAGATTCAACTTGCGATATGCTTTTTAAATATTCTAATAATACTGAAGCTTTATTAAAAAGTACTTTAATTGAAGATACGCCTACCTCTTGTACCTTTACTTGCGAGAATGGCACCATAACATTGAATACGCAATTTCATGCACCAACTACAGTTACAATCTCCCAAAACGGACAAGAAAACATATTAGATTATACAGGAGATACTATTGGTTATAATTTTGAAACACTTCATTTTAACCAATTGCTTAGAGAAGGAAAAACCGAAAGTGATATTATGACTTTCGATTTCAGCTTAAAACTTATAAAAACATTAGATAAGGTTAGAAACCTAATACATTTAGAATATTAAGTATAAAAAACGCCATCAAAATTGATGGCATTTTTTTTATAATCTATTAACTAGTTAACTATTATAAAGCTCCCCATTCTTTTAACGAAGCTGTATTCATTTTTATGTAATCTGTATTTCCAGCTACCTTAGCTGCTTCCAACGATTTTTTTGCAGCCACAATAGCTCCTTTTTTATCGCCTGCTTTAGCATAGATTAAAGATTGTTTACGTAATTGATAAAAAGCTGGATTTTCGGTCATACTAATACATTTGTCAATCCATATTTTTGCCTGATTAATATCTTTTCCCGATTCAAAATAATACACTGCAGAAGCATAATAATCACTTGCAGTGGTACCATTCATAGCACGCTCAATGTCTTTAGTAACAATCTCGTCTGTTGGGACATTAATTTTAAAAGATGCATATCTTTCTCCCCATGAAAAACGTAGTATGGCAGAATTGTTTGTTAAATCAGAAAAATAGATTGTAAATGTTTCAAGCGAAACCGGATTTGGGTATACTTCTGTTTTAGTTTCTAAAGCTACTTTACTTTCATCCCACGTTTTTGGTAATCCCCAGTTATCTGTATCTGTGTAAAAAATAACGTCCCAAGCTACTTTATCTGGTTTAGTATACACTGCATAGGTACCTGCTTTTAATGGTTTACCATCTATAATTACATCATCAGAAAATGTAATTTTTGTGTTTTCATTTGCTCCTGTTCTCCATAATTCACCGTAAGGTAAAAGGCTACCATAGAGCTCACGACCACGTAAACTTGGTCTAGAATATTCTATTACTACATTGGTTAATCCAACGGTTTGTTCAATTTTACTTAACGGACTTGGTTGCGGTGTGCTCACTTGTGCTTGAAGGCTAAACGTTGCTATTAAAGCCATTAAACCTAACATAATTTGTTTCATTATTTTTCTTTTTAGTTTGAAGTAAAATTACATATTCAATATTCTTTAAATAGTTAACAAAACCTTAAATCGGTAATTAGAACTACACTTGTATTATTTTTTTCAGAATAAAACACCTTTTATTATAAAAAACACTTAATTTCATTACTAGTAATCAATTAATTAAGATTACAATCTTCCCTACATACACCTAATTAATAGATTTTAATAAAAATCTAAATAGGCTATTATACATCGACGTTTTCAAATTAAATATTGGAATAAACATAATTTTTTGTTTAAGAATTATAGGTTCAGTTTATGTATTGTTATATATAATAGAATTAATATTTCCTTCAATAAAATTATTTTTAAATTCATTAGTTCTAGATTTCTCTCAAAACAATCAATTACGTCTCATTTTCTTTACTCTAGCTATAACAAATTTAATTCTACTCTTTGTTTTTTTTATACGTCAGAATAAATCAAAAGCAATATTAACAAAATTAAAAAAATAGTATTCAGCTTTTTAACACAAAGAAACTAAAAAACAGCTCAAATTAGTATTACTAATTTATAGCTCAAAAAAATAAATCTAATAAAAAAATAATTAAACCAATTATAAAATGAGTTTTTGAATTTCGATTCGAAAATTCATTTTTATTTATGGTAATTTCTAATACATCACTGTGTTTTTTTAGCTTAACTTGTCAATTATTAAAAAAATAAAATTTATGTTTTTTATAGGTTTAGCCTTCCTTATTATTTTAGTATTCGCTGTATTTGCTTTAAGTAAATTAAAAGCAAAAAAAACAGATCCATTTCCTAAAAACTGGCACAATGTATTATTAAAACATGTTGATTTTTACGAATCGTTACCCCCAGAATTACAAAAAAAATTTCAGAATAGAATGATGCTTTTTTTAAGCGAAGTTCACATTGAAGGTGTACAATTAGAACTACAAGATTTAGATAAAATATTAATTGCTGCTAGTGCCGTAATTCCTGTATTTGGATTCCCAGAATGGCACTATAGTAATTTGAGTGGTGTGCTTTTATATCCAGATAATTTTAATTCGGATTATGAATTCGGAAATAAAAAAGAAAACCGAATTATAGCAGGAATGATTGGTACGGGACGTTTAGAGAAACAAATGATTCTTTCTAAAAAAGCATTGTATCATGGTTTTGCAAATACTAAGGATAAAAGCAATACAGCTATTCATGAATTTATACATTTAATAGATAAAATGGACGGAGATACAGATGGTGTTCCAGAATTTATTATGAAAAACTCTTATACCATTCCCTGGTTAAAATTAATTCACAAAGAAATGGAAGCTATAAATAATAACAAATCGGATATTAGACATTATGGTGGCACAAATCAGGCTGAGTTTTTTGCTGTAGCATCAGAATATTTTTTTGAAACTCCAAGCCTTATGAAAAAACAACATCCAGCATTATTTAATATGCTTCAGCAGTGTTTTCAAACAGAGGTGAACTAATTTTTAAATCATAAAAAATGAAATTAAAATCAATTATTTTCACTTTAATTTTCACTTTTTCTAGTCTGCTTACAATTCAAGCACAAGGCTTTAGAATGCGTTTAAAAGTCCCAAGCGAAGCACTTAAAAATAATTTAATAAACGATCCGTCTACCAGAGATATTACTGTATACTTACCACCATCGTATCAAACTAAACTCGACAAAAAATATCCCGTATTATATCTTTTACATGGCTTTACAGATAACGATAGTAAATGGTTTGGTTGGGAACACCATTGGATAAATATGTACGATATTCTTAACAAAACCATGCTTAATAACAGTTCTAAAGAAATAATAGTTGTTATGCCCAATGCCTACACCACTTATAAAGGGAGCTTTTATGGGAACTCGGAAACTATGGGAGATTGGGAAACCTTTATTACCAAAGAATTAGTCTCGTTTGTAGATCAAAAATTTAGAACACTTGATAACGCAAACAGCCGTGGTTTGGCAGGGTATTCTATGGGGGGTTATGGCACCTTGAGATTAGCGATGAAACATCCAAAAATTTACTCCTCAATATATGTATTAAGTGCATGTTGTTTGGAAGAAAGTTACATACCTGATGCCGAAAACATAAAAAACATGGAAGCTGTACATTCAAAATACGATGTTGCAGAGTTGTCTTTTATAGAAGGAATTAACATGGCTTTTTCTGCGGCTTGGGCTTCAAATCCTAAAAAATTTCCACTGTATATAGATTTAGCGTATAAAGATGGAAAAGCTATACCTGAGGTTCTTGAAAAGTTTAAAAACAATCAGATTTTAAATATGATAGATAAGTACATTCCAAATCTAAAAACACTAAAAGTCATTGCTATAGATGCAGGAACAGAAGATGTCGAAATCTATGAAGCCTCTAAAAAGCTACACAACACCTTATTAAATTATGATGTAAACCATACGTTCGAGAGTTATGAAGGCGACCACACCAATAAAATAGCTGAACGTATTGCCTCTAAAACCTTACCATTCTTTTTTGAACAATTAAAATTTGATACCAAATAATCCTTTGTTAATCCTTATTAATTTCGGATATTTATAGTAGTTAAACACGACCTTTTTAACCACTTATAATACGTCTTAATTATGAATTTTATTGATTATTATAAAATTTTAGGAATTGACAAAAATGCTTCAGAAAGTGATATAAAAAAAGCATACCGAAAATTAGCAAGAAAATATCATCCTGATTTAAATCCGAACGATAAAGAGGCTGAAAAGAACTTCAAAAATATTAACGAAGCGAACGAAGTATTGTCACACCCAGAAAATCGTAAAAAATACGACAAACATGGTAAAGATTGGCAACATGCAGACGATATTGAACGCGCACAGAAACAACAAAATTCTAGACAACAACAAGGCTATCAAAGTTATTCTAGCCAACAAAATTCTAACGAAGATTATTCAGATTTCTTTGAATCTATGTTTGGTGGTAGTCAACGTGCTTCTGGTTCTAGACAAGGCAGAAACCAAGTACAATTTAAAGGTCAAGATTTTAATGCAGAACTCCAATTAAATCTTACAGATGTTTACACTAAAGAATCTCAAATTCTAACTGTAAACGGAAAGAAAATTAGATTAACAATTCCTGCTGGTATAGAAAACGAACAGGTTATAAAAATACCAGGCAAAGGAGGCCTTGGAGTAAACGGCGGACCAAATGGTGATTTATACATTACATTTAATATTGTAAATAATACAAAATTTAAACGTTACGGTAACAACCTTCATTTAGATGTAGATTTAGACTTATACACATCGCTTTTAGGTGGTGAAATTATGGTAGATACTTTTTCTGGAAAAGTAAAATTAAAAGTCGCTCCAGAAACACAAAATGAAACTAAAGTTAAATTAAAAGGAAAAGGATTTCCTATTTATAAAAAAGATGGTCAATTTGGTGATTTTATAATAACCTATCATATTAATACACCTAAAAACCTTACCGATAAAGAAAAAGAGTTGTTTTCAGAATTAAAAAAACTAAGATAACATGGCTGATAATCATTATATATTAGTAAAAACTATTTGTATACAATACAACATTGAACCTGTATTTATAGAAGAATTACAAGGCATTGGTTTAGTAGATATTATTACAATAGAAAATAATAAATGTTTACATAAAGATACATTAACCGATCTAGAAAAAATGATTCGTATGCACAACGAATTACACGTAAACTTAGAAGGTATAGATGTGGTGTTTAATTTACTAAAAAGAGTAGATTATTTGCAAAATCAACTATCGCAAACAAAAAATAAATTACAATTTTACGAGAATCAATAAATCTATTTTAGGATAAGAAATGGTTATAAATTACGTTATCATTGTATCTAAATTATCAGTATTTTAAATCCTTTTTATGAAAGTTTCATGTATTGCCTTTTCTTTTTTTTACATTATTTTATTTTCAGTACAAACTCAAGCACAAGAATGTTACAAATTTATTACAAAAGATTTTGTACTTGGTAAATTCGATTTTGAAACAGATTCGTGTTTTATAAAAGTGGCTCCAGAATTATCTAACAAAACCATTTATCTTCAAAAAGAAGTGTATGATGCTTTTGTAAAGATGAATACAGCAGCAAAAAAAGACGGTGTTCAATTTAAAGTTATTTCTGGAACAAGAAATTTTTTCTACCAGAAATCTATTTGGGATCGTAAATGGAAAACAAACAGCAACCTCTCTCCTATTGAAAATGCTAAAAAAATATTACTTTACAGTTCTATGCCTAGCACTTCTAGACACCATTGGGGAACCGATTTAGATATAAATAATCTATCAAACTCTTATTTTGAAAGCGGACAAGGTTTAAAAGAATACAACTGGTTAATAGCCCATGCACATGACTATGGGTTTTACCAAGTTTATACCTCTAAAAATAACGGAAGAACAGGATACAATGAAGAAAAATGGCATTGGTCTTATATGCCTTTATCCTGCCAATATTTAGAGTTTTATAACACCAATATTACAGATGCAGATATTTCTGGTTTCGAAGGCTCTGAATTAGCTTCAGAACTCCACATGGTTTCAAATTATGTAAATGGAATTTCTAAAATCGCTAAAACACAATAAAAAAATCCCAAGTATATTCAACAAAAGTATACTTGGAATTTTTATTAAGTTTAAAGAGTATTATAAAGTAATTTTTGCCCCCATAATATCTAAAAATCCTTTTATAAATGCTGGATGTCCTAGCCAAGCAGGCGATGTTACTAAATTACCATCTACATAGGCTTTATCTGCTGCTATATCCTGAAACTCACCACCAGCAAGCGTAACTTCAGGAGCTACTGCAGGATAAGCTGTTAATTTTCTACCCTTCACCACATTTGCAGCAGTAAGAATTTGTATACCATGACAAATTGCAGCTACTGGTTTATTTTCAGTAAAAAAATACTGAACCATTTCTAAAAGTTTTTTATTTAATCTTAAATATTCTGGAGCACGACCTCCTGCAATAACCAAGCCATCGTAATCTGTAACATTTACATCGTTAAAAGTATAGTTCAATACAAAATTGTGTCCAGGTTTCTCTGTATACGTTTGGTCGCCTTCAAAATCATGTATGGCCGTCTTAATAACATCACCTTTCTTTTTTTCTGGACAAACCGCATGTACTTCGTACCCCACCATTTCTAACATTTGGAAAGGCACCATAGTTTCGTAATCTTCAGTAAAATCGCCTGTAAGGAAAAGTATTTTTTTCATTGCTTTAAAATTTAGAGTCAAATATTCATTTTATATTTCTCTCTTAAATTTACAATGAAATAGTATTACATTAGAAATCATGATGTTAAAAAACTGATAATATTTATAATATCGATAAGTTTTTCGAGTAAAAAACAGCAATAAAACATGTATTTTATTTATACTTTAAATAGTCCCTATCTTTAACCGTTTTAAAACTTAAAAATCATGAAAACATTATACTTAAAAATAAAATCGCTTACTACACTTTCTTTTATACTTATAATTACTTCCTGTAGTACTTTAGATGATTTTACAAAATTTGAAATCTCCTATAAAGAGTCTGTTACCATTCCTGCAACAACACCTATAGATTTACCTTTTACAATAAGTACACCAGAAATTTCAACCAATTCTGAATCTACTTTTGAGGTTAATGATACCTCTAAAGATTTAATTGAAGATATTAAGTTAACCGAATTTAAACTCACTTTAATAAATCCGAATGATGAAGATTTTAGTTTCTTAGAAACTATAGAAATTTATATTGCTGCCGATGGTTTAGAAGATACTAAATTAGCTTGGAATTCGACCCCCATAGAAAATAACACGAATGTGATGTATTTAGAAACTTCAGATGAAGACTTAAAAGATTATATTTTTGAAGATTCCTTTTATCTGAAAATTGAAACTGGAACTGATGAAGTTTTAACTGAAGATTACGACATAGATATTAAAACCATTTTTTATGTAGATGCCAAAATTCTTGGGGTTTAAATAAAAAAACAACCTTACAAAAGTATTTTGTAAGGCTGTTAAAATATAATTATTTACTATCTCTAGTACATTGATAATCGTTAACAAAACCTGATTCAGATTACCATTATTATCCACTAGTTATCTGCTACATATAATTCTAAATTAAATATAAAATGACAATTTAATAATATGACCAAGTATGCTGTTTATACGATCTAAAACTCACGCTTTCCAAATTCACTTTCAATAAATTTAGATTGATTTTTTCGTTTATTGAAGGCATATGTTAAGTTTAAAAACACCATATCTACTTCGTACACATAATTAGTTGTGGTATAAAACGAACCGTCTTGCCATGTACTAATACGTTGTTCGTTCGTGTCTAATAATCCCATATCTATATTTTGCCACTGTAATGTCGCAACTAATTGATTGTTTAAAAATGACTCTTTAAAGGACAAATTAGGCGAATAAAATTCGGAATCCTCACCTTGAGCAGTTACACGATCTGATAAATAATTAAATGTAAACTGTAAAGAAGCCGTGTCAGAGAAGTCGTAAGTAGAATTCACATTTAACGAATATACAAAACTACTTGTATCTATTGGATTTCCGTTGTAAGCTCCGTCTATACTAAAGTTATATAAATTAGCTCCTATAAAATTACTCCATTTGTCGGTAACATTAAACTCTGAACCTAATTCAAATCCTAAAGATTTACCTGAGCCAACATTGGAGTAAATTCTATTCAAAATACTATCATTATACACAGTATTTACACGATTTATTAAGTTTTGTACATCGCGATAATAAAACGTTCCGTAAAGTGATGCTCCACCTTCAAAGGCTTTAACAACACCAAGTTCTACTAAATCTATAAATTCAGGTTTTAGAGTTGGATCTCCTTGTTCTAAGGTTTCTGAATGTTCACGCTCTGGAAACGGATTCATTTTAAATGAAGTTGTACGCTCTATTCTACGGCTATAGGCCGTTTTCAATATTAAATTATCGTTTACTTTATATTGTATAGAGGCCGAAGGATATAATTTCACAAAATCGTATGTATATGTGGTATCTACTACACCCACTTTATCTTTTAAATAGAGATCTCTATTCATACTTTCTAGACGAAGCCCCACACTGTAATCGAATTGGTCTGTAGATTTATCTAACTGCACATATCCAGAGTTAATTTGTCTTGTTAAATCTACTTCACTAGAAAACTCTGGAATTAAAACAAACTCGCCTGTATCTAAATCTTTGCGTTCGTAAATAAAATCCCCTTTATGGTCTAAATTTCTGAATTGATACCCTACGGCTAATTGCCCCATTTTCATAGGTTTGAAATTGTAGTCGATTTGAAACCGAGTCCCATGCAATGGATTGTCATTCGTGTTATATTCTTCTTGTAATATTTCTGAGGTATCAGGATATCCTAAATTCTCATTGGTTGTCGGACCTCCTAAAAAGGTGTATTCATATAAAAACGAAGTGGATAAATTAGATTCATTTTCAAAAACATGTCCATAATCAAAACTTGCTACAGCAAAATCACTTTTACGAATTCTCAAATTATCGTTTAAATACTGGAAAGTATAAATACGATTGTCATCACTTCCATCTATAGGTGTTATCGCATGATTATCGTAATACAAAATAGTTGCTAATCGGTCCTTAGATCTTTTTCCTGCATATGCGCCAAGTGAAAAACTATTAGAATCGTCTGGTGTATAATCTAAATTTATGCGTCCTGAATAATTAATCTCATCAAAACTACGTTCTCCATCCGAAGGAAATCGTGTTAATGTATCGTTTATAATTGTAGACACATCTCCTTCCCTACGCCCAGAAACATCGTTACGTTGGTAGCTTGCACCCAATGATAAGTTCCATCTATCTTGTCTTAAATTATAAGTAAAGTCACCACCGTAACGTCCCGCAGATTCTGCATTATCGTAATCTTCTATACTTGGAAATCCTAATTTTAAGTTTATCTGTGTAAAAGCGCCGTTAGTTGCTCCTTTTTTAGTGATAATATTTAAAACCCCTGCTTTCCCTTCTGGATCGTACTTTGCAGACGGTGCAGTTATGACTTCTACACGTTCTATAGCATTTGCAGGAAGCTGACCCAATATTTGAGTGGCACTACTTTGAATGGGTTTGCCATTAAGTAAAAGCATAAAGCTAGTACTTCCGCGTAATGCGATTTGCCCTTCCCCATTTACATTTATAGATGGGATATTTTTTAGAATATCAATTCCGTTTCCTCCAGAAGCATTTTGAAAGTTCTCGGTTGAAAACACTTGTCGATCTACTTTATTAATAACCGAGCTTGTAGTCCCTTGAAGTACAACTTCTTTTAACAATTCTAAACTGGGGTTTAAATATATTTTCCCTAATGATACTGTTTCATTTTGTTTTGAAATTGTAAAAACTTCAGAAGTTGTTTTATCATATCCTATAAAAGAAACTTCTAGATAATATCTTCCTTTTTTAATATCCAATATTTTAAAACTCCCAGTTTCATCTGTAATAACGCCTGTTACCAATGTACTATCTTTCACTTTAAATAAAGCAACAGTTGCATAATCGACAGTAGTTTTATCTTGAGAATTAATAATCTCCCCTGTGATCTGAGAAGACATAATTTGACAAAATCCTACGGACAAAAGGACTAGAAAAAAACTTTTAAATTTCATTAAATTGGATGATTTAGAATACCAAATATAATTGAATTCATAAGAGTCGAATGATTTTTTTACATTTCGCACAACTTTATCCCCATTTCTTTGCAAAAACAACTGATTGTTAGCCTATTGTTATTTTACATATTTTAATCACTGAGAAAGTGAATACAAAGAATATTGATCTAAAAAATTGAATACTCGACTATAGTATAAAGTATTAAGATTGTTGAAGAATACAATCTTAAGAAACAAAAAAACACCTTAAAGACTAAATCTAAAAGGTGTTTAATATTAAAAAATTGAAAATAAATTAAATATTTATTTTTCTATATCTCGCATACTTTCCATTTTCTTATGTTTAAGAAATCCGGTTATATCTTCAAAATGTTCTTTCACGCGTTTATCACCAAATTCAAATACTTTAGTCGCTAATCCATCTAAAAAATCTCTATCATGAGATACCAACACCAAAGTGCCATCAAAATCTTTTAAGGCATCTTTAATAATGTCTTTGGTTTTCATATCTAAATGGTTTGTAGGCTCATCCAGAATTAAAACATTCACGGGTTCTAACAATAATTTAATCATTGCTAAACGTGTTTTTTCACCCCCAGAAAGCACTTTAACTTTCTTTGTAGATATATCTCCACCAAACATAAAGGCACCTAATAAATCTTTAATTCTGTTGCGAACATCACCAACTGCAATACGGTCTATCGTTTCGAAAATCGTTAGATCACCATCCAATAAAGAAGCTTGATTTTGAGCAAAATATCCTATTTGCGCGTTATGTCCCAATTCCATACTACCTTCAAAATCGATCTCGTTCATTATGGCCTTAACCATAGTCGATTTACCTTCACCGTTTTTCCCTACAAATGCTACTTTTTGTCCACGTTCGATAACCAAATTAGCTTTACTAAAAACCACATGATCTCCGTACGATTTAGACAATTCGTTAACAACAACTGGATATTGACCAGATCGTGGTGATGGTGGAAACTTTAATTTAAGGGCTGCTGTATCTACTTCATCAACTTCAATAGGTGTTAATTTTTCAAGCATTTTAACACGAGATTGTACTTGTAAGGTTTTAGAATATGTACCCTTAAAACGATCGATAAACTCTTGATTATCGGCAATCATTTTTTGTTGCTCGTCGTATGCTTTTTGCTGATGTGCACGACGGTCCTTACGTAATTCTAAATAATGAGAATACTTCGCCTTATAATCATAAATACGTCCCATTGTTACTTCAATAGTTCGCGTTGTAATATTATCTACAAAAGCTCTATCGTGAGAAATTACCACAACTGCTTTGGCTTGCGTTATTAAAAAATCTTCCAACCATTGGATACTTTCAATATCCATATGGTTTGTAGGCTCATCTAAAAGAATTAAATCTGGTTTTTGAAGTAAAATTTTTGCCAATTCAATACGCATACGCCATCCACCACTAAACTCGGATGTTGGTCTATTAAAATCTGAACGCACAAAACCAAGACCAACCAATATTTTTTCAACTTCGGCCTCATAATTAATTTCTTCAATAGAATAGAATTTTTCACTCAATTCTGAAACCTTCTCAATCAGTTTCATGTACGCATCACTTTCGTAATCTGTACGTATTGTAAGTTCTTCGTTTATAGCCTCTATTTCAGACTTCATTTTAAAAATGGAAGCAAATGCTTTAGACGCTTCTTCCATAACCGTACAATCATCTTCTGTTAATAAATGTTGTGGTAAATACGAAATCACATAGTTTTTAGGCGAAGACACATTTCCACGACTCGGTTTACTCGCTCCTGCTATAATTTTTAATAGTGTAGATTTTCCAGCACCATTCTTACCCATTAAAGCAATTTTATCATTTTCGTTTATAGAAAAAGAAACATCACTAAACAATGTTGTTCCTCCAAATTCCACGGCAATCGAGTCTATTGAAATCATTTAAAAGTATTTTATAAGTCGGCAAATATAAGTTTTATCATTATATGATAAACAAAAGATTTTAAACAAAACAAATGAAGGTGCTTAATATAAAGTGGCCTCGTTTATTGAACAAAATTAACGACTACTGTTAACTTCTTGAAAAAAACAGACATCTTAAGATAACTTTTAAAGGACTCTGGTATAGATTTTGTAATTTTCAGTTTGAACTTATAAAATAACACACACTTATGGACACATCCTTAAGCGATATACATATACAAGAATTAACTACAGCTGTTGAGTTATTGGAAAACCCTAGTATAGCAGCAAAAATAACCAATGTTATTGGTATGCCTATTGAAAAGGCAATCGATTTTCTTCCTGAGAACTGGCAAGCTAATATTGGAAAAATCACACAAAAATCTTTAATAAAAGCTACAGAAGCAGCCATTTGGTCACTAGACGATATTCAAGTAGAACACCCCTCTAATGTATGGCACAAGTTTGGTGCTGCACTTTCTGGAGGTGTTGGCGGGTTCTTTGGTTTACCTGGTTTGGCAGTAGAATTACCCGTATCTACAACCATAATGTTACGCTCTATTGCAGATATTGCACGTTCTCAGGGCGAATCGCTAAGTGATTATGACACCAAATTAGCCTGTATGGAGGTGTTTGCTTTAGGAGGAGAAAGCACTACAGATGATGATGCAGAAAGTGGATATTTTATAGTTCGTGCGGCTTTAGCAAATTCTATTACAGAAGCATCTAGATTTGTAGCGACAAAAAAAATATCTGAAGAAAGTGCTCCTGCACTTGTGAAATTTATAGTAAATGTAGCTACACGATTTAATGTTATTGTTACAGAAAAAGCAGCGGCACAAGCCATTCCTGCCATTGGAGCTATAGGAGGAGGTATAATAAACACCTTGTTTATAGACCATTTTCAAGATGTTGCCAAAGGGCATTTTATTGTTAGAAAGTTAGAACGTATTTATGGTCCAGAAACAGTAAAAATATGGTACAATGCCGTTTTAGAACTTAATGAAGACAAAAAAGACTAGTCTCTGACTAGTCTTTTAATTCTATAATATAACTTTTTTTAAGTGATTGAAGCCTTATAAATGCTATCTATAGCACTGTCTAAAGCCAATGAGAACTCATCATCACTTTGTTCAAACTTAAGGTTATTTAAAAGTGCTCTAGAAAAACTAGCAATAACACCTTTATTCTTAGCCAATAAAGTATTTGCTGTTTCTATATCGTAACCACCCGAAAGTGCAAATACACGAATTACTTTAGAGTGATTAACTAAGTCTTTATAAAAATCGGGAACTGTTGGTAGCGTAAGTTTTAAAATAACAGATTGATTGCCTTTTAACTTATCTAACTCTAATAGAATGTTTTTCTTTAAAATAGCTTCTATTTCTGCTTTGTCTTCAGCATAAATATCTACTTCCGGTTCTAGAATAGGAATTAAGTCGCATCCAAGAATATCTAACCCAAAAGCAAACTGTTGTTTTACAATTTCACTAATACCTGAAAAATTATCTTCATAAATAACAGAACGCATTTTCGTACCGAATATTCCTAAATTTTTAGCTTCAGTTAAACGAGATATTAAATTTGGTATGGGTTTCATCAATTTCACACCATTTTTTAAATCTTCTAATCCTTTATCTACTTTTAAAAAAGGCACAATATGCTTATCTAATAAATAAGACGGTACAGATGTACCATCTATTATCCCTTTCATTGTTCTTTCAAAAAGAATAACTCCTAATATTTTATCTTGAGTAAAGTTTTTATTAGAAATTACTCGTGTACGCATGTTATGAATCAATTGAAACATTTCTGCTTTATCCTTATATTGATCTTCAGCAATACCATAACCTAATAATGCTTTTGGTGTACTTCCTCCACTTTGATCTAAAGCGGCAATAAATCCTTTTCCTTCTTTTATTCGTTCTAATTGCTCCTGAAATGTATACATGAGAATATTATTTTAGTATTAAAAAAATGACCTTTAATTTACATAAAGGTGCAAAAAGTTAATCCGTCCAACAATTAAAATCATATAAAAAACAGTTAAATTTTATTTCACAATTATGTCTTCTCGTTTTGCTAATTTTGAAGCTATAATACTAATAATGAATATTTGAGAAGCATGAAAAATCATGAGTGGCAATAAAATCACACTAGAAGCTGCTGTATTCTTGAATAGTATTTTATAAAATATAGTACCATGAACTAAAGACTTCTTTGTACCACAAAACTGAGCCGTGATTTTGTCTTCTGTACTAAATTTTAATCTTGTAGCAATATACCCCACGATATAAAATATTGTGAAGAATATTGCGATTACAATTACAAACAACATTAGAAAATCTAACAGCTTAATACTGCTAAAAATATTATTGTAAAAAGACTCTGCAAAGCTTTTATAAATAACCAATAGAATAACCGATTTATCGAAAAGGGTGAGTTGTTTACTGTATTTTAATGCTAAAGCATGTCCAAATCGCTGAAGTAAAACCCCCAAAATAACGGGTACAATTATTCCTACAATCAGATTTATGTATATGGAGCCATAATCAAAATCTGTTCCTGATTTTTCTAGAAATAAACCTACCCAAAGAGGTGTAATCAATATTCCTATAATTCCAGAAATACTCGCATTAAAAATAGCTGCAGGAACATTTCCTTTAGCTACAGAAACCATTACAACAGATGAGGACACGGTTGAAGGCAATGCCGCCATAAATAAAAGTGCTAACCAAAAACTATGCTGCTCTGCGTTTTGAACAAAAGGATAAAACATTAAAATAATTAACGGAAATAATAAAAAGGTAGATAATTGTACTAAAACATGGAGTTTCCAATTGTATAATCCGGACTTAATTTGTTGCGGACTTAATTTTAATCCGTAAAAGAAAAAAATTAAAAAGAATCCGATCGAGCTTAATGTAGAAATGGGAAAACTACTATCTTTTATTCCCCACTGTGGGAAGAAATACGCAAATATTATGGTTAATATAATTGCTATGATAAAACGATCGATTTTAAATTTCATAAATTACTATTTGTCTACAAATTTAGATTAACCTTAATATTTATGTGCATTTTATTTTGTTAACTTTTATCTCTTAAAACAATTGTTAAACTTAAAAAACTTCATCTATGTGTTACAGATGAAGTTTTTGGTATGTTTTATTTCAATATAATCTTGAAGTTTTATTAGCATTAGATTACAAACCAATCTTTAACTTTTTTAATGATATCTGCATCGTTTGTAGCATCTTCAAATTCATTATTTGTTTTATTATAAACATAGTCTTTACTCCATGCTTCATGATTATCTGCCACTTGTTTAATGGCGTCGCAAATAAATGTCATTTCTGTATTCGTAGTTACAGGATGTAATGATAAACGTACCCACCCCGGTTTATTGGTTAAGTTTTTAGAATTTAAATCATCAACCATTTCTAAAGATCTATTTTCGTCGTAATCAAACAAATAATGCCCGTAAGTACTTGCACAAGACCATCCACCTCGTACTTGAATTCCGAAACGATCGTTTAACAATCTCACGATTAAATTATAATGCACATCTTTTATTCCGAAAGACACACAACCAATTCGTTTAACCTCTGTGTTTCCTAAAATAAATACGTTTGGAATTTCTTTTAATTTTTCAAAACAAAAATCTAATAATTCTTCTTCACGTTTAGCAATCAATGCTGTATTCATTTTATCTTTTAAACGCATAGCTAAAGCGGTACGCATCACTTGTAAAAACCCTGGTGTTCCTCCATCTTCACGCACTTCAATATCTTTAAAATAGGCATATTCTCCCCAAGGATTCGTCCATTGTACATTTCCACCTCCGGGAACATCTGGACAATTAGCTTTATAAAGATCTTTATTAAACACCAACACACCACAAGTTCCTGGACCGCCTAAAAATTTATGAGGCGAAAAGAAAATTGCATCTAAACTAGCATCTTCATCTTCTGGATGCATATCAATATCTACATAAGGTGCAGAAGCTGCAAAATCGACAAAACAATAACCGCCATGTTTATGCATCATTTTTGCTAGATTAGCATATGGAGAAATAATGCCTGTAACATTAGAACAGGCTGTAAACGAACCTATTTTAGTTGTTCTATCTTTATATTGAATTAAAGCAGTCTCTAAATGTTCTGGACAAATTAATTTTTGGTCATTACATTTTAAAATCACCACATCTGCAATGGTTTCTAACCAAGGTACATGATTAGAGTGGTGTTCCATATGTGAGATAAAAACTACAGGACGATCGTTTTCTGCTAATTCAGATTTTTTCTGTTTAGCATCTGGAAAACGTAACCCCATAATTCGTTGTAAAACAGACAATACACCAGACATACCTGTATTAGCCGTAACTAAGACATCGTTTTCATTAGCATTAACATGATCTTTAATTATACTACGTGCATGCTTATAAGCGTAAGTAGAGGCTTTTCCTGTTTCACTAGAAAAAGAGTGGGTATTGGCAACCATAGGGCCAATTTCTTCTTGCATGATTTTTTCTATAGGTGCATACAAACGTCCGCTAGCAATCCAATCTGCATACAATACTTGTTGTTCTCCAAATATGCTTTTAAAAGTATACTTATCTCCTATTACACCTTTTTTAAATGTTTGAAAATAGGTTTCTAAATTTGAATCTATTAAAGTATTATTACCATTTATAGTTTTACTCATGCTCTATTTATTTTCTATTAAAACGTAAAGATCGTCTACTAAACAGTGATCTTTCTTACAACTGTCTGCTAATTTACTATTATATGATACAATGCAAAAACTATTTTAGCTTTGAAATAATTTTTTATTTAAATCTCGCTAATTGTATAAAAAGAAAAGGCCATCTCTAGAGACAGCCTTAAATATTCAACCAGATTTAAATCATGATTTACATCACTCAATAAATACATTTATTATTAATCGATTACTAATAATGGTATTTTAGAAACTTCAGATAATGCTTTAGTTAAAGCCCCTTTAGAACTTAATTCTCCTTCGGCATTGTTTCTTGGTAAAATACTAATTAGATCTATATGTTTTTCTTCAGCATATTTAAAAATACTTTCAGGAATATCTGGTCCATCAATAAAGACATGTCCAGAATAAAAATCTTCTAAATAATATGAAATCGTATTTTCATTTTTTTCATCTTCATTAGTATAGCCATATTCAGCCTCACCCTTTTTAACGGTTAACACATCTACTTTTGCGCTAAATCGTCGAGCTACCATTAATAAGGTTTGTAATAATTTACTATTATGTATAAGATCTTCTCCTATAACTAAAGCTATTTTTTTAATTTTAAAAGCATCGTAATCTTTAGGTATCACAATAACAGGACAGTCTGCAGAAAGTACAAATTTAGATGCATTAGTATTTAACTTCTTATCGTTAACTAAACTGGTTCCAATAAAAACTAAATCAGATGCTTCAGCCTCTACAACTTTTAATATCGCAGCATGAAATTCGCCTTTTACAACTAAAGTCCTAACTTTACTGATAGAGTGTTCTTCGAAATCTGTTTTGACAGCTTCTAATTTTTCTTCAGCCTTACTGTCTTCATTTTCATTCACATAAACAAACACAACTTCTGTATTTTCATCATAACCTACAAATTTTTTAACGTAACTTAGTGCGTTGTTTGCAGTTTCAGTAAAATCAAATGGTACTAAAATTTTCATTACTTTTTTCATCTGTACAAAAAAAATTATACTATTTCTATAGGATAAAGTTACGAATAAAATCTCAAATAAACATGACATAAGTCATTGTATACACTGGATAGATAGCCGAATTTTGCACTCTTAAATTTTAACAAATAGAAATCAATTTTAACAACTCGATTTCAATTGAAATTATATTATAATGCTTAACAAAAAATCAAATTATTATAAAGCGATTATTAATATGTATACACGAAACTTAACGAGTTGGAGTCCAATACTATTACTTTTTTTAGTACTACTTTCTTCTGAAACTTACAGTCAAAACAAAGATAGTATTACACCAAAAACTGAGAAACCAAGGTTTGAATATCCCCTATTTAAAAACCCTGATTTAAAAGTAAAAATAGGTGGTTATATACAACCTCGTGCACAGTATACCGAGTGGAATCCTGGAAGTAAAAGCGAATCTGGCAAGTATAAAAACGATGACATTGGCCTAGCGATTAGACGTTTTAGACTTGGAGCTAACTTTACATATTCTGATAAATTTTTATTCCGTTTTGGGGTTGGAGAAAACAATTTTAATGCAAAAGGGAAAACATTTCCCTATTTAAAAATACTAGATTTATACGCTACCTATAATATATCTAAACCTTTTGCTGTCTCTTTTGGTAAATCGACATATGATGGATTATCGCGTTACACTGCACCTTCTACATCGACTATGATGCAATTAGATTTACCTGTAATTGCACAGCCTACATTGAATTATACCGATGATGTAACTAGAAAACTTAGTTTGGTGCTCTTAGGAGATATTGGAAAACTAAATTACCGTATGATTTTTATTAGACCGTTTAGTTTTTCGTATACTGGAGCAAATCCAGCAACGCCAGATGAAGGAGTTTCACAATTTACAGATCACTATAGAAACATACAATATACTACCTATATTAAATACGATTTATTAGATAAAGAGAATAATCGTGGACCCAATTTTGTAGGGACTTATTTAGGGAAAAAGAAATTACTATCGGTTGGTATAGGAGCTAATTATCAGCACAATGCGTTATATTCTGAAAAAAATTCAATTACCACATACCACGACATGAAATTATGGTCTGCAGACGTATTTTGGGACCATCCTGTAAACTCTACTTTAGTTGCTGCCACAAATGCTTACGTTGGGTATTTTAATTACGATTTAGGACCTAACTACTTAAGAAATGTAGGTGTAAATAACCCTGCTTTTGGTTTTGACAACATAGACAATATAGTTAATGGATCTGGAAACTCATATCCTTATTTAGGTACCGGACAAACTTTCTATGGCCATTTTGGGGTACTTTTCAATAAAATGGGAACACAAACAGATTGGGGGCAATTAGAGCCTTATGTTATTTTACAATCTAGTCATTTTGATGCTTTAAAAGAAGACATGATTGTTGGAAGTGTTGGACTGAATTGGTATTTAAACGGACATTATTCTAAACTGAGTTTAGACATACAGAACCGTCCGTTATTTTCTGAAGTGAACTTAAAAGAAACAGATAGAAAATACATGTGTGCCTTGCAATATAGTTACATATTACATTAAACAAAATGGGGTAGTTTTTTTCAGTTTTCCACCTCATTATTGTGTTTAAAAGCGGCTTTGATTTTTCAGGGTCGCTTTTTTTATATGATGCGTTTATTCAAATTTCAAAGAAAAATAAACCAAGATTATGTTATTTTAAATGCTATGAATAATATTTAACGGGATTATAAACGACACGTTCCAAACTTGTTGTTTTTTCTATTCTCTTAGCTTCTGAAGATGCACTTTTAAAATCACTAAAATCCTTTATTTTTAGTCTTTCACTATGTGTAGCATTCAATAGACAAATTCGATATATTTTCTTTTTTTCGTGAAATGGAATTGCAGTCCGACTATAAGAGACACTTTTTTGATTAAAATGCAATACTGAAATGAATGGGTACTCTTTAAAAGACTTCCAGAACCCTATTTTAATAAAAAAAAATCCGACATAGTGTTTTATTTTCTTTTCATTAAAATCTATCAAAGTTCCATAACGTGTAAATACAATTATGGTTCCGTTAATAATAAGAAAAAGTCCTAATAGTAAATCTTCTAAATTAAAACGTCCAATAAAAATTAAACCACAAATAAGTAAAGTAATTCCTATGATTAAAAACATTAAAGTAAAAAATCTATCTAATTTATAGTTTACTTTCATAATCTTAATCTATTTTAATCATTGATTGATATCATTACTATAGTAAAACATACGTAATACTTAAACCTCTTAATTAAGATTGATCTATTACAGGTTATTAATATAACTCTTTTTTTGAAATTTTAAATTATTGTACGACATACTGAAGTCTGATAATATTTTAATTATTTTTCTATCTAAAAGCAGGAAACACCTAGCTAAATATAAATACTATTGCTTATCAAAACACTAAAAAAATAATTTTAGACAACCAACATTATATAAAAAAAGAGCTTATAACACAACAGGTTATAAGCTCTTTAAATTGACACTTGGTAGAATCAAATCAAACACTCAGAATAATTAATACATTAACTTCATTTTTAAGTTTTGTTCTGTTTTAACTTCTCCAGAATTTTCTATAGTATTGTTTACAGATTTTTGTCCTTTTTCTCCCCAAAGTACAATTACAAAAGGAGTAGGATTATCTGTAAATGTGTTTCCGCTAAAGTCTAGATTTACAATACCTCTGGTTTGTAATAAAATTTTACTCTCTTCTTTAGAACCACTTTCTTTTACTGTATTATTTTTAAACACTAAAGTTCCTCCAATTGTAGACTCGTCATAACCACCTCTGTAGTAGTTTAACACATTATTTTCTACATTTTCGAATACTGTGTTTTCAATAGTTACAAATTCTGCGCTGTAATCTCCCTTATCATCGTCTTCTCCTGCTAATTGAATACCATTCTCACAATCTGTAATTTCTGTGTTCATAAACACAATAGTATCAGCAAACGAACCTTTAGAGCTTGTTAACACATTTTTAAAGTTAGAAATTTCACTGTTTGTTACCTTTAAATCGTAAGCAATAGACATGTTTTTATCTAAAGTTGCAAAAGCGACTTGAGTTCCGTTTCCTTTAATTGCTACGTTATCTAAAATTAAGTTTCCTTTAGGAAGCATCTGGAATAACGGTGTTCCCATAGCGCCTTTATATTCAATTTTAACTTTACGTTTACTAGCAGATTTAATAGTAATAGCTTTATTGATATTTAAAGATTCTGAAATTTTATAAGATCCAGATTTTAATACTAAAACATCTCCCGAATTAGCAGCTATTAAAGCAGTTGCTAAACCTGTTGCTGATGATACATTTATTGTTTTAGCTTTTTTAGCCGTTTCTGCTTTATACCATTTTGGTCCGTATTCAGATTTATTAATTTCTACATTTCCTCCTGTTGCATAAGGAAAAGTTACTGCTCCAATAGCATTGTTTTTAGTTCTGTCTGATCCTAAAAGGTCTGTCTTAATGTTATTAAACTCAAACCCATTATATACGTCTGAAAATGCTTTTGTTGGTGCATAAAACCAATCAGATACTTTTTTCAATTCGAAAGACTGTTGTGTTAGTCCGCCATCTGTATCAACATCGCCTTCAATCTTATTGTTTGTAATATTGTTTTTAAAGTTTACACCATCTACTTCATTAAAACCATAAATTTGAGTGGTTTCCTTTTCGTCATGGTTATAAATCATATTGTTTGCTACAACCGTACGAATTGGTCTTGCAGAACGAATTTCACTTGCTGGTAACACATCACTTTTATCTACGTTAGACCCAACACTAAATTGTAAAGGCGTAACATTATCTACAAATGTATTATGAGCAATCACAACATCTGTAACTTGGTTGTAACGGTTTAAAGGCGATTTAGGGATACCATTCATAACAGCAATTGCACTTCTAAAATCTTTACCTTTAATTTTGTAGAAATAGTTATTTGTAATCCAGTGTCCTGTATTTACAACACGTACACCTCCTATTGCTGTAGAGTTATCGTTACCAATAAATACGTTACCATCTACGTTTGCATAGTTACCGTGACGTAACACTAAAGATCCTTCGCATTCAAAAAAGATGTTATTTTTAAACTCGTTAAAGTTAGATTTACTTGAGATGATTTCTATTTCTCCATTACATTTCTCGAATAAGTTATTTTTAACTTCTGTGTAAGAAGGCGTCATAGAGGTATAACTATCTCCAATTTGTAATGTTTCTCCGTGAGGACCTCCTAGTCTTGGTCTTTCTCCAAAATAGTTGTTTACAATTCTGTGGTGGTTGTAAATGTTTTCATTTCCACTTAAGAATACACGAATTGTTGGTCCTGGATTAGATTTTCCAGTAATGTAACAATTACTCAATTCGTTATGCTTACCATAAAATTGAACCCAATGATCTTTTTCATCACGATTTAACTGTGTAAAAGAATCGATCACACAATTAGTAACTTTACAGTTGTTAGCGACATTATCTTCATCTGTTCTAAAATCGATAACCGTATTTTTAGGTGTATATCCGTTTCTAAAATACAATCCAGACACTTCTAAATACTCTCCAGATAATCTTAAAGTAGATTGTCCTTCTATAAAAACTTTCCCTGCAGTTTCTGCTTCTAAAACTATAGGTTGTGCTTTAGTACCTATACCTTTAAATTTGATAACAACATCGGACCAAACACCATTAGCCATTACGATATGATCTCCTGGATTTGACTTTTTAATAGCAAGATCTAATTCTTGCGCATTCTTAACAATTGTTTTTAAAGCTTGGGCGCTAACTTGAGCTGTAAAAAGAATTGAAAGAAATAAAATTGAAATTGTACTTTTAGTTATGTTCATTTACTTCTATTTTTAACTGGTTAACCAATTTGGTAAACCAAAAATACAAATTCTTAAACTTTAAATCAAAAGAATTGAATAAAATAATTTTCAATCCCTTTTATTGAGAGAAGTATAATATGCAATTGTTTTAATGTTGCTTTTTTATCGATACCGAAATTATAGGCGACTTTAACTTTTATAAATATATTAAATATTATGCCAATTCCTTTAATTTACTGGTGTTTACAGGATAAAATATTGCAAAATCATTTAATAAAACGGTCATTATTATACCTTTTATTAGTAGTTTAGATGATTAAAAAATCCGTTTTACCTTAAAACATGAAAAACACATCTTTTAATTTTTTACTTCTATTATTAATAGTAATCACTACACAAAGTTGCAATACCACAAAAAAAGAGGTTGCAGAAATTAAAAAACCTAACATTTTATTTATTTCTATAGACGACTTAAGACCAACTTTAGGAGTTTATGGAGACTCTACTGCCGTTACGCCAAACATAGACTTATTAGCTAAAGATGGTATGACGTTTAGACAAACCTTTGCTCAGGTAGCAGTTTGTGCTCCGTCTAGAGCAAGTTTAACAACAGGTTTAAGACCCGATTCTACACGTGTTTGGCATCTTGGAGATGAGTTTAGGAAAATTAACCCAAATACGGTTACCATGCCACAATATTTTTCTAAAAACGGGTATCACACAGTTAATTTAGGTAAAATATTTCATAATTATATGCCCGATTCTATTTCTTGGGATGAGCCAGATTTACGTCCAGAAAAATATTTACGCAAAGATTGGTTAAACAGAGATGGTGAAACCTATTATATAAGTGAGGCCGTAAACAAATCGCAAGCCATAAAAAGAGATTCCTTATTAAAACTAAGACCAGTACGTTACGCTGATGGTTGGAATACAGGACCTGCTTGGGAAGCAGCCGATGTGAATGACAGCATGTATTATGATGGTGCACAAACAGAATTGGCTATAAAAACACTAACACGTTTATCTAAAAGCAACGAGCCTTTTTATATGGGCTTAGGCTTTTTTAGACCACACTTACCTTTTGCTGCACCAAAAAAATATTGGGATTTATACGATCCTGAAAAAATTCCTTTAGCAGAAAATCCTAATGTCTCTGAAAACGCTCCTAATTATACCATGAATTCCATGTACGAATTAAGGCATTACGATGGTTTTAATCATATTGGTCATCCACAATCGGATTATAGAATGAGTGAAGACACCACAAGAATTTTAAAACATGGGTATTATGCTAGTGTAAGTTATATAGATGCTTTGGTTGGAAAACTAATTACACATATGAAAGAAATTGGTATTTACGACAATACCATTATCATACTTTGGGGTGATCACGGTTGGAAATTAGGCGACCATAACAGTTGGGGTAAAATGACCAATTATAATATAGATTTACAAGTCCCAATGATTGTGCGTTATCCAAATCAAGAAAACAGAGGAAAACAAACTTTTGAAATTACAGAACTTGTAGATATGTTTCCTTCGCTTTGCGAAATTGCAGGTATAGACATTCCTGATTATATGCAAGGTACTAGTTTTGTGCCATTAATAAATGAACCAAATCGCGAATGGAAAACGGCTGCTTTTAGTCAGTTTCATCGCAGACCAAGACACGCGGCAGATGGTAACCGTTATATGGGCTACTCAATAAACACCAAATCTTATCATTATATAGAATGGTACGATTGGGACAACACCACAGGAACTCGCGGAGCATTTAAAAATGCAGAATTGTATGATAGATTAAACGACCCTTACGAAACCGTAAATATCGCAGATCAAGAAGCACAAAGCAAGTTAGTAAAACAACTATCTAAGCAACTTGCCGATGGTTGGAAAAAAGCAAAACCAAGTAACATCTAAAATAAAAGAATGAAAATAAAATATGTAATAGCGATCACTTTTATGGTATCGTCTTTTTCCATTTTTTCACAGACTTATATTACCAATGTAACGGTATTAGATGTTGAAAAACAAAAACTAATAAAAAATCAAACTATTGAAATTACTAATGATTTGATTTCAAATATTAAAAAAAGTAATAACATAAAAATACCTGAACAGGCTACAGTAATCGATGGCACCAATAAATATGTAGTTCCTGGTTTGGTAGATTCACATATTCATTTTTTTCAGAATGGCGGTTTATATACACGTCCTGATGCCATAAATTTACAAAAGTATTGGAGTTATACTGATGAAATTGCATTAGCAAAATCCAATATGGAAATCACATTGAAGCGCTACCTAAAAAATGGAATTACAACACTAATTGATGTTGGTGCAACTTATAATTTCTTGGAGCAACGCAAAACATTTAGTAATAAAAAGTACGCTCCAGAAATTTTAATGACGGGACCACTTTTAACCACATACGAATCTGAAGTCTACGCCAATTTAGATAAAGATGAACCGTTTATTTTAACCAAGACTATTGAAGATGGTATTAATGGCGTAAAAGCACAACTGCCATATCATCCAGACTTTATAAAAATATGGTATATCGCAGGAAAAGATGGTTTAAGTATTGAAGAAAGTGCTCATAAAAATTTACCTATTATTAAAGCGATTATAGATGAAGCTCATAAACATAATTTAAAAGTTGCGGTACATGCTGTACAACAAATTACTGCAAAATTAGCTGTTGAAAATGGTGCAGATTTTTTAGTTCATAGTATAAAAGATCAGATTATAACACCAGATTTTGTGCAACTCTTAAAAACACACAAAACAATCTTATCTCCAACACTACAAGTTCATGGTGGCTATGGAAATACATTTGGACAACGATTGGAATATAGTAATTACGAGTTAGAAAAATCAGATCCATATCAATTAGGAACCCTTTTAGACTTAAAACATTTATCAGACACCACAATCGTTAATAAGTACAAAACGCGTGTAAATACAGCTAAAAGTGTGGCTAACTTAAAAAAAGCAGACTCCATCTGTATGGCAAATCTTAAAATACTTGCAGATGCGGGTGTATTAATTGCAACTGGAACAGATGCAGGAAATATTGGAACGTTACATGCTTCGTCTTATTTAAACGAATTAAAGTTAATGCAAAAAAGTGGGATGAGTAATTGGCAAATCTTACAAGCTTCAACCATTAATGGTGCTAAAATTTTTGATAAAGACACTAACTTTGGAACGGTTAGTATTGGTAAAAAAGCAAATCTTTTATTGTTAGATGCCAACCCTATTGATGCTATAGAAAACTTAACTAAAATTAATACCATTATAAATAAAGGAACTCTTTTTAATCCCAATGAATTACTTATAGATACACCTTCAGATCTGGCTCAGCGTCAATTAAACGCATATAATTTTAGAAATATTGAAGCCTTTTTAGAACCTTATGCAGATGATGTTGAAGTGTATACATTTCCTAATACGTTAAAATATACAGGCAAAGACACTATGAGAAAAATTTATGGCGAAATGTTTAAAAACACCCCCAATTTACATTGTGAATTAGAAGGCCGTATTATAAAAGGAAATACTGTTATAGACAAAGAACGTGTTCAGTTTGGTGACAAAATAAAAGAAGCGATTGCCATCTATCACATTGAAAATAATAAAATTCAAAAAGTATATTTTGTAAAATAAAACGCACACAACTCCTCAATTACAAAAATCTGACAATCTTAAAATCGACTTATTAATCGAATAAAAACTGGAATGTCAGATTTTATATTTTAAAACGGTTTTAATCTGCTCGTTTTATTTTTTTTATAACTTTGCCAAAAAAAATAATAAAGCATCAATTACTAAGCAAAAAACGTTTCAAAACATTTTAGCCAGTGTGTCGCTTCTTTTATATGCTTTCTAAAAAACAGCATATAAAGAACATAACGTTTTACTTACATATTAAACATTAATAATCCCTTTTATAAGATTTACAAATCGCTTCAGTTCTAAAAATTATTAAATAAATTAATTACTATTAATTTGTAAACATGCTTTAGATGGAAGTTATGGAATCATGATGTTAGATTGATATGCTTAAACGCATAAAATGATTAAACGATCTAAATACCTTAAAACGTCTAAAAAAACTCATAAAGCAGTTCAGATTTTTTCTAAATTGGCCATAATGTGCGTATTAACTATTTTTTCTATAATGATAGTTTTGGAGAAATACGAAACAAATGCGGTTAAATCAGAAATTATTATACTGCTTATTATAGGTATTATGTGGCTAGGATATCGTTATTTAGATGTACATCATAACGAATATACTTACGAAGAACTTTTAGTCGTAATATGGGTACCAATAGGTGCTGTACTATGTTATATACTGAATGTTTATGGTCATTTAGGCAGTGTATTATCAACGGCTATAACAGGTACTGTTGCTTCTTTTTTACCCGTTATTAATAAAAAATCTGAATATTTAAAAAAAATACCTCCTTCTATTTATTGTGGTTCTTTTGTAGGCATGTCTAGCTTAGAAATAGCACCTTCAATTAGTTTTGTAATTACTGCAGGTCTTTTGGCTGGTGTATTCTTACTTTTATCTAAGAGTATATTTCTAGGTATTGGCGGAAAATTAGGTATGGTTGCTTTTGGTGGTGTACTTATGGTATCTTTTGTGTACTGGTGTTATTTATGGTTGAATTTATGAACAACATAATCATTATTATAACAGGTGTTTTAGGAGCAACTTTAACATTTTACGTTAATGAGCATTTAAGTCAAGGCGCAGTGAGGGCCTCTGCCCTATTGTCTTTAATTGTCAGTTTATTTTTTTATTGTTTTCCGGATGTTTTAAACCCTTATTTAACTCAAAATATACCAACTGCTTTTATAGGCGCATCCTTTGTTGGTATGGTATCTTCTAAAGCCATATCTCACTACAGTTGGCTAATAATTGCAGGTATTATATTCAGTATTATTTATATTAATAAAAGCACGTTTTTTAGAGGATATGGAGGAGCTTTAGGAACATCTGCATTTATTGCATTGTTAGCCACGATGGCAATACCATTAGTGTTTAAAAAGAAGAAAAAAATTACCAATGGCTTCTTAATCTTTAGAAAATGGATTTTTAGAGAAAAAGACTAATCGTATTTATAAATGTATAAGCATCTGATTTAATGTTTCCTTTTCAGTTTTATAAACGGTAATTTACTATAATATTTTGGCTTTTCATTTTTATCCCATACCCCCCAATATGCACCAACATCGCCTTCTGTACCCACTTTCCAAGATTCATCAAACGATGAGAAATAGAATATATCTATATTATCTTCTTTAGACCATTCTTGCGTATTAATAAAATATTTTATCGCATTTTCGTGTGACGGTTTTGCGCCATATAATCCTAATCCTTCACTTGGCCAACCGGTTTCTGTAATCACTACTTTTTTTCCGTTAGCAGCTTTAAGCGCACGATTAAACATATCTTTCATATAAATTAAAGCATATTCTTGCGAACAGCCTTCCCAATACGGATAACAATTGGCTAAAATAATATCGCAAGCTTCCGTAATCTTTGGATGTTTAGCAAACTGGTAATACGCATCGACATAACCTACCGGGATATCTGGAATAGCATGTTTTACTGATTTTATAAACACTAAAAGTTCAGATTCAGATAAATCTCCTCGATACATCACTTCATTTCCTACTGCAGCGATATCCACAAATCCATTATTAGCTAATTTAATAAGCGTTTCAATTTCTTTATTATTAATAGCATCAACAGTTCCTAACCATGCACCAACAAGTGTTTTTAACCCAAATTCTTTAGCAATTTTAGGAATTAATTCATTGCCATCTGTACACGAAAATGTACGAATCCATTTGGTATAAGGCTTTATTAGTTTTAAACGTCTTCTAATTTGAACTTCATTTAATTTATCACCTATATTCTGCCCTTCTTCATAAGGAGAAAAACAAAGACCATGCATCCCTTCTTTTAAAACACGACGAAACGTATTTTCTAAACCTAAAGTGGTTTTATCTTCGTGATTTTTGCCAGTAAGCGACAATATGTAATCTTTATTAAAAGACATGAAAGGATTTTAAATATTCGATTTCAGTTTACGTTGCTCTAGTTGAGTTCTTATTTCATTCGATTTATCTTCAGTAAGATCATAATTACGCATTACTAAAATTGCTATTAATGTTCCTAGAATTGGTAAGCCTGAAAAGAACAATCTCAATCCAAAAATAGCTCCATCAGTTTGTGTTGCTGTGTCTGCATTAAATCCAATCATTGATAATATAAGTCCGCTTAATAGTCCTGCAATCGCAAATCCGAATTTTACCATCCACCAATAAATGGCTCCAAAAACACCTTCTCTTCGTAAACCTGTGTTTAGTTCATCTAAATCAATCACATCTGCAGTCATAGACATCATTAGTGTAAATAAGCTTCCAATACCGAAAGCAAAAAAGGGTAATGCAAAAATAAACATATACGGTTTACCAGGAATAAATAGAAACCAAAGCATAATATATCCTAAAATAGAAATACTTTGAGATGCAATAAAGGCTCTTTTTTTACCTAATTTTTTAGACATTCTTGTTACTATTGGAATGACTAAAAATGTAGTGGCTAATGCCCCTAAACTTCCAAAAAGTGTAGGCCAAATTCCAGCTGCACCAGCATCCCCATTAAATAAATAATAAACAACTATAAAAAATGTAAATGCCGCTACAGTGTTAAATGCATTATACACTAAAAACGTAGCCACACATAATTTTCTAAAAGGTTTGTTTTTATATGCTTCTTTAAAACCATCAATAATACCTTTAAAACTACTTCCAATAGTTTTCATATTTAAAGGCGCATAATCTTCGTGTAAAGTCGATCTGCTTTTAATAAAAACAGCTGGCACTATAGCAAAAATCATACATACTACACCAACCCAAACGGCTATAGTTCGTGTAGCAACATCGGCCGATTCAAACCAACCTTGATCGTACATAATTACCCAAAACCAAGGCGCTATAACCCATGCCCATTGCCCAATCCATTGTGCTACGGCCATTATGTTAGTACGCTCATGAAAGTTATCACTCATTTCATATCCCATGGCCACGTAAGGCACACTAAAAATGGTTAAACCGAGATAGAAAATAAAAGACCAAATCATGAAATAGATAAAATTATAATCAATCCCATTCTCGCGATGCAACTGCCATAAAATTGAAAATGAAATTCCCATAATTATAGCTCCTATTAAAACATATTGTCTTCGTCGTCCCCACTTCGATTTTGTATTATCTGAAATGAATCCCATAATAGGATCTGTGATAGAATCGAAAATTCTAGGCAGAAAGAATATAACGCCCCACATCCAACCCGGAAACCCTAAATCTTGGACTAAAACAACCATAAAAATACCCATTGCGGCTGGAAACATCTGATTAGCAAGCATACCTATTCCGAATGCTACTTTTTGAGTAAAAGGGACTTTAGTTGATGTTGACATAGTATTAATTTGGTTTTAGTTTGTTTGAAAATGTACTGAACAGCCTTATGCTACTCAGTAATCACTACAGTTTGAATGGCTTTTGCGTCTATAGCGAATGCTACGGTATTATCGTGTAATGTTAAGTTGATACTTTTAGGAGTAGTGGATTCGTTAAAAAGCACTACAGCTATAGAACCATCAGGATTTTTTACTGAAGTTACCATAAGAGATTCATCAGAATTATCTACACCAATAACCTCAGCACCCGGACGCATATATTTGCTAAAATGTGCCATAGTATAATACAACGGAGTAAAATAAACCTCATCTGCATCTGGATCTACAATTACCGGAGCTACACACCAGTTTTCGAACCAGTTTGGTCCACCTTGACGATCTAAAACCATATTCCAGTCTACCCAACCGTCTACCCAATTGTTTAGGCAACCAATAATATCTCTAGCATAACGATTTACAGGCGCATATTTTGGGTGTAAATGTTTATCTTCTGGAGTAGCCCAATCATATCCCCAATCTGTAGCTTCTTTTTTCCAATACCAAGCATCATCTTGCCAAACAGGAACTTGAGAGTCTATACACCCTTCCGTTTCAATTAAAAGTTTATTTGGTGCTTTTTTGTGTGCGTATTGCAAGGCTTCTGGGAAGACATCGTAAGTACTTTCATACCAATGAATTGCTGTCCCATCAAAATATTTAGACGATGATTCGCTTCTATACATTTCGTCTACCCATTCGTCTAAACCGGCTCTGTTTTGGTCGTAACCTAAAATAATTTTATCACCATATCCGTCTTTCTCTAATTTCGGACCTAAATGAAACTCCACAAAATCAGTCATTTCTTTAGGCGAAAAATGCATACTTTCCCAATTATTACCATTGCCATGAGGTTCATTTTCTACTGTGAATCCCCAAATCTCAATACCTTCTGCTTTATACGCATCTAAGTATTTTGAAAAGAATAAAGACCACGTATCGTAGTATTCTGGCAGTAATTTACCACCAACCCATTTCTTATTGTCTTTCATCCAAGGCGCAGCAGTCCATGGCGATGCGAATATTTTAAATCCGTCTTCAGACACGTCCATAGCATCTTTTATCATCGGAATTAAATCATCCATATCTTCTTTAATCGTGAAATGCTCTAAATCTTTATCGCCTTCTACAGGAGAATACGAGTAATTCGTAAGAGAAAAATCACATGAATTCATATGCGTTCTTGTTAACGAATAATTCGCTCCATCTTTAGCGAAATAGGCTTGTAAAATTGTATCACGATTCGCTTTACTTAATTGGTTTAACAAGTAAGCTGAAGACTCCGTAAATGCACCACCAAACCCAGTGATTGTTTGAAATGTTTGGTCAGGAGATAGTTTAATGGTAATAGAATCTTTAGCAGCAACAAAAGACTCTAACTTTGTTAAACTATTACCTTTTTCAGAGGTTTCATAGACTTCAAATGTCATGCTATTTGTGGCTTTGCTTTCTTTTTGTTCGGTTTTACAGCTCGTTAATGCGATCATCATTAAAAAAATTGCGACGTAGTTTCGTTTGCTCATATCTAATTATTTTATCTGATTATATTTGGTTTGAACAACCTTAAAAGTTTCTTTTTTATTTCTATTGATGTCTACTATTCCCCAATATTCTTCATTCGGAGCCCCATCGTAAGGCACACCACTACTTTTTGGTGCCCATCCACCTATATCTTGTTTTTCAGGGTTTCCTGCTTTCCACCAACCATCGGTAAATGAAAACAGAGTAACACCTGCACATTGATCAATATTTTCAATGATTTTATCTAGAATCATAGCATTTGCTTGCGCTTGTGCTGACTGATTTTCACCTTGCTGAAATCCGTCACTTTCCATAGTCATATAACTATCGCCACCAGCTTCAGAGATATACATGGGCTTATCGCTTTTTGCTGCCCATTGCGCAAATATTTCCTCAGGATTATCCCATCGGTACACATTCATCCCCCAAACATCTATATTAGGAGATAATGACAATGCAACATCATCTGGTAATTCGCCATGAGCCGTTGCCACAGGGTGATTGGTATCGTTTTGATGAATTAAATCGGCTGCAGCATTCATATCTTTGTACCAGTTTTTCACATCGCCATTAAACCATTCTGGATGATAATTATATTCATTCCCCAATTCCCACATGAGAATGGCAGGATGATTTTTATAGGTATTTACATAGTTTATAAAACTCCCTGAATACACATCGAAAAACCCTTTTTGATCGTAACCAAAACCGATAATTACTTTAATACCTGCCTTGGCAATGGCATCTAAAACCGCTTTATCATCTATAGGTGCATATACTCTAATGGTATTTATTCCTGCCTCCTGCATTAAGGCTAAATCCTGACTTAAAGTTTTAAAATCTCTTTGTTCTGAGCCTTGTGGTACCGGATGATAACAAATGCCTTTAATGGTATATTTTGAATCATTTACCTGTATATGCCGACCAGAAATCGTTACCCGAGTAGCGTCTGATTCCTGTTTACACGCGTAACATGTAACAAAAAGAAATATTAAAATAAGTGTATGTTTCATAACTTTTAGTGTTTAATTGGTGGTACAGTAACCGTTTTCATTAAAGCTTCTATATCGCCTCTAAAGGTTTTTGTAATGGGCTTACCATTTCTGGTTAACCCTTTAAAAACGCCTTGATCTACTAAGTCCCATAATGCATATTTTGCTTCGCCTTGTAAGTTTATAAGTCCGAAATGATTTTCAGACCCTAACAAATTATTGGCATCTTTCCACTGCTCGTCGAAAGCTTCAAAAAAGAAACAAGACATTCCGTTTTCGTTGGTCCACTCTCGCATAGATTTATAGTACAACGCTTCTTTATATTCGTCTGTGGCCTTAGAACCAGTATCACCATACAATGCGTTAGATTTACTAGCCCACCCTGTTTCACCAATATGAATTGGTTTTTTTACGCCTAAACTGGTCATATAATTGTATACACTGTCGTATTGAGAAATAGCATAGGTTTTTGCGCGTGCCATAGATGCATCAATCTTTTCTACATCATTTAAATCAGCTTCATTTTCTTCAACACCCCAAAACACAGGATGATAATGTGTATCGTGCATCGGGTAGGTATGCATAGAAATATAGTCGACAGCTTTAATCAGTTTATTTAAATCTTCTGTATGATATTCGGCATCGCCTCCACCCCAAGACGCAAAATTGTCTGAACTTGTAATCCATAAATCAGATGGCAATTCACCCGACTGTTTTAAATCTTGCAAATGATTCACCCATTTTAGAATCACACCTGGTTGTACGTAATAACTCGTCGCCCATTTTACCATTGCCTCATTACCCACGGCAATAATTTTTACAATATCTGGATACGCTTTTGTTAACCGAACAGCCGTTTCTATTTCTACAGCATTACGCTCACTTTCCTGATTATGATCCGGTTCGCTGTTAGCCGAGTTAAATGCATTTTTACAATCTATCCACGCGCCTAGCATTACATACATTTCAAAATTAGGGTCTGCTACTTTTAATTCATGAATCGCTTTTAACAGATTAGCCGCTTGATCTAAATGCACATTATAGGTTCGTAATACTTTTATTCCCATGGCCGAAAGGATCTTCATATCTTCCTTTAGTTCTGGGACCGTAGGTTGTACATCGCGCGTATTTTCACGATAACCGCCATAAGACATCGCTAGGTATTTTGGATTTCCTAAAATATCTGCTGCCGTTTTTTCATGTGTAGCCTGAGTCTTGTTGTGACATCCTAACATTACAAATACTATAAAAAGTGTGATATAGATTTTTAGTTTCCTCATGCTTTAGTTTTTACTTATTTACAAAAACTATGATATGATTAACATGACCTTCACGTTCAAAAATTGATTTTGAAATGGCTTTATCTAAGCTTTTACCTTCAAAATTAATATGCTTATCATCGTTAAAAACAATGTCTATACGTTCATGTTCCGAACGTTTATAAACAACAGGTACTTGACAATACGTGAAACATAATTCTCCTGACTGAAGCGCGATTGTTTGACGCTTTTTTAGAATGTTTGTGAAATTAAATTCTGCTGGTGCTTGTAAAAACTCCTGCGGATGCAATAAACAAGGATTAAACACAATTTTACCACCTTCAACGTACACTCCTAATTCTCCGCTTCGGCTTAACACATCTTCCTTAACTTGCCCCGTCATTCCTGGTTGTTGTGCGCCTTTGGTTGCTGGCGTATGTGAATACGGATCTGTTGGAAATGCACCATATAATTTTGGCGATTTATGAACGCCTATTCCTGCGTTTATTTCGTAATAATGATCTAAAAGACGTCCGATAACTGCATCAGATTCTGTATGTTTTATAGCCAATAAACACGTCTCTTGAACGGCTAATAACAATTTAGAAACCATATGCCAATAAATAGAGCCTAAACCTTCGTAACCAAAGAACGTTCCTGAACGCCCAGTAAACGATTTATGATCGAAAATATCTTCGAATACTTGTAAGACTAATGTTTTGTCTTCTTCAACTAATGCTTTGTATTTTTTATCTAAAGCTGCTAATGCTGCATTTAAACTTTTTGCATTATTAAAGTTGCTATTAAAGTGATAGTGTCCTAAAAAGTCTTGTTCTACAACCTGTCTGTTACCATCTTGTACTAGTGCTTTTAATAAGTTAGACTGCTCTACTTTTTCTGATGGAATATTGTTTTTCTGATCGAATCGCGGTAAGTCTTTATTCGGATATAAAATATAACTGTATTGATCTTCTCTAAATAATGCACTGTGCTTTAAACTATCTAATAAACTTAGAGATTGCGTTGCAGAAAGATACCCTGAACTTAACACAGCAACTTGACCTTCTAACATTTCTGATAGGTATGAAATAGACACCTCATCATCATTTTTAACCGTCATTAAATTGTAAGCATGATACATATTATCGTCGCGTTTATTGGCATCGATACTATGTTCTAAATATGTGGTTGTAATCGTAATAAAGTCTAATAACGCTGATTTAGATATTGAAGCTTTTTGGCTTGAGAAACTTAAATTATAGATTGTACTTCTATAAATGCTTCCTGCTGTTCCTAATCCGTCTAAAACGGTTTTTCTATTTTTATCTGTAACACCAGCTGTAAGCATGTTTTTATTTTCTTCTAGAGTTGACACTACAGTGTTAAAGAACGTCATTAACTCTTCAGAAATCTCGGTATGTTCTACATCAGATTTTTCTATTAAATCTTTAAAAAATCCTAAGAAACGTCTTAAATAATACAACGTAACCATAGACACACCATTTCCTACCAAAGCATTATTGGCATCGTTCCATTCTGGACGTTGTGTATTTAACCAAATACCACCTTCGGGAATAAAATTAGACACTTTTGCTAATACGGTAGCTAGTAATTTCTCTATTAAATTAACACGATAAATATTCGCGTTTTGGTCTGTTAATAAAGCACCATCTGCGCCTAATTCGGCACGTTTTTCATCTATAGTTGCATTTAATTTATAATCGAAATCTATAGTGTCTTTCGGATTATTTAAAATGTCTGAATACGACTTTATTTTATACGGTACGTTAGCATATACAAACACGTCTTGATTAAAGCGTTTTGCTAATGTACCTGGATAATAATCTTCAATGAATTCTAAGAATTTTAATAAGTAGATAATTTGATGATCTCCCCAATACCCAATGTAAGACCACGGATCGTCTTCTTCAATCACTTCCCAGTCAAAACCACCTTTAGTGACACGGTATGGGTTATAGCCTTCAAAAGTGGTCGCATTTAAAAACTTATGAATCATCCCTTCTATAAACTCTGGATATGCATGTGCTAACGCTTCCCAATTTTGGAAAATATCACGCCAGTTTCCTTCGTAATCCAATATTTTAGAACCATCTACTTCACTTTGTGTATTTATAGAAAATTTATTCCAAGGTCTGCTTGGGTCACCGTGTCTTCTACTGAATTTAAGTGGTAAATATTCTAAACATAAACGTTTAAAATCGCGATCTTCACTAGATTCTGCTATATTTTTTATATCGTCCAACAAAAATACTGCTGGTAAATTATTTAGAGTGTTTTCATTTTGTTTGAAAACAATTGTATTTGCTTTAGATAGATATGCAATAAAATCGGCTTTCTCTATCTGGTAATCATCGTCAAAAATTCCACCACGCATAATATTAAATAGCGTGTTAGAAAAATGTCTCATGTTTGTAAGCGGGTCTGCAGTAATTTGTAACCCATCTGCTGCGCCAGACAATGCGATTAAACGTTTTGTACCGGCATCAATATCTTTTTGAATGACATTTGCAATGTCTTTTTCTTTTTTAATAAGTTCAGAAATTTTAACCACATCTGAAATAGACTGATTAACATTGGCTACAAACATCCAATCGGTTTCTGATTCTGTTTCTAATTTTAAATTGGAAACAATAAAGTATGCCCCTTTTTCGGCTTTTACATCTATTTCTTCGGTAATATCTTGGTGTTTTCTAAAGGCATCTAATTGTCTTGAAGACAATAAATGTGTTGCATTATTTAAACCTGAAGACCATACAATATTTGCTTTTAAAGCTTCACTAGGTTCTGCTTTATCTACAATAACTGCACTTAAAGCGTAAATACCTAAACCAACTTCGGTTTGTAATTCACTTTTCTTATACGCATCTACTAAATTACTACTACTATTTTGTAATGCTGAAGTCACTCCTGATGGTAATAGGTTTTGAAGTCCGTCTAAAACAGTTACACTAATTGTATTTTTTGAATGATTTTCTAGCGTAGATTTTTTCACAAATCCGTACTGATTACTAGAATTCCATTGATATCTAAACGTTAATTTTAAATCGTGATTCACTTCTTCGAACACGATTTTATTTCCGTAACTATTCTTATATAGATTTCTTGTAATTTTATATAAACCCGTTTGTCTTTCAGAAAACGGTTCCCAAATAATAGATTGTCCTTTTATATGAATTTGAAGTATGGTTTTACTTCCTGTAATCTCGGCTAATTCTGTAATTTTATCATCGGTATAATATGGAAACAATGCCGATTCTGCATTTTTTCGTCCTGCCGTTAGTCCGCCATTACTTGAGATAAACATCCAATGGTTAGAATCGCTAACAATGCTCATAAAAAATGGGCGCATGCTATCGCTATTCGAAATTTTATAATATGTTTCGCCATTAAGAGTTACTAATTTCGTGTCTGGAGTATTAGTACTAGAACTATTGTTTTTTTCTGATTCTTTATGCATCGTATTTTTCATTAATCGTTTTATTTATAAGGGCTATTTAAAAATATTCGAAATCTTATATGAATGTTTTAACTACATAACGGTGTCTTATTACCGATATAAACATTATATCCTTCTGTAAAATTTAATTTAGGGTTTTGTTTTAAAAGTGTTTTTTAGAGGGCAGGATTTGTATATAACACTGCCCTCGTAAAAAACCACAAACATTATTATTGGTATACTCTTACGTAATCTATTTCCATGGAATCGTTAGTAAAGTCAGGATCGATATCGCCTCCTAAAGTACCGCCCATTGCAACATTAAGAATCATAAAAAAGTTCTTATCGTAAAAAGGTAAATTGTCTGCATTATCCATAGACACAACTTGTTCGTTATCGACTAGAATAATTAAATGATCTGCTGTCCATTCTAAAGTATATAAATGAAATTCTGAAGACACATCGCTTACTGCTAACGTTTCGCCATAACTCGCATTTGTACTTGAACTAGCATCTAGCCAATGGAATGTACCAAGAGAGGTTTCTTTATCGCTTCCTGTTTGCTCCATAATATCTATTTCTCCACAAGAAGGCCATTCTACGGTATCGATATTAGAACCTAACATCCAAATTGCTGGCCATGTGCCTTGAGACGCTGGTAATTTTGCATATGCCTCTACACGTCCGTATTTAAACGACTGTAACCCTTGAGATTTTAATCTTGCAGACGTATATGTATCTCCATCTTTAATGGCTGTAATTTTTAATACACCATCTTCTACAATTACATTACTAGCATCGTCTGTATAGGTTTGTAACTCTTGGTTACCCCAGCCACCTGCACCTGTATCGTAGGTCCAGTTTGTTGCATCTGGTGCACCATCTGTATCAAATTCATCTGACCATACTAAGTCGTTAAATTCTGACTCAAAATCTACTTCACCTTCAACAGGTTTACTAGATGTGAATACTTGATACCAAGCACCAAATCCTGGTTGAATGATTCTTACACGTAAAGTGTTTTCTGTAACCGAAATAATATCGTAAGAACTTGCTCCTACATACCATCCCATAAATCCACCATCAGACAGTTCGAACGCCGTTCCTCTATAGGCTTCATTGTTATATGTGCCTTCTAAGGCTGCTTTAGATGAGGATGGTAAAAAAGATACATCTTTAACACCATACATGGTTGTTGCAACAGTTTCGTCGTAACATGTATCTCCAGTCACTCCTATTTCATCGCCATAAGCACCAGGAATAAAAGCAATACCTGCAGTTTGCTCGAACGTTAATCCGTCTGCTGTACGTGTAAATACAAACTCATCGCTATACATACAATACTTTTCTGCATCCCAAGCAAGAATAGATCCCCACCAAGCTTCATAAGCAAATTCTCCATTTCCGTAATCATCTTCAATAGGCCCTAATCCAACATGTAAAGGAATATCTGCTGCCCAATACCATGTTTTAGAATCTCCTACTAATTCTCCTGATAGAAAATCTTCTGCTTCTACATCAGAAAAAGAGCTATACACTTCAACGTCCATAGATGTACTTGATTTTACACCTCCTGTACCTACAGCATTTACCACAACGGTATAGGTATTAATACCTGTTGATGTAAATCTATGTTCAATTTCACCAGATGGTGCTACATCTGTTTTACCATCTCCAAAATTGAATTGGTATGTAATTTCATCATTAGCAGTAGATGTGAAATTCACTATTCCACTACCATCTCCGTAAGGATTATCGGCATCTACACCTACAATCTCTGCGGATATAGTTACAGCTGATGGCGCTACAATGTCACCTATAGACGTATCGTCTTCTTGGCAGCTTGTAAACAACATGGCAACCGAAAGAAAAAGTCCTATGTAATATTTTATGTTATTCATCATGTTTTAGTTTTTTTTAGATTCTTACCAGTTTGAATTGCCAGAATGTTCCTGACCCAGTTCCTGTTTCAATAGACACGCTAATGGTGTTATTATCTATAAAAGATAAAGTATAGCTCACTGAGTCTGGTGCATCTGCAGGATCTGAAATCTCTGCAGCATTGGTTGCTTTTGCTAGTCCAATATAAGCACCTAATCCATTCAATGTTAATTTATTATCGCTATAAGTATACGTTGCAGCGTTAGATCCGTCGAATGGTGCTACAGGTGTTCCACAACCATCAAAACCGCTTTGCCATTTTTCTAACCAAGTTTCTCCACCAAATTCATTCTTAAATGTGCCGTCTGCACTAAACACATACGCATCGTCGTAATAACAAGAACGCTCTGTAACACAAGCATCGTCACAATTCCACCAAGACACATCTCCTATACTCGGACCAACGCCTAAAGAACCTGCTTCTTGAGACATTTGCCATGTTCCCGTTAAAGGCGAACTTACCACGCCCTCTCTAACCAATGTAAATTGCCAAAAAGTTCCTGAACCTGTTCCGGTTTCTATAACTACAGATAATGTATTAGGATCTAAAAATGTAGCTGAATAAACAATAGAATCAGGAGCATCGTCTGGACTTGTTAATTCTCCAGAATTTGTTCCTTTTGCTAATCCTAAAAAAGCACCTTTACCATTAAGTGTAATAGAGTTTGTATCTTCATCATATACATAAGTTGCAGCATTAGATCCGTCGTGTGGTGCTACAGGAGCTCCACAACTATTAGATCCGCCTTGCCAATTTTCTACCCAAGTTTCTCCATCAAATTCATTTTGGAATGTACCATCTTCGTTAAACACATACGTATCATCATAATAACAAGCACGTTCTGTAACACAAGCATCGTCACAATTCCACCAAGATATATCTCCCACAGATGGACCCACACCTAAAGCACCAGCTACCGAACTTAATTTCCATGTTCCTACAATTCCTGTTTCAATACCAGAAGGTACTTTGTAAAAGAATAGGTTATCTATAAATATAGTTCCTGCTCCAGATTCGACACCTTCAAACTTAAATTGAATAATATTTGAAAAATCTAAGGCTCCATTTTGTTCTGTAAACACCGATACTGGAATATCGAACGACGTCCATTCATCTTGAGTTAATTCTAACTCGACCGCAGTTTCGTTAGGTCCTGCACTAATTGGTGACATTTTTGCGTTAAAATCTGCATTTGCGGTCCACACATCTACGTGAATAAATTCCATTGCAGAAGCATTTACTGTAGAACCACTAAAATCGATTCCTTGGTATGTAATATCTCCGTATTGAATCATGTTATTTCCATTTACATCAATTTGAGTGTACGTTGTAGTTTGTCCCCAATTCGGGTTATAATCAATACCACTTGGATCTGTATAATTATCGCTATATATAGAAATAACATCTGCTTGATCTCTAATTGGCACTGGTGCAGCTTCTAAAGGTTGAAGAATGGCGGTCACTACAAACTCTTCAGAATATTCTGTAGTTACTGCTGCAGCACTCATGGCTACCACTTTAATAGTATACGTTCCGGCATCTTGATATTGGTACGAAATGGTTTCATCTATATTAAGAGGTGTTGGATTTGCATCGGCATCTTCACCAAAATATACTTCAAAACCTGTAGCATAATCTGCAGTTGCAGATACATTTACTTGTTTAGAAATGGCTGCATCGTTTTCTATTGTTACCACTAAATTCTCAGGTTGTTTAAACGATACCACCACCGTTTGATCTGCAGAAGTTGTTAATCCGTTTAAAGAAACCGCTGTAATGGTAGCAATATAAGATCCTTCTTCGTAAGTAGATGATACCCCTTCTCCTGGAGTTATATCTGTTACATCGTCAGATCCATTTCCAAAACTAACATCATAACTTACAGCGCCTTCTGCTAGTGGTGTAATGGTAACCAACCCCGTATTGTCTTGGGTAACAGTTACAGCAGCCGACACATTTGTAGGTGCTGTAATGTTATTTACATAATCTGTATTATCGTCTTCAGCACAACTTATTGCGAAAAGCAAAACAAGTCCTAAACTGAAAGCATATTTTATATATTTCATCATAGTTTCTTAGTTTTAATAGTTTGGATTTTGTTCCCAGTTTCCATTAGAAAATTGAATTTCTTCAATTGGAATAGGAAACACTTCGTTTTTACCAGTGACAAATCCGTCTATTTCTGCTCCTCTTCCTGTTCTTACTAAATCGAAGAAACGATGTCCTTCTCCTACTAATTCTACACGTCTTTCGTGTGCAATAGCTGCAGTAAGAGTAGTTCCTGTAGCAGTTACATCGTTAGCTTCTCCAAAAGCTCTTGCTCTAACTCTGTTTAAATATACTTGAGCTTGACTATCGCCAAGTCCACCACGGTTATAAGCTTCTGCAGCCATAAGTAATACATCGGCAAAACGAATAGCTCTGTAGTTATTAGGGTTAGTAAGGTTTTGATCTCCTGTGTTTAAATCGCCTACTCTTGGAAGGTATTTTCTGTTATAATATCCAGTATGATTGTATCCTTCTGTATAGGTTGCATCATTAGCAGCTGCCCATGATACGATATCTAAAATCGCAACATCTTTACGTAAATCGCCATCTTCAAATTCGTCTACAACTTCTTGAGTTGGGACATTAAAACTAAATCCTGATTCGAAAACTGGACCAGAATAATTTCTAATTCCGTTAAATCCTACAGCAACGTTACCTTCACTACAGTTTAAACACTCGAATCCTGCACCTTCTGCATCTGAGTATTGTACTTCGAATACAGATTCTATATTATTTTCTGTATCATTTTCAAAAATAGCATCGTAATCGTCTACTAATTGGTAAGGGCCGTTTGCAATAAGATCATCAAAAACTTCTGCTGCTTCAGTATACTTTTCTTGGTATAAATATGCTTTTCCTAAAAGGGCTTGCGCAGATCCTTTAGTTGCTCTACCAGTTTGTGGTGCTGTATAACTTAAGTTTTCAATTGCATAGGTTAAATCGGCTTCAATTAAAGCATACACATCTGTAACTGGAGAGCGTGGAATAACGGTTTCGTCTCCCAATTCGAATCGTGTTTCTTTTAACGGAATAGGTCCAAACCATTTTACTAATTCAAAGTAGTAATACGCTCTTAAAAAGTGTGTTTCACCTAGAATAACTTCTTTACCGTCGAAGTCTGTTTTATCTTGAAATTCTAAAATAAAATTGGCTCTGTTTACTCCGGCATACATCCAATCCCATAGGTTTTTTAATTCACTATTTACGGGCGTATGAATCATCTCGTCAATTTGTTGCCAAGAGGTTACATCTGTAGCACTCTCTCCTCCTGCTAACGTATTATCTGATGCGATTTCACCTAAAATGACATTTAAGTAAGTAGATTGTAATAAATCGTAAGCCCCGACTAAGGCATTATAATAATCGTCTTCTGAGTTAAAGTAACTTTCTGAATCTATACTATATCTATCTACTTCTTCTAGATACTCATCACTACACGAATGAATGGCAAATAGACATAGACATGCAAAAGCACTTATTGTTATTTTGTTTATATATTTTTTCATACTGTTAGTTTTAAATAGATAGGTTTAATCCTAAAATAAATTGTCTTGATATTGGGTAAAAACCATAGTCAATTCCGCCTCCAATAGCATCTCCACTAGTTGCTGATGGATCGTAACCATTATATTTCGTGAATGTGAATGCATTATTTACAGACACATATAAACGAAATCTGCTGATGCCTAATTTTTGAATAACATCGTCTGATAAAGAATATCCTAATTGTATATTTTGAAGTCTTAAGAAAGAAGAGTCTTCAACATAAAAATCTGAGAATAATTTATTTGATGTTCCTCCTGTAGTCGTTCTTGGTACACTATTGCTAGTGCCTTCTCCTGTCCATCTATCTAAGTACAGGTTTAAACGGTTTACATTATTTTGGTCACGCTCGTAGTTACGTACGGTTTCTTTCCCTAACTCGGCATACATATAGGTACTAAAATCGAAGTTTTTATAATCGAAACTTAAATTTAACCCCATAATATAATCGGCTTGAGGTTTACCTAAATAGGTTCTATCATCTAAAGTAATTTCGCCATCGCCATTAACATCTACAAATCTAAGGTCTCCTGGTTGAGCAGTTGCACCTAAATCTGATTGTGATGGATGTGCATTGACTTCAGCTTGATTTTGAAAAATACCATCTGTTTTAAGTCCGTAGAAATACCCTATTGGTTGTCCTACTTCCATTCTTGCAATGGCTGGCTGTCCCACACTAAAAGATCCACCTTCAGACACGGCACCATTATTAACGGCAGTTACCTCACTACTAATATTAGTAACGTTATAACTTACACCGAAAGAAAAATTATCTGAGACAAGTTGTTTATAGTTTAAGAAAAGCTCTACCCCTTTATTACGAGTTGTTCCTGCATTTACAGTTGGTAAACCTGCTCCAGGAGCACCTGCACCTAAAATACCCGATACTGGAAAGTCTTCTATTAATAAATCATTTCTATCTTCAATAAAGTAATCGGCAACTATTTCTAGTTTATTATTGAATAAATTAACATCTAAACCAATATCTAATTTTTCAGCAGTTTCCCAAGTTGCATCTGGATTTGGAATTCTTCCGTTAGCTACACCTGTTACTAAAGCGTCATCTAAAACATATGTTGCTTCTCCGCTTAATTCAGATCTATATAAATCGTCTCCTACGTTATTACCCAGAATACCATAACTGGCTCTCAGTTTTAAAAGATCTAAGAACGATACCTCTTTTAAGAAATCTTCATCAGATATTTTCCAACCCGCAGTTGCAGAAGAGAAATAATCGAATCTGTTATCTGCTGCAAAATCTGAAGATCCATCACGACGAATCATTCCTGAAATTAAATATTTGCTTTTATAATCGTATTGTACTCTTCCAAAGAAAGATGTTAATCTAGAATCGTAGATGTAAGAACTTGTAGATTTAGCTTCAGAAATTCCGTTAGCTAAAGAGATGTCTGCAAATTCCCAAGAATTGTTAGGCACATCGTAACCTGTTGCACTTAAATTGTCTCCCCAAGCACGTTGTGCACTTGTACCTAATGTAAATGAAGTGTTATGGTCTTCGGCAAACACTTTACTATAGGTTGCAAAAGTATCCCAAGTATAAGAATTATTAGTGTTTTTAGTTTGAGTAACACTACTTCTATCTGTATTAAACACTTTACCAGAACCGTAATTTACTATAGGAGAAAATGTTTTTGCATTATCTGTATACGATTTAATACCAATACGAGATGTAATGGTTAATCCTTCTATAGGCTTATATTCTAACTGGAATGTACCTTCTATAGAGTTACCTGAATATTTATTATAGGTATTTGATATTTGAGAAAGTGGATTCACCACTTCGTTCCCTAAAAACCCAGAGGTATCTTCCTGATCTATACTATATGTTGGCGCATAGTTTAAGGCATTAAATAAAGGTGTCCCTAATGCATTTTCTCCAATACTCTTTCTGTTATTATTAAAATAGTTTGCAGAGGTTGTAAACTTAAGTTTATCAAAAATATCGAACGTTAATTTAATTTTAGCATTTGCTCTTTGGTAATTAGATTTGTCGCTAGCCACAATACCATCTTGTTCTAAAATAGAACCACCAAAGTAGTAGGTGTTATTTTCTCCACCACCAGATGCAGATATATTATGGTTAGTAATAGGAGCAGTATTAAAAAGTTGTTCTTGCCAATCTATACCTGTACCTAAACCGCTAACATTAGGAAATGGTAAATCTTCACCATTAGCGGCATAACTTTCGTTTAATAACAAGGCATATTCGGTAGCATTTAAATATGGTAATTTACGCGTAGTTTCTTGAAAACCGGTATAACCATCATAACTAATCTTAGTTTTAGTATTGTTTTTACCAGACTTAGTTGTAACCAATACCACACCATTGGCACCTTCTATACCATAAATAGCAGCTTGTGCATCTTTTAGAATAGAAAAGGTTTCAATATCGCTTGGGTTAATCGTGTTTAAGTCTCCTTTATAACCATCTATAATAACTAAAGGCTCATTATCTCCATTAGAACTTACACCACGAATTAAAATATTATATCCTCCTCCTGGCGAACCTGAAGGCGCAGTCACAGAAACTCCTGCCGTTGTTCCTTGTAACGCTTGAGTAGCATCTATTGGTTTTAATGCCTCAATGGTTTCAGAACTCACTACAGCTACAGCTCCAGTTACATCATTCTTTTTCTGAGTACCGTAACCTACTACGATTACCTCATCTAATTGTGCTAAATCTTCACCTAATTGAATATTTAGTTCAGAATTATCAGAAATCACTAAATCTTTAGTTACATATCCTATATAACTAATTGAAATTGTCGAACCAACCTCAACCCCTTTTAAGGTAAAATTACCATCGAAATCCGAGGTCGTACCTATAGTAGTATTCTTAATAATGATGTTTGCTCCCGGAATAGGGAAACCTGTTTCATCTTGAACACTACCAGTTACATCAATATTTTGTGCACTGGCAAATGTTATAAAGAATAGGGTTAAAATTTTAAATAGCGTGTGTCTCATAAATATTAGTTTTTGTTTAAAGTAAAACTAACACTTAAGATTAAGTAATTAATAAATCAGACCGCAACAAAAAACATACATGATAATAAAGAAGGCTGTTTTTTATCAAAACTTCAATTATAACAAGGCATTACACGTTAACTTTTCATTAACTTAATTGTTAATATAATTTAACTTTTAAGCAATGTTGTGGTCTTGTATAGGTCTTTTTTAGACTTGTATTGGTGTTATAATTCTAAAATATAATCGGTTAAATTAGATTCGTGAGGTAAATTCATTTTTTTACGTAAACGATATCGTTTCACTTCTACGCTACGTGGAGAGATATTTAATAGCGGAGCAATTTCTTTTGAACTTAGATTTAATCGTAAATATGCACACAGTCTTAAATCGTTTGATGTAAGCTCTGGATGAATCGATTTTATTTTCTTTAGGAAGTCTTTATCGGCATTATTAAATGCTTCTTCAAACACATGCCAATCGTCTGTATTGTTAATGTTACTATCTATAATCTTAATTACAGACTTTATATTTTTAACATCGTTTACTTTAAGCAATTCTTTTTTAAGGCTATTTAACAACTCATTTTTTTTAATAAGCGTCATGGTAGACATTCCCAATTCTCTGTTTTTATTATCGATATCCTGACGCAATTTATCGTTATTAAATCGCATGAGTTGTTGTTTGTTTTCAAGCTCCTTTAACACAAGCTCTCGATGATTATCCATCAATAATTTGTCTTGCTGTTTTTTATAATAACGTTTATACATATGGTGCATAAGCATAGAAAAGAATAAGACCAATAAAATATACACTACAATTGCTATTGTAGAGAAATACCAAGGTCTTTCTATCTCGAAACTATAGGTTTCTATATTATCTGAATAGGTATCGCCTATACGCGCCTTTACTTTAAAAGTATATTCTCCATAAGGTAAGTTTTCGAAGAGCACCATTGGTTTTTTTAACCAAGGGCTCCACTCATTATACATACCATCTAACTTGTATTGAAATTCCGGAACTAAATACTTTTTAAATTCGGGTACATTATAAGTAAACTGAACGTTATTCTCTCTGTTTTTAAAACTTGCAAATTGGCTCTTATCGTGCAACCGTATCGTATCGTTATTTTTAGAAGCCGTATTAGAAATGGAATTCAGGTTTATTTTAAATGATTGATGTTCTAACTTATCTAAATCTAAAATAATATATCCGTGAGACGTTCCGTACAAGTATTTATTATTAAATAAATAGGTCATATTCTCATACCCTGGAATATCACTTCTTACAAAACTAGGGAGTGCTATTTTATGTATTAAAGGCGTATTACTTAATTTTCCTGGTGTTAAATAAGACAATCCTAATTTAGAAAACGACCACAGTCTTTGGTTGCTATAATCGTTTATTAATTTCCCTGACGAATACTCATCTGTTTCAAAAAAACGACTTAATAAAGAATCTTTAACAAACTTTTGTTGTTTGGGTTTATAAATAGAGACTCCAGATTTACTTGTATAAATTAACTTATTCTGATATTTAATAAGACTCGAATTTTTGCTTTTATCAATATTGGCAACTTCATTAAGCGCGATCACTTTTGTTAGCTCTTTATCTACCGTTAATTTAAAAACACCTTTATATTCATGGTTAACATAAATGGTATTTTCATTTAAAAACTCCAGATATCGGCTAGAGACATTAAAGCCTTCAATTTTGTTTCTTAATTGCCATATTCCATCTCGTTTTTCAATAACATATAACCCGGAGTAGTTTCCCTGAATAATTAAGTCATCCCGAATGGGTTTTACAATCCATGTCCCTAAAACATCTACAACAAGATTAGCTGTATCTTTATTAACTACAAACGTTCCCGAATCGTGTCCGCAAAATAGGGTATCATCAATTTTAGTTAAACTCCATACAGCACCATGTGTACCTTCTATAAAATGAAACTCTTCATTGGTTGCAAATGGTTTATAAAACAACCCCTGATTGGTGCCCAAATACAGGTAGCCGTTATATAAAATAGACGCATTTACAGACCCTAATTTTCCTACCACATCGTTAAACATGGTAAACGGAGAATCTATATTTACACAGTTAATTCCGTTTTCTAAGCCTAACCAGATATTACTTTCATTGTCTTCAAAAACAGAAAGTATGGTGTTATTACTTAATCCATTTTTCTGATTTAAATGTTGAATAAGCTCGCCGTTTTCATCAATATGAAACACACCATTCGAGATACTCCCCAACAGAAAGCTATTATCTTTTAGTTTTAGACTTCTATAAATTCTACTTTGTGATATAATGTGATCTGAAGAAATATTCCATTTTTTCAGCGTATTATTTTCATACTTATAAAACCCATGATCTTCTGTTTGAAATAAAAACTGACCCTTTTGATTATAAATATTAACCAACAAGTTTTCCTTTAATATAGGATTATTCGATATTAATTTAGATTTACCATTTACAATTTCATAAACACCATCGTTCACCTTCTGAAAGTAAACACTCGCATTTACTTTTATCATTTTATAAATGGTTGTTTCAGAATTTAAAATAGAAACTGTTCCATCTTTTTTATTGTATATGTAAATCCGGTTTAGAGATTGAAACAACACCCAATCCTCTACTGTAATAATTTTCCAAATATCTTCGTTTTCTAAAAACGAAATGTCTAATTGCTTCGATAAAGACACATATTCTAATCGCCCCAACGGGTTATATTCCCAATAGCCAAATTCTTTATAACTCCCTGTATACACCCGATTTCCATCTACAGTAACCGAGCGCATTACGGTTTGATTAGGAGACAAATACAACTCCCAATTGGCACCGTTAAACTCTAATAACCCTCTATTATTTGCGACATAAATGTGTTTGTTTTTAGCTTGAGAAATTGCCCAGTTCTGATTATCGGCCCCATAATCTATCGGAGAATATTTTTGAATTGGCGGAAATTCTTGTGCATAATAGTCTGTAACCAAACTAAAAAGCAAAACAAAAACTAAATATTTAAATAATTTCAAGGGTAAAGAATTAGTTGTTTCATAACTAAGATAGTAAAAACAGTTACAAACTACAATTAGTTTTAATACAGTAAAAACACAGAAAACCTTAACTTCTATAGTTTAGCGAATTACCAATTCTGTAATTTTATATACCGTATTAAATTTTATTTAAAAATTTTATGTCATAAAAACAAATTTCACATTCACTACCCCAAGACCTTTTAAAAGTCTTAGAAATTACCCGTATTTTATTACAGAATTCTTATACCATTAAAAAAAACAGTCTGTAGGTATACGCTTAACGTATCTAATTAGGTTAAGTGTTTTTATAAATCTATTTCAATTAGATCTTTTTCAGAATAAATTATTGTTAGATTTAGCGTTTTAAGATCCTGTTTTAAATTGAAGTTTATGCTCTTTTTTACACGCTCCTACGCGATTTCTTTTATTTTAGAGAACTTATTTTACAACTAAACATTGCCTTTTAGGTTTAAATACGATTACATACATGAAAAGAATTGAGTGGATAGACACGACTAAGGCTATTGGAATGATTCTGGTTTTTTATGGACATTACGTAGAAAGCATAACAAATATAGAAGGTCCTGATGGTGTAAGCAGCTTACAGTTTAATTTTATTTACGCGTTTCATATCCCTTTATTTTTTGCCGTATCTGGTTTTTTTGCAAAAAAAGTAACTCACAAATTAGCGTATATTAAGACGCTTTTTTTACAGCGTATTATTCCGGTATTTGCATTTGCGTTACTGTTTATTCCGCTATGGCTTATTTATAATAGATTTGTAAAAGACGATTTTTTACTCCTCTCTATTCTAAAAAAAGCAGCGCTATATGCTATTGGCAATCCGCAGTTAGATTTTATTACATGGTTTCTTGTTTGCTTATTTACAACCGAACTTCTTGTTGCAGGTCTTAATCTTCTATCTCAAAACAAACTCGTAAATTTAATTTCAGGACTTTGTTTTGTTATTTTTGGTTATTTTCTCACCAATACCGTAACCCATCTTTTAGGGATTAATTTAAACATATGGTATGCTCAAGAAAGTATCGTGGCACTCGGTTTTTACCTTATTGGTCATTATATATATGCCGTAATAGGCAACATACCAAAACGGCTATTTTACCTTCTTACCCCATTATCGCTTGTGTTATTAGTCTTATCGTTTATTTACATAGACCATACCAATACGGTTATAATGGCCACTTCTACCCATGGAAACCTCTTCCCTTTTATACTTAATTCTCTTTTAGGTATAGTATTCATGATAAGTTTAGGGCATATTATACCAAGCCATAAAGTCTTTAAATTTATAGGCGCAAACACCTTAATATTATTAGGTTTAAATGGTGTATTTTATCACTTTATTAACGATTATGTCGCCAAACTAACTGTTTTAAATGATTCGGTTTGGTATATAACATTAAATGCTTTAATAGTTACTCTTATATCGTTAGCCTTATGTTACCCTATTATTAATCTGATTCATACATATATGCCGCAACTATTCGGAAAACCTTTTAAAGAGGGGCCAATACTAAAACCTTTACACAGTTATGCGATACCTTATTTAAGAAGAAAAAAAACAATTTAAAACAATTTACAAATGCAGCTTTTTATTTAAGACATACCACAGCATGCTGTACAAAATCTTGGTGAGGTGGTGTCGCATTTGCCATGTCTAAATCTAGCTTGGTAATACCATGACATCTGTTTACACCCGCGTAAACCTAGTATATTACCAAGCGGTATACAACCACTTAAGTTGCAGACTAAAACGCCTTGTCAATTATTCCCAAGCACACCTCATCTAAACCCGACTAGAACAAAGGCTAAAAACACACTATTTATAAGTCTTTAGCGGGTTAACAAGACACACTAAACCTTAGATTTTATTAAGTCTTTTTATCCGTTTTTTAACCATATGACACCTAAAACGCCCTTTAATGTGTAGGCATATACAACAGCTTCTGACACATGGTGACACAAATTGACACACCGTGAACGATTATGACTACATTTGAATCCTCTTGACACAAAATTCGTGTTTTTTAGGGGTTTTGTTCGAGTCTTGTTCGAGTCTTGTTCCGTTGAGCTTCGGAAAACAGGACCTTTTTCCGAAGGATGCCCAAAGCAATCCCTTATCGCACTCGCATGACATAAGTGAATTTGTAAAGCTTTTAAAGGTAATAAAACGTGTCTATATTGCCTTTGTTTCTGGGATAGCACTCTTAAATATGAAAGTAAATCGTACGATTATTTTTAATTGAGTTAGACCGTTCTTTATAAGAATCATCTAACGTTATAAAGTAGGATATAATTATTATAAATTGTTTGTGTAAGTGATAATGTCATCGATAGCATCATTCAAATCATTTGCGGTTAAAAATGTACTCATAATTCGTTAATTCTATAATTTAGTTTTTATTTTTTTACAACTCCACATTAAAAAATTGTTTTTTAGATTATCTAGCTTGAAAGTACTTATTTCTTCGATTAGTAAAAGCTGGCATTGCGCCTTCAAGAATATTAACAATTGAATCATTAATTTCTTTATTTTCGATACTGCCTGAAATAAATGAGAATTTATTATTGTTCTTTTTATCTAATGAAACACTTATTACTTGTTCAGCATCTGCCACTACTGCTAAATTAGGATTATGAGTTACCATGATAATTTGACGTCTTTTTTTAGCTCGCTTAATAAAAGGAACTAAAATATTCGCTACACTATGATTATCTAAATTGTCTTCAGGTTGATCAATTATCAGCGGGCAGTCATTTTTATCCAATAAAAGATAAAAAACCAATAATAATGCACCTCTTTCTCCTGGAGATAATTGATCTAAATCTTTATCAGCTTGTCTTAATTTATAATTATAATCTAAGGAAGAAATATATTCATATAAACCTATAACATCACTAACTTGATCTACAATGTATTTTCTAGCTGTAGGATCTCCCTCACTACGTTTATCAAACTTAAAAGTGTCAAAAATTTCATTTACAAATGAAATAAGATCTTCTTCCGAATTAAAATTTATTTCTGAAATAATTTTTTCTAATTGATTTTCTCCTTCCACACTCCCTTTGAAGGTTCCTAATTTAGCTTTATTAATATAGCCTAAAAAGTTATTGATAAATCTAACATTCAAAACTAATGATGCATCAATCGAAATCGGATATTCCTTAAGTAAATCTCCATTCTCTTTAATGGTTTCATCCATTTTAGATTTAATCTCCTTGTATATTTCTATTACTGCAAATTTTTTCTTAAAAATTAATTTAATTTTTTCAATCCTGCTATTATATGCTAATTCTAAATCACTCTCTAAATCTTCATCAACATAACGTATTTGCTCTTTGAAATATTCAATAGTATTAGAAGTCAATTTATCTCCAATAATATTTTTTTTACTTAAATCAAATGCGGCTTTTTCTAAAATATATTTTTGGTAAACTTGTTGTTCTGAGTCTAGTTTTTCTTTTTCAGCTATTAAACTTACTTCTAATAAACTTAATTTATTCAATATACTATTTGCCTTTTCAGCATCTGTAAGTTCTCCTTCTCCTAATTCTTTTTTTAGTTTATCTAACTGAGTTTCTTTTAGAGTAATTAGTGTTTCAATTGTTGAATAATCAGTATTGATTTTTATGACATTCAAAATATCTAAACCAAAATCGTTGAATTTTAAGTCGATTGGCCCGAGAAAACTCCTAAATTCTTCGGTCTTAAGTTTAATTGACTCTAATGAATCATTTAAATATTTTAAATCAATTAATAAGGTTTGTTTTTTAGTAATATTATCAGATTCCTTTATTTGAAGATCTTCAATTTCTTTTTTCACCTTCTCAACAACTCTTAATTGCTTTGCTGCTTTTTCTTTTTTTAATGGATCAATATTTGGATCTAAAACAACTTTAGGTTCTATTAAAGCTGCTAATTCATCTTCTTTCTGCTTTTTCTTAGCCTCTAATTCACTTTTATAAAGAGGATACTCTTTTTTTTCTAGCTCAACAATTGTTTTATTAATTTCAGTAATCTCATTTTTAAGTGAATTAATTTCAATTTCTACATTCTCTTTATGATAGTTAAGAAGTTCAACAAACGATTTTTTATCAAATCTATCTGAAGTATCAATATGATCGAATACCACTTTTTCAATTTCTTGTTGAAACTCTTTGGTGTTTTCAATTTCATTAGTTAACTTTTCAAATTGTCCTTGAGGTAAGTACTTTACTTTATCAATAAGCTCAATATCTGTACTTGATAAATTCTTAGCATCACTTTTAGCACCACTCTCCCAAGTAATCATTCCTTCAAAATTATCTGCATGTTTTCCATCTCTAAATTTATTCTTTTTCAAAAATGAAAAATCATCATGCCTACTATATCCAGAGCACAATGCAACAACATCTGCTACAGCACTTTTACCACTTCCTTTATTTCCAATAACAACAGAAAGTTCTTTATTTATAGGAATCTTAATTTTTGAAAACCATTCACCATGTTTCCCATCATAGCCATCTATTGAATCAATTTCTAATTCTTTTATGTATTTGGTTCTATTGAGTTTAACTTTTTCTAATATTGAAGGAATCTCCCCAACAAATACTCTTTCCTTAGGTTCATTTGTCACCTGTTTTAATCCTTCAAAAGTCAAATCTGCCTTGACCCAAGTATACTTACAACCTATCATAGCAATAGAATGAGCATCACTATTTTGAAACAAAGGCATTTTATGCTTTAACCAAAATTCACGATCTTTAACTATGTTTAAAGGATTATTACTCGAATGTATCAGCAAAGAACATTGTAAAGCTAATTGCTCATAATTTGTACTAGTTCTTCCGTTCCCTTTACCTCTGGACAAAAAACCTATCATATACTTTCCTCTTAAATTCAAAGATTCATCTTCTAACTGCTCTTTAAGATGATCGAATTGAATCACTGCTTTTTTAAAATCATCATTACTGATTAAATCTGCGGATTTCTTTTTTGTAGCTCCGACATTTACATTTAAGTTATCTAGAAGTTTTTTGATTTCACTTTCTGAAGCCTCTTCAGAAAAAACTACATGTAAATCAAGACAATCGTCTTCATTATTTTGATAATCTAGTCGTAATTCTAAATTCAAAAAAGTCTGTATCCCCTTTGCTCTTAGCTTGTTTACAAGTGCATACTCTTCTTCTGAAAATTTAAAATAATTAGTAAGACCAACTAATGATATATTTTCACTTTCAATTTTTTCTATAAAGTCCTCATCTGTTGCTGTATATTTATTCATGAAAGTATATGGACTATGAATATGTAAATCCCATTTTCTCCACTCAGCTCCTTTATTAAAATTTTTCATAGCTCATCTTACTTAAATTCTTTTTTCAATCAAGTGAAATATTTACTTGATTTACAATTCCATAAAAACCTACTAAAGGTTTAATATGTATTTTTCTATAGATTTATGATTTTTTACAGCTACTTATTTAGCCATGTATAAGTAAATAATATTTTAATTTACATTTCTTAAAAATAATGAAACCAAACCATATAAGATTGCGGTTTACCGTAAAAGGCTTACTAAAATATCACAGCCTTAATATTTAGCATTGTATACCTAAATACTAAACCTAACACATACTGGTTTTAAAGTCCAAAACCTACAATCTCATCTCTAGTTTAAAACAAAAAAAACTCCCCTCTAAACAAAACGTTTATAAGGGGAGGGTGTAAAAATAATCAAAAGGTATACGTGTAATCACTTCTAAAAGGCAAGCCATTAGAGAGCTACCACACGTATGTTATGTTTAATATCCTGGATTCTGAATAAAGTTTTCGTTTTTATTCATTTCGTCTTGTGGTATGGGTAGTAAGTATCTAAAGGTTGCGAAATTAGATTGGGGTTCTAATCCATCTGTTCCAAAAACCTCGTGTCCGAGATCGCGACGTACAATATCGTACCAGCGTTTCCATTCGAACGCAAATTCTATACGGCGTTCTTCTAATATTAAAGTTCTTAACGCTGCTGTTCCGGTTCCTGATAAAACATCTTCAGGAAAAGCAGAAGGTTCGTAAGTTCCTAATCCACCACCTGTAAATTCAATCTCACCGGCTTGTCTGGCACGGGCACGTATTTGGTTAACATAGCCTATAGCTTCGGCAGTAAATCCTAATTCGTTAGCAGTTTCGGCTGCAATAAGTAACACCTCAGCATATCTAAAAGTAACATAATCAAAATCTGAACGCCACCCTGCAGTTGTTCGTCCGTCTCCTGGAAATCTGGTGTATTTGGCAACATGTGGTCTTGGGATTTCAAAATCGGTGTATGGTCTTACTATACCGGTATCGTCATCTAAAATTAATGCATCGGTCATACTCACGTTTAAGCGGTAATCGTTAGCCTCCCAAGTGGTATACACATTAAGATGTGGTACAAGCATGCTCCAACCCCCTAAGGGCGATTCGCCACCTTCTACCCCATTAAAGGGTCCGATTTTATTGTCGTTTTCGTATGTGGTTGGATTGGGATTTTGTCCGGTTTGGTTACTGGTGAAATCGACTAGAAAAATATATTCTGATGACGCCCATTGTTCGCTATTTCTAAACAAATCTTGAAAATCGTCTTCCAACGCATAGTGTAACGCACCTGCATTATCGATTACCCATTTGGCTTTATCGTAAGACAATTGCCATTCGCCAAGCGTCATATAAACAGATGCTAAATACGAGGCTGCTGTCCCTTTAGAAGGTCGAGATCTTACGCTACCTCTGGGATCCATATTTAAGTGCTCGAAGGCAAACGTCATATCTTCTATAATATGTGCGTACACCTCTTCGGGCGTAGACAGGGTGATGCTTAACGGATCGGCTATATCTGGACTATCTATATACGGAATATTACCATATAGTCTGACCAAATGATAATACAAGAAAGCGCGAACAAATCTGGCTTCGGCTTCAGCGGCGAGTTTAACCGTTTCGTCTTCATCATCTAAATAACTTACCCCCTGAATGGCTGTATTTGCTGTAGCAATAGTTTGGTAAGACGAAGCCCAAAGATTAGACACATACGAATTTGTAGGCGTGGTTAAAAAGCGACTAAACTCGGCATAATCACTAAACTCGTAACCATTATCTACCATATCGCTCATAAGTTGTAAGGGCACGGTAAGTCCGGCGCCATAATAACTTGAGGATGCCATAAGACCGTACGTACCATCAATCATAGGATATACGTCGTCTATGGTATTAAAAAAGCCTTCAGGAGTTAATGTCCCTACTGGGTTTTCGTCTAAATCTGCACAACTCACTAAAACCGCGAATAGAGATAGCGCTAGTGCAGACAATTTTATTATATGTTTCATAATTATAATGTTAAGTGTTGTGAACGATTAGAAGCTTATATTTAATCCTACGGTATACGATTTTACATTCGGGTAACTTCCATAGTCTAAGCCAATGTTACTACTTGTATTGCTATACGAAACTTCGGGATCTATACCCTTGTAATTAGTAAACGTAAATAGGTTTTGACCACTAACATACAGTCTTGCCGATGATATGTGAACTTTAGATAATACGTCTGGAGCAAAGTTATACCCTAAGGAGATGTTTTTTATTCTAACGTAGCTAGCATCATCAATCCAGCGGTCTGAAGTCACAAAACTTCTGCTCACTCGTGCTTCTGGAATATCGGTATCTGTATTAGTCGGACTCCAACGGTTAAGTGCTTCTGTGGTTACATTAGTTCTGCCGTTTAAAGCGCCTAGTTCCATTAAGGTGTAGTTTAATATTTCTCCGCCTTTAGCTCCTTGAATAAATACATTTAGGTTAATATTTTTATAACTAAAATCGTTATTCCACCCCCAATTAAAGTCGGGATGCGGATCGCCAATAATAGCGCGATCTTCGTCGGTTAACGCGCCATCGCCATTTAAATCTTTAAAGCTTTCGCCACCAACAGCTTCGCCGCCAATAAGCACCTCATCTTCAGATTGTACCACACCATCGTACATATAGCCCCAGAATGTTCCAACAGATTCTCCTTCTCTTAATAACTGCGTAGTACCACCACCAGATAACGGATTCGAGGAATAATAAATATCGTTCCCATCGGTATCGTTCTCTACAAGCTTTATGATTTTATTTTTGTTGAATGAAATATTAGCGTAGGTTTTCCATTTAAAATCACTCTGAAAAATAGTAGCGTTGGCTGCAAATTCAAAACCTTCGTTTTCTACAGTTCCAATATTTTGAAGTTGCGTCTCGAAGCCTGTATAGTTTGGTGTTGGCACCTCGAATAACAGATCTGTAGTTTTCATTTTATAATAATCTAAAGTCACTCCGAAGCGGTTTCTTAACAGTTCAAGATCTAAACCAATATTGGTTTGTGCAGTGGTTTCCCATGTTAAATCGTTGTTTGAAATGGTAGACGGACGAATGGCAGTTACCGCACTCCCTTGCACGGTTGTAAAGACATCTGTAAATGACGCTAAAGATTGATACGGACTAATAGCCTGGTTACCAACTTCGCCATAACTTAAGCGTAGTTTTAAGACACTGATCGTATTAGAATTTGTTAAGAAGTTTTCGTCTGAGATTTTCCATCCGAATGCTGCTGAAGGAAAGAATCCGTATTTATTATTCTTAGCAAATACGGAAGAGCCTTCTTGCCTGCCCGTAAAGGTGAATAAATATTTATCGTTTAAGGTATAATTAACCCTACCAAAAAAAGCTTCGAACGTGGTTTCAGACAATTCAGAATCTACAGAAGATGCATTCGATCCGGCACCTAAATTCCAAAACGAAAAAGAGTCTGAAATAAAACCTGAAGCTAAAGTACTTGTAACTTCTGTGCGGTCTTTTTGCAACGAATATCCTCCCATTACAGCGAGTTGATGCACCTTTGCAAAGGTTTTAGAATAGTTTACATAATTCTCGCTAATAAAACTGGTTTTCTTATAGGTATTAAGTGTAGCCTCTCCGCCTACACTATTCCCGCGATCTAAAGTTGTTGGATAGTATTGACCTGTTCTAGAATCGTTTATACTAACCCCTAAAGTAGATTTAAATGTTAAGTCTTTCAATATATCTATTTCGGTATAGACATTCCCTTGAAACAGATCTTTAATCACTTCGTTTTGATATTCGGTAGCCAAAGCATACGGATTGTCTATAGGATATCCGACAATACTTAATGCATAATCGCCGTTAGCATCTGTAATGCTTTGGGTTGGAGAGAATTTATACGCCCCAGAAATAACCCCTGTTTGTGCAGCATCTCCGCCTTCTTGACTTTTTACACCGTTGGTATTACTACGACGAATAAATAGACTTGTACCAAATTTAACCGACTCTGAAGCTTGTAAATCTAAATTGGTTGTAATTGAATATCGTTTATAGTCTGAATCTTTTACAATACCTTCTTGATCGAAAATTGCACCAGACACATAATAACTCAAGGCTTCTGAACCCCCTGAAATAGACAATTGATAGTTTTGAACACCACCAGTTCTATAAATTTCGTCTTGCCAATCGGTCCCTTCTCCTGTTAATTCAGGCACAAAATCTGGATCTAATTCTGTAATATAATCGGTAAATTGATCGGCATTCAATAGATCTAAACGATTGATTTCTGTTTGAGACGAATACGACGTCGAGAAACTAAATTGCGGCTTCCCTTGTGCACCTCTTTTTGTACTAACAATAATAACACCATTAGCACCTCTTGCCCCATAAACCGCTGTAGATGATGCATCTTTAAGCACTTCTATAGATTGTATATCTTCTGCAGGCGGCATTACACCTCCTATAAATCCGTCGACTACAATTAACGGATCGTTACTGGCATTAATAGACGTATTTCCTCGAATTTGAATGCTATAATCTGAACCTGGTGCCCCGTTGGTAGACTGTACAGACACACCAGCAGCGCGACCTTGTAAAGCTTGTGCAGCATCGACTACAGGAAAAGCAACCAAATCGTCTGAACTTACTGTAGACACAGCGCCAGTTAAATCGCTCTTTTTAACACTACCATAACCAATAACAACAATCTCTTCTAAACCCGATGCATCGACTTCTAAGTTTACAGACACATTTGTCTGACCGTTTACAGGTATATTTTGAGTTGCATAGCCTAAATAAGAAACAATTATGGTAGGATTAGTACGAGATAGTTTTATAGTAAAATTTCCGTCATAATCTGTAGTCACCCCATTTGTAGTGCCTTGTTCTAAAATATTTGCTCCGGGTAACGGCAATCCTATTTCATCGTAAACCTTACCTTGTAAGGTCACATTTTGTTGCACTTGTGGGAATGCCGATTGTTTTACAGTATGCCCTATTAACACATCGCTACCATTCACTTTAAAGCTAAAGTGTGCACGTTTGCCTAGGTCTGTTAATATGTTGTTTAGTGATGTATTATTATAAACAGCATCGTAATGATTTTCGTTTTTAGCGATAAAATCGCCATAAGTCATATTAAATTCAGTTATTTTTGATATTTTAGTTAAAATTTCAACAAGCGATGCTCCCCTTTCGTTAAGAGATAAGTTTGTTGTATTTATGTTTTTTGCCATACCATAACTTTGATATGCGCTTATAAAACATATAAACAGTGTTAATCGGAATGTATTCCTTAAGAATGCTTTCATTGAATTGGATGTTGGGTTTTATTTTTATTTTAAAGTTCAATGCTTAATTTCGAGAGGATCTGTTGCCGCAGATCCTTCTCTTTTAAAAAATCTAGTCTTTTGTAATTTCTATCATAGTGTTATGGTTAATTAAGTGGATTTCGTTTATAAAGTTGATACGTGCTATTAACTCCTGTAATGGTTCGTCTCTAGATAATCTTAAAGAATAGAGATACATCTTTTTTACAGCATCGTCTTTTATTATAAAAGGTAAGCCGTACAATTTCTCAAGCTCGGTAGCCAATTCTTGTATTTTTATTTGTTTTAAAACCACTTCACCTTTCCACCACAGATTAATAAGCTCTGCGTTTACATTGGTTTTTTTAAGCTGATGTGATGTCCTATTATAAATAACCTTCTGATTTGGTTTTAAATACACCGAAGCTAATTGTGAAGAGACATTAACCAACCCCGTACTTACAACAACTTGAACTGTAGTATCGTTTTCTATAATATTAAAAGAGGTCCCTAATACTTTTGTAGTGATTGATCCAGATTGAATAACAAAGGGTTGATTTGGATTTTTAGTGACATTAAAAAAAGCTTGTCCTTTTAATTTGACTAATCGTATAGAGTCTTTAAATGCATTAGGATATTGTAAAGAGCTCTTCCCGTTTAAAATAACGGTAGAACCATCTGGCAAATGCACTTGAGTCTGTTCGCCTAAATGTGATTCTATTAGATTTTGAGTATGGCTATTAAAAAACTCTTGATTGTTAATTAGGTTAAATAAGCTAAACCCTATTAATGCAACTATAGAAGCAGCGATCTTCCAGTTCCAGTTTATTTTGGTGTGCTTCTTTTGTTCTATTTTTTTATAGATCTTATTTTTTAAAGCAAGGTTATGTTTAAATGTTTTAGGGTCTTCTCCTGCTGTATGCATGGCATCAAAAAAAGCATCTATAATTTCGATATCTTTTTCTGAGGCTACTCCATTTTCGTACTTCTTAAGAATACGTTTAAAGTTCTTCTCGTTCATAGTATATGTAAATAGGGAACAATATCCCTTTACTATGAAGTACCCAAAAAGCACCCTCCCCCTATCTTATTTTTTGTTGTTAAAGGTTTGTTAACCTAGCTAACACTTAATTAACATTAAACGGTAGTAAGCCCTATTAAGATGACTTGAAGTAGTACCATCTCGGAGTTATAAATACCAGACGCTCTTAGGGTTTTTAAGGCTTTATTAATTTGATTATCAACCGTACTGGTAGAAATATCTAACATACTAGCAATCTCTTTATAACTTAAATTTTCTTTAAAACGAAGCTTAAAAATTTGAAGACAACGTTCTGGTAATACATCATTAGCTAAAACATCTATTTTCTCGATAAGTAGAATTTTACTAGCTTCAATATGTTGATTGACATCTAAATCATCAACACTTAAAGTCGCCTCAATTTTATCGAGCATAACCTCTGTAAAAGGTGTATTACGTAATCTTTTAGCACATTGAAACTTCACTGCTTTATACAAATATGCTCTATAATGCTCTATGGTTAAGTCGTCTAACCGATTCCAAAGATCTAAAAACACTTCTTGTGTTATATCTTCGGCAGCTTCTCGAGATCGCAAAATATTATTAGCATATGCATACAATTCATACCAATACTCGTTGTAGGCGTGGTTATAATCTTGTTTTTTACTCATCGATTTATCAAAATATTTTACAGTACAAAAGCACCGTAAAATAAATGGTTTTATGTTTAAAACAGATATAGAACCGTATTACCATTGAGTTAAATCGAAACTTAAATGAGTTAATAATAAATTCAAAAAAAGTCATTTTTAAATTTATTATTCTTACAAAAACTGTAAGAATACAATTACAGTTTAATAAAAACTTAAAATCATGTTAAAAATTCTATTTTGACACTAAAAAAATTATTGTTGAATAATAGATTTTTTAACTTCAACAAAAAAAACACAAGCTATGAAAAGTAAATACCCAGTAACTAGACGCGATTTTCTTCGGTTAACGAGTACAGCTGCTGCAGGAGCTGTGATTCTTCCACTAGGAATGAGTTTTTCAGACAAAGCACCTGCTCCAATGTTAAGACCTTTTGGTAGAATGAAAAATAAGGTCACTACATTAGGACTCGGCGGACAAGCGTCTATTCAATGGACACCAGACGATGTAGATCCCGTTTCAATTATTACTAAAGCTTTCGATTTAGGGATTAATTATTTCGACACCTCTAATGTTTACGATTTAAGCCAGTTACACTACCATTCTGCGTTTGAAAAAATGAACTTAATTCCAGGAAAACCGAATTACAACAAAAAACTTAGAGACTCTATTACCATTACAAGTAAGACACTTATGAGATGGGGAAAACCGGGATGGGAAGAAAGAGAAAATGTAAGAAACAAATCTAATGGTGAAGATGTGCAAACTGCTGCTGATGATATTAGAAGAACCATGACTCAGCTTTTTGGTGATGGGAAAGGTTATTATCCAGAAGGTTCTTACGTAGACATTGTTTTAATTCATGCTTTAGAATCTATTGAAGAGAACGACATACTATATAAAGGTATTGAAACCCCTATTAAACCAGATGAAAACTTTGGAGCTCTAGTTGTTTTAAAAGATTTTAGAGATGGTACAAATTTTACTGGTACTAATCCTAAAAATGAAAAATTACTAAAACATATTGGTTTTTCTGGACATAAAAATCCTGAAGCCATGATTGATTTTATGCAACGTGATGAATATGATTTACTTGATGCTTTATTAGTATCTATAAATTCTAATGACCATTTGTATTTCAATATGCAACATAACGTTATTCCGCTTGCTAAAGCTAAAGGTATAGGCGTTATTGGTATGAAAGTTTTTGGCGCAGGAACGATGTATAAAGAAGTCCCTGGATTCTCCCGAAAACCAAGTCAGATTTACCGTAAAGTAGGTTCTGCAGACTTACCAAGTAATGAGCTTATAGAATATGTACTAACAACACCTGGAGTAGACACACTTATTATAGGAATTGGTCAAATAGATGATGATCCATTAAAATGTCAATTAACACAAAACTATTACGGTGCTCAGGTTAAACCAGATGCTATGTCTCAGGAAAAACGACGTAGTATAGAAGCAAAAACTGCAAAAGCAGCTGGAGAACGAACAAATTTCTTTCAGCTAGATAAAATAGACATGACGCCTCCAAGAGATATTAAACAAGAAACAGTAAACGGAACTACTAAAATTACTTGGCAAACGGCTTATGCTGCTGCAGATCCTATTTCTCATTACGAAATTGTATTAAATAATAACGTTATAGGAAAAGTAGAACATAAACCTCAAGTATTGAAATCTAAACCATTTGCTTTTGCAACTAATGAAACAGGAGATTTCAAAGTTTTTACTGTAGATAAAGCAGGACATAAAGCCTAATTTCAAACCTCTTGGCATAACAATGCCTGACAAAAAACTAAAACTTATGTCTAAATTACCATTACTTATAAATTGGTTTAAAGACCATAAAGGATCGGTTACAGCATTTTCTGGAGGTGTAGATTCATCCTTAGTATTGTACGCTTCAAAATTAGCACTAGGAGATCAGGCTATTGGTTTAATTTCTAATTCAGAAAGTCTAAAAACTAAAGATTTTGAAATCGCTACCAACTTTTGTAAAAAGCACAACATTAAATTAAGAGTGATTAAAACAGACGAATTAAACGATCCTAATTACACCGCTAATCCGGCTAATCGTTGTTTTTTCTGTAAAACACATCTTTACGAAGCCATGGTAGATATTTTAAAAGCTGAATATCCTGATTATACCATTTTAAATGGTACAAATTTAGATGATTTAGGCGATTACCGTCCAGGTTTAGAAGCGGCTAAAAATCATGCCATTCGTTCTCCTTTAGCAGAACTTAAAATAAATAAAAAAGAAGTGATAGCTATGGCTAGTGAATTAGGTTTAGAAACAGCCACTAAACCACCAAGCCCATGTTTAAGCTCTAGAATTCCCTACGGAACGGCCGTAAATAGTATAAGACTCAAACAAATTGAGCAAGCTGAGTATATTCTAAATCAATTTGGTTTTAACAACGTACGTGTAAGATATCTTGGAGAAGAAGCTTCTATAGAAGTTCCTGTTTCCGATTTATCTTCATTAAAAAATCAGTTTAATGCTATTTCTAAAGACATAAAAGCTTTAGGGTTTTCTAAAGTACTAATAGATCAGGAAGGTTTTGTTTCAGGAAAATTAAATCGTGTATTACATGGATAAAGCCTTTATTATAGATGAAGACAGAAAGCAACGTATAGGTTTTGAAGAAGTAATTTATGGCGCTTCAAAAAGTATAGCATTGCTATCAGAATTATTAGAAGAATATTCTGAAAAAAACAAAAATGTATTAATTACTAAATTACAACAAGATAAAGCAAAAGCACTCTTAGATGTATATAAAACAGCATTCTACGATGATGAATCTGGTATTTTTATGCTTTACCCAATAAATAAAATTGAAAACCATTCTATTAAAGTTGGTATAGTATCTGCCGGAAGTTCTGATATTGGTGTGGCTAATGAAGCATTTTACACCTTAGAATATATGGGAGTGGATGCACGTATTATTCATGATGTTGGTGTAGCTGGTTTACATCGCTTATTAGATAAACTAGAAGATTTAAAAACATTTGATGTTTTAATTATAGTCGCTGGTTTTGAAGGCGCACTACCCACCGTTGTTGGCGGTTTGTTACCACAACCCATTATTGCAGTACCAACATCTGTAGGCTATGGTACCGCAAAAGATGGAGTAACCGCATTACACGCCATGCTTACAAGTTGTGCAAATGGTATTTCTGTAGTAAATATAGATAATGGTTATGGAGCAGCCATGAGTGCTTTTAGAATGTTGAAACTTATAAAAAAATGAACACCATATATATAGAAGCTTTTTCGGGGTTATCGGGGAATATGTTTCTCAGTGCTTTTAGCGAACTGCTAGGAGATTACGAATTACTACTCGATTTACCTCAAAAATTACATTTGCCAGATGGTAAAATAGAAATTAAGCAAGTCGACAAAAACGGTATTAATTGCCAATATGTTGAAGTGATTGATTTGAATCTTGGAAAAGAACCAGATCATGACCACGGACATAGTCACGAGCATGGGCATTCGCATAGTCACGAGCATTCTCACAGTCATGATGATGCACACTCTCATTCTCATGAGCATGATCACCATCATCATGATGGCGAACATCATCGTCATTTAAGTGATATTCAAAACATTATAGATCACGCACATATTAGCGACAATGCTAAAAAAATAGCACATGAAATTTTCTTAATGATTGGTCAGGCAGAATCTAAAATTCACGATATGCCTTTAGAGACCATTCATTTTCACGAAATAAGTGGTGTAGACTCTATTATAGACATTGTTGGAAATGCGGTATTAATTGATAAATTAAACATCTCTAAAGTATACTGTACGCCTATTTGTACCGGCTTTGGAATTGTTAAAACACAACACGGTATGTTACCAGTTCCCGCTCCTGCTACTGCAGAGTTATTATTAGGAATGCCCATTTATCCAGGAACCGAAGCGGGAGAAAAAATAACACCAACGGGAGCTGCCATCTTAAAATACTTAAATCCAGATTTTAAAACTACAGCATACACTACTACTAAAACAGCATATGGTCCAGGGAAAAAGGATTTCCATAATGCAAATGTGGTACGTATTTCTTTATTAGAAAACAATCTTACTGAAGGTGAAGATAGCTACCTTCAATTAGAAGCATCTATAGACGATATGTCTCCTGAATATTTAGGAACTCATTTTCAAGATGGATTATTAGCTTCTGGTGCTCTAGATTTTAGTATCACACAACAACTCATGAAGAAAGGCCGATTTGCATTTCTACTCAGTGTTATTCTTCCAAAGCATAATTTAACAGCAGTCTCTAATTATATCTTTGATAACACCAGTACTATTGGAGTTCGCTATTTTAAAATTGACCGTATTGAGTTACCTAGAGTTCAAAAAAAGAAACAAACACCTTTAGGAGACGTTCTTGTAAAAGAAAGCACAACTCCAACACATAACATAAAGATAAAACCTGAGTTTGATGAGATACAAAGACTAGCTCTAGAAACAAATCAGTCGCCATTTCAGGTGATCAATAAAATCAATTCTAATTCTTAAAAAACGCTAAAACTATGAAAAAATTAAGCTCTTTATTTTTAATTGTATTAAGTTCTCAAATTGCGTTAGCACATCCTGGAGGACACCACACTCATGACACTTTTATTGGACAATGGGGTTGGTTAATTGTTCCATTTATTGCCATTGTAGCTATTATTTGGAAATTCTCTAAGACTAAAACAAATAAAACTGAAAATTAATATTCTAACTGAACCTATTTTTGCCTAAACAAATACGTTCAGAAAATATTCTATAAAATCGCCTTTGTCAACGTTTAAATTGTCAAAGGCGTTTGTCTTTAAAGAACAGACTAAGTCACTAAACACAAGCACAATACATTTAAAAATGTTAAACTTATTTTAAAAAACCGATTGAGTTAAAAATCACTAAATGAAAGCTTTATTTTCAAAAAAAAGCTATTATTATGACATTACACAAACCCGTATTATTACTTTTTATTATAACACTCTTCTTTGCTTGCAAAACAAAAGAAGAAAAAAAGATGGAAGTATCAGAGACTCAAAAAGAAATGATATCTAACAAACCTGCAGACACTGTACAAACTGCTGTAGGTCCATTAATTTTACCTAAACCCTACTCCACAAAGTCTGTTAGAAAAGAAAACAAATTAGTAGATTGGCCGGAAGGCAAAATGCCTGTTGCTCCAGAAGGTTTTACTGTAACCAAACTAGCAGACGGATTTAAAAACCCACGTTGGACTTACATAGGACCAAATGGAGATATATTTATTTGCGAAGCTAATACTAAGAACAGCGCTGGCTTGATTACCATATTGAGAGATAAAAATAATGATGGCAATATTGAATTAAGAGAAACCTTTTTAGACGCATTAAAACAGCCATTAGGTATGCTTATCATCGATAATTATTTTTATGTAGCCAATACAGATGGACTTTATAAATACCCTTACAAGGTTGGACAAACAAAATTAGATCCTGATGAAAGTAAAAAAATTGTAGATCTACCTGCTGGAGGTTATAACAACCACTGGACACGAAATATTATTACCAACAAAGCTGAAGATAAAATATACATTTCTGTAGGGTCTGCAAGTAATGTTGGAGAATATGGTATGGACGAAGAAGTACGTAGAGCCAATATTTTAGAAGTTGATATAGATGGTAGTAATGAAAAAGTTTATGCAAGCGGATTAAGAAACCCCGTAGGTATGGACTGGAATCCTGTTAACATGGAGCTTTGGACAGCTGTAAATGAACGTGATGAAATTGGAGACAATCTCGTTCCAGATTATGTAACTAGTGTAAAAGAAGGTGGCTTTTACGGTTGGCCTTATGCATACTACGGTCAAATTGAAGATCCTAGACAGAAAGGGAAAGCTCCTGATCTTGTCGCTAAAACAATTGTCCCCGATGTATCTGTTGGTCCGCATACAGCCTCTTTAGGATTCACCTTTTACAATAAAGAGCGTTTTCCTGACACTTATAAAAACGGAGCATTTGTAGGACAACACGGATCGTGGAACAGATCTGAGCTTTCTGGTTACCGCGTAGTATATATACCCTTTATAGATGGAAAACCTAACGGAAAACCTCAAGATTTTCTAACAGGTTTTATTTCTGAAGAGAACAATACAGAAGTTTACGGTAGACCCGTATGTGTAACCGTTACACCTTACGGAGATTTATTAGTTAATGACGATGCAGGGGACACGGTTTGGAAAGTGAGTTATACTAAATAGAAAAAAAATCTAAAACATAATCCATCCCTATATATGAGATTTATACACTTAAAAACCATAATTGTGCTCTTTTTTTTAGCATCTATCAATCCTTTACTAGCACAACAAATTAGAGGTTCTGTATTTAATGCATCAAAGCAACCCATTCAAAATGCATCTATAATTTATGATAACAAATCTATTTCTGAAACAAATTCTAACGGTGTTTTTATAATACCCGATGATTTAAAATTACCCATAAAATTAAAAATTAAACATTCAGGATATTATATCAAAGCTGTTACGCTAAAAGCAAATAATAGTATTTTCAAACTTATAAATTTAGAAAATACTCAAGATTTAGATGAGGTTATAATTTCATCTAATTATCAAAAAGAGAGTAAAGTTATCGTACCAACAACAAAAATATCGTCTCAAAAATTTGACGCTTACAGCCCTATAGATTTGGTGTCTAGCATTAACGAAACTCCTGGTGTATATATACAGAGTGGTGCTTTAAACACCAATAGAATTGTAATTCGTGGTGTAGGTTCCAGAACGCTTTATGGAACAAATAAAATAAGAGCGTATTTTAACGGAATCCCGATAACTAACGGAACCGGAGAAACTGCTATTGATGCTTTTGATCCTGAAGACATAGCAAATTTGGAAATTGTTAAAGGTCCTAAAGCAACGCAATACGGAACCAATTTAGGAGGAACTTTGTTACTTAATTCTAAACAGGCCTTAGAAGGTGAAACGTTTTTAAAAACAAATTTAACTGTGGGACGTTTTGGACTATTAAAAAACAATGTTTCATTAGCCTCAGCAACTAAAAAACTCTCTATAAACCTAAATTACGATCATTTAAAATCTGATGGATTTCGAGATAATAGTAATTACAAAAGACATATGGTTTTATTAACATCAAACTATACGTTTAACGATACTAACGAACTTGGTTTTTTACTAAATTACACCGACTATTTTGCAGAAATCCCAAGTTCGATAGGAAAAACTGCTTTTCAAAACGCTCCTTCTCAAGCAGCATATACTTGGAATGAGGCTCAAGGTTATGAAGACAACAAACAGGTCTTAATTGGTTTAAATTATACACATCGTTTTTCAAATAGCTTTAGTAATACAACCTCTGTTTTTTATAGTTATCTAGATCATTACGAACCTAGACCATTTAATATTTTAGATGAATATACTAATGGTTATGGCGCAAGAACTCTATTTGCTAAAGATTTTAAATTTATAAACCGTAATGCTAATCTTAGTTTTGGAGGCGAGCTATACAAAGATGAATACAATTGGAAAACTATTGAAAATTTATATGAAAACAATAATGGAAACGGTAGCTTAGAAGGAGAATTATTTAGCGATAATATTGAAAACAGACAAAACCTAAATCTTTTTGCTACAGCTACATTACCTATTACAAACCAACTAAAAGCACAAATTGGGCTTAATATTAACACCACAAATTACGAGTTTACAGACCAGTTTAATACAGACGAAAACAATAAAGACGCAGATAGAAATTTTGATCCTATTGTGGCTCCAAACTTAAATATTGTCTATCAATTTGTTCCTAATATAAGTGCTTATGCTAATGTAAGTAAAGGATTTAATTATCCTTCAATAGAAGAAACGCTCACACCAGAAGGTGTTATTAATCCGGAATTAGGACCAGAAACGGGGATTAATTATGAAATTGGAAGTGAACTTTTTTTAATTCAAAATAAATTACACTTACAACTCTCTGCTTACCTATTAGATATAGACAATTTACTTGTGGCAGACCGGATTGGAGAAGATCAATACATTGGTAGAAATGCTGGCAAAACAGAACATAAAGGGATTGAACTTTCGGTATCGTATACAGAGATGTTTAATTCTGGTTTTGTATTCACTCCTTACTTAAACGCCGAAATTACAGATCATAAATTTATAGAATTTGTAGATAATGACAGTGATTATTCGGGTAATGAACTTACAGGTGTACCAGACCATAAAATTAATGGAGGATTGAATTTTGGCTACCTAAATTTTAATTTAAACACTAATTTTCTATATGTAGACGCCATGCCTTTAAATGATGCAAATACGCTTTATTCTGATGATTATACTGTATTTAATGCCAAATTAGCCTACAAAAATAACATTACAACACAATTAACTATAGAAGTTAATGCGGGCATCAATAATATTGCCGACAAAGATTACGCATCATCTGTATTAATAAATGCTGTTGGATTTGGAGATTCAGAACCAAGATACTATTACCCAGGACAACCTAGAAATTGGTATACAGGCTTTAAAATAAGTTATGATATTTAATTCACTATAATAGTAAATTTCTAAAATAGAATGCAAATAAAAACCTCAATTACATTTTAATGTTAAAATATAATTGAGGTTTTTTTTATATAAAACTGTTCTTAATCTAATAAATCAGGCTGACTTAAGATTAATTCAATTTTCTTAATAATAACAGTAATTTGATGCATTTGCAACTCTATATTTCTAAAGTATAAACTAATATCTCTATTCACCCAACTTTCTGAAATAACTCTTGCCCCCAAACTAATTCTTAGAATTGCACTTGGAATATTATTAGCATATTTTACGTTTACTGCTTGACCGATATGGCATTTTTGAGCGGCTAGTCCTATGGTTTCTAATGAAGCATCTTTAAACTGCTCTGACAAATCTGAATTTAGTAGTGTATATAATTTTTTAACCTTATCTATAGGTAAAGCTTCATTATCTTTTAAAATAAAGAAAGGGAAAATAGTACGAATATTTCTAATTCCAAATTCTTCACTATCGTAACTATTTGTTTTGGTTTCATTACCATAAATTGGTTCTAAGAAACTTGCTTCTTGAATAGAATCGTCAACAAAATTACAAAACATTTCTATCCCCATATTTCTATAAAGTATAGGTGTTTTAAAATATCTGTCCATTTCTACCATAGCAGCATTCCAACGCATGTAAGAACCGTAATTAAATCCGCTAGGTAAATCTTCTGAACAAAACCATGATGTTGGCCAGTCTGAACGATTATAATATTGAGTTAAACCAACAGGAAGTTTTGTTTTTACATTATGTATTGAATCGCTTACACTTTGTGGAAAAATTAAAGCTCCTGAATATGGAGGTCCTGTAAAGTATTTACTACCTGTAATGGTTACAATGTAGCCTTTATTTAAATAATTTTTCACGTCTTTTGGATCTAATCTTAACTGCGAACCATCTACAATAATTTGCATTGATAAATCTTCAAGCGTATTTAACTTCTGAACCAATTCATCACTAGGCGATTGATACCCTAATTTAGACTGATCCATAGTGTGTAATACAATATGTCTGCCTAATTTATTAGTTTCTGAAACAGCTTTATATACTTCTTGGTCTAATTCTTCTGTAGATTTTAAAGCTCCATTTTCGTCTCTAAATGTAATTTTAATAACATCTACATCTCTAAAACCTTCAATACTATCTCCTTTTTTAACAGGGAAATTTAATGCTGTTGTATTTTCAAAATGACACCCTTTTAAGGCTCCTGGCACACCACTTCCTGTTTCATCTGAAGCAACTAAAACATGGGTGATATCTTTATTAGTTGTAATTTGAGTAATTCCAGCTAACTGAAGCGAAGAGTCTGTTCCTGATGGTGAGAAAATAATTTCGCATCCATCGTATAATTTAAATATTTTTCTAAGGTTTGTTTTAAGTAGTTCAGAAAAATCTGTTGTCGTTTTTTCGAAACCATATTTTAAGCTATTCCCGATAAGTATATTTCTAACTTTATCTGTTTTATCGAAAGCAAAGTTTGAGACACTTGTAGCTGTAGACGATGCAAACGTGAATGCTTCTGGCCTTGGAAAAGGTCGGCAACCATATTTATTTAATAATCCGATCTCATCAATATTTAATCTTAAATCTCCTCCAGACATTAATAAATACTCTGTTGGCATAGCTAGATTTTCAAGTATAGGTTTCCAAGATTCCTTAAACACCGTACTGGAATGATCTAAACCATGAATTTCTTGCAACGCATTATACTTTACAATAGAATCTGTATCTACATCTTCTTTACTTTTAATTAAATCTAATACACTAAAATTTAAAGGTTCTAACTTTTCTTTATCGTCTTTAGGTAATAATTTATAAAATATACGTGTAACTTTAAGTGCAGCAATATCGCACAATAATGTATTTTGTTTATCCTCGCCTAGAGCTTTATACCATAATTGCCATTCTATACCGTATCTTAAATACACCAATGCCAAAACCGGTTTATCTAAAAACAACGTACCAATGATGATCGCTTTATTAGGAACAATTTTAAATACATTAGGCTCTTTATTAGAGGTAATAATATTTATATTATTTATTTTAGGAACTGTATTAAACCGTTTTAAAACACGAACCAAATAGTTCACATTTTCTTTTTCAAATAAGCTTGTTCTTTTATATTGATTTTCAATAAGTATATTATTTGTCATAGGGATTTTTAATTTATACGCTCTTTAAAACGCCATGTACTTACTAGATTATTTTTACCGATTATAACCCATTAAGATATATTACTATAATTATGTTTTAATTACTCGAAGTTTAAAACTTCATAAAAAGCAACAAAAATAGAAAACGTGTTACAATATGAAGTATAATTTTGATTTAAGTCACTGTATTATTTTAAAATTTGATAAATTAAGGTGTTTTTTATTAAATTTTCCAGTTTTAAACCAACCTTAAACTACCATTTATAACTAAACGGTAGTTTAGGCACTTACTTTATCTTTAAACTTATTCTCTAATATTCTCTCTATAAATTCTGGAATAGCCTTTGGTAAACGAGAATTACTATCGACAAACACGACTGTAGATTTTGCTTTACACAGTATAATATGTTGTGCGTTACTCACCTCAAATTCGAAAGCAAACCTAACTTTAGGAAGCTCTTTTATGATTGTTTTTACTGAAATGAGTTCGTCAAAATGAGCCGGTTTTTTATAATTAATTTCAAAGGAAATCACGGGCAGTATTATTTGATTGTTTTCTAGTACAATCTCATCGATGCCCAATTTTCTTAACAATTCATTTCGTGCCTGATGGCAATACGTTACATAATTTGCATGATACACATATCCCATTTGGTCGACCTCGCCATAACGTGGCCTTAATTCAAAAACATCAGTGATCATGGCATAGATTTACAGGTTTTTCTTCACTAAGTAAATGTCCCATTTGGTGTTCCTTAGTATTTAAATAGTTCTCATTAAATGGATTAGAATGTATTATTATAGGTACACGTTCTACCACCTGAATCCCATACGTTTCTAAGCCTATAATTTTATCAGGATTATTAGTCAATAATTTTAATGTCTTTATACCAAGCATATTCAATATATCTACAGCCACATTATAATCTCTTTCATCTGGTGCAAAACCTAATTTTATATTTGCCTCAATAGTATTAAAACCTTCTTCTTGTAGCTTATAAGCTTTCATCTTATTCATAAGACCTATACCTCTACCCTCTTGTTGTAAATACACAATAACGCCACTTTTATTACTTTCTATCATTGTCATGGCTTGAGCTAATTGTTCTCCGCAATCACATTTTAAAGATCCAAACAAATCACCTGTAGCGCAAGCAGAATGTATTCTTACAAGCGTTGCTTCTTCTGAATTAATATTACCTTTAATAAGAACAATATGCTCTGCTCCATTTTTTTTCTCCTGAAAAGGAATCAACTCAAAATGTCCGTATTTAGTAGGTAACTTTACCCGTTCTCCCTGTATAATACTTGTATCTTTAGTATGCATTCATTTTTTACTTTATATATTCTACATCGTATCGCTTCATGCTATATTAAGAAGCACATAAGCCTAATTGCATTCTATTAATTATGACAAGAATGATTATGGTTGTGTTTTTTATTATGACTTGAACAGCATGCGCCATTATCTGATATTTCATTTGCTATAAATTTTAAAATAACATCTGAAGAATTACCAGAACATCCACGAATAACGCTAATTCCTGCATCGTTTAATTTATGATATGCATTATCTCCTATATTACCAGACAGTAAATAACTTACGCCTGATTGTGCTAATTCATTAAAAATATTTGATTTGCATGCCCGTTTATGGTTTGTTTCTAACAATTGAACATCTAATATTTCATTGTTGCTTGAACACAAATAGATTTCGTAAAACTTACTACGTCCGAAATGGTTTTCTATCTGGTTATCTTTTGTTATTGGAATTGCTATTTTTCTCATTTTATTAAATTTAATCGTACTACTTTATCTTGATTTGTTTTTTTTCGACGCCCGTTACAAAAAGGCCTATTGGTTGTAAACGTATTCGTGTCTGATGCCAACTTCCTACATCTTCCTAACTTCATTCCTGTTTTTGGACCTAATCCTTCGGGGCCTTTATGATCAAAATTTGGCATAACTATTCATTTAAATTTATTAATCCATCTGTATCAGAAGGGGGACAATCTCCACATTTTGGATTGTTTTTCACCCCATCTATTAATTTAAAACACCGTTTACACTTAAACCAATCTTTATCGAATTCGAACTCCCCTCCATCAATTATAATAGACTTTCCTTCTACAAAAGCTTGTCCTATTTTTTTTAAGGCACTGTTATAAATCCGTGTAAGTGTTGGTCTAGAAACCTCCATATTATCGGCTGCAACATCTTGAGAAAGGTCATCGTAAATCACCAGTTTTATCGCCTCGTATTCCTCATACTTCATGATTACACGTTCGCTATCGCAAAATGCAATTCCGAATGGTTTAAACCCTTGCATTTTTGGCGGATGATTAACTTTTCTCTTCTTCTTAGGGCGTGGCATGTTATAAATTTTATACAAATGTAATGAACTTACGTTCATAATGCAATTTAATTTTAAAAGAATCAGATTACAATTTTAAAATAAGTGCGTTTTTTTTTCTTTAATACGTTGATACCTTTATTTTTGAATACCTTATTAATTGATACGTATATAATCCTTATAAAATACATTCCAATACAATGAAGATTGCATTCTTTTCAGACATACACGCCAATTTACCCGCTCTTGAAGCTTTTTTTAAAGATACAGAAACCGAACAAGTTGATGCGATATATTGCCTAGGCGACTTAGTGGGGTATAATGTTTGGCCAAACGAAGTTGTAAATGAAATTAGAAGAAGACACATTCCTACAATTATGGGAAATCATGATGAAGCTTTATTAAAGCCTATTGAGCATGAAGAAAAACCATCGAACAAAGGATTAACACGAGCCTTAGTAAGTGCTGCAAACAGAGACTATTTAATTAATTTACCAAGACATTTAAAACTGTCGTTTAATACCCAAAACAAACCATTTAATCTTTTTATAACTCATGGTAGTGTAAAAGCTATTAACGATTATATGGTTGTTAATTATCCTGAAAAGGATGTTCTAAAAATGTTACATGCCCAAGACGCTGATGTACTTTTATGCGGACATACACACAAGCCTTTTCATCGGGTTATTAAGGATAAAGAAACTTTTAAACATGTGATAAATATTGGTTCTGTAGGAAAACCTAAAGATGGAGATTCAAGAATTTGTTATGCTATTTTAGAACTTAACCAAACAACATCACCCAATTCTAATGCACTTAAAGTTACTTTTAAGCGTGCAGAATATGATGTTGAAAAAGCCGCAAAAGCTGTAGAAAATAGTGCTTTTGATAGTGCTTATGCAACTGCTTTAAGATTAGCTAAATAAGATTAATTTTAAGCTGCTATTATTGACAACACCCCACTTTTATATTTTTAATGCGCTAACTTTTAGTTACTATAAATATGTTAAACATTTTTTAAAAAATACAGAACTAGGTAATAAAAACAGCATCTATTTTTTCTTGTCGTTCTGGACTTACTTTAAATTTTAAGGCATACCTATTAAGAATTTTTCTTTCAGCTTCAGAGATTTTTCCATCATTCAATACATCTTTTAATTCTTCAATATATTTTTGTTCGTTTTCAGAATAACCGCAAGTTAGTAACCTGCTTTCAATAGCAATGGCATCTGTTTTAGAAATACCATACTTTTTAATTTTTCTGTTTAAAATCTTTCTTTCCGAGTCATCTATAACACCATCATCCTCAAGCATAAACAAAACTTCTTCTTCATACTTATTAAGATTTGATTGATATGCTTTACTTTCAGAACTAGAATGAAGTGTAGAAACATCTTCAATCTTTTCTAAAGGTGAAGCAAATTTACTTGCATCTGCAAATTTTACTTTAACAATCCATTCTTGTGTTTTAAATGCTGTTTTAGTGACAGCAAATTTACTTGTGTATTTTACACCTGCTTTTGGCAATAACAACTTTAATTCTGTATTAATTGTTGTTAATTCTTTAGCAGACACATTATCACTTTGCGATGTTAAAATATGTTCTGTATGTGTTTTAATATTCCCATGTAATCTTTGATCTACTAATTTTTGCCAATGTAATTCTGAATGATACCAAACTAAATCTGTAGGAATATATGGCGCCTTATTAGGACTAAAATCTTGATGTTTTTCTATTGTATTTAAATCGGATACTAATGCTTTTTTAGAAATTTTAGTTTCTACAGATTTACTCATGTTACTGTCTGAAATATCTAAATGCAATGCTCCTAAACCTTTAAGTAAATAGCTAAATTCGTTAACACGTTCTATAAATAAAGTTTCACTATAACTTTTAATAGGCAGATATAAATTTTGTTTTATGGGATGACAAACGTAAACTTCATTAACAATAGGATGCCCTTCTGGAAACTCAACTTTAGCAGGCAGATCTCTTTTCTTTAGAACAACAATGTTATTAGATGTTGTTGCATAAATATGTTTTCCTACAAAAACTAATTTCCTATGGTCGTACGGAATATCTATAAATGTCTTTTTTAGACTAGAATAGACCTCTTCCTTCTTCGCGTGGACTCCTTTTTTGTATTCATTATTTTCGTAATTCTCTTCACTAATTGCAAAACAATTTATGGCAGATAAAGATCTTTTAAGTTTAATTAACAGCTCTGCTTTTAACTCATAAGTATACGGTTCTATCTCTCCTATTTCCTGATATCTTTCTATATAACTATCAATAGCATCTAAAGCATCTTCGTACCTCCCCATACTTCTTAATCCGAAGGTTTTATTAAAATAATAAAACGAAGAATCGTCTAAAGTAATGTCGTTTATATTGTATTTTTTACTGTAATTATCTAAAGCTTCAACACCTGCCTCATAATTTTCATCATTAAATAATTTTTCAATTTTTGATTGTAATTCGACGTGTTCGTCAATAAAATTGGCATGGGTATTATTCTTATATTCAACAAGTTCATTTAATAGTTTTAGTATTCTTTTAGAAGCGATTAAATCGGCTGTACCAAATCTATCAATACATAAGTCATGTTGTATCGTGTTGTTTTTCTCGTAAAATCTAAACACGTGTAATTCTTCTTTATTGTTGCTTTCTATTAATTCAATAAAATCTATATCATCCCAAGAGAGATATAATATTAAATCGGGTGTTTTTTCTGTATCTGTAGCCTCGTCACTACGCAAGGAAACAATCCCTGTATTTAATATAATACTAGATCTATAATAGGTTGGTTCCTTATTTGTTTTTGGCTTTGAGATATTTATAAAAACGGCCAGTAAATCTTCATTTTTGGTTAAAGTATTTCTTGAGTTTTCTAGCGCTGTATTATATTTTTCTAATAGCTTATCGTACTCACTTTCTCCAATATTTAAGCCTTCAACTCCCTGAAAATAGACATCTCCACTAAAACTATTAAAAGGAAAATCTTTTGCTCCTAAATTTTCATCTATGATTTGTAATAACTTTCTCATACCCTTTTTTTAATTTTTCAATTAAGAAAAACAACTTATCACTTTACTTTAAACCCAAACATATTACTGTATTAAAACAGTTTTTATTTCTATCAAGAATCTCCTAATTCATTAAAAAAGATATTCACCTCTTCTTTAAATACCGTAATAGGAATACGGTGAGCCAACTGATTACGCACATGTAAATTATAATTGGGGTAAAAATCTATTGTATTGGCTAAAAACTGAAGCGTTTCTTTAGGGTTAACAACATTATCTTCGGTACCTAAAACAATACGTTTAACACTACTGATTTTATATTTTATTTCTGGAATATTCTGTTTTACTGAACGCTTTAATAATGCAGGATTAAAAAGTAAAGCGGGACATTGAAACTGATTGGCCACATAATAACCTGCAAACCCACCCATACTACTTCCTATAACCACATTTACAGAAATATTATGATATTGTGCAATGATATCTGAAATACTATTTGGTTCATTTTCATAATCTATTGAAGGCGCATAGACGTTTCCATACTGCTCTAAAATCGTTTTTTTTTCGAGACTTAAACTTCCATTTAGTCCGTGTAAATATAAAATATTCATGAGGTAATTTATTGTTTTTCAATAATGTAAACACACCTTCTTTTTACTTTTAGAAGGAAAAAGAACCTTGTTATTTACAACATATGAAGTTTTATAAAAATAATGAAAGTTTTAACACCTTCACTATTTACCTGCAACACTTTTTTAACATCTTTTAAAAACCTTATAAATAGGAAGGAAAAGTAATGACAAAAATAAAGGCTTCCAGTGTCCTGGAAGCCCTTATCTTACTAAAGTAAAAGTGATATGTTATAATACTAAATCAGTTTTACTAACTAACACAAATCATTATTTAAATACATTGGAATTATTAATATTTAATTTTATTTAGCCTTTTCTGGCTCTAAATTATCTAACCAATACAACAAATATGGAATGTTGTTTGCATGTGTCCAACCAAACACTCTTAAGCCTTGGTTTAAATCCCAAATTGCAATGTTGTCTTTTTCATCTTTAGGTAATCTAGATATTTTTAACAAGGCTTCACTATAAGCTTTCTGAGTTGTATTTTTATCTACTTTAATTGGAAGTTCAGACACTTTAAGCATTTCTGCTCTTTGTTTTGCTTCGGCTAAAAAAGAAGGATTTCCGCTTAAATCGTAACCAATAAGCAATGGATAAATTGTAGCTAAATACGATTCCATTTGATGGTTTAAAGGTGGTATGTTTTTTACCCATCTCGCATGATCGACAAGAGCTTTTTTAACATCGTCACGCCCTGTTAATTGATAGTATTTATACAACCCTTGAGCTACATACGTTTGTGAATATCCGTAGCGGTCTAACAATAAATTTCCACCTTGCGATTTTTGTAACTCAAGCATAAGTTTTACACGCTCGTCTATTTCTGTTTTATATTTTTCGAGCTTTGTTGCATCATACAATTCTACCAAATTAAGAATAGATAAATACAATCGTCGTCCTCTTAAATCGTGGTCTCCCCAAATTCTGTTTAAATACGTATCTCCAGTCATTTTTGCTACTTCAAGTGCTCTTTGATCTCCTGTAATGTAGTAAGAAGCAATCCAACCCTGAATCCAAACATGTGCACTTAACAATGCAGACCAATGCTCGTCACCATGTCTACGACCAATACCTAAATACGGTGTAGATTCTGGTTCATTTTCATAATTCCAAAAATCTATAGCATCATTGATTTCACCTACATAAGTCCGTTTTTTGGGCCAATGAATATTATCTACATCCATAGTATGTTTACTCATAGCCTGTGCCATATTGTAATATTTAGGATTACCTGTTCTCATAAAATTGGTCCACAGACTAAAATCTACTGTAGGCTCATTATTTGTCCACATGTGCCATTCATCTTTAAAATAATAGGTTTTAACATCTCCATAATCGAAGATACTATACCACGATTCCCATTCTTGATTAAAAGCCATCCAATCGTACTTGTACTGTAATGCATTTTCAAACTCTGAATGTTTAGTACTAAACGGCGCCATTTTACCATACACTAAAGACGACGTATACCATTCTGGAGCTGCATGAGCAACAGGAGGATCTAAAGCATAATCCATAGTTAACTCTATAGTCTCGATATTTTCTGAAGTATGGAAATAATAAATAAACTCTGTTGTTTTAGTAATGCCTTGTGCAAAATTATCCAACATGCCACCGTCTAAATCTGTATTTTTTCTTTCAAAACTCATGGCCTGAATACTAGATGGCCAAACATAAGCATTAAGTGTTCCTGTTTTTGGATCTATCTCTAGCTCTTTAGGATACTCTTGAAGCATATTTTTAATCCCTACACTAATTCCTTTTGTTTTATCTGAAACATCTACCCAACCTTTTGCACGCTGTGCATTTGCGATACTTTCTTTACCATTAAACACTGTAGCATTAAACCCAACTTCTCTTTGTATAGCCGTTGAATTTTTATTTTGTTTGTTTTGCTTAGGTCCTGTTTGTAATACGCCTGCTTTTTTATTTGATAATGGCGTAGTATACACATTATACGCCACATCTGTATCTGTAAGCATGTCTTGATTGGTTGATGTAGCAAACTGTACTTCTTTATCTAAATGATATTTAAAGGTTAGTCCGCAACCAGAAATCTGATCGTTTGGCTGCGTCCAACCTTTATCATCTGCGGTGTCTTCAGAAATAATATGTTCGCTTTGAGTCGCAATATTACTATGTTCTCCTTTTTGTATTTTGTGTTTATCTGGCACACCTGTATATGTAAGTGTGTGTAATACTTTTATATATTTTTTTCCAGCATATGCATGAATTCTCATCGAAAAAGGAGAATCTATATTATCTTCATTATTGTATTTATAAGTCCCTTCTACTCTAAAAACAGCATGTAATGGTCCTGAACCAATTTCTCTAAACACTTCGTGTACGGTTGCTTTAGATAAATCTATTCCAGAATCGTCTAGAATATCTAAAAACGTTCCTCTAGAATCTTTGGGTGCGGATGCAATTAGTTCATCACTAGAATATGTCTTATCGTTATTTTGATCGATAAAAACCTCATCTAAGAATCCGTGTCCTTTTTTATTAATATTAAATTGTAATGCTCCTGTATTTACGGTTATACCACCCTGAGGTCTCATATTGTTTACCGATACAATTTTATGCTCTGGCTCCATTGGATAAATATCGTCTCCATATTCCAAGGTATAATCTGTATTCTGATCTGAGAAAAAGAATACCCAAATCCACTTAATACTATCATCGGCAGGTGCCCATGTTGTAACTTCTGTGGTCTGGCAAACAATCTCTTTTCCTTTACTATTTAGTAACCTGACGTGATCTATAGAAAAGAGTTCGCCCTTAGGAAACGGAATCCCTAAAGTTATTGGCGCTCCCGTTTTATTATTTTCAATTTTAATTGGTATTTGTTTATTTATTTCAGCCGAACAACTCACTGCAATAAACATTACTAATAAAAAGAGTATTTTATTTCTCATAATTTTATGTATGTTTTTATTTGTTTTGAAGACATAAAGAAGCCGCTCCTAATAGCGCTGCCCCCTTTGTTTTTGAAACGTCTATAATTAAATTTTCTATTTGTTTTTGATATGCAAAACTTTTTAAACCTTCTAACATGCTCGCCTTAAAAAAAGGATATGCCTTGCTTATAGAACCTCCTAAAATTATTTTGTCTGGCGCGAACATATATAAGATACTTTTTATGGCTTCAGCTAAATGTTCACCATATTCATCAAATGCTTTTAAAGCCATTTTATCTCCTTTTTCCGCAAGAGTTGCAAGCTGCTTAGCTGTAGCATGATAATATTTGGTAAAGAAAAAACTACCTGTATAATGCTCTACAATACTATCTTTATAAGTCAACATACCAATTTCTCCAGCACCACAGAGCACTCCATTATACAGTGCATTGTTAATAACAATTCCCATACCCAAACCTGTTCCTAAGGAGAGACCTATGAACTGATTAGAACGATTATTTTTGCCATACATAAATTCGCCAAGAGCAAAACAATTAGCATCATTATTTATAAAAATGGGGAGACTAAATTCTATTTCTAGAAGCATTTTTAAAGCAACTTCATTCCAATCTTTTATATTTTGAACATCATAAACAATACCTTTAATTGGGTCGACTACTGCAGGAACTCCGACTCCTATTGCAACCACTCGGTTTGTTAAATTCTCTCGTATAAGTTGATATAAACTTTGTAGAGTTTCTTCTTTAGTTGCATCTTTATTGACTAAAACAGCATCTTCTTTCTTAATTATATTATTCTGAATAACACCTAAGTTTATAGTCGTTCCTCCTATGTCTATTCCTATATATTCTTCTTCTACCATATTAGCTGTCTTTTTTTAAACTAATTGTTTTATTGGTCACTAAAGGATTAGCCCAAAACCCGATAGACAGAATAAATAATAACGGAATTATTAAGAAAAACATTCCTGTTTTAAGACTAACAAGTTCGCCTATCCACCCCACTATAAAAGGAACAATAGCACCTCCTGCTATTCCTGTACATAAAATTCCTGATAATGATCCATGATGACTTTTTACCGAATTAAGCGCTAAGGAGAATATAATAGACCACATAACCGAGATAAAGAAACCAATTAAAGGAAAGGCTATTAATGCAATTTCAGACGATCCTGTTATCGCTAATATAATGGTGCCAATTGTTATTAAAGTAGCATATATTAGTAACTTACGACTGTCCATGACTTTAAGTAAAAGCAATCCTAAAAGACAGCCTACAGTTAGCATAGCCCAAAAATAGGCTACGGTATCTGCGCCTAATAGTTGCGGATCTATATTATGATATTCGTATAAAAATTGAGAAATCCAATTTCCGATACCTTGCTCTGTACCTACGTAACAAAAAATTCCTAAAAAGTATAAAAGCGTCCACTTATTCTTTAAAAGACTGAGATAAGAACTTTTATCTCCTGCCTTTTCATCTTCATTTTTTTGAACCTTTGGATATTTTACAAAAAAGACAATAATTAGCATGATTAAAGCTATTAGAGAAAACACAAAATATAAAGATACCCATGGTAAATTTTCAGGAACAAGTCCTCTTAAGGTACTCGCCATACCCGAAGCATTGATTTCGTTAGTATTCACTAAATATTTATACAAATAAGGACTAGCAAAAGACGCTAAACCAAAAACGAGTTGAGCTAATACAGAATTAAAAGCAAAATGTTCCTCGCCACCAGCAACTCTTAACATGGGATTTATTACAACTTGTAACACTGCCATACAACACCCTAAACTAAATAAAGTAATTGTAAATGAGATGTAACTAGGGTTAAAAGCAAACCCACAAGAGGCTAACGTCATGACAAAAAACGAAGCGACTAACAATGTTTTATCTCCGTATTTTTCTGCTAAAAAACCAGCAGGAATAGACATAACACCATAAGCTATAAAAAATGAAAATGGTAATAAGCCCGTTAAAGTTAGACTTAAATCGAAACTCTGTTTTACGTCTACAATTATGGAGTTAAGAATATTGGTTATAAATGAAATGACAAAGAATACCAGCATTACCAATATAATTATATGGTAGTATTTCTTTGTTATAGTATTTTGGTTGTTCATATCTGCTCTGTAAATGGATTAATTATTAACTAAGAATGTCTTGTTATTTTAACATGGGGAAGTAGTATTTAATTTCTTCATCAGTAGGTTGTTTACCATACTCACAAATCTCAAAAAACTCGACATATTTCACTTTTGAAGCATCGGTTTTTGGATACCATTTTTTCAATGATTCTTTAGCTGTTTCATCAAATTTGGTTTCTTTTAAGTACGTTGTATTTACCCAATTTAAACGCTCTTTTTCTCCTGTAGGAATATCACTTTCGGTCATTCCCATTAACCATGGCATCCACTCAAAAACTTGAGATTCGTGAGCTGCAAAGGCTTTCTCTTTTTTATCCATAACACCATCTATTACAACAGCAATATCTTTTGAGAACGGATATGGTTTTTGAAAACCATCTTGCATATACAAGAAAATAGGATTCTTCTTTAAAGCTGGTGTATCTGGAGTTACATTTGGCACAATTACTAGATATGCTGCATCTTGAACAACTATACCTGCATTTCTGTGATCTGGATGATAATCGTTAGGGCGTAACCCCAAAACAATATCGGCATCCCATTCTCTAATTTTTCTAATAACCTGATGTCTTACGTTTAAAGTTGGAATAAGCTCTGCATCATGATTATCTAATACATCGTATTCTATGCCTAAAGCCTCGCCTGCTTTTTTAGCTTCTGCTCTTCGTCTTTTTCCTAAAACACCACCTCCCATGTTTTGGTGTCCTGCATCTCCATTTGTTAATGCCAAAAATTTAACTTTATGTCCTAGTTGCGCATAAAGTGCTGCGGTACCTCCAAATTTCATATCACAGTCATCCGGATGTGCACCAATGGCAATAATTCTTAAAGGTTTTTCAGGTTTGTCTTGTGCCAAAGCATTGAAACTAATCACTGCCATACATACTATAAATGTTAGTCTTTTCATGTCTATATATTATTTGTTTAACATTGGAAAAAGTTGTTTTATTTCTTCATCTGTAGGTTGTTTACCATATTCACAGATTTCAAAAGCTTCTGCATATTTTGCGGCATTTGCTTTAGTTGGTCCATACCATTTTGTTAAAGATGCTCTGACATTAGAAGAAATAGATCGTCCCCATATTTTGGTAAGAAATGCTCTTCTTTCATTTTCGTCTTTTGGCACTTCATCTAGTTTACCTTCTGTCCAGGGAAGCCATTCGTAAAACTGAGACTGGTGTGCATCTAAGGCATTCATTTTAGTTTCAAAAACACTAGTTATATCTACAGCGATATCTGCTTTAAATTCGTTTGGCTTTTGAAAGTGATCCTGTAGATATAAGAATACTGGATTTTTCTTTAATGCGGGTGTATCTGGTGTTACATTTGGAACAATAACTAAGTAGGCAGCATCTTGCACTAACACACCTGTATACCTATGATCTGGGTGATAGTCTACAGGCCTATGTGTTAGAACAACATCTGCATTCCAATTTCTTATTTCTCTTATAATTTGATGTCTTACATCTATAGTAGGAAAAAGTTCGCCATCATGATTATCTAAAACGGTATACTCAATTCCTAATCGTTTTCCTGATTCTTGAGCCTCACTGCGTCTTATTTTAGCAAGATGACCTCCGCCTTTTGCATAATGACCAGCATCTCCATTTGTGACTGACACAAACTTAACGTGATGTCCCATTTTAGCAAACAAAGCTGCTGTTCCGCCCATTTTATTATCACAATCGTCTGGATGAGCGCCAAATACGATAATATTTAGTGGTATATTTACTTCTTGTGCAGTAACTTTTAAGCTAAAAAAAAGGCACAAGGCAACCATACTTTGAATAAACGTGTTTTTCAAAATCTTGTATTTTTAAATTTGTAAATTGTAATTTAATTTAGCCACCATACTATTTATGATGGCTAAAGAAGGAGCTATTTAGTTGGAGTTTTGTACAAAGTTTGTGTTAATGTCCATTTCTCTTTGAGGTATAAAGAACAGATCTCTTACACTAGATGCAGCAATTATAGGTTCTGCTTCACTCACTTTTTCTGCAGCAACACCAAACCGTTTTAAATCTGGCCATCTGTGATTTTCAAAAGCCAGTTCTACTTGTCTTTCTTCTAATAGTTTTTCACTAAAAGTTCCTGGAGTTGTAGCACTTATAGGATCTAAGCCTGCGCGATCTCTAACTTGGTTAATTAAACTATAAGATTCGTCTGTTTCTCCTAACGCTTCAGCAAGCATTAATAATACATCTGCATATCTAAAAACAACAAAGTTTATTTCTGCATCGTATTCTGTTGGAGGATCACTTTCATATTTTCTAACATAATTAGCATCTATGGTTTCTCCTTCAGCATTTATATAAGTTGCCCCCATAGAAGATGTAAAACGCGCATCGCCATCTACATAAGAGGTTTCCATTTCTGAAGTTGGTCTATTTCTACCATACCCCTGTCCGGTTTGTAAAAATGCACTTGGAGAAAAATCGTTGGTAAAAGCACTTCCTTGACCTATTCCTCCACTTACAAATTCGACTTCAAAAATAGATTCTTCATTATTTTCATTAGTAGCTCCCCATAAATCTGCATAATTTTCAACTAAACTATAGCCATAGCTTGCTTGTATTCTTCTTAATACCGTTGCAGCTTCAGAATTTTGATTGATTGTTAATAATACTTTTGCTAATAATGTTGCTGCTGCACCTTTCGTTGCTCGTCCTAAATCACTAGCAGAATAAGACGTACTTAAATTAGATTCTGCTGTGGTTAAATCTAAAATTAATTGTGTATAAACTGTTGAGGCATCTACCTGTGTTAACTCTTCTCCTGTTGTAAAAGGTTCTAATTGTAAAGGTATATTACCATAAGCAACGGCTAAGTGATAGTACATTAAAGATCTTAAAAACAAAGCCTCTCCTATGATTCTTGTTTTAATACTTTCTGTCATTTCTACGCCTTCAATTCTAGATAAAATAACATTACAGTTAGCTATTACAGAATAAGATCCTGTCCATGCTGCAGTAACTTGTTCGTTTAAAGCATCTTCTGTAAACGCATTTATTTCGGTAAATTGTCTTGCTAAACCTGTACCATCTGCACCTTGATCTGTATTATCTCCTCGCATCTCGAACATGGTCCAATAGGCACGCCCATAAACTCCATCGTCCTGCAAACCTGCATAACTTGCATTAATTGCTGAAATAAAATCATTTTCTGTAGTATAAAAATCGGCTTCATTTCTATTAGAAATTGGAGCTAAATCTGTAAAATCGTCACTACAAGCGTTTAGTGTAATTAAGGCTATTAAGCATATATATATTTTTTTCATATTGCGTTGTTTTTAAATTAGAAAGAAAGATTTAATCCCACAGTAAATGATTTGGTTAATGGGTAAGCTCCATAATCTTCTCCAGGTGTTAAACTACTTGTAGGGCTATTACTTACCTCTGGATTGTAACCTAAATAATCTGTTATAGTAAATAAATTAGTTCCTGTTACAAAAAAACGTAGTCTATCTATAGATTCTCCAAACACTTCTTTACTGGGTAAAGTATACCCTAAAGTCATGTTTCTTAATCTAATAAAAGAACCATCTTCAACTTGAAAAGAAGAAATTCTGTTATTATTACCATGATTTCCAGATAATCTATCTGCTCTAGGAATATTTCCATTTCCAGGATCTGCTTCAGATTTCCATCTATCATTAAAAACGGCATAAGAGTTAAAGTTTGCTTCTCCATTTTTTAAGTGTCTAGATGTTAAATTTAAAACTTCGTTTCCTTCTACTCCCTGAATTAAGAATGTAAAATCTACACCTTTATAGGTAAATTTATTAGACACTCCCCATGTAAAGTCTGGAAAATAACTCCCTGTTACTGTTCTATCGTCTGGAGTTATTTCTCCATCACCATTTACATCTTTAAACCTAAAATCTCCTGGTCCTGCATTTGGTGCTTGCGTATCTACCGGAGCATTTTGTATCTCTGCTTCGTTTTGATAAATACCATCTACAACATATCCATAATAACTACCAATAGCTTCACCAACTTTAGTTATGTGTCTAATTCCAGCACTACCAGTTGAAAATATTGGCTCGTTATCTCCGTTAAGAGATAATACTTCATTTTTATTTGTTGAAAAATTAAGGCCTGTTTCCCAAGTAAATTCTCCAACTAAGTTTCTACTTTTTAAAGCAATTTCAAAACCTTCATTTTTAACTTCACCAATATTTTGTAAAGTGGTTTCGAAACCTGAAACTGAAGTAATCCCAACGTTTAAAAGTAAATCTGAAGTAATGGTTCTATAGTAATCTGCTAATAAAAATATTCTGTTATTTATTACCCCAAATTCAAGTCCTACGTTAGTTTGTGCAGATTTTTCCCAAGTTAATTCTGGGTTTGGAATGGTAGATTGCATTAAACCGTTAGCCTCATTTCCGCTATAGTTATAATTATTAGGAGATAATAAACCAATTGCCCCATAATTAGGAATTTCAAAATTTCCTGTTTCTCCCCAACTAAACCTTAGTTTTAATTCTGATACAAAACTTAAAGATTTCATGAAATCTTCTTCACTAACTCGCCATCCTGCAGAGAAAGAAGGAAAATACCCTGTTTGATTGTTTTTCCCGAATCTAGACGAAGTATCTGATCGAAATGTTCCTGTAAACAAATACTTATCGTCGTAACTATAATTTATTCTAAATAATGCTGAGGCTAAAGACCACTCTTCTCTTGCAGAACTACCTGCAAAAACCTGACCTCCACTTATGGTATGGACTAAATCATCTGGAAAATTATCTGCTTGTACTTGTTTAATAGTTATAATATCTTTTTGAGCAGAATATCCAGCTACGGCATTAAAATAATGTACGCCATATTCTTTTTCCCAGTTAAGTGTGTTTTCCCATAACCAATTTAACTCTGTAGAAGAAGAGGCTTGTGCGTAAGATTCTCCTTCTGTAGCTTCTCTATAAAGCAAAGTATTTGCTCTATAAAAATCTCTATTATAAAGATTTACATAAGATCCTCCAAACGTTTTTAATGTTAAGCCTGGTTGTATTTCGTAAGATAACCCTAAAGATGCTCTGGTTTGAAATTGAAATAATTTATCGTCTACCGCATCAATTATAGCAAGAGGGTTACTTGCTGTTGTGGTACCACCACCTAAATGAGATTGATTATTTGTTTGATTTGGAGAACCATCTGAATTATATGGACTTACAGTTGGTGATTGTACCAAAGCAGAATATACAATTCCTGGTGGTCTGGCAAAATATGGTGCAGATGCTGGTTGTCTTTGGTTTTCTGTAATTGTTGGTGTTATTCTTAAATCTAATGTAAATTTATCGTTTAACTTAGAATTTAAATTAAGCATTAAATTATAACGTTCGAAACTCGAATTAGGAATAATTCCTTCTTGTTTAAAGTAACCACCCGAAGCATGATAACTTGTTTTATTAGACAATGGCGTGTCATAAGACAAATTATAACTTTGAATAGATCCTGTTTTAAAAATTAAATCTTGCCAATCTGTATCTGTACCGTCCCAATTAAGAAAGGATTCTGGCATTTCATAATTCTCATTACCTCTATCTCCTGGTCCTATAGGATCGTCTGCAGAAGCACCTGGATTATCTGATAAATACGCATTGTTTCTAGAATCTCTTGTATAGTCTATTAATTCTTCAGAGTTCATTAAATCTACTTTATTAGCTACACTTTGTACTGTATAAAAAGTATCGAAAGACAGTCTTCCTTTATCTGAAGAGGTTCCGTTTTTAGTTGAAATTAACACCACACCATTACCTCCTCGAGAACCATAAATAGCTGCTGCAGAAGCATCTTTTAAAATTTCTATTGATGCAATATCATTAGGATTAATTGTTGCTAACGGATTTACAGGAGGTGCTTGAAAAGATCCTCCTCTTCGTGCTAAATCTCCTTGAATCCCTAACGTTGTTAAATTTTTAGATATCGGAATACCATCAACAACAAATAATGGATCGTTACCTGCTGAAATAGATCCTGATCCACGTACACGTATATTAGGACTAGATCCTGGTTCACCAGAAACCTCTTGCACTTGTACTCCTGCAACTTGTCCTACAATAGCATTCTCTACACTCACTGCTGGAATATCGGCAATTGCACTAGGCGATACGGATGCAACTGCACCTGTTACTCTTTTTTTAGATAATGAACCATAACCTACAACTACAACTTCATCTAAGGCTGCTGCATCTGGAGTTAATGTTACAGTTACAGATGTTTTTCCAGAAACATCTATATGTTGTGTTTTATACCCGACGTAAGAAACTATAATAACAACATCTCCAGTAGGAATATCTAATTCAAAATTCCCATCGATGTCCGAAATTACACCTGTGCTTGTACCTTTTATATGGGCCGTAGCTCCAGCAAGCGGAAATCCTGTATCGTCGAAAACGATACCCTTTAGTATAGATTGAACAGCTTCTACACCTTCTTTAATAGACTTGTTAGTCTCTTCTAAATCGTGAAGTTTTTTAGTAACAACAATTTGATTAGAAGTAATTTTATAATTTAAATCAGAGTTTTCTGATAATTCATTTAATAATTCCGACAAGCAAACTTTACCTGACTCTAAGTTTATTTTTTTATGAACATCTATTTCTGATGTTTCGTAAAAAAAACGATAACCTGAAGATTTTGTTATGGTTTCAAATACTTTATCGAGGGGTTTGTTTTTTAAATTAACAGACACCATCTCGTTTTGATTATTTAAAACTGTAGCATTCACATTAGTAACAAAAAGGAGCAGTATAAAAAAGGATGCTTTTGTTACATGTGTAACATTTGGTCTTTTTATTTTGTATAATTTTCTTTTCATAAAGTTATTAATTATTTAGGTTGGTAAATTGTTGTTATTCTTGAGTCAAGAAATGAGTATACGTTTTAATGTAGCTATTAGACTCAAATTAATTTGAACCTCTTAAAACGTTACTTTTCATATTTTTCATAAAATCATATTATTATTGTTTAGGGTTAGTTATTATTATTGTTTTCCCTTTTCTTGTATAAGAAAAGTTTGTGTGCATTTTAATTGTATTTAATACCTGTTCTATACTATCTTTTTGGAAGCTTCCATTAAATCTTAATGTATTTATGTCGTCAAAATGATTTGTTATAGATATGTTGTAATGGCGTTCTAATATTTTTGTAATATTATCAAATCGCTCATTTTCAAATACAAGCACACCTTTTGTCCATCCTATATATTTTTCAACGTCTACATTTGTAATCTCAATAGTATCAGAATTTGTAGTAAGCAATGCTTTTTGGGAAGGTGTTATTAATTGAAAAGTATCTTTATTATGTTCTGCTGTATTTTGTTTAACCCCTACAGAACCTTCAACTAAAACAATTTCTGTACGACATTCACCTGAATAAGAAGAGACATTAAATTGGGTTCCGTAAACTTTAACCAAACTCCGTTTTGACCCCACTAAAAAAGATTGTTTTTTATCTTTAGCAACATCAAAATAAGCTTCTCCTTCTAGGTATACCGTTCTTGGTTTATCTTTATTAAATGCATTTGGATACTTTAATGTTGAACCTGAATTTAAATAGACTTGTGAACCGTCTGATAAAATGACTTTAAATGTTTTTCCGTAAGGAACTTTAAGAATATTCTGATAATTACTACTTGATTTCTTAGCTGTTAAAGCTGTCTTGGTATATTTTAAAATACCGTGTTCTAAAACGGCAACATACTCCCCGCTTGCTGTAATAACCTTATCTTCCGATAAGTTTATAGACTCGCTATTTTTATTAAGAATTTGTAAAGACACCTGATTAGGATCTAACGGAATACTATTATAACTGTTTTGCTTAGAGAAATAAAATGTAGCAAAACAAACACCTATTAAAATCGCTGCATATTTTAAATAAGGCATAAAAACTTTGAAATTACGCGTTTTTGTATCCTTATCTATTTTGGTTAAAAAGTCGTTAAAAGCAGATTCAGAATCCACACACTTATATTCTATATCTATAAGTTGTTGTGCTTTTACAAACTCTTTAAATATTTTTTGATTTTTCTTTGTTTCAACCCATTTATATAGTTGTTCTTTTTCTGAAGCTGTGGCTTCTGAATCTAGATACTTTATAATGGTTTTTTTAGCGTTGAATTCTTTCATTTTTAACAAAAATATTAAACATATATAGCTAAGACGTATTTTTTATTGAATACCCCCACTGTAATTGACAATATTTTTAAAATAAAATGAAATTAGTTTTTAAGAAAGAAATCTTTGTTTAAATAACTGATAAGTAAAAACACTGATCCTGAGCTTTCTTTTAGGTTTTCTCGAAGTCTTTTTAAAGCTTTAGTCATATGTCTTTCAACAGTTTTAATAGAGATATTAAGTTCTTCAGATATTTCTCTATATTTTAAACCGTCTTTTTTACCTAATAAAAACACTTTTTTACACTGTTCTGGCAACTTATCGACTTCGGTAATTAAAAGATGAAGCATTTTATCGAAATCTACTGCAGGAGACTCAACCATATCATTAACTACTTGATATTTTAGTTGCTCTATAAGAAGATTGTTTTTGGTATGTTCGCGTTTTAAATCTATAAACAAATTATATGCAATTCTGAACATGTATTTTTTTAAGGAGTATTCAATACTTAAAGATTCTCTTTTATTCCAAACTTTTATATACGCTTGTTGTACGATATCTTTAGACACATCCATACTTCCAGAAATTGTATTTATATAATTACATAATTCTGAATAATACAACTTATATAGGTGCTTATAAGCAGCCTCATCGCCTACTTTCAACCTATTTATAAGTATATCTTCATTATCGTAATTATATAAAATCATTCAAGTAATTGACAAATTGTTTCTAAAACTACCTATTCTTTTCTTAAAACCTACACATTTGGAAAGTTAATTAACAAAAATTCATTATCTAAAATTAACAACTCAAAAAACAACTAATTATAAAATTATGAGGTAAAATACTATGAATTCTAAAAATCAAGGGAATAACTCTTTAAATCTTATCTTTTATCTAAAAACAGAACTAAAAAATAATTGATTTTAAACTTATTCTAATAAATAAAAATATAATATGTTGTGCTTATACTCGTTACATTTTGGTAATCTGACAAAGCTTTTAACATAACCACTACAATTTTAGTACACGATTTTAAATTCATTTTTTTAAACTATAAAAGCTCCTCTCAAAACTATTTATAAAAGAAGTCCTTAATTAGCAATTTTTTATACTGAATTGGACTACAAAAAAAGTTAAATATCTGAATTTCAGAATATATATGCTTTTTTATCTTTAAATTTAAGTTGATTAGAATTTTGACAGTTTTAATATTAAATTTTTATGAATAAAACACTTTAATGGTTTAGAAATTCAGGAACTCTCTTATTAATTAAATTAAAATTAAAAAATGTTGTAACGAATTTCAATAATCATATGTAACGTTTAATCCCTTTGTATTATGATAGATATTGACAACTCAACTCGCGACATTACCGATTCTCCGCCTTCTAAATTAAATTCAAAATTTACTTTAAAAGAAGGTACCGAAGCTAACAGATTATACGAAAAGCTAAAAAAAGGCACATTAGATTTACTCATTCCTGATCATTTTGATGTTCCAAGAATATCAAAAAAAATAAAACAGGCTTTACCTGATAAAAAAAATATTATGATGTCCTTTCAACATCGTAAACCTTGCCTTGATTTACAAACAAAAATAGTAGGTAATGAAGATTTTACAGATGCTACACCAGATATTCTTACCATGAATAAAATGAAAGTACCGGTTGGTTATGTGCCTATAAAAGCTGTTTTACGATATCAAGTAACTACAGATAACGAAAAAGCAATACAAATTAATTTTAAAGTTGGAAATACATCTAAAACTATAAAACCTTTTATAGAAGGAAAAAAAATAACAACTAATAGTAATAAAAATTGTACCGTTTTCAGAGGTGAATTAGAAATTAGTTTAGGACATTTTACAATAGAATCTGAACCTACTATTGCATGTATGAATGAAAACAACGAAATTCCTTTTTCTATATTTATACGAGAATCTAAACAACATTCGCTTGATATATTAATAGGGTGTGAACTTCAGAAATCTACATCTAACAATTGGCCTTTAAAAACTTACAATCGATTAAAAGAAAGATACAATCAGCAACAAGAAGATTATGAAATAAAATTTCGTGAACAACAACAGCTAAATGAACATTCGTTGTTTGATATGATTTAAAATACATTGATTAATTACACAAAAAAAAACAGAACTACTGAAAAAAAATTGATTTCAATAGTTCTGTTTTTTATATAAAAATAATACTCTTATACGGCTTCCTTATTAGCATTAAATAAAAAAATAGAATATAACACTTTTCTAATATCTGACATAAAAGTTTCTATAATCGATTCAATATTAAATGTAATGTCTTTACACCAATTCTTGATTGCTTTATTTAATCAACACTCTAAATGAAGATGCTGGTAAATCTACATTATTGAATAAATTTGCATATTCCATTTGTTCTGCCCAACCGTAGCGAAGAATAAACGGTTTTTGAAGATCTTTAATATTAAAAATCAGTTTATCATTTTCAATTACGGGCGTTATGGCATATGGATCTTTATGGCTTCCATTAGATTCAAATTCAATAATTTCAAATCCTTTAGGAGCTCCTTTTGTATGTAATCCAGATTCAGCGAAATCAAAATTCACATACAAGGTGTCTGCATCAACATTAGTATCTTTAAACAAAGGTCCCGAAACAATTATATTGTTAAAGTTATAGCTTTTAGTTAAAGCCCAATTTGCTAAACGCTCTCCTACAGGTTTTTTGTTGGTTGGGTGAATATCGTTCATATTACCAACATCCATAGTTACCACCATTCCTGTATTATCGACTTCTCTATACACTTGTAATTGAGCTTCCATAATATCTGAAACTTCCTCAATACTTCCTTTAAAAGGTGCTATCTGAACAAAATAAAAGGGTAAATCCTTATGCCAAGCTTTTCTCCAACTACCTATCATTGATTTAAATAAATATGCATACTCGTCATGCCATTTTCTATTGGTTTCCCCCTGGTACCAAAGCACACCTTTAATACCAAAATTTGTTAACGGATTTATAAGTCCGTTGTATAATACACTTGGAGCTCTGTGTGGTCTGGCTTTTATAAATAAAGACGTAGGCATTTCTGGTTTACTTGAAATAATTCCTTGTTCCTTGGCCTCTAATTGCGAGTAATAACCAATAGAATCTACGGCAAAATTGGCTTCCCATTCTTTATAGCGCTCTAAAGCGACATCTAATTTAGGGTCCTGTTTAAGCAGGTCGTGTGGCGTCCAATTATCGGCTGCAGTACCTCCCCAAGCGACTTCAATAATGCCTACTGGCACATTCATCTCCTTTTGTAATTTGGCAGCAAAAAAGACACCAATTGCAGAATATTTTTCGGCTTTATTTGGGCGAACTGCTGTCCACTCGGACCCCGGAATATCTAACAATGGAGTATTACTTACTTGGCGTTTAACGTCCAAATATCGAATATTAGGATAATTAGCTTTAGCAACTTCTTCTTTACCATTTAAGCTTGACCCCAAACTAAACACCATATTAGATTGTCCGGAACACACCCAAACTTCACCTAATAAAACATCCTTTATTTGAATTGTGTTACGCGATGATTTTATTTTTAACGAATAAGGCCCTCCAGCCTTACCCGTTAAAATTTCTGCTTTCCAAATACTATCGAGACCTGTTTTTGCGCTTATTTTTTCTTTAGTCCAAGAGTTAGAAATAGAAATCGTTTCTCCTGGTATTGCCCAGCCCCAAATCGGAACTTGCGTTTGCTGTTGCAAAACCATATGATCTGAAAAAATAGCAGGCAATCTTAATTGTGCATTTACTGTAGTGCCCACAATACATAAAAAAACAAGACAAAGGGCTACCTTAAACTTCATAACTCTATAATTTATTTAATAATTAATTTTTTATTAAAAATTTGATTATTTGAAACTAATCTTAAGATATAAAGTCCAGCATTTAAATCTAGATTCTGTAAATTAAACTCTATTGAATTTACAGTTTTGTTACTTTCTGCTATATTTAAATTAATAACTCTTCCTTGTAAATCTATAATTTGAACTAAAGTTGAATTTGATATATTAAAATTAGAAGGAAAAGTTACTTTAACCCTATTTTGTGCTGGATTTGGGCTAATAATTATATCTCCTATTTTTTCCGAAATATCAGTTATAGAAAGCATACCTCCTGTTGTTCCTGTTTTACCTATAATTATAGATGAAACATTATCGGATACATTTGTATTAGACAAGCAATCTTTTGAGTTACTAATTAATTCAGATTGTCCTTCTTGTTGTCCTGTAAAAAGTAACGCTTCGTACCCTTCTTCCAATTGTAATGAACGAATTGCATTATCATGAATACCTAATTTTTCTAATTCTTGCAAATTATAAATCCCTGCTTTTAAACTTACTTTATAACCTGCAAAATCACATTGCGAATATACTAAAGCAACACTTGCATTTACTCTATATACATTTTCTAATATTTCATCGGCATATAATCCTCCTAAAACACGTTGACTAAATGTATCAAAATGCGGATCTTCTAAATCTCCATTTATAGGAGCTAAATCATCCGATTTAACAAAACTTGCCTGATTAATATCATCAGAAATACTACTAATTACAGTATTAATAGGTACTGAAGCCGCTCTCCATTTGTTAATTTCTCCAGCTACAAAAAATGCATTCTCTCCTAAATCTGTTCTTAAATCAGAAACTAATTGTTTCAATTTTTGCATATAGGTACTACTAGAATTCTGGTTTGATTCTCCTTGATGCCAAATAATTCCCTTGAACACACCATCTTTCTTTGCTTCTAGTAAACGGGCAACGGCTTCTTCATATAAATCTAAATCGTCTGCTCCACTGTAGCCCTTTTCCCATAATTCAATTTTTGTTCCGCCTCGTGCATTTACAACCAGTCCTATACCTCTATTTGTATAAGCTGCTAATTTTCTAGCAAACGTATAACCTGGATTTAATTTTTGATATTCAATATCTTTTCTAACTGTTGAATATTTATTTAATGGTGCTTTTGCATTTTCCCAATTTGTCCCGTCAAATAAATATGCATTCTCTAAAGGCACTTCATCTAAATCTCCAATTTCTCCACGACCTGCCATATTAGACTGTCCAATTAGTAAGTATACATCAAATTCATCTTTAGAAAAACCTCCGGGAGTGTTCGCACTACTTTCATTACTAAATTGATGTACGCCCATATCAATAGTTCCAGAAGTTGGTACTGTATTTCCAAAATAATCTATTGAAACATTTCCTGATATTTCCATTCCTGAACCAATTGCAGGTGAATTAGATGTAAGCTTATAGCCTTCTGGTCCTGCATTAACAGCCACAAATAAAGGATCTGCATATAAAGCATTATTATCGGTTGGGACTGTAATACCCGAACCTACTTTATAAAATAAATTATTAGAGAATGTATTTCCTGTACTTGCACTCACATTATAGCTGTGATTATCCCCTTCTAAGTAATAAATATTATTGTAATAATTTGTAGTCGCTGGTTTTCGTCTCCATTGTTTATGAAACATCAAATCTACACCTTCTTGTTCTGGAGACAAATAAATAACGTTGTTATGAAATGTAGTATTGGTTATTTGTCCCGATAGTTTGAATACAAATTTCTCTCCATTTTCACGAGCAACTAAACCATCACGTTCTATAACATTGTATCTAAAAATAGTATTATCGTTAAAAGAATCATTAGATCCTCCTCCAGTTGCTAACATACCATAAGCATTATCATGTACATAGTTATATTGAAGAATGGTATTTTTAGTTCTGAAATCACTATCTAGTCCGCCAGCATCTTCATCTTCTATATTTCCTTTTGTAAAACTGGACTCGTTATACTGAAATATAGCACCATCTGTATTAAAATTAAACGCAGCATTACCAGAACCTTTTATTGCAGATTGGTAAAATAAGTTATGTTCAATCATTGGGTCTTTTGCGTTTCTTAAGATCAATGCATTGGCACCGGATCTTTCAAAAATATTATTTCTAACTACAAAATTTAAAGTAGGCGTCCAGTTTCCTGCATCTGTTAAAGTTCTATCATCCCATGTACTTACGTTTGACATTCCTGTTCTATCTACATCATAAATATGACATCCTTCAACTAAAAAATCATTGTAATACGTAGGCACCAAGACTCCTTTTATTTCCATATAAATTCCACCATTGTTCTTATCATCATTATCTCCATTTATACCGTGTATATCTAAATTAACCAAATGAATATGATTAACTTCCCCTAGATCTTGTGCATTAATTCTAACTCCCACCTTATTTGTGTTAGGTGTTAAATCGTATCCAGCAGCAGGGTTTTCATACCAGTCTGTAATGTTTTTAGCTTCCCATGCTTCCATAGAAATTCCGCCTTCTTCTGACGAGTCATAATTGGTTATTTCTAAATTTCTTATCTCAACATATTCATTACCATCTAAATGAATTGTTTCCGTTGCACCTGCACCATTAATAATAGGTTTATTTCCATCTCCATAACTTGACACAATAATTGAATTACTAGACTCTCCTGAACCTTTTAATTTTAAAGTTCCTGTCCAAGACTGTCCTCTTTTAAATAAGATTCTTGTACCAGCACCAAAAGTTATTTCATTTATTTTTTCTAAACTTTTCCATGCAGTATCGGGAGTGTCTCCATTATTAGTATCGTTTCCATCAACATTATCTACATAATATATCCCACTAACAGGTGTGTCTTGATCTGGTATATTTGTTGGCACCTCAAGGAGTTCTAATACAGGATGTAAGTTTGTATTTTCTTTTGTATTAAAAGTTATTCCATTATTAGCACCTTCAAGATCTAAAACACTTAGAGATAAAATTCCATCTGTACCTTGTTCTGCTAATTTTGAAATAACATGAGAAGAAATATCCCATTCATAATATTTATTTAATTCATCAGGTAAAATTTTAGTCGTTCTTAAAGGACTAGTATTTATAATTGTAGGATACATATTCCAAGTAACGGTGGCTTCATCCCAACTATTTTCTACTGCTAGTACAGATACATTTATATCTGGTGTAGAATTATTTGTACCCACAACATATAATTTTAGTCTTGCTGTCCCTACTGAACTGATTTTATCTGGATCTATTAGATTTAAATCAAATTTTAGAAGTCCTTTCTTAACATAGCTATTATTAGAAGACCCTCCTTTTACTTGTATGCTTGAATCTGTTCCGTAATTAGTATCTGCATTTGTTCCTCCAATTACCATAGCATCATCGATAACCTCTAAAGCTTGATAATTTTCTATTTCACTACTAATGTATAATTGGGGTTTGTTGGCATTAGAAGATTCCTTAGTATAAAAACGTGCTAATTTATTATCTCCATTTGAATCAGACAGACTTAAAGAAACGCTTGTTTTTCCGTCTGAGATAGCATCTTGAACAACTTTCGTAATTTGCCATTCGACATACGCATCTAAAGTTACTTTTTGACTTCGAATAGCTGATAATTCTGCGACTGGCTTATTATCCCAAGTCAACGTATTTTCACTCCAGTTTTCATCGGCATTAAAAACGCTAATTTCCATATTCGTGCTCTGTGTATTATAACAATACAATCTTAATTTTGCTGTTCCAACATCTGCCAAACTTAGATTAGAAATGTCAAATTTTATAAATCCAGAACGTGTATAAGCACTTGTTGATCCTGTTTTGATTAACATTTGTTCTGGTTCTGTATTATTTAATACTTCTGAAGATTTTCCTCCATCAGCGTAAGTATCATCTGTTGGACTCAATGTTTGAATATTTTGGGCAACAAGACTGGAGCCCACTGTTACGAGTAACAGTAAAAGTGTGTGTAATTTTTTCATTTTGGTTTTAATTAGTTTATTATATAGTTTATTGTAAAATCAATAAAATTGAATTTTTAGCCGTATCTCATTATCCTAACATTTAAACACAATAATTTAATTACCAAATACTTAAACACATATCTACACTAAAAATTGAAAACAAATACTCATACTTTAATGCGATAGTATTAGCACAAAACGCCCTACCCTATTCTTTATTATAGGTTTTTAAGTGATAAAAAATGTAATGTTATATTATGAGATATCTTTACAGATGAACTATAGTAATAAGAGCCACTACTTCATTGTAAATTGATAATTCTCGCTAAAAAAATGCTTTTAATTACAAAATTTTTCTTATTTGTATGGTATTTAGAATAGGATTGCCTTTAATTTTTTCAAAGTCTAAAATAATTCCCATACCCTCTGAGACAATAACTTCGTATTTTCTTGTAACAGCACGTTCTACTCCATACTGTTCTGTAATATTCAAGTCTTTCTCAATATAATTGCCATTAATAAGAATATTAAAAACACGATCTGAAACATGCTCTGATACTTTATCGTTTCCTAGATTATATACCAATTTTTCATGTTCTTTATCTGATACTAATTCTGCCCATCCTAAAGACACAATATATTTACCATCTGGCACATCTAATTTAAATTTTTCGATTCCAACACGTTGTGTCTGGTAAATTGGATCATTATTAGAATCTATAATATCTAAATCTGAACTAGGTAAACTTCCATATTTAGTTTTGGGTCTAAAAGGCTCTCCACCAACATAGCCCCAACTACCTGCAAAATATTCTTGTTCTGGAATCCATACTTGAGATTTTACTTTATCTTCAAAAATACGTTTAGAACCTAACAGAATATTTAGATCGTAAAAATCGTCTTTGAATTCTGAAAATTTATTTGGAGCCAATCTAAAATCAACATCTAATACATCTGTATATGTTTTTGAATTCATAGTGGTTGTTGCAACAAATACATTTTTTCCGTTTACAAAAGGCACAGAAAATCTAGCTATATTATTTATAACCTTAGCATTATAGTTAACTGTATTATGCGTCAATTTAACAGTGTCTCCGTTACTGTAAACAGTTATGGGTTGAGTACAATAATCTGTTCCAGGATCTGCAACTCCTCCTCTAATTTTCCATTCGTTCTGACCAAATTTAATTACGGGATTTGCAGATAAGTATGATTTATATAACCACCACGTATCTTTTTTCTCTCGGTTTAAACTTGTAATTCCTTTTAAATTTGTTCGTGGTTGTGCATACCCTCTAGACTCTGAATAAAAATCGTTTAAATTCCACATGGTTGCTCCCACAATAAAAGGTCTCTTTTTTAGAGCTTCAAGATAATGTTCATGATATTTATTTCCATATTCAACAGTATAATCAAATCGTTCTGGATGAAAAGAATGTAAACGCGGGTGCACATCTGCACCATATTCTGTAATTATAATGGCTTGATTTGGAAACAACTCATGTAATTCATCTAAGGTTGAATCAAAACTAGTTAGTTTTCCAGAATACCACCCTTGATATAAGTTCCAACCAAGTATCATGGGTACAGCTGTTAAACCAGCTTCTTTATATCTTGTAATGGCTCCGTGGTTTGGAATCATTGTATATCGGTCTGGATCTAAAACTCTAATTTTACTTTCAATTTTTGAGGCTAATTTTTTAACATTATCGGTATATACTTTATAACGCTCTGCTTCTTTCTTTTGATCGAATGGTAATCTTAAAAGGACTTCATTCATATACGCCCAAATAATTAAAGAAGGATGATTAAAATTTTGTTTCATCATCTCCTCAATCATAAGTAAACTATTATTTGTAAAGGCCTCAGATTCTGTAATGGCATTCACAATAGGTATTTCAATAGATGTTAAAATTCCTAATCTATCACACATTTCTAACACTGTTGGATCTTGAGGATAGTGAGATATTCTTAAAAAATTCCCTCCCATCTCTTTCAATAAACGAATATCTCTAACATGCATTTCGTCTGTTAGCGCATTACCTTTCATTAAATAGTCTTGGTGTCTATTCGTTCCTATTAATTTTAAATATTCTCCATTAAGAAAAAATCCTTTTTCGGGATCAAACTTAAACCAACGCAGTCCTAAAGGCTCTAAAGATTCGTCTAAAAGATTTCCTGTTTTAACATCTTCAATCTTCGTATTTACAGTATATAAATACGGATGATTAGGCGACCATAATAACGGATTTTCAATCAGTAATTCCTCTGTAACTTGTTTACCTTTTTCGTTCTTTTTAAGCTTAATTTTTTTATGACTTGTTAACACAACTTGTCCTTCTTTATTGAGAACTTTAGTTATTACACGAACAGATTTATTTTGATTTGTTTCATTATTTAATAAGCTTTTAACTTCTACTTTCGCTAAGGTTTTAGAAACCTCTGGAGTAGAAATATACACTCCAGAAGAACTATAATCATCCATAGAAAAATGAACATCATTTAATTTTATTAAGAACACATCGCGATAAATACCTCCAAAGAATGTAAAATCTGCAGATAATGGCGGAACATCTACATTATGACTATTATCTACTTTTACAGCGAATGTGTTTTCTTGATCGTACTTTAAAAATTTAGTGATATCGAAATGAAATCTAGAATATCCTCCTTTATGCTGACCAACCCATTCACCATTTACATACAAGTCTGTAACTTGATTAACTCCTTCAAAATAAATTAAAGTTTTAGTACTAGCATACGCTACTGCTTCAATAAACAGTGTTTTTTTATACCAACCTATACCTCTATAATATCCCGGAGTGTCGTCTGTAGCATCTATATTATTCCATGTATGTGGTATCGTTACGGTTTGCCAATGCTTGTCACTTTTTGCAGACTCTTGAATTACATCTGCTTTAGAAATATCTAAATCGCCCTGATAAAATTTCCAACTATTGTTAATGGTAAACGTTTCACGTGATTGTGAGAATACACTACACACTGATACTATTGCTATTAGTAAAATATAAAATTGTTTATTCATTTTAATTGTCTTTTTTATCATTTGTTTTCAAAAGCACTTTTACATCCTTTTGTTTGAGTACTGTATTGCATTTATTTTTAATCCAATACTCTTTATCGATTTAAAAATTAGTTTAAAGCAGATGTTTAAATTATTTCTTTAAAATTCTCTTAATTTCAGTTCCAAAATCACCTTCTATTTTAATAAAATACATACCACTTTTAAGGCCTAAATTATTTAAAGAAATGGTGTTTATAGATGACGTTTTTACAACTGTAATAAACTGACCTAAAGCATTGTATATACTCACCTTATTTACAGTGTTTCCTGATGTTGTTTTTATATTTAAAATATCTGAAACCGGATTAGGATAAACTACAGTTTTTGTTATTAAATTATTATCATCTATTCCTAATGTACTAGCATTCTCAAATGGCCCTATATCTATGGTGTCTCCTACATAAACCGTATTATTTTGAAAATCGATAGAAGGTACTTCTGTTATATTTTCTAGACTTCCGTTATCTATCGCAGGAGATGCTTCAGACAATCCGAAACCTGAAAGAAAATCATAACTTACACTTCCTGTTGGTAAACCATCACTACCTAGAAGCAGGTAACCTCCAATATCTTGAGTAGGCACAGTACCGTCTATAAATAATGGATCTGCTGTTACTTTATTTGTATCGTCTGGATATTGGTATAATGGATCTATACCGTAGTATAAATTATTACTGTATTTTACGTCTTCAAATCTAGAATCTGTAGGTTCTACATCGGCAGTAAATGTTCCATTGTTATTAGTTGTGTAAAAAATATTATTTGTTACTATAGAATTTGTTGGACCTTGAGTTGTAACATCACTTAAATGTGTAAATACTAAACTATTAGAAGCCTCTGCATTATCGTAATATATCAAGTTATTATGCACTAACAAATTGGTATTTTGATTACAAATTCTAACACTATTAATGCCATTATTAAAAAGCATATTATATCTTATAATTGTATTATCATTAAAGGCGCCTTCAAAACTTCCTCCAGTTGTAATGACTCCACCATATCCGTTATCGTGACAATAGTTATATTCTATAATGGTGTTTTTAGATCTAAGATCGGAATCTATTCCTGCTCCATCAGATTTTCCTTCTGTATATTCTGTAAAACAAGATTCATTATATCTCCAGATTGCTCCTGTTGTTTTAGAGTTAAAACAAGCATTATCAGAACCTCTCCCTATAGAGCAATAATAAAATAGATTATATTCCATAATTGGATCTTCGGCTGTACGTATAATTACACCTTGCGAATTGATATTTTCAAATCGATTTCGCTTAATTAAAACATTTTTACTTGGCACAAAATTATGCACGTAATCGTCGTTAGATGTTCCTGGGACTGTGTTACTAGTAAAATCGGAATCAATCGTTAAATCAGACCAATGAGAAATATTAGCAAAACCAGTATTAGAAACATCGTAGAAATATGATTTATCTAATAAAATATCATCAAAATATGTTTGTACATCGTCTCCTCTAATTTCTAAGAAGATAGCTCCCGAACGTTTTTCATCATCGTCATTCGCATACACACCGCCATCTAAGCCATCTGTTCCGTTAATATCTGTAAACATTAAATCTGTAAAATGTAAATGATGAAGTGCTCCAAAATTATCGGCAACCACATGAATACCTCTTCGTAATCCATCTTTTACTGCTCCTAAATTCGTGATATGCAGGTTAGAAATTTCTATATATTCTTGGTTAAATAATTTTATAAGTCCTGTAGATTGCCCTAAACCTTCTAATAAAGGTTTATCTCCTGTGCCGTAAGCATCAATAACAATTGGACTATTAGCTGTTCCAGAACCTTTAAACACAAGATCTTCTCCACTCCAAACTCCGCCTCGTTTTAATAAAATTTCACTTCCAGGAGAAAGTGTAACATCTTCTAGTTTTGTTATGCTTTTCCATGCTGTTGTTTCAGAGGTACCATTGTTATCATCACTTCCATTTTCTGAATCAAAATAAAATGTTCCAGACATTACTGTAGGCTCCATATAACTACTTGTAATATCACTTACCATTAATTGTGGCCCGTCACTGTCTGCTTCTTTAGAATTGAATGAAATTTTAGCTCCTTCGTTTTCTTTAACTATTAAAGTTAAATCTGTCCATCCAGCTTCTATTGCTTTATTAACATAATTTGTAACATCTAAGGTTACAAAACCTATTGTAGACACATCATACACTCCAATACGTTCTGTCGCTAAGGGTTTGTCTCGTCCAGTAATAGTAGATTCTGACCATAATGCTTCTGTAGCTGTTCCATACACAGAAATTTCTGATGCACGCTCTACTTCAAAAGCATACAGTTTTAATAGTATGGTTTCTTTAGCTTCAGAAATACTACTTATATTAAATTGAATATAACTATCTGAACAACTACTAACATTATCATCGTAACGCACAGATAAATCGTCTCCAGAACCATAATTTTTATCGTGTGAAGCTTTTCCCCAATAAAACACTTCTGCATCTTGAGTTGCAGGAATGGAAGATAAATTAGGATTATCTATAATAATCGCTAAATAAGGAATATTTAATTCGGCTTCTTTACTATTAAAGCCAATTGTTGTAGCAGATGTTAAAGGATCATTAAGAGCAACAGATACAATTTTATCGCCACTTAACTCACTTTGCACATAACTAGTAATATCCCATTCATAATATATGCCGTCATCATCCATTTCAACGGTTGCTATCTGATCGCCTATAGCTGGTAAATTATCCCAAGTTACAGTGTCTTCTGTCCATCCATCCCCTAATTCATAAACACCTATTGTTGCTGCTTTAGAATTATTGGCATGTAAACGTAGTACAGCTTTAGCCGAACCATTTAAATCGTAAGATGTATCTGATAAATCGAATTTTAAAACAGATTTTCTGTAATTTTTTTCGTTGTCTACCGTCCCTTTTACTAATAATTCGAGTTCACTTCCATAGTTCACTTCGCTATTAGATCCGCCTCGGATATAAGCATCTTCACTCACATTATGAGTAAACGTACCATAATCCTGGGCACTAGCATTAAAATAAGCCGATAAACAGCATAATGCAATTAATAATAGATTGTAATTTTTTGTCATTAGTTTGGTTAATTTAGTTAGTTAAATGTTTGCTTTAATTTTATTATTCATTTTTAGGAACTCTTTTTTTGTTTTAAAACATTTCAAAAGCACCTCGGTCAGGATTCCCTTTTATAGGATTACCTAGCATGTCTTTTTTAGGATGTCCTTGAACTTTAATACCGTTATTAATTTCTGAAGACTCCTTTTGTAATAAAAATCGTAAATACGATTTCCAATTGGTTTTTGAAGGTGTATCATTAACAAATAAAGGATTGTGTGTATTCTTTTTTACATCTGATGGTGTGTTAATAATACCTCCATAAAAGGTATTTGCTAAAAAAGTATTGTTTGTACTTTTCCCTAAATCAAATCGATGTTTTGCCCCTAAAGCATAAAATATATTGTTGGTATATACGGTTTGGTTTGGTAGCCCATTCCAACTTTTATGAAATATAATTTGTACAGGATCTTGATCTTCACTTACAAAAAACACATTATTATAAATTTGTGTCTGGGTAGTTGTTCCGGAATTCCGAACAATATGGTGGTTGTTACTTTCAAAAATGTTATATCTAATTATAGTACCATCATTAAAGCTTGTTTTACTAGCCCCATCACAACAAATTAAAACACCACCATGACCATTATGATGACTATAGTTATATTGAATTATAGTATTCTTACAATTCCAATCGCTATCAAATCCGCCGGCATCTACATCTGGTTTTCCATTCCAACTATCTGCTGCCGTATTATAAAAAGTATAAGCAGCTTCATTATATTGAAACAATGCATTGTCGCAATTAAAAGGAAAAGAGGCATTTCCACTACCTTTTAACCCGTTATATTCAAATAAATTATATTCTACCAATGGAGCATTTGCTACCCTTACGATTAATGCATTTGCTCCAGCTCTTTCAAACTTATTATTTCTAAAAACTATATGTTCGCTCGGGTACCAATTGTGTATCTTTCCATTTTCAAGCTTATCTCCCCAAGTACTATTTAGAGATCTATCATCCCAAACAGAACTATTAGACCAGCCTGTTCTATCTACATCATGAATATGACATCCCACCACTAAAAAGCCATCAAAATTAGATTTTACACGTTTCAAAATATCTTTATTCCATGTAATTTCTGCAAAAACACCACCATTGTGTTTAGTACTCATATCTCCATTTACATCACTTATCTCTAAATTTATTAATTGAATATCGTGAAGTGTCCCACAATCTTTTCCTTCAATATAAATTCCCATTTTAGGAGTATTTACATATACTAAACTTTTTTTTAAAGGATATTGTCTTGGTTCTTCTGATGCTTTAAAGTTTTCAATTTTTAAATCACGTATTTCGATATACTCTTGATTAAATAAGCGAATGGTATATGAAGCTGTTTCGTTTTTAAAACGAACACCTTTAGCATTTAAAACGGGAACAGGTCCAGATCCATACGCACCAATAACTATACGCTTATTTTTTGCTCCACTACCTTTGGGTATTAAATTTCCTGTCCATGTGCCACCGCGTCTAAAAAGTAAAGAATCGCTTGGTTTTAGGTGTAATTGATTAACACGATTAATACTCTTAAAAGGGGCACTTTTAAGAGTCCCAGTATTAGTATCGTTACCAATAACATCATCTACAAAATAAGTGGTTTGTGCGTGTAGCAAAGCACTCATTAAAATAAAAACGCAAGCTAATCCCTTTTTCATTTTAGTTTTGAGGTATTTTATTTATTGGAAAACTATCTTTAGTTGTATTAATCCAATCTTTTAACATTTGACGATGAGCTGAAATTTGTTTTTTATATTTTTTAGAATCAACTAAAGTATGTAGCTCACCTGGATCATTTTTTAAATCGAAAAATTGTTCTGGATGTTCTCCTCCATCAAAAAGTATATATTTATAATCTTCGGTAACCACCATACGACCAACGAATACTCTTCCTTTAGGTTTGTTTTTTTCTTTTTGATTTAATTCTGAAACAACGTATGCTCTAGTCTTTTTAGGTATTTTTACATCTTTTAAAAAGTATGGACTTAAGTTTTCTCCTTCCAAGGTATCGCTATACGATACACCTGCCATTTCACATATGGTTGGGTATAAATCTAATCCAGAAGTTAATAGTTTTGAATCTATAACACCTGCTTTTGTATGCCCTTTCCAAGACACTACAAATGGTACATTTACAGATTCTTCATAAAACGTCATTTTCTGATTCCATTCATGAGACGAGTGTCCGTCTCCATGATCTGAGGTATAAAAAATAATAGTATTCTCTAACTCTCCTTTTTTATCTAAAGCTTTTACAATACTTAAAATATGGTTATCCATTTTTTCTACCAATCGATCATAACCGTACATGTATTGACGCCATTCTTGTTCCTGCCAATATTTTACAGGATGCTTTCCAAAGTTGGTTTTATCTGTAGTGTCTGGAGTTCTACGCGTATAAAACCCTTCGGCTTCCTTTTTAGGAATATTAAAGTTAGTTGGTAAAGGCGGACAGTATTCTAGATCCATATTTTCTTCAACGGCGCCATCGTGATAATCATCTCCTAGATCAGAAATATTACGTGCCAATTCACAGCAATCATGAGGATTTAATAAAGAAGTCACCATAAAAAAGGGTTTATCATGTTTCTTATTAATAAAATCTATAGATAATTTGGTTGTCTTGGTATCGTTATATTCTCTTTTATAAGACTCGAAACCATGCCATTCTGGAATATCTTTTATTTTAGATGTAGATACATGCCATTTTCCATAATATGCTGTTTCGTAACCTCCATCTTTTAATGTTTTACCAATAGAGTTATATTTTAAAAGATTTGGTCCACTTTTACTAGGCATAACTCCCGTCATTAAACCTGCTCTTGAAGACATACAAACTGGATACGTACAGTAACTACGTGTGTAAGACACACCTTCTTTTACTAATTCATCAATTCCCGGTGTTGTTACATATTCGTAGCCTCTTTGCGTCATGACTTTTCCAGAATGTTGATCTGAAATAATTAATAATATATTTGGCTTTGTTTGATTTTTGGTCTCTTGAGCATGTATAAATTGACACCCAAACAACACTAAAAAACTAAATACTTTTAAGGTTTTAATCATTTTTTTGACTTTTATTTTTTGATAACAATTCTTTCATTTTTATAGCATATCGTTTACCTAAAACCCGTTGACTTGCACTATCAAAATGAGTTTTATCTATAGTAGATGTATGTTCTGAAGTTACAACTGCCGTGTTTTCAACATGATTAGGTAACTCTAAAATCATTTTATTGAATTTATTTCTTTTTGGTTTATCTGATGATAATTGACCTGCAACAAATGGTACATTTGGACTATTTAAATCTTTACGAAGTGCAGCTATTAATTCTGTTATTTTTGGCATGTATGCATCTGCTCTTCCTGCATTTGCCTCTCCTTGATGCCAAATAATTCCTTTTAATACTCCTAATTTCATTGCCTTTTTAGCTTGAGAAATGGCTTCGTTGTACAGTGTATCTCCTGGTTTCCATTCTTCAATAGATGTTCCGCCTTTAGCATTAACGATTAAACCTATTTTAGTATCAGGATTATCTTTTATCATTTCTTTTGAAAAACCATAACTAGGACCAATTTTTTGTAAATCCAATCTTTTCTTTACTGTTGAATATTTATTAAAAGGGTTTGCTGCTTTTTCCCAAGGATGTTCTTCATTTCCTGTAAACAAAAACACATTTGGAATAGTGTCTTGATCCTGCAACTCTATAGGTGCACGACCTGCCATATTAGATTGCCCAATACATAAATACAATTCCATAGGTTTAGAATCTGTTTGTGTTAAGCTTTTTGATGACTTGCATTGAAACAACAAGCCAAGGCATAAGATTAAAAGTATTTTATAATTTTTCATTTGAATAGATCTTATTTGTTTGTTCTTTTTAATTTTTTTTCATTGAAAAAATATTCGTCAATAAATTCTAGATTTTCAATTATTATTTTGTCGGCTTCGACTTTAAGTTTATAATGAGGTTCGTGGTCTTTAAAGGGCACATGTAAGACAACATACTTCGTGTTTTTTGCATGACGTCTGACTAACAAAAGAGGTTTCCTTTTTGGCATATTCTGAGGTAAAACCTCATCCCAACCTTCATTAGAAATATAATAAGGCACCTCGGTCTTTAATATTTTTGTTCCTTTTTCTCCTGCTATTAAAACATGCATTCCAATAGTATCTGTGTCTTTAAAAACGGCACTAAAACTAGTATCTGTAATTGATTGCTCTGCATTTAAAAGCCACATATTATTTTCTTTTTTTGCTGTTAAATCTATTTTACCTAGACCATATTCTTCATTTAAATTGGGGTATGCCTTAAAGTTAATACCAGAACTAAAAGACAAATCTCCAAAACTGTGAAGTGCATAATCGTAATTATGAAATTGATTAGAAACACAATCAAAAACATCTAAAACATATTCTTTTGTAACACCTACTGTTCGGGTTTCTTTTACACCATTATAAATAGACCCTGTAGTTGTGAGTATTTGCATAGGTCCAGTAGTTACTATTTTAGAAAAATTTGCTCCTGGTATTTCTGGCGATTTAGATCCTAATTTTATTACCGATTTGTCTGGTTCTCTATAATCTACAGCAACTGTGTTATGCGCAATGATACGATTACTAAAAGGTGTTGCATTTCTTCGATTTCGAGAGGTTCTAGGTGCCAAATAATCCCAAGACAAAAAATTATCGAAATAAATTTGTTTTTTATATGCTATTACATCTAATGCAAATTGCTCATTATGACTATGAAATTGGATACTTGCTCCGTTTCTAACAAACGCTGATAAGGCATTACTTCCCCAATAATTTGACGTTGTGTCTGATCTTAATAGTGCAGAACCAAACTCCTGATATATAACAGATTTTGCAGATGGTGGTTGCTGGGCTTTAAGAGGCACACCATGTGTTAAAGCTGTCCATCCCCAAAAATTATTATCCCAACAATCTCTATCTTTATTTTGAGCTGCCATCCAGCAATACACCGGATCTTTAAAAATACTATAAAGCATTTCTACTTTAATGTTTGGTCTATAACCTGAATCATCTTTCTTATAGAAATATTTAACTTTAGAACCAACTTTACCATCTTTAACATTAACATATTCAGATCCATCGCCTCGTATAGGTATTGAACCATCTGTAAGTAATAAGGAGGTAAAACCATCCATCATACCCTTAAAAGATGCTCCATTCTCTGCTTTATAAGCATATAAATCTTCACGATTGTTTGTTCGAGATGCCTCTGCCAACATAAGCATTGCCGAAGCAACATAACCATTATCGTATTTTAAAGGTTCTGGCCAAAAGGTACTGTCTCTAAAACGTAATAAAGAAGCTTTAAATCCATGTTTTCCATCAATTGCTAAATCTATTGCTTGATTATTTTCTCTCATAAACCCAGCAATTCCCAGTGTTGTAACTCCCCAAAACTGCGTATTACCTAGTCTTTTAATCGCATTATAATAAGCAGTTCCATGAATAATTATTTCGTCTAAACGTTTATTCATTGGAGCAACAAGCTCTTTACATTCTGGATTATTTTTAATTAAATCCCAAGCCTCTAAATTCCCCATTCTAAACATGCCCCAACTCCAGAAACCTTGTGAGGTATTTTCTTTACTAAGCAAGGGTTCATGCATTGCATTTAATTTGTATGTTTCAATAATGGCGTGTTTAATAAGTGGTAATACGCGTTGATCTCCTGACAATCTGTAATAGATCGCTGCATCCTTCACTACTATAGATTTAGTCCAATCTTCTGGACCACTATGTGTATAGTAGGTTACAGAATCTAAAACTGATTTTTTTAATTTTGAATATATATTTTCAGCCCAATTAGATGTATCTATATTGCTACGCATTCTTACAAAATCACTTTCCTTTAAAAATAATTTTTCATTGCCACCATAGGTGTTTTCTGGCCAATTATTTACTTTAGGCTGTTGCGTACATGAGAATACTACGCATGCAAAAACAATATATAGACTATATAATTTAGCTTTCATTTGTTTATTTTATCTTAACCAAACTGGAATAGAATCATTAGTTTTCCATTCTTCAATTCTTCGATCTAACTTATCTCCTTTCCATTCTGTAGAACCAGCTGGAATAGCATCATAAGTTGGTAACCATTTTTTATGAGCAGCTATAACATCTGAATATTTTGGATCGTTAGCTAAATTTGTATGCTCGCCTGGATCTGTTTTATGATTATATAATTCTTCTCCACCATCTCTATACTGAATATATCTCCAATCATTACTTCTAACAGCATGATTTTTATAATACCAAGTAGATAGTACCGCTCTATCTGTTTTTGTTGCTGGCGATTCTATAAGCGGGATTAAACTTTCTCCACCTAATTTTGGTAAACGAGGTAAATCGCATAATTCTGTTATAGTTGGATAAATATCTAACAAACTCACCACCTGGCCACTTCTTTGTCCGTTGCTTGCATTATTTGGAACTTTAAAAAATAATGGTACACGTGTTGTTTCTTCCCAAAGTGCTTGTTTTCTGAAATGCTTTTTCTCTCCTAAATGCTGACCGTGATCTGACCATAATACAATTATAGTATTATCTGCATACGGGCTTTTTTCCAGAGCTTCAACAACTTTTCCTATTTGATCATCTACAAAAGATATACAAGCTAAATAAGATTGGACCAATTCTGGTAAAATCTCTTTTTTTGCAGTCATATCTGCCCAGCCACCATGTGGTGTATATCCATAAGCTATTGATTTACCCATCATTGGAATATCTTCAAATTCATTTTCTGGTACTTCTGGAACAACAATATCCTCAATAGGATATAAATCAAAATACTTCTTAGGTGCTGTATATGGCACGTGAGGTCTTAAGAAACCAACAGAAAGAAAGAATGGTTTTTCTTGAGTACTATCTATTTTATGAATAGCCCATTTTGCAATTTGCTCGTCATACATACCATCTTTTGGAATATCTTCCGCTTCTAAAGGCCCTCCACATAAAGAATAAAATCTATTATTATCTTTGTAATAATTATTTATGGTATCCTGTCCGTAAAGTTGTACTAATTGCCCTCCTCCTTTTGGAAATGGATAAAACATAGTCCCTCTATACCCATAACCATTCGCTTTTATATTAGGTTCCATATTATTCCAGAAATGAGGAGAATAGGCTGTCCAATAATCGTCTGTTTTTGTTGGAAAATCTGATTCTCCACTATGAAATACTTTCCCTGCAGCATACGTATTATATCCACTATCTTTAAAATATTCTGGAAGCATTTTATGATTAGCCATAACGGTATCATAATTTTTTCTCATATTATTTGTAGAACTATACCAGCCAGATACGGTTGGATCGATACCACTTAATAATGAGTTTCTTGACGCCGTACAAACTGGTTGAGACGCATGTGCATTTGTAAAAAGGACACCTTCGCTAAACAATTTATCCATGTTTGGCGTTTTAACTTGGTTGTTCCCCATTAAGGCGCCTTCCCAATCGTTTAAATCGTCTACAGATATAAAAAGTACATTAGGTCTTTGTTTTTTAAGAGGTTCTTTTTTCTTTGTTGAAGACGAACAACCTATAAAAAAGATTGAACTGAATAAAATCATGACAAAATATTTCATAATACAATTTTATTAATGTGAATTTTTATTCTATTTTTTAATAAGCTTAGATACTGCTATACCCGATTCTCCTGCAACTGAATAATATAAATAGACATCTTTCTTATCTATTAAAATAGCAGGGTCTCTTAATTCATGTACACGTGTTCTTGCAAAACCATTAACCGATTTTTTTATTGGCAGCTCTACTCCTTCATAATCCCTTTCTGGTTTTAAAACATCTTGTATATCACTTGCTTTCCAGTTTTTGTAAGTTCCTTCGGAAAGATTAACAGTTGTTTTTAAAATACGTTCTGGTTCATCTCCTTTCTGTGAATAAAAAATCACAAGATTATCTCCAACTACAACAACTGCAGAATGTCTAATTTTAGGCAAAATAAGAGCGCCTTTTTTATAAGGTTTTATGCCATCTTCAGACTTGAAAAATGTTCCTGAAACTAAAGCATAAAAATTATTTTTATAATTAAATGTCCTAAAGTAAGATGCCCCCAAAACCGTGTCATTTGCTATAAAATCTAAACCATTTTTAGAAGTACTTAAAAAAGTTTTTTGCCCGATTGCTTTATTTTCTGGATACCCATGAAAATACAGCCTAAAGGTTTGATTAGCTTCATTGATAACAACATCTGGAGATGCAACATGTCCAGTAGCACCTGTATCTTCTATTTTTAGCACTCCTGGTTTATAAATAGTCCAAGGGCCAATTGGTGAATTGGCATAAGCCAAACGTATATACTGACCATGATGATGGGCAAAATACATATAGTACTTACCTAAAGGGTTTTCTACCCATTTAGGGACTTTAATAACAGAAGGTCCATTTATATTTTCTCCTAATTTCCCTTCAAGACCTAACATATCCGGATAAATTATCGGATTATTATTTAAACGTACAAACTCACCTTCGTTCCATGTTTTAATGTTAGAAGTAGACGCACATCCTGTGGTAAAAAGAAGTAAAAAAAGACTCCCGATTACAGGTAATTTTAAAAGAAAATTAAATTTACTTTTCATTATTATCGAAGTAATCAATTACATTATAAACATTTTGATTAAGTGCTTTCATTTTCTCCATCATAGGATCCCAAACATCATATGTCGCATTTACTATTCCTTTATTTGCATCAATATTTGAAGGATCTACCCCTTTAGCTGTCGGATCGTTATCTTGATATTTAAAATAATGCCAGCCCACACAATTTTTAGATTCTAATAAGGCTAAATTGTAGTTTTGATAAAACAAACCTCGGTCTTCTTGAGTACGAACAATCCAACCTGCACCACTTGTATTTCCCATTCCAGAATCTTCTCCTTTAGTATAATACTCTGTAACTATAAATGGTTTACCGGTCCATGCTTCCCAATTCACAACATCTTCATTGTCTGGTGTCCAGTGGTTATAATAATTATTAGAAATAACATCTAAATACTTACCAGCAGTTTTCATAAACTCAGCATGATTTTTTTCATCACCATAAAAACGAGCACCAATATACATGTGGTTTGGATCGTATTTCTTAATAGCTTTAGATACTGTAGAAAAATATTTATCACCTACAAAAGCCATAAATAATTCACGATGTTTATCTGTTATATTTTCTTTTGTAACGCCACGCTCATCTATCCAAGCTTTTGCTGCTAAATACCCATAATCATCTTCGGGTAATCCTAAATAATTATCTAAGGCTTTAAATTTAAAAGGCATCTCGTTATCTGAAAAATATCCAAATAAATTAGGATCGTCTTTATAAGCTATTAATTGTTTAGCATGCTCATCACAGAATGTTTCAAACTCAGGATCGAACACGAAAATGGCATCGTTTGGATATCCTGTATGTCCAGGTTGTTGAAATGTACCTCCACGTTTACGACCGTAAGCACTCATAAAATTCCAATTAATTGTATAAGCAAATGGCTTATCTATAGTTTTATTTAGCGCTACAATAGCTTCTGCATCTGACCAAGATCCTGCACAGTTAAAACCATTGTCTTCTAACATCATTACGGTTTCACTAATCCAATTAGATTTAGAACCAAATTTTTCTACTAAAGCTTCTTTATTCGTTTTAGACTTTCCTAGGTTAATACTGTTTAAAGCAATATTGAAATATTTATAACCTAAAGGATCTATACCCCACCAACGATTTCCAATTTTTTTAACATGAAAAAAACCTGTTGCATAATCTGTTTTTTGATTTAAATCTCCTCCATATTTACTTAATTCAGGAGTTGTTTTAAGAGCTTTAAAGCCTGGAAGCAAATCTAGAGTACGTGTTTCAAAAGGCTGGTAATCTGTATAACTACGACTACCATCCTTATGATATACTTTTACCTTAGCATCTACTAAAATATGGTCTTTTGTAGAAGAGGTTTCAGTACTTTTTTGAGATTTCTTACATCCAGAAGCAATAAATATTAATAGTATAATTAATACATGTTTCATATATAAATGTTGTTTCTTTTTTTATTTTTTAATTACCATTGGTAATCTTTTCCTTCTCTACTTAATCTCCAAGATTCTTTAACTTTTTCTAGCCCAGCTTCCATCTTTTTTAATAATTCTGGTTTTTCTGAAGCTAAATTTTTTGTTTCACCTGGATCATTTTTAATATCGAAAAGCATCATTTCATCTCCTGGGGTTGGAATGCAAATTTTATATTGCCCATCTATAAAAGCATATAAATCTATATCTTTATATAAACGTTGAAATCCAGAAGCAATAGGGACAGTACGTTGACTTGTATTATCTCCCATAATTACTGATTTTAAACTCACTCCATCTAATGGAATCTTTTTACTTGGAGACATGTCTAAAACATCTAAAATAGTAGGTAAATAATCTACTGTTGAAGATTGATAATCTGTTACTAAACCTTTATTAAAATGTTTTGGCCATAATGCTAATGAAGGTACACGCAAACCACCTTCCCACATTTCGTGTTTATGTCCTTTAAATGGTCCTGCAGAAGCGATTCCTTTTTTAGTCAGCCCATCTGATGGTCCGTTGTCACTTGTAAAGAAAATAATAGTGTTGTCTTCAATATTATTTGCTTTTAAGAATGCTCTTAAACGTCCTATTTGGTCGTCCATAGCTGTTATAGCACCATATAAATGTTGTTGACCTATTGGTAAATCTGGATATTTAGCTAAGTATTCTGGACCAGCAACAACTGGTTCGTGTGGTGTATGAAACCAAATGGTTGCAAAAAAAGGTTCATCTTTTGCTATAGATTTTTCCATAAAAGGAATCGCTCTATCCATGATAATACGACTATCGTCTCCTTCTAAATTTTCTGTTACAGGCACACCATTTTCTAAATAAATTGATCCGCCCCAAGACCCATCGTCTTCAGATCCAAATCCTTTCCAGAATGATGGTGTTTTAGTAGGATCCCATGTTGGAACAGCACTTTTTGTAGCAAATGTTTCTTCATATCCATGAAACCAAGGCGGAGAATATACCCCTCTTGACTCTACTTTATTAGGTTCTATCCAGCCCAAATGCCATTTTCCAAAAAACCCTGTTTTATATCCTTTATTTTTTAATAATTCTGGAATAGTTTTTTCTGCAGGTCTCATACCGCCTGTATGTGCTGCAAAAATGCCTTGTCTATACGGACTTCTACCTGTTAATACGCTTGCACGTGTAGGCGAACACAACGGAGCAGCAGCATAAAAATTTGTAAACTTGACACCTTCTTTAGCCATACCGTCTAAATTTGGTGTTATTATTTTTTCGTTTCCGTTAAAACCAACATCTCCAAAACCTAAATCATCTGCCATGAGAAGTATTACATTGGGAGCCTTGTTTTGTGAAACTGCTTTTTTCTGAGCATGACACCCCATTACCATTAAGTTTACACTTAACAATAATGCTAATTTGCTAAAAAGTAAGTTTTTCATATTCTATTTGTAAATGATCTTTAGAAATTAGACAACTACCTAAAATAAAGGTAGTTGTCTATTATTTTATACTACTAATAATATCCAGGATTTTGTTCCATAACAGCACCTGTATTGGAATCAATTATCCCCTGAGGAATAGGGAAATATTCGTTGTATTCAAACACTTTACTTGCATCTAATCTCGGATTATTATTTACAGTTCTTTCATAAAATGTTCCTGTACGCACTAATGTGTGTTTTCTGTATTCTTCTGTAACTAATTCTCTTGAACGTTCATCAAGAATAAAATCCATTGTTACATCAGATCCTGTAATTGCAGAGGCATTAGATCTTGCTCTTAATTCGTTTAAGTATGAAGCTGCTAAATCTAGTTTATTATTTTTCATTAAAGCTTCGGCAGCTAAAAGGTAAGTTTCAGCTAATCTCATAAACATTTGATCGTTATATTGACCTGAATTAGAGGCATTATCAAAAACATAAGGGTCGTTATATTCCCATTTTCTTGTCCAAGGCCATAAAAAATTATTTTCTAAATCGTCTGGCTCATCATATGCCATTTCTGTATACCCAATAACATCAAAGTCTGTTTCTGTTTCATCTGTAGGAAAAATGTAATACTTTTTAACAGCATATTCAGAATATCTGTCGTCTATATCTTCATACCAACTAAAAGCAGAATCTGTTATAGAAACTCGACCAGCTCCTTTTCCTCCATTGTAAGTATACATTGTATCTAAATCATATTTTTTTAATTTTTTATCTTTACTATAATAGCTTATCCATATGTTTTTCATGTAATTATAAGAATTACCCACTACATCTGAATACGCATTATTTAACACCCATAACACTTCCTTATTTCCACCTTCTGGAGTAGGATTTATAAATAAATCTGTAAAAACAGTTCCATCTTCTGATGCATCAGTACCAAATCTTGAAGTCATTAATTTATAGTCTGAACTATTTATAACTTTTAAAGCTTCTGTTTCTGCTTTTTCATTTTCTCCCATATCTAAATACAGTTCTGCTAACATTGTACGTGCAATTGCACTATTTACCATACCTGTATCTTCTTTCATATCTAGATTTTCACTTGCAAAGATTAAATCTATTTCCATTTGTGCATTAATTTCATCTATAGAATTTCTTTCCCAATCATCGCGATAAGTTAATCCATCTATTTCATCTAAACTTAAAGGCACTGCTCCCCAACCGTAACGTAAATCTCTATAGGCCCAAGCACGCATTAATCGTGCTTGTCCAAGAATTTTATTTTTATTAATTAGGTCACTAGCATCATTACCGCCCATCCAATCTATAGAAGCATCTTCTGCTCTGTTAATAATTAAATTTGATGAGTTTATAATTTTATAAAGCCAATTAAAATTACTTGAAACTAACTTGTTTTCAGAATTCAAATCGTTATAATCGTTAAAGCAATCAAAGGCAGATGCTCCATTATTTACAAATGCATTATCTGTACCCATTTGCCATAATGCTGCACGATTTGCATTACTTTGAGATTCTCTATCTTCTCGAATTAAAGCATATATAGAGTTTAATCCGTTTACAAAACCATCATAATCCACATATAGATTTTCAGCAAAAATATCGTCTTTAGGATCTTCTTCTAAGAAGGAATCTTCATTACAAGAGCTCATAAAAACAGAACTAATAATAGTTATTAATATCAGTATTTTTTTCATGTTATTTTATTTTTAATATTTTAATTAAAGACTAACTTTTAAACCTAACATAATAGACATAGTCTGTGGTGCTGAGGTTTGTCTTGAGTCGCTGCTAGAAAATTCTGGATCTAAACCAATCCAATCTGTCTCTGTATACAAGTTTTTAATATTTGTAAACAGCTCTAAATTTGCTAGTTTTAATTTCGTTAAAGTTTCTTTTGGAAATCTATAATTTAAAGTTACATCTTGTAATCTAATAAAGTCTGTACTTCTATAAAATTTAGCTGAACGCGGATTAATTTCTGAATGACTTCCGTTTCTTGGATAAAGATTACTTTGATTTTCTGGTGTCCAAAATGTTACATTGTATCTGTTCTCTCTAAGATCAATATCATTAGTATATAATAACGTATTAGATCTTGAAATACCAGAAACCATATTAACAAAAAAGCTTAACGACCAGTTTTTATATTCGAATGTATTGGTTAGTCCTGCAACAAAATCTGGTGTTGTATTACCAATTACTTCTTGATCTGCTGTTGTTATTACTCCGTCTCCATCACTATCTAAGTAACGAATATCTCCAGCCTCTACATTTCCTTGCGGTGTATTGTCTGTATCTACTTGATAAATCCCGTCAAAAACATAATCGTAATTAACATCTATAGACTCTCCTATAAACCATTCGTTATCGATATCGTCTATATATTTTCCATTTTCATCTTTTAAACCAACATTAACAATCTCTGTTTCGTAATGTGCAATGTTAAAATTTGTAGACCATTTAAAATCGTTCTTATCTATGTTTACTGTTGAAATTTGGAAGTCAATACCTTTACTTGATGTTTCACCAATATTTTGTGTGATTGATCCTACACCATTAACATTTGAAATAGATTTTTTAAGTAAAAGATCTGTAGTTTTAGATTTATAAACATCTATTAAACCTCTAATTTTATTTTTAAATAAACCAAAGTCTAATCCAGCATTAAAAGATGCTGTAGTTTCCCATCCTAGAGACGGATCTCCTAAACTACTTGGATAATAACCAAATAATGTTTGATCGTCTGAATCTACATAGTTTGATGAAGATAATGAAGGTAATGTTGAATAAGCAGAAACAGCTTCATTACCACTAACTCCGTAAGATAATCTTAATTTTAAATTATTTACTGTATTAGAATCTTCTAGAAATTTTTCGTTAGAAATATTCCATCCTAAGGCTGCTGAAGGGAAAACACCAAATTTACTATCTTCTCCAAAAGCAGAGTATCCATCACGTCTAACGGTTAATGTTAATAAGTATCTAGAATCGAAAGCATAATTACCTCTTAACATTTGAGATAAGTGTGTTTTTTTAATATATGATGAGCTTGGCTCTATTAAACTAGCTTTATCTGCTTGATAGTATGTACCTACATCGTTAGGGAAACCTTCTGCGTGTACGTCATGATTTTCAGACCATTCGCTTTGTGCACTGTATAATCCTGTTAAAAAGATAGAGTGTTTATCGAAGTCTTTTTTATAGCTAATAATATTTTCAACAATCCAATCTTCATCGTATTCGTTTGCTAAATCTAAATATCCATCAACTTTTAATCCAGATAATGTATTGGTACCTCTATAACTTTGATCTAATCTAGATCTGTAATCGTAACCTGTATTTAATTTATATGATAATCCTTCTACACCAGGAACATTTATTAAAAGACTATTGTTAGATGTAAAACGTCTAGTAATATCACTATCATGATATAAAAGTGGAGCTAAAGGATTGGTTGTATAAGTTCCATCATCCCAAGTTTCTAAAGTTTGGCTTCCATCTTCTTCGTAAGGGATACCAAGCGGATTCATTGAAAATGCATTAGAAAAACTTGCACTTGCACCACTTCTGTCATAATATCCATATTGAGTACTTGTACTAAACGTCATCCATGGTGTAATGTCATGACTTAAATTTAATCTTAGGGTGTATCTATTAAAATTATCACCTACAGCAGTTCCTTCTGCATCTAAGTAAGATAAAGACACATAGTATTTTGTTTTTTCTGATCCTCCAGAGAATGATAAATCATGTTGGTACGTTACTCCTGCTCTTGTAGCAAGATCTATCCAATCTGTATTACGCCCTTCTGCATACCCTTCGTCTTCTACCAAAGAAGTAGATAATCCTCTATCTATTTTAGTTTCGTAAAACGTTTTTCCATCCATAAGGTTAGGAATATTAATAGGATTACTAAACGTTGTAGAAGTAGAGAAATTCACTGTCATTTTACCTTCTTTACCTTTTTTAGAAGTAATAAGTATAACTCCGTTAGCTCCTCTTGATCCATAAATAGCAGATGCTGATGCATCTTTTAATACTTCGATAGATCCAACATCTTTTGGGTTAATTTCAGATAAACTTCCTGAGTATGGAATACCATCAAGTATAATTAATGGACTATTTGAGGCTGAAATAGAATTTTGTCCACGAATTAACATAGTATTAGAAGATCCTTCTGCATTAGAGGCATTAACACTAATATTCATACCAGCAGTTGTACCTTGTAACATTTGTTCTAAACTTGCTCTTGGTTTAGATTCTAATGTTTCTGAACTTACAGAAACTACAGAACCTGTTACATCACTTTTCTTTTGAGTACCATATCCAACAACTACAACTTCGTCTAAACCGACTAAAGATGATTTTAATACAATACTAAAATTTGTTTTAGATTTTACAGGTATTTCTTGACTTTCCATACCTACATAACTAATAACAAGTGAGGATTCTGGCGTCGCATGTAAGGTAAAATTCCCATCAAAATCTGACATGGTTCCTGTAGAAGTTCCCTTAATAATTACAGATGCACCGGGCAACGGCATACCGTCTTCTCCTGTTACAGTACCCGTAATGTTTTTATTTTGAGCATACCCATTAAAGGCTATCAGCACAAAAAATAAACATGTAAGTTTAAATAATAAACGTTTTTTCTTCATGAAATTTTGAATTAGTTAGTTTGAGTTTGAATATTTAATTTTCTAGATAATGCTTCCAAATAATAATAGTCTGCATATATCAAAGGGACATCTATTTCTGATTTCCACGGCTTAGAACCTGTAGAATGGCTTAATAAGAAACCTTTGTCTGTACCTGGTGCGTTAAAATATTTTTTAGTAGACAAGGATGCCATAATACCATTGGCTACTTTTAAATAAGATTCCTTGTTTTTTGAATTGTCTGTAAATGTACTTAACTCGTAAAAAGCAGAAGCCATAACTGCTGCTGCAGAAGCATCTTTTGGTTCGTTTACTTTATCGCTTAGCATAAAATCCCATGTTGGAACATAATCTTCAGGAAGTGTTGCTACATTTATTATATAGTCTGCGACATGTTCTGCTTGTTTTAAAAATTCTGATTCGTTAGACTCTCTATAAGCCATAGTATACCCATACAATGCCCAAGCTTCTCCTCTAGCCCAACAAGAATTATCTGCATAACCTTGATGCGTTTCTTTAGACCTTGCAACTCCTGTTATGGTATCGTAATTTACCACATGATATGTACTATAATCACTTCTAAAATGATTTTTCATAGTTGTTTTGGCATGTGTTGTCGCAATATTATAATAGACAGGATCTCCCGTTTCTTTCCAAGCCCAGTATAAAAGTTCTAGATTCATTAAATTATCTATAATCACAGGAAACTCCCATTTATCTTTATGATGATCCCAAGAACGTATACAACCAACGGTTTCATCAAATCTTGTAATTAATGTTTGTGCAGATTCTATTAACACCCTTTTATAAGCATCGTTATCTGTGTATTTGTACGCCAAACCAAAACTAGGCATCATTTTAAAACCTATATCATGATTTGAAGCGTTATTTTTTTCACTTTCTAATAAATTAGTAAATTTAATGGCTTCTGTTTTCCAATAAGGATCTTCTGTTAAACTATATGTATACCATAATACACCAGGATAAAAACCGCTTGTCCAATCTTTTTTACTTACAAGGTGAAGTGCTCCAATAGAATCTAATGTTCTTGGAAAAACATTTCTATTTGTAATCTTAAAATCATCTTTAAGTACAGGTGAATATTTTAATTGTGTAGAAATTTGTTCAACTAACCCCTTAGCATTATAATCTGCTTTTGGTTTACAAGAGTTGAAAAATAACAACACTATTATAAAAGATATATATTTCATTAATTCTGTATTAAATTACTCTTAATTATTTCACAAAAATACTTAACACTTTTAGACTATATTCAGACTATTGTTCCCAATACCTGTAACAAATGTGTCTTTTAGCACACATGTACCTTAAAACAACATATGTGCTAGATATTATTAAACAATTATTTTTATAGAAGACTTAATATTTAGTAATTTGCTTACTAAATATTTGATATGAAAAATTGCTTTTATTACATCTTATTACTTCTTATTTCACATGGTGTATTTGCTGCAAATGACCCTCACATATCAATATCTAAAATAACTCCAGACGGTGGTGTTGTATATTCTCAAGTCACCTCTATATTAGAAGACAACCAAGGCATCATATGGTTTAGTACAAATAATGGTTTGTTCTCTTATAACTCTACAACCATAAAAAGATATAACCATATACAAGGTCAATCTTCCACACTTCCTACAAACAGAATTAATACACTTTTTAAAGACCATAATGGAAAAATGTGGGTCGCTACAGAAAATGGTTTATGTACTTACAATGACAATAGAGACCATTTTGATAGATATTTAATTAAAGATCAATACGACAACTATACAGGAAAAAACATCACATCATTTTTTCAAGATGATGCAGATAATTTTTGGTTTTCTGATGAAAAAGGAGTGGCTATATTCAATCCAGAAACCAAAAAAGCCGTTTACCAAAATATTAATAATAAAAAAAGTCATGTTAGTTTAGTTACCATTGATAAAAACAATGCAATCTGGGTAGTATATAGAGATGGAGAAATATATTATAAACTAGATGGTTCTGATACATTTTGTTTTTTTGCTACAGGGCTGAATGATGCAGCAACATCTATTCTTGTAGACGACTCTTTAATATGGGTTGGTTACGAATCTAAAGGTTTATTAAATTTAGATCTAGATGGAGATGTAAAACATTATTTTAATGCAAAAAATAACACATTACCTAGCGACCAAATTAGAAGCTTAATTAAAGATGAAAACAATCAGATTTGGGTTGCTACATTCGAGGGGATTACCATTATTAAAGATAATGAAGTTAAACTCGTTGTAGATCAACAAAACTATCCCGAATTACCAAACCACTCCATTTGGTCTTTATATAAAGATTCCCATAAAAACATATGGATTGGAACTTGGATGGGAGGTTTAGCTTTTCATAATACATTTAACAACTCTTTTTTACACTATAATAAATCGACTTCAAAAAATTCTTTAAGCGATAATATTGTGAGTTGTTTAGCAGAAAGCAATAATAAAAAAGACATATTAATTGGTACAGACGATGGTTCCTTAAATATATTTAATCCTGAAACCAATGTTTTTACAAAAGAAATTATAGTATATAACGGTCGTGAGGTTAAAAATGTAAAATCTATTGCATACGATAAATACGGAACATTATGGCTTGGAACTTATGGTAATGGATTATTATATCGTCCGAAAAACAGCAGCACGTTTCAACAAATAAAACCACCCTTTGAAACAGGTTTACAAGCTCTAGATTTATTACCTACCAACGAGGGGTTATGGGTTAGTGATTACCCAAAAGGAGTCTATTTTTATAATTTTCATTCTAAAAAATTTACTCGTTTTCAACATAACCCTTTAGATATAAATACCATATCAAACAATAATGTTCGTCATATTATTCAAGATAAAGAAGGTGATATTTGGTTCGCTACAGAAAACGGACTTAACCTTTTAAAGAAAGGATCTAAAGAATTTATTCATATATTTTACCAAGAAAACAATGCTAAAAGTATAGCTACCAATTACATTTATTGTTTACAAGAAGGTAGCAATGGCTACATCTGGATTGGTACTAATGGGCACGGACTAGACAAATACAATCCAAAAACAGATACTACAGAGCATTTTACAGAAAAAGATGGCCTTACAGGAAATGAGATTTTTTCAATCTTAGAAGATTCTGATAATAATTTATGGATTACAACAGAAAATGGTATTAGCAAATTTAATACCACAACCAATAAAACACAGTCCTTTATAAGTAATAAAGGGATTCTAAACAATCACTTTCATCCTACAGCAGCTCTAGTTTCGTCTAATAAAGAATTATATTTTGGAGGCTCTAATGGTTTAATACGTTTCTTTCCTAGTAAAATACAAATAAACCCTATTTTACCAATAACAACGGTTACTCATTTTTATATAAATAATGAAGAAATTCTACCTTCTACAACCCATTCTGTATTAGAAGATATTATTAGCAAAACTCGTTTCATTACACTAAAATATAATCAAAACTCGTTTAGTTTTCAATTTATATCTAATAATTATATAAATCCACTTATTAACAAGTTTAAGTATCGCTTAAAAGGGTTTGATGAGCAATGGAGTAATGCAGATTATAATGATAAAGCTAATTTCACCAACATTCCGCCAGGCGATTATATATTCGAAGTAAAATCGGCGAATAACGACGGGGTTTGGAACGACATAGCAACTCAAATTAATATAACCATTACACCTCCTTTTTGGCTAACGTGGTATGCCTATTTATTTTACTTAATTGCTTTTATTTGTTCTATTTATTTTTTCAGAAAACAAGTTATTCATCGTCAGAAACTAAAATCTGAAATAGATTTATCTAAAATACATAGAGAAACAGAAGAGCAATTACACCAGGTAAAACTTCAATTTTTCACCAATATTTCACATGAATTTAGAACACCATTAACACTTATTCATGGTCCTGTTAATCGTTTATTAAAATCAGGTATAGGCGATCAAGCTTCTAACAAACAATTAGCACTAATTAAAAACAATACAGACCGTTTACTTCGATTAATCAATCAATTTCTTGATTTTAGAAGAATTGATCACGGGAAATTAAGACTTAGCCCAATCCATACAGACATTGTATCTTTTAGTAAAAATGTATTTAACTGTTTCGAGGAACATGCTATGCATAGAGCGTTTAATTTTAATTTTATTTCTGAAAAACCATGTATTAAAATGGATTTTGATACAGATAAAATAGATAAAGTCCTTGTTAATATTCTTTCAAATGCATTTAAATATTCGCCAGACAATGGTACAATAACACTAAAAATACAGACTAATAAAGAACCAGTAATAAAACCCGATTGGTACAATTATACCGTTGGAGATGCCATTAAAGATGATTTTATTACTATTAGTATTTCAGATACTGGTGTAGGTATTTCTAAAGATAAGCTACCTAAAGTATTTGAACGTTTTTTTCAAATTAACTCAGATATAGATAGAGGAACAGGTACAGGAATAGGTTTATCGTTATCTACAAACTATATTACCATGCACAGTGGTCAATTAACGCTAGCAAGTTCAGAAAATCAAGGATCTGTATTTCATATTTGTTTACCAATACACCAATTAGGGTCTTTTAGTGATAAACCTGTAGAATCTACAAACATCTCGTCCTTTGATTTTTCTACAGAATCTGCAATTACACCTGAAGTAAATGTTGAAGAAATACATACTTCTGAAAATCAAGAAGCACTTATATTGATTGCTGAAGACAATCCAGAGTTATTAGATTTCTTAGAAGAATCTCTTAAAGACAATTACAGAATAGCAAAAGCTAAAAACGGAAAAGAAGCACTAAACCAAGTAAATTCTTTATACCCAGATTTAGTTGTTTCAGATATTATGATGCCACATATTGATGGAATTGAACTGTGTGCTAAAATTAAAACCGATATTAATACAAGTCATATTCCAGTAATCTTACTTACTGCATTAGATACTATACAAGATAAAATTACAGGAATTAATTCTGGTGCAGATGCCTATTTAGCCAAACCTTTTGATGAAGATTTATTAATCGTTCAAATCAATAATTTATTAAATTCTAGAAAATTACTAAGAGCATCTTTTGCGTCTTCTGAAGATAAATGGGAGGATGAATTTGAAATGCATGATTTAGACAAGAAATTAATTCTTAAAGCGATTAAAATTATTGAAGAAAACATTACAAACACCGAATTTGGGGTAGAAGTTTTAGCTAAAAACCTACATTTAAGTCGTACACATTTACATAGAAAATTAAAATCGATTACAGATCAATCTGCAAGTGAGTTTATTAGAAATATTAGACTAAAACATGCCATACAACTTATGAAGTCTGGCGATTATAAGATTAACGAAATAGGTTATTCTGTTGGTTTTAATTCCCATAATTACTTCACAAAAGCATTTAAAAAGCAATACGGAAAATCTCCAAGTGAGTATATAAACGATAACTTTAAAAACTAAAGTTAATTAAATAAAACACGATATTTAAGAGATCGATCTATTCTATTTACTATGATAAAGCAATCACTTATTAAAAAATCAAACTTTAATACTATTCAATAAAAGTTATGACATAAAAAGCCCTTTTAACTCTTGTAATATGAAATTACAATAGCGTTAAAAGGGTTTTAATAATTAATTATTTAATATATAAGGGGTATTCAGCTAAAGAACGAATATTAATTAAAAATCAAAATAATTTTTGGCGTTATTATAGCTAATATCAGACACCATTTTTCCAATCCATTCCATATCGTTTGGCAATTCTCCTCGCTGTATTTCGTCTCCTAAAAGATTACAAAGAATTCGTCTAAAATATTCATGTCTAGGAAAAGATAAGAAGCTTCTAGAATCGGTTAACATACCTACAAAACAGCTAATTAACCCCATATTAGACAGAGTATTTAATTGCTTAGTCATTCCATCTTTTTGATCTAAAAACCACCATCCAGAACCCCATTGCACTTTACCTTTCACACTACCGTCGTTAAAATTACCAATCATAGTTGCCATAACTTCATTATCGGCTGGATTTAGGTTGTAAATAATGGTTTTTGTTAATTTATCTTTACTATCTAAAGCATTTAAAAATGCAGATAGTTTTTGTGCTTGCGGATAATCGCCTATAGAATCCCAACCAGTATCTGGGCCTAAAAGCGTATGCATACGCTTATTATTATTACGCAAAGCACCTAAATGGAATTGTTGTACCCAACCAAATTCATGATACGTTTCGCATAAAAATATTAAGATTGCACTTTGAAACTTTGCTGCCTCAAGACTAGTAATAGATTGTCCTTCTAATTGCTTCTTTAAAATAGAATTAACTTCACTTTCTGTATAGTTTTCAAAATAAATTTTATCTAAACCATGGTCACATAATCGACAGCCACTATTATGAAAAAACTGAATTCTTTTAATTAAGGCATCGCATAAACTTGTAAATGAATTTATATGCACACCAGCGGCTGCTCCTAAAGATGTTAGGTATTCATTATAACCATCATGTGAAATAAATATGGCTTTATCGGGTCTAAAAGCAGTACTAACTTTAACTCCAAAATTTTCTTGAGCTAATTTATGGTGGTATTCTAAAGTATCTATAGGATCTTCTGTTGTACACACCAACTCTGCGTTTACTTTTTTTAGCAATCCTCTACAGCTATACGCATCAGAATTTAATTTCATTTTGGTTTCATCCCAAATTTTTTCGGCCGATTTCTCATTCAATAATTCTGTAATATCGAAATATCGTGCCAATTCTAAATGTGTCCAGTGATATAACGGATTACGCATGGTATAAGGCACCGTTTTTGCCCAATTTAAGAACTTCTCTTTATCTGAACTGTTTCCTGTTATAAACTCTTCTTTTATTCCCAATGTACGCATCGCACGCCACTTATAGTGGTCGCCTTTAATCCAAACATTAGTTATATTCCCAAATTTAACATCGTCTGCAATTTGCTGAGGTGACAAATGGTTGTGGTAATCTATTATAGGCTGATTTTTAGAATAATTATGATATAATTCTTCAGCATATTTATTTTCTAAAAGAAAATTGTCGTGAATAAAACTTGTACTCATAGTTTAAAATTTTAATCTTTAAAATGATTTTTTTATACCTAATTCCAAGCCTCGTAATTCTGCCAATCCGCGTAATCTTCCAATACCTGAATAGCCTGGATTCGTTTTCTTATGTAAATCATCTAGCATTTGATGACCATGATCTGGACGCATTGGAATTATAGCATCTGCCATTCCTGCTGCTGTTCTACGTCGTTCTTCGATAACTACTTCCTTAACTAAGCTAAACATATCTACATCGCCTTCTAAATGGTTTGCCTCATGGAAATTCCCTTTAGCATCGCGTTGTGTACTTCTAAAATGTAAAAAGTGAACACGATCTGCAAAACGTTTAAAGATGCTTAATAAATCGTTATCTGCTCTTACTCCTAAAGATCCTGTACAAAATGTAATTCCGTTTGCTCTATCTGGAACTTGATCAAACAAATACGCATAATCTGCTTCTGTACTAACCACTCTTGGTAATCCTAAAATTTGATATGGTGGATCGTCTGGATGAATACACATTAAGACATTATTCTGAGATGCTATTGGAATAATTTCTTTTAGAAAAGCAACTAGATTTTTCTTTAATTGCTCAGCATCTATATTAGCATAGGTGTCTAGAATAGCCTGAAACTGCTCTAAAGTATAACCTTCTTCTGCTCCTGGTAAACCTGCAATAATATTATTTACAAGTTTTTGTTTTTCGTCTTCGGTTAGCTTTTCAACATAAGCTTTAGCTTCAGCTTGTATCGCTTCAGAATAATCTTGTTCTGCACCTGGACGTTGTAATAAGAATAATTCAAAAGCTGCAAATGCAACTACATCAAAACGGAGTGCTTTAGAACCATCTTCTACTTCAAAAGCTAAATCTGTACGTGTCCAGTCTAAAACAGGCATAAAATTATAACATACAATATGTACACCACATTGTGCTAAATTCTTGATGCTTTGTTTATAATTTTCAATGTATTCTTGAAAATTACCAGAACGTGTTTTTATATTTTCATGAACAGGAATACTTTCTACTACGCTCCAAGTTAAACCCATTTTTTCAATGGTTTCTTTTCGTTTTGTAATCTCTTCAACACTCCAAACTGTTCCATTTGGAATATGATGTAATGCATTTACAATTCCTGTTGCTCCTGCTTGTTTTATATCTGATAAGGATACGGGATCGTTTGGCCCGTACCAACGCCATGTTTGTTCCATGTTATACTTTTTTAATTATTAAACACCACTATATGCACTAAATCCACCATCAATAGGGATTACAACTCCTGTAACAAATGCAGATTTTTCGTCGCATAAATACAATGTTGTACTTATTAAATCTTCTGGTACACCGTATCTACCCATTGGTGTTTGATCTATAATTTGTTGTCCGCGTTGTGTTAAACTTCCGTCTTCGTTAGTTAATAACGATCTGTTTTGATCTGTAAGAAAGAATCCTGGAGCTAACGCATTTACACGAATTCCAACTTTAGAAAAGTGTACAGCTAACCATTGTGTAAAATTAGACACAGCTGCTTTTGCCCCACTGTAAGCTGGAATTTTAGTTAATGGTGTAAAAGCATTCATAGATGAAATATTTAAAATACTACATCCTTTTTTACCCACCATATCTTTAGCAAAAATTTGAGTTGGTAATAACGTACCTATAAAGTTTAAGTTGAATACAAATTCAATTCCTTTAGGATCTAAATCGAAAAAGGTTTTAAATCCTTCTGTTGTATTTTGTAAATCTGCTTCTAATAAATGTGGATTAGATGTTGTTCCTAATGGATGATTACCTCCTGCTCCATTTACAAGAATATCACAAGGTCCTAATTTTTCGTTCACTTCTGCTTTAGCGGCTTCTAAAGATGCTTTTTCTAGCACATTTGCTACAACTCCAATAGCATGACCTCCTTCAGCATTAATTTCTTCTGCAACTTTATCTGCTGCTTCTTTTTTTAAATCTAAAACAGCTATTTTATGACCTTGTTTAGACAAAGCCTTTGCTAAGGTGCTACATAACACACCGCCAGCTCCTGTTACTACTACTACTTTACTCATATTTTTAGATATTACTATTTTTATTACAAATTTTTACGAAACACACATTTCGTGTGCGCACACACAAAAATAATAAAAAAACGTGTGCGCACACAAAAATGTTATATATATTTATCGAATATTTTAGGAAATAGTGTTTCATTATAATAACTAACACTATTTAAAGACTTATTTTTTATCATTTTATATGAAAACCATCAAAGAAATAGCACAAGAAGCAAATGTATCAGAAGGAACAGTTGATCGCGTTTTACATAACCGTGGTGGTGTCTCTAAAAAAACAGAAGAAAAGGTTAGAGCAATTATAAAGGAATATAATTTTAGTGTTAACCCTGTAGCAAGTGCCCTTGCACTAAAAAACAAATTCAATATTGCTGTATTAATTCCTGCTCATAATAAATCTGATTTATTTTGGAAATCGCCTAATTTAGGGATAACCAAAGCGGCCGAAGACATTAAAACTTTCGGAACACAAGTGCAAACCTTAACTTACAACCAGCAAAAACCAGAATCTTACATTAACACTTTTCACGAGTTATTAAAATCTAATCCTTCTGCATTTATAATAGCGCCTAGTTTTTCTGAAGAAACAAGAAATATTGTAGCTATTCTAGACGATAAAAAAATTCCTTATCTATTTTTAAACATTGAAATTGAAGGTTTTAATAATTTATCTTTTGTGGGACAAGATTCTTTTACTGCCGGTTATATTGCAGCCAAACTCATGCTGTCTAAGACCACTGAATCTTCTGAATTTTTAATTATTCAATCTAGAAAAAATATAACCAATAACAACGCTGTATTTAAACGTATAGAAGGGTTTACCAATTATTTCGTTAAAAATGAAATTCCATGTAAAATCCTTACGCTTGAAATTGAAAGTCAAGATTCTAAAACGTTACGCAAAACAAAAATTAACACCTATTTAAATAATCATCCAGATATAAAAGGTGTATTTGTACCATCAAGCCGTATACATATGCTTGTTGATTGCATGGCAGATACATACCTAAAAACACTTGAGTTAATAGGATTTGATAATACTCCTCAAAACATTGAATGTTTAAAAAATAATTCTGTTTCGTTTTTAATCTCTCAAAAACCATTTAACCAGGGCTACAATGCTGTTAAGTTAATGAATGATTATTTAGTTAAAAACAATATACCAAGCCATAAAATATATCTTCCTATAGATATTTTAATTAAAGAAAACGTAATTTATAACGAGAATAGTTATTAAACACACTGTTCTATTATATCCTATAATTTTATTCATAAAACTAAAGAAGGGTTCCAAAACATAAGCTTTGAAACCCTTCTACAAACACTATTATTTTTTAATTAAAAGTAACTTCCAAAAGTGTTAATAATTTGAAACGATCTTCACACATTTTCTTAACTTTTAGTATGTGATTTCATCTGATTAAATTTATGAAATCAATTCTAAATTCTCATCTAAAGGCGTCATTTTTGGCATTAAAAGATGCACAAAACCTAAAACAATTAAATAACAAGATCCAGCGATTAAGAAAGCCCAAAAATACCCTGTATTTCCTGCTTGATCTAATACAGAACCTAATGCAAAATCGGCAACAATACCTGCTACAGCTCCAACCATTCCTCCTATACCAACAACCGAAGCTGTTGCTTTTTTAGGAAACACATCTGATGCTAAAGTAAAGATATTTGCAGACCAAGCTTGATGACCAGCGGCAGCCAAACCAATTAGAAAAACGGCAATCCATTTATTATCGGTAATAGCTACAAAGCTTACAGGAAGAATGATTAATGCACAGATTAACAATGTTATTTTTCGAGCTTTATTTACAGACCAACCTTTTCTAATAAATACACCAGAAAGATATCCTCCTAAAATACTTCCACCGTCAGCAAAAATATAAATTACAAAAAATGGTAATGCAATATCGTGAATGTTCACTCCAAAAGTATCTGCTAAAAATTTTGCTCCCCAGAATAGGTAAAACCACCATACAGCGTCGGTAACTTTAGCTAAAGCAAAGGCCCAAGTTTGACGTTTTCTCAAGACACTTTTCCAGGGTAGTTTTTCTTCATTTTCTATTTCAGAATCTGAATGAATATAAGCCAACTCTTCTTTTGTAACTTTAGGATGATTTTCTGGTTTTTTATACATTCTAAACCATAATAAAACCCAAATAGCACTAAGCCCACCTGTTATTAAAAATGGTATTTGCCAATTTGTTCCATCTTCGTGTACTATCCAAGCTACCACAAAAGGTGCTGCAATTGCCCCTACACTTGTTGCGGCATTAAAAAGTCCTGTAGCAAAAGCACGGTCTTTTTTAGGAAACCATTCTGCAGTTGTTTTAATAGCTGCTGGAAAATTTCCTGATTCTCCAAAACCTAAACCAAAACGGGCTGCTGCAAACCCCATAACACTAAATCCAGGTCTTACTAAAGCATGTAAAATCCCGAAAAAACTCCAAATTGCTATAGATAGTGTATATCCTTTTTTAGTTCCTAATCTATCTATTAAACCTCCCATTGAAAGCATACCTAAAGCATAAGCTACCTTAAATGAAATCATGATAAAAGCATAATCCTTATTGGTCCAGCCAAACATTTTTTCGAGTGTTGGGGCCAATACTCCAACAATACTCCTATCAAAGTAATTAATAGTTGTAGCAAACATTAAGAGCGCGAGTATTCGATATCTATAATTTCCTGTTTTTATTTCTGCATTCATTATTTATTCAATTAAATTATTCATTTCTTTAATTTATTCTAGGTAAAAACCTAACTATAAACACGTACAATTTAAAGCAAGTATTATTTTTTAGTTAATCTTAATTTATACCTAGTTTACACCTGAAACTGATTTATAAAAATCGCTTTAAAAATTAATCTTCGTTTGAAGGTTTTCCTATTGTAGCTAAAATTCCTCCATCTACATACACAACATGTCCGTTTACAAAATCACTTGCTTTTGATGCTAAAAACACGGCTGTTCCTTGTAAATCTTCTGGATTTCCCCATCGTGCGGCTGGTGTTCTGCTAATGATAAAATCATTAAAAGGATGACCATTTACTCGTATGGGTGCTGTTTGAGATGTTGCAAAGTATCCTGGACCTATTCCGTTTGTTTGAATGTTAAACTTAGCCCATTCTGTTGCCATATTTTTGGTTAACATTTTTAATCCGCCTTT
>NZ_CANMTH010000007.1 GCF_947500765.1 uncultured Formosa sp. | reverse complement strand
GGGTATCGTATTTTTTAACCGTTTGTGGACTCGAGGCGTAACGCGTTTCATAATTCGTACTCATTGTTATTTGTTTTGTCTAGATATTTTTTAAAGATTGCACTAATACTATAACAGATTATAAATACTCAATTTTATACACTTTTAAGCACTGTATAGAAAGAGCGTTCTTTCTGATTATATAATAGATTTCTACTTATCCAAATGTAGACTACTAAAGCAGATTGGCTTCTCCCTATTGTTCCCATTACCTGCTACGTATGTTCCTTTCTAGAAAGCATGTCTCACAATACAACATATGTTCTAATAATTCCAAGTATTAGACTATGCCAATTCAAATCTTATTAGAGTAGTAAAAACAAAAAAGGAATGGAGAAATATTTAATAAGCTTTATTGAAATGAATATTTTTTTTTAATAGATACAAACAAATTCATGCACCTTTAATGTGAGACTTTTGTAAAGTATTTACTTTTTTACGCAAAAGTTAAAGTTGTAATTATTCTTACAAAAACTTAGATCTGTTTCACAATATTTATTAATTTCACCTCCTAGATTTCAAACAAAAGAATGAATCAAAAACAACAACTTGGCAAAAACATAGCCTCATTATTGCTTTTTATGGCTTTAATGTTGCCTACTGCTGTGAAGTTTGTTCATATTTTTGAAGGTCATCAACATTTTACATGCACAGAACAAAAAACACATCTTCATACATCTGTTACAAAATGTGAGATTTGTAGTTTTCATCTTGCATCTTTTAAATATGATATTGTAGAATATCCAGATTTACTTCTTACAGAAGTTCCTCTGGAAATGGAAGTAAACTTTACTCCTCTTCAGCTACATTCATTTAGTATAACCAATACACAACTTCGCGCACCTCCAATTTTTTCTTAATAAACAAACTGTTTTATTTCGTTAATTAAGAATCTATATAGATGTTAAATTACCACTGTTTCTGGTATTTAACACTTTTCTGTATATCTATATTTTCTTAATCAACATTCAGTTTTATTATGCTAATTAAGAATACATAGGTCTTTTCACATCTTGTTAACACTACTATTTAACAGCATATTACCCTAATTATTCTTAATTATAAAATCATTTTAATTATGTTAATTAAGAATTCATATGCGTATTTATGTATTAGTCATACTGCTATTAGGCAGTATGACATCTATTTCTCAAAATTGTAAAAACACCCTTTCTGGTACTGTAAAAGATCTTCATGATAGCTCTTTACTAGTAGGAGCAACAGTAATTGTTGCAGGAACCGAACAAGCTGTACAAACCAATTTGGATGGAGAGTATGTTTTTAATCATTTATGCAATGGTACTTACGATATACAAGTGTCTCATCCGTTTTGTGTCACACAAGGCTTTACAGTTAAGGTTAACGGAAACACCATAAAAACGTTTAAGTTAGAACATCATTTAGAAGAACTAAATGAAGTTATTATTAAAGGGCATGCTTATGGGGACAAATCTAAAACACTTGTAGAGAGCACCATTTCTAAAGAAAAATTAGAACAATTTAATGGTGGCACACTTGGAGATGCTTTAAATAGTTTAAGCGGCGTATCTTCTTTAAACTCTGGAAATGCTATTGTAAAACCCATTGTAAATGGATTACATAGTAGCCGTGTTATTTTAATTAATAATGGCGTACGGATGGAAGACCAAGAATGGGGTGTAGAACATGCGCCTAATATAGATGTTAATGCTGTAGGTAACCTTACACTTATTAAAGGTGCTAGTGCTTTACAATATAGCGGAGATGCTGTTGGTGGTGTTATTGTTACAGAAGCTGCAAAAGTACCTATTAAAGATACACTTTACGGAAAAACAATACTTACAACTGCTACAAATGGACGCGGTGGCTCTGTAACCTCTCAGCTAACTAAGAGCTATCAAAATGGATGGTACGGCACTTTACAAGGCACATGGAAACGATTTGGTGATTTTAAAACTCCAGATTATATACTAAGCAATACAGGGACATCTGAACAAAATGCCTCTTTTAATATTGGTCTTAATCGATTTGATTATGGTATAGAAGCTTATTATTCATACTTTAAAAATGAAATAGGTATTTTAAGTGCTTCTCATATTGGTGGTGCCTCAGATTTGGTTAGTGCTATAAATAGTAATGTGCCATTAATTATTAACGATTTTACGTATAATATCTCAGAACCCAAACAAGATATTACTCACCATTTAGCACGTATCAAAGGGTTTAAAACGTTCGAAAATCTTGGAAAAATAAGTTTGCAATACGATTTTCAGCGTAATAACAGATTAGAATATGATATTAGAACAGGGTCTGACAGCGGTAAAGCATCTGTAGATTTAGAACTGACCACGCATACACTAAAGCTAGATTTAGACTCTCATTTATCTAATAATATAAAATTAAAAACAGGTATAAAAACCACTTATCAAGATAATTTTGCAAATCCCAATACAGGCGTAAGACGTTTAATTCCGGATTATGATAAATATGATTTAGGGATGTATGCCGTTTTAGATTATCATATTAACAATAATTGGTTAATTGAAGCTGGTGGTCGTTTTGATTACACCTATATAGATGCCTATAAATACTATAAAACTTCGTTTTGGGAATCTAGAAATTATGATGAGTTGTACCCAGAAATTATAGTTGAAGAGTTTGATAATCAAATTTTAACACATCCAGAATTACATTTTTATAATCCTTCAGTAACCTTAGGATCTACATATAATTTAGGAACAGATTATCAATTATTTTTTAATTATTCAATAGCCTCAAGAGCACCAAATGCTTCAGAGCTTTTTAGTGAAGGCTTACACCATTCTGCTTCTAGAATAGAATATGGAGACTTGAGTTTTAATTCAGAAATCGGACATAAATTTATACTAACATTTCAACGTAATAATAAAGACTTGAGTTTTTCTGTAAGTCCGTTTATTAATACCATTAAAGATTTTATTGTAATAGAACCGACGTCTATAGCAACTACAGTTAGAGGAAGTTTTCAGGTTTGGGAATACAGACAAACCAATGCGCAACTTTTAGGTATAGATGTAGATGCTTCTTATGCTTTTACAACTAATTTGCGTTACAATTATCAATTTTCATTAGTAAAAGGATACGATCGTCCTCAAGACGAACCGTTAATAAGTATGCCTCCGGTAAATATGAAAAATGAAATTGTGTATCAGAATCCGAAATTAAATCATTTAAGATTAGCCTTACAAAGCGAGTATGTATTTCGCCAAAACGAATATCCAGATAATAATTTTGAAGTCTATATTGCCGAAACAGAAAGCACTCAACTTGTAGATATTAGCACACCTCCAGATGCCTACCATTTACTTAATTTTAATTCAAGCATAGACCTAAATATTAACCAAAAATCTAAATTAAAGTTAGGGTTTGGAATTACAAACTTATTAAATACCTCTTACAGAGATTACCTAAACAGCATGCGCTATTATGCAGATGATTTAGGGAGAAACTTTTTATTAAACATCAAATTCAATTATTAACTATTAAAACAAAAACAATGAAAAAAGAGAATCTTTTAAAATTAAGCCAGATGAAAACAGCAAAATTATTTACAGTAGCTTTATTTGCAACCATATTATTCACATCATGTTCAAGTGATGATGATACTCCCGAAATAGTAAACGAAGAAGAAGTAATTACAACACTAACAGTAACATTAGTACCTTCTGGAACTGGTGAAGTTGTTACATTACAAACACAAGATTTAGATGGAGATGGACCTGATGATCCCGTGATTACAGTTTCAGGAAATTTAACTTCTGGAGAAACATACCAAGGTAGTATTGTACTTTTAAACGAAACTATAGATCCTGCAGAAGATGTGACAGAAGAAGTTGAGGAAGAAAGCGACGATCATCAATTTTTCTATACTATTGGTAGTAGCTTAGATGTTACAACAGCATATACTAGTTACGATGAAGACGGAAACCCACTAGGAACAGAATTTACACTTACTACGGGAGCAGCTAGTTCTGGAAACTTAACCTTCACATTAATACATCAGCCAACAAAACCAAACTCAGGTTTAAGTGATGCAGGAGGAGAAACAGATGCCGAAGCAACCTTTAGCGTGACTGTAGAATAAATTAATTATATTTTATTTGATTTAAAACAAAATGCTCTTTACTAAAAAGTAAAGGGCATTTTAATTTTTTATTGTCATTAAATGAATATATTATAAACGATAACAATTAATAAGATTTATACTTTAATAAAGGTAAAAGACAAAAACGAATTTGTATATTCTAATATCATTTATAAATGATACTTTTAAAGCTATAAACAACAATACTAAAGCAAACTTTATATTAAAAAAATTGTTATTTTTAACTAAATAATAGTAAGTAAACCTTCCCTATTATTTATAAAAACATGATGTAAACAATTACAAATTATAAAAACTCAATTTTAAATATCTTAAAGAAAACCGTTTATACCATATAAAGAAACTTCTTCAGTAATAATACCCTGAAGTAAAACAAAAAAACATGAATATGAATTTAGCCGTACTAATAGACGGAGACAATATACCATCTGCCGACGTCAAAGAAATGATGGAGGAAATAGCAAAATACGGTAATCCAACCATTAAAAGAATTTATGGAGATTGGACCAGCCCACATTTATCAAAATGGAAAAACTTATTGTTGCAAAATGCAATTACACCAATACAACAATACGCCTATACCACAGGTAAAAATGCCACAGATTCTGCAATGATTATAGATGCTATGGACATTCTTTACAGTGAAAAAGTAACTGGATTTTGCCTAGTTTCAAGCGATAGCGATTTTACCAAGTTAGCGACAAGATTAAGAGAAGCGGGAATGCAAGTAATTGGAATTGGAGAGAAAAAAACACCAAACCCCTTTATTGTAGCCTGTGATAAATTTATTTACATCGAAATTATTAGAAAACAGACTGAAAAGAAAGAAAATGTTAGTCAGAAAGACAATACTAAAGATAGTATAGATAAAATTACTCCTAAAGTTATTAAACTAATCTCTACAACTATTTCTGATTTGTCAGACGAAGATGGTTGGGCTTTTCTTGGAGATGTAGGAAGCTTACTTCAAAAAAAACAACCCAATTTCGATTCTAGAAACTATGGCTTTGATAAACTAACACCTTTAATTAAATCTATTGGTGAATTCGAATTAGAACAAAGAGAAAATCAGAAGAGTAAACATAAATTAATTTTTGTAAAAAATAAATAAAGGCACAAATACCTAATATTCTTATATTATTCTTGAAAGTAAAAATGAACAAAATATGTTCAGATATCTCTGTTAAAGGGTTTTAAAAAAGTAAAACTGTATATAATCAACCTATTATTTATAAGTTGATTATATACATCTAGAAAACAAAAAGGCAGAACGATCAGTAAATAAAGTGTACACATAAAATCTGGTAGCGTTTAAGTCTTTACTATTAAAGCGTCTTAAATATTTATTGTTTTTTGTAATTTTTTAAATATTAATTAGACTTAGTTAACATGACTCACACTTTTAAAGAATTTTCTACAAACGCCATTTTCAATATTGGAAACGAGCACGATTTACTTTCTTTTAAAGAAGCTAAGCAAAGTGAGTTTTATACTTTTATCTGGGCAAATTCAGAACCTGTAGATTTAATTATAGACAATGTTCCTTTTACACTAGATTCTCACAGTATTTTAGCACTTACTCCTATTCAATATCTTCAATATATTTCAGGGAATCATGTTACCATATATCAATTCAATCAAGAGTTTTATTGTATTAAAGATCACGACCAAGAAGTGAGTTGTGTAGGTATACTATTCTTCGGAAATATAAATATTCCTGTCATTAATTTAAACACTATTGAACAAGAAAAGTTTGAAGCTTTACACGAAGTTTTTATAGACGAATTAGACACCGAAGATAACATACAAGCAGAAATGCTTAGAATGTTAATGGCAAGATTTATTATAAAAAGCACACGTTTATTAAAAGCGAAGGAAGGTATTATTGAAACACCAAAAAGTTCTAAAGTAGATTTGCTACGTGAATTTAATTTTTTAGTAGAGCAACATTTTAAAACAGAACACAGTGTATCTTTTTATGCCGAAAAATTATTTAAATCGCCTAAAACGTTATCTAATAATTTTGCTAAACTAAACAGAAGTCCGTTACAAATTATTCACGAACGTATTGTTTTAGAAGCACAACGCTTATTAATTTACACAGATAAAACAGCCAAAGAAATAGCTTACGAAATTGGCTTTGAAGATGCTTCTCACTTAAGCCGATTATTTAAAAAACATACAACATTATCTCCATCAGACTATAAAAAACGTCTAAACACTTCTAGTTAGGAAAAATTGACAAGCCATTGGGCAAATTGTTCCTTTTATAGCAATGACTTCTATCGCATCTTTGCATTGTAATATTAAAACAATAACAAGATGAAATTAAAAAACATATCCATATTCAACCTTATAGAAATATTTACAAACAATAAGAAAGTTGCTGTAAATACGATTAGTACGCAAACTCATTGCGACCAAAAACACATACACGATTTTTATTGTGATGCAGAAAACCCATATATAGGCAACTTTTAAACACAAGGGAAAAAACGACATGCTTTAGGGAATTAAAAGCATTCCATACAGCTGTAATTTTACGCAACTTTGTACCAACAAAAAACATAAATATAAATACAATAATATCTGAATACATTTCAGATAAAACAACTAAAAATATGAGCACATTTAATATTCCTTCAAGAGAAGACGTTAGCGAAAATAATCAAGCCATTTTCGATAATTTAAAAAAAGCATTAGGCTTTGTACCTAATTTATATGCAACATATGCACATAGTGATACTGCTTTAGAAAATTATTTAACATTTGCCAATTCAAAAACCTCGTTATCTGCTAAAGAAAAAGAAGTTGTAAATCTTGCTGTTAGTCAAGTAAACGATTGTCTTTATTGTCTTTCTGCACATACTGTAATAGGAAAAATGAACGGCTTTACAGATGCACAAATCTTAGAATTAAGAGCTGGTTTTTCTTCAGTAAATAACAAATTAGACGCTTTAGCAAAATTAGCAAAAAACATTACCGAAAATAGAGGTAAAACAGATGCTGCTGTATTAGAAAACTTCTTTAATGTAGGCTATACAAAAGCAAACTTAATAGATACTATTTCTTTAGTTGGAGATAAAACAATATCTAACTATATACATAGTACAACTCAAGTTCCTGTGGATTTTCCTGTAGCACAACCCTTAGAATTAGAAACAATATAACATATAACAATCCTTTAAAAATTTAAAACACATGAAAAAAATTATAGCAGTAATAGTAATCGCATTAACCTTTACATTAACAGGAAACGCGCAAGAAAAAATGACCAATGAAGCTACAGTGGTCGCTTTAGAACAAATAAAAGGTGATTTTACACAAAAAGAATTAACCTTAAAAGAAGGCGATTACATTTTTGAAATAGCCAACAATAATGTCGGACATAAAGTAGGATTTGTATTAGTTCCTAAAGGAGAAGATCCTTCTAAAGCAAAAAACCATATTAAAAATGCTTATGTCACTAAAGCTGTAGAAAACAATACAAAAGAAACAAGTAAAGTTACAACATTAAAAAAAGGGGAATATTTATATTTTTGCCCATTAAACCCTACTCCTCAATACACCTTGACTGTAGAGTAAGCATAATATTACTAATTTAGTAAATGTAAATCGTTTATAAAAAAGAGCAATCCAACTGGATTGCTCTTTTTTTTGTTTTTTATTTAAACTAAAATTACTTTTTGGCATTAAAACCCCATTACAAAACTTTATTCCAATTTAACTCATTTTTATTCTTTAACGTCTCTCCTACTGTGTTAACATAAAGACATGCATTTCAATAAAAAAACAAGTATTCACATACTTAATTGTTTACTATTAGAAAACGGTTGTATTTTTTAAAGATGCAATTAAATTTATAGTTAATTTAAAACTTGTTAATTAGATTTGTGTCATGCAGGTGTAGGCCTTACTTTCTCGTTTTAGATTTTCTTTTGAAAAACCATCTCGATTAAACACAATACTATGCGTTTACATAAACAATATAAAACATAACAACGAGACATCTTAATCCTACGGAAGAGAAAACGTTTCAGAACAACAGATAACAAATAGAATTTATGAAAATTGCTATTACACAATTAAACTACCACATTGGTAATTTTGAAGTAAATTTTTCAAAAATAAAAAAAGCCATTAAAGATGCTGAAAGCGAAGGAGCAGATATTGTTTTATTCGGAGAATTAGCCGTTTGTGGTTATCCTCCAAGAGATTTTTTAGAGTTTAATGATTTTATTACCAAATGTAATGAAGTGATTGAAAACATTAAACCATTAACACATAAAGTGGCGGTAGTAATTGGTGCGCCAAGTGTAAATCCTCTTCCTGAAGGGAAAGATTTATTTAATTCAGCATTTTTTATAGCTAATGAAAAAATACTTAGTGTAAGCCATAAAGCCTTATTACCAACTTACGATGTTTTTGATGAGTACAGATATTTTGAACCTTCTAAAACATTTGAAACTATTCAATATAAAGGCAAAAAAATTGCTTTAACTATTTGTGAAGATATATGGAATATTGGTAATGAAAATCCGTTGTATAAAGTTTGCCCAATGGATATTCTAATCAATCAAAAACCAGATTTTATTTTAAATCTATCGGCTTCACCTTTTTCTTATAATCAAGCAGAAACAAGAAAAAAAATTGTAAGTGCCAATGCAAAAAGATATGGTATTCCTTTATTTTATGCCAATCATGTAGGTGCACAAACAGAATTAATTTTTGATGGTGGCTCTTTAGCGGCAAATAGCAAAGGAGAAATAGTTGCAGAATTACCTTATTTTAAAGAATGTATTCAAATTATTAATACAAACGAGATTGAAAACGTCGTTCCTAATCTTCAAGAAGTAAGTGATATAGAAAAAATACATCAAGCTTTAATAACAGGAATAAAACAATATTTTGAAAAATTAGGCTTTAAAAAAGCTGTTTTAGGATTAAGCGGAGGAATAGATTCTGCTCTAGTTCTAGCTTTGGCTGTAGAGGCACTTGGTAGAGAAAACGTAATGTCTGTTTTAATGCCATCGCAATATAGTAGCGATCACTCTGTAGACGATTCTATTAAAATGGTTAATAATTTAAAATCGCCTTATAAAACAATTCCAATAAAAGACATGTATTATAGTGTCGAGAAAAGTTTAAATCCACATTTTGAAGAAAAAGAGCCCGATGTAACAGAAGAAAATATTCAAGCCAGATTAAGAGGTGTAACCTTAATGGCAATAAGCAATAAATTAGGTTATATCTTATTAAACACGTCTAATAAGAGTGAAGCTGCTGTAGGTTATGGAACGTTGTATGGAGATATGTGTGGCGGTTTAGCGGTAATTGGCGATTTATATAAAAACCAAGTCTATGCTTTATGTAATCATATTAACAGAAATGAAGAAATTATTCCAGAGAATATTCTAACAAAAGCTCCTTCTGCAGAATTAAGACCAGATCAAAAGGACAGTGATTCATTACCTGATTACGAAATTTTAGATGCCATATTATTTCATTACATAGAAGAACGTTTAGATCCTAAAGAAATCATTGCCTTAGGTTATAAAAAATCATTGGTCAATAGAATTTTAAAACTAGTAAATCAAAGTGAATGGAAAAGACACCAAATGCCTCCTGTTTTACGCATAAGTCCAAAAGCTTTTGGAATGGGAAGAAGATTACCAATTGCTGCAAAATATTTAAGTTAAAGTAAACTTTAGGTGAATTTATAACTGATCAGGAAACAGTAAAACCTCGTAAAATGAAAGCATTATCTCATCAACTTATCAATACCAATTCACAGAAACTACTTCAGATAACGCTAACAGATAAAAAATTAATTTCTGAAACAGGAACACCTAAAAAACTAAGAAAAACTGAAAAAGAATTTTCAAGCTCGGAAGAAGCTCTAAAAAATTTTTATAAAAAAGAATGGGCTGCTTTAAAAAAGGATTTTGTTTTAAATAATAAACATCCTAAAATTGGAGAAGCCTATTTACATAAATTTATTGGTGGCGGATATACAGGAAGCTTATCTTTTCAGCACACACCTAAAGGGATTTTTATCTATAAAGATGAAGTAGACTCTTTAATACAAATAGATGAATTTGGAACAGTCTATGATGAAATTAAATTACCCAAACAATTAGCATGGAACATAGTATATAGAGGCCACACCAACTCGCTTATTTTAGATATAGACCATTATATTTACGAGTATGAACTTGATCATAAAAGTTTCAGAAATTTAGGAAATAAAAAAAGTTTTATAGATAGTTTTATATCTGTAGCAGACAATAAAACAGCATTTGCAACTTTAGGCAAAGTCTCTATAATAAATAATTTAAACATCCTTTTATGGAAAAAAAATTACACCTTACAAAACATAAAAGGAACAACTCCTTTCTGTGGTAAACTTTCTAAAGACGGTAAATTATTAGCGTTTCACAATACAGTTGGAGAACTACAAATTATTAACGCAACAAACGGAAAACATCTTAATACAATTACAGGAAGTTTTGAAATGATAACCCAAATAGAATTTACAAATAACAATAAATTATTGGTTATCAGAGAAAAATATGGAACTTGGGGAATGCGTTATTTTGACCTTTCTAATAACCAAGAAATTATAATACAGAGTCTCGAAATCCCGACTAACACAAAAAATATTAATACATTTTGCTTTAATAACAACCAGTCAAAATTGGTTCTTGTTCAGCATTCAAATGTATTTGTTTTTGATTTTATTAATAAAACACTTTTACACAACTTTAATATTGAACACCTTGTAAAAACATGTGAAATCAAATTTATTGGAGAAAAATTAGGCATAAGAACAGATTATGGTTGTTTTAGTTTGTATAATGTATAAATCGTGAAGTGTTTATTTTAACTTCTACTAAACACTAACAATCAGATAATTACCTTAACATCTACACAAAATTAATTTAGATTTTCAAGTATTCTTTTAACAATATCTAGACTTCCTTTTTCTTAAGTAAATCAAATACAAATTTGTAATATCACATTACCAAAACAAACATTTAACAAATAAAATCATATTCCTTTTACTGTTATTAACTTTAGGTTTTACATCTTGTATAGATCCTGAAAAATAAATAAACAAACTTGACATCGCTAAACAATATTACAAAGCTCTTGATAATTCTTACCAAACTGAATTAACTCATTTATTAACAGACAGACTTTTTTATAAAAGAATACAGTGAATGGATGAAATGGAATTCAATATTTAATACAAAATCCTTGAAATTGAGCTAGAAAAAGGAACTAATTTATTAAACTGGATTGACAAAAATCATCCTGAATTAAATAGATTTATCAACGACAAACAAAAATGGAGGAACGCAATATCTAAAAGCAATTAAACTATATAAAAACAAAAAATAACATACTGCAACTCAACACATAAAAAATCGCTATTTTTAAATAAATTAAGTGTGTTACAGTTTGTTTCTTCTGAATTTTATTCTGAAAATCGCTGTACTCCAAACCATTTTTCAGAATATGAAAAAGATCTTATTTCTAATATTAATTATACTGATGAATTGTTCCTCTAAAAAATCTGAATCGACAAATTTAGATGTTGAATTAAAAAAAAATTGGACAGAATTTAACACCAAAGATTCAATCCCAGAACTGCTTAATTTGGCTTTAAAAAAAATATTAAAAAATAATTTTGAAATAGCAAATCCAAATGAAAAATTTAATCAAACCGATGTATTAGTCTATGATTCAAGCCCTATAAGACAGCTTAAGTTCTTATCAAAAAAAAATAATACTTGGAGAATTGTATATATTCAAGGAGGGATAGGGAAACATTATGTTTATGCCGAATGTAAAATAATAAACGACTCGATATCTGATTTTAAAATCTCCCAAACAACACTAAACTTGGTAAACAATGACAGTATTGATAAATATTTAGCAAAAAAAAAACTTAAACCAAATAGTGTAAAAATTATAATGAAATAGATACTAGACAGTACAAAAAAACTCTATTCTTATACCTAATCGTTACCAAATATTAAAGTTAATAGTATGAAAAAATGGAATTTTAAATTAAAAGGTAATCCTAAAGAGATTAGTAAAAACATGGAATCTGCACTTAAATCTGTTAACGGAATTGTATTCAATTTGAATCATGAAGAAAATAATTCAGCAACATTTAAAATGCGTAAAAGGATTCTATACCCATGGTATTTATTATATCTAAATAGCATTGTTGTAAACGGAAAATTATCAAACATAGATTCTAACAATGAAACTGGTGTCGAGATTTATTTTAATCAACACTTCTTATGGAAATCAGTAATATTTACAGATATAATTTTAGGATTAGGCTTTCTAATTACTTTAATATTAGGAAAACACAATACTTTTTCTAGGTATGCAATAGGAACGCTAATTTTAGCAGTAATAATTTTAATATTAATTATAGTACGAAAAAAATACAAAAAAAACATTCAAGAATACAAGACTTTAATTTCTGGAATATTAAAAACAGAAAAGAACCAAACATTAAACACCACCATATAAAATAATCATTAAATTAACACTTAATTAAATAATTTACAACAACTAAACAATTACTATCTGCACAATTATATCTAAGTACAGAACAATGCATAGTTCATTTATTAAAAAACTTAGTCCTTTTCATGTTCAAGGCAAGGAAAGCATTCATATCCTCCTCTATTTTAATTAGATAAATAAAAACGATTCACTAATCCATATATAACCAATAGCGATTAGAGTTTTAATTAAAATTTCCATTCAGTTTTTATTACTAAATTAGTTGCTTAACCATGTAACTAAACATACATGCCCCATAGGCAACAACACCCTTTTAACCCACTAATGATTCTAACACAATGAAAAAAAACATTCTTGTATTACCCTTTATAATAGCGTATTTTTGTTTAAATAATTTTAATCTTCAAGCACAATCTAAAGAACTTCGAGAACTAGAAAACATTGCCATTATAGACCAAAAAGTAATGATACCAATGCGAGATGGTATTCGTTTGGCTGCAGATGTATACTGTCCTAAAACAGATAAAAAAGTACCTATTATTTTTGCCCGCACACCTTATAATTTCAATAATTGGGTTGACGGAAAAGAGATAACTACAATTAGAGTAAAAAAGGCATTGGAAGCCGTAAAAAAAGGATATGCATATGTTGTGCAAAACGAACGCGGACGCTATTTTTCTGAAGGCGAATGGGATATTTTAGGTGTACCAGTAACAGATGGTTACGATACATTTACATGGATGAAAAACCAACCGTGGTCTAACGGTAAAATAGGTACTTATGGTTGTTCCTCTTCTGCAGAGTGGCAAATGGCAGTAGCTGCTTTAGATCACCCGTCGCATGCCGCAATGGTAGCGCAAGGTTATGGTGCAGGTATAGGCCGCATTGATGATATTTATGAGCAAGGTAATTGGTTTCGTGGTGGTGTAGTACAAATGTCTTTTATGGCTTGGTTGTATCGCGTAGAGCATGATAAGTTTAAACCTAGAATTCCTGCTGGAGCGACTCAAGAAGATTTAATTAGAATATCTAGATTTTATGATTTAGATCCAGAAAATCCACCAGTTGATTTTGCAGAAGCGTTTAATTATTTACCTATACAAGATGGTATTAAAAATATAAATGGGAAAAGTGAAATTTTTGATAAAATGATTCGTCGTAAACCCAATGACGATGCATGGTATGAAGGTGGTTTGTATCATGACGACATGGAAATTGGTGTGCCAAGCTTTTGGTTCGCTTCATGGTATGATATGTCTATAACACCAAATCTGGCTTTATTTAATCATGTTAGAAACAATACCAAAGATGCAGCAATTAGAGATAATCAATATTTAATTATTTCTCCAAATTTACATTGTGGTTTTACAAAAGGAACAAGTGAAAATACCATGATTGGAGAACTAAGTGTTGGTGATGCAAGATTGAATTATGATGAACAAATTTATGCGTGGTTTGATTTATGGTTGAAAGGAGAACAAAACGATTTTAAAGACAAAACACCTAGAGTACAGTATTATACTATGGGAAGTAATAAATGGCAAGCTTCTGAAGTTTGGCCACCTGAAAATGCAAAACCAACAACGTATTATTTAAATAGTAATGGTAACGCCAACAGTCTTTATGGTGATGGGACATTAACGACAACAAAAGTAAAAACCGATAATCCTGATAGTTTTACCTACAATCCAATGTTACCAGTACCTTCTTTTGGAGGTACTCCATGTTGTGACGACAATATACTAAGAGGTGGAGCATTTGATCACCAACTAACAGAAACAAGAGACGATATTTTAGTTTACACAACAGATGTTTTAAAAGAAGGCTTAGAAGTTTCTGGTTTTATAGAATCTACTTTATACGTATCGTCCGATGTAAAAGATACAGATTTCACCATAAAACTTATTGATGTACATCCTGATGGTAAAGCTTATAATTTAGATGAAACCATACAACGTGCTAGATATCGTGAAGGCTACGACAAAGAAGTCTTTATGAAAAAAGGTAACATTTACAAAATAGATTTAACACCAATGTCTACTAGTAACTACTTTAAAAAGGGGCACCGTATTCGTATAGAAATATCTAGTAGTAATTTTCCGCGTTTTGCCAGAAACTTAAATACTGGGGGGAATAATTACGACGAAAAAGAAGGCATAGTGGCTCATAATAAAATACACCATTCGTCTAAATACCCATCACAAATTAGTTTACCTATAATTACTAATTAACTTTTATAAAAACACTTAAATGTTTAATTTAAAACTTAAAAGACAATAAAAAAGGGACACCTCCCTCAAAAAACATGTATTGTTTGTAAACGTCCATTTAGCTGGCGCAAAATATGGAAGACAAATTGGGAACACATTAAATATTGTAGCCAACGTTGCAGAAAAAATAAATGAAAAGCATCAACTTAATATTTCCACATCAGCTGTTTCAAGAATCTATTCTTTTTGAGACTAACACACCAATATATTTAATTGAAGAATATTTATTCTTTAAACGGTATCCGTTTCACAAACAAAAAATTGCATTTCATAGAACAACCATGAAATGCTATGAAGATTTTCTTCTGAATGAAAAAAAACTAAAAGTGCATTACATAAATGCTATTGATAACCTTTCAGATATTAGACAGTTAATTCCAGAATTAAAACAACAAGGAATTCAGCATATTAATTATATAGACCCAACAGATAATTGGTTACAAAAACGGATAGAACATAGTTGTTCCAAACATCATATTTCAACAACCGTTTTCCCCTCTCCTTTATTTATAAATACAAAAGCCGAACTCTCTGCCTTTTTTAAGAGTGATAAGAAAAAGTATAATCAGACTTCATTTTATACAGAACAACGTAAAAAACGACAAATACTTATAGATACAGATGGAAAACCTGAAGGAGGAAAATGGACCTTCGATGCAGAAAACAGAAAAAAATATCCTGTAAAAAAAACACCTCCTTCCATTCAGTTTCCGGATACAAATTCATATTACGAAGCAGCAAAAAAATATGTAGAAAAACACTTTGACAATCATTTAGGAACCCTAACTACATCTCCATTATATCCCACAGATTTTAAAACAACAAAAGATTGGCTACAACAGTTTTTTGAGCAACGATTTATGGAGTTTGGTGTTTATGAAGATGCTATTGTTGCAGAAAACTCGATACTTAACCATAGTGTTTTAACCCCCATGTTAAATATTGGTTTAATAACACCTAAAGAAGTTATTAATGCCTGTTTAAACTATACTAAGAAACATAAAGTCCCGATTAATTCTACCGAAGGTTTTATAAGACAAATTATAGGTTGGCGCGAATTTATTAGAGGTGTTTACGAAACTAGAGGAAGCGAAGAGCGAACTACTAATTTTTGGAAATTTAAAAAGAAAATACCTGCCTCTTTTTATAATGGAACAACCGGAATACCTCCAGTAGATCAAACTATTAAAAAAGTATTACAAACTGGATATTGCCACCATATAGAGCGATTAATGGTACTCAGTAATTTTATGTTGCTTTGTGAATTCCATCCCGATGAAGTATATAAATGGTTTATGGAACTCTTTATTGATGCTTACGATTGGGTTATGGTTACTAATGTTTATGGTATGAGCCAATTTGCAGATGGAGGTTTAATTGCAACTAAACCTTATATTAGTAGTAGTAATTACATCATGAAAATGAGTAATTATAGAAAAGGAGAATGGCAAAATATTTGGGATGGTCTGTTTTGGCGATTTATGCACACGCAGCGCGATTTCTTTTTATCCAATCCAAGGTTAGGAATGTTAATACGCATGTACGATAAAATGCCTGAAGAAAAACAACACAAACATCTGGAATATGCCAATACTTATTTAAATTGTTTAAAATAATATTATGATACAAGAACATCACATTTTCGAATTTAATAAAACGGCAGACGTGACACTTTGGAAAACGGTTAACGATGTTGTAATGGGCGGAAATTCTTCTGGACATTTCTCTTTAAACAAAGACGGGCATGGGATTTACGAAGGTAACGTGTCTCTAGAAAATAATGGTGGGTTTGCATCTGTTAGATATCGTTTTGATGCTCTAGACACAAAAGGATTTTCAAAAATTAAATTAAAAGTTAGAGGAGACGGAAAACGGTATCAATTCCGAATAAAAGATAAAGCAACTAATAAACATGCGTATATAGCGTATTTTAATACCTCAACAGACTGGCAGCTTATTGAATTAGATTTAAAAAACATGTATCCAACATTTAAAGGTCGTAAACTAGATATACCAAATTTTGATGCGCATAAAATAGAAGAGGTCGCTTTCTTGATTGCAAATAAAACAGCGGAACATTTTAAATTAGAGATTGCATCTATAGTTATGAAATAAAAATAAATCTTTTTTTTATATACAATTGTTATAATTAAAACGGAACATTTCCTTCTGCAAAACCATTATTAAGCTACAATTAAAAAAAAGAATTAATATACTCGTAGAAAACACAACAACATCTATTTACAAAAAACAACCAATACTACACTCCTATTTCAAAATAAGATCTCATAAGTTAACAAAACATTACAACTCTAAACAATTTCTGTTTTGTAATTTTATTAGCGTAAGCAAAGGAAACGCAAAAAGAAAAAGAATTATGGGACAAAAAGTAGCAGACCAAATTGTAGACATGTTGGTTAACAACAATGTAAAAAGAATTTATGCTGTAACAGGTGATAGTCTAAATGAATTGAATGATGCCGTAAGACGAAACGGGAAAATTAAATGGATTCACGTACGCCATGAAGAAGTTGGCGCCTATGCTGCAGCTGCCGAAGCGGAATTAGACGGTTTAGCATGTTGCGCAGGAAGTAGCGGGCCTGGTCATGTGCATTTAATAAATGGATTATACGATGCCAACCGTTCTGGAGTTCCAATGATAGCGATTGCTTCTACCATTAATACTCCCGAATTTGGTGTAGATTACTTTCAAGCTACTAACACCTATAAACTATTCGACGACTGCAGTGTATATAATGAGCTAGCCAGCACACCTAAACAAGTTCCACGTATGTTGCAAGCAGCTATTCAAAATGCTGTTCATAAAAAAGGAGTTGCCGTATTTGGCTTACCAGGAGATGTATCAGCCTTACCTGCCGAAGAGAGCTCAACCGCTATGTATAATTACCAAAGCGAAACCATTTTACGTCCATCAAATAATGAAATGCAAAAATTTGCAGATCTCGTGAATAAACACCCAAAAGTATCTATTTACTGTGGTATTGGTGCTCGAGAAGCACATGACGATATTGTAAAATTAGCAGGGTTATTAAAGGCACCCATAGGGTATTCTTTCCGAGGAAAAATGGGAATGCAACACAACAACCCTTACGAAGTTGGAATGACTGGCCTTTTAGGTGTTCCTTCAGCATTCCATGCCATGCACGAATCTGATGTTGTTATACTTTTAGGAACCGATTTTCCTTACGAACATTTTATGCCCGTGAAAAATAAAATTATTCAGGTAGATATAAAACCTGAACGCCTAGGAAGACGTGCTAAATTAGAAATGGGATTAACGGGTAAAATAACAGATACCATTGCAGCATTATTACCCTTAATTAAAGAAAAAGAAGATGATAGTTTCTTAAAAGCACAATTACATTTTTACGATAAGGTAAAAGAAAACTTGAATATTTATGTAAATGAAACTGGCTCTCAAGACCATATCAGCCCTGAATTTGTAGCATCTACCATTAATGAAATGGCAAATAATGATACGGTTTTTACCGTAGATACAGGAATGTGCTGTGTTTGGGGCGCAAGATATATTGAGGGTACTGGAAAACGAATAATGCTAGGATCTTTTAATCACGGTTCTATGGCTAACGCGATGCCAATGGCTATTGGTGCACAGTTAGCTTATCCTGACCGACAAGTTATTGCCTTTTGTGGCGACGGCGGACTCTCTATGCTATTAGGAGATTTAGCAACCATTAAACAATATAATCTTCCTATAAAACTTATTGTTTTCAATAACCGTTCTTTAGGTATGGTGCAATTAGAAATGCAAGTAGAAGGTTTACCTAATCACGAAACCGAAATGCTGAATCCTGATTTTAAAATGATTGCAGAAGCTATGGGTTTCAAGGGTATTTCGGTTACAAAACCAGAAGATGTAAAACAATCATTAACAGAAGCATTTATACATGATGGCCCTGTTTTGGTAAATATTTTCACCAATCCACAAGCCTTAGCAATGCCTCCAAAAATGGAATTCGACCAAATGAAAGGTTATGCACTATCTATAAGTAAAATGATATTAGGCGGACGTATGGATGAAGTGTTAGAAATGGTTAAAACAAATTATAAACATATGAAAGAAGTGTTGTAAACATTCCGTTTTGTTATTAAAAATCTAATTTTATTAAACACAAAATATCTATAAAAAAGGCATGGTTCATGATAAAAATCATGCCTTTTACAAGGTATAATAGCGACCTTTATTCCTTTTTAAAATTTATAGAATTATATTATGAAAACACCTGCATCAGCATGTTTGTATTGTCAAAACAATGAAACATTACATCAACTAATGATAAAAATTTGTGATTTAAAAGTATCTCAATTATTTTTATTTAAAGAACAATCGTATTTGGGGCGCTGTAATGTGGTTTACAACGATCACGCTGTAGACTTTCACGAATTAACAGATACACAACGTAATGCTTATATGGAAGACGTAGCAAAAGTTGGAAAAGCACTTACAAAAGCATTTAATCCAGAAAAAATTAATTACGGGGCTTATGCAGATACAATATCTCACTTACACTTTCATGTGGTTCCAAAATATAAAGAAGGTTATGGTTTTGGAGGCACTTTTGAAATGAATCCAGAAAAAGTTACGCTATCTGATGCAGAATACGCTGAGATTATAGACAAAATAAAAAGTAACTTATAAAGAAATCACATGCTACTATTAAACGTTAAATTATTTAAAAGCAACTGATAGTAGCATATTTTATGCTTTTATATAACATATTATTAAACTAACATTTTTCAATTATTCTTTTTCTAAAAAAGTATAATCCAACATAATTAAATCCAACAACAGCAAGACCTAAACAAACAATAATTCCCGAATGCATTGCATTCAGTATAATAAAATCTTTACTCGCTCCAGATAATATGGCAAACCAAAGAAAGGGGCAAAATATACCTACTAACGCAATATTACGTCCTGTTTTAATACCCGATTTAAAGAATTGGACTTTATTATTAGAATGTGTTCTAACCTTTGATTTCCTATTAACAACACTTACACATTTCTTTCCAAGCAAAGTATAAGGACAAGCTTGAACAACGGTTTTAATAAAACGACTTAGATTACGCATATTATTTAATTTAAAAAATCAGACACAACTGTAGGAAGTAAAAACATTGAAAAAAAAGTTCTTTACACCTCTTATTCCTAATTTTAGCAATTCAACATATGCTAAAAAACACATATGACTTAACAAAAAAATACTATTTTACAACTTTCAGATTTAAACATATGCAATATAGCACATATGATTAATTTAAACAAATTTCTATTCTGTTTTGAAAATATAAAAATTAGTAAAATCTAATTAAATTATCAATTGGTTTTTTCTGTACTATTTTACTAGCTTTCCCCCTCTTAATAACAAATTTAGAAAGCTCAACCTTTAATAAAATTAAATAGTATATCCATTAGAATTTCTAATAATGAAAAACAAAATTTTAGTCATAATATCCATCTTAATCTTATTCACTGTAGGATTTATCTGCATTGCGAATTATACCATTAAAAAAAATGCAAAAAGCAAAACATTTTCAAAAATTAATCAAATAGAAAAACACAAGGTTGGGCTGGTACTCGGAACTTCTAAATATTTAAAAAATGGTGAAGTCAATTTATATTTTGAATATAGAATAAATGCAACTGTAAAATTATTTAAAAATGGAAAAATAGACTTTATACTTATAAGTGGAGACAACGGAAATAAAAATTACAATGAGCCTACAGATTTTAAAGACACACTTATTGAACGTGGTATTCCAGAAAATAAAATTGTCTTAGATTATGCTGGTTTTAGAACATTAGATTCTGTTGTGAGAGCAAAAGAGATTTTTGGTCAAACAGAAATCATTATAATATCTCAAAAATTTCACAATGAAAGAGCCATTTATTTGGCAGAAAAAAAGGGTATCAAAGCCATTGGTTATAATGCAAAAGATGTTTCTGCCCGATATGGAATTAAAGTACAACTGAGAGAATATTTAGCACGAACTAAAGTGTTTTTAGATATTTTACTTGGCGTAGAACCTAAATTTCTCGGAGATAAGATTACAATTAAATAATACCTCTTATTTTTACATAAAATTCATAGCAAAACAAACTTATTCTTACAGGAGACACCTTATGCAATTAAGGTTATTAAAATTTAGAAAAAAAATAATGATATGTATTTGTTTTTGTTTTTTTACTGATAAAATAATAAAAAACACTGTATACACATACAGTTTAAACATGTTAAATACTTAATAATGAACAAATTAACACTATTTTTTCTTTTCATTACATATCTATCTCACAGCCAAGACATTGATTACAACAATACATATTCAGATTTTGAAAAAGGAAAAGATTATTATCTATTCGGAAACGATGTAGCATTTAGAACTCAACCTGACACAAAATCTAAAGCTATAGATTTATTGAAAATTGGGTCTGAAATTCAAATTATTGAAAAATCTGAAAAGACAGTGGTTTATAACGGACTGCCATCTAATTACTACAAAGTAAAATATAAAGGGCAATTGGGTTATGTTTTAGGAGCGTTAATTTCTCTTGGAAAAAAGGAAATGGGAAAATCGAAATACTTTTATACTTATGGTAAAAAAGACGATTCTTACTACATTATAATTAGACACTTAAACGAGCAATTACAAATAGAGGAAGTTGTTACAGACCTGAGATCAAATGATTTTTCTTTAGAAGTGTATGGCAATAAAGGGATTGAAGGCATTGACAATATTATTTTTGTAAATTATTTAGCAGAAGCTTGCGGTGTTGAAGGAGGAGGCGTTTACTTTTTTGAAGTAAACGGTACAATGAAAAAAGTGTTTACAATTTCTCAAATTTCTGACGCTGGTGTATATTGGTTTTTTGAAGAATTAATTTTTCCAAATGACGAAAATGGAGTTAAAGGAAAAATAGTTTACAAAAAAGAAAGTGGAACCTATCAAGATGAAGAAACAAATTGGGTAGAAATTAATAAAGTTAGTAGAGAATTAGAATGGAAAGACGGACAAATATTGCCAAAATTTGATACTGAATTTTAAAACATTCTAGAATAAAACACCTAATTTAATATTCTGTAATATTTACACAGTTTTCAACGCAATAATCGAGATTTAAAATAAAAGCTAACACTTTGAAAAAGTATATAAAATATTTGTTTTCCATCCTTATGATTTTTGGTCTAACGGTTAGCGAATGTGCTTTATATTCTCAGACAAACACATCAGATTATTATCAGGTTTCATACGTTAATACACAACAAGAGTCATCCCATAACCATTCAAAATTATATGTTTATGGCAAAAACCTCTTATCTAAAAAAATAGTTATCACACTAATTACCTATCTCGATTTACAAGAGATTTATAGTGTAAAAAATACGGCTATTTTTAAATTACAAAACGAACAATATCAGAAAATAAGTTCAATACTAACACAATCTATTTTCCTGAATAAAAAATTCACATCTTGTAATCAATATACACGTTTATACATCGTATAGCGTTTATATAAACGCTATACATTTATGCAAAATCTGCATAAAAATGATAAAAAAAATATCTAACCATTTATCATTACTAAAATGTATAAACAACACAAAAACATCCGTTTGAAGCAATTCAAACAACTCGCCTATTGGATAAAAAGAAAACTTATTTTAATTATTACAGCAATTATGCTTGGCATGTCTAATGCTATATATGATGAAGATAAAATGATTAACGGAAATCAAATTCATACAGAACAAGAACATAAAAAAGATTAATTACAATAGACATTAAATTATAGATCAAGTAAAAAAGTAGAAAGCTGTTTAGTGTTATGAAACCGGTTATAGCAATTAATTACAATCGATTTTTGAAATTAATGCATAAATAAAACGACAGAATTAAATAAAGTGATTTGTAGCTTAATTTAGAACAATACAAACCCAATATTATAGGGCACAAAAAACGTGTATAATTAAAATAAAATCGAAAAACATGAACATAGGAATTTTAGGAATGGGTGGAATTGGTAGTTTCATTGGTGCTAAATTAACCAAGAATTATGAAAGCGATCCAGAAACCAAAATAATCTTTATTTGTCGTAATAAAACAAAAGAAAGTATTAACACGAATGGATTATCTTTAATTACAGAAGGAAAAACTATTACATCTAAACCTTATTTAGCATCTGATAATCCAAAAGACATCGGTTTATTAGATATATTAATCGTTGCTACAAAATCATATTCACTAGAGAGTGCAATGCGTTATTATCAGGATTGTATTAAAAAAGATACCGTAATCATTCCATTACAAAATGGAGTCAATGCAAAAAATGCAATTGAAAATACACTTTCTCACAATTATTCTAACATCCTTGAAGGTTGTATTTATGTGGCTTCAAACATAGAAAAACCAGGAATTGTAAAACACCTTGGAGGACCAGGAAAACTATTTTTTGGAAACAATAATAATTTAGATTTCAAATGGGTTGAAGACATATTAATTAAAGGCGGTTTAAGTGCCGTTTACACCAAAGATGTGAAAGATATATTATGGAAAAAATATCTTTTTGTCTCTCCTTTATCTGCAATGACGACGGCTCTAAATATTACATTTGGAGAATTAGCCGAATCGCCAAAGCATATGATTAAGCTTGAAGAAATGATGAAGGAAGTACAGGTATTAGCACATAAATACGACATTAATTTAACTAAAAAAGATATAAAAGATGCCTTAGGAATGGTTTCTAATTTTCCTTATAAATCCAAATCTTCTCTTCAGTTAGATTTTGAGAACCAAAATAAGTACACAGAAAAAGCAATACTAGTAGATTACGTGATACAAATGGGTGAAAAGTTCGGAATTAACACAACCAATTATAAAGAAATGAGCAATAAAATAAGGGAACGCTCTAATCTAAAATAAGATGTAATAAGTTTGCATAAAAAAAGCGAAAACATCTGTTTTCGCTTTTTTTATTGTTGTAAAGTATAACTACTTATTTTATAGTAATAGGAAACTCTGCAACGGTAGTATCCCAACCAATTTTTAGGTGTACAGTTTTAGGAGAAGCTTCATAAAGTGCAATAGATAAGTTTTCAATTTCTTTATTGCTTTTTGTTACAGGCACACTTAAACTAGCAATATCATGACTCGTATCGTAACTGTAATTTCCCCAACCATCTAATTCTGTATTCAGTTTTAAGGTCCACTCTGTTGCAGTAGGAATAATAATTATAGAATAACGGCCTGCTTTAATGTCTTTTCCAGCAAATTTAACATCATTCATAAATAATATTTCTGTAGACTCGTTAGCACCAACTCTCCAAGGTTGTCCAAATTTTAAAAGTTCACCAAAAACAACTCTCCCTTTTTTTGCCGGACGAGAATATGTTACTCTTATTTGTGGTGTTAATGCTTTTTGTTTAACGGCATCTTTTTCAAAAGTACGATCGTGTGCTGCTCCTGCGGGATAGTAAGCACGATCCATTGTACTTTTATCCATTTTATCAAATTCTTGTGCGTTTACTGTCGTTCCCGCTAATACAATTGCTGCAATAAGTAGTATTCTTTTCATTCTATTGTTTATTTAAATTAATTACGTTTTCAGTTTTTATTTTCGAAAGTTCTTTCAGTTTATTAGCTTCAAATAGTATTGGTAAATCTTTTAAAGGTGTACCAACCTCAGCTTCATAATTTGTATAATCCTGAAACGTAATTCCATCTACAACTCTTGTATTATAAGCAACTCTAAATCTTACTCCACCTTCATTTACGCTGTAGTTATAGGCTAAATAATCTATTTTTTTAGTGTCTTTATTTATCCAATAAAAGTATTGATCATCATGATCTTCCCCACCCCCTTCTTCATTAAAAGTAACTTGTATGGCATCATAATTCTTTCCTTTTACGTTAATACTTTCAATAAGTTTAGAGTTAACAGCTTTGTCGTTTAGTTTATAAGGAAGTGTTGCAAAATAGATAACAGAATTTATAGAACCTGTTCCGCTTGCAATAGCTTTATCAGATAACTCTACTATTTTATTGTTTACAGTTCGAGTAAAATGTCCATTTTTTAAAACATCTATTATTGCTGAATCTCCTTTTTTATACAATTTTGTGTATTCGTAATTAGATTTATCATTTTTAAATTGAAAAGTATTTTTTCTGAAAACAAATGAATAATTAGCAGAATCGTACAAATCGCCTCCATGTGCAGCAATCGCTTCTTTTATTATTTTTTGAGATTCAGATAATAAAACGGGTGCTTTTTCAGGCACAATTACTTCTTCTTTTATAACTTCTGGAACCTCCTTCTTTTCTTTATTATTACAAGATGTAAAGAATCCAACAGTAAATAGGATTAAAACTAATTTTAGTGAGTGCATCAATTTATTTTTAAATTAAACTTAAACTTTAGCCGAAAGTAATCGACATACCTTTCATGCATTTCATTAAAAATTGATAATTATTTATATAAACACATGTTATTATATATATTCTGACAATAAATTAACACTTAACAACAACTAGATTAAGCTATTATATTATAGTACTGGTTAAAATTTATAGCATTTAAAAATCAATATATTTTACAAAAAAACAATTACAAGACTGAAATTGTAATATTTAAGTATGCTTATACCTAATAAAAATGAGATTATAAACACATAATATTACTTTAAAAGACTTAAATCTCTTAAAATTATTCTTAATAAAAACACTATCTTTCCTCTGGTTTCCTTTGATGAAGAGTCTCTGAAATAATTGAAGCTTTTCTATTTTTAAGAAATTTTAAATAAACTAATATGCAAAAAAACCAATTTAAGATTCTAGTAATCGGTCTATTATTCATAGGCTTATACTCGTGTAAAAACAATAATTCTAACACAGCAACTATACCTCAAGATAAAGTAACCATTTCTGTAAAAAGCGATAATTTTTTAACTGCTGGATTAGTAGAACCAATTACTATTGTAAGCAGAACATTGTCTGATGGTACTACTGCCGATTGTTATAAAATAGTCTCTAAAGCAACACCTACAGACCATGAAATGGGACCTTGGTGTCCTAGCAATATTTCTGACAATGCCTCTGCTGGAGGAATTTGGTTAAATGATGGAAAAGTGTATGATGTAGATGGAACATTTGTAAAAAATTTAGCGACTTTTTATAAAGATGATACTTGGATGTTATACGATAAAGACACGGGAGAAATCACAAAAACACAAACAGAACAAGAATGCAGAGATGCTGCTAATCCAAATGTAGGAGAAGAATATCAAAACTATTGTGTAGAATGTTTACCGTCTTATATAAACGACATGCAACATACATATTATATTCCTGTAACACCTAAAAAAGCACCTACTGCTTATAGTTTTAACAAAGGACCTAGAGGAGGACAAAATGGACCTGAAGGCCACGAAAGACCTAAAAGACCAGAAGGAGAAGAAAGAGAAAGACCTGAAGGACATCCTGGCCCAGAAGGAAATTCTACAATGCCATCTAATAGAGGTTTAGCATTTAACGGAGTTGTGTTTAATGCACCTGCACCAGTAGATAATATTTTAAATGCCTACACCATTGCGCCTTTTGATGATGCTGGCGGACATATAAACTTAAACGAAGGCTATCACTACCATGCTGCGACAGGTGTCTCTAAAAAAATAGTACAAAAAGATGGTCATGCCGCAATGATTGGTTATGCTTTTGATGGTTACGGAATATACGAAAACACAGATGCTAACGGAAAAGAGTATACTGATTTAGATGAATCTAGAGGACATTATGACGATACAAGAGGATATCATTATCACGTAGATAATGCAGGAAACAATAATTTTATTGATGGCTTACGAGGGGAATATGCATTGTAAAAAAAATCTCATTAAATTATGCGTATTCGGTATATTGTTATTCAGTAATTTGGTATGTGCTCACAACCCAGATTTATCTAATATTATTATTTCTAAAACTGAAACTGGACAAATTGTTATACAAATTAATAGCTCATTAACAGCATTTCAGCAAGAGGTAAATTACATTAACGGCCAAGGTGCTTATAAATCTCCAGAAGAATTTCAAGATTTAGTTCTTAACCATTTTAAGAATAGTTTTTCAATTATTATTAATAAAAAAGATACTTTACAGTTCAAGAATCCAAAAGTATTTTTAGGTCATGAAACTAAATTAGTTGCCGAAATTATTGGATTACCTGAAACCGTAAATGCGATTCATTTACAGAATAAATTATTTAAAGACATATATAATAATCAATCTGTGGCTATCTTTTTATTAGATGAATTTCCTAAAGATAAATACACTTTAGACAGAGATAATAACCAAGAAATAAACATAGAACTTGTAAATGGAAAGTGGCAAAAACGAATCGTTAAAGAAACCAATCCTAATTTAAAATACGGACTATACTTAACGAGTATATTACTTGCTGCTGTGTTATTATATTTCGTTAAAAAGAAAAGAAAATCTACCACATTATAAAATACTAAGAGCTAAGTTGATTCTTATATATTAAAGTACGACTACATGTTATTAGAGGGTTTAAAACTATAGAAATAAAAACAATATTTACTCGTGTGTTTAGCCCTGATTGAAACGGCATCCTTTTTTATTTTTCATAAAAAAGATATAGTAAAAAGCAGGATATAGCTTCTAAAAAACTAAGCAAATGAACTTATACTAATTTTAAAATTTTATCGATGTTTTCTGGATGAGCCAAATCAGATCCTTCGCTTAAAGTTGCAGCAACACCGCAGGCAACTCCCCAACGCAACATATTTTTAGGCGTTTCGTTTTGGGTAATGGCATAAATTAAACCTGCAACCATACTGTCTCCTGCTCCAATGGTACTATTTACAGAAATCACAGGAGCTGAAACGTATTCAATACCATTTTTGTGAGCCATAAAAGCACCATCTTTTCCTAAAGATACCACTACGTATTTCGCAATATTATCTGTAACCATTTTTAAAGCAAAAGCTTCCTGCTCGGCAGAAGTCATTCTGTCTTTCCCTGCCAAACGTGCTAGTTCTTTTTTATTGGGTTTTATTAAAAATAACTCGTTTTTTAAAACTTCATTAAATACAGGTCCAGAAGTATCTACAATAACTTTTACGCCTTTTGCCGTTAAGTTTGCTATAACTTTAGAGTAATAATTTGTTGGTAATCCTTTTGGTAGACTACCGCTTATTACAAAAATATCTCCATCAGACACTTGTTTGTTAATAAGGATTTCTAAAGGAGCTAATTCTTGTTCTGAAAACGGACTTGTTGGCATCCCGAAACGGTATTGTAATTTAGTATCGGTATTAAAAACCGCAAAATTCTCTCTAGTTAAATTAGAAATTGTTGTACTAACAACATGTACGCGTTGCTCTTGCAGCAACTCGACCAAATGCTCACCTGTTTTACCACCATAAGGAAACATACAATAACTTTCTATAGCGAGTCTGTGTAGCACTCTAGATATATTTACACCGCCACCTCCTGGATGATATGTTATGTTGTAACACTCTAATTTATCAAAAGGAGTCATTTCATCTACTTTAGCACTTTTATCTAAAGCCGGGTTTATGGTAAGTGTAATAACTTTCATGAGTCTGCGATTATGGTTAATGTAAAGATAGTTTTTAAAAATAATGTTATTGATTTTTTGAAGCTGATTTCTATTAAAAAAAGAAAAACAGACAACTTTACAATAAATAAAAAAGTATTTAAACCTAGCTACTAAAAATTAAAAACTTGAGGTTATTCAGGTTTTATAACGTCACACACTCCAACTCTAGAAGCTCAAGAAATAAGAGATTTCTGATATATTTTTACGTAAAAAACATTAATTTTATACTTCTGAAAAATCGAGTTAAACCTCGAAATTTTTCAAAACACACATTATTATTAGGAACCCTTTAAGTATTACAGACTTAAGCATTAATAAAATATATGAAAATCAATAACATTTTAGAAGGTATTGGTAACACTCCCGTAGTAAAATTGAATAAATTATTTCCAAATGCAAACGTTTGGATGAAACTTGAAAAATACAATCCAGGAGGAAGCATAAAAGATAGAATTGCATTGGCAATGATTGAAGATGCAGAAAAAAAGAATATTTTAACTAAGGATACGGAAATTATTGAACCTACATCAGGAAACACAGGTATAGGTTTAGCTATGGTAGCCGCTGTAAAAAATTACAAACTTACTTTAGTTATGCCCGAATCGATGTCTGTAGAGCGTAGAGCATTAATGGCTGCATACGGAGCTAATCTTGTATTAACACCTAAAGAATTAGGTTTAGGAGGTACTATTGCAAAAGCTAAAGAATTAGTTGAAAGCAATAAAAATGCCTGGATGCCTTCTCAATTTACAAATCCAGCAAATCCAAAAATCCACGAAACCACAACCGCTTTAGAACTTGTTGCAGATTTCCCTGAAGGTATAGATTATTTAATTACTGGTGTTGGTACAGGTGGACATATTAGTGGTATGTCTAAAGTATTGAAAGAAAAATTTTCAGACTTAAAAGTATTTGCAGTAGAACCTGACGCCTCTCCAGTAATCTCAGGAGGAGCACCTGGCCCGCATGCTTTACAAGGTATTGGTCCAGGGTTTATTCCAGAAACATTCAATACAGATTTAATAGATGGTGCTATTAGAATAACTAAAGAAGAAGCTTTTACTGAAGTTCAGAATATTGCAAAAACTGAAGGTATTTTGGTTGGTATTTCTACTGGAGCATCTTTAGCTGCCGTTAGAAAACAGTTAGAGACTACACCTAGTGAAAAAGTAATATTAACGATGAATTATGACACAGGAGAACGCTACCTTTCTATAGACGGACTTTTTACAGTCTAATTTTAGTGTAATACGCTAAACAGAAAACAATAAAATTCTATCTAGAATTAATTACAAAAAGAAAGGGCTACGTAACATGTTACATAGCCCTTTCTTTTTCTTTAAATCATATATATATTAACATCCAATTGTTGAATAACAGTAATTAAATCAAGTATAATAGACGTTTAAAAACAGGAGCTTTCCAAATAAAACTATTTAAGACATAGACACTATAAAGATTTCTTATTTAATAGGAGTTAATTTTTAGTATTGATTAGTAAAAGATTTTAATTGTATCTTTGTCCCCATATGCAGAAAAATAAACTTACAGATTGGTTACCAACGACTAACAAAGAAGTAAAACTTCGTGGTTGGGAAGAACTAGATGTTATTCTATTTAGTGGAGATGCTTACGTAGATCATCCATCTTTTGGACCAGCAGTTATTGGCCGTATTTTAGAAAGTTACGGACTAAAAGTGGCTATTGTTCCGCAACCAAGTGTGAACGATAATTTACAAGATTTTACAAAACTAGGAACTCCAAAATTATTTTTTGGTGTAACAGGAGGTTGTATGGATCCAATGGTAAGTAATTATACAGCAAGTAAAAAACGTCGTGATAATGATGCCTATACACCAAATGGTGATAAAGGGTTTAGACCCGATTACGCAACTTCTGTATATTCTAGTATTTTAAAAGATAAATTTCCTAATGTCCCTGTCTTAATTGGTGGTATTGAAGCGTCTTTACGTCGTGTAACACATTACGATTATTGGAGCGATAAACTAATGCCAACTATTTTAGAAACGTCTAAAGCAGATATGTTAGTTTACGGAATGGGAGAACAACCCTTACGTGAAGTTGTAGAGTTGTTACAAAAAGGGGTGCCTTTTTCAAGTTTAAGAACAATAAAACAAACCGCATTTTTACTAGATAAAGATGAAGCGCTTCCAAAGAATAAAAATTGGGAAGATGTTCAAATTCAATCGCATGAGGTGTGTTTAAGTGATAAGAAAAAATTTGCTTCTAACTTTAAAATCATCGAGCAAGAATCTAATAAGCTACATGCTAATAGAATTCTACAAGATGTAAATAATAAGAAATTGGTAATCAACCCACCATTTCCAACGATGTTAGAAGAAGAGATTGATGCGTCTTTCGATTTGCCTTACACACGATTACCACATCCAAAATACAATAAGCGTGGCCCGATCCCTGCGTTCGAAATGATTAAGTTTTCGATTAACATACATCGTGGATGTTTTGGAGGGTGTAGTTTCTGTACCATTTCGGCACATCAAGGAAAATTTATAGCAAGTCGTAGTCAAGAGTCTGTATTAAGAGAAGTAGACAAAGTGGCTAATATGCCTGATTTTAAAGGCTATTTATCTGATATTGGCGGACCTTCTGCAAATATGTACAAGATGAAAGGTAAAGTACAATCCATTTGCGATAAATGTGTTGCACCGTCATGTATTTCTCCAGTAATTTGTAGTAATCTAGACACGTCTCATAAACCATTAACAGAATTATATCAAGCTGTAGATAAGCATCCTAAAATAAAAAAATCGTTTATAGGTAGTGGTATTCGTCATGATATGTTAGTCCCTGAGTTTAATAAAAACGCAGATCCAAAAGAATTAGACGATTATACTGAAGAAGTGATGACTAAGCATATTTCTGGACGTTTAAAAGTGGCTCCAGAACATACGTCTGATCCCGTTTTAAAATTGATGCGTAAACCGTCTTTTAAATATTTTCATAAGTTTAAAGAACGTTTTGATAAAATTAATATAAAAAAGGATTTAAAACTTCAATTGATTCCATATTTCATTTCAAATCATCCAGCTTGTGAGGTTGAAGATATGGCAAATCTAGCTGCAGAAACCAAAGATATGGGATTTCAGTTAGAACAAGTTCAAGGTTTTACACCAACACCAATGACGGTTGCTACAGTTATTTATTATAGTGGTTACCATCCGTACACTTTAAAACCAACTAAAACACCTAAGTCTAAAAAAGAAAAAGACGACCAACACCGTTTCTTTTTTTGGTATAAACAAGAAAACAAAGATTGGATTAAAAAAACCTTAAACAAGGTTGGAAGGTCCGATTTATTAGATGTATTAATACCTGAAAAAAAAGAAAATAAACCAGCTTGGAAAAAAGTTAATCTTAAACCTGTAAAAAACACGTTCGATGATGCTATCCCTGCAAGTAGTGAAAAACCATCTTATGGTTCGCGCAAGAAAAAAAAGTATACATCTAAAAAGAAAAGACGCTAAAAAGCATACTATTATTAATGGCAAATCTTGAACTTGTAGAAGAAAACAACGATTTTATTGTTGTTAACAAAACATCTGGACGTATCACCGAAAAAAGTCCTTTCGAGAATAATACAGTTGAAAATCAGGTATTCAATCATATATTAAAAACCAAGAAAAAACCCTATGTTGGGGTTATACATAGATTAGATCGCGTAACAAGTGGTGTATTAATTTTTGCCAAGAAAAAAAGTATTCTTGTCGAATTTAATTCACTCTTTAGTACTCGTAAAGTTCAAAAAACATACTTGGCAATTGTAAAAAACAAGCCAGAAAAAACAAAAGGACATTTAGTTAACTTTCTTGTAAAAAATAATCTAGAGAAAAGAGCAGATATTGTACAATCTAAATCTAAAGACTCACTAGACTGTAGGCTTACTTATAACGTTATTGCCCAAAATGATTTTGGTTATCTTTTAGAGGTTAAGCCAAAAACGGGGCGATTTCATCAAATTAGAGCGCAATTATCTAACATAGGACTTCCTATTATTGGTGATGAAAAATATGGTTCAGATATAAAATATTTACCCCTATCGGTTTGCCTTCATGCTTGGAAATTAACCTATGAAGATTCTAGCACTAAAGAATCAAAAACCTTTGTGGCTCCTTTGCCTAAAAACAAATTTTGGAATTTTAAATCTATTTAGACCATAAAAAACGATCAGATTTCCACACCAAAAGAAAGTTTTTTTTTTAAAATGCCTTCTATAATTTATTCCTGAATTATAGAAGGCATTCTAATCTTCAGTTTATATAATAACTACTTATATTTCAACTAAAAGATATGGCTTTTAAGTTAGTGAACTATCTCCATTCCTAAATTTCCTCTTCATAATCATGCCTTAATTCTATTGTTTTCATTTTATTTTTATTAAAATGATTGAAATAATCAAAAATAAATTAGATTGCAAAAAGTATAATAACAGTCATATTTAGAAAATGTTAGTTTTACTTTAATCTCAACTAGAGCTTACTATTTTCACTTTGTCCTTTTTCGGAAAAACGCTGTTATATTTATAATTCAATCTGCATTGATTTCACCTATAAACCATATAAAAAGCAATTATGAATCGTTTATTAATATTATTCTTTATAATCTCTTTTACTAGTTGTAAAAAAGAAAAAACACTTACAACTGAAGCACAACGTTGGCAACAACATGCCAATAATACCGAAATTATTAGAGACGATTATGGTGTTCCGCATATTTATGGCAAAACAGATGCCGATGCGGTTTTTGGATTATTATATGCACAATGCGAAGACGACTTTAATCGTGTAGAACGTAATTATATTTGGGCTACTGGAAGACTTGCCGAAGTAGAAGGCCAAGCATTTCTTTATAGCGATTTACGTGCTAATTTATACATGACTGAAGATGAAGCAATCGAAAACTATAATAATAGTCCGAAATGGCTTCAGGAATTATGTGTTGCTTTTGCCGATGGTGTAAATTACTATCTAAATACACACCCAGAAGTACAACCAAAATTAATAACACGTTTTGAGCCTTGGATGCCAATGTATTTTAGTGAAGGTTCTATTGGAGGAGATATAGAGCGTGTTTCTACAAAAAAGATAAAAGCTTTTTATGAAGAGGCTGGTGAGAATCTAGTAGCTGCAAACGATGGTTTAATTAGACTTAAAGATAACGAACCTAGAGGATCTAATGGTTTTGCTATTGCTGGAAGTAAAACAAAATCAGGACACGCCATGTTACTTATTAATCCACATACGTCTTTCTTTTTTCGAGGTGAAGTACATGTGGTAAGTGAAGAAGGATTAAATGCATACGGAGCTGTAACTTGGGGACAGTTTTTTGTTTACCAAGGTTTTAATGAAAAAACAGGTTGGATGCATACCTCTACAGGAACTGATATTATTGATGAATTTGAAGAAACAATAGTAAAAAACGGATCTAAATCATCTTATAAATATGGAGAAGCGTTGCGCCCTATAGACTCTATACCTGTAACATTAAGCTACAAAACTACTGACGGAGAATTAAACGACAAAACGTTTATGACGTACAGAACACATCATGGACCAATTACGCATGCAAATGGAAATAAATGGGTTTCAACAGCCTTAATGTGGAGTCCTATAAAAGCTTTAGAGCAATCTTTTACACGAACCAAAAAATCTAATCATGCAGAATTTTATGATATGATGAATATTCGTACAAACTCTTCGAATAACACAGTATATGCAGATGCAGATGGGACAATTGCATATTATCATGGAAATTTTATTCCAAAAAGAAATGAAAAATTAGACTATACAAAACCTGTTGATGGTAGTAACCCTGAAGCAGATTGGAATGGAATACACGATTTAAAAGATAATATTTTGGTATTAAATCCTCCAAATGGATGGATCCAAAATTGCAATTCTACTCCATTTACAAGTGCTTCAGAATACAGTCCAAAACGTGAAGATTATCCGAATTACATGAGTTCCTTTCCTGAAAATTTCAGAGGTATACATGCAATTCCACTACTTACAAAAGCGCAAGATTTAACGTTAGATTCTTTAATTGATTTGGCTTACGACACCTATTTACCTGGAGCCGATTTGTTAATTACAGGTTTATTAGATGCTGCAAAAAAAACACCTATAAAAACACAAGAAGCAAAAGATGCACTAGCGCTATTGAAAAAATGGGATTTTAGGGTTTCTATAAATGCTGTTGAAATGACTTTGGCTCAGTTTTATTTAAATGCTTATTATAAATCGGGGTACGTTCCAAAAAAGACAGGAAATAAAAGAATTAACAGATTAGAGCAATTTGATTATATGAGTAAAACAGCGACTGCAGAGGAGCGATTAGAAGTCTTTCAAACCGCTTTAAATAATTTAAAAACAGATTTTGGGTCTTGGCAAACACCTTGGGGCGAATTTAATAGATACCAAAGAAACAATGGGGATATTTTTCAAGAGTTTGACGATAAGAAACCTAGTATTCCTGTTGGAATGGCTTCTGGAGCTTGGGGAGCTTTAGCATCATTCGGAACCCAGTTTGGTACACACACAAAACGACAATACGGAACCTCGGGAAATAGTTTTGTAGCAGTTGTAGAATTTGGTGATAAAGTAAAAGCAAAAACAATGTTAGCTGGAGGAGAAAGTAGTGATCCAAATTCCCCTCACTTTAACGACCAATCGCAACGCTATGCAGATGGTTTATTTAAAGATGTCGCATTTTATAAAGAAGATGTTGAAAAACGAGCTGAAGCGACTTACCATCCAGGAGACAAGCAATAAAAATTGCTAAAAAAAACCGTTTTAAACGTAAATAAATTCATCTAAAAAAATATTAAGAGAAAGAAAGATTCAATGCTAATACCTATTTGTTGTGCTGTAACTCTTATTTCATTTTTATAGTATAATGAGTATTTCATTCCTATTTCATATACATATTTAATGTTAAACCTATATTAATTTACAGACTTTTAGCCCATATCCTGTGTCTTCCAATATATAAATCATAGCTTTGTATTTTATTAAACATTAAAAACATAGTATGAGTCAAGTAAAAGAGAACGATACAGTGAAAGTGCATTACACAGGAAAATTAAACGACGGTCGTATATTCGATAGTTCGTTAGAGCGCGAACCTTTAGAAATTACGATTGGTAAAGGTATGTTAATTCCTGGTTTTGAAAACGCTATCATTGATATGAAAGTGAATGAGAAAAAAACAGTTGAAATATCTAAAGAAGACGCATACGGCGACATAAATGAAGAATTATTTCATGAAGTAGCTAAGGAGCAATTACCTCCAGATGTTAAACCTGAAGTAGGTATGGGATTAACTTCTAAAAGTGAAGATGGAAGAGAACATCAATTTAGAGTGGTAGATATTAAAGAAAACCATATTGTTGTTGATGGGAACCACCCACTTGCAGGTCAGGATTTAATATTTGATTTAGAACTTGTTGAAATTAAATAACAATTTCAAATTGCATAAAAAGTAAAAATCCGAACAGATGTTCGGATTTTTTTTATGATCTAAAATTAAATAACCTACTTATTTCTTCTTCATCTTATTAATCCAAATTAATGTTCCTGTTATAGGTAAAGATGTTGCTATTAAACAACATATAAAATAGATAAACTTGGTTATAAAACCTGCAAAATTCCCCACATGAATACCACGTATTAATCCTGCTATTTTAGAACCAAAAGATTCATCTTTAAAGAATGTTGCCGAAATTAATTCGTTTGAATACGGGTTAAACTGAAGTTTATCTGATGCATTATACGCTAAAAAATCACCACTAATTTTTCTTATCATGACACTTTCATTTGCAGACAAAGGCAAGGTTACTCGAGTTGCAAAATTAGAATAGGATAAAATACTATCTGTTTTTGCTAGCAACGTAGTAAAGTCTATAGTTGCTGGATCCTGATTTGTATAGTCACGACCTAATGGTATTGTTTTCTCAAATCTAGACTTTCCTAGCTTATCCCCTAAAACCATTTCCAAACCGTTATAATACCATGTAAAAGACCACAACACCCCACTTAACCCCATAAGTAATAAGGGAAGTAATGCATAAAACCCAAACGTATTATGAATATCATAATTTAAACGTTTCCAGTTGGCTTTTGTTTTAATAGTAAACCCTTGTTTCCAAGCCTTCTTTTTTCTAAAATTTTTAAGCTTTTTAGGAAACCATAATAATAACCCAGACAGGCATAAAAACACAAATATAATAGTACTCACTCCTACTATTGGTCTCCCCCATTTTTTATCTAAAAGTAAATATCTGTGTAATTGTTCTACAGTGTGCAATACCTCTTTCGTTTTACCAATAGCATGTACTTCTTTTCCTGTATATGGATTTATAACAACAGATTTACCTCTTACTGGTTTTCCGTTACTTGCTTCAAACTGTTGTTTTGTGAGTAATGTAAATTGATAATTCCTATTTGCTTCACCATAAAAAATAAATTCTTTTACAATGGTATCATTTTGTTCAAAAGCCGTTACAATGTCTTTTAAAGGAAGCTTTTCATTTGTTTGTTCTGAATAATTATCATTGCTATCAAATAGCAATATAAGTTCAGTTTCAAAAGCAAGAATACTGCCAGTAAAACATACAATAAACAACACGATACCACTAGCAATACCCAGCCAAAGATGAAGATTGTTAATTAATGTTCTGAAGGTGTAATGTTTCATAATATTTTGGAAACTTATTTAAATTTAGTTTTTAAATAGTCGTTTTTTGGATACAATTCCATATTCAATTCATTTAAAATTTTAGCATGGTCTAGTAAATCTCTTTCAATCATTAAATCTACAACACGATCTATATAAGCACATTGTGATTTGAAATTAATTCCTAAATTTTCAGATACCATTTGAAAATGTGTTTTCAATACAGCCGGATTATTCATAACCTCTTTTACATTTACGCGATAGCCTTTAAACACAGTACGAAATCCATCAATAAAAGCAGGTAAAACAACACTTCCATGATCTTCTTCAGGATAATATTTTATATTAAAATTTAAGTGTTTAGGCGCAGTAATATTCATCTTTTCTATTGCTAATTCTTTAGCATTAGAATGAGCATCATCTTGTTTAGCTGTTTTATTTTTATATAACAACGCATTTGCATTTGCTAAAAACAATGCTTTTTTATTAAAATCTGTGGTTTGCAAATAATCATCCAATTGATTCACAAATAAGGCATTGTCCCACCATAAACTAGGATCTATGGCAATATAAGCATTAAAGGTATTTGTGTTTTTAAAGAGTGTATTTATAACAAAAAGCCCCCCAAAGGAATGCCCGACAAGCACATTGTAACCTAGAGTTCTATATGTTTTATTTATTTTAGGCATTAGCTCTGTTGTAATAAAAGAGCTAAACGTATCTGCTCCTCCACTATCATAGCCCACATCAGAGACCTGAGTTGGCGTTAAATCTCTAGACCGATTTGTATTTTTAATAGCTACAATTATACATTCTGGCATAACAGGATAATACCCTGTAGATAGATTTTTTACAATTCCAGACATTACATGAAAAAACTTTTCTCCGTCTAACAAGTATATGACTGGATACTGCTGACTTTTATATTTTTCATTTGAATACTGTTCTGGTAAATACACTAAGTATTCGCGTTTTTCTTGAAGCTGTTCTGATTGAATAGTCTCTGTGAATCCGATATTTATGTCTTGAGCATAAGTACATACAGACAGAAATAACAATATATAAACAATGGCAAATTTCATTTTTATTAAGGTTAAGTTATTAAACAGAAAAAGAGAGCATGTCTTGGTATGCCCTCTTATTTCTTTTCTAAAGTGTAAAATTAAAATACATTATACGTTAACCCCACACTAAAATTAAATGGTTTTTGGGGTATACCGTAACCGTTATAATACTCTTTATTGAACATATTATTGGCTTTTAAACTCACTCTGTAATTATCTTTTTGATAAAAGACTGTACTATCAAAAATGCTATAAGATTCTGAACCGAAATTATTAGCTGAACTGTTATAAATTTCACTCATATGATTGGCTCCAAACCCAAAACCTAATCCTTTTGTCTTGCCTTTAAGAATGTGGTAACTTAACCAAAAATTCCAAACCGTTTCTGGAGTATACGTTAAACTACTTCCAACAGTACTTTCACTACCAGCACTTACCTTTTCTAAGGTTGCGTTATTTTTGGTATACCCCGCAACAACATTAAATCCTGGAAACGGATTTGCTATGAAATCAATTTCAAAACCTTTACTTAATGTTTCTCCTTCTTGTACACTAATGCCATCTTCATTTGTAATAATATCATTATCTATATTAATGTTATAATAGCTAATTGTACTTTTTAATTTTCCATTAAAAAAGTTAAGTTTTGTACCAATTTCAAATTGTTTTGCACGTTCTGCATCCCAAGTAATAATTTCTCCTGTTCCATTATCTGATGGTGCATTATTACTTAATCCATCCATATAATTTACAAAAACAGAGGCTTGATCATTAAACGGATTATAAGCTATACCTAATTTTGTACTTAAAGCATTTTGATTGTACCCATTACTTAAATCGGCACCATTATATACTGTATTTTCTCCCATATAACGGTCAAAACGTAATCCTGCTGCTAGCGTAATTTTATCATTTAAGGTTAGCGCATCAAACGCATAGAATCCTAAAGTCTTAAATTTAGATATGGTTTTGTTTTTGGTTTGATCGGCAATATTAGCTTCAAACTCTTCATTAGTCATCCCTACAATTACAGGGTCATTAATATCTACAGCATCAACGGCATTCCAAACTCCTGTACGTTGCGTATCATCAAAATTATTCAAATAACTTACTCCTACAACCAGTTTATTATCTAATTTATCTCCCTCTAAAACATTTAAGAAATCTTGTTGTATATGTGTATTTCCTGACTCTCTAGGATCTAATTGTAAATAATATCTATCTACAGTATACTCATCAGACATAACCACACGAAGGTAATTAGCATCGGTAAATAAAGATGCATTGGTAAAGGTAGTTTTAGACGTCCAAGTATCTGATAGTTTATAATCTAACATTACTTGCATCACTGTTGAGGCAAAATAACCTGCCATTCCGTTTGAGCCATAACTTGTATCGTGATCCCAATTTAAATCGTCCCAACTATTTACTTCATCAGAAATAAGGGAAGAACTTAAGCCTCTAGCAAAAAATAAATTTCGTTCACTCTGGTTATATTCTAAATTAAATGTGGTGGTTAAGCGGTCTGATATATTTAATGTTAACGACGGCGCGATCATGAATTCTCTTTTAATACCCTGATCTTGAAAACTATTTTCAGAATTATAGGCGCCGTTTAATCTAAAAAACACCTTTTCATCCTTATCTACTACCGTATTATAGTCTAAAGTTACTCTGTTTTGCTCCCAACTTCCTGCAATATACCCCAACTCTAATTTTTCACCATTATAAGCTTGTTTGGTCACTTTATTTACAACACCTCCATAATTAGCAATATTATTTACATTGGCACCATAAAATAAAGATCCAGGGCCTTTAATAAGTTCTATACGTTCAATATTCTGAGGATCTATTGGACCTTTTACCCAAGCAATTCCGCCATTTCGCAAATGCACATCAGATCTAAATCCTCTTAAAAACACACTCACATTACCATCATTAGATTCTACATAACCACCTCCTGTAATACTTTTAAATGCCGATGGTAAATCTGTTGTGATTTGCTCTTTTAATAATGCACCTGTTACTATAGAATAGGATTGCGGATTATTAATATTTTTTAAAGGTACTTTGGCTACGTATTCAGACTCTTTTTGTGCGAACTGATTTAAACGTTCTGCAACAATAATAACTTCATCAAGCGCTTCTTCATTTTCATTAAGTACAACATTTGGAATAGTAGTTTCTAAGGCATTTACTTCAATATTTATAGTTTTAGTTTCCATTCCAATTAAAGAAAATGCTACAGTATAACTTCCATAAGGAAGCTTAGAAAATTTATAACTCCCTTTTTTATCTGTAGTTGTACCTATATTTAATGGTTTAATAATAACATTAATGGATTCTGCTAATTTACCGTCTGATGTTAATACGTAACCTTTAACCATGCCATTATTTTGTTGTGCATACCCTAGACCAGTTAGTGTTATAAAAAACAATCCTATAATTGCTCTTATAATTTTTGATAAGTTCATAATATTCTTCTATTTTTACTATTTAGATTAATTTTAAATAATGATTGCAAATGTATTTTAATACATCTCAATTTTTATAACGCAAAACGCATTAATAAAGCCGTAAAAAGTATTTTATGAAATCTGTATTAAAAAGTGATTCCTTTGCTCAAAAAACCATTACGAGAACGTTTCCTAAAGGCTTTAAAACATCTCAATTAAACGAAGAAACACTTATAAGTAGTAGTGCTTTAGTAATAGGTGAAACCAAAGAAATGGTTTTAGATGGTATAAAAATAAATGTAAGAAATGGCTTAATTACACCTCCTTTTATAGTAGATGTTGAACATGATTTTCCATTTTTAAAAATTCATTTTGAAATTGAAGGTAGTAGCAGATACACTCCTAGAAACGACAAAAGTGTTGCTGTGTACATTCCGCATGGACATTATAATTTCTTTTTCTTACCAGAAGTAAACGGACGATTAGAATATGATTGTACCAAAAGAAAAACATTAGAAATTTTATTTACAAAAGACTATTTAGAGCGTGTATTTGGACAGACTTTTAAGAATATTAATGCTGAATTTGGAGAAGCACTTGAGAAAGACATGCCCTTTTTAATGTGGAAACAGAGCAAACCAATAACCTCACAATTGCATCTTATTATTGAAGAGATTGTAAATTGTAAGTATAAAGAATGTATAAAAAAAGCATATTTAGAATCTAAAATCACTGAAATTTTATCTATATTTTTTGATTGTCTAACACACAAAAAGAAACATCAAGAACAACATGTAAATAAAGACGATTATTTAAAAATTATACACGCAGAGTCTATCATTCAGAAAAATATTAAAAACCCTCCGAGTATTTTAGAGTTGTCTCATATAACAGGAATCAATCAATTTAAGCTCAAGCAAAATTTTAAATTAATTTTTGGCAAGCCTATTTTTACCTATATAACTGAACTGCGCATGGAAAAAGCTAAAAAATTAATTACAGAAAAAGGATATAATATTACAGAAGCCTCTTATGCTATTGGTTATAAAAACCCACAACATTTTACAGCTGCATTTAAAAAAACCCACAACTACCTTCCTAGTAAATTAAAAAATGTAACTTAAAATACTCTGAATAATAGTTTAATTTCCAGTTACCGGATTTGCTCTTACATACGTATTATTTTTAAAAAAAATATGATACTCACTTTTAAATAGTTTACTTGGCAAATAATAATCTGTAGTAATAATTTGTGCTCCTGAATGTTTTGCTTTTTCAAAATGAGAATACTCATTTAATCTCGCTTCTTTTGTGCCAGCATCTGCACGCGTTCTAACAATATAGCCTTTAGATACTAAAACTTGAATTGAATTATCTTCAGGATTATTTCTAAACAAAGTTGCTGCTTCTGCCGTTCCTGGATTTGCATTTACAAACATTGCACGGCCTTTAAGAGACGCATGATCTTTTATATATAAATCACGTTTACGTCCTGAATCATCTAAAATAAATAAAAACTTACCTCTAGATGCTTTTAATTTAGGCCAATTATTTTTTAACACTGCTGCTTCTAATGTAGAAAAAGGACCTCTAACATCGTCTGGTTTTATTATTTTATGTTTTCCTAATCCATTTATTAGAGAAACATCTAACAGATTAAAAAGTTCACTTGTAAAGTCTTCTGCTTTTGTTCCAAATATGTTTTCAACTCCATCTTTAGCTTCTAGAGTTATAAATATAGGTTCATGATTCGGGTGTGCATCCGACCACAATTTTAAATCTTTTAAACACGCTTCTAAAGTGTAATAATGAGTTCTAAAATCTATATCTAACATATGAAAAACCTTAAATCCTGGTTGAAGCATTTCTTTATCAGGATCATATGTTTCATTTGCTTTCACTACATCTAACCCTTTTGGATGTGCATATCTTCCGCCTTTAGAATCTGCAAAAACATCTATTTCAAGATTTCTTAATCCCATATCTAATTGTTTTAGTATAGAAATATGTGCATACTGTAAAGACTGCATACTATGTGTTGAGTCTCTTTCTTCTAAAAAGTTGTAAAGATTAGGTTCAATTTCTTTTTTATAACTGTTATGAGACCCTATAACCTGAAGTTGATTAATTCTTAAATCATCGAATTGTGCATTTACATTACAACACAAAAAACAAAGTAAACCTATTACTATATAATCTTTCATTATAAACAAATTTTTAGCTTATAAATGTAGACTTCAAAAATTAAATAAGTGTTAGCTAATTAAAAACAAAATATAATTTTTTGTTGAAGACAAAACTCCAAAAAACACAAACAAACAACTCATAAACAACACCTTAAACCCAAAACACCTGCTTATACAACATGCTGTTAATTTAACTTAGGCATAACTATTAGCTAAAATTCATGACATTAAAATTCTATTTATTTGCCTCTTATAAAATTATGTTAAAACGCGCTAATTAACTCTTCAAATTCTACAGCCAATGATATAAAAAGAATTAAAAAAAAAAAAGATTAATACACACAAAAAACCGCAGTTGCTACGAACAACTACGGCCTAAATAAATTAAGCATTGAAAAAACAATTACTTAAACATGTACACTAAATTTAATTTTTTAATATTAAAAAATCTAACTTTTTTAATAGTATCATTACTCGTATGTCAAACAGGATACTCTAGTAATGATATATCTACCAAAATATCGCACTCAAATAGTAATCTTCAAAAAACAATTCAAGGTAAAATTGTAGACGAAACAGGATTACCACTACTTGGAGCTTCAATTTTATTGAAAGACACAACAACAGGTGTTTCTGCTAACTTTGATGGTGAATTTTCTATTGAAGCAGAAATCGGACAAACACTTCAAATATCTTTTATCGGATATGAAACGAAAGCGGTCATTATAGATTCTAATTTTTTAAACATCACCTTATATCCATCAAGTGCTGTTTTAAATGAAGTTTTAATAGTTGGTTATGGGCAACAAAAAAAATCCGATTTAACAGGCGCTGTAACTCAACTTTCTTCAAACGATTTTAAAGAAGGTATTAATATTTCTCCAGACAACTTAATTCAAGGTAAAGTTTCAGGTGTACGTGTTATACAATCTAGCGGCGAGCCTGGAGCAGGTGTAGATGTATCTATTCGTGGTGTAGGATCTATTAGAAGCGGTAGCACTCCCCTATTTGTGGTAGATGGTGTACCGTTAAGTAATTCGAGTGTGAGTTCTGAAAGTCCTGACTTTGGATTAGGAAATTCCAGCGCAAAAAACCCATTAAACTTTCTAAATACTAGCGACATTGCCTCTATAACGGTACTAAAAGATGCATCGGCGGCGGCTATTTATGGTGCAAGAGGATCTAATGGAGTGGTTATAATAACAACTAAACAAGGAAAAACAGGGGAAGCTTCAATTACGGTAGATTCCTATTTAAGCGTATCGTCTGTAATTAAAAAAATAGATGTCTTAACGGCAAACGAATACCGCAACGCGATTACCGATAATGCATACGATCATGGAGGTGCTACCGATTGGCAAGATGAATTATTTCGTAATGGCGTAACTCAAAGCAACAACTTCTCTTTCTCTAAAAAAACAGAAAGTGGTAATTACTACACCTCACTATCGTTAATGGATCAAGATGGTATTGTTGAAAACAGCACCTTTAAAAGAGCTACAGCCCGATTAAATGCTGAAGAATCTTTCTTTGACAACAAACGTTTAAAGGTAAAAGTAAACTTAACAGCAAGTCAGATTGATGAAACAGGAATTCCTAATGGTGCAGATGCAGGATCAGACGGACAATTAATTATTCATGCTTTAATGGCCAATCCTACACAGCCTGTATTTAATGAAGATGGAGAATACACCAACTTTAATTTAAATCAGAATTACAATCCAATGTATTTATTAGACATATACGATGATCATACAAGTACATTAAGAGTTTTAGGAAATGTAGAAGCTTCTTTTAGAATTATAGACGGATTAGATTACAAATTTAATTATGGTGTAGATCGCTCGGTTTCTGAAAGAAATTCTACTATTTATCCAAACGTTACAGACAGAACTCCAGAAGGTGCATATGTACAGAATAATTTAGATTCTCAAAACACCTTAATGGAGCATTACTTAACATACAACTTCAACGTAAATAAAAATAATTTTGAAGTTTTAGGAGGATTCTCTTATCAAAAATTTAATTTCTCAGGCACAACCTTTTCTCTAACTGGAATAGACGATAAAGATACCGGTGTAGCTCCAGAATATGATCCTGGTTATTCTGGTATACAAAATGGTGTTAGTGGTTATGCACAAGAAAACGAGTTACAGTCTTACTTTGGTCGATTAAACTATAATTACAGTGATAAGTATTTAGTGACAGCATCTTTAAGATCTGACGGTTCTACGCGTTTTGGAGAAAATAACAAATATGGATATTTTCCTTCATTTGCTTTAGGATGGAACTTAGATCAAGAACAATTTTTAAAAGAACTAGACAACATTAGTGCTTTAAAATTAAGACTTAGTTGGGGCCAAACAGGAAACCAAGAAGTTAGTAATAAAATTACTCAGGCAAGTTACTCACAATCTGCTTCTGGTGGTTATTATTTGTACGACGATTACAATTTAATTAATGGTATTGTAGTAAACAGAACTGCTAATCCAGATTTAAAATGGGAAGTGGTAACACAACTAAACGTGGGTGCCGATTTTAGCTTATGGAATAACAGACTGTATGGTTCTTTAGATTATTATAATAAAACCACTACAGATGCCATATTAAACATTCCTGCAGAACCTTTAAGTCCTACAACAACTGTATGGAAAAACATAGATGGTAAAATAGTTAATAAAGGATTCGAATTTAGTTTAGGCTCACAATTAATAAGTACAGATCACTTCTCATGGTCTTTAGATGTAAACGGAGCGACATTAGATAATGAAGTTCAAGATTTACCTGTTTCAGAATTATATTCTGGAAGTGTCGCAGGTCCTGGATTATCTGGTGTAGCTGCAAACATTTATAAAAGCGGTTACGAAGCTGGTTCCTTTTTTATGCTAAAACATTTAGGATTTGATGACGATGGTACCGATATTTTTGAAGACACAAATAATGATGATGTAATTAATAGTGACGATCGTCAAATATTTGAAGGCGCACTACCAAACTTCACCTATGGTATTAACACGAATCTGTCTTATAAACGTTGGGATTTAAGCCTAGCTTTTATCGGGCAAACTGGAGGATTATTAGTTAACAACACCAATTTAGCATTAAACATTAATAACATTGTCTCAGACAGAAATGTATTAACCGAGTTCTATGAAGAAGGTGCTAGTTATGCAAACACCCCTCAACTATCTACATTATATCTAGAAAAATCCAACTTTTTCAGATTAAATAATGCACGTATTGGGTATTCTTTAGACACTACTAAACTGAACTTACAATGGTTAAAAGGACTTAATTTTTACGTAAGCGGACAAAATTTATTTACAATTACAAACTACTCTGGTTACGATCCTTTAGTAAACAGTCCACGTGCTACAAATGGAAATCAATCTATAGGTATAGATTACACAACCTATCCGTCGTCTAAGACTTACATGTTAGGTGCAACCTTAAAATTATAATTTATGAAAATGTTAAATATAATATCAAAAACAGCTTTAGTCTGTATCCTTAGTGCTTCAACTTTTAGTTGTACAGATTTAAAAGAAGACGTCATAGATGAAGTTATTGGCGGACAAACATCTAATCCAGAAAGCGCTGTAGCCGCTGCTTATGCACAGTTAGCAGAAGGCACATTTACAGATCACGGAAGCGTATTTGGACTACAAGAATACCCTACAGACGAATGTATGTTACCTACACGTGGAAGTGATTGGGGCGATGGTGGAAAATGGAGAGCCTTAACAGAGTTTACTTGGGGTACCAACAATGCTGCAGTTTCTACAACTTGGGATAACCTTACAAGTGGTATTACTAAAACATTAACGGCTATAGAATCTTTACAAGAAAATCCAGATTATGACAACTACGATTTATTCATGGCAGAATCTAGAGGGTTATTAGCATTGTACGTATACAACACTCTAGACCTTTTTAATCAGGCACCTTATAGAGATTTATTTTCTGAAGATAATACCTTAGTCTTTCTTCAAGCTGATTCTGAAATCGATAATTTAATTACAGAAGTTGAAGCTATTATTCCTAATCTTGTAAATCTAGGAGAACAACAAACCCATAATGGGCGTTTTACCAAACAAGCAGCGTATGCCTTATTAGCCGATATGTACTTAAATAGAGCGGTGCTTAAAGATAGATATAATGCGAGTTCTAATTTTAACTTCACAGAAGAGGCTATTGATAATAACGGATCGGATATGGATAAGGTTATTTACTATACTTCGCTATTAATAGACGGCGGTTTTAGTTTAGAAAGTAATTATTTCGATAATTTTTCTATCGATAACACAAAGGGTTCAGAGATTATTTTTGCTGTAATACAAGAAAACGATAACATAAGAAGAAGCGATAACGACTTTGCATACATGTCTACAGCTCGAGCACAAAAACAAACACCAGATAACAGAGGTACAAATGGATCTTGTGTAGAACCTGAATTTTATTACACTTGGAATGGCAATCACGACGATCCACGTTTTCATAGATACTACCAATATACAGATGGTACTTGGTTTATGAACAACGGAACAACAGGAAGCGTACCTGCCGAAGATACAAGACCAGACACTGGTAAATATTTAGTACACTTTAACAGAGGACTTCAAGCAGGACAACAATACGGACCAACACTAGATGGTAACGGAGGGTTTAACATGACTCCAGACGGAAGAATTGCCATAAGTATGTTATACATGGAAAAAAACACCACTGTTCCTATGGACTTTACACCCGAATTAAATTTTACTAACCCTCTAGAAGCTGTTTTATCTCAAGATCAGATTAATGCTGGTGTTCGTAATTTTAAATGGGAGTTCGATCCAGAAAACGGAAACGGTAACAGTGCCGTAAATGTACCTTTATATCGTTTAGGAGGTATGTATGCTATGCGAGCAGAAGCATATTACCGCAAAGGATCTACCGCACTGGCCCTAGCCGATATTAACATGTTACGCACTAGCAGAACGCGAGAAGCCTTATTTAACAATGCTCCAGGTGTGCCAATTGCATCTTTAAACGAAGAGACATTATACAACGAAATTGGATTTGAAATGTATTGGGAAATGTACCGTAGAAAACAAATGATTCGTTTTAACACCTACGATAACGCATATACAGGTAAAGCCATCACAGAACCTTACCTAAGGGTGTATGCAATACCACAATCTACTATTGATGTTACAGAAGGTATCTCTCAAAATATAGGATACTAAATAGGCTATCCTAAAACAAGGAGGTCTTTAACTTATTAAAGGTAGCAATTTTGTATTGCTACCTTTTTTAGTTGGATATATACTATATTATAGATAATTATTTATCTAATTCCAGATAGTAAAGTTTCGCAGATTCTTCAATTTCAGAACCCAAATTATCATCAAGCGAATAAGATAACAATACCCATTTATCATCTGGTTTATAAAATTTAAAAATAAACCTTAATGGCTGTCTATCGTATTTTACTAAGTAAGAATAAAGAACTAAACTTTCAGAGAATTTTTTAGTCGTAATCTTTTCATAACCATAATATTTTCCCATATAATTTTCGGTAAAGCCATTAACGGTACCAATAATTTTATCAATATCATCTTTTATTCTTTCTGTCCATATATTTGTGGCATACAATTCTTTTACAGCTTTTCCTGCGTCTGCCTTATAAGTAGTAAAAAAATCCTTAATTAAATCTTCAGGACCAGATTGAGAAAACACATGTCCAGAAATTGAAATTAGTAATACAATTAATAGCTTTTTCATAAATATTTAATTTTTAAGTGAGTTTAGTTTAATTCAGTTTTTACTCTCTTTTCCTAACAATCTAAAAACAGCAAAAACACACACATAGTGTTGTGCTTTCGTGTTTTATTTTTATCTAATTTACATTCCAATTATACACTCGTATATTTTCTAATGTATTTTTTCTTTTTAAAATCAAATTAATATCATTAGTCCACTGGTAACCAACTCTGTCACTATGGTACAATAAGGTCTTCCCTTTCGTAATATTATTTATTTCGGTTGTTAAGTTAGTCAACGCATCATTAATATCCTCTTCTTCATAACAAGATATATGAGTATGAATGTCAGTTTTTCCGCTTGGGTCTTCCAATCCTATTGTGATTTCAGAATTATACGTAGCAATCCAAATAGAAAATTCATTTGTTGGATTTCTTAAGTCACAATCAAAAGACTTGTCGTCTTTATAATTTACATTTTTGGTAAATTCCGGGAATTTCTCAACTAAAAATGATTGGATTAATTCAGAAAAACGTTCTTGATTCATCTTTTTTGGGTTTGCTTGGTAATTGCACACAAACGTGTTTGTATATAGTTTTTTTCGTAGTTAAATACGTAATTTAGCAAATAAAAACCGAATATAAAATCCGCGAGGATTTTCGTAAGTAGGTTTGTACCAGGCAATTAATTTTACACGGTGTTGGCACACGTATTTTATTTGTTTTCCGGTTCTATAATCAGTATTTGAATAGTTAAAACCGGAAAAGTCTTTAAAGAGTAAAATCCGTTTTTCTTTAGTCAAATAGTTTTTTATTATTTCATAATTTCCTTTTGGAAAACTAATTCGGTCGCCTTTTGTTAAATAAGTGTCGCCACCAAATTCGCACTCACATAATTTTCCTCGAACTGCTGTTGCGTAAACAGTTACTTTTTCTTTGTAACCATCTTTCCATTCTTTCTTAATTACTTGTATTTTTTTTCTGTTTTTTTTAACTAATTCACGTAATTCAGTAAGATATTCACTATAATTTTCAAGAAAATGGAATTCCGTTCCAGTTGTCATTGTGTAAGGATAAGAAACCTTCCCTAAACAACAAGATTCTAATTGTTCACTTCCGTAAAATTCGTGCAAGAAAAGAGAATAGATTTTCGGTTCTTTATATTCGTCCACTTTTTCATATTTTTCTAATTCCGCAATCCAATAGTAAATAAAAGTTCCGTGAGAATCTTTATTTCTGTCCATTTCAAAAGTCAGAATCACGAATTTTTTTTCAGTCAGATTTTGAGTAAATCCGCTGAATGAAATTAGTAGTAGAAATATTAAAATTACCTTATTTTTCAATTTCGAAACATGTTTTAGAACGTGTTTGTATGTGGTTTGTTGCGTGTTTTAAGCACCTAATTTAGCAAATAGAAACCGAATAGAAAATCTGCGAGGATTTTCGTAAGTAGACGAAAACTAGCAATAAATTATATACGGTATTGTAAGCTGGCTTTTTTATTTCAGTTCAATTCCAAAATCTTTATTCACTTCTTTTATTGTCTTAAAAATTAATTCCTTATTAATATCTTTTTGATTTGTATAAGAGTTTATAAACCTGACTGTAAATCTATTATCAACCGAATTTAGTTGATGTAATGAATTTACAAATACTCTAGGTTGTACTTCTCTTGCCTTTTTTTGAAAAACGTTATGAGCATAAATGTTACTATAAATATCTCTCGTTTTCGTAATGTTACAGTTTTTAACATTAGATAAAAAAGTACATATTTCGGCAAATGAAACATTACTTTTTAAAGATTTTTTTATGAAAATCAGATTATTCATTTTCTCAAAAAAATCAGAGCAAAGTTTTTCGTCACAATGAGAAAAGTTAACCAAGAAATCGGATACTTGTGATAACTTATAATTCTTGTTATCCAATTTGGCTATAAGGTCTAATTCTAAAAACGAGGATAGAATTTCATTCGCTAAAGGCTCGTTTATAGGTTTTATACTTTTTATTATACGTACAGATACTTCTAGTGAAGAACTCAAAACTCGACCTTCAATTATATCTTTATTTGAATCTTCGATTAACTTTGAACAATAGGAATTGCCACCAAGCTTACGAAGACAGTTAAGTATAGCTGGAATTTCTCGTCCTTTAATGCCCTTTGAGTTGAATCGTTTTTTAAAACTATGGTTTTGTTCAATTAATTTCAAAATCTTTAAGGAAGTTGTTTTACTCGCTTTATTTATGTTTATCAGCATTAAGCTATATTCGTCTAAAAATTTGATTTCATTTAATTTTTCAAATAGAAGTTCAGCAGAATAATTTTCTAATAATTCTTGAAGAAAGGAATTATCTATTTTGGCTAATTGAGCAAAACCTTGACTAATTTGTTGAATTGGCGCATATTTAAGTGATTCTGTAATTTTCCATTTTTCAATTCTATTGAGAATCGCTTTAGCCTTTGAGTTTTCTTTGTATTTCTCAAAAGTTTTAAGTTCACTTAATGTTTTTGTTAATTTATAGAAATCTACCCATTTTACACTATCAGCTAAAATAATTGGGTCTAGTGCTTCAAATATTGATTTTACATTTTTGGGACTTAATTTTCTTAATTCGGTTAGGGAATTGCCAATTAAGTCAAATGAAGTTTCTTTAATTATTTCTTCCCATTTTTGTTTAGATATGAGGTCTGTTATACGTTTTCTTATTTTGCTATCGCTGATGTTTTGTATAGCAAGAGTGACTTTATGATTAGCAGAGGAATCTACTAATTTTCTTAAAGTTTCATCATTGAATGTTTCGTATAATTTAGATTTTAATAATCTATCAATTGGTGAAATTGAATAATGTATGTAGGATAAAACAAATAATCCTGTGTCTTCTCTTAATAGAACCTGATTTATATTTTTATTATTGATTATTAAACCATTGATAATGTCGTTTAAGTTGGATTTTGTAAAAATTTTTACAATTTGAATAATCTTTTTTAATTGAGTTGAATTTGCTTTCTCTGAACTTTTAAAATAATTAAAAAGAGCTTGTTTACTTTTTGAATCATTGAATAATAATCTTAATATATCATAATTTTCTGCTGAACCAACATTTAAAAATATCTCAATTATTATCTCTGGATATTGTTCAATTTTTATTTCATCAATGTATTGTTTTATGTTTTTAAACTTGAATAAATTCTTATCGCTATTGAAATCTGTCTTAAATACTCTTTGATTAAGAAATAGGTATGAATCAATAAGTAAATCACAGAAACTTGGTTGCATAAATAATGATTTCAATTCTACGTCTTGAGTGTAAAAAAGTCCTTCACGTTCTGTTGCCAATTCGATTAAAGGGTCTACTTTTTCAAATGGAATATTAAAAGAATAAAGACAAGAATACTTTATGATTTCAATAATTTCTTCTTTTGGGTATTCTTTTAAAAACTTGTTAAATAAATCTTTATGAATTATTTCTTCATCAATATTACTTAAAACATCATCTGCCTTACACCAATTGTTTAAAAGCAATTTAAGTTTAAGTAAATTGTTTTTAGAAATGTGTTCAAGGTGCAAAATCCCACCTTGTCTAGGATTGTAATTTTGTTTTAGTAAAAAATCAGAACGTTTTGCTACAATACCAAGAATTTTCTCTCTTTGAAAATCTTTAGAATTATTTTTCTCAAGAGATAAACAATTACTTTTTAATGTTTCAAAAACATCATCAAGTTCAAAGGTTTTTCTAAAATCTATAGATATATGTCTTGAAACAAAAAGAAAAACAATGTTTTTAAACTTTGAGTTTTCTTTAATCAATCTATTGGCAAGCTCAAAATCTAAATGAATATCATCAATAATTAATACAGTTGGTAATCCATTGATAGCCTTTAAGTCCATTAATAAGGTTGAATAACTAGTATTAGTTTTCAATTGTAAATAAAAGGGAACTATACCTATTTGACTTTGTAAATAATCACAGATTTTTAATGCAACCGTTGTTTTTCCGGTTGTTGGATGTCCTGTTATTAAATAGGGTAGTTTGTTTTCAAAGTTTATAGTATTTGCAAAGTCAAGAATTGACTCTTTTTCTTTTTCAGAGTAGTAAAGTAGATTTTGGTCAAAATCTACTTGTGTGGTTCTTGCTTGAATGTCATTTGAAGTATTTTCAAGATAACTTGGAACTGATTGTATTTCGTTAAATCGATTATCGTAAACATCAGATTCTAAGTTTAATTCATACCATAAAAAGTCACGTAATTCTGACTGTTTTGCTGGATTTAATGCTTTTATTTGTTTGCCTAAATTTGCTGAAAAATAAACATCTTCGTTTGAACTAAATAAATTGTAAGTGTCAAAATTTTCGAAGGTTTTAGGTCCGAATTTTTCTTTATGTGAAATAATAAGAAACTTAATTTTTGAATACTTTCTATCATATTTTCCTAAATCAATATTCTTTTTGAAAAGGTTTATAGAATCTTTTATTTTAGTAGAATTATCTTGAGCAGAAACTTGAAATGCTATACTATCTGAATGCAAATCAATAGCAGGATAATCTTGTTTGATTAGATTGCAGTTTGTGAATTCCTTGTCAAATATTATAGATAGTATTCTTGCAAAAATATCTTCACAAGCCTCTGCTTTGTCATTAAATTTTAGTTTGGTTCCGTATTTTACATCAGTTGTTATTAAGCTTAATGCAAATAGAATGTCACTTAATATATTTTGAGATTTGTAAAGCATTATTGATTAGTCATTCAGTTTTTAAAATATCTCAAGTGTTTTTTCAGCTTGCTTACAACTCCTTTTATCAATACAAAATATCTAAATAAGTAAAAAAAAGGATATTATTAATACATATAAATATATTCCTTTAATACTAACTATAAAAACGGGAACCCGTAAAAGGATCTGTTTTTAGATGAAGTGCTGTATTTTATTTATGTTGTAAAATAATTTTTAATTTCAGTTTCCCCGTTCAGAATATTTAATGTTTTAATCTTTTTGCTTGAAATCAGGTTTGTGTTTTTTCTATTTTTTTTATTCAGATTTCAATTATTCGTTCCAACGGATTAAAGTCTGTTTAAAATTTTCGGCTTTTATTAAATAAAACATGCTCCAAAGTAGCACCCAAACAATGAAAGCCAAATAGAAAAAAACTAGGTTTATTATATCTGCTTTTAAATTTAAGTAGACAAATAAGAATGTTATTATCATTACTCCAACAAAATTATAAAGTATAGCATTTTTAATACTCATTTCAATTAATCCAGTTAAAAAATTCCATCCAACTAGCTTATCTTTTATTTTAATTTTTTCGGAGTCTGAGAAATCAATTATGATTCTTTGAGAGTAATTTAGTTTTACTATTAGTACATTGTTTTTTCTTTGAAATTCGTAATCAAACTTTTTTAATAATTCCTCCGTTTTAGTTAATCCCATAATTTTTTAATTAAATATTTTACAATGGTCTTGTGTTTAAAAATTGGCGAATTGGTATATCCAAATCCTAAATACCACTATTCTACTTACTATCAAACACTTACACCTAGTTTACAATGTAAATTGTTAGACATACGCGTTACAAGTATTTTCTAAATATTAATCTAGCCCCTCTCTCTTTTGATTTAAATTCACTCACATACTCCATATTCAATTTTTCTAGTACACGTCTTGATGCTTTATTTTCAGGACTAACCGTTGCTATTAATTCTGTTAGATTCATTATGTTTTTTGCGTACTCTAACCAGAATTGGCCAATTTCTGTAGCGAGACCTTTACCCCAATTATTTTCATCAAGAATAAATCCAAACTCATAATTATCGGTGTTTAAATAACAACATTTTAATAAACCTGAAACTCCAATAATTTTATCATCTAATCTAGAAGTTAAACACAAAAAACCAATGGTATCGGCTTTATTTTGCATGAAATCTTCTTTTAATAATTTTTTAAATTCTTCTTTAGTGAACACTCTTTCTTTTAAAACCGTACTCATAACTACATGGTTTTTGCAGAATAATTGTTCTAAATCTTTTTCATCTTTAGAATTTAATATTTTAAATTTTAGTCTAGCTGTTTTAAACATTAATATAAATCTGTTTAATTTTTTGTATCTTTTTTGAGAGAGATAAGTACAATTAATTTCATTGAATTTCACGTAGTAAACTGGAAAAATCAGACTCGCTTTACTTCTGCCCTTTTTGGATAAAGACTAAACGAGGCCTTTTTAGAAACAGTGTTATGAAATATTATTATTTACTATTGTATATTCTTCTATTACGTTCCATTTCCCTCCGTTTCTTTGTTCTATTAAACTAATTTTATGGAAAAATAATTCGGTTGGCAACTCTTGTTTTTTAATTTCAGTAAATATTTTTTCATTACAAGTCGAATTTCTTGGATGCATTAAAGTTACATGCGGAAATTGTTCCTTTATTAATTTTGTTCCTAAAATAGTTTCTCTTAATTCCCTAAACTCAATATTATTTTCGGTTGCCGGTAATAAAACTCCTTTTCCTCCAGCACACCTTTCCGCTCTGTTTAATTTAATTGATATAGGCTTTTTTAAATGGATTGCTTTAATTCGCTTAATTATTTTCTCAATTGGCTCTATTTCATCTTCTCGACAAAGGGTAATGTGACAAGAAATTAAATTGTACTGTATGGGGTTAAATTCGGCTCTTATTTTTTCAATATTTTCATTTGATTTTTCAACAAATAAAGTCAGTTGTTTTCTAATTTCGTTCATTATTTGTTAAATGTAATACATCAATTTTGTGTATAATTAATGGTTTGTTTTAATTACCTAATTTAGTAAATGCAAACTGTATAAAAAACTTGTTAAACTTTTAAATAAGCTAGAGCTAGTAATTAATTATAATTTAAAATCGATCAGAAAAAAGTGATTTAGGTTTAAATTGATTTGTATATATTAACTAGAATGTTCGAAATTTCAGACCTAGAAGGGTCTTGTTCTTGCAGTGTATGTGGGCCTTCAATTGTAACTATTTTCCAATGCCTTGCTTGAGCTTTTTTAGGAGCACTTATTGTTCTCATATATCCAAATATTGACATGGCCTCAGTGGCAAGTATAATAGTTCCGTCTGTTTTAATGTCATTTACAATTTCTACTCGCTCTAAATACGATTTTAAAGGATGTTTAGACATTGTTGGAATGGGCTCTCTCAACGCATCGGCAGTTATAAGCCATCCATCTCCGTTTTTTTCTGCAGATTCTAACGATATACGCGCGACCTCAGGCCCAAAAACATCTAATGTATTTTCTCCATGGTCTGCTGGTGCACAATCAATATAAACTTGATGTTTTATCTTATTACCAATTTTGTCTACAACTCCAGAAATTACTGGTCCACCATAAGAGTGAGCAACCAAAATAATATTGTCTAAATTATTCCATTCAATAAAGTTTACAATATCATTTATATGAGTAGATATACCGGTCTCTTTTGATAATAAGTGATTTTTTTCACCTAAACCTGTTAAAGTGGGATTATATACAACATAACCTTTAGAAACAAGATCCGATTTAAGTAAATTCCATTGTCCGCCCCATTGAAAGGTACCATGTACTAAAATAAAAATAGGTTTATCAGAATTCTCTTGTGCTTGAATATGTAATTGACTAAAACAGAGAGTTATTAGGCAAAGTAAAATGGATTTAATTGGTTTCATATTAAATGTTTGTTTTAATTTTTAATAGCATACCATGGTTTTGGTTATAAAAACCTTGGGAATGAAAATGAATTTCTTCAACTATTTAAATTTAATATTATTTTAATTAAAAGGGGATATTTTTACGTATTTTACTGAAAACCAGATTTATTCCGGATAAATAACTTTCCATTCATTCCCATCAACATCATTAAATTGAACAATTCCAAAGTCATAATCATAAAAAATTTTGTTTACGTTTTGAAGGAGAGGTCCAAAAGAAGAATTATTCAGACTTTCGTCACTATTGGAGTCAATAACAACTACGGCTTTAAATACATGGTTATTAATGCTCATTTCTGTTTTTGGAATTTCATTAAAGTCCGACAAATACACATTAACATTATCTTGTAATTCATTAATGCTATAAAATGAAGTGATATTCCACATGGGAAAATTAAATCCATTAACAAACACACTTTTGTTTTTAGAAAACACATAATTAACCTTAGAATAATCTCCAGAATTTGAAGTGTTACTTGGGTTTTCTATAATTTCAAGTCTAATTATTTTACTATCGTAATAATTTACTAATAATCCGCCACCTCCAGAAAAAGTACCTCTAGAATAAGAACCTCTTTTTTCGGTAATATTAGAAATAACCCTGAAGTTCAGTTTTTTATTAAACTGATTTTTATAAGTAATTATTTGATTAGGGATATAATTGTATTTAATTAATAGCGTGTCGTCCTCGCTTTCAAATTTATAGTATGGATATGTCTCTTCATTATGATCGATTTCACATCCTGAAAAAATAAAAATTACGATACAACAAACTAGAAGCCTCAATAAATTTCTCATAATTAAAGTATTTATACTATTAACGTATTTTATTTCAAGTTGTTACAAACGCAGTTATGAATACTCCTTTTACTTGTAGGTAATGTTTTATGTGTAAAAAGTGTGAGGTTTAGTAATTAATTATACGCATTATAAAACGTATTTTTATTAGATGTTATGCATTCTACCTTTTAATTTACTTCTGTTAAACGAATTTACCCTTATTCGTTCTTGTTCTTTTATTACACCAAAAATAATTACGGGAATTAGTAAAAATCCACCAACGGCATAAATCAGATAATGAGCTTTACTTTCCATAAACATTGGACTTACAAAATAGAACATTATTGGGGTTCCAACTAAAAAAATAAGACCGGCTCCAATTTGTGCAATTTTTGATTCTTTTGCATAAAGTTCGTCTACACAGAATACTGTTTGGATTTCACATTTTTTGCAAGTTAGTGTTTTATTTTCTCCGTCTTGCATTGCAAATTCAACACGCGTGTTTGCGTTTGTATAAAACTTAATTTCTTGTTTGCATTTTTTACATTTTCCGTAGACATTCATTATTCTCACTAGTTTAAAAGGTATTTGCTACAATTATTTCCATTCCCAAGATAAATGTTCTGAAATGGGTATTTTTAATTCTTCCCATTTACTTTTAATGAGTTCAATATTATTAATTCCTTTTTTTGAAACAATAAAAGACGCCCCATTTGATAGTTTTATAAAAAAGTTATCTTTGGTTTCATTAATTTTTTCAATTTCAGATATTTTAGTTTTTCCTTCTCCTGTCTTATCTTTTGTCATTATAAATTCAGAATTAAATTCCATAGTTTCTTTTTCTCCAATTCTTTTTGCATAACTATTTTTAACGATTTTTGAAAAGTGCTTTCTTAATTTAGATTTATATAATCTTTCAAAAAAAATAAAATTCAGAATCGCTACAATTCCAAATATAATTGCAAACTCAATATTGTTTTTATTATACATCTGTATTCCTATAAAAATGAAAAATCCAACTAAAAAAAACTTGGTCGTATTCATAATTTTTTTCATCTTCTTATTTTCAGAGATTGAAAATAAATGGTAATCAATAAAATCTTTCTCTTTTAATACGTATTCTAATTTCATTGCTAATTTTTAATGATTTATAAAGATTTTATATGATTTGTTTCGGAATAAAGTACCTAAATTATAAAATAAAAATCGAATAGAAAATCTGAGAGCATTTTAGATTAGTAGGGTAATACAAAGCCAAAATTTGTAAAAAACATTATTAGTAGCGGCCTTTGTAATTATAGTATGTTTAATTATTCAGGTATATTGTAGAAAATGAGAGTATTAAAAAAGGTATATTCTGTATTTGTAAAAAAAAGAAAGGCTTCACATTTCTGTGAAGCCTTATAAACTCTAGTAGCGAGACCGAGATTTGAACTCGGGACCTCTGGGTTATGAATCCAACGCTCTAACCAACTGAGCTACCTCGCCATATTTTGAGGGTGCAAAGATAGCAACATTTTTAATATCTCCAAACTTTTTTTATAAAAGTTAATTTTTAATTAATTTATCTAGAAAGTATCTAATTAATGTATATATTGAGCCCAATAATTTTGATTGAACACATGGAAGATAAAATAAAATTTGAACTTGAATTCCCAATAAAAGCCTCCCCTGCACTATTATATAATTACATTTCTACTCCATCCGGATTGTCTGAATGGTTTGCTGATAACGTAAACTCAAGGGGTGAACTTTATAAATTTATTTGGGACGGAGCCGAAGAACAGGCTAAAGTACTAAGTAAAAAAAGTGGAGAACGTATTAAGTTTAGATGGTTACATGATGAAGATGATCCATATTTCTTTGAACTTCGTATTCAAGTAGATGAAATCACTAAAGATGTGTCACTTATAATTGTAGACTTTTCTGAAGAAGACGAAATTAACGAAACTAAAATGCTTTGGGAAAATCAAATTTCAGATTTAAAGCATGTCTTAGGTTCTGCATAAACGTTTTTTATATATTTTAAAGTATATTTGCCCGAAACTATTCGGGCATTTTTTATGATTAATTTTAACGGTACAATTCAGGATAATAATACAGTTTTAAATTCAAACAATAGAGGTTTTGCATATGGTGATGCTCTCTTTGAAACGATAAAAACATCTTACGGGAAACTCCTTTTCTGGGAAGACCATTACTTTCGCTTAATGGCATCAATGCGTATATTACGTATGGAAATTCCAATGCATTTTAATATGGAATTTCTTGAAACTGAAATTAAAAACACTTTAGAAGCTAATCATCTAACAGATGCTTCTGCCCGTATTAAACTTACCATTTTTAGAAATGAAGGCGGATTATATTTACCAGAAACGAACAATATCTCTTTTTTAATTGATGCGAAACCCTTAAAAGATGATTTCTATATTATTTCTGATGATGATTATGAAGTCGACTTATTTAAAGATTTTTACATCTCTCCAAGTTTACTATCTACATTAAAGACCAACAATAAAGTCTTAAACGTAGTTGGGAGTATTTATGCTAAAGAAAATAATTTACAGAATTGTTTGACACTTAATACAAATAAAAACGTCGTAGAAGCTTTAAATGGAAATGTATTTGTTGTAAAAGGAAACACCATTAAAACAGCGCCATTAACAGATGGTTGCCTAAAAGGCATTATGCGTAAGCAACTTATTGAAGTTATTAAAGCAATACCTGAATACGAGTTAATAGAAGCCTCAATATCGGCGTTTGAACTTCAAAAAGCAGACGAGATTTTTATTAGCAATACCATTACAGGAATACAACCAGTAAGCAAATACCGAAAAAAGACATTCACAAATAATGTTTCTAAATCACTGATTCAGAAATTAAATGTAAAAATGAGATTAAACTAGTTATAACTGGGGTTTTCTGGTGCATTAGACCAAATACTATATTCCCCACCAAATTCTAGCATTTTCTCTTTCCAAAACGATTCGTAGTCTTTTTCTATAATATTATTTTGGTACACATTTTCTGTAACAACCCAAGAGTTAACAAGTAATTCTTGATCTAGTTGATCGCTATCCCAACCCGAGTATCCTAAAAAGAATCTAATATCTTTTTCTTTAATTTGGTTATTCGCTATAAGATCTGCAACAACATTAAAATCGCCACCCCAAAAAATGCCTAAAGAAATCTCAATGCTATCAGGTATTAAATCTGGTACTTTATGAATAAAATATAAATTGTCCTGTTCTACAGGCCCCCCGTTGTAAACTTTAAAATTGACGTCAATTTCAGGGATTAGGTCTTTAATTGTATAATCTAAAGGTTTATTTAAAATAAAACCTATAGAACCTTCATTGGTGTAATCTGCTAATAAAACAATAGATCGATTAAAAGATACATCTCCTATAATTGATGGCTCTGCGATTAACAAACTACCTTTTTTTGGTTTCATTGTAATCATATTTCATAGGAATTTATAACTAAATCTAATATTATTTTTGTTAAAATCCAATATTTGATGAAAATATAATAAAAAAGCCTTCTAAAATAGAAGGCTTTAAATAATATGTTAGGAGTAAATGATTAGTTTACAGCAGAAAAACATCTATTTGTTAATAACTTCAGATTTTTGTTAATAACGATTGTGTTTTTTCTAAAATTAATCCTAAAACGAGCTATAATAAGGGTTTACAGCATTTTTGCACCTTTTTTAAATTCGTAACCATTTAACAAATCTTTCGCTTGCATATTTCGCTTTCCAGGAAGTTTCATATAATGAATATTTATAAAACCATTTGCAACGGCTACTTTTATTTCTTTTTTAGTATTCTGAATAGAACCTTTTTCAAAATCATGAGGTTCTAATTCCATAGTTGCTTCATAAATTTTAACATCTAAAGCTTCTTCTCCATTTTCTAAAACACACCATGCAGCGGGATACGGACTTAAACCTCGTATTTTATTGTAAATATCTGTTATTGATACATTCCAATCTATCTTACAATTATCTCTATTTAATTTATATGCTGTTTTTAAATTAAAGTTTTCAATTTGTGGCGTAGTCGTTACAGCTTCTGCTTCAATTTGTTTTACAGTCTTTAAAACCAATTTGCTTCCTAAATGCATCAGTTTATCATGTAACTGGCCCGCATTTTCGTTCGGCTCTATAGTCACTGCTTCTTGCTGAATCATTTCACCGGTATCTATTTCTTCATCTATAAAAAATGTAGACACGCCCGTTTTTGTATCTCCATTAATAATAGCCCAGTTAATTGGAGCTGCTCCACGGTAATTTGGCAGTAAAGAAGCGTGTAAATTAAAAGTCCCCAATTCAGGCATATTCCAAACTACTTTTGGTAACATTCTAAACGCCACAACAATGTTTAGATTGGCATTCAATGCTTTTAATTCGGCCAAAAAGGCATCATCTTTTAAATTTGTAGGTTGTAAAATGGTTAAATTTTGAGACACAGCATATTGCTTCACGGCACTTTCATTTAACTTTCTCCCACGACCTGCAGGCTTATCTGGAGCCGTAATTACACCAACAATATTATAGTTATTCTCTACTAACGTTTTTAATGTGGAAACAGCGAAATCTGGCGTTCCCATGAATACAATATTTAATGTTTTCATTTTTTATTTATTTTGAAATAATACCTACTTAAATTTTAAGTATGATATAATTTATAAGTATTTGTTTTTGTAACTGCAATAATATGATGTTCTAACAATAATTTTAAAACAACTAACACATCTGCTTCTGTACAATTTATAGCTGAAGCTAATGCTCTAGACGATAAATGGCCGTGTTCTAAATGTGTAATAATTTGTTTTCTAATAGATGTAAAATCGGTTGGTTTTGACTTTTTTATAGACTTTACAGCCCCAATACATACCGAACAAATTCCGCATGGTTTCCCCTCTTTTTCTCCAAAATAGTTTAATAACTGTACGTTTTTACAAACGCTATCGTTGTTCACATAATCTAGCACACTTTGCACTTGTTTTTGCTTTAAATTATTTTGTTGTTCAATAATATTTGCAATTCTATTAATAGTTTTATCATCTTCTCTAGGTTCTATAAATGTAACTTGAGCATCCGTTTTAGTTTGTTGTAAAGTTATAATTTCATCTTTTGCTAAAGTATCTAAAGCACGCATTAATACATGTTCTTGAATAGACGCTTTTTCTGAAACTAATACTGTATTTATTTTTGTCGCATGTTCAAAAATACCACCATATGTTCTTAATAACGATTTTACAATAAGTTGTAATTCTGTATGTGTATCTAAATAATGAAATAAAGAGGCATTAGAAATAACAAACTGAACCAAGGTTTTATTTTGAAACTGTTTGGTTAGAGTAATTATACTTGTTCTGTCTAAAATTTGAAGTGCATTAAACGCTAACATTCCATTAAATTTATACGCTTTACAAAATTCGTTAAAATTAAAATCGTGAGTCGTTAATGCGCCTTCTCCATAAGAAATCTGACAATAATTAGAGAGTTTTCTATAGACTTGCTTTATAAAACTAATGCTTGGTAAGACATCTAAAAACTGATTTTTAACCAATAAATCATCACTTTTATTCTTCAGAATAACCGCAAATGCTTTTTCACCATTCCGACCAGCTCGCCCAGCTTCTTGAAAATAACTTTCTAAACTATCGGGCAAATTAAGATGCATTACTGTTTTAACATCTGGCTTATCAATCCCCATTCCAAAGGCATTGGTAGCAACCATAACTTGTATTTTATTAGCTAACCAATCGTTTAAACGTTCGTCTTTTTCATGATTACTCAATCCGCCATGAAAAGATGATGCTTTTATGCCTTTAGATGTTAAAAAATGAGCAATTTCTGAAGTCAATTTACGGCTACGCACATATATAATAGAAGAAGCTGAATACTTTCTTAATATGGTCTCTATCCGATAATATTTATCATCTTCATGAAACACCATATAGGCCAAATTGGGTCTAAAGAAAGATTGTTTAAAAATTTTAGGTTGAATAAAATCGAGTTCTGTAATAATATCCTCTACTACCAAAGGTGTTGCAGACGCCGTTAATGCCATACAATTTACTGTAGGATGCAATTCACGGAGTGTTGTAATACTTTTATAAGCCGGTCTAAAATCGTTTCCCCATTGCGAAATACAATGTGCTTCATCTATAGCAATAAGATTCACATGCATTTGCCTAATGCGTTCTTGGACCAATTCTTGCTGAAGGCGTTCAGGAGAAATATATAAAAATTTATACTTCCCGTAAATGCAATTATCTAACATGGTATCTAACTGACTGTATGAAAGTCCGCTAGTTAATGCCATAGCTTTTATACCTTTATCTTGAAGCGCTTGCACTTGATTTTTCATAAGTGCAACAAGCGGAGAAATCACGATACAAATACCGTCTTTAGCTAAAGCTGGAATTTGAAAACACATCGATTTACCGCCACCTGTAGGCATTAATACAAAAACATCTTCCCCGTCAATAGCCGCTTGAATGGCGTCTTCTTGATACGGACGAAATGATGTAAAATTCCAATACTGCTCTAGTATTTTTAAAGGATGCTGCATTACAGCGATTGTATTTCATTTAAAATATAACTGGCTCTATTTTCAACAGTATCAAAAGGTACATCAATTAAAGTGTAATTAAAGCCTTCGTAGGTTTTTACTAAACATTCATGAATTTCTAAAGCCTGTTCAAAACTCTCGTAACGCACAGCGTCACTTTTATAAATTTCTTTCCAAGGTTTTAGTATAAAAATATGATCGTACGCTAAAGAATTACATACATTTTTAAAAGATTCTGGATAAACGTCTCCAATAAAATCCATGTATGCCAAAACGTCGTGTACGCCACGATCTATAAAAACAAACGGTTTTAATATTGTATTTGCTTCATGAAATTGAGATTCTCTACCTTTTAAAAGGTGTTCGCTAAACAACAACGGTTGTGTTAAAAACATATGCTCTACCCCGTTTTCTCTAGCGTCTAAGGTGACTTGCCTAGATATTTCTTCTAAACACGAGTACCCTTTTTTTTGTAATTCTTGAATTATAGATGATTTTCCTGTTCCGGGTCCTCCTGTTATAACAATTTTTTTCGTATTCAATTTGGCAAGGTTTTGGCTGTAAAATTCGTGATTTTAATCAGAAATAAAAAATGCTAACGAAATACTATCTTAGCAACTTAAAAAATAATCATGAGCGAGAAACAAAATCCAGACGAGTTTTATAGCAAATTAAAAACACAATTATACGATACGGCCTCATGGCCAGCTGTATATTTATATAAATTTATAGTATTATCAGATCCTAAAAAAATAGGAGAAATTGAAGGAATTTTTAATGACCTAGGAGCTATTATAAAAACACAACCTTCAAAAAACGGAAAATACACTAGTGTGTCTATAAATGCTAAAATGAAAGACCCTGAAGCTATTATTGAAAAATACAAAGAAGTTTCAGAAAATGTTGAAGGTGTTATTAGTCTTTAATATTTTTTTGTATTTTGCGAGGGCATAATTACTTCATGCATATTTAATACTACACTTATATTTTGATAGAGAACATAGAATACAATACAGAGCGTGAACCTTTGATTATTCCTGAGTACGGAAGACATCTTCAAAAAATGGTTAATCATGCCAAAACCATTGAAAACAGAGACGACAGGAATAAAGAAGCACATGCTATTATTGCTGTAATGGGAAATTTACAACCCCATTTAAGAGACGTCCCTGATTTTCAACATAAACTTTGGGATCAACTCTTTATAATTGCAAGTTTCGAATTAGATGTAGATTCACCTTATGGTATTCCTGATAAGGAGTTATTAGAAAAAAGACCGGACTCTTTACCTTATCCTCAAAATTTCCCTAAATATCGCTTTTATGGAAATAATATAAAAACCATGATTGATGTTGCAAATACATGGGAAGAAGGCGAATTAAAAGAAGCCCTTATTTACAGTATTGCAAATCATATGAAAAAGTGTTTTCTAAATTGGAATAAAGATACGGTAGACGATAATGTAATTTTTAATCATTTATATGAATTGTCTGACGGTAAAATAAATTTAAAGAATACAGACGAAGATCTTTCGGATTCTACAAGCTTATTACGTACAAAAAAGAAGTATGCCACGTCTACAAATACCAAAAAGACTTACAAGAAAAATACAAATACGAATTCTAACCGTAATAGAAAACGCTACTAATAGCTATGGCTACATTTATTATAGAAGGACAACACCAATTAAAAGGTAGCATCCAACCACAAGGCGCGAAAAACGAAGCTTTACAAATTTTATGCGCAGTACTTTTAACTGCAGAAGAAATTACAATTAACAACATTCCCGACATTGTTGATGTTAATAAACTTATAGACCTTTTACGCAAATTAGGTGTAAAAGTCAGTAAAATAGGCAAAGGGTCTTACACATTTAAAGCAGACGAAGTCAATTTAAAATATTTAGAATCTGAAGCTTTTAAAGAAGACGGAAAAGGACTTCGCGGCTCAATCATGATTGTTGGTCCACTCCTAGCCCGTTTTGGAAAAGGATACATACCAAAACCCGGCGGAGATAAAATTGGTCGTCGTAGATTAGATACACACTTTGAAGGTTTTATAAACTTAGGAGCTTCTTTTAGATATAATAAAGAAGATCACTTTTATGGTGTTGAAGCTAAAAAGTTAAAAGGAACATATATGCTTCTAGATGAAGCTTCAGTTACCGGAACAGCAAATATAGTAATGGCTGCTGTTTTAGCAGAAGGTAGAACAACCATATATAACGCAGCTTGCGAACCTTATTTACAGCAACTTTGTAAAATGTTAAACCGTATGGGCGCTAAAATTGGTGGTATTGGTTCTAACATGTTAATTATAGATGGTGTAGATGTTTTAGGAGGAACAGAACACCGCATGCTTCCTGATATGATTGAAATTGGAAGTTGGATTGGTTTAGCAGCTATGACGAAAAGTGAACTGACTATTAAAAATGTAAGTTGGAACGATTTAGGATTAATACCAAATGTGTTTAGAAAATTAGGAATTACTGTTGAACAACAAGGTGACGATATTCATATTCCAGCGCATACAGATGGTTATGAAATTCAGAATTTTATTGATGGGTCTATTCTTACTATTTCAGATGCTCCTTGGCCTGGCTTTACACCAGATTTACTAAGTATTATCTTAGTTGTGGCAACACAAGCTAGAGGAAGTGTACTTATACATCAGAAAATGTTTGAAAGTCGTTTATTCTTCGTAGATAAGTTAATAGATATGGGAGCAAAAATTATTCTTTGCGATCCGCATCGTGCAACAGTTATCGGTCACGATTTTAAATCGAGCTTAAAAGCAACAACCATGACCTCGCCAGATATTAGAGCTGGAGTTTCGCTATTAATTGCAGCCTTATCTGCAAAAGGGACCTCTACTATACATAATATAGAACAAATAGATCGTGGTTACGAAAATATAGACGAACGTTTACGTGCTATTGGTGCTAAAATTACACGCTTAAATAGTAATTAAAATCGATATATTAAGTAAAACGAGGTTTATAATTCACAAATTGTAAACCTCGTTTCTTTTTATAGTAAACATTATAAATTATTTTAAAGCGTCCTTTAACGCATTAAATACTGTTTTTTCTTTATCACTAAATTTTACACCACCAAAGCCTAAAATATCTCCTTCGGTTCCTGCATTTGCAACATTCTCTGCAATTTCTAATAACCATGTTTTAAATTCGGTTACCGTACTTTCAGATTCTTTTTCTTTTAAAACAGCCATAACTATCACGCAATCTTCTAAAACTTTTACAGCCAAGTCTTCTTTGGTTTTAACACCATATGCTTTTATTTGGTCTGTAAGATGATTTTTTTCTGCTTCTACCTCACCTATTGCTGCTTTAGGATCTTTTGTATTAGGTACAATAGCTTGTATTAATGGATTGTTAGGATATGTTTCTAAACCACCTAAATAACTTTTAGCTGTTGCAAACATTTCTTTTGTCGATCCAACTAAACCACTACTATCTGCTCCAGCAATAATACCGCCTATTAATTGTGGTAATGTTGCTATTTTACTCCATTCCTGATCAGAATATCGTTCTAATTTACTCATTGATTCTTGTTTTTTAATTATAATATTGAAGATACACAATTAAAAAATATCAATATTAAAATATTATAAAATAAGACGAATTTCTTCTTTAATCTTTTAATAAATGATTCTCTTCTTATTCGGTTTCAAAACCTTTTTTAGATGTAAAATATTACAAATTGTAGTAATCTAATTCTTGTTTTTTTTGTTTCAAAATTAGAATTAAAATCAAGTAAAAACCATACAAAACTAGAGTATAATAAAATATCTCTATTTTTACAAAAACTGACATATCTCTAAAAAAATATGACTTTTATCATATTTTTTTAAACATTAATTAAAATTAACATTAATAAACAAAACATATCGCAACATGTTAAATGTTAAATGCTTGTTAAAATAACAAGATAAAAGACTCTTTAATCTGAACGCAGACAAAGCTTTATCTAAAATTATGTTAACACAAAAAGTAGTCCGATCTCTTGGGTATTGTTTTCTAGTAAAAATCGTGCATATCTTTGCATTTTCAAATCAAAAACATCAGAATAGAAGTATGTTATTTGTGCTGAATTAAATCAAATTAATAACTCTTAATTTTTAACTCATGAAAACTGAAAATCATCCTTTAAAAATTTCTAAAACATTAATTTTTCTATTCACATTTATGTGTTCAATAACTATGTTTTCTCAAACATATTCTTTGAACAATGAATCTTCAAAATTAAGTGTATTTGGAATATCAAGTTTACACGATTGGGAAGTCGTTGCAGAAAAACAAAGTGGCTCTATAGCTTTAGAAAAATCAGGTGAAACTCCTGCTATTAAATCTTTAGATTTTAAGGTTGTCGCAGAAAGTCTAGAAAGTGGAAAGTCTGGAATGAACAAAAACACCTATAAAGCTTTAAAAACAGATAAGTACAAAACAATAGATTTTAAACTAACCCAAGTAAACGCTATAACAGCAAAAGGTAGTGGTGTTTACAATGTAAAATCTACTGGAGACTTAACTATTGCAGGAACCACAAATGCAATCCATTTAAATTTCATATTAACTCTTACAGACAACAAAGCTAAACTAACGGGATCTTACACTTTTAAAATGACACAATTTAAAATAGATCCTCCTACAGCAATGTTTGGAACCATTACAACTGGTGATGAACTAAAAATAGAGTTTAGCACCGTATTACAATAATTATTTAAATAAAAAAACATGAAAAAGTATATACAAACTTTAATAATTGCGATTGTATTAGTTGCAACAACTACAAACACTTACGCACAAAACAGCAGAGACTTTGATAATTACAGGCAACCAGACAAAAGAGGTATAAATGTTTTTGAAGATCCTAAAGACACCATTTCTTCTTTTGAAAAACTTCATGTAAGAATGGGAGGCTCTTTTGCTTTACAATTTCAAGGTTTAGATCATGAAAATTCAGGAGCAGAAGAATTAGCAGGATTATCTTCTAATTTTAACTTAGCTACTGCAAACTTAGATTTAGATGTCGCATTAGCACCTGGTGTAAGAATGCACTTAAGAACATATTTATCTTCTCGCCACCACAACGAACCTTATGTAAAAGGAGGTTACTTTCAAGTTGATAAATTAGATTTTATTGAAGAAGGTTTTTTAGATAATATCATGAAATATACAACTATAAAAGTTGGACATATGGAAAATAATTATGGTGATGCACACTTTAGAAGATCTGATAATGCTCAAGCCATTTACAACCCATTTGTAGGAAACTTAATTATGGATTCTTTTACAACAGAAGTTGGAGCTGAAGTATACTACCAAAGAGATGGATTTATTGGTATGGTAGGATTTACTAACGGTAAATTAAACCAATCTGTAGAAGAAAATGCTAATGGAAAATCTGGTGGTGCTTCGTTCTTAGCAAAAGTAGGTTACGATAAACAAGTAAATAGCGATTTAAGAGTAAGATTAACTGGATCTTTATATAATACTGGGTTTATTCCTAGCTTATACTTGTACAATGCAGATAGAGCTGGTTCTAGATACTACCACGTATTACAAGCAGAATCTGCAACTTCAGACAACTTTAGATCTGGGCGTTTTTCTCCAAGTTTTAAAAACAGTGTAACCGCTGTAATGATTAATCCTTTTGTAAAATATAAAGGTGTAGAATTTTTTGGAACAATAGAAATGAACCAAGGAACTACAAATGCAACAGCTACTAGTGAAGCATTAGATGGTGAAACACAACAATATGCTGGTGAAGTAATTTACAGATTTGGACAAAATGAAAACTTCTACATCGGTGGTCGTTACAACCTTGTTAATTCTCAATACGACGGTACTGAAGATGTTACTATTGATAGATTTCAAGCAAGTGCTGGTTGGTTTATGACTAAAAACATATTAGCTAAAGTAGAATACGTAAAACAAACTTACGACGGATATACTGGTCTTTACGAAGATGCTAAATTTGACGGTATAATGGTTGAAGCTGTAATTAGTTTCTAATCTTAATTAAGAGTTACAAAATAAGGTTTTAAAACGCGATTTTAAGGTGTGTCATTTATAAATTTCAAATCTATAAATCTTTAAAAAGCAGATTAAAACCTGACTATTAGATTGTATTTTTCCGAAAAAAAATCCTTACAGTAACTCGTAAGGATTTTTTTATGATTAACTATTTTAAATAAACTATTTCTATTATAATAAACAGTAATATTTACTTGTTTTTTAATGATTTATTACTGTATTTGGTGATTTTTAATCACTTTTATTAACTTTAATGTCTTTAAGCCCTAAAAAATTAATTATGATATTAAAAAAATTAACCCTCTTTTTAATTGTGATTATAAATGTATCTTTTATCACTGTTTCTAATAAAAACACTACCGAAATTAAGATTAAACCTAGTAGTAAACTTACTATAAAAGGTATAACAAACATAACCGATTTTTCATGTAAATTTAATTCTGTTGCATTAAAAAAGAAAACTCCTATAACATATATAAAAAAAGAAAATCATACTGTTTTTGAAAATGCTAAATTAGTTTTAGAAAATAAAGAATTCGACTGTGGAAAGCGAATAATAAATAACGATTTTAGAGATCTTTTAAAAACAGAAACATACCCAAAAATCACAATACTTTTAAAGGAAGTTAAGCACCTTAATACAACAAATAAAAACACAATTGCTTCTGTAGATTTCTTAATAGCCGGTGTTACTAAATCTTACGACATTCCTATAACAATAACCCATGATCATTCGGTTATAGTAGATGGAGATATTAAATTAAACATTAGAGATTTTGGTTTAGAAAATCCAAAAAAAATATTAGGTTTAATAAAAATTGAAGATGAAGTTACTGTGCATTTTAAGTTAGATTTAGAAGTTTTATAACCTTATAATCATCTACATATCTTAATGTATTCTACTCCTACTCTTCGTATACTATTAAAATTATTTAAACCTTAATTGTTGTTATGCCCTATTAATTCTTCCGACTTAAATAGAGAGGTAATTTAACATTAAATCACTTATATTAATTACTTCAATTACATATTTAAATAAAAAAATTATGGCAAAAGGAATAAATACAACTTTACAAAGTGTATTAGATACTAAAAAGGATGATTTTAATTCTAAAGCACCTGAAGAGATTAAAACAATTTACGATGCAGGTTTTAGAGCTGTCGAATATAGTGGTGTTGTAAAACATGCAAAACATATTGGAGATATTGCACCAGATTTTAAATTAAAAAATGCTCTTAATAAAGATGTTACCTTACATGAATATCTAAAAAAAGGACCTATTGTATTAACCTGGTATCGTGGCGGTTGGTGTCCGTATTGTAATTTAACTTTACAACGATTACAACAAGAATTAAGTAATTTTCAAGCAGAAGGTGCTAATTTATTAGCACTAACTCCTGAATTACCAGATAAGTCAATGAATACTACTGAAAAACATGAACTTAAATTTGAAGTCTTAAGTGATGTAGGAAATGAAGTTGGTAAAACGTATGGCATTATCTATAAACTTACAGACGATGTTGCAAACCATTACCAAAACAACTTTGATTTACATGGATTTAATGGAGATGAAAGTAATGAATTACCATTAGCTGCTACTTACGTTATTAATCAAGACGGTAAAATTACTTACGAATTTTTAGAAGTTGACTACCGTAAAAGAGCTGAGCCTGCAGATATTGTAAATGCTTTAAAAGCATTAAAATAGTTTAAATATAACAAAAGAGGCTGCCCTCCCAAACAGCCTCTTTAAAAATAAGTAGTTAATACTACTTCAACTAATAGCTATTCAAATATAAGAAACATTAATATTTTAATTTTACTGAAACCCGTAAAGTATTAAAAAACAGATAACATATCTTAATTCAATAGTATTTCTGAGTGCCTAAGAATAATTATAAACACCTCACTATAATAAACTTAAGATTAAAAGCTTTTAATCTTAAGTTTGTTATCTTTTTTTATTAAAAAAACAAATTTCATCATAAAAAAGAGTTTTTTAATGATGAAATCTGCTCATTGCATTACAATTTGGATATTAAAATTTTAGTTATAGTGCTTTTTCTACTAAAAAAAAACGTGCTATTACAATTACATAGTATTACAAATATTTGCATATAAACTATATAATAATTATATTTATTATCTCCCTTTATCCTTTAATTAAAATAATTTTTATCTAAAAAATTAATAGCAGAACATTTTAAAATAAATAATTCATAAAAAATCAATCACTTTATGATACAACTATTTTTTGCTATAAAATACGTTTGTAATTTACCCTATTTTGAAAAATATTTTGCTCTCAAAATCTTCCCTTTTTCAATAAAAACATCAATAAATTACAATAACACGGTTTAACATTTTGGACTTGTTATTTACTCTACAAACAATTCTCAACTTTAATTCAATCAAAAAACTATTTTAGATTTATAAATCTGTTTATCTCACATTCTAAAATGTTAAATAGTTTTATAGATTTTTAACATAAAACAGCGATTAACTAACAGGTATAATTAATAACAACTATGCTTAACATTACTTCTTTATTTTTTAAGAACACTTACAATTACAGAACCAAACCCGACATGATTACCTAATAACCGAATGTGTTAGTCTCTAATTAAAAGGACTACATCATTTAAAATTGACCATTATTTCAAATTCCTATTAAACAAACTCAATACCTAACTGAACATGCATAACTTTACATTGCAAAATTATTTATTAAGAACTTGTTTTTTCAATAGAAAAAGGAAAAACATTTCTATTAAAGTCACAGGATTATTCATACTCCTTTTTAGTCTATTTACCTTCAACTCTTATCGTGTATTTGGTAAAACACCAGTACTAAATTCAACTCTTATTACAGACAGTTTTCATAGCTCTGTGAATAAAAACCCAGAGGCTTTAGATAGTTCTGAAGGACTAAAACTTATTCAATTAGCGCAACCAGGAGAAATTTCAGGAAACAGAGAGGTCTGTCCAGGAACCACAGAAACATATTCCATTAACCCCGTTACTGATGCTACCGGATATACATGGATTCTACCTACAGGACTTACAATTACTAATGGGGAAAACACCAACAGTATCACGGTCTCGATTGCTAACACAGCTCCTACTGGTCAAGTTAATATAAAAGTTTTCGCTTATAATGATTCTGAAACAAGTCAGGACAGACAAAAAAATATTGATATTAAACAACTGTCTGTCGCTCCTACAAAAATAAGATTTGACAATACAGATTATTATGGATCAATTATCTGTATTAACCATACAGGTAGTAATAATAATATAAATCTAAATGTAAGTGGAGGTGTTTTAGGTGATAATGCTAGACCAAGATGGTATGAAGGAAGCTGTAACGGAACCTTTATAAGGGAGGGAAATGATTTAGGGGTCTCTATAAACGAAGGAGAATCTAAAACATATTATGTTAATTATCAAGGAAGTTGCAACACTACAGAATGTATTACTGTAACTGTTTCAAGAGGTGGTTCTGTAGGAAATGCTATTGGTGCAATTACAGGACAACAAGATGTTTGTAAAGACGCTAAAAATATAACTTATACGGTCCCGGCAGTTACCAATGCTGCAAATTATACTTGGACGCTACCTTCAGGTGCTACGCCAACAACAGGAACTTTAGTAACTACTACAAATAGTATAACTGTAGATTATACTAGTGCATCTTCTGGAAATGTAACAGTAGTTGCAAATGGAGCTGGTAGTTGTGGAGGTAATACAATTCAGTCTAGTCTTGCTGTTAACGTCAAAGACGTTCCAAGTGCTCCTAACTTTATTACACCAGTTTCAGATATTTGTTATGGAACTACTCAAACCTATACCGTTTCTAATATTTTAGATGCAACGTCTTATAATTGGACACTACCCACTGGAGCTACAATCGTCTCTGGAGCAGGAACCAACGTTATAACTGTCAATTTTAACAATGCTATTAGCGGTGCTATAACTGTAGAAGCTGTAAATGCCTGCGGAACTGGAGCAACTACTTCCTTACCGATATCATTTAACACGGTTCCGGGTAACCCAACATACATTACAGGACCAACTGTTGTATGCCCTGGAGAGACTATGGTAGAATACACAATTCCTAGTCTACCTAATACAACATCTTACAACTGGACAATTTCTAATGGTTCTGCGTCTTTTAACGGTGTATCAAACACAAATGCTATTGCATTAGATATTTCTAATACACCTCTAGCTGATTTTAAAATTTCTGTAGTAGGGGTGAATGACTGTGGAGAAAGTCTTATAGCCTCTCAATTAACTATAAATTCAAATGAAGCATCTATAGCACCAACTACAATTACTTCTTCAAACTCCAATACTATCTGCGAAGGCACCTCAACATCACTTAATGTTTCTGGTGGTACATTAGGAACAGGTGCAACTATAGAATGGTATACTGATAGCTGTGGTGGTACCTCTGCAGGATCAGGAAATAATCTTGTTGTTTCTCCTACAGTAACCACAACTTATTATGCAAGATATAATGGCGATTGTAATACTACAACTTGTGCTTCTCTAACTATTAATGTTGATCCTTTACCTCTTGCTGCAGGGATAATAACAGGAACAAATGTAGTATGTCAAGGAGAAACCAATGTGAAATATTCAGTACCTACAATAACCAATGCTACAGATTATATTTGGACTTTACCTACAGGAGCAAGTATAATCTCTGGAACGGGGACAAATACGATTGAAGTAAACTACGACATTTCAACATCTATTTCTGGTAATATTACTGTACAAGGACAAAATGATTGTGGTAAGGGAATTGTTTCTTCCAATTACTCTGTGACTGTTAACCCAGAACCTGTAATTTCTGTAAGTCAACCAAGCCAGACGATTTGTAGTGATGGTTCTATTTCTCCTATCAGTATTTCAAATGATAATAGTGTAACTGGCATTTCTTATACTTGGACTCGTAATAACACATCCAATCTTACAGGTATAAGTGCTAGCGGAAGTGGAACGCCTATTTCTGGAACTCTAACCAATAACACAGGAACTGTACAAACAACTACGTTTACAATTACAGCAACTGCTAACGGATGTACAAGTGAAACTACGGCAACGGTAACTGTTAATCCTGAACCTGTGATTTCCGTAAATCAGCCTAGCCAGACGATTTGTAGCGATGGTTCTATTTCTCCTATCAGTATTTCAAATGATAATAGTGTTAGTGGTATTTCATATACTTGGACTCGTAATAACTCTTCAAATCTTACTGGTATAAGTGTTAGCGGAAGTGGAACACCTATTTCTGGAACTCTAACCAATAACACAGGAACTGTACAAACCACAACCTTCACCATTACAGCAACTGCTAACGGATGTATAAGTGAAACTACGGCAACGGTAACTGTTAATCCTGAACCTGTGATTTCCGTAAATCAACCAAGTCAGACGATTTGTAGCGATGGTTCTATTTCGCCTATAACTATTTCCAATGATAATAGTGTTAATGGAATTTCATATACTTGGACTCGTAATAACTCTTCAAATCTTACTGGTATAAGTGCTAGCGGAAGTGGAACGCCTATTTCTGGAACTCTAACCAATAACACAGGAACTGTACAAACAACTACGTTTACAATTACAGCAACTGCTAACGGATGCACTAGTGAAACTACGGCAACGGTAACTGTCAATCCTGAACCTGTGATTTCTGTAAATCAACCGAGTCAGACTATTTGTAGTGATGGTTCTATTTCTCCTATAACTATTTCAAATGATAATAGTGTTAGTGGTATTTCATATACTTGGACTCGTAACAATACTACAAATCTTACTGGTTTAAGTGCTAGCGGAAGTGGAACACCTATTTCTGGAACTCTAACCAATAACACAGGAACTGTACAAACCACTACCTTTACAATTATAGCAACTGCTAACGGATGTACAAGTGAAACTACAGCAACGGTAACTGTCAATCCTGAACCTGTGATTTCTGTAAATCAGCCTAGCCAGACGATTTGTAGCGATGGTTCTATTTCTCCTATAACTATTTCAAATGATAATAGTGTAACTGGCATTTCTTATACTTGGACACGTAATAACACATCCAATCTTACTGGTATAAGTGCTAGCGGAAGTGGAACGCCTATTTCTGGAACTCTAACCAATAACACAGGAACTGTACAAACCACAACCTTCACCATTACAGCAACTGCTAACGGATGTACAAGTGAAACTATGGCAACGGTAACTGTTAATCCAAAGCCAAAACTTATAGTAGATCCAAGTACTACTTATACTAATGTCATGTGTTCTGATGAAATTACAGAAATTACTATAATTGATGATAATAATGTAGATAAAACATTAACGTATGCATGGTCTAGAAATAATACTTCTAATGTAACAGGAACTGCAACAGGAAATAGTAATACAATCAATGTTAGTTTAACAAACACAAGCAATACACCACAAACAACTACATTTACAATTACAGCAAATTCAGAGTACAGTTGTATATCAGAACCTCTAACGGTAGAAGTCACTGTTAATCCTACGCCTACAGTTTCAGCTACAAATACACTACAAGATATTTGTTTTGGAGAAGACATCTCTCCTATTGTTATTAGCAATCCTAATAATATATCTGGTGTAACTTATAGTTGGACACGTAATAACACTACAGGAATTACAGGATTAGAAAATGGTTCTGGTAACACTATTTCTGGTGCATTAGTGAATACAACTAACACACCACAAACAACCACATTTACTATTATAGCATCTGCTAATAGTTGTGCTAGCGAAATAACAACTGCTACTATTACTGTATATCCACAACTTGTGATTTCCATAAATCCAGATTCAAGACCGAATTTGAATGAAGTTGTATGTAGTGACAATGAAATTACGCCTATAGCAATACTAAATGATAATAATCTTGAAAATGTAGAATACTATTGGGAACGAACTGACAATATTAATACTGTTCAAGGTATGGAAAGCGGAACAGGATCATCTATTTCAGGTATCCTTACTAGTACTCACAATAATAATAGAATAATTAAATTTAAAGCATGGGCTGTAGCTAATGGCTGCGAAAGTAATGTCATTGAAAACATACGTATTAGAGTAAAACCTACACCTAAAATAGAAGTTAGCCCTACAGAACAAACAGTGTGCGATGGAAGCACCTTCTCCATGGCTTTTAGTAATACATACAATACCAACAACACAACTTATAGTTGGACACGAAATAACACTAGTAATGTAAGTGGAGTGGCATCATCTGGGTCAGGAAGTTCTATTTCGGGAACGTTAACAAATACAACAAGCGAAACTCAAACGGTTACTTTTACTGTAACTGCTACACGACAAGGCTGTAGTACAACAACAACGGCAACTGTAGAAGTGTATGCCCCTTTAAGTACTCCTGTTATTGGAGAAACTCAGGATGTATGTTACGGAGAAGATCCTACACCGCTATATTTAGTAACTGAAATTACAGGAGGGTCTGGAAATTACAGTTACGAATGGCAAGTTAGCGAAAACGAAAATAATGGATTTTCAACAGTAGGCACAGGCACATCTTATTCTCCACCTAGAAGTGAAAGATATTATAGATTACGAGTATATGATAATGCCTGTAACTCAACTATAAAAACAAGTAACACTGTTATAATAAATTATTCTGGATTAGGAGGTATATTTGATAGTCCTAAAATCACAAATAGACCAAGTAGCACTTCAATATATTGCCCTGGAGATGAAATTAGTCCGAGAATATCAATCGGGCACTCTTTTGCTTCTGATGTAGATTATTCATGGTCATCAAACGCTGCATATTTTACTCCTGCAACAGGTACCGACAACGGAACTAGAGTTAATACTGGTTGGATTAGTAGAGAAACATATGCAACAATTAGAGCTACACTTAAAAACAATGGTAACAGCACTGTCAGTACTTCTTTTTATATCACTCCAATATTTACCAATTTCACGACATGTAATTCAGACCTTATAGAATTACCAATCAAAATTTACCCAACCCCAAAAATTGAATCAGTCACCTCTGAGGAAACCACTATTTGTAGTGGCTCAAGCCCTGATTTAATAGTCGATGGTAATATCACCGACAACCCAATGGAATTTAGTTGGACACGAACTACACCTTCTGGGGTTACAGGAATAACTAGTGGTAATTCTGGTAGTATCGCTGCAAATTCAACATTTACTTTAAGTAATATGTTAACAAATACTACAAGTTCTCCAATAACTGTTACCTATACTATTACACCAAAATCTACTACAGGTTGTAGCTCAGGAACACCAGTTACTTACAATATAATTGTTCAGCCTTTTATTGAAGCTGCAGCTAGTCTTGTGAGTACTATAGATTCTTGCGACGATACAACGGTTACTTTACAAGCCAATAGTAATATTTCAGGAAAATGGACTGCTTTACCTTTAGGAGGAGTATTCTCTGATATTACAGATCCTAATGCTACATTTACAGGAGAAAGCGGAACAGACTATACGTTAACATGGACTGTTATAAATGAAGGTCTTTGTGGAGAGAGTAGTACAACTGTAGCTGTAAATATCCCAGCATGTTCAGGTAATGATTTCGACTTTAATGGAACAAACACTAGTGTGAATTTTGGAAATGCATACAATTTAAATGGTCCTTTTAGTATTGAAATATGGGCTAAGCCAAACTCAACTAGTGGACAACAAACCATATTCTCTAAACGTAGTGCAACAAACTCATCATCTGGTTATGATTTAACGTTATCTAATGGTAACACTGTTAAATTCAACTGGAATAATGGCAACTCCATTTCTGCTTCTGGTTTATCTACAAGTCGATGGTATCATATTGCAATAACTTATAACGGGTCTGCATATAAATTATATATCGATGGTGTACTTAAAGCTTCTCAAAATGGAGATGGCCCACAATCCAATACCAGTTTAGCACTTCTCGGAGCCGTACAATCTTCTCTATTACCTACTAATTATTTTAATGGTTGGTTAGACGAATTAAGAATTTGGAATACCGCATTAACTGCCGAACAAATTCAAGAAATGATGAATCAAGAAATTCAAAATAATGGAGGTAATGTTAGAGGATCTGTTATCCCTGTAGACATCACTGGAAGTCTAGATTGGAACTTAAATCTTGTTGGGTATTACCAAATGGGATCGAATATTAACAATGGTACTTTAGCATCGGCAAACGGATCGACTTCTGGAGTATTAAGAAACATGACTTCTACTCAAGAAGAAACAGCACCACTTCCTTACCAAAGTAATGGAAACTCTAATTGGGATAGTGCCGCAGCTTGGATGAATGCAGATGTAAACCAATTACCAAACTCTAATGGAATTACTTGGAATATTGTTAAAATTAAAAACAATGTTACTTTAGATAAACCGACTACTGTTTTAGGTTTAATTGTAGAAAACAACACCTTAACAGTACCAGATAACACGCCTTTATATGTCTCTAAATATTTAAAATTAGATGGTAATCTTAAACTTGAAGGAGAAGCACAACTATTACAATCAGAAAATAGTATGGTAGATTATACTGGAACTGGTGGATTATTTCGCGATCAAGAAGGAACAACCAATATCTATAACTACAACTATTGGGCATCGCCTGTAAGTACTACGGGTACAGAAAATAACAGAACTTATAAATTAAGTGAAGTTTTACATGTTGGCACAACACCTGTAGGTTGGACATCTAATTTAGATGGAGCAGCAGGTAACCCTCCATACATTAGTACGCGTTGGTTATACTTATTTGAAGACTACAATGCAGAGATTTTTAATTGGCACCGTATCGATGAAGATTACAACATTAGCGTTGGTTTAGGGTATATTATGAAAGGGGCTTCTAATGCAGATTATACATTTATAGGGCAACCTAACAACGGCGATTATTTAGTCAATGTTTCTGCAGGAAATGATGCCTTAGTCGGTAACCCTTATCCTTCAGCAATAGATGCGAATGCCTTTATAATTGATAACCGAAATATGCTTGATGATGGAGGAAACAACGGTGAAATACGTTTTTGGAGACAATCTACTACGAATAACACTCACGTTGCTAAAGAATATTTAGGAGGCTATGCTTCATTAAACTTAACTGGAGGAAATCCAGCTGTAGCACCAGACGATATTAGCGGAGCTGGAGATGCCAATAGTTACATTCCAAAACGTTACATCCCTGTAGCACAAGGATTCTTTATTACTGCTGGACAAACCGGACAAATAGAATTTAATAATAGTCAGCGTATTTTTAAAACCGAAGCTAGTGGTAGTTCTGCTTTCTTAAGAACTAATAAAACAACAGAAGAAAATACAAACGATGTGCAACGTGTACGTATTAACTTTAAAAACCCAGATAAAGCAACTAGACAATTATTATTAGGATTTACACCTGACAATGCTGCAACAGATGCTGTTGATTTTGGTTATGATGCCACAAACTTTGAGACTTTATCTAGCGATATGTTATTCTTAATTAATGATAACACATACGTAATACAAGGTGTAGGCGAATTTGATGAAACGAAACACTATCCTTTAGCAATGTTTATAGGTAAAGATGGTAATATTGAAATTAGTTTAAAAGCTTTAGAAAATTTCGACACACCTATTGATGTTTTTATCTATGATAGTTATACAGATACTTATACTCAAATAAACAATTCTAAATATCAAATGCATTTAGAAAAAGGAGATTATTTAGATCGTTATTTCGTTGCTTTTAAAGAAGAAAGCAGACTAGATGTCATAGAAAATGAACTAAATAAAATCACTATTAATTACTTAAATAACAGTGATGAAATTCATATAAAAACACCTAATCATTTAAATATCAAACAGGTTTCTTTAATTAACACTTTAGGGCAAACCATTAAAGTTTGGAATACAACAAATGCAACGTTATCTAACAATTGTAAAATTCCAGTAAGACATGCTTCTGAAGGAAATTACATTATAAAAGTTAATACAGAAAAAGGTAGTACTACTAAGAAGATTAGTATTAAGTATTAATCTTTACAATAAATAGCTAAAAACAAAAAGTCCCGAATTTCTTCGGGACTTTTTAATTCATGTAAGTTGTTGTACTTATCTAATATTCAATATTATTTAACAGCAGTTATAAGTGCATCAAGATCTAATTTATCTTGTTCTCCTTTAACCATGTTTTTTAAAGTGTACACTTCAGACTTCATTTCCTCCTCACCTACTAAAACTACAAAAGGGATGGCACGCTTATTAGCATGATTCATTTGTTTTTTCATTTTAGCAGCATCAGGATACAATTCTGCATTTATACCAGCCGCTCTTAATTTTTGAATTGCTTTTAAACTATATAAAGCTTCAGTGTCTCCAAAATTGATAAAAAGAACTTTTACATTTTTATTTACAGCTTCTGGAAATAATTGCAATTCTTCTAACACTAAATAAATGCGGTCTAATCCAAAACTAATACCAACACCACTTACATCATTAAGGCCAAATATTCCAGTTAAATCATCGTAACGACCACCACCGCCAATAGAGCCCATTTGAACGGTTTTTGGTGCAGCCACTTCAAAAATAGCGCCTGTATAATAATTCAATCCACGTGCTAAAGTCACATCTAATTGTAACGCAGCCGTTTTTAACTCCAAGGTCTCAATACCTGTATTTATAAATTCTAATTCTTCAACACCTTTTAAGCCTTCTTCAGACGTACTTAAAATAGTTTTTAAACTGTGTATTTGTGCTTCAAAAGTTCCAGATAACGTAAAGAGTGGTTGTAATTTATCGATTCCACTTTGTGGAATACCTTTTCCTAACATTTCCTCTTTCACTTTATCTTCACCAATTTTATCTAACTTATCTAAAGCCACTGTAAAATCGATAAGCTTATCTTGGGCTCCAATAACTTCTGCTATTCCAGCTAAAATTTTACGGTTATTAATTTTAATTGTTACACCTTCTAAATTTAAAGCTGTAAACACTGCATCATATAACTGTACAAATTCTACTTCTTGCCAAAGCGATTTTGAACCAACCACATCGGCATCACATTGATTAAATTCTCTAAAACGCCCTTTTTGCGGACGGTCTGCACGCCAAACGGGTTGCATTTGGTAACGCTTAAACGGAAATTCAATCTCATTTTGGTGTTGAACTACATATCTTGCAAACGGCACTGTTAAATCGTAACGCAATGCTTTTTCGGAAATCTTAGATGTGATTTTAGTTGAATTCTTTTCAGTATATAATTCATCATTTACCTTATTAAGATAATCTCCTGAATTCAAAATTTTAAAAATCAATCGATCGCCTTCATCACCATATTTTCCCATTAAAGTTTCAGAATTCTCAAAACTTGGGGTTTCTATAGGTTGAAAACCATACGTTTCAAAAACATGCTGAATGGTTTTAAATATATATTGTCGTTTTGCAACTTGTTCCGGATTAAAATCGCGTGTTCCTTTTGGAATGCTTGGTTTTTGTGCCATTGGTATTTTAAATTTGAGCACAAATATCTAAATTTTTGATGTGACTTAATAAGATAATTCAATTTTATAGTAACTTTATTCCGATTTAATAGTCTTATATTAAAACACCCAACCAATAACAATATATTCATGTTTTCACTTGTACGAGAAAATATTAGAATTGCTTTCGATTCTATAAGAGGTCAATTATTGCGAACTATATTAACTGTACTTATTATTGCCATAGGAATTACGGCTTTAGTTGGTATTTTAAGTGCCGTATCTGCTTTAGAGACTACCATTTCTAGCGACTTCTCGTCTATGGGAGCAAACACCTTTAATATTCAACGTTACGAGTTTACAGCTAGACGTCAGGCTGGAGAACGCCAAAAAGTAAATCCAATTATTAGTTATCAAAACATTCGTGATTTTGAAGACCAATACAACTTTCCCTTTACAAAAACATCAGTTTCTTTTACAGGAACATCTATAGCCGAAGTTAAATTTGAAAATGAAAAAACAGATCCTGAAGTTAAAGTTGTTGGAGCTAATGAAAATTTTATTCAGAATTCTGGATTAAAAGTAGATCAAGGTCGTGAATTTAATGCTTTAGAAGTCGATAATAATTCTAACGTATGTATTATAGGAAGTGATTTAGTGAAAGCTCTTTTTAAAGAAGACAACCCGATTAATAAAACCATATCTATAAGAGGTTTTAAATTTAAAGTCATTGGTGCTTTAGAATCTAAAGGCTCTACATTTGGCAACAATCAAGATTTAAGAGTGATTATGCCCTTACAAAAAGCGCGTTCCATTTTTACAAATGCCAATATAAATTATGCTCTAAGTGTAATGGTTGAAAAGAAAGAACTACTTGCTCAAGCACAAGACGATGCTATTGTAACCTTTAGAAACATTAGAGGTTTAAATCCCGTTGAAGATAATAACTTTGGCATGGAACGTAGCGACGATTTAATTAATCGAATTGGAGCCATTACAGGCGTTTTATCTACCGCAGCTTGGATTATAAGTATCATCACCATTTTAGGTTCATCTATCGCTTTAATGAATATTATGTTGGTTTCTGTAAGCGAACGTACACGTGAAATTGGTGTTAGAAAAGCGTTAGGAGCAAAACAAGGCACCATAGCTTTTCAATTCTTTATCGAAACTATAATAATTGGTCAGTTAGGTGGTATTCTAGGAATGATATTAGGTATTCTAATTGGTGTTATATTTGCTTCTGCTGTAGATTTTCAATTTAGTATGCCTTGGTCTGCCATGATTTGGGCCAGCGTTATTACCTTTATTGTAGCCATTATTTCAGGATCTTATCCAGCCTCTAAAGCTTCAAAATTAGATCCAATAGAATCATTACGCTACGAATAGTAACCTATTAATTTGCGTTAACCAAATCGTTAAAATAGGTATATAATTCTCCTTTAGTAATGTTAGCCCCCTGTTGTATTAATTTAAAAATATCGAGATTCTTATCTTCAGAATATGTCTTATTTGCTTGAAGAAACTCAACATTATCGTCTAATAAATTATTACGCAACCATGTAAACCCTTCTTTAGTCGCTAAATCTTTATCGTTTTTAAGCTTAATTGCAACCAAATGCATATTTGTTTCGGCCAAAGCAAATAAATGCATGTGTTGTCCATTAATGTGTTCAAGATATTTTACTTTACTTAAAACACCTTCCCAAACCAAATCACTAAACACATCTAATTCTTGTTCTGCAACTTCTGGTTTTGTTTCTTTAATGGTTTTCCACTCACTTGCATCAATAGATTGAGTGGCTAAAAAATTAATAAATTCTTGATGTAATTCTTCAAACTGTTCTTTTGTAAGTCTAGCGTATTTCATCTTGTATATTTTTTAAATTAAAAAAACCGTCTAGAAAGTATCTAAACGGCTTTAATATTATAATCGCTTTTAAATTAGTTTGCTTGTGCAACTACTTCAAAAGGGAAATCTACTGTTACTTCACGGTGTAAACGTATTACGGCTTCGTATTTACCTAAACGTTTAACACTACCACCAATTACAGTGATAAATTTTTTGTCGATAGCTTGACCTTCTTTAGCGATAGCTTCAGCAAGATCAATGTTATTTACAGATCCGAATAATTTATCTCCAGATCCAACTTTAGATGAAATTTTAATTTCTAAAGCTTTTAAAGCCTCAGCAATTACATTTGCATCATCAACAATTTTCTTTTCTTTGAAAGCTCTTTGTTTTAAGTTTTCAGCTAATACTTTCCTAGAAGAAGGTGTTGCTAAAATAGCACTTCCTTGAGGAATTAAAAAGTTTCTACCATAACCGTTCTTAACTGTTACAACATCGTCTTTAAATCCTAAATTTTCAACGTCTTGTTTTAATATAAGTTCCATTGTTATCGGTATTTTATTTTAATAAATCAGCTACATAAGGCATTAAAGCTAAGTGACGTGCTCTTTTTACAGCTACAGACACTTTTCTTTGATACTTTAAAGAAGTTCCTGTTAAACGACGAGGTAAAATTTTACCTTGTTCGTTTACAAATCTTAATAACCAATCTGCGTCTTTATAATCCACATATTTGATACCAGATTTTTTGAAACGACAATATTTCTTTTGCTTATTAGTCTCAATGTTTAAAGGCGTTAAGTATCTAATCTCACCGTCTTTTTTTCCTTTTGCTTGTTGTTCTATAGATGACATAATTACGCTTTTTGTTTTAATTTAGCTCTTCTTCTTTCTGCCCAAGCAACAGCGTGCTTGTCTAATTTTACAGTTAAGTAACGCATAAAACGTTCGTCACGTCTAAATTCTAACTCTAATGGAGTAATTACTTCTCCAGGTACAGTGAATTCAAATAAATGGTAAAAACCACTTTTTTTGTTTTGAATTGGGTAAGCTAATTTTTTTAGTCCCCAATCTTCTTTTGATATCATCTTAGCACCGTTAGAAACAAGAAAGTCTTCGTATTTCTGTACTGTCTCCTTTATCTGTGTTTCAGATAAAACGGGATTTAAGATGAAAACAGCTTCATAATGATTCATATTCAAATCTATTTTATTGTTAAAAATGGCTGCAAAAGTACAGATTATAATTAGATATAACAAACTGAATTAGAATTATTTTAATAACACTACTATTATATAACGCTCGACGAAATGCAAAAACATTCACTTTATCGATATTTTTTTGTTTTTTATCCGATTTATTTGTACTATTGTCGATAACTTAACCTCAAATTATTAATGTTTATGACTTTAAACTGTGTAGTAGTAGATGACTCGGCAATTCAACGGTTGTCCATAGTGAAGTTGATAGAAAATCATCCTGCTCTTAACCTAATAGCAGAATATAGTAGTGCGCTTGAAACCAAAAACGGTTTAAACACACATAAAGTAGACCTTATCTTTTTAGATATTGAAATGCCTGTACTTAATGGTTTTGAACTTCTTGACGTTTTAAACAACAAACCTCAAATTATTTTTGTTACTGGTAAAACGGAATATGCTTTTAAAGCCTTTAATTATGATGCTACAGATTACTTAAAAAAGCCTATTACACGTGAACGTTTTATGCTTGCGGTTGATAAAGCCATAGAGCAACACAAATTAAAATTAGATTTTAGCGAAGCTGAAGGTGAGCACATTTTCGTAAAAAGTAATCTAAAAAAACGTAAAGTATATATTAACGACATTAAATGGATTGAAGCTCTTGGTGATTACGTTAAGTTAGTGACCGAAGAAAATAGCTTAGTTGTGTTATCTACAATGAAAGCCTTTGAGCAAGAACTTCCTGATGGTAAATTTTTAAGAATTCATAAATCTTATATCGTTAATCTAGATAAAATTGACAGATTTAATAGTAAAAATGTTGAAGTTGGTTCTTTCGAAATTCCTTTAAGTAGAAATAAGAAAACACAACTTATAGATGCTTTAAATAGTATTTAATACGCATCTACATTTATTATTAGTCTTACAGATCTAAAATCTTTTACACTATTAAAGCTATTGTTTATTCTAACAATGGCTTTTTTTGTACCTCCTAACGACTGTTTTTGAGGTATTTTTAGAAGAATGTTTTTATGAAACTGATTTCTAATCCTGGCCACAGGCGGATCTACAGGCCCCAAAACAGAATCTCCAAACACTTGCCTTAAAGCTGTTCCTAACCAAGCTGAAGCGGTATTAACACGATTAAAATCTTTGTGTTTTAATGTGATACGAATTAACCGATATATTGGTGGATATTTAAAATTATAACGTTCATCCATTTGCTCCTTGTACATCGCAGCATAATTATTAGTAGAGACTTGCTGCAATATATTATGAAACGGATTATAGGTTTGAATAAGCACCTTTCCCTGTTTTTCTGTTCGTCCGGCACGTCCAGATACTTGCGATAATAATTGATAACTACGCTCATGCGCCCTAAAATCTGGAAAATTCAATAAATTATCGGCATTCATAATCCCCACTAAGGCTACATTTCTAAAATCTAACCCTTTAGTAAGCATTTGGGTGCCGACAAGAATATCCATCTCTTGTTGTTCGAAAGCTGTTATTATTTTTTCGTAACCATGTTTTCCGCGTGTGGTATCTAAATCCATACGCCCCACTTTACGATTCGGAAATAAAGCCTTAACCTCCTCCTCTATCTGCTCGGTTCCAAAACCTTTACTATCCATAGTTGTATCTCCACAAGCTTGACATTTTTGTTGCATAGCCATATGATAGCCGCAATAATGACAACGCAATTGGTTGCGGTAACTATGAAACGTTAAACTGACATCGCAATTAGGACATTGTGGCGAATGGCCGCATGTTTTACATTCTACAATAGGTGAAAAACCACGACGATTTTGAAACAAAATAATCTGATGACCTTCTTCTAAGGTTTCGGCCATAACTTCAATCATTCTATCGCTAAAATGACCTTTCATGCGTTTTCTTTTTTGCTTATCCTTAATATCTACCAATTCAATATCTGGCATTAACACATTATTGTAACGCTTCGTAATTTCAACCAAACCATATTTACCTTGCTGCACATTAAAATAGCTTTCCAAACTTGGCGTAGCAGAACCTAATAATGTTTTTGTTTGGTGTAAATGTGCCAAAACAACGGCAGTATCTCTGGCATGATAACGCGGAGCTGGGTCAAATTGCTTAAAAGACTGCTCATGTTCTTCATCTATAATAATTAATCCAAGAGATTTAAAAGGCAGAAAGATTGAAGAACGTGCACCTAAAATAATTTGAGCTTTAGGTGAATTCGACAAGACATTATTCCAGACCTCTACACGTTCGTGAGCAGAATATTTAGAATGAAATACCGCTACTTGATCTCCAAAATAATTTTGAAGTCGATTTACTAATTGTGTAGTCAATGCAATTTCAGGTAACAAATACAAAACTTGCTTACCCGTTTTTATAACATCCTCGATCAGTTTTACATAAACCTCGGTTTTACCTGACGAAGTAACTCCATGAAGCAAGGTAACTTGATGCGTTTCGAATGATGTTTTAATTTGACGAAGCGCTTCTGTTTGATCTTCATTTAATACTTTTGAAGCTTCAACTGCATCTCCATTATATTCTACACGATCTGTTTGAATAAAATATTCGTCTAAAACAGACTTATCTATAAGCGATTTTATAATACTACTAGAAGCACCACTAGCTTCTGTTAATTCTGAAACTTTTATAGGCTTCCTGGTCTTTGCAGATAATTGAAACAAATTCATGACCACATCGCGCTGTTTTGGCGCACGACTTAAGTCTTCCATTAATATTTTTAAACCGTCTTGTGTAGCATGTTCACTTTTAAGTTTTACGTATTTAACCAACTTGGGTTTATACTTTTCGAAGACTTCCTCTTCAACAACAATAGCCTCCTTTTCTAAGAGGCGTTTAATAATAGGAAACACCTGTTTTTTATCAACAATATCTACAATATCTTGAATACGTAAAGACGATTGATGTTGTAATGCTTCATAAATTAAAAACTCATCATCTTTTAAATCACTATCACTTATAATAACTTTAGTGTTCTTACTTATTAAGGTTTCACTTTCTAAAATGAATGCATTTGGTAAAGCAGCCCTCATAACATCTCCTACAGCACATAAATAATAGTTTGCCATCCAATCCCATAGCTTTAATTGGGTTTCTGTTACAATTGGATATTCATCTAAAATTTGTTGAATTTGTTTTGCCTCATATGCTACTGGCGGATTATTGTGTATACTCTTTACAATAGCTGTATATACTTTTGTTTTTCCAAAAGGCACAGCGACGCGCATTCCGGGTTTAATAAAACCAGATTCAGCCTCTGTAATTACATACGTAAACAGATTTTCTACGGGAATAGGAAGTATAACATCTATAAAATGAAGCATAAATTAGCAGCTTTTGTGTAATTGACGTAAAGACACATTTAATTCGAAACCTAACAAAATAATATTTGCATTTAACCACAAATAAAACATTAAAATAAGTAGTGCACCAATAGAACCGTAAAGTTCATTGTATTTAGAAAATTGCTCTATATATATTCCAAAGAAATAAGACACACACACAATTAATAGTGTAGTTAATAAAGCACCTACAGAAAAAAAGCGACTGTCTTTACCTTGTAAGGTTCCAAAATAATACAAGGTCGCTGTAGATAAATATATCATGATTATTCCAAATACATATTTCGAAATATTTATTAAAATAATACTACTATCTCCTACTTCTACACCCTGATATGCTAAAGTATCGAATAAGCTTCCAAGAATATATATTTCGACAAAACCAAAACCAGCAACAGTAATAACAACTAAAAAACCTAATATTAAAGCAACCCCTAAGGCATATAAATATTGTCTAAACACATTTCTTGAAAGTTCTGAATGATATGAATTTTCGAATGCAGAAAACACAGCACTAACACCATTTGCCATTAAAAAAATAGATAATAAAAATACTGTTGATAATAACCCACCACGTTCTGAACGATCTATATTTTCAAAAATATTTTTAAAGAAAAAATCGGATGTTGTTGGAGGTAAAAAAGACTCTAAGAAGTCTAAAAATTCTATTTTAAATCCATCTATGGGTATATGTGGAATCAATATTAAAATAAATAATAAAAACGGAAAAATAGCCATAAAGAAATTAAACGCTATGGCACTTGCTCTAGAGGTTAATGCTCCTTTTAAAAGTCCTATAGTATATAACTCTAGTAAATCGTAAATAGATAATCCCTCTAAACCTGGCAGTTTTATAGTTTTAAAGAACTTAGCAACTAAGTTTAGAACGGGAATTTTAGCTAACTTATCCTCTATAGGTTTCGTCATTTTAGACCGCTTTCAGACTTAAATCCATATTATAGACAGAATGTGTTAAGGCTCCAGAAGAAATACAATTCACGCCACATTCTGCATACTTACGAAGTGTATTCTCGTTAATTCCTCCAGAAGATTCTGTCTGGCAAGTATCTCCAATCATTTTTACAGCCGTTTTTGTATCCTCGTAATTAAAATTATCTATTAAAATACGATACACACCGTCGTTTTGAAGAATTTCTTCTATTTCTTTAAGATTTCTAGCTTCAACAATAATTTTTAAATCTTTATTGTTTGCTTTTAAATAGGCTTGAGTTTTAGTAATCGCAGGTGTAATTCCTCCAGCAAAATCAATATGATTATCTTTAAGCATAATCATATCGTACAACGCAAATCTATGATTTTCTCCGCCTCCAATTTTAACGGCCCATTTTTCTAACGCTCGAATTCCAGGTGTTGTTTTTCTTGTATCTAAAATTTTAGTACCTGTACCCTCTAACAAATCTACATACGATTTTGTTTTAGTAGCAATCGCACTCATACGTTGCATTGCGTTTAAAACCAAGCGTTCTGCTTTTAAAATAGATTGTGAAGCGCCTTCTACATAAAATACAATATCTCCATACTTTACTGCTGTTCCATCCTCTATTAACGTATCTATTTCAAGATCTTTATCGATATATTCAAATACCGTTTTAGCAAATTCTACACCAGCTATAATACCATCTTCTTTAACTAATAATTTAGCTTTTCCTTGGGCTGATTTTGGAATACACGCTAAAGAACTATGATCTCCATCACCTACATCTTCGCGCACAGCATTACTTATAATACCTTCTATTTCCTTATCAAATTGAATCTTACTAATCATAAAAAATGTTTGTTGCTAAATTACTAATTGCAGATTAAAAATCGATTAAAAAATCTCTAAATTACCTTTTCCTTCTCTGATAATTACGGGTTCTGCTTCTGAAAAATCGATAACTGTAGAAGCCTGATTATCTCCATAGCCTCCATCGATAACTAAATCGACTAGATTATCCCATTTTTCATGTATTAATTCAGGATCTGTGGTATATTCTAAAACCTCATCTTCATCACGAATAGAAGTCGATACAATTGGATTACCCAATGCTTTTACTATTTCCAAAGCAATTTTATTATTAGGAACACGAATACCAACAGTTTTCTTTTTCTTAAATGCTGAAGGCAATGTCTTAGCTCCTGGAAGAATAAAAGTGTATGGCCCTGGTAATGCACGTTTCAATATTTTAAAAGTAGAGGTATCTATTTGCTTTACATAATCACTTAAATTACTTAAATCGTAGCAGATAAATGAAAAATTAGCTTTTTCTAACTTCACACCTTTAATTCTTGCTATACGCTCTAAAGCCTTACTATTAGTGATATCACAGCCCAAACCATAAACGGTATCGGTTGGATAAATAATTAATCCACCACGTTTTAAAACCTCAACAACTTTTTTTATCTCCTTAGGGTTCGGATTTTCTTCGTAAATTTTTATAAACTCAGCCATAATAACTATATTGTAAAATCGTTTTACAAAGTAATTAATATTTTATAATGAAACCTATTAAATCCTTAATCATCCTGCTATTAATTGCAGTTACGAGTTATTCATGTACCTCGGACTCCAATTCTGATGCCAATGATTTTGTAGATTTAGAGGCTAGAGTAGAAACAGATATTCCTTATGGCAATCACGAATCGCAGACTTACGATATCTATTTACCTGCAGATCGGGACATTGATACTAAAACTTTAATTCTAGTTCATGGAGGTGGTTGGACTTCTGGCGACAAAGCGGATATGGATGATTTTGTTAAATTAATTCAAAAAGATTTACCAAACCTTGCCATCTTAAATATGAATTATCGCTTGGCAGATACCTCTAGTGAAGTATACCCAATGCAAATAAACGACATTACAGCTGTAGTAAATCAATTTAACACCAATCTTAGTGATTATCAAATCTCTAGCGATTTTGGGTTTATAGGCACAAGCGCTGGCGCACATTTGGCTATGTTATGGAGTTATACTTTTAACGACGACCAACAAGCTAAAATGGTATGTAGTATTGTAGGTCCAACAAATTTTACAGATCCTGAGTATTTGGAAAACGTAAATTCTGAAGCGTTGCTATTACTGACCCAAGTATACGGATTAGATTTAAACACTGATTTTTTAGAAAAAGTAAGTCCATACCATCAAGTTACAGAAAATGCACCTCCTACCATTTTATTTTATGGCGGAAAAGATGATTTAGTTCCTTCTACTCAAGGTGCTCAATTACAAAGTAAGCTACAAGATTTGGGGGTTATGCACGAATACACCTTATACCCAGAAGCTGGTCATGGTTGGGATGGATTAGAGTTATTGGACACCTGGTCTAAATTAAAAGTTTTTATTGGAGCTAATTTAGAGTAAATAGACTTTTCTTCTTTTACCACAACACCTCATCAGGCGAATTATTTAATCACCTTATAAACTGATCGATCTATAATCATAAACAAAAGCGCCCCTAAAACTTAATTTAGAGGCACTCTTTTTTATCTTTTAAATATTAGAATTATAGTACTACCCTATTACCTCCAATTTAGCAAAACGCAATAACAGTTTTTTATTACCACCATTTTCGAATTTTATTTCTGCTTTTGTATCTGCACCTACACCTTCAATTTTTAAAACTTCACCTTTACCAAAACGTAAATGTTTTACAATATTTCCAGCTGCTAATTTATTATCGAATAAATTACCGCTCTCTGCTGCACCACTTGTTTTACTGACTGGTTTTAAATTTTTAGGTGTACTAATCTGGACTTTTTCTGGTCCTTTTAATTTTGTAACCCCTTTTTTCTGAACTGGTAATTGTTTCGCCGGCTTAAAACGAATATTTCTATTAGGCACATCATCTCCAAAGATATTTGCATCTAACATTGGATTTATTCTACGTTCTTCAATAGGTGTTAATATATCTAAGTATTGCTCGTCTATTTCTTGAATAAATCTACTAGGATCAGAATCTACTAATTTTCCCCAACGGTATCTAGACAATGCATACGTTAAATAGGCTTGCTTTTCTGCACGTGTTAAAGCAACGTAAAACAAACGACGCTCTTCTTCCAGTTCGCTTCGTGTATTCATACTCATAGCACTTGGGAATAAATCTTCTTCAAGTCCTACAATAAACACATATGGAAATTCCAGACCTTTTGCCAAGTGAATCGTCATTAATGCCACACGGTCGTCTTCACCGGTATCATTGTCTAAATCGGTTGCTAGGGCAACATCTTCTAAAAATTCGGTTAAAGATCCTGTGGTATCTGCCAACTCTTTTTGCTCTTCAACGAAATCTTTTATACCATTTAAAAGTTCTTCAATATTTTCAACTTTAGCAACACCTTCCGGTGTAGTATCTTTATTAAATTCTTTTATTAATCCTGTGGTTTTTGCAACGTGATCTGCAAGTTCGAAAGCGTTTACATTCTGATTCATAACCTGAAAACTTTCAACCATGGTTACAAAATCCATCAATTTATTCTTCGTTCCTGAATTGATTTTCACTTCGGTTTTATCGATGTGTTTCATCACTTCAAAAATAGATCGCTTATAGCCATTAGCTGCAATAAGCAACTTATCTATAGTTGTTTGACCAATTCCTCGTGGCGGAAAATTAATGACACGTTTTAGCGCTTCTTCATCTGAAGGATTAATAATAATTCGTAAATATGATAGTATATCTTTTATTTCTTTACGCTGATAAAAAGACAGCCCTCCATAAATTCTGTACGGAATATCACGTTTACGTAACGCATCTTCCATAGAACGAGACTGCGCATTAGTACGATATAAAATAGCAAAATCGGAATGCTTAAGTTGTTCGTTCATTTTTGTTTCAAAAATGGTACTTGCCACATATCGTCCTTCTTCACCATCGGTCATAGATCGATTTACTTTAATCTTATTTCCTTCATCATTGGCCGTCCAAACGACCTTATCTAATTTGGTTTCGTTTTTATCTATTATTGAGTTTGCAGCATTTACAATAGTTTTGGTTGATCTGTAATTTTGCTCTAATCGGAATAATTTTACATCGTCATAATCCTTCTGGAAATTCAGAATGTTATTAATATTCGCACCACGGAAGGCATAAATACTTTGTGCATCGTCTCCTACCACACAAATATTTTGAAAGCGATCGGACAGTGCTCTTACTATTAAATATTGTGAATGATTTGTATCTTGATACTCATCGACCAATATATATCTAAATCGATCTTGATATTTGGCTAATACCTCTGGAAAACGTGTTAGAAGTTCATTAGTTTTCAATAATAAATCATCGAAATCCATGGCACCAGATTTAAAACAACGCTCTACATATTCTTTATAAATATCTCCTAAACGCGGACGCCTAGCCATGGTATCTGCTTCAATTAATTCTGGATTCTGAAAATATGCACGAACGGTAATTAAGCTGTTTTTGTATGAAGAAATTCTAGAAAATACCGATTTGTACTTATACAATTCTTTATCTAATCCCATCTCCTTTATAATAGATGAAATTAAACGTTGAGAATCTTGTGCGTCGTAAATAGTAAAATTCGCCGGATAGCCCAAACGATCTGATTCAATTCTAAGAATTTTAGCAAATACCGAGTGAAATGTTCCCATCCACAAATTTTTAGCCTCACTTTGCCCAACAATAGATGCAATACGCTCTTTCATTTCGCGAGCGGCTTTGTTGGTAAAGGTTAACGATAAAATATTAAAAGGGTCTATTCCCTGATGCATTAAATAGGCAATTCTATAGGTAAGCACACGTGTTTTACCAGAGCCGGCACCCGCGATAACTATCATAGGGCCATCTTTTTGAATGGTTGGTGCTAACTGTGCTTCATTTAACTGACTTAAATACTTCTCCAATGTTCATACAATTTAGGTTGTAAAATTAACCTTTGTTACCCGTTAAAGTAAATAGATTTATAAATAATTATAAACATTGGTTGGATTTACGAATTAAAATCATCTAAATTCCTTTAAATAATACCGTCTCCAATAAACACAAGTTTTAAGCCTTCTTGCATATTTAACCAAAAAAAGTTGAATACAGATTTAGTTTTGTCACGAGTAACCTGACCTTTTTTCTCTATAAATCTATCTTTATTTTTATTAGAATCATTTCTTATAAAAATATTTGCTATTGAAGACAAAAATTTATTTTTCTTCTTCTTTTTATTTAAAACATGAACCTTTACATCTTCATACTTCACATTAAAATTGACAGACGAACGATCTACATTTCCATCTATTCTAGCATAAATCTCATCAAACTGTCCCTCTAATTTTATATTTAAATTATGCTCTGTAAACCTATTTAGTCTTGAAACTGGTAAGCGACCAATTTGGGCTTTAAAAGTAAAATCATCATTCTTATTATTTACATCAAACATCCAATTTGCATGTAAAGGCGCTGTTCCAAAAAACTTGGTATCTATGTCTAATTCGGTTTTAATTGGAAACACATATGTATTACTAATGTTTTTTATAGAGGCATTAAAATCCTTAAATAATATACTTCCTGCTCTAACTCCAGTCTTAACCTTTTCCTCGTACACAATATTACCATGACTTAAAATTACAATTGGCAAAGTTAAATCGAACTTTAAATCACGTAACATTTTACTATATAATGGTTTTATAGTATAATCATCTGGCACCAATTTATTTCTATAAATCTCAACATCTGGTTGTTCAATTAGTATCGTATCTGCTTTAAAGTAAAAACGATTATCTAAATAACCAAACTTAGGTGATTTAATATAAAAAGAGTCTACCTCTACATTAAAATAATCGCGCTCTTTTTTTAACCTTTTAGAAAAGGCTGCCTTAGTATACTTTGTCTTAAATTTAAAATTTCGAACAATCCATTTTTCTTTTGTTAACTCTAATTCTTGTAAACTTAAGGTTTCAAAACGGCCTACATTAAATTTTAAAGAATCGGTTAATACACGATAATTAGAATAGTTAAAAGGGATATTTTTTTTAGAAGATGTCTCATCAATACGGATATCATTAAATGAAATATTGATATTTTCTGATTTTAAAAACACAGAATCCGATGCCGCTTTAAACACAGTTAATGTAGCATGACTAAAATCTACATTATCAATTTTTACAGTCTTATTAAACCCTTTTAAGGATTTAGATCCTGATGTCTTATCCATTTTTTCAGAAACCGACTCTTTTTTTCGATTTTCTTTAATGTACAAAATCTCTGCATCTTGAAACAAAACCCGATCTAAATGTATAGAACCATTAAAAATATATCGCCAATAACTCACCTGCTCCAATTTAAATTCTTCAAGCTTTACTTTTAAATTTGCAACGCTATCATCATTTCCCATGAGTTCTAATTCTGGATTTTCTACATAAAGCTCTCCCTGAAATACATTTACATGTAACTCTGAATAATTAAAAAGTACCGTTTCTGGCAAATTTTCTAAAGATGATTTAAGCTTACGTTCTACAATAGCATTCGCAAAAAACAACACTACAAAACCTAACACACAAACAACTAACAATAGGACAATTATACTTTTCTTAATGATTTTTGACATTGATAGTGCTGGATTTAAATGATTAAATTTATTAGAACGATATAATGTTAAGGAAATCTTCCGTTATGTTTTTGCTTTATTTATAATATATTTACCTCATTAACATTTAAAAAATAGTGAATTATGACTTTAAGCGACGTAAGTTGGTGGATCTGGCTTCTTCTTATCCTTTTTATTATCGCAATTCGAGACATTTTTATTCAGAAATCACATACAATAAGTCATAACTTTCCTATCGTAGGGCATTTACGATACTTATTAGAAAGTATCGGTCCAGAAATGCGTCAATATTTTGTAGCTAATAATCGTGAAGAATTACCATTTAACCGTATAGAACGTGGTTGGATTTATGCTTCTGCCAAGAAAGAAAATAATTACGAAGGTTTCGGTACAGATCGCAATATTTATGACATTCAGCATATGTTTATTAATAATGCAATGCTACCTTTTAAACCCGAAGGCAATCATCCTAATATTATTGACAAAACATTTTTACCATGCGCTAAAATTATGGGCGCTCATAATAATAGGAGAAAACCATTTAGACCTGCTTCTGTTATAAATGTATCTGCAATGAGTTTTGGTTCTTTATCGGCCAGAGCTATGGAATCTTTAAATAAAGGAGTTAAAATTGCAGGTGCCTACCACAACACAGGAGAAGGTGGTTTATCTCCATACCATAGTAACGGCGGAGATGTAGTGTTCCAGATTGGAACAGGATATTTTGGAATTCGTGATGATGACGGAAATTTTTCTTTAGAAAAATTAGTCGCTTTAGTTGAAGCAAATCCGTTTATTAAAGCCATAGAAATTAAACTTTCGCAAGGTGCTAAACCTGGCAAAGGAGGTGTTTTACCTGCTGCAAAAATCACCAAAGAGATTTCTAATATTAGACACGTTCCAATAGGTAGAGATGTTATATCTCCTCCAAATCATTCTGCTTTTAAAGATATTCCTGGACTTATAGAATTTGTTGAAAAAATCGCAGACATTACAGGATTACCCGTTGGTGTTAAAGCAGCCATAGGAAAATTAGAGCAATGGGAAGAACTTGCCGATATAATGGTTGCTACCGGTAAAGGCCCAGATTTTATTACTGTAGATGGTGGTGAAGGAGGAACTGGAGCCGCGCCTCCTAGTTTTGCAGATCACGTTTCGCTTCCTTGGGTTTATGGATTTAGCGATTTATACAAAGTATTCTTGAAACGCAAATTAACAGACCGTATTGTATTTGTAGCAAGTGGTAGATTAGGTTTTCCTGCCAAAGCAGCTATGGCCTTTGCTATGGGTGCCGATTGCATAAATGTTGCTCGTGAAGCCATGATGAGTATTGGTTGTATTCAAGCACAAGTATGCCACACCAACCGCTGTCCTAGCGGTGTTGCTACTCAGAATAAATGGTTACAAAGAGGAATAGATCCAACTTTAAAATCTGAACGATTAGCTCAATACTTTAAAACATTTAGCAAAGAGTTTATTGAAATTACACATGCAGCAGGTTACGAACATCCTTGCCAATTTACAATGCATGACGTTAATATTAATGTAGACGATAAAAACTTAACATCTAAACTAGATAAAACGTATAAATACGAAAAAACTCCTGTTCCCTTTAAAAGTATGCAAGAACTAAAAAATTGTAAATACTTAGGAGGAAAATAGGAGGAAAAACAGTACAACTATAAATTTCAATTTTTACTAATCACAAAAGTTTTTATTGTTTTGTAAAAAACAGAAAAACCTATTAATTTTGTTTTAAATATTACACCCATGAATCTTGACGCTCTAATTAATCTATTTTTATACACTATACCTGCTTTAGTAACAGGTATGATTGCTTTTTATTTCTTTAAAGAACATACTAAAAATGAAGATGGTCGCAGACGCTTTTTATTAAAAAAAGAAATGCAAGTAAATTCTTTGCCTTTACGTTTACAAGCTTACGAACGTATGGCTTTATTTTTAGAGCGTATAACGCCTTCTAAATTATTAATTCGTGTACAACCTATGACGGCAGATAAAGAAGATTACGAATTATTATTAATCAAGAATATTGAACAAGAATTCGAACATAATTTATCACAACAAATCTATATTAGTGATGAATGTTGGAGCATTATAACAGCTGCAAAGAACGCAACCATGCAAATGGTAAGACGGGCTTCAATGTCTGAAAAAACAGATTCTGCCGACAAGCTACGGGAAGTTGTACTTTCTGAAATGATGGAAAAACGTGCGCCTAGTGATGCTGCCTTATCTTTTATTAAAGAAGAAGTAAGCGACATGTGGTAAAACATGAGTTGCGGTATTCGAAAATTAGTGCTAAAAAAAAATCCAAATTCAGCCAAACTACTATAAATTGGATTGGCTTACAATAATAGCATTAGGCTAACACCTTAATGCAAAACAAATACATAATAAAACCTTAATCTTAACCACAGAACAACCTGTAATGTTTAAAGGAGAATTACAACAAACAACAAAAGTGGTTTGGGAGCGTGCGCTCGAAAACTATTAATAAAAAATAACCAAGCCATTATCTATAATTTAATAATCGAACGACATCTATTAAATAGATTTTATAAGTATTTTAATATTGGTCTTTAGAGATTAACGTGTGACATGTTCTGAAACAGATGAAGATCCATTAAACTGTTTCTTTTCAGCATAATCGAAACCCTGTTTCCACCATTTTTCCATTAAAGGTTTACTAAAAATTAAAGAATTTTCGGTTAATTGTGTAGGTGTATAATACAGGTTAAGTTTCACATTTTTCTGAATCGCAGCAAGCTTCCCTATTACAATATCATGATATTCTAATTGATCTATTACATGCCCGAATAAATTCATCATTAATGAAAACGGATTCTGTCCTAACACTTTATTTTCTTGCATTTGTTCCGATTCTAAAATCACAGCATCTACTTCTGTCGCTCCTCTATTTATAGCTTCTTGAATAGGTACCACGCAAGAATAACCACCATCAGCATATTCGTGCCCATTTACAGTTGCTATAGACATAAACGGAATATAATTACACGAAATCCAAATCCATTCACAGAATTCTTCGTAGCTACATTCCTGAATAGATTTATATTCAACTTTCCCTTTAGAAAGATTAGTAACAGTTACAACAACATCAGATTTTGTTTCTCTAATCTTATAAAATTCTTCAAGTGTAAAATTGTTTCTAATGTTACGTTTTAACGATTTACTCTCTCCAAACGTACGTTTACGCTTAATAAATTGAAGCAACGAATTCACATAATTAATAGATACATATTCGCGATCACCTTTTTTATGCTGAACAAATGGACTCACACTAAAAATATCTCCCTGAGACACATTTGTATAAATATCGTACAATTTATCTAAATCTCCGGTTGCTAAGTGCGGAATAAGTAAACTCCCCGTAGATGTGCCTAAATAAATATCGTATTCACGTTTTTTTTGTTCTATTAAATATTGGGCGACACCGCCAGCAAAAGCACCTTTGCTACCTCCTCCAGAAATGACTAATGCTCTCATAATTTTGGTTGTTCTTCCTGAAGTTTATTTAAAATAGATGTGTACTCTGGATTTTGCTCTAAAGCTGATAACATATGTTTTGCTGTTTTACTTAATCGCCAATTATGATGATGTGTGGCTTGTATAATATTTGAAATAGATTCTTCGGTATACAACTGGAGTGCATCAATGTAACTAAAAGCTAACTCTCTGACTTCAAAATCATATTCCGGACCTGTATAACTTATTAATTCATTCAAATATCGCTGATTATTCTCTGATTTAAATTCAGGCGTAGAAAGTGCCAAAACTAACCATAATTGTCTAATATTTTTAGATTTAAACCCCATATATTTTTTTGTGTGTTCTAAATATTTTGAACGCTGTTCGGGGAAATTTACCCATAAATTATACAAAGCTATTTCTTGTGTTTGGTATGATTTATCATCTAAAAACGTCTCGTAAGTAGATTGTAATTCTAAAGGAATTATAGTTAGCATTTGTGCTACAGTTTGCCTTACTTCTACTCCATTTTGGAGTATTAAAGCTTCTGTTATTAACTCTGGATGTTTCTTTAAAAGTTCTTGTTTTTCAAAATAAAACCTAGAAGAATCTACAAAAAAATTAGCATCATGCTCAGCCAAACAATCCAAATACTGTAGTTGTTTAATATAAAAGCTCATCTCGTCTTTAGGATTATTCAGAATAGATTCTATAGGAAACGCTACAGTATTTAGCCACAAATCAAAGAAAGCATCTAAATTTTGTCCACTAACAGCTTCTGCTTCCTTTATAAAATCTTCACTTTCTACATTCTTAAATGCATGAGCTTCCAAATACCGTTTTACGGCTAATTTAAATGCTTTATCACCTATTTTTACACGTAAAGCATGAAGCAACCAAGCTCCTTTTTTATAAAACGTAGTGCTACTCGATTTTGGATTTAATAATGCAGTACTTTGTCTGTTTTTATCTTGAGCTTGTAGTTCGTTAGCATATTCATATAATCGCATTTTGTAATAATCACTTCCAAAAACATCACGTTCTGCCAACAAAGCATAATAGGTTGCAAAACCTTCCTGTAACCAATGGTGCGTTCCTGATGTTTCTGTAACCAAATCTCCAAACCATTGATGTGCCAATTCGTGTGCATTTACATTCACATAATTGCGATCTATAAAACCAATATTATCTACTACATAAGCATCTGAAAAAATGGTGGCACTGGTATTTTCCATTCCAGCATAAAGAAAATCTGCAACAGGAATTTGTTTGTAATTCTCCCATGGATATTGTACTCCTATTTCTGATTCTAGAAAATTAAAAATCTGCTCACTATACCTGTATGTCGATTCTACTTTAAGAGAATCTTCAGGATAATAATACAACTCTTGTGTCACTCCTGTAGCAGAGCACAGTAATTTTTTATCGTATTTACCGGCAGCTATGGCAAACAAATAATTACTCATAGGTTTGTTTGAAACATAATGCCAAGCGGTTAACGAATCTGTTTTAGTCTGTTTTATCAACTCACCGTTTGCTACAACGGTATAATTTTTAGGAAAGTTTACAATAAGATCCAGACTGGTTTTTTCATTCATATCATCAAAACTCGGTAACCAATGACTAGTATTTTTACCTTGTCCTTGTGTCCAAACCTGAGCTCTTCCATTGTATTCCCATCCTACAAAGTACATTGCTTTTTTAGGGTTTGTTCTGTAAGTTAACGTTAAGGTATTATTGTCACTTCTTTTAAAAGAAACTTGTAATCTGAGCTTTTTTCGGTCGTTGGTAAATGAAATTTCGCGTTTATTTAGCATCATTTTAGAAATTTCCATCTGTTTAGCATCAATAAAAACGGAATCCGTTGGATTTAAAACATCGAAAATGTATGTTACATCTCCAGAAATTTCTTTCTGAATTGGATTGATAGTCACATTTGCGATAATAGACTTAAAATCAACATCATCAATTTGTTGCCCCCATAACAGACTACTAAAGACCCCCAGATAAACGTATAAAAAATGCTTCATATTTTAAATATAGTAAAGGTTTTAGTAAAATTGATAATATTTAAGGTTTTATGTTTCAAGTATAAGAATTATCTTCGTTTTTATGAATTCCAAGCTTCAGACTCCGATAGATTACTTAAAAGGTGTTGGCCCAAATCGTGCCGATTTACTGAGAAAAGAACTTGGTATACACACGTATCAAGATTTAATTAATTTATTTCCAAATCGGTATTTAGATCGCACGCAATACTATAAAATTGCCCAATTACAACGTAACAATGCCGATGTACAAATTATTGGACGCATTGTAGGACTTAAAGAAGTTGCACAAGGAAAAGGCAAACGTTTAGTCGCATCGTTTAAAGATGATAGTGGCGCAATGGAATTGGTCTGGTTTCGCGGATTTAAATGGTTAAAAGAAAGCATAAAATTGAATACAGATTATGTGATTTTCGGAAAAACCAATGCCTTTGGAAATACCTTTAGCATGCCACATCCTGAAATGGAATTACTAGAAGAACATGAAAAAAATCTACGTTCTGCTATGCAACCCGTTTATCCTTCTACCGAAAAATTATCAAATAAAGGAATAACAAATCGTGTGATGAGTAAAATCATGCAGCAATTATTTATTGAAACTCATGGTAAATTTGAAGAAACGTTATCTCAAGATTTATTGTCTGAATTAAAATTGGTCTCTAAATCTGAAGCCTTGTTTAATGTTCATTTTCCTAAAAATTTAGAGCTATTATCACGGTCTCAATTTCGATTAAAATTCGAAGAATTATTTTACATTCAACTGCAATTAATTCTGAAAAATTTAATCCATAAATCAAAAATAAAAGGATTCCCTTTCGATCAGGTTGGCACACATTTTAACACCTTTTTTAAACACCATTTGCCTTTCAATTTAACCAACGCGCAAAAACGCGTAATTAAAGAAATTCGAGCAGACTTAGGAAGTAATGCTCAAATGAATCGCTTATTGCAAGGAGATGTAGGTTCAGGAAAGACCATAGTTGCACTCATGTCAATGTTAATAGCACTTGACAACGGTTTTCAAGCTTGTTTAATGGCGCCTACTGAAATTTTGTCAGTCCAGCATTATAATGGATTAAGCGACTTGTGTAAAGAACTAAACATCAGTATAAAACTACTAACAGGGTCAACTAAAACTTCAGATAGAAAAATAATTCATGAAGCTTTAGAAAATGGCGAATTAGACATCTTAATAGGAACACATGCCTTACTAGAAGACAAGGTTAAATTTAAAAATTTAGGCCTCGCTATTATCGATGAACAACACCGATTTGGAGTTGCGCAAAGAAGTAAATTATGGCATAAAAACCTTGTACCTCCACACATTTTAGTGATGACGGCAACACCTATTCCTAGAACATTAGCGATGTCTGTTTACGGAGATTTAGACATCTCTATAATCGATGAATTACCCCCTGGAAGACGCCCTATAAAAACGGTTCATAGATTTGATTCTAACCGTTTAAAAGTGCTGCGATTTATTCGAGATGAAATAGATAAAGGACGTCAAATTTATATTGTCTATCCATTAATTCAAGAAAGTGAAAATATGGATTACAAAGATTTAATGGATGGTTACGAAAGTATTTCTCGTGATTTCCCTGCTCCGAAATATCAGATTTCTATTGTGCACGGAAAAATGAAACCTGCCGATAAAGAATTTGAAATGCAACGCTTCATAAAAGGAGAAACACAAATTATGGTTGCCACAACCGTTATTGAAGTTGGTGTAAACGTACCCAATGCTTCTGTAATGATTATTGAAAGCGCCGAACGTTTTGGATTATCTCAACTTCACCAATTACGTGGTCGTGTAGGGCGTGGTGCAGAACAAAGTTTTTGTATTTTAATGACTAGCCATAAACTAAGTAACGATAGTAAAACACGCCTAGAAACTATGGTAAGAACTAGCGATGGTTTTGAAATTGCCGAAGTCGATTTACGTTTACGTGGCCCTGGAGATATTATGGGCACACAACAAAGTGGTATTTTAAACTTAAAAATTGCCGATATTATAAAAGATAACGACATTTTAAAATTAGCACGTTTCCATGCTATAAAGATATTAAAAGACGACCCTAGACTTATAAAAGACCAACATCGTCCTATATTGTTTACATACCAACAATTAGCCAAATACAAAAATATCTGGAATTACATTAGTTAACTATTCGTTTAGTAATTCTGAAATAAACGATTCAAATTCAGTTTTATATTCATCATAAGAAGCTCCTGTTGCTGGTCCGTTAAATCCTGTATGTATTTTTCTTACCTTTCCTTTCTTATCTACATAAATTGCTGTTGGGTAAGATAAAACATGATTTAACATTGGTAATTTTTCTTGAGCAGCTTCTTTATCTGTAGACCCATATTGTGCTAATAAAATAGGATAAGGAATTCCTAATCTTGTTTTTAAACGTTCAATATTTTGAAAAGCTTTGTCTTCTGTTTTAGAATATTCGAAAGCTAATCCAATAAAAGTAATATCTTCAGATTTATGAGATTTTAAATATTCAACAAAGTATTTACTTTCATCTAAACAATTTGGACACCAAGTTCCCATTAACTGAACAACCACAACTTTATCTTTAAATTGCTTGTCAGACAAAGACACCATATTCCCTTTATGATCCGGAAATGAGAACGCTAAAGCATCGAAACCTGGTTTTAAAAAAGTTAAAGAATCTGCATTTGCTAATTCAAATTTAGCATTACGTTTAGCAATAAAAGGCTCCTTATAATGATTTCCAGAATAAAACGTTCCAGACATTGTACTATCGGTTACTTGGGCGGTAAATAAAAAAGCATGAGCGCCATCAAAAGCAGACAGCTTCATTGTATTACCTTCTATAACACCTTCTAAAAAACGATAATCACCAGTTGTGGTTCTAAATGTTCCTGTAACAGTGTTTCCTTCCTGTTTAAATACGCCTTTAGATTTGTATAAATCTTCTAGGCTATCAGGGCTAAATGTCGTTTCCCAATTCCCTTGAACATTAATGTTGGCATCTTTAGAAGTCTCAAAACGACTAGAATTACCAAATACGGCTTTAAATGGTACAGAACGATCTAATTCTTCAATAATAAAAAGACCTTCAATTGTTTCAGCATCAATTAATTTAGCTTTTATATAGCCCTCAAACACTGGAGGCTTAATCGTTATACTATCGTTATAAAAAATAATTTCATCAACCTTTATCTGTTCTTCTGCATTAAAAACAGTTAATAACGTATCATTTATCACTTCAAAATTAAACGGTAACACCTCATTATCTTGAGTTTCTAATATTGCCCGCCACATACCTTTCTTTAATTTTTCAGGATGAGATTGTTCACAATTAAATAGACTTAAAGAAAAACATAACAATAAAAAATAGCGCATAAAATAAAATTTTTAATAGTAATCGAAGAAACATAAAATTCCTTACAATAAAAAACATTTTACAATTTTATAGACGTTGAAGTATTACTATCTTTGCCCTTTTAAGAAAACACGCTTTACATGAAGATTTCATATAATTGGTTAAAACAATTTATTAAAACCGACTGGTCTGCAGAGCAAACCGGTGAGCTTTTAACAGACCTTGGCTTAGAGGTTGAAGGCATAGATCCTTTTCAATCTGTAAAAGGCGGTTTAGAAGGCATTGTTGTAGGAGAAGTACTAACATGCATACAACATCCTAACGCAGACAGATTAAAGATAACCACAGTAAATATTGGTAAAGAGCAACCTGTACAAATTGTTTGTGGAGCTCCAAATGTAGATGCTGGGCAAAAAGTACCTGTAGCGACTATTGGAACAACATTATACACCGAAACTGGTGAGGCTTGGACAATTAAAAAAGGTAAGATTAGAGGCGAAGAAAGTTTTGGAATGATTTGTGCCGAAGACGAACTTGGTTTAGGGCAATCTCACGATGGTATTATGGTTTTAGATTCCGAATTAAAAGTAGGAACACCTGCTGCTGAAATTTTTGATGTTGAAAACGATTTGGTTTTCGAAATCGGATTAACCCCCAACAGAGCAGATGCCATGAGTCATTATGGAACCGCTCGTGATTTAAGAGCAGGATTACTTCAAAAAGATATCCATGCCGAATTAATTACCCCTTCTGTAAGCGCTTTTCATGTAAATAACAGATCATTTCGTGTAGATGTCGATGTACAAAATAAAGAATTAGCACCACGTTATTGTGGAGTTAGTATCTCTGGAATAAAGGTTGGAGAATCTCCAAAATGGTTGCAAAACCGACTTAAAGCTATTGGGTTAACACCTAAAAATAATGTTGTTGATGCTACAAATTATGTACTTCATGATTTAGGGCAACCGCTCCATGCTTTTGATTATAATAAAATTTCTGGTCAGAAAATAATTGTTAAAACTGCCGAAGCTGGAACTAAATTCACGACTCTAGATGGTATTGAACGTACTTTACATGAAGATGATTTAATGATTTGTGATGCAGATAAACCCATGTGTATTGCTGGTGTTTTTGGAGGCGAACAATCTGGAGTTACAGAAAACACTTCTAATGTATTCTTAGAAAGTGCTTATTTTAATCCTGTTAGTGTTAGAAAAACGGCAAAACGTTACGGATTAAATACAGATGCTTCTTTTAGATTTGAAAGAGGTATAGATCCTAATTTATGTGAATATGCATTAAAACGTGCAGCCTTATTGATTATTGAATTGGCTGGAGGAGAAATCTCTAGTGATATTATTGATTCTTACAGCAATAAAATTGAAGATTTTCAGGTCCGTTTAAGTTTTGATAATGCAAAGCGTCTTATAGGTGAAGAAATTCCTAAAGATATTATTAAACGTATTTTAATGTCTCTAGACATTAAGATAAACAACGTGACAGAAACAGGCTTAGGTTTAACCATTCCTGCTTACAGAAACGATGTACAACGTGAAGCAGATGTTATTGAAGAGATTTTACGTGTTTATGGATATAATAATGTAACGATCTCAGAAAAATTACATGCTTCTATTTCTAATTCTTCGCGTTTTGAAGATCATAAACTTCAAAATATAATCGGAACTCAATTAGCTGCTCAAGGATTTTTTGAAATCATGGCCAACTCATTAACTTCTCCAGACTATATTGCATTAAGCGAACAATTACAAACAGAACACAACATAAGCATGCTAAACCCTTTAAGTAACGATTTATCTGCTTTAAGACAATCGTTATTATTTTCTGGTTTAGAAGCTGTATCTCATAACATAAACAGAAGACGTCCACATTTAAAGTTTTTTGAATTTGGAAAAACATACCATCAATTTAACGAAAACAGAGAAGAGTTTAAACACTTATCACTTTTCGTTACAGGAAATAAAGCTTCTGAAACTTGGAATACAACCCCACAGAAAAGTGATTTCTTTTACATGAAAGGGATTATTAATACCGTTTTAGAGCGTCTTGGCTTATCTAAATACAGAACCTCTCCTATTGCTAATGATATTTTTAGTGAAGGATTACAATTTGGACTGGGAAAAACAAAACTGGTTGAGTTTGGTATAGTAAAATCTAGCATATTAAAACATTTTGATATTTCTCAAGAAGTATTATTTGCAGATTTTAATTGGGATGCCATTATTGATTTTGCAAAACACAATAAGACTAAATATTCTGAAATAGCTAAGCATCCTGAAGTACGTCGCGATTTTGCGCTACTTTTAGACGAGCAAGTAACTTTTGAAGAAATCTTTACTATTGCAAAACAGTCTGAAAAACAACTTTTAAAGGATGTAAACCTATTTGATGTGTATCAAGGCAAAAACTTACCTCAAGGTAAAAAAAGTTATGCTGTGAGCTTTATTTTACAAGATGAGAAAAAAACATTAACCGATAAGCAGATTGATAAAATCATGTCTAAGCTACAATCTAATTTTGAAAGCAAATTAGGTGCAGAGTTAAGATAAGATATACCAAAATATACAACATAAAAAAGCCCGCATATGCAGGCTTTTTTTATACTTTTAATTTACCATATATAAACAATCCAACCCATTATAAGTAAAAAATACTCAGACTAATAAATAGTCTGAGTATTGAAAATGTATTGTTGTAAATGTAAAATAAACACCTATTAACAGCCGTTAAATAGGCCTTTTATTTATTAATAATAGTTAACTCATCTACAATATGTTTTGCATTAGAGTATTTATCAATTAACCATAATACGTATCTAATATCTACATTAATTGTACGTTGTAAATCAGAATCGAATATAACATCTCCTGCCATAGCTTCAATATTGCCATCGAAAGCTAAACCAATTAACTCTCCATTTCCATTAACCACAGGCGAACCTGAATTTCCTCCAGTAATATCGTTATCTGTTAAAAAATTTACTGGAAGTTGTCCATATTCGTTGGCATAACGCCCAAAATCTTTCTTTTCGTAACTATCAAGCATGCTCTGATCTAGATCAAATTCAGGATCATTTGGCTTATACTTATTAATCATACCTTTAAACGTGGTATAATTATTTTCATTAGCATCGTTTCTTGGATCTGCAGGTAAAGCTCTCACCTTTCCGTAAGACAAACGTAATGTAGAGTTTGCATCTGGATATTGTATTTCACTTAAACCAGATTCTCGTAAACCTTTTACTAATAATCTAAAAGAAGCTTCAAAATTGTTTTCTGGTTGTACTAAATTTTCTGGTTTTTCTCTATACTTACTCAATAACTCACCAGATAAAATATAAAGCGGATCGCTATTTAACTGCGCTTCATCTGGAGTCTTTAAAAACGCCTCTACTTTATCTTTTGAAGAAAACATACTCTTATCGAAACTAGAATTAATATAGGCTGTAAAATCATTATTAGTCTTAGCTCCTACTTCTGAAACAATTTTAGGAAGAGGATAATTCGATTTTGTAGCATATAAACCTAATTGTTTAGCAAAAACTTCTTTTTCTAACGGCAAATAGAAATCTTTATAGGAATTATTGATTAAAGCTTGAAGTTTAGGCAATAATTCCTGACGTTTTGCTTCATTTTGAGATGCATAATACTCTAAGTTCTTCCCTAAACTATATGGTAAAGCCGAAAATTTACTTGTACGCAATAGCCCAACCAAATAATTACCTTGCTTAGCTTTTTCGTTTGTTAAATCGTAATACGTATTAATGTTTTCTATAACATCTCCATATTTAGATTTATTTTTCTTTTTATTAGCCCATTTATCAAATTTCTTCTCTGTTTTACGTTTTGTTTCTACTGTTTTATGAGCCGTTAAAGCATCAATCATACCTTGACGATTCTTCCAATAATTAGCAACTCCCGCATATTTTGAAGCATACATTAAATTCACCTCTTCACTTTGGTCCATATATTTCTTAAACACATCCATCCCTAATTTAGAACTTTCTACCCATGCAGGATACGCATACTTTACATTTTGTTCTACACCAGAAGCAGGCATCCAACGGTTTGTTCTCCCTGGATAACCAAGAATCATTGCAAAGTCGTTTTCTTTAACACCGTCTATATTTACAGGTAAGTGGTATTTTGCTTTTAAAGGTACATTCGCTTTAGAATATTCTGCAGGCTCACCTTTTTCATTAGCATACACTCTAAATAATGAAAAATCACCTGTATGTCTTGGCCATTCCCAATTGTCTGTATCCCCACCAAATTTACCAACACTTTCTGGAGGTGTTCCTACAAGACGAACGTCGTTATAATCTTCGTAAACAAAGTAATAATACTCATTACCTTGGTAAAAAGAACGCACAGAAACTGTGTATTTTCCTCCTTCGTTATTTTCTGCTTCAATTTTAGCTATTTCTTTATTGATTATAGCTTCACGTTCTTTTTCAGTCATATCATCATTAACTAATGATAGAATACGTTTAGAAACATCGTCCATACGTACAAAGAAACGTACATATAAACTTTCAGGTTTCATCTCCTCTTCTAAGGAAGCTGCCCAATACCCGTTTTTTAAATGATTTTGTTCTGCTGTAGATAATTCTGCGATGGCACTATATCCACAATGATGATTTGTTAATACCAAACCACTATTAGAAACGATACTCGCTGTACACCCTCCATTAAACTGTACAATAGCATCTTTTAAACTCTGATTGTTTATACTATAAATTTCTTCTGGAGTTAATTGCAACCCCATTTTTTGCATATCGCGATAATTTAAGCGCTCTATATGCATTAAAAACCACATCCCTTCATTTGCCATTACCGATGGTAATGCTATAACAAATGCAATAATTAAAAGTCCAAATTTCTTCATGTTGTTCTGTTTTGAATAAGGCTATAAAAATAATGAAATTTAAGTTCAGATTATAATCGACAGCACATTAAAACCATGATTAAGAATGAATCTCAGTGAATAAATACTCGCCTAAAACAGATGCTACATACGCCATTCTTAAAATAAAATTGCTACTATAAATTAAATACTATTAGGCATAGTTATAAACAAAAAAAAATCGTCTAAAACACGTTTTAGACGACCTCATTTGTCAAAAATTAAAGAATAAATTTAAATTACTTTTACGTTTATTGCGTTTAATCCTTTTTTTCCTTCTTTTAATTCAAATTCAACTGTATCTCCTTCTTCGATTCTGTCAATTAAGCCAGAAACGTGAACGAAATATTCGTTACTTGAACCCTCTTCTGTTACAAATCCAAATCCTTTAGATTCGTTGAAGAATTTTACTGTTCCGTTTTTCACTGTATATAAGATAATATTAATAGTTATAACAAATTTAAGATTATCTACAGCTTGACAAAGCAAATCGTCAAGTTTATTTTCTACTAAAAACGAATATGTTATACTTGAAAATTTTAAGTTTAGAGCATAAAAAAACCCATCAATAAATTGACAGGTTTAAGATCATAAAAAGTATATATACTTAAGAAAGTATTAGATTACTTTTACATTTACTGCGTTTAATCCTTTTTTACCTTCTTGTAAATCGAATTCTACTGCATCACCTTCGCGAATTTCATCAATTAATCCAGAGATGTGTACGAAATGTTCTTTGTTTGTGTCGTCTTCAATAATGAATCCAAATCCTTTAGAGTCGTTAAAGAATTTTACTGTTCCTTTGTTCATTGTAAAATATTAAATAATTATATTGATACAAATGTAAGGTTATTAATGAGATAACCGACTACTTTTTTACTTTTATTTTAAAATAAATTAAAAACCCCCGCTATGACTGACATTTTAAATATGATTAAAAAAAGTCGTATCTTTAATAGTAACTAAATTTAAAATTATGGAAGATTCAAATTATATAAAAGTGTTTACGGGGAGTTTTATTATTACCCAACTTATTGTAGATAAACTTGAAGCTGTAGGTATTAATGCTATTGTAAAAGACGAAAGCGAGTCTGGCAGACTTGCAGGTTTTGGGGCTTCAATACAAGGCCAACAGGACTTATATGTAAATAAAGAAGAGGAAGAAGCTACTTTACAGATTATTGAAGCCGTATCTTCTGATTTAGAGGCATAAAAAAACCCTGACGAATCAGGGTTTTAATACTTGAATTTTTAAACTTATATTTTAAACAGCGTACATTTTGTTACGCTGTTCTTTTGTTTTAGGGTCTTGCATATACTCATCAAACGTTGTATAACGATCTATTATACCGCTTGGAGTTAATTCTATAACACGATTTGCTACAGTTTGTGCAAATTCATGATCATGTGTAGAAAACAATACAGTTCCTTTAAAGTTCGTTAACGAATTATTAAAGGCCGTAATACTCTCTAAGTCCAAATGGTTTGTTGGCTCATCTAACATTAGTACATTAGCTCTAACCATCATCATACGGCTTAGCATACAACGCACTTTTTCTCCTCCAGATAATACATTCGATGTTTTTAAAGCTTCTTCCCCACTAAAAATCATTTTTCCTAAAAAACCACGAACATATACTTCTTCACGTTCTTCTTCTGTTGTTGCCCATTGGCGCAACCAATCTACCAAAGTTAAATTGTTATTAAAGAACGCACTGTTATCTAATGGTAAATAGGATTGAGATGTTGTAACTCCCCAATCAAACGAACCTGAATCTGGTTGTTGTTTATTATTTAATATTTGGTAAAAGGCAGTTGTTGCTCTAGAATCTTTAGAATATACAACCACTTTATCTCCTTTATTTAAATTTAAATTTATGTTTTTAAATAAAAGTTCTCCATCTATTGAAGCCGATAAATTTTCAATATTTAAAATTTGATCTCCAGCTTCTCTATCGCGCTCAAAAATAATAGCAGGATAACGTCTACTAGTACGTCTAATATCTTCTATATTTAATTTATCAATCATTTTCTTTCTACTTGTTGCTTGTTTACTTTTTGCAACGTTGGCAGAAAAACGACGGATAAATTCTTCTAATTCTTTCTTCTTTTCTTCAGCTTTTTTATTTTGCTGTGCATGTTGTCTTGCTGCTAATTGAGAAGACTCGTACCAGAACGTATAGTTTCCTGAGTAATGATTTATTTTTGCAAAATCGATATCTGAAATGTGAGTACAAACGGCATCTAAAAAGTGACGGTCGTGAGATACTACAATCACACAATTGTCAAAATTAGCTATAAAATGCTCTAACCACGTAATGGTTTCGTAATCCAAGTCGTTGGTAGGTTCATCCATGATTAAAACATCAGGATTTCCAAAAAGGGCTTGTGCTAATAATACACGTACTTTTTGCTTACCATCTAAATCTTTCATTAAGGTATAATGATAGTCTTCATTAATCCCTAAGTTAGATAATAATGCTGCTGCGTCGCTATCTGCATTCCAACCATTCATTTCTTCAAACTTAACTTGAAGCTCGCCTATTTTTTCAGCATTCTCGTCTGTATAATCGGCATAAAGAGCATCAATCTCTGTTTTAATTTTAAATAGTGGCTTATTCCCTATTATTACGGTTTCTAAAACAGTATGCTCGTCGTATAAGTTGTGGTTTTGTTCTAAAACCGACATACGCTTACCTGCCTCTAAGTGAACACGTCCCGAGGTTGGCTCTTGCTTACCCGCTATAATATTAAGAAAAGTAGATTTTCCAGCGCCATTAGCACCAATAATTCCGTAGCAATTCCCTTGATTAAAAACTGTGCTTACTTCATCAAAAAGGACACGCTTTCCAAATTGTACGGAAAGATTTGAAACTGATAACATATATGTAATTTTAATTTGCCGCAAAAGTAAAAAAATTACACTCATTACACGAACGAAATAACATCTTAATAAGATTTAACACCCTATTAACAGCCGAAGTAGACCACATCGTATATTTTTGTTAGTAACATTCTTAATATTAAAATTAAGATAGTACATATCTATGAAGCACCTTTACCTCATTATTTTATTTTCAATTTGTTTTACTGCCTGCAAAAAAGAATCTAATCAAGACCAGGATTCTTCTGCATTTTTAGGAGGAGAAATTATAAATCCTAGCAATAGATACGTCGTTATTTCTAAAGAAAATAATGTTTTAGATACTGTTAGTTTAGACAAAAACAATCGTTTTTTATTTAAAATAAATTCTGTAGACCCCGGTTTATATACATTTTCTCATGGAGGAGAAATTCAGATGATTTTTCTTGAACCACAAGACAGTATTATTTTTAGACTTAATAATTTAGATTTCGACGAATCTCTAGTTTTTACAGGTCGTGGTGCTAAAGAAAATAATTATTTAATTAATTTATTTTTGCAAAATGAAGAGGTAAATCATAAAATTTTAAAAATGAGCCAGATGGTGCCTGAAAAATTTGAACATCACTTAGACTCTATTAAAACAATTTTTCAAAAAAATTTAAATGAATTCGAATCTAAATATAACACCTCGTCTCTATTTAATGAGATCGCACAAGCGAATATAGATTATAATTTTTATGCTCAGAAAGAACTTTACCCTTTTACGTGTTATGGAAATACTGAATTAAAAAACTTTGAAGCATTACCAAAAGGATTTTATGATTATAGATCTAAAATAGATTACAATAACGAAAAATTAAAAAATTACTTTCCGTATTACAATTTTTTAAAATATCATTTCAACAATATTGCGCTTCAAAAACATTTTTATCATTCTAAAGACAGTGTTTTCAATAATAGATCTCTGGATTATAACTTAGATAAAATTCAGCTTATAGATAGTTTAGTTTCTAATGATTCAATTAAAAATCCGCTTTTAAAATTTGCTGCTTTTAGATATATTAATTCATCTAGTAATATAGAAGACTACACGCCTTTTCTGAATTCTTTTCTTAAAAAAAGTACATCTAAAAAAAATAACGAGCAAATACAGACACTTATAGAATCTTTAATAAAGCTTAAGCCGGGAAACACATTACCCAATACTTTAGTAACAGATAACGAGGGTAAAGAAATTTACACAAACGATATTATAACAGGACCTACAGCGATTTATTTTTGGTCTTTTAACCTAAAAAATCATTTTATAGAAAGCCATAACAAGATTAAAGAATTAAGAAAAAAATATCCTGAAATTAATTTTGTTGCAATAAACATTGATAAAGAGGAAGAAAATTGGATAAACTATTTAGAGTCGCACCGTTACCCTATTGAGAACGAATTTCACTTTATGTATCCAGAGGTGTCTAAACAAATTTTAGCTTTAAATTCGATTAACAGAGTGATGCTAATTAAAAAAAATAGTACGATTGTAAATAGTAATGCAAATATGTTTTCTAAACACTTTGAAGTGCAATTATTAGGACTAATTAATCAATAAATTAAACAAAAAAAAACCTCAACTTTTACATTGAGGTTTTTCTTACTTAATTAACTAATTCTACTTTTATTTCGTACCGTTTAAAAACTTTGGTTTTAATACTAACATTGCCCAAGCCCAATTTTGCATGTCTGTAGCATCATCCTTAAGTATACCTTTTAGTTCGTACATTCCATCTGAAGCAAACATTTGAGAATAACCTAATTTTAAATCAAAACCATTAAACTTTTTAGAATACACTAAATCTATTTCTGTACCTAAAGATTTTTCGCCACTTACTAATTCTTGTTCTCCACTAAAATTCAAGACTTTAACCAATAAACTAGAAGTCTCATTTAAAGTAAAATTAGCACTTACATGCACATCAACTAAACCAACAGAATTGGCATGATTTCCTACATAAAAATAATCCATAAAGCCATTAAATTTATGATTAGTTCCATACAACGGGAAAAATGCTCCAGTCTCACCTGCATCTTCATCATTACCGCTTACAACCTCTATTCCTGCTCCTAACCCAACCTTACTAGTTAATTTATAACTAGCCTCTAATCCTAATAAAAATGCACTTTTTACACTTAAATCATTAACACGTTCTCCTGCCTGCAAATAGGCATTACCTTCCAACACAAAAGCACCAGAATTATACTTTAAATGTGTTCCAATAGTCTCTAAACTACTCACTCCAAAACCACCGTAAGTTCTTACCCCATCTATCAATTCATAATTTTGAAAAGTATTATTCATAACTAATAAACTTGCAGAAAACGTACTCCATTCCTTTTTTAAATATCCATATTGCATGGCTTTATATGTAAAGAAATTGGGATCTTCGGTATATTCATTTCCTGTACTTACATAACCACTAATATCACTAGTATTACTATCGAAATCTTGATTAAAAGCTAAACCAACATCAAACATTAAACTTCCTTTTTTATAACGAATTAAAGCGGCATCATGATTACGTCCCATTTGCGCCCAATCGAGACCTCCTAATATACGCTGATCGTCGTATGACAAAACTTGTCGGCCAATTTTTGTTGTGAATCCTGATCCTAATTTAATATCTGCCCAAGCCTGAAAAATAGCAAACGAATTATTCGTATCTACAGAATTAATCTGTCTATTCTCCCCCCAAGTTAACACATCCTGCATACTCAAATAAAACGTATACGTTTCAGTTTTGTAACCCGCATTTAAACGCGCTCTAGTATTAATAGAAAATCCTGGTTCGGCACTTTCTGGAAATAAACTTCCAAATCCATGACGATATTCTGCACGTGGTCTAAACTCTCCGTCTAAAGTAAATTGAGCTTGAAGGACCTGTAAACTCCCTAAAAAAAAGGCTAAAACTATTAATTGCTTCTTCATTTTTTATTTTTTTGGTTGGTTAATTATTTATTTTTATAACTAAATGGATATCATGCTCTGTTTACTATTACAACAACACCAGAACATTAAGTATAAATACTTAGTTTTAAATTAGTCATGACATTTTCTAAATAATTATCACAGAACCCACTGAAAAACAATTGCTTTAACAAAACTGAAGCCACACACACAACATCTAAAAATTAAGTATTCAATACAATATTAAGTAATAATACTTAGTTTTTAATATTAATTCTTCATTTTTACGACTTTCGTATTAATTTTAAAAACCAAACACTTAATTCTTAAAACAAGAAAAGGAATTCTAACAATTTAACAACGTTAAAGTCTCTATTTTAAAATATATTAACTTTCATATAAATTAATTAAAATCTAAACTTTAAAGCTAGAACACATTGCATTAGAAATTAAAAGGGTTAAAATAAGTACAAAAAAAATCCTTAACATTTACAGTTAAGGATTTCTATATAGTATTAAAATCAGGAATTAATTCCCTTTTTTATAATCTTCTAAAAACTTAGCTAAACCACTATCTGTAAGTGGGTGCTTTAATAAACCTTCGATAGAACTTAAAGGTCCAGTCATAACATCTGCTCCTAATTTAGCACAATCTATAACATGCATTGTGTGACGAACAGAAGCTGCTAAGATTTGAGTTTCGAAACCATAATTATCGTAAATAAGACGAATTTCTGCAATAAGGTTTAAACCGTCTGTAGAAATATCATCTAAACGCCCAATAAAAGGAGACACATAAGTTGCACCTGCTTTTGCTGCTAACAACGCTTGACCTGGAGAAAATACTAAAGTAACGTTTGTTCTAATTCCTTTTTCTGAAAAATACTTACATGCTTTAATACCATCTTTAATCATTGGTAATTTTACAACTATTTGCTCGTGTAATTCAGCTAAAGCTTCACCTTCTTTAATCATTCCTTCAAAATCTGTAGAAATAACTTCGGCACTTACATCTCCTTCAACAATATTACAAATGTCTACGTAATGTTTTAAAATATTATCGTGTCCTGTAATACCTTCTTTTGCCATTAAAGACGGGTTAGTTGTAACACCATCAAGAACACCTAATTCTTGTGCTTCTTTAATTTGAGCTAAATTTGCTGTATCAATAAAAAATTTCATTATTCTGTGTTTAATTATAATTGTACATTCTTGTTTGCTAATTTACAATAATATGGATGTATATTCTGTGCTTTTGCACAAAATAACATCAATTATTTACGTAAACGTTTACTAACTAAAGTTTATAATGATTTAGCAACATTCTCTCATACATCTTGTCTGGCAAAATACGTTTTAAAACAATTGAAACTTTCTGAATAAATTCGCCTACTTTATAATGTATTTTAGGATCCTTGGTAGAAATAACTTTAAAAATAGCTTCAGCCATAATTTTAGGATCTTTACCAGAATCGACATGAGAATTCATAAGTTCTAATGTGTTTCCGTATGGGGTTTTGTAAGGTGAATTCTCATTCACTGGCGCATGAAAACGGCCTGCAGCAATATTGGTTGCAAAATCGCCTGGCGCAACATTAGTCATTTTAATATTAAAACTCTTAAGCTCCATTCTATATGCTTCTGTAACTAACTCTAACGCCCCTTTACTTGCACTATAAATCCCACGATACGGTAAGCCCATATAGCCAGCAATAGAAGTTATGTTAATAATTAATCCTTCTTTTTGCTTACGCATTTGTGGCAGCACAGCCTTTATAACCTGTAACGGACCAAAGAAATTTGTATCGAAATGACTTTTCATTTCTTCTATCGGAATTTCTTCTATCGGCCCTGTAATCCCGACACCAGCATTATTAATTAATACATCTATATGATCTTCTTTTTCTAAAAGCGACTGTACGCAACTGGAAATTGTAGATGCATCTTTTACATCTAATTTTAAAATGGGAAATTTACTTGAAGTATAACGCTCTGGAGATCGGCTTGTGCCATAAACTTTGAATCCTTTTTCTGATAAAAACGTTCCTATAGATTTTCCTATTCCAGAGGAACCACCTGTAATTAATACAACTTTAGACATAAAACTATTACTCTATTTATGTTGACAAAAATACAATTTAAAAAGGGGAAAAATGAAGAGAAATTTAGGAAACTATAAGGCATAAAAAAAGGCAAGCTACCTACATCACACCGCTACGACCATTTACCTTTGCTGCGTTCCCGCCCTGGAGGATTCAACAGGAGCTGGTTGTGTAGGACTTGCCGCTGCAAAGATACATTCTTTTTATTTTTACGCAATGATTTTTTTAACTGATTTTAAATAAATAAATTGCTTAAAATTAAATTTCACAAATGAAACCTAGCAACATACTCTCTATCATATTTTTAGGCGCTATATTATTTTCTTGCGGAAGTAGCTCTAACGACAAAAAAAGTGATTTTTCTTTACAAACTAATGCTCCTGGCAACGGAATTTCACTTCATAAGGACTTAAACCTCTCTATAAACAATCCGAAAAACCTTAAAATTGACTCGGTGGCATATTTTATTAACGACAATAAAATTTCAGCAAGTTCAAACTTAAGTTTACAAAAACTAGGAAAGCAAAACATAAAAGCAATTATTTATACCAACGGAGAATTACAAACCATCACTTCCCCTCTCCTTATTTTAAACGATAAACACCCTACCGTTTATACTTTCGAATTACTAAACACATACCCTCACGATATTACATCATACACACAAGGATTAGAATTTTATAATGATACTTTATATGAAAGTACGGGACAATATGAAGAGTCTAAACTTAGAAAAGTAGATTATAAAACGGGGAATGTTATGAAAAATGTAAACTTAGCCGACGAATATTTTGGAGAAGGATTAACAGTTTTAAACCATAAACTGTATCAATTAACTTGGCAAAAAGGAACAGGGTTTGTTTATGACGCCAATACACTTGAAAAAAAATCAAGCTTTAAATACAATAATAGTAAAGAAGGTTGGGGACTTTGTAACGATGGTAACGTATTATATAAAAGTGATGGAACTGAAAAAATATGGATTCTAGACCCAGAAACTTTAGAAGAAAAAAGCTATATACAAGTGTACACTAATAAAGGAAAAATTGGACGTGTAAATGAATTAGAATGGATAAATGGAAAAATCTATGCTAACATTTACCAAAAAGATGGTGTCGCTATTATTAATCCTAAAAACGGAGCTGTAGAAGGCGTTATCGATTTTACACCACTTAAAAAGAAAGTAACACAACATCAAGGTTTAGATGTTTTAAACGGAATGGCTTTTAATCCCACAACCAAAACATTATTTGTTACCGGAAAACGTTGGGACAAATTATTTGAAGTTACCGTAAAACCTAAGCAATAATTCATGAAAGAATTTGAACTTAAGGTTACTGTTACCGAAGACGACTTAGACGATTTAAACCACGTAAATAATGTAAGATACGTACAATGGATTCAAGATGTTGCTAAAGGTCACTGGCAACAAACAGCAACTCCAGACATGCAAGAATTATACATTTGGGTAGTAATAGAGCATCATATTTATTATAAAGGCGAAGCCCTATTAGGTGATGAGTTATTACTGAAAACTTATATTAAAAAAGCTGTGGGCGTAAAATCTATTCGTGTGGTCGAATTATATCATACAGAAACAGATAAGCTCATGCTAAGCGCAGAAACACATTGGTGTTTAATACATACTAAAACCAAACGTCCGACAAGAATACCACAAGACGTTAAGGATATATTTCAATAATTAAGTTTATAATAAGAGATCTAACATTTCTAAACTTCTCAGATTATAAATTATTTGAAGCGTACAGAAAATATCTTTTATATTCAGAGTAAACCTCTAACTATTAACTATCAATTATTGAGTAAAAGTTATATTTTTACATAAAATCTCAAAAACAGAGATTCAGTTTACTATTATGAAACGTATTTTCTATTTTATTTCGTGTTTTCTTTTTTTAATGCTTTGGAGTTCTTGCAGAAAAGATTTCGATTTTTCTCCAAGTACAGGTACTCTTACCTTTTCTAAAGATACCGTATATCTAGACACCGTTTTCTCAAACATTGGATCAAGCACATATAACTTAAAAGTTTATAATAATAGTGATAATGATATTGTTATTCCGTCGCTTAAATTAGCTCTTGGTGAAGATTCTGAATACCGTTTAAATGTAGATGGCATGTCAGGAAAAATCTTTGAAGATGTAGAAATATTAGCAAAAGACAGCATGTATATTTTTATTGAAACCACTATAGATTATAACAATTTTGCCAATTCTGAATCGACTTATTTATACACCGATGAGATTGAATTTGACTCTGGTACCAATGCACAGAAAGTAGATTTAGTAACGCTTGTTAGAGATGCAGTATTTATTTATCCTAGTAAAGGTGATGATGGTATAGCAGAAACCTTAACTTTAGATATTAACGGCCAACAAGTTGAAACAACTATTCAAGGTCGTTTTTTAACCGAAGACGAATTAACCTTTACCAACACAAAACCATATGTTATTTATGGCTATGCAGCTATTCCTAATAATAAAACCATGACTGTCGAAGCTGGTTCGCGACTTCATTTTCATTCCGATTCTGGTTTATTTGTAAGTCAAGGCGCTTCATTGCAAGTAAACGGAACATATAGTAATGATAGTGAAAACTTAGAAAACGAAGTTATTTTTGAAGGCGATCGTTTAGAACCTAGTTTTTCAGATACTCCTGGACAATGGGGAACAATTTGGTTGTATGACGGAAGTATAAATAACAGTATAAATTATGCCACCATTAAAAATGCAACAGTAGCCATTTTAAGCGAAGGAAACCCAAACGACACTAAATTAATACTTAAAAATACTCAAATTTATAATAGCAGTAATTTTGGCGTATTAGGAAGAAACACCTCTATTACAGCAGAAAATTTAGTAATTAATAACAGCGGACAATCGTCTTTTGCTGGAACTTTAGGAGGGCGTTATAATGTGACACATTCAACAATAGCAAATTATTGGAGTAGCAGTTTTAGACAATATCCTGCTTTATTAATTAACAATTACTTAGTAAACGATGATGACACAACATATTTAGCCGATTTATCTGAAGCTAATTTCAATAATTGCATTATTTACGGAAATGATAATCCTGAATTTGTTTTAGACGAAATTGAAGATGATGCTGTCGCTTTCAACTTTAAATTCACAAACTGTTTAGCTCGTTTTCAGGTGTCATCTAGCAATGGTTATACCGGCGTTAATTATGATTTTGAAGATGCAACACATTACGAAAACATGATTTTTAATGAAGACCCTGCTTTTAAAAATAGTTCAAATAACGAATTAATTATTGGTGAAGATTCTAATGCTATTAACCAAGGGAATACGCTATATGCAAACCAAGTACCCGTAGATTTATTAAATACTAATAGAACAAATACTCCAGACCTAGGAGCATATCAGCATACTGTTTTTGAAGAAGAATAGTATACGTCTCAATCTTCATGAATCAAATCACAATACCAAAATCCAGCGCGTTTAGATTTATCATTAGGTAGAGGGTATTCGCGATACATCTTCTCTCCTATTGTAAACGGAATTGGTGCTTTAAATAATGGTCCGTCGAAACAAAAGGTATGAAATTCTCCATTTTCTCCACACGGATCTACTGTTTCAGGTAAGTTATTAATTGTGTCATGATCTAGAATAGTACCTACAAAATCTTCATTAAAATATTTTGCATCTGCACAAACTACAATTGCTTTAAAACCTAAATCTAAAAATTCATTAATTAATTTTTTAGTATTACGTTTCCACAAAGGGAACACGCCATTTATGCCCACTTCAAGCAATTGCATTTCTCTATAAAATTTTAAATCTTCTAAAAAAATATCACCAAATGCAGCATGCGTATAGTCTTCTGCTTTTAATTGATTAGTAGCCGTAGTCATAATAGCATTATAATCATACATGGTAGGCTGCTCTGGCAATTCAATATATTGAACGAGGATCCCAATAGCAGCTGTTTGAGCTTTTAGCAATTCTATACGTAAACCATGCATAGACACACGATTGGAATGCGTGTTTATGGTAGTCACTAATTTTTCAACCACATAGGTTTCATCTTTCAATAACTTATACAATGCTAAAGCAGAATCTTTACCTGTACTCCAATTAAAATAGGTCTTATTCATTAAAAAAAATTAATCTACATACATAGTATTTGAAAACGGTTGAATAGATTTACTATTACTTACCTCTTTTTGATTTGTACTTTCATACGTAGTTTGTCTTCTACCAGTTCCTACAATATCACTTAATGCCGCAGCCAATAAAGGTTCACTTATATCTCCTAAAACACCAAGGTTTCCATAATCTTCTTTTAAATAAATATCTGGATCTAAACCATCAAAATAGTCTGTATTTCCATTAGCATTTAACGATTTATAAATTAAAGGTTGCATGGCATAGGTGTGTGTAGCATTCACTTCAGATTTGCTAAATGTTGGCGAATCGTAAAGCGTTCTAGAAGCTTGATATTTCCCAACTGTAACATCTCCAACCTGAACCACATCTATATAAGGTGTTAGTCCATTTATAATAAGTTCACTCGCAGATGCCGTACTTTGCGAAGTAATAACATAAACCTTACTAAGGTTTAAATGATTTATGGTTTCGCTAAATGTAACAGAATTTGACGTAGTTGTTTTTTCCATAACATCTACAAATGGGTTTAACAAATCTTCTGGACTATTTGTTTCAAAATACAATTGCCAATCGCTATTCCATTCTTCTTTCACAAAAACATCGCCTGTAAATTGTCCTGTAATCATAGAAGCTAACCAAGTTGCTGTACTTACAGAACCTCCTGAATTATACCTTAAATCTAAAACCAAATTGGTTACGCCTTCACTTTTAAATGTTCCGAAAGCAGTGTTTAATTGTGAATCGAAAGCATCTGTACCAGTAAATCCGTTATACATTAAATATCCTATTTTATTTCCATTGATTTCAAAAACCTCTTGATCGTAGATTGGATTTTCTGTATAGGTAGATTTTACTAATACAATTTCTTCTGAAGTACTAGTTACAACATCGTCTGTAGTAGTCAATGTACCTTGATTATTGTATGTTGCCATTCCTATTTTATACGAATCGGCTTCTAAAAGATTTATATTAGTATCTGAAGCAGAATTATAATATAACGTAACACCATCTACACTATTAAAAATATCTCCACGTTTTATACCTTTAGATTCGGCATCTGTTCCAGGCAAGACATAACGTACATATCCGAATACCGTATCGGCAGATCCTAATTTAACCAATCCATATTCCATACCGTGAATTATCGATTCTCCATTAAAATATTGTTCTAACGCAATATAATCGTCGGTAATCCAACTAAACCGATCTTCTGTATCTGTATTATATAATAGACTATAAAATAAATCTTCTGGTGAAGAAAAATTATTTAAATAACTTTCATAGGCTGCAGTCGACTCAAATCTATCATCAGATAAGTTTGGCACATCGTCTTTATATAAATAAAAGGTATTCATTCCTCTCCAAACAAAATCATTTATGTCTGAGACAGTTACAGGAGAATCATCTTCGTCTTTAGCACAATTAGTGAAGCATAATAACAACACACATAAGTAAAAATAAGGTTTAAAATCTTGCATATTTAATCTAAGTATAATGGTTAAATTTACTTGAATTAACATCAGCTTAAAAATTTTTAGTAACAAATTATTAAATGGTTCGTCGTAATAGTAAATAACCACAAATAGATTAAGAACCGACCAATACAGATGACGCAGTCAGAATTTTTAAATACAGTAATGCCTTTTAAAGATAAAGTATATCGTTTAGCCAAACGCTTACTAATCTCTAATGAGGAAGCTGAAGATGCAACTCAAGAGGTATTACTAAAATTATGGTCGAATAAAAAGAAAATGGAATCTTATAAAAACGTAGAAGCGTTTTCTATGACGATGACAAAAAATTTATGTTTTGATAAATTAAAATCAAAACAAGCACAAAACATAAAAATTGTGCATAGTAATTATGAAGACAAAAAAACAAGCCTTCAGAAACAAGTTGAAACTACAGACAGTTTAAGCTGGGTTGAAAAAATAATAGAAACATTGCCAGAACAGCAACGCCTTGTTATTCAATTAAGAGATATAGAACAATTTGATTTAGATGAAATTTGTAACATGCTCGACATGAAAAACACAGCAGTTAGAGTGGCTTTATCAAGAGCAAGAAAAACAATACGAGAACAATTAACTAATACACATAATTATGGTATTAAATAACATAGAACAATTAATAGAAAAATATGAAAACGGCGAAACTACTTTACAGGAAGAGCAACGTTTAAAAGACTATTTTTCACAAAACGATATAGCTCCGCATTTAGAAGTTTATAAACCTTTATTCGCCTATTTTAAAGCCAACAAGCAAGAAAGATACACCAAAGACATTCCACTAAAAACTAAGAAAACAAATATGTATTCGTGGTTAACTGTTGCTGCTGTAGCCATATTAATGCTAGGATTTTATTTTAAATCAACTCAAAAGGTAACGTCTATAGACAACGATTTGGGTACCATTCAAGATCCGCAATTGGCCTATAACGAAGTTGTAAGATCTTTAGAACTTATTTCTAAATCCATGAACAAGGGCGCCGCAACCATGGGATATCTAGAATCTTATAATAAAGGACTCTCTACAGTGAGTTATATTAGTGAGTTAGAACACTCCTCAAACATTATTTTTAAATAACAATAAACAGAAAATTATGAAAACTACAATAAATAAAAATTCGAAAACAATGACTAAAAAAATAATATTATTTGCACTTGTAATGGTTTTATTACCAGCAAGTATGATGGCACAGAGTATTTTTGAAAAATACAGTGAAAACCCAGATGTTACCTACGTAAACATTAAACCTAAAATGTTTCAGATGCTTGCCAAATTAGATATTAGCACAGACGATGCAGAATCTCAAGCCTATTTAAACATGGTAAACAGCATTACCAGTTTTAAAACTATAATTACTGATGATAAAGCCATTGCTACAGATATTTCTAAATGGATGTCTTCTAAAAAAGGAGGATTAGAAGAACTTATGGAAGTGAAAGATGAAGGTAGAGAAGTGAAATTTTATGTAAAAGAAGGGCGTGATGCAGACCATGTAAAAGAACTTCTAATTTTTGTAAATGGAATAGGTGATTTAACAAAAGACGCAAACGTTGAAATTAATGGAAAAAATCGTCAAATTGAAACGGTTGTTGCACTTTTAACTGGAGATATTGATTTGAATGAAATCTCTAAATTAACAAGTAAAATGAATATTCCAGGTGGTGAACACTTGAAAAACAAATAATATATTCTAAACAAACAATACCGAGTTCTTTTTTACAAATATTAGAACTCGGTTCACAATCTTATAACATCATGAAATCATATAACTATTTAATTGCTATTACGCTTTGTTTGGGCTTATTACTTACAAGTTGTAATTCTGAGCCTACGTTACAAACCTATATTGTAGACCACCAAGAGGCACCTAATTTTACGACTGTAGACTTACCTTTATCTGTTTTAAATTTAGATGAATCAAAGCTAAACGAAGACCAAAAAACGGCTTACAACTCTATTAAACGATTAAACTTTTTAGGCTATAAAAAAGAAACGACTAAGACTGATGAATATCAAACTGAAAAATCGAAAGTAGAAACTATTTTAAATAATGAGGCTTATAACGAATTAATGGTTATAAATAATCATGGAGGAAAATTCACTCTAAAATATCTTGGAGATAACGATGAAGCTATAAACGAACTTATTGTTTATGGGAATTCTAAAGATGCAGGTTTTGGTATTTTAAGAGTACTTGGTAAAAACATGAAACCTTCACAAATTATGTCTCTAGCTAAAGTATTAGAAAAAGGAGATGTAGATATGTCTAAAATAAAAGATGTTATCGGATTCTTTAAAGAATAATTTAAGAATATTGTCTGTCTGTTTTCTGTACAAGAAAAAAGGTGTAAATGAAGTTTTCTATTCATTTACACCTTTTTTTGTAAAACACATTTCTGTACTTACTAATTTAAACCGTTTTAAAACAGCATAAAAAAACAGGCTATCCTTATAGGATAGCCTGTTTAAAATATTATAAACTAAATATTATTTAGTCACTTCTGTTTTATTTAAAGCTGAACTCATTTCCATAGAAATAGAAGAGCGTTCAAATTTAATTTTTCCTGCAAGCGTTTCAATAACACAGGTATTATCTTTATCGTTTAAATCTACTACTTTTCCGTGCATACCACTTTTAGTGATTACACGATCACCGCGTTTTAATTCGCTGGCGAATTTCTTTTCTTTTTTCTGACGTTTCATTTGTGGTGCAATCATAAAGAAATACACGACCACAAACATTAAAATAAACGGTAAAACAGAACTTATACCTTCTCCCATTATATTAAGACTGAATTTGAGGTGTTGCTAAATTAGATTTTACAGCAGAATTAGGATCTGGCTTAACAAAAGCTTTAATCTTAACCACGTCTCTTCCTTTTTCTGTATTAGACGTTACTGTAATTGTTTTTGTTACATTGTTCGCTCCAGAACCGTTAAATTTAACAGTAAATCTCCCAACTTCTCCTGGCGCCAAAGGTGCTTTACTCCAATCTTGAGGCACAGTACAACCACAAGAACTAGCTATATTTGTAATTACTAAAGGAGCTTCTCCTGTGTTTTTATATTCAAATACAGTTTCAACAGGAGTTTTAGATTCTATTGTTCCAAAATCATGTTCTGATTCTGTAAATGTAATTTGTGGAAATTTAGAAGCATTTGCATCACGCTCTGCAGCCACGGCAACATTTTCTTCGTTTACTTTTTTAGAAGCATCCTCTTTACATGATGTAAAAGCAATTAAACATAAAGCGCCTAATCCTAAAATCATTTTTTTCATAATAAATATTTTTTTTAAAGTTATAAAAGTACTAATAATTTCGAACTACATCAACCCTCGACCTACTTTATTTAAAGTCCCTTTTTCCTGATATTCTTTAACTAATTTATCTAAAATACCATTTATAAAGATGCTACTTTTTGGAGTAGAATATTCTTTTGCTATTTCTAAATATTCGTTTATTGTTACTTTAACAGGAATAGACGGAAAGTTTTGAAGCTCGCAAACAGCCATTTGCATTAAAATATAATCGATTTGAGCAATACGATCGGCTTCCCAATTTTGTGCTTTTCTATCGATATCTGCATTTAATTTAGTCTGATTTAGAATCGTTTTTTTAAATAAACTTACAGCAAATTCTTTATCGTCTAAATCTTTATATAATTTAGGAACAAAATATGCATCTTCTACATCTGGTTTAGATTTACGTAATAACTTTAAAATAGTTGTATTTACAGTAGGTAAATCGTCTAACCACGTTAAGTTTTTATCCTCTAAATAATCGTAAAGTTTTTCGTTTGGTGCAATAATTTCTTTGAATACATCGACAATAAAATTCTTGTCTGTTTTAAAGTCTGAAGTACGGGTTTGCATATATTCTGTATATATATCACTTGCAAGGATTGCCTTGTAAATAACATCTACATATTCATTATCTAATTCCCAGTTGTCTACACCATAAGTTCTAATCGTATCTCCTAATGTACGATTGTATCTTAATAATTGAAGCACTTCATTATTAACCAGTTTTTTGTTAGGATCTTTATCTTCGGAAGTCGCAAGATGTTTTAATTGAGATTTATCGATATGATTTTCAACTCGTTTTTGAACTTCAATCAATAATGATAATTGTAACAGATACAAATGATACATATCGTCTAAACTATTAAGTAAAAACTTTTGATCGTTTTTAAAATCATCACTTTCACCACCTTTAAAAGCATAGATGGTTTGCATTACTTTTACGCGAATATGTCTTCTATTAAGCATAGTTACAAAGAACTTTTAACCTCCTTTTAAGGAGCATGAATTATAGCCTTAATGGCCTTTAAATTAAAAAAAGCCGAAAGTTAAATTAACTTTCGGCTGCAAAAATAAGCTTTTTAAACAAATAACATTATTTATTATTCGCTTTTTTTCGTGCTTCAATTCTCGCTGTAGCAATGCTTAAAGCCGCTTGATTTGTAGTCATTTTATAAACATCTGCATTATTAAGTATTTCTAAAGTCGTATTATAGATGTTCTGAGTTCTAGTCATAATCTCGTCTTTACCGTAATGTGCAATTTCTGCATATACATTAATAATACCTCCAGCATTAATTAAAAAGTCTGGTGCATAAACAATTCCACGATTTTGTAAAATTGCACCGTGAACTTGCTCGTTAGCTAACTGATTGTTTGCTGCACCTGCAATAACTTGTGCCTGAATTTTATTTACAGTCTCGTCGTTTATTGTAGCTCCTAATGCACATGGTGCATAGATATCTACAGCTTCACTATATAAATCTGAACCTTTATATATTTTAGCGCCGTAGGTTTTACTCACAATTTCTAAACGCTCTTTACTAATATCGCTAATAATAACATCTGCGCCTTCTTTTGTTAAATAGTCTACAAGCGTTTCTCCAACATGCCCAATACCTTGAACCAAAATAGATTTTCCTTCAAGTTTATCGGTTCCAAATTTAAATTTCGCAGCGGCTTTCATACCCATATACACGCCATAAGCAGTAACTGGAGATGGATTTCCTGCACCACCTAAAGATTCAGAAATACCCGTTACGTAAGGTGTTACTTCTCTAATTAAATCCATATCAGGTGTATCTGTTCCAACATCTTCTGCAGTAATATATTTTCCGCTTAAAGAGTTAACAAACTCACCAAATTTTTTAATTAATTCTGGCGATTTTTGTGTTTTGGCATCTCCAATAATAACGGCTTTACCACCACCTAAATCTAAACCGGTTACAGCAGCTTTATAAGTCATTCCACGAGATAAACGCAACACATCGTTTAACGCCTCCCATTCATTTTTATAATTCCACATTCTAGTACCTCCCAAAGCAGGTCCTAATACCGTGTTATGTATACCAATAATTGCTTTTAAACCTGTATCTTTGTCATTGCAAAAAACTATTTGCTCATGATTATTAAAAGAATGTTGACCAAAAACAGGGTCAACTTTATACAGTTCATTTGCATTTAAAACCTCTGAAACCATTTTAATTATGTATTAATTGTTTTTGATGAATTTGATATTTTGATAAAAATAAGATGCAAACTTATATTATAATTATAATATTTTCAAACAAATAGATGTTAAATTACGAATAATTTAAATTAAAAAATTTAAAAGGTTAATGAAAGCCCTCAAACACCTCAACAAATACTTTCTTAAATACAAATATCAGTTACTATTCGGAATAGTAATTACAATCGTAGCTCGTATATTTATACTCTTTACCCCTCGTTTTGTTCGAGAAATCTTTAAAGTAGTAGAAGATTATAATAGTGGTAAAATAACCGAGATTTCTGTAGTACGCTCAGAACTTTTACTAGACATTGCTTACATTATTGGTGCCGCTATAATTGCCGGACTTTTCACTTTTTTAATGCGCCAAACCATTATAAACATGTCTCGGCACATTGAATTCGATTTAAAAAATGAAATCTATCAACAGTATCAACGCTTGTCTTTAAATTTCTACAAGAAAAATAGAACCGGAGATTTAATGAATAGGATTAGTGAAGATGTAAGTCGCGTGCGTATGTATGCTGGCCCTGCAATTATGTATACAATTAATACCATTACACTTTTTGTAATTGCATTATTATATATGTATAGCGAAGCACCATCGCTTACTTTATATACGGTCTTACCCCTGCCCTTTTTATCGCTTGCCATATATCAATTAAGTAAAGAAATACACAAACGTAGTACTATTGTACAAGTGTATTTATCTAAACTATCAACCTTTACTCAAGAAACTTTTAGCGGAATTTCTGTGATAAAAGCTAACGGAATTGAAGCACAAACCTCAGAAAACTTCGAAACTCTATCGCAAGGTAGTAAAGAGAAACAATTAGCATTAGTACGTGTACAAGCTTTGTTTTTTCCAATGATGGTTTTATTAATTGGAGTTAGTAACTTAATTGTAATTTATATTGGAGGTAAACAATATATAGATGGCAAAATTGAAAGTTTAGGTACCATTGCCGAATTTATTATTTACGTTAACATGTTAACATGGCCCGTAGCCACTGTAGGTTGGGTAACATCTATTATTCAGCAGGCTGAAGCTTCTCAAAAACGTATAAATGAATTTTTAGAAATTGAACCTGAAATTAAAAATAACACAGAATCGCCTTCTAAAATTAATGGAAATATAGCCTTTAAAAACGTATCTTTTACTTACGACGACACTAATATTCAAGCTTTAAAAGACATTAGTTTTTCTATTAATCACGGAGAAACTTTAGCTATAATAGGAAAAACAGGATCAGGAAAATCGACTATTTTAGATCTTATCGGGCGTTTGTACGATTGTAACAGTGGCGATTTGCTTATCGATAACACAGCTATAAATCAGCTTAATTTATATAGCTTAAGAGACAGTATTGGGTATGTACCACAAGAAGCCTTTTTGTTTTCAGATTCGATAAAAAATAATATTAAATTTGGAAAAGAAGATGCTACAGATCAAGATGTCATTCAAGCAGCAAAACTAGCTCAAGTACATGGTAACATTTCTAAATTTGCAAAAGGTTACGACACGGTTTTAGGAGAACGTGGAATTACATTATCTGGCGGACAAAAACAACGTGTATCTATTGCTAGAGCCATAATTAAAGATCCTAAAATATTATTATTCGACGATTGTTTATCTGCGGTAGATACGGAAACAGAAGAAAAAATCCTTAAAAATTTATACAAAGTCGCTTCAGGGAAAACAACCATAATTGTAAGTCACAGAGTGTCTTCTGCTAAAAATGCAGATAAAATTATTGTTTTAGACGATGGTAAAATTATTCAACAAGGCTCTCATGACTCTTTAATTAATATTGAAGGTTACTACAAAACCTTATATTTAAAGCAACTTAGTGAAAAAGAAATATCATAATTTGTTGGTTAGTATTTCTTTTTTTTAGATTTTTGAAAGGAAATTACTTTATATTTATAAATACATTGAATTTCCGTTTTTTCATCTTTAATAGTTACTAGAGACTTACAGAACTTATTTTCCGTAGCTCTTGCATAAGATGAGTAATACATTAAATCTTGTAATAAACTCAAGATTATTAATTTTGTATTTAATAACGGATTAAACAAGAAATTATTAGCAACTTAAATAAAACATTTTAAATCTTATTAATAGTAAAATATGAGTATGGACACTAATGGCATGATGGAGAAAGAGGAGATTTTTTCTAAAGTATTAAGAGCAGGGAGACGAACATATTTTTTTGATGTTAGAGCGACTAAAGCAGGTGATTATTATTTAACAATTACTGAAAGTAAAAAATTTACAAATGATGATGGATCATATCATTATAAAAAACATAAAATATACTTATACAAAGAAGATTTTTCTGAGTTTAGAGATATTTTAAACGAAATGACTGATTATATTATTGATGAAAAAGGAGATGAAGTTATTAGTGAACGTCATCAAAAAGATTTCAAAAAAGAATATGATGATAATCAAGAAGAGGTGATTGAAACAGCTCACAACTCAGCTGAAAAATTTACAGATATTAGTTTTGATGATATTTAATTAAAACTCACACACCTATTAAACCGTTACTTTTGTAACGGTTTTTTTTTTACGCATTAAACTCGCCTATAACTTTACTGCTAAAAGGGCTAATATTAAAACACCTATAAGGGTTCCAAAAGCCAATAGCCACCCCACACTGAAACCAATAATTAAAAACAAGAGAAGTATCCAGAGCGGAGCAACGGTTATCCCTATAGCAAACTTAAATGTTCCTGTAAATTCTGCCTCTTTAATCTTAGGCTGTAATATAAATCGCCACAACGCGTAAACGGGTAATAAAACAATTTTAAGCAACACATTAAAAATTATTTTTAATGGATGCAAAATAGATATACGCTTTTTAAAACCATGACGCTTCTCTCCTTTTTTTAAATAATGGTTAATAACTTCAGGGTTCAAAAAATCTGCTTGCTCTTGTTCTAAGCTTGAAACAACTTTATTATAATCATCTTGAATATGGGTTGTCAGTATCTGAATCTGATCTTGAACATCTGCTTTCAAAGCTTTAACCGCTTCTGCTTTTTTTAGCGATTTATAATGTTTTGCAGGTATAGGTTTTCCTATATTTAAAAACATACTATCTGCAAAGGCTTTAGGATTTCTATAATTTACACCTACAGGCAATAATTGAAAATCTAAATCAGGATAAGTCTCTAGAGTATCTAAAATAATGCGCGTAAATCCTTTACTTAAAGGACGTACTTTTCTATTTAAATTATGACTCCCTTCTGGAAAAATAACAAGCGCTTCTTTATTTTTTAATAACTCTCTACAAATTTCAAAAACGGCATTGTTATTAGAAATATTTTGCCAACCATCGCGAACACGATACACTGGAAGCATATTCAATCCTTTTAATAATTTTGAAATTAATGGTTTCTGAAATACAGCCGCACGCGTTAAATAATAACAAAAACGATGAGATTGTGTTGCTATTAATAACGGATCTAACAAACCATTTTGGTGATTAGATAATATTAAAACTGGTTTGGTTTTAGGCACAAATTCTTGTCCTTTTACATGTATTTTTTTGTAATAAAAAAATAATCCTAACGAAATATAGGCCTTAACGGCATGCAACTTAAGCTGTTTTAATGTCATGTAAATAATGATTGATAATAGCTATATAAATCTAAAAATAATCCTTAAATAATCTATCATATACTTTTAAAAAGTAAGTAAATTATCTTGCTAAATATTAAAGCACAGACGTGCCATTTTTAACATGTTGTTCAGGACGTAATAACATCACATCTTTTTCTTTTACAGCCCCAACCACTAAACATTCACTCATAAATTTAGCAATTTGCTTTTTAGGAAAGTTAACAACACCTAGAACTTGTTTCTGTAACAAATCTGATTTACTATATAATGTAGTAATTTGAGCAGATGTTTTTTTAATCCCTAAATCTCCAAAATCGATAACAAGCTGATATGCTGGCTGTCTTGCTTCAGGAAAATCATTAACTTCTATAATCGTTCCGACACGCAAATCGACAGCGCTAAAATCTTCAAAATTTATGGTTGGTTTCATTTTTTAAAAATACTAATTATTACGAACTTTGATAAAAATAGAATTATGGCTAATACACCTTCAAATATGATGCCTTTGGAAACAAAAGCACCAAACTTTACTTTAAGAGATACAATTTCTGATAAAAATTTGTCTTTAGATCACTTAAAAGGAAAAAATGCAACTGTTATATTTTTTATATGTAATCATTGTCCGTTTGTTATACATGTAAATACTCAACTGGTTCAATTAGCTAAAGACTACAAAAACCAAGGTGTAAATTGTATTGCTATTTCTAGTAATGATGTTGAAAACTATCCGCAGGATTCTCCAGATAAAATGAAATTAATTGCAGAAAAAGAAGGTTATAATTTCCCTTATTTATTTGACGAAACTCAAACTGTAGCTAAAGCTTACAACGCGGCTTGCACACCTGATTTTTATGTATTCAATTCTGATTTAACATTAAAATATCGTGGACAACTAGACGATTCTAGACCAGGAAATAACATTCCGGTAACAGGAAATGATATCCGTCATGCTTTAGATTGCATCTTACAACACAAAAACAATACAAATACACAAAAACCGAGTATTGGTTGTAATATAAAATGGTTTAAAGCCTAATCCAACCTTTACGCTCTAAAGCTTTAACAATATGTGCAAAATGATGGCTACTATGCCAAGCATAATTACCAATATTTTCTTTTACATATACTTTTGTATTGGTTTCTGGATGCACAAAACTTTTATTTAAATCGTCTTCATTTAATGATCTTAAAAGATATACCAAACGCTTATGTATAGCCTCTATATGCATTAAAGACATGCTTACAGGAGCTTTTATTGCATCTTCCAGATTAGACCAATCGTCTTGATTATAGGCTTTAATTACAGGATTATCTTCTGTTAAACTCCACTTAAAACGTGTATAACTATGATGATGACTATCTGCAATATGATGCACCAATTGCCTAATTGTCCACCCCCCTGGGCGGTATTCTGTATCTAGTTGAAAATCGGTTAAAGGTTGTACAATACCATTTAACCGTTTAGGGAATTTATCTAACACATCAATCCAATTTTCGATATGTTTAGAAGTAATTGGATTAGGGCATTTAAAATGACCTATAGGATATTTCTGAGATTCTAAAGATTCCATAATTAAATTGCTATTTATTAATTCTTTTCTAAAAATAACACATAAATCCGAAACTTATACGCATTGCATCATGACTTTTATTAATATCTATGTTGGTATTATTAAATAAACCATTAATATTTAAATCTTTTACTCCATAATCTAATTCCTAAATCAAAAGTCTTTATTTAGTATACAATCTACTTATAAATAGAATGCAATAATACTAATGTATAAAATAGATTTCTAAAATTAGAAAACATAAAAAAAGCCACCGTTATCCGATAGCTTTTTAAATATATTTTTAAAGATTTGTTATTTTACATCCATTAATTCTACATCGAAAATTAAAGTTGCATCTGGCGGAATAACTCCTCCTGCACCACGAGAACCGTATCCTAAATCACTAGGAATAACTAAACGTGCTTTATCTCCTACTTCTAACAAAAGAATTCCTTCATCCCATCCTGCAATAACTTGACCTACGCCAACAGGAAATTCAATAGGTTCTTTACGTTTGTATGAAGAATCAAATACAGTACCATCTTGTAACTGACCTTTATAGTGTACAGAAACAGTTTGTCCTTTTGTTGCTTTCTTTCCGCTTTTTGAAGCTTGTAAAACTTGGTAACGTAATCCGCTAGCTGTTTTATTAAACCCGGCTGCAATTTTATCTAATGCTGCATCTTGTTCTGCTTTAGCTTCTGCTAAACGCTTTTCACGAGATCCTTCAAAAGTTCTAAATGCTTCTACAGCTTTAAAAGCTTCTGCTGCTTCACCTACTCTAATAATTTCTAAAGTTTCAATAGCATCACCTTGAGCAATTGCATCTACGACATCCTGACCTTCAACAACGTGTCCAAAAACAGTATGAGCATTATCCAACCATGGAGTTGCTACGTGTGTAATAAAAAACTGACTTCCGTTAGTACCAGGACCTGCATTAGCCATAGAAAGGATTCCTGGACGATCATGCTTTAAATCTGGGTGAAATTCGTCATCAAACTTATATCCTGCATCACCAGTTCCTGTTCCTAGCGGGCAACCACCTTGAACCATGAAATCTGGAATAACACGATGAAATTTTAATCCGTCATAATATGGATTTCCTTGTGATTTAACCGAATTTTCTAAATTACCTTCTGCTAAAGCAACAAAATTACCTACCGTCCCCGGCGTCTTTTCAAATTCTAAGGCTACTAAAACAGCCCCTTTTGTAGTATTAAATTTTGCGTATAATCCGTCTTGCATCTGTTTCTATTTTAATGAGGCGCAAATATAGAAAAATGATTCGCTAATAAAAAACAGACAAGTATTATCATCTTGTTAAAAACTAGCACATTTTATTTTTCAAACATGATAAAAATCAGTTCATAATTCCATGAAAAAGGTGTTCTTTGCACAGATTTTTAAAACTTTTTCAGAAACACGAACTTTATGCTTTAGTTTCTGTTAAAAAAGATACTAAAAATCATTAAATTCGTAAAAAACAAAACAATAATAGTGATGAGCAAAGGACTTTACATCGCCACCTTAGAACCAAACAGTGGAAAATCAATTATTTCACTTGGATTAATGCAAAATCTTTTAGGCCAGACCGCAAAGGTAGCATACTTCAGACCAATTATAGATAAACGAGAAAGTGATAAACGTGATAATCATATAGATACTGTACTTTCACATTTTAATATAGATATCCCGTATACTGAAACCTATGCATTGACTAGAAATGAGATTGTACAAAATAGAAATGCAGGTAAAATTGGAGATTCCTTAGATCTTATTATTAAAAAGTATAAAGCTTTAGAAGAAAAGTATGATTTTATTTTAGTTGAAGGAACCGACTTCCTTGGAGAAGGAACTGTTTTTGAATTTGACTGGAATGTAAATATTGCAAAAAACTTAGGCTTACCTACAATTATAGTGAGTACTTGTGAAGATAAAACTTTAGAAGATTTTACTAATAATGCAGAAATGGCTTACAAAACATTTAAAAGCCACGATGTTGAAGTTATTGCTTTAGTTGCAAATAAAATTCAACCAGAAAACATCACCGTGTTACAAAGTGCTGTGAGTGCATTTTTACCTGAAGAAGTTGAATTTACAACCATACCAATGGTAAAATCTTTAGCATCTCCAACAATGAAGGAGATTAAAGAAAACTTAAACGGAAAAGTACTTTTTGGAGAAGAACATTTAGGAAATTTATCAGGAAAATTTGCTGTAGGTGCTATGCAATTACGTAATTTCTTAACCCATTTACGTGAAGGTTCTGTAGTGATTACTCCAGGAGACCGTGCCGATTTAATTTTAGGTTCTTTACAAGCTCACTCGTCTAGTAACTACCCTAATATTTCTGGTATTATTTTAACAGGAGGTATACTTCCTGAGCCATCTATTTTACAGTTAATTGATGGTTTAACAACTGTTGTTCCTATTCTTTCTGTTAATGACGGAACATTTAATACAACTTATAGAATTGGAAATATTAAATCTAATATTTATGCTGATAGCAAAACTAAGATTTTAACATCTTTAGAAATGTTTCAGAAACATGTACGTGTAAAAAACATATTAGAAAAACTTACAGCTTTCGAAAATAAGGTAACTACACCACGTATGTTCCAATATAACTTAATACAAAAAGCGCGTAAATCTAAAAAACGTATTGTATTACCTGAAGCTTTAGATCCTAGAATCTTAACTGCTGCGGCGCGTTTAGAAGTTTTAGATTTAGTAGATATTGTTCTTTTAGGACATCCTAAAGAAATAAAAGATAAAGCAACAGAACTTGGTTTAACTTTAGACTACAATAAAACCAAAATTATTTTCCCATCAGATTACGAAAATTTTGAAGATTACGTTGAAACATTCTACGAATTGCGTAAACATAAAAATGTAAACATGGACATGGCAAGAGACATGATGAACGATGTATCTTATTTTGGAACCATGATGATTTATAAAAATGATGCCGACGGAATGGTTTCTGGAGCTGTACATACTACAGGTCACACCATTTTACCTGCCTTACAATTTATTAAAACCAAACCAGAATGCTCTATCGTATCGTCTGTATTCTTTATGTGCTTAGACGACCGTGTATCTGTCTTTGGAGATTGTGCAATCAACCCAAATCCTAATGCTGCTCAACTCGCAGAAATTGCAATCTCTTCAGCAAAAAGTTCTGCTGCATTTGGTATTGAACCTCGCGTTGCTATGTTATCATACTCTTCTGGTACATCTGGAAAAGGTGAAGATGTAGATAAAGTAAGAGAAGCTACAGAAATTGTAAGAGCACAATGTCCAGATTTAAAAATTGAAGGACCTATTCAATATGATGCTGCTGTTGATTTAAAAGTTGGCCAAAGTAAAATGCCTGGTTCAGAAGTTGCTGGACAAGCTACAGTACTTATTTTCCCTGACTTAAATACAGGAAACAATACATATAAAGCCGTACAAAGAGAAACAGGTGCTTTAGCAATTGGACCAATGTTGCAAGGTTTAAACAAACCGGTAAATGATTTAAGTCGTGGTTGTACCATAGACGATATATTAAATACAGTGATTTTAACAGCCATTCAAGCTCAAGGTATTTAATCTGAAATAAAAAATTAAACTAAAAAACAAAACAAAACAAACACATGAAAATTCTTGTTATTAATTCTGGTAGTTCTTCTATCAAGTTTCAACTAATCGAGATGCCTTCAGAAACTGTAATAGCTTCTGGATTGGTAGAGCGTATTGGCCTAGAAGAAGGTGCTATTCATTATAAACATCTAACAGATAAAGTAACCTTAAACATCCCTGTACCAAATCATGCTACTGGTTTAGCTGAAGTTGCTAAAATGTTAATGGATGAGAAAACAGGGGTCATTAAAGACGTCGCTGAAATAGACCTAGTTGGACATCGTGTCGTTCATGGTGGAAAAAAATTCTCTGATCCCGTAGAAGTTACTGAAGAAATTAAAGATATAATTCGTGACTTAATTTTATTAGCACCACTTCACAATCCACCAAATTTAGATGGTATTGAAGTTGCTGAAAAAATCTTTACAAAATCTAAACAAATCGCACTTTTCGACACGGCTTTCCATCAATCTTTACCTGCAGTAGCTTATAGATATGCTATTGCTAACAAGTTTTTTGAAGACGACAATGTTCGTGTTTACGGTTTCCATGGATTATCTCATAAATATGTTACAGATCGCGCTGTTGAGTTTTTAGGTAAACCAGATGCTAAATTAATTTCTATTCACTTAGGAAATGGATGTAGTATGACAGCGGTACAAAACGGACAAAGCTTAGACCATACTCTAGGTTTCGGACCTAACGACGGTTTAATAATGGGAACACGTAGTGGAGCTATAGACCAGTCTGTAATCTTTTTTTTAATGGATAAATACAACTATACTAAAGAAGAAATTGTTTCAATTTTATCTAAAGAAAGTGGTATGCTAGGCTTAACCGGGTATAGTGATTTACGTGATATTGAAGCCCAGGCAGAGTTAGGTAATACAAATTGTATTCTTGCTTTAGAAATGAATGCATACCGTATTAAGAAATTTATTGGCGCTTATACTGCTACTTTAAAAGGATTAGATGCAATAGTATTTACAGCTGGTATTGGAGAAAACAGTGCTACTATAAGAAAAATGGTTTGTGACCAAATGGATTACTTCGGAATTCATTTAGATGAAGCTTTAAATGCAGAACGTTTACCTAATATTAGAAATATTAACGTCGCAGGTTCTAAAACTAAAATTTTAATTGTGCCTACTAATGAAGAATTAGAAATAGCTACAGAATGCTACGAAAATTTTAAATCATAATTAATAGACTTCTCTATTCAATAAAAAAGCCTCGTTTACACCTAAACGAGGCTTTTCTTTTACATATATTATAAAGGCAACTCAATCAATAAAACCCATTGTAATAATTATTCTTTTAAATAAATCTTATCACTTAAAGTTGTTATAATTATATCGAATTTAACTTATATTTTTTTTTTAAATTGTGAGTCACAATGCTAATAGCACTGTCGTAAATATTTACTTAATTAGCAACCTCACTAATAAATTTTATACGACATAAACGTAATTCTTCATCGTCGTAATCGCCATCAAACTCCTCAATAGCAACGTCTATTTTATCGGTTTCAGATTCCATAAAATAATCATGGATTTCTTCTTGTTGGTCTTCATCTAACAAATCATCAATCCAATAACTAATATTTAATTTAGTACCAGAAAAGACAATAGCTTCCATTTCTTTAATAAAATCTTTCATTTCCATGCCTTTAGCAGTAGCAATATCGTCTAAAGGCAATTTTCTGTCAATATTTTGAATAATGTAAAGTTTTAACGCTGAATTTGTTCCTGTAGATTTAACAACCAAATCGTCTGGACGAACAATATCATGCTCATCAACATATTTGGAAATTAAACTCACAAAATCTTTACCATATTTTTTTGCTTTCCCTTCTCCTACTCCATGAACATTAGAAAGCTCTGCAACCGTCATAGGATATTTTAAAGCCATATCTTCTAAAGACGGATCTTGAAAGATTACAAATGGAGGCACGCCTAACTTTTTAGCATTTACTTTACGTAAATCTTTTAGCATACGCATTAAAGTAGCATCTGTAGTTGCTCCTCCTGTTTTAACTGCAGTAACAGCTCCATCTTCTATTTCGTTAGCAAAAACGTGATCTTCGGTCATCATAAACGAAGTTGGCGATTCTATAAAATCTTTACCAGCCTTGTTTAATTTTAAAACACCGTATGTTTCAATATCCTTTTTTAAATATCCAGCCACTAAAACTTGACGTAATAAGGCCATCCAATATTTACTTTCTTTATTTTTTCCAGATCCAAAAAATGGTTGTTCGTCTGTTTTATGCGACTTAATTAAGGCATTTGTTTTACCAACAATAACACTTACTAAATCTTTAGATTTGTATTTTTCTTTGGTTTTACTTACTGTTTCTAAAAGCAGAACGGCATCATCTTTAGCTTCTTTTTGCTTTTTAGGATGGCGAACATTATCGTCCATATCTCCTCCTTCACCTGTTTCATTATCAAATTCTTCACCAAAATAATGTAAAATAAATTTACGTCTAGACATTGATGTTTCTGCAAATGCAACAACTTCTTGTAACAATGCGTGTCCAATTTCTTGTTCGGCTACAGGTTTACCAGACATGAATTTTTCTAATTTCTCAATATCTTTATAAGCATAATATGCTAAACAATGGCCTTCGCCACCATCTCGACCTGCCCTACCTGTTTCTTGATAATAGCTTTCTATACTTTTAGGAATATCATGATGAATTACAAAGCGTACATCGGGTTTATCGATTCCCATACCAAATGCTATGGTAGCTACAATAACATCTACATCTTCCATTAAAAACATGTCTTGATGTTTTACACGGGTTTTTGCATCTAAACCGGCATGATAAGGTAAAGCTTTTACACCATTAACCTGAAGTACTTGGGCTAACTCTTCTACACGTTTTCTACTTAAACAGTAAATAATACCAGATTTTCCTTCATTTTGTTTTACAAAACGAATAATATCGCTATCTACTTGTTTGGTTTTTGGGCGTACTTCATAATATAAATTAGGTCTATTAAAAGATGCTTTAAAAGTCATTGCATCATTTATACCTAAGTTCTTTAAAATATCTTCTTGAACCTTTGGAGTTGCTGTAGCAGTTAACCCGATAATAGGAATATTGTCTCCTATACGTTGTATAATATTTCTTAAATTTCGATATTCTGGTCTAAAATCATGTCCCCATTCACTAATACAATGGGCTTCATCTATGGCCATAAATGAAATTTTAACGGTACGCAAAAACTCTACATTTTCTTCTTTTGTTAAAGATTCTGGAGCGACATAGAGTAATTTAGTCACACCATCTGTAATATCTTGCTTTACGCGTTTAATTTCAGTTTTGTTAAGCGAAGAATTTAAAACGTGTGCAATACCTTCCTCGTTAGAGATCCCACGGATGGCATCTACTTGATTTTTCATAAGTGCGATTAAAGGAGAAACAATAATCGCTGTACCTTCTTGCATTAATGCAGGGAGTTGGTAACATAGAGATTTTCCCCCACCTGTTGGCATAATAACAAATGTATTTTTACCACTTAAAATGCTTTCTACTACCGATTCTTGTAACCCCTTAAAGACGTTAAACCCAAAATGTTTCTTAAGTGCAGAATGCAAATCAATTTCTACTTTAGACATGTACTGTTTTTATATTAGTTTACACATTATAATACAGCGAAAAAAACTTACGCTATTAGTTAATTCGTTGTATTTAGAGAACCTTCAATGTTTTTTTTCGTTAGTTTTGCAAACAAAACTAAACGATTTTATTTTTAGTAAAGGTCGTTTATTTTTAAAGGTAATAAAATCTTTAAAAGAATCAACTTAAAAAAATATTAAATTTTGAGCAAACACCAAACCATCATAAACTCTGCAAATCAAGTATTTGAGTTAGAGGGTCAAGCTATATTGAATTTAAAAACCTATATAAACGACGACTTTGTTAATGTTGTAGACCTTATTTACAAATCAAAAGGGCGAGTTATCATAACAGGTATAGGTAAAAGTGCAATCATTGGAAATAAGATAGTTGCCACACTAAACTCTACAGGAACACCTGCAATTTTCATGCATGCTGCCGAAGCTATACATGGAGATTTAGGACTTATTTTAAAAGATGATATAGTAATTTGTATTTCTAAAAGTGGAAACACTCCTGAAATAAAAGTGCTTATCCCTTTAATAAAGAGTACTAATAATACATTAATTGCCATTACAGGAAATAAAGATTCTTTTTTAGGACAACATTGCGATTATTTTTTAAACACCTTTGTTGAAAAAGAAGCTTGTCCGTTAAATCTAGCACCAACCACAAGTACAACTGCACAATTAGCTATGGGTGACGCCTTAGCGGTATGTCTTTTAGAAATACGCGGATTTTCTAGTCGTGATTTCGCAAAATACCATCCAGGAGGTGCTTTAGGTAAAAAATTATATTTACGTGTTATAGATATTTCTAGTCAAAACAATAAACCAGAAGTACATCCCGATACCAATATTAAAGAGGTTATTATGAATATCTCTAAAAACATGCTTGGTGTGACAGCTGTTATTGAAAACGACAAGATTGTTGGAATTATTACCGACGGAGATTTAAGACGTATGCTTACAAAAACAGATAACTTTATATCTTTAACGGCTAAAGATATTATGGGTGTCTCTCCAAAAATTATAAATGAAAATGAAATGGCCATAAAAGCTTTAGAGCTTATGGAAACTAACGACATCTCTCAACTTATAGTTTGTAATAACAACAATTCTTACGCAGGAGTAGTTCATATTCACGATTTAATAAAAGAAGGCATTATATAATGGCAGGTAAAAAAAATGTTAACGAGATGTCTTTTTTAGACCATCTTGAAGATTTAAGATGGCATTTAATTAGAGCAACTTTAGCTGTTATGATTGCTGCTGTAGTCGCTTTTTTAGCAAAAGGATTTATTTTTGACACCCTTATTTTTGGTCCAACAAAACCAAGTTTTTTTACTTACGATATTTTATGCAAAATTTCTAACTATTTAGGATTAGACGATAGTTTTTGCTTTAATGAGGCTGCTTTTGAAATACAAAGTAGAACAATGGCAGGACAGTTTTCTGCCCACATTTGGACAGCTATTACAGCTGGTTTCATTATTGCTTTCCCTTACATTCTTTATGAATTATGGCGATTTATTAGCCCAGGAATGCATCCTAGCGAACGTAAAAACTCGAGAGGTTTTATCATGATTTCTTCTGTACTATTCTTTTTAGGAGTATTATTTGGATATTATATTATTTGCCCGTTATCTATTAACTTCTTAGGGACATACCAAGTTAGTAGCCTTGTACACAACGATTTCGATTTAAGCAGTTATATTAGTTTAATTCGTTCGTCTGTAATTGCTTGTGGTATTATTTTCGAACTTCCTATTATTATATATTTTCTAGCTAAAGTGGGAATTATAACGCCTGATTTCTTAAAGAAATACAGAAAATTTGCGCTTGTTATCGTACTTATTGTGTCAGCTGTAATTACACCTCCAGATATTGCGAGTCAAGTTATTGTAGCTATTCCGGTGTTAATTCTATATGAAGTGAGTATTGTTATTGCTAAATTTGTAACTAGAAAAGAACGATCAAAATCTAAAGCTATAAAAAATGTCAGATAATATAACTGAATTTAACGCATACAGAGCCAAAATGAATGACCGCATTTTGAGTGATGATAATAAAATTATTAAACGCATCTTTAATTTAGACACGAACGCATATCAAGCAGGAGCTCTAGATGTAAAGACTAAAGAACTTTTAGGTCTTGTAGCTTCGGCTGTATTACGTTGCGACGATTGTGTGAAATATCATTTAGAAACAGCACACAAATCTGGATTAACACGAGCAGAAGTTGTTGAAGCCTTGAGCATAGCAACTCTTGTTGGTGGTACCATTGTAATTCCCCATTTACGCCGTGCATACGAGTTTTGGGATGAGTTAGAAGCCTCAGAAGCATAATATAAAATAATACAATAAAAAACAGAAGTGCTAATTTTACTATTTTAGCACTTCTGTATTTCTAAATCAGATAAAAAAAAGCGAAAACGTGAAATTAAAAGCTGAACATTTGATGAAGTCCTATAACGGACGAAAAGTTGTAAAAGATGTCTCTTTAGAGGTTAATCAGGGTGAAATTGTGGGTTTACTTGGCCCTAATGGAGCTGGAAAAACCACCTCTTTTTACATGATTGTTGGCTTGATAAAACCTAACGGCGGAACTATTTTTTTAGACGATAAAGAAATTACTAAATACCCAATGTATAAGCGTGCACAAAATGGTATTGGATATTTGGCACAAGAAGCTTCTGTATTTAGAAAACTGAGTATTGAAGATAATATTTTAAGCGTTTTACAACTTACAAAGTTAAGTAAAAAAGAACAGCTCATGAAAATGGAATCGCTTATTGAAGAGTTTAGTTTAGGGCATATTCGTAAAAGCCGTGGCGATTTATTGTCTGGTGGAGAACGTAGACGTACAGAAATTGCTCGTGCTTTAGCAACCGACCCTAATTTTATTTTATTAGATGAACCTTTTGCAGGTGTAGATCCTGTTGCTGTAGAAGATATTCAGCGTATAGTTGCACAACTTACTAAAAAGAACATTGGTATATTAATTACAGACCACAACGTTCAAGAAACCTTGGCCATTACAGATCGCACCTATTTAATGTTTGAAGGTGGTATTTTAAAGGCTGGAAAACCTGAAGAACTTGCCGAAGACGAAATGGTACGTAAAGTATATTTAGGACAGAACTTCGAGCTACGTAAAAAGAAATTAGATTTTTAAATTATACGCTTTTTTTTAACTTTAACCTCAGTATCATTAGTCATCGGAAAATCTTCAATCTGACCATCTATATACATGCGTAATTCTTGATCTGAATGCACTAAATTAATTTCGATTCCTTTACTTTTCAAAAACTTTAAAACGTGACCAAATTCGAATGATGTATTAGGGATTAAGACCTTTATATTAGATTTCAAATGCGTCTTTAAATAAATAGCGCTTTCTTGTTTATAACCTCCTCTATTATATTTTACACATTCTATTTCAGAGAAATTAAGACACTCTTTTTTAGTATTCTTGAACGGATAAGGTTTAATTAATTCAATGTTTTCTTTTTTTATTTCAATAGTATTTTCATTATACTTTTTAATAAAAAATATTGTAGATACTAACAAAATGGTTCCTCCCATTAACACTTTAGAAGTAACATTGTCTGCTATAAAAATTCCGTTTAAACCAATAAAAATTAAAACAAGAATGGCATAAGGGTTAAAAAATGATGGCTTGGTTTTATAAATGATATTTTCATCTTTCATAGATTTCATGAATTATCAATGCAATCAACAACAAACTAATATTCTCCTTTAATTACAACATCTAACATAGACATTGCAACATAAACTAGAATAATTAAAGGGATTGCTGCAAACTGTAAAAACACAAGTAATAGTACACATATTATTAAAAACACATAGCGAATTGTATTGGGTTTAAAATCCCATGTTTTAAATTTCAGCGCAAATAATACAATTGGTGCATTTAATAAAAAAGTACTTGTTATGGTTAAAGCAATTAAAAAGCCTTGGTTCATAATTATAGCGTTCATCATATCGTTATGTTGTAACTCCATAATTAATGGCAAAGAAATAATTAATAGGGTATTTGCAGGTGTTGGTAACCCTTTAAAATAATCTTGTTGTTCTTCATCTAAATTAAATTTTGCAAGACGATATGCAGATGATAAAGTGATAAAAAAACCAATAAGAGGCAAAAACGAAGGCATTACAGCATCACCGCTAAAAAAGGCATTCCAAGAACCGCCATCTGTAACTATTTCAGGGCGATCTATACTTAAACTAAGTAATTTATACATCACTATTCCTGGTACAACACCACTAGTAACCATATCTGCAAGCGAATCTAATTGCAATCCAAGTTCTGAGGATACTTTAAGTTTTCGTGCAGCAAATCCGTCGAAGAAGTCAAAAAACACACCTCCAAAAACAAAAGCCGCTGCTGCTACAAAATGATTGTGAGTTGCAAAAACAACGGCAATACATCCACAAAATAAGTTTAATAAAGTTAGCGCATTAGGCACATAATTTTTAATCGACATCATGTATTTAATTTGTGTAAAAATACTAAAGAAATACGTTCTTAAACAAAACCATTTGTATAAATAACACAATAAGCTCCTCTTTTTTAAGTTAAGTACTAAGTTACCGAATAGAGAAACAGTTTTTTAAAAGGGAATTAACGCTACATAATGCGATAAATAAAGTTTTTAACCCAATTAAATTATCTGCATATTTGTAAAAAAATTAGCATTGAGGATATTATTCACCACTTTTTTCGTTTTACTAACGGCTTCTGTATCTAGTCAGACTGTACGAAAATACTCTAACGAATTCATGAATATTGGTGTCGATGCTGCTGCATTAGGAATGAGTAATTCTGTAACTGCACAATCTGCCGATGTAAATTCCGGCTATTGGAATCCTGCTGGCTTGGTGAATTTAGAAGATAATCAATTAGCATTAATGCATTCCAGTTACTTTGCTAATATTGCAAGTTACGATTACGCAGCTTATGCTATGCCTATAGACAACCAAAGTGCAATGGCAATATCGTTAATACGGTTTGGAGTTGATGATATTTTAGATACCACCCAATTAATAGACGACGATGGTAACATTAACTACGATAGAATTCAGTTATTTTCTACCGCAGATTATGGCGTCACGTTTTCCTACTCTAGAAGACCTACTTTTGCTGAAGGCCTTACATATGGTGTGAATGCTAAAGTTATTAGACGAATTATAGGTGAATTTGCTAATTCTTGGGGATTTGGTTTAGATGTAGGAATTCAATACCAAAGAGATTCTTGGAAATTTGGATTAATGGCCAGAGATATTACAACCACATTTAATGCATGGCAAATTGACGAAGATAAATTTCAGACCATTCAAGACGCTATTGGCGACCAAAACCAAGAGTTACCAGAAACAACCGAGATTACTATTCCTAAATTACAATTAGGTATTTCAAAATTATATAACTTTAGTTACGATTATTCTTTAGAAACCGCTATCGATTTACAAATGCGTTTCGAAGAAAATAACGATATTATTTCAACAAGTTCTATAAGTATAAATCCTTCTTTTGGTTTTGAATTTGGCTATTTAAATATGGTATATTTACGTGGCGGAGTTGGAAATTTTCAAAACGAATTACAACTTGATAATACCGAACAAGTCAGTTTTCAACCTAGTTTTGGAGTCGGATTTAAATACAATGGTATTCAAGTAGATTACGCATTTACAGATATTAGTGACCAAAGTGTCGCATTATATTCGAATGTGTTTTCTTTGAAATTGGATTTTAGTATCTTTAGACACTAATCTATAGGATGAAACAATCCTTTTAAATTAAGTTTTTACTCTGTGAAACACTTCCTATTAGCCTTAGCAACAGGATTATTATTAGCCCTTGGCTGGCCAACTTTCGGTTTTCCTGTACTTTTATTTGTTGCGTTTATTCCTTTACTATACGTTGCTAATGATATAAAAGAGCATAAATCATTAAAATATAAAGGCTGGCGTTTATTTGGCTTATCGTATCTATCCTTCTTTATTTGGAATTATATCACCACCAATTGGTTACAATATGCCGATATTTTTGGTGCATGTTTTGCTATTTTAGTTAATAGTTTATTAATGGCTTCTATTATTTTAATCTATCAAGCCGTTGCTAAACGTACATCAATAAATAAATCGCTTTGCTTTCTAATAACATTATGGATTTGTTTTGAAAAATTACATTTAGGTTGGGAATTTTCTTGGCCGTGGCTAAATTTAGGAAATGCATTTTCAGAACATCCTAAATGGATTCAGTGGTACGAGTATACCGGAACTTTTGGTGGTACACTTTGGATTTGGTTAGTGAATGTGATTCTTTTTAAAGCGCTTTTAAATTTCTTTAAAACATCTGAACAAAGAATTTTAAAACGTGCAGCAATGCAAACTACAGCGTTAATTTGTATTCCTATTGCAATATCTATTGTACGATATTACACATATACTCCAGAAGACAATACTATTGAAGCCGTTGTACTTCAACCTAACATCGATCCTTACAGTCAAAAATATAATGCTACCAATAAGCAAGTTGGCAATTTATTACAAAAACTAGCCGAAAAAAGCATTACAGCTAAAACCAATTTATTGGTAACACCAGAAACTGTGTTAGCCGAAAATTATGGAGTAGACCTACCGAGTTTCAATAAAAGTCCTGAGTTTTTTCAAGCGAAGGCTTTTATTTACAACTATCCGAATTTAAATTATTTATTGGGCTTACAATTCTATGATAAGCACACCAATAAAGCAGATATTCTTCCGACTTCAAACCAATATAACGATCATTTATGGGTCGATTACTTTAACTCTGCAGCCTTAATAAATTCAGATAAAACCCCTTTAATCTATCATAAATCCAAACTGGTTGTTGGCGTAGAAAATTTCCCTTACCAAAGTATTTTAAAACCTCTAATTGGAGACGCCATGTTAGATCTTGGAGGTACCGTAGCGATGAAAACAACACAAACAGAACGCTCGGCTTTCATACTAAAAAATACTAATTATAAAGTGGCTCCTGTAATTTGTTACGAATCTGTTTACGGTGAGTTTGTTACCGGTTATGTAAGAAACGGAGCTAATATTTTAGCTATTATGACCAATGATGCATGGTGGGGAAATACGCAAGGCCATAAACAACATTTAAGCTACGCAAGATTACGCGCTATTGAAACACGTCGTTCTATTGCTAGAAGTGCAAATACAGGTATTTCTGCATTTATAAGTCCGAAAGGAGAACTATTACAAACTTTAGAGTATAACAAACAAGGGGCATTAAAAGCTAATATCCCAGTAAATACCAATACTACATTTTATGTCACCGCTGGCGATTATATTGCTAGAATAAGTATGTTTATTGCACTGGGGTTATTTCTTATTACATTTTTTAGGAGAGCACGAGAATAAATTCAATTTAAAAATATTATTCTAAACGAAATTAAAACATTAAAAGCACCATAAGTTCTTTTAGCAAATCTCCTTGTGGCACTGCATTAGAGCCAACACCTTTGCTTTTTACATCAAATTCACGAAGAATAGAAATATTAGCACTAACTTTTTTCATTGGGTAATTTGCTACAGCTGTCAAATATTCGTTCACAAAATAAGGATTAACCCCAACGGCTTTAGCTACATTTCTTGGGTTTCTATCTGATAAACCATGGATTTGCAATAACTGAGAAAAGAAACTAAAAACTAAAGACACCGTTACTACCATAGGATTATCCTTAGGATTTTCTGCAAAATATTTAACAATACGCTGTGCTTTTAAAACATCTTTTGCTCCAATGGCTTTTCGCAACTCAAAATTATTATAGTCTTTACTTATACCAATATTTTCTTCAATATGTTCGGGTGTGATTTGACTATCTTTTGGTAAAATTATTTGAAGCTTCTCTAGCTCATTATTAATTTTACTTAAGTTATTTCCTAAAAACTCTACTAACATTTGCGATGCTTTAGGAGTAATGGTATACGATTTAGAAGCTAAAGTACGACGAATCCAATCGGCTACTTGGTTTTCATAAAGCTTCTTACTTTCAAAAACAACACCTGTTTTTTTTATTGTTTTGTAAACAGCTTTACGTTTATCTACCGTTTTATACTTATAATTTAAAACAAGTATAGTAGACGGTTGCGGGTTTTTAGCATAATCCACTAATTTATCAATAGTACGCGATAAGTCCTGAGCTTCTTTAACAATTATCACTTGATATTCTGCCATCATTGGATAACGTTTTGCATGTCCAGCTATGTCTTCAATAGTGACATCGCGACCATACAATACCATTTGATTAAACCCTTTTTCTTCTTCACTTAAAACATTAGCTTCAATATAATCAGAAAGTTTGTCTATATAATAGGTTTCCTCTCCCATTAAAAGATAAATAGGCTTTAATTTCTTTTGTTTAATATCGGCAACTAATTGTTTTATCTCGTCCAAACTGTAAACTATCTAGGATTATTCCAAAAATACACTCTCGGAATTTGGTTTTTGAATTTTGAAATCTACCTTTGAATAATTCAAGACTTAACAATGCAAGAACTAAACTTTCCGAAGTTTTCATTTCGATTCAAAAATAGCGAAAATAAAATTTCTATTTTTGATGATATCCGTAAAAAATTTGTAATTCTTCAACCCGAAGAATGGGTACGCCAACATTGCGTACACTATTTAATAGCAGTTAAAGGCTACCCAAAATCGTTAATCAATGTAGAGAAAGAATTAATTGTAAACAAATTACGCAAGCGCTACGATATCGTAATTTTTAATCCAAACGGAAGTATTCATGTTATAGTAGAATGTAAGGCGCCTAAAATAAATATTACACAAACAACATTCGACCAAATTGCACGATATAATTTAACCCTTAATGCCAGTTATTTAATGGTAACAAACGGTTTAAATCATTATTATTGCCAGATGGATTTTGAAGCCGAACAATATAATTTCTTACAAGATATTCCTAATTACAACGCCTAACTGTATATGAAAATTGCAATAGCCATATTAAATTGGAATGGAGCTAAGTTACTAAAACAGTTTCTGCCATCGGTTATTATAAACTCTGAAGAATCAGATATTTATGTGATTGATAATGCTTCGACAGATGAATCTGTTAACGTCCTTAAAAAAGAATTTCCTTCAGTACACATTATTCTAAATTCAGAAAACGGTGGGTACGCTAAAGGTTATAACGACGGATTACAACATATTACTGCAGATGTAGTTTGTTTACTTAATAGTGATATTGAAGTTTCTCCTAACTGGCTTACACCTATCAAATTAGCTTTCAATCAAGATCTTAATACAGCTATTATTCAGCCAAAAATATTAGATTTTAAAAACAAAGATTATTTTGAATATGCGGGCGCTTCTGGCGGATTTATAGATAAATATGGCTATCCATTTTGTCGCGGACGTATTTTTGACACCATAGAGAAAGATAATGGACAATACGATACGGATTTAGACATTTTCTGGGCCACAGGCGCTTGTTTATTTATAAGATCTAACGTGTTTAAAACCTTAAACGGTTTCGACAATGCTTTTTTTGCACATATGGAAGAAATTGATTTGTGCTGGCGTGCAAAAAATTTAGACTTTAATATAAAATGTATTCCAAATTCTGTTGTTTATCATGTTGGAGGAGCAACATTAAATGCCTCAAATTCACAAAAAACATATTTAAATTTCAGGAATAGTTTATTCACTTTAGTAAAAAATGCAGGAGGGAATATAGTGGTTATTATCTTCAGCAGAATGGTTTTAGATGGCTTGGCAGGAATTCAGTTTTTATTGCAATTAAAATTTAAGCATTTCTATGCAATAATTCGTGCTCATTTTAGTTTTTATAGTCAACTATCAAGATTGGTAAGACAAAGGAAGACACTAGTAAAAACGGCTAATTATTACAAAACAAGATCTATTGTGTGGGAATATTTCCTGAAAAAGAAACAAAAGTTCAAAGAAATATAAAATAGTTAGTAAAAGTTTTGTTAAACGCTATTTTAACATCTTTTTTTTCATATTTTTGATATGTTTAAATGTAATTTAAAAATTATTATGAAGAAACTAATTTTAAGCAGTGTTGCTGCTTTACTCCTTTTATCATCATGTGTATCTAAAAAAGATTACGCAGCTTTAGAAGCAAAACAACAAGAAACCCAAGATTTATTAAATACAGCAACAGTTAAATTAAATAGCTGTTTAACTGAAAAAGCCGCTGCAACTGCAAGAGCTGAAGCTTTAAAAGATCAAATTACAGATTTAATTGACACTAAAGGAAACTTGACAACACTTACTCAAAAAGGTGCTGAAAACTTAGAAAAATCTTTAGAAAGCTTAAAAGAAAAAGATCTTAAAATTACAAGATTACAAGATGCTTTAACTAGAAAAGATAGTGTTACTTTAGCTGTAGTGACTAGTTTAAAACGTGAAGTAGGTATTAACGACCCAGACATTGAAATAAATGTTGAAAAAGGCGTGGTATTTATTTCTATAGCAGACAAATTATTATTTAAAAGTGGAAGTTATATCGTAACAGATAAAGCTAGAAGCGTTTTAGCTAAAGTTGCTAAAGTTGTAAACAGTAAACCTGATTTTGAAGCTATGGTTGAAGGACATACAGATAACGTACCTTACAAAAAAGGTGGTATCTTAGAAGATAACTGGGACTTAAGTGTAAAACGTGCTACTTCTGTTGTACGTGTATTACAAGACTTAGATGTTAATCCTGCACAATTAATTGCAGCTGGTAGAAGTCACTATGTACCTTTAGTTGATAATGATACTGCTGAAAACAGAGCGACAAACAGACGTACTCGTATTGTTGTACTTCCTAAAATTGACCAATTCTACGAAATGGTTGAAAAAGAAATGAAAAACTTAGTTGAAGCAGATCAGAAATAATTGATCTTCATATCATAAATTAAAAAGCTCGATCGAAAGATTGGGCTTTTTTTATGTTATTTTTTTAAAAATCACCTTAGAGAGTACACTTTTATTATCTTTATTTCCAAATCTAAACACAACTACCCACAATATGGATAAAAAAGAAACCAGTATACCCCCTACTTTAATAACTAGAGATTGGTTAGCTATAGAAAGAACTAAACTAGCAAACGAACGTACCTTCTTAGCCTATTTTAGAACTTTTATGGTATTTTTAGGAACAGGTTTAACCATTATAAAAATGCACATGTTTGTAAAAATGGAATGGTTTGGAATTGTATTATTAATTATGGCTCCAATAATTTTAGCAATAGGTATTTATAGATTAATAAGAGTTCGTAATATTATACGAGAGCATTATAACGTTTAAATGAAAGCAGCTACAGTACGACAACTTAAAACAGAGTTACAAGACCAAACACAGGCAGAATTAATAGAAATATGTTTACGTTTATCTAAATTTAAAAAAGAAAATAAAGAACTCCTTACCTATTTGTTAGTCGAGTCTTATAATGAGTCTGAATACATCAATCAAATAAAAATTGAAATGTCCGAACAGTTTAAGACCATAAACACCAACAGTTTTCATTATATAAAAAAAAGTGTCCGCAAAATTTTAAGACAAATTAAAACTTACGCCAGATATTCTGGTAAAAAAGAGACCGAAGTAGAATTGTTATTATTTTTCTGTTCAGAATTAAAAGCTTTTAAGCCTTCTATACAAAAAAACATTACGCTAGTTAATTTATATAACAGAACCTTAGATAGTATAAAAAAAAGCATAGCTACGCTTCACGAAGATTTACAATACGATTACCAATTAGAACTCGATAGATTATAAAAAAAGCCTGTAAAAAATTTACAGGCTTTAATATATATATTGAAAAGTTATAGATTTAAAACATCTCTCTTCCTGAAAAATGAAAAGCGCCTTCTATTGCTGCATTTTCATCGCTATCACTTCCATGAACAGCATTCTCTCCTATTGAAGTAGCAAACAATTTACGTATTGTTCCTTCAGCAGCTTCTGCAGGATTAGTTGCACCAATAAGTGTTCTAAAATCTTCAACTGCATTTTCTTTTTCTAGAATTGCTGCAACTATTGGTCCACGTGTCATAAATTCCACTAAATCATTAAAGAAAGGTCTCTCATTATGTATTGCATAAAATGCTTGAGCATCAGCAATGGTCATTTGCGTTAATTTCAATGCAACGATTCTAAACCCTGAAGCGTTGATTTTTTCTAAAATTGCGCCAATGTGTCCGTTTTCAACCGCATCTGGCTTAAGCATTGTAAATGTTCTATTTGTTGCCATTTGTTTTTTAAATTTAGTTCAAAAGTAATGCATTTCTTAGTAAATACAATATAAACACACATTAAAAAATTGTATCTTCGCCTCTTATGACAACAGCAGAAATTACCCAAATACAAGCACTTTTAAGCTCACCAAAACAGATTGTAATTGTACCTCATAAAAATCCTGATGGAGATGCTATGGGCTCTACCCTAGCGTTATATCATTATTTAAAAATGTACAATCACAATGTTTTAGTAATAGCTCCAAATGAATATCCGCATTTTTTAAAATGGTTACCAGGAGATGATACCGTTTTAAAACACGATTCTAATACCAAACAATGCAATACTTTATTGCTTGAAGCAGACCTTATTTTTACTCTAGATTTTAATGCTTTACACCGTGTTGGAGCGATGGGTGATGTGATTAAAGAAAGTGAAGCTATTAAACTCATGATAGACCACCACCAGCAACCAGACGATTATGCTAAATATGTGTTTTCAGACGTAAGCATGAGTTCTACCTGTGAAATGGTTTATCGATTTATAGAAATGTTAGGAAACGAAGACAAAATTTCGTCAGAGATTGCAACGTGTTTATATACAGGAATCATGACAGATACAGGCTCTTTCAGATTCCCTTCTACAACAAGTAAAACACATTTTATTATTGGAAAACTAATTGAATCTGGCGCAAATAATGCCGAGATTCATAATAATATTTACGACACTAATAGTTACGAAAAACTTCAGCTTTTAGGTTGTGCTTTAAGTAATTTAAAAGTAATTCCAGAATTACGAACCGCGTTTATTACATTATCTCAAGACGAATTAAATCAATTCGATTTTAAAAAAGGTGATACCGAAGGTTTTGTAAATTATGGTTTATCTCTAAACAATATTATTTTTGCAGCTATATTTATTGAGCATAAACAGGAAAATATTATTAAAATATCGTTGCGTTCTAAAGGCAATTTTTCGGTAAACGAATTTTCTAGACAATATTTTGAAGGAGGCGGACATACCAATGCTGCTGGCGGAAAAAGTGATTTAAGTTTAAATGAAACCGTTGAAAAATTTATTAGTATATTACCAAGCCATAAAAAGGAATTAACTGCATGAAAAAACTAGGTTTATGTTGTTTGGTTATTTTCAGTATTATAAGCTGTAAATCTCCAGAAGCCAGACAACCAATATCTGTAAAAAGTGGTTCGTATATAGATGAATCTGTAGCTCGTAATATTAAATTATACGAATACGAAAAGACACAATTTCAAGAGATTATGGATGCAAATCCAGATCAGAAATATGAAGTATCTCAAAATGGTTTTTGGTATACATATAACACTAAAATAGAATCCGATTCATTACACAAACCTATTTTTGGAGACCTTGTACATTTTGATTATGATGTTAAAAACATAAACGGAGATGTTATTTACACCAACGCAGAAACAAAACCTGACACCTATATTATGGATAAACAGGAACTATTTACTGGTTTACGAGAAGGCCTTAAGTTAATGAAATCAGGAGAAACAGCCACATTCTTATTCCCTTCAACTAAAGCTTATGGCTATTATGGAGATCAAAATAAAATTAGTACAAATACACCCTTAATCTGTAAAGTAACAATTCATTCAATAATCGAAAATTAATTTCACAAATGACATTATTAAAACAATCCTTTAAATTCTTATTACTTACGCTAATGGTAAGTTTTACAGCGTGCAACGAAAAATATCCTGATCTAGAAGACGGCATGTATGCTGAAATTATTACAAACAAAGGAACTATGGTTGCAAACCTTGAGTTCGAAAAAACCCCTGTAACTGTGGCTAACTTTGTGTCGCTTGCTGAAGGCACAAACACAATGGTAGATAGTGTTTACAAAGGAAAAAAATTCTACGACGGCATTCTTTTTCACCGTGTTATTGATGGATTTATGATCCAAGGTGGAGATCCTACAGGAACAGGATCTGGCGGACCAGGATATAAATTTCAAGATGAATTTGTTGATTCTTTAAAACATGATAAGCCAGGTATTTTATCTATGGCAAATGCAGGACCAAATTCTAATGGTAGTCAGTTTTTTATTACAGAAATACCTACACCTAACTTAGATAACAGACATACTGTTTTTGGTGAATTAGTTTTAGGTCTTGATGTTCAAGATTCAATTTCTAATGTAAAAAAAGATGCAAGAGATAAACCTGAAGAAGATGTTGTTATTGAAACCATAAACATTATAAGAAAAGGATCTGCTGCTAAAAAGTTTGATGCAAATGCTGTGTTTTTAAATAGCTTTGCAGAAATTGAACGTAAAAAAGAGGAAGCTGAGAAAAAAATAAATGATGCTAAAGCAGCATTCTTAGAAAAAGATAAAGCTATAAAAGCATCTATGAAAACACTTCCTACAGGTTTAGGACTTTCAGTTATTTCTGAAGGCGATGGTGTGAAACCAGAATCTACAGATAGTGTACTTATTAATTATGCTGGATATTTAGAAGATGGAACTTTATTCGATTCTAATTATGTAGAAGTTGCTAAAGAATTTGGAGTATATAATCCACAAAGAGACCAACAAGGTGGTTACCAACCTTTCCCTATGATTTATAATGAAACTGCTGGTTTAATCCCTGGATTTAGAGAAGCGATGTTAAACATGAATATAGGTGATAAAATTAGAGCATATATTCCTGCTGCTTTAGCTTATGGTGAAAGAGGTGCTCCTCCAGTAATTGCACCAAATTCAAACTTAATTTTCGATTTAGAAATTGTTGGTATTGCTGAATAAAAAGAATAATACGTCACATTTACACATAAAAAAAGCCGCTAATTATAGCGGCTTTTTCTTTTATATTCTTTCCTATTTATTAGGAATTTCTTTTAAAATTTCAAGAACAAATTTCCAATATTTCTGAACAGAAGAAATACTAGCACGTTCGTCAGGAGAATGCGCTCCCTTAATTGTTGGTCCAAAACTAATCATTTCCATCTCTGGATAATTAGATCCAATAATACCACATTCTAATCCAGCATGGCAAGCAGCTACGTGAGCTTTCTCTCCGTGCATTTTTTCGTAAGTAGCATCTAACACTTTTAATATAGAAGAATCCATTTTTGGAGCCCATCCAGGATAATCTCCAGTACATGCAACTTCGCAACCAGTTAACTCGAATGTAGATCTTAATGCGTTTGCTAAGTCCCACTTAGAGCTCTCTACCGAGGAACGCGTTAAACAACCTACTTTTATATGTCCGTCTTTTACTAAAACACGAGCCACATTATTAGATGTTTCAACCAATCCAGGAATATCTGCACTCATACGAAACACCCCATTATGTGCAGCATAAAGTGCACGAGTAAATCCTTCTTGAACACCTAAATCCATAATTTTTTCAGGTAGTTCAATAGCTTCAACACTTACATTTAAATCGGGTTCCATCGTTTTTAATTCTTCTTGAATTGTAGATGTTTGAAGTTTCATCTCTAATTCAAAAGCTTCCTGATGTACAGCATCAATAGCTACAATAGCAAAACTTTCACGAGGAATAGCGTTACGTAAACTTCCTCCATCAATTTCAGAAATACGCAATCCAAAGTTTTCAAAACCATCAAATAATAAACGATTTAATATTTTATTCGAATTACCAAAACCACAGTGAATTTCCATTCCTGAATGCCCACCTTGTAAACCATTTACAGTAATTTTATATCCTAATTTAAATTCAGGAGTTTCTTCTTCTTTATAAGTTCGTGTCGCAGATACATCTATACCACCTGCACAACCAACTCCTATTTCATTATCTTCTTCTGTATCTAAATTTAAAAGTATGTTACCTTCTAAAACACCACCTTTTAAACCTTGGGCACCCGTCATTCCTGTTTCCTCATCAATAGTAAACAATGCTTCTAATGCAGGATGAGCAATTTCATTACTTTCAAGAATAGCCATAATTGTAGCCACACCTAAACCATTGTCTGCACCAAGAGTTGTTCCTTTTGCACGTACCCAATCGCCATCAACATACATATCTATGCCTTGTGTTGCAAAATCGAAAACGGTACTGCTATTTTTCTGGTGAACCATATCTAAATGCGATTGCATTACAATTGGTGCTTTTCCTTCCATTCCAGCACTAGCAGGTTTTTTAATAATTACATTTCCTACTTCATCTTCAATAGTTTCTAATCCTAAAGATGTTCCAAAATCTTTCATAAAGGCAATTACTTGCTCTTCTTTTTTCGAGGCCCTCGGGACAGCATTTAGATCTGCAAACTTGTTCCAAAGTACCTTTGGCTCTAGTGCTCTTATTTCTGAATTCATAATTTTGTTTTATAATGTTACACAAAGGTACATATTAGCGCTCACCTATTACAAACATTTACTTATTTTTGAAGCATGTATAAAAACCCAAAATCTTATCTAGCGTTTTCGTTAATTCCGGTATATTTCTTAGTGAAATTCTTATCAAATTATCCTGAAATTATAGAACAGTATTACAGTAATGGCGTTTATCCCGTAATTTCTAAATTTTTACGTTATGGTTTAGGCTGGATTCCGTTTTCATTTGGCGACTTAGTGTATGCTTTTGGAGTTATTTATATTATTAGATGGATTATTGTTAATAGAAAACGTTTTTTAACCGACACACAGTTTTGGCTTATCGATATATTATCTGCTGTAACATTAATTTATTTTGCCTTTCACTTGTTTTGGGGAATGAATTATTACAGATTGCCATTACACAGAAATTTAAATTTAGAAGCTGATTATACAACAGAACAATTGCTCATTGTGACCAATTTATTAATTGAAAAAACAAACACTCTTCAACTAAACATTACTAAAAATGACACTCTAAAAGTTGAGATGCCTTATAGTAAATCGGAAATTATGAAACGTTCTGAAGCTGGTTATAAAAATCTAGAAGCTCAATATCCGCATTTAAAATATCATCCGCAAAGTATTAAAAAATCTTTATTTAGCATCCCACTAACATATATGGGATTTAGTGGGTATTTGAACCCTCTAACCAATGAAGCTCAAGTAGATTATTTAATTCCTACCTATAAATTCCCTACAACATCTGCTCACGAAATGGCCCACCAATTAGGCTATGCAGCCGAAAACGAAGCTAATTTTATTGGTTGTTTAGCGACTATAAATAACAACGATGTGTATATGAAATATTCGGGTTACGCCTTTGGGTTACGCCATTGTTTGAATGAAATTTACCGACGCAGTCCAGAACAGTACGAAAGTATTATTAAGAAAGTAAATATTGGAGTATTGAAGAATTATGAAGAAACACGCATGTTTTGGGAAAGTTACCAAAACCCATTAGAACCGCTTTTTAAAATCACATACAACTCCTATTTAAAAGCCAACAACCAGGCAAAAGGCATGGAAAGCTACAGTTATGTAGTAGCCCTTTTGGTGAATTATTTTAACAAGTAATATTCACTATAAAAAAATGTTAACAGAGCTAAATTAAGCACGCTGTTAACATTTTAAATCTATAATTTTATATATTCTCTAATCTACTCTAGAGGCTTTTAACTAAATTAATCTATAATTTCTGCACTTTCAGGAGCTTCATAAAACAAAGCATCTTGTTTGTCTTTAGATAGTTTTACATTAGAAAATAGCACTTCATTTCTCATATCTATCGGTTTGCCATCTACCACATTATACCATTGTATCGCTTTTGGCAATTTTACACCATTTACATCTTGCCAATTTCCGTACTTTATGTAATTAAATTTTTTGCTTTTCTCTTTAGCAAAATAAGTCATAGTATAGGCCAACCACGTCATTTGGAAAGTTTCAGGGTCATAATATAAAATGTATTCATCTTCTGGAGACTCTCCTACTCCAGCGCCATAAGAAACTTGAATTCCAGGATATTCTACACCATCAAAAAGTAACGGTGCTGCTTTACTGTAAGTTATTCCATCATCCGATAATACAAAAGGCATCGTATAAAAATAAAACATTAAATTATAGTAAAACTTCGGTTTTCCTCTGTAAACCGTAGTGTCTTTAGATTGTAACCACACATCTTTACCATTAAAACCTAAAACATGACTTGGCATATCAATATGTGCTTTTCTACTTTTTAAATCGGTAGTTGTAACTTCATTCCCCGTTGGTTTTTGCATGGTAAACGCTAAAGTTTGCATTGCATTCCAAGTGACTATACCGCCATGAGCTTCAAACACCTTTGCAATATTTTCTGGATAGCTTTTAAATTCACTTTTTTGAGTTACGACTTCCTCCGTCGTTTTCTGTTCTGTCGTTTTCTTTTCGGTAGATTGCTTACAAGAAGCAAAAGCAACAATTAATAAAAGTAATAAGGTGTATTTCATAATGTTTATAATGATTTTACTGTCTTTGACGAATTCAAAAGGTATTAATTACACTAAAACATTTACTTTTGTTTTTTTTACTTTATGAAAGAAATAACAAGCACTCAAAATAGTTACATTAAACAGTTGGTTCAATTAAAAGAAAAATCTCGAGACCGCAAGAAATCGGGAGTGTTTTTAATTGAAGGTCAGCGTGAAATTTCTCTTGCATTAAAAGGAGACTATACCATAGACACCCTTTTATATTGTAACGATTATATTGAAGACATTCAAATTGAAACTTTAACGTCGTCTAACAGCGAGGTTATTAATATTTCTAAAGATGTATATCAAAAACTAGCTTATCGTGATACTACTGAAGGCGTTATAGCCATTGCAAAATCGAAAACGTTAAACTTATCAGACCTCATTTTCGATAAACACAACCCGTTAATTTTAATTGCTGAAGCTCCCGAAAAACCAGGAAATATTGGTGCACTCTTACGTACTGCAGATGCCGCTAATGTAGATGCATTTATTATAGCAAACCCAAAAACCGATTTATACAATCCTAATATTATTCGTTCTAGTGTAGGGTGTGTCTTTACAAATCAGGTAGCTTCTGGAAGTACGACAGATATTATTTCATTTTTAAAATCTAAAGACATTAATATTTTTTGCGCAGCATTACAGGCTTCAAAACCATATCATACTCAGGATTTCACAACCGCAACTGCTTTAGTTGTCGGAACGGAAGCCACAGGTTTAAGTAACGAATGGCGAGATCATGCCACACAAAATATTATTATTCCAATGCAGGGTGAAATAGATTCTATGAACGTATCTGTAGCCGCAGGAATTTTAGTTTTCGAAGCCAAACGTCAGCGTCAATTCGCTTAATTTACCCAAACAATTATCTACTTTTTATGACAGCAACTACGCTTTTCTATATTATAATTGCCTTAATTCTTATCGATTTTATAGTCGATAAAATTCTAGATGCCTTAAATGCAAAACATTTTAATGATGCATTACCAACAGAATTACAAGATGTTTACAATGATGAAGACTATAAAAAATCGCAACATTATAAAGCAACAAATTATAAATTCGGACTTATAACATCTGGATTTTCGTTACTCTTAACTTTAGCTTTTTTAGGATTAGATGGCTTTGAATTTGTAGATAATTTTGCAAGAAGTTTTAGTAACAATTCTATAGTAATTGCTATTATCTTCTTTGGAATAATTATGATGGGAAGCGATATCTTAACCACGCCTTTTGCTTACTATCAAACATTTGTTATTGAAGAAAAATTCGGATTTAACAAAACAACGAAAACTACGTTTTTAATTGACAAAATAAAAGGTTGGTTAATGTTAGCCTTAATTGGTGGCGGAATTCTAGCATTAATTATTTGGTTTTACGATATTTCTGGAGACTTTTTTTGGTTATATGCTTGGGCACTAATTGCTGTTTTTAGCTTATTCTTAAATATGTTTTACGCCAAATTAATTGTGCCTTTATTTAATAAACAAACGCCTTTAGAAAACGGAAGTTTAAGAGAAAAAATATCAGATTATGCGAAAACGGTTGGTTTTAAATTAGATAATATTTTTGTAATCGATGGCTCTAAACGCAGCACCAAAGCAAACGCCTATTTCTCTGGATTTGGAAGCGAAAAACGTGTAACACTTTTCGATACTTTAATTAACGATTTAAGTGAAGATGAAATTGTTGCAGTATTGGCTCACGAAGTCGGACATTATAAAAAGAAGCATATCGTTTTTAACTTAGTCGCATCAATTTTACTCACAGGTTTAACGCTCTTCATCCTCTCATTATTTATATCTAACCCGTTGTTATCTCAAGCTATTGGTGTAGAGACTCCAAGTTTTCATGTAGGCTTAATTGCGTTCGGATTATTGTACAGCCCTATAAGTGAAATTACGAGTTTAATTATGAATGTGTTCTCTCGTAAATTTGAATATCAAGCAGATGATTATGCAAAAAACACCTATAATGCAAAGGACTTAATTACGTCATTAAAAAAACTATCTAAAACCAGTTTAAGTAATTTAACACCACATCCGGCATACGTATTTATGCACTATTCTCACCCAACTTTATTTAGTAGAATCAAGAATTTAAAACAAAAATAGATTGTAAGACTTAAAGTAAAGGCGATAATAATCGGGCCAATTTTTCAAACAATTCATGATACCAAGCACGGTCTAACCAGCGTTCTAAATCAATTTCTTGAGCGTCGTTTAAATCATTATTAAAAGCATCTTTTAGTTTTTTATTTATCCCCTTATCATAAACAATGGCATTGACTTCAAAATTTAAATCGAAACTACGCATATCCATGTTTGCAGAACCTACAATAGCAATTTCATCATCTATAGCCATAGTTTTTGCATGTACAAACCCTTTAGTATAGCGATAAATTTGCACTCCTGCTTTTAGTAACTCTTCATAATATGAACTCGCTGCGGTATTAACCACTCTAGAATCTGAAGTTCTTGGTACTAACAATTTCACTTTCACACCACTCATAGCTGCAATACATAATGCATCCATAATACTTTCGTTTGGCACAAAATAAGGTGTTGTAATTAGTATTTCATCTTCTGCTAAGCTAATAGCTTGCAATAAAGAATACAAAATAGTTGGCGTTTCTGAATCTGGTCCGCTAGCTGCAATTTGTACAGCAACGTTGCTAGTTGTTTCAAAAGAATCTAAATCTGGAAAAAAATCACCTTCAGGTTCGATATCACAATCGGCACAAAAGTTCCAATCGCATAAAAACAGATACTGAAGATACCAAACGGCAGGTCCATGAATTTTTAAATGGGTATCTCTCCAAAAAGGAAATGGTTTTGTTTTAATATCGTTTGTATATGTATCGCTCACATTTATCCCCCCTACAAATCCTACACGCCCATCGATAACAATAATTTTTCTGTGATTTCGGTAATTCATTCGGTTGGCCAAATAAATCAATTTAATTTTATAAAACGGATACGCCTCTATACCTGCTTCGCGTAAGCGATATACTAAACTTTTACGTATAGAACTGCTTCCATAATCGTCGTACATAAATTTAATTGTAACGCCTTCTTTTGCTTTTTTAATTAAAAGTGCTTCTATTTTTCGGCCAACAATATCTTCTGTAAACACATAATATTCTATATGAATATGATGTTTAGCAGCTTCAATAGCTTTAAAAACTTCTGGGAATTTTGTTTCCCCATTAATTAATAAATCAACTTCGTTTTTATTTGTTAGCGGACTAGAAATATCTTTAAATAATAAACGAATTAATTTTTTATTAGACTCTAGAAGCTCGCCTCTATTTTTAATAATTTGTTTGGCGTAATGTTGAAGTTGAAGTTCTAATTTTTTTTCAAATTGAATATTACTAAAGAGTTTTTTACTATAAATCTTACTATTTCTGTAGTTTACACCGAAAGAAAAATAAAATATAATTCCGAAAATAGGAATAAAAATCACAACCAATAAATAAGACAACGTCTTGGTTATATGATTGGTATCATAAATAACACGTAAACACACAATGGCTACTATTATAATATAGATAACCTCAAAAACTGATAATGACCCCATATTTATGTAGTGCTAATGTGTTTGTTTTTTTCTTCAATCCACCGCGACATAAACTTCGTGCTTTGCATGCTGTGATGTTGTAACATACTTCCTGTAAAATTATGTAAGCGATGTGATTCTAAATCTTTTTTAACCGTTTCTACTCCCTCTAAAAACTGCTGTTGAAAGTACAACTTATTAAAACGCAAATTCAAACTTTTAAATCCGAAATGTTGTTTTTCTTTCCAAAGAGATTCGTTAATATATAATTCTGAAATTTTTTCTATAAACACGTCTACATCATCAGCAATAAAACCATTAGGCTCTAAAGCTCCAAACATACCTTCGGCAGCGATTAAAGACATTGCACAAGGCGTTCCGTTTGTCATAGCATCTGCCAGTTTTCCTTTTAAGCCGGCACCAAAAACTAAAGGAGCAATACAAATTTTGGCATGTTTCATAACCTCATTAACATTGTCTGCAAATCCTTTTATAAAAAAACGATCTTTAGGCTGATGTAATTGATTTACTTTCTGAGAGGCATAAGCACCATAAATATGTAGTTCGGCTTTGGGTAATCGTGTTTTAATTAGCGGCCAAAGCGTATGCTTTAAATACAAAACTGATTGATAATTAGGCTCGTGTAAAAAATTACCAATAGTTACAAAATGCTGGCGCTCGTTAAAACTTGGCAATTTATTTTGATCTGCTTCAGAAATTCCGTTTAACATAAACGGTATATAGAGTAATAGATTTGAAGGCACTTTAAATTTCTGAATCAACATTTCAATTTCAACTTCAGAAATCATCACACTAATATCGCATCTATAAATACTCGCTATTTCTCGTTTTGCAACATCGTTAAACAAATAGGTATCATTAAAACAGGCTTGATCTTTGTATGCTTGCTGACGTCCTTTTCGTAAACAATGTAAATCTTCGGTATCTAAAATTTTTAGGGCATTCGGGCACTGTGCAGTAACTCGCCAACCGAATTGTTCTTCCATTAAAAAACGATCGAACAAAACAATATCTGGCTGTAAATGAGTTAAAAACGTATCGAAACTAGAATGATTTAATTCAATATTTTTTTCATCTATTCCTAAAGATTTTAGATCAGCCCCTTGTTCTGTTTTACTACTCGGACTTGCAAAAGTAATATGATATTTTTTGAATTGAAACGCCTCAATAAGTTGCAACATTCTACTCCCTGCTGCAGAAGATTTTGGCTCTGGCCATACAAAACCAATTATTAATACGTTTCTCATAAATTATTCTGGCTGGGGTAATAACGTAAATTTAATACGCACATATTCTGCCCATTCTTTTACAGATTCTATATCGGCATCAGATAATTTAGCATCTGTATGTGTTATAGTATACGATTTTAAAGGCATTTCTTTAGCCTCTACCATTTCAATTAATTCTTCAAATTTATGATCTTTTTTCTTAACAGAGTAACTATCCCATGCACTAAAGTCTAAATGTTTTTTACCGTCGTTAACATGATCTGCCATCCAGTAATTAACGGGTGTAAAATCGCTATACCAAGGATATCTTGTATAACTGCTATGACAATCGTAACAGGCTTCTTTTAAAATAGCCTCGACATGTTCTGGCGGATTTGTCTCTGCAAGAAAAGGTTCAATAGACGTTAAATCTCCCATGTTTTTTTCTGGTCCAAAAAATTGTGAAATAATAAATGCGACCAAAACCAGCAACAATATTTTTTTAAGACTTTTCATTTCTTTAAATTTATAATTAAAAGTATAAAAATTAAGTGACTACAGCGCAACTTTACGAACAATTTTCTAATGTAAATCACTCTCGAGAAAAGCGTTTGTATTTTGCAAATTTATTATTAAATCAACCTAAACTAATTCCTAGCGTACTAGAACTTCTATTTAAAACAGACCATAAATTGTCTTATAAAGCCGCTTGGATTTTAGAGTTTATGTGTGGCGAAAATTTAAGTGCCTTACTTCCGCACTTAGACACGTTTACAGTTAGCATGCATACTGTACATTTAGATCCAGCTGTGCGTCCCGTTGCTAAAATATGTGAATATTTAGCGAAGGCTAACGATAATATAACAAACACCACAGTAAGAAAAGCTCTAAAACCTATATACAAAGAACGTATTATAGCGGTATGTTTTGACTATATGATTAATGACGAAAAAGTTGCAGCCAAAGCCTATAGTATGAATACACTTTATCTTTTGGGTAAAGAATTTGAGTGGATTTACCCAGAATTAGTCATCATATTAGAGCGAGATTTTCAAAAGCAAAGTCCCGCTTTTAAAGCACGTGCAAAACAGATTTTAAAACGTATTAACTCAAAAAAAAAGACAATTCAATAAAGGTATACACATCTTGAATATTTAATTAAATCCTTTCTAAATATCATCTAAAATAGGGAACAAAATGCTTATATTAGCGCCTTTAAAAAAAACCACAACACATGTCAATATCAACACTTAATGCTATCTCACCTATAGATGGTCGCTACAGAAGTAAAACAAGCTCTCTAGCTCCTTATTTTTCTGAAGAAGCTTTAATAAAATATAGAGTTCAAGTAGAAATTGAATACTTTATTGCACTTTGCGAAATTCCATTACCTCAACTTAAAGATTTCAACACTAATCTTTTCGGGGATTTACGCGAAATTTACAAATCATTTTCTACCGAAGATGCTCTAGCAATTAAGAACATTGAAAGTGTTACAAATCACGATGTTAAAGCGGTTGAATATTTTATTAAAGAAAAATTTGACGCTTTAAATATTTCAAAATTTAAAGAGTTTATCCATTTCGGATTAACATCTCAAGATATTAATAACACAGCAATTCCGTTAAGTATTAAAGACGCATTACACGACGTTTACATTCCTAAGTTTTTAGCTTTAAAAGAAAAACTAGAAAGTTTAGTTGAAGCATGGAGCGATGTCCCTATGTTAGCTAGAACTCACGGACAGCCAGCATCTCCTACACGTTTAGGAAAAGAAATTGACGTATTTGTTGTGAGACTAAATGAACAATTTAAATTTTTACAAACGGTACCGCATGCCGCTAAATTTGGTGGAGCAACAGGAAACTACAATGCACATAACGTAGCGTACAAGCACATTGATTGGAAAAAATTTGGAAATAGTTTTGTACAAGATGTTTTAGGTTTACACCATTCGTTCCCAACTACACAAATTGAGCATTACGACCATATGGCAGCTTTGTTTGATAACATAAAACGTATAAACAATATTATAATAGATTTAGATCGTGATGTCTGGACTTACGTTTCTATGGATTATTTTAAACAACGTATTAAAGCTGGTGAAGTAGGAAGTTCTGCAATGCCACATAAAGTGAATCCTATAGATTTTGAAAATAGTGAAGGAAACTTAGGTATGGCCAATGCTGTATTTGAATATCTTTCTGGAAAACTACCAATATCTAGACTACAACGCGATTTAACAGATAGTACAGTATTAAGAAATGTAGGTGTTCCTTTTGGACATACATTAATTGGTTTTGAATCGACTTTAAAAGGGTTAAACAAATTACTTTTAAACAAAGATAAATTCGCTTTAGATTTAGAAAATAATTGGGCTGTAGTTGCCGAAGCCATTCAAACCATATTACGCCGAGAAGGGTATCCTAACCCATATGAAGCGTTAAAAGGTTTAACTCGTACAAATGAAAAAATCAATCAATTATCGATTTCTAATTTTATTGACACCTTAGAAATTTCTGATGAAATTAAATCAGAATTAAAAGACATTACACCAAGTAATTATACTGGAATCTAAATTTTAAATTACTATGCTTTCCGATAAAACGTCATTTATATTAACTGTTGCAGTTGCTTTCGGGTTTTCTATTTCAGGCATTTTAAATATTTTAGACAACTTTGTAATCGTGACTCTTTTATTACTTGGGTTTCTTTTAATTGTTGTTAATTTATTTACTTACGAGAAAATTCAAATTGAAGAATACGAAAAGCCTACTAATACCGAAGAAGATTTCGACATCGATTAAAGTCGTTTTATATATAATACAAACAAAAAAGCAGCTTATCTCTAAGCTGCTTTTTTTATTCTTCTTCCTCTAAAGCTCGCTTAATTATTGGTTCCGGAAGAGATTTCTTTGCCTTTGCTCCCATTTTTTTTAGCTTTTCTACACTTGTTACTAAGTTTCCTCGACCATCTACTAATTTGTTCATTGCCGCAGAATAATCTTTCTTAGCATCGTCTATTTTCTTTCCTACACTAGTTAAATCCTTTATAAGACCTTCAAATTTATCGTAAAGTGAACCGGCAAGTTTAGCTATTTCTAAAGCATTACGTTGCTGTTTTTCATTATTCCACATACTATCTATAGTCCGTAAAGTAGCCAATAAGGTGGTTGGTGTTACAATTACAATATTCTTTTCGAATGCCTTATTATACAATGCATTGTCTTCGTTTAAAGCAATAGCAAATGCCGGTTCTATGGGAATAAACATGAGTACAAAATCTGGAGATTCTATATCGTAAAGGTCCTGATAATTCTTTGCCGAAAGTTGCTCTACATGTCTACGAATAGAATTTACATGCGCTTTTATAAAGGTCGCTTTATCAACATCATCATTGGCATTCACATAACGTTCGTAATCTGTTAACGAGACTTTAGAGTCTATAATCATTTTCTTACCATCTGGAAGATGCAAAACCACGTCGGGCAGTACACGAGAACCGTCTGTAAGGGTGAAATTTTGTTGTACAAAATATTCTCTATCTTTCTCTAAACCCGATTTTTCTAGCACACGTTCTAAAACCAATTCGCCCCAATTTCCTTGCATTTTACTATCTCCTTTTAAGGCGCGAGTTAAATTAGATGTTTCCTTGGTCATTTGCTGATTTAAATCTTTCAAGCCTAACAATTGCTCTTTTAATGCCGAATGCATACTGATACTTTCTTTCTGAGAATCGTCTACTTTTTTCTCAAATCCTTGAATTTTTTCTTGAAGCGGATGTAATATATTTTTAATATTTTCTTTATTCTGAATTGTAAATTTCTCCGATTTTTCTTCTAGAATTTTATTTGCCAACAATTCAAAATCTTTACGCAGTTGTTCCTGTTGTTTCACCACATCTTTATCGCGCTGAAGATTTTGTTGTCTCAAATTTTCAAATTCAGAATTTCTACGCGTTAATTCAGTGTTTAAAAAATCTTTTTCTCGTCTAATTTCTTCACGTTGCATTTCTATTTTTGAAATCGTTTCTTTTAATTCAGTTAACTTGGTTTCAAAATTATATTGCTGCTTTTCGATTTCAGTTTCAGAAAACTGTTTTAAATCAGAAAGTTGTTGTTGTAAATTAGTGTTCCGTTCTTCCAAGGTACTTTTTTCGCCTTTGCTTTTAAGTTTATTAAATAGCATGCCTAAATAAGCACCTATTACAGATGCAATTAATATGGCTAGAATAAGAATAATATTGTCGTTCATAATAATTTGAATGTAGTATTGTAAAAGTAATACTTTATAAAGATTATAATTTCTGAATTAAGAATGTTTTCGTTACACGACTTCCTTCATTTCTCTATAAAGTTTAGCTTATTTTTAGATTTACTAACCCTAAAATTCAATTCCTAAATAAAAAAAATTAAAGATTATCAATCATTTAAATATTAATTCCTTATAAATTTAAACCTAATAAATAAGACTATAAAGATCAAATAGATCGTTAATTTATCATTCAAAATACAGCGAAGAATCTCTTTTTAATTTCAATTATTATAGATTTGTTAGTCGAATTTCTTCTAAATGACAGTACCTTATTTATTCACACGAAAACTCCCCGTAGACGCGTCAAACTGAATCAAATCATCGGGAAATAAAGTAGTGAACACACCTTGCTGAATTAAATTACATGGCATATCTGACACCACATTTTCAGGTGTCATAACAATCATATTATCGCAAAGCTGAATTGCCAAATCGATTTCGTGAGATGAAAACAATATGGTCTTCCCTGTTTTCTTAGCTAATTTCTGAAGTAATTTAAGAATATATGCTTTGTGATACATGTCTAAATGTGTGGTAGGCTCGTCTAAAATAATTAAGTCGGTATCTTGTGCTAAAGCACGTGCAATCATTACTTTTTGAAGTTGTCCATCACTTAGTTCAAAACATTTTTTATCTTTTAATGTTTCAATATTTGTAAGTACTAAAGCGTGATTTACTTTTTCTAAATCTAAATTGGATAACGTTCCTATCCAATTGGTATAGGGCTGTCTTCCCAAAGCGACCAACTCGAACACCGATAAGTTTTTCGACGTCAATTTTTCAGTAAATACAATACTTAATACTTGTGCCAACTCTAAAGCATCGTAAGAGTTTACCGCTTTATCGTTTATAAAAACCTGTCCGCTTAACGCTGGTTGTGTATTGGTAAGCGTACGCAACATGGTAGATTTTCCAATTCCGTTTCCTCCAACTAAACCAATCAATTCACCTTTACCCAGAGAAATATTAATATGCTTAGAAATTACATGTACATCCTTTTTAGAACGGTAACCTATAGATAAATCTTTAGTTTTTAAAATGATATGTTTATTATTTCCCTTCATCTTAAAACATCAAATTTCTTTTTCTCACCAACAACCAAATTACAATAGGAGCTCCAACTAAAGAGGTAATCGCATTAATAGGTAACGTATAATCGCTATTTGGAATTTGTGCAATGGTATCGCATATAAGCATAATAACAGCTCCTAATAACACTACAGCTAGTAATAACACTTTATGGTTAGACGTATTAAAAACCAAACGTGTTAAATGCGGAATTGCTAAACCTATAAACGCTATCGGACCAGCAAAAGCAGTAATTGTTCCTGCCAATAAACTTGTTGCTAAGATGATGAATAGTCGGCTTTGTTTTAAATTCAATCCTAAACTTTTCGCATAATTATCGCCCAACAATAACGTATTTAACGCTTTTATAGATGCTAAACTTAAGAGTAGCCCGACGCTATATATAATTGCAAACACACCTACTTCCTGCCAAGATAAATTTCCTAAACTTCCAAAGCCCCAAAACACATAACGTTGTAATTGTTCTGCCGAACTAAAATAAGATAGTACTCCAACAATAGCTCCGGTAATACTTGCAAACATGAGTCCGATAATTAAAATAGCCATAGTATCTCGTACTCTAGATGATACTATTAACACAGACAACAATACAAGAAAACTCCCTAAACTGGCAGCAATAACGACACTCCACTTCGAGGTTAATAATACAGCAAACATGCCACCAAAAAGTCCAGAGCCTAAAATAACAATAGCAACACCTAAGCTTGCACCAGAGCTAATCCCTAACACAAATGGTCCTGCTAAAGGATTACGAAATAAGGTTTGCATTAACAAGCCAGACACTCCTAATCCAGACCCCACTAATAGTGCAGTAATAGCTTTTGGCAATCTGTAATTTTGGATGATGTAACTCCACGATTCGTTTGAAGGTGTTCCGAAAAGACTTTCAAAAACACCATGCAAAGGTATTGATACGGACCCCAAACTAATATTGACAAAAAAACAACATAGCAACACCACAAAAAGGGCTATAAAAGCTTTATTATATGTAGGCTGATTTGGCAATTAATTTAATTTTTTAAAAAAGAACAAATCGTAATCTTGAAGTAATTCTGGATGACAAATTTTAATTAAATCTTTTAATACTAAATCTGGTCTAGACTGACCTAATTCGTAATACAATACGCCTCCTGTATCACCTTTTGTATTAGACATACTATAGATTTGTTTCTGTTTAAAAGCTTCAAATTTAGTGTAGTGATTGTTTGCAGATTTTAAAGCATCGTAACTAGAATAAATAGACGGATTAATCCAAATATTTGCTGCTTTTGCTTTATTAAAAACAGTTTCAAAATTTAAAGCTAAACTGCCTACGCCTTGAGTATTTTTCCAAAGATAATTTGCATTTGCATCCTTTAAAAGCTGTGCTTCTGGACTTGTACCATTTGGCATGTACCAAACATCTTTAAACATCGCACCACTAAATACACTTGGTTTTTCGGCAACATTTTCGGCTAGTTTTTTAGCTTCTAAATATTCTGTTTCAATAGTATTGTAAACAGATTCTGCTTTGGACTCTTTATTAAAAAGTACACCAAATAATTTTATCCATTCGGCTTTTGCTAATGGAGATGCCTCAATCCAATCGCCATTATAAATAACTGGAATATTTGCTTTTTTTACGGTCTCCATAGCATTGTTATTGCCATCTATACCAAAGGCAATCACAACTTCTGGACGTAATTCTAATAAAACTTCTGTATTAACACCTTCATTTTTACCTAATTCTCGCACCTCATCGGCATCGATTCGTGCTCTTATTTTTTTTGAAGACACATATTTAGTCCCTGGAAATCCAACTAATTTCTGAGACTCTCCTAATAATTCTAATCCGGGTAAATGTGTGGTAGATGTAACCACGATACGTTCTATTGGAATCGGAATTACAGCTTCAAAATCGTCTGAATTTAAAGACACTTCATCTTTATTTTCTTTATTAATTAAGGCAAATTTAAACGTTTTATCGGCCTTTGGCCACGGACTATAAATCTCTAATACTTTATAATTTTTATACGATGTAACCGAAAATCCTTTCGCATGTTTTAAAAGCAGATCGACCCCCTGTTCTTGAACTACTTTAACTGTTTTTGTATTGTCTTTACAACTAAAAACCAACACAAAAAACACTAAGAATAATGACTTAAATGGAAGAAATTTCATTTTCTGTTATTTTAAAATGAATACAAAATAGTGTTAAAACAAAAGCTTAGCTTAAAATTTTAACACTAAAAACACTTCAAATGTAAGCATATAAAATTCAGACAAAATAAAATAGTTGATTTTTTTAATTCATAATAACATCAAAAACGACAAACCAAATTACAAAACATAAGGTTTTGCATTCCAATTATAATAAAAACCTTATTTTTGCCCCGAATTTTGGTTCATATCATATCACGTGATGGATTAAATGGGAATTGAGTGAAAACCTCAAACTGTTCCCGCAACTGTAATCTTAGTTTTGCTTTGCAAAATGCTTGTTATTAAACTTCAATACACCACTGGTTTTAATTTAAAACTGGGAAGGTAAATAACAAGACGAAAGTCAGGAGACCTGCCAAATTCTGCTTAATTAATTGACTTTCGGGCAAAGAGTCTTAAGATATATGAAAGAAAAACTAATTGTACAATTTTTATTTATTGCATGTTTCCCTGCTATTCTAGCTGCGCAAACAGATGCTATTCAGAAATTAGATGAAGTTTTTATTACAGCAGATGCGCAATTAAAAGCCTTTAGTAATTCGCAAACGGTTTTAGTCTTGTCTGATAGTATTATTCGTATAAACCAACCTTCATTAACGTCTTTATTAAATTATAATACGCCTATTTTTTTTAAAGAAAATGGATTAGGCATGGTGTCTTCGCCTGCTTTTAGAGGAACTACAGCACAGCAAACCGCGGTAGTTTGGAATGGTATAAACATTAATTCTCAGCTAAATGGACAAACCGATTTTAACACCTTAAATACGTCAGATTTTAATGCAATTAGCGTACGAAGTGGTGGAGGAAGTGTTATTTATGGTAGCGGTGCCATTGGCGGAAGTATTCATTTAAACAATACGTTCGATTATACAAATGGATTTAAAAATACGATAAATAGTAGCTTAGGAAGCTATAACACACTACAATTAAATTATAAAGGCAATATTGTTGTTAAAAATTTAAGTGCAAATATTGGAATAAGTAGAAATAGTTCTGATAACGATTATGATTATGTAGATTCTGATGAGTTTAACGAAAATGGTGATTTTTACAATACCAGTTTAAACACTAATGTTAGTTATAGATTAAATAAAAATAATGTTTTTAAATTATACAGTTATGTCTATGATGGCGAACGTCATTTTTCACTAACTAATTCTAACGAAACACCTACAAAATACAGAGATTTTAATACTAGAAACTTAATTGAATGGGATGGTTTTTATAACAAAATCACGTCAAAATTAAAACTAGCCTACTTAACCGAAGAATATAAATATTTCTCGAATATAGCATCCGACTTATACAGTCATGGCCAGGTAAATTCTATCATTGCTAAATACGATTTTACGTATAATCCTTCAGAAAACATCACGATCAATGCTATTGCAGATGCCACACAAAATAAAGGAAAAGGGTCTAGCATTGAACAGGAAACTAGAAATATAGGAAGTTTAAACCTATTATTTAAACATCAATACAATTCGTGGTTTTTATACGAATTAGGATTAAGACAAGAAATTACAAATAATTATAACAGTCCGTTTTTATATAGTTTAGGATTCCAATTTCAAGTCAGTAACCCCTACTCTATTACTGTTAACGGCTCAAAAAATTTTAGAATTCCAACTTTTAATGATTTGTATTGGGAAGACAGCGGAAACCCTGATTTAAAACCAGAAACATCCTATCAGGCAGAAATCGGAAATCATCTTAAATTAAAACACACTACCTTATCTGTAACGGCTTACTATAACGACATTACCGATATGATTCGTTGGTTACCTAACGGAGATATTTGGCAACCAACCAATACAGAACATGTTATTACCTATGGTTTAGAAGGCTTATTGCACTATGCAAGAACGGTTAACAGCCATACGTTTACTTTAAATGGCACGTATGCGTATACCATTTCTGAAAATCAGGAAACAAAAAAACAACTTACATACGTACCTTATAATAAGGTAACAACTAGTTTAGGATACAGCTTTAAAGATATATCGGCATTTTACCAATGGATGTATGTTGGCAATGTGTTTACCACAACAGACAATCTTTCTAAATATGAGAGAGACGCCTATCATCTCTCTAATATCGGAATAGATTATACCTTTAATAATACTTTTACTTTAGGCGGAAAAATTAACAATATTTGGAACAGAAATTACCAAAGTGGTTCTAACAGATATATGCCAGGAAGAAATTATTCAATTTACTTAAACATTAATATTTAATTATTACACTATGAAACAGATAAACAAATTTTTTGCCATTGCTTTAGCGAGTGCTGCACTCTTTAGTTCATGTAGCACCGACGATGATGATAATACTACAATTATACCGCAAGGAGATTATGATAACGGATACTTTGTATTAAACGAAGGACAATTTGGAAATGTAGGTACTGCAGGAATTAGTTTTATTGGAGAAGATAAAATTATTGAAAATGATGTTTACTCAACTATAAACCCAGGTGCTTCTGATATTGGAAATGCATTACAAAACATCTTTTTTGATGACAATTATGCTTACATTATTTCTGGTTCTGCCAATCAAGTTACTGTTGTAGACCGTTATACTTTTGAATATAAGAACACTATAAGTACAGATTTTGACAACCCAAGATATGGTGCAATAGCTAACGAAAAAGCCTATGTAACAAATTCTGCAGGATATACTTTAGGAGCTGAAGATGACTTTGTCACTATTATAGATTTATCTGATTATTCTACAAGCACTTTTGCAATGGAAAACGCAAACAAAGTGATTGAAGAAGATGATATGATTTATTTTGCTAATGGATATTATGGTAGCGGAAACGAAGTTACTGTTTTAAACCCAACTACAAATGCAACGACAGTAATTGACCTAGGTACAGGAAACACTCCGAACTCTATTGTTGAAGAAGATGATGCACTTTATGTATTAACAACCAATTACGATGGTACATCTTACATTTTTGAAATTAGTACATCTTCAAATGCAATTACAGATACTATTGAATTAACCGATTATGTATCAAGTCCGCAGCAATTAAACATAGAAGACGACACCTTCTATTTTACAGATTCAACTTCTGTATATGCAATGGACATTAACGGTACAACACCTTCAGAAATCTTATCTTACACATCTACTTCTGATTACGGTGCAATGTATGGTTTTGCTGTAGAAGATGACACAATTTACATTGCTGATGCTGGAGATTTTGCGTCTGCAGGAACAACTTACGAATATTCTTTAACAGGAACGTTATTAAACACGTATACTGTAGGTATCGCTCCAAACGGGTTTTATTTTAATGATTAATTACCAAATCGGTCATAAAAATAAAAGGCTGCCAATTGGCAGCCTTTTATTTTTATCTATATATTTTTATTAAGATACAAACAATGGTCTATCTGCCATAAGTGCATTTACTTTAGTAGCAACCGCTTTTAAAACAGATTCATCTTCTAAGTTCATAATTACTTCATCAACCAAGTCTACAATAGTTTGCATGTCACTTTCTTTTAAACCTCTTGTAGTAACAGCAGCAGCACCGATACGGATACCTGAGGTTACAAATGGAGATTTATCATCAAAAGGTACCATGTTTTTATTTACAGTAATCTCTGCTAAAACCAAAGCTTCTTCTGCTTGTTTTCCTGACACATTTTTATTTCTTAAATCAATAAGCATCATATGGTTATCTGTTCCACCAGAAATAATATTATACCCCTTTGCTACAAATGCATCAGCCATTGCCGAAGCATTTTTCTTTACTTGTAACATATAAGTAAGGTAATCGTCTGTTAGCGCTTCACCAAAAGCAATCGCTTTAGCGGCAATAATATGCTCTAAAGGTCCTCCTTGGTTTCCTGGGAATACAGCAGAATCGAATAAAGAAGACATTTTTCTTTTGTTTCCATTTTTAAGTGTAATTCCAAATGGGTTATCAAAATCTTCACCCATCATAATCATTCCTCCTCTAGGACCTCTTAATGTTTTATGTGTAGTTGTTGTTACAACATGACAATGAGGAATTGGATCGTTTAAAATTCCTTTAGCAATTAATCCTGCAGGGTGTGAAATATCTGCCATTAAAATTGCACCAACACTATCTGCTATAACACGGAAACGTTTAAAATCGATATCACGTGAATACGCTGAAGCACCAGCAATAATTAATTTTGGTTGCTCTTTAGTAGCGACCTCTTGAATTTTATCGTAATTTAAAACTCCTGTTTCTTGGTCTACACCATAAAACGAAGGGTTGTATAATTTACCTGAAAAGTTTACTGGAGACCCATGAGTTAAGTGTCCACCGTGAGATAAATCGAAACCTAAGATTTTATCACCAGGTTTTAAACAGGCTGCAAAAACAGCTGTGTTCGCTTGACTTCCAGAGTGTGGCTGTACATTTACATAAGCCGCTCCAAAAAGTGCTTTCGCACGATCAATCGCGATTTGCTCTACTTCATCAACAACCTCACAACCACCGTAGTAGCGTTTTCCAGGATAGCCTTCAGCATATTTATTAGTTAAAACAGAACCTGCAGCTTCCATTACTTGGTCACTGACAAAGTTTTCTGAAGCAATTAACTCTAAACCATGTAACTGGCGTTGTTTCTCTGCTTCTATTAATTCAAAAATTTGTTCGTCGCGTTGCATCATTATAATTATCGTTAAAAATTCCTCAAAAATAACAAATAGATTAGTTAAATACATCAAAAAACATATATTTGAATAGAATTTATTAAACAAACAATTAACAATTATATTATGCAAATATCAGCCAACAATCCAGATCGTAAGACATGGCTGCATGTCGATAAAAATTCGGATTTCCCTATACAAAATATTCCTTTCGGTGTATTTCTTACCCGAGACGACATTATTACCATAGGAACTCGAATTGGAGATACAGCGATCGACCTTGGTGCTTTGCATCAATTAGGTTATTTCAGCGATATTCCTTTAACAGATGATATCTTTCTTCAAGATACTTTAAACGATTTTATTGCTGATGGTAGAAAAACTTGGCGTGCCGTTCGTAATAAAATTGCTGATATTTTTGATGCTGATAACGATACTTTAAAGAATAATAAACAACATAAGGAAATTGTATTATTTCGTTTAGATGAAATTGAAATGCAATTACCTATACAAATTGGAGATTACACCGATTTTTACTCTAGTATAGAACACGCTTCTAATGTAGGAACACTTTTTAGAGACGAAGAACATGCCTTGTTACCAAACTGGTTACATATTCCTATTGGTTACCACGGAAGAAGCTCGTCTATAATTCCTTCAGGAATCCCTATACATAGACCACAAGGACAAACATTACCTCCAGATGTAGAGGAGCCTGTTTTTGGACCTTCTAAATTTGTAGATTTTGAACTAGAAATGGCTTTTATCACTACAGATGCTAACGATTTTGGAGAACCTATTCCTGTAAATGAAGCTGAAGAGTATATTTTTGGATTAGTGTTATTTAACGATTGGAGCGCAAGAGATATTCAGAGTTGGGAGTTTGTACCTTTCGGTCCATTTTTATCTAAAAACTTTGCATCGTCTATGTCACCTTGGATTGTTACTTTAGATGCTTTAGAGCCTTTTAGAGTACAAGGACCTAAGCCTATTAAAGAGCAAATGCCTTATTTAAGAACTAAAGGAAAAAAGAGTTTCGATATTAATTTAGAAGTAGCAATTCAGCCTAAAACTGCAAAAGAAACAATTGTGTGCCGTTCTAATTTTAAACATATGTATTGGAATATGTCTCAACAATTAGCACACCATACAATTAACGGATGTCCTGTAAACTCTGGCGATTTAATGGGTAGTGGAACACTTTCTGGTCCTACACCAGAATCTTTAGGTTCAATGTTAGAATTAACTTGGAGAGGTTCCAAAACACTAACTTTAAAAGATGGTACAGAACGCACCTATATAAACGATAATGATACTGTTATTATGCGTGGATATTGTGAAAATGATGGAACTAGAATTGGTTTTGGAGAAGTTAAAAACGAATTACTTCCAATATTTAAACCTAACAAAAAATAAAAGTTATAAAAAAATCCCGATCTTATATCGGGATTTTTTTTGCTCTAAACACTACTTATTTATAGACTCTCATCTATAATAACTTGAACACATTCTGGATTTAGCAATGTACTTGTATCTCCTAAATTACTAAAATCTTTACTCGCAATTTTTCTTAAAATACGACGCATAATTTTACCTGAACGTGTTTTAGGTAAACCATCTGTAAATTGAATTTTATCTAATTTGGCAATGGCTCCTACTCTATCTTTTATTAATTGATTAATCTCGTTTCTTAAATTATTCTGATCTCTGGATTCACCTGTTTCTTTTAACATAACATAACCATAAAGCGCGTTTCCTTTTACGTCATGTGGAAATCCAACAATAGCAGATTCTGCAACTGCTGGGTGTTCATTAATAGCATCTTCAATAGGTGCTGTTCCTAAATTATGTCCAGATACAATAATAACATCATCTACACGACCAGTAATTCTGTAATATCCAACCTCATCTCTTAAAGCACCATCTCCCGTAAAATACATATTCTCGTAAGCAGAGAAGTACGTCTCTTTATAACGTTCATGATTTCCCCAAATGGTTCGAGCTATAGATGGCCATGGAAATTTAATACATAAACGTCCATCTACTTGGTTTCCTTTAATTACATTTCCACTTTCATCCATTAATGCGGGTTGAATTCCTGGAAAGGGCAAAGTTGCATACGTTGGTTTTGTTGGCGTTACATACGGAATTGGAGTAATCATGATGCCTCCTGTTTCTGTTTGCCACCACGTATCTACAATCGGGCTTTTATGTTTTCCTACGTTATCATTATACCAGTGCCATGCTTCTTCATTTATTGGCTCTCCTACAGAACCCAGAACTTTTAATGATGATAAGTCGTAATTTTCTAAAAAGGATATATTTTGTTTAGCTAATGCACGAATTGCTGTTGGTGCTGTATAAAACTGATTCACTTTATGCTTTTCAACAATTTGCCAGAAACGTCCAAAATCTGGATATTGAGGTACACCTTCAAACATTACCGTAGTAGCTCCATTAGCTAATGGCCCATATACAATATAACTATGTCCTGTAATCCAACCAATATCTGCAGTACACCAGTACACATCGCCATCTTTATACTGAAATACGTTTTTAAAGGTATAAGCAGTATACACCATATAACCTCCGGTGGTATGAACCATCCCTTTAGGCTTACCTGTAGATCCTGAGGTATATAAAATAAATAAAGGATCTTCAGCATTCATAATCTCTGGTTCGCAAACCGCAGACGCAGCATCTAATAACGGCTGCAACCATAAGTCGCGACCTTCCTTCATAGTAATATCAGAATTGATTCTGTTTACAACCAAAACATTTTCTACAGTAGGGCAAGATTCTAATCCGCCATCTACAATACTTTTTAAATCTATAGTTTTAGAACCACGGTAAGAACCGTCGGAAGTAATTACCATTTTACATGCACTATCGTTTATACGAGACGCTAAGGCTTTAGAAGAAAACCCCGCAAATACTACAGAATGAATTGCTCCTATTCTTGCACATGCTAATAATGAAATTGCCAATTCTGGAATCATAGGTAGATAAATACACACACGATCGCCTTTTTTAACACCTTTATCCTTCATTACATTTGCCATTTGGCAAACGCGATCGTGTAATTGCTGATACGTAATATGTTCAGCTGTTTCATCTGGATTATTCGGTTCAAAAATAATAGCTGTATGATCGCCTTTAGTTCTTAAATGCCTATCGATACAATTTTCAGTAATGTTTAATTGAGCGCCTTCAAACCATTTTATTTCAGGTTTTTTAAAATCCCAACTTAAGACGTTATCCCAGCGTTTTCTCCACATAAAATGTTCTTCTGCAACTTCTGCCCAAAAATTCTCAGGCTCCCTAACAGATTTTCTATATACTTGATAATATTCTTCTAAATGCTTTATGTGATAATTACTCATTGTACGATATGGTTTTAGTAGTTAATTTGATAGTTTCACAACACTCTTCTAAATTATAAAAATTTAACAGAATATGTAACTTTTTTCTACCGATAACATAATTTTAACTACAAATAATTAAAACATCCATACAAATACTAAACACATACCTTTTACCACTACCTTTTTTAATAGCATTTACAACGTTATAAATTCAACATATATTTTTTTGAAATTCAAATGTAATCTTGTCATTTTACAAAGGTTTAAAAACGACAATTTTTCATAATTTATGACAAAATAACATCACAAAATAGCTTAATATACATATGATGTACTTTGGTATTTAATTTGTTTATAAAGCTACAGAAGTCTTAATTGATTTCAAATTTGAAATATTGTTTAATTTAAAATTTTGTATTATGAGCAATTTAGTTAGTGTTCCTAAAAACGGAAATTTAGCAAACACCAATTCAAATGAAAACGTTCCTACGTTGTCTAGTTGGTTAGACGACATTTTTAACAGAGATCTACCTTCAGTATTTACATCTAATTTTAATACTGGAATAACTTTACCAAAAGTAAACATTAAAGAAACTGCAGATGCTTTCATTGTAGAAATGGCTGTTCCTGGTCTTAAAAAATCTGATTTTCACATAGACCTTAACAATCAAATGTTATCTATTTCTACAAAAACAGAACAAGAAAAAGAACACAAAGAAGACAATTACACTCGTAGAGAATTTGGTTATTCTTCATTTAAAAGATCCTTTAGTTTACCTGAAAGTGTAGACGCAGATAAAATTAATGCTAAATATAATGATGGAATTTTAGACATTCTTTTACCTAAAAAAGAAGAAGCCAAACAAAAACCTGCAAGAACTATTGAAATCTCTTAGTTCTACACATTATTTTTTTTAATCTATTATTAATGATGAGGCTGATTATTTCAGCCTCATCTAATTATAAATATAAAATCATGAAAAAATATGTATTAATAACATTAGTCGCATTATTAGCGATAAGCTGTAACGGACAAAATGATAAAGCAGAAAATAACGAAGCAAAAATTCCAAAAGGAACTTGGAAAGTAGATAAAGAATTTGATAATAATGGCAATTTAATTAAATACGATAGTATTTACTCTTGGTCTTCTCATGATACTATTAAGAATTTATCTCTGAAAGAGCAAGACCGTTTAATGCAACGTTTTAGATCTAAATTCTTTAATGATTTTTCAGATTTAAATCATCAAGAATTTGAAGATATATTTACTCAAGATTCTTTATTTAGCAAACATTTTTTTAACGACGATTTTTTTGAAAGTCACTTTAAAAAAGACTTTGTAAATATTGATGATTTAAGAAAACAAATGATTGCTGAACAAAAGAGACTTATGGAAAAATATGAATCAGGCATTATAAAACCTGAAGAAGATAATTAATATTCTACATAAACTCTGAACACATAATTATAGGAGTAACTTAAAACGACCTAAGTTTTTTTAAGTGTGGCAACATATACTTTAACACGTTTTAAAACACGAGGAGCCATAATTAATGTCGCCAACATTGTTGGGATTGCCATTAACGCAAAAAAACCATCAATTAGGTTAATCATCATATTTAAAGATGTAGTTGCTCCTAAAATTATACTCGATATATATATGTAATTATAGTAGTGTTTTTTATCTGCCCCGAAAAGAAAAGACATACATTTTGAACCATAATACGAATATGAAAACAAAGACGAAATACTAAAAACAAAAATACATAGTAACAATAAATATTTACCTACACCAGGAATAGCATGTGCAAAAGCTGAGGCTGTTAAACTTACCCCATTAGCATCCGAAGTTTGCCAAACACCAGTTACTAAAATAGCTAAAGCTGTTAAAGTACACACTAATAATGTATCTATGGCTGGTCCTAACATTGCGACTAAACCTTCACGAATTGGTTCGGCGGTTTTAGCTGCTCCATGAGCCATAGGCGCTGTACCAATTCCAGCTTCATTAGAAAATGCTGCTCTACGAATTCCTAAAAGTATTAATCCGCCTAAAGCTCCTCCTAAAAAGTTATCCCCTTTAAAATTCTGAGCGGTAAAAGCATTAGAAAAAATCAATCCAATATATTTAGGCACATCCTGAATATTAACAGCAAGAATAATTAAAACCAATACAAAATATAATGCAACCATTGCCGGAACCAATCTTGAAGCGGTCTTACTAATTCTATCTATTCCTCCTAAAATAACTACACTCGTTATTGCTACCAAAATAAGCCCGATAATTAAGCTAGATATAAATCCGACTTCAATATTATTTGGTGCTAATAAAATATCGTTAATCGCTTGAGTTAACTGGTTAACATTAAACATGGGTAACGCACCAACTAAACCAAACACACTAAACATAACCGCTAAAGGTTTCCATTTTTTTCCTAAACCTTCTACAATAAAATACATTGGTCCGCCTTGCAGTTGGCCTTCACTATCTTTTCCACGATACATTACGGCTAAAGACGATGTAAAGAATTTAGTTGCCATACCAATAATAGCACTTACCCACATCCAGAACACGGCTCCCGGACCACCAATAGCAATAGCTACAGCTACCCCAGCAATATTTCCCATACCCACGGTGGCAGACAACGCCGTTGTGAGAGCTTGAAAATGAGAAATCTCTCCAGGATCGTTTGGATCGTCGTACTTACCTCTTAAAACTTGGATGGCATGACCAATAAAACGAAATGGTAAACATTGTGAGTACAATAACAAATATAATCCTCCACCGGTTAAAAGGATTAATAAAGGTAACCCCCACACTAAAGAAGCAAATTCTGAAAATAAATTATCTAAAAAGACCATGAAATAACAACAATGTTTTGTTAAATATAATCTTTTTTAAACAGTCAAGTTTGAGTAAAATTTCAAAAAAAACACATCTTTTTGCTTTAATTCTAATTTTATTATGACTATTATTAAATTATAATCAATACAAAATTTTGATAATACTAAAGAATTAAAATTATTGTACTTTTGCTCCGTTTTTATTTTATGACAATTGAAAGACAAGCGATTATACTTTTTAGATGCCGTTAGGGCTTTTGCTATATTAATGATGCTTCAAGGGCATTTTATTGATGGCCTTTTAGATCCTATTTATAAATCAAACGACTACATAATTTTTAGTATTTGGTCTGATTTAAGAGGAAACACAGCTCCTTTATTTTTCACGATAACAGGCTTAGTCGTTATGTTTTTACTAAAAAAAGCAGAAGCTAAGAACAATGAAAATTTCAGAATCAAGAAAAGTATAAAACGAGGTATATCTCTTATCTTAATTGGTTACGCCTTAAGAATTCCTGTTTTCTATTGGTTATCTGGACATTTTAATAGTTATTTTTTAGTGATTGATGTTCTTCAAATTATAGGTGTGTCATTACTTATATTAAACGGATTATATTTTTTACTGAAGTCTAAACCTCTAGTCCTTTCTTTACTGTTAACAACAATTGGAACTCTTATATTTCTTTCAGAACCGTTATATCGTAACCTAGCGCTACCACATATTCCTGATGTAGTAGTTAATTACATAACAAAAGAAAATGGTTCTGTATTTACTTTTTTCCCTTGGTTTGGTTATGTGGCTTATGGTAGTGTATTAGGTATTATATTTCAGAAATTTCAGAATAAAGAACAATTTAAATCCATAGCTATTTCAAGCTTTTTAATAGGTGGATTCGCCTTAAGTTTTTTAAGCTCTATGACCTTGGAAGCATTATATTATATTACAGACATTAAACTTTTTTATAATGCCTCTATATATAATTATTTATTTTCTAGATTAGGATCTGTAGCTATAACATTTGGTATTTTCTATGCTTTAGAATCTTATTTAAAACATCCGCTTATCTCTAAACTAGGGAACAACACCTTATCTATATATGTGGTACATTTTATAATACTATATGGTAGTTTTACAGGCGTTGGTTTATACCGTTATTTTCATCATTCATTAGAGCCTATAATTGCTTCTATAGGAGCTTTAGCATTTGTAGTTGCAGTTACTTTTATTGTACTACAGGAAGACAAAATAAAAGCCTTCCTAAATGTAAATATTAGAAAGGCTTTACTTTTTATTAAACTAAATACAGTAAGTAGAATTAGACTAAACAGACGCTAAATATGCTTCTACATTAGTTTTAATACGTTCTTGAATGTTTGTAACATCTGCTTTTACAAATGGTTCTCCCATAATATTTTCATATAACTCTATATAACGTTCACTTACACTTTCTATATAATCGTCGCTCATTTCAGGTAATTCTTGACCTTCTAAGCCTTGAAATCCATTAGAAATTAACCACTGACGTACAAATTCTTTAGATAATTGTTTTTGTGCTTCTCCGTTCTCTTGACGTGTTTCGTAACCATCTGCATAAAAATAACGAGAAGAATCTGGTGTATGAATTTCATCAATTAATACAATTTTCCCATCTTTAGTTTTACCAAATTCATATTTAGTATCTACTAAAATCAAACCACGTTCTGCTGCTATTTCTGTTCCGCGTTGAAACAATTTACGCGTATAATCTTCTAAAACAATATAATCTGCTTCTGAAACAATACCTCTTTTTATAATATCTTCTCTAGAAATATCTTCGTCATGATCACCCATTTCTGCTTTAGTTGCAGGTGTTATTATAGGCTCTGGAAATTTATCATTTTCGGTCATTCCTTCAGGCATTGCAACACCACAAAGTAAACGTTTACCTGCTTTATATTCACGAGCAGCATGTCCAGACATATAACCACGTATAACCATTTCTACTTTAAAAGGTTCGCATAAATGCCCTACAGCAACATTTGGATCTGGTGTAGCCACCAACCAGTTTGGAACTAAATCTTCGGTCTGAGCCATAAATTTAGTTGCAATCTGATTTAAAATCTGACCTTTAAAAGGAATTCCTTTTGGCATTACAACATCAAAAGCACTTAATCTATCGGTAGCAACCATTACCAATAAATCGTCATTAATATTGTAAACTGCCCTAACTTTTCCTTTATACAAACTTTTCTGTCCTGGAAAATTGAAATTAGTATCTGTTATTGTCATGGTCTGTAAAATTGCATCTATACTCCGTTTTAGAAGCTTTAAATATTAATAATAAATGATAAATTTTAAAGACGTAAAAGTAAGGAATAATTCATGAAAATTTTATTCGATTTTTTAAAATGAAAAATATTTTTCTTCTTGAGTAAAATATTAAACACCGAGTAACTCATTAATATTTTATAGCACCGTCTTTACGATGTACTTGTTTTAAATCGTTTACACGCATAAATTCTAAAACAGATCGGGCTTCTTCAATAGTCAAGTCTTGGGGCGGCATACGTGTTAAACAGTCTTCTAGTTGTATTATAGCTTCTTCATCATAATCTAACATCTCGTCGGTATTAATAATCATATTCATAATCCATTCTGGACGTCTGTTATTCGTTATTCCAGCCCAACCTGGACCAACAATTCTTTGATCTGTTAATTTATGGCAAGACACACATTTCTTCTCATAAATCAATGTCCCTTTTTTAGCTAAAATTTCCGAAATTGAATCTATTAAACTTACTTCTTTAACGTGACCAACACCTTTTGATTTCTTTTTTACAATATGTCCTATATGTAAATTTGGATGAATAAATTCTATATTAGATTTCGTCTTAAAAACATCTAAACAACTTGTAAATAACACCACGGTTATTAACGTTATTATTATAAATGAAACACGTGTAGTTCTCATGAAATCTATATCTTACTGTACCTAGAAGGTAGCATTTATCTAATATATGTATGAATATAAAGATAGTGTTTTCACACCCCCTTGGAGAAGACAAAAGTAACTATCCGACAATAAGACAGAAAATTCCGACCTACAACCCTTTCTGCTAAAAAAGTTGAAACATAAATTATAATTAAGTCCAATTATAATTAATATAGGCCATTAGACCACATACTTGGTATGAGGTTTACAAAGTAATAATTGAGAAGATTTGATGCGAATTATGAATAGAAACTTAAAACAAAAAAAAAGAGTAGACTAACGCCTACTCTCTATTTTCAATACTTTTATATGCTTCAATAACTTTCTTCACTAATTTGTGTCGGATTACATCTTTTTCATCGAGGTAAACCATGCCTACACCTTCCACGTTTTTAAGCACCAATAAGGCTTCTTTTAAACCGGAAGTAGTTCGCCTTGGTAAATCGACTTGCCCCGGATCTCCGGTAAGCAGAAACTTAGCATTTTTACCCATACGTGTTAAAAACATCTTCATTTGGGCATGTGTTGTATTTTGTCCTTCATCTAAAATAACAAAAGCATTATCTAATGTACGACCACGCATAAAAGCCAATGGAGCAATTTGTATAGTTCCATTTTCTATATACATATTTAATTTTTCGGGAGCAATCATATCTCGTAATGCATCGTAAAGCGGTTGCATATACGGATCTAATTTTTCTTTTAAATCTCCAGGAAGAAATCCTAAATTTTCACCTGCTTCTACCGCAGGACGTGTTAAAATAATACGTTTAACTTCTTTGTTTTTTAAGGCTTGTACAGCTAAAGCAACTCCTGTATATGTCTTCCCTGTTCCCGCAGGACCAATGGCAAAAACCATATCGTTGTTACGCATACTTTCTACCAACTTACGTTGATTTGCTGTTTGGGCACGAATTAATTTTCCGCTTGCCCCATGCACAATAACTTCCCCACTTTGTTTAGAGGTTTTATAATCGTCGCTACTCTGACTAGTTAATACACGCTCTATAATGTTTTCGTCTAATTTATTGTACTTAGCAAAATGATTTAACAACATAGTTAAACGGCGATCAAACTCTTCTAAAAGATCTTCATCTCCAAAAGCTTTGATTTTATTTCCGCGCGCAACAATTTTTAATTTGGGAAAATATTTTTTAAGAAGTTCAATATTTACGTTTTGCGCTCCAAAAAACTCTTTTGGAGTTATCTCTTCAAGTTCAATAATTATTTCGTTCAAAAGCTAGTCGATTTAATTAAATTTATAAGTTAAGTTTTATTAGTTTTGTGCTTCTAACAAATCTAATAAATTTTACTTCAGATATGTAAAAAACATATCAACAATTCTCGTATGGCTATAATAACTTTAACAACTGATTTTGGAGAAAAAGATCACTTCGCTGGGGCGATTAAAGGCGCTATATATAGTGAATTAAATGATGTTAGAATTGTTGATATCTCTCATTCTGTATCACCTTTTAGCATCTCTGAGGCAGCTTATATTATCCAAAACGCGTATACTAGTTTCCCTAAAGGAACCATTCATATTATAGGTATTGATGCCGAATTAAATCCAGAAAACAAACACATTGCAGTGCTGCTAGATGGACATTATTTTATTTGTGCAAATAATGGAATTATGAGTATGATTTGTACAGAAATTAATCCAGAACGCATTGTACAGATTAATATTCATGAAAACATAGTAAGTAGTTTTCCTGTATTAGATGTATTTGTAAAAGTAGCTTGCCATATTGCCCGTGGTGGAACTTTAGATGTCGTTGGAAAACGTATAGAGGATATTAAACCTATCCAGAACTTAAGACCTTACGTTAACGACGACAAAACGCAAATTATTGGGAGTATAATATATGTAGACAATTATGGAAATGTAATTTCTAATATTAAACGCAAATTTTTTGAAAACACACAAAAAGGACGTCCATATACAATATCTGCTCGCAATCACAGATTTTCTACTATATATAATAAGTATAGCGAAGTTGTAGATTTCACGAAACCTGTTTCCGACAGACAATCTGAAGGCAAAGGTTTGGTCGTTTTTAACTCTTCAAATTTTTTAGAAATTGCTATTTATAAAAGTAACACTTCTACGGTTGGAGGTGCATCTACATTAATGGGATTAAAATTAATGGATACGATAACCGTTAACTTTTTAAAGGATTAAGTTATGTTTGTACGTATAGTAAAATTAAGTTTTGAGCCATCTAAAGTAGATAAATTCTTAAATATCTTTAATTTAAACAAATCAAAAATTCGTAATTTTAAAGGTTGTGAGTTTTTAGAATTATATCGTGATAAAGAACACGACAATATATTTTTTACATACAGTTATTGGGCAGATGAACAAGATTTGCATAATTACAGACATTCCGATTTATTTGCATCGGTTTGGACAGATACAAAACAATTATTTAACAATAAACCTGAAGCTTGGAGTGTAGATAAATTGGTAAGTTTACCATAAAGCGTCACTTTTTTAACTTCAAATTATATTAAACACACATGTTTGCCATATTAAAAAAAGAAATTAATTCGTTTTTCGCCTCGCCAATTGGTTATTTGGTTATTGCTTTATTTTTACTGTTAAATGGATTGTTTCTATGGTTTTTTAAAGGTGATTTTAATATTATAGATAACGGTTTTGCAGATTTATCGACCTTCTTTTTATTAGCACCTTGGATTCTAATTTTCCTTATTCCAGCAATAACTATGCGTAGTTTTGCAGACGAAAAAAAACAAGGTACACTAGAATTACTTTTAACAAAACCCGTTTCTAAACTTCAAATTGTTTTAGGGAAATATTTTGGTGCTTTTATTTTAATCCTCATTGCATTGCTACCTACCTTACTATACGTATATACCGTTTATAAATTGGGGAGTCCAGAAGGGAATTTAGACATAGGAAGTACCTTAGGATCGTATTTCGGATTATTATTTTTAGTAGCTGCATACACAGCCATGGGGATTTTTGGATCAACATTATCAGACAATCAAATTGTTACTTTTATAATTTCAGTATTTTTGTGCTTCTTCTTCTACATCGGTTTTGAAGGCATTGCAGATGCATTATCAAACAATTTTATAGATAGTTTAGGTATGAGTTTTCATTTTAAAAGTATGAGTCGCGGTGTTTTAGACACTAGAGATATTATCTACTTTTTAAGTATATCGGCTTTATTTATTGCCTTAACACGTTTCAACATTAACAAAAAATAGTATGATATATACCGTTCCTTTTATAACTATACTCGTACTCCTATTTATTGTACTTTTTATTTTTTCTAGAACTATAGATAAACGCATTTGGGTTGCTTTTATAATTAGTATGGTTCTTACTCCTTTAGTATATTTCTATGTTTTATATCCGCTAATAAATATATTTAGTGACTACCATCATGAGAAATATTTTGATGCAGATGCTTGGAAATCGTCACCTGCCTTTCGTTACGAAATGGCTTACGATTTAGAACAATCAAATACAATAACAGGAAAAAGTAAATCGGAAGTCTCGGCTATATTAGGCGAGCCAGAATGGTTTAGCTGGAACGATGCTATTAAAGCAAACGATTCTAATTTCTGGAATTATAGTTTAGGAATTAAACCTGGTGCGTTTAATAAAAATCAAGAATGCTTTAAGATTACTTTCAAAGATAATATTGCACAAAGTTTAGAACACTATCAATTAGAACTAAAATTTAATGAGTAAGAATCTAAAACATATTACACTAATAGTACTTGGTATTTTAGCGTTAAATATTATAGGAAACAAAATATACAAACGTTTCGATTTAACCCAAGATCACCGTTATACATTAAGTCAGGCTACAAAATATATAGTTGCAGATGTAAACTCTCCTGTTGTTATTGATGTGTTTTTGGAAGGAGAAGGCTTTCCTTCAGAATTTAGACGACTTCAAACCGAGACTAAACAACTTTTAGAAGAGTTTTATGCACAAAATAGTAACATAAAATTCAATTTCATAAACCCGTTAGAAGATGAAGCTAACCGCGATCAAATCATTCAGCAATTAAATAATCGTGGACTAACGCCTATGCAGCTTACCGTTCAGGAAAATGGAAAAAGCAGTCAGGAAATTATTTTTCCTTGGGCCTTGGCAAGTTATAACGATGTTACGGTTAAAATTCCGTTAGTAAAAAACAAGTTGGGTTCTACACAACAAGAATTAGTAACTAATTCTGTACAACACTTAGAATATGCTTTTGCAGATGGTATTGGCAAGTTAGTACACGGAAAAAGTAAAAAAATCGCTATTTTAAAAGGAAACGGTGAATTAGAAGATCAATATTTAGCCGATTTTTTAACAACTATTAAAGACTACTATTTTATAGCTCCATTTACATTAGACAGCGTAGCTAGCCAACCTGAAAACACGTTAAAAAAGTTACAAACCTACGATTTAATTATTGCTGCAAAACCTACAGAAGCCTTTACTGAAGAAGAAAAATTAGTATTAGACCAATACACCATGAACGGAGGTAAAAGTCTTTGGCTTATAGATGCGGTAGCGATGGAAAAAGATAGTTTATATAACGAATCTGGTCGCTCTATTGCTTTGGCAAGAGACTTAAATATGACTGATTTATTCTTTAAATATGGTGTACGTATAAATCCGTATTTGGTAGCAACACCATACTCTGCTCCTATTACATTGGCCATGGGAGAAGGCAGTAATTCTCAATTTCAGAATGTACGTTGGCCATATTCTCCTTTAGTAAATACAACCAATACACACCCAATTGTAAACAATGTAAATATTTTAAAATTCGATTTTGCAAATCCAATAGATACCTTAAAAAATAATCTAAAAAAAACCATTCTTTTAGAAAGTGCTAAACTGACTAAGTTAGAAGGGACGCCAAGAGAAATTAGTTTAGATATTGTAACACAAGAACCCAATCCGCAAGAGTTTAACAAAGGAAGTCAGCCATTAGCGGTCTTAATAGAGGGTGATTTCACATCTGCTTACAAGAATAGAATTAAACCATTTAAAACTGCTTCAAATAAAGATATTAGTACTCCAACTAAAATGATTGTTATTGCAGATGGAGACCTTATTAAAAACGATGTTATTAAAGGGGTTCCACAAGAATTAGGGTTCGACCGTTGGACAGGGCAATTATTTGGAAATAAAGAATTCTTATTAAATTCAGTAAATTACCTGCTAGAGGATAATGGACTTATAAACATTCGTTCTAAAGAAATTAAGGTTGCTTTTTTAGATCATGAAAAAATAGCCGCATCTAAATTAAACTGGCAACTACTTAACACCTTGGCTCCCATAGCATTATTAGGCCTGTTTGGATTTATCTTTAATTACTTAAGAAAAAAGAAGTATACCTCTTAAATGTTAATAAGTTTGTTTCTTAATTAAGGCTATTAAAGATATATTTGTAATTATTAAAATAATCTTATTAGATACAGATGAAATTTATAGTATCAAGTACCTATTTGTTAAAGCAATTACAAGTTCTAGGAGGCGTAATTAATAGTTCAAACACTTTACCTATTTTAGACAACTTTCTTTTTGAATTAAGTAGTTCTAAACTTACGGTGTCTGCTAGTGATTTAGAAACAACTATGTCTGCGACTTTAGAAGTAGAAAGCGAAAGTGAAGGAAGTGTAGCTATTCCTGCACGTTTACTTTTAGATACTTTAAAGACATTTCCAGAACAACCTTTAACGTTTATTATTGAAGACAATAATACTATTGAAATTAGTTCTAATCATGGTAAATATGCGCTTGCTTATGCTAACGGGAATGAATTTCCTAAAGCTGTATCTTTAGACAACCCAAGCACAACAACAATAGTAGGAGACATTTTAGCAACGGCAATTAGCAAAACTATTTTTGCTGCAGGAAACGATGATTTACGCCCAGTAATGAGTGGTGTATTTTTTCAATTTACTACAGAAAGCTTAACTTTTGTTGCCACAGACGCTCATAAACTTGTAAAGTATACAAGAGAAGATGTTGCCGCCTCTGAAGTTGCAGAATTTATTATGCCTAAAAAACCTTTAAACTTATTAAAAGGAATTTTAGCAGGAAGTGAAGATGAAGTGATTGTAGATTACAACGATTCGAACGCTAAATTTACGTTTGATAACGTAGAATTAATTTGTCGTTTAATTGACGGAAAATATCCAAACTACGATGCTGTAATTCCTAAAGAGAATCCTAATAAATTAACTATTGCTAGAAATCAGTTTTTAAGCTCGGTAAAACGTGTTAGTATTTTCTCAAACAAAACAACTCACCAAATTAGATTAAAAATAGCTGGTGCAGAATTAAACATTTCAGCAGAAGATATAGACTATAGTAACAAAGCTGAAGAGCGTTTAACATGTGATTACCAAGGAGACGATATGCAAATCGGATTTAACTCTCGCTTTTTAACAGAAATGCTTAACAACTTAAATTCTGACGATGTACAACTTGAAATGAGTTTACCAAATCGTGCTGGAATTTTAACTCCTATAGATGGCTTAGACGAAGGAGAACAAGTAACTATGCTTGTTATGCCAGTAATGCTAAACAGCTAACACCTACTATTTAATTTATACCTTATAAAAAGTCATGTAGATATTTAATATTTACATGACTTTGTTTTTTCCGTCCTTTATATTCTTAATCACAAACGAACTTTGTATATGGGACACAATTGTCATTTTAGAAAATCGTTTCAAAATAAATTCTTGATATTCATTCATATCGTTTAGTAATATTTTTAGCAGTACATCGTAAGTCCCTGCAATGTAATTTGCTTCAATAACATCTTCTAATGTATTTATATAGGCTTCAAATTTTCGAAAAGGTTCATCTTGGTGCGTAGTAAGTGTAACTTGGCAATACACAATTAGCGTTTTTCCTAATTTACTATAATCTATAATTGCCGTATATCCGTTTATAATTCCGGAAGATTCTAATTTTTTTATACGTTCGTGTACGGGTGTAATAGATAAATTCACGCCCTCGGCTAGTTGTTTTATAGACTGTTTACTGTCTTTTTGTAAGGCTTCTATAAGCTGAAAATCGATGGCATCTAACTTCATATTGGTAAGAATTTCTAAAAAGGTATCACATTTACGACTACAAAAGTAATAATTTCTACATTAACACACATTAATAGTATAATTTTTCAAAAAACTAATATCAAACATCATATTTCAATTAAATAGTATCTTTGTTAAAGAAATATTTAAGATATGAACACCCCAGAAATACAAGCCGTTTACGATAGAATTAAAGCACATTCTGAATCTTTTTTAGGCTATCCAGTTGCTAAAGATTTTTCTTATAGTGAATACGCTCCTTTCCTAGATATTTGTATTAATAATGTTGGTGACCCAGAAAATCCATCAACATTTGCTATCGACACCAAAGACATCGAACAAAAATGTATTGCCTTCTTTGCAGATATGCTTTCTAGCACCACTAAAGATGTTTGGGGGTATATTACTAATGGTGGCACTGAAGGTAACTTATACGCTTTATACGTGGCTAGAGAGAGTTTCCCAAACGCGATGGTTTACTATAGCGAAAGCACACATTACAGTGTTAAAAAGAATTTACATTTATTGAATATTTCTAATATCGTAATTCGTTCTCAAGAAAATGGAGAGATGGATTATGAAGATTTAGATCAAACCATTTCATACCGTCGTGATAAACCGGCTATTTTCTTTTTGAATATTGGTACTACAATGACAGAAGCTATTGATAAAATAGATGAAATTAAAAAGATTATAAAAAAATACGCAATTAAAGATTATTACATCCATTGTGATGCAGCATTTTTAGGAACAATAGCTCCTTATATAGACCCGAAACCAAAATTTGATTTTGCTGAAGGTATAGACAGTATTTCAATTTCTGGACACAAATTTATTGGCAGTCCAATTCCATGCGGTGCTGTTTTAGTAAAGCGTAAACACAGAGATAGAATTGCAAATTCTGTATCTTATGTTGGAACTATGGATACTACAATTACAGGATCTAGAAATGGATTAACACCTTTGTTTATTTGGGATTTCATTCAGAAACATGATCACCAAGGTTTAAAAGACCGCGTTGTAGCTTCTCAAGAAGTTGCAGCTTATACCGAACATAAATTAAATTTACTAGGCATGAAAGCTTGGAGAAATAACGATGGTTTAACTGTTGTCTTTCAAAAACCAAGTGATGCCCTGTGTAGAAAATACCAAATGGCTTCTGAAGAAACCATTGCACACATTATATGTGTTCCTGGAGTGACCTTTAGCAAAGTAGATGCTTTTCTTGAAGATTTAAAAATTGAATTAGTCCAAAAATCTTCAAAATCAGAAGCACTACACGCTTAATCTAAGCACACTTCAAAACATAAAAAAACGCCCATGAAAATGGGCGTTTTTTGTTTTATCTCTGAAATTTTTAACTAATAAAATTGAAAGATAAAGGATATGTAGGCGATTCGCCATTACTAACTTTTATTGCGTTTATAATAGGAAACACTATACTTATTATACCTAATACTAAAAAACCTAAAAGTCCTAATCCAAAAAGCAAAATTAACGGCACACATATAATACAGTAAATTACTAAACTGATTTGAAAATTCAGGACCTTCTTCCCTTCCGCGTCCATGCCAATAACTTTATCTTTTTGTGTAATCCATATAATTAACGGAATTAACAAACTCCCAAAGCCTAAAGCAAGCGTTGTTAATTGGCTTAGATGTGTAAGTATTAAAAGTTGTTTATCTTCTCTCATGATTGATTTTAATTTGATTGATATTAATAAGACGAGAGATGCGCTATTTTGTTACAACTACAAACTAATGAGGCAACTTATCTTTTAATAAACCGTAAACAAAAGTTCCTAATACAGCAGAAATTAATACTATAATTATAGGTACAAATCCGGCGCCTACAAGTACAAATATTGGCCCAGGACAAGCACCTGCAAGCGCCCAACCTAATCCAAATATAATACCGCCAATAAGATATCTAGCGATAGACTTTTCTTTATCTTCAATAACTATGGGTTCTCCATCGAACGTCTTAATATTAAAACGCTTTATAAGCTGAATAAATATAATCCCAAACACTAAAGCAGTTCCTATAATGCCATACATGTGGAAAGATTCAAATCTAAACATCTCATAAATACGAAACCAAGAGGCAGCTTCAGATTTATACATAATTACTCCAAAAACTAAACCTAATACGATATATAATACTTTTTTCATCATTTAAAATATAAAAGGGAATAACACATGAACCATAAATAAACCTCCAATAAAGAAACCTATTACAGCAATTAAAGATGGTAATTGTAAATTACTTAAACCAGAAATAGCATGACCTGAAGTACATCCACCTGCATAACGAGCTCCAAAACCTATTAAGAATCCGCCTGATATTAAAATCAACCATGTTTTAACTTCAGATAAAGCTGCAATAGCAAATAATTCGTTTGGCAAATACCCATTATTAGTTGAGATATTTAAATCTTGAAGGGCCAATTTAGTAGATTCACTAATGTCTGGCATACTTCCGTTAGACAGAAAATGAGATGCTATAAAGCCTCCCAACATAGCACCAACTACAATAAATAAATTCCAGCTATCTTTTTTCCAATTGTAATTAAAAAAAGAATTCACTTTTCCTCCGCCACAAATACTGCAAAAGGCACGTAAATTAGAAGACATACCAAAACGTTTTCCTAAAAGCAAAAGCACAAACATAAGTAGTGCTATTAAAAACCCCGAAACAAACCAAGACCAAGGCTGCAAAATAAAATCCATATATATTGTTTAATAATTAATAAGTAACGCGGATAAAATTATCCGATTACAAGTAGGCAAATATAGGAGAAGATACCGTTTCAAATGTAACATAAGTTACACCATTTTAATATCTATCTTATTAATCTAAATTCCTATACAGTAAAAAACTTATAATTCTGTAAAATTATTAACTTGTATTCAAATTAATTCACATGAAAAAAGTTTTAAAACTTAGCGGTTTACTTATAATACTAAGTGTAGTCGTTATTATCTACGTAAACTATCCGAAATTAGATTTCATTACCGGATTTGCATCAAAAAGCGTATGTTCTTGTACCTTTTTAGATGGCAGAACTTTAGAATCTATAGAAAGTCAGGACAACGATTTTTCTCCGATTAATTTAGCTACAAATACCGTCGATTTAAAAAACAAATCTGTAACCTCTACAGTATTTGGTCTAAAAGCCAGAACAGCTGTTTACAAAGAAGGTTTAGGGTGTATTTTGATTCCTGAAGGTTCCGACCACACAACTTTAACAGTAAAACCAAACCGAACTAAAACATCTAAAAACCTAATTTTCCCTTATGGAGATTTACAGCAAAAAGATACCGTATTCTCTAATATTGATTATACCGTTTTAAACAAAGCTGTAGAAAATGCATTTGATGTTAATAATGAAAAACTAAAACGTTCTAGAGCTGTATTGGTTGTATACAAAGACCAAATTATTGCAGAAAAATATGCTGATGGATTTAATAAAGATACTAAGATTTTAGGTTGGTCTATGACTAAAAGTATTACGAGTGCTATTGTTGGAATATTAGAAAAACAAGGGCGCGTAAACAAAAATCAGTCACATTTATTTACAGAATGGGAAAACGACAAACGCGCACATATTACACTGAATAACCTTTTGCAAATGAATAGTGGTTTAGAATGGGAAGAAGATTATAATAACATTTCTGACGTGACCAAAATGCTATTCTTAAAAGAAGACATGCCTAAAATACCTAGAGAAAAACCAATTGTAGGAACACCTAATAAGAGTTGGAGTTATTCTTCTGGAACCACAAACTTAATTTCTGGATTTATTAGAAATCAATTTAAAACAGAGCAAGATTATTTAGATTTTTGGTATACTGAATTAATTGATAAAATAGGCATGCATTCTATGACTATAGAAACCGATTTTAAAGGACATTTTGTAGGATCGTCTTACGGTTGGGCAACAGCAAGAGATTGGAGTAAATTTGGACTCTTATACTTGCATAACGGACAGTGGAACGGTGAGCAAATACTAACTAAAGACTGGATAGATTATAGCAAAAGCCCTACTCCAACATCAGACGGAATTTATGGCGCACAATTTTGGTTAAATGCCGGCAAACGCTATCCTGACGTACCTAAAGATTTATTTTCTTGCAACGGTTATCAAGGTCAGCAAGTTAGTATTATTCCTTCAAAAGATGTGGTAATCGTTAGATTTGGACTAGTAGAAGATCCGTTATTTAGTTACAATGATTTTCTTTCTAAAATCCTTGCCGCTATAAACTAAAAAAACTCTCAACTAAAGTTGAGAGTTTTAAATATTTTAAAGTCTGATTAGACTAGGAATTGTTACGTAATTCTGCCATTTTTATAGCCGCTATAGCTGCTTCTGTTCCTTTATTTCCATGAACACCACCAGAACGGTCTATAGATTGTTGTATATTATTATCTGTTAAGACACAAAAAATAACAGGAACATCGTGAATTACATTTAAGTCTTTTAAACCTTGAGTAACACCTTCACAAACAAAATCGAAATGTTTAGTTTCCCCCTGAATTACACTTCCTATTGCAATTACAGCATCTACCATTTGTTCTTGCATTTTTTTACAACCGTAAATCAATTCAAAACTTCCTGGAACATTCCAACGTTTAAGGTTAGAAGGATCTACTCCATTTTCAATTAAAGTATCGTAAGCGCCTTTGTAAAGCCCTTCTGTAATGGTATCATTCCATTCAGAAACAACAATCCCAAACCGAAAATTACTCGCGTCTGGGATTGTTGTCTTATCGTAATCGGATAAATTTTTATTAGCTGTTGCCATCTTTATTTATTTGCTAACACTTGCGCCTTACCAATAAATACATCTACAGTTGTTGCCTCGGTAGAAGTTGGATAATCTTTTTTAATAGTTTCAAAATAACCTAAAGCTTCATCAGCTTTACCTAATTCTAAAGCAATTAACCCAGATTTATTTAAGTACATTGGCGTAGTGAATTCATTAGTTCTAATTTTTGCCGCTTGCTTATAATAATCTAAAGCATCATCTAATTGATTTAACTGAACAAAAGCATCTCCAATTGCCCCTTTTGCTAAAGGTGCTAATGCTTCATCTTCGCTAGAAAAATCACTTAAATATTCTATTGCATTTTTATAATCTTTCAAATTTAAGTAAGCCATACCAGCATAATACTCGGCTAAATTTGCTGCAGGAGTACCACTATGGTTTTCAATGATATCTAACATACCATATTTACCTTCACCTCCATTTAATGCTAAAGTATAAAGCGAATCTTTTTCTGTCCCATTTACAGCTTCGTTAAAATAAACTTTAGCTTGAGACATATCGTTCATTGCTTCATTTTCTTGTGGCTGAGCTACAAATTCATTGTAACCTAAATACCCCAATACTAGTACTGCAACAACTCCTATAATTACAAAAATATATTTTTGATTACTAGCTACCCAGTCTTCTGTTTTAGAAGCGGTTTCGTCTAACGTATTAAAAACTTCTGCCGTTGTTGAGTTCTCTTCAACGTTCTCAAAATTTTCAACATCGTTTTCTACTTCGGGTTTCGCAGTAGGTTTGTAACCTCTCTTTTTATAAGTTGCCATATATTCTATATTATTCGGGGCAAAAATAAAATATTTCCGCAGAAATAAAAGGTTATTTATTTGTTATTTTTCAATAATTTGCGAGACTTTATAATCGTTGCTTTCAAATACACGCATATAATTCTTTTTATGATCTTAAAATCCTTATCTCTAATAAATTACAAAAATTTTGAAAGTGAATCTTTTGAGTTCGACGATAAAATTAATTGTTTTGTTGGGCAAAATGGAGTGGGAAAAACGAACATTTTAGACGCTATTTACCATTTATCCTTCGGAAAAAGCTACTTTAACCCTATTGCTTCTCAAAATATTAGGCATAATGAAGACTTTTTTGTGGTTCAAGGTGACTTTATAAAACATGATACGCCAGAGAAAATTGTAGTGAGTTTAAAAAATGGGCAGAAAAAAGTAATTAAACGGAATGCAAAAGCTTACGATAAATTTAGTGACCATATTGGATTTATTCCGCTGGTTATAATTTCTCCAGCCGATCGTGATTTAATTATAGAGGGTAGCGAAACACGCCGAAAATTTATGGATAGTGTAATATCGCAAAGTGATAAAACCTATTTAAACGACCTTATTAATTATAATAAAACCATATCGCAGCGTAATGCGCTATTAAAATATTTTGCTTTAAATCATACTTTTAACAGAGACACCCTAGATGTTTACAACCAACAATTAAACGATTTTGGGGCAAACATTTTTGAAAAAAGAAAAGCCTTTTTAGATGTTTTTATTCCAATTTTTAAGTCTAGACATAAAGTAATTAGTAATAATCAGGAGCCTGTAGATTTAAATTACAAAAGCGATTTATTTGATGGCGATTTAAAACACCTGTTAGAACAAAGTTTAAACAAAGATCGAGCGGTACAATACACCTCGACAGGTATACATAAAGACGATTTATTATTTGAAATTGATGGACACCCGATTAAAAAATTCGGGAGTCAAGGGCAACAAAAATCATTCTTGATTGCTTTAAAATTAGCACAATTCGACTTTATAAAAGCACAAAGTGGTGTGAATCCTATTTTGTTATTAGATGATATTTTTGATAAATTAGACGAACAACGTGTGGGACAAATTATTAAATTAGTAGACAACTCCGATTTTGGTCAGTTATTTATAAGCGATACTCACGCAGACCGGACAGAGAATGCTATAAAACAAGTACGCCAGTCCTATCAGATTTTTAATATTGGCGCATAAAACCTCATTATTATTATGAAACATATAATTGTAATTCTTAGCTTAATTATTTTAAGCAGCTGCTCAAAATCTTCAGATATTGAGATTTCAAACTTAAATGGTTATTGGGAAATTGAAGAAGTTATAAAATCCGATGGCACATCTCATGTTTATAAAATAAATGAAACCGTAGATTTCTTTGAAGTAAATGATAGTCTTTCGGGCTACCGACAAAAAATGAAAACGGATGCAGATAATAATTACACACCTGTTACAGAGCAGGAACATATTAAGGTAATTACAGAAAACGACAGTTTAAAAGTACATTACCACACTCCTTTTTCTGACTGGAAAGAAACTATTCTAGAATTAAATAACAACCGATTAAAAGTCGTAAATCAACATCAAAACGTATATATTTACAAACGATATATTCCTTTAAACTTATAATTATGGCGAAACGTAACAATGAAAATTTAAGCATATCAGACGTCTTAAAAGAATTTGTAGAAACTAATAAATTAGAACGTGGTTTAGACAAAGTAAACGTACGAGATGCTTGGACTAAACTCATGGGAAACGGTGTTAACAATTACACTACAGCCATAAGTTTAGAACGCGATACACTTTTTGTACAATTAAGTTCTAGTGTATTACGAGAAGAATTAAGTTACGGAAAATCTAAAATTATTACCATGCTTAATGAAGAACTTGGAAAAGATCTTATTAAAAAGATAGTTTTAAGGTAGAATAAACTTTACTAGTAAGGCAATAAAAAAGCACCATTTTATATAATCTCATGTCTAATTTAATTAATCTTTAAGTGTCTCTTGTTTTTTATTTTTAGCTGCTAATTCATCTGTAAGAAAAGGTAAACTCACATGTAAAGCAACATAACTACTTTTATTCGTTCCACTAGCAAAATTATCTTTTAAAACATCTGTAAATCCTTGATAGTATCTTAGGTTAAAAATAACTCCTTTTCCTTCGTGAGCAGATCTAAAAAAGTAACCTACATTCGCTATTAAACCATAATCTGTTTTATTAACAAACTTAGTTGTATTCTGCTCTAGTTCGCCTTCGGTTCCAGAATACGTTGATTTGGATTTACCTAAAAATGAAACTTGAGGACTTAATCCAAATCTAAAATTAGAATCACTAAGCTGATAAGCCACTAAAACATGAAGATCTGTATAATTCACTCTCATTTTAGCAGAGGTGTCTGAGTACAATCCATTTAAATAGGCATCTTCAGAAATTAAATTTGTATGCTTTAATAATACCGTTCTTTTAGAAAGAAAGTAAACCGTTGGACTTACATACCAATGCTCTGATAATTTAAGGTTTCCCGCAATTCCAAAATTCACACCGTTTTGTGTTTTTAAATCATTAACATTAGAAAAAGTATTAAAAGGCACTCCAATCTCCATACTTAAATTAAATTTTTCTGAAGCTACTTTATCCCCAAAAATCATGGCTACAATTGCAGCTTGTGCACTTGTAAATTGGGGAATCGCAAAAAGTAAATAAAATACAAAAAGTGAATGTTTTTTCATTTGGTTGGTGAGTTATTGATTATTTGTTTAGCGCTTTAAAGATAATACAATTAAAGGATATCTTAACAAACTGTTAAAAAAAAGCATAAAACTTAGAATATACCTGAAATACCATTAAACAATCACTTAAATTATTTCACAATGTGCTTTTTTAATCACTTTCAAAAAGTTAAAGGCATATTTAAGCTTATTTATAAGCTAATAAGTATTAACCAATTCAATATTTTATAATATGTTTACAAGAGTTAACGGTATTATGAAAAGAGTAATTCTCTACACAAGTTTATTATCTGTTTTGGTAAGTTGTTTACCTAAACACAATAATACCATTTCTGAAATAGAAATACTTAATGACATTTTCCTAGACATAATCGGAACTGAATATTATTATAAGAAACCTCCTATTCCGCCAATGCCTCTAGAATATGCCGAAAACAAACACGATTCTATAAACTACCAAATTCAAAAGCAAAAATTTGATGAGGCTATTAACAACCCGAAAATAGATAAATCAGCATTGGTATTGGGAATTGATTCCTATTTTAATAATCCGAAAAAAGAATTTAAAAACTGGGATATTAAACAATCATCATGCCTTAGAATACATTATTCAGACTCTCTTTATTTAAAAGAATTTGACCAACTCTTAACCGAATTAACTGATAGCATTTCATTTAATACAGGTAAATTAGAGTTAAGTAAACTAACACAAACAGGAAAGTATATTATTAAGGACTTAGCGCAACTTGAAAAACAAAATAAAGAATATTGGAATAGTACCGAATACAGATATATTGCGTCAATAAGGTTTTCTGATTTTAAAATAAACAAAAAAAACGATAGTGCTATTTTCTATTTGAATTTTACATGTGGAAATTTATGTGGATCTGGAGAAATAATATTCTGTATTAAAGAGTGTGGAAAATGGAAAATTATGGATAGAAATATACTTTGGGTATCATAAACACATCCATTAAGATTATGCAATAAATAATACTTAAATTTAATCCTGAATAAAAAAACACTAGCTAACAAAGTTTATGAAAAATCGCTATTTTTAAACTTTAACAAAGGGCGTTGTAAGTTTACTAAGTCTATTTTTTTACTAAAATTCTTACATATAACTCAGTAATTTTTTTTACGAAAGACCTTTAATAATTACAAAAACACTTAAAAAGAAATAATTAAAAAATAATTTTCCAATGAGTTTAGATTTATTTAATATAAAAGACAAAATAGCCTTAATTACAGGAAGTACACATGGTTTAGGCTTATCAATGGCAAAAGGTTTAGGCCTTGCTGGCGCTACTATTATTATAAACGGAAATTCTTCGCAAGACAAGATTAATAAAGCTGTTTCTGAATGTAAAGCAGAAGGTATAAATGCTCTTGGCTATAAATTTAATGTCACTGAAGAAACTGAAGTTATGGAAGCCATTTCTAAAATAGAAGCAGAAGTTGGCCCTATAGATATCTTAATTAACAATGCCGGTATTATTAAACGTACACCACTTATAGATATGGAAGTTAGTGACTTTAAAGCGGTCGTGGATATTGATTTAGTAAGTCCGTTTATTGTCTCTAAACATGTCGTAAAAAACATGATTAAACGCGAACAAGGAAAAGTAATTAATATTTGTTCTATGATGAGTGAATTAGGAAGATCTAATGTAGGTGCATACGCAGCAGCTAAAGGCGGTTTAAAAATGTTAACCAAAAACATGGCTACAGAATGGGCTAAATATAACGTTCAGGTTAACGGTATTGGCCCTGGTTATTTTGCAACGTCTCAAACGGCTCCCATTCGTGTAGAAGGACATCCTTTTAATGACTTTATTATTAGTAGAACGCCTGCTGCTAGATGGGGAAACCCAGAAGATTTACAAGGAGCAACTATCTTTTTAAGTTCAAGAGCTAGTGATTTTGTTAACGGACATGTACTATATGTAGATGGAGGAATCTTAGCTACAATTGGAAAACCTGCTAACGAAGGATAAAATTATAAAAGATTAATTATCAATAAAATTAAGAAGTCTGAAAGAAGGTCAGGTATAGTATCTTTTTCCAGACTTTTTTATAAACTTCAGTTTGGCTAACTTGTCTAATAGTCTACTCCTATTACCTTTAAAACCACGACTTTCTTTTAGTCTAATTTAGCATAAAATTGAAAGAAGAATATTACAATTTACTAGACAATTCAAACTCTAAAAAAGTATTTTACAAGTATTAAAAACATTTATTTCTGAGGTTTAATGAAAAAGAATACAGTCAATATTTTAATCTTATTTTTATTTGTATTAACAGCTTCTTTTACATCTAAAAGCGAGCACTTAACTCGGTTAGAAAGTAATCAAAATATAATAAACATAAATGATTCACTTGCTAAAATAAAATCTAAAACCTTAAAAATTGCCTCATGGAATATTAGAGATCTTGGACGCACAAAAGATGATGATGAAATACTTCAAATTGCTAGAATTATTAAAGATTTTGACATTGTAGCCATTCAAGAAGTTGTTGCAAAAGATCCTGCTGGAGCAAAAGCTATCGCTAAAATTGCTGACGAACTAAATAGAATGGGATCTAAATGGGATTATCGTATAAGTGATCCTACAAAAAGTCCTTCAGTATATATTAGCGAGCGGTATGCTTTTATTTGGAAAACATCTAAAGTAAAACTAAGTAGTCGTGCTTATCTAGATACTGAATTGGAAGAGAAATGTTTTAGAGAACCTTTTATAGGAAAATTTCAGTTAAAACAGGGAACAGCACCTTTTTATGTAATAAACTTCCACTCCAGAAAATTTGATGAACATCCAGAACAAGAAATTATTTTTTTTAAAGATTATTCTCATAGATTAAAATCGGATTCGGTATTTATTCTTGGAGATTTTAATTTAAACGAAACTCATAAGGTATGGGACAACTTATATAATAAGGGGTTTAAATCGGCTTTAAAAAACACTAAAACAACTTTAAAAACAAAATGCAAAAACGGCAATTATTTAAACCATACTATTGATAATATCTATTATTCTAAAAACATTATACCAATACATTCTGGTGTAATAAACTTTGTTAACTCTTGTAGAAATTTAGAAGTCGCTAGAGGTTTATCAGATCATTTACCAGTCTATTTAGAATATTCATTAAACTAGTTTATACTCTATATTTAAAAAGTCTCGTAGTAAACTTACGAGACTTTTTTTGTAATTAAATTCTTAAAACTTATTCAGAATCTTTATCATCGGGCAAAGGAATTTCAATTTCCCCGTCATCACCGCAACAGTTAGTAAGAACTTCAGAACTTGTATTTTCATCAGACACAATTGCATCTGGTGAACATGAGTAAGCGCATAAATTAAGACAAGCTAAAAATAAAATAAAGTGTAATTTCTTCATGTGTATAGATTTTAAAATTTGACAATAGTTTGGCTGTCCGAGATATTCGGATGCTTATTTATGGTGTAAAAACACCTCAAAACATGTGGAGATAAACCCCTGCGGGAAGTATGAAGATCACGAAATAAAGCAGGGCAATTACTTCCCATGTTTTACACTACTCTATTTTGCTACTCCTTTATAAATCAATTAATATGATTAATAATTATGTCGCAAATAACCAGATTAAACCATAAAAACTAGCACACACAAAGCACACAACTTAGCATCAAAAATGTTTGAGCACTATGTTTATTATATGTTCGCTTTGTGTTTGTATATTTTAATGGTTTTAATACATTTATACACCTAAGGTCTAGACATGAAAAAAAAGTTATTTCAAGATTTATTTACTAAAGCAGAAAAACAATCTGGCAAAAACACTAAGCATGGGTTATCTAGTCACCTTGAAAATATTTTTATAGACGATTTAAAGTTTCCAGTGAATAAAATCACTTTTGTAAGATATTTTGAAAAGTATATTGAGGGATCTGAATCTATTACCAACAACCCAAATACAGAGTTATTAAATACCATTTCTAAATATTTACATTACAACAGCTATGAAGACTATGTTTCTAAACATGATTTGAATATTGAAAAAGAAATTCTCGTTGAAGATTCTAAGAAAGATAATATTATAAAAAACACAACTCCTAAAACAAACAAGCCTCTTAATATTCTAAAAACTCATAAGTGGACTTTCCTTATTGCTACGATGTTATGTATTGGATTTATTTCTTTTCATATCACAAACAAAGAGCATTGGATGGTTTGGCAAGGAGATCACTATATAGAATCGGAATTTGATACTGAACGGTTTAACTTAGGACAATTAAAATTATACAATAAAGATAGAATCCATACTTTTCGTAAAGTAGAAGTAAATTGTGAAACCATATTTTTTAATAAAAATGGGAAAGTAAAAATCTGGTATGGTAAAAATCTAAATAAAGAATTAGAGTATTTCACTTCGTATGGATTGCATCCAGAAACAGGAAAAACATTAGATCCAATTACCAAGTATATGATTAATAAATACGCTTGCAAAAAGCAATTAAACATAAAACAATCAGACATTTACGGCAAACCGTAACAATATTATAGATATAGGTGGTAGTTTTAGATTATAATCATAACGATTCTATTAATCGATAATAAACTCACCAAATGAAATTAGAAAAGATATTAGACAAATTAGGTTCTATTGAAAAAAACTCATTTATCAAAATAATCGATAATATTATATCTAAAACACCTAAGCACAATAAGGAAATAGATACAATTTTAAGTTCTACAGAAAAAGGATTAAAGTCTGTTGATAATCAAAATATATCCAAGATATTTAATTTAATAGAAGACGAATTTAAACACTACATAAAAGGTGAATTTCAAGAAATCACGTCTCAATTAGATATTTTAATCGATATAATAATTAGAGATGGAAACTGTATAATGAAACAAGACTGGTTTTCTAGATTATACGAAACCGAAATTAAACAACTAAAAAACAGAATAAAAATGCTGAATTTAGATTTTGTGAATGAAAAATCTGAATTAAGTCCTTCTAGAAAACGTGATTATACTATTTACAAATCTTGCTTAAGTACTGCTTATAATAATGACATAAGTAATAATAGAGACGCTAAAATAACGTCTGATGAGTTATCTATAATTTTAACATTAGAAAAACAACTTGGTCTATCTCAAGAAGAAGTTAAACTAATTAATTACTCCATCTTACCCATCAAAAAACTTGACATACTAGAAGTTATAAAAGGGTTAAAAAACATTGGAGTCATTTTTTATTCTAATAAAGAAAACACCATTTATGTTGCAGATGAAATAGTTAGATTATTAAGAAAAATAAGAGAAAAGGAAGTTGCCGAAAAATTTTATAGAAGAACTCTTAAATTACTTCGAGAACCTATAATAAATCAAATATGTAGAGATCATAATATTGACAGAAAACTTACGTATTCACAAAAAGTTGAAGGAATTATAAAAGAAGGCGTGCCATTTACAAATTTACTCTTAGATCATATTTATAAACCTGGTAGCACTTTAACCGATAAAAAAAAGACGCTAAATGAGCTTTGCGAAAAAGGATTAAACTTAAATAATCTTAAAGGAAGCATTCTAGAAGATAAAATCTCTAGCTTAATAGAACATTTTGAAAATGTTGAAAAAGATGAAAAAGTTGGCATTTCAATAGATGGGTACGATAAATTACTAAGCGAGTTAAATTTATCTCTTCCTATGCTTAATAAACAGCTAAAAGACCAGTTTGAATTACAAGATGAATTTGTTTTAAAAGCCGATTTCTTACTCGATTATAATATTAAACCAAGAGATGTTTTAGATTTAATAACAAAGGAAGACCTAACTAAGTTTATTAAAGACAATGGTGTAAAACAACGCGGCGATGATATTTTAAATATTCTAGAACATTATAAAGATGTTGAAAATTTATATTTAGAAAATTATGAAAACGTTGCTTACAGAAATATTAATCTATTAAAAGAAAATGGAATTACAATTAAAGAAAGTGAATTGGGATTAAAGTTTGAAGAACTAACCGAAGTTATTTTTAAAGGATTAGGTTTCAATGTTGACAATGTGTTTAAGAATGAATTAAACACAAAGAAAGATATGATAGATATTCTTATAAACTTAGGTAATGATGAAGTTATTATTGTTGAATGTAAGACCAGTAAAGAACGAGGTTATAATAAATTTAGTACGGTTTCTAGACAATTAAAATCATATCAGAATTTAGCCCTTAAAAATAATTTAAGAATCGTAAAAATTTTATTAATAGCTCCAGAATATAGTGACGACTTTATAACAGATTGCGAAATGGATATAGAGATGAATCTTTCGCTAATAACAGCATCTACATTATCTAATATTTTTGAATCTTTTAAAACCTCAAAATATACTGCATTTCCTCATGTGTTGTTTAGAGATATTATAATTAATGAAGAACGGATCTTAAAAGCTCTAAGTAAATAATAAAATTGTAATTCTTATCTTATTATCTTGAAAAACTAATATCTAACAAATAATTCTACTAAATCACACTTTCTCCTTTTATAGTTTTTTTTACTCAAAGTACGGAATACCGTAATAAAAATCTTCTACTTAAATTTAATTTTGCTTGGATAAAAATTCGACCTGACAAATCCATAAAACAAGGTAAGGCAAGACTAAAATTAAGTAAAATGAATAAATTTATTAAAGTAGCAATTATTGTATTAAGTATGACTTCTTTATCTAGTTGTGCTGTACATAACGGATTAACTTCTAATTTAAATAACAATACAACAGAAGTTGTACTAACAAAAAACAACTACAAAATTATTGAAAAAGTACAAGGAGAATCTGAAGCCCGATATGTTTTAGGTTTTGGAGGTCTTAATAGAAACGGATTAATAGCAGAAGCAAAATCTAATATGTTAGAAAACGCAAATATTATTGGAAGTTCTAAAGCTGTAATAAACGAAACTGTAGAAGTAAAACAATCTTTACTTCCTTTTGTAACTAAAGTGAAAGTAATTGTATCTGCTTATATTGTAGAATTCACAGAATAAGACAAATAAATATAAATCAGGGAATATGTAAGTTCATATTCTCTGATTTTTTTTATAACACAAAGAACCAAATGTCTTAATTAAAACTTCCGAATTTTACACGAAATATCACCCCCATTTTATACTATAAACTAACGTTAAACTATGCACAGAACCATATCCTTTTAAGTAAATTTGATAGTACTAAAATATAAGACCAAAATGGGAAAATTGATATTAGTAAGACACGGAAAAAGTTTATGGAATGTAAAAAATGTTTTTACAGGATGGACAAATGTAGACTTAGCTCCTGAAGGTATTGAAGAAGCTAAAAAAGCAGGTGAACTCATTAAATCCAATTATTTAGATATTGATGTATGTTTTTCATCTTATCTAAAAAGGGCTATTCGTACACAATGGCTTATTTTAGAAACTGCAGATTTGATGCATACAGACTGCCATTATAGTTGGAAATTAAATGAAAGACATTACGGAGACTGGCAAGGTAAAAACAAAGACGAAGTACTTAAAGACGTTGGCGAAGACTTATTTTTAAAAGTAAGACGAGGTTATGATACACCGCCTCCAAGTTTAAATCCAGAAGACAAACGAAATCCTAAATTTGATGCAGATTATAAACTTATAAATCCATCTCTTTTGCCTTTAGGTGAATCTTTAAAAGACACCTCTAAACGTGTTATAAATTATTTCTTTGAAGCCATAGCTCCAGAATTAGCAAAAGGAAAAACAGTTCTTGTTTCTGCACATGGTAATTCTCTTCGAGCATTAATAGAATATATAGAACACATCGCTATAGAAGATATTGATAAAGTTGAAGTTAAAACTGGAGTACCTCATTTATATGAGTTTGATGACAAATTGAATGTCACCAACCATTATCAATTAAAATAAGAATTGATTTCTATTTATTGGTAAAATATATCTTTTAGATCGTATTACAACAAAAAAGCTTTGCAGTATTTGCAAAGCTTTTTTTGTTTAAAATCTATAGAGGTTAATTAAAACTGTTTTCTTTTTCACAACGTAGTTTGTGATAATAAAACTGTTTAAATCTTTAAAAGTGCCATCTTACAAAGGCTTCCATAGCAGCGTAATGAGACAGTCCTAATTGATGATACACCTCTGCGGTTTCTTTATT
>NZ_CANMTH010000006.1 GCF_947500765.1 uncultured Formosa sp. | reverse complement strand
CCTTATGTGGTTCTTCAACAGCATGCTGCATAAAAAAAACTAAATCTTTATTAGGATTTTATCTTGGAATACGTGTATGGTTGGTTGCGTGGTTTAGCAACTAATTTAGTAAACAAATACGAACCCGAGAAAATTCCGAAGGAATTTTCCAAATAAACACTTGCCAAAGCAATTAATTATACACGGTGTTGTAGGTAGTTTTTTTTATCTATTATTATATATCCAATTATTCCAATACTTATAAGAATCATTGCTATTATTCCGAATTTCAGCCCTAAAGTTGGATTATCATAAATCCTCTCGTGAAATATGCCAAAAATTAAGGCAAATATTTTAGTTGGTACAAAAGCTACACTAATTAAAATGGCTAGATATTTCGGATTTGAGTACTTTGTCAAAATTGAATGAATGATTGGTGCAATATGAATTTCAGATATTGCTAGAAATAGCATTGATGCTATAAAGTAAATCGTATGTTTTTCTTCTGGTATTTCTGGAATAAAGAGTATAATACCGAAAGCAACTGCACCAAAAATAAATCCAATTAGCAATTTGAAGAATTGAGAATTATAAAAGTAAGTCCAAATAATAATTGCTATTAAACTGATTGGCAAGGTGAAAACAGAATTCAAAGATTGCCACATACTTTTTGATATGCCTAATGTTGAGTTCTCACCTAATTGAATTTGCAAGTCTAAAATCCGAATATTGGAAATTTCATAAATTCCCCAAAAAAGTCCGACAATTATGAAAGCCATAGCTATAGTCAAAACTCTCTTTCCAATTGATATTTTCTCGCCTATAGGCAATTCTTTTTCTTTTGTTTTTATAATTGGAATCAATGATATTAATATCAATAAACCACTAATTACAAAGCCAATATTATATCCAAATTCTTCTCCAGAATAACCAATTAAAAAAGAACCGAGAAATGCTCCTATATTTATAGCTAGATAAAAAATTGTAAATCCAGCATCCAGTAGTTTGGTTTTATTTAAATAGGACTTTCCATAATTTGCTATAATATTGGGTGTGTAAAATCCACTTCCTAAAACAATGAGGAATAAACCAATATAAAGCCCGTAGGTCGAAGGAATACATAATGTAAAAGCTCCTAAGGCTTGAACAACTCCACCAATAATTATTGATTTTTTATTTCCGATGACCAAGTCACCAAGCAAACCACCTAATATTTGTGAAAACACTAGTGAACCTGTAAACCAACCATAAATTACTAAAGCTTCTGTGGTATCCATTTTCAGGATTTCTCCTGTCATATATAAAACGACTAAAGCACGCAAACCATAATAAGACGCTCTTTCAATCATTCTCGCCAAACTGTAATAAAAAGTCTCTATTGAGTGTTTCTGATTTTGAATTTTTTCCATTCAGTTTATTGGGTTGGTAAATTACCTACAACGTTTTTGTGTATGGTTAGTTGCGTGTTTCAGCAACTAATTTAGTAAACAAAAACGAACGCGAGAAAATTCCAAAGGAATTTTCCAAATAGGCACTTGCCAAAGCAATTAATTATACACGGTGTTGGCAAATCGTTTTTATTCAATTCCATTCAGCATTCAATTTTTTCAATTCCGTTTTTAAGTCTAAAAGTGATTCCTCATCTATTAGCTGAATATTTATTGTCAGTTCCTTATTTTCAGATTTCAGAATATAATCTCCAGCAAAATGTCTAATTCGTTTTATTTCATTTAGGTTCATTTTTTTTCCAAAAGGCCAATTTTGCTTTATAATTCCGTTTTCAAGAGTCAAATATTTTTCCTTTTTCTGATAGAAATATATTATAAAATAAATTGCTGAAAATACAAACCAACCATATTCGAACCAATTCAAATCTTCATTGAACATAACTAATACTATTCCATATATTAGCCAAACTATTCCCATTATTAAATTCAGCTTTATTTGTTTCTTTTTATATCGTATTCTCATTTTTTTTAATGTTTGCCAACTCCTTTTATCAAAATTAAATATCCTTATATCCGGAGTAAATAAAGGGATATTGTTAATACAATAAATATATTACTTTATTAATAACTACTATTACGGTTTTCCAGAAAAGGGAATAATTTAGAATGCATAAAGAGAAAAGCAAGTATTATAAGTATTTTAAAATGTGTGTTTTAATATGTTTATTTATGCTTTTATAGGAGTTTACAGGGCTTAGTTTTAGGAAAAGAAGATTTACTACTTACATTAAAATATGGAGATTTTTTAAGTCGTTATTGTACTTATATTTTATACCGTATTACTTTTTCGTTTACAATAAGATTTTATATCAATGGATGTTTATGAGTTTACGTTTCTATTTTAAAATTAGATTTTAGATTTTATCCTACTTAAAGTTTCTTGAGATATATTAATGTATGAAGCCACTATTTTATTAGGTAGCCGTTTAACAATATTTGGATTTATTTTAAATAATTGTTTATAGCGTTCGGAGGCATCTAGTGTGGTAAACGATATTAATCTTTTAGAATTATTTACGTATGCTTTTTCTAAATAGATACTATAAAAATCTTTCCATTTGGGAATAATGGTCATAAGGTGTCTAAAGTCGTCGTGAGTGATGTATAACAGTTCACTATTTTCAATAACTTGTATGGTTTCTTGTGCCGGTTCATTGGTTATAAAACTAACAAGCTCTGTTGCAAACTGATTTTCGAAAGCAATATAACGGGTCACGTCTTTCCCTTCTTCGTTTATATAAAATAGTCTTAAACACCCTTTTTTTACAAAATAACTAACCTGACTATTTTTTCCGTTAGACAGTAAAATGTCATTTTTATTTTTTTTTATTGTTTTAAAATAAGATAATACGATTTTTAAATCTTCATCTTCAATATTAATATTTTTCTTTATGAAATTGGTGAGTTCAGTATCGTTTGCCATTTATTTGTAGTCTCTTACAAATTTACGATAATGAATAATATCCTGTATAGATAAGACCTTTAAATTGTGCTTATGAGCAAAGGATGTAATTGTGTCAAGTTTAGCCATGGTTCCGTCATCGTTCATTAATTCACACAGTACGGCTTCTGGTTGTAGTCCTGCGAGTTTCATTAAATCTACGCTACCTTCTGTATGCCCTTTTCTTTCTAAAACACCTTTGTTTTTAGCGCGTAACGGAAAGATATGTCCTGGTTTTGCTAAATCGTTGCTTGTTGCATGGCTGTGGGAAGCTACTTGTATGGTTTTTAATCTGTCTTTTGCCGAAACGCCTGTAGTTACGCCTTCTTTTGCTTCTATAGAAATGGTAAAAGGTGTTTGAAAACTACTGGTGTTTTCCTGTACCATATAAGGTAAGTTAAGTAAATCTGCTTTTTCATTTGTTAGACAAAGGCACACAATACCACTACATTTTCTTATCATAAGTGCCATATGATTAATTGTCATAGCGTGGGCAGAGAATACTAAATCCCCTTCATTTTCTCTGTCTTCATCATCCATTAATATAACACCATTTCCATTTTTAAGATGTATTAATGCATTTTCTAAGCGTTTTTTACTGTCTATATCAACTGTTTGTAATGTGTCTAACTCTGTAAGTACCATTTTAAATTATTATTAATATTGTGTTAGCAAAATTAATGTTGTCTCAAGTGATATTATTTGATGTAAGTCAATAAATTCATTTATTTAATACCTCCAAAAGCACCAAAGCACATATTCTTATGTGAAATTTCAGTCTTATTAAAACCTACTTTTTTCATTAATTCTAACGGATAAGTTATTGACCTAGATGAATCTTCTTTTTCTACATAATCCAGAACTTTCTTCCTACATTCTTTTCTGTTTATACTTTCTAGATATGTCTTGTCCTGTAATTGTAATACGACAAAGTGGGAGTCGTGTAAAAGGACGCCCACGAATCAGTAAAATAGGCAATCAAAAGCTTCGGAATTTATTATTTATGTGCAGTTTTAATGCTTGTAAATATAACTATGCTTGCAAAGCAATATACGACCGATTAGTTGCCAAAGAAAAGAGTAAAAAATTAGCATTAATAGCCGTGTGTAATACCCTCACTAAAAGAGGCTTTTGCCATAGCCAAATCAGGATTAACCTATGATACTAATTATAGAAGTGTTTTTGTGGAAAATTAATGCCTTTTTACTTGTTTTTTACCACAGTACTTTGTTGGTAGTAGTTATTTAATCTATATATTTTTAATAAATATCTGTTCTTCATAATGTTTCAACATCGTTTAGTAAAAATCAGGTAGGATAGGGTTTAAATTTTTCCATTCTGAATAATTTAAAGATTTTTGCTTATTAAATACATCTTTATTTATATCAATTGATTGTAAATTTTCGATGATTGATAATGGAGTATTTTCTTGAACATATAAATCAGATTTTAAAATGAGATTTTTATTTTCGTCGGGGTATTTTTTATATTTAACAGTAACATCCCAAATAATACGATTGTAATTAAAATACCATTTGTTATCCTCTTTTTTAGTATAATTAATATGATTAGTAAATTGGTTGGTTACAAAAGTTCCTCTATAAATCCCCATTTTCTTATTATATCCTCTATTTGTTTTGTCTTTTTTGAGAGTATTCCACTCAATTTCTGCAATAGCATAAGATGATTTTTCGATTGTAATTACACCATCAAAAGGAGAGTCTTCCCAATATTCTTGCTTTGTCTTAAATGCTATTTTCAAATAAACGTCGTCATTCCATTTAATTGATTTCAAAAAAGTAAAATCAAAAAATTCTGGAGCTGTAATAAACCCAAATTTTGGAGAGAAATCTAAAAGAAATGATGGAGATATTTCACTATTTATATATTTTAAATCATTTTTTGTTAGTTTAATCGTATTTAAAAAAACCTTTTTTTTATCGTTCGAAAGGTATTCTGGACATATAATTGAAATTTCAGCATTTCCTAAAAATAAATAATTTTCATTTTGAACAATCTGTTTACGTAAAATAGCATTAAAAGCAGTGGGTTTATTAGGATAGTTTTTTTCTAAATTTTCATTTACTTTTTTTATAATATCTAAAATATTATGAGATACTGTAATCTCAACTTCTGAAAGTTCGAAAACGGACTCCTGCAGATTAATTTTTAAGTCTTTAAAAATTCCATTAGAAAAAATTGTATCCTTACTTTTATAACCCATCATTGAAAAACGAATTGTATCTGTAAGGTTTATATTCTGAATCCTAAATTGCCCTTTACTATTAGTTATTGTTCCTCTTTTTGAATTTAATATAGTTATATTAACTCCGTCTAACTTAGTACTGTCCGATGTTATTGTTCCATTAATATCAAATTGAGCATATAATACCGAATTGATAAATAAAAAAAGGATTACAAAATAAATTGATTTCATATTTGTTCAGTGTGTTTTTAACTAAATTTTTTATTCTGTTTTTAGTATTTATAATATTTTTTTGGACTCAGAGTTTTTTTTAATCCTGACTAACGTGAATTTATTATTCTGTAAATCAGTGTTTAAAAAAAAAAATAAAATTTCTCATTTTGTCTTTATATTTTCAGCCGAAATTTACTCTATTTTACGTTAGCCGACGTACTGAAGTTTCTTGGGGTCTATGAGCGATTACTGCTAACGGCAGTCTGTCTAATAACCGACTGCAATTTTATATATTTCTACTAAAATACAGTTTTTTGTATTAGCTGTAGGCTAAGATTTTCTTTTTTGAATTTTGTTTGTGTACTACTTTAAACCCCATTAGAATAGATTTTATAAGGGTAATAAAGAACTTGTAAGCTTTAAAAGCACACGTCTTAGCTTTTCTAATGATATTCCAAATTCTTGTTAAGTTATAAGCAATAAACATAAAGCCTACATCAGCACTAGCGCGTTGCATCGTTTTCTTAGTCATAATGTGATCAAAACTCCATTGACGTTTTATGGTTCCGTAAGGATGCTCAACAATGGCTTGCCTTTTTTTATAAGCATTATGATTTTGCAATATGCTTTGTGCATTAGCTTCAATATACTGATGGTATTCACTGCGCTGTATCACCTTTCCATTTACTTTAGAAGTGGTGCATAATGCTCTTACTGGGCAGGTTTTACATCTGTTTGTTTTATATTGTTTGAAACGATAATTACGAGCTTTATAGGTGCTGCCATTACTTTTAAGTATGTTTCCTTGTGGGCAAGTGTACGTGTCGTTTTCTTTATTATACTTAAAATGTTCTGAGTTATAATTTGGATTTGGAGCTTGTGAAGCTCTTCCTATTCCAGGGATAGCGACAAGGGTTTTAATACCTAATTGATTAGCAGTTTTAAATTCACTCCCTGTATGATATCCTTTGTCATAAAGGGCAGTAAATGTGTTCGTTCCTAAAATAGTTTTAGCGCGCTGCAACATCTCTCCCATAGCCTTGGAATCATTCTTATTGGTGACTAAGTAGTCGAACGGAATATTATGATCTGCATCTACAGTAGATTGTACACAGTAAGCAACTTCAGTAATATTATTACGTACAATCAAATGCTTGCTATCCGGGTCTGAGGTAGAAATTTGTGGTTCTCCAGAGGCATTCAGCTGTGCATTTAGTTTTTCATATTCATTTCTGCGACCTTGATGTTTATCAATATTCTTCTTGATTTCTTCTTTCTCATTTTTACTATCACTCTGTTCAAGGGCTTTATTGTACTGCTCTAGTTTGTTGTCTATGTAATCTAAGTGACGTTGTATTTTCTTCTGATTGAAATTGTTCTTTTTACTATTCTGCGCTCTAAACTTAGTACTATCACCTGCAATAAGTGTAGCACCGATAAGCCCAAAATTGCGTGCAATTTGTACGGTAGCAAAAAACACTTTTTTAATAGCCTTTCCATTATCTTTTCTGAAGTTACTAATGGTGTTATGATCTGGAGCTAGCGATTCAAGCAACCACATCACTTCAATGTTACGCCTGCATTCTTTTTCTAATTGTCGAGAAGAATGAATACGGTTCATGTATCCGTATATGTAAAGTTTGAGAAGGACAGATGGATTATAAGCAGGAGGGCCGTTTTCTATAAAGTCTGAACGGAATCCGAGTTCTGCGAGATTAAGTGAATCTACAAATTGATCTATAGACCTTACGCTGTTCTCAGATTCTATAGAATCTTCAAGAGAAACAGGAAAAAGGCAGGTCTGTTTTCGGTCTTTTCCAAGTATGAATTTCATAACTAAAAGATACAAAAACTACCTGAAAATTACTTTATAACTGTTTCTAAATAGCACTAAAAACTTAAATAGTTATTAGACAGTCTGACGTGTTTGTATATGGTTTGTTGCGTGGTTAAGCCAACTAAGTTAACAAATAAAAACCGAATAGAAAATCCGCAAAGATTTTCGTAAGTAGGCTAGAACTAGCAATAAATTATATACGGTGTTGCCAGTAGTTTTTATTTCATATTGTCTTTTTCAATGTCATCATTTACTTCGATTAAAGATAATATTTTTATCCAATCTTTTTTATTTCTAATCCTCAAATCTAAAAGGTTGTACAATTCTTGGTCATCTATATATTTAATTGATAACAAGTCAAAACCAAAATCAAAAATCCTCGTATCCAGTTTAGTTTTAACTATTTTATCTATTTGGATTATTTTTTCAGTCGTTTTATTAATTCCTGCGTAATATTTAATTTTCAATTTATTCTGTTCAGTATTATATTCAATCAAATGGTTTTTCGATTTATAAATAATGAATAAAGAAACTATTATCCATAAGATTAGGTAATAAATTATGAATCCGAATTCTAAAGAGTTTTTCAACACATAGATTATTAGAATTATCAAGAATATTGAAGGTAAAAGGAATTTGTTGAGTAATATCTTATTTTTTAAAGTCATTTTTCGTTTAAATTCTATTTTCCTTTTTAATTCAATTTGGGTTAAACTTGTTGCTATTTGTTCAAATTAAAATAGGTTTCCGCTATTTTTTTTAATTACTGGCAACGTTTATGTATAAGAATAGTGCGGTTTTGTGTGCGAGGATTTTCCGCAGGAAAATCAGACGTAACAAAGGTGCACGGACTCTTGATTAAGCACTAAACTAAGCATTATTTTTATACGGTGTTGTAGCAAGTACTTTTTTAGTTTCTCAATTCAGCTAATTGTTTTCTGATATCTTCTCGTAAAATATTTTCAGCCGTTTTCTTATTCAGCAGTTTGTCATTCGGACTACTTTGAGTTTGATACCAATACCAAGTTTCTTGATGAACAATAATGTTTTTTGGTAATTCTTTATAAACTTTTCTCCGACCTAAACTTCCTGATATTTTGAACTTGTCTTGATTATAAATCCGACTATTTCTTTGAGTTTTATTCGGAAAAGCAAAGTGTCCAGTATTGAAAACTACACCAAAGTTCTTTTCACGATTATAAACATCAAGTATTATTTCTTCTTCGTTTTCCAATTCGAATAATATATATTGTTTTGTTTCAAATCCGAGTTTTTCCAATTCGTCAATAATAATTGGAACAGCTTCGTGTCTTCGTAACCAATTCGTTGTCGTTTTTGTTGTTCCGCCAGAGTGAAAATATTCGTAATAATTTTCAGAGTTTATTTTCGGATTAGGACTTTCATTTGTTTGTGCTTTACAGGTCGTAAAAACCAAAATTAAAATTCCAAATGCTATAATTTTATGATATGTACTGTTCATTTTCGTATTTGCTACAACTCCTTTTATCAAAACTAAAGATCCTTATATCCGGAGTAAATAAAGGGATATTGTTAATACAATAAATATATTACTTTATTAAGAATTATAATTACGGTTTTTCCGTAAAATTCTGATATTTAGATTGTTTAAATAATAATACCGTAAGATTTATAAAGATCTTACGGTATATATGTTAATGTGTTTATCTGTGATTTTGTGGTGTTTTAGTGTTTAATATAACACAAACAAATTGAATATAAAATATATTATAATTTTGTAAATAGGCTAGAAGTAAGCCATTAATTATATATGGTGTAGGTAATAGTTTTAGTTCTTGTAATACTCTTTTATTACAATATTTTTGTCTTTAATAAATATTATTTTTGTAAGAAAATCAGACTCTTTGTTTTAATAAAGACAGCTTTTAAACATACGTTTTATATTTAAAGGGGAGATTAGATTGCATCTAAAAAGGGTTTCATCTCTAATAATTCAATATCATCACGTTTACGTAATTCCCTTAAAAACCAACCTTTATGTCCAGCGCCATAAGTAATTAGTATTCGCTTTCCTTGATAACGGTATTTTTCTAATGCTTTTTCAATATTCCAATAATGTGCGATATTAATATTTTCCCAACCTCCAAGACCAAGTTCGTCATTAAATAATTTATTATAAGGCTGTAATCCTAAATCTTGAATGCTATCATATTTATTGGTATGTATAAAATAAGGATCGTTTACTTTTCCACTAGCTTTATATAATGAATCTGAAAGTTTATTTCCTTTTATATATTCAGTCCAATCATTTATTCTAGATGAATCTTGACGAATAGCTCTTAATTGTTTTCCACGCTGAGTTGCCATAGATTTTGTCCATCCAGCTGTTGGAATAATTTCAAAATCCATTTGCTTTGATAATGGAAACACAACATCTACATATTCAGGAAAACGCATGGTACGAGGTTCAGAAATACTATCGTCTCTCTTAAACCCATCCATAGCTGTTTTAAAAAGTTTTGGTGGAATCTCGGTTAATATATAATCTGGATGTATTTGTATAATTAACTTTTTTAAATAGTCTGTATTATAAACACTATCGGTAAGGTGACCTCCGTGGATTGTTCCTAAAACTAAAACTTCATTTTTTATTCTTTTTTCAGAATGGTCCTTTTCTTCAGATTGTTTACAACTTGATATCGTGAAAAATAAGATTAATAATACGGATAATTTTATTGAGATGTGCTGCATGGTGTTTTTAGAGTGTAATCTAGCGTTTTTTATTTAATTGTTTTTTTATGAAATTATAAACCATCGTGTTTAATCTGTTTTTATTGGATGATGCTACGCAAGATGCTTCCAAATAATTGTTTATAGTGCATTATTCTATTCCGTTTTTAGATAAAAACTCTAAAATAAGCTTAGCGATATCTCTTGTTTTTTCTTCAGCTGCAAAATGTCCCGCATCTAGTAAATGCAACTCAGCATTTGGTAAATCTCTTAAATAAGCTTCTGCACCTTTGTAGTTAAATTTTAAATCTTTTTTACCCCAAACTATTAATGTTTTAGGTTGGTTGTCTTTCAGCATGTGTTGCCATTTTGGATAACGTATTATATTGGTATTATAATCTTTAAAAAGCTGTACTTGAATGTCTCGGTCTTTTTTAGACCTTAGAAATGCCAAATCGTGCGTCCACGCATCCGGACTTTGAATGTTGATATTTGTACTATCTAAATCAAATACATATTGTTTATTAATTATCGCATCTTTACTGGTTAAGCCATATAAAAAATCGTGCTTTTCTTGTGAGGTATCTGTTTGCGCGGTTCTAAAAAAGTTTTGTCGTTTTGGGGTTAATCCATCTAAATAGGCATTGGCATTCTGTACAATTAAAGCTTGAATACGTTTTGGGTTTTTCATCATTATGCGATATCCAACAGGAGCACCAAAATCTTGCATGTACATAACATAATTCTTAATTTGTAGGGTGTTAATGAGCTTTTCTGTATAATCTGCCAACATATCAAAAGTGTACTTTGTTGTTGTTGGGTCTAAATGTGTGCTGTAACCAGACCCTAAATTGTCTGGTGCAATTACATGGTAATGCGTAGCCAACATAGGGATTAGGTTTCTGTATGAATGTGAAGACGACGGATAACCATGCAGTAATACAATTGTTGGGTTGTTTCTATTTCCGGCCTCTCTGTAAAACAGTTTTACACTGTCAATAGCAGTATAATTATAAGTGGTTGGCGGTGGTAAAAAAAACGCATTATTGTTGTGGGCTTCAGAAGGCGCTTTTGTTACATTATTACAAGCCAATAAAGATAGTGCAATAAGGAAAATGAGGACTAATTGTTTCATTGCTGTGTTTTAAATTCAAAGTTGTTCTTAATTTAGACGTGATTATTTGTGTTGCTTTCTCATGAAACTTCTTATTTTTTCAATAATAACATCACCATCTTCTTCTAAAGCAAAATGTCCGGTATCGTAGATATTATAGTCTATGTTTTTGACATCTTTTTTAAACGCTTCGGCACCACTTTCAGGGAAAAAAGCATCATTTTTACCCCAAACAATTAGTAATGGAGGTTGGTGGTCTCTTAAATACTGTTGCCATTTTGGGTATAGTTTTACGTTATTTTGGTAGTCGTAAAACAAATCTAAATTTACAGCATGTGCGTTTGGTCTAGACAGTCTTAAGAAATCTAAATTATAAGTGTCTGGATCTACTGTTTCTATATCTCTAACGCCGTGAGTGTATTGCCATTTTAAACCTTCTAAAGAAAATGCAGATAACAAAGCGTCTTCCGTTTCTTTGGTTCTATCTTTCCAAAGTGCTCTTATTCCAGCCCAAGCTTCTCCTAAACCTTCTTCGTAAGCATTTCCATTTTGGTTGATGATGGCTGTTATGCGTTCGGGGTGAGCTGTTGCTAATCTAAAACCAATAGGTGCGCCATAATCTTGAATCATTATCGCATAAGAATTAATCCCCTTTTGTTCTAAAAACGAATCCATAGTAGTTGCCATATTATCAAACGTATACCTAAACGTTTCAGAACTCGGAAAATCACTATTACCAAAACCAGGATAGTCAGGCGCAATTAAATGAAACTCATCAGCGAGTTGCGCTAGCACTTTTCGATATTGATACGATGATGCCGGAAAACCATGTAGCAGTACTATAGTTGGATGCTCCGGATTACCAGCTTCTCTATAAGCTATGTTTACACCGTTTACAGCTAATGTTTTATATTTTAATGTTGATTTTTCACTTGTAATCTTGGATGTTGTAGTTTTAGATATACGATCCGTTTCTGTTTTTACCTTCTCTTTACAAGACATAAAAAGAAAAACAACACTTAATGCTACGATTATATTTTTCATATTCTTAATTTTAAATTAGTGTACTGCTAGACAATACGTAGTTATAAAAAAGTCTTAGTGACTCTTTATATTCACTAAGACTTTTTGTTTTTTTATTAATTTCTACCAGCCATAACACCACCATCGGTATCCCAAATAGCACCTGTAACCCAAGCCGCTTTGTCTGATAATAAAAAGACAATACTATTGGCAATATCTTCAGACTCACCAAAACGACCTATAGGATGAAAACCGTTAAAGCCAACCAGCGCTTCTTTAGCCGCTTCTTCGCTACCAAAAACACCATGATAAACAGGCGTGTTTACTAGGGCAGGAGAGACCGCGTTTACACGAATGTTGTCTTCAGCTAATTCCATAGCCAAATGTTGTGTTAGCGAATGTAAACCTGCTTTTTGCATAGAATACGCTGTAGAAGGTGTTGCTTTTATGGCTTGTTTTGCCCACATAGATCCAACATTTACAATAGCTCCACCTTGAGTTGCTTTCATCTTTCTAGCCGCGCTTTGTGTGATAAAAAAGAAGCCTCTATTTAAATCTAAATACGAATTATAGTCTTCCATAGTATGGTCTAAAAACGGTTTTGGACCAAAAATTCCAGAAGCATTTACCAAATAATCTAAGTTATTTAAAGCATCAATTTTAGCGATTAAAGCATCCACTTCAATGGTATTAGAGATGTTTGCTGTGTGTTTAACCAAGTTTGGTGCATCGGCAATTTTATCAGTATTTCTACCCACTACATGTACGGTTGCTCCACCTTCTAATAAGGCATTTGTTGTGGCATTACCTATGCCGCTTGTTCCTCCAATTACTAAGGCTACTTTGTTTTCAAATTCTTTCATTGTATTTATTTTAATTGTGTATTACAGACAGACCAGTCTGTCTGTGTTTGTGCAAATTTTTTTAAGTGATTATTTTTTCACATAAATTTTTTGATTCTAGAATAGGCCAATCTTCTTGGTGTAAGTGGCTTTCGCCAACAGCACTTTCGTAGAGTAAGTATATTTGTCTTGCAAGGGAATTTACTTGCTCACTTTTAATAGTCTCTAAATTATTGGTAATAAGTTTGGCGATAAGCGCAATAAAATCGTTTTTTTGAGATTGAATTTCGTTTCTTATGATCTCGTTTTCTTTTGGAATTTCTGAAACGGTTTTAATACACCAACAGCCATTAAAATCTTTATCTTGATAAAACAATTTAAGAAAATCAAAAATGGCTAATATTTGATCTTTTCCTTTTGGTTTTGACGTTGTGAAATTTTCAAAATCCTCTAGAAAATTGATGTTTTTATGTTGAAGATACGCCAGACAAATCTCTTCTTTGGATTTAAAATGATTGTAAAGGGTCGCCTTTGCAATTCCTGCTTCTGCAATAATTTGATTGATACCTGTAGAATTATACCCATTTTTATAAAATAAATAAGAGGCAGTTTCTGTAATTCTATGTTTTACATCGGCGTGTTTCATGATGCAAATATATTAAAATATTTTACAAAACAGACAAGTCTGTCTTTTTTATCAGATATACAGGATTATTTTAATACAATATCTAAATAGAAATTAAAATAATTACATTGTACTTCATATCGTTTTAGTCAAATTTATTACAACATATATGTCTAAGAAGGTAGGCTATTTATAGAGTAATAATGTAAACATTGTTAGCAGTATTCTTTTAATTAATGGGTTCTTGATATAATTGTTTTCCCCAACGCTGAAGATCTCTTTCTGGTAAATGAGCATGATTCATGAGTTGGTAAATTTCATATTTAATTTCTTTTATTGCGTTTAAATCTTCTGTGCGTATTCTCGTTTCATAATTATGTTTTGTTCCACTTGAAGTAAAATTTAAAGATCCCATATATGCTATTTTGTCGTCTATTAAATAAATCTTACTATGTATAAAAGTGTTACTTAATTTTGTTTTGTTAGGAGACATATAGACTTTAAAAGGGAATAATTGAGAATACCAATATGTATAAATTCGAATATGCTTAATCTTGTTTTTATAGCGCTTTATAATTAAAAAAATAATGACAATAGGTAGTAGTCCAAAAGCAACTTTAACGTCTTTAATGTAATATATTATACCTGTTAATAGTGTTAAAAGCCCTAGTTCAATATATGTTAAAATTTCAGTAAGGTCTTTCCATTTTTGACGTTTTTTAACAGCAATATAGTCTGTTTCTATATTTTGTTTAATTAGTTTGTGAATGTTTTTTTTATAACTTTCATTAAAGTCTTCAATATTGTCTGTAGTTATTAACTCAACTTCTAAGTTCCTTTTTTTTAATTTTATTAATTCTGTGATTAAAAGAGGAGATAAATATGGAGATACGATTTTAATAGATTTTCTTGCATTTCTAATATCCGCTAAGAGTTTTTTTCCTGCTCCTTTACCAATATAGATATCACAATTAGCTCCATTATAAAACATGCCGTTTATGTTTTTTATAGTATACCACTGTTTTAGTCTTTAAAAAGTACCGAGTTTGTGTACGAGAGTTTTTCTCGAAGAACAAGACCGCAACGAACTGCGTTAGCAAATAAAACAACTTACATTGGTTAAGCTAAAAATAACAATTTTTTATATAATGTGTTGTGTTTTAAACGTTTTTATATAGGGTTAAGTGTTGATATACAGGTGTGTGTAATGGTTTTAAGTCGTGTGGTGTTTAAAAACGGTCATGATTTTTTGTCTCGTCTTTAAATATGCCATAGTTAAATATAGCCTTTAAGTAAATGACTAATAAACTCTATTGGTTGGTAAGTCATGATTTTTAATCAATTTGGTTCAGAGTATCGATTGGACAAATTTATTTAGTTTCTATATTAGAATATAAGAAGATTTGGTTATCCTAATAATTGGAATGTTTTAATTACTTTTCTTTGAATAGACTTTAAGATCTATAATAGTTTTTTTGTAGCCATAGTCTAATTTCTTTTCGTAAAGAGACTTCCGGTTTTGGTAACGGAATGGTTTGTCCAAATTGTTTGCTTCTGCTAAATTTTGAAAACGTGATTTTATGTTTTTTCCAAACTTCTGGATACAATTCTAAGAACGTATTAAAAAAACATTGTTCACTAACTGTGCCTTCTATTTTAGAAAGTACGTCTTTAAATTTTTGATCTTGATCTATAATCATTGTGTTTGTATCAGTAATAAATAAAACGATGTGTGATTGTTAATTTTAGTATGGGTAACGTGTTATACTGAACAAATATAATCGATAATCAAGTCGTGTTTCCTGATATCTGATTTTTTTAAGTTGTTATATATAAAAAACTCAGAACATTTATAATTTGTTTTGCTAAGGCTGGTATAAAAGCGTATTACAAAAGCGTAAATTTTATGGTATTCATTAATCGCCAAGTGCCACGTATTTTAGAAGATTTTTTCATTGTAATTAGAAAACGTTTATCGTAGCTCGTGCACTCCATGATAAAGTTGCCACGCTCTATGTTTACATTAAGATCAGGGTTAGCCTCATATTTTACGTTCTGTAATACGATATCTTCCCACAGCACACCAAAAGCAGTTCCTTTTTTAATTACTTTTCTAAAATTTTCGATGGCTTTTATTTTAAATTTGGCAATTATCGAATCTGCTTCTGGAATGTTTTCGTTAGGTTGTGCTTCTTGTGCTATGGGAATAAGATATTTAATGTCTCCTTTAGTTGGTAAGCTCTTTAAAAATTTCTTTTCGTCTTGTTTTTTTAGTGCATCAAATACTGTGGTTACTATTTTGGTTTTTTCTAAATTTTCTTGTGTAACAGCCGTGTGGGATACAAAAAAAGAAATTATAAAAAATAGTAAGTGTATGCGAGTTTTCATGTTTTTAATATTTTGATTATAAGTTGTTTGTTATTCAATGTAGTTGCATTAGTTTTTAATACAACCATCTTTTAAAAGCAGTATAACTGCCATAATGGTATGTTAAATATTTAAATGTCATCGATTTAATATAGGTTTCAAATAGAATATATAATAGCTTTATAATGTCGTGAACTTTCAGGGTTTTCATTAAATGTTCTGCAAATGGGACCGAAAAAGAATTCTGATTGTACCATAAACCCCCCAGTTGTAATTGGCTAATATACAACTTGTGTATTCCTGTTTTTTGGGGTGTAATCAGGGTTGAAAATATTTATATGCGTTTTTTTAATAACAATGAGGCGCCAAGATTTTGCCTGTTTCAATCAAAAAAAAATAAATGATGAAACCTATGTATTATACAAGCTAAACGTTAAGTTAGACGTTATTTTAAATCACTCTTTTTGTATTTTTTATGTTCTATTTTCTTTTTCTCTAAAATTGCGTAAAATTTTCGTGGCGAGATTTTTAAGTCTTTAGTTATATCGCTAACTTTTTTCTTTCCTTTTTTATACAGCCTTAAATTTTCGTTTACTTTTTTATTAAAGTAATGATTTTCTAATTTCTCAATGATTTGTAATTCAGTCAAATTTGAATCATTTGCATAATTTTCAATTGCCGATTTAATGTTTTTTAAATTACTCATAATTCTCATTTTTAATTTTAGCCACGATTAATGCTAACGGTTTTTTTGGTGATTAGTGGCGTATTTAAGCACCCAATTTAGTAAATAAAAACCAGACAGAAAATCCGATAGGATTTTAGCAAGTAGGCTAGAGGTAATAATAAGTTTTATGAGGTGTTAGCTGTAGTAATTTATTCGAACAAATTGAAATCAACACTTTGAGTAATTCTTAAATCACTCGCATGTTTATTCCAAAATTTTAAAATCTTCGTTCATTCTTTTATTCATGCTAGATTTGGTTTATTACAGCTAACAGTTTTGTGTGCGAGGATTTTCCGCAGGAAAATCAGACGTAATAAAAGTGCACTCACCTTTGATTAAATACTAAACTAAACATTATTTTTATATAATGTTGTGGTGTGTTGTTTATATTTCTTTCGTTACTAAATAGGTCGTATAAATCAGATAAAAACTTAACAAAATTAATGCTTCCCATCTATCAAATTTTTTTCTTTGTCCAGTAAACATTGCAATTATTAGAAAAACGGTTCCGCCAATTAAGATTAATAAATCTTGGTTAAAATTTGAATTATACTTTATAGGATTTATAAATGAGCTAATTGAAAGTATTAACAGTACATTAAAAATGTTTGAGCCAATCACGTTTCCAATTGCTATATCGCTATTCTTTTTTAAGGCAGCAACAATTGAAGTTACTAATTCTGGAAGTGATGTTCCTGCCGCAATTATGGTTAAACCAATTATTTTTTGACTAACTCCTAATTCAGTTGCAATATCTATACTATTATCGACAACTAATTTTCCGCCAATTATAAGTCCAGCAATTCCCAATGTTACTAATCCCCAAATTTTGTAATTTGATTTATCTTCATAAGTAATGGCTTCAATTTTTTCTTGTTTTAACTGACTAAAAACGTAATAAATAAAGCAAATAAACCCTACCAATAATATCATTCCATCAACTCTTGAAATTTCAGGACTCTGATTAATAAAAAAATCGTTGGCAATTACAAACAATAATATTGCTACAATTAATGAGATAGGTATTTCTCTCCAAGCTGTTGAAGACTGAACCGTAATTGGATAAATTAAACCTGCTATTCCAAGAATTATATACAAGTTAAAATTATTGCTTCCAATAATATTTCCAAAAACAATGTCGGAAAGTCCGTTAAATGAAGCTACTGAATTCACAACTAATTCAGGTGCGGAAGTTCCAAATGCTACAATTGTCAATCCAATTACTAAATCGGAAACGTTATTTTTTTTCGCCAATGAAGAAGCTCCGTCAACAAGCCAATTCGCGCCAAATATTAGGCTTGTAAACCCTGTAATAATTAATAGTGACGATAATATCATATTTTATTCGCGATGTTTTTTATTCAGTCAATTTATTTTCAATTTCGGGATTCAACTTGGTCAATTCCCTCGCAAACCTAATTTTGTCTTTAGGTGAGATTACAATCAAGTCAAAATTCCTATAAGTCAACTTAATTCTGTCCAATGATGGGGCAGGAGATGAAATCAAATTATTACTTTTTGCTATTGATTTTATTTTATTAATATCGAACGATTTGTTATAAAAAAATCCACATTTTACTTTTAATATATGATTGTTGCTAATTGTGTATTCAGTCGAAAAGTTTAGATATAAGCAAAGTCCGTAAACCAATGAAAAGATTCCGCCAACCGAAACTATTGCTTTCAATGGTTCATTTTTATAAAGCATAAATCCAATAATTGATCCGAATAATAGTGTAAGAAATACTATTATTTCATATCCAAATTTTGATTTGTAAGTTTTCATTTTATAATTTTTTTGTTCAATGGTTGTTCGGTATCCTTAAATGCACTACAACTCCTTTTATCCAAAATAAAAATAGGGTTATCTCGATAAAATAATTGGATATTATTTATTTAGAAGAATAAATATAATGTTTTATATTAATACAAGAATAGGGGGGGCAACCATAAAAAAGACAGCGTTTTAGTTTAAATAAGTTGAAACGGTACAACACATAACGTCTATTAACTTTCCGATTTTTTTTTTAATAAAAACATGCATTTCTAATTTTTTTTAGCCGCCAGAAAAATGTGCATATCTTGTGTTATTTGGGGCTAGTTTGTATTTCTCTTGTAAAACGTTCCATTTTTAAATTATACACTCGAAGCGTTCCCGAAGGAGACTCGAACAAGACTCGAACAAAACCCCTAGAAAATACCTGTTTTGTATCAAGAACGTTCAAGTGTGTGCTTAACCGTTCATGGTGTGTCAATTTGTGTCACGGTGTGTCAAAACGGGGTGTCAAAACCTGTGCATATTGGTAAAGGTTCACATAACTATTTTTGTGCGTTTTTGGGTATTGCGTTCTTTTTATATCAGTGCTGTGTCTGTTGGGGTTAAAAAACATCTAAGGTAAGAGCAGACTAGTCGTAAGTTTTTATGTGTGTGTATTTTATAACGAGGATTTGCGTTGCGAACAACCATTATTAAAAGAGGGCATTACGCCAGTGTAATGCCCTTTTTTAATATGTTAAAGGTCGCCTTTTTTATTAGGCTACTTGCTTTAGGTGTATTGCTTAAAATCGTGCAAGAAGTCCGCTTTGGTGTGCGGCTTCTATTTCTTCAGGGGTTGCTTTATTGTCTTTGTTGGTATCAACTAAGTCGAAGAATTTATCAAGTCCAATTTTACGATAACTACGACCTTCCTCATTGGCATAAGCCATAACTTCTTCTCTAGTAACTACACAGTCTCCGTTGGCATCGGTACCATTAAAACTAAAATTGGGTGTAACTTTTGCGAACTCTGTGTCGCTTAGTTTTCCGTCTTTATCTGTATCAAATTGGTCAAAGTAATTTAGTATGGTAACTCTTCTATATTCTCCTACTTCCATAAAAGCCTCCAGTTCTTCTCGCAATACTGTGCCATCTCTATTTCCGTCGGCATTGTCCATTGGACCATGTTCACTACTACCAGTAGGGCCTTCTTTTAATGCTTCACATGGGGTGCGTTGGTCTTCTCCTCTAGGTGGTGTTGGTCTATGCGCATTATCTGGCATAGATTCTTGTTTGGTAGTTTCACTTTTAGCTTTCTTGTTGTTTTCGGCACAACTTATTAATAAAGTAAGACTTAAAGCAATTAAAACGGTGTTTAATATTTTCATGGTTATGTTTTTTGGATCAAGTATTCCCTTTATTATTGGCCTAATGTTTAGGTAAATAATCTGGTTTTATATACTTGATACTGCTTTATAATAAACGCATTTGTATGTGGTTTGTTGTGTGTTTTGTGTACAAGTATTTTAAATGATAAAATTAGAAACAAGCAAACAAAGCGACTAATTCTGGTTAAGATAAATTCAGGAATTTTTTATATGTTTTTTGCGCACAGTATTTATTTCATTAATTCTATTTGAAATTTTGTTGCATCAAAAGCCGCTTGTAAACCTCTTAGGTTAGACTCAGATTTATTTTTTTCAAATAGTTCCGTTATGTATTTAGTTTGTTTAGTCACATTATCATTCTCTGTTTTAAAAATTTGGTATTTCAAGAGAATCAAATTTGCCATAATTTTATCTGATACACTTAAATCACTTTGATTTAGATATGCGTCTATTGTGTTTTTTACCTCAGAATCGTTATCGTATAGTTCATCAAATAGATAAGCGTTTGCCAAGTCAGACTTGTTAATATTTAAGTAATCATTCTGATTAGACATATCTTTTCTGTAGGTCATTTTGTTTCCATTTAGAAAATACCATCTCGTATAAGAATCATTTTCCATTTTAATATCTTTTTCAAACTTTTTGTCCTTTACACTCCAGTTCGTGAAAGCTATTAAAAGTTCAGTGCCGTCATCTTTCTTTAATATTACGAATCGGATTAAGTAATTCCTTTTTCCAGGTTTTTCAATTTCAATATCTAATTTGTTTTCTACGGACACATATTTTTTTAGAGCTTTTAGGATAGAGGAAACATCTTCTGAATTTGCTTCGGGAAACAGATTTTCTCTTAAAAATAAGTCGATATATAGATAATGAGTTAAATAAAAATCATTCGCTTTTAGGTAATTCACTTCCGTTAAGTGGTCTGTTTTAATATTGATTTTTTCAGATTGAGTATATCCAAAAGTTGTGAATATTACTAAAAGTAAAAGTGTGATTATTTTTCTTTGCATTTTGTTAGTTTGTATGGGGCGCAAGGGGGTTCGTATAATAATAGTTGCTTTGGTTAAGCTGAAAATAGCATTTTTTTTATATACAGTATTAGTATTTATTAATTACAATTTCCATTAATGATGTCTTGTTTAGTAGGATTAAATAAATTTCCAAATGTTGAAAATGTACCGGGTATACTATTATTTTGCATAATAATTGTTAGACTACAATAATCTGAAAGCATGGCGTTATTCCATAAATTAAAAGTATTATTAACACTTGTTAGATTGCTTAACCCATTGAGGCTTGTTAAAGATTTGTTATTCATTATATCGAAATAGCCACCTATAGTCGATAAATTATTAAAAGCAGAGAGATCACTTAATAGATTATTGATAATTGAAAAAGAACTACCAATAGCATTCAAGCTACTAAAATCTATATTACCGAGTAATATATTATCGTTTAAATACAAGATCTCATCAATCTTGCTGATATTGTTAAAACCACTAATTCTTTCTAAAGAGGCATTATTTAAAATTTCTATACTTTCTAATTGTTTAATATTTTCAGAAAAAGTTAAATTAATCAAATTAGGATTGTTAGAAACATGTATATATCCACTGAAATTATTTAGATTTCCAATCGCATTGGTATTTTCAAGTAAATTATTATTATAAATCAATAAATCCTGATTTATTGAAACCAAACTTTCTAAACCGTTTAAGTTTTGTAAAGCATTATTGTAATTTATTCTTAGGATGCCATTAATATCGGATAAGTTATTTAGTCCCTCCAATGATTGTATTGATGTTTGTTGTATTTGAACATATCCAATTACTTCCGTAATGTCTACTAATGGGGTTAAGTCTGAAATATCTGAAGTGAGGCCGGTAGTAGACTGTATAGATAAGTTTCCGTTAATAATATTGTAGTGATTGTTGCCAAAGTCGTTCACTTCTTGTTGTGTAGAAAGAACAACAGATCCATTAAATACTAAAGGAATAAAAGGTTGTGTTTTAAAAGAAAAGTTAACAATTGTACTATTCACTCCATCTGAAGCTACCACTTTTCCAGAGTAGTTTGTTTCGTTTGTAAGGTTTTCAAATGTATAATTTAAATTGTTTGAATTGGCGTAAATAAGATTACTATTTAAATATATGTCATAAGTTATAGTTTGGTTTTCAGGGTCATTAGAAACAGACCATTGTATTGTTGCACTAACATCTGTAACTTGTTCTAAAGTTACATTAAAAACTGTTGGATCTAAATTGACATTTTCACTAGGTTCAACACTATCAGAGCTGCAAGAAAATAAAACTGATAGGATTGAAAAAATAATTAAAAAATTGATTTTCATGTTTTTGTTTTAACGGTTGATAACGAGTTTATTTAGTTTGTATTAAATATCTTTAGATAGAAAGTCAGCGAGGATTTTCGAAAGTAGGCTTGCACTAGCAATTGATTATATGCGGTGTTGTTAGCTGTTTTATTTCCTCAAATTTATTACGGTTGCACTTTCTTTGATAATATATTTTGGTGCATAAGACATTGTGCTCAATCGGACTCTGAATTCTTTCCCAGTTTTATTGTCAGTAAAATTAACTTGAAACTTCCAGTCTATATCAGTTTCCTCGGTATACATCTTGTCTACTGCTCGTTCTATTTCTCCCGAAGTTTTTGCTAATTCCAATTGAGCCTTTCCTGCTCCTTTATTTCCACCAACAGAATTAGACATCTTAGTTGCTAAACTAATTGGGGTTTTGACTTTACCAATTTTTAAAATTGTAATATCTTCAAAACCATATTTTTTCAATTTTTTAGGAACTCTATTTGTCATTGCATCTATAACAACTTTTGACAAGTCTCCCTTAGTAACTTCTTGCATATATTCACCTTCATAATTTTCTTTTACTTCTAACGTTTTTTTTCCTTTTGGTGCTGTTTGTGCTATTAAATTAAATGTTAGAATTAATGCAATTACGGTACTTGTTAATTTAAGATTTTTCATTATTGGTTTTATTTTTTTAAGTTAGATGGTTTTCGCTGTTCTAATTGTGCCTAACGTTTCGTATAAGAATAGTAGCCGATTGCGTGGCACTTTCCTGTCAAGTTACACAAAAGTTGAAGCGGGCTACAACCCTTGAATTTACTGCTATCCCGGCTATTATTTTTATACATTGTTGGCATTTCGTTGTTTATTCACTTGCTATCACCTCTAAATCAATCTTATAAGTTTCTAAAAGGTGATTTTCGGTTACAGCTAATAGTTCTAATTGTTGTTCGGAAGCTCTTTCTATCGATAAACCTGGCTGAACTATATAAATTTTAAAGTCAGTTTTATAAAATCGTTTACTTTTTTCTTTTATTACTGCTAAGTTCTCAATAGTGCCTTTTTCAAAACGGGAATTTTTACCATTTGATACTCTCCTTGATTCCCTTTGAATCAAATGTTTAAACAATGCAAAACCACCTTTCCCCTTCCAAAACACACTTTTTTGTGCTTGTCCGCAAACTTCATACAAGTCACTTATCCTAGCACCTGCATTTTCTCCATGCGAATATTTTAAATGATACAATTCAATAATTATTTTCTTAGCAATATCGTCAACTTTTACTGTAATCAAATCTGCAGCCTCTCCAGAACTATCATCATCAAAGATTATATCAAAATCCTTTTCCTGTAGTACCGTAATTACTTTGTGCTGTATATTACCAGTAGCTTTTTGCTCTCCTTGAGATTCCTCTCTAATATTAACACCTGTCCAATCCCATGCTTTAATTTTATTACGTTCATATGAACTTCCATCAAAAACGAAATCGACAAATTGATTTCCTTCTAGCCATGCACCATTTAAAAATCGAATAATAGGTGAGTAACTATAAAAGTATTCTGATAAGCGATGTGCAGTTGCTCCAAATTTTATAAAACAAGGATTTTCAACGTTAATAAAATCAAAATTATCCGCATTTATTTCCAATCTATAAACTGACCTAAATCTTTCATTATAAAGAACAATGTTTATGTCCCCCGTTTCTAAAGGATTAAGTAATTCTAATTCAAATGAATCGAGAGGATAAGAAAAATCATTATGAACTATAGAAACAGCTTGTTCATTCTTTTTATAAACTTCATCATTCCATTCAACCGTAATTGGCATTAGCTCTGGGCGGCTATCAACTTTATGTGGGTAAATTGCTCCACTTAAAATTGTATTGGGGTCTATTGTTTCATCTAGTAGTTTGTCACCAGTATAATTACACCAATTTATAAGCTCTTCAATGTTACCATTCTTCCTAGTCCAAACTCTCCCTTTATAAGAGCAGCCAATAGAAACTTTATCACCGTTTTCAAATCCAACTCCGAATATATTAGATTTAATTTTATTGAGTAATTGAACAGGGCTAAGAGCTGGTTCTACATCTTCACCTGTATGCATCGTGAAACTTTTTTGCTTTCCTAATTGCTCTTTTAATCCAACATTATTTATTTTTAACCTTGTGATTTTCCCTAAACTCCGATAAACGTCTTCGGCATTTATCGGAGAAGCTGTTCCTAATGATACCGCCTCTGCAAGTTTTTCGAACATGCTCCCATTTGCAGAACAATTAATGTAAAGTAGTTGCTGGTCTTGATTCCAATAAACAACATATAAAGTCCACTCTAATCGAAAAATATCTTTTAAGTCTCCCCATTTAACAGGAACTCTATTTCCTGTTACAATCACCAGTGTTCTTTTTTCGCTATTTATATCAGAATAAACTTGGTCGAAATTATCAATACCTATAATTCCTTTTTCAAAGTTATTAGGCTGCCAAGTTTCAGTATTTGTTTTGTACACAACAGTACTTAATGCTGGTCTGATATTTTGGAGCTGTATTTCATCGGGAAATTTATCAAATCCTTGCATGAATTCAAAAAGACTTTCCTGCTCTCTTGAATTTTCATCAGAGATAACAGGTAAGATTTGATTCCAATCAGAATCTTGCGAATATAATGATTGTAATTCTTCTGTTACCTCCACATTGGCAAGATTAACTACTATAGAGGCATTCCCTAGATTATTATCTCTATTTGTCCGTGTAAACCTACCCGCCAATTGTAATGTTATTGGCAAGCTTTTCTTTACATCATGAAATGCTGCAATTTTCAATTCAGGCATATCAAAACCTTCACCAAACATATCAACGCATATTATAATGCGAGTTTCATAATTTAAGATTTTACGAATAGCTTCTTTCTGTTCTTCATTTTTTAATCCTGTATGTGCTTGAATAGGATTTAAATCCTCATATTCTTTGTAGATTTCGTACACTTCATTAGCACGAGAAGTAGAATTCACTCTTGCCATAAGAATGTGGTTATTCCCATTTGCTAAATCTGCTCTTAATATTTCAACTGCTTTTTCTGCTATTGACCTATCGTAGTCAGAGGAGTTAAACTCGTATATTGGGTAATAATCGATTTTCTTAAAATAACCCTCTTCTTGTGCTTTATTCAGTGGGTAATTGAATATAATCTTTCCTCCAATTGATTTATCGTCATTTCGGAATGGTGTAGCTGTAAATTGTAATATATGCTTCTCTTTAAAAGCTTCAATGAACTTCCTCCATGTTTTTGCTGCAATGTGATGTGCTTCATCAATAAATAGATGAGAACAGTATTCTGAAATTCTTGTTTGGATTTGAGGGCTAATTTGCCCTACAACACTCATAGTCGTAATAATCACATTACAATTTTCAAAGAAATCATTGACCTCCTGTTCTGTTTGAGGGCGGTGCTTCAGAATTCCAACTCTAGGATAAAGGCTATCTTCATTTACTATGCCTAAATGTTTCAATAAACCTAAAGCTATAAACTTCTTAGCTAATTGAGAGCGTAATGCTTCTGATGGAACAATGATAAGTATTCTTTCACAATTCGCAGCAATCAACAAGGAAAGCATTGTCTCCGTTTTACCAGTTCCTGTGGGCATTACAATAGTTGCAGGTTCTGAACCAATCTGCCAATGTGCTAGAGTTGCATATATACCACCAATTTGAGGAGAACGAAGACCTTCGATTCCTTCTTCTAAATTTTCTTGCTTAAATGAGAATGCTCCATTATAAGATTCTTTTACTTCGTTAAATGTATTTGGTTCTGCAAAATCGGGATGCTTTAGCCAAATGTAATTACTGAAATCACCTTCATTAATATTATCAAAGTCTTTTGCTTGAAGAACATAATCAAAACGGTCATTTGCCGACCAATTCTTTCTTGAAGCAACTAATATTTCTCTACCACCATTTTCGGTCAACACATAGCCATTTACTCTATTATAAGTATATTCTTGAATTGTTCCGTCTATTTTCTGCTTGTCAAATCCTAATTGATAAACGAAATCTTTGCCAATCTTTTCGTTTAAATTAAAATGGCTAGGTAGGATTACTTTCATGATTTATCAATTTAAGTTTATGTTATGCAGGATGTTTCTTGCAATGAATGCCAACTCCTTTTATCCAATATAAACATAGGGTTATCCCGATAAAACAATTGGATATTGTTAATTTTATGTCTAAATATATTACTTAATACTAAATGAAGAGTACGGGTAACCGTAAAACACACAATGTTTTAGCTTAAGTAAATTAAAAGTGCACTTTTGTTTACATACTAATTTAAGGCTTGTTTTTGGGTAACTGTTGTATGGCTATTTTACTCGTGTTTATTTGCTTTTTAGCAGTATGGTTTGCATGGCTCTTGGTGCTATTTACCTATTGTAAGTTCGGCTAAAATTTTCAATTTAAAAGGTTCATTGTACCTTCTAATTACTTTGTCATTTTCGTAAGTAGGCGATAACTAGCCATTAATTATACACGGTGTTATATGTTTTATTTTTTTTTATTTGGTAATGTTACTGTTCCTTTTTTTAATTTTTCATCAAAGTCCTTTATAAAACTTTCAGCCACTCTTAAATCAGCATATTGGTATGTTGCTCTATAAAGATTCGATTTAACAAGAGATTGTTGAACATAATCAATTTTATATTTAGAAATATGATGGCCTAAAAAAACTAAAATTGACCAATATTCAATATTCGTATTAAAATCTTTATCAATAAATATAGCGTACCACAATTTTCTATTTACGTTTATGTATGGTATTCTAATTTGTAAATATTTGTTATTTCCAGAAAATTCTATTTCAACTTTGTCGCGATGAAATAGAAAGCCTTTTATTTTTTTAATTTTTCTTTCGAATGCATCTCTTTTAGGATAAAGTGTGTGAATAATTTTAGTGTTTTTATATATTAAAAGATTAACTGACTCAGGCTTATCATAGCCAGGAAATATTATCGATGCTCTATATAGATCAAAAAACTGAGCTCCAGAATGTTCATTTTCGATAATTTCATTTTGAGGATGATAAATGGAATCAGCAATTCTTATAAAATCTATAGGAGCAATATTTGGTGGAAACTTATTCGGATGTTGAAACCTATGATGACCACTCTTTTCTTTGACAGTATAAACTTCTGTAGTGAAAAAATTATGTCTTTCTCGTATATGGTCATAACCTGTGTCAGAATTACCTTTAACCATTATCAGGTTAGTTTTATCAGAAACAGATAGTATTTCAGTAATTGGATAAGCTTCTCGATACATTTTTCTGCCAATATAATAGCGATAAATTGGATTGGTTCGATATTCCGAATTTATTGATTCGATTTCTAACGATGTTAATAATCTTTCCATTTATTAATTATAATCGTGAGTTTGAGATATTGCAGGTAACGTTTATGTATAACAAAAGCGCACGGACTCTTGATTAAGCAATAAACTAAGCATTATTTTTATACGGTGTTATCCAACGTATTTTTTCATTCCGTTTTCTTTTTCGTGATTTAAATAAAGCATTTCTATAACAACAATCCAAAAAAGACCTCCAGACAAATACTTTAAATTAATTGGTAATACATTCATTACGTTTAAAAATCCCCCAACAAACAAGAGTATTACGAATGCAAGTTTTAAATAGTCTAATTGTTTCTTGTCTTCTTTTTTCATAAAATGAGAAATGTACATAACTAATAAACTACAAAATAGTATGTATGAAATAATTCTTATTGATTCAATTTCGTAATTACTAAATTCCTTTAATAAATTCATTGAGAGTATTAATAGAAATATAATTCCAACTACTTTGAGAATTTGATTAAATTTTTCTTTTATAAACAAGCTTTTCGTTAGAATGAATATAGTTGAAAGTATAAGAGTTATTTTATAAATTATATTTACAATGTTTGTTTGATTTTCAGTCAGTAAATCTGTTTTTAAGAAGACAAGTCCGATTATACTTATTATCAATCCGATTGTGATTCCGTATTTAAATATTTTGTTATTCATTGTGTTGAGTTTTTTATATGTTGGGTAACGGTTTTGTGTGCGAGGATTTTTCGCAGGAAAATCAGACGTAACAAAAGTGCAACGACCATTATTTAAAGACTAATGTAGCAATTTTTTATACACGATGTTAGCACCAGTTTTTTATTTTATTTTAAATTCAATTTGCTTCGAGTTTAGAAGTGTGTCACTATCCATAAACTTTATTGATTTGAAAATATCCAAAATCAGTTTTTCATTTTCAATGTCTTTACCGATTAAGTTAAAGTGATTTTCCTTAAAAGCGTTTTCTATATAAATTCCAATAGTTCCGTTTCCAGTTTTTATCGGCTTGGTTATATAAGCTATTTTTCCATTTATTGTGTCCGTAGCGAAAAGTTGGGTTTCTTTATTCTCTTTATTCAATGGATAAGAATACCAACCATAATCAAAAGTCAATGAGTCAATTCCGTTTGTAATACCTCCAACCTTGCTGTCAATACCGTCAAACTCCACTTTTCTCCAATCGGTTGGTAATTCTATAGCAAAAGCTCCAAAATTAAACATACCATTATTTGACTTTTCAAAGTTTAAACTTGTTAGGAAATAAATGCTAATTACCAAGACAAGAAATATTCCAAAATATATAGTCGTTTTGTTCATCGCTCAAATTACTACTAACGTTCTCGTATAAAAATAGTGCGGTTTTGTGTGCGAGGATTTTCAGAAGGAAAATCAGACGTAACAAAATAGCACGAACTCTCGATTAAGCACCTAATTTAGCATTATTTTTATACAGTGTTGCCTACAGTTATTTTTTCTTCAGTGAAGTTTTCAATTCAACAAAAGATTTCCAATCAAATGAATTGTAATCCATAATAACAATACTTGAATCTTTAGAAATTACGCTATTATAAATCCCATCAAACGGTATATTTTCATTTCTAAGTTTGTTTTTTAGAAGATTAATAATTGATATTTCAATTAGTTGTTTTTCTTTTATACTTAATTTAATACTATCAATTTTAGTTTCAAGAGTTTTATATTCATACCATTTTTTATCCATTTCACCTGGGGGTGGCAGTGGGATATTTCTACCTACATATCTAAGATAATCAGCATAAGTATTATCATTATAGCGGTAAATTCTAATTAAGTCAATATCTCCACCCCATTCACCATATTTATTATCTTCTCGTAAAAATTCGATTTCAGACATCTCATCAAGTATCCCAAGCATTTTTTGGTCAGAGTGTTGACTTTCAAATTCAGATTGTTTATTAGATTTAGAATTATCGTTTACACATCCGAAAAGAATAATCATAAATATCAAAGTTGAGTACTTAATCAATTTTTTCATAAATGTGGGCAACGTGTTTGTATATGGTTTGTTGCGTGTTTCAAGCAACTAATTTAGTAAATAATTACCGACCAAGAAAGTCCGCGAGGATTTTCGTAAGTAGGCTAGAACTAGCAATAAATTATATACGGTGTTACCAATAGTTATTATATTTTGAGTTTTTGTGCTTTTAATCTAGCAACTTCATTTATTGCACTACGCTCTCCGTCTTTTTCAGTATTTCCGTCAAATGATTTTATTATTGAGAGTATCGTTTTTTCATTTGCATTAACCCACTTAATTAACATTTCCTTCGTTTCATTATCAATAATTATTTTATCGTTCTTGATACTTACAATCTCTTCCAAACCAAGTAATCCAGATTCATCCCATCTTTCAGGTAAATTGTATTTATCCTCTAAAGTTTTTAACTTAGATACAGTTGGTGTATTCTCTTTTATTATTGCATATATAATTGGAATATAAGCGGGATAAGAAATCCATTTTACAAATTCAGACCTTAAATCTGAAGAAACTGTGAACCCTAGTTCATTGCTGTTTTCAATTGCATTTTTTGACAGTTGTCTTATTTCAGATTTTTGACTTTCTAATATTTCTTTTAATTCACTTTTTGTAATAGTTCCATTTGAAGTAGAATTAATTTTTTTGTTAAGAGACTCTAATAGTTTTGATTCCATTTTTTCTAATGATTTCGAAAAGTTATCGAAGTCTACTTTTGGTAACTTACTTTTTTCAGATTGTTGTCCATAAAGAGAATCAATAAAGTTTTTATCCTCCCTAAAATCACTTGGTGAATACATAACTTTAGTGTTATAATTTAGCGTGATAAAAAACAGAATTACTAAAAGAGTAGGGAATCCAATTACGAACCAAATAAAAATATAATGTAGGTTTTCATTAATTAATCCTATGGCTATCGTAGCATTTACTTCTGCTAAAGCTGCGAAAATTGCTATGATTGTTAAAGGGCTATTTATTTTGTTAACTTTTTCAGTCATAGTTTTCTTTCTAATTATTGGTAACTCCTTTTATCCAATATAAACATAGGGTTATCCCGATAAAACAATTGGATATTGTTAATTTTATGTCTAAATATATTACTTAATACTAAAAGAAGAGTACGGATAACCGTAAAACACACAATGTTTTAGCTTAAATAAATTAAAAGAGCACTAGTAAAACACGATTTACTAGTGCACTTTTGTTTACTTACTAATTTAAGGCTTGTTTTTTGGTAACTGTTGTATGGCTATTTTACTAGTGTTTATTTGCTTTGTAGCAGTATGGTTTGCATGGCTCTTGGTGCTATTTGTGTAGTATAAATACTGTTGTTTAAGGTTAAGTTTAATAGATAACTCTCTTCGTTTTTATTAAACACAACCACAGCGATTGAACCATCGGTGTTTTTGGCAGCGGTGTATATAAGTCCATCTGTTGTGTCGCCTGTTAATCCAATTCGGTGCGCTCCTGGGCGTATAAACTTACTAAAGTGGCTTAGTAAATAGTAAAGTGGTGTGTAAATAACTTGGTCTGTAACGGGATTAATAAGTACTGGTGCACTATTAAAATTGTTGTAAGGGTTTGGTTGTCCTTTATCGCTAAGTATGCTACACCACTCGACGTATCCTTGTGTGCCGTGGTTTAGGTCTGTAATAATATCGTAAGCATAAGTTTCGAAAGGGACAAAGGTACCTGCGTAGTCTGTGCTCGCTCTCCAATATTGACCAATAGGATCGTTGACATCGATATCTATACTCGATTCGGAATGAATCATACCCTTGTTAGGCCAAGTGGTACGTAACTGGTCTAATGCTTTTGCATACCAATTGTTTGCTTTTAATTCGGAATTTGTATACCAGTGAAAAGCCGTTCCCCATGCATATTTAGAGGCTTCGGGATCTTGGTAAGTAGGTGTTACGTAGTCGTTCATGGTCGATTTATTATGATCGTAAATTAAGACGTGTAATCCGGCATCTAAATCGTTAAGGTCAAGATGTCCGTCTTTTACAAGTTGAGGGCCTAAGTAGTCTCTTAAAAACACCCGACCTTGTTCTGGCGTAAATCCGTTACTATCCCATTGTGCATTGTGTGCGTGTAGAGGTTCGTTTTGTGGTGTCATTCCCCAAAGGGTAATGCCTTGTTTGGCGTATGCACTTACATACATGGACAAGTATTTAGCCCAAAGGCCATAATATTCTGGGAGTAAAGACCCGTTAGTCATTTCAGAGGTTTCACCTGTTTTCATCCACGATGGCGGACTCCAAGGAGAGGCTATAATTTTGAAATCGGCACCAGGAATGCTAGAGGCTTCTAAAATCATTGGAATAAGGTCGTAACTCGGATCTACAAGTTCAATGCCACGTACTTGGTCGTTTTCATTGCCCGTAAAGCCTTTCATGTCTTCGTGTATACTGAATGTAGAAAGGTCTGTATCTCCTTTTTCAATATAGGTGTAATGATTGTTTGAATAATCGCTACTATTAATATGTGTTCGTGTAAGTGAGAATCCTGCACCTTCTGTAGGGCTGAAAAGTTTTGTTAATACTTCTTTACGAGATTTTACAGGTATAGTTGCTAGATTCCATGCCGAAGATTCTGTAAATGAAGCTCCGAAACCGTAATATTTTTGAAATTCCTGATCGGGAAGCAACTCTAAACCGACTTGCTTTACTGCTTTAGAAGTGGTTTTAGCATTATTGTTGGATAGTAATTTAAGATTGTCTCCGGCAAATGAGGTTTGGTAGACATTAGGTTTGTAATCTTGATGATTCTCTTTTTGTGAGCAGCTAGCCCCTATAATAGATAAAAAGAGGAGCTGTAAGCATATAATTTTTGGCGTTTTGGTGGTCTTTAAGTAGTGCGTTTTTATTTTTAGATTATGATGTTTACTTTGCTTTTTTCTGTTAAATACGCCCATTATGTTTTGTTTTTTCAATTAATATGTCCTCAAGAAATATGGCTACAAATTAGAGTTGCCATACGAGGTGGTTTGTAGCCTAAAGATAAATGTAATGTTACTGATTTGTATAAATTAATTGTACTTTTTGTTAACCTTTTGGAGAGGTTATGTTTATTAAAAGTTAGACCGGGATGCAGTTAATTTTAAGGGCTTATATTTTTATTAAAGAGCAGCTGTAATTTACAAACGATGTATGCTGGAGTAGAGTGTAATATATAAAAAAAGCAGTAATTAACCGGAGTTAATTACTGCTTTTTAAACGTTTAGATTAGGTGCTAAAACCTATTATTTTTTAATAACTTTTTTGGTAACAGATGTATATGGTGTATTAATTTTTATAAAATAAATACCACTTTCTTTATTTAATAAAGAGACTTTTATAGTTGTGTTATTTACATTGGTAATGTTATCTACCACTTTACCTGTAATATCTGTAACGGTAACACTTTCTATAGATTTGTTTGTATTGTCTATAATAGCAAAGTCGCTAGTTGGGTTAGGGTATAAATGAATATATGCTACTTCAGAATCTGATACACTTAAAGCATCATCTTCAGATATAAAGTGAGGTTCGTCTCCAACACTAAAACTGTTTAAAGCAAAAAAGAATACCCCATTATTATAAGAATAAAAACGTGATGGTTTACTTTCATCATCTTCAGTAATTACAATCTCTTCAGTACCTTCTTCAGTACCATCAGAAATCCATAAGTTGGTATTAAAACTACCTCCCGCCGACATATAAATATATTTATCTGTTGCATAAATTTCAGTAGGTAATACAAAACCACTAGAACTTCCAGATTTAATATCTTTTACCATATAGGTTCCTGCAGCTGTTCCGTCACTTGTCCATAATTCAATTCCATTTACTCCGTTATCACCTTTGTAGTATAATTTGTTGTTAAATACTACTTTGTTTTGTGGCGTATAACCATCGTCTCCTGGTTCTGCATCTAAAACTAATTGTGTACCAGACTCTGTACCATCTGTAATCCATAATTCTGCACCAGAAGCATCGTCGCTACCAGCAAAAAAAGCGTTGTTGCCAATAACTGTAAACGCTTTTTCGTTTGCATTGTTTGTTGTAGGTCTGCTTACTGTTTTAATTTCAACTGTTCCAGCTTCAGTACCATCTGTTGTCCAGATAGAGCTGCTATTATTCCAAAATACAACTTTATCATTTAATGTCACTAGATCACCAGGATCTACATCACCATTTATTTCAACTGTACCAGCTTCGGTACCGTCTGTTTTCCATAATCCTTCTCTACAACTAAATAAAAGTTCATTATTAAGAATTGCAAAATCTTCAGGGAAACTAGCTATAAAATCAAAGCTAATATTTTTTACAAGAGCTGTACCATCTGTAGTACCATCTGTAGACCATAGTTCATAGCCTTCGTTCTCAGAAATTCCTGTAAAATACACTTTGTCGTTAAAAACTATAAAGGTAGATTCGCTAGCAAAAGAAGAGAAATACACACCGTCTCCTCTAGAGTCAATATCTTTAACTAATTGCGTATTTGCAGCGACACCATCTGTAACCCACCATTCGATACCGTTAACACCATCGTCTGCTGTAAAAACTAACTTATCGTTTATAACATAAAAGTTATCACAATTAGATCCAGAAGCTCCAGAGTTAATGTCGTAGAATAATTCGGTGTTGGTTCCGTCGTACTTCCATAATTCGTTACCGTTAACGCCATCATTAGCAGTAAAATAAAGATTGCCTTTAAACTCAATCATAGATTTTTCTGAGGCTAAAGAGACATCCGAATCTCCAGTTGGATTAATGTCGCTTACAAGGCTCGGAGTTTGAGCATTTGCTAAGAAACCTGTTAATAAAGCATAAAATAAAAGGTAATTTTTCGTCATAATTATTGGTTTTAATTTCCATGAATGTAATAAAATTAGATAACTGTAAGACGAAGTCAGACTATTTTAAGAATCTATATTTAGTTGTATTTACAATGTTTTTCCTTGATTATTAAAACCGTTAAACATTAGATTTATATATATGTTTTAATCTTTTAAAGTTTGGTGTGTTTTAACCTATTAATATATAATACGTTGAGTGATTTTAGAACGGTTTTAATAAAAGTAATAACTGTTATAAAAACGGGTGATGGTTTTTAAAGTAGACTAAAAAGGGTGTTAAAATTTATTTAATATTTTTTAGTTATTTTTTGTATTTGTACTATTTATCTTACCTATGTATTGATTTATCCCGTATAAGTATCGATAAAATGTTTATTTTTTAAGATGTATTAAAGTGGAGTAATCTATGTGTTTTGTTGATTGATTACTGCATACAATTTTGCAGGCACACAATTGTAGGATATGTCTTGTTTATTTACGGTTGTGTGATTAAGGTAAAATCGGATTTATTAATTGAATTATTAGTAGTAAATTTGCAGCACAAAATTAATTTATTAATACGCTTTAGTTTATGCCTTATCAAGATGTGTTTATCCTTTTCTGGGAACAAGTAGAAGCAAGTTGCCAAGAAGGTACTTTTGCCAAATTAACTTTAGCAAAGACCATTGGAAAACCTAACTTAAAAAATATATTTGTCAGACCAGTGTATTCTGATAATGGCTTTAAGGTTTTAGTAAAATTACGCTACCAATCTAGAGAAACCGAAGATGAAGAAAGCGAGATGACATTAGATGATGCCTTTTTGTTTTTAAAACCATATTTAAAGACTTCTTTTTCATCTGTTCTTTTATTCACAACTACCAAGGATCTTCTTTTTAAGATTAATAAAAAAGGTGCAGGTACCATTATAGAGCATCCGCCAACATTTAAGAATGTAATTCCTCCTAAGAACGATTTAGAATAATTAGGCTATTAGATTTTAGTTGTAATGTTGTGTGTTTAGGTTTTGGTGCTTATGTTTTATTAAAGCAGAAAACGTCCTTGACTTTTTACTTTTGTTTAGATTTTCTAGAAAACATGTGTGCATGGCGTTTAAATAACCCAAGCACCTAATAAAGGGTATAGCATGTTGTTATAATAACACCCTTAGCTTGTTGTTGGACCACTTTTAATAATTGGGTTGTATTTTTAACCTTAAAATTAAAAGGTGCTTCCAATATATTTACACCACTTTGTTTTTTTAGTCTAATGCCTTGTCCAGAAATAATATCTGCATTGGGTGTAAAATTACTTTCAGGTAAATGTTCCGTTAGAATAATATATTTATAAACGGTTAGTTTTTTTAAGATGCTTTGTATTTCTGTGTTAGACAGATGTTGTAATACTTGTCTTAAAATAACACAATCTCCAGAAGGTAAAGTGTCTGTAGCAATATCTAAACATTCAAATCTTAATTTTTTGTCTTTAAACATTGCTTGATTGCGCTGTATAAGTTTTGGCACAATATCTACGGCAGTATATTTAGAGGCATATGCAACTAAATGTTTACCAACATTAAAATCGCCACAACCTAAATCGCAAACAGCAAGTGGTGGACTAAATTTGCTTAAAAAAGAGACTAACACGTCTATATATGGGTGTACAAGTTCTGGATGGTGAGAGCCGTCTCCAGAATAAAAATCAGATTGATTTTCTCCCCAAAGTTTCATGTCGTAAACCTGTTCCATAGCCGCTTTAGTAGGCCAAGGTGTTTTTGTCTTATCCTTCATGGTTACAATATTAATTAAATGTGGCGTAAATGTTATCTATACTTAGATTAATAATTACAGTTATAAAGTGAAATTTAAAAGGAATTTTAAGTAAAAACATGTATTTTTAAATCGCCCAATAGCTTAAAATGAAAAACCTATCTTATCTTTTATTCTTTATTGTTTCTGCTGTTTTTGCTCAAGATATTGACTTAAACAGAGGAGAAACTAAGCAGAAAAATTATTTATCGACCTTTGATTTCGAATTTGAAACAGAGAAAATTATTGTGCCTGTAGAGATTGAAGGGGTAACGTATAAATTTATTTTAGATACTGGTGCTCCGAATATTATATCTAAAGAAATTAACGATTTAATTTCGCCAAAATTATTAAAATCTATTCCCATTACAGATGCTAGCGGTATAAAAGAAACCTTAGATGTTGTATCTGTTAATAAACTAAAACTGGGACATATTGTTTTCGAAAACACAGCGACTTTAGTGTTCGATAAATCAAAAAATCCATTATTCGAGTGTTTTGGTGTAGATGGTTTTATAGGTAGTAATATGCTTAGAAATTCTATTGTACAAATAGATGCAGAGCACAAGAAAATACGTATTACAGATAATCGGAAAAAGTTAAACCTAGATAAGAAGAATTCCAGTAAAATTAAAATTTATGGCTCGCAAAGTAGTCCGTATCTATGGGTAAAATTAAAAGGTGAAAAAAAAGGTAAAGAACAAATTTTAATAGATACTGGTGCAAATGGCTTGTACGATATTTCTAAAAGAAATTATGAAAGCTTTTTTGAAGAGTCTATTTTTAATACTCTTGGAGAAAGTGAAGGCGCGTCTGCTATTAGTTTATTTGGCGATGTTCCTGTAAAAAAACATTACCGATTGCATTTGCCAATACTCGAAATTAATAACGTTGCATTTAAAAACGTTATAACCACCACAACAAACGATCGTAATTCAAGAATGGGGTCCGAGATATTAAAATATGGTGTTGTAACCATAGATTTTATTAATAAACGCTTTTACTTCAATTCTAAATCAGACAGTATAAATGTAGAAGTACCAGAATATAATTTCAATAAAACGCTTAAAAACGATACATTAATTATTGGTTTTGTGTGGGACAAAGCACTTAAACAAAAATTACATTACGGAGATGAGATTTTAGAAATTAATGGCAATAAGGTTGTAATTTGCGATTTAATTAATAAAAAATCTAATTTAGATCTGGGTGATAATGTCACATTAAAAATTAAACCTATAGAGGGAGAGGTGTTCGAAATTACTGTAAATAAGCAGCTATTAACTAAAAATACATTACTTAATACCCGAGAATAATATGAATAAATTAGTACCAATACTAATCTTAATTTTTGCTGTTTTTAAAATTGCATATAGTTTTTGGAACAACGCCGCGACTGGACGATTTTTAACCATGGACTTGGATATTTGGATTTACAGACTTGTTTGGATGCTTATTATAGCAGGATCTGCGTATGTTTTTTATAAAAGTGAAAAAAATAAAACATAATACGATGATACTTGAAGTAGCCATTTTAAATGTTAGAGTAGGGCAGAGTGAACAATTTGAAGCAGATTTTGCATTAGCAGGACAATATATAAGAGGTATAAAAGGCTATCACAATCATACTTTAAAGAAGTGTATAGAGAATAAAAATAAATACATTTTATTGGTAAATTGGGATACTCTGGACGACCATAATATTGGATTTAGAACCTCTGAAGCGTATTTAAAATGGAAAGCCTTATTACATCATTACTACGATCCGTTTCCAACTGTAGAACATTATGAAACGGTAATTTAAAAACACCTTTAAGTCTCTTATATTATTTTCGTTTTTTAGTAGCTGATACCTGCTTTTCACTCTATCTTTTTTATAAAAAAAATAAAAAAGGATGCCGTTGCAATCAGGGCTAAAACAAACAGATAATCAATTATTTTTTTAATCAGAATTGAACGTTTTTATTTTGGCAAGACTTTTGCAAATAGCCACACATGTTTAATCTAATATATAAATATGATAAATTTAAAAAAACACCTTCAATTGCCTTTAATAATTATTGCAACGCTATTATTTTCTGGATGTAGTTCTGATGATACTAACAATTCCAGCGAAGCAGGTGTTACAGATGAGGAACTAGCAATTACGAGTTTCGATATGTTAACTCAGGACCATACTTTTTCTGTGATAGCAGCAAATATTCAACCTGTAGATTCTTTAGTTATTTGTTTATTTCCATCGGCTGTAGATTTTGCTAATATAACACCAACAATTGCTTTTGAAGGCTCTAGTATTTCATATAGAATTAACGACGAAGAATTTAAAACTTATTCTGCAACTGTAGGAGAAAGCATAAATTTTAGTTACCCAAATACAGTAGATTTTAAAATTACAAACTCCGACAATTCAAATTCTAAAGTGTACAGAATTATTGTAGATACAGAACACCCCATTGTATTTAATAATTCTGAAATTACCATACCAGACACCTCAGTAAATACCAATTATAATGGTATAGAAATAGAGACTTGGACAAATGTTGGAAATTATCCTATTAGACTTACCTTAAGAACTACAGAATATACAAATGTGACTACGCCAGAAACGGGAGGAAACAATATTTTTAGTTCAACGTTAACTAATGATTTAGATATGATAGATCCTAATGAAGAAGGTCAGGTTAACGTGTTTACATCTAACGCTTCTGTAATAGGCGAATACACCGCTACGGCCTTATTTACTCTTAACTTTAACGAAAATCTAGGATATATTGTTTACGACGATGTTTCAACTAGTGAATATGTAAAAGACATTGGTTACAAACAAGCAGAATTACAATTGAAAGGTCGTTTTATAGAATAATATACGTTCAGCATCAAATAATGTATACCAGTAACTATACTATATAGTTGCTGGTTTTTTGTTTGTCATGCAAGCTATATTCTACATAAACCATTATAAGATTAAAACCAATAAAAGGGATGGGCATAAAGTTAAATGTGCGTTCATCTATATCTAAAATAAATAAAGTAATCAGTGTTAAAGGGACAAGAGGGACTAAAATAAATAGAGAAGTTGTGACTATAGAAAACGTTTTTATAACTCTAAAAATATTTTCAAGTAGAAAACTTTTAGCATACGTAATCATTCTATAAGTAACACTTAATACAAAAACAACTAAGGCTATATCTATCCCTTTTAAGACTAAATTATCTTGAAAAAAATTAGAGAACACTAACCAATCTTTATAGATAAAGCATAAAATAACTAAAATACATGCCAATACTCTAGAATAAAACAACTTGGTTTTGTTTAAAAGAAACAGATAAAATTTGTGGTTACTATCTTTAATTTTATCTGTTACACGTTTTGGTAATTCTAAAAACGGATTAAGAACGCCTATAATAGTGAATAAAATTGCGACGTTAAACTGAAAAACTAAATCATCATAAAAGCGATCGTAATACGAGTCGTTAAAGGTTTCTATATTGAATTGAGATAGAATTAAATTTAATAAAATTAAGACGATTAGGAAGATGTGAAAATACATCGGATTCGAATAAAATTGAGGACCTGGAGCCTGTAAGTCTTTTTTATTAGAGTTTAAAATGGTAGTTAATAATCCTTCCGAACTTTTCAGAATTTTTATTCTTGTCTGTAACATCTTTATGCCAAAAGACATGAATACTAGGATAAAAGTAAAGAAAACAATAAATATAATAATCTCTGGTTTTTTTAAAAGAATAGCACTTATAATAGATATACAAATCACACTTAATACAATAAAAAGGAGTATACGCCTTGTCTTTTTGGTTTGTTTTCGATTCTCTTTCTTTTGTTTCATAAGTCTATTCCTAATGTATAGTACAAGGTTTTTTCTGTCTATTTAAAATGAAATTAATAAAACCGTGGTAATAGTAAAGAGTAATATAAGAATTTTGTGATTTAAAATAATAGCGCGTATGATTTGATGAATACACTGTCTTTTATGAAACGAATTTAATTCATACAAAAAGAAAGGGAAAATAATATGTGTTTTAGAAAATGGGAGCGTAATTGTTTAATCTTATAATTTTATTTTCTTCTTTTGGGAACGTTTAGTTTTAAGAAAATAGAGTAGGCATTAAATTAGGTGTTAAAAAAGAAATACAAAGTAATACATGTACATTTTGTTTATACAAAAGCGACTAAAAGCAAAAATTTAATTAAGCATAATAGTCGCTAAAAAAACTAACACTGTAGGAGTGCATTTCTTATTTTAAGAAATCAGGTTCTAAGTATGTCGGGTTTGGATATTTATAAAAACCTTCTCCTGTAGATACGCCAAGTCTATTTTTATCAATAAAATGTTCTTTTAAGTATTCTACAGCTTTAATTGCATTAGGATCTTTAGTTTTTTCTGCAGACATTTTATAAATATTATACGCTGTTGTTATGCCAACCGTATCTAGAATAGCAAAAGGTCCAACTGGAGCTCCAGTGGCTTTCATCCATGTTTTATCAATTATTTCAGGTTCAGCAATTCCTTTTATAAGTAATTCTGACGCTGCTCTTAATAAAGGCACTAATAATGAGTTTAGTATATAGCCATGGTGTTCTTTATGCAATGGTAGAGTTAGCATGCCTATAGCTTTACCAAATGCCACAACATCGTTAAATACTTTAGGATCTGTTTCTGGATGCCCCATAATTTCGGCTGTATTGTATTTCCAAATTTTATTAGCAAAATGCAAGGCTAAAAATTGAGTAGGTCTTCCTGTTGCATGAGCAAATTGACTAGGAATAAGTGTAGAAGAATTGGTTGCAAAAATTGTTTTTTTGGGAGCTACCTGACCTAGTTTTTCATAAAAATCTATTTTAATCTTTGGATTCTCAGGGACAGCTTCAATCATTAAATCGGCATCTTTTACTGCTACTTTTAAATCTGAAGTGTAACTTAAATTTTTATAGGTAGCATCTAATTGTTCTTTTGTAGCATTTAAAGTTGTTTTGTAATTCTCACATAATGTTTTAAATCTAGCTTTTGCTTTATCTAGAACGTCATCATTTATATCATAGACTGTCACATTAAATCCATGAAAAGCAGTTTGGAAAGCAATTTGATATCCTAAAACACCACTTCCAGCCACAGTTACGTATTTGTAGTTCATTGTGTGATTTTTTAATTATTATATATTATAAAGTTACTTCAAACTTGCGCTTAAATACTATCCTGAATTTCTGTTTTAGTGTCCTTAAATGTTTTTTTATGCCTTTAAGTGTTCCTTTTGTCTGTAAGCTGTAGGAGAGTGTGTTGTGTGTTTTTTAAAAAAACGACCAAAAGCAGATACCGAATTAAATTGAAGTTTAAACGAAATTTCTGAAATGGTTAAACTGGTGTTTCCTAATAGAATGTAGGCTTCTTTAAGTAAGATTTCATCTATAATTTCATGTGGTGTTTTTTCGCTAGATTTTTTTACAATTTCTATTAAATATTTATTTGATATGTTTAATTTCTTGCAGTAAAAATTGACAGATTTATGTTCTAAAATATGTTTAGCAACGAGTTCTTTAAATTTTAGGTGTAAATCTGAAGTAGACTTGTTAGCATGGGGGTTTCCTGTATTAAACTGATCTGATAGTTCTGCAATTTCTAAAAGCATATTAAAAATAATGGTTCTAATAATTTCGTCTGTAAATTTCGTTTGCTTTTCAGATTTGGCTTTTAAATAAATAAATAGATTAATCAGGTTTTTTGTAGCGGTAATATCTGTAAAAATCAGAGAATAGTTGTCGTTCTGAAATAATAAAATTTTTTCAACAATAAAGGGGTCACTTACATTTTTAAGCAAGAAATTATTCTCGAATAACAGCATATCTATTTTTAAATTTTCAGATACGTTTTTAATATAAATGGTTGTAGATGGTGCAGAGACAAGTATATTATTTTTACTAATTGTATATTCTTTATTGTCTACTTCAATGATAATATTTCCACGAGTACAAATAAACAACGCGTAAAAATTTATTCTAAATGGTTTTTTTTGAAATTTTAAAAAATCACTACCTGCAGAGATGTAATAAGGTCTATTACATTCAATTTTAAAAAAAGAAAGTGTCTGTTTTAAAGAGGTGTACAAAAGTATTTTGCTACATGATTATGTATGTAATTTAATAAATAAAAGTTGAATAGAACCTCTTTAAGTGCTTTAAGATGAGTTGTTAATTGTATAGGCCTAAAGTTTAAGTTTGAATAAAAAAACTTCTTTCTTGAGATCTTTCTTTTAGAACCTCAAGACACTATTCATAGGCTGCTAATGGCTAATCCTATTTTATATTTCCAGATTTTTTATTTACTTAATAGTAATACCTCGACCACCATATAAATGAATAGCTAAGAAGCTAAATTCCTTACCTAGTTCTTGTTTTTTAAGCTTATATCTTTTACTGTTTTCTATAATTAACTTTTTTATTTGGCTTAATTTAGACATTGCAATACCAGCAATTATAAAAACTGTAAAGACAATAACACCTACTATAGATAACTCCACAGTCATGATAGTATCGTAAGTATCTATGGCATAACTATTACCTGCAATAAATATATTATGAATTAAAACGAGTACAAACAATAGTACAAAACATAATTTTGCATAAGTTTCCATGTTCATAGATGTTCCGTAAAGGGCCATCATTTCTTGAGTTTTCTCCTGTGGTAAAGCCTCTAAAACCTTTAATTCGATTTCTTGTGTGGTGTGGTTTTCCATTATTTAGTTATTATGAGTAACTAAATTAAAATAGATACAATCAATAAAAATGAAGCAATTAATATGTGATTGGGTTGAATTAATATTCGTGAGCTAGATTTGAATGAAACATTTTGAATAGTATCGTTTCTGCTTATACCTTTCTGATTTATAGGTGTCGGGAACAAGAATATCTTTTTATTTTTGAAGTCGGTTTTTTCTAAAAAGGATGAACCTCTATTAGACTAATGTTGATTATTAGAAAGCTTGAAAGAATATTTTTATAAAGACTATAGTTCTAAACTAACAGCTAAACTATCCCTTAATTAACTTAGAGACAAAATTGTCTTTTCTGCGTGAAGCCACTGGTATTTTTTCGCCACTTTTTAAATAGATATAGCCATTCTTATCGTATTTATCTACAAAAGTCATATTAACAATGTAAGATTGGTGTGTGCGGATAAAATTATCTTCGGGTAATTGACTTTCATATTCTTTAATAGGTTTTGAAGCTAAAAAAGATTTCCCGTTAGTTAAGAAAAATGTGGTGTAACCTTTATCAGATTTACAATACAACAACTCTTTAAAATCAATAACCTGATATCCTTCTTGCAAACTCAAAACTAGTTTGTTTTTGTCTTTGTTTATTAACTGATCTTTTACAATTTCAATTTGTTCTTCGCGTACAGATTTGTCTGTACCCAATGCCTTATCTATAGCTAACTCTAGCTCTTCTATATCTACTGGTTTTAAAATATAATCTATAGCTCCATTTTTTATGGCTTGTAACGCATATTGCTCGTATGCGGTTATAAAAATTACCTGAAAATCTAGGTTTTCAACTTGCTCTAAGAAATCGAAAGCATTGCCATCACGTAAATTAATATCTAAGAAAATAAGGTCTGGTTTACAAGCATTGGTTACCGTAGCAGCCTCTTTTACAGATTCGCATTCGCCTAAAATTGTAATGTCTTTATCTAAACTATTTATCATAGCTAGAAGTCCTTTTCTAATGTATAATTCGTCTTCTACTATTAAAGCTTTCATTTTCATGTTTCTTTTTTAAACGGAATCATTAACGTTACCTGAGTTCCCTTTTCGTTATATTTTTCTCTGTCTTCGAGAATAAGATTCGATTCGATCTTAAAATCTTTAGACAATATTTTTAAACGCTCTGAAGTAATCTTTGTGGCAAGCGAGTTTTTATGACTTTTAGTTGTGTTTTTGGTTGCATTAAGACCTATTCCATTATCTTTTATAACACAAATAAGCACATTTTGTTTGGTTGTTAATTCTATTTTAATTTTCGGATTGTCTATTTGATCTTTAAATCCATGTTCTATAGCATTTTCTATAAAAGGTTGAATTAGCATTGGAGGAATAAGGATGTCTTCTTCATTTATAGATTCATCTATATCTACATTATATTCAAACGGTTGCAATCGGCTTAGGTTTTGCAATTCTACATAACTTTGCATAGCTAAAAGTTCTTCTTTAACAGATACTAATTTTTCTCTTGAGCTTTCTAAAATTAGCCTTAATAATTTAGAAAATTTAGACAAATACTTTACTGCTTTTTTATCTTCTTTATTTAATATCATACCCTGAATTACAGACAACGAATTAAAAATAAAATGTGGGGTCATTTGGGAACGTAGAAGCTGTTGCTCTGTCACAGATTTCTCATGAGCAGCTTTTACATTTTTATATTTAAAATAGAAAATAGTACTTATAAAACCTATTAAAGCCAATAATGAGGCAATTGCTCCCCAAAGTTTTTGTTTTTCAGATGATCTAATCTTTCCTTTTAATTGGTCTTCTCTTCTGTTGGAAGTCTCAAGAGCATCGATTTCTTCATTGATTTTTGCTCTGTAAATATTTTCGTTTACTTGTGAAATTAATTCTAGATAACGGGCAGCCTTCTCCTGATTTCCTTGAATTTGATATAATTTAAAATAATTGGTATAAATTCCTTTTTTTGCTCGTAATGGACTGTCACTATTTAAGACACTAGCCGCTGAATCTAAATATACTTTTGATTCTTCCCACTTTCCAAGATGCATATAAACAATTGAAATATTAGAGTAGTTTAAATTTAAGCTTTCTGTGTTATTATTAGACTTGTATTGTTTAATCGATTTTTTAAAATAGTATAAGGCTTCATCCCATTTTTCTAACCCCATAAGAGTTAAAGCGTAATTATTATTAAATAGATTTAGAGTTCTATATTTTGGTAAGGTAATTTTATTATAGGTTTCATAAGCTTTTTGATATTGGTCTGTATGGTAATACATCATACCCCATTTAAAGCATAAGTTTTGAAATACTATGGAGTCTTGTTCTCTAAAAATAGGGCTTACATTTTCACAAAATATAAGACCATCATTATAGCCACCAGAATCTATTAAGTTTTCAGCTTTTAAATTAAAGGCCTTTATCAAATTGGTAGTGTCTTTGTCTTTTAAACTTCTACCAATCATTTGGTTAGAGTAAATTAAACCATTTGCATATTGTTGGGTACGACCATAAGACTTTGTTAGTAAAAAATAATCGCGTAATGTGAGTGGTTCTTTAGCTTCTTTTTCTCTTAAAATCTCTATAACCTTAGTGTATTCTCTATTTGTAAAAAGTTTTTCTACATTATTTTGTCCGCTAAGTGATGTTACAAAAAGTAACATAAAAAAACAGACTATTAAATATTGTAGTTTCACTTTTAAATAGGTTTTAATAGCCATACAGGTTTTTATTATTCTCAACACTTCTATTAATATTATCCATAGTCCGCCTTGTTTTACTAGATTGACTTTCTACAAAGGGTTTTGATTCTTTTGCGCCTTGTTCCTTTAAATAATCTACCACTTTAGGATTAAAAGTAGATTCTGCAATATATAGTGCATTTTCTTTATCTTTATTGGTGTAATTAAGTTTTGCATTATTAGCAATCAATAATTTTACACAAGCCAAACTATTTTCTGCATTTTTATCGGGGCTAGTTTCTAAATTTTTTAAAAATGCTGGATTCATAGATATTTCAAAATCACCAATTTCTTGATTTATGATAAGCGGATCATGTAATTTTGACGCTTGCATTAAAGGGCTTCTTTCTCTATCACTTATTTTATTAATATCAGCTCCATTTTCAATTAAAAAAGCTAACATTTTAATATTTCCACAGATTGCAGCATTATTAATGGCGGCATAACCATATCTATTTGAAACGGTATTAATGTCTATTCCGTTTTTTAATAATAATGCAGTAATAGTAGAATATTTAGCAAATACAAAACCTTCTTTTACCGTCTCTTTTGAAACCCATTTCTGGCCTAACCACTGTTGTAAGTTTGTTGTTATACTATCTTGACTAATGGTATTGTAAAGTAAAACATTTTTTTCTTCATTTGAAAAACTATCAAAATACATATTTACTATTTTAGGATTGATAGATTCTAGTGCGAGCATTTTTACTGTTTTATTATTATAATCTGTAATGGTATCTATGGCATTTTTAGAATTGAAAAAAGCAACAAGATCTGCATTTTCTAATTCAATACTTAAATGTAAAGGTGTATTTTTCATACTAGCTGTTTTAGAATTAATATTAGCACCTTTTGCCACCATTTGCTTTACTAAATCAATATTCTCTTTTAAAATAGCATAATGTAATGGTGTATATCCACTATCGTCCAAAATATTTAAATCACTGCCTTTGTTTACCAATAAGCTTGCCTTTTCATTATGATCTTCTAGAATAGCTATATGCAAAGCTGTGTAGCCATAATTATCTGTAGAGTCTTGTAAATTACTGTTTTCTATTAAATAATTAGACACATTTGTTGCGCCTCTTAAAATGGCTATTTGTAAAATATTTCTTCCATCAAGAAATCTTAATGTATCTATATCTACTTTTTTTAAAAGTTGTTTAACCTTTACAATATCATCTCTCCACAAAGCATCTTCTACAACTTTTTCTGAGTATTGAGTTTCGCATGCTGTAAATACCCCAAATAATAAGGTTAGTATTATAATAAAGTTTGGTGTTTTTAGTGTTTTCATAGATTGAATGTTGATTTATTTAACGATTTAATTCTAATTTGTTCATTCTTAAAGATTCTTGAATTACAATATTTTTAGTAACCTCCTGTACCAAACCCTTATCAATTAATTTAATAGATGCAATAATTATTTTTTAATAAAAAGTATGTGCTTCAGCTCTTTTTATTCTTAAAATATAGAAATTCTCATTCCCATTTTCAATGGTTTGGATCTTTACTATTAAGATATAAGTTGAAAATTTGAAAAATGATTACCATACCCTTTTTTTGAAAACCTTGACTCTTAATTAATTCTTTAACCTGATTTACAATAGAATCTTTAGTGTAAATACGAATTAGCTCATCCTTAAATAAGGTTTGAGAAGATTTACCAACGCTCTCGGTTTGTAGGTCTAAATCAATTTATAAAGAAGATAAACTTAGCATGATCGCTATACTTCGTTAATCTTGAAATAGTAATTCCTTGGCTTCTCCAATAGAAAGACTATCTAATATAGTACATTTTACATGGTATTATTTTGTCCGTTACAAGTAGAAAAGAATACAGTGAAGAGTGCTAAAGCGACTATTTATTTTTTTATAAATTTATTTATTGATATGCCTTTATAGAGACTTGCCCGTTTATATATTTTTTATAAGTCCAAAATGCAAAACCAAGTGTTATTAAAGTCCCAACAATAACGGAATTTAATGTTCCTAATGTTTCTGCTATAGATAGCATAATTCTTTTTAATCCGCGTTTTCCACCTGTTATAGTAACATTCTTACCTGCTTCAATGGCAACAGCGGTAAAGGTAATTGCTAAAGTAAAAATTAAAGACACTAAGGTGTAACCAGCTTGTTTTATCCAACTCGATATAGGCTTATTTTGTATGCTTTGTAGTGATAAATGATTGGTTTTGTGTGTTATGTATTGAAGTACTTCAGTATATTCTTCAATAGAATTTAGTTCTAAATATGTTTTCTCTTTTTTCTTTTTTTCAACAAAGAAAAGTTGAATTCCATTTTCATTTTCAAAAGGAACTATTTTAGTTATTTTAGAATATGCGATTGTATGTTGTGTATCTAAAATTCCTTTCTTTTCGGCATTCATTTTTTCTAAAAACGCATTCTTTGTTTTGTAATCTCCATCTGAAATGTTTAAAACATCGTTCGTGAGTAATATATTTTTAATAAAAGTGGCTTCTGTATTAATAATGAATTTTTCCATTTTAATTAATTTTAATTGGTTCTTGTTGTTTCAATTTTTCTAAAATAATAAAAGCTACTGTCGCTGATATTAATACTGCAGGTATCATAACGACAACAATTCCATCTCTATCAACATTAAAAAATGTAAAAGCAAGTATGAAAATTAATATTTCGATTACAAACCAAGATATAAATGTAGCCGCTATCCATTTTCCTGGTTTAATACCTTTTTCTTCTGCTATTTTTTTTATTTGCTTTGCAAAATAACTGAGTGCTAATATTTCTAACATAATATTTGATTTGTTTATTTAAGGCAATGATACAATATGACTACTGGTATTTAAGGTGCCAACATTTATTTGTAAGGAAAGAGTTAATATTCGATTTTTTTTGTTTTCAATTATAATTACTGTTTTTTAATCGTGCATCTAAAAATTATTAAGCAATGTTGCATTTGTTAAACCTGTTTCTTCTCTTTTTAGTATGATTTGCAATTCGTGTATATTGTTTATCGTATTTGTAAAGAAGGATTTATGTATGGCATAAGTTCCCATTCTTCTAAAAATGGTTTAAGCGTTCTATATGCTATTTATATGTTGTTAGCTAGTTATAATTTAATAGGTGTGAATTTTTATCATGTGCTACTTATCTAATAGTACGACTCACAAATAGATTTCTTCTTCTTTAGTATTTAAAGATCGAACACTTATAATTATCAAATATAGACTCATCGTTAACGAATAAATGTTGGCATCTTAAATAGATTACATAATCCTGTAATCTTGTAGTGAACAAATCAATAATAGTTTTTGTGCCGTCTTTAATTATAAAAATTAATCATAAACAGTTTAGTGTTCAAAAAACATAAATTAAAAATTAATCCATTTACGCGTTAAATATTTTAGCGAAAACAAATCAAACATTATGAAAAACATTTTAAAAACCTTTTTAGCCGTTTTAGTATTAACATTATCATCTTGTGGTGCAGATGCCCTTGTTCCAAAAAACTTAGATAATGCAGATGACATTTCAAAAATAAAAGCGACAGTTGAAGAAAAACTTGGTGCTGACAAGATGGTTAACAAATTAATTCTTAGAGCAGATGATTACCTATCTAGCCAATTTGAAAGAGCTCAAATAACTTATATTAGAGACGGTAAAGAATATTCTCAAGATTATTTTTTAAAGGTAGTTAACGATCCTAAAAAATCAATAATTCAAAGAAATTTACATGATGGTGCTATAAAAATATCTGAATTTAATTTTGAGCAGATTCCTCCAAGTTTTAATAAAGCCGTTGAAATAATAAAATCAGAAACTGATGAATACCATGATTTTGTAATGTACGAATGGGAGTTTGTTGTTGACAAAAACAATAAGGTAACATCAACTTTTACGCTAAATGGTACTAAGAAATCTGAAGGAAGCCATATGGAAGGTAAATCTATAGTAACTAACTATTATGAATTTGAATTTACTTTTGATAAGGATGGTAATTTACAACTTGAAATGTAAGGTGTAAATGCTTTATACTATAAATTAATTAAAATTACAATTATATGAAAACTACAATATTAATCGTTTATACGTTTTTACTTCTTTGTCTTCAATCTTGTGGATCTAGCGGAAGCGACACTTACCATCTTAACAATGCAGAAGAACTTAAGGGGTTAAAAACTAACTTGATAGAGCAATTTGGTGGCGATAGAGCTATACATGGTATGTCTTTGACAACAAAAGACCATTTAACAAGTGAATTTGAAATGGCTACAATAACATTCTTAGAAAATAATAAGGCATATTCTCAATCTTTTATAACGGGTACTTATGGAATGAAAATGGAGCCAACAGCAATTCAAGATGCGTTTCAAAATGAATCATACTTTAAAGACAGACAAGGTAAGGTAATGGTTAAAGACATTGATTTTAATATCATTTTAGAAAACTACAATAAAGCCATTAAAATGATTGAAGGCACAACAGATGAATTCTCTAATTTTCATGTAAAAGACTTTAATATTAATGTTTCTAATGAAAATAAAATAACGGTTAAATTTATTATAGAAGGCGAAAAACCAAATGGTGAAACTACGTATTACGGAGACAGAGTAAGAAACACCAACACGTTTCAATTTGAATTTGAAACGGATAAAGATAACGTTCTAAAATGTACAGAAGGTCTAGAAGGATAAGCTATTAAACGCTAATTCAGACTAAATAAAGGCAGTATTTTTAAACTGCATAAGTTTTAAATCTCAGATTAAATATTAATCTGAGATTTTTTTAGTTATTATTTAATACCTTTTTTAAGCTTCTTGTGTGTTATATTATGTTCTAGAACGATATTTAGGGTATAACTAGTTTGTAACTAAGATTAGCTATTCCTTTATAGGAATGATGTATGAGTTCTCTAATATCTTTAGCTTAATATATAGCATTATTAAGTGCTCTTTTTCTGTTTTTAAGTCCTTAACTAACCTGTTTTCTATAACATATATCTTTTATTATGTTTATAAAATCGATGATTTGAGTTGGTTGTCTTAGTACTGTGTTTTTTTCTTAGAGTAAGCCTGTTTTTAGTTCTTAATATATTGAATAGTTGATATCTACAAACTTTAAGAATTGCTTTTCTAAAATAAAAATTTAATTGTTTTACAGGTTTTTACATACCTTTTCTAGGAAAGAATTCACGTCTATTTCTAACTATATTAATAATCTGTTATTCTATTTTTAAACGTTTATCAGCTCTATTTTTAAATTTATAATAAGTATTACGTTTTTGTATAAAGCAACTGAATATAGTAGGTAAAGAATCAAATTTCTTAGATTTCTCTTGAGTTTTATTAAGGTTTAATATTTAACTTTTTTAGTTTAATAGCAAATTTATAACCAAGATCTTCCAAATCGACTTCTGGATTGCGATTTAATACCATAGTATCTGGCGCCTTTTAAGACGTAGTTAAATAATGTACTAAAATAGGGGAGATGTGTAATTAAAAAGGATATTGTTTAATTGACATAAAAAAAGCCGAATTCAAAATATATTGAATTCGGTTTTGAAAATTTAACAATTAAAAAAATTAACTTTTCACTCTTAAGTTGGGATACAGTACACTTATTTTAGTGTAAAATTGTTCTCCCATAACTCTGTTTTTTGTTAACGTTTTAGAATAGTTACTACCCAACATAGAAGACATATCACTATTAAATTCTAATGCGTTATGAATTTCTATGATGCTTTTTGTTCCATCTATATTAAAGGTAAAAATGTATTTACTAGGAATGATTTCTTTAGATTTACTAGGTGTTAGTGAAACGGTCTGAGTTAAATATTAAATGTTCTTTTAAATCTCCATATACATCTGTACTAAAATAGTGCATTTTACCTTCACTTAATACAACAAAAGCGGGTGTTTCTACAGTGGTGTATTTTACGGTACCTAATGTCATTGCCGACTTTAAGATATCTTTACCCATGTCCTTAGCTTTATCTGCATTTGTATAAGGAATAGAAGCAGATGTAAATGCATCTATTGTAGCGTTTTTCATCCAACCCTTAATGTAAGCGTAATCTTTATCTAAAAAATCTCTCTGGTATTGGTCTGCATTTAATATTTCTTTGTCTAAATCTTCATTGTTTATATGTTTCTTGTTTCTTCTCATCATATAAAACATCAAGAGAAATCCCACAGATAGTATTATTGCTGGTAATAAAAATGTATTCATAATTTATAGTTCTTTAGCTTCTACGTTATTTTCTGATTTACTTAAATTGCTCCAAATAATTAGTATTATAAGTAATAGAAGAATGGCTTTTCCTCCATATTTATTATAAAAAGGAACTTTTAAAACATCTTCTTTAGTAATATTATTATCTTTTAATATCGCTGTCATTTCTTCATTAGAAACGTCATAATATGTCTCTGTTTTTTCATTATATAAAACAAGCCTCGGGTCTTGAGTAATCCATAAAGGTAAAATCCAAGCAACATTAAATTCTTCATGTATAGTAGCTAAATCTAGGTACTCATTACTGTTTTCTGCAGTTTTATACATGTCGTTATCTGGTAATTCAGATACGATAGTAATTACTTCTTTTTTACCAAAAGGAATTTTAACTTTTGCATAAGAACTAGTGATTCCAAAAATTAAGAAACTAAATAGAATAACTTTTTTAATTGTTTTCATGTTGTAATTTTGTTGTTAGTGGTGAATATGTGTTATATAAATTGTGTTGGGTTAATATTTTAAAAAATAAAATAGGAGTGTGTTATTTTTCTGTTTCTGAGGTAGGAGAGTGGGGAATAATGCCTTTTCTGTTTCTTTTACCCTTTATCTAATAATCTGGTTTGTAACTTACATTTTAATTATTTGTCTGTAAGCCCTATTATTTTCACATTGTTTCCGGAAAGTTCTACACTTACGCCTATACTTCTAGAAAACGTTTCATTATCTGAATCTGTTTCTACTAAAGTCACCATAATAATTAAAACATTAATGGGAATACATTTATCTATAATTTCATATCTTGAACTATAAACTTCTGAAGAAATTTTAGATGCTGTGATTTCGCTTTTGCCATTAATTATTTTTTTGTATAATGTTTTTAATTCTGATTCAGAATTCAGAATTTGTTCATTAGAGACGGCAAAAGGAATTTTAGAGATATTAAGTAACGCATCTGTGTTGTCTACTTCGTAAAATAGCTTAATCCATTCCATAGCTATATTTTTAGCTGCTTTTTGTTGTGCTATAGTTTGGGGAATGGAATTATTCTGGGCACTTAAATTAAAAGTCGAAGCAATTAAAAAAGTAAAAATTAAAAATGGTTTCTTCATGGTTTTTTTTCTAGTTTCAATTAAGGTTGGTTAGTTAAATGTAAACAATAGAGTGTACTGATAATGTGTTGATAAACAGTTGGTAGTTATTAGTGTGTTATGTGTTTGTAATTGTTTTTTATGCTGGTTACAATGTGCTTTATATAATTAGTGGTTACTCCTGAAAAAATATTTGAAATGGCTAATACATCTTAATTATTAAATAATGTATTATTATGTTAAGGTTTTGGCGTGTGGCTATTTAAAAGTCATTATAGTAATCTTCAATGTCGCTAAAAGGTTCATGCCAAGCCATAAACTTAGCTTTATATAACATTTCAGCTTCATCTATAATATTAATAATATCTTTACTGTAACCGTATCTTTCATCTGTTTTAATATCACAAACCGGATCTAAATCAAATTCTTTTTTTATCCACTTAATGTATGTTTGCTTGTATTCGCTCTCTTTATAATCTGCTTTAATTTTAAACATGTCGCTACAAATTTCTACATCAAGAGTTAGTATTTGCATAAACGTTTTAAAATTTTTAGCTATAATTCGCATTGATCCTCCTGAATTAAAATAGACAATTGGAGCATTTTCTACATCTTTATTTTCTTGTACCCAAAACGCAGTTAAACCATCTCCCGTGTATCCAAAAGGCTTGATGTATTGATTGTATGTAAATACATCGTCTATTGGTAAACTTATTTCTTCAACTGAAATTTGGAAATCTTTGCAAAAAAAATGATGTTTAGCCTCAAATTGATAAATTTTTGCTAAAATTTCAGGCATTTCTAGGCTTCCAAGGCATTGATTTTTAAATCTTTCTAATGTCATTTTATTTGTTTAAAATTTTTATTTTCAGATATTAATTAATTATTCGTCTTATTATTACTTAACGTGTTTTATAACTTGTACCTAGCTTTATTGTTCCTAATTATTTACTGTAATATTAAAGTTTTTTGTGATAGAAAACAGTATCTGATTTATAAGCGCTGGGAACCAGTAAATATTTGTTTTTAATAATTTTCCTGATTTTAAGTTATTAAGCTGTACTTGTTTTTTAGATTTTACTATTATGTGTTACTGCTTCAGTAAATTTTACTTTTATAATATTATGGGGTATAAATGCAGTAGCTGAATGTGGAGATGATGAGTCAATAAAAGCCTTTTATAAAAGTTTCATTTTATAAAACAGATTAGAAGTTGGTTGTTTTGGTTGTTTCTCATTTTATAAAACGCTTCATTTTCATTCCAATTTTTTTGGAAGTAGATTCAGGTTTTGAGTAGAAGGTATGCAGTAACTAATCTTTGTTTTGATCTTTAAAAGAATATTCCAGACCGTAATAAGTATTAATGTATTATGATCTGGAATATTATATAGTGTTACTATTAGTTTTATTTGAAATTTTTTATTTTATCAAAGAATAATTTTCCTAGCTTGATAGGTAAAAGTGTTCCTTTTAAAACATCGTCTTTAGTTTGATTCATAGCCATATTTCCAATTTTATTTTCTACTTCAAAACCAGCTCCAAAACCTACTGCGTCGTAAACAAAAAACGCATACGTTTTATCTTTACTTTCAAATGATAATTTATGTAAGTCACTGTTTTTTTGAGTATCTCCACTCTCACCTCCGCTTTTTAATTTAAAAGACATGGATTGGTTTAAATTATCTGTTAACTGTCCTTTTTTAAACTCAAAATTATTAATGTTTTGTTTTCTAAACTCCCAGTGTTTTGCAGAAGTTTTACTCCCTGTATTGTATTCTATATAATGAATTTTATCATTTTGAAGAACTAATAAATGCTCATTTGTGTTTTCAATAACAACGCCTGTAAGCATTGTTTTGGCCGTGTCTGCAACGGCACCTACAATACTTTTAGGTTTTTTACATGAGGCTATTGCCTCAAAATCTCCTCCAACAATATCTACAATTGGCTTAAAGGTATTCGGGTCATTTTTGAAGTCTTTAAAATAGTCGTCAAATTTTTCTGTAGCTTCTTTTTCTGCTTCTACATAATTATTTCCTAAGGCATCAAATTTTCCTGATTTTTTCATGTAAAGAAAATATCCGCCAATTGCTAGAATAATAATTAATGGAATAATATAAGTCATGATTTTTATGGTTATTTAGTTAAATGTTTATTGAATGCTCTTGACTAGCTCTTTTTTTTGTAATAAATAATATTTAGATATAAACAAATGAAAATTATAAGGTGTTTTAAAATTATAGATCTATGAGATGTACCAATCTGCTTTTTCTATAAAGTAGCTAAGAATATTTATAAGTTCTCTTTTTTTGTTTAAACACTAAATTTAGTAAAGAAAAGCGAATATAAAATCTGAGATTATTTTTATGAGTAGGCTAGAAGTCTCTATTAATTATAGATTGCTTAAGTTAGCATTTTAATAAAAAGCACTAAATTAAAATCTATAAAAAAGAAAGCAAAAAGAGGATGAGTCTGTTTTTATGTTATTCTCTTATAACGTTTAAAGCTCCTGAAATTATAAAAATAGATAATTTGATTTTTATATATGGTTAAATTATATGCAAACTATTGTTTTACAAGTATTTATGTTTTTTGTAAATTAAAATTTCATAGTCGTTCTAATGTTAAAAACTCTAGGTGTTAAATAATTCGGGATTGCATATTGTTTTTTACTATATACATCGCGTACCCACGTATTTGTGATTGAATTTTGTACATCGAATACATTAAAAATCTCGAATCCTACAGATAAATATTTAAAAGGTTTTTTCCAACCATTTTGGAATTCTTTATTCTCTTCTACAATAACATATTGCAATCCTAAATCTGCACGTTTATAATCGGGAAGTCTGGTTTGGTAGTTGTAAGGATCTGCATAACTTGGTGAGCCTCCCGGTAATCCTGTGTTATATACCAGATTTAAATACATTTTCATAGCAGGTATGTTTGGTACATAATCTTGAAATAAGGCACCAAATTTTAAACGCTGATCTGTTGGTCTTGCAATATACCCACGGTTATCGATATTTTCTTCCGTTTTTAAATATCCGAAACTAAACCAAGATTCTGTTCCAGGAACAAACTCGCCGTTTAAACGCAAATCTAATCCGTAAGCATATGCTACGGCATTATTGCTTGCACTATATCTAATCCGTACATTTTCTACGGTATATGGGTTTACATTGGTTATGTCTTTATAGTAAGCTTCGGTAGTTAATTTAAAAGGACGTTCCCACATTTGGAAACTATAATCGTTACCCACTACAAAATGAATTGATTTTTGAGCTTTTACTTCTGGAATTACTGTTCCTGTTGCATCTCTTAATTCTCTGTAAAATGGCGGCTGATAATATAATCCTCCAGAGACTCTAAATAACATATCGGTTTTCCAATTTGGTTTTATAGCAAATTGAGCTCTAGGACTAAATACTGTTTGCGATGTTTTATCAATATTGTCGCCACTTACGGTCCAAGAATGAGAACGAATACCTGCGTTTACCCAAACTTCATGTTCGCCCATTTCAAAACGACGACTCCATTGTGCATATGCTTGTAAGCGATTTATTTTGGTACTATTAGTAGCTCTTACATTCTGATAGGCAACTAACGGGCCTTCGTAAGCATTGTATGGTTGGTCGTTAGGTACATAATAATCAGGTGCATTAATAGAGAATCCTGCAGAATCGATAACTTCCCATTCTACCAATCTATCACGAATATCTTCATTGGTATATTTAATAGACCAATTAAAATCGTTACCATTTTTAGTATATGTTCCTTTGTGTTCTATGTTTGTAATTAAAGCATCTAAATCGTTTCTTCCATGGTTAAGTTGTCCGCCAATACCTTCGCTATATTCAACTTCACCTAAATCTTCATCACCTATATTACTATTTACCTCACCTAATCTGTATTCGGCTAAAATATCGAAGTGTTCTTCTTCTGTGGTATGATAAGTAGATCCAACAACATGCAGGCTTAAGTCGTCGTTAACGTTGTAAGTCGCTTCTAAAGCACCAAAAAGTGTTTGGTATGCATCCTTTTCTTCGCCCTCGTAATATACCAACAAGGCTTGTGCATCATCTAAAGTTCCGAAGTTAGTCTGACGTGTTTCTGGTTCGTAATTGTATTTATTTATAGATGCATTTCCTAAGAAATTTAAACTGAATTTATCTGTAAATTGATACGTAAAATACGTCTGTATATCTGCAAATTTAGGATCGTAATTAGTTTCGGTTTCTTTAGCATTTACCAATAAACTGTTGTCGCGGTAACGTAAACCAACAAGACCAGTGAATTTAGAATCTTTACTAATACCTTCTACAGATACGCTTCCGCCAAGTAAACTTAAATCGGCATTCACACCAAAATTGACTGGTTTTCTATATGTAATATCTAATACCGAAGATAATTTATCGCCATATTTGGCTTGAAACCCACCAGCAGAAAAGTCTACATTTTGTACCATATCGGTATTTACAAAACTTAACCCTTCTTGTTGACCAGAACGGACTAAAAACGGTCGGTACACTTCTATACCATTTACATAAACAAGGTTTTCGTCGTAATTTCCTCCACGCACAGAGTATTGTGTACTTAACTCGTTATTACTGCTTACTCCAGGAAGCGTTTTTAAAAGATTTTCTATACCTGGATTTGCTCCTGGTATTTTACGAATTACTGTAGGGTTTAAAGTGACTATGCCTTGTACATCTTTACGTTTTGTTCCAGATAACACTACGGTAGCAATTTGTTCTACTTTGGTATTCATTACAGGATTGAATTCAAAAATCTCGCCATCTTTTAAATTAAAACTAGCAGTAATAGATTTAAAAGACAAGTGGGTAAAAACTAATTTTACGTTTTCGTTATGTGGTATTTTTATAAAATAAAACCCGTTTTCGTTTGATTGTGTACCCTGTGTTCCTGCTTTTATATTTACGTTGGAAATGGGATGATTTTGTTCGTCTAAAATAACACCTTGTAAAGTACCGCTTTGTGCTACGGCCATAATAGGCATTAAAAAGTAGAGTACGTTTAATATGAAACGTTTGTGGTTTAAAAATATATTCATTTATTTTCTATGAAAACTAGCCTCAAAAGTAGAACTATTTCCTACATTATCAGTTACAATTAATTTAAAATCGTTTTGTCCTTCAATACTTTTCTGGTCGCTAAAATTGTAAGTTAATACATTGGTTTTATATTCGTATTCCATTAAAATCCATTCTCCATTTATGGTTGCTCTATAATCTGATATACCAGACATATCGTCTTCAATTTTAACCTGAAGTGTTTTTGAACTACTTAGCCATTGATTGTTTTTAAAGTTAAGAGGATTAATAGTAGGAGCCACTGTATCTGAAACTAAAGTGTAATAGCCTAAGTCTTTTGTGTAAGTAAACAGTGTGTTATCTTTTCTAAGGGTATTGTTATAACTTGGCCATTTTTTATAGCCGACTAATTCTGCAATAAAAAGTTTATTTTTATCTGCTTCGTTGTATTTAGAAATATCGAAAGCAACTCTAAAGTTTCTTCTAGCAGCATGTCCAATAGGTAGTAATTGTAAGGTGTCGTTAGATACTTTAAAGTCTACAAAGAAATCGTCGTAAAAGGTGTTTTTATAAATATTTACCGTTACATTTTCTTCAGCCAATGTTGTCGCTTTATTTTCGTATATATAATAAGGAGTAACGGCTGGCGATTTTGTTAAAACATCAGAAGTTTTTTTTCCGTCTATTGCTACTGTAACCAAACTTTCATTTCCTTTAAAATCACTTACCTTAATTTTATATACACCCGAAGTACTGTCTACAATGGTTAAATACCCATGATCTATGGTGTTTTTATATAAGCTTAATTCGTTATTTGTATCTATAAATAATTTCTGAATGTGATCTTTTTCATTTTTATAAATATCGTAATCAATTAAACGGTTAATATCATTGGTTTCTAAAAATGAGAAGGATGTAAAATCTATTTCAAAATTAGGGTTTCCATTAAACGAGGTTTGTATGTTATACACACCATTTTTATTATATGCTAAATCTTGCTGATCTACAGTTTCAATTCCAAATCCAATTTTTCCAACCGCTTGAATAGGTTCAGCAATAAAATTACCATTGGCTTGTTTTCTAAGTCTAATTTTTTGTTTGCTATTCGATTTATTAATCTGAGCATCTTTACTAATAGGATAAGCATATAAACTATTAATTAAAGGTGGCTTTGTATCTTTTGTGTTTATACCAAATAACATTGGGTTTAACGGGTGCTCGTTTTTATCTCGAATTTCAAAATGTAAATGTGGTCCACCCGAACTACCTGTATTTCCGCTATAGGCAACAACGTCTCCTTGTTTTACTAATAGTGCCTTAATGGGAGGAAACAATTCTATAGCATAAGATTGCTTCTCGTATTGCTGTTCTTTTAAATAGGCTTCAATTTTGGGTGCTAATTTAGATAAATGTGCATACACGGTTGTATATCCGTTAGGGTGAGTTATGTATAGCGCTTTACCGTAACCAAAAGGTGAGATTTTAATACGACTTACAAAACCATCTGCAGCAGCCAATACATTTAATCCTTGGCGTTGTTGTGTTTTTATATCCATTCCTGAATGAAAATGATTAGATCTTAATTCGGCAAAAGTTCCAGCTAAAACAATAGGAATTTCCAACGGATTATTAAAATAATCCTGAGGATAAGGGTTTTGTGAAAACAAGACAAAAGGCATTAAGAAGAATAAAAGGAAGGGAATTCTCATATATTAAAATTGAGCCACTAATGTAATTATTTGAAGTCAATATGCAAAGTATAATATTACATTAGACTCTCATCATATTGAAAATGAGAGACAAGAAACTATTTTAAATTTTATATCCAAAACAATTGTTATTTTTAACTAGGTATGTTAACTTTGTGAGATAAGTATGGTAATTGTAAATGAGTAATATTGAAGAAATTGTAGATGCTCTAGAAGATAAAATTAGCAAGATGCTGCGCAAAGTTGATGCGTTACAGCAAGCAAATGCTAAATTAAAAGAGGATTTAGAACAATCTCAGCACAACCTTCAAAATAATCAACAAGAAATTGAAGCTTGGGTAGAAAAATATGAAGCACTCAAAATTGCAAAAAGTATGCTTGGCAGTGACGATAACAAAAAGGAAACAAAGCTTAAAATAAATTCATTAGTTAGAGAGATAGATTATTGTATTTCACAACTTTCAGAATAATGTAATCATAAAATGATTTATGTCAGAGATGCAGAAAATTAAACTTTCTATCGCCAATAGAGTATATCCTTTAACAATTGCTCCAGAGCAAGAAGAGGGGTTACGTAAGGCAGCGAAAGAAATTGAAGCTATGATAACACAATTTGAGCAAAGTTATTCTGTTAGAGATAAACAAGATGTTTTAGCCATGTGTGCTTTACAGTTTGCGTCTCAAGTAGAACAAAAACAAATAGATACAGAATCAATTAGTGAACATGTAGAGGAGAAGTTAAACGCTTTAAACCGCCTATTAGAAGACCAATTGAATTCTTAACGATCTTTAAAATAAACAAAGTTACTGCCTGTATTGGTTATTTTTTTTGATAAACTCAACGTTAATTCTTTAAAGAGGGTGAGTTTAAGTTGTAAAAGCATGCTGCTAATACTGAATTTATTTTCGGTGTTTGGGCAGATCCTTGATCAGCTTGTTAGCCCTAAACTTTTTTTTAAGGAGTTTATACAAAACTATAAAACCAGTACAGGCTTTTTTTTATATTAATAATTACTAACTGAACCATGGAGAACTCAATTATATTAATTGCAGGAGGAGCGCTACTAGGCGTAATAATAGGCTTTGTAATAGCCAGAATTTTAGAAAAGAATAATGCATCAAAAATCGTTTCTGATGCAAAAGCAGAAGCTGTAAAACTCATAAAAGATGCTAACGTAGATGGTGAAGCCATTAAAAAAGATAAAATATTACAAGCAAAAGAAAAGTTTATTGAACTAAAATCTGAACACGAAAAAGTAATTTTAAGCCGTGATAAGAAGATTGCAGATGCCGAAAAACGTACACGAGATAAAGAGTCTCAAGTGTCTAACGAACTTTCTAAAAACAAAAAATTAAACGCAGAGTTTGATGCGAAATTAAAAGATTACAATTATAGATTAGATTTCTTAGATAAGAAACAAGAAGAGATTGAGCGCCTTCATAAAAGTCAAATCGATCAATTAGAAGTTATTTCAAGTTTATCTGCAGAAGAAGCAAAATCACAATTAGTAGAGTCTTTAAAAGGTGAAGCAAAGAATGATGCTTTAGCATATATTCAAACAACTTTAGAAGAAGCTAAACTTACAGCACAGCAAGAAGCAAGAAAAATTATTATAAATACCATTCAGCGTATTGGTACAGAAGAAGCGGTAGATAATTGTGTTTCTGTATTTAATATTGAAAGTGATGATGTTAAAGGACGTATTATTGGTCGTGAAGGTCGAAATATTCGTGCTATTGAAGCTGCAACCGGTGTAGAAATTATTGTAGATGATACGCCAGAAGCAATTATCTTATCTTGTTTTGATTCAGTGAGACGTGAAGTAGCACGTTTATCGTTACACAAATTAGTCACCGATGGCCGTATTCACCCAGCACGTATTGAGGAAATTGTTAAGAAAACACGAAAACAAATTGAACAAGAAATTATCGAAGTTGGAAAACGTACGGTAATCGATCTTGGAATTCATAATTTACATCCAGAACTTATTAAAATGGTAGGACGTATGAAATACCGTTCGTCTTACGGCCAAAACTTACTACAACACTCGCGTGAAGTTGCTAAGCTTTGTGGAATTATGGCAGCAGAATTAGGATTGAATCCAAAATTAGCTAAACGTGCTGGTTTATTACATGATATAGGTAAAGTGCCAGATGCAGAAGCAGACATGGAAACACCTCACGCTATTTTAGGTATGCAATGGGCTGAGAAATACGGAGAGAAAGACGATGTAATCAATGCCATTGGAGCTCACCACGACGAAATAGAAATGAAATCGTTATTAGCACCAATTATTCAGGTGTGTGATGCTATTTCAGGAGCAAGACCAGGAGCAAGACGTCAAGTTTTAGATAGTTATATTCAACGTTTAAAAGATCTTGAAGATATAGCTTTCGGTTTCACAGGTGTTAAAAAAGCATATGCTATTCAAGCCGGTAGAGAATTACGTGTAATTGTTGAAAGTGAAAAAGTAACAGATCAAAATGCATCTGACTTATCATTCAATATTTCACAAAAAATCCAAACAGATATGACATATCCAGGTCAAGTAAAAGTGACTGTAATTAGAGAAACAAGAGCCGTAAATATTGCGAAGTAATATTTATATCTTATAAATATAAAAAATCCAGCTATTTAGCTGGATTTTTTTGTTTAAAAGACTTCTTTAAATAAAGGATAGAAATCAGTTTATAAATTCTATACATTGTAATACTGAAGTTAATTGAGTGAGGTGTTTAGCCTTTTTTAAATGTGTGAATACAAATGACACAACAAACTTAATCAGATAAGTTTATATAAAACAAAAAACGATTGGTTACATGTATAACCAATCGTTTTTTGTAGTATTAAGTTCTAAATTTAAAACTATTACTCTGTAGTGTATTTAGCTGCTTTACCGTTGCTAGAAGCGTTTTTAATAAACTCACGAATATCATCATTCGCAGAAATTAAATCGTCTTTTCTCAAATACATCATATGTCCGCTTCTATACCCTTTATGTGTAAAACGGTCTTTCATTTTCCCGCTTGGATCAATCTGCCACATGGTATATTTTGCAGAAAAATATGTTGTTGCGCCATCGTAATATCCAGATTGGATAAGGACTTTTAAATACGGGTTCTGTGCCATAGCGTCTCTTAAACCTTCTCTAACATTATTGTTTCTACGATCCCAAGGATGAACATCGCCAAACATATTATATTTTAAATCGGTTTTAAAATTTAGTTCTTCTCTTATATAGTAATTTATAGCAGGCGTAAAGGAGTGCGACCACGAACTAATTTCAGCATTATAATCTGGAGAAATACCTGTTTCGGTTTTGTCTATTCCTAAATATCTAGAGTCTAAACGGCCAATAGTTTGGCCTGTTTCATCGCGTAGTAAGGATTTCCAAAAATAATTATTAGGTACTTCTAGGTTACTTTGTAATATTTCTTTTTCTGTTAACCCCGAATAATAAGCTACTTTTTTTGCGACTTGTTGTTTTTCAGTTTCAGAAATAAATCCACCTTTAGCAATTGCAGGCATGAGGTTATTTATAGCGTAATTTTCAACTTCGGGTAATATGTCTAATAAGTCTTTTTGTTGTAATTCTGGAGGTAAAACTTTGTGATACCATGCTGTTGCAGCAAAATAAGGTAAATTTAAAGCAGAATATATAGGTTGACTAGTACTATATAATTGGTAATCTGCTGGAGATACCATAATTACACCATTTAAATACATCCATTGTTTAGATTGTAATTCCTTGGCTAATCCCATAACACGTGTGCCTCCATAACTTTCTCCAATAATATATTTAGGCGATTCCCATCGGTTTTTTCTAGTTACAAAAGTATTTACCCATGCCGCTAAATATTTAATATCTGCGTTTATTCCAAAAAAGATGTCACGTTCAGGTAGTTTACCTTCTTTATCGGGAATCATTCTAGAATATCCTGTATTTACTGGGTTTACATAAACAATATCTGCAATATCTAAAATAGAATTCGGATTGTCTTTTACGCCATACGGTTGTACAGGATAACCTTCGTCATCAATATTTAAAACCTTAGGACCTGTGTAAGCAATATGCATCCAAACAGAAGCCGAACCTGGGCCACCATTAAATGAAATTAATAAAGGTCTGTTGGCTTTGTCTTTAACATTGTTACGTTCGTAATAGGTATAATACAATGACGCAATAGGATCTCCTTTTTTATCCCAAACCGGTTGCATACCTGTTGTTGCTGTGTATGAAATACTTTTATTTTTAATAGTGGTTATGTGTGTAGTTACCACCATGGTATCTATAGGTGTTTTTACAGATTGTGAAAACGTACATATTGTAAAAAGGATAAAAAGAATAGAAAAATAGTGTTTCATATAACGTTGGGTTTTTAAAGGTTAAAAGATATCGATTTATAAATATAGAAAAGGTGTAGTTTAAAATCCTTCGAACACACCCAAGCCAAAGAGTGCAAAGTCGTATTTTACAGGATCTGTCTTATCTAGTTTTCGTAATGCAAGATCTAATTCTGTTAAAGCTTTACCGTCGTTTTGTTTTCTTGTAAGCACGCCTAATTTTCTTGCAACATTACCAGAATGCACATCTAGAGGGCAGGAGAGTTGTGATGGAGATAATTTGTCCCATATTCCAAAATCTACGCCAGCATTATCGTTTCTTACCATCCAACGTAAAAACATATTAATGCGTTTTGCTGCTGAATTTTTATTAGGATCGCTAATGTGTTTTTGTGTACGTTGTAAATGTTCGTTTTCAAAAAACACTTGCTTAAATTCGTGAATAGCTGGCTGTAAAGAATTTGTAACAGCATGTTTAGCAAATAGAGCTTCTAAACCGTTATGTTGTGTGTAAATATGTTTCAGACTTATTATAAACTGAGATAAATCGTCTCCATTAAATGTACGATGTACAAACGATTTTAGAGTCTCTAAATCTTTTTCAGAATGATTGATTACAAAATCGTAAGGAGATTGATCTAGTAACTCCATTAAATATTTTGCATTCTTAATGATGCTTTTTCTGTTTCCCCAAGAAATGGTAGCGGTTAAAAAACCCGAAATCTCAATGTCTTCTTTTAGAGTAAATAAATGCGGAATTTGAATTGGATCACTGTCAATAAAATTAGGATTATTGTACTCTATTACTTTAGCATCTAGGAATTCTTTTAGTTCTTTTTTATTCATTATTCAGGAAGGAAAAATATGGCTGGAATAATTAATATCCCATTATAAATGGCATGAAATAGCATAGAATAGCCTAGTCCGTATTGTATTCTAATAACACCTAAAAATAGACCTATAATAATTTGTGGAGCCACAAGAATTGGAGATAGTATCAATACATTTCTAGTGATTTCGAAATTGGTAATGTGTACAAAACCAAAGGCTAGAGTAAAAAAATAAAATACAGATATATAATGCTTCGTGTTAAATAATGTCAGTGGACCTCTAAAAAAGAATTCTTCTAAAATAGGAGCGAGGACTACACCTAATAATACGACGACGTAATACGGATAATCTTCAAATAATTGTGCAGAAGCATGATTGTCAAAATTAACAAGTCCAAAAGCTTCAATGATTGAAAAAAGGATGGTAAAACCAATATTTAAGATAAAAGCGACAATTAAAGCCGTAACAAAAACGTTAATTTTAGAGTGTCCCTCAAATAAAGTTTTGTCTTCCTTTAATTCTGGTTGCTTAATAAACTTTAGGTACTGTTTTAAAATTGCACCATAAGTTTCAATTTTAGATTGTAATATTTCCATCTACCATTACTAATTTTCGATCGGCTAAATTGGCTAACTCCTCATTATGTGTTACTATAACAAAGGTTTGTCCGAATTGTTCGCGTAATTTAAAGAATAAATTGTGTAATTGTTCTGCAGATTCGCTATCCAGATTCCCAGAAGGCTCGTCTGCAAAAATTAAACCTGGATTGTTTATTAAAGCACGTGCTACAGCAACACGTTGTTGCTCTCCTCCAGACAGTTCGTTTGGTTTGTGGTTATGACGATGAGATAATCCTAAAAAATCTAATAATTCTTTAGCTCTTGGTTCAGCCTCACTTGTTTTTATGCCTTTTATATATGCTGGAATACATACGTTTTCTAAGGCCGTAAACTCGGGTAATAATTGATGAAATTGAAAAATGAAACCAATATGTTCGTTTCTAAATTTCGCTAATCCTTTTTCTTTTAAGTTTTGAATATTTACTCCATTGATTATGAGCTCGCAATCTTCCTTTTTTGAGAGGGTATCTAATGTGCCTAAAATTTGAAGCAGTGTTGTTTTTCCAGCTCCAGAAGCCCCAACTATAGATACGATTTCTCCTTTTTTAATATGAAGATTTACGCCTTTTAAAACATGAAAGTCGTCGTAATATTTATGAATGTTTTTTGCTTGAATCATGCATTGTAATTAAGATGAGTAAAGTAATACTTTAATAGTAATCTCACAAAATTAAATAGATTTTGATTCAAACAGATTACAAATTGTATTATAATTTATTAAAAGTTAGTATGAGTTTATAATGTAATTGTTTTACTTCCTATAGAAATGAATTGGTTAAAGGATAAATTGAAAGAGTCAACATTAAAATCTATATCTTTGATGTAATTAAAATCAGACGACTTATGTCTTACAAGCATTACGAAGAATACAATATTGAAATTACAGACGAAATTAAATCGCAATACCAAAATATTATTGAGAATATTGGTGAAGATGTTTCGCGAGAAGGATTAATTAAAACACCAGAACGTGCTTCTAAAGCCATGCAATTTTTAACTCAAGGTTACGATTTAGATGCTGCAGAAATTTTAAAAAGTGCAATGTTTAAAGAATCTTATAATGAGATGGTAATTGTAAAAAACATCGAGTTATATTCTCTTTGCGAGCACCACATGTTACCCTTTTTTGGGAAAGCACATATTGCATATATTCCTAATGGGCATATTGTTGGACTAAGTAAATTACCACGAATTGTAGATGTATTTGCCAGACGATTGCAAGTTCAGGAACGTCTAACCAAGCAAATATTAGATTGCATAAACGATACCCTTAAACCACAAGGTGTAGCTGTAGTTATTGAAGCAAGCCATATGTGTATGATGATGAGAGGTGTACAAAAACAAAACTCTGTAACAACAACATCTGGTTTTCGTGGTCAATTTGAAAAGATAGAAACCAGAAATGAGTTTTTAAAGTTAATAAGTGCAGATTTGTCATAATTTATTTTTGGTATATTTCTTGATAATAAGTAGTTATAAATACTAATATATATGCCTAAGACCAAAAATTATAAAAAACTAGCCTTATGTATTCTTTTAGATGCTGTAGGGTATACTAGTTTTATCATTCCAGGAATAGGAGAATTTTCCGATATTATTTGGGCGCCTGCTTCGGCTTGGATTATGACCAAATTGTATAAAGGACAACAAGGAAAAATAGCTGCTGGAATTTCATTTTTAGAGGAAGCCATGCCTGGTTTAGATGTTATACCAACATTTACATTAATGTGGTTTTACACGTATGTTTTAAGTGCTAATAAAAATGAAAATAAAGTATTAAAATCAAAAAAGACACTTATATAAGTGTCTTTTTTTTGGGGGTATAAAAAATGTGCTTTAGCTTATATTTTATAAGTTAAGCCCACACTAAGGTTTCTGCCCATGTTGTAAATACCATCTGATTTTAATCTGGATAAATGATTGATGTATCGTTTATTTGTAAGATTGCTTCCTGAGATACTCACGTTTAAAGTGTTTTTAAATACTTGTAAATCTCCTCCAAAACCAACGCTTAATAGATTATAACCATCTGTATCTGTTTCAAATTCGCTAATATTATTTTGTGCTAGTGTACTGCTTAGTTTAACAAAGGCGTATCCTTTTTCTATCCAATTATTATCGAATTCAACTCGAATTGTATTATTAAAATTGTTTGCAGGAATTAAAGGTAAATACGTTCCACCATCTTGTTTTCCAGTAACCGTTTCAAAACTACTTTCAAAATGTAACCAATGAATAGGATGTGGATGAAAATGAATACCAACTTCACCACCATATAAAGCAGCATCATCTTGTAAGTATAAATACACAGGATCGTTATTTATTGCTTCACCATTTGGAGAAATATAGATGTAATTATTAATGCTATTGTAAAAACCATTAGCAAAAAATTCTAGATGTTTGTTTTTATATTCTAATGCTAAATCGGTTTGAAAATTTTGCTCGTTTTTTAAATTGGCATTACCAATTTCGAAACGATTTGTACCTTCGTGAGATCCGTATGAAGTTAACTCGGCAAGATTTGGAGCTCTAAATCCGGTTGCTAAATTTAAGCGTAAAGTAATTTTTTTAGTAATGTTAGTTTTTATACCTGCTGCACCATTAAAACTATTAAAACTTCTGTTTAAATCATCTTCTGTAGAAATGTTTCTATTATCATACCGACCTCCTAATTGTATGTCTACAGTATTAAAATGGATGTGAGACATTGCTAATATACCAATATCATTGGTTGTTGCATTCGGAATTAAAGTTTCTTCTCCGTAATTGGTATTTATTTGATTCATTCCTTGAACCCCAATAATAGTTTCAAATTTACCATAAGTTGGTAAGTTGTATTTTACATCGTAATTAAAGGTTTTAAGTTTCATGTGTAATGCGGGATCTAAGATTTCATCATGATCTTCATCCTCATGGTCTTCATCTTCACTTTCATCATGATCGTGTTCTTCTTCAAATTCTTTTCTATCATTATATAAATATCCAACAGTAACATTTAAACTTGAATTATCGAAAAAGATATTAGACTTAGAACTAAAGACATGATTGGTAATTTTTTGATATGGTAATAACGGATCTTTATCTGTAGATTGTATTCCTATTTCTTCAGGAATACCCAATTTAGAGTCGTTTAAATTATATCTAAATTCTGTTTTAAAACGAGTATTTTGGTATCCGAAACCTGCTTTTAAATCTTTTTCTTTAAATCGGGTGTTTGTAACACGGTAGTCTTTTGTATCGTAATCGGCATGTTCTGCTGCACTTCCACGAATTAAAAATTTAAAACCATTGCCAGAAGTTTTATAACCAACATTTGCACTTGTACCTTGAGTGTTTCCGTAATAGCTTGCTCCAAAATCGGCATGAGTTTCGTCTTGGTTAGCAAAACGCTCAGGGTTTAAATATAAAACACCACCTAAAGCATCGCTACCATAAAGTAAAGATGCTGGGCCTTTAATAACTTCAACACTTTCTACTCCTGCATCATTTAAACCTAAGCCATGTTCGTCTCCGAATTGCTGATTTTCTAATCGTACTCCTTGAGTGTAGACCAAAACACGATTGGAACTTAGTCCTCTAATTACAGGTTTTCCAATACTCATTCCTGTAGTTATAGATTCTACTCCAGCTATATCAGAAATTCCTTGTGCTAGTGTTACTGCTCCACTTGCTTTTAAATCAGCAATTTTTGCGCGCTCAACTTTCATAACATTATCGCGTTGTAGTTTATGAAATGGTGTAGAGACAATAACTTCTTCCATTTCTATAGCCGATGTATTTAAAGCAATTGCAAGATGTGATTTATAAGGTATAGAAATTATTTGTCCGTAAGTTTTGTAACCCATAGACGAGCATACTAATTTGTATGATCCTGTTGGTAGGTTTTCAATTTTGAAATGCCCGTTTTCATCTGTAGTACCTCCTTTTTCAAGCTGAGGAAAATAGACGTCTATAAACGGTAAAGGTAATTCTGTCGTGTTATCAATTACACGACCTTCTATTATGTTTTGGGAAACAACAGGAGTTGCTATAAAACATAATAAGATAATTATAAATAATCTCATTGTATTTGTATTAAAGTATTATAAAATACTGGTTTTTAGTCAGTAAAAATCTATTTTTAAATACAAATAGGAGGTCCTCTTAATGAAAAATGAAGTTGTTGATAATCACTTAAAAAATAATATTGCGATGCTATTAGTTGATGATTTTCTTCAACTAAAGGGGTATTTGCAATAAATTCTGGAATTGTAAAAAGATGATTTAATTGAAACTTGTAGAATTCACAATCTACATTTGCTGTATGTAAATGTGTTTGTTGTTCTCCATGACAAAGTTCACGATGGTGGTGTTCGAACACATGGTTAAACTTCACAAGAGTTGGTGTTAAGAGTGTTAACACTAAAACTAGAGTGAAAAACTTAAAAACGATATGTTTTTTTAGTTTACTCATATTAATCTACAAATCGTTTAAAACCAAAACGGCGTAGCATTTTCTTTTCAAACTTCCAGAAGAATTTAAATTGACCAAATAGCCATCCGAAAAACACAAGAAGTATTTGATAAAACAATATTCCTAAAAGAATATAAAGTGTCCAATACAAAAACGGATTTAAATTATCTTTAGTTATACCAATCCATTTTATAATAGGTCGACCTATAAAAAGTGACGACGATCCTGTAACAGCAAATACCATAAATACACGAATCATTTCCCATTTATAATCTAAGACCCATTTGTTTTCTAATTTTTTAAATAAAAAAAGAAAGAACTTTAAGAGTATAAAAGTAAGGATAGCGGTAGATATAACAAGAAGAATTATGTTATTGTTTCCTAAAATTGAACGTCCAATTTTAAAGGCACTATAAATAAGAACCAGAAACCCTAAAATAGGAAATAAGAATTGCCAATTTTTTGTAATTTCCCAATGTTGTTTGAATTTTTCCATAAATATTTACAGCTGCAAATATATATTAAATTCTAGGAACAAAACCAGACAATTTTTGTTTGTATTTTAACTGAAAATAAATAAAGTAATTATACATTTTGTAATTAACTTCGTAACCATAGTCTACATTTGGTCTGTAATCTATACTTAATTCGTATAAATTTGGATCGTACCGATGCGGATTAGAAACTCTGTTATTCCATTCGGTTACTAGAATGTAATTTTTCGATTCTAAATATTCTTGAGAGTAATAACCTTCTGGTTTTGCCGTACTTGTAAGCCAACTATTAAAACCAGGTTCTATAATAATAATTTCGTACTCAAGGCTATCGTTTTCTATACGTACGGTATCATTTTCTGTAATTTTTATGTCTGAATTATAGCTAGATTTTACCACAGCAGTTTTACTGGTATTACAACCAATACAACAAAAGCTAATTATAATTAGATAAAATAAAATTTTCATATTACTATCGCGTATAATCTAAAGATACGCTTTTTAGACCAGTTTAAAAAAGGGAAATTGGTGTAGGCATAAAAAAAGCCAAGCAGTAAAAGCTTGGCTATATTTGGTTAAAAATACTTAAGTGTATTTTATTTCATTAAATTTCCTAACATACCAGCAATTCCGCCGCCATTAGAGTCCGATTTGTTTCCGTCTAAAAACATTCCAGCAACATCATCTACAATACTACCATCTCCATCGGCATCTAACATAGATTCTAAAAAGCTTTGTTCTCCACTTGCAGAATTTCCTTGAACTAATCCGCCTAACATACTTCCTAAATCACTAGAGCTAGAAACATTGTTTTCGCGTTGTTGTTTTCCTAAGTATCCCATTAATAAAGGTGTTGCCATTTTTAATATTTGAGAAACAGAGCTTGCGTCTATTCCTGATTTCTGACTTAAAGCAAGTTCAACATTGTGTTGTTTTTCACCTAAAACATGGTTTAAAATGTTTCCACCATCACTAATTTCACTGTCATCTACACCACCATTAAAGAAACCATCTAAATTATCTAAAATGCTACCATCATGTTTTCCACTACTAAGCGCGTTTAATAACCCATCTGCACCTTCTGGAGAAGCTTGTGCATTTCTAGTCATTGCTTGAGTAAGTAATGGTAAAGCCATTGTAAGTAGGCTGCTAGTTTTGCTTGTGTCTTGTCCTGTTTGACCTGCAAGTCCGCTTACAACACTTTTTCCTAAGTCACTATTTAATAAATCTATTATACCAGACATGTTTGTTTTTATTTTAAATTAATATTTCAAGTTACAAAAAAAACAAAAATAGGTGTTAGAAAGTAAGTATTATATTTTAAAAAGTTCTTTTTTCAGATTTTCAGTCTTATAAAAATATTACTAAGTACGACACCTAAATTCTATTTTAAAAACCTTATTTTTGGGCTAGATTTAGTTTTAGTATATGAAGATAATTTCAATGATTCCTGCCCGTTATAGTGCGTCTCGTTTTCCTGGAAAATTAATGCAGGACTTAGGAGGTGAAACAGTAATTCTACGCACTTATGAAGCGACTGTGGCTACCCAACTGTTTGATGATGTTATTGTGGTTACAGATAGCGATATTATTTATAAAGAGATTGTAAATAATGGAGGTAAAGCCATGATGAGTATTAAAGAACATGAATGTGGAAGCGATAGAATAGCAGAAGCAGTAGAGTCTTTAGATGTAGACATTGTAGTAAATGTCCAAGGCGACGAGCCATTTACCGATGTAGAATCTTTAGGAAAATTAATAGATGTGTTTAGAAATGATGCTGAAAAACAAATTGATTTAGCATCATTAATGGTACATATTACAGAAGAAGATGAGATTAACAATCCGAATACGGTAAAAGTTATTGTTGATAATTTTAACTTTGCATTATATTTTTCTAGAAGTCCGATTCCTTATCCGAGAGATAAAACTATAGATGTAAAATACTTCAAACATAAAGGGATTTATGCGTTTAGAAAAGAAGCCATATTAGACTTTTATAAATTACCAATGAAACCTTTAGAAGCTTCAGAAAAAATTGAATGCATTCGCTATTTAGAATATGGAAAACGTATAAAAATGGTTGAAACAGATGTACAAGGTGTAGAAATAGACACACCAGAAGATCTAGAACGTGCTAAGAAATTATGGAAATAGATTACAGTAACATTAAAGTTATTGGTTTTGATGCAGATGATACGCTTTGGGTTAATGAAACTTATTTTAGAGATGCCGAAGTAGAATTTGGTAAATTATTATCGCAGTTTGAAACTATAAATAAGATTGATCAGGAATTGTTTAAAATGGAACTTAAAAACCTACCTATTTATGGTTATGGAATTAAAGGTTTTGTTTTATCTATGGTTGAAATGGCTGTAGAATTATCTAATAACACCGTTTCTAATACGACTATAAAAGCTATTTTAGATCTTGGTAAAGACATGATTAATAAACCTGTAGAGTTGTTAGATGGGGTAGAACTTGTTTTAAAAACACTTTCAGAAAAATACCGCTTAATTGTGATTACTAAAGGTGATTTATTAGACCAAGAACGCAAATTAAAACAATCTGGATTATTAGATTATTTTCATCATATAGAAGTGGTTAGCGATAAAAAAGAAGCTAATTATTTAAACTTATTGCATCATTTAAATATTGATCCGACTCAATTCTTAATGGTAGGAAATTCATTAAAATCAGATATTTTACCATTAATAAACATACAAGCAAAAGCCATTCATGTTCCATTTCATACCACTTGGGTACATGAACAGGTTTCAGAACAAGACATAAAAGGTAAAGCCTACAAGACTGTGAATGAATTAACCGATATTTTACAGTTTTTTAAATAAATTATTACATACGTTATTATCCAAAATACAATGAATTTTAAGAATTTTCCGATGGTGTCCAAAGTTGTATTTGGACGAGGTAGTTTTAATCAATTAGAAGAAATATTACTTCTTAAACGCTTAAATGTAAATGCTCCATTTATATTTTTAGTAGATGAAGTGTTTCAAGGGAATGATAAAATGACTTCAAGAATACCGTTATCTTATGAAGATGAAATTATTTTTATTTCAGCAGATGAAGAACCTAAAACAAAACAAGTAGATGCTTTAGTAGAGCATATTATATTAAAATATAAAGACAGACCTTCTGGGATTATTGGTATTGGTGGCGGTACGCTATTAGACCTATCTAAAGCGGTAGCTATTATGCTAACTAATAAAGGAGAAACTAGCGATTATCAGGGTTGGGATTTAGTTAAAAATCCAGCTATTTATCACGTAGGTATTCCAACAATATCAGGAACAGGAGCAGAAGTTTCAAGAACAACAGTATTAACTGGGCCAGAAAAAAAATTAGGTATAAACTCAGATTATACACCGTTTGATCAAGTTCTTTTAGACCCTGAATTAATTGAAGATGTACCTACACAACAGTGGTTTTATACAGGTATGGATTGTTATATTCACTGTGTAGAATCGTTAACAGGTACATATTTAAATGCTTTTAGCCAAAGTTATGGTGAAAAAGCACTTGAGTTATGTAAAGAAATTTTCTTGAGTGACGATTTAAGTAAAAAAGAATCGCAAGACAAATTAATGATGGCGTCTTGGCATGGCGGTATGAGTATTGCATACTCACAAGTAGGAGTAGCACATGCCATGAGTTATGGTTTATCGTATTTATTAGGCACAAAACATGGCGTAGGGAATTGTATTGTTTTCGATCATTTAGGAGAGTTTTATCCAGAAGGGGTAAAGTTGTTTAAAGAAATGAAAGCTAAACATAATATTGAATTACCTCAAGGGATTTGTAAAGATTTAAGCGATAAAGATTTTGAAACCATGATAGATGTTGCCTTAGGGATGGTTCCGCTTTGGGAAAATGCACTAGGTAATAATTGGCATAAAACCATGACTAGAGAAAAGTTGCGTAGCATGTACGAACTAATGTAGTTGTATAATTAAAAAAATGTTGTTATGATGAAATCGCTATATAAGTTTATATATTTTAAATTGATGAAATGGAAACTTATAGGTGATTTTCCTTCCGATTTAAAAAAGTATATTGTAATAGCTGTACCACACACCAGTTGGCATGATTTTTATATTGGTTTACTTTTAAGGAAAATTAAAGAAACACCTATAAATTTTGTTGGTAAAAAGGAGTTGTTTAAAGGCCTTTTAGGATGGTATTTAAAGCAAGTTGGAGGTGTAGAATTAGATAGAACACCAGGGCAGAATAAAGTAGAGTCTATTGCAAAATTGTTTAAAACTCGAGATGAATTCCGTTTAAATATTGCTCCAGAAGGAACACGTAAAAAAGTAGATAAATGGAAAACAGGTTTCTATTATATCGCTAAAGAAGCTAATGTGCCTATTGTTATGATTACGTTTGATTTTGGTAAAAAGCAAAATATAATTTCTAAACCATTTTATCCAACAGATGATATGGAAGCAGATTTTAAATTTATGCATGCCTTTTTTAAAGACGTTGTAGGAAAAGTTCCAGAATATAGTTTTGAGAAAGATTAATGTGAAACAAACTTTAGTCCGATAATAGACATAATAAGGGTTGAAATGAAAAATACACGCCAAAAATCGGCAGGTTCTTTGAATATAAATATACCAACCAAAACGGTTCCAACAGCACCAACACCGGTCCAAACACTATAAGCAGTTCCTATTGGTAACGTTTCTGTAGCCTTTACTAATAGGATCATACTAAAGGTTAAGCAAATTAAAAACCCAATATACCAATAGGTTGCAATTTGGCCTTCTGCGTATTTTGCTTTACCTAAACAGGTTGCAAAACCAACTTCAAATAAACCCGCAATTATTAATAGAATCCAATTCAAAGTTTCTTATTCGATTTAGTATGAATACGTTGTTTTAATTTAAGCTTCTTCTTCTTTATTTGTAACAATAATATCGTAAATATTATCCCAAAGTATGGTACGGTGCTTTAAAGCTTCTTTTGCAACTGTTAAAACGCCATCCCATTTTTCGGTATCATCGCCACACAATTCAATTAGCATTTTATAAGATAATGCTCGTTGATCTTCTTGCTTTAAAAATAAATATCTGTTTAATAAATAAGTAAGCTTAGTACAAGGTGTTTTATCTGCTTCTATATTACTCACTACATTTAGTACTTTTTCAGAAATAATATCTTCTCTTCCAAAAATAAATACAGAAGCCATCAGGTGTGGTTGTTCTGTTTCAATAATATTGAAGGTAAATTCAATAAAATCTTTTATAAATTCAGGGATATATACCAAATTAGCAGCTTTAGAAACATCAATACCATTTTCTATAAGCTCTGTAAACGTATTTATAAGCGTGGTGCTAGCTCCAATTTGCTCCATACAATCGATGTACATCTCGAAATGGCTTCTAATTTGACCTAATTCGTTAACATCGCTTTCTTCAGCAGCAACAATTTCATTTATGAATTTAAAAATCTCAGGATTTTTATTAGGAACCCAAGGCGATTTATAAGTTACAAACTGCAATTGTAATGTTTTAAGTAACGACATAAAATCCCAAGTGGTATACACATGGTTTTCCATAAAGAGTTTTACATCTTCAGTAGTTTTAAGTACGTTATATAATTTATGATGACGAAGTACGTTTTGTAGTAACGATAATTCTGATTCTATACGCTTAATGTAAGGCATATGGTAGTTAGCTAAATGAATAATTTTAAAAGATGGCAAATTTACAAAACCACTCTCACTTATTTATATGTTTAAATCCTTTATTCGTTCTTTGTATTAATAAAAAAGATAAAGTGAATAAAAAAGAGGACAGTGAGTCCTCTTTTTAGTATATAATTTTAAGGTGTTTATTCCTCTTCTTCAGAAGATTCCTTCATGGTGTGATATACATTTTGTACATCATCATCTTCTTCAATTTTTTCTAAAAGTTTTTCTACATCTGCAGCATCTTCAGCAGATAATTCTTTTGTAACTTGTGGTATACGTTCGAAACCTGAAGATAAAATTTCAATGCCTTTGGCTTCTAATTCAGATTGAATAGCTCCGAAGCTTTCAAAAGGAGCATAGATTAAAATATCGTCTTCATCTGCAAATACTTCTTCTGCACCAGCGTCAATTAATTCTAACTCTAATTCTTCAGGATCTAAACCTTCTCCAGAAATTTTAAAATTACAGGTATGGTCGAACATAAAAACTACAGAACCAGAGGTTCCTAAGCTTCCATCACACTTATTAAAGTAACTACGTACATTGGCAACGGTACGTGTATTATTATCTGTTGCTGTTTCAACTAAAATAGCAATACCATGGGGAGCGTAACCTTCAAATAGAACTTCTTTATAGTCTCCTAAACTTTTGTCGCTTGCTCGCTTTATGGCACGTTCTACATTGTCTTTTGGCATGTTAACGGACTTAGCATTTTGTATAACAGCTCTTAACCTAGAGTTGCTATCAGGATCAGGACCACCTTCTTTTACAGCCATTACAATGTCTTTACCAATACGAGTAAAAGCTTTACTCATGGCAGACCAACGTTTCATTTTGCGTGCTTTACGAAATTCAAAAGCTCTTCCCATTTCTTATGTGTATTTTAATTTTGTATTGAGTTGGCTGCAAATTTAAAAAAAAATATGTCAACCGTGTTAAGTTTAATCGTCTTCTGGTTCTACAATAGCCTCAATAGCTTCAGCTAATTTAAAATCTTTGTCTGTTACACCATTTTCGCTTTGTGTTGTAAGTGTAATTGTAAGTACATTATACACATTAGTCCATTCTGGATGGTGGTTTAATGCTTCACAATCGAAAGCAATTCTGCTCATTGCGCTAAAACAATCTTTAAAATTTTCAAATTCAAATTCGGCATGTAATGCGTCTTCATAATATTCCCATTCAGGAAATTGTAGTAAACGTTTTTCAATATCGTGTTCTGATAATTTGCTCATAATAAACTTATTTTTTTCTGTTATTAAAAATAGTGATTTTTAAGCTTAAAATCAATTACACTTCTAATTCTGTTAAAATTTGTTTACTTAAAACTTGTAAGTGTTTGGGTAATAGATTTTCCTTTGGTAAAACAGCTAAATATCTATCGTTATTGGTGGTGTATACTTGTTTGAAAATGGGATTGTAAAGGCCTATAGAAGAAATAATTTCTTTTGTAAAATCGTTATGATACACTAAATCTGAACTCCCTAAGTGATAAATACCATATTTATTTCTATTGATTAAATAATGAATTTGTTGTGTGATTTTAGAGTCTGTAGTCACATTCATTATTAAATTAGGAAATACTTCTATGGGTGCTTTATCGTGCAAAAGCTGTTTTATTTCTTTTATTCTTGGCGATTGTGTACCAAAAACCATAGGTAATCTTAAAATTGCAATTTGTTTTTTAGGCAAACGCATGAGCATGTTTTCAATTTTAATTTTGAAATGCCCGTAAATACTATGACTTAATGTTTTGTCTAATTCGTAACTAGGAAACTGACTATATGCATCGAAAACATTTGCTGAAGAGATAAAGAACAACCTAGCATTAGTTGCTAAAATATATTCGGCCATGTGATTATGAGCAACCACTTGTGCTGAAAAATCGCCACGTAAAGCCGAAATAATAATGGTTGGACGAATGGCTTCAAAAATTTCAAAAACATCATCTTCTTCAACATTATATTGAAAGAAATGATGATTCTCTTCAAATTCACGTCTCGCTGTATTGTAAGTGCCAAACGTATTAAAATAGGAGCAAAGTTCTTTATAAATAGCATTACCTATAAAGCCACTTGCTCCTAAAATTAATATTCTATGTTTACTTCTGCTCTCCTTCATTCTATCTGCTCCTTGAGAAGTTTGTTTTTCTTATCCTTTGTAAAATGGTAGTTTTACCACTGTTGCTGGAATCGCTTTTTTACGAATTTGAATTTGAATTTTACCATCTATCCCAGCAAAATCTTTAGGGACATAACCTAAACCAATACCAATACCTAAAGAAGGAGACATGGTTCCAGAAGTTACAACTCCTATTTTATTACCATCTGCATCAACGATATCGTAACCATGACGCGGAATACCACGTTCATCTAAGGTAAAAGCGACTAATTTATTTTTTAAGCCTTCAGTTTTTTCAGCTAATAAAGCTTCAGAATTTGTAAATGCTTTGGTGAATTTTGTTACCCATCCTAAACCTGCTTCTAAAGGCGATGTTGTATCATCTATATCATTTCCATATAAGCAATACCCCATTTCTAAACGCAATGTATCACGTGCAGCAAGTCCGATTGGTTTTGCTCCAGCTTCAACAACTTTATCCCATATTTGTTTGGCTTCGTTGTTTTTACAATAAATTTCAAATCCGCCACTACCAGTATATCCTGTAGCCGAAATGATAACATTTTCTATGCCTGCAAAATCACCGACTTCAAAACTGTAAAATTTAATTCCAGCTAAATTATGACTAGTAAGTGGTTGCATGGCTTCAATAGCTTTAGGACCTTGAATAGCTAAAAGAGAATAATCTTCACTTAAATCGCGCATTTCTGCCCCCACATTGTTTTTAGATGATATCCAATTCCAGTCCTTTTCAATATTACTCGCATTAACAACTAATAAATAGGTTTCTTCTTTGATTTTGTAAATGATTAAATCATCTACAACACCACCGTTATCATTAGGTAAATAACTGTATTGCGCTTTTCCAATAGTTAATTTTGTAGCATCGTTACTACTAACTTTTTGAATAAGAGCTAAGGCATTTGGCCCCTCTATTAAGAATTCTCCCATATGACTTACATCGAAAACTCCAACAGATTTTCTTACTGTTTCGTGTTCTATATTTACACCATCGTATTGCACAGGCATATTGTAACCTGCAAAAGGAACCATTTTGGCTCCAAGGGCTTCGTGAGTTGTTGTTAAAGCTGTATTTTTCATTTAGTTTATATTGAATATAGCGTAAAAATAGAGAATTTAATCTGTATACAAAGAATAGGAGTTTATAAAATATGGTTAAATAGAAAGGCTATAAATTTTGTATAAAAATGCTGATAGTTTTGTGTTTTAATGTTTTTAATAAAATAATAGAGGTAAAAAACTAAAAAAGGTCATAAATTAATATTTATGACCTTTTTATATATGTGTTTAATTTGTTTATTATTAACGACTTAGTAAATAAGATTTTAAATCGTTGTAAGTACTTGTTTTAATAGATTTTTTCTTTTTATCCATTACGGCTAAAATTTGAGACGGAAGCGCGATGTTTTCTGGGATAACTTCACCTACTACATCTAAAAATTTTGTAGGATGTGCGGTTTCTAAACACACGCAATGAGCTTCTGGATGTGAAGCGACGTAATTTTTAGCACCTAAATAACCAACAGCACCGTGCGGATCTGCAACATAACTATAATCGTTATAAATCTCCTTCATTGCTATTTTCGTTTCTTCATCTGTAAAACTATAAGATGATAGATTCTCTTTTAGTGCATTAAAATCGTTTTTATAAATTTCTTGAATTCTTACAAAGTTACTAGGGTTTCCAACATCCATGGCATTAGAAATAGTCTGTACCGATGGTTTTGGTTCGTAGTTTTCAGATTCTAAGAAGCGGGTAACTACGTTGTTTTCGTTGTTAGATGCAATAAAATGTTTTATAGGTAAACCTAACTGTTGCGCCATCATTCCTGCACAAACATTACCAAAATTTCCACTAGGTACAGAAAATACTAAATTATCATGTTTATTATGTAGGGCTTTGTAAGCAAACATAAAGTAGAATAATTGTGGTAACCAACGCGCTACGTTTATGGAGTTAGCAGAGGTTAACTTCATTTTATCTGTTAATTCTGTGTCTAAAAAGGCTTGCTTTACCATATCTTGACAATCGTCAAACGTTCCGTCTACTTCTAATGCGGTGATATTCTTTTTTAAAGTGGTTAATTGTTTTTCTTGAATATCGCTTACTTTTCCGCTAGGATATAGAATAACGACTTTCACACCTTCTACACCTAAAAAACCATTTGCTACAGCACCTCCTGTATCTCCAGAAGTCGCAACTAAAACAGTAACATCTTGTTTAGCATCTTCTTTAGAAAAATGACTTAAACAACGTGCCATAAATCGTGCACCTACATCTTTAAAAGCCATGGTTGGACCGTGAAACAATTCTAAAAATGAAATGTTTTTATTGAGTTCTATAATCGGAAAATCGAACGCTAAAGTGTCTTCAATAATTGTTTTTAAATCGGCTTCAGGAATTTCTGGAGTCACAAATTGTTTAATCGCCTCAAAAGCTATTTCTGAATGAGATAAATTATCAATATTCTTGAAGAAGGATTCTGGTAAAGGCGTTATGGTTTCTGGGAAATATAAACCTCGGTCAGGAGCAAGTCCTCTAATTACAGCATCTTTGAATGTTGTATTAGGAGCTTTTTTGTTTAAACTAAAATAATTCATAGCAGTTTGTTTTGGTTTTGTCTAAGCTTTTTTTATTCGTATTACTTCAGGATTTTCATACCTTCAGCATTAATTTTCGATACATAGGTGTCGAATTCAATATCACTTTCTGCATACACTTTTCTAATAGCCTGTTCTACTTTTTTAGCCGAGTCTATACCTTCGCATAGTGAGAAAATAGAAGGGCCTGAACCAGAAATACCACATCCTAAAGCACCTGCTGCTTTTGCTGAAGCTTTTACATCGTGATACAATGGTATGAGTTTACTTCTGTGCGGTTCTACAATCGAATCGTGTAACGAACGTTCAATCAATCCGTAGTTACTAGTGTGTAAACCATGGATTAAACTCCCTACATTTGCCCATTGTGAAATGGCATCTTTTAAAGCGACTTCTTTTGGTAAAATAGCACGCGCTTCAGACGTTTTAATTTCTATTTGCGGATGAATAATTGTGGCATATAAATTATTAGGCGTAGGGATTTCTAAAATTTCTAAAGGCGATACACTTTTTACTAAAGTAAACCCACCAAATAGGGCAGGAGCAATATTATCTGCATGTTCACTTTGGCTAGCTAAAGCTTCACCTTTCATGGCAAAATAAGATAGCTCTGTATTATTATAAGGTTTTCCTAATAATACATTCATACCATAAACGCTACCTGCAGCACTAGCAGAACTACTACCAACACCACTTCCTGGCTTAATTTTTTTATAAATTTCTATTTCGAAACCACAATCAGGTTTAGCAGCTGCATACATTGCTAGAGCAGAAACTCCAGCGACGTTTTTTTCGGCTTCAAAGGGTAAATCGTAACCTTCAATTTTAGTGATAAAGATTCCTTTTTTATCGGTTTTACGTATTATCATTTCATCTCCAACACTATCTAGGCAGAAGCCAAGAACGTCGAATCCGCAAGAGACGTTCGCTACAGTTGCAGGTGAAAATATTCTTATTTCATTCATAAGTTCTAAAGTGACAACTTTATTAAAATTCTAAGATAAAAATTGTCTTTTAAGATTATAATTAGTTGTTTCCTATACGTATAATGTCTGCAAATAAACCGGAAGCAGTAACATCTGCTCCTGCACCAGCACCTTTAATAATCATAGGCTGTTCTGGGTAACGTTGCGTATAAAACATAACGATATTATCTTTTCCTTCTAAATTATAAAACGGGTGACCTTCAGGGATTTCTTTTAATCCAACTTTAGCTTGACCGTTGTTAAATTCGGCTACATACTTTAACTGGCTGTTGTTTGCTTTTGCTGAAGCATATAATTTTTGGTAATGTGCTTCGTCTGCAATTAAAGTGTCGTAGAAATCGGCCACAGTATCACTTTTTATACCAGAATCTGATAAGAATGGTGTGTTGTCTATGTCTTCTAAATCCATTTCTGTACCGCTTTCACGAGCAAGAATTAAGATTTTTCTAGCAACATCTACACCACTTAAATCAATACGCGGATCTGGTTCTGTATAACCTTCGGCAGCGGCTTGCTTAACCACATCGTAAAACTTAGTGGTATCGTTAAAGTTATTAAATACAAAGTTTAAACTTCCTGATAATACGGCTTGTATAGAGGTTACTTTATCTCCAGAAGCAATTAAGTTATTTAAAGTGTCAATTACTGGTAAACCAGCGCCAACATTAGTTTCAAATAAATAAGGAGCATTATATTTAAATGATAATTGTTTTAATTCTTTATATTTTTCTAATTTACTAGAACATGCAATTTTGTTACATGCTACAACAGCAATACTTTGCTTTAAATACATCGCGTATAAGTCTGCAACGTCTTTATTTGCTGTAACATCTACAAAGACACTGTTACGTAAATTTAATTTTTTTACAGATTGGTAAAACCCTTCTAAAGTTGCATCTTCACCATCTACCAACTGTTCTTTCCAGTTTTTTAATGATAATCCATCTGCATCAAAAATCATTTTTCTAGAATTAGAAAGTCCAACTACTCGAAGATTGATTTTTAAGTTTTCTTTTAAGTATTTACGTTGTTGTTTTATTTGTTCAACTAAGCGTTCACCAACATTACCAACACCTGTAATAAATACATTTAATTGTTTAATATTCCCTTCAAAGAAAACTTCGTGTAAAATATTCAACGCTTTTTTGACATCATTTTGAGAGATGATTGCTGAAATGTTACGTTCTGAAGCTCCTTGAGCAATTGCACGAATATTAATGTTATTTTTTCCTAAAGCACTAAACATTTTTCCGCTAATACCTTGGTGGCTTTTCATACTATCGCCAATTAGAGCAATAATAGATAAGTTACTTTCAACTAAAATAGGGTCGATTTTCTTTAAAGAAATTTCATTTTCAAATTCAGCATCGATAGCCGATTTAGCAGAAACCGCATCTTTTTCATCAATACCAAAACATATAGAGTGTTCTGATGATGCTTGTGTGATTAATATTACATTTATTTTTTCTTGAGATAAAGTTTGGAATAAACGTCTAGAAAAACCAGGAATTCCAACCATTCCATTCCCTTGAAGGGTTAATAACGATATATTACTAATGTTTGTAATTCCTTTAGCAGTATTGTTTACGTTACTACCGTCTTTAGATATAATAGTTCCTACAGCATCTGGATCTAAAGTGTTTTTAATATGAATTGGAATTTGTAAACTCAATACGGGTTGTACTGTTGGTGGGTATAATACTTTTGCACCAAAATGAGATAATTCCATAGCTTCTTGATACGATAATTTATCGATAGGAAGAGCTTGTTTTACCAATTTAGGATTTGCAGTATACATACCACTAACATCTGTCCAGATTTCTAATTGATCTACTTCTAAAGCTGCTGCTACAATTGCCGCAGTAAAATCTGATCCACCACGCCCTAAAGTTGTAATTTCTCCAGTAACCGACTTTGAAATAAATCCAGGAAGTATAGTAATATCGAAAGTACTTGTTTTAAAATACTCTTGAATATTTGTGTTTGTAATGTTGTAATTTACTTCTGCTTTTGTAAAGTTAGAGTTCGTAGTGATTAACTCCTGACTGTTTTTACGTTCTGCATTAGCACCTTTACTTTTTAAAGTTTCACCAATAATATAAGACGATAATAGTTCTCCAAAACTGACTAGCTTGTCTGATGTTTTAGGTGATAATTCATTAATTAAATAAATACCATCTAAAAGATTCTTTAAAGCCTCTAATTTAGATTCAACATGCTGTATTACAGCCTCATTATTAGTAGGTATTAATTCTTTAATAATATTTAAGTGAATGTTTTTAATGTTGGTAAAAGAGTCGCTGTAAGCACTATTTTTAGATTGTGCTAATTGACCAGCTTCTAGTAATTTATCTGTAATTCCACCTACTGCAGAAACAACACAAATAACTTTGTCTGTTTGGGCATATTTGGTTAAGATGGATACAACGTTAGTTATGTTTTTTGAGGACCCAACAGATGTTCCTCCGAATTTTAATACTTTCATTTTAAAGTAGATTGTATAAATTTAATAGCTAAATATTTTTGATATTGTAACATAATATTACAAATTCTGTGGACGGAAGATATATAATTAATTACCCCAAGGGGTAATAATGTTTGTAATAGAGGTAATAATAATAGCAATGCTACCAACGATTGTCGGTCTAGAAATAAAACGAATTGTATGTTCTGTATTTTGCATTTTTTACTACTAAGCTTCTCAAATGTATTACTTTTACTCTTATAAAAAAATGTATTATACGTTTTTACAGATTATTTATTGTTATGCTTAAATCGTTTATTTAAAACCAATTTAAATCTATTTAACTGAATAATCTTTAATGAATTTTTTAAAAAAATAACAATGAAAATTTTTTCTAAAGAACAAATCTATGAAGGAGATAGATTAACTATAAAAAAACAAAATATAAGCTCAGCCGATTTAATGGAACGTGCTGGTACGAGTCTGTTTAATTGGTTAGACTTGCGCTTGCAAGGTGCACCTGTTCCCATTTTAGTGTTTTGTGGTATTGGAAATAATGGAGGAGATGGATTAGTTTTAGCACGACATTTAGTGATACATGGTTATAATGTAAAAACCTTTATTGTAGATTTTAGTGATAAGCGCTCTCCAGATTTTTTACAGAATTACGAATGCTTAAAAGAAACCACTACCGATTGGCCAGTTAGTATACATACTGTAGACGATTTTCCTGAAATCACGAATAACGATATTATTATTGATGCTGTTTTTGGAGTGGGATTAAATCGATCTATTTCAGACTGGGTAGTTACTTTATTTAAGCATATTAAAGCTTCAGGTGCACTTACCGTTTCAGTCGATATTCCATCTGGATTATTTACAGATCGAATACCAAAGCATGAAGATCATGTTGTTAAATCTAATTTTATTTTGAGTTTTCAAACACCTAAATTAGTATTTTTCTTGCCTGAAACTTCAAAGTATATAGAACAATGGGAAGCTTTAGATATAGGTATAGATCCTGAATTTTTACAGAATACAGAGACGGAAGCTGAGATTTTAGGAAAATTTGATGTGTTGCCCATGTATAAACAACGTGATAAGTTTGCTCATAAAGGAACTTGTGGTCACAGTTTAATTATTGGTGGAAGTTACGGTAAAATAGGGGCAGTGCAATTGGCATGTCGTTCGGCTTTAGTTGCTGGAGCAGGTTTGGTAACAGCGTTTGTACCTAAATGCGGATACATACCTTTACAAACAGCTTTCCCTGAAGCTATGGTTATTACAGATACAGGAAAAAAAATAATTACTAATATTGAATATACTATAAAACCAACCGTTATAGGATTAGGTATAGGTATTGGAACCGCTAAAGAAACAGAACAAGCTTTACAAAACTTTTTAAAAACTAATATTGTACCATTAGTTATAGATGCTGATGGACTAAATATTTTATCTAAAAACAGAAATTTGCTAAAGCATTTAAAAGAAGATACCATTTTAACGCCACATCCTAAAGAATTGGAACGCTTAATAGGAGTTTGGGAAGATGATTTTGATAAACTAAAGAAAACTAAAGCATTTGCTGAAAAATATAAAGTTTTAGTACTTATTAAAGGCGCTAATTCTATAGCTGTATATAAAGATAAACTTTATGTAAATTCTACAGGAAATCCAGGATTAGCTACGGGCGGAACAGGTGATGTATTAACGGGAATTATAACAGGTTTAGTCTCTCAAGGATATACAGCTCTTGAGGCAACTTGTTTTGGTATGTATTTACATGGAAAGTCTGCAGATATAGCAGTAGAGACTAAAGGATACCAAAGTTTAATAGCTTCAGATGTGACTGATTATTTAGGACAAGCGTATTTAGATTTATTCGAACAAACAGAAATTTCTTCAGAACAACCCAAGCAGGAAGTGCAATAGGTTTTTCAAAAATAAAAATCCCTTGAAGTTTTTATTTCAAGGGATTTTTATTTATCTATAAATAGGAATTATTATAAAGATCCAATCATGTCTTCTGGTTTAACCCATTCGTCATATTCTTCAGCAGTAACATATCCTAAATTCACGGCTTCTTCTTTAAGTGTAGTACCGTTTTTGTGAGCGGTGTTTGCTATTTCAGCAGATTTGTAATAACCAATTTTTGTGTTTAAAGCAGTTACAAGCATTAACGAATTGTTTAATAATTCATTAATTTTTGAATGATTAGGTTTAATCCCTTGAGCACAGTGAATATCGAAACTTACACAAGCATCTCCTAATAATTGAGCCGATTGTAAGAAGTTTAAAGCCATAATAGGTTTAAACACGTTAAGTTCGTAATGTCCTTGTGTACCTGCAATAGAAATAGCCACATCGTTACCAATTACTTGAGCACAAACCATTGTTAAAGCTTCACATTGTGTAGGGTTTACTTTTCCTGGCATAATAGAGCTTCCTGGCTCGTTTGCAGGGATAATAATTTCTCCAATTCCACTACGTGGTCCGGAAGCCATCATTCTAACATCGTTAGCTATCTTATTTAAAGACACTGCTAATTGTTTTAAAGCACCATGAGTTTCTACGATAGCATCGTGAGCAGCTAAAGCTTCAAATTTATTTTCAGCAGTCACAAAAGGAAGACCTGTAAATTTAGCAATAAATCCTGCAACATTTTCAGAGTAGCCTTTAGGTGTGTTTAAACCTGTTCCTACAGCAGTTCCTCCTAAAGCTAATTCGCTTAAATGAGGTAATGTGTTTTTTAAAGCTTTTAAACCATGATCTAATTGAGATGCGTAACCAGAGAATTCTTGACCTAAAGTAAGCGGTGTCGCATCCATTAAGTGGGTACGTCCAATTTTAACTACATCTTTAAATTCTTCTGTTTTTTTAAGAAGTGTATCACGTAGTTGTGTTACTGCAGGAATAGTGTTTTCTACTATTTTTTTATAAGCAGCAATGTGCATTCCAGTAGGGAAGGTGTCGTTAGAAGATTGAGATTTATTTACATCGTCGTTAGGCTGAATTGTTTTTTCGCCTTCTCCAATAACTTTACCAGCAAGTTGGTGAGCTCTATTGGCAATAACTTCATTAGCGTTCATGTTGCTTTGTGTACCTGAACCTGTTTGCCAAACCACTAATGGGAATTGATCGTCGTGCTTTCCTTCTAAAATTTCATCGCAAACTTTTGCAATTAAATCACGTTTTTCTTTTGAAAGTACACCCAAGTCGTGGTTAGAGTAAGCAGCAGCTTTTTTTAAGTATGCAAATCCATAAACAATTTCTATTGGCATCGATGCAGGAGCACCAATTTTAAAATTATTACGAGAACGTTCTGTTTGTGCACCCCAAAGTTTATCTGCAGGCACTTTAACTTCGCCCATGGTGTCTTTTTCTATCCGATAGTCCATTTTTAATTATAGTTTTATGAGTAACAAATTTAACGATTTTGAATTTCATTTTAACACTTCGTACATATATTTTTTATAACGAAAATTTAAGATAAACTTAAGATGGATTAGTTGATTATATTTTATAAATCTATTAATTTAGTAGGCATTAAAATAATCAATAAATTATAAAAATTATGTCAACAATAAGATTAGGAGATGAAGCTCCAAATTTCACAGCAAAAACAACAGAAGGAGATATTAATTTTCATGAATGGTTAGGTAGCAGTTGGGGAATATTATTTTCGCACCCAGCAGATTATACTCCTGTTTGTACAACCGAATTAGGTACAGTAGCAAAATATAAAGACGAATTCGATAAGCGTAACGTTAAAGTTGTAGCTTTAAGTGTAGATGGTTTAGAGTCGCATAAAGGTTGGATTAATGATATTAATGAAACTCAAAATACAACAGTTAATTTTCCTATTATAGCAGATGAAGATCATAAAGTCTCAGAATTGTACGATATGATTCATCCAAATGCAAATAACAAATTAACAGTACGTTCTGTATTTGTAATTGATCCAGATAAAAAAGTAAAACTTATTATCACGTATCCAGCATCTACTGGTCGTAATTTTGATGAACTTTTACGTGTTATCGATTCCCTTCAATTAACAGCTTATAATAAAGTGGCAACACCTGCAAACTGGAAAAACGGAGACGATTGTGTGGTGTCTCCAAATATTGAATCTAAAGATATTCCTGATATTTTTCCAAAAGGATATACAGAAATTAAACCGTATTTAAGAATGACTCCACAACCGGATTTAAAATAATTTAAAATCTTTTAATAAAATATTAAATAGCTATTGTTTAAAAAAAGCTTTTAATATATATTTGCCACTATTATAATATAGAAACACACCAATTATGTTCGAATTTGATCAATATTTAGGCTTTTTAGCATTTTTAACAATCTTAACCATTGGGTTTTGGTTATTGACATTCTTATTAACTTTTGTAGTTCCTTATTGGATTGGTGGAGCTTTATTAGAACGTTTTAAAGAAATTAAAGAAGAAAAGAAAGCACAAAGAGAAGCGCTTTAATTCTCATTCTTATAATATTATATAAAAAAAGGGAGCTACATTGTAGCTCCCTTTTTTATTGCGTTTAAGTTTTAATTATTTAAACATATCCATTCCTGGAATATTTGGCATGCCATCTTTAGCAACAGCAGCTAATTCGGCTTCGTTTATAGCTGTTGCTTTTTCAATCGCCTTATTTAAGGTTAAAATTAAATAATCCTCTAGTTGTTCTTTGTCTTCAAGCAACGATTCGTCTACTTCAATAGATTTTATTTCTCTGTTGGCAGTTAAAGTAATTTTTAACTTACCATCATTGCTTTTTTCGTCAATTAAAACTGTATTTAATCGTTTTTTTGTGTCTTCAACTTTTTGTTGGGTTTCTTTTAATTTACCCATCATTCCCATTAGGTCTCCAAACATATTTTTATATTTTAAATTCAACGCAAAATTATTTAATTTTTATACATTTGAAGGTTAAATTTAAGAATAAATAAAAAGCATTTGAAAAAAGATATTCAACCCCCAATAGCAAAAAAAATACCCAAAAAATTAATAATTCATAACGATATAAGAATCGATAATTATTTTTGGTTAAATGATAGAGAAGATGATGATGTTATTGCATATTTAAATGCTGAAAACGAATATACCAAACAAAAAATGGCACATACAGAACAATTTCAAAAAGATTTGTTCGAAGAAATGAAGTCTAGAATTAAGGAAGATGATGAGTCTGTACCTTATAAATTAAATGGGTATTGGTATATAACACGTTACGAAAAAGGTAAAGATTATCCCGTTTACACTAGAAAAAAAGATACTCTAGAAGCAGAAGAAGAGGTGATTTTTGATTGTAATGAAATGGCTAAAGGTTTCTCTTATTTTAAGTTAGGAGGTATCTCAATTAGTGAAGATAATACGTTAGCAGCCTTTTCTGTAGATACGGTTAGTAGAAGGCAATATACACTCCAGGTTAAAAATTTAATTACAGGTGAAGTGTATGAAGATAAGATATTAAATACTACGGGTAGTGCAACTTGGGCAAATGACGGTAAAACGTTTTTTTATACACGAAAAGATGAGGTTACATTACGCTCAGACAAAGTATATAAGCATAAATTACATGCAAATTTAGAGGATGAAGAGGTGTTTCATGAAACAGACGAAACCTATAATACATTTGTGTATAAAACAAAATCTGATAAGTATATAGTCATTGGATCTTCTAGTACTTTAACTTCAGAATACCGGTTTGTAAATGCGAATACTCCAGATGAAGAATTTAAAATATTTCAGGAACGTATTCGAGAATTAGATTATGCTATCGCACATTATAAAGATAGTTTTTATGTGATTACAAATGCAGATGGAGCAACGAACTTTAAGCTTCTAAAAACTAATGAAACCCAAACCGAAAAAGCATTTTGGAAAGAGGTTTTACCACACCGTAAAGATGTACTTTTAGAAGATATCGAGATTTTTAAAGATTATTTGGTTGTTAGCGAGCGTGAAAACGGTTTAAATAATATTAGAATCATGAGCTGGGACGGTAAAGAAGATTATTATTTACCATTTAATAGTGAAACATATACGGCTAATACAGGTAATAATCCTGATTTTGATAGTGAATTCTTACGTTACAGTTACAATTCATTAACAACACCAAGTTCTGTTATAGATTATAATTTTAAAACGAAAACCGAAATAGTTAGAAAACAACAAGAGGTTTTAGGAGATACTTTTAATAAGGACAATTATACCTCAAAACGTGTTTGGGCCAAGGCAAGAGACGGAGTTAAGGTTCCGGTTACTTTGGTTTATAAGAAAGATTTAGAAATGAATGGTGAAAATCCATTGTTATTATATGCTTACGGTTCTTATGGAGCAACAATCGATCCGTATTTTTCTACGGTAAGATTAAGTCTTTTAGATCGCGGATTTATTTATGCAATTGCACATATTAGAGGAGGCGAATACTTAGGAAGAGATTGGTACGAAAATGGTAAATTACTAACTAAACTTAATACGTTTTACGATTTTATAGATTGTACAAAACATTTAATAAACGAAAAATATACATCTACCAAACATATGTATGCCTATGGTGGTTCTGCAGGCGGATTATTAATGGGAGCTATTATTAATATGAATCCTGAACTGTATAATGGTGTACTTGCGGCAGTACCTTTTGTAGATGTTGTAACTACAATGTTAGATGATACTATTCCGCTAACAACTGGGGAATATGACGAATGGGGAAATCCAAATGAAGAGACTTATTATAAGTATATGAAGTCCTATTCACCATACGATAATGTAGAACCAAAAGCATATCCAAATATGTTAGTCACTACAGGTTTGCACGACTCTCAAGTGCAATATTGGGAGCCGGCAAAATGGGTAGCAAAGTTAAGAGATGTTAAAACTCATTCTAACCTTCTGCTGTTTCAAACAGACATGGATGCAGGACATGGTGGGGCTTCCGGCCGATTTGAAAGTTTAAAAGAAGTGGCTTTAGAGTATGCTTTTCTGTTGGAATTAGAAGGAATCAAGTGTTAAATAAAAAAAAATGCTTATTTTTGTCAGGTTTTAGTTATTTCATGTGAAAATGAAGTGGCTTTAAAATAGTATTTATGGAACACAAAAATCAAGTTTTTGATAACGTATTGGATTTAGTTGGAAGCACTCCCTTAATAAAGCTAAATAAAATTACGTCTCAATTAAATGGTGATTTTTACGCCAAAGTAGAAGCCTTCAATCCAGGGCATTCTTCTAAAGATAGAATTGCATTATACATTTTAGAGCAAGCAGAAAAACAAGGCTTTTTAAAACCCGGAGATACCATAATCGAAACAACATCAGGTAATACAGGATTTAGTATTGCTATGGTTAGTATTATTAAAGGATATAATTGCATATTAGCTGTAAGTTCTAAATCTTCAGCAGATAAAATTGATATGTTAAGAACTATGGGAGCTAAAGTTTATATTTGTCCAGCAAATGTAAGCGCAGACGATCCCAGATCGTATTATGAGGTTGCTAAAAAATTACATGAAGAAATAAAAGGATCTGTATACATTAATCAATATTTTAATAAATTAAATATTGATGCACATTATAAATCTACTGGGCCTGAAATTTGGGAACAAACGGCAGGTAAAATTACACATTTAGTAGCGTGTAGTGGTACAGGAGGAACAATCTCAGGTACTGCAAAATATTTAAAAGAACAAAATCCGAATATTCAAATATTAGGTGTAGACGCTTTTGGTTCGGTATTAAAAAAATATCATGAAACTAAAGAGTTCGACGAAAAGGAAATTTATCCCTATCGTATAGAAGGATTAGGCAAAAACTTAATTCCTACAGCTACTGATTTTGATGTTATAGATGAATTTATAAAAGTAACAGACGCAGAAAGTGCTCATACAGCAAGACATATTGCTAAAACAGAGGGGCTATTTGTAGGTTACACATCTGGAGCAGCCATGCAAGCTGTTTTACAGCTAGGAGCAGATAACAGATTTTCAGAAAAAGATGTTGTAGTTGTTATTTTTCCAGATCATGGTTCTCGTTATATGAGTAAGATTTATAGCGATAAATGGATGACTGAACAGGGTTTTTTTGATAGTGTAAATAAAAAAACAGTACAAAATATAGAATATATAAAATAATAATAGAGCACAATGTTTTGATTTTAGACACATTGTGCTTTGTTATTAAGTTTGTTAACAACAGAGTTTAAAATTATTATGCCATAATGTCAAAAATGGCTAGTTTTGCATAACATAATATTAGTAGCTTAAATGAAAGATTTATTTGAAAAAATATATAAGGATAAAGGACCTTTAGGAAAATGGGCATCTCAAGCAGAAGGTTATTTCGTTTTTCCTAAAATTGAAGGAGAAATATCTAACAGAATGAAGTTCCAAGGCAAAGATGTGATTACTTGGAGTATCAATGATTATTTAGGATTAGCAAATCATCCAGAAGTGAGGAAGGTAGATGCAGAAGCTGGTGTAGCTTATGGTTCTGCTTATCCAATGGGAGCAAGGATGATGTCTGGTCATACAGATCTTCATGAAAAGTTACAAAATGAGTTAGCTCAATTTGTAAGTAAAGAGGCTGCTTATTTATTAAACTTTGGTTACCAAGGGATGTTGTCTACTATTGATGCTTTAGTATCTAAAGACGACATTATTGTTTACGATGTAGATGCACATGCATGTATTATTGATGGTGTTCGTTTACATATGGGTAAACGTTTTACTTATAAACATAACGACATTGAAAGTCTAGAAAAAAATCTAGATCGTGCTACGAAAATGGCAGAACACACTGGTGGAGGAATTTTAGTAATTTCTGAAGGTGTTTTTGGTATGCGAGGAGAACAAGGTCGTTTAAAAGAAATTGTTGCTTTAAAAGAAAAATATAGCTTTAGATTTTTAGTTGATGATGCACATGGGTTTGGAACTCAAGGTAAAACAGGTGCAGGAACAGGTGAACAGCAAGGTGTTCAAGATGGAATAGATGTCTATTTTGCAACTTTTGCAAAAGCTTTAGCGAGTACAGGCGCTTTTATTGCTGCAGATCAAGAAATTGTAGATTATTTAAAATATAATTTACGTTCTCAAATGTTTGCTAAATCATTACAAATGCAACTGGTTGTTGGGGCTTTAAAGCGTTTAGATATGCTTAGAACCATGCCAGAATTGAAAGCTAAACTTTGGGAAAATACGAATGCTTTACAATCGGGATTAAAATCTCGTGGTTTTGATATTGGTACAACGCAAAGTTGTGTAACACCTGTATATTTAAAAGGAAGTATTCCTGAAGCTATGGCTTTAGTTAAAGATTTACGTGAAAATTACGGAATTTTCTGTTCTATAGTTGTATACCCTGTAATTCCTAAAGGATTAATTTTATTAAGATTAATTCCTACGGCTACTCACGATATTCAAGATGTAAATGAAACATTAGATGCTTTTGAAGCGATTCGTTCTCGTCTAGAAAATGGAACTTACAAACGTTTATCTGCTTCTGTTGCAGCAGCAATGGAATAAAGAAAACAGTTTATTATTTATATAAAAAACCGAAACTTTAAAGTTTCGGTTTTTTTATGTTTTAATTTTATTCTAAATCTTTACGATATGTTTTTCGACGTTTATACGTTTTTGCATCAAAATGTTTCCAAATTTGATGAGATGCATAGTTTTCTTCTAATTCAGGAGTACGAATACAATTTTTAACGCCCATAGGCTTTAAGGTTTCATAGTATTCATTAAAAATAATAGCGGTAACACCCTTGTTTTTATATTTAGGTTCAACTCCAATTAAGTAAAAGGAAACCGTTTCACATTTCTTTTTTGCTTTCAATAAATGTAAAAAACCAAAAGGGAAAAGCTTACCATTTGCTTTTTGTAGTGCCTCAGCAAAAGAAGGCATAACTACAGCAAAAGCAACCATATTATCATTTTCATCCATCACAAATTTTATAAATTCAGGGTTGATAAAGGAGATAAATTTTTTCTTAAAATAGTCTTTCTGTCTTTCTGTAATTTCAACAAAAGAAGCTAATTCTGAATAACTATTATTAAAGAGATCAAACATTTGGTCTACATATGGCATTAAATCTTTTGTTTTGGTAAAATTTAATGGGTGTAAACCATAACGCTTTTTAACTAAATTATTTATTCTCTTGAAAAATTCTGGCTTTACATTAGAAAACGGAAACTTGTTTTCTTGATATTCTTTTTCTTGTATTAAGCCTAATTTTTCTAAATGATTTACATAATATGGGTGATTATACCAAGTAATCATAGATCCAATATGGTCGTAACCTTCAGTTAAAACACCAACTTTATCTAAATTAGAAAAACCAATAGGTCCTTCCATATACTCTAGATTATGCTGTTTACCAATAGTGTTTACTTTGTTTAATAATGTTTTTGTAACTTCTATATCATCTACAACATCGAACCATCCAAAACGTATTTTGTTTTGAGATTGTTTTAAATCTAAACTGTTTATAATTATAGCAATTCTACCTACTATTTTATTATTTTTAAGAGCTACAAATAAATGCGCTTTGGCATTATTAAATATTGGGTTTTTATCTTTGTTAAACACCTCCATTTCTTGTGAAATAATAGGAGGAACCCAATACGGGGAGCCTTTGTAAAGTTCGAAAGGAAATTCTACAAAAGCTTTTAATTCTTTTTTAGTTTGTACTTCTTTTAATATAATCATTTAATGATTTCTACGTATTCAAAAAATTAATAATCTAAAGATTTAGAGTGTCTTAATGGTTAATCCATTTTATATTCTGTTGGTGCTGCATCTTTATTTTCTTCTTCTCCAAATTTATACAACTCTTCATTTTTTTTGCGCTTAGCTTCTTCTTTTGCAGATGTTCCATTGTCTTCTGCAGTTACTTCTTTGTCTTTGTGTAAATCAATACGATAAGATGCCCCAAAGTTAACACTAAACACGGTAGGCGTATCTTTAACATTAAAGGTTACAGCGGTATCGAATTGTAAATTTTTGTCCCATAAATATGCACCACCTATACGAAATAAATCATCGGCATAAAAATCATTTTTTATCCCTTGGTATTCTCCAAAAGCTACCCATTTTTCATTAAATCCATGTGTTAATGTAAAAATATATTGCAAGTCTGATGCACTAGTACCATAACTATCTTCCATTCCAATTCGGTTTTTAGCTAAATTCATGACAAAAACCCATCCGTTTGCAAAATTATGTTGAGTGGCTATCGATACCTTAGGACTAAATCCTTCAATACCATATGGTGTGTACGGATTAAATTCTGTATCGTAATTTGCTCCAACATATATCGAAACCGCAGGAATTAAACGGCTCCATTTAAATTTTCTATTTGCTTTCCAACTGTACAGATTTGGTTTGTCTTCGCCTGCTTTTTTATTCGGATCGTAAACTAAATATTTTGCTCCCATAGAAAAGTACTTCATATTAGAACGGTCAATTTCAGTATCTACATCAGAACCGTAATATGTTTGTGTATCATTTTGAAAAGTTCCATCTACAATAATTTCTAAAGGTTCCCATAATAATCCATAACGCGCTGCAAAATCTACACCACCACCGCTAACATCGTAATCTAGAGTTTCATGTTTTTCTTTAACATAATAAGGACCAGCTTCTAGTTGTATTACATTAACACCTACAGCATATGCACTTTTAGAGACACCAGGGCGATTAGAATTGATAACATCTGTGTATTGTGCGAAACAAAAAAAAGGTACGGCACATAAAATTAAAGCGATATAGGTTTTCATAGGTTAAGTACTTTGTGGTATTAGCCTCCAAATATAGAGATTTTATATTTTTTTTATCAATTTACAATTCATTTTAAAGTATAAGAATTGTATTTTTGTTAAAAACTATAATTATGCTTCAATACGCTTCGGCGCCAGGTTTAATGAGAACGATATTAATAATTTTATTGATTTGGTTTGGTGGAAAGATACTTCTAAGACTTTTCGCTCCTTTTATTATGCAGTTTTTTGTGAAAAAAGCCGAAGAAAAATTTGGATCACAATTCAATCCTAATCAACAAAAACGTCAACAATCTCAGCCTGAAGGAGAAGTCGTTATTGATAAGATGCCTAAACAAGAAACTTCAAATAAAAATGTAGGTGAATATGTAGATTACGAAGAAATTGATTAATTTTCACAACCATAGATTAATACATATTCATGTCATTTTCAATTAAACGATTTCTACCACATTTATTAGTTTTTATAGGTTTTGTAATTATTTCACTTGCCTATTTTAGCCCTGTTTTAAAAGGAAAAGAAATTTTTCAGAGCGATATCATGCATTATATTGGTATGTCTAAACAGCAAAAGGACTTTAAAGCCCAAACAGGTGAAGAAACTTATTGGACCAACAGTGCTTTTGGTGGTATGCCAACGTATCAATTAGGGGCAAAATATCCTCACAATTATATAAAAGAATTAGATTTAACGATTCGGTTTTTACCAAGACCTGCAGACTATTTATTTTTATACCTTATAGGATTCTATATACTTTTACTAACTTTAAAAGTCGATTTTAAACTCGCAGCTTTAGGTGCTTTAGCTTTTGGGTTTTCTACTTATCTAATAATAATTCTAGGTGTTGGTCATAATAGTAAGGCGCATGCCATTGCATATATGCCTTTAGTATTAAGTGGAATTTTACTAACTTTTCAACGAAAATATATTGCAGGGTTTTTATTAACTACGGTTGCTATGGGGCTAGAATTGGTGGCTAATCACTACCAAATGACCTATTATTTAATGCTTCTTGTATTAATTTTAGGTATATCTTATTTAGTAGATGCTTATAAAAAGAATGAATTACGTTCATTTTTTAAAGCAGTAGGCGTGCTGTTAATTGCTGTAATCTTATCTATTGGATTAAACGCAACTAATATTCTTGCAACTCAAGAATATGTAAAAGAGAGTACACGAGGACAGAGTGAATTAACTATAAATGCAGATGGTTCTCCAAAAGAGATTACAACTGGTTTAGATAAATCGTATATTACCGAATATAGTTACGGAAAATTAGAAGCATTAAATTTATTTATTCCTAGAATTTTTGGAGGCGGTAGCCACGAAGACGTTGGGACTGATTCTGAATATTATCAGTTTAATTTAAAACGTGGCGCTACACCATTACAAGCAAGACAAGCAGTAAAACAAACACCAACATATTGGGGAATACAACCTATTGTTGAAGCGCCTGCATATGTAGGTGCAGTTATTCTTTTTCTATTTGTATTAGGGTTATTCCTTGTAAAAGGGCGTAAAAAATGGTGGTTAGTTGGAGGAACTGTATTGTCTTTATTATTATCTTTTGGAAAACATTTCGGATTACTTACAGATTTTTTTATAGACTATGTTCCAATGTACAATAAGTTTAGAGCGGTAAGTTCTATACAAGTAATATTAGAATTATGTATTCCTGTTTTAGGAACTTTAGGTTTGGTTGAATTATTTAAAGTTACAGAATCTAATGATGAAAAATTAAAAGCATTAAAATTTTCGGTTGGTATTACAGCAGGTTTAACGGTTATATTATTACTATTAAAATCTACTCTGTTCGATTTTGTAGGAGGAAATGATGGATATTATGCTCAAAATTACGGACAAGAATTTATTGATGCTATTCGTGCAGATCGTGAATCTATGTTTACTCAAGATGCATTAAGAACCTTAGTCTTTGTATTACTTTCCTCGGCGGTTATCTTTATGTTCTTAAAGAAAAAGTTTTCTGAAACACTTGTTATTGTAAGTTTCGCAGTTTTAATTTTATTCGATTTAATTGGTGTAGATAAACGATATGTTAATAACGATGATTTTAAATCGGCCATGCAGATTAATAAACCTTTTCAACCTAACGCAGCCGATTTACAAATATTAAAAGACACCACGCATTTTAGAGTTTTTGATATTACTTCTGGAGCAGCAAGAGCATCATATTTCCATAATTCATTAAATGGTTATCACGCAGCTAAATTGGGTAAATATAATGAGGTGTTCGATTTTTATATTTCTAAAAATAATATCAATGTGTTAAACATGTTGAATGCTAAATATATTATTGCACAAGACGAAAAAGGCGCTTTTTTTCCTTATGAAAATACAGATGCAAATGGAAATGCTTGGTTTGTAAATCGTGTTAAAACGGTAGAGTCTGCTAATAAAGAAATACAAAATCTGGATAGTTTAGATACGCGCCATGTTGCTGTAACGACTTCAAACGCTATAAAATACATTAAGAATGTTGTAGATTCTACAGCATCAATTCAGGCAATTAAGTACAAGCCAAACTATATTAAATATAAGTCTACTAACTCTCAAAATGGATTTGCTGTATTTTCTGAAATATATTATGCCAATGGTTGGGATGCTTTTATAGATGGAAATTTAGTGCCACACGAACGAGTGAATTATATTTTACGTGGCTTAGATATCCCCGCAGGGAAACATATTATTGAATTTAAATTCGAACCAAAAGTTATTAAAAAAGGAAGTAATATAGCTTTAGCAAGTTCTATAGTTCTCGGGATTTTAATGCTAATTGGGTTGTTTTTTGGATTTAAAAAAGTGTCTTCAACTAAAGACTAAATTTTATTTAATCAAATGTTTTACAATGAAAAAAAATGTGCTTATCGTGACCTATTATTGGCCTCCAGCAGGTGGACCAGGTGTGCAACGATGGCTTAAATTTGTAAAATATTTACCCGAATTTAATATCAACCCGATTGTTTATGTTCCAGAACATGCAAATTACCCATTAATAGATGAGAGTTTGTTAGAAGATGTTCCTTCTAATTTAACGATTTTAAAAACACCTATAAAGGAGCCTTATAAATTAGCACGGTTATTGTCTGGAAATAAGACAAACACAATAAGTAAAGGAATTATTGCAGAAGCTACAAAACAGAGTAGCGTAGAGCGTTTGATGCTTTATGTACGTGGTAATTTTTTTATTCCTGATGCTAGAAAATCATGGGTAAAACCATCTGTTTCTTTTTTAAGCGATTATATTTCTAAACACGATATAGATACTGTAATTACTACAGGTCCTCCGCATAGTTTACATTTAATTGGTTTAAAATTAAAAGGAGATTTGAATATAAAATGGATTGCAGATTTTCGTGATCCTTGGACAACTATTGGCTACCATAAAGAATTAAAATTAACAGCTGCTTCAGAAATAAAACATAAAGAATTAGAGTCTCAAGTATTAAATACAGCAGATGCTATTATTGTAACAAGTAATCCGACCAAAAAAGAATTTGAAGTAATTACTAATAAACCCATTCATGTGATAACAAATGGTTATGATACCGTGAAAACTGTAGATTTTTCATTAGATAAAAAATTTACTTTATCACATATCGGGTCGTTGCTTTCTAAACGCAATCCTAAAGTATTATGGCGTGTTTTAAGTGATTTGGTAAATGAACGTAATGAGTTTGCTCAAGATTTTCAGCTTAATATAATAGGAAGTATTGGCGAAGATGTTTTACAATCACTAGATAAAATTGGTTTAGGAATGTATATCAATAATTTAGGGTATGTATCTCATTTAGAAGCTATTAAGTTTCAAAAACAATCGCAATTATTATTACTTATTGAAATAGATTCTGAAGATACTAAATGTATTATTCCTGGTAAGTTATTTGAATATATGGTATCTAATCGCCCAATACTTGCTATGGGACCAGAGGAATCTGATGTAGAAGAAATCTTAAAATCAACTAATACAGGACAATACTTTTTATACAATGATTATAGTGGTTTAAAACAAACAATTTTAAAACATTATAAAGATTTTAAAAATGGAAATTTACAATCTCACCCTATAGGATTACAAAAATATTCTAGGCGATCGCTTACAGAAGTACTTTCAAAAATAGTATAATGGGAGTCGTTATAAATCAATCCATAAAAAACACTATAATCACTTATTTGGGGTTCGGATTAGGTGCTATAAATACGTTGTTTTTATTTACGCGTTTTTTAAGTGATGAGTATTTTGGTTTAATTACTTATATTTTATCTACAGCAAATATACTAATGCCATTAATGGCATTTGGAGTTAATAATACCATTATAAAGTTCTATTCTACGTTTAGAACACGTCAATCTCAAAACACATTTTTAACCTTAATTCTATTCTTACCTTTAGTTATAATCATTCCTTTTGGAACTATAGGATATTTTGCCTTTGATGCCATAAGTACATGGATTGCTAACGACAATGCATTGGTAAAAGAATATGTGTGGCTAATTTATATATCGGCTGTTATTTTTGCTTATTTTGAGGTATTTTATTCATGGGCAAAAGTACAAATGCAGTCTGTTTTTGGAAATTTTATGAAAGAAGTATTTCATAGACTAGCAACTATGTTTTTACTTTTTTTATTGTATTTAGAGGTAATTACAGTAGATGAACTTATCCTTTTAATTGTTATAATGTATGTTATAAGAACGTGTATTATGATGGTTTATGCTTTTAGTGTTAAACGACCTACACTTAAATTTACAAAGCTTGCAAAATTATCAGATATCCTAAAATATACCACCCTAATTATTGTTGCGGGTTCTGTAGCAAATATTATTTTAGAGATTGATAAGTTTATGATTGGGTTTTATAATATTCTAGAAAACGTAGCATACTATAGTGTTGCTATTTATATTGCTTCTGTAGTTGGAGTACCTTCTCGCGCTATGCACCAAATTACAAATCCGCTCACAGCTAAGTATTTGAATGAGAGGGATAAGGTGAGCCTTAAAGAATTATATCAGAAATCGTCTTTGAATTTATTTATAATTAGTGGCTTTATTTACTTATTAATTGTATTAAATATCAATGAATTATATAAATTAATTCCAGAACAGTTTGGTAGTGGTATTCTGGTTGTATTTTTAATTGGTTTAGCTAAATTATTCGATAATCTTCTAGGGAATAATAATTCTATTTTATTTAATAGCGATTATTATAGAATAGTCTTAATTCAGGGCATATTTTTAGCCATTATATCGGTGTTATTAAACATCTATTTTATTCCTCATTATGGATTAAATGGTGCGGCTTATGCAACATTTATTTCAGTATTCTTATATAATATTATTAAGGTTTCTTTTGTGTATCGAAAATTTGGAATACTTCCGTTTTCAGAAAACACACTAAAAGTTTCAATACTTATTTTTATAAGCACAATGGCTTTTTATTTCTGGGATTTTTCATTTTATCCGATTATGAATATCGGTTTAAAATCACTAATAATAGGATTAGTATACGGAGGAATTTGCTATTATTTTAATTTATCTGAAGAGATTACAAAACTCCTAAATAAGATTTTAAAAAGAACATAATATAAAAATCCTGCAAAATGCTTTAAGTAAACTATTTTGCAGGATATTTATTTTAACTTCTTTGTCTAGTATTAGTAGAAGATCTTTCAATAGTTGTAGAGCTGTTTTTAGAATCAGATCCTCGTTTTGTAGTCGTTGGTTTTACTTCTTTAGAACGTGTGCTGGTACTAGTCTTAGCTTTGCTTGTATTTTCACTGTATCTATTGTTATTTGTTGTACTTCTTTTTGTACTATTACTCTTATTTTTTGATGTTTTAGTATTCGACCTTGATGTATTTTGTCTAGTTGAATTACTACTGCTAACTCTATAATTTTTATTTGAATCTACATTATTCGTTCTACTAGATGTATTTGCAGATCGGGTTCTAGTCGAATTAGTTGTATTATAACGAGGACTATTATTATTAGAACTTGTTCTAGTACTATAATTTCGGGTTGTAGAAGTCCTTGAACTGTTATTATAGTTGCTGTTTTTAGGTTTTTTATATCTGCTAGCAACAGGTCTTCTGTTATTTTTATAAGGTTTTACATATGTTCTACGTACAGGACTATAATGTTGTCTATAAGGCGTGTTATATACAACACGATAATTTTGACGCGGAGCACGGTAGTAATTATGCCATGGTCTGTATATGTACCCTATATTATATGCATTTATATAACCAGAGTAATGTGTATATGCATAATTGTTATAATAAATATTCATATTCCCAATATGCGATACTAAACCATAGCTATTATAATTAATAGCTATATTTCCTGCCCCTACAATACGGCCGTAATAATCGTAATAAATGGGTACATTTTGAATTTGTATAATTGCTCCATATTCGTCGTATTGCACATAAGGATTATAATTATACCCCGTATTAAAACTAAACTGAACATTAGGCGAATTAAAAGCAATATTTATATTTTCGTTTACACCTAACATATAGAAGTCGAATTGGCCATCTTGAAAGATTGAAAATTCTACACCTTGTTCTGTAAATATAAAAGACTTTAGTTTTTTGTAATTATTCGACTGTGTTTCAACAGTAGTATATGTCGTTGCTTTTGTCGTTGGAATAACGAAAAAGATTAATAATAATAATGTAAAAAATGATTTCATAGTTCATCAATTTTTTGGTTCGTACTGAGTTTAATACAAACAGCGTGCCAAAAAATGAAATATTATTGAATTAAAATTGATGAAACCGAGTTTTTATTAATAATAATATATGAATATTAGTTTGTTTTTTCTGAATTTAATAATGTTGTATAAGGTTTAATATTATTTATTTAGAAGCATCCATTGTAAAGCAACTATGGTTTTTGCATCTTTAAAAGCATTTGCTTTTAACTTACTTTTTATTTCAGATATAGGAAATTTGATTAATTGTATATCTTCTTGTTCAGTATCTAATCCGCCACCTTTAAATTTTTTATCTGTCGAATTTACTTCAGCATAAAAAGCATGAACTTTTTCAGAACTTCCTCCTGGCGAAGAAAAATATTCTCCTATAGATTCCATGTTTTTAACTTCGTATCCAATTTCTTCTTCAACTTCACGTCTAGCACATTCCATAGGGTCTTCTTCAATTTCCATACAACCTGCAACAATTTCTAGAAGCCAACCATCGTAATCGGGATGCGTAATTGTTGGATATCTAAACTGATTAGTTAATAATATTGAATTTGTATCTTTTTCAACCAAGAGAATAGCAATAGCACTGCCGCGATCTAAACACTCTCTAACCACTTTAATTTGTTCATCACTTTTAAAGGAATCGTGTAAAATTGTTGCTTTTTTTATTTTGAAAAAATCTTGATAAACAATATCTTCTTTAACTATAGTATATTTCATGAGTGGTTTTTATAAGGTACTAAGGTAATTAATTATAAGATATTTTAAAAAGTTACTTATCTTCACTTTTTATATTTTTAATTCCATTTATGAGTAAAACCTGTAAAAATTGCGATTTTAGTTTTGATGATGCATTTAAGTATTGCCCAAATTGTGGGCAGAATTATCATGAAGAATTAACGGTTAACGATATTTTTAAAAATACGATTAACAATTATTTTTCAGTAGACGCTCGTTTTTTTAAAAGCTTTTTTCCGTTACTATTAAAACCTGGATTTTTAGCCTTACAATTTGTTGAGGGAAAACGATTAAAATATTTAAACCCAGCTCAGTTTTATTTGTTTGCCAGTGTGGTATTCTTCTTTTTATTTTCTTTTCAAGTTAGTAAACAAGAGCAACGTATAGATGCAGAAGTGCAGCAAAATTTTAATACAATGGATGCGCTTATAGAAAGAGATTCTTTGCAAGTTAATAAAGATGGCATTGAGATTCTTGAAAGGCAATTTAATAATGGTAAAAAAACAAGATTTAATAAGTTTACTTTAGATTCGTTAGTACAAGCAGGGGCTTCAGGAAATAAGGTCTTAAAAGGTTTAGGAGTAAATTCTAATGCTAGTACTTTTGAGAAAAAGTTTTATTTGCAAGTATTTAAATTTTATAAAAATAAAAGTAGTGCTTCATTAATAGACACATTTTATAATTATGTTCCTATTTCATTATTTGTGTTACTACCTATATTTGCTTTCTTTTTATACTTGATGCATTATAAAAAAAGACATTATGCAGAGCATTTGGTATTTAGTTTGTTCTATTTCTCATTTCTATTTATAATGTTTAGCTTCTTTACAGTCGCTCACTTTTTGGTTGAATTACCTTCTTTCTCTAACCAACTTATATTAGTGTTAAGTTTTGTGTATTTGTATTTTGCAATCCGTAAATTTTATAAGTCTAGAAAACGAACAAGTTTTATAAAAGCTGCGGTAATTTCGATAGTATTTATATCTCTAGTTATTCCTGTAGCTTTTGTTATTATAGGTACAGCAGCTTTTCTATTTTATTAAATAATGTTTTAAATTTTATCTTTTAGGTATTTTGCGGTTACGCTATTTTTGTTTTTAACGAGTTCTTCTGGTGTTCCAAAAGCAACAATTTCACCACCGTATTCACCACCACCTGGACCAAGATCTATAATGTGATCTGCACATTTTATGAGTTCTAAATTGTGTTCGACAACAATTATAGAATGTCCTTTTTCTATTAAAGCTCTAAAAGATTTTAGTAATTTTTGAATATCATGAAAATGCAACCCTGTTGTAGGTTCATCGAAAATGAATAATGCTTTTTCTTTTGTATTTCCTTTGCCTAAAAATGTTGCCAGTTTAATACGTTGCGCTTCACCACCAGATAGGGTAGAAGAGCTTTGTCCTAAAGTAACATAACCTAAACCAACATCTTGAAGTGGCTGTAATTTATTTTTTATTTTGGTTTCTTTATATAAATCAAAAAATGTGATAGCGTCATCTATAGTCATGTTTAAAACATCGTCTATAGATTTATCTTGAAAAGTTACTTCTAAAACTTCCTTTTTAAAACGCTTTCCATGGCAGGTTTCACACTGTAAATGTACATCGGCCATAAACTGCATTTCTATAGTCACTTCACCTTCACCTTTACAGGTTTCGCAGCGTCCGCCATCTACATTAAAAGAGAAATGTTTGGCTTTGTAATCACGTATTTTACTTAATTTCTGGTTGGCGTATAGATTTCTAATATCGTCGTATGCCTTTACATAAGTTACCGGATTAGAACGCGACGACCTACCGATAGGATTCTGATCTATAAACTCTATATTTTTAATGGTACTGTAATTTCCTTTTAATTCTGAAAATTGTCCTGGTTTATCTCCAAATCCTGTCAGTTCTTTTTGGATGGCAGGATATAATATCTTTTTAACTAATGTACTTTTTCCACTACCAGAAACACCTGTAACTACGGTTAACATGTTTAAAGGAAATGTAACGTTTACGTTCTTTAGGTTGTTTTCGCGAGCTCCTAGAATTTCTATTTGATATTTAGACGTAATACGTTTTTCGGGTACTTTTATTTCCATATCGCCATTTAAATACTTGGCGGTTAAAGATTCTGATTTAAGAATATCTTCATATGTCCCTGTAGCTACAACTTCACCTCCAAAAGTTCCTGCTTCTGGCCCTATATCTATAATCTCGTCTGCAGCTTGCATAATGTCTTCGTCGTGTTCTACTACAATTACAGTGTTTCCTAAATCACGTAAGGCTTTTAAAACATCAATTAAACGCTCCGTATCTTTTGGGTGTAATCCAATGCTAGGTTCATCTAATATATACATAGATCCGACTAAACTACTTCCTAAAGAGGTCGCTAAATTTATACGCTGACTTTCTCCTCCAGACAACGTGTTTGAGCGTCTGTTTAATGTTAAATAATTAAGCCCCACATTAGATAAAAATTCTAATCGACTATTAATCTCTTTTAATAATCGATTTGAAATTTTTGTATCATTTTCATTCAATTCTAACTGATTAAAAAAAGCAGCTAGTTTATCGAAAGGTAATTCTACTAAATCAGTGATGGTTTTACCTCCAATTTTAACGTAATTAGCTTCAATACGTAAACGTTTACCCTGACAGGTTTTACATTTGGTTTTTCCGCGATAACGTGAAAGCATCACACGATTTTGAATTTTATATGCTTTAGATTCTAGCTCTGCAAAGAAACTAGATAAGCCTTCAAAGTATTGATTACCATTCCAAACGAGTTGTTTTTGGGCATCAGTTAATTCAAAATACGGCTTATGTATGGGGAAATTAAATTTATGAGAATTATTTACTAATTGGTCTCTAAACCAACTCATGCTTTCGCCTCTCCAAGGAAAAATAGCATTTTCGAATATTGAGAGTGCTGTATTCGGAATGACTAAATCGTCGTCTATGCCAACAATATCTCCGTAACCTTCGCAAGTAGGACAAGCACCATATGGATTATTAAAACTGAATAAATGTACATTAGGTTCTAAGAATGTAATACCATCTAATTCAAAGTTATTACTAAATGTACGTGTATTATTATTGCTTAATGCCTGAATAGAACAGGTCCCTTTTCCTTCGTAAAATGCAGTCTGAATAGCATCTGCCAAACGGTTAAAGAAATCTTCATTATCTCTAAAAATAATTCGGTCTACAACCAATTCAATAGTTTCAACTTTAACACCTTCAGGGGCATCTTCAATTCTAATAACGTCTTCATTAATTTTGATTCTGGCGTAACCTTGTTGTTTTAAAGCATTAAGTTTATCTTTTAGTTCACGACCTTCTTCAAGAATAATAGGAGCAAGGAGTAGGAGTTTGTCTCCGTCTTGAAATGTTTTTAAATATGAAATAACATTTGTAACAGTGTCTTTTTTAACTTCGTGTCCGGAAACAGGTGAATATGTACGACCAATTCTAGCAAATAACAATTTTAAGTAATCGTAAATTTCTGTTGTAGTACCAACTGTTGATCTTGGGTTGGTAGAATTTACTTTTTGTTCAATAGCAATAGCAGGTGCTATACCTTTTATATAATCTACTTTAGGTTTATTTAATCGACCTAAAAATTGTCTGGCATAACTAGACAAACTTTCTACATAACGGCGTTGTCCTTCAGCATATAGTGTATCGAAAGCCAAACTTGATTTTCCAGACCCCGAGAGCCCTGTAATAACTACAAGTTTATTTCTAGGAATCACGACATCAATATTTTTGAGATTGTGCAATTTTGCACCTTTTATAATGATGTTTTCTTTAGGATTTACTTCAGAAAGGATCTTGCTCATAGCTGTTTTTAAGTATAGTGTACAAAGATAACATAAGTATGTCAGCTTAGAAAATAGATTGTTGTCCTTTAAAATGTTAAATAAATTATAAAAAAAACTTTGTGATTTGTTTAAGAATATTTATATATTTGAAATTAATAATTCTTAATATATACAGCCTATACTGCACAATTACTTTTAAACATTTTAACCTACATTAAGAAGATCTACCTTCTTTTGTTTTAAAAGGAATTGATTATGCAAAAAGAACTTATTACTGATGCTGTATTAGTAAACAATTACATACAAGGAAACGAATATGCTTTAGAAACTCTTATCATAAGGCATAAACAGAAAATTTACAGTTTTATTTATTCTAAAGTTTTTGATAGAGATGTGGCTGAAGATATTTTTCAAGACACTTTTATTAAAGTTATAAATACCCTTAAAATGGGTAATTATAATGAAGAAGGGAAATTTATTCCTTGGGTAATGCGTATTGCTCATAATCTTGTTATAGATCATTTCAGAAAAAATAACCGTATGCCTAAATTTGATAATTCTGGTGAGTTTAGTATTTTTTCTGTTTTAAGCGATTCGTCTTTAAATGCCGAAAAACAAATTATAAAAGATCAAGTAGAATCTGATGTTAGACGGTTAATTGATGAATTACCAGCAGATCAGAAAGAAGTGATTTTAATGCGTATGTATAATGATATGAGTTTTAAAGAAATTTCGAACAAAACTGGAGTTAGCATAAATACAGCCTTAGGAAGAATGCGTTATGCACTAATAAATATGCGTAAAATTATAGAAAAACATAATATAGTTTTGGTTAATTAATACAATAAAGTAAATAAAAGTCCGTTATAATATAAATTTAAAAATATTATAGATGGCTAAACTTTACTCAAAGACTTCATGTCAAATTAATTTAAATCCCAAGAAAGAAACTTTAAAATTTCTTTTTGATTACTCTAAATCATTACACGTTGTAGATTGTAATAAGCAAAAGTTTAAAATTAGCATAAATTAAATCAAAAAAGTCCTGAATTTATCAGGACTTTTTTGATTTATAGTATTTATCGATTTCAGATTTCCGACCAATAGCTTTTGTAATAATGTCTTTGTCTAAATCCCAACCACGCGCTGGAGAATATTGGCGACCATACCAAATAATTTGTAAATGTAAATCGTTCCATAAGGCTTCAGGAAATAAACGTTTTGCATCTTTCTCGGTTTGAACTACATTTTTTCCATTACTTAAATTCCATCTATACATTAACCTTTGTATATGTGTGTCTACGGGAAAAGCAGGGATACCAAAAGCCTGAGATAAAACTACAGCTGCTGTTTTATGCCCTACGGCAGGTAACTCTTCTAATGCTTCATATGTTTTAGGAACTTCACCATTATGTTTATCTATTAAAATCTGTGATAGTCCATGAATACCTTTACTTTTCATAGGCGATAAACCAACAGGTCTAATAATATCTCGTATTTCTTCAACAGTAAGTTTTACCATATCGTACGGGTTATCTGCTTTAGCAAATAAAAGCGGAGTAATTTGGTTTACACGAACATCTGTACTTTGTGCAGACATTAATACAGCAATAAGTAAAGTATATGGATCTTTGTGATCTAAAGGAATAGGAATTTCAGGATATAAATTTTTTAATGTATTTATAACGAACTCTACTTTTTCTTGTTTAGTCATTATTGTATTTTTGAATAAATTTAAAAAATATGACAACTTTAAAAATAGGAGACAAAGCTCCAGATTTTTCTGCAAAGGATCAAGATGGCAATATAATTTCTTTAAACGATTATAAAGGTAAAAAATTAGTAATTTTTTTCTATCCAAAAGCAAGTACACCAGGTTGTACGGTTGAAGCTTGTAATTTAAGAGATAATTTTGAGCGTTTTCAAGCCTTAAATTATGAAATTCTTGGTGTTAGTGCCGATAGTGAAAAACGCCAAACTAATTTTAAAATAAAACACAAATTTCAGTATCCTTTATTAGCCGATGAAGATAAAACTGTTATTAATGCTTTTGGTGTTTGGGGACCTAAAAAATTTATGGGACGTGAATACGATGGTATACACAGAACAACTTTTGTAATTAATGAAGACGGAATTATTGACGATATTATCTTAAAAGTAAAAACAAAAGCACATGCAGACCAAATTTTAGATTAAAAATCTGGTGTTACGTAACGTTCAGTTTCTGTATCATCATCATCTAAAGTCCCTAAATAAAACACATCCTGACTCACACCAGGTAATTGAATATTGGTAAGTACCGTTGTTACCTCATAAGATTGCTGTATGGTGTGTTGTCTATAGGCTGTTGCAGAAACAGTGGTTGCAACATCTGGATTTAAATAATCTGCACCTACACTGCTAAATGTTATATCGTTAGCAGGGTTTTGGTCTTGTGTTTTGTTTTCTTCATCTCGTGTTAAAACGCCATCGCCATCATCGTCCGGATCTAAATAATCAGGAATTCCATCGCCGTCAGTATCTAAAGAGTCTACAAAATCACCATCATCTTCATCATAGTTAGGAGATTCACTACTGGTTTTAATATTATCACCATCATCATCATCATCTAAATAATCTGGAATACCGTCTCCATCGGTGTCTGTAGGGTTTGTACTCGGATCATCATCACCATCTAAATTTTCATCTTCAACATCAGCAGGAATACCATCGTTATCGTCTTCAGTTAAAATAGTTGTAATCGTAGCCTCTCCAGAAGTACTCTCTAAATCGGTTATTATTGTAACATCGGAAGATGGCACATCGTTACAGAAATAATCTGAAGCATCTGCATCATATGCACGATAGTTAAACGGATTTGAAGAACTAATATCTATAGTCGTTATAAGGGTATTGTCGTCTTCTACTTCTAAAAGATCTGCTAAGGTAAGTTCTGGATCTGTAATCTGTAAGGATAAAGATTCATATGGATCATCTTTAGTATTAAAAAATACTAATTCACCACAGGTTTCATATGTACTGTCAAAATCAAATTCGGCAGTAATAACATCACCATCGTCACAAGACAATACAGAGAATAAACTTAAGCAGAGAATAAACGATAACTTACGCATAGAAATTAGTTTAGAGACAAAAATAATGATTTGATAAATTATAAATAGACTTATTGAAAATAATTTTAATTGAAGTAAATTTGCGATATGAAAAAGGTATATTTTGATAGTGCTGCAACTTCTAAAATTAGAGAAGATGTTATTGTGAAAATGACAGATGTAATGACTGAAATTTATGGAAACCCGTCTTCTTCGCACAGTTTTGGACGAGCATCTAAAACCGTTGTTGAAACAGCTAGAAAGACTATAGCCAAGGAATTAAATGTAACTGCTGCCGAAATTTTCTTTACTTCTGGCGGCACTGAAGCCGATAACTTAGTTCTTTTAAGTGCTGTAAGAGATTTAGGAATCACACGGATTATTACGTCTAAAATAGAGCATCATGCTGTATTACATACAATAGATTTTTTAGTTAAAAACTATAAAATTGAAGTGAATTATGTCCCTTTAAATGTTAAAGGAAATGTTAATTTTGAAGATTTAGAGACTTTACTAAGTCAATCTGAAGAAAAAACGCTTGTAAGTTTAATGCATGTAAATAACGAAATAGGATCCATTTTAGATCTTAAACGTGTAGCCAAACTCTGTAAATCTAACGATACACTTTTTCATAGTGATACCGTACAATCTATTGGACATTATAAATTAGATTTACAAGATATTCCTATAGATTTTATAGCATGTAGTGCTCATAAATTTCATGGGCCAAAAGGTGTTGGATTTGCTTTTATTAGAAAACATTCTGGAATTCATGCAACCATCCATGGAGGCGAGCAGGAGCGTGGTTTAAGAGCTGGGACAGAATCTGTGCACAATATTGTTGGACTCGAAACGGCTTTTAAATTAGCATATCAAAATCTAGAATCTGAGCGCAGAGAAATTATAGTTTTAAAAACATATTTTAGTTCAGAGCTTAAAAAAGCTTTTCCTGAAGTGACTTTTAATGCAGATTCGTCAAATATAGAAGATAGCGCATACACGATATTAAATGTGTGTTTTCCTTTTGAAGCCAATAAAACACAATTGCTTTTGTTTCAATTAGATTTAAAAGGAATAGCATGTTCTCGAGGAAGTGCTTGCCAAAGTGGAAGCCAGAAAGGCTCGCATGTTTTGGCAGAAATTTTGAATACAGACGATTTTAAAAAACCATCTATCAGATTTTCGTTTTCTCATTATAATACAAAAGAAGAAGTCGATTATGTCATTGAAGTTTTAAAGGAATTTGCTAAGAAATAAATAAAAAGTCCCCCTAAAAACTAGTTTTTAGGGGGACTTTTAAATGTTTTTAATTATCCATGAATTGTTTCTCTTTTACTTAAATCGGCCATAATTTTAGCTTCAAATTCTAAAAGGTTTTGCCATTTTTCATTCACTTCATCTTTATTTCCGTATTGTCGTGCAAAACCTAGAAACATGGTGTAATGGTTGGCTTCACTAACCATTAAGTTTCTATAAAACTCGGCTAATTCTTTATCTTTTAATTCTTCAGATAATAATCTAAAACGTTCACAGCTTCTAGCTTCGATTAAAGCGGCATACAATAAACGGTGTACTAATTGAGTTGTTCTACTTCCGCCTTTAGGGAAAAATGTAATAAGTTTAAGTACATATTCATCTTTTCTATCACGACCTAAAACCCAACCATTTTCTAGTATTTTGTCGTGAACCATTTTAAAATGACTAATTTCTTCTTTCACTAAAGCTACCATTTCTTGAACTAACTCGGTATATTCTGGAAAACTAACAATTAATGAGATCGCTGTGCTTGTTGCTTTTTGTTCGCAATAAGCATGATCGGTTAAAATGTCTTCAACGTTTTTTTCTACAATATTTACCCATCTAGGGTCTGTTGGTAATTTTAAGCCTAACATACTCTTTAAATTTTAGTTGTTGTTTCAGTAATTTTATAATCTCCAGTTTTAGAAATTGTAAGTAAAAAAGATTTGTTTTCCTTAGCGTCTTCTGGTTTTCTGTATAAAATATTTAATAATACAGTATCTTTAGAAGCAACATGATCGTCGTCTATCCAAATGCTTTTTAATATATATGGCTGAAGTGTTTCAGGTGTTCCTTTTATATTATTAATTATAAAAGCTTTAGAGATGGTATGATCGAAAATATTTTTGTTTTCAAATGCTATTGAAACATCAGAAATAGCATTTCTATAGAATGTTTTAATATTTAAACTATCCTTAATTTTAGATTTAAGAATATTAGATTTCATATCCGAATACGTCTTTATGTGAACTTTATATCCAGTATGTAAAATAGTATCTGTTACCGTTTCAGAAAAGCTTTCAGGAACGTAATTTATGCGTTCAGAAAAAGATGTAAGCATATCTTTTTCTGTTAATATTTGCTTTGGATCCTGGCGTGATTTGTCACGACCATCACAACTTGAAAATGTGATAATTATTAGTAAACTTAAAAAGTAAATACTGTTTTCAATACGTATTTTAAACATCTAGATCGAAAGTTTTTCTTAAAAGTTCTAAGCTAGGATTTTTATCGCACATTTTTTCAAATTTTTCGCGAGGTGTATAAGCGTACTGCTTTTCTTTTTCTTCATTAATTTTAATGTCTAAAGTCACATCAAAATTATTTAAACGTTTCCGTATAAAACTCATTAAATGAAACTGACTTCTTTCAACTTCAACTTTATTCGTTTCATTAGGAAATACTACACTTATAGTTGTTTTTTCTTTTAGTTTAGGTGTGTCTATAGATAAAATTGAAGCTAAATTGTGTTTACCCTCTACCTCAAGAACACTTACAAAATCTTTCCATGCGGTTTGCATGTCTTCCTCTGTAAAGTTATCTGTAGGCAAATTGACTTCATCATAAACAACTTCGTTTTGTTTAATTTCATGCTCTTTTTTAGCACGAATACTTCTTAAGGATAATCCAGAAGTACGTTTGTTGTCCTTGGATAATACAATTTTTGGAATCGTTGGATCTGAAAATTCAGATGTCACTGTTTTTTTTGCGACAGGAGTTGGTTTTGAAGCAACTTTTATAGGTGTTTCATTAACAGCTTGATTATTAGTGTTAACAGCAACTGGTTTATTTACAGGAATAGGGGTTATGCCTTTGGCTCTGAAATAAGATGGCGGAATTATGAACCGTTTGCTATTTTTTTTTTCTCCATCAAAAGTGATAGAGGCAAGCTGCATGAGGCAAAGTTCGACTAAGAGTCGTTGGTTTTTACTGGTCTTATACTTGAGATCGCAGTCGTTGGCAAGTTCTATACCTTTTAGTAAAAAAGCTTGAGGCGATTTGTTAGCCTGTTCCAGATATTTTTGTTTCGTTTCTTCTCCTACTTCTAAGAGTTCTACGGTTTGTGGTGTTTTACAAACAAGTAAATCTCTAAAATGAGATGCTAAGCCAGCAATATAGTGCTGACCATCAAATCCTTTAGATAAAGTTGTATTAAGTTGTAATAATAATTGTGGAATATTATTATCTAAAATAAAATCAGTACTCGTAAAGAAGGTTTCGTAATCAAGAACATTTAAATTTTCGGTTACGGCTTGTCTTGTTAAATTTTTTCCAGAAAAACTAACTACACGATCAAAAATTGAAAGTGCATCACGCATAGCTCCATCTGCTTTTTGAGCGATAATATGTAATGCATCATCTTCTGCGGTGATTCCTTGTTCTTCAGCAATATATTTTAAATAATTTTTAGCGTCTTTTACTGTAATACGTTTAAAATCGAAAATCTGACATCTAGATAAGATGGTAGGAATGATTTTATGTTTCTCTGTAGTTGCTAAAATAAATATACAGTGCTTTGGTGGCTCTTCTAAAGTTTTTAAAAAAGCATTAAAAGCTGCTTGAGATAACATGTGGACCTCGTCAATAATATAAACTTTATATTGACCTATTTGTGGTGGAATTCTAACTTGATCGGTTAAATTTCTAATATCGTCTACAGAGTTATTAGAAGCAGCATCAAGTTCAAACACATTAAAAGCAAAATCTTCATCTAGATTATCACTTTCCTTACTATTAATCATTTTAGCAAGTATACGTGCGCAACTTGTTTTACCAACACCACGAGGACCTGTAAATAGAAGTGCTTGTGCTAAGTGATTATTTTCTATAGCATTCAATAAAGTATTAGTAATGGCTTGTTGCCCAACTACATCTTTAAATGTTTGAGGTCTATATTTACGAGCCGATACTATAAAATGTTCCATAGAAATACTTAGAACAACAAAGTTAAAAATTCGAGCTATATTTTAAAGGCATGGCTGTTAAAATTAACATGAGTTATTAACAATTTTCTGAAATTTAATAAGAGTAAGTTTTATAGTATACAATGGTATTTATTGTATTTTTGTACACAAGTAATTCGCCTTATCGCTATTCTATTTATAGAGTGGAGGAAAGTCCGGACACCGTAGTGCAACATAGTGGTTAATGGCCACCAGTCGTGAGATTAGGAAAAGTGCAACAGAAAGTATGTACAGGTAATGCTGTAGTGAAACCAGGTAAACTCTATGTGGTGCAATGCCATGTATACCAACGTTTGAGGGCGGCACGTCCAATTGTTGGAGGGTGGGCAGCTAAAGTGTATTAGTAATAATACATTAAGATAAATGATAAGGGCTTTTTCTTTTTAGAAAAAGTACAGGATTCGGCTTATAGATTTACTTAAAATAAACAAGCCCTTTTTTAGTTTATAAAAAAGGGCTTTGTTTTCATTATGGTTGGTTTGGTTATAAAAAAATAACGGTTGGTGTTTTATTATTTGTCTTCTTCTAACGCTTCTTCTAAGTTGTCTAATTTTTCTGAGGCTAATTCTTCAAAAGCACTATAGCTAGGTAAATTATCCCAAAAGCTGTATTCTTTTACAATTTTTCCGTCTTTAAATAAAAATCTAGAAATAATTGGCACATGAATTTCTTTATCACTTCCTTTTAAAGTGCCTTGCCAGTGTGCCCAACTATTAACCCATTTTTCGCCTTCATCATTTATAATCATTTCACATTTAATGCCTTCTTTAAATGTATAGTCTGCTAAATATACACGACCTTCTTTTCCTTCTTTAACAACATCTTCAATAGATTTAGATTCAAAAGAATTTTCGAAAATCTCAGCACCTTCAACATATAAGTCCTTTAAAGCTTCATAATTACCTTCTTGAAAATATTGATGTAACGTTTTAATAGTTTCAATTTCAGGAGATGATTTTGTATACTGTTTTACAGGTTCTTTACATGAAAACATTAAAGCTAGAGAAAAAGCGAACAAAAAAAGTTTTTTCATAATTAAAAATATAATTAGAATAATTAAACGTTAATAATCAATATGATTAGCTTAATCTAAATTACGTATTTTATATTAATTTTAACAAAAAAAATAACATAATTTTTAAAACTAATTTGAAAACGTTTGAATTGTATTCGCTTTTTTTACGCGTGTTTAGTGTTAATTAATTGATGTTTAGGTTGGTATGTGGGTTTTGAGTTTTTTTATTAAAATTATATTTAATCCTCAGATGTGGTTTTTGGTTTTTTAAAAAAACTAAACATATTTCCTCCGTAACTTTTTGAATAGGTATAATTGGGTAGGTTAGAAATATCTGTATGTTTAGAGTGTTCTACAATTAAAATACCGTCATCTTCCAATAAGTTATTTTGAAAAACCAATTCAGGAATTTTAGCAAATTCTTCTACAGGGAAGGCGTAAGGTGGATCGGCAAAAATAATTGTAGCTTTTATTTTAGTTTGTTCTAAAAATTTAAAAACATCACTTTTTATAACTTCAATAGGCATTTCAAAACCTTTTGCAGTTTCAGTTATAAAATTAGTACAGCCTAATTCTTGATCTACACACGTAATTTGTGTGGTTCCTCGAGAAGCAAATTCGTAGCTTATACTTCCTATTCCTGCAAATAAATCAAGTACAGAAATATCATCAAAATAATAAGTATTATTTAAGATATTAAATAAGGCTTCTTTAGCCATATCGGTTGTTGGGCGAACTGGTAGCTTTTTAGGAGCTGTAATTCTTCTTCCTTTGTATAATCCAGATATTATTCGCATTAAAAACTATTTAAGATGATAAACTCGGAATGTTGAGTTTCTGGTTGTTGATTAAAAATGAAATTATTTTTATGTTTTCCAAATGAAATATGGCGCACATATTTATAAGCTATGTTGTATAAATCGCTATTTTCTTTTATGTCTCCTATAAAAACTAGAGGAATAGTTTCTGGGTTCAGTTTTAATTGTTCTAAAGTAAAAAGCAAATAATAAATAAAATCTTCTTTACTACTGTACTCAAAAGAATTATAAAATTGTAAAGTGCCAGATACAATGCTTACTATTTCGAAACTACGAGAACCAAAATGTATGTAAAGCTTTTGTTGGTCTGTATTCTTCTCTATTTGTAAAATACTTTCTATTAATACTGTTGAAAAATGTTTAAATGTAAATTCTCCAAACTGTTCGTAAATAAAATTATTCACGTTTACATAGGGCACATAAACATTTACACTATCGTTTATGTCTATTTCATCAAAAGTAATAAAATCTGATTTTAAAATTTTAGAATTATATTTTAAATAATCAGCTAGATGATCTTTGCTAAAGAGAGCCTTAGGTACTAAAGTTGATAATTCGTTACTATGAATTATTTGTATGTTATTAAATTCTTGTTGTAGGCTTGGTTCGTTTTCAAATAAAGACTGTACATGTTCTAATAACCGGTACGGGGTTTCATGTTTATTTAAATCAATATGTTTTAAAACTTCAACCTGTTGTGTTATTGAATTTAATATACAAAAAGAAAGTCCACTCAAACTAATTTGAATGGACAATTCTATATGTGTTGTAATATGTGTGTTATTATTCGTCGTCGCCATAAGTTTTAGGCCAGTTTCCGTTTGTTTTAACTTCAGACATAGATCCTACCATTAAAGCATCTCCATTTACATCGTCTACTGCAATTACTTGGTTTTCTTGAATTACTAAATCAGTATCTTGATCGAAAAAGATAACGTTTTTCTTAACAGAAGCTTCGAAAACAGGAATCTTAACATCGTTTTGATCTATAGTACCAGCTTCCATTTTAAATTTAGCACCTTCTGGTCCAATACCTGCAGGAAGGTTCATCATGGTTTTGTAACGCGGAGACGTTTTAAATAAAGAATCTTTTACAGGAACAAATCCTAATGTATCAATAATTATAATATCTTTTGTTGTTTCTACACCACCGTATCTTTTTGTCATCTCTTCATCAATAACTGTAGAATCACGACGTTGTGTAATTGTATATTTTGCTGTATCAATAAATTTAATTAAGTGGTCAAAATCTGCTGCGAATTTACCTGTAACTTGTCTGTGAGCTAATTGAGCATCTCTAATGTCAATAAGTTTTTCAATTACTTTAGCATAACGTTTCTTTTTAACTTGGTTAAATTGAATTGGCGTGTAAACCGACATGTACGTTTGGTATCCTAAGAAGGCTATAAGTGCCCATAGTGCAATAATTATAACAGGTTTTAAACTAGTTGGTAAAAATTTGTCAATCAGCCAAACTAAACCAATCGTTAGCAGGATAGAAGCAACTGCAATAAGAATTATTGTAAGCATAGTGTTTTTTGTTAATTAAATTTTATTAAAGGTCTAACGCAAATCTACAATTTTTTTTTATTCGTAAAAACCAAAGAGAGTAAAAATCATTACTATCTTTGAATAAATTTTTTTTTGAAGCCCCATAAATGAATACATCTCAATTTTATTCCCTTATAAAACAGGAGTTTCCGTTTGATCCTACCGCAAAACAAAATATTGTATTAATTCAATTATCTGAATTTATTTTTAATACTAATCCAAAAGCACTTTATGTGTTAAAAGGGTATGCTGGAACGGGTAAAACCACGATTGTCAGCACTATAGTGAGTAATTTGTGGAAAATCAAGAAGAGTGCCGTACTTATGGCACCAACTGGTCGTGCGGCAAAAGTTATTTCAAATTATTCTAAAAAAGAAGCTTTTACAATTCATAAAAAGATATATTTTCCTCGTAAAGATAAAGGTGGAGGTGTAAAATTTGTATTGCAACCAAACAAACATAAGAATACTATCTTTATTGTCGATGAAGCTTCAATGATACCAGATACTCCAGGAGAATCTAAATTATTTGAAAATGGTTCGTTGTTAGATGATTTGATGCAATATGTTTATAGCGGACATCAATGTAAATTATTATTAATAGGTGATACCGCGCAGTTGCCTCCTGTAAAATTAGATATTAGTCCCGCTTTAGAGCCTGAAACTATTAGTTTAAATTACGACAAAGATGTTGTTAGTATCGAGCTAGATGAAGTTGTAAGACAAGAACAAAATTCTGGAATTTTATTTAATGCAACCATACTAAGAGAAACATTATCTGGTGTTTTTTTTGATAGTTTTAAGTTTGATGTAAGCCCGTTTAAAGACATTATTAGGTTAGTTGACGGTCAGGAGATAATGGATGCAATTAACGATTGTTATAGCGATTTAGGAAACGAAGAAACTGCAATCATTGTTAGAAGTAATAAGCGTGCAAATCTTTATAATCAGCAAATTAGAAGTCGAATTTTATTTAATGAAAACGAGCTAACAGCCGGTGATTATTTAATGGTTGTGAAGAATAATTATTATTGGTTGAAACCTACAACTGAAGCTGGGTTTATTGCCAACGGAGATATAATTGAAGTTTTAGAAATTTTTTCAATTAAAGAATTATATGGCTTTCGTTTTGCTGAAGTTAAGGTGAGAATGGTAGATTATCCGCGTATGATTCCTTTTGAAACTGTATTGCTTTTAGATACTATTTCTGCAGAAACACCTTCTTTACCTTATGAAGAGTCTAACAGATTGTATCAAGAAGTGATGAAAGATTATGAAGATGAGACAAGTAGTTATAAAAAATTCACTAAAGTAAAAGCAAACAAATTTTTTAATGCATTACAAGTTAAATTCTCTTACGCTATAACTTGCCATAAATCGCAAGGTGGGCAATGGAATACTGTATTTGTCGAGCAACCCTATTTACCAAATGGTATAGATAAAGATTATTTGCGATGGTTGTATACGGCGGTTACACGTGCTAAAGAGAAGCTTTATTTAATAGGTTTTAAAGACGAATTTTTTGAAGAGGAGTATTGATGTGTTTAATAGGGTTAATACTGTTAAAAGCACTAAAAATAAGCTTCTGTTTTGTGGTTACATATCTTATACATTGAAAATATATAATTAATAAGATTTAAACATAAAAAAAACCGTCTAAATAACTTCAGACGGTTTTTTTATCATTTATATTTTAATAGAACTATAAAAGAATGCTAGCTATTTGTTGTGCTAATTCTGTTCCAATTCTATCTTGAGCTTCATTGGTTGCTGCACCAGTGTGTGGTGTTAACGATAAAGCAGGGTTCATTAATAATCCCATTTCGGGTTGTGGTTCTTTTTCAAAAACATCTAGAGCAGCTCTAGAAATTTTACCACTTTCTAATGCTTTTACAAGCGCAAGTTCGTCTACAACACCACCACGAGCAGCATTAACTAAAATTGCACCATCTTTCATGCTGTTTAATTCAGCTTCACCAATAACATAACCATCTTGTGCCGGTACGTGTAGTGTTAAGAAATCTGCTTGTTTTAAAACCTCTTCTTTAGATATAGTTTTAATTTCAAAACTTACTGTTTGTCCATCAAAGAATTCTAATTCTAAATTAGCTTTTTCTAAAAACGGATCGAAAGCAACAACCTTCATTCCTGCTCCTAAGGCTACTTTAGCTGTAGCTTGACCAATACGACCAAAACCTAATACACCTAATGTTTTTCCTTTTAACTCCGTTCCTTTTGCATAAGCTTTCTTTAAGCCTTTAAAGTTTTTATCTCCTTCTAAAGGCATGTCTCTGTTAGAGTTATGTAAGAAACGAGATAAACCGTATAAGTGACCAAATACTAATTCTGCAACAGAGTGAGAAGAAGCAGCTGGTGTATTAATTACTTTTAATCCTTTTTCGCGAGCATATTCAACATCAATGTTATCCATACCAACACCACCACGACCAATAATTTTTAGGCTAGGGCAGGCGTCTATTAAGTCTTTACGTACTGTTGTAGCACTTCTAACTAATAATACAACGATTTGATTCTCGTTTATATAATTGATTAATTGTTCTTGTGCTACCGTTGTTGTGATAACTTCAAATCCATCTTTCTCTAAGGCATCAATTCCGCTTTGAGAAATACCGTCGTTTGCTAATACTTTCATAAGATTTGTCGTCATTTTTAAATGACTGAGATTTTATTAATTAATATTTATTATGCTTTTCTTTCTAGTTCGCTCATTACTTCAACTAAAGCAGCCACACTACTTAATGGTAATGCATTGTACATAGAAGCTCTGTACCCTCCAACACTTCTGTGTCCGTTAATACCGTTCATTCCTGCTTCTTTCGCCATAGCATCAAAAGTTGGAGTTAATTTATCATCTACTAAGTTAAAAGTAGCATTCATATTAGAACGATCTTCTTTAGCTGCAAATCCTTTAAATAAAGGGTTTAAGTCTATTTCAGAATACATTAATTGTGCTTTCTTTTCGTTTTCTTTTTCAATTGCAGCGATTCCACCTAAATCTTTTAACCATTGTAATGTTAGCATAGAGGTGTAAACAGCAAAAACAGGAGGGGTATTAAACATACTGTCTTTATCGATAAAGTTTTTATAGTCTAACATAGAAGGTATAGTTCTAGTAACTTTTCCTAGCATATCTTCTTTAATTACGACTAAAGTTGTTCCTGCAGGTCCCATATTTTTTTGAGCACCAGCATAAATAAGATCAAATTTAGAAAAATCTAATGTTCTAGAAAAAATATCACTACTCATGTCGCATACCATTGGTACAGGGCTAGTAGGGAAATCTTTTATTTGTGTTCCAAAAATAGTGTTATTAGATGTACAGTGGAAATAATCTAAATCAGATGGTATAGTATATCCTTTTGGAATATAGTTGTAGTTAGCGTCTTTAGACGAAGCGATTTCGGTAACGTCACCAAAAAGTTTAGCTTCTTTTATAGATTTTGCAGCCCAGGTTCCTGTGTTTAAGTAACCTGCTTTGTTTTCTAGTAAATTGTAAGCAGCCATTAAAAATTGAGTGCTTGCTCCACCTTGTAAAAATAATGCTTTGTAGCCTTTACCTTCTAAGCCTAGTAATTCTAAAGCTAAAGCACTTGCTGTATCCATAACTTCTATGAAAGGTTTACTTCTGTGCGATATTTCTATTAAAGATAAGCCGCTGTTATTAAAGTCAATTACGGCTTCTGAAGCTTTTAGTAAAACTTCCTGCGGAAGGATACAAGGGCCAGCACTAAAATTGTGTTTTTTCATTATTTCGATTATTTTGTGATAAGCACAAAGGTGCTAAATAATTGATGAATTTATATAATAAAATTAATATTTTTTATGCTAAATTTTTAATAAAAACGCCACGGTATCAACGTTATCGGCATAATCCCATAGGTTTGGGGTTTGCGTGTTTCCGAAAACAATTTCGTGATCTGTAAAGTTCTTAGAAACAATACATTGTATGTCTGTTTTTTTTGAATTTAACTCGTTTTTTAGTTCATTTACATCGTTATAGTACTCGTAGAAAATGGTCGCTATTGGAGAGGAGAAATTACTATCTTCTTTAATCATTAAGAAGCCGTTTTCTAATATATCGAATTCACTCATTAAGTAAACCGCTTTGTTGTAATCGTAATTATTGGCGTATTTGTGGTCGTTAATCACATCTTTCCATTTGTACATGGCTTGAAAGAAGTTCTGAAAATCATAATTTTTAGGAACATATAGTTTAGATACATTTCTGCAACCTAAACCATAATATCTAAAAATATCGTCTGCAAGACCTTCTAATTCTTCAATTCTTTCATTTTCTGTAAGTACAGCAACAGAATTTCTGTTTTTTCTAATTATAGAAGGTTTGTTTTTAAAATAATATTCAAAATAACGTGCTGTATTGTCGCTTCCTGTGGCAATTACGGCATCAAAATCTTCTAATTTTCCGTCAATAAAAGTGATTTTCGACTTAAATTCAGGTTCTATGTGTTCTAAATATTTAGCAAGAAAAGGAAGTAAGTGTTTATCGTTAGACGATTGTTTTACAATAACATCGTGTCCTGAAATAAGTACAGATAAAAAATCATGAAAACCTACTAAGGGGATGTTTCCAGCCATAATAATGGCTACTTTCTTAGGAGAAGAAATGTTAAAGTTATACTTTTTTAACCAGATGTTAATGTTGCTTTCTTTCAGTGAATTACTCCATCCATTTAATGAGAAATTTAGGTTATTGGTATTAAACCATCTGTTGTTTTCTTGAGCTAGTTTTAGTTGATGTTTAAAGCCGTCAAAAAATAAATCATTAAAAGGAATGCCTTCTTTTTTTTGAGTTTTTTCGTCTGAAAACTGACTTATAAAGTCACCTAATTTTGCAAATGCTTTAATTCTTTGCTCTAAATTCATGGTCTAATTTGGTTATGAAATGTTTTGGCTATATTTTTGTCGTACAAAGTTAGAAAAAGAAATACGCTATGGCAATTATAATAACAGACGAATGTATAAATTGTGGTGCTTGTGAACCAGAATGCCCAAATACAGCTATTTATGAAGGTGCAGATGATTGGAGATATAAAGATGGAACTAGTTTAGATGGTTCTGTTGTACTTCCTAATGGGAAACAAGTTGATGCTGATGAAGCTCAGGAGCCTGTAAGTGATGAGATTTATTATATCGTTCCAGATAAATGTACTGAATGTAAAGGGTTTCATGAAGAACCACAATGTGCGGCAGTATGTCCTGTAGATTGTTGTGTTCCTGATGAAGATCATGAAGAAACAGAAGAAGAATTATTAGGAAAACAACGCTTTATGCATCCTCAAGATTAATTCTTCACTACAATTATAAGTTTAAAGCCGAGCATTTGCTCGGCTTTTTTAGTTTTAGGATGTTTGGGTTTGGAAACTTCATTTTAACTAAAGCGAACAGCCATTTGCTTTAGTTTTTTAAGAGTAACAAAATTGGAATATCTAATTTTGTAATTGTCTAGGTTGTGCTATTTAAATGGAGATGTTGCTGTTAATATTGTTGCTTTAGGTTTGTCGCTTATTTTATAAAAATAAATTCATATAATTAATTACATTTGCACTCGCAAAAACCAAAGGCTTGGTTCTTGTGTCTTTAATCAAATTATCTAAAGAAAAATGAAAGCTGGAATTGTAGGATTACCAAACGTAGGAAAATCGACCTTATTTAATTGTTTATCTAATGCAAAGGCGCAAAGTGCGAACTTTCCTTTTTGTACTATTGAACCCAATATTGGAGTGGTTAATGTACCGGATCCGCGTTTAGAAAAATTAGAAGAATTAATTAATCCAATACGTGTACAACCAGCAACTGTTGAAATTGTTGATATTGCAGGCTTGGTAAAAGGTGCGAGTAAAGGTGAGGGTTTAGGAAATCAGTTTTTAGCTAATATTCGTGAAACCGATGCTATTCTTCATGTATTACGTTGTTTTGATAACGATAATATTGTACATGTTGATGGAAATGTAAATCCAATTCGAGATAAAGAGACTATCGATATGGAATTGCAGTTGAAAGATTTAGAAACGGTTGATAAAAAACTTGAAAAAGTTAAACGTGCTGCAAAAACAGGAAATAAAGAGGCTCAGAAAGAAGAAACTGTTTTATTAAAAATTAAAAATAATTTAGAAGCAGGTGTGTCTGTACGTGCACTTGAATTTGAAGAAGATGATTACAATGAATTTGTAGCGCCTTCACAATTTATTACAGCGAAACCTGTAATGTATGTTTGTAATGTAGATGAGGCATCTGCAAATACAGGAAATGCATATGTCGATCTGGTTAAAGAAGCAGTGAAAGATGAAAATGCTGAAGTTTTAGTTTTAGCAGTCGGAACAGAAGCAGATATTAATGAATTAGACGATTTTGAAGAACGTAAAATGTTTTTGCAAGATATAGGTTTGGAAGAACCGGGAGCGTCAAAATTAATTCGTTCGGCTTATAAATTATTAAATCAACAAACATATTTTACTGCAGGTGTAAAAGAAGTTCGCGCTTGGACAATAGATATCGGAGCAACGGGGCCGCAAGCAGCAGGTGTAATTCATACTGATTTTGAAAAAGGTTTTATTCGTGCAGAAGTTATCGCTTATGAGGACTTTGTAACCTACGGAAGTGAGGCAAAAGTAAAAGAAGCAGGAAAAATGCGTGTTGAAGGAAAAAATTATGTTGTCAAGGATGGAGATGTTATGCATTTCTTATTCAACGTTTAACATTTTATTTTGAATAAATAAAAAAAAGCCAATGTGAAAACATTGGCTTTTTTGTTAATAAATACCAGTGTTCTTGTTTCATTTTTAAAGGCGAAATGTTATATTAGCATCTCATCTTTAAAAATCTATGCTAGACCAAACAAATTATACCGAAGATAATATACGTTCATTAGACTGGAAAGAACATATTCGTATGCGACCGGGTATGTATATTGGTAAACTTGGAGATGGGTCTTCTGCAGACGATGGTATCTATATTTTACTAAAAGAAGTGTTAGATAACTCTATTGACGAATATGTCATGGGGGCTGGAAAAACAATTGAAATTTCTATTCAGGGAAGTAAAGTAATTGTTCGTGATTACGGAAGAGGAATTCCACTTGGAAAAGTTGTAGACGTGGTGTCTAAAATGAATACCGGAGGAAAGTATGATTCTCGTGCGTTTAAAAAATCTGTAGGATTAAATGGTGTGGGTACAAAAGCTGTAAACGCACTGTCTTCTTATTTTAGAGTAGAGTCGTCTAGAGATGGAAAATCAGCTTCAGCAGAATTCGAACAAGGAAATCTTAAAGACGAAGAATTTTTAGATGAAACTACACGGCGAAAAGGAACAAAGGTTTCTTTTGTTCCAGACGAAGTTATTTTTAAGAATTACAAATATAGAAACGAGTACGTTTCTAAAATGCTTAAAAATTATGTGTATTTAAATCCAGGTTTAACCATAGTTTTTAATGGCGAAAAATATTATAGCGAGAATGGATTACAAGATTTACTAAGTGAAAATATTAAAGAAAGTGATATGGTTTACCCTATTATTCACTTAAAAGGAGACGATATTGAAGTTGCCTTAACACATAGTAAAACACAGTATTCTGAAGAATATCATTCCTTTGTAAATGGTCAAAATACAACACAAGGAGGGACACATCTAGCAGCCTACCGAGAAGCGATTGTAAAAACAATTCGTGAGTTTTATGGTAAAAATTATGATGCTTCAGATGTTCGAAAATCTATTGTAACAGCAATTGCTATAAAGGTAATGGAGCCTGTTTTTGAAAGTCAGACAAAAACAAAATTGGGATCTACAGATATGGGAGGCGATTTGCCTACGGTAAGAACGTATGTAAACGATTTTATTAAAACTTATTTAGATAACTTTCTTCATAAAAACCCAGATACTGCAGATAAAATTCAACGTAAAATTCTTCAAGCAGAACGTGAGCGTAAAGAATTATCTGGAATCAGAAAATTGGCAAAAGATCGTGCTAAAAAATCGAGTCTTCATAATAAAAAATTAAGAGATTGTCGTGTTCATTTTGGAGATATTAAAAATGAACGAAATTTAGAGTCAACGTTGTTTATTACCGAGGGAGATTCGGCTTCGGGAAGTATAACAAAATCTCGTGACGTAAATACACAGGCTGTTTTTAGTTTAAAAGGGAAGCCTTTAAATTGTTATGGCTTAAGTAAGAAGATTGTATACGAAAATGAAGAATTTAATTTACTACAGGCGGCTTTAAATATTGAAGAGTCTATGGAAGATTTGCGATACAATAATATTGTAATCGCTACAGATGCCGATGTCGATGGTATGCATATTAGGTTGTTATTAATAACATTCTTCTTGCAATTTTTTCCAGAGGTAATCAAAGAAGGGCATTTGTATATTTTGCAAACTCCATTATTTAGGGTGCGTAATAAAAAGAAAACTATTTATTGTTACTCAGAACAAGAACGTGTAAATGCAATAGATTTATTAAAACCAAAACCAGAAATTACCCGATTTAAAGGTTTGGGTGAGATTTCCCCAGATGAGTTTAAGCATTTTATTGGCGGAAGTATCCGATTAGAACCTGTAATGTTAGATAAAGATATGTCTATAGAAGAGTTGCTAGGGTTTTATATGGGTAAGAATACTCCAACACGTCAGCAATTCATTATAAATAATTTAAAAGTAGAAATAGATTTAGTAGCAGAAAAAAATGAGAACGGATAACGGAAAAGTAAAAAACATTATAATTTCAGTTTACTTTGTGTTAATTGTTTTGGCTGTAATTATGGCTACAGTTTTTAGTGCATTTAGTCATTTAACAGATTATATTTGGCTATCGTTTATAGTTGTTTTCATAATGTTTATTAGTGTATTTCTAGTAGTTAAGTATTTTGAATATGATAGCGACGGAGTTAAGGTTGTGGTAACTAATAAAGGTTTGTTATTGTCAGATAAGTTTAATTATAGAGCTCATGAAGTTGAGTTTTATAAAGAAGATTTAGTAAATTTTAAATTTAAAAACTACTTCATATACAGATGTTTAGTCTTGCATATTAAAAGTAATAATAGAGGTTTTGTTAAAGAACGATTTAATGTTACTTTAGTGACGCGTAGAAAGCGAAAATATATAGGACAGTCTTTAAGTAAAATGGTAAAAAATAATATTTCAAATAAAAGAGTAAGTATTAATGATTGAAAGTGATAACGACGAATTAAATACTAATCTTCCGGAAGAACAAGAAACGATTACTAAGGTAACCGGAATGTATAAAGATTGGTTTTTAGATTATGCATCTTATGTTATTTTAGAACGTGCAGTACCTGCAATAGAAGATGGTTTTAAGCCAGTCCAGCGTAGGATCATGCATTCTATGAAAGACTTGGATGATGGTCGTTACAATAAAGTTGCAAATATAGTTGGGCATACCATGCAGTATCACCCACACGGAGATGCTAGTATTGCAGATGCAATGGTGCAAATCGGGCAGAAAGATTTGTTAATCGATACGCAGGGAAACTGGGGGAATATCTTAACCGGTGATAGTGCTGCCGCATCGCGTTATATCGAAGCGCGTTTGTCTAAATTTGCTTTAGATGTTGTTTATAATCCAAAAATTACAGAATGGCAAGCATCTTATGATGGCAGAAGAAAAGAGCCGGTAAATTTACCTGTAATGTTTCCGTTATTGTTAGCTCAAGGTGGAGAAGGAATTGCTGTAGGATTATCGACTAAAATTTTACCACACAACTTTATAGAGTTAATAGATGCATCTGTAAAGCATTTAAACGGAAAACGTTTTACAATTTTACCAGATTTTCCAACAGCAGGAATAGCAGATTTTACAAATTATAATGACGGGTTACGTGGTGGTCGTGTACGTGTACGTGCAAAAATTTCACAACTAGACAAGAATACGTTGGTGATTACCGAAATTCCTTTCGGTACAAACACATCTACGCTTATAGATTCCATTCTTAAAGCCAATGATAAAGGAAAAATAAAGATTAAAAAAATAGAAGACAATACAGCTGCGCATGTCGAGATTTTAGTGCATCTGCCAGCAGGTATTTCTCCAGATAAAACTATTGATGCATTATATGCTTTTACAAGTTGTGAAAGTTCTATTTCGCCCTTAGGGTGTGTTATTGAAGATAACAAGCCTTTATTTGTAGGGGTTTCAGAAATGCTTCGTCGCTCTACAGATAATACGGTTCAGCTTTTAAAAAGTGAATTAGAGATTAAATTAGGTGAATTTGAAGAGTTGTGGCACTTTGCGTCTCTTGAGCGTATTTTTATTGAAAATAGAATTTATCGCGATATTGAAGAAGAAGAAACTTGGCAAGGTGTAATTGAAGCAATCGATAAAGGTTTAGAACCTTTTACAAAGCATTTAAAAAGACCTGTTGTTGAAGATGATATAGTAAGGTTAACAGAGATTCGAATAAAACGTATTTCTAAATTTGATATCGATAAAGCACAACAAAAAATTGATGCTTTAGAAGATCAAATAGCTGAAGTAAAACATCACTTAGCGAACCTAATAGATTATGCTATAGCGTTTTTTGTTAGATTGAAAAAAGAATATGGTGAAGGTCGTGAGCGTAAAACTGAAATCAGAATTTTTGACGATGTAGACGCGACTAAGGTAATTATAAGAAATACAAAATTATATGTAAATCGTGTAGAAGGGTTTGTTGGTACAGCTTTAAAACGAGATGAGTATGTAGGGGATTGTAGTGATATTGATGATATTATTGTGTTTACCAAGGAAGGTAAAATGATGGTTACAAAAGTCGATACGAAAACCTTTGTGGGTAAAGATATCATTCACGTTGCTGTTTTTAAGAAAAAAGATAAGCGAACTATTTATAACATGATTTATCGAGACGGAAGTAAAGGGCCTACTTATGTTAAGCGTTTTGCTGTTACTGCAATTACTAGGGATAAGGAATACGATTTAACTATGGGAACTAAAGGTTCTACTGGTTTGTATTTTACGGCAAATCCAAATGGAGAAGCCGAAGTTGTAACTATTTTATTGCGCCAGGTTGGTAGTATTAAAAAATTGAAATGGGATTTAGATTTTTCAGATATCTTAATAAAAGGAAGAGCTTCTAAAGGGAATTTAGTAAGTAAATTCCCGATAAAGAAAATAGAGCTTAAAGAAAAAGGGGTGTCGACATTAAAACCACGTAAAATTTGGTTCGACGATACGGTTCAGCGTTTAAATGTTGATGGGCGCGGTGATTTGTTAGGTGAATTTAGAGGGGAAGATCGTTTATTAATTATTACGCAGTCTGGTTTAGTTAAAACAATTCTACCAGAGTTAACGTCGCATTTTGATAATGATATGATAGTGCTTGAAAAATGGATCCCCAATAAGCCAATTTCGGTAATTTATTATGAAGGAGAAAAAGAACGGTATTATGTAAAACGTTTTGTAATTGAAAATGAAAATAAAGAAGAGGTGTTTATTTCTGAGCATGAGAAATCTCGTTTAGAGATTGTGTCTACAGATTGGTTGCCTATAGCAGAGATTGTTTTTGGTAAAGAACGAGGCAAAGATCAGAAAGAAAATCAGTCACTTAATCTTGAAGAGTTTATTTCAGTAAAAGGTATTAAGGCATTAGGAAATCAGTTAACTACGGATAAAGTAAAACAGATTAATTTATTAGAATCGTTACCTTATGAGGTTGAAGAGGAAAATAATGAAGAGGAGAATGATACAGATATGAGTGAAGATTTAAGCGATGATTCTGAACCAACATTGTTCTAGTATTTAGAGTATAAGATCAAAAAAAACACCCTACAGACATTTGTTTGTAGGGTGTTTTTTTTTATTTAAACTGTTTTAAGTCGATTTCCCGTCTTTTGGAACATGGTTATGGTAAAATACACATGATTTTAATAATAGTGTGTTAAGTGTGCTTATTTAGCGCGTTTAGCGATACCTTTTTGCTTTAAGTCTTCGCCAACATAAGAATATTCAAATGTATATGAAGAATCTGTAGTTGTTAAGATTTTTAAATGAATATCTTTTCTTTCAATTCTATTTTTAGGGTTTATAGTTTTAAACACTACTTCACAGTCGTTAATCCATCTTACTTCAGAAGAGTCTACTTTACCTTGGTATGTTTCTATTTGCAGATGATCTGTTCTGTTAAACTCCGATTTAAAAGGTTTTCCGTCTATAATAATTTCACTATAAAAATGTCCAGTTTTAAAATCGCTACAATTTCTTTCAGCATTGTAGCAGCTAACCATGCATAAAGTAAAAACGAACAAGAGAAATGGTTTCATGGGGTTTTGTTTTTTAGCAAAAATAGTGAAGTTAAATGGAGTTCTCAAAGTTTTTAAAACTTCCATCGGTATAAAAAATAACAATACGTTCAATTTGTTTTGAAGCATCTGTTTTAAACACCTCATTCGGAATGTCATGGATTGGGGGTGTGGTTGTTTTTTTTGTTTCGGTTTTTGGAGGTGCTTCATTGGTAAATAAATCGGGGGTGTTTACTGTTTTTGATTCTGTAGGAAAAGAACCTTTGCCATTTAATAGCCAATATAATTCTACCTCAGGGTAGGTTGTTAGAATCTTCATCACAAAATCTAAACTGGGTTTGTTTCTGCCCGATAATATGTGAGAGATAGAAGAGCGTTGTACGCCAATTTTTTCAGAGAAAGACGAAGCTGATTCTCCGTAATAATCAATCACTTTTTGTAATCGTTTTGTAAACTCGTCGCTGTTTATCATTGTAAACTCGTTAGTTGTTGTTAACTGATTACAAATGTAACAAAAAGAATAACATCGTCAACATTAGGTGTGTTATTTTGTTAATTAATAGTATATTGTCGCTTTATATAATACGGTTTATTATACTGATATTGATATAATTAAACATTGTTTTTGGTTAATTGAAATAAAACTTAAACCCGACTTCTTTTTTGTATAAAAGACCTATCTAGAATGTATATAATTGTATACAACTTTGACTTGAAAACTTGTTTACATTTGTAAATATATATTTGTTTACATTTGTGTACTGATAAAAACCTTATGAATATTACAGATATTACAAGTCTTTACGAGACTAATAAAGAGCAACATTTAAACAGCCGTTATATTACCAATTCTCATATTAAACCACTTTTAGAAAAGCTAGATTCTAGTTTCGAAGTTTCTGAAATAGGAACGTCTGTTTTAGGAAAACCCATTTCTGGAATTAAAGTTGGTACGGGTAAAAAGCGGTTATTGTTATGGTCTCAAATGCACGGAAACGAATCGACAACAACAAAAGCTCTTTTCGACTTTATTAATGCTCTTAAGCATCCAAATAATGCGCTAGGGTTTATTAAGGAAGCGTGTACTTTATATATTATTCCAATATTAAATCCAGATGGTGCTGAAGCTTATACAAGGCTAAATGCTGTAGATGTCGATTTAAATAGAGATGCACAAACCTTATCACAGCCAGAAAGTAAGGTATTAAGAGAAGCTTGTAATACCTTTAAACCTCATTATTGTTTTAATTTACATGGACAACGTACAATTTTTAGTGCAGGAACTACAGATAAAACAGCAACAGTATCTTTCTTATCTCCTGCACAAGACAAGGATAGGGTAGTTACAGACTCAAGAAAGATAGGAATGGATATTATAGCTCAAATGAACGCTACACTTCAAGAGTTAATTCCAGGACATGTAGGGCGTTACGATGATTCTTTTAATATTAATTGCGTTGGAGATTGCTTTCAGTCATTAAATATACCTACTATACTATTTGAAGCAGGTCATTTTAAGGATGATTATGATAGAGATGTAACGCGTTTTTATATTTTTTGTGCATACATCTCTGCTTTTAATTATATAGTTAAACAAGAGGTTACAGGCGATCTATATGAAGATTATTTTAAGATTCCGGAAAACGATAAGTGTTTTTACGATATAATTATTAGGGATGCTAATGTAGGTACATCTAATAATCCTAAGATTTCTGACATAGGAATACTATTTGTTGAAAAATTAATTAACAAAAAAATTGAATTTTTCTCAAAGATTGAGAGTGTCGCAATTCTATCTGGTTTTTATGGTCATAGAGAGATTAACGCTAATAAAATGAGGGTGTTAGGTGTTGATGGAACAGTAGTGAAAGAGGGAGTCGAAAACGATTTCGTGACTATAGGTGGTGACAAAAATTTATTAAAATTGTGAAAACCTTAATAATTTGGTAAGATTAATACATAAAAATGTATTATTTTTGCTGTAAAGAACAAAAAGTACAGATATGGCAAAATTTAAATTAGATGAAATAGACCACCAAATTCTTGATATGTTAATAGACAATACAAGAGTCCCATTTACAGATATCGCAAAGAAATTATTAATTTCTGCTGGTACTGTACATGTTAGAGTTAAGAAAATGGAAGATGCTGGGATAATTAAAGGTTCTTCTTTAACTTTAGATTATAAAAAATTAGGATATTCTTTTATTGCATATATAGGTGTGTATTTAAACAATACATCTCAAACTAAATTTGTTTTAGAGCGTATAAACGAATTACCTTTTGTTACAGTTGCCCATATTACAACTGGCAAATTTAATATTTTCTGTAAAATTAGAGCTAGAAATACAGCTCATGCAAAAGATGTTATCTTTATGATAGATGATATAGAAGGTGTATATAGAACTGAAACAATGATTTCTTTAGAAGAGAGCATAAACGACAAAAAACGTTTAATGCATTACATCTTTAAAGAACTATAGTATTAAGTATTTAATAAGTGTAATTAAAAGAGCCGAATAATATTTTATTCGGCTCTTTTTTTATTCTTCTTCGTTTGTAAGTATCGAATCTTCATCAAAGGTTGGGGTAAGTTTGTCTGGAAAATCCATCACGATATGTCCTAAACTATTTATCTCTAAATCATCAATATCGTCAAAATTAGACATTGTATAATGTAATTTACAGCTCACTTTTACCAGATAAGTGATGTTATTCGTTTTAATTTCTACAGCTTCAATAGTTTCATTCTGGTGATTATCAAATTTTATGATATCTCGATCAGCATATCCATCAGGAAACTTCTCTGTTAATTCTGTTAGAATCTCAGGGGTGAGTTTTTTGTAATCAACAATAACTTTTTTCATCTTAAAAATGGTTTAGATGTTTAATAGTATTGTTAAATATCGCTTTTATAGGGAAACTAAATTTACAAATTATTTTGATTTAATACGAATCGTTGTAAAAATTTAACGCTTCAATAATAAGATCATTAGGGACTAAACAATCTATTTCTGTTTCTCCTATGGCGTTTAATAGTACAAAATTAATGTTACCATGAGAGTTTTTCTTATCGTACTTTAAGAGTTCTATTATAGGTTCGTAATCATCTTTATCTATGGCTACAAAGTCATAAATACCAAGAATAATATTTTTTATTTCTGTGTTTTCGGTCTCGCTCAATCCAGTAAGTTTTGTTGAGATGTAAGATGCTAAAATCATTCCAATAGCAACGGCTTCACCGTGTAATAAGCTCGTTCTGTTGTTATGGCTTAAAAAATACGATTCTATTGCGTGTCCAATAGTGTGTCCGTAATTAAGGGTCTTTCTTAGTCCGTTTTCTCTAGGATCTATGTCTACAACGTGTTTTTTTATTAAAACAGACTCGTATATTAATTCATCTAAATGATCTAAATTCAATACAGACAAATCTTTAAATTTATTCCAATACGTTTTATCTTGTATTAAACCATGTTTAAGCATTTCGGCTAAACCAGAACGCATTTCGTTTTGTGGTAACGTTTTTAAGTATGTGGTATCAATAATCACCATTTCAGGTGTATTTATAACACCTATTTGATTTTTTAAAGATCCTAAGTCTACACCTGTTTTTCCTCCAACAGAGGCGTCTACCATAGATAATAGGGTAGTAGGTATGTTAATAAACGAGATACCACGCTTAAATGTTGAGGCAACAAATCCTCCTAAATCTGTGATAACACCACCACCAAGATTAATAACGAGACTTTTTCTATCTGCGCCAAGTTCAGAAAGTACATTCCAAACACCCACACAGGTTTCTATAGTTTTATTAATTTCACCAGCTTCAATTTCAATAATTTCAATGGTTTTTGTTGTGCTAATTTCTGCTAATAAATGCGGTAAGCAAAGTTCATGAGTGTTTTGATCAACTAAAACAAATATGTTTGAAGGGTTTGTATCTTCAATGTGTTTGTTTATTTGGTTGTAAGCACTTAAATTAAAGTGAATTCTGTAAGTGTCTGTATCTATTGTTTTCATAAGAATAGGAGTAAAAAAATAGCTGTGAAAATAAGGAGTTTTTTGCAAAAAAGTAAGTCTGGCTTCATTATATTTACAAAAAAGATTTTTAATTAATGATTCAGAATACAATTTTCAATAATACTGAAATTGCTTTTGCGTTAAAAAGTGATTCCGAATTGGAAAGGGCATATTTTCTTTTCAAAATGATTTCAATAGAACCATTGGTTCGTATTGGAACTGCTGCCACAAATTTTGCGATTAAAGCAAAATTACCTGTAGAGGGGCTTATTAGGGCAACAGTTTTCGATCATTTTTGTGGTGGTGTTAACGAAGAAAATTGTTTACCTGTTATAGATAAAATGTATGAAAAGGGAGTAAGCTCTGTTTTAGATTATTCTGTAGAAGGGAAAGAAAATGAAACTGAGTTTGATGCTGCTTTAAGAATTACATTAAAAATTATAAATTTTGCCGAAGAACGTAAGTCAATTCCAATAGCTGTATTCAAACCTTCAGGTTTTGGACGTATTTCTTTATTTGAGAAAATGGGAAATGGTACAACACTGAATGCTAAAGAGGCTGAAGAATGGGGTCGGGTTAAAAATCGTTTTGAAACTGTTTGTAAAGCGGCAAAAAATAGAGATGTTTCTTTATTGATTGATGCTGAAGAAAGTTGGATGCAAAATGCAGCAGATAATCTGATAACAGATTTAATGCGTAAATACAATACAGAGAAACCAGTTGTATTTAATACCTTGCAAATGTATCGTCACGATCGTTTAAATTTTTTAAAAGAACAACATGCAATTGCGAAAGCAGAAGGTTTTTATTTAGGATATAAGTTGGTACGTGGTGCATATATGGAGAAGGAAAATGAACGTGCAGAAAAATTAGGCTATCCAACACCTATTTGTGAAAGTAAACAAGCTACAGACCAAAATTTTAATGCAGCCGTTACCTATATGTTAGACCATTTAGACGAAATGTCTCTTTTTAATGGTACGCACAACGAAAATAGTTCGTATTTACTTATGGAACTTATGAAGGAAAAAGGAATTGCTAATTCGGATAAACGTGTTTGGTTTGGTCAGTTATATGGAATGAGCGATCATATTAGTTTTAATTTATCTCATTTAGGATATAATGTTGCTAAGTATGTACCCTTTGGGCCTGTTAAAGATGTTATGCCGTATTTAATTAGACGTGCAGAAGAAAATACGTCTGTAGCAGGACAAACCGGTAGAGAGTTGAATTTACTAAGTATTGAAAAAAAGAGAAGAAAGAAATTATAACTAATTTCTATTTTTAACATAAAAAAGACTGCCTAACTAAAGGCAGTCTTTTTTATTATTAATCAAGTAATTCTATATCCTCTACTGTTGCAGTTTCTTTACAATTTTTTATGATTAAAGCAATAGATTTTTTATCTAAAGTACCATCTAAATAATATGTTTTACAAGGTTCTGTAGAGGTGTCGCTTTTAGAAAAATTCACATCTCCTTTTCGTAGAACGTGATTTAAAATAATAGTATCTAAATGCTGTTCTTTAATTATAGCCTTAGCGTTTTCGCTATATTCTATATGTTTTGTGTTAATATTCTTGATTACACGTGCATCAAGTCCGTAGCTACATGATGTTTTTTTTCCGCTTAAAAAAAAAGCTAAAAGAATGAGGCCTAAAGAAAATCCGCCAAGATAATATCCAATACGTTGTATAAGTGTCATTTAAAAAATTAAGAGATTAATATCGCTATATTTTAAGTTAAACCATTCTCCTACGGAACGGTTTGTTAAAATACCGTGATAAAAGTACAACCCATTTTTTAAACCTTTCTCAAATCTTAAAGAATTTTCTAATCCACCTTCTTCAGCAATCTTTAATAGATAAGGTGTGAATATATTACTTATTGAAATAGAGGCTGTTCTGGAAAATCTAGCGGGGATATTGGGAACACAATAATGTATAACGCCATGCTTATTAAATGTGGGGACTTTATGAGAGGTTACTTCGCTTGTTTCAAAACATCCCCCCATGTCAATGCTAACATCCATAATAACAGAGCCTTTTTTCATTACTTGTACCATAGATTCTGACACAATAATAGGCGAACGAGATTTACCTCGAACGGCTCCAATGGCAACATCGCAACGTTTTAATGCTTTGATTAGGTTTTTTGGTTGTAATGTAGATGTAAAAATAGGTCGCCCTAAATTAGTTTGTATGCGCCTTAGTTTTGAAATAGAATTATCGAATATTTTTACATTTGCGCCTAAGCCAATAGCACTTCTTGCTGCAAATTCACCAACAGTTCCTGCTCCAATAATAACAACTTCTACAGGGGGAACACCACAAATGTTTCCAAATAACAATCCGTTTCCTTGATTGATGTTCGATAATAATTCTGAAGCTATTATTACAGAACCTGTACCTGCTATTTCGCTTAGTGAGCGTACGGCAGGATAATGCCCATCGTCGTCACGAATAAATTCAAAGGCAAGTGCTGTTATGCGTTTAACAGCTAAAGCTTCAAAATATTTTTTTTCTTGAGTTTTTAATTGGAGTGCAGAGATTAAAATAGTTTGCGGATTTATAAGATCGATTTCGTCTAGAGTAGGCGGTTCGACCTTTAAAATCATTGGGCAAGAAAAAACCTTGGAAGTATCGTTTGTAATTTCCGTACCTGCCTCACTGTAATCTTTATCTGTAAAATTAGCACCTAAACCAGCCCCAGCTTCCATTAAAACACGGTGTCCGTTACAAATTAATGCAGAAACTGCATCAGGAGTTAAACAAACACGTTTTTCTTGATAGGCAGATTCTTTAGGAATTCCTATAAACAAATTGCCTTTGTTTTTATAAAGTTCTAGTGTTTCTTCTTGAGGAATTAACTCTTGATGTGTGAACGGAGAAAATGATTTAGACATATTTTTTTGCACTATAATATGAAGTCAAAATACAAATAATATTTAGATATGTTAAATGTAATTTTAAAAATAATCTTTCATCTTGTCTTTAATTCCTTTAGGCGATATTTTAAACTCATCTTCTAGGTCTTGAAGTGACTTGTCTACGGTGTTTAATCTGTTAAAAAGTCTAGCGCGTATTAAATATATAGATGGTATTATAAAAATCATTATTGGAATTAAATAAAAAATTTGGTTACTATCTATATATTGTATGTCATCATTAATGACAGTAAGTATTTGAAAAATATACATAATTATAGGAACAATAAGTACATGGTACCACCAATGGCGACAAGTGAAAAACCAAATAAATAATAGAAATAATGGCGTTAGTTTTCCAGTAATTGTCCATGCAACAATATCTATTCCTCCATAGAACTTGCTGTCATATGTAAATAAAAAAGTGTTCCATACTTTTTGTTCAGGAACACTTTCGTATAAATAGAAAAAATAAGGAGTCGCAGCTATAAATGTGGCTATTATGCTCCCTACAATTAAGTTTCTATTACCCATGCGTTGGAATCTTAATTTTCCATTTTTCGATTTTTGTTGTTTGCTGATCATTTAAGTTGATTAGGTTTGTTGCTTGGGCTGTAAAAAACACTCCTCCAAAAATCGCTAAGGCGATTACGTACTTTTTGGTTTTCATAATTCTAAGGGATTTAATTAATTAATGAATCAAATATATTGAATGCAGTAATTGAATATTAGCCCAAATGTTAATGTTATGTTAAAGTAGGTGTTTTTTAGGAATATGTGTTACGGGAAAACCGTAATTATTACAATTTAATGTTAGTTTGTTTTGTTAATACAGCAATTTTGTTTGTTTTTCAACTCTTTACAAATACTAATTTTCTTGTTTTAGAATCTAAACTCTCAAGCGTTAAACGATTGCAAGGCTCATTAGCTAAAATGTGTTTTACTTTATCAGGCCATTCTATAAATAACCAAGCACCAGATTCTAAATAATCTTCAATTCCGAAATTATAGGCTTCCTCCTCATCATTTAATCTGTAAAAATCGAAATGATAAACTAAACCATCGTTTGCAGCATATTCATTTACTATAGAAAAAGTAGGGCTGCTAACATCGTCATTACAACCTAAAGCCTTTACTAAGGCTTTTATTAAGGTTGTTTTTCCTGTACCCATATCTCCATAAAAAAGTAGGGTTTTGGATGTTGCATTATCAAGTATTTGCTTAGCAACATTATCTAGGTCTTTTATATTAAATTCTCTTGTGTCTAGCATGGCATAAAACTGCAATTATAAGTAATATTAATTATAATTACTAATGATTTTTAGAGGTCAAATAGTGTTTATTTTTTAGGGTTTAAAACTATAAAAGGGATAATCATTTCTTCTAAAGAAACTCCACCGTGTTGATAGGTGTTTCTAAAATAACTCACATAATGATTGTAGTTATTTGGGTAAGCAAAAAAGAAATCGTTTTTAGCAAAAATAAACGAACTACTCATGGTTATAGTTGGTAAATGAGCAGATTTAGGGTTTTTAATTTCTAAAACATCCTTAGATTCAAATGTTAAACTTCTTCCAGTTTTATATCTTAAATTTAAAGATGTGTCTCTGTCTCCTACCACTCGGGAAGGGTTTTTTACATTTATAGTACCGTGGTCTGTAGTAAGTATTAGTTTAAAGCCTAATTGTTGAGCTTGCTGGATAATTTCGAATAAAGGCGAATTTTTAAACCAGCTTTGTGTTAGTGAACGATATGCTTTATCATTAGATGCTAATTCTTTTACAACATCCATTTCTGTTTTTGCATGAGAAAGCATGTCAACAAAGTTATATACAACAACAGTAAGGTCGTTGTTTTTCATGCTTTTAAAGTTGTCTACTAATTTTTTACCATTTTTTAGATTGGTGATTTTATGATACTCACAACTATAGTCTTGAAGTCCTAAGCGTTTCATTTGTGCTTGTAGAAACTCGGCTTCAAATAAGTTTTTTCCTCCATCATCAGTATCGTTTTTCCAATATTCCGGATGAAGTTTTTCCATTTCACTTGGCATTAAACCAGAGAAAATAGCATTTCTAGCATACTGGGTTGCTGTTGGTAAAATACTGTAAAATGGCAACTCTTTTTCTTTTTTATAATAAGGTGTTAAAAAGGGCTCGAAAGATTTCCATTGGTCGTATCTTAAATTGTCTATAACCACAAATAAAGTAGGTTGGTCTTTACTTAATTCAGGAACCACTTTATTTCTAAATAGGGTGTGAGACATGGTTGGAGCATCATTTTCATGATCGAACCAATCGGTATAATTTTTAGCTATAAATTTTCCAAATAACGCATTGGCTTCAGTTTTCTGAGATTCTAAGATCTCGAACATACCAGCGTCTTCAATATTTTCTAATTGAATTTCCCAATACACTAGTTTTTGGTAAAGATTTGCCCAATCTTCATAACTATTTACCGACATTAAATCCATGGCTATTTTTCTGAATTCTTGTTGATAATTAGAAGTGGTTTTTTCAGAAATTAGTCGCGAATGATCTAAATTCTTTTTCAGACTTAATAAAATCTGATTCGGATTTACAGGTTTAATCAAGTAATCGGCAATTTTATTACCAATTGCTTCTTCCATAATATATTCTTCTTCACTTTTTGTAATCATTACTACAGGAAGTGTATGGTCTTTTTCTTTAATTTCATTTAAAGTTTCAAGTCCTGTTAAACCAGGCATGTTTTCATCTAAAAAAACGATATCAAATTTATTGCTTTCTAATATTTCTAGGGCTTCTGTACCACTATTGCATTTAGTGACTGTATAATTTTTTTTCTCTAGAAAAAGAATGTGTGGTTTAAGTAAATCAATTTCATCATCTATCCAGAGTATATTTATATTGTTCATATCGTTATATTTGTAATGTTTTTGTGGTTTTTTAAACATTTTAGAAGATCATCTTAAGCATTTCTAAACTATATAGATGAATAAACTTAAAATATTAAACGATCCAATTTACGGATTTATTACCATACCAAATTCGTTAATTTTTGATTTAATCGAGCATAAATATTTTCAGCGTTTAAGACGAATTACCCAAATGGGAATGTCGTATTTAGTATATCCGGGCGCACACCATACTAGATTTCAGCATGCAATAGGATGTATGCATTTAATGCAAAAAACAATCAATGTACTTCGTTTTAAAGGAGTTGAGATATCTGATGATGAAGAGTTAGCCTTAAATATAGCCATTCTTTTACACGATATTGGCCATGGTCCGTTTTCTCATGCCATGGAACATAGTATTGTAAATGGGATCTCTCACGAGCAAATTTCGTTGCTTTTTATGGAGGAATTGAACGACGAATTTAACGGAAGTTTAACTCTAGCAATCTCTATGTTTAAAGGAGAATACCATAGAAACTTTATGTGTCAGTTAATTTCTTCGCAATTAGACATGGATCGCGCCGATTATTTAAAGCGTGATAGTTTTTATACAGGTGTTGCAGAAGGAAATATAAATAGCGAGCGTTTAATAACAATGTTAAGTGTTATAAACGATGAATTAGTTGTCGAAATTAAGGGGATTTATAGTGTCGAAAAATTCCTTGTAGCCAGACGTTTAATGTATTGGCAAGTGTACTTACACAAAACAAGCGTTGTTGCAGAGCAATTATTAATTCGCGTATTAAAACGAGCCAAAGAATTGTCTCATAATAATGTAGATTTAGTAGCAAGTCGTGCATTGTCTTATTTCTTGAAAACAGAGATTGATGCATCTGGTTTTGATACACATACTTTAGAGACTTTTGCCAAATTAGACGATTATGATATCATTTCGGCTATGAAAGAATGGCAATATCATGATGATTTTGTACTTCGTAACCTTTGTGAAATGATATTAAACAGAGATCTGTTAAAAATTAAAGTAAAGGATAAAAAAATAAAAAAAGAGTCGTTAAAAGCACAAGAGAAAGCACTAATGAAAACCTTTGATATTACTGAGGAAGAAGCTGATTATTTTGTGTTTACGGGAGAGATTACCAATCAAGCGTACCAACAAGATGGGCCGCAGATTAAAATTTTACATAAGACAGGAAAGATTGAAAACATTGTGAAAGCATCAGACCAATTAAACCTAAAAGCACTTTCAAAACCAGTAACGAAATATTATATATGTTATCCTAAAGCTAAACTTTAGGACATTTTTCCTATTTTTGCGTCGATGAAATTTACAGCAGAACAAATAGCAGGAATTTTAGAAGGGGAAGTTGTTGGTAATCCCGACATTGAAGTTTCAACCTTATCTAAAATTGAAGAGGGTATAGAAGGTGCGCTTACATTTTTAGCAAATCCTAAATATACTCATTATATATATACTACTAAAGCGTCTATTACTATCGTAAATAATACGTTTGTACCAGAGCAGGATATTGATACAACATTAATAAAGGTGAGCGATGCTTATAAGGCATTTTCAAAATTATTAGAATATTACAATTCTGTGAAGCAAAATAAAGAAGGTATTGAACAACCTTCGTTTATTTCTAAGTCTTCTAAACTTGGTAAAACCGTTTACGTTGGTGCTTTTGCATATATAGGTGAACATGTGAAAATAGGAAATAATGTTAAGATTTATCCTAATTCATATATAGGAGATAATGTTAGTATTGGAGACAATACTATTGTTTTCTCTGGGGCAAGAATATATTCAGAATGTAATATTGGTAATAACTGTGTTATTAATTCGGGATGTATTATTGGAGCAGATGGTTTTGGTTTCGCACCAAACGAATCTGGAGAATATGATAAAGTGCCACAAATCGGAAATGTAATTTTAGAAGATTATGTCGATGTTGGTGCAGGTACAACTATAGATAGAGCGACATTAGGGTCTACAATAATTAGGCGTGGTGTAAAATTGGATAATCAGATTCAGATTGCACATAACGTCGAAATAGGTAGAAACACTGTAATCGCAGCTCAAACAGGTATTGCTGGATCTACAAAAATTGGAGAAAATTGCCAAATAGGTGGACAAGTAGGTATTGTAGGACATATTTCAATAGGAAATAATGTTAAGGTACAAGCACAGTCTGGTATTGGAAGAAATGTAAAGGATAATGAAATGTTACAAGGTTCTCCTGCATTTTCTTATGCCGATTATAATAAATCTTACGTCCATTTTAAAAATTTACCAAAAATAGTAAAAGAAATAAACGAATTAGAAAAGAAGTAATGGCTATAGTTAATACAGATATCAAACAAAAAACCATTAAAAATAGTGTGTCATTAAATGGTGTTGGACTACATACAGGTAATAATGTATCCTTAACCTTTAAGTCTGCACCAGAAAATTTTGGTTTTGCATTTAAACGTATGGATTTAGAGGGAACACCTGTTATTGAAGCAGATGCTACCTATGTAACAAATACAGAACGCGGTACGTGTTTAGAGAAAAATGGTGTCATTATTCAAACTTGCGAGCATGTACTAGCAGCCTTAGTGGGGTTAGATTTAGATAATGTTTTAATAGAATTAAGTGCTGCAGAGCCTCCAATTATGGATGGTTCTTCAAAGTTTTTTGTTGAAGCTCTGGAAGAAGCTAAAATTATAGAACAAAAACAAGTAAGAGAAGAATATGTAGTAACTGAAGTTATTTCGTTTATAAATGAAGAAAATGGAAGTGAAATTCTTTTAATGCCTTCTAAAGAGTATCAAATCACGACTATGGTCGATTTTGGTACTAAAGTTTTAGGAACTCAAAATGCGACTTTAAATCAAATGAAAGATTTTAAAGAAACAATTGCAGATTCTAGAACCTTTAGTTTTTTACATGAAATAGAAATGCTTTTAGAGCATGGATTAATAAAAGGTGGAGATTTAAATAATGCCATTGTATATGTCGATAAAGAATTATCGCCAGCAACTATGGAAAAATTAAAAGAAGCTTTCAAAAAAGATTCCATTACAGTAAAACCAAACGGAATTCTAGATAATTTAACATTACACTATCCAAACGAAGCAGCTAGACATAAACTACTAGATGTTGTAGGAGATTTAGCTTTAATAGGTACACGTATTAGAGGTAAAGTAATTGCAAATAAACCAGGACATTTTGTAAATACTCAGTTTGCAAAAAAAATGTCTAAAATAATAAAAAACGAAAGACGTAACAACGTACCTTACGTAGATTTGAATCAAGAGCCTTTAATGGATGTGAATCAGATTATGAATATGTTACCTCACAGACCACCATTTTTATTGATTGACAAAATTTTTGAGTTATCTGATACTGGAGTTATAGGTATGAAAAACGTAACAATGAACGAACCGTTCTTTGTAGGTCACTTTCCAGGATCACCAGTAATGCCAGGAGTTTTAATTGTCGAAGCTATGGCGCAAACAGGAGGTATAATGGTTTTAAGTACTGTTCCTGATCCAGAAAATTACCTTACATTTTTTATGAAAATTGATAATGTAAAATTTAAACAAAAGGTTGTTCCTGGAGATACATTGATTTTTAAATGTGATTTAATAACACCAATCCGAAGAGGAATATGCCACATGCAAGGTTATGCCTATGCTAATGGAAAATTATGTGCAGAAGCTGAATTAATGGCTCAAATTTCAAAAGTTAAATAAAATTATTACATGAATCAACCCTTAGCCTACGTACACCCTGGTGCGAAAATTGCAAAGAATGTAGTTATAGATCCTTTTACAACAATTCATAACAATGTGGTCATTGGTGAAGGTACTTGGATTGGAAGTAATGTTACCATTATGGAAGGTGCACGTATCGGAAAAAATTGTAATATTTTTCCTGGATCAGTAATATCTGGAGTCCCACAAGACCTGAAATATAACGACGAAGATACATTAACCATTATTGGAAATAATGTAACTATTCGAGAATGTGTTACCATTAATAGAGGTACAACAGACCGAATGAAAACCGTAATTGGTGATAATTGTTTAATTATGGCGTATTGCCATATTGCTCACGACTGTATTGTGGGTAACAATTGTATATTTTCAAACAATAGTACCTTAGCAGGGCATATCTTAGTAGGAGATTATGTGGTTTTAGCAGGAATGACAGCTGTACACCAGTTTTGTTCTATTGGAAATCATGCTTTTGTAACAGGAGGATCTTTAGTTAGAAAAGATGTACCACCATTTGTAAAAGCAGCTCGCGAGCCGTTATCTTATGTCGGTATTAATTCTGTTGGATTAAGACGAAGAGGCTTTAGTACAGAAAAAATAAGAGAAGTACAGGATATTTATCGTGTATTATATCAAAAAAATTATAACAATACTCAAGCAGTAGAAATTATAGAAGCAGAGTGGGAAGCTACTCCAGAGCGCGACGAAATTCTTCAATTTATAAGAGATTCTCAACGCGGAATTATGAAAGGATATTTTAAATCAAATTAAAAAAATAGAATGGCAACAACATCAGATATTAGAAATGGATTATGTATAAGATATAATCATGATATTTTTAAAGTGATTGAATTCTTACACGTAAAACCAGGAAAAGGGCCAGCATTTGTAAGAACAAAGTTAAAAAGTGTAACAACAGGTAAGGTTATAGACAATACATTTTCTGCAGGACATAAGTTAGAAGATGTACGTGTAGAAACTCATAAATTTCAATATTTATACCCAGAAGGCGATTTATATCACTTTATGAATATTGAGGATTATAATCAAATCATGTTAAACGTGAATGTTTTAGATAATCCAGATTTATTAAAAGAAGGTGAAGTTGTTACTATTTTAATTAATTCTGAAGATGGGATGCCACTTTCTGTAGATATGCCTGCAAGTGTTATTCTAGAAATAACTGCAACAGAACCGGGTATTAAAGGAAATACAGCGACTAATGCAACAAAACCAGCTACTGTAGAAACTGGTGCTATAATTAATGTCCCTTTATTTATTAATGAAGGAGATAAAATTAAAGTAGAAACAGAAAAAGGAACATATAAAGAACGCGTTAAAGAATAAGACTTTGAAGTTTCCGCAACCTTATACATTAAAACAAATAGCAACTATTATTGGTTGTAAATTTGTTGGACAAGACGAATTTCCTGTTTTAGGCATGAATGAAATACATGTGGTTGAAACGGGAGATATTGTATTTGTAGACCACCCTAAATATTACGATAAAGCATTACAATCTGCTGCAACTATTGTTTTAATTAACAAAGAAGTTGAATGTCCAGAAGGTAAAGCCTTATTAATTTCAGACGATCCTTTTAGAGATTTTAATACTTTAACACAGTTTTTTAAGCCATTTCAAAGTGCTAATAAAAGCATGTCAGAGTCAGCTAAAGTAGGAAAGAACAGTATTATTCAGCCCAATTGTTTTATTGGTCATAATGTTACCATTGGTGAAAATTGTATCATTCATTCAAATGTAAGTATTTATGATGATGCTGTTATTGGTGATAATGTTATTATACATGCCGGAACGGTTTTAGGAGCTTCAGCATTTTATTATAAAAACAGACCAGAAGGATTTGATCAGTTAAAATCTGGAGGGCGTGTGGTTATAAAAGATAATGTGCATATTGGTGCATTATGTACTATAGATAAAGGTGTAACTGGAGATACTATAATTGGAGAAGGTTCTAAATTAGACAACCAAATACAAGTTGGTCACGATACTGTAATAGGTAAGAAATGTTTAATTGCATCTCAAGTAGGTATTGCAGGTTGTGTAGTTATTGAAGATGAAGTCACTATTTGGGGACAAGTAGGAACAACTAGTGGTATTAGAATAGGAACAAAAGCCGTAATTATGGGGCAAACTGGAGTTACAAAATCTGTAGCTGGAGGCAAAACATATTTCGGAACACCTATTGAAGAATCTAGGAATAAGTTAAAAGAATTTGCTTTACTTAGACAACTTCCTAAATTAATCGAAAAATTAAAAGAGAATCAATAATTTTTCATTGGAATAGAAAAGACGGATGTTTTTAAATAAAGTCAAAAAAAATCTTTAATGATAAATGTTAAAACTTTACATTTGTAAAGCTTTATAATAAATAAAACAAACAAAAATGAGCGTTTTAGTAAATAAAAATTCAAAAATAATAGTTCAAGGTTTTACTGGTAGTGAAGGTACTTTTCACGCTAGCCAAATGATTGAATATGGTACAAATGTAGTTGGAGGTGTTACTCCTGGAAAAGGTGGTCAAACGCATTTAGATCGCCCAGTTTTTAATACAGTAAAAGATGCTGTTGTTGAAGCAGAAGCAGATACAACTATCATTTTTGTTCCGCCAGCATTTGCTGCCGATGCTATTATGGAAGCTGCCGATGCAGGTATTAAAGTAATTATTACAATTACAGAAGGTATTCCTGTAGCAGATATGATTAAAGCTGCAGACTACATTAAAGGTAAAGATTGTCGTTTAATTGGTCCTAACTGTCCAGGTGTTATTACCCCAGGTGAAGCTAAAGTTGGTATTATGCCAGGTTTCGTATTTAAAAAAGGAACTGTTGGTATTGTGTCTAAATCTGGTACTTTAACTTATGAAGCTGCAGACCAAGTTGTAAAACAAGGCTTAGGTATTACTACTGCTATTGGTATTGGTGGAGATCCAATTATTGGAACAACTACTAAAGAAGCTGTAGAGCTTTTAATTAACGACCCAGAAACAGAAGCCGTTGTTATGATTGGTGAAATTGGTGGTCAGTTAGAAGCAGATGCTGCAAACTGGTACAAAGCTAGCGGAAGTAAAAAACCAGTTGTTGGTTTTATCGCTGGTGAAACTGCTCCTGCAGGACGTACAATGGGACATGCTGGTGCTATTGTAGGTGGTAGTGATGATACTGCACAAGCTAAAAAAGCAATTATGAGAGACTGTGGAATTTATGTTGTAGATTCTCCTGCCGAAATTGGTAAAAAAATCGCTGAAGTTTTAGCTCAATTAGCTTAAAAAATCATTCATTTAACAGTTTTATACTGCTAAATTTATATAATATCGTAAATTTAAATCCGTTAACATTTAGTTGTTAACGGATTTTTTAATTCTAAACACATTTATATGAAACAAATCAACATGATTGTAATGCTTTGTTTATTAGCAGGTTTTAATATTGCTTGTAAACAGAACACAGAAACTAATAACGCAGATACAGTGATTAAGTCTGAAATAAAGAATGATCCTAATGGTCTTTCTTACGAAGTTGTAAATAACGATCCTACAGGACTACGGTTATATACTTTAGAAAATGGTTTACAAGTATATTTAAGTAAAAACACAGACGAACCCAAAATTCAAACTTATATTGCAGTCCGTGCAGGATCTAATTACGATCCAAGTAATTCTACAGGATTAGCTCATTATCTAGAGCATATGCTTTTTAAAGGAACCGATAAAATTGGAACTATAGATTGGAATAAAGAGCAAGAATACATTAAACAAATTTCAGATTTATATGAAGCTCATCGCGCAGAAACAGACGAAGCTAAAAAGTTAGAAATTTATAAAAAGATAGACGAAGTATCTCTAGAAGCGTCTAACTATTCAGTAGCTAACGAATACGATAAAATGGTTAGTGGTATGGGAGCCACAGGTACAAATGCGCATACTTGGTTTGAGGAAACGGTATATAAAAATAAAATTCCGACTAACGAGTTAAACAAATGGTTATCTCTAGAAAGCGAACGTTTTAGTAAATTAGTATTGCGTTTATTTCATACAGAATTAGAAGCCGTTTTTGAAGAATTCAACAGATCTCAAGACAACGATGGCAGAAAAATGTATACTGCTATGTTAGACGGTTTGTTTCCAAATCATCCATACGGACAACAACAAACTATTGGTACTGCCGAACATTTAAAAAATCCTTCGTTAGTAGATATTAATAATTATTTCGATAAATATTATGTACCAAACAATATGGCTATGGTTTTAGTTGGAGACATCGATTTCGATAAAACAATTAAAGCGGTTAATAATACGTTTGGTAAGCTAAAAAATAAAGAAGTAACACACCCAACACTTTCTAAGGAAGAACCTATTACAGCACCAATTATTAAAGAAGTATTTGGGCCAACTTCAGAGAGTATTAGTATTGCTTATAGAAGTAACGGTATAAATTCTGAAGACGAAAAATATGTTACACTTGCAGATATGATTCTTGCAAATGGAGAAGCAGGTTTAATGGATTTAAATTTAAATCAGCAACAATTAGTACAAAGAGCTGGAAGTTCTACTATGTTTTTAAACGACTATGGATTACAACAATTATCGGGTAGCCCGAAAGAAGGACAATCTTTAGATGAAGTTAAAGACCTAATATTTACTCAAATTGATAAACTTAAAAAAGGAGAGTTCGACGATTGGTTGATAGATGCAGTTGTTAACGATTTAAAATTGAGTCAGACTAGACAGTACGAAAATAGTACAGCTTTAGCATCTGCATATTATAATGCGTTTATTCATCATCAAAAATGGGAGGATAAAGTAAAGTTTTTAGATGAATTAAAGGCTATTTCTAAAGCAGATTTAGTAGCTTTTGCTAATCGTTTTTATAAAGAAAATTACGTTGTTGTTTATAAAAGAAAAGGCGAAGATAGTTCCATCGTAAAAGTAGAAAATCCAGGGATTACACCAGTAAATTTAAATAGAGATAAAAGTTCTCAGTATTTAACAGATTTTCAGGCATTAAAGTCAGAAACACTTGAGCCTAAATTTGTGGATTATAAAACAGCTATTAAAGAAAAAGATTTAGATAGCGGTGTAAAAGTATCGTATATTAATAATGAATCTAACGATTTATTTAACCTGAATATCATTTTTGATATGGGTACAGATAACGATAAAAAATTAAGTTTAGCCGTTGGGTTTTTAGAATATCTTGGTACAGAAACAATGTCTGCAGAAGACATAAAAAAAGAATTTTATAAGCTAGGTATCAATTATTACGTAGTGAGCAGAGATGATGTGAGTTATATTGGTTTAAGTGGTCTGAAAGAAAATTTACCAAAAGGATTAGCATTATTAGAAGATTTAATAAACAACCCTAAATCAGATCCTGAAGCATATACAAAATATGTAGATAAAATATTAAAGGGAAGACAAGATGGGAAAACTCAAAAAAGTAACATTTTATGGAATGGCTTAGTTAATTACGGTCAGTACGGAGAAAACTCTCGTTTGAGAAACATCTTAAAGGCCTCAGAATTAAAAACTCAAGATCCTCAAGAATTAGTAGATATTGTAAAAGGAATTAAAGATTATAAACAACGTATTTTCTATTACGGTAAAGATATAGACCAAGCTATAGCTGCTTTAAATAAAGAACATAAATTAAATACGCCGCTTAAAAATTATCCAGAAGCTACAAGCTATATTGAAAAAGAAACTGGTGGACAAGTGTATTTTGTAGATTATGATATGGTGCAATCTGAGATGGTGTTTTTAGCAAAAGGAAAATCTTTCGATGCTAAAAATCTTGCAGCTACAAGTTTGTTTAATGCTTATTTTGGTAGCGGTTTATCATCTATTGTTTTTCAGGAAATTAGAGAATCTAAATCTTTAGCATATTCAGCATTTTCACGTTACAATACAGCAAATAAAAAAGAAGATTCTAATTATGTGTTGGCTTACATTGGTACACAAGCCAATAAGATGGAACAAGCTGTAGATGCTATGATGACTTTAATGAGCGATATGCCAGAAGCAGAAAAACAATTTGAAGCAGCTAAAGATGCAGCTTTAAAGAAAATTGCTGCAGAACGTATAACTAAAGCCAATATTTTTTGGGAGTATGAAAGCTTGAAAAAATTAGGAATAGAAAACGACAATCGAGAAGCCATGTACAACACTATAAAAAACATGGAAATAAGTGATCTAAGAGACTTTTTCAATGAAAATATAAAAGGAGAAAACTATAATATTATGGTTGTAGGGAATAAAAAAGATATCGATTTTAAAGCTTTAAAGAAATTAGGAGAGATTAAGGAAATGGATGTCGATTATTTATTTAATTATGACAATATTGACGATAAGGTTAAATTATAGAGACTTTATTAACTGATATGTACATTAAAACCTCGCAAATATTTGTGAGGTTTTTTTATACAGTCAAAATTTGAATTAGTATCTTTGAGTTTCATAAATATTTATTTAATTATACATGAAGTTATTACAAGGAAAAACAGCAATTATTACAGGTGCAAGCCGAGGAATAGGTAAAGGAATTGCTCAAGTATTTGCACAACATGGTGCAAACGTTGCATTCACTTACAGTTCTTCTGTAGAAGCAGCTAACGCTTTAGAAATAGAGTTAAATGGCTTAGGCATAAAAGCTAAAGGTTACCAAAGTAATGCTGCCAATTTTGCAGAAGCTCAAACCTTAGCAGAAGATGTAGTAAAAGAGTTTGGAAGCATAGATATATTAGTAAATAACGCAGGAATAACAAAAGATAATTTGTTAATGCGTATTAGTGAAGAAGATTTTGATCAGGTTATTGAAGTGAATTTAAAATCTGTGTTCAACATGACTAAAGCGGTACAACGTACTATGCTTAAACAACGTAAGGGCTCTATAATTAATATGAGTTCTGTAGTCGGTCTTAAAGGAAACGCTGGGCAGACCAATTATGCAGCGTCTAAAGCTGGAATTATTGGATTTTCAAAATCTGTGGCTTTAGAGCTAGGATCTAGAAACATTAGAAGTAACGTTGTTGCTCCAGGTTTTATAGAAACTGAAATGACTGCTAAGTTAGACGAAGACACTGTTAAAGGATGGAGAGCTGGTATTCCTTTAAAAAGAGGAGGAACTCCGGACGATGTTGCTAATGTATGTGTGTTTTTAGCTAGTGATTTAAGTGCGTATGTTACCGGACAGACGTTAAATGTAGACGGAGGAATGTTAACATAATTTATGCCTACACAAACAGTATTATATATTATTCTAGCTGGAATAGTAGCGCTTTTGTTAGCTTTATTTCAGTATAAGTATAAAGTAAAAAGCATGTCTAAATTATACATGCTTTTTGCTTTTTTACGATTTATCACTATTTTTTCTATACTCTTACTTTTAATAAATCCTAAGTTTGAGCAATTAGAATTAACAACGGTAAAACCAAAATTATTAGTTGCCGTAGATAACTCTAATTCAATAGTTCAATTAGAACAAACAGAACAAGCAAAACAGGCCGTTCAAGCCATACGATCTAATTCAGAATTAAATAAAAAATTTAATATTGAATATTATAACTTCGGAAAAACACTAAATACTTCTCAAGCATTAACGTTTACTGAAAAACAAACAGATATTTCTTCGGCATTAAATGCACTTCAAGATATTTATCAAGACGAAGTCGCTCCAACCATTTTAATTACCGATGGAAACCAAACCTTTGGTAGCTATTATGAATTTTCCAATTATAATCAACCGGTATATCCCATAATTCTAGGCGATACAACAACTTATATAGATTTAAGTATTAGGCAGCTTAATGTGAATAAATATGCATATTTAAAAAATAAATTTCCAATTGAAACAATTCTTGCTTATAACGGAAAAGAAACGGTAAACACAACGTTTTTTGTAACTTCAGGAAAACAAACAGTGTATTCTAAAAATATAACGTTTAATGCAACTCATACTTCTGAAGTATTACAATTTACGTTACCAGCGCATAAAGTAGGATTGTCTGCTTATAAAGCACAATTAAAACCTTTAAAATTTGAAAAAAACAAGGTAAATAATATCAAGAATTTTGCTATAGAAGTGATTGATGAAAAGATGAATGTTGCCATCGTTTCAAATTTTTATCACCCAGATTTGGGAATGCTTAAAAAGAGTATTGAAAGTAATGAACAACGTTCGGTTTCGATATTAAAACCAAACGAAATTAAATCTAAATTAAATGATTTTAATTTAGTTATACTATACCAACCAGATAATCAGTTTAAATTTATTTTTGATGCTATTAAAGCAGAAAACAAGAATGTATTTATCATTTCTGGTTCTCAAACTGATTGGTTTTTTCTAAATGAACAGACCAATTATTACGAGCACGATATTACGTCGCAAACAGAAATGTATCAAGGAGCATTCAATACTAGTTTTTCAAATTTTATTGTAGACGATTTGGATTTCGAATCCTTTCCGCCATTACAATCTGCATTTGGTGACCTTACTTTTTTCGCACCATATGAAACCTTACTGTTTAAAAAGGTTGGAAATATAGTTACTAAAGCCCCTCTTTTAGCCACTTTAGAGAGTAATGGTAGGAGAGAAGCTATACTCTTAGGAGAGAACATTTGGCAATGGCGCGCAGAAAGTTTTATAAATGAAAAATCTTTTAACACATTCGATAATTTTATAGGCAAATTGGTACAGTATTTGTCATCTACAAAGCGTAAATCACGTTTGGTTGTCGATTTTGAATCATTTTATGAAGGCGTCAATAATGTGATTATTAAAGCACAATTTTTTAATAAAAATTATGAGTTTGATGGGAAGGAATCTCTTCAAATCAAGCTTAAAAATAAGAATACCAACAAAATTTCAGAAGTGCCTTTTGTGTTAAAAAACAATAATTACCAAGTTGATTTAAATCATCTAGAAGCTGCAGAATATGAGTTTACGGTTAGTGCAATAACTGAAAATATATCGCAATCTGGAAGTTTTACAGTTTTGGAATATAATGTAGAGCAACAGTTTTTAAATGCTAATGTTTCAAAGTTAAATCTATTAGCGAGAAAAACAGAAGGAACATCTTATTTAATAGCGAATTATCAATCACTTTTTGAAGATTTAATTTCAAATAAAAAGTATACGACTATTCAAAAAAGTTCAAAGACAGCCCGAGGATTAATAGACTGGACATATGTGCTAGGAATCATAGTTTTCTGCCTATCTTTGGAATGGTTTATAAGAAAATATAACGGATTAACTTAATAAAAGAATAATGGATAAATTACCTAAAATTGCATTACCCATTGTTATTGCTATCGTAGCAATAATCATTTTAATTTCAAAATCGGCTATAACCATTAACTCAGGTGAAGCTGGTGTATTATATAGAACATTTGATAATGGTGTTGTAACAGATGAGCCACCTTTAGGAGAAGGTTTCCATGTTGTTGCGCCTTGGAATAGAGTATTTATTTACGAAGTAAGACAACAAGAACTTTACGAACGTATGAGTGTATTATCTTCTAACGGATTAGATATTAAATTAGAAGCTTCTGCATGGTTTCAGCCACAGTTCGAAAATTTAGGAAAATTACACCAAGAGAAAAGTGAAATGTATAAAGAGCGAATTTTGCTTCCAGCCATTCGTTCTGCTGCTAGAAGTGTTGTTGGTAGATATACACCAGAACAATTATATTCAAGTAAACGTGATGCAATTCAACATGAAATTTTTGAAGAAACAAAAAATATAGTTGATGACCAGTACATTCAGTTAAACGAAATTTTAGTACGTGATGTGACTTTGCCAGAGACTATTAAAGCAGCTATTGAGCGTAAATTAAAGCAAGAACAAGAATCTTTAGAGTACGAATTTAGATTAGTTACAGCGCAAAAAGAAGCACAAAAACAAATAATTGAAGCACAAGGTAAAGCAGATGCTAACAGAATTTTAAGTGAATCTTTAAATGAAAAGATTTTACAGGATAAAGGAATTGAAGCGACGGTTAAATTGTCTGAATCTCCAAATTCAAAAGTGATTGTAATTGGTTCAGGTAAGAGCGGATTACCTATTATACTTGGAAATCAATAATAAATTAATATTTTTTAGTTTAAAACTTGCATAAGTGTTTTAAATTTCTGAATATTTGTAATATAACAAAATTATAAACATGAATTTTATTCAATTACATCATCATCATTTTCATACTTGTACTTAGACGAGCAGAAAGTGTATTGAATAATTTCAAAAAAAATATATTTTTAAACCCCGTTTGAGTTAATCAGATGGGGTTTTTATTTTTCTCCTTAAGATTATACTCAAACCATATTAAATAAGATAATGAGTAAATTAAAAATTGCAGTTCAAAAATCAGGAAGACTTTACGAAGAATCTATGCAAATCCTTAAAGACATAGGGATTTCTATAGACAATGGTAGAGATCAATTAAAAGCTTCAGCTAAAAACTTTCCTTTAGAAGTATTTTATTTACGTAATGGAGATATTCCTCAATATTTAAAAGATGGTGTCGTAGATGCTGCAATTATTGGAGAAAATGTTTTAATTGAAAAAGGCGGAGAGATTCAAACTATTCAAAAATTAGGTTTTTCATCTTGTAAAGTGTCTATAGCTGTACCTAAGTCGGCTAAATATACAAATATGCAAGACTTGGAAGGAAAGCGTATTGCAACATCTTACCCAAATACAGTACAACAGTTTCTAGACAAGAATAATGTAAATGCACAATTACACATTATTAATGGATCTGTAGAGATTGCACCAAATATTGGACTTGCAGATGCCATTGTAGATATTGTATCTAGTGGAAGTACATTATTTAAAAACGGATTAAAAGAAGTTGAAGTGTTATTGAAATCGGAAGCAGTTTTAGCCGCCTCTCCATTAATTTCTGAAGCGAATTCGGCAATTTTAAATACCATTAAGTTTAGAATAGATTCTGTATTAAAAGGAAGACGATCTAAATATGTTTTGTTAAATGCGCCAAATGATAAATTAGAAGAAATTATTGCCATTTTACCAGGTATGAAAAGTCCAACAGTCTTACCTTTAGCGCAAGAAGGATGGAGCTCTGTACATACGGTTATCGATAAAAATAAATTTTGGGAAATTATAGATGAACTTAAAGAACATGGTGCAGAAGGTATTTTGGTCTGTCCAATCGATAATATGATTTTATAATAAAATTAAAAGTAAAATGAAAATCATTGAAAATCCCAATACATCAAATTGGTCAGAGATATTAAAACGTCCTACACAAACTGTAAACGACATCGAAAAAACAGTTATTCAAATTTTTGAAGATGTTAAAGCCAATGGAGATCAAGCAATATCTAAATATACATCACGTTTTGATGGCGTTACTTTAGACGAAAATTTAGTAAGCACTCAAGAAATTGAATGTGCTAAAACTCAAGTTTCAGACGACTTAAAATTAGCCATTACAGCTGCTTATAAAAATATAGAATGTTTTCATGCTGCTCAAAAAACAGATAAAGTTCAAGTAGAAACCATGCCTGGTGTAAACTGTTGGCAAGAAAAACGTGCTATTGAAAAAATAGGATTATATATTCCTGGCGGAACAGCACCTTTGTTTTCTACAGTTTTAATGTTAGCCATTCCTGCAAAAATAGCAGGATGTAAAGAAATTGTGTTATGTACTCCACCAAGTAAAACCGGAAAAATAGCAAACGAAATTTTATTCGCTGCTGATTTATGTGGCGTTTCAAAAATTATAAAAGTAGGAGGGATTCAAGCCATTGCAGGATTGACTTTCGGAACAGAAAATATACCACAAGTATATAAAATATTTGGTCCAGGAAATCAGTTTGTAACCGTAGCCAAACAACTCGCTACAAAATATGGTGTAGCTATAGATATGCCTGCCGGTCCAAGCGAATTGCTAGTGGTGGCAGACGATTCTGCAAATCCAGCTTTTGTGGCTTCAGATTTATTAAGTCAGGCAGAACATGGTGCAGACAGTCAGGTAATTTTAGTATCGACTTCAAGAACTATGATTAATGATGTTTTAAAAGCTATCGATGTTCAAATAGAGCAATTACCAAGACAAGATATTGCTAAAAAAGCTATTGTAAATTCAAAATTAATTTATGTTGAAAGTGATAAAATTGCTTTAGAATTAATTAATGAATATGCTCCCGAACACTTTATTATCTGTTCTAAAAATGAAGATCTTTATGTAAACGGTATTAGAAATGCAGGTTCTGTGTTTATAGGGAATTATACGCCTGAAAGTGCTGGAGATTATGCTTCAGGAACCAATCATACTTTACCAACAAACGGATTTAGTCGCGCCTATTCGGGTGTGAATTTAGATAGTTTTTTAAAGAGTATTACGTTTCAAAAAATATCAGAGAAAGGCTTGTTAGATTTAGGTCCGATGATCGAAAAAATGGCTCAAGCCGAAGGTTTACAAGCGCACAAAAACGCTGTAACTTTACGTTTAAACACCTTATCTAAAAAGTAATGGCAACGGTACAAGATCTTTTAAGACCTTCCATAAAAGCATTAAAAGCGTATTCGTCTGCACGAGACGAATTTCAGGAAGAAACTAGTAATATGGTATTTTTAGATGCTAACGAGAATCCTTTTGAAAATGGAATAAATCGTTATCCAGATCCACATCAGAATGCTGTAAAAGATATTTTGGCGGAAATTAAAGCCGTTTCAAAATCTCAAATTTTATTAGGAAATGGTAGTGATGAAGTGCTAGATTTATTAGTTCGTGCTTTTTGCGAACCAAATCAAGACAACATTATAATCTTACCACCAACATATGGTATGTATGAAGTATTAGCGAATTTAAATGCTGTAGCCATTAAAAAAGTAATGCTTTCGGAGTCTTTTCAGCCTGAAGTCGATCAGATTTTAAACGTTGCAGACGCTAATAGTAAGATTTTGTTTTTATGTTCGCCAAATAACCCTTCAGGAAACAGTTTTAAGAATCATGAAGTTGAAACCTTATTAAAGAAATTTGAAGGTATTGTTGTTATAGATGAAGCTTATATTGATTTTTCTGAACAAGATAGTTGGTTGGAACGCTTAGAAGAATTTCCTAATTTAGTTATTACACAAACCCTCTCTAAAGCTTATGGTATGGCAGGGTTAAGATTGGGAATTTGTTATGCTTCAGAAACTATTATTTCAGTTTTAAACACTATAAAACCACCATATAACATTAATGTACTAACACAAAATAAAGCTGTAGAATTATTAAAACAAACAGATATTGTTAATGACGAAATAGATTCAATTTTAATAGAACGAAGTAAATTAATTTCAGATTTGAAATCTATTCTTTACATTAAAAAAATCTATCCGTCAGATACAAATTTCGTTCTCGTAAAAGTAGACGACGCCACAGCACGTTATAATCAATTAATTAAAGAAGGTGTTGTAATTCGTAATCGAACAACACAACCGTTGTGCGAAAATTGTTTACGCTTAACCGTGGGAACTCCTTCAGAAAATAAAACGCTAATCACCGCACTTACCAAGTTACAATGAAACAAAAAGTATTATTTATAGATCGTGATGGAACGATAATTAGAGAACCTGCCGACGAACAAATTGATAGCTTTGAGAAGTTAGAATTTTATCCTAAAGTCTTTCAATATTTAAGTAAAATTGCCAAAGAATTAGATTTTGAAATCGTTATGATTACAAATCAAGATGGTTTAGGAACAGCTATTTATCCAGAAGATTCGTTTTGGCCAGTTCATAATTTTATTCTTGAAGCCTTTAAAAATGAAGGTGTAGAATTTAAGGAACAATTTATTGATAGAACCTTTGCAAAAGACAATGCACCAACACGTAAACCCAATACAGGTTTATTAACTCAATATTTTTCTGAAGCTTACGATTTAGAAAATTCTTATGTGATAGGAGACCGTTTAACAGATATTGAATTAGCTAAAAATTTAGGATCTAAAGGTATTTTTATAAATGATAATACAAATCTTGGTACTGATGAAATTACGGTAAAACGTGAAGCCCTGAACGATTTTATTACTTTAGAAACGAATGATTGGGAAGCCATTTATAAACATCTAAAAGTAGAAGATCGTACAGGAAGTATTGAGCGTAATACCAATGAAACTAAAATTAAGATTAATCTAAATTTAGACGGTACAGGTAAAAGTAACATTGATACTGGGATTGCTTTTTTCGACCATATGTTAGATCAAATTGCGCGTCACGGACAGTTAGATTTAAACTTAAAAGTAACAGGCGATTTAGAAGTAGACGAACACCACACTATTGAAGATACCGCGATTGCTTTAGGTGAATTATTCAATACTGTTTTAGGAAATAAATTAGGAATAGAACGTTACGGTTTTTATTTACCAATGGACGATTGTTTAGCGTCGGCTGGAATCGATTTTGGAGGAAGAAACTGGTTAGTCTGGAAAGCCGATTTTAAACGTGAAATGGTAGGTAAAATGCCAACAGAAATGTTTTATCACTTTTTTAAATCGTTTACAGATGGTGCAAAATGTAATTTAAACATTAAGGCAGAAGGCGTTAATGAGCATCATAAAATAGAAGCGATATTTAAAGCATTTGCAAAGGCTATTAAAATGGCTGTAAAACGCGATGTAGAAAAAATGATTTTGCCATCAACGAAAGGCATGTTGTAAGCTATTAATTAAGAAAAACAAAACCATTGAGAGTAGTTATAATAGATTACGGAGCAGGAAATATAAAGAGTATTCAATTTGCTTTTAAACGTTTAGGAGTCGATGCTATTTTGTCTAATAATCCAGATGAAATTAAAAAAGCAGATCGTATTATTTTTCCAGGTGTTGGAGAGGCAAGTTCTGCTTTAAAAATGCTAAAAAATAGTAAATTAGATAAATTAATTCCTACCTTAACTCAACCTGTTTTAGGGATTTGTTTGGGCATGCAATTGTTGTGTAAAACTACTGAAGAAGGAGATACAGAAGGATTAGGCATTTTTCAAGTCCATGTGAAACGTTTTCCTAATACGGTAAAAGTACCACAAATGGGATGGAATACAATTACAGATTTAAAGTCAGATTTATTTAAAAATATTCCAGAGAACTCATACATGTATTTAGTGCACAGTTATTATGCAGAGAATTGTAATGAAGCTATTGCGCAAACCGATTATAATGGAAAATATGCTTCGGCTTTACAACATAAAAACTTTTACGGTGTACAATTTCACCCAGAAAAAAGTAGTATTGCAGGTGCCAAATTACTTGAAAATTTTTTAAATCTAGAATCATAAATTGATCAATATATATTATGAGAATTATACCAGCCATAGATATTATAGACGGAAAATGTGTACGTTTAACTAAAGGTGATTATGATACCAAGAAAATTTATAACGAGAATCCGTTAGAGGTTGCTAAGAGTTTTGAAGATGTAGGTGTAGAGTATTTACATCTTGTAGATTTAGATGGTGCTAAAGCAAGTAAGATTGTTAATTATAAAGTCTTAGAACAGATTACATCTAAAACTAATCTAAAGATTGATTTTGGAGGTGGTTTAAAGACAAATGAAGATTTATATATCGCGTTTAGTTCTGGAGCCAAACAAGTTACAGGTGGAAGTATTGCAGTTAAAAATAGTGCAATGTTCGAGAGCTGGATTCAAAAATACGGGAGTCAGAAAATTATTTTGGGTGCCGATGCTAAAAACGAAAAAGTTGCCATTAGCGGTTGGTTAGAAGAAAGTAGTTTAGAGGTTACTCCATTTATAAAAGGCTACATGAGTAAAGGTATTCAGTACGTTATTTGTACAGATATATCTAAAGATGGTATGCTTGAAGGTCCTTCTTTCGATTTATATAAAAAGATAATTTCTGAAAATCCAAATATAAAATTGATAGCTTCTGGTGGGATTTCTTGTAAAGAAGAGTTACCAAAATTAATGGAATTAGGTTGCGAAGGTGTAATTATAGGTAAAGCTATTTACGAAAACAAGATTAGTTTAAAGGATTTAGAAAAACTAGTCGTAAACTCACAATAAATTAATATGCTTACAAAACGAATTATCCCTTGTTTGGATATTAAAAACGGAAGAACTGTAAAAGGTGTCAATTTTGTCGACCTTATTGACGCTGGAGATCCTGTGGAATTAGCAAAACAATACGCTATAGAAGGTGCAGACGAGTTAGTGTTTTTAGATATCTCTGCAACTTTAGAAGGCAGAGGAACAACGCTAGACATGGTATTACATGTTGCAGAACAAGTTAATATACCATTTACTGTGGGTGGCGGAATTTCTTCAATAGAACATGTAGATGCTTTATTACAATGTGGGGCAGATAAAATTTCAATTAACTCTTCAGCTGTTAAACGTCCAGAATTGGTTAAGGAATTATCAGAAAAATTCGGAAGCCAGTGTGTTGTAGTAGCAATTGATGCTAAAGAAGTAGATGGGCAATGGAAAGTACATTTGGCAGGAGGAAGTATTCCAACCGAAATAGACTTATTTGAGTGGGCAAAGCATGTTGAAGATTTAGGAGCTGGTGAAATTTTGTTCACCTCTATGAATCACGACGGAACCAAAAATGGTTTTGCAAATGAAGCATTAGCGAAATTGTCAGAGATGTTGAATATTCCAATAATAGCTTCAGGAGGAGCAGGAACAATTCAACATTTTGTAGACACCTTTAAAGAAGGAAAAGCAGATGCGGCATTAGCAGCAAGTGTTTTTCATTTTGGAGAAATACCAATTTCAGAATTAAAAGGAGAATTAAATAATAATAATATAGCCGTAAGATTGTAAAGTTTTACGTTTCAAAATAATAGTAATGAATATAGATTTCAATAAAAATAACGACGGATTAGTTCCAGCAATTATTCAAGACGCTTCAACAAAAAAAGTGTTAATGCTAGGGTATATGAACGCTGAGGCTTTAGAAAAAACGAAAGAAACAAAGTTAGTTACTTTTTATAGCAGAACTAAAAAACGTTTATGGACTAAAGGAGAAGAAAGCGGAAATGTTTTAAATTTAGTTGATATAAAATTGGATTGTGATAACGATACCTTGTTAGTCTCTGTGCTTCCAAAAGGACCAACATGCCATAAAGGTACAGATACCTGTTGGGGAGAAACTAATGATGAATCTTATGGGTTTATTTCCCATTTACAAGATGTAATTAAAGATAGACGCTTAAATTTTGCTCCAACAGAATCTTATGTCTCTTCATTGTTTGCTAAAGGAATCAATAAAATTGCACAAAAAGTTGGAGAGGAAGCTGTAGAAGTTGTTATTGAAGCGAAAGATAACGACGATAATTTGTTTTTAAATGAAAGTGCCGATTTATTATTTCATTATCTAATTTTATTAGAAGCCAAAGGTTTCGAAATTAAAGATGTGGTAGAAATTTTAAAAGGAAGAGAAAAATAGGAATCATACATTAAAAAGGAGAATATAACGTACTAAATTCTCCTTTTTAATTATAGTTTGTTTAGGTTTAAATTAACCAATTTTTCGTTTTAGAATACTTAGAAAAGAACAATAATCCTACGGCAAAGACTAAGACTAAAATTGGCATAATTAAACTAGGGGGCTTTACCACATAAAAGAGGTAGCTCATCTGTGCAATTACTGCAATTAAAGAAGTAAGTGCCATAGGGTATGCAAAGCGTTTACGAACCATTAATAAAATACTGGCAAGAAAACCACATATTACCGCCACTGCATATGCACGCATAACCCAAGTTGGCATTTGTGCAATTTCTTGTAACTGGGCTTCGGTGTATTGCGATTTAAAAGCTTCTGTGTTATTAGCCTGTATAAAATACTGTTGCACTCCCAAAGCATTCCAGAGTAAATAAAACCCGGTTACAATCCAATACCAAATAGGGAGTTTAGTTGTATCACTCATAAATCAATATAATTTGTAAATTTAATTAGGTTAAAAGTAGTGATTTTTTTGAGAAGTCTATTAAAATCGGTTACTTGCGTCCCTTTATATAAAAACATTTTCAGTTGAATAAACGTTATTTTTATCTTATCGAAATTCAGTATTTAGGTTATCGTTTTCACGGTTGGCAAAAACAACCAAAGTTAAAAACGGTACATCTTATGATTGATAAAACCATGCGCTATATCATGGATGGTAAACCGTTTAAAACCTTGGGGTCTGGAAGAACAGATGCCATGGTTTCTGCCCAAAAAGGTGCTTTTGAATTGTTTTTAGAAGATAAAATCGAAGATGAAGTAGCATTTTTAGAATTGTTTAATTACAATTTACCTCAAGATTTAAGAGCCTTATCGATCACAGAAGTCGATAAAAATTTTAATGTTATAAATGCATCTAAAATGAAGGAATATATGTATGTCTTTGCTTATGGCGAAAAATATCATCCATTTTGTGCTCCATTTATGACTACTATTTTAGATCCCTTAGATATTGAAAAAATGAAGTTAGGAGCAAAATTATTTGAAGGAGCTCATAATTTTAAAACCTATTGCTATAAACCTTCAGAAACGGGTATTTTTAATCGTATTATAGATACTTGCGAGCTTGTAGATAATACGTTGTTTACTGCAAATTTCTTTCCAGATCAATCTTATATGCTACGTGTAAAAGGTAAAGGTTTTATGCGAAACCAGATCCGTTTAATGATGGGGGCTCTAATTAAATTAGGCAAACATGAAATCACATTAGAGTATATTCAAGACAGTTTAAAGCCAGAAAGTACAGAAGTTATGGATTATATTGCCCCAGCTTCAGGTTTAGTTTTAAACGCCGTCGAGTTTGATACGACCTCATAAAAAACTTCATAATTTTTTAATTTCTCTACATATTTAAAGCTGAAATTTCATATTTAATTTTACTGTTAATTTCTTTAAGATTTGTAGTTTATTCTTAACATAATTTAAGTTAACATAGAGCTAATAGGGTTAAAGTCAGTTAATAAATAAGTAGGTGTAGGTTGTCTTTTGTACTTTAGATACCATGTTTAACCACAAACCGAAAATTATGAATTACTTAAATATACAAGACGAAAAACTACTTCCTGTAGTTGTGGAATTAAATACACTTTTAGCAGATTACCATATATATTATCAAAAACTTAGAAATTTTCACTGGAATATTCTAGGAGAAAACTTTTTCGATTTACACAATAAATTTGAAGAGTTATATACAGATGCCAGAACTAAGATTGATGAAATTGCAGAACGAGTTTTAACCCTTCGTTATCACCCTATGAGTAAATTTTCAGATTATTTAGATATTTCTGCATTAAAAGAAGTATCTCCGTTATTGTCTGATAGAGAAATGGTGTCTGAGATTTTAAATGATCATAAATTGCTTTTAAATCAAATGAAGATTGTAATTAATAAAGCAGAAAATGCAACAGATGAAGGTACCATAGATTTAATAGGTGCTTATATTCGAGAATTAGAAAAAGCGAGTTGGATGTTAGACTCTTGGTCTAAAAAAGCATCTGAACACTTAAATAGTGCAATTATTGAATAATCTAAAACGTTAATTACAGACTTTATATTAAAAATATAATTAAAAATTAAAAAATATGAAACTTATATATTTTGGATTAGTTTTTCTTTTAGGATTTACTTCGGTACAGGCTCAAACTGTACCAAAGGAAGTCCTAGATGAAACTAAAACAGTAACGACCCAAATTAATAATGGGAAAGAAATTAAAGAAAGCAAAGTCGAAATTAATAGGCGAGTAGAACAAGACGTTAAATTAGTAGAAGCAGATAAAGATAAATTAAATCAGAGTCGATTAACTACGGACGCAAAGGTTACAGAAAAGGTGAAAATTACTAATAATAGTCCATTTACTTCAGATAAGACCACTATGACTTATAAATTGGATGGTGAATCTAAACAATTTAAAATGAGTGATGAAGGGTTTTTAATTTCCGATCCGATGGATTCTAAAACGATGATAGTTAAACAATCTGATGCCGATAATTCACAATTTGTGATGACTGATAATGGACGAACAGAAATTGGTTTTTTTGATGAAAAAGGAAATTTTGTAGTACAAAAATTTGATAAAAAAACGAACGAGATAATTTCAAAAATCTATGTTTTAGAAGAATAATAGCATGTTGTTTTAACACATTTAAGCCTCAGTTTACTGAGGCTTTTTATATCTTTATACCCAAATAAACACATCTATATGATTTCTAAAAACATACTTGACTTCTTAAATGCACTAGAAAAAAATAATGATAGAGTATGGTTTCAAGATCATAAAACTGAATTTAGAACTGTAGAAGCAGAAATGAAGGCGGTATATAATGAGCTTTTTACGCTATTAAAAACGCACGATGAAGTAGATACAGTTAAAGTGTTTAGAATTTATAGAGACGTCAGGTTTTCTAAAAATAAAGTGCCTTACAAAACACATTTTGGAGGAACTATACATCGTGTAAAACCGCAATTAAGAGGTGGATATTATTTGCACATCCAACCCAACAATCAATCGTTTATTGCGACAGGGTTTTGGGATCCGAATAAAGAAGATTTATTACGTATTAGAAAAGAATTTGAAGTTGATGCACATGAAATGAGGGAGATTTTAGCAGATACTAAATTTAAATCTACTTGGGGAGATATAGAGGGAGAAGAACTTAAAACGGCTCCTAAGGGCTTCGATAAAAGTCATCCAGATATCGATCTTATTAGAAAAAAGCAATTTATTTTCACTAAAAAATACACAGATAAAGAAGTGCTTGCTCCAAATTTTTTAGAGGAAGTTAATAATTCATTTAAGGTTATTAGACCTTATTTTAATTATATGAGCGATGTGTTAACTACAAATATTAACGGCGAATCGCTCATATAAAAAAAACTTTTATTTTTAATCAGACTACTTCATTTAATTGAATATCAAAAACTTGTATATTGTCTATAAGTTGAATTTTCACAATATTCATCATACGTTTATTTAAAGCCGAAGAGTTTTCAATGTATTGTAAATATTCTTCAACAGTAAATAGACCAATGACCATGCCTTTAATTGAATTTCTAAATTTAATGTCTTTTTGAATGCTGTTCTCAATGTAGATTATTTTTTTAGCTATACTTAAATCGTAGAACATATTTTTGTGCTTTTTAAAGTAATTTTTAAGCACTTCTACAAATAAATCTTTTTGAAGTTTAATAATTGGGCGTAATGTTTCGTTTTGAAAACGTTCGTCTCTACTCATGTTTTCGTTAAGTTTTCCAAAGGAGGAAGATGTACGAATGGCTTTAAGATTGTTGTGTCTTGTTGTCATAATATTAAACAGTTTCACTAAAATTATTAATTATCTGCATCAATATTTTTGTGAACGCTATTACTTGTTAACCTTGTTATAAACAATTATTGATTTATCTTTGACCAAAAATAATAATTATGAGATTTCACACTAGAAAATGGGTAAAACCAGAAGATTTGAATGCCAATGGTACGCTCTTTGGTGGTAAACTTTTAGCATGGATTGATGAGGAAGCAGCTTTGTATTCTATTATTCAATTAGAAAACAGTAAAGTGGTAACTAAGTACATGTCTGAAATTAATTTTATGAGTTCAGCTAAGCAAGGAGATATTGTTGAAATTGGTATTGCGGTTGAGAAATTCGGAAAATCATCACTAACATTAAAATGTGAAGTACGAAATAAAATGACTAGGGAAACCATTATCCGAGTAGACAATATTATCATGGTAAATTTAGGAGAAGATGGTAAATCTAAACCTCATGGTAAAACAGAAATAGAATTTGTTAAAGATCGTTTAGCTGAATTGTAGAATGTTAAAAATCGACAGGTTACATGTTAATTAATAGAGGGAAATTGAAGTAATCTTATTAACTTAGAGTTGTATTAATCGAACAAAATAACCAAATGAAAAAATTAATTTACATGACTTTAGTTATTCTAGCATTTTCTTGCTCAGGATCTAAGTCGACAACAGCGAGTCAACCAAATAAAAAATTATTGAAAGGGACTTGGGAAGTTACCAACATTAAATTTATTGGAGATAAAGGTTTATACAAGGCCTTTTTATTTGATTTAGCAGATTCTTCTTGCTTTAAAGGTGGTGAATGGGTATTTATACCAAATAATGGATCGGGTAAGTTTTCTACAAGTGTAAATAGCTCTGTTTGTGAAGCATATACCCAGGCTATTCATTGGTCATTTTTAGAATCTACAGATGGATATACGCAATTTCAGTTTAAATATATTGGAGACAATATTAAGGCTAAAAATGTAAAATCAGGTTACCGTGCTTCTATTCAAGAAATTAGTGATAACATGATGATTATTAAAGTACCTTCTGAATATCAGGGTAATCCTTTTGATGTAATCATGACGTTTAATAAAACATCAGATAGTATAGAATTATAAAAAACATAACATATGAAAAAATCAACAAGTATATTACTCGCTATTGCATTAGTATTTTCATTATCGTTTGTAAGTTGTGATGCTATTAAAAATGCAAATAACACTCAAAAAGGAGCAGGAGTTGGTGTCGCTGGAGGTGCGTTAATTGGTGGCCTTATCGGAGGAAATATTACTGGAGCACTTATAGGTGCTGCTGTAGGTGGAGCCGCAGGTGGAGTTATTGGTAACAGTATGGATAAGCAAGCAGATAAAATTGAAGAAGCTTTACCAGGAGCAGAAGTAAAGCGTGTAGGTGAAGGTATTCAAGTTGTCTTTGACGAAAGGAGTGGAGTCACTTTTGCAACAAATAAAGCTGATTTAACTACAAAAGCAAAAGAAAATTTAGATGCTATTGCTGATGTGTTTTTAGAATTTCCAGATACAAATTTGTTAGTTGAAGGACATACAGATAGCACTGGTAACGATGCGTATAACATGACATTGTCAGAGAAAAGAGCACAATCCGTTGTAACTTATTTACAAAACAAAGGTGTAGCTGCAAATCGTTTTGAAGTTACAGCTTATGGAGAAACAAGACCTAGATTTGATAATACGACTGAAGATGGACGGTCTAAAAATCGTCGTGTAGAAATAGGAGTATCTGCAAATGAAGATATGATTGAAGATGCTAAAGCGCAAGCAAATTAGTACATTCTTAAAATTTTGATATAAAAAAAGTCGAGCATTAAGCTCGACTTTTTTTATACTATATCTTAAAATTAAGATTCGGGAATATAATTTGATAACTCATAAATTTCTAAATCAAAATATGGAACAGCAGCAATACTATGGTCAAATATATCAGACATAATATATTCGTAGTTTTGCCAACGTTTATCGCTACTAAAGGCATATATTTCTAAAGGAAGCCCCTGTGGAGTGGGTGCAAGTTGTCTAGTCATGATGGTCATGTCTTTATTTATAGCCGAGTGATTTTCAATATAGTTTTGAATATATTTTCTAAATACTCCTAAATTAGTCATGTTTCGACCATTAATTAAAACAGATTTATCTACGTTATTATTAGTATTGTAGGCTGTAATATCTTCTTGTCTTTGTGTTAAATATTCTGAAAGTAATTGAATTTTTTTTAGCTCTTCAATTTTTTCATCTGTTAAATAATGAATACTTTTTGCTTTTATAATAATAGCACGTTTTATTCTTCGTCCGCCAGAATTACTCATACCTCTCCAGTTTTTGAAAGATTCAGAAATTAAAGCATAGGTTGGAATGTTGGTAATAGTCATATCAAAATTCTGTACCTGAAGTGTGTTTAAGTTAATTTCAATAACATCTCCATCGGCACCAAATTTTTCCATGGTAATCCAATCTCCAATTCTAACAGTATCGTTAATGGCTACTTGTATACTGGCAACAAAACCCAGAATGGTGTCTTTAAAGATTAATAAAAATACAGCCGATGCAGCTCCTAAGGTGGTGAAAAAGGTTTTGATTTCAATTCCTGTAAGCATTACAAAAATTAAACCAATACCAATTAACCATAAAAACAGCATAAGTACTTGTATATAACTATCTATGGGTTTATCTCTAAGTCTTGGAAGTGTTTTAAAAAAAGATTCTAAGGTGTTTAGTATGCTTCTAATAATCCAAAGTACCAAAACAACGCAGTATAATTTTAAAAGTAATTCAACAGCACTTTCAAAAGCAGAAAAGTCTGCAAATACAATTGGTATACATTTTAAAGCTATAACTAAAGGAACAACATGAGCAACGTTTCTAGGGACGTTATGGTTAACGAGTAAATCATCAAATTTTGTTTTAGACTTGGCTGCAAAAGTTGAAAAAGCTTGTAATAATATTTTTCTAGCAATAAAATCAGACACAAAAATAACGACTAATAAAATCACTAAAAGGGAGAGCATATTTAGATACTTTGCAGAAGCTTCTGTAAAGTCTAATAGTATAAAGTAGTCGTAAAAATAATGAGTAAAGTTTTTCATTTATAATGCTAATTTAAAGTACTTCTTATCTGCAATAAATGTTCCAAAAGGGACTATAGAAGCAAGTAAAACAAATCCTATTGTTTTTTTATTCCATTTTAATTCTGTACCAACTAATATTGCTAAAACAACGTAAGTAACAAATAATATTCCATGTGGCATACCTAAAAGTTTTACATATTGAGGGTCGTGCAATAAGTATTTAACAGGAACTGCTATACCTAACAAAAGAATATAAGAGATTCCTTCTAAGAAGCCAACAATACGGAGTGTTTTTAATAATGAATTCATAAAAAAATATTTTCGACAAATATACTAAAGCAAAAATAGGTAGTTATATATTTTTAATCAAATCGGGTGTAATAGAAGGTTAGAATTAAAAATAAAAAAGACTGCCCTAGAGCAGTCTTTTTTATATAAAATGTAGGTTTACTTAATTATTCGTTAGAATCCATTAAGGCAAAGAATTTATTAATATTTGGAAGAATAACAATACGTGTTCTTCTATTTTTAGAACGATTTTCTTTAGTATCGTTTTCTGCAATTGGGTGGTAGCTACTACGTCCTGCCGCAATCATTTTTTCAGGAGCAACTGCATAATCATTTTGTAATTTACGAACCACAGAAGTCGCTCTTAAAACACTTAAATCCCAGTTGTCTTTAATGGCACCTGTGTTAATACTTCTTGCATCTGTATGACCTTCAACCATAACTTCAATACTTGGTTCAGAATTAATAACATCTGCTAATTTTTGTAAAATATCATTTGCTTTGTTACTTACTTTATAACTAGCTGTGTTGAAAAGCATTTTGTCTGAAATTGAAATCATAACAACAGTTTCGTTAATATCTATAGCAATATCGTCATCTTCGTTAAAAGTGCTTGTGTCTAAAGATTTTTGTAAGTTGTAAGATACTGCAAGATTCATAGAATCTTTAAGTGTTTTTGCTTCACTTAATTTAGCAGGATCTACATGCTCTAATGTAGACAACATTTTCTTTTTAGTATCGTTAGAAATCACAGCAACATCTCCAACAGCAACTAATTTTGCATCATTTTCTTCTGTTAATGAGCTTATTTTTGAATTGTAAGTGTCTACTCGCGATTGAATTTCACTGAACTTAGCTTCTAACTCTTCTTTTTCTACTGTAGTTTTTGTTAATTCACTTTTAATTTCACCATTTTCTTGTTCTAATGCAACATATTTTTTCTTAGAAACACAAGAGGCCATTAAACATAAAGCGAATACTCCGATTGAAATTCTTTTCATAATTGTTTATTTTGATTTATTATATCTACGCTAAAAATAGGCTTATAGTTCATATTAAAAATCACTTTTTTAACATTTAAAGTCTAAATATTTGATTTCTTGTAGGATAAGACTTAAAAAAAAATGATTATTTATACAAAACACCGTATTATTTAATTAGCATATTCAAAACTATAAAAGATCTGGAGGCTTTTTGGCTGTATTCACTATAGTTTTTAACGCAAACACAACGTTAAATACTTTTTAAAAAGTGATTTTATGTTTATTTTTGACTTAAATAATAATAAGAATTTAAAATACATATATGGAATCATTAAAAGGACAACATGCGTTAATTACAGGGGCTGGCAAAGGTCTTGGTAAGGCTATGGCTTTAGCGTTAGCAGCAGAAGGTGTAAACATTGCCTTATTAGCACGTACAGCAAAAGGTATTGAAGCGGTTGCTGAAGACGTAAGAAAATTTGGGGTTGAAGCGATAACAGTTACCGCAGATGTGTCTTCTATAGATGAAGTTAACGCAGCAGCAAAAACTATTTTTGGTCAATTTGAAAAAATCGATATTTTAATTAATAACGCTGGTATCGCTAAATTTGGTTCGTTCATGGAATTAGAAGCAGATGAATGGGAACAAATTATTAAGGTAAACGTTATGGGTATGTATTACGTAACTAGAGCATTTTTACCACAAATGATTGATAATAAATTTGGAGACATTATTAATGTATCATCTACAGCTGGTTTAAATGGTAATGCCATGACAAGTGCTTACAGTACATCTAAATTTGCAGTATTAGGACTCTCAGAATCTTTAATGAAAGAGGTTAGAAAACACAATATTCGTGTTACAGCAATTACTCCAAGTACAATTGCAACAGATATGGCAGTCGATTTAAAATTAACAGATGGGAATCCAGAACGCGTTATGCAAGCAGAAGATTTTGCAGAATTAGTTGTCTCTCAACTTAAATTAAACAGACGTGTATTTATTAAAGAATCTAGTATTTGGTCTACAAATCCATAAGATTTCTTAAAAACACATTTCATTATTAAAAATAAATAGGGAAGAGCACAGTTGTATTAACTGTGCTTTTTTATGTTAATAAAGTAGATTTAGTACCTCTTAAATTCAGTATTCAACTAAAATTAAAACTATATTTGCGCGCTCAAAGTGTAATACCATGAACGAAAATACCGAAGATAAATACACAGATTTAAATCAAGACCAACTTGATGTATGTATTGCTATGTTGGAAAAATTAGTAGACAATACCAATCAATTGTTCGAACTTCCTGAAGAAAAACGTATTGCTTTAATGAAAGCGGCCGGACAAATTACACGTCCGAATAGAGACGAATTTCAAAAAAGGCGTAAGGATGCAAAAAAAGCAGCCAAGCGTAAAATGATTGAGCGCGATAAACATGCACGAAAAGAAACAGGAATACGTTCTGCACGTGAAAACCCTGTTTTTGTGGCCCCTAAATTAATAGACCTTACTAAAAAAGAGGATACAGATTTAGAACTTGAATCGCCAAGAAACTGTTATGTCTGTAAAAAAGTATATACAAAACTGCATCACTTTTACGACACTATGTGTACGGAATGTGGTGATTTTAATTATGCCAAGCGTTTTCAAACCGCAGATTTAAAAAATCAAGTGGCAGTGGTTACTGGGTCTCGTTTAAAAATCGGATATCATATTACATTAATGTTATTGCGAGCAGGAGCAACCGTTGTGGCAACAACACGTTTTCCTGCAGATTCAGCATTACGCTTTTCTAAAGAAAGCGATTTTACAGAATGGGGACACAGACTGCATGTACATGGTTTAGATTTAAGACACATACCAAGTGTCGAGATTTTTTGTAATTATATTGAACAGAAATATGATAGATTAGACATTCTAATTAATAATGCAGCGCAAACCGTAAGGCGTCCTGCAGGTTTTTATAAGCACTTAATGGCGGCTGAGGAATTGCCAGTAGACCAATTGCCAAAATTTGCTCAAAGTGTATTAAAGGATCATTTAGATTGTATTACAGAATTGAAATCGTTAACACAAACGGCTTCAGATAATAAAAATATGCCTGTCACTTGGCACGGTCCAGAACCGGGGATTGGATTAAGAGCTTCTGCTAAATTATCTCAGATTCCTTATAGTTTCGATAATTCATTACAAGCTAGTGAAGTATTTCCGGAAGGGGAATTAGATGTAGATTTACAACAAGTAGATTTACGTAAAACTAACAGTTGGCGATTAAAATTGGGTGAGATTGAAACTACAGAAATGGTAGAAGTGCAGTTGGTAAATGCCGTTGCTCCTTTTGTGTTATGTAACCGTTTGTCTCCAATTATGCAGAAAGAAAATACTGGTCAGAAACATATTATAAATGTTTCGGCTATGGAGGGTAAATTTCATCGTTTTCATAAAGAAGATCGTCATCCGCATACCAATATGGCAAAAGCGGCTTTAAATATGATGACGCATACAGCTGCAGCAACTTTAGCCAAAGATGGTATTTTTATGAATGCAGTAGACACAGGTTGGGTTACAGATGAAGACCCTGCAGAGTTATCTAAACGTAAAGTTGAAGAACACGATTTTCAGCCGCCTTTAGATATTGTAGATGGAGCTGCTCGTGTTATGGATCCTTTAATAGATGGTATAAATACAGGTAAACACTGGTGTGGTAAGTTTTTAAAAGATTATATGCCTATCGATTGGTAGCCGTAAATTATAAAATTCTAATATTAAAAGATAGTTAAATAGCTATCTTTTTTTTGTACAATATATATTTAATCGTAATATTGCAATGAACAAATAATTAGAGTATGGGAATTACTAAATCAGAAATATTTTCAGATAAACAAAACGAGATGGCTAAGATTGCAAAAGTTTTAGGGCATCCAGCTAGAATAAGTATTTTAGAATATTTAATAAAGTCTAATACTTGTATTTGTGGTGATTTAGTTGATGAGATAGGATTAGCCCAACCTACAATCTCTCAGCATTTAAAAGAATTAAAAAATGCAGGTTTTATTAAAGGTACTATAGAAGGTACAAGTGTATGCTATTGTATAGATATAGAAAAATGGAAATCTATTCAATCTATGTTTAATTTGTTTTTCGACCAGGGTTTACCTTGTACAAATTCAGATTGTTGTTAAAAAAAATTATAATCATTCATCGTAATATTACTATTAATATATTTTAATTATGACCTTATTAGAAATTAAAAGTCATTTAGGGAAACTAAATCAAATCGCATTTCAATTACCAAACGGTGGTTTAGTGCCAAGCCATTTTCATGTCACAGAGGTTGGTAAAGTAGATAAAAAATTTATTGACTGTGGCGGAACGGTTAGAGAAGAATCTGTAGCAAATTTTCAATTATGGGAAGCTAATGATTATGATCACCGTTTGCATCCAGAAAAATTAATATCGATTATAGAATTGTCTGAACGTGTTTTAGGTTTAGATAATAATTTAGAAATAGAAGTTGAATATCAAGGCGAAACCATTCAGAAATATAACCTAGATATTATTGATGGTACATTTCAATTAATATCAAAATTCACAGATTGTTTAGCCAAAGATAATTGTGGAATTCCTCAAGAAAAACCAAAACAAAACTTAAAAGAACTCACTACACCTGTTAATACATGTACTCCAGGTTCTGGATGTTGCTAAATTATAAATTATGAACGCAAAAATTTCTAACCACATTCAAAGCTTCGATTTTTTACAAATAAGCGAAGCGCGTAAGGAAACCTTACAACCATTAATAGATTTTATTCAAGAGAAGTATACAATACAATCTGAAATTAGATTAAATTTTATTTGTACGCATAACTCTAGACGTAGTCATTTATCTCAAATTTGGTCGCAAGTAGCAGCACATCATTTTAATATAAAACAGGTGTATTGTTATTCTGGCGGAACAGAAGCCACAGCTATGTTTCCTATGGTTGCAGAAACCTTAGTGCATAATGGGTTCGATATTCAGAAATTATCTAAAGAAAATAATCCTGTATATGCTGTTAAGTTTGATGGTAATCAGGCACCTATTATCGGGTTTTCTAAGCGTTTTGATGATGCATTTAATCCGGAATCTGAATTTGCAGCAATCATGACATGTTCTCAAGCAGATCAAGGTTGTCCGTTTATTGCAGGAGCAGAAAAACGTATTCCAATTACGTTTGACGATCCAAAAGCATTCGATAATACACCACAACAAGCAGAAAAATACAACGAAAGAAGTTTACAAATTGCACAAGAAATGTTTTATGTGTTTTCTAAAATAGATTAGTTATGAGCGCTATGAAAAAATTAAGTGTATTAGATAATTATTTGACATTGTGGATTTTCCTTGCCATGTTAATAGGAGTAGGTTTAGGGAACTTCTTTCCACAAATCCCAAATGTTATAAATTCGTATAGTCAAGGAACTACAAATATTCCAATCGCTATCGGGTTAATTTTAATGATGTATCCGCCTTTAGCCAAGGTTAATTATGCGTTATTACCAAAAGTGTTTAAAGATGTAAAAGTATTATCTATTTCTTTAGTTTTAAACTGGATTGTTGGTCCGTTTTTAATGTTTTTTTTAGCCATTACATTTTTAAGAGATTATCCAGAATATATGGTTGGACTTATATTAATAGGGTTGGCTAGATGTATTGCTATGGTTTTAGTTTGGAACGATTTAGCCGAAGGAAGTAGTGAGTATGGTGCAGGTTTAGTGGCTTTAAATAGCATTTTTCAAGTGTTTGGATATAGTTTTTATGCTTGGATTTTTATAACAGTATTGCCACCGTTTTTTGGTTTCGAAGGCGCGATAGTCGATATATCTATTGCGACCATAGCAGAAAGTGTTGCTATTTATTTAGGGATTCCTTTTGTATTAGGATTTTTAAGCCGTTTTATTTTAGTGAAAGCAAAAGGAGAAACGTGGTATAATACTAAGTTTATTCCAGCCATTTCTCCGCTTACATTAGTGGCATTATTATTCACTATTGTGGTGATGTTTTCATTAAAAGGAGAACTTATTGTTGAAATTCCTATGGACGTTGTAACTATTGCAGTGCCTTTATTAATCTATTTTGCACTCATGTTTATTATCGGATTTTTTGTAAGTAAAGCAGCTGGAGCGACTTACGATAAAACAGCAGCCATAGCATTTACCGCAGCTGGGAATAATTTTGAATTAGCCATAGCCGTTGCGATTGCGGTATTCGGTTTAAATTCTGGTCAGGCGTTTACAGGTGTTATCGGGCCTCTGGTAGAAGTACCTGCTTTAATTTTATTGGTTAGAGTCTCTTTTTGGTTCAAAAAGAAATATTTCAGCACAGCAAATAAAGTTAATTTAAAGTCATAATATTTTTTTAATTTCACTTTTATAAAAAGGTTACATTTATCCCATAATTATAAGAGTTATGTCATTAAGAAAATATAAAATAGCCGTCGTTCAGTTAAACTTGAACGACGTTGCTGAAAACAACTTAAAGAAGTGTTTAAGTTGGGTAAGAGATGCTGCCAATCAAGGTGCCGAAGTTATTCTTTTACCAGAACTATATAGTAGTCATTATTTTTGCCAAAGTGAAGATGTCGATAATTTCGCTTTAGCAGAACCTTTATACAGTACATCGTTTATAGCGTTTAGTGAGTTAGCAAAGGAATTAGGAGTTGTAATTATAGTACCATTTTTCGAGAAACGTATGGCAGGTATTTATCATAATAGTGCCTATATAATCGATACTGATGGAACAGAAGCAGGTTTGTATAGAAAAATGCATATTCCAGACGATCCTCATTTTTACGAAAAATTCTATTTTACTCCTGGAGATTTAGGATTTCAAGCCATTCAAACCAAAAAAGGAAAGGTAGGTACTTTAATTTGTTGGGATCAATGGTATCCTGAAGCAGCGCGTCTTACAGCTTTAAAAGGCGCCGAAGTTTTGTTTTACCCAACAGCCATTGGTTGGCATCCTCAAGAGCAGGAAAAATATGGAGAAAATCAACATGGAGCTTGGATGAATGTTATGAAAGGTCATGCCGTTGCTAATGGTGTGTTTGTTGCTGCAGCAAACCGTATAGGATTAGAACAATATTTGCCAAATACAGACGGGATTCAGTTTTGGGGATCATCTTTTATTGCAGGACCTCAAGGTGAAATTTTAGCACAAGCTTCTCATGATAAAGAAGAAATTTTAATTGCTGAAGTTGATTTAGATTTACAGGAAAATGTGCGTCAAAATTGGCCATTTTTTAGAGATCGCCGTATTGATGCTTTTGGAGATATTACTAAACGTGCGATAGATTAATTATGGCATCTTTAGGATATAGAATTCCAGCAGAATGGGAAGACCAAGAAGGGGTGTTATTATGTTTTCCGTATAATGGAAAGGACTGGCCAGGAAAATTTCAAGCCATACAATGGGCGTTTGTCGAGTTTATAAAAAAGATAGCTCAAGTAGAAAAGGTGTTCTTAGTTGTTAAGACTGAAGCTCAAAAAATTAGTGTTAATGAAAAACTTGAGTTAGCCCATGTTAATCTAAATCATATCAATTATATACTTCATAGAACAAATAGAAGTTGGATGCGTGATTCTGGACCAATTATTGTTAAAAATAAAGGTAAGCGGGTTGCCTTAAATTTTAACTTTAATGGTTGGGCTAAATATGCGAATTATAAGTTAGATCGTGGTGTGCCTAAGATTGTTTCAGAAACAATTAAAGCAGATTTAATGCAAGTAATGCATAATGGGAAACCCGTTGTTTTAGAAGGTGGCGCTATAGATACAAATGGAAAGGGAACGTTGTTAACTTCTGAAGAATGTTTATTGCATCCCACAACTCAGGTTCGAAATGAAAATTTCACGAAAGCTGATTATGAGGCTGTATTTAAAGAATACTTAGGAGTTACTAATGTGATCTGGTTAGGAGATGGTATTGTAGGCGATGATACACATGGGCATATTGATGATTTATGTCGTTTTGTGAATGAAGATACAATAATCACTGTTTTAGAAGATAATCCTGAAGATAGTAATTATAAGGCTTTACAAGATAATTTAAAACGTTTACAGGAATCTAAGTTAGAAACAGGTAAGTCGCCAAAAATAGTGACGTTGCCTATGCCTAAACCCTTATTTTTTGATGGACTTCAAATACCGGCAAGTTATGCTAACTTTTTAATTTTAAACAAAACCGTATTAGTACCAACTTTTAATGATAGTAACGATTATGTTGCTTTAAATGTTATAGCTGACTGTTTTCCTAACAGAGAAGTGATTGGCATGAGTGCTATTGATCTTATTTGGGGATTTGGTACTTTGCATTGTCTTAGTCAGCAAATACCGTCTTAAATCTATTAAAATGAGTTTTCATAAAAAAAGCGACCTAATTAAATTAGGTCGCTTTTTTTATGAATGTATGAATATGCAAATCGTTTAATGTGCATCTTCAACTTGTTCGGCATCTTCAGCAGAAGGTTTCATGGATTTTAATATAAAATAACCAACTAGACCTGCTATTGTCGATCCTATAAAAATACCAACTTTAGCAGCATCTTGGTACATCAAACTATTCTTAAATGCTAAGTTAGATACAAAGATGGACATTGTAAATCCGACACCGGCTAAAAATCCAATACCTAATATGTGCTTAAATTTAGCGCTAGAAGGGAAGGCTGCTATTCCTAATTTAACAGCTAAATAAGAAAATGATACCACACCAATACATTTACCGAAAATTAAAGCTACAGCAATATGTGAAGATAAAGCAAAATCTAAATGTGCTACATCATTAAATACAATACCTGCGTTTGATAGAGCAAAAACGGGCATAATAAAATAAGCAACCCAACCATGGAACTTATGTTCTAAATGTTGTAATGGAGACTGTACGCGTCCAGATAAAGATTGAATGCTTCCAATTAAGTTAATTTCTTCATGCGAAAGTATTGGGCTATTACTCTTAGGTCTGTTAATTAGAGATGTTGCAATAGATTCTATTTTAGACATGCTAAAGTTCATTTCTGATTTTTGTTTAATAGGCACTGTTAATGCTATTAAAATACCTGCAATTGTTGGGTGTATTCCAGATGTTAAAAATAAGAACCAAATTGCAATTCCTAATGCTAAATAAACATACTTGTAATAATAACCTTTCCAACCTAGATATGCTAAAATCGCTAGAGGGATTAAAGAATAAAGAATAGCATTCCAATCAATATTACTGCTATAAAATAATGCAATAGCTAATACAGCAACTAAATCGTCTACAATTGCAAATGCAGTTAAGAATATTTTTAAGGCAATTGGCACACGCTTTCCTAGTAATTGAAGTATCGCTAAAGAGAATGCAATATCTGTAGCCATTGGTATTCCCCAGCCTGCATGAGTCTCAGGATTAGCATTTAATGCTAAGAAAATTCCGATAGGTACAAAAACACCTCCTAAAGCTGCAAAAATAGGAAGTGAGGCTTTTTTTAAACTATTTAACTCTCCTAATAAGATTTCTCGTTTTATTTCTAAACCTATTACAAAAAAGAAAATTACCATTAAACCATCGTTTACCCAATGCAAAAGGTGATGAGATAAGTGGAAATCACCAAAACTGAAACCAATTTCATAATGCCAGAGTGCAGCATAAGAATTTGATAACGGTGAGTTGGCCCATATAAGAGCTATAACTGCAGCCGAAAAAAGAAGTATTCCTCCAAAGCTTTCAACTTGGACGAATTTTGCAATTGGTTTGACTAATAAATGATTTAACTTTTGTCTCATAGGTTCTTATTGAAATATGTATAAATAAAAAAAGTCTACAGCTATCAAAAACTTGATGGCTATAGACTTTTATATTACGTGTTTTTAAAACATTATCCTGCTTTTGTCAACTCCTTAACTTTTAAAATATTTGAAGGAATTTTAAACCCTTCTTCAATTTCATGTAAAGCTACTTTATCATCATTATCTGACAAAATTGTAGTGACATGGTTAGTGGAATTTTCTATTTTATATTCTTTTCGAAATCCTATCAAATATACATTAATATTTTTATCCTTACAACCAAAATTCACAAAGTCTTTTATCAGTTGTAGCACGTCGTGATCTATATATACTGTGTTTGAGGCATCTACAACGATGCGGCTATTGCTAGGTAAGTGTGCAAACGTTTGCTTAATTGCGGCTTTATTTAAGAAAGAGACCTCTTGAGCAAGCTCCATTTGTATGGTTTTTCCTTCAGTATGATTTTCTCTTTTAAAGAAATAAGCTAGTTTTAAATTTCCTCTTAAAATAAAGAAAATACTAACTGCCATACCAATTCCTACACCTTTTAATAAGTCTGTAGATACAACTGCAATTACCGTTACAACGAAAGGAATAAATTGGAATTTTTTACTGTTATTCCACATGTGGATAAATACTTTAGGACTTGCTAATTTAAATCCTACAGCAATAAGCACAGCGGCTAAAGATGCTAATGGAATTTTGTTTAAAACAGTTGGAATTGCTACAACGGCTAAAAGTAAAAATACACCGTGAGAAATTGCAGATAGTTTAGTGCGACCACCAGAGTTTACATTGGCAGAAGATCTTACAATTACAGATGTCATTGGTAAACCTCCAATCATACTACTAATAATATTACCAATACCTTGAGCTTTTAATTCTGTATTAGTATTAGAGTATCGTTTTAAAGGATCTAATTTATCCGAAGCTTCAATACATAATAATGTTTCAATACTTGCTACCGCGGCAATAGTTAACGCAACAATCCACACATCTATATTTCCAATTTGAGAAAAATCAGGAAGACTAAACTGAGATTTAAAAGCATCGAAAGATTCAGGAACAGGCAAGCTTACTAAATGCGCAGGTGTAATCGCTAAAGGAGACCCTGTAGCAATAAATGCTTCATTTATAGCAACACCAGCAATTACAGCAACTAAAGAGCTTGGTATAGATTTTATTTTTTTTAATGCAGGAACTTTATTAAAGGCTACAATAATACCTAAAGACACTAAAACAACAATTATGGCCCCTAAATGCATGTAATTAATACTATCTATTAATGTTGAAAACATGTCGTGTTTCCCTTCTTTGTTAATGTGAAAGTAATCCCCTTCGTTAATAGCATCAAATCCAACAGCATGAGGCAATTGTGTTAAGATAATTATAATACCAATGGCAGCTAGCATTCCTTCAATAACATTAGAAGGTAAATAATTAGAGATAATACCTGCTTTTAAGAACCCTAAAATTAATTGGATAATACCTGCAATTAAACCGGCTAATAAAAAGGCTTCCCAAGATCCTAGAGTAGCAATTGCTGTTAAAACAATAGCAGTTAATCCTGCAGCAGGTCCAGAGACACTTAAATTCGATCCGCTAAAGATTCCGACTACAATACCTCCAATAATACCAGAAATAATACCAGCGAATAGAGGAGCGCCACTAGCAAGAGCGATTCCTAAACACAAAGGTAGAGCGACTAAAAAGACCACTAAACCGGCCTTTAAATCGGATTTTAAATATTTAGTACTTAAATTTTTCATATGCTATTTCTTCTTTTTGATTATTAATTTTTAATTTATGATTATTAATTTTTTTAAACTGAATTGATTTTTTAAACTGAAAAGTTTAGATCGTTTTGGTGGAGAGTTTTCATCACTTTCATAATCTACACTTGATACATTTGGAGAAAATGAATGAATTAAGTCGCAGATATCGAAACATTTATTATTAGGAAACTGTATTAATTTATTTTTCGGAATTATAGCGTCTTCAATATTATTCGATTCTAAAAAAGCTTTAAATGCTTCATTGGTTTTTCCTGTATATAAATCGATGTTGACGTTAGAAATTTTACTTCCATGTTCTAATTTTATATCTGATAATAGTTTATAAAATTTTTTATCTGCTATGATTGAAACTAATTTAGATTTTGTACTCCAATTAAGGATAGACGTTTGGTATCCAGTTGCTAGAACAATTTGAATAGATTCTTCAGGAAAATGTAATACAGCATTTTTAATGAGCTGTAATGATTTCTCGCTAAAATCAGTTGGAATAAGGATTGTTTTCATGTATTCTAAATTTCTGAAAACAAACATACCACCACAGTATTAGAGCAGTATAAGAAAGAGATTAGAATGAGATTAGAATTTTAATAGAATGTATTTTATTGAAAACAAGTGTTTTAAGTGGGGTTTTTTTGAAAAGGTTTAAATTGGGGTGTTTTGTTATCTTGAAATAGAAAAATTTTGATGCTTATTAGGAAAAATTAAAGTTACAATAGTTCCTACTTTATGTTCAGAAAACACCTCTATGGTACCACTATGTAGTTTCATTATTTTATAGGTTAGTGGTAAGCCAAATCCGTAACCTTTTACGTTTCTAACATTCGCTGCACGATAAAATGGTTGATAAATATTTTTAATTTCATCTGTAGGAATACCAACACCTTGGTCTGTAACCACTATTTTTATAGCTGATGTATTGGTAACAATTTTTACAATAACTTTTTTGTTGTCTGAAAATTTAGAAGCATTATCTAGCACGTTATTCAAGGCTATATTTATTAATCCATAATTACCTTCAATAACCAATAAGTCTGGATTTTCAGGGAAATCATTAAAATCGATTTCAATATTATTGTCCGGATTTATTAAATCTATATTTCCTTTAACTTCTAGTATTAATTCATCTAAACGAATAGGAGTAATGAGTAATCCTTTTTCATCGTTCTCTGTCTGTGCAAATTTTAGAAGACTATTAATTAATGCATCTAACCGTAAAGCTTCTGTTTCTACGCCTTCTAAGACTTTAGTATATTCTTGTGGAGATCGTTCTTTTAATAGTGCGATTTCTGTCTGTCCTAAAATGGCTGTTAACGGGTTTTTTAATTCGTGAGAGGCATTGTTTATAAAATTACTTTGTATATCGAAAGATGTTTCTAAACGGTCTAGCATGCCATTAAATGTACTTGCTAATTGGCTAAGCTCGTCTTTGTTTTGTGTGGTTTGTAAGCGTTCGTGTAGGTTGGTAACTCGAATATTATTTACTTTTTCAATAATTTTAGTAAGCGGATCTAAAGCACGTTTGGCAAAAAATCGGCCTAGAAGAAGCAATACAATTATATTAAGTAGAAATAAAAAGATTAAGAGTGTTCTTAAGTTAGACAACTCGTTTATGCCGTCGTCGTCGTTGGCTGTTAAAATAATTAAGTAGTTAGAATTCTGATCTTTGTATTTGAGCCCAGAAAAAAACGATTTTCCAGCTTTTGCTTCAGCATAACTTTTATTAATTAAATCTGAATAAAATTTTTGAGGAATATTTATTTGTGTTTTTAAACGGATGTCTTTTAAAGGGGTGCTAATATTGAAAATAAATTCCTTTTCGTCAGGCAGTATTTGTAAATGCTTTCGTCTTAGTTCTTCATAAATTTCAACACTTAAAGCATCTTTTTCAAAATTAGACTGCTCTGCGATTAAGGTTCGTTTTTTTAATTTTTCAAAAAACTCATCAGTCCTATACTCTACAGCAAAAAAGTAAATGATAGAAAAAATAACCAATTGCATACTTGCAACTAGTATTACGAAAATAAAGGTGATTTTATTTTTAATTTTCATGAGTAGAATCTTTCAAAATATACCCCATTCCCACAATGGTTTGAATTAATTTAGGTGTAAATTTTTTATCAATTTTATTTCGTAAATAATTAACATATACATCTACAACATTAGTGCCCATGTTAAAATTAATATCCCAAACATGTTCTAAAATATCGATGCGAGATAAGACTTTGTTTTTATTTTTCAAAAAGTATTCTAATAATCGGAATTCCGTGGATGTTAACTTAATTTCGATACCATTACGTTTCACGATTTTGGTATCGTTATTTAGCTCTAAATTGGCTATTTTAAGTAAGTTTGTATTGGGGGTATCCATGTTTTTACGGCGTGCAACAGCTCGAATTCTTGCTAAAAGTTCTTTAAATTTAAAAGGTTTTGTTAAATAATCGTCTGCACCAGTATCTAGACCTTTTACAATATTGTCTGTACTTCCTAAAGCAGATAAAAATATAATTGGAGTAGCGGTATAGCCTAAACTTTTTATTTTAGCAGCAATCTCGAAACCATTCATTCCAGGTAAAATAACATCTAGCAAAACGAGATCAATATCTTCTTGTAATATAAGTTCTATACATGTTTCGCTATCGTAAGCTATAAAAGCATTATAGCCCGCTTCTTCTAGTCCTTTTTTTACAAAAGTAGCAACATTGTATTCGTCCTCAACAATAAGTATATTTTGTATCATGTATTAAAAATTCTGCTTGAATTGCAAGTTATATTAAAAAATGTTTAAAATAAATTAGATTCAATATTCTGCTATTTATTTTTTTAAATAGTTCGTTAATATATGTGTAAAATCATTGTGTATATGTGCGAATATTCGTAATTTTAATTAAGAAATTTTATATCATGAAAAATATACTTTTACCAACAGATTTTTCTGAAAATGCTTGGAATGCGATAGAATATGCGTTACAGCTTTTTAAGGATGAAACATGTAATTTTTATATTCTACATTCTTTTGATCAACCCGATTCAGGTTCTTACATGGGGGTTACTTCAGCTATGGCTAAAGAATCTATTTATAATGCTCATGTAGAGAATAGTAAACAAGGTTTACGAGAAGTTTTAGATAAAATAAAGAGTACATATTCTAATGCAAATCATAAATATAAATGTTTGTCTATTTATAAAACATTTCCTGCAGCCATAAAAAAAGTGGTAGCAGATTTTAGTATCGATTGTATTGTTATGGGTACAAAAGGTGCTGGAAAAATAAAGGAAATTACTGTAGGTAGTAATACCTCTGGTTTAATAGGTGTAGTAAATTGTCCAATTATAGCAATTCCTAGACATGCTCATTTTAAGTCGATTAAAGAAATAGGGATGTCTACAGATTATGATATTACTTTCACAGAAAAAGGATTAAGTCCGCTTTTAGATATTGCTAAAATGAATGATTCTTTAATTTCCGTATTTCATATTATGGATCGTATTAAAACACTAACTAAAACTCAAGAAGAAAAATCTGAAGCTTTAAAAGCTGTTTTAGAAGACTATTCTGCAAATTACTTTACGCTTACAGATATAGGAGTAATTACAGGTGTACGTGCCTTTGTACAAAGCCGAAAATTAGATTTATTGTGTGTTATTGCTAGAGAGCAAGACTTTTTAAAACGTGTATTAAATCAATCGTATAGTAAGTCTATTAGTAATAAGTCTAACGTACCATTATTAATTTTAAACATTAAAAATTTTTAAAAACAAAGTTGTTTTGTTGTATCGTTTAAAACGGATCTGAATTAATATACAAAAGGTAGCAATATAAAAATTGCTACCTTTTTTTAGTTATACATTTCGTTCGATTAAAATGTGAGTAAAATCATTGTTTAAATAAGCTAAATAGACTAACTTTAATTAAGAAATTCATTATTATGAAATACATACTTTTACCAACAGATTTCTCTAAAAATGCTTGGAATGCAATAGAATACGCCTTGAATTTGTTTAAGGAAGAGACGTGTACATTCTATATATTAAATGTGTATAATCAGCCTGCTTCTGGGCCATATACAGGAATAACTTCTGCTAAGGCAAGAGAGGCGATTTATCATGCACAAGTCGAAAATAGTAATGCGGGGTTAAAAGATGTTTTGAATAAATTAAACGAGAGTTATCATAATCCGAATCACACTTACCAATGTGTCTCTAAATACGAAATGTTTACTACGGCTGTACTTAATGTCGAAAAAGAACTCAATATAGATTGTATTGTCATGGGAACCAAAGGAGCAAGTATGTTTAAAGAAATGACTTTGGGTAGTAATACAGCCTCATTAATAGGTATTGTAAAATGCCCAATAATTGCAGTTCCTAAAAATAAAACATTCAAAAAAATTAAAGAAATTGGGTTGTCTACAGATTACGATATTAATTTTACAGAAGAAGGTTTAAAACCACTCTTACGTTTAGTTAATTATAACAATTCTACACTTTCTGTATTGCATATTATGGATCGTAACTATAAATTAACACCAGAACAAAACGAAGTTTTAGATGGTTTAAAAAAGGTTTTACAAGATATAAAATCAAATTTTTATACGCTTACAGATATTGGTGTATCTTCTGGAGTTCATGCTTTTGTAGAAAGTCGAAAATTAGATATGTTATGTATTATTGCGAAGGAACAAGACTTTTTAAAGCGTATTTTAAATAAATCGTACAGTAAGTCTATTAGTAACCATTCTAATGTACCTTTATTAATTTTGAGTATTAAAAATTTTTAAGTCATATTGTTATGTTATCGATTAATAATCCCGGTTTCAATAGAGTCGGGATTTTTTTATACGAATGATGAAATAAATACTGATAATTGAAAAAAACAGATTGAGTCTCTACAATTAAAACGTTATAATTTATTTATATTTGAAACGTTTTTTTAAGTCAATAAAATATCAATTTTTAGAATAAAATAAATCAAATCTACTCCATAATATAAATGTATATATGAAACAAGAATCACAAATTAAATGTCCCAATTGTGGTACGACTATCGATGTACAAGATATATTATCGCATCAATTAGAAGATGAAATCAAACAAAAGTATCAAGCCCAATTAGCTCAAGAAAAAAAACGATACGATGCCAGTCAAGAGCAATTAACTAAAGAGCGTGCTGCTTTTGAAGAGAAGAAGAAAAAAGAAAACGAATTATTCCAAAATCGTTTAGAATCTGCTTTAAAAGAGGAAAAACGTCAGATAGAAATAAGAGTTAAACATAAAATCACCGAAGAACAGTCTGAACAATTTAAAGCCTTACAAACCGAGTTAAATGAAAAGTCTGAACAAGTCAAAGAATTAAATCGTTCTAAAGCTGAAATTGAAAAATTAAAACGTGAAAAAGGTGAATTAAAAGCTCAAGCTGAAGCTGATGCTCAAAAACAACTAAGTGAAACCTTATTAACCGAAAAGGAAAAAATAAGAAAAGCTGAAGAAGATAAAAACGAATTGCGTTTTAAAGAAATGCAAATGCAACTTGAAGCCCAAAAGAAACTGACCGAAGAAATGAAGCGTAAGCAGGAGCAAGGGTCTATGCAATTGCAAGGTGAGGCTCAAGAATTAGCAATAGAAGAGTGGTTGGCAGCTAAGTTTCCACTAGATACTATTGAAGAAATAAAAAAAGGTGCTCGTGGCGGAGATTGCATTCAAATTGTACACACTAGAACCGATCAGAATTGTGGCTCTATATATTATGAAAGTAAACGAACCAAAGATTTTCAACCCAGTTGGATAGAAAAATTTAAAGCAGATATTCGCGATCGTGGTGCAAATATAGGTGTGTTAGTTACCGAAGTAATGCCGTCTGATATGGACCGTTTAGGATTACGAGATGGAATATGGATTTGTAATTACGAAGAGTTTAAAGGACTTTGTGCTGTACTCCGAGAATCTATTATTCAGTTAAACCGTGCTATAGTTGCTCAAGATAATAAGGGAGATAAAATGGATTTGCTTTACGATTACCTGACTAGCACTACTTTTAGAATGCAAATAGAAGCCATTGTTGAAGGTTTTACACAAATGAAATCCGATTTAGATAGTGAAAAACGTTCTATGCAACGCATTTGGAAACAACGCGAAAAGCAAATAGAAAAAGTAGTAACAAATACCATCGATATGTATGGCTCTATTAAAGGCATTGCTGGAAACGCTATTCAATCGGTTAAAGCATTAGAACTTCCTGGCGATGAACAGGATAACTTATTAGATTAATAAAAAATAAATATATATTAAATATACAAACACATGAAAATACTAGCAATTGGTAAAAATTATGTTCTTAATGCTGAAGATTTAAAAACCACAGCAAAAAGCGGTAAACAACTTATTTTCTCTAAACCAGAATCAAGTTTATCTAAAGATAATAAAGACGTAGAATATCCTTCGTTTACAGAAAATTTAGCTTACGAAGTAGAATTAGTTTTAGAAATAGGAAAAACGGGTAAAAATATAGCAGAAGCAGATGCTGCATCTTATATTTCTGGAATTGCAGTTGGTATAGACTATACAGCTAAAGATGTTTTAAACGATGTAAGAGAAGGTAAAGGTCCTTGGGATTTAGCTAAAGGTTTTGATGGAGCAGCTCCAATATCTCCAGTTAAAGCGGTTTCTAATTTTTCTGATCTTAAAAACATTAATTTCGATTTAAAAATTAATGGAGAAACAGTTCAAGAAGGAAATACGAGTTTAATTATTTACACTTTTGAAGAAATTATCGCATTCGTTTCCAAGTATTTTACTTTAGAACCAGGAGACTTAATCTTTACAGGAACACCAGCTTACGGTACAGGTCAGATACATAAAGGCGATCAGTTACAAGCTTCTATAGAAGGTGAATTGTTATTAGATTTTAAAATGGTATAATACATTAACCATTATATTTAAACTCGGGATTCACGTCTCGAGTTTTTTATTTTATGTTAAACGAATATTTATTCGATTAATTATATACATTTGTAATGTGAAATTAAAAGACGAATTAAAACGAGAAGCCATCATTAATGAAACTATAGCGATAGTGTATGCTAAAGGTTTTGCTGGTGTAAAAATGGCACATATTGCCAAAAAGGTAGATATTTCTCCCTCAACATTATATGTCTATTTTAAAAGTAAAGACGATTTAATTAGTTCGATTGCCACAGACTTGCTTAAAAACATTACCAATATTAGTCAGAATCAATTAAAACAAGATTTGCCGTATAAGTTAAAGTTTAAAGCTATTTGGGTGTTTTATATCAATTTCGGTATAAATAATCGAAAAGAAATGAGCTTTATTACTCAAGTAAAGCAATCGCCTTATTTTGATATGATTCCAGAACATATAAGACATTTAAAATCATCTTTTATTTTAGATTTATTAGATGAAGGAAAACAACAAGGGCTAATTAAAGATGTAGATAACACTATTTTATCAGCTTTGTTAGGTGCATTCTTAACAGAAACCATAAAATTAATAGATTCTAAACTGTTACAATTACAAGAAGAAGATATAAACACCATGTTCTTATTAGCTTGGGATGCTGTAAAGAATTAAAAAATTTGAAAAATAATCGAATAAAAATTCGGTTAAAAATTGACGTTGCAATAAATATGTTTAAAAAAATAATTAAAAGAATGGTTGTTATAATAGGTTTAGGTTTACTAATATTAGTATTAGGAACTTTTTTATTTTTAAATATGAGTCCTGAATTTGGTGGGAAACAAACCGCAGAACGCGAAAAAAAGTTTGCACTAACCAAGCATTATGTAGATGGTAAGTTTATAAATAATGGAAATATAGACCTGAAAATGGGAGTGAAAGATTTTGGTAAAAGTCTTGTGCAATATTTCAATGCTCCGAAAGGGACTGCTCCAAGTCATCCAATTCAGGTAGAAATCATTATACCTTCAGATTTACAAAATTATACGGGAAAAACACGCTTATTTTGGTTTGGACATTCTGCTTTTTTACTTCAAATCAATTCAAAAAATATATTGATTGATCCCATGTTTGGAGATGTTCCTGCACCGCATCCCATGTTAGGAACAAAACGATTTAGTGATCGTTTACCAATTACTATTGAAGATTTACCAACTATAGATGCTGTAATAATTTCTCATGATCATTACGATCATTTAGATTATGGAAGTATAACAAAACTTAAAGAAAAAGTTAATGCTTTTTATACGCCTTTAGGTGTGGGAGCACATTTAGAATCTTGGGGTGTTTCTAAAGATATAATTCATGAATTAGATTGGTGGGAAGCTATTGCTTTTCAGGATTTAAAATTTGTGTGCACACCGGCTCAACATTTTTCAGGTAGAGGTTTAAGTGATAAAGGAAAAACATTGTGGAGTTCTTGGATTATAAATTCTGAAAAAGACCATATTTTCTTTAGTGGCGATAGTGGTTATGGATCTCATTTTAAAGAGATCGGTGAAAAATATGGCCCATTTGATTTTGCTATGATTGAGTGTGGGCAGTACAATACTTTATGGCACGAAATACATATGTATCCAGAAGAAACAGTTCAAGCGGCAATAGATATTAAAGCAAAACAGATGATGCCTATACATTGGGGTGCTTTTAAATTAGCCATGCACGAATGGACAGAACCCGTAGAACGTTTAGTGCAAGCTGCTAAAAAACAACATTTAGAATTAGTTACTCCTCGTATTGGAGCTCCTATAATTATTGAAAATACAAGTAAAACATCTATGCAGTGGTGGAAATAAATTGTATAAATATTTAGTATAACGAAATCGTATAGCTTTAAGATATAATTCTTCTGATAAATGTATATTTTTGCGACTTCAAATTTTTAGAATTGAATGAATTCTGAAATTAAACGATCTAGCAATATGCAATTAAAAGATTCCATAAAATTAATGCTGCTAAGTACTTTAGCTTTTGCATGTATGAACGGCGCTGTAAAATATTTAGATAATATTGGGGCTTTTCAAATTGTGTTTTTTAGATCGTTAGGATCGTTGTTTTTTACTTTTGGATATTTATTAAAAAATAAGATTCCATTAGTTGGTAAAAATAATAAATTACTGATTTTAAGAGGTATTGTTGGTGTAACATCCATGTCTTTATTTTTCATGTCTACTAAGTATTTACCTATTGGTACAGCCGTTTCATTAAGATATTTAGCACCTATTTTCGCTGCTATTTTTGCAGTATTAATTTTAAAAGAAAAGATATTCCCGTTACAATGGATATTCTTTGTTCTAGCTTTTTTAGGTGTTGTTATTTTGAAAGGGTTTGATTCTGATTTAGATACCTTTGGACTAACTTTAATCCTTATTGCAGCTGTATTTAGCGGATTAGTATATATTATAATTAGTAAAATAGGTAAGTCGGAACATCCTGTTGTTGTTGTGAATTATTTTATGATTATTTCGACAATAGTTGGAGGATTACTAACTATTAATAACTGGGTAACCCCAGTAGGTTTACAATGGTTATTTTTAGGATTACTTGGTGTGTTTGGGTATTTTGGACAGTTATTAATGACCAAAGCATTCCAGAATGCACAAACCAATCAAGTTGCACCTATTAAATATGTTGAAGTTATTTTTACAATGATTTTAGGAATTACAATCTTTAATGAATCTTATCCGTTTTGGTCGCTATTTGGTATTTTATTAATCATTGCTTCACTAATTGCAAATATTATTTATAAAGGAAAAAAGACTAAGAAATTAGCACTTGAAAAAGCTAAATCTTAGTCTAAGGTTATTTTAATTATTTACGTTTGTACTGTGTTAATTGATTATAAATATCTGTTTTAAGTGCACGATATTCTTTTGTGAGTAAGATATATTCAACGCGTCTCTTTTCGTGAAGCTTAGCGCGATTTATATCATATTCATTTTTTCCAAATTCTAATTCTTGACGTAAATGTTGTTCGTATTTACACAATTCTCCCATAGTAAGTGTATTACGACGTCTAAACTGTTGAATTGATTGTTGAATTTTTTCACTCATTATAAGTTGTCTGTTTAGCATACTAAACGCATTAATTTCTATGTTTTTGTATTCTAAGTCGTCTGTCCATTGCGAAATTTCTTGAATGTCTTTTTTTATAAACAGGCGTCTATTTTCATCTACTTTATAATGCATTTGCGTATTTATAGGATTAGATTGGAACATTGAATTTGTTATTATTGTGTAAGTTTAGATCTAAATATTTTATATTCTTTTGTTAGTTGTAAATACTTGTTTTTGTGTTTGTTATGTTCATACATAAAAGCCATGCTATTTTGTAAATTATCATTATGCATCCAATCTCTGAATTCTTTATAATTTTGAATTGCTTTTAAAATGGAATTGATTTTAGAAGTTTGTAATAAAATAGCCTTCTCTATTAAAAGATGTTTAGTCTGATTTATTTCAGAATAAAAAAGGTCTAATTCTTTCTTAATATTTTTTAAATGTATAATCCAAAATTCTAACTCTCGAGCACTTTGTTGCTGCGTATAACTCCTGTTGATGTCTAAATAATATACATTCATAAGCATTAAATTACAATGTCTAAACCACTATAGTTGTATTCTTGTTCTACGGTTACAATTTTTAATTCTTTAGTCCCATTAGGAAATTCCCAAGTAATATAATCACCTTCGGCATACCCAAATAGGGCAGAACCCATTGGTGTAAGAATTGAAATTTTATTTTGTTTAAAGTCTTTATTTTGCGGAATAACAATTTGTATTGTTTTCTGCCAATTACCTTGCTCTACCGTAACAATACTGTTAAAACGAATAACATCATTTGGCATAGCTTCCAGATCTACAATATCTGCTTCTAGGAGTTCATGACTTAATTTTTGTAATGATTTTTTTGTTTCAATATCTTTAGAATACCCCGTAAGGTTAAGTATGCGTTTTAAAAACACATACTCTTTTTTTTCTAGAATTAATTTTCCGTATTTCATTTTAATTTTTTTATTATGGAAAAATTCCACGTTGTATATATGCTTTTTCGATTCGCTGAATTGCTAAACAAAATGCTGCTGTACGTGTGTCTACGCCTTCTGTTAGAGCATAATCATATACTCTATTAAAAGATCCTTTAAGTACTTTTTCAAGTTTAAGAATCACTTCGTCCATATGCCAAAGTTCACCGTTTCTGTTTTGTAGCCATTCAAAATAACTTCCTATTACACCACCAGAATTACAAAGTATGTCTGGAATAATTTCTACGCCGTTTTCTAATAGTATTCGTTCTCCTTCTACATTTGTAGGGCCGTTTGCTCCTTCAGCAATAAGTTTAGCTTTAATTTTATGTGCATTGTCTGCTGTAATTTGATTTCCTAAGGCAGCAGGAATTATAATGTCACAGTCTATTCCGAAGAAATCTTCCTTAGCAATTGCTATTGAATCTGCAAAATTATTAACGCTTCCTTCATTATTTGTAACATGTGTTTGAAGTTGTTTAACGTTTAAGCCTTCTGATTTGTAAATACTTGCAAATGCATCTTGAACACCAATTAATACGGCTCCTTCTTGTTCCATAAAATAAGATGCCCAATACCCTACATTTCCAAAACCTTGAACAATAAAAGTTTTACCTTTAAGTGATACCTGTTGTTTTTCAGCCCATAATTTAATGGTTAAAAACACCCCGTATCCTGTAGAACGATCACGGCCTTCAATACCTCCAGAACCTACAGGTTTTCCCGTAACTACGTGCTGGTATCTTGAACGCTCGGAAGGGCTTTTAGTAGACATATATGTATCTGCAATCCAGGCCATTGTTTGTGCATTTGTATTTACATCGGGAGCAGGAATGTCGTGCTCTGGTCCGATGTTATCTCCTAATGCATATGTAAAACGACGTGTAATACGTTCCAATTCTGATTGAGAATATAGTTTTGGGTTAATTTTTATTCCTCCTTTAGCTCCTCCATATGGTAAGCCCGCCAAAGATGTTTTCCAAGTCATCCACATGGCTAAAGCTTTTGCTGCATCAATATCTACAGTTTCATGATATCGTAACCCACCTTTGTATGGACCTAATGCATTATTGTGTTGCACACGATATCCGGTAATAATTTCTACATCACCATTATCCATTTTTACAGGAAAATGGATGATGATTTCATTATTAGTCACATTTAGAATGCGTCGAATATTCGGGTTTAAATAGATGTGGTCGGCTGCTTTATTAAACTGTTCAATCACGTTTGCAACCATACCTGACTCGTTTTTTTTTACTGGTAATTGTATATCTTTTGTAATCATATTAAAATATTTAAAACTGAAATTAATAACATGGATCAGTTGTTTTAGTTTTTTGTTTTGGTCTGTTTGCCATCTCTAAGAAGAGTGCACTTTCGAACTCACTACACGACGACACTTTTTCTTTTTGTGTGGTTAAAACACAAGCATTACAATGCACACATTCTGTACAGATACTATATATTGTTTTTTTCATAGTGTATAATTCTATTTGTAATAAGGTAAAGGCAAGTGTTATGCCATTACCATTTTAAGGCTAGAACAAAAAGAAGAAACCCCTTTAAAACACTTGTTTTTAAAGGGGTTTTGTGTAAAAATAATAAGACTACAATTTTATGTGACTGGTACAAAATTACCCGTACGAGTAATTTTTAACCAAAACAAGACTATTAATCTTTTAGCTTTTCTCTTAACGTTTTTCTATTAATTTGAAGTAATTCTGCTGCTCTTGTTTTATTGTTATTACAAGCACGAAGTACTTTTAAAATATATTGTTTTTCCATGTCTTTAAGCGGAATAAAATGGGATTCAGAAAAAGAGATATTATATTTTAAAGATTCAGGTAACACTTCTACGGTTACCGTTTTATCACTTAATATAATTGCACGTTGCAATATGTTTTCTAACTCTCTAATATTACCAGGCCAATTATAACGTTCTAAAATAGGAATAACATCAGGATCCATTTTTGCAATTCTGTCTTTATATTCTAGTCCGTATTTATATAAAAATTTATCTGCTAGAAGCGATATATCTTCCGGTCTATTTCTTAGCGGTGGCACATCAATCTCAACAACGGTTAAACGATAATATAAATCTTCTCTGAATGATTTGTTTTTTATCATCTCTTTAAGATTACTATTAGTTGCTGTAATAATTCTTAAATCTATTTTTTCAGCCTTTTGAGCCCCTACTTTTATTACTTCTTTTTCCTGAAGCACACGAAGTAATCGCGATTGTACAGCTAATGAAGCATTGCCTATTTCATCTAAAAAAATAGTACCACCATTGGCCGCTTGAAAAAATCCGTTTCTATTAGTATCTGCTCCCGTGAAGGCACCTTTTACATAACCAAAGAGTTCTGCTTCTAGAAGGTTTTCTGGTATACCACCACAATTTACAGCTATAAAAGGGCCTTTAGAAAACTGACCTTGGTAATGAATAGAACGCGCTACAAGTTCTTTTCCTGTACCACTTTCGCCAGAAATAAACACAGTTGCTTTATTGTTTTTTACTCGTTCTATAAGTTGAATAACATGTTTTATACCGGTAGATTTTCCTATAATTTCACCATAGGTTCCATCAGTTAAAATGTTGATTTTTTTATTGTTTGAAGACTGATATTTATTTTGTGCTAAGGTTTTATTTAAAGCATTAATTAATTCATTTTTAGTAAATGGTTTAGTCAAATATTCAACCACTCCAGATTTTATTACGGTTAATGAATCTTGAATAGAAGGGAAGCCTGTTATGACTAGTTTTCCTGTTTTTGGGTAATGCTCTGATGTAAATTTTAAGAGTTCGAAACCATCAATTTCAGGCATATTTAAGTCTGTAATTAACACATCAATTTTAGTGTCTTTTAAAATGGTAACAGCCTCTTTTACCGATAAAGCTTTAAAAGTATGGTATTGTAAAGCTTGTAAGTGACGCTGAAGTAATTCTAAGATATGAATATCATCATCTACAAGTAATATGTTTTCTTTTAATAGGCCCATGATTAATGATGTTTTGGTAAATTAACAATAAATGACGCTCCTTTAGGTGTATTGTTTTCAACAAAAATAGTGCCTTTGTGGCTTGCTACTATACCATGAACTACGCTTAAACCTAAGCCAGTACCGCATCCAACAGGTTTAGTTGTAAAGAAGGGTTGAAAAATTTTATCTAAGTTTTCATTAGAAACACCTTCTCCTTGATCGGTTATTTTTAAACACATGTTTTGTTTGGTTTCAATCACTTCAATCGTGACTAAATCGCTTGGTTTAGAATAGTAAATGGCATTTATTATTAAATTGAAAATAATCTGAGTTAGTTGAATTGTATCGACTTTAATATTAATTTCCTGACTGTCTATTTTTACTATATATTTTACTTGATTTTTTCTGAAACTAGGTTCCAATAAACCTAAAGCATCTTTAATGACAGGCACAATGTTTACCGTGACCATTTCTTGAGGCATTTCACAAGCAAAAAACATGAGTTTTTTTACAACTTCTCGTGCATACATTGCACTATTAATAATTTTATTTAAATCTTTGGATTCTTCTGCATTTGTTATTTTTGGTTGTAATAATTCTGCAAAACCAAGAATATTGGCAAGTGGCGTGTTTAATTCGTGAGCAATTCCAGCGGTAATTTCCCCTAAAATATTTAAACGATCGTTACGTTCCATTTGGCGTTTTAAAGAGGCTTCATTTTTTATAATTTGAAAACGCTCTAATAAGTTTCCTAATTTTAAGGCTACGTTATTAAGTAACTGCTGTTCTTCGTCTAGAAAAGAATTTTCTATTAAAGTTTCAGACGAATACCTTGCTATAATGCACCCGTTTTTAATATTAAACAGTTTTATAAGTCCTGTAATTTTTGGAGAATTAGAATTTGTCTGTCCTGTTTCTACACATATTGTATCATACTGAATACAAATTTCGGTATGTTCTGGATACTGAAATGCTTTTTTTAAACTAAAAGAAATGGCATAAAAAATATCATCAATTTGTTCGTAATTGGCATTTGCAATTATGGAAGAAACCTCGTATAAACAAGTTAATTCTTTAATGCGTTCTTGTAGGGCGTGTTCAGTTGTATTCATGAAATTTAATTAATCTATAAAATTAATCAAAAATCACGCCTATATTTTAAGTATTTGAAATTTTTATAGTCTGTTATTAGTGAATTTAATTGTTTTTAAGCTATCTAGATAGCTCTTTTAAAGGTTAATTTGTGTTCATATTTTTAATATTTTTTTCACGATACAATAGACTGCTTTTTAGTTTTATATTCATAATATTGTTTACTTAATTTTCACATTAACCCAAGTCTTATTTTATGAGTAAACCTCGAAAAGGCATACTAATTATACTTTCTTTTTTCGCCATTTATGTTATTTGGGGATCTACATATTTAATGAATAAAATAGTAGTTACAGAAGTTGCTCCTTTTTTATTAGCTGCTATTCGTTTTTTAAGTGCAGGAACTTTAATTATGATTATTTCTAGAGCTTTAAAACTTCCAATGCAAGTTACTAGAGCTCAATTTATAAATTGTGTTATTGCTGGTTTTTTATTCCTAGTTTACGGAAATGGTGTTTTTGTGTGGGCACTAAAATATGTAGATAGCGGTTTTGCAGCATTAATAGTAGCCACGCAACCACTATTCGTTATTTTTTTAATGCGCATATTACAAGGTAAGAAAATACAACCTAAATCGTTGTTAGGTGTTGGTTTCGGAATGGTAGGTATGTATTTACTAATTAGTCAGGACACTTTAAGTTTAACAAGAGAAAGTACTATAGGAATAGTCGTTATATTTACTTGTGTTATTGGGATAAGTTTTGCAAGCATTTTTGTGTCTAAATCTAATTTGCCATCTCATTTTTTTGTTACAACGGGGTATCAAATGCTAACTGCTGGCGCCATTTTATTGTTAGGAAGTTTAGCTTTAGGAGAAACTTGGACGAGTCCGTTAGAATGGAGTACAAGAGCACAAACGGCTATGGTTTTGCTTGTATTATTTGGAAGTATAGTCGCTTTTACAGCTTTTAATTTTCTTTTAAAAGAAGTATCTACAGAAAAAGTAGCAACTTCTGCTTATGTAAATCCGGTGATAGCTTTAGTATTAGGATGGTATGTTTTAGATGAAAATGTGAGTTTACAATCTATAATTGCTGGTGGTGTTTTATTAACTGGTGTATATTTTATTAATTCAAAGAAGAAAATGGTTCTCTTTTCAAGATTTAAAAAAAGTATTAAACACTAATATTAATATAACGTATCATTTAAAACAATTGTGATTTTACAGTATCGTAATACGAATCACTTACAGGAATCATAATGTCATTTAATAATAAATCACGACTTTTTAACCCTGTAACTTTATGTGTGTTAACAATATAAGATCTATGTACTCTTAAGAATAGGGATGTAGGTAAGGTTTTTTCAAGAGATTTTAAAGATTGGTAGCTCATAATTTTTCTACCATTAAGATGAAACACTACATATTCGCTGTCACTTTCTATATAAATAATATCTTCTAATTTAATTTTATGTAAATCGTAACCCGATTTAACGGTAATGTATTCAGACTTGGGTTTTGGTAATTGTATTGTACCTGACTTTAGTTTATTCACGGCTTTTAAAAAACGCTCGAAAGTGATTGGTTTTAATAAATAATCTAGTGCGTCTAGTTCAAAACCTTGAATGGCATAATCTGAATATGCTGTTGTAAAAATAATTTTAGTATGTGCAGGTATCAATTTTGCAAAATCGGTTCCTTTTAAATCAGGCATTTGTATGTCCAGAAAGATTACATCAATTGTTTCTTTTTTTAGGGTAACCATGGCGTCTAAAGGACTTTCAAAACTGCCACATAATTCTAAAAAATCAAGTTTTTTTACATAGCCATCCAATAAAGTTCTGGCCAATTCTTCGTCATCAATAATTAAACATTTATACATTTTTTTCTAATTTTAAAGACACACTAAATGTATTATTTACAGTTGTTATTTTTAAATCATGACTATTAGGATATAAGATAGCCAAACGTTTTTTTACATTTTCTAAACCAATTCCGCCTAAAGCATCTTTATTAATAGGCGCTTCTGGTATGCTATTTTCTATTTTAAAGAGAATGCAATGCGCACCAGTTTCAATATAAATGGTTATAAATGTATCTTTAATTTTTTCAATATTAGAATGTTTAAAGGCATTTTCTACAAACGGTATTAAAAGCATAGGAGATAACATGATATTTGAAGAAGACACATTAAAATATGTAGTAATCGGGTATATTTTACTGCTTTTTAATCTAAATAATTTAATATAGTTATCTATATAATCCATTTCCTTTTGAAGCGAAACTTCTGGCTGTTCACACTCGTATAATACATAACGCAACATATCCGAGAGGTAACTAATGCTCTTTTGTGTCTTTTCTGTATCTATACCCGAAAGGGCATAAATGTTATTCAAAGCATTGAATAGGAAATGCGGATTAATTTGAGATTTTAATAATTTAAGCTCAGTGTTTAAGGTTTGTGCTTTACTTTTTATTAAGGCTTCTTCATTTTTCTGATTGTAATACACAACCTCTATAACAGTTGATAAAATATAAGATAAAACAATAAGTAAATTTTGAGTAAGAAATTGAGCATTTGGTCTGCGAGGATCTGGTCCTTCTGGGCCTTCTAATAGTCCAGGGCCAAAACCTAAACCTCTTGGGTGTGGACTTGGTAGTACATTTTGAGGCGTAAAATAAGATGCTGCTAAAGTTACCAGTACCAATATTAATATAGAAACTCCTATAAAAATCATGTATTTTTTAGTGAATAAATATTTAGGTGCAGCAAAAAAAATAAGTAATAGCATCGCTATAATTTGCGCTACAAAAGCTGAGGCATTTTCTAATAAAAAATGAGTTGCCCAAAATTGCCCAGACCATAAAATAAGCCATATGGTAAGTAATAATACAATCTGAAAACTAAAGCGTTTTAATTTATTCATTAGTGTGTAATCTCTTTTATTTACTTCAATTGTAACTTGTTAATCAGGTTTTGAATACAAATTAAAGTATTTTAAAATGAATGGATGGCTAATAATGGTACGATTATACACATGAAATTAGCTCTTTACTTAAAGTATACTAGAATTCACTTAAAAGATAAGGGTGATCGTTGAATACTACCATATACTACACAATATATAATGATCTTCGTAATGTAATATTGATTACAGATGTAGTTAATTCTAGTATAAAATATTAACAAAACTGAAATATGTATTTGTTCTCCCATAAATATATAATTCAACTATTAGCTATAAAGGGTTTGTTTTATTATAAAACGAGCCCTTTAGTATTATATACTATAATGACTTAAATCTAATTCTTCTAAAAACTTTTAATAATTAATATTAAAATGTAGAAATACCGAATAAATTAAAATTGCAACCATTCCCGAGAAAAGTGTAGTTATCTTTGCAGAAAATTACAATATGTCAAAATCCTTTTCTAAATTAGGAATCCAAGATGCTTTGCTTCAAAGTTTAACCGATTTAAATATTACTGTACCTACAGATATTCAAACCAAAACCATTCCTTTAATTTTAAACGACACTAAAGATGTTGTTGCTTTAGCAAAAACAGGAACTGGTAAAACGGCTGCTTTCGGACTGCCTTTATTACAATTAATAAATACAGAAAATTCTAATATTCAAGGATTAATCTTAGCGCCAACACGGGAATTAGGACAACAAATATTTGCTAATTTAACTGCCTTGGCAGTGCATAGTCCAGAAATTTCAATTACTTCAGTGTGTGGAGGAATTCCTATAAAACCTCAAATAGAACGTTTAAAAACAGCTACACAAATTGTTATTGCTACGCCAGGACGTTTGGTCGATTTAGTGAAACGTAATGCGATTGATATTAAACACATTTCTTATTTTATTTTAGATGAAGCAGATGAAATGGTGAGCGCGCTTAAAGAAGATTTAGATCTTATTATTAAGGAAATTCCCAAAACACGCCGTACATTATTATTTACAGCGACTATGCCAGGAACCATAAAGCAGCTTATTCAGAATTATATGTCTAAACATGTGGTTCAAGTAGAAGCAGATATGGAAACGGTTGGTCATCAAGGTATCGATCATCAATATATAGTTGTAGAACCCATTGAAAAATTAGAAGTTTTACTTCATTTTTTAAAGTCTAAAGAAGGACAACGCGGAATTATTTTCTGTAAAACTAAAGCAGCAGTTAACAAGTTAGCTAAAAATTTAGCGATTAATAAATTCTCTTCAGGAGCTATTCATGGGAGTTTAACTCAAGGCATTCGTGACCGTGTAATGGGACAATTTAGAGAAGGGTATATCGATCTTTTAGTAGCCACAGATTTGGCTGCTCGTGGAATTGATGTTAAAGATGTAGCCTTTGTAATTAATTACCATTTACCAGATGTTTACGATACTTATGTACACCGTAGCGGAAGAACTGCTAGAGCAGGAGCAAAGGGATTATCATTAACCATCTTACAAGAAGAAGAAGTACAAGATATTGCAGATTTTGAGAATGAATTAGGCATATCTTTTTCTGAATTAAAGAAAGCAGATGCGCAGACTATCGAGGAAAGTAATGCTTTAATTTGGGCTAACAAAATATTTAAAACAAAGCCTAATCGTAATGTGTCTGAAACGTTTAGAAATAAAATACATACCACATTTCATCACTTGACTAAAGACGAGTTAATCGATAAAATTTTAGCACAATATATCACAGAACATACAGGAGTTGTTTCAAAAGAAGAACCTTCTAAAAAGAAAAAAAACAAATAATTTCAATGGCAAATTTTTTAAAAGAACAACAAGATATTTTAAATAAACTAAATATCAAAGCGCTAAATCCTATGCAGGAACAAGCGCTTTTAGCTATTGAAAATGCAACAAATACGGTTATCCTTTCGCCAACAGGTACAGGAAAAACCTTAGCGTTTTTATTACCTATAATAAAAATGTTAGATCCTGAAGTAAATGAAATACAGGCATTAATAGTAGTCCCAACACGAGAATTAGCTATACAAATAGAACAAGTAATTCGCGAAATGGGAACAGGATTTAAGGTGAATGCCGTATATGGAGGACGCCCAATGTCTAAAGATAAAATTGAAATTAAACATACACCTGCTATTTTAATAGGAACTCCAGGACGTATTTTAGACCATTTTAGTGCGAATCGTTTTTCTAGAGAATCTATTTTGAATCTTATTTTAGACGAATTCGATAAATCTTTAGAACAAGGTTTTGAAGAAGAAATGCGTGGTATTTTAAATCAGTTGCCAAATATTAACAAACGTGTATTAACTTCTGCAACTCAGGGCGTTAATATTCCTAATTTTGTAAAGTTACATCAGCCTGTGATTCTTGACTTTTTAAAAGCAAAAGTAGCTTCAAAATTATCTATTAAAACCGTAGTGTCTCCTACACAAGATAAAGAACAAACACTTATCGATTTACTGTTGCATATCGGGCCTAAACAGGGAATTGTGTTCTGTAATTTAAGAGATAGTATTGAAAATGTAAGTGAAGCACTCCGGAAAAAAAGAATTAGTCATTCTTGTTTTTCTGGTGGTATGGAACAAAAAGATAGAGAACGTGCTTTAATTACGTTTAGAAACGGAACAAGTCAGGTGTTATTAGCAACCGATTTAGCTGCTCGTGGTATAGATATCCCGGAATTAGATTTTATTATCCATTACGAATTACCACACGCTGTTGAAGAGTTTACTCATAGAAACGGAAGAACTGCGCGCGTAAACGCAAAAGGTACAGCTTATGTGTTAAAATGGAACAACGAGCAATTACCTGAATTTATAGCGAAAGATAAGCCTATAGATATTTCTAAAAAAGTACCATTTCAACCTCAGTTTTGGGAAACATTATTTATTTCTGGCGGACGAAAAGATAAAATTTCGAAAGGCGATATAGCAGGATTATTTTTTAAACAAGGGGGATTAAAAAAAGACCAGTTAGGAGCTATAGAACTTAAACAAGACTGTGCCTTTGTTGCTGTACCTAAAAGTATGGCAGACCACTTGGTTTCAACCTTAAATAATTCACGCCTTAAAAAGAAAAAAGTACGTATTTATATATTGTAGATTTAATTTAGAAGTAATGATTTAGTAACACACTGATTTATAGTTATTTTTTATTTTAAAAAGATGATGTATACTAAAATATTAAGATGTACTTTTGCCGCTTCAAAAAATAATTGAATATGAAACGCATAACGGAATACAGAAAACTTTTTGAAGTTGATAAGAACGCAGATTTAAAGACTTTAAAGAAGCAGTATCGTAACCTTGCAAAGGAATGGCATCCAGACAAATTTCAATCTGGAGATCCGTTAGTGGAAGAAGCAGAAGCAAAGACTCGTAAAATTACAGATGGTTATCATTTTCTTGTAAGTATTGCTCCTGAAACAAAAGCAGCTAACTTAGAAGTGTATACTGAAACTATTAATTCTGGAGTTACAGATTTTCAGTGGAATAATTTAGTGTTAGAAATTACGTTTCAAGATGGTTCTACTTACGAATACTTTGGTGTTACAAAGCCAGTTTATATTAAAATGATTAATAGTGATAAAGTGAGTCGTTTTGCAAAACGTAACATTTTTCCTAAATATATTTATAGAAAATCTAAACGTATTGTTGAAACGGCATAATAAGTCTGTTTTAAGCACATAATAAATTAAATAAAAAAACACGAATCTTAACTGGGGTTCGTGTTTTTTTTATGGTATTTACATACGCAAACACCTTGTACTATAATTTAGAGTAAATTGATTTAAATTTTGGATATTAAAACAATTGCCTACTTTTAATTAAAAAATAATCAAGTTTGATATTTAAGTCTTTACAAAAACATGCCATTTTAACACTGTCGATTAGTATAATATTTATCTGTACGTTAATTGTGTTTTTTGCAACAGAATCGAGTTATAACGCTATAGAGGAGGCTTCTTTATGGGTTAGAAATTATTTCGGATATTTTTATTTATATCTAGGTTTCGGATGTGTGCTTTTATTATTAGCAGTGGCCGTTTCTCCTCTAGGAACTATAAAATTAGGAGCGATGGAGGCAAAACCCGAACATTCTCTTTGGGCATGGATAGCCATGTTGTATAGTGCAGGAATGGGATCTGGTATTTTATTGCGTGCCGTTCAAGAGCCTGTGTTTATGCAACAGCATCCGCCATATTCATCAGATTTGTCAGCAGAAAATTTAGCGCTAGAGTATACCTTTTACCAATGGGGCTTAACAGCTTGGGCTTTTTATGCACTCTTTGCTATGGTTGTTGGATATGCACTATATGTAAAACGTAAACATGTGCGTATTAGCGCCACAGTAGAAGATGAAATAGAAAGTAAGATCGTTAGGAAATCTGTGGATGTGATTACTATTATCACAACCGTTTTCGGACTCGTAGCTGCAATTGGTTTAGGTACCACTCAGATTAAAGGCGGATTAAATCATGTATTTAATACAGAATTAGGGTTAAAAACAATAATATTTCTATGCATTGCAATTTCGTGCATTGCTTGCTATTCTGCATGGCAAGGTGTAAATAAAGGCATCAAATTATTTTCTAAATTAAACATTATAATCACGTTATGTATTCTACTTTTTGTATTTATAACAAGCGATATGTTCGCCATTCTTAATGCATTTGTAGAAAGTACGTTTCACTATATTATAGATTTTATTCCTATGAGTTTGGCTTTAGGCGATTATAATCCTGGAATTGCTTTTTTAACAGATTGGACCTTTTACTATTGGGCATTTTGGTTGGCCTGGGCACCTTTTACAGGCATTTTTATTGCTCGAATATCTAAAGGACGTACCTTGCGCCAATTATTATTGGGTGTCTTAATTATTCCGTCTCTAGGGACTTTCTTTTGGTTTTCGGTATTTGGCACATCGGCCTTTCAGATTATTGAAGGTATGGATGCCTATTCTAATGAATTTGGCAATGTATTCTCATCCATTTTTGTGTTCTTTCAGCATTACCCATTTGCATCTGTTCTGAATCTTACAACCATCTTATTACTAATTAGTTTTTTAGTTACCTCTGTAGATTCAGCGGTTTTTGTACTGAGTATGTTTACCGATAATGGGTCTAAAGATCCCAATAAAAAACATCGAGTAATCTGGTCTGTTTTTATAGTATTAGCCACCATTGCATTAGTGCTTTTAGGGAATGTAAAACCCGATATTGATGTATTAGGAACGGTATCAAAATTACTTATTATCACATCTTTACCATTTGCATTTTTTATTCTTATCATGATTGTAATCTTCTTAAAGGAGGTAATAAGACTGAAGAAATCGGTTTAATCTTATAGAAAACAAAGCGTGATTTGTATCTAAATTACTAGAGAAATGAACCGTTTTACTGAAATTACTCGTAAATTTATTCCTAAATATTAAGATTGTCGACTACTCTAATTAAGCTACATGTATAACATATTTGTTTATACACGTTTAGCTTTATTTATTCAATAATTTGAAAGAATTTTCGACAATATCTTTGAAATCATAAAACATATATCATGAAAAATCAATTAACAATAGTCGCTAAAATAGTCGCGAAAACTGAACATACTGAATGTGTAAAAACAGAACTTTTAAAACTAGTAGATGCTTCAATACACGATAAAGGGTGTATTAATTACAATTTACTCCAAGATAATACAGATTTAAATAGTTTTGTGGTCTATGAGAATTGGGACGATGAAGAGGCGCTTAATTCTCATTTAAACACCGTTCATTTTAAAGCGTTTACAGAAGCCACAGACGGTAAACTTGATGTGTTTACAGTGAATAAAATGACGATGCTTTCTTAAATTATAAAAGTGAATTTATAAAAAATAAGAAAAAAATCATCTTTATAATTTTATATATCAAAGCTCTAGTTTATCTAGAGCTTTTTTTGATTTCATTCATTTCTAAAAAAAATCATCATTAAAATAGCCGTTTTCGTATAGTGAAAAACGGCAAACTTCTATTATATTCTATATCATAAGAGATAAACATCAATTTTGGAGTGTAAATTAATAACACATTCAAAATAATGAAAATAGTTTTACACTTATTATGCTTTTTTAGTGTGGTAATAGCATCTGCACAAACAAACGATACTATTAGCAAACCTAAAATATGGTCTTTGGAAGATTGTATCGATTATGCTATAGAAAATAACATCACTGTTAAAGATGCAGATTTAAATAAAAATATTTCTGAAGTTGCTTACGACAAGGCTAAATCTTCTAGATTACCAAACCTATTTGGTAGTGCATCTCAAAATTTTTCTAACGGTAATTCAATCGATCCTATTACAAGCGATTATGTAACCGATCAGATTTATTCATCAAATATAGGGGTGACCAGTTCGATGACTTTATATCAAGGAGGTCAGATATCTAATCAAATTAAACAGAACAAATTACTTATAGATCAGAGTTCGTTTTTGGTAGAAGAAGCCAAAAATAATATAATTATTAGCATACTAGAAAATTACTTGCAACTGTTGTATTCTAAAGAAGGTATTGCTATTGCAGAAAGTAATTTAAAAGCATCACTAACAGAAGTTGCACGGTCTAAAGCACGTTTAGATGCGGGATCAATTGCTTTAAACGATTATACAGAAGCACAATCGCAGGCAGCTACAAATAAATACAATGTAATTACAGCAAAAAATAATTATCAACAATACATTATTACGCTTAAACAATTATTAGAATTAAGACCAGAAGACACTTTGGAAGTTGAGGTTATAGACGATAATATGGAATTGGTTAATCTAGAAATGGATAAAATGAGTATCTATTATAAAGCGTTAAAAGTATTACCAGAGGTAAGTGCAAGCGATTTAGATATTGCTATTAAAGAAAAAGATTTAGATGTTGCAAAAGGGGCATATTTACCAACGTTATCGTTAGTAGGAACCTTAGGGTCTGGATATACTAGTATTTCTGATATTAATTTTTCTAGACAGTTAGATGTTAACTTTAATCAAAGCATTGGGTTAAGTTTATCTATACCAATTTTCAATAGAAATGAAACTAAAGCAGCTGTAAAAACTGCCGAAATTAATATTGAAAAGTCCGAAATAGAGAAGCAATCTACAGAGAAAGACATTTATAAAAAAGTAGAAACAGCTTACCAAAACGCACTATCGGCTCAAGAACAAATTATTGCAGCCAAAGCCTCTCAAGAAGCTGCATTACAGTCTTATAATTTAGCAAAAATTAAATATGAGTTGGGAGCGCTAAGTACAACAGATTTAATTATCAATCAAAACACATTTACGGCAGCACAGCAAAATTATATTCAAGCTAAATACTTAAACATTTTATATCACCAATTACTTCAATTTTATCAAGGAAACGACATTAAACTATAAAACAACATGAAAACGAAAAAGAAAATCATAATAATTAGCATTGTTGCTGTGGTAGTTGCCATAGTCGCTTATAGTTTTATTAGTAGTGATAAAACGGTACTAATAGAAGCTAAAACAGTTACAGCTAAAAAAGGAGATGTAACCACTTTGGTTACTGCCACCGGAACAATAGAGCCTATTAATCAGGTAGATGTAGGAACGCAAGTTTCTGGAGTTGTAGAAAAAATATATGTAGATTATAATAGTGTTGTAAAAGAAGGTCAGCTTATTGCCGAGTTAGATAAAACAAACTTGAAAGCAGCTTTAACGCAAGCACAGGCGTCTTACGATAATGCGGTTAGTCAGAGAAATTATATGCAAACCATTTATAACAGACAAAAAACATTGTTTGATAATAAAGTGATTAGTAAATCAGATTTTGATGATGCCACTTATAATTACGAAACAGCAAAAGGAACAGTAATTCAGCGTTTATCAGACTTACAATCTGCAAAAACTAATTTAGGTTATGCTAATATTTATTCACCTATAGATGGTGTTGTATTATCTAGAGAAATAGACGAAGGTCAAACTGTAGCTTCAAGTTATAGTACGCCAACCTTATTCACTATTGCACAGGATTTAAAAGAAATGCAAGTTGAAGCAGATGTTGATGAGGCTGATATAGGAAATGTTACAGAAGGACAACGTGTAACGTTTACAGTAGATGCGTATGTTGGAAAAATATTTGAAGGTACCATAACTCAAGTCCGTTTAGATTATACAGAATCGTCTAATGTGATTACTTACACTGTAATTATTAAAGCCGATAATCCAGATCTTAAGTTAAAACCAGGACTTACAACAACAATTTCTATATATACTTTGGAATTAAAAGATGTGTTAACTCTAGAAGCAAAAGCAATAAACTTTAAACCATCTCCTCCAATTATGGAAGCTTACGATTCACAACATCAAATTGTAATGGTGCATCCAGAAGATGAAGAAGAAGGAGCAAAGCCAAGGTCTGTAGACGATGAAGATGATAGTACCGCAGAGGTTTGGGTATTACAAGATAATGGAATGATATCTCCAAAAGCAATTAAGTTAGGTGCCAGCGATGGTGTAAATGTTCAAATTTTAGAAGGAATTAACGAAGGCGATCAATTAGTTTACAGTTTAAAAGCTGAAAATAATGCAGAATTACCTGAAGCAGGTAGTTCCTCAGAGAGTCCGTTTATGCCAAAACCACCAGGATCTAAAAAGAAATAATCATGTCTAAAAAAATTATAAAAATTCAAGATTTAAAGCGTGAGTTCACTATGGGAACTGAAACTGTTCATGCTTTAAAAGGCATTTCGTTTACCATAGAAGAAGGTCAGTTTGTGACTATAATGGGATCTAGTGGGTCTGGTAAAAGTACCATGTTAAATATCTTAGGATGTTTAGATCAACCCACATCAGGTGTGTATGAAATAGATGGAGTATCTGTAAAAGACTTAAGTAAAAATGAGTTGGCTACAATTAGAAATGAAAAAATAGGATTTATTTTTCAATCGTATAATTTATTGGCACGAACATCAGCAATAGAAAATGTAGAACTTCCATTATTATATAACAGTAAGGTCTCTACAGAAGAACGTAGAAAACGGGCTCTAAATGCTTTAGAAATGGTTGGTTTGGCAGATAGAATACATCATACACCATCTCAGCTCTCAGGAGGTCAGCAACAACGTGTAGCTATTGCAAGAGCACTTGTAAATAACCCGGTGATGATTCTTGCCGATGAAGCTACCGGAAATTTAGATACACGTACATCTTACGAGATTATGTCATTATTTCAGGAACTAAATAAAACGCAAGGTATTACAATAACCTTCGTGACTCACGAACCCGATATCGCTATGTTTAGTAGCAGAACCATTGTTTTAAAAGATGGTCATGTTATAAAAGACGAGATGAATGATACCATTTTATCTGCAGCAGCAGAATTAGCAAAATTACCTAAAGAAGATCATTAATTATGAGATTATTAAACTTATTAAAAATCGCTTATAAGGCTATTGTACTTAATAAAGTACGAACCTTATTAACTATGTTAGGGATAATTATTGGTGTAGCTTCGGTTATTGCCATGTTAGCTATTGGTGAGGGGTCTAAAGAGAGCATAAGAGAAACTATATCTAGTATGGGATCTAATATGGTTACTATTAGACCTGGAGCAGATGTGCGTGGTGGGGTAAGACAAGATGCAAGTACAATGGAAAGCTTAAAGTTTGACGATTACTTAGCAATTAAAGAACAAACAACCATGTTAAGTTATATAACACCTGTGGTAAATGGTAGTGGTCAAGTTATTAGTGGAGCAAACAACTGGCCATCCACCATTTATGGTGTAAATCCAGAATATTTAGATATTAAGGTTTTAGGCTTACAAAGCGGAAGTATGTTTACCGAAGCCGAAGTTAAATCGGCTTCTAAAGTCGTATTAATTGGTCAAACTGTTGTAGATAATGTGTTTCCTGACGGAGAAGAACCTGTAGGACAAATGATACGTTTTAATAATATTCCGTTTAAAGTTATTGGTGTGTTAGAAGAAAAGGGGGAAAATACTTTTGGTCAAGATCAGGATGATGTCGTTATAGCACCGTATACAACCGTACAGAAGCGTATTTTAGCCATAACTTTTTTACATCAAATCATGGCATCTGCTATAAGTGAAGAAGATGCTCCAGAGGCAGTAACACAAATTACTGCTATTATGAGAGAACAACACAAATTAGCAGATGATGAAGATGATGATTTTACAGTACGTTCTATGGAAGAACTTATTTCAACCTTTAGTTCAACTAGCGAAATGCTAACTATACTTTTAGTGGCAGTCGCGAGTATCTCGTTGTTAATTGGAGGTATTGGAATTATGAATATTATGTATGTATCGGTAAAAGAACGTACTAAAGAAATTGGATTACGAATGGCCGTTGGTGGTAAAGGCTCAGACATATTAATGCAGTTTTTAATTGAAGCTATTTTAATAAGTATTACAGGAGGTGTATTAGGAGTTCTTTTAGGACTTAGTGCTACGGTATTTATAGAAAAGTTTTTGCATTGGCCTACTAGTGTAGCACTGTATTCCATCATTATTTCGTTTGCAGTTTGTGCGGTAACAGGTATATTTTTCGGTTGGTATCCAGCAAGAAAAGCAGCAGCTCTAGATCCGATTACAGCCCTACGTTACGAGTAAAGTTTTATGTGAATTTTTATTGAAAATTATAATCTTATGAAAACAAGCATAATTATAATCTGGATTTTCGGTGTTTTATTAGTCTTTATGGGGTGTGAAACTTCAAAAAAGCAAAATAATACCATAGTAAATGATGATATTCATTTTGTGCTAACAGATACAGGGCAAGATGTGTTTTATGATAACGATGGTAAAGTCATTTCTAAACCTGAAAAGTATCAGGATTATTATGGTCAAGATGCACAATATACAGGTATCGCTTCTGCTTATAAAGATAATAAAGATGGTACGGTTACCGATTTAAATACAGGGTTAATGTGGCAGAAAACACCAGATAATAAGCGTCATAATTTTTACGATGCATTTACATATGTAGACGAATTGGAAATAGGAGGTTATACAGACTGGAGGTTGCCTACTATCAAAGAATTGTATTCACTTCTTAATTCAAATGGCGAACTTAATCCGAAAGATTTATCACTGTCTAAACCATATATAGATACCAATTATTTCGATTTTGAATATGATGAAAGAATGCCTTATGCCGGACAATATTGGTCAAGTACTAAATATGTGAAAGGTCCAATTCAAAATATAGGAATAGAAGGGGCTTTCGGATTTAATTTTGCAGACGGACATATAAAAGCATACGAAACGGGTTTGTATTATAATGGAGAAAGCGGTGTAAGAAATCCTGGAAATTATATTAGGGCTGTACGCGGAAAAGAAAAGGTATATGGTGGTAATGATTTTGAAGCAAATAATGATGGAACAGTAACCGATAAAGCTACAGGGTTAATGTGGCAACAAGCTGATGATGGACAAACGTATAATTGGAAAGAGGCACTAAACTATGCTAAAAATAGTACGCTAGCAGGATATTCAGATTGGAGATTACCAAATACCAAAGAGTTGCAAAGTATAGTAGATTACAATAAAAAAACAATTCCTGCTATAGATGAAAGTGTGTTTATATGCACAAATAAAGACAGTTGGTTTTGGACCAGTACTACCCAAGGAGATTTTAAATACACTGCTTGTTATATTGCGTTTGGAAAAGCCTATAGCAAAGATAATAGTACTGCCACAACCTATTATGATTGGCATGGTGCAGGAGCACAGCGTTCAGATCCAAAATCAGGAAAGAGTGAAGATTATTTATTAGAATCTGTAAATGCTGCAGATGCTATTAGAATTAATAATTATGTAAGATTAGTTAGAAATGTTGAATAGAATTAACGTTAATACATAAATTTTAAATTATGAAAACATTTAAATACAATACAATTTCAAAGGTGTTTTTTATCGTGTTACTGTGTAGCTTAGTAGCACAATCTTGTAAGGATAACAATGCAACAAATAAAACTGTTAAAAGCGATACTGGTAGCAACAACTATGTACAAATAGCAACAGGGCAGGTGGTAGCGTATGGTGAAGATGGTGAGATCTTGGAAGGATTAAAACCAGGAGATTCCCTTTATGGTCAAGATGCCAATTATTTAAAAGGTAAAACAATGGCTTATACCAAAAATGGGAATGGAACAATTACCGACAAAAACACAGGATTAATGTGGGAAGAAATTCCAACATCAGATGGTTTTAATTGGCAAGGAGCAAAAGATTATGCCGAAAATTTAGAACTTGGCGGTTATAACGATTGGAGAATGCCAACAGCTAAAGAATTATATTCTATTAGCGATTTTAGTGAAGGTTGGCCGTATATAGATACCACATATTTTTCACTAGTTAATAATAAATATGTCGATAAAAGTGAGCAATATTGGGCAGATAATCCATATGTTGGTCATACAGAAGAAGGGCAATATGCTGCAGCATTTGGTGTAAACCATGCCACAGGACATATTAAAGCCTATCCGGGAGAAGAACCCAAAGATAAAGGAGACCGTAAAGGACCACCTCCAGGAAATCAAAAACCTCAAGGTCAAGAAGGAGAAAAACGCGATGAAAATAGACCTCCACCTCCAGGAAATGGAGAACGACCAACTGGTAACCCGATGTTAAAACATGTGCGTGCGGTTCGTGGTAATACCTATGGAATTAACAATTTTGTAGATAACGGAAATGAAACCATTACAGATAATGCAACGGGACTAATGTGGGCTAAAGATGATAGCGGAAAAGGTCTAGATTGGAAACATGCCTTACTGTATGCAGAAGGTTCCGAATTGGCAGGATATTCAGATTGGCGTTTACCTAATATTAAAGAATTACAAGGTATAGTAGATTATAATTATGCACCTGGAGCTCAAGATGTTTCAAAAGAAGGTCCCGCTATAGATCCAATATTTAATATTTCAGAAATCACAAACGAGAATAATGATCTAGATTATCCTTATTTTTGGTCTAGTACTTCTGCAAGATTTCAAAAGGGTAAACCTTTTTATTATGCATGGTATGTGGCTTTTGGACGTGCAGTAAACAATGAAGGTTTAGACTTTCATGGGGCAGGTGCAGTACGATTTGATACAAAACATGAAAACGGACCAGCAAGTGAAGGAGGAGAACGTTATTATAACTATGTGCGTTTGGTAAGAAATGTAGAATAAATAATTAATTTAAAATAAATATGAAGAAGAATATCGATTTAGGATTATTAGTGTTAAGAGTTGCCATTGCAGGACTGATGCTATTCCATGGTATTGCCAAATTAAGTAATTTAGAAGGTATTAAACATATGCTAACAGAGGTTGGTATACCATCTGTATTAGCTTATGGTGTTTTTATTACAGAATTAATGGCTCCTATATTAATTATAATTGGTTTTAGAACACGGTTAGCTTCTATAGTATTTTTCTTAGGCATGATTACAGCAATGCTTTTAGCGCATTCAGAACATATACTTGCGGTTTCAGAGACTGGAGGATTACAAGTAGAATTATTATTGTTGTATGCTTTAGGGGCTTTAGTAATCTTTTTTACAGGACCAGGAAAATTTGCGATGTCTACAACTAAGACATGGGATTAATTATTTTTTAGAATATTATAAATACACTAATAAAAGTGAGCTTTTAAATTAAAAATCTAATGCAAAAGAATAAATATATAGTCATTTTTTCTCACGCTCTAGTTTGGCTTGTACTCTTTAGTATGCCTTATTTTTTGTCGTATCAGCAAGAGCGAGATATTAATAGAATTATCGCTCATTTCTGGATCCCATTGGTGTTTTATGCCATGATTTTTTATCTGAATTTTTTCTATTTCGTAGATAAATTTTTATTCACTAAAAAAATGGTGCAGTTTATTATTATAAACGTATTTTTTATAGCTATTTTTTTAGCATTAAAAGAACTTATTGAAGCGAATCTCTTTAAAGAATTAGTAGATAACGATCTTAGAAGGGAAAATGGAAAACCGCCATTCGAAATGTTTATTTACATGCAAATGTTATCATATTTTGCTCCGCTGTTATTTTCAATAGCACTTAAAACAACAAAACGTTTAGTGACTACAGAAGCAGAACGTAAGGAAGCGACTAATATTAAGTTACAATCAGAAATACAACATTTACGATATCAATTACAACCCCATTTCTTTTTTAACTCATTAAATAATATTTACTCTTTAGTCGATGTTTCTCCCGAACAAGCTAAATCTACAATACATAGTTTAAGTAAATTAATGCGCTATTTATTGTATGAAACAAATATTGAAAAGGTTCCGCTTTCAAAGGAAATCGATTTTATGAAAAAATATTTAGAACTCATGAAATTGCGCATTTCTGATAAAACACAAGTCATTTCAACCTTTCCTTCAGAAGGAAATAGCATTAAAATTACACCTCTTTTATTTATTTCATTAATAGAAAATGCTTTTAAACACGGTGTGTCTGCAAATAAAGAAAGTGAAATATATATAGATATGTCTGTTAAAGAGCATGTTGTGATTTTTAAAATTGTAAATAATAACTATCCAAAGCAAATAAGCGATAAGAGTGGTTCTGGAATTGGTTTACAAAATTTAAAAAAACGTTTAGAATTGTTATATCCTAACAAACATGTGTTTAAAACAGAGGTTGTAAACGGACGGTTTTTTGTAGATTTACAAATAGAAACTTAAGCCTATGGAAACTTTAATACTGAGTTGTGTAATTGTAGATGATGAACCAATGGCACTTAATTTGGTTGAAAGTTATGTAGAGAAAACTCCTTTTTTAGCTCTTAAAAAGAAGTGTAGTAGTGCTATAGATGCCATGGAATATTTACAAACGGAAACCGTAGATTTATTGTTTTTAGATATTCAAATGCCAGATTTAACAGGTTTGGAATTATCTAAAATGATTTCTAAAGACACCCGAATTATTTTTACAACGGCTTTCGACCAATATGCTTTAGAAGGATTTAGAGTTGAAGCCTTAGATTATTTATTAAAACCATTCGATTATGCCGAGTTTTTAACCGCAGCAAATAAAGCAAGAACTTGGTTTAATTTACTTAAAGGTTCTTCTCAAGATCAGGTTAAAACCACAGCGTCTACAGATAAAAAAGAATTCTTATTTGTAAAATCAGAATACAAACAATTACGTATTAAACTTGCAGATGTACAATATTTTGAAGGATTAAAGGATTATATCAAGATTTGGTTAAAAGATAATCCAAAACCTATTTTAACTCTAATGAGCTTAAAATCGTTAGAAGAAGAACTTCCTGCATCAGATTTTATGCGTGTTCATCGTTCATTCATAGTATCGCTTAAAAACATAGAAGTCATAGAACGAAGTCAAATAATAATTAACAAACAACGCATTACTGTTTCAGAACAATATAAACCTAAGTTTTTAGAGTTTATAAATCAGAATTCATTAAACAGTTAGTAGTTAGTACACTAAACTAGCAATATATTCAAAATTCACATCTTTATAATAGTCTTATTCATAGATTTAATCAGGCTATTAGTATATATTGTTTTATAAGTTAACCAAAGCCACTTAGTTTTATATCATAATATAAAAAACTGTATTATGAAAGAAATTATGATTGTCCTAATGGCGTTTGGCGCTATGGGGTCTGTATATGCATGTACAGAGAAATCGCTTATGCTTTTAGATACCATTTCTATTTCTAATAGTAATATAGAGTATCTCGTTACCGATAATCAGACTAACATCACTTTAAATATAAGTACGCAAGACCCGAAAACCATCATGTCTATTTTACATCATGGACTAACAGTGTATTTTGATTTAAAAGGGAAGGAAAATAAAAAAGTCTCAATAACATATCCCAAAGAACCGCTTAAAATTTCAAAGAAACCTGTAGAAGAACGTACAAACAATTTTCAAACAGATGCTGAGGTTATGCAAATGAGACAAACCATTAAAGCATTAGTTACAGTAGATTTTTCTGAAGAAGCTGTATTTGTTTTATATAATGATACAGACATTTTTAATGTGCTTTTAAATAGTTTAGGTATTACAGCTGTGTATACATATAATGAAGCAGATGGCGTTTTAAATTATCAATTAACACTTCCAAAACATAAGATTAAGGAGAAGAGTAAACAAGACTTTTCTAAATTGAAAATAGGTGTCGTAACGACTAAAAAAGATAAATCGAATAGAGAAAATAGATCTGAAGATTTTGGAAATGAACAACGTGAACTTGGTGGAAGCGGTGGAAGACCTCCCGGAGGAGGAGGTCGTGGTGGTCAATCTAAAAACCAACAACTTCCAGAAGACGGAAAGCGTAATGAACCTATAGAAATTGATTTTTGGTTCGATGCCCATTTGTAAAGCACGATGAAAACCATTTTAAATACGTATTGTTTAAGTTTAATAAATAGTTAAATCCAGAGGCCTCAATTTTTAACATTATTTAAAAATTGGGGTTTCAAAAGTTTGATTACAGGTCTCTTTTATTTTTAAAACATTGAGGTGGTATGCATAACTTCAAGTATGTTTGTAATTACTTATGGATTCACTTACACAAATTGTTTTAGGAGCCGCAGTTGGCGAAGCTGTTTTAGGCAGGAAAGTTGGAAATAAAGCCATGTTATATGGTGCCATTGCGGGCACAATACCTGATTTAGATGTGTTGGCCTCTCATGTTACAGATACAGTATCTGCTTTAGAAATCCATAGAGGTTTTACACATTCCATATTATTTTCTATCATTTTTGCTCCTGTTTTCGGATGGATTGTCTCCCGCTTCGAACGTTATAAAAACATAAAAGGTTGGTCTTGGTTGTTCTTTTTTGCGTTTATTACGCATCCATTATTAGATGCACATACAACTTGGGGAACACAACTCTTTTGGCCTCTAGATTTACGTGTGGCATACAAAACCATATTTGTTATCGATCCCTTATATACCGTGCCGTTTTTAGTGTGTTTAATTTTAGCCATGCGCCAAAAAAAAGAAGCTAAAAAACGAAACGTCTATAATAATTGGGGACTTGTTTTAAGCTCCATTTATTTAGTGATTACCGTTATTTTAAAAGGAATAGCCTTTACTAAATTTCAATCTGCTTTACAAGATCAGGATATATATTATACAGATTTAGATACCAGACCTTCTCCTTTAAATACCATTTTATGGACAGCAAACGTAGATACAAAAGAAGCATATTTGGTTGGGCATTATTCTTTTTTCGATACTAAACCCATTACTTTTTATAGCTATCCAAAACATCATGAGTATGTAGATGAGTTTAAAACAAATACGAAGTTACAGCGTATGATTGCCATTTCTAAAGGATGGTATACCATTTCTAAAAACAATCAGAATTTATATTTTAATGATTTACGTTTCGGAACTTTAAGCATGAAACCTTATGCCGATAATTTCGTCTTCCAATATGAAATTAAAACAGATAAAAATAATCAAATTCATTTTATAGAGACTCCTAAAAACCGTGACGATGCAGAACACTTAATAAGTGATTTATGGTTACGTATACAAGGAAATTAAGCTCATATTTTTTTAATATGTTTGAGTTGTAATTTTTTAGATATTTTCTCATTTACAGAGTGCTAGTCGGGATTCACTGAAAAGGTGGTTCGCTTTACTTAATATTAAATTATAGTCCTATTTAATTATCGAAATTTGGGCAATGACAAAACTTTTAATGTATTGAAAATGAAAAAAACAACAATTGCATGTCTCTTTGTTATGCAAATGGTTTTCTTGTATTCATGTGGAGATGATAGTACATCATCAGATGATGTAGAGACAGACGACAGTGTAGAAATTGTTATTGATGATACCGATTTTGAAACTACAGATTGGACAGACGAAACGCACAGTAAAAGTGCAGATCCTGATTTTGATGAGGTTTTTGAAGATGAAACAATTAAACGCATAGATCTTGTAATTACAGAAGAACGCTGGGATGCGATGTTAGCAGATATGAATACATTGTACGGAACTTTTGGTTCTCATTCTAATAGTTCTTTAAGCGATGTAGATGAAGATCCTATTTTTATTCCAGGAGAAGTTTTTTATAATGGTATAGAATGGTACCGTGTAGGTATTCGTTTTAAAGGGAATTCAAGCTTACAGTCCAGTTGGTCTTCTGGTATTTTAAAATTATCTTTTAAATTAGATTTTGATGAATTTGAAGATGATTATCCGCAGATCGACAACCAAAGATTTTACGGGTTTAAAAAGTTGAGTTTAAAAAATAATTATAATGATAACTCAATGTTACGAGAAAAAGTAGCAGCCGATGTTTTTAGAGATGCCGGTTTAGCTGTATCGCATACTGCATTTTATACCGTATATGTAGATCATGGAGATGGTCCAGAATATTTTGGTGTGTATACATTAGTAGAAGAGGTAGATGATACCGTAATTGACACACAATTTTCTGATAATGATGGAAATCTATATAAACCGGATGGCGATGGTGCTAGTTTTGCAGAGGGATCGTATTCTGAAGATGATTTGGTTAAGAAAACCAATGAAGATGATGCCAATTTTACAGATGTAGAAGAATTGTATACCGCTTTAAACGCAGACAATAGAACTACAGATCCAGAAACTTGGAGAGCAGAATTAGAGTCTATATTAGATACAGATACATTTTTAAAATATTTAGCTGTAAATACTGTAATTCAAAACTGGGATACGTATGGTAGAATGACACATAATTATTACTTATATAATAATCCAGACACCGAACGTTTATCTTGGATTCCATGGGATAATAATGAGGCGCTACAAGATGGTAATGGTCAAGGCGCTGTATCTATAGATTTTTCTGATGTAAGTAGTTCAAGTTGGCCATTAATTGGGTATTTGTACGCAGATGAAACGTATAAAGCACAGTATGATGAATATGTGCAAGAAACAATAGATAATTACTTTAGTGTGAGTAAAATGCAGTCTAAATATGCAACGTACTCGTCATTAATCGAGCCGTATGCTACTACAGAAATGGATGGTTACACATTCTTAAATTCTAGTTCAGATTTTCAAACAGCTGTAAGCCAATTGAACAGTCATGTTTCACAACGTGCCTCAATTGCAAGTTCGTATTTAAATAAATAGTTTTTTTAATCCTTTTAAGTTGGTTCTTAATTTAAAGCCAGTTGTAAGAAATTACAGCTGGTTTTTTTATACCCTATTCTCAAATGCTTTCTTATTAAGAATATAATATTAAAAACACGCCTAACATAATACCTCCTAAAGGCACTAGTTTTTTGCGTTTGTTTTGTTCTCTAAATATTAAACCTCCAATAACTACTGCAATAATAATCTGACTTCTTTTTATAGCAGATAGTAACATAATTAAAGCATCTGGATCTTGTAACGCTTTAAAGTAAAAATAATCAGCAGTCTGTAACAAGACACCCACAGCTGGGATAGACCATCTAAATTTAAAAGCTTGTCTTTTTTCTGCATAAGGAAACCAAGTAAAGCCTAAAATGACTAATAATATAGTAACAGTATAAAAACAAAACCAAAATTGAAGGGTTTGCGGGGTTAACATTAAACGTTGTATTAAAAACTTATCATACAATCCGCTAGAAGCACCTAAAAATGTAGCAGCAATAATGGCAAAAATCCATTTATTACGTGTAAAAACGATACCTTCTTTTTTTCCTATTTTAGAATAGAGAATTACAGAGCCTATTATTAAAAAAAAACCAATCCATTGTAACGGGTTTGGACGTTCTTGATAAATAAAAATAGCACCAATAAAGGTGAAAAATGGTCCTGCAGATCGTATTGGAGTTACAATTGTAATTGGTAAATGCTTTAGTGCTTGGTAAGCTAAAATCCAAGAGCCTGCCATGATAACTGATTTTATAAAAATAAAAATGTGTTTTTGCCATGAAATAGATTCAATGTAAAACCCTAAAGATTTAGTGTAATCCGGCGCAAATTGAGATCCCAAATAAAAGGGAAGCAATACTAATAAACCTGAAGAAATGGTTCCTAATAACACGGGAAAAACTTCGTTTCCTTGAACGGCGTGTTTTTTACATAAATTATGTAATCCTAAAAATACGGCCGATAACAGACCTAAATACATCCACATGAGCGCAAATATAGTTTTTTAAGTTTTTTAGACCTTTAAATTCATTTTTTTATAACATTAAAATATTCCATGTTGTATTTTCTTCCCTTTTGTAAGTAAATCGTATTTAAAAGCAATTACTTTATTCAGATGTTAAATTTTTTAACAGTTTTTACAGTGTCTAGCCATATCATTTGTATATTTTTGTTTTTAATAAATTTAATAAAATATGAAATCAGTATTTATGGCACTTTTTGTAGTGCTTTTTGTGTCTTGTAGTTCAGACGATTCATCTACAACAATAAATTATGCAGCAGAGAATGAACAAGAAATTTTAGCATATATAACAGCTAACAATTTAGATGCTATATCTACCGGATCTGGTTTGTATTATGTTATGGATGAACAAGGAGAAGGTGCAGAAATTACTTCAACTTCAGATGTTACTGTAACTTATGTTGGAACGTATACTAATGGTTCAGAATTTGATGCTTCTTCGGATGCTATTTCTTTTAATTTACAAAGTGTAATATATGGTTGGCAAGAAGGTCTTCAGTATTTTAACGAAGGTGGTAGTGGTAAACTTATTATTCCTGCACATTTAGCATACGGTAGTTCAGACTATAACGGTATTCCTGGTGGTTCTGTTTTAGTATTCGATATTGATATTATTGATTATACCGCCGAAAATGAACAAGAAATTTTAAATTATATAAATGCCAATAGCTTAGATGCCCAAGTTACAGATTCAGGATTGTATTATGTTATAGACGAGCAAGGTACAGGCGTACAACCAACAGGAACATCGTATGTAACTGTAAATTATAAAGGATATTATACAGATGGTGAAGTTTTTGATGAAGGCTCATCAGATGCTTCTTTTTATTTAGACCAAGTTATTCAAGGCTGGGAAGAAGGTCTTCAGTACTTTAATGAAGGTGGAAGTGGTACCTTATTAATTCCATCAGATTTAGGCTACGGACGTTATGGAAATAATACTATTCCAGGTGGTGCGGTGTTAATATTCGACATTGAATTAAAATCGGTGAATTAAATTCTGTTTTTTTTATATAATATATTAGCCCATCTTAAAATAAGATGGGCTTTTTTTATCTGTATCTTTGCTGTAATTACTGTAACTAATTCTAATTAAAATCGGGATGAAATAACCAAAATTCTTGTAGGTTAGTGTCTTTTGTATGGTCTTCTACTTGCGTTAAAATAGCCTTTAGAAGGCTGCGATATTCTTCAGTTTTATAGGTGTCATAAAATGCTGAAACTATTGGCAAAAGATTAGATACTTCCACTGTTTTTAAAGTATCATGATTCCATTGTGCTCCATCAATCACAGCTGTTAAATAGTGTAATGCTAGAGTTAAACTCTTTTTACTTTCAGTTTCATAAGTCCACATATTTAAATTCACATAATCACCAATTTTGGCAATACTTATTAAAGCTTCAAGGTTAAAGCAACTATAAAAAAAAGAGCGTGTTCTTTCTAGTTCATGAACTTGTCCGCCTTCAGTATTTATCATCTGTTCTAAACTATTTTCCGTGGCTACAATTGTGTTTTTTGTTAGGTTTTTATTTCCTAAATACATAGCTAAAGCAGCAACTTGAAACTTATACCATGATCCGTGATTATTGTTAAGCAGACTTCCTTTAATTCCTAACGGACTCTGAGTTAACCACTCTAAATACGCTGTAAACCATGCCGTCATTTTTAACTGATTTGTATCTGTCCATTGTTTAGATGTTGAGATTAAATGTATCGCATCTGGAATAAACTGAACGATAGATCGTCCATCTAAAATACCAAAAGGTCTAGTGTTAGGTTTACCTGGAATACTTTGTCCAAATTTTAAATGCGGATTCATAAGTGTTTCTGGATTTATAAACCAGGTGTCAAGCATGCTTATGGCTTTTGTTGCGTAGGTTTCATTTTCTGTAAAATAATAGGCTAAACTTAATACACAAACAGTTCTTCCCATAACAGCTAAACGTTTTCTGTCTACAGCTTCAGTTTGGGTATCAGGGTTTGTTTTTCCATCTAAACGAATCCAAGGTAATCCACTTTCTGTGCTTGGATCTGGCCACCAATACCGACTAATACTCAAATAATCATGCTTATCTCCCGAAGGTGGTAATATGCTTTTATTTAATACTGTGGGATTATCTAGTTTTAATGCACGGTTAGCATGTTGTAATAGGTTTTTATAAGCTTCAAGTGTTTTTTCAGATGCTGTGCCGTTAGTAATTCTATTTTTAGCACTTGCTAATCGTGTAGAATCTAACCGAATTAAAGGGTTTGAAATCATTTTTATACTGAATAAACACATAATTACTAATAGATAAAGTGCGTGTTTTGAAGTGTTTTTAGAAGACATGACTTTGAATTATATCGATTTTAACCTTAAATATAGAAGAAATAATATCACTGTTTACTTTTCACTTTAGACAATGTAACGTCTAAAGTGAAATGATAAAGCGATCAATTTACTTGTTGTATATATCGAAGAATATAGCCTATCTTCGCGTATTAAATAGTAATATATGAAAGTAAAGCATGAAGGTGAAGTCGAGTTAAGTGAAAAACAAATAGATAATTGCTTATATGTATTACAACAATTGAATACAGACACGAATCTAATTTTCGATATTCCAAAGGACAAAAGAATTGCCTTAATACAAGCTACAGGGCTGTTTTCTAGACCGAGTCGAGAGGAGTTTGCTCGCCGTAAAAAAGATGCTAAAAAAAATGCAAAACGTAAAAAAGAAGTTCAGGATCGTGTAGCGCGTAAAGTAACAGGAATTAGAAATGCCAGAGAAACACCTATCTTTTTGGCTCCTAAATTGTTAGCTGCAGCAGAATTAGATACTATAGAAACACCGGAGTTAGAGACGCCTCGAAATTGTTATGTTTGTAAAGAATCTTTTACTAAAATGCATCATTTTTACGATACGATGTGTACCGATTGTGGCGATTTTAATTATGCTAAACGTTTTCAAACTGCTGATGTTAACGGACAAGTCGCTGTAATTACGGGATCTCGTCTAAAAATTGGATATCACATTACTTTAATGTTATTACGTGGTGGCGCAACGGTTGTGGCAACAACTAGATTTCCTGTAGATTCTGCAATTCGTTTTGCTAAAGAAGATGATTTTAATTTATGGAAAGACCGTTTACATATTCACGGTTTGGATTTAAGACACATACCAAGTGTCGAGATTTTTTGTAATTATATTGAACAGAAATACGATCGCTTAGATATTTTAATTAATAATGCTGCACAAACCGTAAGACGTCCTGCTGGTTTTTATGCACATTTAATGGCTAAGGAAGAACAAGCTATAGATACGTTACCAAAGGCGGTTCAGGATATGTTAGCTGATCATACAAATTGTTTAGACGAATTAAAATCGTTGACTTCTGGTGCATCATCTAATAAAAATATGCCTGTCACTTGGCATGGTCCTGAACCTGGAATTGGACTAAGAGCTTCTGCTAAACTGTCTCAAATTCCGTATAGTTTTGATAATTCATTAGTCGTAGAAGAGGTGTTTCCTGAAGGAGAATTAGATGCCGATTTACAACAAGTAGATCTTAGAAAGACCAACAGTTGGCGATTAAAACTAGGCGCGATAGAAACCACAGAAATGATAGAAGTACAATTGGTAAATTCCGTCGCACCTTTTGTATTGTGTAATCGCTTGTCTGAATTAATGAAAAAAGAAAATACCGGGCAAAAACACATTATAAATGTTACGGCTATGGAAGGTAAATTTCATCGTGTGTTTAAAGAATCTCGCCATCCGCATACTAATATGGCTAAAGCAGCTTTAAATATGTTAACACATACAGCTTCTGGAGAATTAGCTAAAAGTGGTATTTTTATGAATGCTGTAGATACAGGTTGGGTTACAGACGAAGATCCTGCCGAATTAGCCAAAAAGAAACAAGAGGAATACGATTTTCAACCGCCTTTAGATATTGTAGATGGTGCCGCTCGTGTTATGGACCCGTTATTAGACGGTATTAATACAGGAAAACATTGGTGTGGTAAATTTCTTAAAGATTACCGCCCTATAGAATGGTAAAATTATTTATATTTTTTTTAATTATTTAATTAATAGATATTAATCTAATAGTGCTATAAACGTCACTTTAATAATTAATTATAGTCTTGTATTTAGACTTAAATAAATGGGTACGAATAGGTTTTGCGTTAGTTTTATACGTTTTTAAGTCAAGAGTTACTCTAAATTCTGAGTAAATTGCAGTAAAAATATAACACAATGGAAAATGTATTAGTAGTTGGTGCCACAGGTACCACAGGACATATTATAGTAAATTATTTAAAAGGATCTCAAGATTTTGAACCTATAGCAATGGTAAGAAATGCAGAACAAGAGAAAGCATTTAGTACACAAAATATAAGAACAGTTCACGGCGACCTTGAAGAAGATGTTTCTAAAACCGTTCAAGGTATTGATAAAGTAATTTTTGCAGCCGGATCTGGGGGTAAAAAAGTAGAATCAGTCGATCAAGATGGTGCCATAAAAATGATTAAAGCCTCTGAAGATGCTAAAATTAATAAATTTGTAATGTTAAGTTCTATGGGTGCAGATTATCCTGAACAAAGCGATCAACTTAAAGAGTATTTAAAAGCGAAGCATAATGCCGATGAGTTTTTAAAAAAATCTACACTTAATTATACTATTGTAAGACCTGGAACGCTTAATAATAACGCTGGGCAAGGCACAATAGAATTAGCTGAAAAATTATCTAAACGTGGTGAAATTACACGTGATGATGTGGCTCAAACACTTATTCAAGCTTTACGTGATGAGTCTACAGATACATCAACTTTCGAAATTCTTCAAGGAAATACTCCTATAGAAAGTGCTTTTAAAACTATTAATTAGTTAGATTTATTTCAATATCTAATTACTTTATTTTTAATTTTTAAAACACATATTATGATTAAACCAAGAACAGAAACACCAGATATATCAATAAACTTAGTAAATGGTAGTACATGGACACTTAGCGAACAAAACCCCGAAAATTTCACTCTTATGGTGGTTTATAGAGGGAAACATTGCCCAGTGTGTAAAACGTATCTCGAAACTATACAAAAGCATATTCAAGATTTTACAGATAAAGGCGTAAACGTTGTTGCAATAAGTGCTGATACAGAAGCAATAGCTAAAGCAACTTATAATGATTGGGATATTGCAGATGTGCCATTAGGATATAATTTACCAATTGAAGAAGCGAGAACTTGGGGGTTATATATTTCTAAAGGTATAAAGGATGAGCCAGAAACATTCGTTGAACCGGCTATCTTTTTAATCCGTCCTGATCGCACATTATACGCGTCGTCTGTACAAACAATGCCATTTGCAAGACCAGAGATTATAGCTATTTTAAAGTCTATAGATTTTGTTATTAATAAAGATTATCCAGCTAGAGGAGAGGCTTAATAGTATAATTTTAAAAGGAAATTTTATAAAAAAAAACCGTCCCTAAACATATGTTTAGGGACGGTTTTTATTCTATATGTTTATAATTATTAAAAGTTTATTGAAAAATATTACAAGGTGTTTAAAACTCTTAATAATTCTGATTTTTTATTGAATAACTGATATTCAGAATCGATTTGCTTCAGTTGCGTTTCTATTAATTTTGCTTCTCTATAATTTACTAGAAAAAGAGAGCCTTCTCCTAGGCTAAATTTACGTTCTTCACTTTTTACAATATTTTTATAATCGAGAACTAAATCCAGTAATAAATCATATTGAATCTCATAAGAGGCAATATCTTGAATAGTCCCTTCAATTTTATTTTTTAAAGTAACTTTAGTTAACGAAATATCATAAGAGATATCTTGTAATTTCATTTTAGCCATAGCTAAATCTCCCCGTTCTTTTCTTAAGAATAAAGGAAAGACAACTTTAAGTCCGCTTTTGTAATCTGCAGTATTAAACGTATCTAAGTGTTCATAATCAGACGATAAGAAATTGTATTCTAAGTTCACAATGGGTAATAAGTTGTTTTTTTTTAAGTTCCGGTCTACCGTCAGGATATCTTCTTTAAGTTTTAACTCTTGAAGTTTCGGATGGTTTTCTATAAGTTCGTCGGTACTATTTAAAATAGAACTATTAAGCACAACATCAATCACATCAATAGTTTGTATGTCGGGAACAATAGAATCTTTTAATTCTAATGGTAAATTATTTTCTAACCATAAATAATTAGAGACCTCTAAAGTAGATTTTACATATCCAATTCTTGATTTTTCATAATCTAGTAAACGAGATTTGTAATTAATACTCGCTTCTAGCGTATCTACTGCTGGGTATTCGCCAGCAAAATAGCTTTTTTTAACATTGTTTAATCTATTTTTAGCATTTACAACATAATTTGAATAGACTTGTTTTGCTTGATAGTTTTTTAACCAATTAAAATAAGTCGTTATGGCTTCGTAAAGAAATTCATTCACCATTAACTGGCGTTTAGCTTCAACTTGCTTGGTATACAATTTTGCTTGTTTTAACGTTGCCATACGTTTATTGGTTAGTAAACCTTGAGCAAGATTTAAAGAAATACCAGCGCTATATAAACCATCTTCAGGTGTGTTGTATTCCGGGTTTAAATATTTTCCATCGGTATTTTCATACTTCGCACTTAATTCTACGCCATACCACGTTGGAATTTTAAAGGTCGTATTTAGCTTATCGTAGTATTCTGTACCCTTGAATTTTTTCCGATTATAATCTACCGAAAGTTTAGGATCAAAAGCTCCTCTAGATTTTAATAGCTTGGCCTCTCCTTCAGTAGTTAATAAATGCGCTTGTTTTACAACGGGATGATAGTTTTTTACATATCCCAAGTATTCTTCTAAAGATAGAACACTGTCGTTAGGCTGTGCATAATTCACAGTCACAAAAATCAAGCATATATATGTAAATAGTTTTTGCATTAATAACTGTTTTTATCTGTTTTCGATTTTGAAGCTCCTGCTGGTTGGTAAAAGTTAGGAGGGAAGCTGTTAATTTGTCTCCATAATTCATACCAAATAGGCACATTGTCTAATAACGCAATGGTTTGTGCTCCAGAACCTACACGAATTGCTTCTGGCCACTCTACATCGGTTTCATCTGGGCTTAATAACACACGATACATACCGTTAGAACTGATAAAATTTTCTACCGCTATAATTTTAGCACCATAGGTTCCATAAGATACATTTGGCCATCCGCTAAATACAATTGCAGGCCAACCGTCAAACTGCACACGTACTTTTTCACCTTTGTGTAGTAATGGTAAATCTATAGGACGCACGTACATTTCTACTGCCAATTCGTAATTTGCAGGCATAATATTCACCAATTGTTCGCCTTCTTTTAGCGTTTCTCCAACTCCAGACTTTATGGTTTGATTAATGTAGCCATCTAGTGGTGCTGTAATATAAAGTAAGCTACTACGCTTAGTGTAATTTGCTAAACTACTTTCTAATTTAGAAACTTCAACCTCTGCATTATATCCAATAGATTGTGCTGTATATAAATCGCTTTCAGACTTTGCAAATTTATCGTTATATGTTGCACTAATGGTTGAAATCGCTAACTGACTATTAATAACTTCATTTTTTGTACTTAAAAACTTGTTCTGTAAAGACATGAGTTTCGCTTGAGTATCTTGAAGTTTAGCGTATTTTTCTTCGACATCTTTAACCGCTTTTAAGCCTTCTTTTTCAAGAGTTACAGCACGTTGATATTGTGTTTCGGCAATAGTTGCATTAATTTTAGCCGCTTCTAAATCCATACTATCTGTGGTAACTTTTAATCGGGATTGTATCAGTTTATTTTCGGCTTGCTCTAATTTTAAACGACGTTCTTGTTGTAAAGCAGAAATTTGATTTCTTAAGGCATTTACTTTGTTTTTATACGCTTCTACAGACGAGGTTTTAGCAGTAATCTGGTTTCCTGTTCGTGCTGTAAGTTGTGTGTCAAAATACTCACTTTTTATTTCTGAAATACGAAGTATGGTATCGCCTTGTTTTACAAAATCACCTTCTTGTACAAACCATTCTTCAATACGCCCTGGAATTTGAGATTGTAAAGTTTGCGGACGTTGTCCTGGTTTAATTGTAGTTACACTACCTGAGCTAGATATACTTTGTGTCCATGGTAATAACATGATAATTCCAATGATAATAAAAAAGACTAAAAGGAGCTTTTTGAATATTTTATGGTATTGAATGTCAAATATATGCTGACCAGACTTAAATTTCTTTATATCGATCTGTTCTGATGTGTGATTATGGGATATGTTTAACATATGAGTCTTAGAATTCGTTGATTATATTTCCATTTTTAAGTGTAATTTGTTTGTTACACGTATCCTTCCAATGTTCGCTATTACTAACTATTATAAGACTCCAAGGCTTCTCTGGACTTGTTAGAAGTTTAATAATACGTTCGGCTTCATCTTTTGGGAAATGATCTAATGGGTCTTCAAATATTAATATTTTAGGTTGCTTAACTAAGGCCCTTGCAATAAGTATTTTTCTTATCACAGTGTAAGGCACTTGTTTTCCTTCGGGTTTTAAAATGGTACTTAAGCCTTGAGGTTGTTGTTTTAAGAAATCGGTTAAGCGTAACTCATCAAAAACCTTATAAATGGTTTCGTTATCAATGTCAGGGTTTCCGAAAGACACATTTTCTTTTATTGTGCCTTCAAATGGAGATTCATCAGATAAAGACAATCCTAAATGAGCACGATATTCATTTAAGAATAAACTTTCTATAGATAAATTATTAACGTAAATATGACCATTAGTGGGTTCTAAAATACCTGCTATAAGTTGAATTAAACTCGATTTACCAGAACCACTTTCTCCTTTAATCCATATGCGGTCTTTTTGGTTTATAATAAACGATAATTTGTCTAATATAGGCTTGTTTTGCTCTGGTAATTTGTAAGAGACATTTGCTAATTCTATTGTTAATTCGGCATTTTGTTTAATCGATTCTCCTTTTTGTGATTCTAAAGGTTTGTCTACAACCTGACCTAATTTTTCTATAGATGTTAATACATCATAAAAAGATTCTAAGCCTAGAAGTAATTTTTCAACAGAATTTATAATCAATAGAATTACAATTTCAGCAGCTACAAATTGTCCAATATTCATACGTTGGTCTAATACTAAAAGTCCTCCAATAACTAATAAACCAGCAGTTACTAAAACTTTAAAGCTTATCATTTGCATAAACTGCAGCATTAAAATCTTGAAATGATTTTCTCGAGACTCTAAATAATTATTCACTAAAGTGTCACTTTTTTGCATTGCTAAATTAGTGCGGCCAGAAATTTTAAAACTAATTACAGTACGAGAAATCTCTTGCAACCAGTGTGCTACACTATACTTGTATTTAGATTCTACTAAACTGGTATCCAATCCGCGTTGCGCAGTATACTTAAAAACCACATAAATAAGAACTAATAATAACAGTCCGAAAACCATAAAAAAGGCATGATAAAAAGAAAGTAATACCAGCGCCAATATTATTTGTAATAGGGCAGATGGCACATCAATTAAAATTTTAGATAATCCTTTCTGTATGGTTAATGTATCGAAAAAACGATTCGCTAATTCTGGTAAATAATAATTACGTAATTCACTCATTTTAATTTTCGGAAATCGATAACTTAAATCAAAAGATGCACGAGTAAATATGCGTTGCTGAATGGTTTCAATAATACGCATTTGCATCAATCGTAATGCTCCAGAAAATGCAACTCCAGAAGTCACTAAAATAATCAGGACATATAAAGATGCAGACGTTTGTGCGCCTTGTAATAAGTTAATAATGGCCTGAATTCCCAAAGGTAAAGACAGCCCAACTATACCTTCAAAAACTGCGTAATATCCTATTTGATAAATGTCTTTACGTTCTAATTTTAGAAGTCCTAAAAAACGCCTCCATGGCGTTAACTCTTTAATTTTCATTAACTAATGTTTTTAGTGTTAAATCGATGTAGAAATCTGAGGGTGAATGGGTATTATCACAATTTGTAATAGATATGAAATGGTCTTTTATGAAATGCTGATGTAAAGCGCCTTCTACAATGGTGCTTGCTAGACTTAAAGGATAAGCATACTTAGCATTGTACTCTGTTATAATTTTTGATAAACGATGAATAACACGTTTATAAGGCATAAAAGCACCTTCTTTATTATCTGAATCTACATTTTTAGTTAAATAAGATTTCGAGTTTTCGTGAATAATTATTTTATTTAAAAGCACTTCATCAATATGGCTATATTGTTGATCTTGCTCTGCTGTTCTGCTCACAACCAGTATTGCTTTTTTTAGCTTGTCTTCCGGATTGTTATTACTGTAAGTTTCGATTATAAGCTGACGTTCAATCCAGCTCCAATACCACGATGTAAGGTACACTAACAACTTGTGTTTACTTTCAAAATAACGGTAAATAGAACTTTCGTTAGATTGGATAACTTCGCCTAATTTCTTGAAATTGAAATCTTCGAAGCCATGTTCTTTAATTAGCACAATACTACTTTCTATAATGCGCTTTCCTAAAGCCGAAGATTCTGGATCTTTTAAATACACTCCTGTAGGAATCTGTATTTTGAAGGTTGAGAGTAAATCTATCATAATTAATACTATTTCTCGCAAATTTAATAGTATTACTATTAATACAAAAGTGTTATACTATTAAATTAATGTTAATCCTGTTTAAGGTGTTGTTATATAGTGTTTTACAAGTAGATAATTGTAAAATAATTAGAAATAAAGGTTTTAAGTGCAGCATTTGTGCTAAAAAAAACGCTCTAATCATATTGATTAGAGCGTTTTATAATAATTGAGATAGATGGTCTATTATTTTGTTTTACCTATGGTAATGGCTTTAATATTTACAAATTCTTTCAAACCAAATCCTCCATGTTCTCTTCCGTAACCAGAATCTTTAACGCCACCAAAAGGCATTTGCGGATCGGCTAAACCAAAAGTATTGATAAAGACCATTCCGGTATCGAAATATTTATCTGCTAAATGTACAGCGCGTTTAACATCTTTAGAAAAGATTCCTCCTCCAAGTCCAAAACGACTATCGTTGGCTATGCGCATGGCATCTTCATCGTCTTTGGCTCTAATTAAAGCGGCTACTGGTCCAAAAAGCTCATCGTCGTAGGCGGGTTGTCCTGGAGCAACATCTCCTAAAACAGTTGCTGGATAATAGTATCCGTTACCTTGTTTTGGAGCACCACCACATAATATTTTGGCGCCTTTATTTACACTTTCTGTTAGTTGTTCGTGTAATTTGTCTCTTAAATCGGCCCTTGCCATTGGTCCTAAGTCGGTGTCTTTTGCTTTAGGATCTCCGAGTTTTAACTCAGACATAGCTTTTACAAACGCTTCTTTAAATTTATCATATATCGCATCTGTAGCTATAAACCGTTTAGCAGCAATGCACGTTTCTCCGTTATTGTATATACGACCTTTAACAGATTCGGCTACAGCAAGCTCAATATCTGCATCTTCAAAAATTAAATAGGCATCGTTACTTCCTAATTCCATAACAGATTTTTTTAATTGTGCTCCTGCCTTTTCTCCGATAATTTTACCTGCTTCAGGGCTACCTGTTAAGGTTACACCACGTACTAATTTGTTTTTAATAATCGCATCAGATTGGTCGTGATTAATAACCAATACAGTGAATAAACCATCTGGTAAGCCTGCAGCTTTAAAAATAGATTCTAAAAGTTTTGCAGTTCCTGTTACATTCGACGCATGTTTTAATAATATACTATTTCCTGCCATTAAATTAGTAATGGCATAACGAATAACTTGGTAAGAGGGATAGTTCCAAGGTTGTATACCATATATAATACCTATAGGCGAGTAGGTAATACGTCCTTTAAAGCCATTAGATAATTCACGTTCTTCAGGCTTAAGTATGATTTCAGCTTCATTTGCAGCATATTTACAAACGGCAGTACAAATATCTATTTCTTGCTGACTTTGGGTAAGGAGTTTACCCATTTCGTCGGTCATAAGTTCTGCTAACTCCGTTTTATAATGTTGTAATTCTTCACCAATAGCTTGTATAATTTTGGCACGTGCTTCAAATGGTTGGTGTCTCCAATCTAAAAATGCTTTATGCGAGGCTTCTATTTTTTCGTTCACAGTGTTATCTGTCATATAGGTATATGTCGATAACGGTGTGCCATTTGTAGGATTAATTGTTTTAAATGTGTTTTTTTTTGTTTCAGTCTCCATGTTCTTTGCTTTTTGTGTTCACTTGGCACTTTATTATGCCTTAACATAGTGTAAAGGTAGGATTGGAACTCATCCTATCTTTGCTCTATTCTAATAGATGTTAACGCAAATGCAAAGTATCTGTTATCTTTAAAAATATTACAGTATCTTAACATTACAGTATCTATAATCAATAGCTTTTAATAGAGCTTAAATATATTTTACTTCATATAAACCAGAAAAAATTATGATAAATACAGCATATAAATTATTAGCACAATTGCCTTTAGGAACTCCGAACCCAGATGATAATACGCCTATAGATTTTACAGATCCGTTCGATGTTATTGTCTTTGTAATTCTACCCATACTCATGGTAATCTTTTATGTGATTTGGAAAAAGAAACAGAAAAATAATAAATAACATTTATTACCTAATCATTTGTTATCATTAGTATTTTTGCTAGATGTTTAGTTCTTTTATATGGAGGGCGTGACTATAGTAATCTACAATTTATAACCTGCTATGAGTATTATAAATACATTTTTTGGGAACAATCAAGCGCATAATAATCTGTTTCCTAAGCCAACAGCTAATGGCGAAGTAAGCATAGAAAATAATATATTAATTTGCCAAGATTATAGCGAAAGGAGTATATATAACAGCTTGGTTAATCTGGACGATTTACAATATGCTTACATTAATTTAAAGGGGGATGGGGATAATTACTTGTTTCTTTTCGATCACCATCAAAACGATATTCCTGTAACGTTTAAAGGTTTTAAGGAAGTATACACTCAATTGTCGCAGAGATTTCATTTTAATAATGATGTGTTTTTTCATAATGTTCATAAGTCAGAGCGTTATAAAAAGAGAATCTGGATACGTAAATATCCTAAAAATTATACGGTTTTAACTGAAAATTATACAGATTATAATGCTGGTTATGAGATTCAATCAGAACCAAAAGTATTTCTTTCATGGGAAACGACTTATGCCGATATACAACAAAATCCGCACGTTTATTTTGAAACATCTCCTTACAATCAAAAACTACTAAAATTTAAATATCCTGTTCGTATTGGGAATATTATACTAAACACCCTGCACGCGTATTTTGATAATCCACGAACCGATGTTCCTGTATTGCACTTTTATAGCCATTGCTATAGCGCATTAGGTACAGACGATAGTTATTACGATTTAAAAAGGGTACTTCTACAAGATGTGTTTAAAGATCAAACGTTTAATGGATATGAAAGAGACGATCAGAAAAATCTAATATTCAATTTAAATAACATCAGTTTGTCTATTTGTTATACATACGATTCGAAGTGGCAATTTGATGCAGGTAACACCTCTATAACTATTAAGAATAACAGAGAATATCCTAAGTTATTAATGGATGAAGCGTATGAGAAAGACATTGTAATTTCTAACGTTTTAACTTTACAAGGCGATTTTAATTGCCCTAAAGATTACATGAGAAACGCGCGTATTACATACAGACCAAATGCTATAACGGCAGCGTTTCAAGCGACAACTATTATTTGGACAGATACGGCGAATAATAAAATTGGATGCTCTGCTAAGGGATATGCACAAACATTTGATATCGCAGAAATAGATTCGTTTAGTATTCGTAATATCTTGCCCGCTAGAGGTAGAGGAGGTTCAGAATTATATATAATAACAACTGATAAAACATATCACAGCGTTTTAAGAGGAGTATGCAAAGCTTTCGATAATTATGTAGAAAATATTGAACAATTAACCGGTAAAAAAGTGACTTTCGAGAAGGAATATTACGATTGTTAAGAGTTTCCGTTTTTGGTGTCTCTAAAACACTGAATGTGATATGATTTCTAATTTTTTGATTGAAAATAGCTGTTTTTTTGACTTATTTTAAAATAAAATAGTCATTTTTGAATTCAGAATACAACCTACTACGTCGTATTCTATATAAAATTACAAAGACCATGTGCAAAGAAAAATTTATGAAAGAAGCTGTTAATGCAGCGTTACGGGGAATGCATAATAACGAAGGCGGACCCTTTGGTTGCGTTGTTGTTAAAGACGGAAAAATTGTTGGACGTGGTAACAATAAGGTCACATCAACTAACGATCCAACGGCACATGCAGAAGTTACAGCGATTAGAGATGCTTGTAAAAACCTAAATACATTTCAATTAGAAGGGTGCGAGATTTATACCTCTTGCGAACCTTGCCCGATGTGTTTAGGTGCCATTTATTGGGCCCGTCCAGATAAAGTGTATTACGGAAGTAATCAAGAAGATGCTGCAAATATAGGGTTTGATGATGCCTTTATTTATAAAGAAATTCCGTTGCCATACGAGAAACGCAGTATTCCGTTTACACAACTTGCTAGAGATATTGCTTTAGAGCCTTTTCAGGAGTGGACTAAAAAAGAAGATAAAACAGCATACTAAATAATTATTTTATCACGTTTAATTACTGGTAATTTATATTTTTTTCCAAGAGTGGTATCTATTATAATTATAGTAAATACACCCAAGGTGTAGGCTAATAAATCACCAAAACTAAAGGTGCTTCCAAAAACAATACGAGCTATTCTGCTTTTGTATAAACCTGTGAGTTCTAAAAAAGGAGTGAGTTGTAGGGTTTCAATCATAAAAGAAAATACTAAAACTCCAATGCCTAGTGTTATAGGTTCAATATGGAATACAGATTTAACTAAAACGTAAACGCCTATTACAGCTAAAAAATCTCCAAATGTATGGCGAATAAATCCGGAAGTTGTGGCGATTAATAGTTCTGTACAAAGTAGTAAAACAAATGCGATAAAATATTTAAGGTTGAATGTCATTAGTGCCTTTTTAGTTCTTAAAGATGTTTATTTAATGATTTAAAAAAAGTATCAAGCCTTATAAAACTTGATACTTTTTTTGTGACTATTATTCTCCGTTTTGCCAATCTATTTTTCTGGAAGCATACATTACAGCAGCTAAAATTGCAAATAAACCAATACTTCCAACTAATAAAGCGTAGCTCTCTAACTGTATAATTACAAATATAAAAGTGTATAATATGGTTAGTGAAAGCCCAATAAAGAGTGGGAATTTTACATTCTTTAAAATCGATTTAGAATACAGTGTAATCAGAACAATAACAGATGCACCAGCAATTACATACGCTTTTAAATAACTACTATGTTCCGAAATAGAAATCAGTAAGGTATAAAACATGGTTAATGCAATACCAATCATTAAATACTGAAAGGGATGAATATTAATTTTACTCATAGTTTGTATTAAAAAGAAGATTAAAAAGGTTAATCCAATCACTAAAAAGCCATATTTCGCAGAGCGTTCACTTTTCTGGTACTCATCTACTGGAATCATAAAATTGACACCAAAAGCATACTGTTTCAAATCTGGAAGTCCATTAAAAGATTCCTGAGAAAACGGACGGTTTATATCTAATACTTTCCATTTGGCATTAAAACCATCAGTAGTTATTTTATCAGAATTCTGAGGTAAATATTCCCCTAAAAAATTAGCTGTTTTCCAATCAGACTGAATATTTACATTGGTTTCTTTCCCAACAGGAATAAAACGTATTTGCTTACTTCCGTTTATATTTATATTAAGATTAAAACGCACATCATTTTTAATGGGTAAATCGGTTTCTTTTAGCGATTTACTTTCTAACTTATGTAATCTTATCTCGTCTAAATAACCCGTGTTTTCTTCCTGATATTTAGATTCTAACGGGTATTTACTTTCATTAAATGTAATTTCAACCAAACTGTTCACACCTTTTAAATTAGAGGTTTCGACAATCAATTTCGCCTTATCCCATAAAATGTCTTCGTCTTTAATATCCTGTTCACTAAAATCAGGCTTAGTAAAACTACCCGCAAGATCAATGTTACTTTTATATACAGCAGTTTTATAAATACCACGTTGTTTTTCTTCCGGATTTATGGTTGATGTAATATCAAGTTTATTCGGAAAAAAGTAAGCATAATTCGTAGAGGTGTAGCTTTCCTTTTTACTCTTTTTAGTGGTTTCATCATAAATTTCTTTAATATGATGTATTCTATAAGGCACTTTTAAAATGGGGCCATATAATAAAACTTCGTTTCCCCATTTCTGATTAATTTCATTAACAACCTCTTCTTGTCTATCCATTCTCTCATGGATTAGACTTTTTATAAACGAAAGCGGAATGAGTAGTATTGATGTTAATAGTCCCACCATTAACATTCTTGCGGTAATAGAAGTCTTTACCCATTTTCCAATTCTACCTGGTTGCTGATTTTGTTTTTCCATTTTTATAGTTTTATTTTTTAGTATTTATACGTTTAAAAGAACTTTGAAATTCAAAGTTAATAGGTAAATAAAAAAAGCTAAGTGTTTTTAATTAACTTTTCTAAGGCATTAATATGTTTCTTAAACTCTTCTTTTCCTAGGGGAGTAGCAAGATATCTCGTGTTTGGTTTTCTTCCAATAAATTGTTTTTCCACGGTAATAAATTCTACTTTTTCTAGAGCCTTTAAATGGCTAGCCAAGTTACCGTCTGTACATCCTAACAATTCTTTAAGCATTTTAAAATCGGCATACTCATTCACCATTAAAACCGACATAATTCCTAGCCGAATTCTATGATCAAAAGCTTTGTTAATGTTTAAAATAATGTTTTTCAAAATAAGTAGATTACTTTATAAAATGGTAATTAATTTTTTTCATATTTAAAATACATAAAAACACCGTAAATAATATGCATAAATCCAAAACCAATCACCCAAAACCAAAACCCTAAACCAGGAAAGAGCGCGCTAATTAAGCCCAAGCAAATTTCTATTAAGCCTAAATATTTTATATACCCCAAGGTATGTTTAGACGCATTGTATAAGGCTACACCATAAAAAATAAGCATTAAAGCACCAGTACGTCCGTACTTTCCTTGACTTAAAATAATTAAGATGTATAAACCTCCTGCAACAAGCGGGATTAAAAAACTGGCTAATAAATTTTTAGTCGTTGCATTCCAGTAAGATTCTTTATTTTTATTAGCTCTTTTGGTGGTTAAAAAAACTGAAGTGCCTACACTTAAAACGAGTACAATTAGTAAGTCTAATAAAACCAATCTAAATACTTTTCCATCTAACATCAATGTACCATAAGAAAAAGAGTTGACTAACCAATAGGCATAGCCTGCGCCAATTAAAGCATAAATTCCTGCTAAAATACCCGATATACCACTTAAAGAAATAAATCGTGATGATTTACTCATTAAATTTTTAATTTCCGAAATGTCGTTTAAATACTTCTCTGTGCTCATTTGTAAAGAACTTTGAAATACAAAGTAAATTAAAATAAATGTATTGTACAACTAAATTTTTAAAAAGTATGTGGGCGTTACCTAAAGGTCGGGCTTTACATTATATCTTTTTATTTCGAAAAGAAATTAAAAAGGATGCCATTTCAATCCCTAACGCAAAACAATAAAACGAAATAAGATTCAAAAGTAATACCTTTTTTCAATTATAAAAAAGCATTTATTAAGCCGAAAGTCTAAGAAAATAATAATAAAAAACATTAATTATTGCGGGTGTGGTACGGAAAGTTTATCTTTTCTACGAATTAACTAAAACCACGACTTTATGTCAGCCATTGAAACGAACACAGAGATTAATATGAAATTAATTATCTCTGGACTAATCGTCTTTTTTACCATTATTTTCTTTGTCGATTTACAACCCGGGAAACCAGAAGTAACCTATACCGCCGCTATTGCATTTTTAATGGCATTTTGGTGGGTTACAGAGGCTTTACCTATCGGAATCACCTCATTTCTCCCCATTATTTTATTCCCAACTCTTGGTGTTTTAGATGGAAAAGACATTTCAGACGCCTACATTAATTATGTTATTTTTCTATTTATAGGTGGTTTTGTTATGGCCTTGGCTATGGAAAAATGGGATCTTCATAAACGTATCGCTTTAAAAATACTCTCTATAGTAGGAGGGAGTCCGTTTAGAATTATGCTAGGGTTTATGTTGGCCTCATCATTTTTATCGATGTGGATGTCTAACACCGCAACAGCTATGATGATGCTTCCCATTGCGTTTTCGGTAACCTCAGCTTTAGAAGAAGTGTATGGTGAAGGAAAAATAAGCTCGTTTGCAGCAGGTTTATTGCTATCAATTGCACATGCGTGTTCTATAGGCGGAATTGCAACGCTGGTTGGAACACCTCCTAATTTATCTTTTTTAAGAATTTTTGAAATTATTTATCCTGGTGCTCCAGAAATCTCTTTCGGACAATGGATTACCTTTGCGTTTCCAATAACAGTCATGATCTTTTTATTCTCACTGTTTTTACTATATTTTACATACCGCCCAAAAGGGACTGTAGAGAAATTAGACAAATCGTTTTTTAAAGACAAATATGATGCATTAGGTGTTATAAGTGTCGAGCAAAAACGGGTATTTGTGTTGTTTTTGTCTTTAGCGCTGTTGTGGGTATTCCGATCTAATCTTAATTTAGGCTTTGTAACCGTTCCAGGATGGAGTACTGTTTTTAAAAATCCTAAGTTCTTAAACGATGGTACAGTTGCTATTTTTGTCGCCATGTTGTTATTTATTGTGCCTTCTAGTAAAAAGAAAGAAGCTCTAGTGAGTTGGAAAATCATGGTTAAACTGCCTTGGCACATCGTGTTTTTGTTTGGTGGTGGTTTTGCCTTAGCTAAAGGGTTTATCGATTCTGGATTATCTAATTATGTGGGCGGACTTTTAGGCGCAACCAAAGGCATGTCTGCTATTAATCTAGTCGGAACTTTAACCTTACTAATGTCTACACTTACAGAATTTACCTCGAATACAGCAACTACCGAAATGCTTTTACCTATAGTGTCTGGTTTAGCTTCAGAAATAAAAGTGAATCCATTATTAATTATGATTCCAGTAACCTTAGCAGCGTCTATGGCCTTTATGTTACCTATAGCTACGCCACCCAACGCGATTGTATTTGGAACAGGAAAACTGAAAATGATACAAATGATAAAAACAGGAATTATTATAGATATTTTTGCAACCATAATTATTGTGTTAATGACTATCTTTTGGGGAACCATTATATTCGATATCGATCCAAGTGTGTTTCCAGAATGGGCAGAGCAATCTGTAAAAGTTATTAAGCATTAAATAATATTATAAATCTCCTTATTATCATGTAGTTAGGTGTGGATACTTGAAGAGGTTATGTTGTTTAAAATAGGAATGAAATTCAAGTTATAGTTGTTAATTTTAATGATGTGTTTTTATTCAAAATCACAATTAAAATTAACAGCCTATACACACTTAATTATTGCTTTAATCCAAATCATTTAGCATCTTTGTATCATGCATACAGCAATAACAAAACACATACAACACTTAGTTAATCCAACCGAGATTGATATACAGAAATTTCTTTCTATTTTAAATGAAGTCTCAGTATCTAAAGGGGCGTATTTATTAAAACCAGCAACCTATGTAAAGCACGAATATTTTGTAGTGAAGGGCTGTTTAAAAGCCTATTATATGGATGCGAAAGGTAGTAAACACATTTTACAATTTGCGGTAGAAAACTGGTGGATTGGAGATTTTGAAGCCTTTTATAATCAAAGCACTTCAAATTTATATATAGAAGCTGTAGAAGATGCGCAATTGTTATCTATTAATCACGATGCGCTTCAAATGCTTTATGAAGATGCTCCCATTTTCGAGCGTTATTTTAGAATATTAATCACTAAAGCATTCATATCTCAGCAGAAACGCATCTTATCTACACAAGAAAAAAACACCAAAGAGCGCTATCTCGATTTTTGTAAATCCTACCCAAGTATAGAGCATAGAGTCGCGAATTATGATATAGCCAATTATTTAGGCGTAACCCCAGAGAATTTAAGCCGGGTAAGAACCTCTTTAAAGTAGTTAATTTTATCACAATTGATATAGATCAATGAGATTGGTTAAGCTGTCCTGTAATTTTGTTAGTATTAACAATTAAAAATATTACAGACATGTCTAAACAACAGCTCTTAACTCCATATCATAAAAATATAAATCTTAAAAACAGAATCGTTATGGCACCTATGACGCGTAGTCGTGCCGATAACGAAGCTAAAGTCCCAACAGACGCATTACAAGGTTTGTATTACGAACAACGTGCGTCTGCTGGTTTAATTATTACCGAAGGGTCTCAGGTCTCTGAACAAGCCGTAGGATATATTCATACGCCTGGTATTTACTCTGAAGCACAAGTTGAAGGATGGAAAAAAGTAACCAAACGTGTACACGATCAAGGCGGTACTATTTTTATTCAGTTATGGCATGTGGGACGTATTTCACATCCTGATTTTCATAATGGAGACTTACCTGTTTCAGCTTCAGCTATAAATCCGCATGCAAAATCATTCACTCCAGAAGGGTTTAAAGATACGGTAACGCCTAAAGCGATGTCGATAGCAGATATTAAGCAAACGGTTAGCGATTTTAAAAACGCCGCAGCAAATGCCGTAAAAGCGGGATTTGATGGTGTCGAAATTCATTCCTCTAATGGGTATTTATTTCAGCAATTTTTTAACGCATGTTCTAACACCAGAACAGATGAATATGGTGGAAGTATAGAAAACAGAACCCGTTTCTTCTTTGAGGTATTAGATGCTATTAAAACCGTAATGCCTCAAGAGCAAGTTGGTGTGCGTTTTAATCCGTCTTTACACGGCATGTTTGGTATTACAATAGATGAAGAGACCATTCCAACATTCGAATATATCATTGAAAAATTAAACGATTACAACTTAGCTTATGTGCATTTATCAGAACCGTTTACAGATGTGTCTGATGTGCCGTTTGCAGTAATAAATATTGCTAAACATTTCCGACCATTATATAAAGGAACGTTAATGATAAACAACGCCTTCGACCAAGAGAAAGGGAATAAAGTACTAGAAGATGGCGATGCCGATTTAGTAGCTTATGGTAAGTTGTTTATCTCGAATCCAGATTTAGTAGCGCGATTTGAAAACGATTTGGAGTTAGCCGAATGGGATCAAGAGACCTTCTATACGCAAGGCGAAAAAGGATTTACAGATTATCCTAAAGCGTCAAAATAAACATAAATAATTAAAATAAAACCTATGAAATTTACAAGACAAGCACATGCAGGATGGAAAGGAAGTGGAAAAGATGGACAAGGACAGCTTACCACAGGAAGTAAAGTTCTAGATCACACGCAATATTCTTTTAAAACCCGTTTTGAAGATGGTGAAAAAGGAACCAATCCAGAAGAACTAATTGGTGCAGCTCATGCAGGATGTTTTGCGATGCAATTAAGTTTTTTGTTAAACGAAGCCGATTACACAGCAACAACTTTAGATGTAGATGCATCTGTTAATTTTGAAGATGGTACCATTACTAAAATCATCTTAAATTTAGTAGGCGATGTACCTAATATAGATGCAGAAGAGTTTCAGCAAATAGCACATGAAGCGAAAGCCGTGTGTCCTATTTCAAAACTATTGAACACAGAAATTGAATTAAAAGTAACCTTAAAAAACATATAAATTTTGTCTACAACAACAGTAAAAGCATATGGTGCAACAGCATCTACAGCAGATTTAAAACCATTAGATATACAGCGTAGAGCTGTAGGAACAGACGATGTAAAGATTGATATTACGTATTGTGGTGTATGCCATAGTGATATACATACCGTAAGAAACGACTGGAAAGGATCGACATATCCCGTAGTACCTGGACACGAAATTATTGGTCGTGTTACAGAAATAGGTTCTGGCGTAAGTCGTTATAAAGTAGGCGATTTAGTTGGTGTTGGATGTATGGTAGATTCTTGCCATACTTGTGCCTCTTGCGCACAAGATTTAGAACAATTTTGTGAAAACGGAACCACATATACCTATAACAGTCCTGATAAACATCTTGAAGGTTTACAAACCTATGGAGGGTATTCAACAGCTGTTGTAGTCGACGAAAAATTTGTACTTCGTGTACCAGAAAATTTAGACGAAGCAGCTACTGCACCATTATTATGTGCTGGTATTACCACTTGGTCGCCTTTAAGTCACTGGAACGTGAAAAAAGGAGATAAAGTTGGTGTTATTGGCCTTGGTGGTTTAGGGCATATGGGTGTTAAATTTGCAGCAGCATTAGGAGCGCATGTAGTTATGATTACTACGTCTCCAGAAAAAGGACACGATGCTAAACGCTTAGGTGCGCATGAAGTATTGGTGTCTAAAGATGCAGACGATATGAAAAAGCATCAAGGAAGTTTCGACTTTATATTAAATACCATTCCTGTAGGTCATGAAATGGATCCGTACTTAGCATTACTTAAAATAGATGCCACTATGGTATTAGTAGGTGCTGTAGAGCCCTTAAAACCATTCCATGGCGGAAGTCTTATTGGCGGACGTAAACGTGTTGCAGGATCTCTAATTGGTGGTATCAAAGAAACACAAGAGATGTTAGATTTCTGTGGAGAACATAATATTACTAGTGATATAGAGCTTATTGATATGCAAAATATTAATGACGCTTACGAACGTGTGACTAAAAACGATGTGAAGTATCGCTTTGTTATCGATATGAAATCGCTTAAAAAATAGTCCTTTTTTTAAGTTTAATACAAATTAGCAGTACCTAGAGTTATTTAGGTGCTGCTTTTGTGTGTATAGACAGATTTCAATTCGATTAAAACTTTAACCAAACAGATTAAGGTAACCTTATAATATTTCACACCTTTGCAAAACATTACCCGTGTTATATAAATCAGACTGTTTATACATATGTACTGTCTATTTTTATTTTAAGCAAGGGCATTTAATTCGCTTAAATATCTAGTCCTTTTTATTTATGAAAACATACTATCTCGTCTTCGGTTTTTTTTTAATACTCTTTAATACTTATGCTCAAACCTATACTAGGGAGGAGGTTAATACTAGTATTAAGGAAAATCCGTCCTTTACAATTCATGAAGACAATTATCTTATTACAGGGGTGCCAACTAACACGGCAATAAAGTCTAGCACAGCAGATATTAAATACCAAATTAGTTTTAAGCAACTTATCTCTAGAGATCCTATAATCTGGGATTCGTATATGTTTTTAACCTATACCCAAAAAGCCTTTTGGAACATTTACGAGTTTTCTAGTCCGTTTCAGGAAATAAATTTTAATCCTACTATTGGCTTAAGAAAAGTAATTTACGATGAAACAGACCATGTAAAGGGGGTGGCTTCTATAAAGCTGAATCACGAATCTAATGGTCGAGACAGCATTTATTCTAGAAGTTGGAACCGATTAAGCATGAAATATGCTACAAATTTAAGTCATAAAAGTATATTAAGCGTAGAGGTGTGGGCGCCTTTTGGCTATCAGGACGATAATTCAGACCTGTTAGAGTATGTTGGTTTGGGGCAGGTTACATATTCCCACGAGATTACACCAGACAAGCTTAATTTTGAAATAGCCGTTAAAAAAGGCTTGAATTTAGATTGGAAAGGTGCCGTAAGATCGCGTTTGTATTATAATCCGTTTAAAACTAAAAACCAATACATCATGTTAGAGTGGTTTGCCGGATATGCCGAAAGCCTTATTGCTTACGAGAAGTTTACCAGTATGGTGCGTATAGGATTTGTTATAAAAACTAACGAATTAGATTTCTTAAAACCCATGATAAAATAAATTTAAATACAATAAATCCCTTAAACATATGTTTATGCTTAAGGGATTTAAAATAATACTCAAAGAGGTCTTAAAAATTATTAATCATCCTTAGTATTATCTATATCTAACTCTAGGTTTTCATTATCTGCACTACCTAAACTATAATGTTTATTCTCTTCATCTTTAGGAGGTTTTCCATTTGTTAATGGTCTTGCAGGACTCGCGCCTGGAATATCTAAATTCTCGGCAGCAAAATCAGGTGCGTTCTCACGCTTCTTTAAAAGCTCATCGTCTCCGTTATCTTGTCTTAAATGTCCTGATTTATCGCCTAATATTTGTTTATCTGCTTCAGTGATTTCTGGATTGTAAGGCATTTTCTTATCGTTTGTTTTCATAATATATATTATTTACTGTTTACATAAAAGGCATGTATTACACCAGGTAACCATCCTAAAAGGGTTAGTAAAATGCTTACTAGTAATGTGGTACCAATACCGTGTTTTAAAAATACAGCTACAGGTGGTAAAAGGATACTAAGTATAATGGTGAGTAACGACATGGTCTTTGTTTTTTATGTTAGACTCAAAATTACATATTACATCTGCGGGGTATTAACTGAAATCATTTAAATATTGATGCTTTTAATAGGTTGAGTATGCTTTAAAAAAGCACGTTCATTTTTTTGAATGTTTTTAGAAAATAAACTAACATTTAAAATCGAAAAAAACCTATGTTTGCGGTTTCAAAATAATCCCGATATACGTGGTCTCAGATATTAAAAAGTATTGGTTTAAAACAGGAATCCTTCATGAATTTGAAGTTGAAAACCTAGGGAATTTATATGCCAAATCTTTTAATGAGTTAACAGTACCTCATAGAACCGAATTTTACCAAATTATATGGTTTAAAAAAGGAAGTCCTAAGCATATGGTCGATTTTAATCCGATAGAGATTAAACCAAATTCAATTTTGTTTGTCGATAAAAATAGTGTGCAGTGCTACGATAGTGATACACCTATAGATGGCGAAATCCTTTTGTTTAGCGATAACTTCTTTTGTAAAACAGAGGCCGATACTAAGTTTTTAAGAAGTTGTATGCTTTTTAACGATTTACATGCGCTTTCTAATATTGAGTTAAATACTGGGTTAACAAAGGTCTTTAATAGCTTCTTTCAGCTAATAAAAACAGAATTAAAAACGAATGCCGATAGCTTTCAATCAGATATTCTTAGAGGGTATCTTCAGAATATTTTATTGATTTCTGAACGCGCACGACAACACAAACAAATTACCAAAATAAATAAAGGACCGGACCTAGAGATTGTTATTCGGTTTCGTGATTTATTAGACCGACAGTTTCACGTTTTAAAATCGGTTAGTAAATATTGTATGCAGTTAAGCGTCTCAGAAAAACGTTTAAATGCAGCAACATTAAAAATAATGGCTATCACGCCAAAACAAATGATAGATTCAAGAATTATTTTAGAAGCAAAACGTTTGTTAGCGCATACTACAGATAGTGTTAAGGAAATAGCATACACACTTGGTTTTGAGGAACCTACAAATTTTGTGAAGTATTTTAAAAAGCATCAACAGGTAACACCTTTAGAATTTAGAAATAGGTTTAAATAGTTTTTTTAAAAATGGCGTAAAATTACCATTTTTAGATGCTTTTGTATCATTTAAAATAAGGTCTCTTACAAGACATTTGCACTTTAATATAACAACAAAAATAGAATCAAATTTAGTGAAATGAAATTGTTAATAGATGTATTAGGGTGGTCAGGTTCTGGCTTTCTAGTTCTAGCATATGGACTAACCCTTATAGAAAACAATAAGTACGTAAACTACTCTAAGTACTTAAATCTTTTTGGAGCCATTATAATAGCCATTAACTGTTATTATTACAATGCATTACCGTCTTTTGTTGCCAATTTAATTTGGAGTGTAATGGCTACTATGACCTTATACAAAGAGAAAAGTAAGCATCATCATTTCCTGAAACCGAAGCTTAAAGTTTAAGCGTTTCAAGAGGTGTAAAATTACCATGCTCCGGATTTTTTTTATCATTTTTATCAGATAAAAATAAATTCAAATAACACATAAAATCTAAATTATATATGTACTGTATTTAAGTCTTAAAAATATAGTTGTACAACATAAAAAAGGGTGCCATCTGGCATCTTTTTTTTGTTTTATAGAGCGGTGTAAAAAAAGATATTGGAAACATGATGATTATCACTTTGTAATTCAGTTAAAAATCGGTCATAACTGAAAGGAAATACTCTAAATTTACTGTAGATGTACTATTCATGATTTTAAAACAAAGAGCGCAGAAAACGACCGTACTTTGTGTCTAGTCATTCACTGCAATTTTTAAACACTTTGTTTTCTGTATTGTTTTTGTGAAAATGCTGTTTAAAGCTATGTTTAAGATTAACTTATAATACTAGTAAATCAGAAACTTTTAGCTATAAATAAACTTTTAATGTTAATTAGATCCTTTTCTGTTTTTCTCAAAATGATTTCGAACAAAGGCCTCCTTTTCATTTTGAGTCATTTTGTCTGCAGACTCAATATCAATTCTAATATCTTTAAAATGTAAATCTTTGTTTAAAGAATTATGTAATTCTACCTTGGCATTTGTAGGACCAAATAATAGTACATGTTTATGTTTTAAAATCTGAGTGCCTATTTTGTTATAAAAATTTTCATGCATTTGTTGTCTTTTGTTGTGCATAAGACTTTCACTCCTATATAAGGCTTCTTCCTTGGTTTCTGAAGTAAATTTTGAATCAATATTGCGACATTCGTTATTTGAATTTGTATCAATCAAATTAGCTGTTGAATGATCCATCCAGATACCAAGATTGTTATTTGTTTTCATATTGTTGAGTTTTAATTCTTTTTAAGGTTCCGAAGCCTACTTGCTTCAAAGGTTTTTATTGTGTTAAAAGCACTTATTGCAGCGTATTTATAGCGTTTTATTTGCTCGAATAGGGATAGCAATAGGTGTCATGCCTTCAATTCTACATGCTTTCATATCCGAGGCATCATAAAAATTATCTTTTTTTGCACCTATAGGTATACGTTCATTTTTTATTCTAGTAATATAAGTCTCTAAACGTTGTAAGATTTTAAATGTTTGATAATTAAACACATCAGAACTGTTTTTTACGCGATTAATCGTTTTGTTAATAATTATTTGGATTGTCATATTTAAAGTTTTTTAATGCTCTTTAGCATACGTTTTTAATATATTATTTAGGGAATCTAGATAATCTTTTAAAGCTTCTTTATTTAATTTTTCTTCCTTTTTAAGGGGGATGCCTCTTGGTATTTCATTAATGTACTTGATTAGTTCTGGATTCTCCTTTTGAATCTTTATTGTTATTAATCGTATGTTTTCATTGAGTTCATCTTGAGATTCCATTTTTTATAATTTAAGGTCTTAATAAAATTGCTTTTAACTTATAATCTACTGAATTAGTCGGCTATGGTATGGTAATTCATAAATTTGCTTTGTGCCTTGTTGGCAAGATTAAAATTAGCATGCGCAACTTTTGTACTTTGTGCTGCTTTTTTAAGATTGCCTTCCTGAAAATGTATAGCTGCTTTTAAATGGTTTTTTGCAGCAAGTTGTAAATACGCTGCTATTTTTCTGTGGTTTTTAATCTCTTCAATGTTTTTACTTATGAATTTGGTAGAAATCTGTGTTTTATTACTTTTTATAGTGTTTTTCATTTGTTGCTTTGTTGTTTTTTAATGGTGGGTTCATTAACCTTATCCTTTTTGTTTAGTTGGTTGGTATTGCCAGTCGGATTTGTGGGATTAGTCTGTTCTTTTACTGTTTTGAATTTCTTTCTATCTTTAATTATCCCCATGATTATGATGTTTTTAATGTTCTATCATAGTATAAGGCTTTAATCCTCTAACATTGCCAATACTATCTTAAAACAAGGGATTATATTAAACTAGCTAGTGTAGTAACATATTTTATGAGTGTTATATCTAGGAAAATATGTTATGTAAGAAGGTTGGTTGTAAAGACAAATTACTTTGTTATTTTAAAAAAGAGGTGTTCAAAATTATGCAACTATGATTTGGAACGTATGCTCTTTATCACAGCTACTCCAGGCAAACGAAACACACTATTGGCTATTCTACCTAGAAATCCTGTTATATACAGAGACTCATAGCCATACTGGAGTAAAAAAAGAGTTTTTTTACTTTTCTATATCAAAAGCTTTGTCGTAAAGTATTTGGTGACCTCGAAAATGTATATAAAACTTTGAGAAAAGAATAAAAACCCACATTAAGTTTCATTGTTATTAGTGCTGGTATTTAATAGTAATAGAAGTAATATATTTTTATAGGTAATGGCAATATATAAGTGTTTTAGTAATATTTTTGAGGACTTAAAGTGATAAATATAAGTCAAATATAAAATCCATAAGGATTTTAGAGACCAGTGTTTAAGGTAATTAATTATATGCGTAGAGGTGCTAATAGTTATTTTTTATTCAGTGAAGTTTTCAATTCAATAAAAGTTGTCCAATCAAATGAGTTATAATTTTTTACGATTGTTTGAAAACGATATTAGTTCCGATTTGTTAATTAGTTCGAAGTTAACAATGTATTTAGTTTTTTTCTAAATCATCTAAGCTTTTATTCTCCTCATCAGAAGCCCGATAACGAACAACTATAATGCCTTTTTTATCAATTAAAATGTATGTTGGAATGGGGTGGCAATGTATCGGAAACGTAAACGTTGGAACTGTCACGGTAACTTAAAATTACATATTCAGTATTAGAACCTTCTATCTTTCCATTTAAAGAAAAAGCTTTGGGATTAGGCAATCAAAAACTCCAAATTCATTATTTATGTGCAGTTTTAATAAATATAAACAAAACTTTGAGAAAGCACATTACCCACATTAAGCTTAGCCGGTGTTGTCACTTTTAATGTAAGTGTTTTTAATTTTCATTTAAAAACTTATTAAAGTTTGATAAACTTAATAACAAGGAAAGTCCTTTCTCATATTTCATTTTATATACAGCGTCATTTGCTTCGAAAACAAACTCCCATTTATTACTATTGTTAGTTTCTGGGTCATATAACATCCCAATTTGAAATTTGTCTCTAACTGAAATTTTGTAAATAGTGAATTTCTCTTGTGGTTGATATGAATACGTAATAATCTCATTAAGGAAATTTAAAATATTACTCATATCATTTTTATCTAGAAAAATATATCCACTTTTTTCAATGTTACTATAAGTAATACTTTTAGATACTCCCCACAAACCACTAACATTTCCAAATGCGATTGATTTGCCAGCTTGTATAATTTCATTGGTATTTATATCTACTTCAACACCATATATAGTTGAATCTGTTTTAAGATCTTTTAATTCAATTAGTTTAAACGTGATCACACGTGAGTCAGTCCCAAAAAATGGTCTAAAACTCTTAGAATCTGAATCTAAGATAGTATACTTAATCTTATTTATAGAGTTTAAATCTTCCTGAGTATAGGATTTAAATGCAGAACTGATAATTAAAATAGTACACAATAATAATTTTAAGGTAATATTACTCATGTTATAATATTGAAAATGTTATTAATTATACCAATATTCAGTATAAGAAACGTAGGGCAGGTGATAGGCACTTTCGTTTCGGTTTATTACTTAGCTAAATATAAATATTTTGCTTTTATCTTTTTTTCTTAAAATGCCAAGTTTTATATTTAGCGGACTTTGTAAATACGCACAGACTTTGAATTTAGCACAAACGCCCTATGTTTTTTATACATTGTTGGCAACAGTTTTTCTAATCAAATAACTTACTTATTGAAATTAGCTTAGGTCCATCTAATTCTATAGTTTTAGAGTTCTCTCTGATAAAACTTGATTTTCCTATAAATGAGAGTTCCTTTTGTTTTGGAATTCTTAATCTAATTATAGTCATACCTTTATAATCAATAACATCAAGTTGACTTAAAACTTGACTTTTTAATGGTTCAGTTAAATCTGATTTTGATATTTTTCCCATTAATTTATTAATATAATTGTCAAGGTTTCCTTTCAATAATTTCAGTTCTCTGTCAATTCCGACAATGTATCTTTTGTTGATTGTTTTGAATTCAATTTTATCTAATGTTTTCACTCTCTCTGCATCAGCTTCTTTGTCAGCAACACCAATAAATAAAAATCCATCTTCATCTGGCCCAACATTAGCAATACCACAGATTGTCTCAATTATCTCATCGTATAATTTTTCATTTAGTTTTCTTTTGTCTGATAAATCAAAGAAACCTTGTTTACATTCATATCGGTTTGATTCAATTTTTGCACGTCTAATTGAATTTTCAAAATCTAACGCAAGACCTGAACCGTGTCTCAAAACAGGTGGGTCTTTTTTAACGAAATGTTTTTGAATTAAACCAGTTGTAAGATTTATGTTTTGTTCTCTATCTGCTGTAACAGAATAGTTAGCAGTTGATGTCATTTTCTTCTGTAAATCTTTTAATGCTAAAACAATTTGTGCATTGTCAGCAGGTGATTTTTCTTCCTTAACAATAAGATGAAAAAATGCCATAAAAATTGAGAAAAATGATTCTTTTACTGGGTTTCGTGATTTAGCGTTAACAGTATTTATAATGGTTGTTCCTTGCTCTTCAAAAACATCTTCAATGATTGAAAATGTTACTTTAATTTCGTGCATTAACCTATCAACTCCATACTTTGTCAATAATGTATTGAATTCAATATTTACATCCGATTTACTTGTGTAGATTTTATTAAATAAATCCCTACTTTTAGCAAGAGGTTCATCTTTAACAATGGTAGCAATTAAATCCAAAATCATTTCTTCATCCTCACTATCTCTTAATTGTTTTTTCCAGATCACTCCGTTTTTACACCAAAAAATTTCTTCTGCGATAAGACCATAACCAATTTTTTCGCGATTTGAATCAATACTAATCTCTGGCATTTCTGCTAGATTTAAAATATCTTTTGAAGAATCTCCTCTTATTTCAGAAGATACTTTTCTTACAGTATCCGCTAATACATCAAGCATACCTGCTTGCCTTTTTTCTTGGGGACTTAGCTGTTTACCACCTGAATTAATCCTACCAAAAATGTCTGTAATTTCCGATTCATTATCAGTTGGATATATTGTAATAGCTAGTTGGTAATCTAAGAAATTAGCACAAATTTTTGGGTCAAGTAAATCTTTCTCATCTGTTATGGCAGTAAATAAGCCTTCTTCAGAAGATTGTTTTGCCCTTGAAGATTGTTTTGTGTCAAAATATTTTCCGTTTATAGGAAATCGATTTTCGATAAATGAAATTATTGCGTTTAATCTTTGTAGTCCATCTATAATTTCTAATTTTCCGTCATCTGTTTGGGCTAATAAAATTAGTGGAATAGGTAGGTCATTAATAATACTGTCAATTAGATATTCTTTTTCATCAACTGTCCAAACAAGTTTTCTTTGATACTTTCTGTTTACTAAAAATTTACCTTCCGAATAATTTCGATAGGCTTCTTGTAAACTCATTCCTCTAGGTGTGATACTCATTTTCTTCTTGTTTTTTCAAATTGCTGCTAACGTGTTTGTATATGGTTTGTTGCGTGGTTAAGAACGTAATTTAGCAAATAAAAACCGAATAGAAAATCCGCGAGGGTTTTCGTAAGCAGGCTAGAACTAGCAATAAATTATATACGGTGTTGGCAACAGTTTATTTTCTGTGATACATTCTTAAGTTTTGTCCATTTATTAATATAAATCCTAAATTTTTATAGCCTTCCATTAATCCATAATCTATACTATCATAAGAATACATTTTCAAGATTTGATTTCCTTTATCATCTTTAAACCAATCAGAAAATTTGTATGGTTTATCAAATTCAATTAATTTTTCAATTCTATCGGTTTTTAATTTACCAAAATAGGAATTTGTCTCATTGCCATATAAAACATAAAGATTACCATTAACTTCTGTAGTTGTATAAATTTTAAAATCAGATGTAAATAAAGTTTTTACTCCTTGATTTTCTTTCTCTGAATAACTTATATCAAATTTAAAATCTGATTTGTAAAGTTTTTCAGGGTTTTCAATTATTTTTATTTCGTTTCCGATTGTTATTAAATATCCTCTATCAGTTCCAATAATATTATAATTACAAGTTGAAGCAAATTCATAAGCTAAATTCGTTTTTTTATTTTTAAATATTGTTGAAGCTCCCCATTCGCCATTACAATTTGGATAAATTATATAATTCTCATCCTCAAATATATTTATACGTGTATTATTGATTTCGTTGAAATCTGCTACATAATTTTCTAATAAAAATGTTTTTCCTGAAAACGAATGTTCTTGTTTTAGATATAGTTGGCTATTATTTACTCTTAAATCACAGTAAAACATCGATACTGCATATTCAGGTAAAAACACATTTTCCACAAATTCGGCGTTCAAGTCAAATACTTTCATAGATTTAAATCTACCATTAGTATTCCTGCGTTTTGTATCAAACATCACATATAATTCATTTTTGAAAAATGCAACATCAACCAAACGTCCATTATCAGGAATATTAATTGTATCTGTGATAATTTTAAACTCTTGACCGTAAATAAACAATGAATTTAATATTAAAAATGCTGAGATTATGTTTTTCATAAAACTTTGAGTAATGTTTTTGTTATTAATTTTTTTGCGGAATGAGTAGAATTGTTGCCAACTCCTTTTATCCAATATAAACATAGGGTTATCCCGATAAAACAATTGGATATTGTTAATTTTATGTCTAAATATATTACTTAATACTAAAAGAAGAGTATGGATAACCGTAAAACACACAATGTTTTAGCTTAAATAAATTAAAAGAGCACTAGTAAAACACGATTTATGTATACGACTAGTGCACTTTTGTTTACATACTAATTTAAGGCTTGTTTTTTGGTAACTGTTGTATGGCTATTTTACTCGTGTTTATTTGCTTTGTAGCAGTATGGTTTGTATGGCTATTGGTGCTATTTTCCTGTTGTAAGTTCGGCTAAAATTTTCAATTTAAAAGGTTCACTGTGACGTCTAATTACTTTGTTATTTTTGTACATAAGGTTTAAAATTATGTAGCCTTTTTTCTGGGTAAGACAAAATTCATTACAACTCCTTTTATACCAAATAAACATAGGTTTATCCCGTTAAGAGTACGTATTATAATTACATCTTAAAAATAAAACAATTTAACCTAAGATAAGTACTGTAAAACCGTAATTACTCGATTTTATTCAGGTATAAGTGTGAATGTGCACTCTTAGGTGATACTAATAGAAAACATAATTTGTAGTGCACACATGTGCTTGTAAGGTGTATTACGATTTCACCATAGGACCAAGTACATCCCAAACGGTATATGCAACTAGCTTATGACCTTCAATATTAGGATGAATACCATCGCCTTGATTCAGTTCTGGTTTACCTCCAACTTGTTCTAAAATAAACGGAATAAAGGCAATATTGTTTTCCGAAGCTAAATCTATAAAGAGTTGTTTAAAATCTGTAGTATATGCGGTTCCCATGTTTGGAGGCATTTGCATGCCCGCCAGTATAATTTTTGTATCTGGACTTTTAGCACGAACCACATCTATAATGTGTTGTAGGTTGGCTCGTGTTTCAGTAACGGGTACGCCGCGTAAGCCATCATTCGCCCCTAATTCTAATAAAAATATGTCTGGGGTTTGTTTAATTACCCAATCAATTCTGCTTTTTCCGCCTGCACTGGTTTCGCCACTAACTCCCGAATTAATCACGGTATACTCCAAGTTTAATGCATTTATAGTGTCTTGTAAAATCCCAGGATAGGCATCATCTGTATTATCTAATCCGTAACCAGCAGTAATACTATCTCCAAAACATAAAATGGTTTTGTCTTTTGGTTGTTCCGCTTCAGTCGATGTAACGGTAGTAGTTTCAGTTTTTTGGTCTTTGGCTTTTTCCGCTTTGCCATCACCACAAGAATACAGGGCTAGGGCTAAAATAAAATAACAAAACTTTAAGAGTTTAGAGACCCTAAACCCGGGGTGATTTGATTGCAATTGTTTATTTTGAGCCTCGCACATAAATAGTGATTTAAATTAAAGATTAGATGTCAAAGATATTAAAGATAACTGGGTTAGAAAAAACTTATACCAGCGGTAACAAACAATTAACGGTATTACACGACATTTCGTTTGATGTCGAGCAAGGGCAAATATTTTCTATTGTTGGACCTTCTGGAAGCGGAAAAACCACCTTATTGGGTTATGTGCAGGTTTAGATCAGGCTAACGGTGGTACAGTGGAATTATGCGGACAAGATTTAGCCACGTTGAATGAAGATGAACGCGCACAATTACGAAACAAAAACGTGGGGTTTATATTTCAGAATTTTCAGCTTTTACCTACGTTAACGGCTTTGGAAAATGTGAGTGTCCCTTTAGAACTGCAAGGCGATAAAAACGCCACTCAGGTAAGTTTAGATTTGCTAGAGAAAGTCGGTTTGGGCAGTCGTGTGCATCATTATCCGTCGCAGTTGTCTGGTGGCGAACAGCAACGTGTGGCTTTAGCACGTGCGTTTGCTAATAAACCAGCGATATTATTTGCCGATGAACCTACGGGGAATTTAGATGAAGAAACTGGAGAAAAAGTCATTCAATTGCTTTTTGAACTGAATGCAGAACACGGCACTACTTTAGTGATTATTACCCACGATTTAGAGTTAGCCAACCGCACCCAACACATCTTAAAACTTAAAGGTGGAAAAATTATTACGAACCAACCCACTACAGCACTTTGATAGATTCTAACACCTCAAAAAACATACAACTCCAATGGCTTTTTAAAATGGCTTGGCGGGATGCCAAAGCGAGTAAAGTCCGTTTACTATTATTTATGGCCTCGATTATTTTGGGAATTGCTGCGGTGGTTTCCATTCAATTATTCAGTTCTAATTTACAGGATAATTTAAAGAGCCAATCTAAAACCTTAATGGGTGCCGATTTTATAATCGATTCCAAACAAGAACCGACAGCGCGAGCACAAGCCATTATCGATTCGTTACAACCGCAGGCTTCCGAAGTGAATTTTGTGTCCATGATTGCCTTCCCTAAAAGTGGCGGAACCAAATTGGTAAAAGTTCAGGGGATTGCAGGTGATTTTCCATTTTACGGTGAAATCGATGCCGAACCTGCTTCTGCATCAACCACGTATCAGACCTCAGGTGGTGTGTTGGTTGATGCCACACTCATGATACAATTTAATGTAAAAGCTGGTGATTCTATTAAAATCGGGGAACTGACGTTACCTATAGTAGGGGCTTTAAAATCTATGCCGGGGAACTCGGGCATTTCCAGTTCTGTAGCACCTCCAGTGATTATGCCACGGCATTTGGTAGCCGCTACCAAGCTGTTACAGTTTGGAAGTCGGAAAGAATACCAGTATTACTACAAAGTATCGGACACGGTTAATTTAAAACGTTTAGAAGACCGTTTAGAACCACTATTAGATTTAGAAAATGCCGATTTAGATACGCATACCGGAACCTCTAAACGTTTAGGTAAACGTTACGAGAATGTGGGGAATTTCTTAAATCTAGCGGCCTTTATAGCGTTGTTACTAGGCTGTATTGGGATTGCGAGTTCGGTACATATTTACATTAAAGAGAAGCTTAAAGCCATTGCCGTTTTAAAATGTATGGGCGCCTCTAGACTGCAAAGTTTTTTGATATTCCTCATTCAAATTGGAGGTATCGGGATTCTTGGTGGCGCTATAGGGGCGTTAATAGGTGTGGGGCTACAGTTGGTATTTCCGTATTTATTACAAGACTTTTTACCCTTTACATTAGAGATTTCCATTTCGGTAGTACCCATTTTAATCGGGATCTTACTCGGCTTGTTTATGTCGGTGTTATTTGCACTCTTACCTTTATTACGCACCTGGTTTGTATCGCCTTTAGATGTGTTACGGGTGAGTGAAGATGGGGCACAAGAGCCATTATGGGTACGTCTTTCTGTATTTACAGCCATTTTAGTATTTCTGTTTTTATTCTCGTTTTGGCTGATAAAAGATGCTCTTTATGCGCTTTCATTTGTAGGAGCCACGGTAATCACTTTTGCTTTATTAGCAGGTGTTGCCATCGGATTCACGCGTTTAATCAAGCGCTATTTTCCAAAGCATTGGAGTTTTACAGCCAGACAAAGTGTACTGAATTTATTCCGACCAAACAATCAGACCGTCGTGTTAGTGATTGCCATTGGATTGGGAACATTTTTAATCAGTACCCTATATTTTACCAAAGACATTTTATTGGCAAAAACCGAAGTCGGCGCCCAGTCCGATAGCGCTAACATCATCATTTTAGACGTGCAACCAGCCCAGCGCGCGGCCATTTCGCAACGCATACAATCTAAAAATTTACCTGTGCTTAGCGACATCCCGTTAGTAACGATGCGCATGCAACGGATTAACGGACAATTGGTAAACGACATCCGCCAAGACAGCACACGCCAAGTGCGCGGTTGGGTGTTAAGTCACGAATTTAGAACCACCTATCGCGATACCCTAATCGATTCGGAAACCCTAATAGCAGGGGAGTGGACGCCGAGATTAGATACTGGTGAACCGGTGGTGATTTCTATTTCCGATAACCTCGCCAACGATGCCAATTTAGAGGTAGGCGATCCCGTAGTTTTTAATGTACAAGGCGTGCTTATGGAAACTACGGTGGGAAGTATCCGTCAGGTCGATTGGTCTCAAGTGCAACTAAACTTTACCGTGGTCTTTCCGGCTGGCGTGTTAGAAGACGCGCCACAGTTTAATGTGTTAACCACGTTGGTGCCCGACGAAAACAGTTCGGCTGCCTTACAGCAAGATTTGGTGAGCCGTTTCCCGAATGTCTCTATTATCGATTTACGACAAATATTTACGGTGGTAGAAGGCATCTTAGAAAAGGTCTCTTGGGTGATTAGTTTTATGGCGTTTTTTAGCATGTTTACGGGGATTATTGTGTTAATAGGATCTATACGCACCAGTAAATATCAGCGTATTAAGGAAAACGTATTATTACGAACGCTAGGCGCTAAGAATATCCAAATCTTAAAAATTACAGCTTTAGAATATCTCTTTTTAGGACTTTTAGGAAGTGTGGTTGGTTTATTATTAGCCTTGGCAAGCAGTTTATGTTTGGCATTGCTAGTCTTTAAAGAACCCTTTGTGCCCTCTATCATTCCGTTTGTAGTCTTACTACCAGGCATTACGCTATTGGTATTAGTTATAGGCTTAAGCAATATCCGTACGGTACTAAAAAGCTCGCCATTAGAAGTCCTTCGGAAAGAAGCCTAAGCTATGTCTGTTTTTTACAACGATTAGCACGTTATACATTATTAGAATATTATACCTTAATCAGGGTTTTAAGTGTTACAGATACCTCTTAAACCCTGATTTTTTTAGAGGTCTATTATTCCAGAGGTTATACTTAGTGTTGTTTTTTTATCTTAGCAGGTACGCAACCTTTTTTTAAATCTGCATCTTATAATAAAACCTTAAACCAATATTTTATGACAACCAAGCTATTTCGTTTTTCTATTTTTATTTGTGGTCTTATGCTAAGTGTTGCAAGTTGCAATTCTGATGATGATTTGACGAACTACGAGGCCTGTGCCTACGAGATTGTTAATTCTCCAACAGACGATGTAGTGTCTGCAGAAGAAGAGGCTTTTGCCGAGTCGCTATTCGCAGCCAACACTATCGCGTCTGATGCCCTACAAATCACAGCCGTTAGTACAGATTTGTATCTTAATGATCATGTGTATTGCAATCAGTTTTTAAACGGCTTGCAAATTTTAAATCAAGATCTGATTTATCATTTTGATGCCGATGGTGCGTTTTATCAATTAAGCGGATACCGTATTACAGAAACGGAACTGGATACCGAAAAACGGTTAACTGAAAATTACGTTACAGACTTCTTTTTAAATGAAGTTGCTGAAGATGCTGCCAACGCTTTAGAACTAGACGATATTATTACAGATTGTGTCGATATTCAATTCGGGTATTACGAGCAATTTACCGGTGGTATCGATTATGAAGTCATCTCTTTAGTGAAAGCATGGAAAGTTACCCCACACGATGCCGATTATCCGGTGCTGTACCTAAACGATAGTAATTCAGACCTTATTTATTATGGGAATGGGATTCAGTCCAATTAAAATATTTGATTTTATCGCTATATTAGGATGAAAGTTAGTTGTTAACGGATAGACTTTATTTTTAGTATTGTGTTTTAACAAGGGATTATAGATTAAAGTTTTATATGTACAATAGTAATATGCTCTTTTTTATAAGGCTCACGCTACAAGCAATTAAGCTTGTCAATACTTCCCGATATCAAGGAAAACGCCACCCTATCTCTCAAAATATACCATTTAGCATTTGGAGTGTAATTTACGGCTCTAAACCTTCGATTATACTTGACTTCTTAGCAATTTAGTTTCAAAACAGTAAAATTTAACCATAGGTGTTTACGTATACGAACTTGGCAGCTTTTGTTTTAATAAATTTCATGATAATTAATGCAAATCACGGTCAAAAATGCATGAAAAACAGTCCAAATTCGATAGGGGTTTTGTTCGAGTCTCGTTCGAGTCTTCTTCGGTAGTGCTTCGGGTGTGTTTTTCGAAGCAAGATCGTTCTCCGAGGGAGGTATGCATCAGACTCGAATCGCATCCTAATCTGTTTCGGAGATTTTTTGTGTTTTGAAGTGTCTATTTTTCCCTTGGTTGGTGGTTTTTTGGTGGGTTAAATTTATGGCTTTGGGATAGGTGTATTCTTGTTAGTGTTAGTAAAATAAACATGTTAACACCTAAGCAAAGGCTTGTAACAATGGCTATAAAGACAATATAAAAGTGATGATATTCCGAAAAAATAAGTGATTATCGTTTATATTTGTTTTGATATAATACGTTGTAGCCAATTTAAAAAAAACAAGAATGATAATAGGACTTTCAATAAAATATTTTAAAACTTATTCTGCAACAAATTATATACCTCTCTCAAATGGTCAATCTTTTAATGGCATTGTTGGAAATAATGGAATAGGAAAAAGCTCCGTATTAGAAGCTCTTGATTGTTTATTTAATAACGGTCATTTTAATTTTAACACAACAGTTCGTAAAAGTGGTGAGGAAACAACGAACCCACATATTGTTCCAATATTTTTAATTAAAAAAGATGCGGATATCATAACAGCCGAAAATATTGAAATTGCTCAACAATACAGTGACTTTATTTGGGAAATAAAAGAAGAAGATATTATATCTCAAAATCGAGAACATTTAACATTACTTTTCAAACAGTTCGAAATATTAAAAAGAGATAATTTAAAAGACGAGTATTACGTACTTCCAATTGGAATAAATCACAATAAAGGAGTTGATTTATCCTTTTTTAACGTTAAACCTTTAGCTGATATTTTAAAAGAAGAAATTGGTTCAGGGAAAAAAATAGAACAAGTTCAGTTGGAGAAAATTTTTAAAGGGTTATTAGAAGATATATTAACCTATTACGAATATATTTACATTCCAAATGATATCGACCCAGCTACTTTTACAAATCTTGAAAATCAACATATTCAAGCATTAATGGGGAAAACATTAATTGATGTTATAGCTAAATGCGTACCTCGTTCTGAAATATCAAAGATTAATACTAATTTAAATAAATTTTTAAAAGAGCTAGAAGATGTTCTTTTAGAATATTCATTTAGAACATCTTCAGATAGACAATTAATGATTAGAAAAGCAAACGTATATAACCTAATTATTGAAGATTTTTTTAGAACTAGAAAACTACACAAGTTATCTGGTAAACATTGGTTAGATGTAAGTTTACTAAGCTCTGGTGAAAAACAAAAAGCTATAATTGATTTAACACAACATTTTTTAAACAAATACCGTGAAAATTCAAATAATATAATTCTAGCAATAGACGAACCGGAATCTTCACTACATATGTCTGCGTGCTACGAACAATTTAATTCACTTTTTAATATAAGTGAAATGTGTTCTCAACTTTTATTTAGTACTCATTGGTATGGGTTTATCCCAACAATATCTAATGGTAATGTTACGGTAATTACAAAAGATAATAAAAACAAACACTGCTTTGATTTAATTTCGGTATCAAATTATAGAGAAGAAATAAAACAAGAGTTTGAAAGTTCTAAAGGAACACTTCCATATGATATAAGACTTAAAAGCCTCAATGACTTTATTCAGTCTATTATTACAAGTATATTAAGTAATGAACCTTTCAATTGGCTCCTATGTGAAGGCTCTTCAGAAAAAAAATACTTTGAACACTATTTTAAAAACGAAATAGAGAATAAAAAACTAAGAATAATTCCTGTTGGAGGAGCAACTCAAATTAAAAGAATTTATCAAAATTTATTAGTTACATACAATGACTTTAAAAAAGACGTAAAAGGTACAGTAATATTATTAATGGATACTGATGCAAGTTTAGTAGAATTTGAAACTCTTAATAGTAATCATAAAAACTTGAAATGTTTTAGAATAGTAAATGATGATTCAAAAAATGAAACAATCTTAGTTGACGTCAATAAGACTCCTAAAACACCAAAAACAGAAATAGAAGATGTTCTTTGTGGAAAAACATTCTTTGATGCATTAAATAAATTTACTGGAGACGAAGATATTGATAAGTTTATATCAACAATAAACATCGATAATATAACAACAGAATCAGTATATTATTCATTAGACTTATCTCCTCGAAAACAACAAGCGTTATCTAAAATTTTTAAGAAAGGAAATTTTAAATTTGAGTTTTCTGAAAAATATATTGAGTCAATTTCAGAAGAACACATTATACCAAAATGGATTGAGGAACTAAAACAATTAATAAAATAAAACTGGCTACAACACCGTGTATAATTAATTGCTAGGTTCTTCACTACTTGCGAAAATTCCTGCGGAATTTTCACGGGTTCCTAAATGTTTGCTAACTTAGTTGCCTAACCACGCAACTAACCATACACAAACACGTTGTGCAACAGTTAAAAACAACATCGTGAAAACACTAATATTAATAATTCTAATTTCAATTTCGTCTTGTAACGGAACAAAAAACACGACTGAAATTGAATCAACTGAAAACACTCAAACGGAATTTAAATTAGCGGAATCGGATTTTGTTATTCTTCCTTTTAATAAAGATTGGCATTGGATTTTTAAAAATGTAAAGCCAACTGAACTCACTCAATCGGAATTAATTGAGATTGAAAATATTTTAAAAAACGTAGTTAAAGACAATAACGAAAAACAAAAAATAAGTTTAAAAAAGCATAACGAAGAATATCCAAAAAACAAATGGAATGAAACGGGCTTTGAATTAAAACTAAAAGGAAAGAAGCGACAATATGTTCCTGTTATTAATGAAAAAGGAGAAAAAGAAGTTTGGGTAAATTTTTTCTGTAGTGATTGGGGAAATGATAATTGGAAAAGCGACATAATGATGGTGCACGATGGCGGCAATTGTTATTTCAATTTAAAAGTGAATTTGACAAACAAAACATATTCGGAATTAGGAATTAATGGATATGCTTAAAAATAAAAACCGTTGCATAACACCGTATAAAAATAATTGCGGTTTAGTGCTTAATCAAAGGGCGTTGCGTATTTGTAACGTCTGATTATGGTATATCAATTATCTGCCTAAAAGCAATTTTAACCTGTAGCCATATTTCAGGACTAGACACAACTTAGATGACAGAATTAGAGATACAAAATAAAGAAATTAAAAAAGTACTATTTATTGTTGGTCTTCCAATATTAGTATTTGCGATTCTATATGTTTATTATCAAAATAATAATTTAGAATTGGTCAAAAAGGAATATGAAAAGATAAGAAGTGAAGAATATTACGGTCGTGTAATAAAAAAACTAGAAGATGGCGATTATCCTAGAGCAAATAGATATGTGATTTTAAAAAATAATCGCAAAGTAAATGTTTCAAATGAACTTTATAATAAAATAGCAATCAATGACTCAGTTTCAAAATCAAAAGATTGTGATTCTATTTATTTTTATCTAATAAAAGGAGAAATAGTAATTCAAGATGATAATGCATTTGAAAGAGATAATTACTTAAATTTATTAAACAAAAAACGTGAAAAATAACTACCTACAACACCGTATAAAAAAAATTGCTAGTTTTAGCTAAACAAAAGTGAGTTGCTCGTTTGCTAGCTTCTGATTTTCCTTCGGAAAATCCTCGCACACAAACACGCAACTTTCCTGGTACATAAACGTTGTGCAACATTTGACCAAAACCCTATGAATAGTAAGTTTATTCGAATATTAATCATCATAAACGGAATTTTAATTCCAATTTTTATTCTTTATATTTTTGGAAGTATTGTTTACGAAAAGATAGAAAAAGACGAGCCGATTGATTTATGCAACCTACAAATGGAAAATCAAAACTCATCTAAATTTAGCATACAAAATTCTGAACCAATTCAAATTCCGAACTCTGAATTTTACTATGTAACTGTTGAGAAAAAGTATCAAAGGCAATACGGAGAAATTGATATTGACATAAAGAATTCGCCGAATATGGTTAGACAAAACACAATCAATGTTCTGTTTTTAAACAAACAACAATCTGAAATAGGGAAATTGCTTCCTGAAAATGGTTCTATAACTTCAATGTCAGTTTTAAACCGATTTACAGAAAACCATGAAGAAATAAAACAAATAAAAAATATAGCATATTACATTGCAACTAAAGACACTAATGAGGACGGAATTATTGATAGTGCAGACCAACATTATGTTTATCTATCTGACTTAAATGGAAAGAATCTAAAAAAGGTGACCGACCGAAAAGTAAAAAAATTTCAATGGCTAAATCAAGGTAAAGAAATGATTTTGACTTTATATAAAAAAGACGACGATACTGACTTTGATTACGCTATTTACAATTTAGAAACTAAAGAAACTCGTCCAACCGAGAAACTGAACGAAATTGAATAAAAAACGTTGCACAACAATGTATAACCGCAATTACGGCGGATTCGACTACGTCCGAATCCACTCGGAATAGCTAACACCTGTTCTTAACTGAAAAACAATAACTTTAAACCACGCAACTAACTTATACACAAAACCGTTGTACAGCATTTGAGAAATACGAAATGAAAATAATTCCGTCAGATAAAATAGAAATATTAACTACCTTTTCAAATCAAGAGGTCAGAAAAATATTGGCAGAAAATATCCGACCAAAAAAACGGTTGAGAATTGGATTTAACAATTCTCAAAACAAGGAATTATTTGAAGGAAAGTTTGAGCAAAATAGATTTGAAATACAAAAGATAATAACTGGACGGAATTCTTTTATACCTCAAATAAAGGGGCAAATTCAACCGAATATGAACGGAACTAAATTAGTTGCGGATTTAAGAGTCCATACTTCTGTAGTTGTATTTATGATATTCTGGTTGACTTTTGTCGGATTTGCATTTATTATGGGAATTTTCGGAGTTATAAATCAAGGAGTAAATCCCTTTTTATTGGTTTTCCCCTTAATAATGATTGCATTTGGAATCGGATTGATTAATTACGGATTTAATAGTCAGAAAGATAAGTCAATATGTGACTTAAAGAGAATCATAAACGGACAAATAAAAGAAAAAACGTTTGCCAACAAAGTATGAAAAATTGCTAAATTAGATGCTTAAACATGCTTCTAAGCTTATGCAACAACGTTATATAATATTTAAATATTGATAAAATTAAGAGACATATTGCTAATATTTATAATTGGAATGCCTCTATTCATTTTAGCAATTCCACTAATAATAATTTTTATTCCGATTAAATATCTTAACCGAAAAAGGTTTGAGAAAAAATATGCTAAATTTTTGACCGAGAATAATGGGAAAAATTTCTTCTGTTACAATAATAAAAAGAACTCAAAAGATTACATTGAGGAAAATATAATTCCGAATCTGACTGACGGAATTGAAATTGTTTATCTGAATGGAAAAACAGTTGAATCGGATTATAATATTGAATTTGTCTCGGAGGCTCTTTACAAATTAAAAAATTATAACCGATTTCCTCACTTAATGAAGATTAGGAATGGAAAACTAATAGACAAATCAATAAATAACCCATTTTATAATATTCTGAATTCGAATAAACCAAAAAGTAAATTTTTAAATCAAATACATACATTCTTTAAACAGAATGACGTAATACCTTAGGTTTGCCCAAAAACGGGAAGTCTACAGGTTAATAGTCAGTAAAACACCTTTAGCAAAGTGATATTTGTACTAAAAAAGATGGAATCGATGTTTTTTTGACTACTCGATCCATAGAAATATTGGTTAGGATATTAAAGAAAATTAAGGTCTATAACTGTATGAAAACTAGTTTATGGTAACCGATTGCTTAGTCTAAATAGATTAAATAATTTCTCTAGAAAAGTCTTTTTTTTCTGCATATTTCTTACAAACTAAAGCAAACACGTTGTGCTTTATACTAGAAAATTATTATGTAACAAATATATATTATGGATAACACAAAATACTCTAAGGTCTATCGAATAATTCATTGGACAATCGCTGTTTCATTTCTTTTATTGTTAATTACAATTTTTCTGCGATTAACATGGATGAATAAAAATAATATGGCAGCTATTATACAGGATTACCTGAGTGGAACTAATCAGGTTTTATCTCAGGAACAACTCATTGATTTAGCAAAAAAAATAAGACAACCCATGTGGATTTGGCATATTTACATTGGCTATGTTTTAGTGGGATTATTCTGTATTCGTTTGATACTTCCCGTGTTTAGACATATGAAATTTCAAAATCCTCTCGATAAAACCCTGTCCACAAAACAGAAATTTCAAAAATGGACATATATTATATTTTATTTATGTGTCATTGTCTCACTTATTACCGGACTCATTATTGTACTAGGACCAAAAGAATTTAAAAAACCAATGGAAGAAATACACGTGTTAAGTATTTACTACCTGGTTGCATTTATTGGAATCCATATAGCAGGAGTACTAATAGCGGAATTTACTAACCAAAAAGGAATTATTTCAAATATAGTAAGCGGAACGAAAAAAGATAAATAAAAGTAAGAAAGCGCAACAAGGCATATAAAAAATGTAACATTAAAATAAATGTTGGAAATCTAATAAAAGAAATTTCTACTCTATGAAATATAAAAAATACATAGAAAACTCTATACATATTTCTGAAATAGGACTTGGAGCATGGCAATTAGGGCAAAACTCTGGTTGGAGAAGTGTGACCGAAACAGAAGCTATTAAACTTGTTCATAAATCGTTGGATTTTGGAATCAACTTTTTTGATACAGCCCCTAATTATGGACATGGATCTGGTGAGGAAAGATTAGGCAAAGCGCTTAAACATATTGACCGAAGTAAAATTGTAATTAATACAAAATTTGGTCACACACATACAGGTACGTTAAACTTTAATGCTAATTACATTAGAGAGTCTTTAGAAGGAAGTTTAAAAAGACTTCAGGTAGAGTATATTGACTCATTGATTATTCACAACCCACCTTCTAAATATTTTAATGGAAATAAAAATGATCATTACGAAATACTTGATAAATTAATTGAAGAAGGAAAAATAAAAGCATACGGTGCGTCTTTAGATACCTATGACGACATGAAGTTGTTAATGGATACAACACATTCAAAAGTAATGGAGGTGTTTTTTAATATCTTTCATCAGGATACTTTGCGCGGATTTGAACAAGCACAAAATGAAGACGTTGGTATTATTGCGAAAATTCCGCTTGATTCTGGGTGGTTAACCGGTAAATATAATAGCGAAAGTCGTTTTAATGATATTAGAAGTAGGTGGTCTAAAGAAGATATAGAAACTAGAGCTAAACTAGTAAACAAAGTTAAGTCTATTTTTGGAACAGAAGAAAACCTTGCTCAAAAAGCAATAGCTTTCTGTTTGGCTTATAATGTTGTTTCTACCGTTATTCCTGGTAGTGTAACTATAGAACAGTTAACAAGCAATGTCCAAAGTACAGATATTTCTATTTCACGCAGTCTTATAGAAGAACTTGAAAAATTATATCAAACTGAAATTAAAAAACGAAAACTCCCTTGGTAATAAAAAGTTTAAAATAAACGTTGCCTACACTCGTAATCGTTGCACAAGCCTTTATTAAATACTACAAAACAATATAAAACCGTCTTAATAGGCGTTTTTTTCTATTTATAATGCAAAATTCTGTTTCATTTATAGAAGATTAATACCCAGTAAAAGACCTTAAACAATGCATTATTTGTATTAAACCAAGGTCTTTGATTGAGTGAAGACCATCTTAGATATTTCCTTCTGCTTTACGTTCGCAATACTAAATTAATGTTACAGTTTCTCATGTGCATACTTTTTTATTTACATATATAAGATATGAAATCAACGAATTTTCATTATGCTATCAAGGCTTTTTCTTAATTTGAGTAGCATAAACAATGCATATAATATCTTACATTTTATTACATTTGAGGATTCTTTTTTCTGTGACTTAAAAATTGAAATTAATATAAATAAAGATCGTGAATTCAAAAAAAGTAATGATAAAAACTAGTCTGTGTTTACTACATCTTATTAAGGCATTTACAATTCTAATAAATTAAATCAATTTAATGAAAAACCAATCTGCCTTAACCGGCATTATGATAACAGCAGGAACTACTATAGGTGCTGGAATATTTTCTTTACCAGTGGTTTCGTCAGGTATGTGGTTTGTACTTAGTTTATTGTGCCTATTGTTTTTATGGTTTCTAAATTATTTATCGGCATTATATATATTGGAAGCGAACTTCCTTTTTGCTCCAGGAGCAAGTTTTGATACTATTTCTAAAAAAATATTAGGTAAAAACTGGAGCATTTTAATTGGTTTGTCCATTGCATTTCTTATGTATATATTGCTATATGCTTATTTTAGTGCTTTTGGTAACATAGTTATAGAAAGTCTAGGGTGGGATGTTTTTAAAACCAATCCGTGGCTACAAGGTGTAATGAGCATAGCCCTTGGGAGTCTATTAGCGCTTATAGTTTGGTTAAGTACAGCTATGGTTGGGCGTATTTCTACAATTTTAGTTTTTGGAATGATCCTTTCTTTTAGTATTTCAATGGCTGGTTTTGCTATTCAAATTGAAATGACTAAGTTATTGAATATCACAGAGAATAAGTCTACGTATCTTCCCTATCTATGGGCTGCACTTCCGTATTTCATGACGTCTTTTGGCTTAGCAACAGTAGTTCCCAGTTTATATAAATTCTATGGTAAAAATCCAACAATAATAAAAAAGAGTCTGCTTTGGGGATCATTAATAACCTTTTTTGTTTATGTCTTATTTCTCACTGTGACTTTCGGAAATATATCCCGACAGGAATTTATAGCCATTAACGCCGCAGGAGGAAATATTGGCCATTTAATTAATGCTTTTGGAAAAGACGAAAGCAGTTACATGATTAGTTTTGTACTTAATCTATTTTCTAATTTTGCGATTATCACTTCTTTTATGGGAGTAGGGTTGGCGCTGTTTGATTATATCGCAGATAAATTCTCTTTTACAGACCATGCAAAGGGACGTTTTAAATCTGCCTGTATTACGTTTATCCCCCCAGGAATTATAAGTTTCTTTTTCCCTAATGGATTTATTACCGCTATAGGATTTGCAGGATTAGTTGTTATTTTTGGTTTTTTTATAGCCCCTTTTTTTATTGTCAAAAAATTGCGGCATTCTAAAACGGTATCTATTTATAAAGTACCGGGTGGTTATGGACTTTTACTGTTTTTTATAATATCAAGTGTATTTGTAGGCGCCTGTCAGGTTCTAGCGATGTTAGATTATTTGCCTAAATGGTAGACTATAGCTTCTATTGTAAATCTATGTTTTAGATGAAAAAGGATTAAAATCAAAAATAACCTAATGTAAAATAACACATATAATAGGGGAGGTGTTATATAATAATTTACTTCGTTTAAAAATTGATTTATTTGTTATTGTTATTGTTTTTGTAATTGGTATAAAAAGGATATATTTAGTTGTAATTCATGATAATCCTTTATTAAGACTTGATATAGGAACATTTAGTTATGATAAAAGGAGTTGTATGCAATTACCTAAAAATCGAAATTAGTTTTATAACTGAAAGAATATCTATCCTTAATAAACTATTAACCCAAACTTTTAGAATTCAAAAAACCATAAGAAAAATATGAATGTTAGCAACCCTGAATTACTACAAATTCATTATTATTTAGAAGAAAACAGTCATTCTATGAATGCTTTGATACTAAACAAAGCAGAAGATGAAATTTTAAAAATTTTTGATGAAATTTCAACTACTCTTGGTGTACAGATAGTAACGGAAACTCAAGCTCTTGAAGAAGGTGGAATAAAAGCCATTTATAAATTTCTTGTTAAAAATAAATCAAGAGAAAAAGCTGTAGTTATAGGTGTCTTCTTAGCGAATATTGCTGGAACAGTCATATCGGATGTTGTATCAGAAAACATTAAAACAGATGCAGAATTCGAACAATTAAAAAAAGAAAAAATTACTTTAGAAATTGAGAAATTGAAAAACGAATTAGCTGAAACCAATGAAAACTATATTTATGATGAAAACAGCCAATTAATAAAAGATGTTTCAATCTACATTTCAGAAAAAAATAAGGTTAAAATATCTAAATCTAACTTTTATAAAAACATAAAAAAAGAAAGTAAAATTCAAAAAGTTTCCACTCAAAGATTAAATTATCAATATCAACCAATTTCTTCTGAAAAAATTGTTTCTAGGCAAGATTTTGAAGATTTTATTATTGACGAAGCCTCAATTGAAGATGATTATCAAGAACAAACTACTATTGAAATCGTTTCTCCCGTGCTAACAGAAAATAAATCTAAATGGAAAGCGATTTATAATGATAAAGATATTTCATTTACTTTAAAAGATAAGAATTTTAAAAAAATGATTGCTTCAAAAAATTTAAGTTTTTCAAATGGGACTAAAATAATTTGTGATTTTGAAACTAGACAGAAAATGAATAGCGAAGGAGATATAATAATCGGAGCACGAAGTGTTTATAGTGTTTCTGCTATAATTTACAGTGACGGAACAAAGGTTGATATTATTCCTAAATAAAACTGCATACAACACCGTGTAAAAAACATTACTTATTTTAGTTAAACCGAAAGGTTGTTGCTCTTTTGCTAACTCTGATTTTCCTGCGGAAAATCCTCGCACACAAAACCGCAACGTTCCTTACACGTATTCCAAGATAAAATCCTAATAAAGATTTAGTTTTTTTTATGCAGCATGCTGTTGAAGAACCACATAAGG
>NZ_CANMTH010000005.1 GCF_947500765.1 uncultured Formosa sp. | reverse complement strand
GGGTATCGTATTTTTTAACCGTTTGTGGACTCGAGGCGTAACGCGTTTCATAATTCGTACTCATTGTTATTTGTTTTTAAATGATTTTTATTAATTTTTTAAAAAATGATTTGGGGCATATTATATTTTAATTGTACAATTATATAGTACACTATACAATATATTTTATTCACTTAATTGATATACTTTAAAATTATCTACAGTCATATGATTTTTAACCGTTCTAAACCCAAAATATCCTGAGGTATATGGATCTGAATCTTGAAAATCTATTAATAACTGATCGTTTCTATAATACTGAATTGTACCACCATGTGCAACAATTTTTATATGATATGGTGTATTAGGTTCTAACATAAATTTCTCTGCACTTAAATCGTGTTCTGGAAGTAATGGACGTTCTCCATCACCAACATAACGTCTAAAGCGTGTGGTTTTATTATCGTTTCCTCCAACACCCATATAATATAATTTTAGACTATCGTAGTTTGAAAATTTACCACCACGTTTATCTGAATCTGCAAATAGGTTTGATGGATTTTTAGGATCTGTTGCCATCCAGAAGCAATTTAAATCTGACACACGATCGTTTGGTCCATTATCTTGAATTAAAAACACATCATATTCAATTTGAATAGATCCTTTAAAAGGTTCTGTTAACCAAACTGTACATCCAGAAACATCATTAATTTCTAATTTACTATTATTAACCTCTACAGTTCCTTTTGGTACTTGTTCAACTTTCCAATGGGATAAATCTGAATCAAAATTTTCTTCAAAAATCAACTTTGCGTTCACATCTTTATCTTTTATACTAACCAATTTTGTTTTTCCTCCACAAGACGAAACCATTAGTGCTACTGTTAATACCATAACACTGGTGGCTAACCTTTTATAATTTCGAAACATTCTCATTATCTGTTATTTTTAATTAATTTGTTTTATTAAAACCAAACTCCAAGGTGTAATCTCTTGATTAATTTTCAACACCCCTTTTTTATCTGCTTTCACAGTATCTATTTTCATGGTGTTTGCATAAGTTTTCATTGTCTTAATCTGTTCACGTGTTGGTGGCTCAGGTTTACCCATTGCTTCCCAAAAGTTATGAATATTTCCGTGATCTTTATCTAATATTTCTATTTCGAAAGTTGCACCGGCTTTTAATCCTGTTAATGAAAAATTTAATTTTTTATTCGTTCCTTCTTCGCGTTTATTCGTTCCTGATGGTACTGCATTTTCATATTCTTTAGGATAATTATAAGCTAATGCTACAATTTTACCATCCCTAGATTTTTTACTTACAAATAAGTAATCATCTTTATACATTTTTTTATCTCCTAATTCATGTAACATTCTGTAAGCATGATAAGATGGTTTTTCTAAACCTTGATAATTAATCATTCCAAAACCACCATGAAAAATGCTTGCTGCTCCTCCTTTTTCTTCAAAAATATCTGTAAAGGTCCAAAATGCTAATGAATTTGTTAATCCTATACAGTCTAAATTAGTTTTAACAATATAAGCTGCTGCAGGTAAACGATCGTGCATAGCATCTCTACTACTCGGACTCGTGTTCCATTCTGTTAAATGAATTTCTACATCTGGATAAGCACTGTTAGCAATTGTTTTATTCAACCATTCTAAATCTAATTTTGTTGAATTCACAGAACGTGTTAACCCTCTTCCTTTTCCTGTTTCTGGATTAAACGCATAATCTGTTGGATACGGATGACAGCTTACAAAATCTACTGGTAAGTTTTCTTTTTCACAATATTTTAAAAAATCTTCTATCCAAACACCTTCCCAATCTAAAGTATTAATATCTTCTACATTAAAAACGGCTTCGGAAACTTTATCGTTAATTACTTCACCTTTAAAACGTTCATCTGGCACAAAATTACTTGTAGATGGACCTCCAACTTTAAGACGATTATCTACAGATTTAACAGCTGTTACAGATTGTTTGTATAACTCGAAGTATTGAGATTTTGTACCATCCCAGAACAATTTATATAAATTAGGTTCATTCCATACTTCAAAATACCACGTTAACACTTCGTCAATTCCATATCTATCTACACAATGTTGAGTAAAAGCCTTCATTAAATCGTGCCATTCATCAAACGTAGAATCATTTGGAGTAATATTTGCTTTCCACCAAAATACAGTTTTAGAATCTTCGGCAGCCATACTTTTTGGCAAGAACGCTAACTCTACAAATGGTTTTACATTCATATCTAAAAGTCTATCAAAAACATCGTCAATATATTGCCAATTATAAACAGTTTTACCACGTTCTTCAATTACAGGAAACATATCGTCATGAAATAAACCATGAAAACGGACATATTCAAAACCACAATTTTCTTGAACTTGTTGCATTTGTTCTAACCAACCTGCTCTTAAAGCTTCGTTAGCACGACCTGCTCCAACCATTTTACTCCAATAATGATCGAATTTTTCTCCTTTAGCTTGCGCATCTATCTTAATAGCCTTTTGTGCATTCATGACAAAAACACTACACATTATTAATCCAAGTATTATGTTTTTAGATAATTTCATTTTAATTTTCAAATTTTAATTTTTTACAAATAGTAATTCCCCCTTATGAAACTCATAATATTGGAATTCAATATTTCTTGTTTTTAGGCAGATTTATAATGTTTTAATTATTTAATACCACAGTATTTATAGATGTTGCTGCAACCTCAACACCAAAACTTTGTGTACCAATTTTAAAATTTATTGTTTTTATATTAGGCTCTGTATTATTAAACAATACTACAATACGTCCATCTTGTAGCTTAAATGCGATATGATTTTCCCCATCTGAAGATTTTAAAAAATGATCTCCAGGTTGTACAAAATGTGATAAGTGTTTAAACAAATAAAATTCGTCTGTATAAGTCACCTTTTTCGTGTTTTTATCGATTACAACCATTGAGTTTTGAGGCCATCCCCAAGCACTTTTTCCGGTTTCGTCTAGCACCATATTCCAATACATATAAGATCCTGTACCATTATTAAAGTAGTGAACAAGATCTTTCCATGATCGCTGAACAGAAGTCCAATCGTTTTCATGTTCTCCACACTTATTTTCTGTTTGCATTAACTTTAATTCTGGATACATTTTATGCACCGATGGAATTGATTTTGCTCCACCCCATTGAAACCCTACACCTTTAATATATTTTGAATCCTTCTTATCTTCTAAAATGGTTTTTACATAATCAGGATCGCCAGAATTTACTGTACCTAACCAAATTTCAGTATCTAAATTATCACTCTCGAATTGCGGCCCAAGAAAACCATTTATAAAATATGCCATATCTTCTGGTCTCCATGTGCAACTTGGCCAATTTGGTTGAAATGCTATTTCGTTTTGAGGCATGATTGCGAATAAAGAAACACCTGCGTTTTTATAAGACTGAACAAATTTTGAAAAATATAAAGCATAAGCTTTTAAATATTGCTCTTGCATTTTAAATGCTGTGGCATTATTTTTAATTTCAGCACCCAGATTCATTCTATTACCATCTTTAGCATTTTCAAAATTCCCACTTCGCATAGCATAATGCTCGTTTACTTTCATCCACGCTGGTGGTGACCAAGGAGAAGCCCAAATTTGTAAATCAGGATTTACTTTTAAAGCTTCTTTTAAATACGGAATTAAAATATATTTATCTCTATCTATATTAAAATCTCGCATTTCAAAATCTTCAGGAACATCGTTACTTGAATAATAACTTAACGCATAATCTGAAGCACCTATAGGAATTCTACACATAGAAAAATTGGTCCCATTTTCTGAAAATAAATCTTCAAAAACTTGTTTAGAGGCCTCTTTAGGGAGTGCGCTTAAAGCTTCCCAACCTAATTCATTAAATGCTCCACCAATACCATCTACTTCTTGTAATACACTATCTGTATATATTGTAATATCTGCAGTAACGTTTTCTTTGTTTTTCTTGAAAAACCGCTTAGGTGTTTCCCAGCGATTTGTAGCTGTAGTAGATATTAAATCTACTTTTTGAGCAAACAGGCTTCCAAAAACAAAAAACATCGCTGTACATAATACAGATAGAGGTTTTTGTTTATTAAAAAAGTTTATGTTCATTGTTATTTTCAATTAGTGTTATTTATATTTTAATTTTCTGTAGAAAACACTGCTGCAGGCAACCCTTCTTTATTATATAAGTTTGCGCCTTCTGGATATCCAGACCAGGCATAACGTACTGCTTTAGGATGCTTAACATCTTTACTCCAGACTTCAATCGTGTTATTAGATGTAATCTTGGCTTTTGCTGGTTTCCAAACACCATCTTCTCCTTGAATCTCAAACCATTTTAAAGGTTCTTTTACAGCAATAGTAGCCTCTAATAGATTTTTATGACCTACCATTAAACCTGACCCCACTTCATTAAATTCAACCTCAACTTTTTTTCCATTTATAGAATACGATTTATATAATGGTCCGCTTACTGCATCTATTTTAATATTGTAATCATTTTGTAATGCCCAAAGTGCTAATCGTTTTCCGGCATCCATTTTGTTATGCGGATGAATGTCCTTAGCTTCTCCTATATCATACAATACAGCCATACCGGTATTAGGTACTTTTAATGTTCTTCTTAGTTGATTGTTTACTGAAGCCCATCCTTTATCTGCCTCATCATTCGCACGAACGCATCCTGCCAATTGCGCCCAGTAAAATGGAAAATCGCCTTGCCCCCATTCCGCTCTCCAACTATTTATCATAGCTGTTAAATAATATTCATATTCATCATTCATAAATACGGCATTACTTTCTCCTTGATACCAGATGGCTCCTTTAATTTTAAAAGGCACTATACTTGAAATCATTCCATTATGAAGCGTAGCAGGTAACTGCATATCGTTTTTAGGGTTGGTTGTTGGTTTAGGCGCTCTTCCTGTTTTTCCTTTTTCTTCCCAAATTTTTAATTTATTTTGATATGCTGTGTCGACATAATCTTCTGCTTCCATTTTTTCGATTTGTGCTTTCGATTTTTGTCTGCTCGCCTCAAAATAATCTATCATATTTTCATCCTCTAAATATGTTGCTTCAGAAATCCAAGGTTGTACTCGTGTACCACCCCAAGAACATTCTAAAAGCCCTATAGGGATATTAACATGTTTACGTAATTCTTTAGCGAAGTAATATCCTGTAGCTGTAATTTTTTTTATTTGATCTGGATTTACAGATCTCCAATCTGCAGTAAAATTTGTTTTCTTTTCTAATAAAGATGTTGTTTGAGGTACTTCTATATGGCGAATCCAATCGTCGTTTGCTGTAGCGACTTCATTTCTATTAAACGCTACAAGTGATTGATATTTTGATTCTCTAGAATCTCCTAAAAATTTCGACATATCGAAATCCATATTAGATTGTCCTGTGCATAACCAAACATCCCCAGACAAAACATCGTTAATTTCTATTGTATTTTTTGAAGATATAGTGATTTTATAAGGACCTCCTGCTTCAGGGGTTTTAAGATTTGCACGCCAAGTACCATCTGAATTTGTGACAACTTGATCTGATTCTCCCCAACTTGTCTCTATGGTAATAATTTCGTTTGCATCTGCCCAACCCCATATTGGAATTACAGTTTCACGCTGAATTACCATGTGGTCTGAAAATAATGCATGCACTTTTACATCGGCAAACAACAATTGTGTAAAACAAAAAAACAATATACTTAACAGTGCCCAGCTCTTAAAAAAACGATATCTATTACAACTCAAATTCATAATGAAAAACAACTTTATTTTCTTTGTATAAAAGACGTAGATTTATAAAAACTAACACTTATAAATCTCCACTTCTTTTAATAATGTAATATTAGAACTTCATTATTAAAATCGATATAAATTATAATTCTTTGACTATAACTTATAACTCATTTTACTGTTACAAGTGGTTTACCACATTATCAGACCTATGTTTAACTATTATCTTCAAGGAAAACCTAAAATATATTCTTCCTGTTTTTTATGAAAATAAATTTTAATTTAAACTAATAAAAGTCTTATTTAGTACTCTTATTTTAGATAAAAAAACATCTTTTTCTCTTAAAAAAATTGCTCTTATTTTTATTACTTTAGAAGTATATTGAATCGGTAAAACCTAAATTTAACGATATAATTATAGCTGAATATAGAAGAATAAAACCTTCAATAGAATTGTCCATTTTTATCACTCCTTTACAATCTAACCCCCTGTTGTAAAGTTTATATTACTTTTAAAACTAAAAGTCCCTTACTATATGTAGTCTTTATTTCAAAGTTACAATACCACTTGCTACCACAAAATCTATAACCTCTTTAATGCTCCCTCTGTTATATAGTGCATCTTCTGCACCTATTAATAACGTTATAAAATAGTAAACTCTTAATCACTAATAAATAGTGCGCTCACTTTAAACTAAAAAAGAAACACATTTAATCATATTTTTAATCAACTCCCATACATAGAATCACAAAAAACACACTAAATCAATGTTTTACATATTAAAAAAACATAAAAGGGTGATGAATTACAGATATTGGTTGATAGTTTATATCTAGTAAAAACGAAAGAGATTAATTTTAAAAACGCTCATTTATCTCAATTTAAAAAATTGTAAATAAGATCTTTAAATGGGCATTAACCGTATTAATGATTTGTTCGAGGTTACCACTATTTTATGTGTTCATTTAATAATCTATCATCTCTCCTAAAATAGATTAATAAACTCAGAACAATACAGTACCTGGTAACTTGAAACAGAATAAGGTCATTAATAAAAAATAATTTAATCAAACCTTTTTCATTATGAAAACAAAACTAACAATGTACGCCATGAAAACACATGGGCAATTGGCAGTAAAACCAAATTTTTTACTAATGCTATGCTTATTTTGTATTAGCAGTTTATCTTTTTCTCAAGTTACAGTAAACACTTTAACCGAACTGCTCCCGTATCTAAAACAAGACAATGTAGAAGTTACCTTAGCTCCTGGAACGTATACCGTTACCGCAGAGGATATTCAAAATGGATTATTTCCAGATTATACAGATTTTTTAGACAGAAAGAACTATGTGCTCTTTTTAGTCTCAGGAAATAACAGCGTTTACGATTTTACAGATGTTACCATTAATGTAGAAACTGCTGTATTTAATGCATACACAGATGACTACGATAATTTTTATGAATTCCAAACAACAGGAAATAACAATGTCCTTAAAAACCTGACTTTAGTCGATTTAGGTAGTGTAGACGATTTTCCAAAAAACGGAGCATGTAACATTACAATGGATGGTTCCTATAACAGAATAGAAGGTTTTCACATTACAGCAAAAGGTTCGTTTCCTTATGGCTACGGAGACTCTTTTGGTAAAGGAAGCACCTATACCATTAGCCATAAAAAACACAGTGCATTCTTAATTCGTGGGGAATCTAACCATGCCAAAGGAGTTACTATAATTCATAGAACTTATGGACACTGTATGTTTATGCAAGCAGCTAACAATGCTTTAATAGAAGATTGTTATTTAGAAGGAGAAATGCGTTCTACAGACGATATGCTAGCTGAAGAAGGTACAGGTTCTCCTGCCGATTTAATCGACTTTTATACCGTTTGGGGTTATAAATTACCTCCCGGATATATGAAAAGTACTGGTGAAGCTGGTATACGTGCCTATAATGCTGGCGAAACCATTATAGATGGTGTAGAATACAGCAGAGGAACCTCTAATGTTACTGTAAAAAACTGTACAATAAAACACTTAAGAACAGGTGTTACATTGGCCCATGCCACAGGTACTAAATATGTAGAAGGTACCACAGCAATTGGTTGTGAAAACGGCTTTTCTTTAGGAACTGGAACTGTAGTAGATTCTTATGCAGATTGTGCTTATGGTCCTGTATATTCCACGACTTATACAACAGATAAAAATTTCGATGCAGAGATTACTGTAATTCCCGCTGAAGACCCCTATTATAATGGTTCTGGAAATGTAGCTTATATTGGTGGAAGTAATCATAACATTACACTTAAAAGTGCTCCTGGCTTAGTTATTAATCAAGACTTGAAAATTAAATTTGGAGGAGAAAGAAATCATATAAGTTCACTAGGAGATGCACTAGCAAATCAAGATAACTTTACTGCAAATAATATTGTAATAGATAACCAAACTAATTTTGCTATCAATTTAAGTGAAGATGCATCTTATATAACAGGACAATCCGGTGGTATGGTAACAGATTTAGGTACCAATAACAATATTGTACATACTGCTGTTTCTGTTTCTAAAATTGAAGCTGAAGATTACACAAATATGGAAGGGGTTACTGTACAAACAACTACAGATGAAACCGGTACAGATCAAGTTACCAATATTACTTCTGGTAATTGGCTAGAATACGATGTAGATGTACAATTAAGCGGTACTTACACTATGGGATACCGTATTGCAAGTGCAAATACAGGCGAATTTACTTTATCTTCTGCTGAAGATACTTTAGAATACATTAATTTTTCTGCCACAGGTGATAATGAAACTTGGAATACAGTACATTCTGAAACACCTTTTTATTTAGAATCAGGAACACATACTTTAAGAATTACATCACAAAGCGCAGATTGGAACTTCAATTGGCTAGACCTTGCTCTAGAATGCGCAGTGGTTACTATAGATCCTTTTGTTGAAGAATTAAATGCTTTAGGCATTTCTTTAAATCTATTAGAAAGCACAGATCTAAATGTTTTTCCTGGAAACACAGCACGATTACAACCTGAACCAGAACTTGGAGGAAGCTGGAGTTGGACAGGACCAAACAACTTTATTTCTAACCAACGTGTTGTAATGCTTGAAAATATTCAAACCACCGATGCTGGAGAATATAATGTAACGTACACTAATGATTGCGGACAAACCTCTACAGCAACCTTTAATATTTCAGTACAAGGCAATATTACTATTGAAGGAGAAGCTTATTCAACTATGAGTGGTGTAGAAACAGAAACAACTACAGACATTAGTGGTACAGATCAAGTTAGCGCTATAGATGCCAACGATTGGATGGAATACACTTTAAACATTGAAAAATCGGCCACTTATGCATTTAGTTATCGTATTGCGAGTGCTTCAGAAGCTATAGATTTTAACGTGCAATTAGATAATCAAGACCTAGAACAAGTTATGTTGCCAGCCACAGGAAGTGCATCAACTTGGACAACCGCAAGTGCACATACAACTTACCTAACAGCAGGTACTCATACATTAAGATTAACATCAAACTCTTCTGGTTGGCTTTTAAACTGGATGCAATTACAAGGTATAGATTTTGTAAATCCATGTGAGCTCCCTTTTAATCCTGACGTTTTTAATGTTCAAAATGAAGAAAAACAATGGACTTCTGGATTAATCGATATTAGCTGTGTAACTAGTGTAAACACTTATATCTCATTTTCAGGAACAGAAACATTAACGGCCGCAGACTATCTTAATATGTATTACAAATTAGATGGAGGAGAACGCATAGCTATTTCTGAAAACACAGGTATCCCTTCAGAAGCTTCTGGAGTAGTAACAAACCTAAGTGGAGAAACTCTAGAATTAATTATTGAAGGAAAATCAATTAGTACAGAAAATGTTTATACCATTTCAAAAATAAACATTGTAGAATCTACAGATCCTTTTGTAAGAATTGAAGCCGAAGATTTTACAGACTCCGATGGTCCTAGAATAGGAACTACTGGCGACGAAGGTGGCGGACAAAATTTAGGAAGTATTAAACCAGGACACTGGAGTATGTATGCGGGTTTAGATTTAACAAACGTAACCAGTATTAATGCGCGGGTAGCTTCTACTTATGATGATGCTAAAGTTGAAGTACGCATAAATGCATCAGACGGGATGCTAATTGGAATTATAGATGTCCCAAATACAGGTGCTTGGCAAACTTATGAAACTGCAAGTGCATATATTGAAGATGTTACAGGTATTTACGATGTATACTTAGTATATACAACTACAGAAAGTGCGAATGTCTGTAATATTAATTGGTTCGAATTTTCTGATGCTTTTGTAAGAGCACCAATAAATCCGTTCTCTATGTTTGAAGCAGAATATTACGATGCAGAAAATGGAACACAAACGGTTTCAACTACAGATAATACAGGAATAGATCAAGTTGGAGATATTCAAAATGGCGACTGGCTTATGTATAAAAGCTTAGATATTACAGATGCTTATAGTTTAGATCTAAGAGTTGCAAGTGCTAATGATAACACTGCAATTGAACTTAGACTAGATGCACCAGACGGACTATTATTTTCTTATATAAATGTACCAAATACGGGAGCTAATAATTCTTGGAACACTATATCTGCTACGTTAAAAGAAGTGACTGGAGAACACGATATTTATGTTATTTTTAAAGGAGATGGAGACGATCTGGTAAACATAAACTGGTTACAATTCAAGCTTTATGAAAACTCATTTGAAAGATTAGAAGCCGAAGATTACGACAATCAGCAAGGAGATCCTTCTATTAAAACCACGTCTGATGTTGATGGTGAAGAAGATTTAAGAAGTATCGTTCCTGGAGATTGGGTTATGTTTAGCGATATAGATCTTACAGACGCTAAAAGTGTAAGTGCACGTATTGGTTCTGTTTACGATGATGCCTTTATAGAAGTTCGAACAGATGCTGCCGATGGAGATCTTATTGGAATTATTAACCTGTACAATACTGGAGGTTGGTATAATTGGGAAACCGTTACAGGCAACATTACTAACGTTACCGGCTCTCACGATGTGTATTTTATTTTTAATACTGAAACAAGTAAGAATGTTTGTAATATAAACTGGTTCCATTTCTCTGGTCTAGAAACTACAGAACCTTTTGAGCCTTTTGTAAGAATTGAAGCTGAAGATTACAGTATAGCCTCCAACACTATTATCTCTGCTACAACAGATGTAGATGGTGAAGAAGAAGTAAGTAATTTACAAAACGAAAATTGGCTAATGTACAGTAATTTAGACATTAATGCTGCAGCTTCTATATCTTTAAGACTAGCTTCTATATCTGATGGAAATAGTATTGAAGTACGTATAGACGATTATAACGGGACACTTATTTCTACTATAGCTGTACCAAATACAGAAAGTTTAACCACATGGACTACTGTTTCTGAAAACATAACTACCATAGAAGGAACTCATGATATTTACCTTGTATTTAAAGGAGAATCTGAAAATATTGGAAATATAAACTGGTTAAAATTTAATGAAGGTACTGTCCTGTCGGTTAGTGACGAAGATTATCAAAAAGTGTTTATGTACCCTAACCCTGTATCTGATGTTTTAAACATTAAAAACGGAATAGGTGCACAAATAGATATCTATGACATTACAGGAAAACAAATCCTTACAAAACAAATTACGACTAACAATCAAGTCATTAATTTAAGCCATTTTTCAAACGGATTGTATCTGGTTAAAATAGAGAATGAGGGTAAAGTTACTGTTAAGAAAATAATGAAACAATAAACTAAATTAGTTATAATATATTATTAAAAGACTGTCTGAAAAGGCAGTCTTTTTTTATGTACAATAAGTAAGATTTAATATTAATAGATTGAAAAAACAGTCCTTATATACCCCATTTAATTTAAACACATTCCAATAGCTTATTCTTTACAAGACTCTATAACAACTTTCCAAATAAGAGTTTAGTCAAAAAAAAATGCTGTCGTTTCACCATAACACAACACCCTATTTTTTAAAGCTAATTTTTAATTTGATTGCAACAATTGAAAAGACATACTTCCTATAATTTTGACTTTAAATGAACACAATTAACCATGTTCATTGATAAGTATTAATCAAAAAAATAAAATTATGAAAACGTACACAGATAGTATTGGAAACAAATTAAACGATTTATTAGAAAAAACTTATGATGCCGAAAAAGGTTTTTCTAAAGCAGCAGAACACGTCAAAGAAACACCTCTTAAAAATTATTTTAAAAGAAAATCTCAGGAACGTTTAACCTTTGGACATGAATTAAAACAAGAGTTAAGCGCTTACGGACAAGAGATAGATAAAGGAGGAAGTCTTACAGGACAAGCCCACAGAACATGGATGGATATTAAATCGGCATTTACAACAAATAACGAAGATGCCATGCTCGAAGAAGCTATTCGTGGAGAAAAAGCAGCTGTAGAAGAGTATCAAAATATTATTAACGAAACGGAATTACCTTTAAGCACAAAAACCATTTTAGAATCTCAGAAGTATACTATTGAAAGTGGTTTAGAAAAAATTAAAACTGTTGCCGATATTAGATCATAAATTAGTTAAAAAAACAAAACGTATATAAAAATTAATCGACCTTAATTCTTACGAGAACTAAGGTCGATTTTTTTATGATAATTATACTTGATTTTTAAATTACAGAATATGATTTATCCTGCAATTTATGCAGTACATAAGACTAGTTCTTAATCAATTTTTTAGTCGATAATACGCCATTATTATTTAAACGCACAAAATAGATTCCGCTATTAAACTGACTTACGTCTATGGCTTGCTCGTTATTTTCTATTTGCTTTTGAAGCACTAACTTTCCCATAACATTATAAATAGTCATACTTGCTCCTGCAGCTCTAGAAATAATAAACTCATGCGTTGCTGGATTCGGGTATAATGCTACTGTAATATTATTAGTTTGAACACCTAAAGACTCATTATAATATTCTATTACTAATTGAGGTGGTAAATTATCTTCAAATTCTTTACTATACCAATCTATCCCAATACCACTATTAGCGGGATCTTTTATAGCCATTGAAATTATTTTATCGGTATTATACTCTTGAGCCACATAAGAAGATGCATCCCACTCACTCCAAGTAGATGGAATGGTAGTTACTCTAGAGCGTTCATTTTCGTAATTTGGTTTATTATTCCATGTAATTTCAGATTCGACCCAACTATCATCCTCTACATCGTAAACTACACGGATATCTTCGTATTTTGTGCGTTGATACATTCTTAATTTTGCAGAAACAATTGGTCCTGGCACTGTACTTAAATCAAATTTTAAATACACATAACGTGCATCTACTTTAGTTACCATACTTGTAACATCTCCAAAGTTATCATTTGCTTTACTTTCATGTACGTAAGCATCTGCATCAACAATTAAATCAAGAGTACCTCCTATTTGGTTTACAACATTTAATTCTTGTGTTACTTCTGAAGCAGGATTAAATGCATCATCGCCTTCTTGAATTGCTGAAATTGTAGTAACTCCAATACCTACAAGATGAACTTTACCATCTACAATTGTAGCTACAGACTCATTAGAACTTGTATAACTTACAGCCAAATCTGAACTTGAAGTTGCCATAGGATCGAAATCTTCACTTCCTAAAACCTTATAAGGCAAAGTAAAAAATTGAATCTCTTGATCCTCTTTAACAATACCTGTTTGGGCGATTGTAAAGTTATCTAATTTAAAAGCCTCTGATGTACCACCAAATGTAATTTTTAAACTTTGAACGCCTTTATTTAACAAGATATCATCTGCTATTTTAAAGGATACCCAATCTGAATCTTCTGTAGCATATGGTACTACAATGTCTTCTGTTTTATCTTCACCACCAAAAGTTAATTTTATAGTTCCGTCGGCCCCACTTGCTACATAATTTATAGAAAAACTATACAGACCTGTTTCTGGAACCGTAATAGTGTAAGTTAACCATTCTCCAGACTCAATGCCTGTAATATTATAATTATCGTCACCCAATTCTTCTATATCAACACTATCAAAGGTTCTATAGGCTCCTCCAGTATTTGTCGCACTTAAATCATGATACACTCTACCTTCTCCGTTTTTAATAGGATCGTAATCAAAATTTTCGGCTTCAATAAGGTTTGAAATATCATGTATCGCATACATAGGTAAACCTAAACCATCAAAACCAGTTATAGGATCTCCATAACATAACACTGGTCTTCGTGCCGTTAAAGCCCCCCAACCTAAAGCATCGTTAGTCCATCCAGCAGCTTCATAACTAGATAATTCAATGGCTTTATCTCTAGCTCGAGTAATCCATTTTACGTCATCTTCTGTTTTAAAACCACGCCCATAATAATGTGCTACCGGCATTTCAAAAACAGGACGAATACCTGGAAAATCACCTACTCCAACAGGACTAATAGCTTTAGAATACCAGCGACCTGTTCTATCAAATCCTTCTTTAAATTCTCCAGAACTTACAGATGGTTCCCATGGTGTTGACTGATCGTCGTAGGTCTGTATAGCAGACACATTATACTTCATGTTATATTCTAGGCCTAATAATAATCTATCGTTTGTAAAACCATAAAGATCATCGCCTTGATTCCATGCCATTTCTGCCATAGACGTTAAAAGACCTATACCAAACATGGTATGTTGTTGATCGCGTGAACTTTCTTGACATTGACCGTTATCTGATATATAGTTAGTCATGACTTCATTATAACCATAATCTTCGACATCGTAACCTCTAGTTATACTATAAGTATCTGCATAATCTCCTGTCGCTGTAATAGCATCACTTGTATTTGGACCTGCAGGGTATGCTAAATCATCTGACCGATGTGGTAATCCTTTAACATATCTAAGAGCACGGTCGTACATGATTTCATTATCTAAAAATATACCCATTGCCATTACCGTTCTCCATCCTGATAGGCCTTGATTTCCATGACGAACTGGATCTCCGATATACGATTTCCAATAAAATGTAGCATTATTTCTAATATCATCAGGTACCGTTGTATTAGAATATCCTGGATATACCAACATATCTTTAAACGCTTGAATATCGCTTTCTGACCAACCAGAATACGTACTTTTAATAATTTCAGCAGCTTCAACCATAATGTGGGCTATACCTCCACTTAAAGATTCGGTTCCACCACTGGTTACTGAAGTTAAATTAGACCATGCTTTAAAAATTTCGATAGCTTTATCTGCATGTCTGCTATCTCCTTCTATATACCATCTAAGGGCATTATAATAAGCTGCACGAATATCGCTATTCCATGCTCCATAATTCACCCCTGAATCTCTTCCTAATTCAGTAAAACTTTCATCTCCTTGTACAACATAATCGTAACTAGATTTTGTATCGGAAATCATTTCTTGGTAAGATGTATACCAAGGATCTACCTGAGTTTCAACCATATATTTCATACGGTCTAAATCTGATTGTTTGTGAGTTATTCCTGGGTGCACAAATTGGGCTTGAACAGTATATATCCCTAAAAACAAAAGGAGTATACAACTGATTTTTTTCTTAAATAAAGATGGATTGGTAATGTCCATTCTAGTAAAGTTTTTTCTCATAAAATTAAAAGTTAGATTGTTTGATAAATAAATGACCTACATGTATTGCAAGACATTATGTTTTTAATAAAAGGCATCATATGTATTACAAAACACGATGCCTTTTATTCTTATATTCATGCTAATACAGGCATGTTTTAATTCTTAATAAATTTAAATGTATTATTCTGAGTTCCTTGTAGACTAATAAGGTACATGCCTTTAGACAAATCACTTACATTAAGTTCTACTTTTCTTAAACCAGATTGGAGAACTTCTTCTTTAATTACTTTGCCCGTAATATCTATAATTGTGTATTGGTAGTAATCTGCAGTAGGCATTTCAATTGTAAGTACATCATTAACTGGGTTTGGATAAAAACGGATAGTATTACCTATAATATCAAACTCTTCATTCGATAAAGAATCTGCCTCATCTAATACAAATTCTATCCAGTTAATATTCCACCCTCCAGAAGTGGCATATAACCGAATTACATGACTACCAGATGATAATTTTACCATAGTACTTAATGTTGTATATTGTTGCCAGTCTCCTGTTGCATCAATACTTGTATTACCTTGAGATACACCATCGACTAGAACCTGTACGTAACCTCCTCCACTTCTACTGGCAACACGGTAATTCAAAATATAAGTACCAGAGTTAATAATATCAATATTATATTCCATCCAATCGTCATCATTTATAAAACCAACATTTTCTCCGCCACCTACATCTTCTGTTGTTTCTACTTCTATACCACTCATTGCACTATAATCTTCCGCCTGAATAAAAACAGTCTCTTCAGGATCTGCTTCCACTAGTGATACCGTAAAATTATTTAATTTGAAAGCATCGTCTGAGCCACCGAATAAAACTTTTAGAACCTTTACCCCTTTAGATAATCTAACATTACTTGCAACATTAAAGTTTTTCCAATCTGTTAATCCTGTTGAATTTGGCAAACCAAAAGGCACCGATACATTTGATGTGATATCTGTTCCATCTAAATTAAATTTTACGGTTCCATTACCATTAGCGGCAGCATAATTTATATCTATATCATAAGTACCATTTAATGACACATCAACGGTAAATAAAATCCATTCTTCATTTTTAATACTTGTAATATTATATCCACCACCTGATAGCAATTCGATATCTACATTTTCATCAGTACGATATTGACCACCTTCATTAGTATTAGTAAGATCATTGTATGTTTTATCTTGACCATTAGAATCTAAAAAATCAAAATTCTCTGCTTCTATAGTCATAGGTAATACATTCATATTATATTCTGGCAAACCATTTAAATCAAGTCCACTTATAGGTTCTCCAGGATTTTCATCTACAGTAAGACACAGTGTTCCTGCTCCTGGATGATCGTCATTGTATGTTTCTGGTTGACCGTAATCTTCATGTGTTATAACTTCTTTGGTATAAGGGTGCAACTTACCTGCACGTGTGAACAGTGTAGATGCCATGACATATATAGGTGAAAAATCGCCACGACCATCGGCACTAATAAAACCATTATTCATCCAGCTATGTGTTTGATTACATGGATTAGGTACATTATCTGTCCAAGACACATCATTGAAAAGATTGTATTTAGCCGTGTACTCCATTCCAGCAACAAGTCTATCATTTTCATAGCTTACCAAATCTACGCCCTGATTCCATGCAATAAGAGCTGGTTCTACCAAATGGGCTATACCTCCTTGGGTATGCCCCTGATCTCTCTCACTTTCAAAACATTGTCCCTCATCATTTATAATATATTGCGTAACGCCAGCACATCCATCAGTAGTATTAGTAAAACCAAATTTATAGGCATCAACAGCATCATTAAACATGGTCATGTTATCACAAAAAATTGCCATAGACATATTACCAGCTAAACACGAGGTTCCCCAGTTCATTGACCGGCTTGGACCGGTACTGGTAATAGGGTAAATTACGTTTTGAAACCAATTTTGTGCTTCAATAATTTTGGATGAAGACCAACCTGCTTCACCATTAAACCCCCAAGCAAGAATTTCGGCAGCATTGGCCATTTTGTTTGAGCCAATACCTTCTCTAAGTGGAGAATTAGTAGTATTAAATTCTGTAACGGTACTTGCCCAAGCATCAATAATATTAATTCCGGCAGTTGCATAAGCTTTATTACCTGATGCAACCCATTTTATAGCCAAAATATAGGCTGCATGCCCTTGTCTTTGAATAGCATTACTATCTGTAATATTAGACGATACAGTTGCTGTATAAGTCTCATCTATATTATCATTTTTCAATTCAAGCCAAGCACTATACCATGGTTCTTCTTGTGCTGCGACCTTGTTTCTAATAAGTGTTAAATCATCTTCCACTAACCAACCTCCTGGATGCGTTAACTGCGCATAAGAACTTGTTAGGTTTAAAAGTAAGACAAGTATAAAAACAAGACTAATCTTAATATTTTTAACCATCTTTTTTGTTTTTTTATTGATTATTATTCGTTTAATTAATACTTGTAGATAATTCAAAATTTAATCTTCTTAAAGAATTAAATCAACCTTTCTTCTTAATAAGGAATAAACGCCACTCATGAAAAGTTTATTAAATCAAGCTAAAATCTTAAAATTTCTTGCAGACGTATACCTTTAAAATTTTAGATAATGTTTACCGCGACTGCTATTGAATCAATAGTCAATAGTTTTGTCTGAGCTTAAAAGTTAGATTATTTGACAAATAAATGACCTACATGTATTTCAAGACATTATGTTTTTAATAAAAGGCATCATACTTATTACAAAACAAGATGCCTTTTATTCTTATATTCATACGAATGCAAGCATGTTTTAATTCTTAATAAATTTGAATGTTTTATTCTGAGCCCCTTGTAGATTAATAAGGTACATACCTTTGGCTAGTTTTTTTACATTAAGATCTAATTGCTGAACGCCGTTTGCGATAGTTCCCATTCTTGTTACGCGTCCACTAATATCTAAAATGGTATATGTTTCAAATTGAGAAGCCGGTATTTTAATGGTTAATTTATCTGATGTTGGATTCGGGTAAAACTTAAAACCATCTTTAATATTATCGTTTATTGATAGTGTTGTACTTGGTAAGGCATAGATAGCCTCTGTATTTAAATTTGTTCCAGTAACATCTGTTACTTTTAACCAGTACCAATATTCTGTATCATTTTCTACGCTATTATCTGTGAATGTTGTTCCTGTTAAACCATTAGAAATTAATTTACGCCCACTAGCATTATCGTCTGTATCTCTAAAAAGCCCTACGTTCTGAACATTTATATCTTGAATATCCCAATTTAATGTTACATATCCATCACCAGGTTGTGTAGATAAAACAATTAGCGGATTCAATGCTTTTGCTATAGCACTTACTGGTTCAGAATTGGTACTTACTCCAGAAACATCTGTAGCTTTTACCCAATACCAATATTCTACACCTGTTTCAGCGGTTGTATCTGTATACGAATCGCCTTCAACATTATTCGCAATTGAAACACGTCCGCTTGGATCTGAATCCGTATCTCTAAATATATCTTGATCGCCTAATGTAATATCTTTTAATTCCCATTGTAGTAAGACTGAATTATCTCCTGAATATGCCTGTAAAGTCACACTTGGGTCTGGCACTGCTGGTGTCGCATTAGCAACATTAGAATCTGTACTTTCTCCAGAAACATCGGTTGCTTTTATCCAATAAAAATACTCAGTCCCATTTTCGGCTGTATCATCTGTATACGTATTTCCTTCAACGTTATTTGCAATTGAAACACGTCCGTCTGGATCTGAATCTGTATCTCTAAACACATCCTGATCGCCTAAAGTAATCCCGTTCATTTCCCAATTTAAAACTACTTCACTATTTCCTTTTGTTGCAGAAAGCGTTATTACCGGATCTACATTTACAGCCATTGTAGTTGCTGCATTAGAATTATAGGTGTTTGAAACATCATCGGTTACTTTTATCCAATACCAGTAAGTTACGCCGTTTTCGGCTGTAGTATCTGTAAAATCTAATCCAGTAACTTTACTTTGTATTAAAGTACGCCCACTAGGATCTGAGTCTGTATCTCTAAATACATCTTGTCTTATTGGGGTAATGTTTTTTAATCCCCAATTTAAATAAATCATATCGTCTCCAGGTACAGCAGACAAGCCTACACTTGGTGCATCATCGTAAACACAATTGATAGTATCATCTGAAATATTACCAGACTGGGTTACAGAACTTGGTAAACTATAATCGGTTTCATTACCATGAGAATTATTATCATATACAATTCCTGTAACACCATTTACTCCAGAAATTCCAGCTTTAACATTATTAGAAACACAATTTCTTTTAATATCGATGTTAGTTGTTGGCACACCTTCTGAATTTGCTAAAATTCCAACATCTCCATTATCTTTAACAATACAATCGTACACTAAATACCCATCTGTATTTGCTGCACGAATTCCTCTGAAGTAATTTCCAGACATTTCACAATTGTAAACTTTAATATCTTCACTATATGAAATATTAATTCCGTTTGCCGAGGTTGAATTTAAAAACTGACTATCTCTAACCTCTGCACCATACACACGACGTAAGTACATATTATGTGCATAGCCCTCTTTACCTGCTGTTCCATTTCTTTCGAACAGACAATCTTGAACCAATAAATTTTTAGCTCCTTTTATATGTACACCCCAACCGGTTTCGAAACAATGCACGTTAATAATTGTAATATTTTCATGATCTACACCTTGCGATGTAATTTGAATTCCACCTCCATTAATTGCGTTTGTTCCTTGAATGGCTAAATTTTGTATGGTTAAATTCACTAAGCCCTCATCATCTGCAATAATCATGTTCATGTTTACTGTGGTTTGTAGTAAACTTTCCCAATTTCCTTCACCTTGGAGTGTAACATTACTCTTCATTCTAACAGGTGTAGTAATAATATGGGTTCCTTTTTCAAGGGTTACAATTCCACCACCACTAGCAGAGACATTGTCTATAGCTGTTTGTATACTTTCTCCAGGTGCAACTTTCTGGTCTGTTGCCCATAATGTTGTTGATAAAAAAGTTAAGCAAACTAAAAACAGTAGCTGCTTAAAGGCGTAATAGTTCTTCATAATAGTAGTTTAATAGTGGTTTAAATTAGTCTTAAAACATTTTGTAAGTTCAAGACTACAATGTCAATTAAAACAAGTAACCTTCTGAAATAGAAGACTTATCCTATTGTAATATTATTATAATATGAGAAGAATGTATATGAATTATAGTTCTTTGAATATCACATATAAGTCATTTTAAAAAATTAAGCCTTTTTATTTCAGTATTACCCTTTACATTTCTTTATTTACTATTTAAATTAAAAATTAATCATATAAAAAAAGCAGTAAATCGTATAGACAAACGATAAACTGCTTTTTTTTTAAATAATATGTTATAAACTTAATCTCTACCCTAGTACTTATCTAATTTTAAGAATTTCATTTCTTTTTTCAATACCAACATTTAGGTCTCCAAATTTTTATCGAGCTTAACTTTTATTTCTTTCAGACTCATGTATTAATATTAAATTATAGAAAAATGGGATTCTAAAACACGTTCAGAATCCCATAAATTTTAATTTTAAAATAATTCTTATTTAATCAATTTGTGGTTGATTCCACAATCTATACGGATCGTCATGAGCGATCATTTGTTCTAATAATAAAGCTTCCATTTCTGCTAATTTATCAGCATATTTCGGATTGTTTGCTAAATTAGTTTCCATTTCGCCAGATTTATGATGTTCTGGAAGGTATTCGTTTGGATTTTCTGCCAAGTTAAAAAGTTGAGTTTCTCTAACAGCACCATCCATAACATCGTACTTAATTAATTTCCAATCGCCTTTTTTAACCGCACGCATGCCTGGCTTAGTACCTCCGGCATATACGCCATACATAACGTCTCTAACTACTTCTGTTTCTCCTTTTAATACAGGAACTACACTTTTGCCTTCAACAGTTTCAGGAATATCTATTCCTGCTAAATCGCATAATGTTGGTAATACATCTAATAAATACATATTTCCTTGTACGCGTTTTCCTGTATCTAATCCAGGACCTTTAACTATAAAAGGGACACGCCAAGTGTGCTCGTATAAATTTTGTTTGCCTTGAAAACCATGTCTACCAATTGCAATACCATGATCGGATGTATAGATAATATAAGTATTGTCTATTTCTCCAGTCTCTTCTAATTTCTTCAATACTTTACCTAATTGAATATCTATATTTTCTGAACATGCAAACTCACGCCCCATTTCATTTCTAATGGTATTCTCATCTCTATTTTTCCACACGCCACTTACACGTTCTTCATCTCTTAAATCTGGATGCCCATGAAAAAATGGATGCTTCTCTAGGTAATTTTCTGGAAGTGCTGGCTGTTTATCATTTAACGGTGGCAGACTGTTTTTATCCTTATGATTAATTGCTCCATATTTTTCTAACAATTCTGGTGTTCCATTACGGGTATCATGCGGATGAGAAAATCCGAAATAGATAAAAAATGGATCTTCTTCTTTAGCTTGTTCTCTATTATTTAAATAAGTTAATACTTGTTTGGCATGCCATGCACTTCCGCTTTCTTCTGTACCACCACGTTTGGTAGCATCATGAACTTCGGTAAATTGTCTGTTGGCACCTGGATAAGAATTTCCTTTTTTACAAGTACGCATAGTTTTATAACCTGCTCTGTTAAAAATGGCACCAATTGTTTGATCGTCTATAGGATTTGGAAGCGTATCTAACTGAAATTCTGCACTTGGAGGTAAATGCCATAACGTTCTCCCGCTCATAATCATATGTCTGGAAGGTGTACATACAGCTCCATTCATAGACCCCATATGTCTGGCTTGTTCAAATACAATACCGTCATCTGCCAATTTACTAATGTTTGGTGTTTCCAAGATTGATTTTGCATTATAAACTTGCAAATCTAGAGGTGACTGATCGTCTACTAATACAAATAGAAAATTTGGTCGTTTTTGTACTGTTTCTTTCTCTGTCTGTTGCTTATTTTCTGTTTTACAACTGGACAACGTTGTTATTAAAACAAGCCCTAAAATTTTAAATAATTTCATTTGATTCATTTTATTAATTTATTTTATTTCTAATTTTTTGTCTTATATATTAAGTTGCACTATTTATGTATAAAATAAATTTTATTTACCTTTAAATAATTCAACGGTACTTTTAAGCAATATACTTCCAGTGCTAAAAGGTTAAAGCGTGATACATTTTTTAACTACTAAAACAAATACATTAATACCAAGTAATTTTAGCCTTTTTAGTATCCGTATTCACCCAAACACTCGCGTGTTCAAATTCACGAGTAAAAATCCATCCATCAGGAGTTTCTCTTTTAAATTCTCCTTTAGGACTTCCTAATGGTTTTTGTAAAGCAGGGTAATCTACTAGATTTCCATCGTCTAAATTCCATCCCCAATTCCATTGAAAATACGAATATGGCTGAGCTCCGATAAGGAAACAGGCTTGAAAATATTCTAACTGATCTTTAGACCGTTGTTCCATTCCTTCTGTATCGGTAGCCCCAATAGTAATATCGGTTTTCTTTTTTCCTTTAGCTCCGAAACGGTAAATTGAAATTTTACCATCTTTGGCAATTCTAGTCATATCTCTCCATTCTTCAAGTAGGTTTTCTTTATTGGTAACACTGCTGTTATAGTGTTCGAAAAAGAAAGCATCACAATGCGGATAAACCTCTTCGGTTCTCGCTGCATTATTACCAACTAAAATTTTATCTGGTCCCATTTGTTTTTTTAGTTCAGCCATCATTTCTCCTTTAGCTTTTGCTATTTCCACTAACTTATCATTAGGATAATCTGAATTTAACCCCACATTCATACGATCGATAAAAATACCATCGGCTCCTGAAATTTTAACACCTTCTACAGCAGATTTCACCCACCATTCACGAAAATCCGGATTTAAAGCATCAAAATAATATGAAAAATCAGGTCTGGTTTTTTCTCTTAATTTATCTGTCTTTGGATCTACAAATAGGAATTTGGCTAATTCTGGATTTTTAGCAATACCTTCTGGAGTAAATTCTTTATTAAATCTAGGGTAAGGCCATGCCAAATAAGAATTATAATAGAACAGCACTTTAGTTTCTGGTTTTATGTTATGAAACGCTTCTACTTCATGTTGTGTTCCTAATACTTGATCACCAAGCAAATGGTAAGCATGTGATTTTTCTATACATATGAAATCTGTACGTTCTGAGATAAACTCAACTTCATTTGGCTCTAATACACGATCTATATCTCCAAAATGATAATACATTGGTGTAGTATTCCAACTAAATTCTGGGAAATAAGATTTTGCATTAAAAGGAGAGCCATCACTAACCTTTAGTAATGATTTCTGTTGCCCATACGCACACAAACTCATAACAAAAAAACAACAAATAGTACGTAGTGTGTTTTTAAATAGATTCATTTTATATCTTTTTCTATTTAGTTTATAGTAATTTTACGTAAGTTACCTATACTGAATGTCTTTTCAGAATTGTTATAAGTGACCGTTACAGGAACTTCATTATTCAATAGTAATTCACCATTTTTAAACTCTAACACTACATTACCAATTTCAGTTAAAGAAATGGCATATCCTTTGGCTTTTACATCTTTTCCGTTTCCAATAAACATTACCCAATCTCCATTAGTTTCTGTACCTATTAAAGTATACGTTGCATCGGTTTCTATAGTTTTATAAGTTACTTTTTTATGATTTGCTGAAGAAAACACCACATCTTCACGTCCAGATTTATGCGTAATATTTAACCCTACAAATTCTGTGTTTTGATTTTCATCTTCAAAACTAGAAATAGTTACTATACTTTTTCCTTTTTTTGAAGTAAATGGTTCGTAAATAGAGACAAATGGTTTTTCCCAAGCAGCTCCATGTTGTCTAGCTGCCAATGTTAAATAAGGTGCTTTATCTACCTCATAAGGTAAACCATGATCTCCTTTAAACGCTTTATTGGATGGCGATTTTATTGAAAACACTTCTCGTCCTTCTGCGCCTTTCATCCAAAGATTCATGAATACATCTTCTTGACCTTCTGGTTGATCAATTTTCCATTCAGCTTGGTAATCGTCTTTTAATTGTATCGATTTTTTATCCCACATATAATCAAAAGCATATAAATGTCCGCCAGCAAATCCCATTTCTTCACTAGGTTTAAGAGGTAAAGGTTTTCCATCGGTATCCATAATGGTCATGGTTTGACCTAAATTATGATAAAAATAATCGTGGAATTTATCGCCTTTACGTTGTTTTTTAGATCTAAAAACATCAATATAATATCCGGTTTCTGCTCCTGTTTTAACAATACTTACTAGTCTGGTCTGATCACTTCTTGTTTCAGGCTCTAAGAAGTATACATCGGAATAGGTAATATCTTTATAATATCCAGTTTTTTGTTCAGATTTAGGATATTCTCCTATTAAATCAAAAGCGTGGTAACTTAACATTTCGGTATACGAAGACACTCCATCTACCATCACCGTATTATGTGCTGGAAATTGTGAATAATATTCTAAATAAATAGGCTGTAAATAACTCGCGCCTTTACCAGGATCTCCTCCTTGCACATACCCTTTACCATACAATTCCATATTAATACCGTTTGCATGCATATGGTTTCCTAAAGAACCATTTAAAGATACCATCATGCCGTCTTTACCTGTTCCCATACGCTGTACATGCCAACTCACATTTGGCGCATAAAATGATTGAGTCACATAATCTTCTAAGTGTCCTTTTTTATACTTTGGATTAAGTTTTAAAGGCTTACTTGCAAAAAACGAACTAATTTCTGCTTTAGGTTTTCTTATTTTACCACCTTCATCTTCTGCAAATATTTGATACAACCCTGTAAATTCTTCTTCCAGTTTTTTGTTGTCTGTTTTTTGAGCAATACGAATCATATCAGAAAAAGACTCTGTACTTAACTTACTATAATGACTATCTCCGAAAGCCACGGTTTGTCCGTTTGGGAATAAATATTGAGGTAGCATTTTTACAGCAGTTTCCATAACTGGCATATACGGCAAGATATTATGATCGAAGGTATTATTAAAGTCCTCCATAAAATGAGTTAAATCCTTAGTAACACCAATAGAATATCCTGGACATTCTGCCCAAACTCCGTTAGCGGTATCGTACCCATAATCTAAAAATTTGTTTAACGACCATTGGCGTGCAGAAGTTACATTTAAAATATAATCTATATAATATTCTCGTCCTTTACCGTCTTGATAATTCTTATTATCTTGAAGTACCATTGCAGCTTTTAATATAATTTTAGCTTGGTGTAAATTCCAATTATTTTGAGGCACTCCGTTTTTAATAATTTGATCTATCCAACGCTTAATGGTGGTATCAAACATAGCAATGTCTTGCGCATGATTTGCTTCAATATATGGATGTAAAAAATCGTAAAGTTCCGCCACATCGATTAACACATTTTCATGAATTACTTGAAAATTTGTAAATCCAACTAAAGTTTGTATATGCCCGTTTAATAAATCTATTGGCTCGCTACGGTACGACATGCCTTCCATATATGTATGAAAAATATCAAAAGCAAATTTAGCATAAGCTGGATCATTTTCTATCCAATACATAAATGCTGAATCGCGACCAAGCTCTATAATGCGTTCATTAATAGAATAAATTACACGTCCTGTTTTAGAAATTTCTGCCCATTCAAAAGGAGAACCTTCTTTACTCTTGTTTGGCAACCACAACCCTCTTGGATCGTCCATATATGGTTTAACATCTTCTAATTTTGGTGTTCCGTAAGGTGTTGTATAATCTCGAGAACCAACAAAACGAACTGTAGGAACTGGTGCCTCACCATCTGCATGCGAATAATTTATACCATTTACATATACATTAGTCGACTTGGTTTTCCAATACATTTGAAGTCGAGACACCATCCATTCAGGATCAGTTTTATGACGCTCTACATATTGATCTATGCGGTTGTGTAAACCATTAGAAACCTCTTTAGCCCAACTTTCCTTTTTAATGGTTTTTTGCAAATCCTTTTTTTCTGATTGGGTAATGTATATACGCGGATAACCTTGCTCTAAGTTACTAGGTAAAGGGATTTTTTCTTGACTCTGAGCCTGTAAGGCCGTTGAAAAAACACATAAACTCAAGGCCATTAAGCCTGTTTTTATTGTTTTTAAATTAATTTGATTATAGGTTATAAACATGTTGTTGTTTGTTTGTTTCTTTATAAAGTTGACTTAAAGTGGGGTGTAAACAATAATAATTTTACCAGTATTTACAGCTTTATCCGATTGAATTCCAATGCGAAATGCGGGTCCGCCTTCTCGTAAATGCTTTACAGGTACTTCTACATCCTTTATGGTAAATTTAAAGCCTTCACTCTTAATTTCTGCTTTTACTTTATGATGTTTTGACATTAAAATTACGGTACTCTTATCTACAACTTTATAATTATTTAAAGTCATAATTGCAGTTTCAAAAGTTATAGGTTCTGAAGCAACAAAATAGTCTTCAATAGTTATGGTTCCTGAACCCGTTTTATCGTTAGTCATGGTACGTTTTAATAGCTCTAAAACAGGAAAATCGTAAGCAGGTTTAATATCTACAACAACTTGATCTTTATCGGCTTTAAAATCTGTACTTGTAAACACACCTTTATGTGCTATACCATTAGATTGCAAAGTATTATTTAGTTTTGGAAGTGGGTGTCCCCAAGAACTACGTGCAGGGTTTTTAGGAGAAAATGCTCCAGCAGTGTAGGAAGGTGCTCCGATATCTCCCGACATAACATCTTGGCCTAAAACCAAAGTATAAGTACCAACATCGCTGTGATTATGGTTTTCAGCATTATGTCCTGCTTTTAAAGCGATTGAAAAAGGAGTTTGTTGTTTCCCTCTAGAAATTACCATACCAAAATCTTCAAAATACGTATGACTAGGTAATTCTGGTGTTTTTTCTTGGCTACTTACTTCAAATAAAGCGGGATGATTCCAAGCTATTAATTGTTCGGCAGCTTCTTCCATACGTATTTCTGTAGGCTGAATAGCATTATAATGATACGCTGATAATACATTCGCAAAATTGCTTCCGCTACTTGATGTTTTTGAAACGCCATCGGCAAATGGAGCACATCGTCCTTTTTGAATTACAAAATTCTCTGGAAAGTTTCCGACGTTTTTAAGCTTCTCAGGATTATCGAATTTAAACATATCGATTTGTCCGTCTGAATAATCTGATATAATCTGAGCTAAATATAAATAATGACTAAATCCGTAGCCCCAATATCCTAAACCTTCAGAACAATACCCATCTTCTCCAAAACCAGTTAAATAATATCGCATACTATTTAAAGCCGATCCTACTGCTACTAAACGTTTATTGTAATCTTGAGAATTGGTTATGGTTGCTAAAATGGCTCCACTAGTACAAACAGAATTCCAGTTACTTGTACTTTTTATCCAAGTGTTATTTTCATCTAAATATTTCGTACTCTTCAAATAAGTATCTGTGATACGTGTTTGAATTTCCTTAGAAATTTCTGTACGTAAATCTTCTGGTAGTTTATCTTGTAAAAGCGATTCGGCGATAGCTAATACCGATCCAAATTTTCGGGCTCCCAAATCTATAGAAACACGTCTCCCTTCTAAAATTCCATTATTGCCATCGTCATGATTTGGATGCACCCAAGATTTCATAGATAAGATAGCTTTAGCATAGGTTTCTATTTGAGGTAAAAAGAGACCTTTATTTTCTAAACATTCTGCAAGAATATAATGCTCTAAGCGATCCATGGTTCTGTAATACCTTGGTTTATAAATTTTACGATTTCCTTCCTTATTTGCTAAACGATAAATACTGTCTGAAATAGGAACTTCTGGTGCTTTATCTAATAAAGACTTTGCTTTTTCCAAATATTCTTGTCCTGATTTTGTAACAGCAATGGCATTCCAATATTTTCGGTCTGATATTTTTGGTGCTGGCTGAAATGCGTCTTTTGGCATCACCTTTTTAAGCATCTCTATTTGTGTTACTGAAGGATAAATCGTATCCTGGTTTGCTGCTTGAATAAAAGCTTTTAAATCTAAAGGTTCAATAGTTTTAGATACTTCATTTTTACAATTAACCAAACTTAAAATCAAAACAACGAAAGGCATGTATAAGATACCTTTTCCGATTCTTTTATAAGTATTCATTTTCATATTACAATCTTATTTTTGTTTTTTATTATGTATTTTAAACACGTCTTAAAGAGACTTGAATTCCTAAACTTACACTGATTTATTTTTATAATTCATATAAATCTGCAGCAACATATTATTCCTTTTTTGAGCAAAAAAATAACATTGTACATCATCCCGTAAGAATAATACAATGTTATTTTTTTTAATTGATATTTGTTCTAAATCATAGTTCAATCCGTATAAACTATGATGTTTTAAGGCTCTTTTATTATTTTAAAGCCTTTTTAATTGCTTATTTTAGCATAGGCTGCATAATAAGCTCCTTTTACATTGGGGTGAAACATGGGGTAATGCATACTTGAACTAATTTTTTTACTAGAACCTCCATTTTCAAATAATCGAATACCGTTAGCTTTAGCTTCTAAGTTTTTTAACTGTAGTTTTTAAAATTATGATTACCCATAGAAGTATAGCTTAATTATTTTGTTTTTATTTTATGCTAATGGGTCTAGTTATTTAACGGTTATAATCTGTTTCTCTACAATTTCTGCTGAGGACTTACCTATCTGAATTTCGTATCGTCCAGGATTTACAACATATTTTTGTTTATTTACATCCCACCATTGCATATCATCCATAGAAAAACGCAATGTTACTTGCTCCGTTTCTCCTTTAGCAACAGAAATTCTTTTAAAAGCCTTTAACTGACGAATAGGCTGATATACTTTAGAATCTAAATTAGTGACATATAATTGAATAACATCATCGCCATTCATGACTCCTGTATTTTTCACATCTAAAACAGCTATCACTTCTTTTTTATTCTGTGTAACCTTCAATCCTGAATAATTAAATGCAGTATAACTTAACCCATACCCAAATGGATAGGTTACATTATCTTTCATATACATATACGTTCTTCCTTTACTGATTTCGTAATCTTCAAAGTCTGGTAACTCATCTGGATCGGTGTAAAATGTAAGCGGAAGATGTCCTGAAGGACTCACCTTACCAGTAATAAGTTCTGCTAAAGCATAACCACCTTCTTGCCCAGGAAACCATTGTAAAAGTATGGAAGGCACTACGTCATTTAATTCAGACAATTGCATGACTGTTCCGCCATTAAGCACCACTAACATATTAGGATAAATAGCTGCCAATGCTTTTATTTCTTCCATCTGATCTTCTGGTAAAATAGAATTCATGCGATCGTGAGATTCTTTAGACATTCTCCATGTAAGCCCACCTACGTAAATAAGTAATTTATCTTCTGGGTTTTCAATCGTTACGTCTTCTTGTGGCTCTACCCATTTTAACAACGCACGAGCAGGTTCTATTTCTCCATTATAATACTCTACTTTTAAGTCAACCACTTTTCCTTCTTCTAGAAAAACCCCTTGAGATTCTTCGTTATCTGGTGCTTTACTATGCCAATTATCAAGAATTTTTTCATCGTTTATCCAAACACGCGCTCCGCTCAATGCCGTGATTGAAAAATAATGAAGGCCAGTACGATTTGGAGTTAATTCTGCCGTCCAACGTGCCGAAAACGTTGGCTGTGGTATCTCTGGATCTATATGTGCTAGAGGTTTTGGTAAATCGAGATCGAAACCACGATCTGTTCTCACAGAAACAGGCGTACCTTCAAATTTAACCCCAGCAAAATACTCACCTTTAACACCTTTAGTATTTGGTTTTCCAGGGACATTTAAGTTTCCTTCCGGAATAAATAACCACTTTCCACCTAACTGACTCTTAATTTCGAATTGATCTCCTGCTATTTCTTGCATACCAAACATAGGAGTTGCAGCAATACCTGCAGCGTTTCCACTATAGGCACCAAAAGGTGCATCGTTTACATATGGCCCAGCAAAAAGAATAGATTTGTATTTTTCTGGCGTTGCTGGAAGTACATTGTTTTTATTTTGCAATAACACAGCGCCTTCTCGTGCAATTTGACGCGCAATCGCGAGATGATTTTCTGAACCAACCACGTCTGTTGATATTTTAGTATACGGATTATCTTCGCCTGAACGTAAAAGCCCCAATTTAATACGAGTCGCTAGATTACGAATAATTGCTTGATCTAAATCTGATTCTTTCATCAGACCTTGCTCCACTGCTTGCTTAGACCATTCTCTTTCGTTTACTTCTGCAGCTCTATCCGATCCTGAATACATATCTACACCAGCAGTAATCATCATCATTGCAGCTTCTGGTCCATTCTTAGCATATTTATGTTTTTCAACCAAATGTCCTGGCACACCAACATCAGTAACCACAGTTCCATTAAAGCCCCATTCTTCACGTAAAACATCAGTTAACAACCATTTATTCGCTGAACACGGAATACCGTTTAATCCATTATATGATGTCATTATAGACTCTACATCTTCTCGTGCAATGACATCGCGATACGCTGGAAAATAATATTCACGTAAGGCACGCTCCGATACGTCTGGACGCACATGCAAACGATTATGTTCTGTATTATTTACAACAAAGTGTTTAATAGTCGCGACCGTTTTTAAGTAATTTGGATCGTCTCCTTGTAATCCATGGACAAAAGAACTCGCTAATTCCGTGGTTAAAAACGGGTCTTCGCCATACGTTTCTTCTGTACGTCCCCAACGTGGATCGCGTGCCATATTAATTACAGGACTCCATAAAGTTAAACCGTGATATCGTTTTGCTTTATTTTCGGCAGAATCTGCATTATTAAGTGCACGAGCTTCATCACTAATAGCGGTAGTCATGTCTTTAATTAAGGGCGGATTCCAAGTAGAGGCCATAGAAAGTGGTACGGGAAACTGAGTCGCTTCACCACGACGTGCTACGCCATGCAATGCTTCATTCCACCAATTATGCCCTGGAATATTTAAACGTTCAATAGGTAAACTAGTCATTTCAATTAACTTTATCTTTTCATCTAAAGTCATCTGCTTAACTAAATTCTTTGCTTGCTTAGTCGCACTTTTATGAAGCGCTGTTCGGTCTTGTGCTATAGCCGAATTTGCGCAGAAGATCATAACACAATAGACTGCTAGAATGTATTTTTTCATAACATTTTACTTTTTTTCACATCACTATTCAGTTACGGCGATATACCAAAAATGTGGAAGATATGATGTTTTTTAATTTGACTTTTTATTTATTTTCTAATAATTATCTCTGTTTTTTAAACCTTGAAACCGGACTCAAATATTCCAAGACAACCATGAAAGAATGAATTATATACACAATACTATCAATTTTATACTTAAAAGTTTATAATTCATCATTCAAGAACTATAAATTATGGTCTATTTTAGGGTTGGTGATATTTTAAAAGATTTAGAAGAAGACAAAAATAGTCTCGAAAAGAAAAAACCTCATAATTACTTAAAAAAAGTAATTATGAGGCTATATATTATTTGGCTTTAATAAACTATTTCAAAGCTTTAGATATTGCGGCTTTCACCATAGGTTCCATGATAAGATAGCCCTCTACATTTGGGTGAACAGTATCTCTACCTAATTCCTTTATTAGGCCTTTATCGTCATTAACCATTGGCGTATAATAATCTAAATAAATAATCTTATTTTTTTTAGCATACGCTTTTAAAAGTGTATTCAGTTCAATAATCTTATCTGCTGGTTCGATAGATGGACTCCAAGAATAACTACTAGCAGGAAGTACCGATGCTAATATTACTTTTATATTATTTGCCTTAGCTAACTCTACCATAGAAAAAATATTTCCTGCAATACGGTCTAAGCTTATATAACCTCTATTTCCTGCAATGTCGTTTGTTCCTGCAGAAATTACAACTACTTTAGGTTGCAACTCGATCACGTCTGGTCTAAAGCGTAATAACATTTGCGCACTGGTTTGACCACTAATTCCTCTATTGACAAACGTTGGATTCTCTTCAAAAAACACACCATGATCTCTAGTCCAATTATCGGTTATTGAATTCCCTATAAACACCACTCGTTTTTCATTTTTAGCAGGTGCTTCTAGTGCTGCATTTGCCGCGCTATAACGTTCTAAATTTGCCCAATCTTCTGTAGGTGTTAATTGAATTTTTACAACTGTAGCCATAGTATTAGGATTTTCTTCAGGTAGGAAAATGGTTAAATTTCCGTCTATTAATTTTGTTTTTAATTTTTTATCTCCATAATCTAAGAAAGCGGTTCTTACTTTCATATTTCTATCAATAACAAGTTTTCCATCCTTTGGCCACTCATTAACAATAGCATAAATAACATCATCTTTTTTGGTATAACGACCCCAATTTGGTTTTTCGTAAGGACTCTCAGATACTTCAAAAATAGCCTCTTTATTTTCATTTTTCCATGTTTCACCAAACTGATTGTAATCAGAATTTGTGTTCTTATTCGCATTTTCCTGAGCAAAACCTGTTGTTAAGCACATTATTCCTGTAATAAAAAGGACTATAGTTTTTTTAAAAAATTTCATTTTATATAATTTTAATTTTATACTTGTTTTCGGTCTTCGCTATGACAAATAAGGCAAGAAATAAGCACCTTACTTTCCGTTTAGCACATAGTCAAAGCTTTTTGTACTGTATTTTATTTAATTTCAATAATTGTTTATGCCGTTGTTGTACGTAAATTTTGCTCTTGTTTAATTGTTCCCTTAATTCTTTAAAAATTTAATAGAGGGAAAATATTTTATTTTTTTTTCATCATGAATTCGAAACGTGTTAACTATAATATAATAGATATTTACTAGGTACATTAAAATCCAAATTATTTTTGCGTCTGTCCAATGATCAAAACCTAATCTAGAATATGACATATTAAAACTACTTAGTAATACTTCCATTAGTAGGTCAATAAATCCAAACAAAATAGGTTTTATAATAACAGGTATTAGAAAGAGTAGAATTACCCACGTAATTTCAAAGTTAATAACTTTTTTAGCAATTTTATCAACGTCTTTAACTTTGTCTTTTTTTGAAATCCACATTAAGGCTGGAACCAAAATTCCAAGTAATGGAAAAAAAATGAATGTCAAAGCAGATAGGTTTAATTTTTTTAGAAATTCAATATCTTCTACCTGTGTCCATCCCATCAAATCGTTTGGACTCACTTTTAAAGCGTCCGAGAGTTTTCTACACGTATCCCCGTTTGGAGAGGTTTCACCTTTTTCAATTCTTTGTATAGTTCGAATACTTAAACCTGACTCTTCAGCTAGAAACTCCTGAGATATTCCTTGGGAATTTCTTAGCCTTTTCACTTTTTTACCTAAACTATGTTCTTGCATGTTCCTTAATTTATTTAAATATCAAAACTAAAGATTCCCATTAATTTTGATTCTGTCATCATCCCGACATCTTTACGTCATCTTTGCATATTTATTGATTTTATTAGGTTTTCTAATAACTGACAACTTTTGCTGAAACAAAAAAATAACATTGCAATCCGCTTATAAGCCTCATACAATGTTATTCTTTTTAAGTGAAATGTACTTTAAATTATAGTTCAATTTATATAAACCATGACCTAAAACGCGCTTCTTGCTATAAAATTGACTTACTTAGCCAACTCTATTTTAACTACAGATACCGTAGCATCTGGTGCTAACATAGGCACATCGATTAATAACTCGCGAGATGTTCCAATAGTTTTTAAAGGTTTGTTCGGAGCAGTTAATACCGTTGCTTTTTTCACCTTAATATCTTTATGTAATTTTAATGTACCATCTGCTGGCCAATCAAAAACAAGGGCATAAAGCACACCATCTTTTTCTGTATAACGTCCCCATTTTGGTTTTTCGTACGGACTTGCTGTTGCTCCATAAATCGCTTCACCGTTTTTCTTAGTCCACTGCCCCATCGCTTCTAAACGACGAATACTTTCTGCAGGAAATCTACCAAATCCATCAGGGCCGATATTTAATAGAAAGTTCCCTCCTTTTGATACAATATCAACTAATTTTTCAATTAAATCTTCACTACTTTTCCAGTTATTATCAGACGGTTTGTACCCCCAAGTTCCATTCATAGTCATACAAGCTTCCCAATCTGAATCGATTCCTGTATCAGGAATTTCTTGTTCTGGTGTTCCGAAATCTCCAGCAAATTCTCCTGGATGGTTATTCATTCCATCCATACCTGTTCTTCCTTTATCTACTCTATTATTTACAATAGTGTTTGGTTGGATATCACGAATATATTTATACAGATCTTTCCCCATTTCTGTAGTATAATCTGAAATCCAATCGCCATCAAACCAAACGACTCCAATATCTCCATAATTTTTCAATAATTCACCAACTTGAGGTTTCATATAATTTTCATAATATTTTGGGAATTCAGGATTCACCACAGATGGATCGTCATGTTGCGAAATGTTATAATTTGGATATAAATTACCTTGTGCTTGTGGGTGATGCCAATCTACAATAGAGTAATACAGACAAAATTTAATTCCTTGTTTTTTACAAGCATCAGCTAATTCTTTAACAATATCACGTTTAAAAGGCGCAGTATCCATAACATCGTAATCTGACACTTTAGAATCCCATAAAGCGAATCCTTCGTGATGTTTAGATGTTAATACAATATATTTCATCCCTGCATTTTTCGCCATGGTTACCCAAGCATCTGCATCAAATAATTGAGGATTAAACATCTCTGGATATTTTTCATAATCTTCAATGGTATAATCTAATTTATCCATAGCCCATTCTGCACCACCGCCAGCAATTTTAGTTCCGCGTTCTCCACCAATTATAGAATATGCTCCCCAGTGAATAAACATTCCAAATTTAGAATCTCTCCACCACTCCATACGGTCGTCATCTGAAAGCTTTTTCTTTGAACTTGCTTGCGCCATTACTGGGCCTAAATTTAACATGAGAATTACCACCAGTAAACACATGTTCCTTAACGTCTTCATTTTCATAATTTTTTATTTTATTTTAGTTTATTTTGTTTTTATATTAATGGTCTTCTCAGACTGGTTTCTCATAACAACTAACTCCATTTCATGTGTAGAATTTTCTACATTTATGCTGAAGAAATCTTGAACATTCTTTACCAATTTCCCATCTGCTTGAAGAATAACATCTCCTTTTTTAATGCCATTATTTTGAACAGCAGGACTTGGTTTCCATATGTTTAATACAATAACACCTTCAGCAGAATTTAACCCATAAGCCGATTGTTCTTGCTGAGACTCTACAGATTTTAACTGATTACGTAACCAAGCTACAACAGGACTACTTTGTTTTTCTGACGGATCTTTCAAGATAGGAACTTCAGGTGTTTTAGCTATCTTTTTAAAACTTTCTTTTTGAACTCCAAACTGATCCATAGGGAAATTTTTGAAGCCTATTTTTAATGCTGGAGAATTTTCGGTAACACTAAAATCTAAATGTTTTGGATCTTTAAACATCGGATCTCCATAAGCACTATGTAAATCTCTATCGTAAATTTGAGATTTCATCATAGAGACTTCATTAGGAAAGAAATTATAATCCAATTCTTTACCCCAACCTAACAAGCCCACATCTTGATACGCATCTCCAATAATATTATGCTTAAATACATCTTCACTATTAGCAAACCATACATGCGGATGCAAAGAGTTATTTACCATGATATTGTTTTCTGCAACACGATTAAATCCTTCACGTAATTTAAGTCCGTTATTAAGCATTAAATTATTATAAATATGATAGTTTGATGAGCCATCGTCCAGATCGACATCCCAACCATGATCGCAACGAAACCTATTATTTCTAATAATTGTTGTTTTTACAGCATCCCATGTGTACATATTAGGAATGGCCATAGTTATGCTATCCATTTTATGGCGTTTAGGAAGCCAAAAACGATCGCGTCCCCAAGAGTTAAACGATCCATGATCACTGGTTTCTAAAACGGTATTAAACACATCGTTATATTCTAAAATATGACCACCCCATGTACCATCTCCAATATTAATACCAGCTCTTGGGACGTCGTAAATACTATTATGACTTACTGTAATATCCATTGCCATAGCAATTTCTACTCCTGCAGTTTGTTTTTCTATTCTACCAATACGGTATATTAAATTGTCTTCGACAACACAATTTCTAGGGTATAATTCGTTTTTAGGACCTGCAACGGTATCCATATCTTTTAAATCTACAAATTGCCCATAATTAAATGAAGGCGAACGTACCGCAGACGGATCTCCTACAAAAGATACGGCACTAGCTCCATTTTCATGAATATGATTTCCCATAACGAGCAAGCCTGAATTATATTTACTTACCATAATCACGTTTCCGCCTAAATGAGTAAATTCATTATCTGTTATGTTACAATTTTCTGTACCTTCAAAAAACAATACACCACCTCTATAAATAGACCAATCACTACGTAAAAGTGGTTCATAATCTTCCATAAAGGTACGCTTGGTATATTTAAAAGTTATACCGCTTATAGTTACATCTTTTACTGGATTTTCTAAAGTACCAACAACTTGTATTAAGTCTTTAAGTACTGCGACTTCAATAGTAGATGATTCTAAATTTATGTTTTTGGTTGGCCAATAGTATAGTTTATGTGTCTCTGAATCTAAGTACCATTCTCCTGGATTATCTAATTCTTCAAATACGTTTTCCACCATTCTAAACTCTTCGTGAGGTTTAGAACCACGATTGTTTTGTTGTCCGCCTTCTAAAATTGCTGTTCCATCTTCGTTTACTCCTGTGATTACAAAATGAAATCCGCCCCATTTCCCATTATGTAAAGCATGAAAATAAGCTCCTTTAGGATGTTTCCAAGTCGCTATACGTTCTTTAGAAATGGCATCAGCTGCAGATCCGTTCCAATAATGAGCCGCTTCGTCATAATTAGGATAGCGCGCTAAAATTTGAGGATCGCCATTAATAATAAGCTGATCAAAATCTAAATCAGGATCAACATCTGCTACAAAAATAGTATCATTATAACTTTCCCAGTTAAGCGATACCTTTTTAGATCCTTTAATTGTAACTTCTGAAGCTGCAGTTCCTTTAATTGAAATTCCGTTTAATTTTGGAGTAATTTTTATGGCGTTCTCTAAATTATAATTCCCTGGAAGTAGGTGTATTTCAATCTTTAAATTGGCATGCTGCTCTCTTAATTCTGAAGCTTTTTTAACGGCATCTTCTAAAGTGGCAAATGGTTGTTCCTTACTACCATTAGGCTGTTCTATTTTATGGGCAGTCACGTACAAAATACTAATATTATTTTCTTTTGTGTGACATGAAAAAAAGAACAAAGTAAAAATTATTAAAAAATACTTCATAAATAATACGTTTATATAATTCTAAATAGTTGGTTTAATTTTTAAATAGATTATAAATTTTAAAACACAATTTGTACTTTGCTATAGGCTTTTTCTAATCTAAATTCTAATTGTTCTGGATTAGATCGTCCTACTTGACCACTTCTCTTATTTACTAATTTATTGTTTTTAAAAAGTCTTAATTCTGCTTCTTTTTTACCATTTACAAAAGGCGAACGAATAAGTACTGGCCCGTCGCTTTCAATAGTAAAAGTATCGCCTAAACGTTCTATAGATACGGTTACAGCATTACCCGATGCAATTATTTCCCAACCAAATTGTTTGTATTTATAAATTCCTGAAGTAAATAAATACTCAAGATTTGTTTCTTTATCTCCTAAACGAGACACAGATAATAATCCATGTTGATAAAAATTATCTTGCTGGACAATATCATTTTCCGAAGTATTTAGAACAATTTTATCTGTGGTTTTCTTATCATTCAACAACACGTTTATAACTTGCGTACTTGGATTCTCTTTAATTTTTGAATAGGTTACATTGATAATCGGATTCTCTTGACCTTCTATATAGGGATTAAAAACAACAGCAAACGGATTATTCCAAGCCTCAGCTTCTCGTTTTACAATTAATGTGTGTATCGAATCGTTTAAAACATTTTCTGGAGCTGTGCCTTTACTAATCACATTAGATTTTGGAGCCATTGCCGTATAAATAGTTTGATTATCGCTTCCTTTTACCCAAAGCTTCATGAGATGATCTGGCTGATTTTCGGGTGTAAGTTTATAAAGCGCTTTTACATCTTTAGCAGTTGTTATTTTCTTTTTATTAGTTAAATAATCATACCCTTTTATATCACCATATTTACTTCCAAAATCATCAGTACTTTTTAAAGGCAACACCTTAGAATTCATATCTAAAATTTGAAGCGATTGTCCTAAATTATGATAAAAATAATCATGACGTTGTTTACCTTCTTTTTGTGTTTTAGATCTAAATACATCTACAATATATCCCGTACTTGACTTCGATTTTATAAGTGCTGTAAATCGTTGTTGATTTGCTTTTGCTTTAGGTTCAAAAAAAGACACTTTAGAATATGTTAACCCTTTAAATGAAGGTGTAATTCCTGATTTAGGAAAAGCTTGATCTAGAGTAAATGGATGATAACTGCGCATGGCATTATAGTCTGAAACACCATTTACAACTACCGTATTATGCGCTGGAAATTTAGAATAATAGTCGTTATGATTTTCGTGCCAATAACTAGAACCTTTCCCCATATCTGGCCCTAAAGCATAACCATTGGCATATAATTCTATTGCTACACCATTTGCATGCGCATGGTTTCCGAAAGAACCAAAAGTAGACACCATCATGGCATCATCACCCATACCCAAACGCTGATTAAACAAACTTACGTTCGAGGCATAAAATGTTGGCGTTGTTAATTGGTTTAATGCATTTTTATCTGTTTTTACAGATTTTAAATCATCTACATAAAAAAATAATTCGAATAAATTGTCGGCTTTTCTTTTGTACTCTCCTTTAGCAATCATTTGTTCTAACAAACCAGATATAACAGTTTCTTTGTCTAATTCGTTATATTTTCTGTACATCGCTATTAGTAATTCAAAATTTTCTGGAGGTAATGGTTTATGATTAGAATCTCCGAAACCAATTGAATAACCACTAGGAAATAAATATTGAAACGACGATAATGCTGCTTTTTCTATAATTGGAAAATTAGCCAATTCGTTATTATTTGTAGAATGATCTAATAAGGTTACAATATTTAATAAAGTAGAAATAACATGAATAGAATAAGAAGCACTCTCTGGCCAAATACCCGTTTCTTGATTGTAAACCAATAAGGATTCATTGATAGATAATTGACGTTCAGTAGACGTATTAAATATTAAATCTAAATAATATTCACGCCCTTTTCCGTTTTTATAAGCCGAATTAGAATCTAATGCCATAGCCACATACGTTAAAAAACGCGCTTGAAATAAATTCCAATTATTATCAGGTACACCATTATTTATAATTTGATCTCCCCATTTTTGAAACACAGCCACATTATGATCTAAGTTTACATTATGTGCTTCGAAATAATCGTATAAAAAATCGTAAGTAGTTAATAAATGAATTAGAATTTGCTCGTGAATCACTTCAAAAGTTGCTAATCCAGAGAGGCGCTGCTGGCCAGAATTTGTTAAATCTATAGGGTTATCTCTGTAATACATCCCTTCCATGTAGGTTTGGTAAACAGGTAAAGCGAATTCTGCATATTTTTCGTCTCCTGTCATCCAATATAAAAAAGCAGCATCGGCAACCAAATCCATAATACTCCGGTTTATACCTTCAATAGCATGTCCCATTTTAGAAGGATGCACCCATTCTTTTTTTCCTGTTTTTTTATGCTCTAAATAATAACCACGAGGATCATCAAAATACGGTTCCATATCTTCAAACCTTGGTTTCACATACTCGGTTGACCAATCTCGCGTTCCAGAAAAACGCACCGTTGGTACAGGAGCAGAACCTTCAGAATAATCAAAATTTCCTCCTTTTAAATATACTTTGTTGTGCTTAGTTTTCCAATTCATTTGCAATCTAGAAACCAACCACGTTGGGTCATTTTTACATAATTCGATATATTTTTCTAGATTCTTTATTTTTTTATCGACTAAACTTTGCTTCCAATCTTGTTTTTTAATATGTTCTAAAAATTCAGTTTTTGAAACATTAGACGTATAAATTCTAGGATGCGAAATTTCTTGTGCATTTACATTTGCTGCACAAAAAAGCATAGCCAAAATTGCCAATAACAATAACGGTTTTAATATGACATTTCTATTTTTCATTTACTTAATTTCAATGTGAGAGCCCGCAGGATACGTTTTTGATTTACCTTTTTTAAGTTTAATTATTACAGGCTGGTCTGCAGAATAATAATATATACCGTTTTCAAATATAAGTTCTGCAGAAACCGAATCGTTTACAGCTTCAATACTATATTTATTGTGTTGTAACAACTTTCCTTGTCCTAAATACAAATACTCAAAGTCTCCATTTTTTTCTGAAGCAACTGCAAATACACCTTGAAATTTCATTTTCTTTTCTGGTGCATACACTTTATTATCTGTTGAATTGTATACAAATTGAGTACTATTTTTAGATGCTACTTTCAGACTTACAAAATGTTCTGAAGTTTCTAATTTTTCAATATTTTGAATAGATTTCTTTCCTGTATCATAAGACTCAAATACAGAAACAAATGGATAATCCTGTCCATTAATTCCATTCTGACGTACAATTAGAGTTGGTGTTGTTTCTGGACTTTTATTAACTGCACCTGGAGTAATATCTGCTCTAAGTGTTGTTGGAGGTGCATCGACTACATATAATTCACGGTTATCTTGTCCCATCATCCACATATTTACTTCCAATTCTGGAGACACTGCTGTAGTGGTCCAAGTGGCATTAAAATCCTCTGAATACTTAACTTTTCTTTGATTTTTAAAAAACGTATAATTCTTATCGTACTTTACGCCTAAATCATTCACTTTTTCTAATGTTAACGGACTATTTGCAGTCGTTTTTAAAGCCATCGTATTACCAAGATTATGATGAATATAATCGTTATCTGATTGATTAGATCTAAAAACATCTACATAATATCCTGTGGTTTCAGAAGTACGTATCATAGCAACTACACGACGTTTTTCTGCTGCAGAAACATCTGCAAAAGACACATGTTTAGAGGTCTCTGTCGAATTATAAAAACCTGCAGTAGTATCTACAGACGGATTCATAGCATTTACAATAATATCTCCACTACTATATCCTGGCTGAATGGTATTTGATCCAGATATCCCTCTATGATACGAAGCATCTTTAGACCAATACGATTCGTATGCAGAAGCATCTGGAGCCAAAGCCCAACCTTTTCCGTAAAATTGCATTGCCAAACCATTAGCTGTTAAATGAGATTTATGTTTTCCGCCGTAAAGCGTAAACATCATCCCATTATTCTCGTCATTTCCATTTCTCATAATTATATGTTTATGAAATGGAGAATATGCTGCTTTATAAAATGGTAATTCGCTTCCTGAATCTGGTAATGGCTGATTAAAAACAATACCTTTCCAATCTGATTTACTTCTATCATATTGTCCAGAGGCTATGTTTTTACGAATTACAGTGGCCATTTTTTTAGATGTTTCTGTATCGCCTTCCCAAGTAGAATATGTTAAAAGCGATTCGAAAGATGAAATATTTGCAGGACCACCACGCATATCTCCAAAAACAACTAAGTTTCCACGAGCATCTAACCATCCTAAATTTGCTAATGCAGCCTTACTAATTATTGGATTTCCGGCTAAAGTATTTACTCCAGATTTGTATAATTTCACACCCATTTCTAATACTGTAGGAATCATTCCTGAAGCATAACCTGGAGATTCTGGCCACAATCCTGTGGTTTTATTATAGTATGCTAATATTTCTGGTAAGCCTGCATAATGTTCTCCCGATTTTTCGGTATAAAATGGGATGTAATATTCACGTCCTTTTCCATCTTTATAAAAATCGTTAGATTCTAAAACAAGCATACTATTTAAGATATTCTTATAGCGATTTACATTCCAATTTCCCAATTTTCCACCTCTAATCAATCCAATTTCTATAAAACGTTTAAAGACTACTCCTGCAACTTCTGATGTAGTTTTATTCATGGTTTTTAAATGTTCATGCGGATGTGCATTCAAATAATCATACAAAAAATCGTAAGCTATAGCTGTAGGAGTTTGTCTATCGTCATGAATCACTTCATAATCATAATAGCCCATAATTCCGCCTGGCTCATAACCTCCTGGTCCGCCTGTAGACTCTTCTGGATCTAAAGGTGGTTGCATATAATACGTTCCTAATAACCATGGCCATAAGATATCTGATGAGAATTTTGCATATTTTTCATCTTGAGTAATGTAATACACAAAAGCGGCTTGTTCTGCTAATTTTAAAATTTCAGCATTGTTAGCACGAATCATATGTCCGGTTTCTTTATACGGAATTAAAACAGGTGTTTTATCGGCATTAGAGCGACTAATTCCTAATAAATCTCCCGTAGTATTATACGGAATACGATCTTCTAAAGGTACATTTACATAATCATTCCAAGTACGCATACCTGGTAACCGTACGGTTGGCACAGGTGCATTGCCTTCTCCATAATCCCAATTTTGATCTTTGATATAACATTGCGTAAAGTGTTCGCCATCTTTCCAATACATCGCTAATCGTGACACAATCCATTCTGGATCTGTAACATGACGGTTTACATAAGGATCTATTTCTGAGGTTAACGCCTTAAAAGATGCTTTGGCCCAATCTTCTGTCTCAATCTTTTTTATTAAGGCATCTCTATCCTGATGTTCCACAAATAAACGTGGATGATTGGACGTGTGTTGAGCATGACTATGTATTCCTATAAAAAGGAAAATGATAACTAAACTGAGAATGTTTTTAAATCGCATGATTATTCGCTATTATATAATTGTAATACAGATTTTGTTTCTGTCTAATGAAGTGGAACCGTTTCTATATCGGGATTGTCTTTTGCTTCTAAATATTTTCTTATTATTTCTTGATCTAACTGCGAGCTGTCTCCATATTGCTTACGCATATCTACAAGTTGTTTTTTTAGTTTTACAACCACATCGGCATATGCTGGATCATCAATAACATTATGCATTTCATTAATATCCTTTTTACGATCGTAAAGTTCCCATTCGTCTACGTCGTAATAAAAATGGATAAGCTTATATTCCTGAGTAATAATAGCGTAATGTCTTTTTACCATATGAATACCTGGATATTCATAATAATGGTAATATACTGCATCTCTTGTCCACTCTTCATCGTTACCTAATAATAACGGAATTAAACTTTCTCCTTGCATATCTGAAGGAGCTTCTATATGAGCTGCTTCTAAAATGGTCTGAGCAAAATCTAAATTTTGAACCATTTCTGTGTTTGTAGTTCCTGGTTTAATAACGTTTGGCCAACGAATTAATAAGGGTGTTTTAAACGACTCGTTGTATACAAAACGTTTATCAAACCAACCATGTTCTCCTAAATAAAATCCTTGATCTGAAGTATACACAATAATCGTATTTTCATCTAATCCAGTCTCATCTAAATAATCTAATAATCGTCCTACATTTTCATCTACAGAAGCAATACATCCTAAATAATCTTGCATGTAACGTTGGTAACGCCATTTCATTAATTCGGTTTCATTCATGGTTGGATACTTTGTTTTAAAGTCTTCCATCATTGGTCTGTATACAGAATCCCAAACAGCACGTTGTTCTGGATTCATACGTCCAACTTCTCGCTCAAAAGCTTCCAAATCCCAACCAGACATATCTTTAATGCCTAATTCTTCCATCATTTCTGGATACAATTTAGAATCTCCTGCCCAGTTCATATGCTTTAAAAGATTCATTTCTGCTGTTTTCGCAGCGGTACCTCGTCCTTCATAATCATCAAACAACGTTTCAGGTTCTTTAAATGTTTTTTTAGTATATTCTTTAAAATGACGTGGTGCTGGCAACCATTCTCTATGTGGTGCTTTTTGCATAGAAAATAACATAAAAGGTTTGGTTTCGTCTCTTCTATGTTCTAACCAATCTAAGGTCATATCCATAATAATATCGGTAACATAGCCTTCTACAGTAATCTGCCCATCGTTAGTATTAAAATCTGGATTATAATATTGTCCTTGCCCTGGAAGAATTTTAAATTCATCTATACCTTTCGGATTATTTCCAAAATGTAATTTTCCAAACATAGCCGTTTGGTATCCTGCTTTTTGTAATAATTGAGGAAAAGTGACTTGAGATTCATCAAACGGAAATAGATTATCTACTTTTCCGTGTATATGACAATGTTTTCCTGTTAAAATTGTAGCTCTTGATGGAGCACAAATAGAATTTGTAACACTTGCATTGGTAAATAAAATACCTTCGTCCGCAATTCGATCTATATTAGGTGTTTGTATTAAACGGTCACTATAAGCACTAATTGCTTGATAGGCATGATCGTCGGACATCATAAAAATAATGTTTGGCCGCTTAGTTGGTAATTCTTTTTTTACGGCTTTAACCTCTGCTTCTTTAGTTTCTGTTTTACAAGACACCATACCTACTAAGCATAAGAATGTAAGGCATTTTATAAGACTTAATTTTTTATGTATCATGAATCTCTATGTTTATATTTAATTTTAAATATTTATCACAATTACGGCTAACGATTTAGCTGGTAAGGTTACAATTTGCTTCTCTCCGTTTTCTATCTGACATTCGTAAGAATTTGGTAAAGCGTTATTATTTTGAAGTAACACGTAAATTTTATTATCACGTTTTACAGAAATTAATTCGTCTTTAGAATAATTAGCTATACGTTTTGATCCAGGCACTAAATACTGACTCATAAAGGCGAACACACCATAATCTGGATTGTACGTTACTTCTTTAGTATTACGATCAATATTAATTAATGAGTTTTGTGCCCAATCCCAACCGCTTTTTGTAGTTTCATTTAAGATCATGTTCCAATAGCAATAATTAGGAATACCATAATTAAAATATTGTGCCACTTCTTTTAAACGTGACGACGCTTGATCCCAAGTGTTTTTTCCATTAAAACAATTTCCTTCGGTATGCATCGTGTGTCCGTTAGGATATAATACATTCATATCTTGAATATATTTTGAAGATGTGTATTGAATTCCAATACCATCAAATAAAGCTGAGTTTTCTACATTTCCGGCTAACTCTAAAGCATCAATACGGCCATGAACCCTAAAAGTTCCTGCCCAAATTTCTGTATCAATCTTATCTGCTTTAAATTGAGGACGTAAATACGATTTTACAAAATGACTCATCTGTGTTACAGACATATCATTAGACGGATACCGTGTATTGGCATCTGTTTCGTTTTGAACAATTAAACGATCAATGTTAATTCCTTTATCTTCATACGCTTTAATATATTTTGAAAAGTATAAAGCATAGGCTTTATAAATTTCAGGATCGTCTTTTAATTTGTTTTTTTCAGGAAAATCTTCTCCTCGATCCATAAGTCCGGAATATTTCATCCATGCTGGTGGACTCCAAGGTGAAGCAAAAAGTTTAAGATTTGGATTCTGTGAGAAAGCATGCTGAATAAAAGGAATTACAGACGTTTCTTCTCTTTTAATAGAGAAAGCTGTCATATTATAATCGTTTGCTTTTTCTGCATAACTGTAGGCATCAATTCCAAAATCGCTTGCACCTACTGCTGTTCTACAAAACGTTAATTGTGCTCCAGAATTTAAACCAAATAAATTTTTAGCCACCTCTGTTTGCTTATCTTTAGGTAAAACCATTAAAGCTTCACCTCCAATTTCATTAAACGCACCTCCAAAACCTTCGAATGTTTGAAATTCTACATTCGGGTATAATTTAATGGGGTTTATTCTTTTATTCGTTGCTTTCTTTTGTGATTCATTATATTTTTTAACATCAATTTTACCCTCTTTAATATCTCCCGATAATTTTAAATAGTATACTTCTGTTGGTTGCTGCGCGCTTAATAACAAGGCATTAAATACTAAAAGCATAACCATAAAACACGTCTTTCTATCTCTTAAACTAAAGTTTAAATTATTAATACGTTTACTCATTACTTTATCCTTTTAAATATTATTGCATTTTTATTTTTTACTCTTTCATACTATTAGAGAAAACTGTATTTAGTTTTTTTTCTTTTAAAATTAATCTCGGATGCTCACGTTCAATTCTGGTAGGGATTAGAAACTGCGCATGAGCGACCTTGATTAAAAAAACAAAAACAAATGAATACTTTATATATATACTATTTTACATCTTGAGTTTCACGTATCCAAACATGACTACCGGCTAACAATGCTTTATATTCTGATTCAAATTCTACTTTCATAGCATTAAAAATCTCTGGATTTTCTAAGGCTAGATTATTAGATTCTGCGATATCGGTTTTGAGATTAAATAATACAAAATCTGTAAGTTTTGCACGTTTTACATCATCTATATTTTCATCGTATAAATTATGAATATGTGGTAACTCTTTATTATCTAGCTCAAGACGAGCCATGATTTTCCAATCGCCTTTTCGCATGGCAACACGACGTGCGTTAATCGCGTCGTAAAATGCCCATGTTAATGGTTTTTTGCGTTGAAAATTTCCTGTTTGCAATAGTGAAGTAAACGATTCTCCATCTAAGATTCTATCAGGTAATTCTGCACCAGCTAATTCTGCAAACGTTGGTAATAAATCTAATGCAGATACTACAGCTTGCGTTTCTCCTGTAAAGGTTTGTTTACCAATCCAATTTACAATCCCAGGCACTCTAAATCCTGCTTCATTAGTCCATAATTTCATCCCTTTTAAGGGGCCTGGACTTCCATAAGAATGTTTAGCTTTTGGATATCTATTCAGTGTTTCTGGTCCGTTGTCTGAACTAAAAACAATAAGTGTATTCGTGATGTTATGAGCCTTGAAATACTCTAATAATCTACCCACAGCAAGATCTACATTTTCTACGTTTGCAAAAAACTCGGCTTCTTCTCTATTCTTTGCTAGAGGTAAATATTTTTGAACTAAATCTTCTGGTGAAGCAATAGGTTCATGCGGTTCATGAAATGCAACTTCAAGAAAAAACGGTGCATCATTAGATTTTGTATCTAACCATGATATGGCTTCATCAACAATTATTTGACTACTATAACCTTTAATTTCCCCCGCTTTTTTTCCATTTCTGACAAAATTATTTGGGTTTTTATGACTTGGAGATGCATTGTTATGTGTTGCAAACCAATAGTCGAAACCAAAATCGTTAGGTTGTGGCTGTGCTTTAGAATTAAATTGAGACGAACAATGCCATTTACCAACCAAACACGTTTCGTATCCTACAGATTTTAAAACTGCTGGAATAGTTACCTCGTCTGCCTGAAGATGAACTAAATCTCTATTATCTTCACTTTTTTTATAGCCAGGAATAAAATCATATACACCTGCTCGATTAGGACTTCTACCAGTAAGTAAACCCGCTCGAGAAGATGAACATACTGGTGCTGTAGAATAAAAATCAGTCATTTTAATACCTGTATCGGCTAACTTATCTAAATTCTTAGTTTCAATTATAGGATGACCAAAAGTAGACAAATCACCATAACCTAAATCGTCGCATAACAACACTACTATATTAGGTTGCGTTGGTTTTGCTTCAATTACTGTAACCACCTCTTTTTGTTTTGGTTCTTCTTTACAAGAAAAGGTTAATATAGAAATAAGTACATATGTTATTAATCTACAATTCATGTTAATTAGTTTTTTGATTTATTAAAAAAATCATTAAAAAACAGTAAGTGATATTTTATTGAATTACTCCAATATGTATTTGTATGTCCGCCTGGACGAGAAATAAAATCATGTGGAATGTTACGTTCTACTAATTTTTCATGTAATCTGATATTTGCATCGTAAAAGAAATCATCTACACCACAATCAAAAAGAATTTCTAAGTGTTTTCCATCTAATAAATACACCAAGTTAATTACAGAATTCTGTTCCCAATTTCCTGCATATTCAGCATATTCCCCTAAACGTTTAGAGATTTCCCATCGTAATGGAAACGGACGAAGATCTACACCTCCACTCATACTTGCAACGGCTCCCCAAATATCTTGATGTTTAAATGCTAAATACAAAGCACCATGCCCACCCATACTATAACCTGAAATTGCTCTTCCATCTTTGGTTGCAGAAGTATTATACGTTTTATCTATTTTGGCAACCAATTCTTTAGAAATATAGGTTTCGTATTTCATTGTAGAATCTACTGGACTATCAAAATACCAACTGGTTTTATAACCATCTGGACACACTATAATAACATTATAATCATCAGCATATTTCTTAATAGCTGGAGCTTTTCCTAACCATGCTTTATAATCTCCTCCTGCACCATGTAATAAATAAACTACATTATACGCCGTGTTACGCTTAGAGTAATTATCTGGTGTAATCACAACATTCTTAACATCTTTATTCATGGCATTACTATGCACCAAGAGCGTATCTACTCGAGATGCAAAGACATTACACGATACAAATAATATTACGATATAGACTAGACTTCTAATCATTTTGAATTATTTTTTAATAAATTATTTTTTAATCATAACATCTTCTAGCTCTTCTAATGTTTTTCCTTTTGTTTCAGGCATTAAAAAGATTACAAATAATAATTGGAATACCATCATTACAGTAAAAAACAAGAACACAACTCCTGGTCCAATCATTTCATGACTGAATAAAAACGGAATTAAAGACGGGATTAATGCGGCTAAAATCCAGTGAACAGAACTTCCAAAAGATTGACCTGACGCTCTTAAATGATTTGGGAATATTTCAGAAATAAATACCCAAATTACAGAACCTTGACCTACAGCATGAGCCGCAATAAATAAGAATAAGAAGATAGGCACGGCCATTCCTGACCAACCAAAAAAGAAGGCTGCAGAGACTAAACTTAAGGAAATTATATATCCAAAAGATCCAATATACATTAATGTTTTTCTTCCTAATCTATCTATTAAAAACACACCTAATAATGTGAATATAATATTGGTAACTCCAATACCAACACTACTTAATAAAGCAGTGCTTTCTCCTAAACCTGCTTCTTCAAAAATTCGTGGAGCATAATATAAGAAAGCATTAATTCCTGATAATTGATTAAAAAAGGCAATTAAAAATGCTAATAATAATGGAAATCTATATTTTTTCATGAAAATATTTTCCGACTTATCAGACTCATGAGAATGAGATTGAAACTCTTTTATTTGTGCATCAACATCGGCTTTAGGATCTATAATTTTTAAAACATTTCTAGCTTCTTCTATTCTTGATTGAGAGATTAACCATCTTGGACTTTTAGGCAACTTCAATGCAAATAAAATATACAACACGGCTGGTATAGCCTCTACCCCTAGCATCCATCTCCATGCATTTTCACCTATACCACTTAACATGTAGTTCGATAAAAAGGCAACCATTATACCAAACACAATATTAAATTGATACATGGCTACCAAACGCCCTCTATCTTTAGCTGGAGCAATTTCTGAAATGTATGCTGGTGCCGCAATAGTAGATGCACCTACACCTATACCTCCTATAAAACGAGCAAATGCAAACATGTAAGGATCGTTAGACAGTCCTGAACCAATAGCAGATAACGCAAATAAAACTCCAATTACAATTAAAGTGTTTTTACGACCATATTTATTTGTAGGATATCCTCCAAATATAGCACCAATTACAGTTCCCCAAAGCGCCATTCCCATTACAACCCAACCATGAAAAGAATCTGAGGATTCCCATAACATTTGAAGTTTTTTATCGGCTCCAGAAATAACGACCACATCAAATCCAAATAAAAATCCGGCAAGTGCTGCGGTTATAGACCATAATATTATTTTTTTGTTCATTGTATCTTAATATTAATTGTAATTAAATTAGTTTTTAAAAGGAATAACCATATTCCAAGTTTTTGTTCCATTTCCAAATCCACCAGGACCATCCATAGTTGCAAAAAATATATGTGTAGGCTTACCATCTTCTACTAACACAAACGGACGTTCTAATTGTCCTTGTGTTATGGTTTTGCCATTATCCCAATGTACAGTTTTGGTATAGGCTTTTGGATTTTTATCTACTTCCCACTGCAATCCATCTTTAGAATGTGCTAAAAGTCCATCGCCTGCAGTTCCTGTTATAGTACCTCGTTGGTCTTTTGCTACCATATAAAAGCCCGTAGCATCACCCCAAATATGAGGATCTTCAATTTCGCCAAAATGATCTACAGAAAATAACGGTTTATCTCCCATAACGGTATATTTACCATCATAAGACGGTGCCGTTGCTACACCAATATTCATGTCTCCATTTGTAATACCATCTGCCTTATAATCACGCCCTTTAAAAAGTAAGACTACAGATCCGTCTTCTTTAATTAAAGGTGATGGATTAGAGGTTAAATAGCTATAAAATGAATTTGGTTTTACATCTAAGATAGGTGTATCTAAACGTACCCATGGTCCGTTTGGACTTTTAGATGTTGCCATACCAATACGTTTTCCCCAACGCCCAGCAATACACCATTTACTTTTTAAATCGAATTGATTTACATTTTCTAAAGTAACATCTTCAAAAGGATGCGTAGATCCCATATAATACAAAATGTAAGTATCTTTATACTTTACAATTTTAGGATTATGGCAAGAACGTCCGTCCCAAAACTGAGCGCCTCGTGCTCCAAGAGCAACCTCTTGAAATGTATAAGGTCCTTCAGGTGTTTTTGAAGTAGCATGTACTATTTCTGAGGCAATCATCCAACCTGGATGGAATGGTAAATATTTTGGCCAGCGCGAGGCATACATATTATAAATACCATCATTGCCTTTTATTACAGAACTCCCCCAAACCCAATAACCATCCATTTCAAGACCGCCATGTACTGGTGCATCTCCAAGATTTTTGCTCATATTATTTTGCGCATGTAAACCACTTGTGCAAACAAATACTAGCGTGAGTAGGATATAAATTCTAATTGTTTTCATCTTATGTATTCAATAGTATGTTTATCCTTTTTATACTAAAAATGGTTGTATTTTATTTTTAAAAAATTCATCCAATTTGAAGTTTCTATCGCCTTGGATGAATTTTAAACCAATTCTAACACGTCTTAAAAACTTAACTACTTTCTTTAAGACTTAATAAACAATAACTACTGCAATCTAAATATTGTTCCATAAATATTGAATAAATTATAGTTCAATTACTATAACACATTAACCATTTTTACTGTTTTCCCTAGTGTTAATAGGCTTTTTAAAAAATTATATGGTTTTAAAACTAATTTAATACACCGTTTAAAACAACTTTATTTTTGCTCGTATTTTTTCTTATCTCCTCCACTTTATTCTCATAATTATTTTTCTTAAAGCTTGTTTTCAACTGTTTTTATTTTTGAAATATTTTCATTAACATCTACCATTTTAAAGTTGTATTTTAAGTCATAATTATGTTAAAATGATTGAATAAAAAAGACATAACAAGCCTTTAATTTATGTTTTTGAAACTTAAGGAACTTTTTTAGAGAAATAAGATAAGTACTAAACTGCGTCATCTTTTAAATTAAAAGCACATCTTACATTAAAACAAAGTAAAAAAAAAGCAGCTGCGATAAAATCGCAACTGCTTTTAAGTTAAATATAAATAGATTTGAGAATTATAATATAAATCTTACCATCCTGGGTTTTGTAATAATTCAGGGTTTAATCTGATTTGATCTGACCCGATAGGATCTAAATAATTATTTATAGAGAAGTTTCTATTCCCTGCAATATCTAATATTAATGCACCAGGCTTAGTTGTTGCTATACCTGAATAACTAGATACAGATTGTTCTGTAGATGTTGTTCCGTAAGAGAATGCACTAGGTATATAAATATTAGATCCTGGATTTTTAGGATTTTCAGCCGTTTCAAACTCTGTACCTTCTACATATGTTGTTGCTACAACATGACCTAACTCCTCTTCTGCAATACCCCAACGTTTTAAATCGTTGAAACGTTGATTTTCACCAAATAATTCGATAGCACGCTCTCTACGTATTTCTCCTAACATAGTTAAGTCTGAAAATGGTGCAATTAATGCATTTGTTAAAGGTGCAACATTAGAACGTTCTCTAATTTTATTGATAGAGATATCTAAATCACCATCAGAAATAGCTCCTCCTCCTGATTCTACTGTAGCTTCTGCATACGTTAAAAGAACCTCTGCATAACGTAAATAAGGATAATTAAAAGATTCATATTTAGTTTCTCTTAAAATATACTCTGTAGTGAATTTAACACCCATATAACCAATATTACGTCCAGCTCCTGGGCTTGTTAATTCCGGCACATATCTATAGTCAAAATTAGTACCTGCGTCTGCGAAGTCTACACCATATTGTGCTCCTCCACCGTCTACACTACTTCCCCAACCCCAGTATTCTACTAAAGGTTCACGAACAAAACTTGTTAAACGATAATCACGATTACGGAATTCTGAAGTCATAGTATTATACCCTTCAAAGACAGAAGAGTGTTGTACTGGTAAACCATCTGTACATAGGTACATATCCATTAATTTACGAGATGGTGTATGTGCTTTAGAGTGTGTTAAGTTTTTATTTATTCTTCTTAATGTATAATCGTAAACTGTTTGAATAATATACTCTTTATTATTTGCTTTAGATAAGCCTGCAGGGTTAGAACCTCCATCTTCTAAATTAAATAGATAATATAAATTTCTATCTCCGAATTGTTCGCGATAATCCCACAATTCATAAGCACCACTATTAATAACCGCTAGAGATTGCTCTTTAGCTTCAGAAAATAACTCGTCTACACTTGGGTATCCTGCTGGTTTATTAGATCCTGCTCCTGTGCTAACACCGTCTCCATCTGTAGTAGTACCTACATATTTTTCCCAAGTTGCTTCATATAACGCCACACGTGCTTTAAATGCTCTAGCCGCTTCTGTTGAAAGTTTCCCTTTTTCTGAATCTGGAATGCTATTTTCTGTAGGTAAATCTGCAATAGCAACGTCTAAATCACTAAGAATTTGATATACCACTTCGTAACGACTGTTTCTTGGCCCGTATAATTCTTCAGAATCTACATCTAGAGAACGTGTAACTATTGGTACACCTCCAAAACGTTGTAACAAATTAAAGTGACACCAAGCTCTAAAGAAATAAGCTGTTGCAACAGATCCTGCAATTTCTGACTGATCTCCATCGTATTCTGCTGCTTTTTCGATGAGTTGATTTGGTTCTCTTAATTGGCCATAATTACCTGACCAAACAGCATCTGATGTAGGTATAATGGATTGACCTTGTCCGTAAGACGGAGAAATATCTAGGTTTCCTGATAAATCTGAAGATTCATCTCCTGCATCATATCCTAAAGATGCACGGTAAAAATAATTTGCAGCTGTTTCAAACTGTTCTGCAGTTTTAAAATACACTGCTTCTGTAACAGAATCTAGTGGTTCTTGATCTAAATAATCTGAGCATCCAGTAAACATGAATACTGAGACTACGGTTGCTAACCCTATTCTTTTTATATTATAATGTATATTTTTCATATTCTTTAAATTAAAAGTTTTAATTAAAATGCAAGTTCAACTCCAAAGATCAATGCAGATGTAAAAGGAATCATACTACCTTGTCTTGTTCCTTCACCGAATTCAGGATCTAATCCATCTCTAATATTTGAAATTGTAAACAAATCGTTTCCTGTTAAAGATAATCTTACTTTATCCATTCCCATTTTATCTAAAACATCCTGTGGTAATCCGTACCCAACAGATATTGCTTTAGCTCTTAAATATGCTCCTTTAATAACGTTTATATCATTTAGATCATCATAATTCCATACTTTTCTAGAAGTATTTACAAATGCTGCTGGAGTATTTGAATTTGAATTCTCTGGTGTCCAAGTCTTGTTTGTAAAGGTAGGGTTTTGGTTTGTCCACCATTGTTGAAATGGATAAGATAGTGAACCTGTTCTAACAATATTTACTTCTCCAACTCCTTGAAAAAATGCACTGAAATCGAAATTTTTATAAGTAAATCCTAAGTTAATACCAAAACTTTTATGTGGATTAGCATCTCCTACATATACTAAATCATCTTGATCAATAATACCATCTCCACTCACATCTACACGATTAACTGTTCCAGGAACTAAACGATCTGCACTTCTATAATTTGGTAACTTCGTACCATCCTTCATTTCTTGAGTTGAAGGGTCTTCAAATCCAACTTGATTATAATAATTTAATACTTGGTCTTCTGTTTTTAATAAACCATCTGTTTTATAAGCATAAATAGCATTTAAAGGTTTTCCTTCAATAATACTATTTGAGCCTATACTAATAGAATTTTTACCTTCCATACGTTTAACTTCACTTTCGTTATCCCAGAATGCAAGACCTACGCGATAAGTAAAATCGTCTCCAATGCGATCTCTCCAGTTTAATGACAATTCGTAACCTTTAGTTTCGAAATCACCACTATTTGTTTTTGGAGCCGTAACACCTAATACATTTGGATAGGTAACGTTAACTAACATACCGTCGTTTTTACGAATATAATATTCAGCAGTACCGGTTAATCTATTATTTAATAATCCAAAATCCACTGCAATGTTACTTGTAGACACACGCTCCCAAGTACGATCTAAAGAAGATAATCCATTAATATAAGATGTTGCTGCCAATTGCGGCGTACTACCAAATAATACGGTACCATTACCAATACTAGAGTAATAATCGTATGCGGTTATACCTGTTACAGAACCTGTTTCTCCATAAGAAGCACGTAATTTTAACAGATTAATAACGCTATCATCCATAAAAGACATCTCAGAAAGCACTATACCTGTAGATGCGCCAAAGAAATTTTTCCATCTATAATCTGGGTGTAAACGAGAAGACCCATCACGACGCCCTAATACTTCTAATAAATAAATACCATTGTAATCGTAATTAATTTTTCCTAAATAAGATACTAAAGCAACATTATTACTTCCTCCACTATTTGTTTGTGTAGTTACATCAAAAGCATTTAAATCGTTTAAAGATGCATCTACTAAATTAGAACGAGACATAAAGTATTTCTCTGTTTCGGTTAATTCTGCAGTATACCCAGCCATAACTCCTAGATTATGGTTTCCGAATGAACGGTTGTAATTTAATTGAAAAATATGATTTTGGAATACATAATCTGCTTCTGTTACTTCTAATTTAGAGTTAACTAAAGTTGTTGGTGTACCTGTTACATTACCTTCCCAATCATACATTGTTACTGGTTTCCATGTTTTATTTTTTCTATTTTCTGTTATTGATATGTTTCCAAAGTAAGAGAAGTTTAATCCTTCAATATACTTGTCTAAGTCTAATGTAATTTTACCACCTAAACGAAATATATTAGTACGATCTTTAACACGACCACCTTCTTTTAAAAATGCAAGAGGGTTGTTTGACCCAAAATTATCGTAAAACTGTCCAGCTGGATTATACAATGGGAAAATATTCATGTCTTGAATACCATACCCTACACCTTGAGTTGGAGTATCAATAATATCACTATTGTATGAAATATTAAAATCTGTTTTTACTAAATCATTAACCTTGTACGACACATTTGTACGGAAGTTGTAACGTTTTTGTCCGTCGTAAACGAATGAAATAGGAGAGCGCTCGTTTGCATACCCAAAAGATGATCTATACGTTGCATTCTCATTACCTCCAGAAAGTGAAAAATCATGTCTTTCTGTAATAGTTGTTCCATATACTGCATCAAACTGGCTTGTATCAGAAAAATAGTGATCTTTACCTAACCAAAAATAAGAGTTTGGAGCCATTGGCATAGTTCCATTAGATATCATCATAAACTCGTCCTCTGTAAAGAATCTAAAGCTTGTTGCTGCTGTTTGTTGATTTCCGTCTCCATCTACAAAGTTTACAGCATCATTTCTACCTGCTACTAACCAAGCATCTGCCCACTCTTTCATATTAGCAACAGGGAAGTCTTTTGCAAAGTTTAATTGCGTTTCTCCTTTATAGCTAATTTGCATTTTCCCTTCTTTACCTTTTTTAGTAGTTACCAAAATAACACCTCCAGCAGCTTTAGTACCAAAAATTGCAGCAGAAGCATCTTTTAACACAGAATAGGTTTCAATATCGTTAGCGTTAATTGCTGATAAATCACTTTGAGAAATTTCAACACCATCTAATAAGATAAGCGGACTGATACTATTTACAGAAATATCTCCACGAATATTAATAGACGTTCCCTCTACACCTGGACGCGAAGATGTACGTGTAACAACTAAACCAGGAACCTCACCTTGTAAAGCTAATACCGCACTAGACGTACCTTTACCTTTTACAACATCGTCTCCTTTTACTTGTGCTACAGATCCTGTAAGTGTTGCTTTTTTCTGAGTACCAAACCCTACAACAATAACTTCGTCTAATTCACTAATGTTAGTTTCTAATTGAATGTTTAATTTTGTATTACCAGCTACAGAAACTTCTTGAGATACATACCCAATAGAACTAAACATAAGAACAGAAGTAGAAGATGGTACATCTAAAGAATAATTACCATCAAAATCTGTTACGGTTCCTACACCTTGTACACCTTTTAAAATTACATTCACTCCTGCTAATGGCATGCCATCGTCTACAGAAGTTACATTTCCAGTAATAGTTAGGTTTTGTTCGCTTACACTTGCTTCATCAACTAATTTATCCGTATCGTTTGCAGCAAATACACTACCATAAGATAAGCTTAGCAATAAGGCCATAAACAAGGCTGGCTTTATTGAAGACTTTTTAAAATTATAATTCTTATACATAAATTACTTTTTAGTTATACTATACTATTTTACTTGTTTGTTAAGTTTTTATCAAAGTTTAACACACTCCACATGAATTAAATTTTGCCTTTTTTCAGATAAACATCATTTGGTTTAGGATGATGCTTAAGTAATTTTTTTTTTGTCATAATAGATTGTTTTATGTTAATAATGTTTGTTGAATACCAGAATTAAAACGTTAACATTTCATTTGGTGTTTCTGTTAACAATTTTATAAATAATGCCTTATTTATCATCTAAATCATGATTCTATCTATCTAACTTATCACCCATTTTTAGCTAACTTTCCTTATAAACAGTGGTTTGGGCATTAATTACTATACCTCACCTGTTTTTATGCAACATGTTTTTATGCAATTCTCAAATTTAACATACAATTAATATTTTAATCCTTTTTAAGGATAGGGAAATTTGATAATTAGGCAATACAAATTTATCGTTGTTTTATCCTTTTGTAAAATGTTACATGTCGTCTTAAATGTTAAAAAAACTTATCTGCTTTTTTATTAAAAACTCCAACAAATAAAATAAAACACTGAAAATCAATACACAAATACAACTCCGTTTTATTTGACTAAAAATAGAAAAAACAAGATACAAACGTGTGTATATTTAATCTATTCTCACAAATAGACATTTAATATTTTCATTTACTCAATAAACATCTTTTATACTAAGAATTTTATACTTAAAAGCACTTCTTTAAACTTTAATTGTATTTCAACCATAATTTTAACATCTCTAAGCCCCACTTCATGTTTATGACTAGGCTTTACAGCTCACTTTATTGTATTTATTTTTAAATACGTTAAACAGCTAGAACATAAGCTTATTCCTTAATGTTTTGTTAACATAAGAGTCTTTTATTTTAGCAATTCACTAATTAGAATAAAGTATTACCTCCCTATTTAAGACATGGAATAACACATTATTAAAAGCTTCTTGATATATGAACTCAGATAAAATAAAAAACCCTTTTAGAACGACTTCTAAAAGGGTTAAAATCAAATAAGGGATATAATCTCTAAATCATCTCCTGATTTGCAAAAAAAAAAAAACAAACTAAATTAATATTGTGTAATATTCTATTTAAGCTTCTCTAATCTTAATAGAGCTTCCATAAAATAATAATCTGCGTAAATTATAGGTACATCTATTTCTGAATTATTAGGAAGATGACCAGTAGAATGCAATAACAATGCTTCGTTAGTATCTCCGCTAAAATACGTGTCAGATTCTAATTTTTCCATCAATGCTTTAGCTGCATTTGTATATTTTTCTTTTAGCGCCTCATCTTTTACTTGTCCGGCTAATTCTAGCATTCCACAAGCTATTAAAGATGCTGCTGAAGCGTCTTTAGGTGCATCTGGTATTTTTGGATCGTCGAAATCCCAGTATGGTATTCCATCTTCTGGTAAACGTTCTAAGAAGTGATCGGCTAATTTCATAGACGTTTCTAAATATTCTTCTTTTCCTGTTTCTCTGTAAGACATGGCGAAACCGTAAATTCCCCAACCTTGTCCTCTTGCCCACATAGACTCGTCTGCATAACCTTGGTGTGTAATCCCTTTTCTAAATTTTCCTGTAGCTTCATCGAAAAGCGCAACGTGATAAATTGAATAATCTGGACGTACCAAATACTTCATAGATTTTTCGGCATGACTATCTGCGATATCATATAAACTTTTATCTCCTCCGTTTTTAGCAGCCCAAAATAAAAGTTCTAAATTCATCATATTATCAATAATCGTATTGTAACCAAGCTTAGGCACCATTACAGGCCAAGATAGAATAGTTCCAACTTTAGGATTATATAATGTAGCTAATGTATCTGCAGCGGCAAGCATTACTGTTTTATATTCTTCATTACCAGTTAATCTGTATCCATTTCCATAACTACAATATACCATAAAACCAATATCATGATTATCTGCAGGTGTATAAGCAATTTCTTTTAAGGGTGCTGTAAATTTTTCTGCTCCAGCTTTAATCACTGGATCTTTTGAATACTCATAAGCATACCAAAGCACACCTGGCCAAAAACCAGAACACCAATCTGTTACACCTACAAGATTCCAATCTTTCTTACCTTTACTTATATTTCTTGGAAAACTATCGGCCACTGTTAAAGAAGCTAATGTTGTTTTAACTTTACCGACACTTAAATCAAGTATTCGATCTGTATTGACTATTTCTACAGTTTTATCAACCGAAGAAACGGTTACATCTTTCTTTTTTGAATCGCATCCAATTAACGTGGCAGCACAAAGACAAGCTACGAAAGTTCCTTTTAGTAAATTCATATATTTAAATCGTATTAATTTTATAATTAAATCTTAAAATGGGTTTAAAATCATTTCTGTTTAAATGACATTACAATAATAGAGCGCTCTTCTTTTTTTTGGTATAAAATATGAGTCAATCTTAATAAATTTAAACCCATTTTCTCAAAAAAAAGCCTGTTTTAGTGGGCTCATTAACAATTCGACTAAAATTTTAATTGTTTTTTTTAAATCATACTAAGTCACCAGTTTTAATCTGCACGATTTAGAAGCACTATCCATTTATATTTATTTTAAATGCCTTTATTTTAAATTTAGAGTATGTTATAATATATATAAACACCCCCTCTTTTTAGGTCTTAAAATAAATAAACACCGTAATACATAAACCATATTCTTTTTTAAGACTTGTATATTAGAGCTCCTTTTAAAAATTTGTTTTTATATCAACTCAAATTTCTAAATTTATTGAGACAAGGATCTTTCTACACCACAACTATTGAAATATTGATACATTATGAAGGTGACAAACAGAAAATGTATTAAAAGGAAGAGACTATGGTATAAATTGACCCAGTTATTAATTATTTTATAACTAGATTAAATTTTTAGAGAATTAGAAGCTATTATGCTTTTTATGTAGACTAAATTTACTTCCCCTTATTTTTTGAATTCAAGAATATTTCGGCAGGAATAATGGCATCAAATTCTTTAATTTTTATATTTCTATAATAGATTTCTGCAGTTTCAGATTGAAATCCGAATATACCTTCACTGGGTTTTAAATTGAAGGCCATATTTACCACCTCTCCATTTAATTTATGAATGGCATATTCACTTCCCATGACTATAATCTCGCAATGGTTCCATTCGTTATTTATGCCATTAAAATTGGTTGTATGACTTGCCAAATGCATCCAATTTTTTTTATCTTCTAGCTTCCCACCATTATTTGGATGTAAATAAGTATTACCAGTTTGGTTACTATACCAATCATATTCGGCCCCTTTAGGTCGAATTAAATCTCCGGTATGATTTGTATTTGTAATATGGTCGTATCTAATCTGATATTCTATTCCCACAGGCCAAACAGCGTCGTTAACAACATGGTAATAGACACCTGCATCATACTGCCATTTATTAAAATTATTAGCAATACGATTTCCCCACTTATATTCAAACTTTAAAATATATTTACTGTAGGCCTTTTTAGAATATATTAAACCGTGTGTATCGTTCTCGCCTGTATTTAGTTTATACTGGTTCGGAAAATCAGCATTAAAAACATGAATCATATCATCTTCTATAGCAAATATTTTTTTAGCCATTTCTGCATCTCCACTTCTTATCTTTAAATACCAACCATCAAAATTTTTTCCATTAAAAAGATCTACGAATCCATCTTCAGATTGTGCTATACCATCTAGACTAAATGCCAGACATAAAAAAGAACATAACCATACACATACTTTCATCTTTATATTTTATTTACGAATGTGTTCTATATTACTTTAAACTCATCCAAGTTACTTGTTCCCAATTATCTTTTATAAAGGGTTGCGGTTTACCTTTAGTAGATCTTCCTGTATTAATAATTTCACTAATTGTTTTAGTCATTGTTTTTACAATCTCTGGATGTTGGAAATATAGATTTTTAGTTTCACCAGGATCATTTACCATATCGTATAATTCGTAAATAGCTTCACCAGCTTTCGGTTCTATAAGTACTGGTTCTAAAGATCCACCAGAACCACGAAGCATATTTAATTTCCACTGACCTTGTCTAATAGCAAAATGCCCTGTAAATGAATGCTGAATGACTGGACGATCTGTATCCAATTTAGACGTTGGATTTTTCATATAATTATACAAACTGAAACTATCTTCTCCAGCCGAATCAGGAAATGATGCACCTACGATATCAGCTATAGTTGCTAAATAATCGGTCTGACTAACAGGCGTCTTTACTACACCTCCCGCTTTAATTATATTTGGCCATCTCATTAAAAACGGTACTCGATGTCCTCCTTCATAAATATCGCGCTTACCGCCTTTAAAAATCAAATTACTATAATGATTATAGGTATCTCGTTGATAGATATAATTAGATTCGGCCCCATTATCTGATGAAAAAATAACCAAGGTATTTTCTTCTACTCCATTTGCTTTTAGTGCATCTAACACTTGTCCAACTCGATAATCGGTTTCTTGCATAAAATCGCCATAATTACCACAATTACTTTTACCTTGAAAATCTGGGTGTGTTGCATGTGGTAAATGCGGACTTGTTAGAGGAAAATATAAAAAGAAAGGTTTTTCTTTTTTAGATGCTGTATTAATATATTCTACAGCTTTATTTGTTATGGTTTCTAATACCAATTCGTCGTTAAATGAAGGTGCTACCTCAACAAATCCTTTTTGTTTTTCATCTTGATATGGTGGCGTCATTCTATACGTACGCGGAGTAACATCCATTTTCTTTTTAGTCCACAGTGTTGGCGGTTCTAACACACGGTCATTTTCTAAATATGTTAAAATACCGTAATTCATAGACGCTGGTATTCCGAAGAAATAATCGAAACCATGCTCTATAGGTCCTTCTTTAAAAGGTTTAGACCAATCTCTATTTTTTCCACGTTCGCCTTCAAACTCCATTTGTAAATGCCATTTTCCAACCATCGCTGTTTGATAGCCTTGTGCTTGAAGTAAAGAACCAATTGTCATTCTATCTTTTTCAATTAAGCAGGGGCCATCAGCTCGTAATACATTTTTTTTCAAGCTAGTTCTCCAGCTATAACGACCTGTAAGTAAACTATAACGTGAAGGTGTACAAACCGCATCACTACTATGTCCATCGGTAAAAATAATACCTTCATTAGCAATTTTATCCATATTAGGCGTCTTAAACTTAGCCTCCGGATTTAAAGCGCCAACATCGCCATAGCCTTGATCGTCTGTGTAAATGATTACAATATTCGGTTTTGTTACATCAGAATGCTTTGCCTGACCTACCATAAGATTAGAAAACACAAGTGCTAAAACTAACAATTGTAGAGTTTTACTAGTAACCATAATTATTATATTTTTTCTACAGTGACATAATATGCACCTAATTCTTCTTTATTATCTAATGTAAACCAGGTTTGAAGTTGTGTATCTCCGGCTTTTAAATCGACTGTAAATTCGACATATTCCTGAGTTGCATCAACAACCTTCTCTGCTTCTTTATCTTGAATTTTAATTCGTGCATTTTTTATATGTAATGCTTTTCCTTTTTTAGAAGCACTTACACTTGTACCTGCAAGTTCTGGACGAATGGCTGCTTCGGCACCTAGTGCTAAATTTGTCTCTGAAGGCCAACGACGTAATTTTAAGGTATACGTTCCGGCTTCTGCAACTTTTAATAACCAATAACCGTTATCCATAAAGCCTTGTCTAATATGTCTTTGATGCCAAGGACTTGCTGCTTTTTCTGTATGCCAATCGTGACAATATAATGTTGTAGGATTCTCTGCTTTGTCTCCTACATAAATACGTGGCAAAATGCTATATCCCGGTAATAAATCTGCCCACCAGGCATCATAAGCGGCTCTAAACTCAGCCATTTTTTCTGGATGCTGATCTGCAATATTGTTACGTTGTTCTGGGTCGGTTTTTAAGTCGTATAACTCTGTACCATCTATAACACGCCATTTTCCTTGCATAAGCGATGTTCTTCTCCAAGGTTCTGGCACATCTATACGTTGTGAATTTGTAATTACAATACGATCTTTAAAATTAGAATCGTCTCCGTTTAATAAAGGCTTTAAACTTTGTCCATCGAATTTAATATCTTGTTTTACATCTAAATCACATAAATCTATTAAGGTTGGTAATACATCGTAATGAGCAGTTAACGCATCGATATCTTTACCTACTGTTATCCCTCCATCTTTCCAATGGATAAATAAAGGAACACGGTGACCACCTTCATATTTACTGGCCTTAATACCACGCATGCCTGCATTAAACCCTTTGGAAACAAAACCATCTAATCGGTCGTCTGTTTTAGGAATTTGAGCTCCTGCAGATGTTCCGTTATCGGTCATAAAAATTAAAATAGTATTATCGATTAATCCGCTTGTATTTAAATACTCTGTAAGCTTCCCTATATTTTCATCTACATTAGCAATCAATCCATAAAAAGCTGCACTTGGGATATTCTCATTATCTTTATAAGGATCTGAATATTTATCATCTACAAAATACGGTGTATGTGCCGCATTAGTTGGCAAATAACAAAAGAAAGGTTTGTTTTTAGCTTTATTATCGGCCATAAATTTCATAGCTTCATTAAACCAAATATCTGTACAGAACCCTTCAAATTTTTCTAATTTCCCGTTATGGTGATATGTATCATTAAAATAATCGTTATCCCAATAATCCATAGTTTGCTCTATACCGCCACCTCCAAGAACTAGTACTTCTTCAAAACCTTTATCTTGAGGTCTAGATGGATAATTATCTCCTAAGTGCCATTTTCCAAAAATTCCAGTAGCATAACCATTGTCTTTCATAATTTCTGCTGCCGTAGTTTCATGCTCTAAAAGTATAGAACGGCCATTTACCGTATGCCAAACTCCTGCTCTGTTAGCATTGTGTCCTGTTAATAAGGCCGCACGTGTTGGCGCACAAGTTGGGTTAACATGATAATCTGTAAATCGTGCACTCGAATCGTGCAAAGCATCAATATGTGGTGTTTTTATATACGGATTTCCCAAGGAAGCGATATCGCCGTATCCTTGATCGTCTACCAAAATTAAAATTACGTTTGGTTTTTCTTCTTTAACAACTTCAACTTTTTTCTCTTTAGAAGAACAAGAAGACAGTGCTATTAAGCAACATAAAATTAGAAAAGAATAAGTTGTTGGTTTGAAATTATTTTTCATTAGAATATTATTATTTTAATACCGAAGGTTAAAATCTCTTATGCCTACTAAAGTATTATTTAATTCAAACCATATATATAACTTATGATGCATTCTATATAAGTTATGCTTCATTTACAACAATTGTTTACATTCTACTTATATTTAATAGTTATATTGAATTAATTGTTTTGTACTAACAGCTCATTTAAATATGTTGGATAATTTGCACCACCTCCATCACCTCTCGTGATAGAATCTCCAAAACACATAATGTTTTGATCTGGTTTTAATAGATGATTTGCTTTTAGAAACTGATATACGTTTTGTGCAATAAATCGATATCCTAATGCCGTTGGGTGTACACCATCTTTTTTTTCGCTGTTCTTTTCATTTTTTATGAATACATCCTGATTGTGCTGTGGTAAATTCAGAGCTTTAAATTCAGCATTCAAATTATAAAAATGGATTTTATTTTCTGTAGCTAATGCTTTAACAATTCCGCCTACTTTATCTATTTTCTCATTTGGAGTTTCTTTAAATACCGCACGATCATGTCTAGTGAAAAGATAAACACTATCTACTGGAATAGGACTCATTAAAATCAATTCCGATCCGTTGGATTTAATCTTTTTAATCAAAGTTTCTAAGTTAGCTGTGTAGGTTTCATAATCTATCATCTTATTAGAATTCAGCATATCGTTGGTTCCAACCATCATAATCACTACATCTGGATGCTTTGCTAGGACATCTTTGTCTACACGTCTTAACAAATCAGTTGTCGAATTTCCGCCAATACCGGCATTCACAACTTTGTTCTTTTGTTCTGAATTCGTTACGGTACAATTCACAGATAAATCGTTCAACTTCACGGGCATTCCTGTGTAATTAAATAACTGAATATTTTTAGCGCCAGCATAAGTTCCACTAGGTTTATCTGGGTTTCTATAACGGTGCACATCATCCCAAAACGATTCTCCAAAAACGATAGGAGTTTCAACACTACGTTTTTTATTTTGATAATTACGAATGGTAATATGATGGCCAGATCCATTAATTTCCGCTAAGCGCGATACGTTGTACTCACTTACAGCATCGGTTAACTCTAAATCAATGGTACAGTTTTTTATGTTATTACCCACAAAAGTAATTAGCGGACCATATAAAGCATCGCCTTTAGAGTGTTCAATAACGCCGTGATCTCCTACAGAAAATCCCTTTTCCTGACACCCAATAGCGGTTGATCCTACAATTTTAGTCGGTGGTAAGTTGGCACTTAAATCGAAACCGGAGCGCATGTTTTTAACGGTACAATTAATAACCGTTACACCTTGAGTTCGTCTGCCGCTTAAACCTCCAGAAGGATAGGCTCTAATACCGTCTTCAGATAATGATTTTATTTCGTTAGGCAGAATGACTCCTGGCGGATAATCACTTTTAAAGCCCACGCTAAATGCAGGACCAGAAGTTTCTGCAAGTATCTCGTTAGTAGACCGCTTTTTACCTTCTACATAGCAATCTTGTAGTAACGTATTTACCGCGCCTTGCATAAATATACCATGACCAAAGGCATGAGACACCACTTTACACCCCAATAATTGCGTATTTGTGCCTTCTACTAGTAACACCGAATGTTTTTGAGTTTTCACCAAAGCATTCCCTCCTTTTCCTAACAAATGACCATACCCATACGGGTAGGATCCATGCACAAATAAATCGGCATTTTTAATGATATTATCATCCCCCATAACGCGTAACATTTGTACACGTTTTGCAGGGACATGATTTCCAATATCTTTTCCTTTTAGGCCTTCTATATAATTATTGTTTCCGCTCACTAAAAACTCGCTAAACTCACTTTTAGGGTAATTATCATGCAATTTACCATCAATATTAAGAGTCACTCCGGTTAAAAAATACTGACTGTTATTTCCTGAAAAATGAATGAGAGAACCAATACGGAAATCGCCCTTATGCTTATTATTTTCAACATATTTAAACACGCTTAAACCTCCTATTTTAATAGAATTTATAGCATATTCTCCAGGTTTCATTTTAACTACTACATTGCTCTTAGCAGCATATTTCGCTAACTTTTCTACTGAATTTATAAATATAGTGTCCTTTGAAACAGGTTTTGCATGCGCTATAAAAACCGCCATGATCATAAACACAAGGCTAATTATTTTTTTCATGTTATTATTTATCTTTAGTTAATGATGGGTAAGTTTTAAAGTAAGTGCCTTTTTAAAAAATTTAATTATCAGTAGCTAGAGCTTGATTTGTTGCAACTAACACCTCATTCACATACGCTTTAATAGTGACCTTTATATTTGCATCTTTAATATGGGCTATACGAATAACTTGTTTCTTTCCGTCTTTAAGATACACGGTGAGTTCGTTTTCATTTTTCGATGTGATCTTAGAAATTGCAGATGCATTTTTATACGGTTCTAAAACCGTTAAAAACTGAGCTTCTTTACCAGATACCCGAACGCCATAAGTTGCTCGATCTGGATTATTTCTGATGTCGCGTTGCTTACCTCCATTTGGATAACTTGCCACTACAACATCCGCTTTTTTTGGCCAAAGGGTATGGACATCCAACTTCATATCATGCTCTTGAAATTGGACTTCAGTCCCATCTTTTGACTGATACCATTGTGCGTTGGTAAAGTATTTGTATTGAGAATTTGAATCGTCACTTAATGTTGGCTTTATGCCTCCTTTGGCTTTTGTGCCATCAATAGATTGAAATCCAACAGGATGTAACATCCAATCGTAAGTATGTTTTTGAGGGGCTTGCATATAGTCCGCTATAACAACATAATCATCTGTTACAATAGAAAGTCTACGTTGTAGTACGGGTTCAAAATCAGGTTCAAAATCGAAATCATTCCATGGAGGAAACAGGTCCTTATTAAAAATGGGAATCCGTCTCCATCGGGCTTTTGTTTGTACCACAGTCGCTTGCATGATATCGCCCTTATAAAACAATAGTTGTTCTGATGGTACAGCTTCTTGCTGCAATCCATCAACCACAACCATATTGTGAGTTGCCGAAGCTTGCACACTCTCCTTATATCCAGGATCGCCATAACCAAACCACACCATTTCGGTTCCAAAATACTTATGTCCGTAACGGTTTAAAGCAATCATTCCGGTTCTATCTAAATGTCCATGCCAACCGCCATGCGTTCCAAATTTGAAATAGGCTTGAATTTGGTCTTCTGGGGTTTTATTTTTTGGTTGAGAACGCAAGGCTACCAAGCCAACATTAGACACATATTCTGATTCTGATCTAGGATCTTCTACTTTAGGAAGTTCTGCAACACCATACAACAACGATTCCCAACTATCTCTTTCAGATTTACTGATTACCCAAGCCAAATTTTCTTGCCCAAAATGTCTATAAGCCAATTCATAAAACTCATGAGGTTTTGAAACCGTTCCGTCGTTATTAGGAATTAAATTAGCGTCTTCATCCATCATAGGAATATAAGCGTTCACCATTTCTTTAAGGCCTCTGGTACTGCTACCTGTAGGTCCCCAAATATCAAATTTCATTCCCGTATAACCTGCTTTTACATTTTCAAAATCTTTACTTTTAAATCGCATAGGAAAACGTCTGTCGTATAAATTCCATCCGTAATTTTCAAAAGCTTGAGCGGTAAGACTAAACCTTTCGGTTACCAAATAGCAATACCCCGGAGTCCCTTCAAACCACCAACCATCGGCCATTATTCCTTTGGTCATTTGATCTATAAGACCGCCATCACTTTCTACAAAATGATTCACTGCGGTCATATCTTGAAGAAAAAGCGCCGTGATTACAGCTCCAACATTGGCACTGGCTTGATGGTTCATAATACCTATAGGACTCATATGCTCACGATCTTGCTCTAAATACAAACGCATCGTATTTTCAATATTCTCACGCTCTTGTTTAGTCAAAACATCTTCACCATATAACACATCACATATGGCTGCTAAGTACATAAAGAAATTCCCTTCATGCACCTGAACGCCCGTTGTTGCTGCACCAATAGATAAATACCCGTGTTCCGGATCTGTGACCTCTTTAACTAACCGAAGTACTTTATTTAAATACTCCTGATGCCCAGTAAATTTATACGCTAAGAGTACTTGAAAAGCCTTCTCGGAATCGGAAGCATGATAAGAAAGACTTTTCCATCTGCGCGTATTTCTAGCTAGGTCTACAATTTTTCGTTCTGGTACTTCGTATTGATTTGCAAAATCTATTAGTGCGTCTAAATTTTGTTTCGCCCAATCGACATGCTTCACCTTGTCTTTAGCTTCTGCTAACACGGCATCCGTTACAAAAATGAATGGATGTGGTTTATACCGTACCGTAATAAATTCTAAAGTTTCAATACGTGTATTCCCTTCATTTTTTATATCTAAAAAACTTGATTCTTGTCCGCCAACAGGAATTCTATCACTGACTTGAACTAAAAATGCACCGTGATACACTTGATTTCCCTTAACTGTAACTAAGGTATCTTTTAAAGTAACCTGACAAGCTAATGTTCTTGGATTTCTAATTTGAACATGATACACGTGTTCCGTATCAGTAACATTATTAATTTCAAATGAGTAAGTAATGGTTTCATTTACTTTAGCCACTTTGGATTGGTGCGTACTACTTAAAATTATGTTGTGATCCGATTCTCTAGCCACAACAGTGATGCTAAAAAGAATACCAACGAGAACAATTAAGTTTTTGGTTTTCATGAATTAATTTTTTTTGTATTAATATGTTTTAGTTTCCCAAATAAGCCCCATGGTCTTCAAGCTCTTGTTTTAATTTAGCATACTCTAAATCGTTAGGCAATACATGTTCCATTACAGATAAGCCCGCAATAGTTCCTGCACCTTGACCAATGGCCATGGCAATAGGTGTAACTCGTAATCCAGCACTGGCATGATGATCGGCACCAATAGCACGCCCAGAAAGCACCAAATTATCAACTTCATTTGTTAATAATGAATCTTTAGGAATGTAATACGCGCCTTCATCTTTTAGGTGAACCGTATCTGTATTTCCACCATCAGGAGAATGAATATCTAACGGATAACCACCAACAGCAATAGGTTCTTTAAATTTTACTTCATTTACCAAATCTTCTGCACAAAGCACATATTTAGCATGCGGATGGCGAGATTCTCTAATCCCAATATGTGGTGCTGTACTCACAAAAGTGGCATTTTCAAAACCTGGTGCGTAGTTTCTAAGAAAGTTAAAAATTTCGACACATTGTTTACGTCCCATAGTTTCCGCTTTACTTAAGTCGAATGGATTTAAAGGGTCAAAACCAAGCACACGAGAGGTATTAAAAATAAATTCGCCTTCAGTATTGGTTTCAAAAAACAACACATTATCTCTAGGCACGGTAACCTCGCCTTTAGCTTTGGCTGCATTCCATAAATCGTAAAAGCCCCATGTAGAAATACGTTTGGTTTTCTTAAGAATTTCGGCTTTATTGGCAGAACGTTCTTCAGCATCAAACTGATCCCAATTATTAATCATGTATTCCCTAAGTTTTTCAGTATTTACATTACCCACTTTAATATTGGTTGTCATGGGTTGCGATTTATTATCTTCCGGACGCCCTTCTGTAAACGGTACGCCAGAGAGTTTAACGATTTCACTATCTCCACTAGCATCTACGAATATCTTAGCAGGAATTTCTTGAATGCCTCCTTTATTATGAATAAATACAGATTTGATTTCTCTACCTTCTTGCGAAATATCAATCAGACGCGTATGGTATAATATTTCTGCACCAGCTTCTCGCACCATATCTTCTAAAGTTACCTTTAACATTTCAGCATCAAAAGGCGTTACGGTAGAACAATATCCTGTACTGTCTAATATATGTCCTGGACTAGCCCCTTTTTCTATTAAACGATTCACCATTTCATTTGGAGAACCGAACACTAATTGTCTTCCTGCTTTATTATGAAAAGTCATCATCGGACCAACTCCCATCGCAGTTAACGATCCGCCTAAAAAACCAAATTGTTCTATTAATAATGTTTTGGCTCCTGTTTTGGCTGATGCAATTGCTGCATGACTACCTGAAACACCACCTCCTACAACAATGACATCAAATCCTTCTATTAATGTGGTTTTAAATGTTTTCATTTTAATTATTCTTTTAATTATTAATGTTGATTTTATATTTAAACAACAGATGTTTGATTTCCTGTATTGGTTATTATTTTTGAATGTATTAGTGCTACAATAATTACAATTAAGGCTCCTACAGGGAACCACCAAAAGAAACTGATGCCTTCGTAATGCATCCACGCAATAGTGAAAACAGCAATAATAGCACCTGACACTATTCCTGTAAAATTTCCTTTTCTCATCAAGGCTAAAAAAGCAATTCCTATTAAAGCACCGTATGCATAGCCGGGAACTTTAAACCCTAAAGCTAATAAGCCCCCATCTTGAAAAAAGCTAAATCCATATGCCAAAACTGCTAAAGTAACGCCCCAAACAACTATAGCTATTTTAGAGATTTTTACCACTTTGTTTTCGGCCATGGTTTTTAATTTAGGAAATACTAAAGTTCCTACGCCCATAACACTTGTTTGTGATAAGGCTGTTAATGCTGAATCTAAAGTAGAAATACCTGCGGCAAACATGGCTGCTATAATTAATCCAGAGATACCATTTGGTAACTCATTAACAACGTAATACGGAAAAATTCTATCAGGCTCTGAACTAATGGAATTATTGACTAGTTCTGATAATGGATTAATATTGTAATATGCTACCAAACCAATACCTACAAAAGCCATAATCCAAGTGGTCGCTACTCCTACTACTGAAAAAGCAACCGCTTTTCTTGCTTCTTTTAAATTTTTACAACATAAAGCACGTTGAGTCACGACTTGATCTATAGCATTAGATCCAAATTCGAAAAAGGTACACCCCAAAACACCAACCCATAAGGTATACGTTTTATGAGGGTCTAAAGACAAATCAAAAAGCACTAGTTTTGCTTTTTCATCTGCAATATTCATCATTTCGCCAAAACCTCCTGGTATATCTCCAATGGCATAAAACAAAGCAAAAAAGGCACCTAAAATAAAAATGACAAATTGAATAGCGTCGGTCCAAACTACAGTGGTAATTCCTCCAATATAAGACCATACCACTGCAAAAACAGCAATAATAACAATGCAAACTACCGTGTCTTGTCCGGTAATAACACTTAATACCAGAGCGGTTCCTAATAATCGTACGCCTTGACTCATAGTTGCTCCAATCATAAAAAAGGCACGAGATAACTGACTCACTCTAATACCTAATCTATTCTGAATAAAATCATACGGACTAAAAATGCCTTCTTCGTAATATTCTTTTAGTAAAACAAAAACAAATAGCACATTCCCTAAAGCAAAACCAATTGTCATTTGTAAATAGGTTAAATTTCCATTCATAGAAAATATAAATGCGGGTACTGCTATAAATGTAGCTACACTTGTTTTTGTTGCTATTAACGATAAAGAAACAGCCCACCAAGGCAGGTTGTTTCCACCTTTAAAAAAAGCATCTAAACCTTTGTCTTTATTTTTAACGAGTTCGCCAATTAAGGTGGTTCCTAAAAGGAAAACGATTAAGATTACCCAATTTAAAGTTGAAAAATGACTAGAGGCTACTTCATTCATATTTTGAGCAAAAAGTACCGAACAACAAAATAAAGCTGCAATTATTATTATTATTATTATTATATTTTTTTTCATAAATCTAAGCGCATCAAATTTAAAACAAGTCAACTTTTTTTTAAGCATAACTTTCCCTTTGCAGACAAATTACCTACATCTAAAACCACTTGTTATTTAAGCTTTTACTGTCTGATTAAAATGTATTATTACTAAAAATAATTACCCGAATTATTTAACACCTCCCTCAATAATAGCTTTAGCATCTGAAGGATTTGTTTTTTGTTTTCCTGTTAGTAAATAGATTATCATCCCTGCGTCTGAAGGATCAAAATCTCCTTTTTTAACACAGGTTAGTTGTCTAGAATACAACCAATCTAATTGTTTTTGCATTTCTTCTGAATGATTACGGATTGGAGATGTTTTAATCCAATCGAATAATGCTTTGGGTGCTTTCATGCCATTATAATCATCTCCTCCATTTTGATTAGCAATTCTATCAATGATCAATCCTTTAGACTCGAATTTATCTTGTATTTCTTTCCATGTCCATCCCGAATGCTGTTCCCAATCATATGGTTTATCTGCATGATTATCATTCCAGTTTGAATGTGAAATAATACGAACGAATTTTAATTTAGAAACATGTGCCTTTTCAATAGCACTACCAACCACATGCATAGGTCCTGCTGCTATAATAGTTAGCGGATTTTTTTTTGAAGATTTATTAATTTCCTTAATAATTGCTTTTATCGCTTTTGTAGAATCTTCTACAGCTTCAATAAAATTAGAATTCTTAAAATTATAAATTTCTTTGCCTTCTAAAGCACTTATACGCATTTGCGCTTTGCCTTCACTTTTATTATGATTACTGCCCCAAATGTGATCACTAAAGGTATATACGGTTAATTTATCCTGCAAATTATGAGCTGCCAACAAGGCGAGCGTAAATGGTGTTGCTGCCCAATCGTCGTGATCATGTTCATTCCCATCTGAACTTACTACAATTCTACCGATACTATAAGGTATGGTTTGTCCGTGAAAAAATTGCGGTATGCATAGTAACATGCATGTGAAAAAAATGATTTTAAAATATTGCATATATTTAATTTTTAGGATTTAAACCTTCAGGCTTTCTGATCTCATTCAATTTTTTTAATCGTAACAAGGCTTCCATATAATAATAATCGGCATAAATGATAGAAGCGTCAACTTCTGAGTTACGTGGATGATGCCCTGTAGAATGCAGTAATAATGCTTCATTTGTAGCATTACTTAAATAAGCATCTGAAGATAACGTGGTAATAAAGCGTTTAGCTTCATTAAAATATTTTTTTTGTAATTGCTTATCTTCAACTAAAGTTGATAATTCTAACATTCCGCAAGCTGCTACTGCTGCAGCTGAAGCATCTTTAGGCGCATTTGGTATTTTTGGATCGTCGAAATCCCAAAACGGGACTCCATCTTCTGGCAAGCGTTCTAAATATTTATTGGCTAATTTGATAGACGTTTCTAAAAAATCTTTACGTCCCGTTTCTCGATACGAAAAAGCAAAACCATAAATTCCCCAAGTCTGACCGCGTGCCCACATAGAATCATCGGCATAGCCTTGATGGGCAACACCTCTTAGAAACTCTCCTGTTTCATCATCAAAGGATCCTAAGTGATACGTAGAATAATCAGGTCTAACTAAATATTTCATTGTAACTTCTGCATGCCTTTCAGCAATATCATAAAGTCTCTTATCTCCTCCATTTTTAGCAGCCCAGAACAACAGCTCTAAATTCATCATATTATCTATAATCGTATTGTGAGGATATTCTGGTTTCATTGGCCATGAATGTATAGTTCCTACTTTAGGATTGTATAACGTTGCTAAAGTATCGGCCGCGGCAAGCATGACTTTTTTATAAGCTTCGTTTCCGGTTAAGCGATAGCCATTTCCAAAACTACAATATACTTGAAATCCGATATCATGATCTAGCGCCTTTGAATAGGCTACAGTTTTAATTGGATCTGTAAACTCTACTGCTGCTTGTTTAATATTTTCATCTCCCGAAAATTCGTAAGCATACCATAAAATGCCAGGCCAAAATCCACTACACCAATCGCGCACACCAACCAATTCCCATTGCGTATCTTCTTTAAGAATTGTTCTTGGAAAACTGTCTCTTACTTTTATAGTATTAATAGTTTGACTAATCTTTTCGGTGTTTGCTTGTAAAACCGGATCGACCTCCGAGGTTGTCGATTCTTTTTTTGAATTACCACAACTGGATAACATGAAAGCAACACATGATACAGTAATAATTTTCTTAAAAATATTCATGTTTTATATTTTGAATTTGAGTTTATTTTGAACGGTATTTTCACACCATTAAAAATAACTTTTCAAATAAAGAATACCTCAAAACTATTACTCAATATCTCAAAATTATAGTCCATTTTTTAAAAACAACCATCAAAACAGCCTGAAAAACAATAGTTTTAAAAATATTGAATCATAATTCGTCTAAAAATTGAATCGTTAATCATTTATCATTTTTATGTAATACACAATAAAATATGGTCTTAAAAACATCTTTAAAAAGCGGGAAATTTGACTAAAAAATAAGAAACCGTCATATGTTTATACGACGGTCTCTGTTTAAAAAGAATTGATCTTTTTTATGTTATACGTTAAAAAATTTTAAAGAAGTTTACACCTTTCTATTTTGATTAATATATTCTGTTGGGGTAAGATTAAATAAATCTTTAAACGTTTTTCCAAAATATGTTGAAGAATTAAACCCTGACATATGCGTAATTTCTTTTATAGAATACGAGCTATTTTGCAATAATTCGGACGCATATTTTAATCGAATCGTGCGGATAAAACTACTCGGATTTTGTCCTGTTATAGATTGAATTTTTCTAAAAAATTGTGATCTTCCAATTCCCATATCCTCTAAAACATCATCTATTTTAAAATCCTGATCGCTAATATTATTTAAGACCACTTTAGTAACTTTTTCTAAAAAAGCCTCATCTATAGAGTTTGTAGTAAGTTCACTAGACGGAAGTAATGTACCCAACGTTGAAAATTTTTCACGTAACCTAGCTTTAGCTTCTAATAAATTCTTAATACGCGCACGAAGGACTTCAATTTTAAAAGGTTTAGGAACATAGGCATTTGCACCATGATCGAAACCAGAAATTTGATCCTGATCTCCTGTACGTGCTGTTAATAAAATAATTGGGATATGGCTCGTTTCTAAATCCGATTTTAATGCTTTACACATGTCAAAACCATCCATCTTAGGCATCATAACATCGCTAATAATAAGATCGGGATACCGCTTTAAGGCTTTCTTTAATCCTTTTTTCCCATCTTCTGCAGTAAGTACATTATAGTAATCTTCTAAGTCGTCTTTTAAATGCAATCTTAATTCTCTATTATCTTCTACAATTAAAACCGTGTGTGTTTTTGTTTGCGTACTATCGGGTGCTGTATGTTCTGTAGCTCTTTCGGAATTAGAAACCAATAGGTCATACTCTACGGCTTTCATCGAATTTATTAAAAACTCATTTTTCTCATGCGCCACATTTGCCAGTTTTCCTTGAGTTTTAATTGGAAGTCTAACGATAAACTCACTTCCTTTTTTAGGCGCGCTATGTACTAGAATTTCACCTTGATGCATATGGACTAAGCCTTTAGTAAAATGAAGTCCGATACCGGTTCCTGATTTGGTTTCATCTAAATTATAAAACCTAGAAAACACATGTTCTAGTTGCTTCTTCTTCATCCCACGTCCAGTGTCTTTTATACTAATTTCGACATAATCTGTCAGTGATTTTTTATTTAATTTTAAAGGTTTAGTCTGTCCTTGATCTACCGACATAGCAGTAACTGTTACCGTAATCTCACCACCATAATCGGTGTATTTTATGGCATTCGAGATGAGGTTGGTAATTATTTTTTCAACTTTATCAAAATCGTAAACCCCAGAAATAGTTTTGGTGTTCGATTGAAAAACATAATTAATGTGTTTGGTTTCTGCAAGCCCTTTAAATAATGAAAAGATAGTTTCGGTAAACGTGACGATATCGCCACGCTCTAATTGCAAGGGCGCCATTCCTGCATCCATTTTTCTATAATCTAATAATTGATTGATTAAATGCAACAAGCGTCTGGCACTTCTTTGAGCAGTAAGCGCAGAGGATTCAATTACTTCGGTCTCCTTAAAATGATTTAAAATTTTATCTAACGGATTTAATATTAAAGTTAAAGGCGTTCTAAATTCATGAGAGACATTCACAAAAAATTCCAGTTTCATTAAATCTAATTTGTGTTTCTGTGCATCTTCTACATTTCGAGTATACAACTTTAGAAAGGTCCAAATTAATAATGCAATAATAACCATATAAGCCAAATACGCGTACCACGTTTTCCAAAATGGCGGATACACTTTTAGGTTTAAAACACTTGCCTCTTGTGTGTCCCAAGAACCGTCTAAAGACGCTTTTACTTTAAACACATAATTGCCTGCCTGTAAATTCGAATAATTAACTTGCCTATTAGATCCCGCTTTAACAAAATCATCATCCACACCTTCGAGTTGATAGGTGTATTGCACTTGATTTGGGTTGTCTAGAAATAAGGCTACAAAATCGAAGGAAATGTTATTTTCGTTATATTTCAAGTTGATTTGGTCTGTTTCCGAAATGTTCTGATCTAATAATATGCGACCATTTATAGTATCTCCCACACTAACCGTTCTATTATTCAAACGCAAATTAGATATTATGGGGGTGAGTAATGGTATAGAATCTGTAAGCATTAATTCTGGATCAAAAATATTAAATCCGTTTAAACCTCCTGCGAGTATGCGACCATCTTTTGTTTTTTCTATAGACTTACTTTGGTATTCTAAACCTTGTAAACCATCTATAATATTAAAATTTTTAAAATGATGCGTCTCTGGATTAAAAACAGACATACCACTTTTAGTACTTAACCATATATTTTTAGCATCGTCTATGGCTAAGCCCACGATTAAATTATTTGGTAACCCGTCTTTAGTTGTATACGATTGTAAAAGTTGACATTGTGCATCTAACTTATGTAGCCCATTATCGGCAGCCAACCAAATATGCCCAGAGCCATCTTCAATAATATCGTTTATACGAATCCCTTGTATTGTCTTATCAATAACATCTAACACCTTAATGTACTCTGGAATAAAAGCCTCTAAAGTATTTAAGTCTAAGACATTTAAACCTTGCGTGGTCCCTATAATCAATCGGTTTTTAGAATCGACAAACAAGGACACTATAAAATTACTTGCTAAACCAGTGTCTACATTAAACTGATTTTTAAACTGATGAAAACGCTCTGTGTTTGGATTATAAAGATTTAAACCTTCCGATTTTAAGCCTAACCAAATTCTGTGTTCCGAATCTTCTACCCCAGTCCAAACCGCATTTTGCGCTAGTGTAGTGCTATCTAATTCATGATGTAAAAACGGCTTAAATTTACCGGTATTTGGATTGAACCGATTTATACCGCCATCGAAAGTGCAAATCCAAATATACCCATCGGTAGTTTCAAAAGTGTATAGAATTTTATTAGAACTAAGCGAATTATGGTCTTCTGGTTTATGACTATAATGTGTAAAGGTCTGCTCTGCTTCATTAAACAAATTCAATCCCTGATTATACACCCCAAGCCAAATACGCTGTTCCGAATCCTCTAAAACAGATTGCACAATTTCTCCGTTTAACCCCTCAGGATTATTAGGCTGATAATAGTAGTGACCAAATGCATTTTTTGAGAGCTGTAATTTACTAACGCCTTTATTATAACTACCAATCCAAAATATATCGTTTTTATCTTGAAATATCTTAGTCGGCTGATTATTGGGTAATGAAAATAAATCGGATGGATTATGTACAATGTGTTGCTTTAATGTTTTAAAATGATCATCAAACAAATACAAACCGTGACCATCTGTAGAGACCCAGATTAACCCCTCGTGATCTTTATAAATATCATTTATTGGTATGTGTTGATCTAAAACCGCAACCTGATTAAATTGATTCGTTTCTCGCTGCCAGTGTACTAAATTAGCCAAGTCGTTTCCGATCCAGAAATCGCCTTGATTATCGATATACACACTTTTGGAAATATGATTTAATTCGTAAGCTCTTTTATGCTCTATTAAAACCCGTTCAAAATTATCTGTATGCACATTGTATTTATTAAGATAAGGCCCGTTAGTCCCCATCCAAATGTTATGCTGTTTATCTTGAACGATAACATTTACACTATTATTATCTAATGAATTTTCATCATTAATTTCATTTTTATAGCGTGATGTGTTAAATGGAGACGACAGATCTTGAGCATCATCAAACTCAATTTTTACAGCACCAGAATTGGTCCCCACCCATAACTCATGCTCAAATGCATCGTACAATAATGTATTAACAACAGTTCCGTTGATAGTGTTAATAGTGTTTGGTTTAAAAATAGGAACACGAGAAAATCGATTCGTTTTTTTGTTCAGAAAATTTAACCCATTATTGGTTCCAATCCATAAATTTCCGTCCTTATCGCCTGTAATAGCATTTATTCTGATATTACTAATTGTAGTAGAATCTGTTTCGTCTGGTCTAAACACTTCAATATCGTAACCATTAAACTTATTTAACCCATCGATAGTTCCGAACCATAAATACCCATCCGTATCTTGATAGATATCTAAACAGGTACCACTAGATAAGCCATCGACAGCATTTATATTTTCGAATTTTAATGTATTGTATTGAGCTGATACTGAAAAAACAAGCATAAAACAAACACTAAGCGTATACCATTTTAAATTCATTACTACTTTTTAAATTTTAAAATCATACATCTTATATCTTATACAGAAAGGGCTTCTGGAGCTACACAAACTTAATTATATTTAATGGTAAATTAAACTATATAAAATAACTGGGACTTATGTTTATAAGTGTAGTTGGTTACTTTTTTTAAGATTAAAAAATTAATTGATAATACGTTATCTCTATCATCTCTTTATCTAATCTATTATAATAAGAAATCTCTGATATAAAGTGTGTATTTATAAGAATACTTTTTTACAAAAAAATTAATTAATTTAGAAAAACGATATTTAAATTTCACTTCTTGTTAACAACTATCTTAATAAAATAACTACATATATAATTTACATATAGATTTCTTAATTACTTTTAACTTAGAATTTGGTTCTAGGATACCGTACTAGTATTCAAGGATTAAAAAGGGAATCAGGTTAAAAACCTGAACTGTTCCCGCAGCTGTAAACTCTCTAAAATGTTTTACATTCTTTTAGTCACTGTTTCTAATAAACCGAAATGGGAAGACGTAAAACAGGAGTAAGTCAGAAGACCTGCCAGATTCAAAACCATGTCTAACTTTCGGGAAAAAGGTAACTGGCATAGAATATTCTTTTTTATAGATACTCTTAGCTTTTTGACGATTAACCAATCGATAAAATGGTCTGTAAACAGTCGTTTTATTGAATAAATTTAAGAGAGAATGTATTACACAAACATTCAAGTTGTACTTCAGGAAGTTCCTGGAGAAATTAGTATTTGTTTAAGTATTTGTGGCTGTAAACTACATTGTAAGGGCTGTCACTCTCCTATGCTATGGAAAGAAAAGCATGGAAAAAAACTAACTTCAGAATTTTTCAAAGGTCTCTTAAAAAAATATAAAGGCTTTGCTAGCTGTATCTTGTTTATGGGCGGAGAATGGCACGAAACAGAACTTATTAATTACTTGTGTTTAGCTAAAACTGAGGGTTATAAAACATGTCTTTATAGTGGCGAACAACATATTAATAAAAAGATATTAAACCATCTTACTTGGGTTAAAACCGGTAGATGGATTTCAGAACTAGGCGGATTAGACATTGCATCTACCAATCAAAAATTCATACACGTACAATCAAATAAGTTATTAAATCATTTATTTTTCAAAAACCATTAAGCTATGATTAGATTAACCCAAGAACAGGTAAATAAAAAAATCAATTTCATTAGTAATTATATTAGTGCTTCAAATGCAGCCGATGGCTCTAAAATGGATGCCAATGCTAATGTGTCTTCAAAAAATATAGCGACGATGGAGGCTGAATTGAATAAAGACATTAATATTCAGGTAAACAGGCAGTTGGTTAAAAATAAAATAGCAGAATTATTTGGTGATGATTTAGCTAACGAATATGTACGTCAAATAGAATCTCATGAAATATACATTCATGACGAAACGTCTTTAAAACCTTATTGTGCCTCTATTAGCATGTACCCATTTTTATTTGATGGATTAACAAAATTAGGAGGAGAAAGCAAAGCACCACAGCATTTGGAGAGTTTTTGTGGCGAATTTGTTAATCTTGTTTTTGCTGTGAGTTCGCAGTTTGCAGGAGCTTTAGCAACTGTAGAATTTTTATTGTATTTTGATTATTTTGCGCGTAAAGATTTTGGAAACGATTATTTAAATACTAATAATAAGACGATTGAAAATCATTTGCAACATGTTGTATATGCTATAAATCAGCCAGCTGCAGCAAGAGGATATCAGTCCGTTTTTTGGAACATCTCTTTATATGATGAAAAATATTTTGAAAGTCTGTTTGGCGAATTTGTGTTTCCAGATATGAGTAAACCAGAACTCGAGAGCTTAAATAAATTACAACAATTTTTCATGACGTGGTTTAATGCCGAACGAGAAAAAGCAGTATTAACATTCCCTGTAGTTACAGCAGCAATGTTGGTAAAAAATGGTAAACCCGTAGACCATAATTTTGCTGAAATGTGTGCTTCCGAATTAAGTCAAGGAAACTCATTTTTTATCTATCAATCAGAAAGTGCAGATAGCTTAGCATCTTGTTGTCGTTTAAGAAACGAAATTAGTGATAATACCTTTAGCTATTCCCTTGGTGCAGGAGGCGTATCTACAGGATCTATTAATGTAATTACTTTAAACATGAATCGCTTAGTACAAAAAGGATACAATCTTAAAACGGTAATTCATAAAATTCAAAAATATCAAGTAGCCTATAGAAGTTTAATTGAAGAATATAAAAGTGCAGGTATGTTACCTGCTTATAATTCGGGTTTTATTGCTTTAGAAAAACAATTTTTAACCATTGGAATTAATGGAATGGTTGAAGCTGCAGAAAGTCTTGGCATAAATGCAAAGAATAACGATACCTATAAAGCGTTTGTATCTAAACATCTTAAGATTATTTATGATGCTAATAAAGACGCTAAAAAAGAGTTTGGTTATATGTTTAATACCGAGTTTGTCCCTGCCGAAAATTTAGGCGTTAAAAATGCAAAATGGGATAAAGATGAGGGATTATTCTCCCCGCGAGAATGTTATAATTCCTATTTCTATGCTGTTGAAGATACTTCGATAAATACACTAGATAAAATTATATTGCATGGAGATGATATTATTAAATATTTAGATGGAGGTTCTGCATTACATTTAAATTTAGAAGAAGCACCTAATAAAGATGGATTTTTAAAGTTAATTAACGCCACAGCAATGGCTGGATGTAATTATTTTTGCTTTAATATAAAAATTACCATTTGTAATAGTTGCAATAATATCGATAAAAAAACGCTTCAAAAATGCAGTAATTGTGGTTCTACAGACGTCGATTATGGTACACGAGTTATTGGGTATTTAAAACGTGTTTCTAACTTTAGCTCTGCGAGACAAAAGGAAGCCGAATTACGGTTCTATCATTTAGACTAACAGAAGTATTTTTATAATTAACGTTTTAAAATTAAATAAAACAGGAGCCTTTATAGTATCGCCACATATTATAAACTAATAAGGCTGTCTAAAAAGACAGCCTTATTTTGATAGCAAAATATAATTCTTGATAATTTTTTAAAAACTACAGTATTATTTTTTTCTAATCTGACAAATAGATTCCAGAATTTAAACTACTGTAAATTTAGTCTGATGTGTCAATTAATTTACTTGTTCAATAAGAACTAAACTCCAAGGACTTAATTCTCGTTTAATTTTAACTTCACCTTTGGTATTTGCAGTAATTAATTCAGTATTTAAATTTTCGGCATATTGCTTCATTACTTTAATTTGCTCGCGAGTTGGTGGTTCTGGTTTCCCCATAGATTCCCAATATTTATAAATATTTCCACTGTTTGAATCTAAGACCTCTATTTTAAACATTGTACCAGGTTTTAAATCTGAAATACTAAAATCTAATTGGCGTGGTTTTCCATTTTCATATTTCTCGATTTTTTTAATACTTGACGGCACCGCTTTGTAGTGATCTTCTGGATAATTATAAGCCAACGCCACAACTTTACCATCTGTAGATTTTTTACTGACAAATAAGTAATCATTTTTAAAAAGCTTTTCATCTCCTAATTGATGTAACATACGGTATGCATGGTAAGATGGCTTTACTAATCCTTGATAATTTATCATTCCGAAACCACCATGAAAGATACTTTCTGCACCTCCTTTTTCTTCAAAAATATCGGTAAATGTCCAAAATGCTAAAGAATTCGCTAGTCCAATACAATCTAAATTCACTTTAGCAATATACGCTGCAGGTGGTAAAAAGTCGTGCATAGCATCTCTACTATTCGGACTTGTATTCCACTCTGTTAAATGAATTTCGGCATTTGGATAAGCACTTTTCTTAATTACTTTATTTAACCACTCCATGTCTGTTTTGGTAGAATTTACAAAACGAGAAAAATCTTTTCCTGCTCCTGTAGTTGGGTTAAACGGATAGTCTGTAGGGTATGGATGAGTAGACACAAAATCTACTGGTAGTTTTTCTTTTTTACAATACGCTAAGAAATCTTCTATCCATGCGCCTTTCCATTCTAAATCGTTAATATTATCGGCTGTAAATGTTATAAGATCTCCACTTCTACTTTCAACTTCTCCATCGTAACGTCCGTCTGCCACAAAATTACTACTTGAGGGTCCACCAACTTTAAAACGATTATCTACAGATCTTACAGCTGTTACAGATTGTTTATACAATTCGAAATACTGAGATTTTGTACCATCGAAAAAGCCATAGTGTAAATTTGGTTCGTTCCAAACTTCAAAATACCATGTTAATACTTCATCAATACCATAACGATCTACACAATGCTGAGTAAATGCTTTAACCAAGTTATGCCATTCTCCAAATTTAGATTCGTCTGGTGTAATATTAGCTTTCCACCAAAATTGTGTTTTACTATTTTCTGCTGCTAATGCAGAAGGAAAAAATGCTAATTCTACAAAAGGTTTTACATTAAGATCTAACATTCTGTCAAATAAATCATCTATATATTGCCAGTTGTATGTAATTTTTCCATCTTTTTCAAATACCGGAAACATATCGTCATGGAATATGCCATGAAAACGCACATATTCAAATCCACAATCTTCTTGTACCATTTCTAGTTGTTCTAACCATCCGGCACGTAAGCCTTCGTTAGCACGACCAGCACCAACACTTTTACTCCAAAAATGCTCAAATTTTTCGCCTTGAGCTGTTGCTTTAACAAGAACCTTTTCTTGAGAATAACCAAGTTGTATAATTAAGGCTAATAGCCCTGTCAGTATTGTTTTTTTCATATCATTATTTTTATTTAGTCGTATAAAAATTTAATTTTCATCTTCAAAAATTTGTTCAAGTTTTATATAATCGATTGCTAATTCACCTTTTGATGGTTTCCAATCTTTTCTAAAAACACGTATTAAATTATCTCCGGCCTTTAAGTCTACAATACCAAAGTCTATTTCACGGAACGTATCCGATTGCGGAAACTTAAATTCACTGTATTTATGGCTATTAATTAGAATATCGTGATTGGATTCTCCGTCTGGTGAAGCATATCTAACTTTAAAACGATATTTTGCTGGTTTTGCCACCTGAGCTAACATAGAAACGTGATCGTAAGGATTGTCAAAATTCGTAACATAACCTTTACCACTATATCCCTTAATCCAAGTATCTACAATTACATTATATAATTCTCCTCCAGCAGCAAAGCCATTTTCTGCTTCTAACTTAAGGGTTGTTTTAGTTCGTTTTGCATTACCTAAACCTTTTTTTGAAGGCACTATTGGAATGATATTTCCTTTTTTATCATATTTTAAATAATCGGCCATTACCGAACGTGTTTCACTTAAACCACCAGACAACCACGCACTGTGATAAAACATCATATCTTTTCCTTTATAAGTTACAGTTCCTCCATGATTAGTTCCGCTCTGTCCTTCAAAATCATCTATAAAAACACCTTTAAACTCATATGGTCCTAATGGTTTATCTGCTATAGCATAAAACATTTTTTCTGGCCAACGTCTAGGTGTTAAACCGGGATAAGTCAGATAATATTTTCCATCTTTTTTATGTACCCAAGGCCCTTCAAAAACATAGGTTAATTGAGGTGTTAAGTCTATATAGGTTTCTGGCTTAATAGACATTAAGTCTTCATTTAACTCGGCTGCATAACATTTTCTATCATGTCCCCAATATAAATATGGTGTACCATCATCATCTATAAAAATAGCTGGATCTTGACCAAATTCTACTCCTTTAATATACCCTAGGTCGGTAAATGGTCCTTCTGGAGTATCACTACGTGCTACGCCTGTTCTAAAAAGTCCAATTCCAGCTTCTTTCATGCAATACACTAAATAGTATTGACCTCTATAATAAGCTGCATCCATGGCCCAAGCATGACTCTCTGCCCAAGCTACATTTTCTAAATGTAAAATACGCCCATGGTCTGTCCAATTTACCATGTCTGTCGAAGAAAAAGCATGATACCCCGTCATACCATAATGGTTATTAGAACCAGGCTCGTCATGACTTGTATATACCCAAAGTGTATTGGGATCATCCGGCCATACATGAGGAGATGGATCGGCAGTAAAAACACTGGTAAAAACAGGATTTTGAGAAAACCCTAAACTTGTAATCATTACACAGATTATTGTTACTAATTTTATTTTCATGCTTTTTATATTTAAAATTCAAAAAACGAGATACCATTTATATTTTACAGAAAGTAAAACATGTTACAAGTATAAATGTTTGAGTGGTTTTTTATTATAAATTATAATCCATTTACCCTAACTTAAAACCCTTTTAAAATTTTTAAGCCCTATTAGAACTATGATTATACAGATTCTAAACATGTACACTATTTTTTATCATGCAGTGTTGTTTCACTTCTAATCAAACTTCCATTTTTAAACTCTTTTACCGTAACTTGAATTTTTCCATTATCGTACTCCATAGCCTCAAGTGTAACTTGCTGCACACGTCCATCGGTTAGTGTTACAGTGAGTTCATTTTCATTTTTAGCTTCTACCGATTTTATAACAGATTGATTTTCGTAAGGTTCTATTACAGCAAGGTATCTTGCCGATTTTCCTTTAGTTCTTACCGCCATAGATTTTAAACGTGACGTTTCATCTCCCAATGGAAAATCACCTCCTATTTTAGCTTCAAACCTTTCCACGTCTAGACCACTTAAATCGATAGTAATTTTTGCCAATTCTTTATTATTTATTGGCATTCCAGGTGTTGCCTGTGCCACAGGCTCTCCTCCAATTTTAATCGGTCCACCATAATAATCTTTACCTTTTTGATCTGGCATTAAAACATTCTCATATTTCACAGGTAAATCAGACAGATATACTTCTGAACCATCCTTAAGAACAACTTTTGCATCTCCCCAAAAAATAGTATTGTTTCTAATCTTACCAGGTGTTTTTGTTGTCAGTTCTAGCTTCTTTTTTCCTGTTATTTCTAATTTTATAGACTTACTGCCTAAAATCCAAGCGCCTGTACTATCATTCAAAATTTCTTGATTGTCGGCGCGTGCTGTGTACCATAATTTTTTGTTGACGTAAAAACTTTCTGTAGATGTACCAATCATCACTTGAGATTGTTTTGGCCAAGCATTAAACACATCTATTTTTAATGGACCGTCTACACTATTTGGCAAACGCACACCTTCGTTATCGCAACCTTCTCCCCAACACATTTCGAATTGAGTTCTAGAGGTGCCTTCAACATCATACCAATTACAGTCGGTAATAAATTGAGCACTTCCAATTGGATTAGAATTCATTTGATTGGTATGGTGAGAAAACTCAGCTTTATCTGCCGTTATTCCCTTGAAGCCTTTCGCTTGGAACATCCAATCGAATTCGTGTTCTTGTTTACCTTTTAAGTAATCTGCCATTACAATATAATCGTCTAATACAATCATAGCCCTACGTTGTAAAACAGGCTCGGTGTATTCTGTAACTTCTCCAAATTCAGGTTGTGTTTTAGGTAATGCTATTGTACGTCCTTCTTCCCACATTTTTTCTGCAAAAGTTTGCTTCGAATTTGGTATCCCGCCATATGGCGGATGACTCCATTTAGAATTGGTTTCTATAGCAGTCGCTTGCATCATTTCTCCAGAATGAAATAAGAGTCTAGAGTTTTCTACCGGTTGTTGCATTTTCTGATCGACTACAACCATATTTTTATTCACAGATGTTTGTTTCCAAAACTTATATAAATAACTACCGTAACCATACCAAAACATTAAAGTTCCATAAAAACTACGTCCGTAACGGCTCATATGCACCAAGTTTGTACGATCGAAATGTCCATGATATCCACCATGAGAGCCATAATGTAAAGCCGCCTGAATTTGTTCGTTTTGTGGTCTATCTTCTGTTTGAGATCGCAATTGCACAATTCCCATATTATCGGCATAAGCCGATACACTCATTTGCTCTGAAGTCACTTCCGGAAGATCAGGCACACCGTACAATAAGTCTCGCTTGTTATCGCGATTAATAATTGCGGCATATTCTGGATCTCTGTATAAATAATACGCTAACTCGTAAGATTTCCCTGAAAGTTTATCTTCAACGGCGTCATTTACTGCCAAAAGTACACCCCGGAAATCCATAAATGGAATAGAAGCATCCCACATGTCTTTTATTCCTACATTATTGCGCTCAATCTTTCCCCATTTTTCGAATTCCATACCCATAATCCCGCCTTGTCTTCTACTTGATAATAATGAGAAGTGCTTGGTTGTTCCTATAGGAAATGTGCGATCCTTAAAATTAATACCCCAAGGTTCTAAGGCAAGGGCAATTTCAGAAAACTCTGTAGCCACCCAAGTATTATATCCCACAGCACATTCGTACCACCAACCGTCACTCATAATACCATGTTCAAGGTGTTTATAAATTCCTGTTGGTCCATTTAATAACTGGTCTATAAGATGCCAATCCTGTAGATTCAAAGCACAATACATTGCTGCTGTAATTTCGGCAACATTCCAGTTACTAATGGCACCCTTGGTATTTCCTTTCAAGGTTTGAGTCACAAAAAGCCTGAAGGTTTCTTCTGTTCTTTTTTTATCTAATTCGGTTAGTTGCGGACTTGTTCTAATTAAATCATACATTCTACCTACGGCTTGCCAAAATTTACCTTCACCAACAAAAGAATTACTTCCTCCGACTAAAGTGGCAGGGTATCCTGTTTTGGGATCGATTAATCGGCGTAATAATTTTATACATTTTGCAGCATAATCTTCATTTCCTGTAAGCTGATAGGCAATAGCACAATTGTAAATCTCATGTCCATCCGTACTAAAAACAGATTGCCCTAAAGGACGTTCCGTTTCTTTTGAAAAATCGGCGCCATCTGGTACTTTCCAACGGTCAGCTTTTCTAATATAATCTTGTAATCCTTCTTGTGCCCAATCGTATTTTTTTGCTTTTTCTCGTACTTGATCCCATCCAGACGCTGTAAACACGATATTAGGAAAAGGTATACGTACTGCCGTTTTAAATTCAAGAGTTGCTACAGACGCTCCTTCCCCATTCGCAATGGCTTTAATAACTTGATTTTCACGAATGCCCTCAGGTAAATGAGAAGGCAGATCTACTGTTAGTGTACAGGTTTTTATTTCTCCCGGAGCCAATTGTAACTGACTAGGTTCTATATACCCTTTCATAGACTCCCAACCTATGGTTTCTATAAGAAGTTCGACTGCTTGTGCTTTATCTGTGGTATTACCTACTTGAAATTCATAGAGTACTTGACTCCCAGCTTCAGCTGATTTCCCTTGAATTTCGGCTTCTAAAAAGGTTGTTTTTCCCTTAGTTAACTGAATGTTTTTAATTTGATAGGTGCTATTTGTTTCAGAATCTACAGAAATTAATAGGTGTTTCACTGCAAAAAGTGTTGCCGTACGTTGCCCAGCATCAACATCGAAAACCTCCCAGGGCATGTAAACAGTATGCCAACCTTTCCCGACCAACTCAATTTCTGCTTTATTTATTGGATTTAAATCGCCGTAATCCAAAGAATCCACTTTAAAAACAGCACTTATTTTTGCGGTAGTTTCCTGTTTAAAATACACCTCGAATGTCAGTGCCTTGTACTTTGTCCAATCTGCAGCATCACCTTCAAAAGGTCTACTAATTCCTGGAAAATAAATTCGGTTTTGATTAGAATACGTATAAGAAATGGTGTCTTTAGATTTCACTGTAGCAACCTCTTTCTTCACTTTAGAAATTCCTTTCCAATCGGAAAAATCAGAACTTCCTATTTGATTTAATTGCTGTGCATGAACAATCCCTACAAACCATAGCATTACTAAGGTTAGCACATGTTTTAGGATGGTCATCCTGTGAAAATCTATTCTCATTATTTTAATTTTAGGTATCCCGTTGAATAATTCAGCATGTTCTCACTCTAACCTTTATGTTCTAACGGATTAAAGTAAGAACGCAATATAAATTAGGTTTTGATGACGTTTGGTGTCTTCATTTTATCGTTTTAAACGATTACTATCATTTACCAAGTTTTCTGATTCTGTAGCTTTACGTACTTTGCCTTTCGTTTTTATATCAACTTTTTCAGTCCCTTTAAACGTGATTATTTCTGTTGAAGTTTGATTGTCTAGTTTGATATTTGTAGCATGCATTCTAGCATTTTCATCGAAATTCCCATAACCTTCCCATACAGATAATTTAATAGCCATAGTAGATGGAATAAATTCTGGAGACTCGGTTTTAATCACAACATTGTGACCTGTGCCATTTATTTTAGCTAGCAGATTATTAGCTATACCATTTCTACTGTCTAGGATATTCATTTCTACCTTAGCATTTTTAGCATCGGTATACGCAATACAAAAAGCTTCTCCGTATTTAGCATCGGCACTACAATTAATTAAGGTATCTGCGTTCCCCACGTTGTATCCAGTAGCAACGCAATCGCGTACTACACAATCAATAACCATATCTCCCGACGTACTTAAACCTGTACAAATCCCTCTACGCATTTGTGTTACTGTACAGTTTTTTACCGTCGTATTTGTGGTAGGATGACCATTATAGTCGGGGTACATACGTATTCCATCTTCACTTAAAGAAATAATTTCGTCTGGCAAAATTTTACCATCTTCGGCCACGTTAGTTCCTTCTATATAATTTCCTTTTGCGGCATAAAAATTCTTATCAAAACCATACCCTGAAGTTTCCGCAAGCATCGCATCGGTAGTACGGAGCAAACCATCTACCTCACAACCTTCGATTAACGTATTTTCTGATCCTTGTAAAAATATAGCATGTCCCATAGCTCTCATATGAACTTTACACCCTAACAATTTTACATTCTTTGCTGGATATCCCACACGAATTCCATTCATTTTGCGAACATCTCCACCACCAAGGCCATATAAATACCCATAACCCCAAGGATTTGAACCTGCTGTACGCAACTCTACATCTTTTAAGGTAACATCTTCTCCAACAATATTGAATATCTTATTTTTACTTTGTAAGCCAGGTGTATCGCCATAAGTTTCGATATACAATCCTTCTAGCGTGACGTGATTTCCTGATATTTCTATAGCACAATACATGCTATTTCCATCGGTACTTTTTATTAAATCGGTACGACTAAACAGTTTTGTATCGACCATAAATCTTACATCCTTCAAATCGTAATAGGAATTATTACTCGTGATTTCGAAAAATCTAATTTTTTTAGCATCATCTACTTGATAATTACCTGCTTTAAGCTTGACATGAACATTATCCTGATTTAAATAGGATCTGAATTCGGTTAGTGAACTTACTTCTATAACCTTTTTCTGATTGTCTGCTACTTGAGCTTGGCTTGAAAAAACTATAAATAAAACAGAAAGTAGTGTTAGTATTTTATTCATCTCTATTCGTTTTTTTTACAACTATTATTTGGTTAGTTTTTGTTTAATGTGAAGATTATTTACCGATATACTTTAACGTGTTATCTGTACCTAAATTTGTAATTGGTCCTTTAGATTCGCCTGTAACTCCAGAGCTTTTATGTGATAGATACACCGGATATTCGGTAAGGTTTTGAATTTCAAAATCGAAACCTTTAAAATCATTCTGATTGGGAAGATTCCCATGTAATAATCTGATGTTATTTTTCTCGCCACCAACTTTAATTTTTAAGCCTTTATTTACGCCTTCACTTGAACCTCGAAGTGTAATTTTATGCTGACTTCCGCCAATATAAGCAACAGCGCCTGTGCCGTTATAGTACGGTTCTTTTGATGGAATAAGTGTAATATCTGCGTTATATCCTTTATCTCTTTCGTAAGTTGACGCGTATGCTGGTCCGTGTGTAACATCGGCTTTACAATTCACTAAATCACCCGACCCTAACGAGAATCCGTTTTCACAACCAATAGCCACACAACCTTCAACATATTTTTTTCCAGTAGCATGTGCAATTGTCACACCCGTTCTCATATATTTTACGGTACAATTTAAAACGGTAACGTTAGATGTTCCGCGTCTATATTGTTTTCCATCAATTATAGTTTCACCTCCATCGTAAGCACGAATCCCTGCTTCTCCAGTACTTAACATATATCCTTTTGGAAGTGTATACCCCCAAACCGTCATAAAATTCACATCGAAAGCTGGTCCAGATGTTTCAGCAAGCATGTCATCCGTTTTACGAACTTCACCTTCAACTTCACAACCTTCAATAATTGGATTATTAGCAGCCTGCATAAAAATACAATGGCCGTAACTTCTATGAATAAACTTTGAATTTTTAAGATGATTAGACTCCCCTCGAATTAAACATGCGCTATGTTTGCGATGCGGAATTACCGATTTCCCACCTTTTCCAAAAGCATCGCCATAACCATAAGGAAAAGATCCCTTGGTGGTGACGTGAAATCCTTCAATTTTATTATGCGATCCATCCATAACAATATTTGTAGCGCGACGTATTGGTGCATCGTGTACCGAACCCAAATCTACAAGCGTTAAGTTTTTAAGCACATTCTTATTTCCTATAATTTGTATTTCGTGAATTTGATTATTACCATAGGCTTGCATCACCTTAGTGTCTACATTAATGGTCACATCTGTAAAATCGTAAGTACTATTATTCCCTTCAAAAAGTAATAATACCTTACTTGTGTTTTTAATTTTTGTTTCTTGAGTATATAACCCATTTTTTACATCTTCGGCAGTAATGGAATACACTCCCGGTTTCATTTTTATATTGACATTATCTGCAGCTAAATACAATTTTAATTCTTGTAAAGACTGCACAGTCGTTTGTGCTTGTATTTGCAACCCTGTTAAACCAAAAACGGCAAAACAAAGAAGTGCTATTAATTTTGAAGAGGAATACCTTTTGAAATTGAAACGGGGTTTAGTCATGTTTTTTTTAGCTTGTTTTAAACACTAATTATTGAAGTAATAAAAATAGTCAAGGTCTCATGATTTGGATATAAACCATGGTTCAATTACTATAAATTATATGCCTAAACGCAACAAGTGAAGCTAAAGGCCACTAAAACCTATAACTTCTCTTGCGCGAATTGAGTTTATCTACATTTTAGTAAACTTTATAATTTAACTTCTAAATCTGAACCTGAAAAACTCACCGTCTGATTTTGTCCGCCAATCATTTCAACAACTAGCGTCATAGGACTTTTAGAATAGTCTAAATACTCGCCATTCCCTTTAGTAATTTGAAGTGTTTTAGTGGCTTCGGAATAATTCAATTTAAGTTCTGAATATTCACCATGTTCATAGTCGTAAGATTCGTTATCATCAAAATATAAGGTGAATGTTGCATCTGCGCCTGGATACACTTTTATACGCAACGGCTCGTCTGTTTCTTGCGTTGCATACTGTACTTTTGGTCCCATTGGAATAATGCTTCCTGCTTTTACGAATAGCGGCGTTTCATCTAGATTTGCTTTCACAGTAATGGTTTTTCCACCTTCCATTTTTTCATTTGTCCAGAAGTTATACCACTGTCCTTTTGGAAAATACATTTCTTTCTCGCGTTTCTCATATTCAGTAATGAAACCGACCATAATCGATTCACCAAAGAATAATTGATCCTTAATCTCCCAAGTATTTTTATCATTTGGATAATGATACGCCAGCGGACTCATAAGCTGCTTACTATTGGTTGTAATTTGCCAAGCTTGTGAGTAGATATACGGCATCAGCTGATAGCGTAAATCGATAAATTTTCGCGCTGTACTTTCAAATGCATCATCATATCTCCAAATCTCAGTTTCCGAAACATAGCCATGGATTCTAAAAATCGGACTAAATGTACCAAACTGAAACCAACGCGTTAATAATTCAATAAATTCTGGGTTGGTATATTGACTGTCGAACTCCGGATTAATAGATTTTGAATCTCTAAAAAACCCTCCAATATCGTGTGTCCAATATGGAATTCCTGCCATTGTAAAATTTAAACCTGCAGCTATTTGTTCAGAAAATTGTTCCCAAGATGCTTTAACATCTCCAGACCATGAAGTAGCCCCGTAACGTTGTTGTCCTGCATATGCAGAGCGCGTTAAATTAAACACACGTTCGTTAGAAAACTCTGCTCTTCTCCCATCGTACATCGCTTTTGTAACTAAAAGTGAATATGGATTTTGAACCTCTTCAAAACGACCAACTGCCGTCATTTGCGTCGCATCTGTAACTCCTTCAGGTTCTGTTCCATCTAACCAAATAGAGCTTACGCCTTTATGAAACATAGAATCACTTAACATGCGATAAAATCGTTCACTTACACCTTCATCATAGACATCTATATAGTTACTGCTTTTGATTTTTTTAAGATTATATTTTGCTTCTAAAGCTTCATTTTTCACCTCTGGCCATACAGACACCATTAACTTTAAGTTTAAGGATTTTAATTCGTCTACCATAGCATCGGGATCGGGATATTTAGCAGGATCCCATTCTGGTCCTTTCGTTCCTTTTGGCCAATAGAACCAGTCTTGCACAATATTATCGAAAGGAATATTACGTTCGCGCATCTCATTTGCATTGGCTAACAATTCCTCTTGGTTATGGTAGCGTTCTCTACATTGCCAAAATCCGTAAGCACTTTTAGCAAACATAGGTGCCGTTCCTGTTAATTTTTGATAGTGTGAAATTACAGCTTCCGGATTTTCTCCTTGCACCAAATAATAATCTATAACATTACCATGCGTACTGCTGAAAACGATTTTATTGTAGTCTGGTTCGTTATAATATAAATTACCTGGAATTTTAGCACCTGTATTTTGGAACACTATTTTATACGTTTTTCCTGCTTCTAAATATTTTTTTCCTGAATAACGTCTAGGCATCCAAATAGTAGAATAATTAATCACATCGTCGTCATCAATACTCACCTTGATCTCACCGCGCATCCGTCCGCCATTATCACTTAGTGCTAAAAAGTTATATTCGCCAGTCTTGGTTGGTGTAAACGTGGTTTCACGACTGTTTTTTTCTTCAGATTCAGATTTCGTAATATGTGCCGCAACATCTTCTTTTTCTCCGTCGACTGCAACCGTTGACGTTTTTGTAGTTTTAGCAACTGCTTTAGGTGTCTCAAATTGGATTTCATTTTGAGGCTGATTAAAATCTGTAAGGCTGTAATTATGCCAGTAGATACCATAGCCTTTGGTTGATACTAAAAACGGAACCGCTATTTCTTGATTGTATTGCTGAAGACGAATAGGGACATTTTTCCAATTCATAATACCACTTTGAAACTGCCCTAATCCATACAACCCTTCATCGCCAGCATGAAATCCTTGCGAAACCGTATGCTCTGCATTAGCATCCAAGTTTATAAATGTCTGTTCATTCGTTTCTGAAACTAATTTTTTATCGTCTTTAGTTTCATAAGTTATCGTTCCATCGCTATGTACTAACACTTTAAGTAAAGCCGTACTGATGGTTAATTCATTCTCCGTTTCTTTTAATTCCCAATTCACGTCTTGAGGCTCTAAAACCGTAACATAATCTGGAATTGTTGACACAGGAGTGCCCTTTATTTCTTTTATTACATGAATAATCGCGTCATCAATTATTTCAATTTTCAGGGTTAAACTATCTTGCTGAATAGTCACAGCATGATCGGTTTTTTCTAGATGATGTTTAAACTTAGAGTTGCAACTTGCTAACACCAAGAGAAACATACTTAAGATGCATATGCTCTTTTTCATAAAATCTTTTATTAATGGTTAGTTCTTATTATTTCTTTCAGATTAATTATACCCGTATTTCTACTTATCTATTCTAAATTGCCTTCTGATATAAATCTTCTGTGATCTAATGACTATCTTAAAGATACTTTGGTAACTTCTTGGTTTTATCAATAACAACACGAATCTCCTATTGGTCCATTAAAATCATCTAATGATTGTAGTTTGGTCTTCATCTTTTTATTTTTTCACTAAAACAATTGTTTGTCCTTTGGTTGTTGCTATATCATACAAGAAGCTTTTAGGAGCTGTAAATTTTCCTAAAGTAGCTTTCTCAGAAACAATTGGTGTTTTAATATTTGCTGCTTGATAAAAAGTGTTCGCATTATTTCCTTTGGCATTAGTTAACGACTTCCCATCCTTAGATGCAAGTTCGTTATAAGAACGTATACGTAAGTTTCCTCCTAAATTAGATTTGATCACTGCTTTTACAACTTCACCACTTTTCCATTCTAAATCGGTTATTTCAAAACCACCTCTTGCTCGCAATCCTTCTACGTTTCCATCTTTCCAAACGTCTGGTAAAGCTGGAATTAAATGAATAGCTTCATCGTGACTTTGGACTAACATTTCGGCCAAACCAGAAGTAAACCCGAAGTTTCCATCAATTTGAAATGGCGGATGCGCATCTAACATATTAGCGTATGTTCCTCCTCCGTTTGGAGAGCCAGGTCTACCTACTAATTTAATTTGTTCTCCCATTAATTTGTAAGCATGATTTCCATCTAATAAACGTGCCCATAGATTTATTTTCCAATTCATAGACCATCCTGTTGATGGATCTCCTCTTTGGATTAATGTATTTTCAGCACCTTGAAATAATTCAGGATGTCTGTAAGGTGACATTAAATTTGAAGGATACAAGCCGTATAAATGTGAAACGTGACGGTGTTTATCGTCTGGATCGTCTAAATCTTCCATCCATTCTTGAACCTGATTGTGTTGTCCTATCTTCATAGGAGGCAACTTGGTTAAGGTCGTTTCCATTTTCGCTACCAATTCAGCATCTACATTTAACAATTTAGCCGCTGTAATTGTTTTAGTCAACATATCAAACACCAACTGATTATCCATTGTTGTTCCCGCCTCAATATTCACGCTTTTAGAACGTCCTTTAGGCCCGTGTTCTGGAGAAATTGTTGGAGAAATTATTAACCAATCATTTTTAGGCTCAGGAATTAAAAAACTTAAACAAAATTCTGAGGCACCTTTCATTGCAGGATATACAGACTTTAAATAGTCTAAATCACCATTATACATAAATTTGTCCCACACATGTTGAGCTAACCACGTTCCTCCTGTAGTCCACATGCCCCATGTTGCTCCATCTACTGGTCCTGCAATTCGCCATAAATCTGTGTTGTGGTGCGTAACCCAACCTTCTGCGCCATACATTACTTTCGCCGTTTCCTTTCCTGACACAGATAAATCTCTTACCATCTGAATTAAAGGATCGTGCATTTCTGATAAATTAGTAACCTCTGCTGGCCAATAATTCATTTCTGTATTAATGTTTACAGTATAGGCACTTTTCCACGGTGGTGTTAAATCTTTACACCATAAACCTTGTAAGTTTGAAGGTTGCCCGCCTGGTTGAGATGAAGAAATTAATAAATATCTACCAAATTGAAAATATAAAACGGCTAATGAAGGATCGTAACCTGTACTAAACTCTTTAATTCTAACATCTGTTGGATGCTTAGCAGAATTGGAAATTCCTAAATCTAAAGACACACGATTAAAATACTGCTTGTAAAACGTTGAATGATCTGTAACCAAATCCTTATAATCTTTTTGTTCTGCTTTCGCTATATAATCGGCTGCTCTTTGGTGAGCATCGGCACTTACATCTTGATAATTAACAAAGTTTGTCGCTATAGAAATGTACAACGTAACACTGTCGGCATTCTTAACTTCCAACGTGTTTTTGGTGGCTGTAAGCGTTCCTCCGTTAGGGACAATCTTAATTCTAGAATCAAATTCTACTTCACCTTTAATCGCTGGTGTTTCTTTTGGTAATCGTTTATTTTTATTATCGCTACCAAAACCTGTCATGACCAATACATTATTATTTTCTGTATAAGTTGACACTTTTGCTGGTTCCGGGCGATCCATAGACGCATTAAAACTAATCTTACCAGCTTTATTGGCCGTTAATTTCATTACAATAACTTGATCTGTAAACGAAGTAAATATTTCACGTTTATACGCGACCCCATCTACGGTATATTGGGTGCTATTAATTGCATTTTCAATATCAAGTTCACGATAATAATCGGAATAGTTATCTTGGTTTTTAAAATTCAACCTTAGATTTCCAACCGTTTCATAAGGCATCCCATGAGACACTTTGGAAATAATTGACTTGTTTGCCAAACGATGCGCTTCATCATACTTTCCTTCAAATAATAAGTTTCTTACCTCTGATAGTGCTCCTTTGGCATCGGGATTATCATTTCTATGTGGTCCTCCTCCCCAAAGCGTTAATTCATTTAATTGAATATTTTCGTTAATGGGGTCGCCAAAAACCATAGCGCCTAGTCTTCCATTTCCTAAAGGCAATGCTTCATTCCAATCTGCAGCCGGTGCATCGTACCAAAGTTTTAAATCTTTGTTTTGTGCATTGCTATTTACAGCAGCTAGCAAGGTCAATACTAAAACATAAAATGCTTTTTTCATTTTTATCATTTTTTATATTAAAAAACTATTTCTATTCTTTAATTAGTTATCTATTTTGAACACCTGATTTTTCATTATGAAAATAATAACCGTTTATAAGGTCATCTAATCAAAATAGGAATCACAGCAATCTTAAACGGATTAAAACCAAAGAAGACTAAAAATTTCTTCCTTAACTTAATTCTTAAAAAAATATTTTCAGAATCTGCAATTGAAAAACCTACCAGTAGACTTCATTTTAAAAGCGTCTTGACGATATGGTTTTAATGCTTCATAAACTTACCTCTTACCACATAAAACAACAAAAAAACGCACCTTATATTAGGGTGAAAGAGGAAACAAAATAGGGTAAACCATGTATCTTATAACAATCTACACCCTTGAAAATGAATCATTCGTTATACTTGGAAGTAAATTCGGTAGGTAACATATTAAATTCAGCTTTAAAGCATTTAGAAAAATATTTCGGACTTGAGAATCCTACTTTATAAGCTATTTCTGAGACGGTTAATTTACTTGATTGAAGTAATTGAGCCGATCGTTTTAATCGGATAGATTTTATAAATTCTGAAGGAGATTTCCCCGTAATGGACACAATTTTTCGGTACAAATGCCCTCTACTTATGTCTAAAGATTTACTTAACTCATCTACAGAATACTTTGAGTTACTGATATTATTTTCGACAAGATCTAAGGCTTTTTGAATTAGCTGTTCATCTACAGAAGTTACTGTAATCTCCGACGGATTTACTTCTATTTTTTTACTAAAAACACTTTGTAATGCTTTACGTTGGGCTAACAAACTATTAATTCTTGAGATTAATACATCAAAACTAAAAGGCTTGGTTAAGTATTGATCTGCGCCATTCTTAAACCCAGTCACTTGTTGTTCCTCCGATATTTGAGCTGTAAGTAATACTATAGGAATATGTGAAATTCGGGAATCGTTTTTGATTTGTGAGCACATTTCATTTCCATCCATTTCTGGCATCATGACATCGCTAATAATTAAATCTGGAATATATTTTAGCGTTTGTTTTAAGCCTTCTACACCATTAAGCGCTTCGATAATTCTATAATTCTTATTCAAATTATCTTTTAAAAAGCCGCGTAAATCGCCATTATCTTCTACTAATAAAATTAAAGGTGTTTTCTTATTTTGTTTTTTATGCTCATCGGCTTCTAAATCATCATGCTGTTGCAGAATATCTTCTGCTTCCATCTCCTGTTCCACAACATTCTTAAGTTCAACTAAAGGCATTTCAACTTTAAAACAAGCTCCTGCTCCTAAACTACTTTCTACTGTAATTTCGCCTCCAAGTAAGTCCACGTATTCTTTTGTTAAAGCCAATCCAATTCCGCTTCCCTGATTGCTTTTTGAAGTTGAATGATCAACCTGATAAAAGCGCTTGAAAATAGTTTTTAACTGATCTTTTGGAATCCCAATACCATCATCAGAAACGAGTATACAACATGTATTAGCTTCTTTATTGAAACCTAATGTAATAGAAACATGTCCTTTTTGAGGCGTAAACTTAAATGCATTTGAAAGTAAGTTGAATATAATTTTTTCAATTTTATCATAATCAAACATCGTTTGACAGCTTTCAACATCCGTTTCAAATTCAAATTGAATATCTTTTTCATTAGATAATTCTACAAACAAATAGGAAAGCTCTCTTATAAACTGAACCAAATCTCCCGTTGCAGTATGTACCTTTAGTTCTCCTGAACCTATTTTTTGAAAATCTAAAAGTTGATTTACTAAATTCAGTAATCTCTTGGTATGACGCGACATTAATCGAAGTTGACTGGTCTGCGATGCATCGTGATTTCCTTTTAATATTTTTTCTAAAGGCCCCAATATTAGCGTTAAGGGCGTTCTAAACTCATGACTTATATTCCCAAAAAACTTTATTTTTAAATCATTTATTTCTTGTTCCTTTTGCAGATTATTACGCTTTATCGCATTATGTCTAAACCACAAAAACACAGACACTAAAGCCATTGAATACAGCATATACGCCCACCATGAAAACCAAGGCGCTGGCAAAATTTTAATATTTAAGGTTGTGCCAACCTCATTCCAGTAGCCATCGTTGTTCGCTGCTTTTACTTTAAAAATGTAGTCTCCAGCATCTAAATTGGTATACGTTGCCTCTCGCTTGTTTCCGATATAATTCCAATTTTCATCAAAACCTTCCATCATATACGCATACTCATTCTTTTCTGGAGAAGTATAGTTCAATGCCACAAACTCAAAACTAAACACAGATTGTTTATGGTCGAGTACAAGATTTTCAGTTTTACTTATTTGTTTCTTTAATGGTGAATTCTCCTCATCCACAGGAACTGACTGATTGAATAATTTAAAATCGGTCAATAACACATTTGGAATAAGCGTGTTGTTCGTAATATCCTTCGGATTAAAAATATTAAAGCCATTATTTCCTCCAAAAAACATTTCACCATTCGCCATTTTAGAATACACAAAAGGAGAAAATTCGTTAGCCTGCAAACCATCATGCAGATTATAATTCTTAAACTGCTTTGTTTTAGTATTGAATTTTGAAAGCCCATTATTAGTGCTTATCCACAAGTTTCCTTCATTATCCTCTAAAATACCTTTCACCGAATTTCCGGCCAAACCATCCTTAGTTGTGTAGACTTTAAACGTATTTGTTTTTCTATCCATTAAATTAATTCCCAAAGACGTACCTACCCATAAATTTTGATTTTTATCTTCGTGTATACTTAAAATATAATTTTCGGAAATGCTATTCTCATCGCTAGAATTACTTAAAAACTGTTGAAACTCGCCTGTTTTAGGATCAAACAAGTTCAACCCATTAATAGTTCCTATCCAGATATTTTTACGTTGATCTTGATAGATCACCTTAATCCGGTTATCTGATAATTGATTATTTGCTCCCGTTTTTCTGTAGTGCGAAAACCTTTTGTTTTTAGTGTTGTAAACATCCAACCCCTCGGTTACGGTCCCAATAAACAAATTATCATCGTACTTTAGTAAGTCGTTTATACTGTTTGAGGACAAACTGTTTACGTTATTTTCTTGATGTCTATAAACTTTAAATGTTCCGTTGGCTTTGTCAAAAAAATTTAAACCATCCAGAGTTCCCACCCATAAATATCCAGGCCGATCTTCTGTAATGCTAAACACAAAATCGTTACTTAAACTTAATGGATTAGATGGATTTGAGTGGTAATGTGTAAACGTTAAACTGTCTCTATTAAATTTACTAAGTGTTCCTCCTACTTTAGTTCCCACCCAAATGTCTCTATCAGAATCCTGAAACACAGCTCTAACCCTGTTATTTAATAATCCGTTAGGTAAATTATTATCTTTTACATGAATAAATTCTTTTCTTCTTTTATCTAAAATATTCAAGCCCGAATCCAGCGAACTAAACCATATATTTCCGAAAGCGTCCTCAAAAATATTGGTAACAACATTACTATTTATACCTATGGTATTGTTTTTATTGTATAATAGTCTGTGTGTGTTTTTAGTTCTTTTATCGACATACAGCAATCCTTGATCTCTTACAGAAAACCATAAATTATCGGAAGAATCGGAAAAAAGATTGATTTCTTTTCCTAAAAACTCTAAAGGAAGTGGGACTTTTTTAATTTTAAAATCATCTTTTAATTGAATATAATATGCTTCAGTACGCATGCCTAATAATACCGTACCATCCCTTTGAAGGTGCACATTAACAACACTTACATCTTTTAAAAGATGAGTAAAAGTTTTAGATACTTTATTAAAAACATCTAAGCCTTGGTTGGTCCCTACTAATACGTTTCCTTTAGAATCTTGACCAATACAATTAATTGTATTTGAATTTATTGAGTTCTTATTATCTTCAACATAACCATAATTATTAACAGTATACGTATTAATATCTAAACTATATAAACCTGAATTATCGGTACCAATCCACAACGTATCATCATCTACATATAGAGATTGAATGGTAATACTTCCTAAGCTTTCTTTAAAAATGGTATTAAACCTCGTGATTTTATAGGTTTCTAAATCCAACATATTTAAGCCTTGATGCGTACCAATCCACAACTGCTTATTTTTATCTTCGGCCAGAGTAAGAATTAAGTTATTACTTAAGGACAACGTATCGGTAGGTGATTGAAAAAAGTTAAGAAAAGAATAGCCGTCGTAGCGAGACAAACCGTCTTCTGTACCAAACCACATAAAGCCATCAGAATCTTGTATGGTCGTATGTACCATATTAGACACCAAGCCATCTTTAACGGATAAATGTTTAAAGTTAAAGTGTTGTGCAAAACCTGATAAACATATAAAAACGCTAATAATGGTAAATATATGTGTCTTTTTCATTTGATAAAAATACTGTTTGCTTGCCTTTTTTTATTATGAAAGTTTCTTTTAAAAACGAAAAATCGGATTAAATATGGATTAATTTTCAGTTTTAAATAACGAGGTAGGCAATCCTTCTTTGTTATATAAATTAGCGCCTTCCGGATTTGAAGACCACGCATAACGAACCTCAACAGGGTTCTTAATATCAGTATGCCAAACTTCCACTTGATTTTTATTTATAATTTTAGCTTCTGCCCATCTCCATTGACCATTATTACTTCTGATTTGAAAACGACGTAAAGGTTCATTCACTTCCATAGTTGGTTCCATTACATGTTTTTTACCAACCATTAAACCTGAACCAACATTATCGAACGCTATAATTATTTTATCTTTTTTAATTGTTGAGTTCTTATACAGCGGTCCACTACACACAATATCTTTTTTATAAGCTTGTTTAAGTGCCCAAAGCGAAAGTCGTTTACCTGTATCTACTTTGTTTTTTGGATGAATGTCTTGTGCTTCACCAATATCATTTAGCACAGCGAGTCCTGTGTTTGGAAGTTTAAGAATTTCACTTTGCTTGTATGAAAGTAAAGCCCAACCATCGTCGTCTCCAACAGGCGCTTCATTTGGGTCCTTATAGTTTGCGAGTTGACAGGCATAAAAATAAAACGTTTTCTGTCCCCAAACTTTTCTCCAACTTTCAATCATAGTCGAAAGTTTTAAGCCGTAAGTTTCTGCACCGTTCTCCGTATTACTTTCTCCTTGATACCAAATGGCACCCTTAACAGCAAAAGGAATTAATGGATGAATCATAGCATTATATAAGGTTCCGGGGATTTGTTTATCTCGACTCGGATGTACTGGTTTCCTTGGTTTTGATGGCGCGTCTTTGCCTTCTAATTCAGCTTGTTTTGCTTTAGCTTCCCAGTCGGTTAAATGCTGTTTATAGTTTTCATCTTCCTTAACGGCATCCCAAGTTGCTAATTGGTTTTCGTAAGTCGCTAATTCTTCATTATAAGCTGTTTTTAATATGTCATTTTCTTGATAAGCCGCTTTTGGCATCCAAGGTTCTATTCTTGTCGCTCCTAAACTGCAACTTAAAATAGCAACAGGAACTTGTAACTCCCAGCGTAATTCGCGTCCGAAAAAATAAGCAGTACCCGAAAATTCATTCACTTCGCCATGTATTGCCTTAGACCAGTTGCCTCTACCTTGATTTTTTTCTTCAAAAACACTAAAATCTGGACCAACTTTAAATTGACGAAATAATGGATCGTTTGCGGTAGCCGCCTCTTCTCGTAAATATTCAGCAATAGGTTCATATTTTGGTTCGACAGCTTCTCCGATTAACATTCTAAACGGACGATACATATTAGATTGTCCGCTGCACAACCATACTTCACCAACCAAAACATCTAATATCTTTAATGTGGTGACTTCATTATTATAATGAGAAGTAACTGTTAGAACTCGTGATTCACTTGATGCTTCCAACGGTTCTAAATCGATTCGCCAATTGCCTTCAGCATCAGCCCTCACTTTCTTTTTCTGATCTGCAAACAAAACCTCCACCATCGCATTAGCTTCTGTCGTTCCCCAAACAGGGACCTTTTGACTACGTTGCAACACCATGTGATCTGCAAAAATACTTGGTAATGTTATTTCAAAAGCAAAAGTGCTTTGTATACATACTAATAAAAATATAATCGAGATACTTTTCTTCATAATTCACTGTATTTCTATATTTTACTAAAAGATTATTTCAATAATTGTAAACATTTAAACGTTTATGATTTTTGATAACTTATGGATTGAATTGCTATTATTGGTTAACATGCTCTACATAATTATAATACACAGCACCTTCCATTTCTCCTGCTTCATTATAAAACCAGGTCTGAATAAACGCAGGACCTTTTGGTAAATTCTGTATTGTAAATTGCACGCCATCTTGGCCTCCGTTAGCATCTTTCTTCTCATCGACATAAATGGTATCTCCGTTCCAAATTTTTATTCTAGCACTTGCTATATTTAAGGCTTTACCATTTTCATCGCCAGAAGTTAATGTTGATTTATCTTCAATTTCTTTTGGCCAACGGCGTAAATCGAAATTATACGTCCCTGACTTATCTAATTCTACAGCTATAAATCCGCTACCAGGAGCTCCCTTTTTCACATCGTCTTGATGCCAAATTACTGTACCATGAAAATCGTGTGCATGAAGTGTTGTTTTAGGCTCTGCTTTATTTCCTATAATAATTCTCGTGTATTCACTAGCACGTTCTTCTACAAGTTGAAACCATTTTTCATACTCCTCTTTCAACTCAGCTACGACGCCATTATAGGCAGGATTTGAAATGATATTATTTTCTTGTTTCAGATCTGTTAAAACATCATATAATTCCCAATCTGAAGTTGCACTTGTTCTAACCAAACGCCATTTATGTTCTATAACATCTCCATTCCAATCATCTTTTTTTACGGATAGTTTTTTATATTTCTCAGGAAATTCTGTCCACATATCGTTTATAACGACAGCTCTATTTTTGTATGCTAATGGATCGTTAGTAGGATCATCATCTAGGAATGGTTTAAAACTACGCCCTCTAATTTTTAATTTTTCAGGTCGGTTTTCTACGTCTTTAAGATCTAAAACATCCATAAACGTAGGGAGCCAATCAATATGCGCTGTTAAAGGAGTTACATCTCGGCCTTTACCTTTACCTCCAAGGTTTCCGACTTCCCATCTTACAAAACATGGCACTCGCGTACCACCATCGTAATTCGATCCTTTTCCGCCTCTTAAGTAACCTCCTGCGCCATTATCTGTAGTAAAAATAAGAATGGTATTATCGGCGATACCTTTATCATCTAGGAATTTTATTAAACGTCCCATATTCTTATCTATGTTTTCAATAGTTCCCGTTTTTGCACTCACACCTTCACGAGCATCTGGTGGTAAAACATGAGGTGCATGAGCCGTTCCTAAAGGAATATATGCGAAAAAAGGTTTATTCTTTTCGATGTTATCTTCCATAAAATCCATAGCGCGATTCATAAAGAAATTTGTAGTAAAAGCACCCTCTATACCATCATCCTCATCTGTCATTTCAACCAAAGTATCGTTAATCCACATATGTGCCTCGTTATTAGTATTCCCCCAATAATCAGGTTGTTGTCCAGTTCCTCCTCCTTGTATCCAAGCCACATAGTCGAATCCGCGATCTTTTGGGCGAAACGGATAATTATCGCCTAAATGCCACTTAAAAAATAAGCCAGTAGCATAGCCATTTGCTTTAAAAATATCGGCCATAGTAATCTCATCGGCACGCATCATATTTCTTCCATTAATGGTATGCCAAACACCTACGACATCGCTTGGTCTTCCTGTAAGCAAGGCGCCTCGTGTTGGAGAACAACTTGGCGACACATGGAAATCTGTTAAGCGCACAGACTCGTCTCCTAACAGATCTATGTTTGGCGTTCTTGGCGCATTGTCTTTATAATATGAAAATGAACTGTGACTAATATCGTCAGGCATTACGAAAATTACATTCGGACGGTCTTGTTTTTGGGCAATAAGTGAATATGAATTCGCTAGAATAATATTCAAGAGCATGCATAGTTTAAATAGTTTCATATTGTGTAATAAATCAAATTAAAAATAGAAACACCTCTATTTTTCAAAAAAACAACTGTGCTTTCTTTCTATTGGTGTACATTATAATGACACTGCAAACGTTCGCTATATAGATTAAAAACCATATCGCGTAATCGTACTAGTATACAATGTTAAACATTATGTATTACTTGTATTATAAACCATGATGCAGAAACTATAACCTATGATTTATTTTATATAATTAAGCCTTGCTTCTACAGTATTAATCTATTAGAGAAGGTTTAAATCACTATGACTCACACAAAAAAGCATTCAACCTATTATACATTAAATGCCTTTTTCTTCACTTAAACACGTCTTAAACTACCACAGTAATTTTACATCGCCTGGCCATTTATCAACCGATTTATAGGTTTCGTTACCTTTAATAAATTCACTTTGCTCCATGATTACGTCACAATTTAGTAAACCCATATCTACTTTTTTATTTTTAAACATACAGTTAATTACATAGGAATTTTTAACACTACGCCACATTGCACCCCAAGTATTATCAACCACATTACAGCGGTTTAAAATGATGTTCTGAGGGGCATATTTTGGGTTTTCGGTATAATTGTATTTATCGTAATAATTTTCGCAAGGAAACCACAAGGCTACACGTCCACAACCAGAAATGTCAAATTTATGAAGAAATATATATCCCGCTTCTTCATGGTCGGCCTGAATGCCATTACCATTTGCATCTCGAATTTTACAACGCTGCGCCAATACAAATTCGCAAGACGTATATTTATTCCCTTTCCCTTTTATGGGGTTAGACATGTCGCAATCGGATTGTAAAATATATTTATTATACAAAAAATACACATTGTGATATAGTCCGCCGGCTGAACCATTATACTGAAAATCACAATGGTCCATAATAATATTATCGGTACGCTTTAAATGGACACCTTGCGCAGACCAATCTCTTACTGTGATATTCTGAAACATGATTCGTGTATGCCGACTCCCATTTTTTCCAGACATACGAATGCCATTCGCTTTTCCTTTTCTGGTTCCTTGAAGAATTAAATCTTTAATAATAAAATCTGTGACTTGCTGCTCTGGCTCCACATTAATTCCCGAAACGAGCATGTCTGGTCCCTGCATGATTATGGTTTCAGCTTGTCGTTCGCCTACAAGCGTGACTTTACTTCTTGGAATAAGCGTATCTTCTAAATAATGTATGCCTTTTTTCAATACAACTACACCTCCGCCAGCATTGCTTACAGCATCCATAGCAGATTGTATAGATTCTCCTGGATTAACATCTACCACATGCTCTAAAAATTGTTCGGGATAGGTGACATGTTTAAATTCATCATTCCATTTATCTTGCATGATAGAGTACACTTCTGGTTCTATTTCGACTTTAGTAATCTCATAATTCACCTTTTTTTGAACCGCCTGAGTATCATAAAAAAAGTAATTTGTTGTCCATGTTTTTTCATCATTTACAGGAACGGAAACATCTATAATATTACTTGTTGAAATTGATTTATTATTAGCAAAAAGTAGTTCTCTATTTAAAGGTTGATTTGAAGAAATGGTTATACCTGTATTTAATTCAGAATTTTCAATAGTCAATTTATTATTAGGGGTAATAAATTCAAAACCTTTTAAATCTAACGATACTACTAGATCTGTAAGAGTGTTAGTGAATTGAATTTCATTCCCTTCAATTTTAACGTATTCACTTAAGGAGTTTTCGGTTTTAAGTTTAAACGGATAAATAATTTTAAAAGGAAGCTCTGCAATTTTATCATCTGTGCCAAATGTATTCGCATTGTACAAATCTATATTTATAACATTAATGCCTGTATTTTGAAGGTGGTGTTCGATAATAAAACCTTGATTAGATAGTCTTATTGTTTTTTTATAGATATATGCATAACCAAAGTCACTTGAAAGAGTATGTGTGAAACTGATCCAATCTTTACCTTGATCGATTTTCCATGTTCCATGATCGAGAATCTTGTATGCAGAATGCTTTGAATCGTAAACTGATTCCTTTCCTTTTTGAAGAATCCCTACACCTAAACGGATAAATTTCCCGCCAGATACAGCTTCATCATAGCCTAAACCACCTTCTATTAAAGCTTCTGTTGGCCCCAAAATATTTGTAAACTTATTTGTTTTTTGCCTTGTTTGGTTTCCTTTAAGAAATTCTTTCCCTTTATATTTTAGACTAGCCACAAGACCAGACCAATCAAAATGTGTGGTACGATAAAACCCTTTTTTACGATCTGGTAAAAAGAACGTTAAAGTCATATCTTTATTAGAAATCTCGGTATGTGGATATTTTAAATATGCTTCTTTTTGTGCGTATCCTTGACTGATAAAACATCCTGAAAAACACAGCATGCATATCAAAATTTTAATATTCATAATTTATTTTTTTTGATTTTTTACACCTGCAACAAAACATATTTTCCTTCTTAAATTTTAAGGTAATATCGTTCTCCTTTTTTTGTTTTAAATGAAATTATATTAGTATTTTCTTTTTTGAAGGCCACAGATCGTCCTTCAAAATCTGTGAGGTTTTCGTTAGAAATTCCCGCATATTTTAACTTACATAATGCTCCGCTTCTAGAAAGAATTTCTATAGCCATAACTTTGCCATTCTTCCAAACCACAGATATTTCAAAATTTCCTCTAGCCACCAAACCTGAATATGCTCCGTTATTCCACGCTTTAGGAAGTGCAGGCAAGACATTAATATACCCTTCGTGACTCTGTAGCAACATTTCTGCAACACCAGCCATGGTTCCAAAATTACCATCAATTTGAAATGGTGGATGCGTAGTCCATAAATTTGGCAAAGTGCGCTCCTTTATAAATTTAGAATATACGGCGTGAGCTTTCTCACCATCTTTTGTTCGGGCGCGAGCATTCATGCGGTGTGCCATAGCCCAACCCGTAGTATTATTTCCTCTTAAATCTAAAGTAAGGATAGAGGCTTCCATCCATTCTGGAGTAGACTCGTTAATTAGCGTTCCTGGATAAAGTGCACATAAATGTGAGATATGTCGATGATTTTTTTGACCGATTTCTCCATAATATTCCTCTTCTCTAAATTCCTTTATCTGTCCAGATTTCCCTATAATTATGGGATCTAATTTTGTAAGTTCATCTTCAACAGTTTTCTTAAAACCGTCTTGAATATCTAGAATCTTATACGCTTTTAATAGATCGTGATGATTTTCCCAAACCAATTCTTGATCGAATGTTGTACCTGCCGTAATATAATTATCGCCATTGTGCTTTTGTTCTGGAGAAGCAGAAGGCTTTACCAATAAAAGACTATCATTTACAGGTACTAAGGTTTTAGATAAAAATTGACTCATTCCTAAAATAGCAGGAAATCCTTTTTCTTTAAGAAAGGTGGTATCCCTAGTAAATTCGTAATAATCCCAAAACATTTTAGTGGTTAGCGCACCTGTTCCAGGACCAGAATGCCCACCTGGACCAACAATTTTATAAGGTGTAGTTCCGGTTCCTATCGTCCACCCGTTATCTAAACTATCTTTTGCAAGCGCATCTGGATGATGTGCTTTTAAATATGTAGTTGCCAAACGATTTGCTTTCGGATGATAGGCATTGAAAAACTCAATATAAGGCGTAAAAGTCTCGGCTAAATTCGAATTTAATGCTCCCCAATAATTCATTTGCACATTAATATTGTGCCAAAATCCACCTGTAAAAGGGGTCACTTCATACTGACTCCAAACCCCTTGTAAGCCACAAGGCAAAGTCCCCGCTCTAGATGTTGAGATTAATAAATAACGGCCATAATGAAACATCAATTCTTCTAAATAGTGATGTGATGCATCTGCTTGATAATCTGTCAATAAAAGTTTAGTAGGTTTTGTTGGAATAGTTGTATTAAACTGAAGCTTTACGCGAGAAAAAAGAGATTGATAATCTTCTAAATGCGATTGTTTTAATTTTTCATATCCTTTTTCTGTAGCAGCTTGCATTAAATCGCTAACTTTTTGATGCGGATAACTATTTTTATCTAATTTCTTATTGTGAACTTCCTCTAAAAAAAGATTCTCACTTAATTCGTAATTCGTTCCTGCAGTGACTAATAACACTACACTATCGGCATTAGTCACCGTTATTTCCGATTTATCGCCTTTCTGAGTCGCGGTTAATGCTCCACCTGTATTCATGACTTTGATTTGCCCTTCATAATTCACGCTAAAATGATCAATAAAACCAGACATGGTAATCAAATCATTTTCAACTTTCATGACTCCGGTTCTTGTGTTTTTCTGAGTAGAATCGCGCAGATAAGGTATTTCGGGTTTAAGCGTAAAAGAGATTTTTCCTTTTTTATTGGCACTCAATTTTATGGCCATTACATTATCAGGATAGCTCATAAAATACTCACGAGTATACGTCACACCTTCATGGGAGTAGTTAACATAGGCTAGAGCTTCATTAATATTTATAGACCTGCTATAATTGGTTGGATTCTCATGATTGAATTCTAGATTGATTTCCGCAAAACTTGTTAAACCTCCAATACCATATAACCCTTCATTAGCCAATGTTTTTTCGGTAAGTTGTATGCGCTCAACATCGGTTCTACCAAAAATATTAGCCCCCATATACCCATTACCAATAGGATAAGAATGTAATTCCCAATCTTCATCATACGGATATCCTCTAGCTTTAGTTATGCTAAAATCTCCTCCTCTATTTGGTGCCGGTTCATTGTCCCAAATCGTATAAATCCGTTCTGAAAGTTTTGAATTTGAATTTAAAGACGACTGACTATAGCTAAGTTTACAACACAACATAAAACACAAAGTCAGTATAAACCAGGTTATAGAATTACTTTTTTTATTGCTATAAAAGCCATCTATTTTCATAATATGTTAGTTTGTAAAAATTAATATTTTAATGTTGTTTTTAATTTGATTTTTGAAGCTCTTCTTTCCAAAACATCAAAAGATTACCATTTTTTAGTTTTCTCTAAAGTGTGTTTTTTATGATAAAATCGACAACCATTTCAGGATCATCAATATCATAATGATGTCCGTTTGATTTTTGAACACCCGACTTACATGGCGATACCGTTGCGGTACCTCCTAAATGAATGTAGTTATTTGTAAGTTTTAACGAATTCTCGTCGGCCGGAACAACACCATCTTTTAAACTTACCGTATGAAAGATAGGAACTCCCGCATGAGCTAAACCTTCTAAATTATCGATGGGATTATTGGTATAAGCCTTAGCATCTTCATCTGTTTTAAATCCGTATTCAGCTTTTAATCTCTCCCAATCTTTTTTACTTCCTTCACTTGAACTAAAACCTGCTGGCCAACTTTTAAAATCGCAAACGACAGCGTCTCCGTATATACAGGCTACTTTTCCTGGGTTTTCTTTTGCCCAATTGTAAATAAACAAGCCTCCACGGCTATGACCATGTAAAGCTACTTTGGATTCTAATTTATAGTTTGTAGTAAGGTAATCGTAAAATTTATTCCAAATAGCAACTGCCTTTGGACTTCCAAATTGATTATTGGTATTAACGTAGGCTACATGAAATCCCTTAGCTAAAAGTAAACTATCAATTTCTGCATGATAATCAGGAAAACGAGCGCGCCAAAGCCATGGATTTCCAGGTAAAGGATGTTCTGGACGGGTAAGATGAGCTTCTCTTCCTTCAAACTTAAAATTAATACGTTCGAAGCCTTTCCAATCTGATGTTTCACTTTGTCCGAAACTGGATATTGTGGAAAATATGGTAATTAAAACAATAATAAAACAAGACTTCATTTTTATCTACTTTTGGGTTCTTAATTCGTTTACTTTTTGATTTGTATTATGTGCTATATGGCGATCATAATCTTGGGTGTACAACGTTACAACCCTATTATACTGCTCTAGTAATTTGTTATAATCTACCCAAGCTTTATCATAAACTGTAATCCATTTTTTAATTTCTTTTGCATCAAGATTATTATTACTATGCGGACCACCAGCCCAAAGGGTACTTTCGTTTAATTGAATATTTTCTTGAGTAGGATTTCCATAAACCATAGCCCCTAAACGACCATTTCCTAACGAAAGAGCTTCATTCCAATCGGCAGACGGTACATCATACCACAACTTTAACTAAGTTTTATTTTCTTATTTTTCATTATCTTCTTTCTGTTTAGTTTCGGTAGCACAACTACTTAAACTTAAAACCATCAAAAAAAACAATACCATAAATAAATTAATCTGATTCGTTAATTCTGTAAAATATAATCTAGGTATTCTTAATAAAAGAGAGTGTGGTAAATTCATTAATTTTATTTTATTCCGTTTATTCTTCTTTATTAATCTCTAAGCAATATCGTTTTTTTATTAAGTTTTGAATATAAATTAGAGGTCTTTGACTATTACTTATGAGTACTTATTAAACAAAATACATGATTATAGTATAATATCTGTTGAAAAAATAAAGGCATAAAAAAACCTCGACGTTTTACATTCAAGGTTTTAAGCACTAGTCTCGATTTAAATACACAACACATGAGTAATCATTTCATGTTGCTTACGTTTATTATTTTTATAAAATCTAACTAAATTTCAGCTTAAGCAAAAGCACCAAATTAGATTATTTATCACTTATATAATCTTCTAATTTTGATCTCTCTATTTAATTCATAAAAATCATTACAATTTTTATTCATATTTAATACACTTACATAAAAAGTAACGCTTCAAATATTTAAATAATAATCCCGAACACTCTTTTTTTGCCCCCTTAGTATCCAGGATTATTATTACTCACTCTTCATGATGGCAATATCGGTTTAATATTAAATTTTAGAGATAAATTATAAGTCAATTACTATAAATTATGGGTGTTTTTTACGTAAAAAAATCATTTAAAGATGAATTCTAACTAAATTTATTATTTGTATTTCTCTAACTTCTTTTTGCTAACTGTCTTTATGCTTTCTAATATTTTATTTTAAATGCGATAGTATAAATTGTGTTGCATAATCGTTAAGCTCCTCTATAGATGGTGAAATATTAGAACCGTTAAAGCTATGTTCTGCATTTTTAATTGTTAATAATTCGACATCTGCATTTTTTTCATTTGCGACTTCCATCATATACGTTGAATTAATAATAGGTAATGTAGTATCCTTATCGCCATGAATTAATAAAATTGGAGGGCTTTTTTTATTTAAAAATTCTGTTGGGCTGAGTAACACTGCTAATTCTGGTTTCTCAGCTAATGGCGCTCCCAAAAGTCGAACAAAAAGCGTTTCGTCTTCAAAAATAGATCCTGGTCTTATTTCTGGATTTACACAAGATGTAAATGGAAAATAAGCTGCGACACATTTAAATTTTGGATAAAACCCCGATAACTCTGGGTCTCCTTCAAAATCGGAATTATTTCCCAAAGCAGTAACTAGACTAAGATGACCTCCAGCTGAACCACCCCAAACACCATAATTTTCTGTATCTAATTTATACTCATCTGCATGTTTTAGAAGAAATCTAGTTGCATCTTTAGCATCTACAACAGCATCATAGGCGGTGTAATTCCCTCTAGCTTTCCGATACTCTATGGTTGCGCATACAACACCATTATCAAGCAAAGCTCTTAAGGTCTGTAAATATGCTTTTTTAAGTACATTATACTGGCTACCTCCGGCCCAACCACCACCGTGAACATGTAACATCCATGGATTATTGGGTGTCATTTTTTGAGATTCAGGATAAAAAATAGTCATGATTAAGTCCTGACTATCTATGGTTTTATAAACAACGACTTCTTTATTTTTAAAGGTTTCAAGAATTGCTTTCTCTTGCTTATTTTGCGCCAACACAGAGTTTTGCATGGTTATAACGCACAACAACAAAACTGCTAATTTGAAGGGTTTTCGTATTATATTAACTATTTTCATAACTTTTGTTTATTTACTAAAACATTCTATACTTGTTAATTCTGTACTCCCTCCTCTTTCACGACATCCAGAAGCAATATATAGTTTATTTTTATGCCAAATAAGCTGTGTACCATGTCTTCCTGTAATTAACGATGGTAACGTGCTCCATGTTTCTGTTTTTGTATTCAAGACCTCTACTTCATTATGTGCTGAAACTTGTTTAACATCTTCTCCTCCGGTAAACAAAATAGAATCTCCAATACATATAGAAGTACATCCTCCTCGTTCGGTTGGAACAGGTCTATTTAAAGTACTCCACGTGCCTGTTTTAAAATCAAACACATCAACTTCTGAAACCGTTAAATCCATAACTTTTTTAATATTTCCAGACGAACGTCTACCTCCTAAAAGATATAATTTATCATTACTAATTACAGAAGTAGCATGATCTCTTGCTCTTGGTGCATCGGGGAGTTTTTCCCACGTGCCTGTTTTAAAATCGTAAACATCGAACCAATTTACATGTCCATCCCAATGTCCATCAATAATACCACAAGCAATATAAAGTTTATCTTTATATACGTTAGCTGTTGTAGATGCTCTAATTCTATCTTTAGGCATATTAAAACCTTTGGTCCAGTTGTTCTTTTTAGGATTATAGATATAGGCATTCTCTAATGGTGTTTCATGAGGATATTTCCCTGTATGAGCACCAACAGCATAAATATTATTTTTATATGCAACACCTTGAAAATGATGAATCTCGATTGGTGGTTTTGCGCCACTTGTCCAGGTTGCTGTCTTTGGGTTAAAAATGGACACTTCTTGAATACGCCGCCCTCCTAAAAGGTAGAACATTCCGTTTACTTCAATAAAAGCGGCTTCATGTCTTGCCACAGGGTCTCCTTTGGTCTCAAGTGTTTTCCAAGTGTAACCTTCTAAAGATTGTGCTATTAATTGTTGCATACAAACAACCAATAGCAAACTAAACATACTTAATCTTTTTAATAATGTGTTCATTTTAAATCTATTTATAAATACCACTATTAATGAATTGAATTGCATCTATATTTAATAAAATCTAGACACAGCATTGCATGAAAGACTCCAACATATTAAGCTATGAGTGATTTCTTAATGTTTTACAAAAATATTCTTTAACATTACAACATACTCTAAATCATAGTTCAATCTCTATTAATTATCAACTATTTTAAAGCTTATCTCTCTAAAACAAAGAACAAAACATATAATTAATATTAAAAAATTAAGAGTTTAAAATTGCTTTATCATATTGAAGTGTAATATCTTCTAGTATATTTTATTCTATCTATTAAAAAGGGGTATAACGTCTAGATTCATCCCTCTATAAACTAAAAATCTCAATACATCTAAATTTAGATTATACTGAGATTTTCAATTATTTTATTATTCGAAATTACGTTAAAGTTTAGCTCATTTACAAAACAGTAAACTTTTCTTTAAGAAAAATATCGACAGACGAACCTCCTACTAGGATTTCAAAAGTTCCAGGTTCTACCGTCCAATTCATATGTTTATCTAAGATCTTTAAATCTTCTGGTTTTAAAATAAAATGAACCGTTTTAGTTTCTCCTGCTAATAAATGAATCCGATCGAATCCGCGAAGTTGAGATTCGTAAGTCGTAACACTGCTTACCTCATCTTTTAAATACAATTGCACAACCTCGTCGCCTGCACGTTTCCCCGTATTCTTAACTTTAAAGGAGACTTCAATATCACTTTGTGAATGTTGTGTTTTTTGATTTACAACCAAATCACTATACTGAAATGTGGTATAACTTAAGCCATAACCAAACGGATATAACGGACCTAAAACACGTGTGTTTCCATACCCATTGGGTCCTGCGCCAGGTTGCCCAGCTTGCGATCCAGGTTTATATGGAAAATTTAATGGGATTTGTCCAACAGATTTAGGAAATGTTACAGACAATTTTCCGCCAGGGTTATAATCTCCAAACAGTGTTTCTGCAATAACCTCTCCCGCTGCTGTGCTTGGGAACCAAGCTTCTAAAATAGCTGGCAAGAATTTATTTTCCCAATTAATTGTTAAAGGTTGTCCGTTTATCATGACTAGAACAACTGGTTTTCCTGTAGCATATAGCGCCTGTACCAATTGAAATTGTCGTCCAGGAAGTCCTAAACTTGTTCTGGATTTGGTCTCACCTACACGTTTCTCATCTTCGCCAACTACAGCAATAATAATATCAGATTTTTGTGCTTGAGCAACAGCCTCTGCGATACTTGCTTCTTCTGATAAGGACAACGGTGTTGGAATTATTTCGCTTCCTGGCCAATCTGGATCTACAATATCACATCCTTTTACATAGGTTACTTCAGCCTTATTTTTTGCGTAATTTTTAATCCCTTGATAGACTGAGGTTGACGGATTAAAAGCTGGCCCATAACGACTGTACGTAAAACTAACTTCATCTGCTAATGGTCCTGTTACTAAAATATTTTTAAGTGCATTAACATCTAAAGGCAATACATTATTTTCATTTTTTAAAAGTACTAAAGATTCTCTATTGATTTGTTTTGAAAAATCCTCATCGGCTTTAGTGTGAACTAAATTATCTGATACTTTTGGATTTTCGACATAAGGCTGATCGAATAACCCTAATTTAAACTTTACCTTTAAAACCTCAGCAACTCTCTTATCTATCGTTTGTGTTGAAATCTTTCCTTCATGAATTAATTCTCGTAAAGGCTCTATATATGATTCTGGAGTTCTAAATGTTGTGCGTACATTTAAACCTGCTTCAACAACCTGTCTAACTGCTTCCTTATAATCTTCAGCAACATGATGTTTTGCTGATACATATTCTACAGCTTCACTATCTGATACCACGTACCCATCAAAGCCATATTGTTCTCTTAGTAATTCAGTTAAAAAATAAGGACTTGCCGAAATTGGAACTCCGTCATAATCATTATAACTACTCATAATCCCCATAGGCTTAGCTTCCTTAATAACGCGTTTAAACGGATATAAATGAAGCTGATGCATTTCTCTTGGCGCTACATGCGGATCTGTACGCGCATCTCCATCTCTAGCTCCTTTTGGGATACTATACACAGCAAAATGTTTTAAGGTAGCTGCTACACCTTGCGATTGAATACCTAAAGTCATTTGTTTCCCCATTTCGGCAATATGAAACGGATCTTCCCCATAACATTCTAATACTCTACCCCAACGCGGATCTCTTGCTACATCTAATATGGGGGCATAGACATTGGTATATCCTAAAGCTTTGGCTTCTCTCCCAACCATCGTTCCGGCTTGCAAGACCAAATCTTTATTCCACGTACTACCAATACCAATAGGTGCTGGTAAAGGTGTTGCTTTTTCATGACATAAACCATGCACACCTTCGTTGGTAAAATCGACAGGAATACCTAAGCGAGTTTCTTCAATAAACCATTTTTGGACTGTATTTATCGCTTCGGCATGTGTACTATACGGATAAGAATACGGTGTATGTGTTTTTTCTTGATTCCAAATGGTATTTAAATGCTCGTCTATATTTGCGATACCGTCTTTCCAAACTCGATTCTTCCATTCTGAAGTTGGTAACTCGTCTTCTAAAACACGAGCATAACCATATAAAGTGGCCATTTGGCATGTTTTTTCATCAATTGTCATTAATGAAATAAGGTTAGCTACTCTATCATCTATTTGAGCTTTAGGATTTTCATAAACATCCATAACTCCATTTTTATTAAAATCTATCCAATCTTTATGATAAATCTTAAGTTTGTCGCCTTTAAAAGCAGTTATAAAAGCTAATACTCCTAAAATGAAAATAATCTTTAAATTTCTCATATTTTATTTTCTAATGTTTTAAGACGCATTAAGGCTTCCATATAATAATAATCGGCATAAATTATAGATTCGTCTATTTCTGAACCATCAGGATAATTTCCTGTTGAATGAAGTAATAACGCTTGGTTTGTTGATGTACTTAAATAGGCAGAAGAAGATAGTAAATCGACTAGCTTTTTAGCCGCCTTCGTATACTTTTCTTGTAATTCTGGATCTTTTACTAAAGTAGACAACTCTAACATTCCACATGCAGCAACAGCCGCAGCTGAAGCATCTTTAGGAGCATTGGGTATGTTAGGATCGTCGAAATCCCAATATGGCATCCCATCTTTTGGTAAACGTTCTAAAAATTTATCGGATAATTTAATCGCGGTGTCTAAAAACACTTTACGACCTGTTTCTCTATATGTAAACGAAAAACCATAAATACCCCAAGCTTGTCCTCGTGCCCACATAGAATCATCTGCATAACCTTGATGGGTATAACCTTTAATAAACGCACCAGTCTCATCATTAAAAGCGGCAACATGATAGAGTGTAGCATCTTGACGAACAATATACTTCATGGTTACTTTTGCATGACTTACAGCGATATTATACAACGATGCATCTCCTCCATTTTTAGCAGCCCAAAATAAGAGTTCTAAATTCATCATATTATCTATGATAGTATTGTGCGGATAATCTTTTCTGTATGGCCAAGAATGAATGCTTCCTACATTTGGATTATATAAGGTAACCAAATTATTAGCAGCATCAAGCAAAATTTGTTTATAGGTTTCGTTACCTGTTAGTCTGTAACCATTACCATAACTGCAATACATTTGAAATCCGAGATCATGATTTTTAGGTGGTGTATACGCTAACGTGTTAAGAGACGTTGTAAATTCTTGGGCACCTTTTAAAATAGTTACATCTTTAGATTGTTCGTATGCATACCAAAGGGTACCTGCCCAAAAACCGCTACACCAGTCGCTCTTTCCAACTAATTCCCAATTTGTTTGCCCTTTAAAGATATGCCTAGGAAAGCTATCGGTTGCTTTTAATGTACTTAAGGTTTCCTTTATTTTTGTAGCATGTTGGTCCAGCATAACGCTTGCTTGTGACGTAGTTTTTACGACAGTAGCAACCTCTTTTTTCTTGGTATTACAACCAAATAACAACATGAATATAATTCCTAATAAACCAAAGTATCGCTTACCATTCATAGTGTATTATTTTATATAAGTTGATAACTATACAATACTAAAAAACATATTGTAAGCAATTTATAAATTATGAATCTTTGGTTATAACTCTAAACCCATTTTAATTAGTTGCTTAAACATAGAGCATTAACTATCTGACTCTGATGATTCTTTTTTATGTTTTTCTACATATTCACTTGGCGTCATATTATAAAGTTCTTTAAACGTTTTTCCAAAATAAGCAGCGGAATTAAACCCAGACATATGGGTTACTTCTTTTATTGTATTTACATCTTTTAATAATAACTCTGAAGCATATTTTAAACGAATTGTACGAATAAAATTACTTGGATTTTGACCCGTAATATTCTGTATTTTTCTATAAAATTGAGAACGTCCAATACCAACTTCTTTTAATAAATGTTCTAATTTAAAATCGGAATCACTAATATTATCTAAAATAATTTTTGTTGTTTTTTCTAAAAAGGCCTCATCTATAGAATTATTTGTAACTTCTTTAGAAGGAATAACGGCTCCTAATTTTGAAAATTTTTCTCTTAGAACACGCTTAGTTTCTAATAAGTTAGAAATTCTTGCTTTTAAAACGCGCATATTAAATGGTTTTCCTAAATAACCATCTGCACCTGTTTTATAACCTTCTATTCTATCTTCTTCTAACGCGCGAGCTGTTAACAATATAATAGGTATATGGCAAGTTTCAAACTCCGATTTAATTTGTTTACACAATTCAAACCCATCCATTTTAGGCATCATAACATCACTAACTATAAGATCTGGATAGTGTTTATGCACCTTTTTCAATCCTTCTTCACCATTAACGGCTTCTATAATTTCATAGCGATTACGTAATTCGTTTTTTAAATGTTCCCGTAACTCTTTATTATCTTCTACGATTAAAATTTTATTTTTATCTTTTAATTCATCTACGGGTCCTTGATCTACAATCTCCTGACTATCTTCAGAAATAAGCATATCGTATTCTACAGATTTCATAGAATTAATTAAAAACTCATCTTTAACAACCTCTACAACACTTGTTTCTGCTTTTTTATTATATGGAATTCTTACCACAAACTTACTTCCAACACCATATTCACTTTCTACAAAAATTTCACCACCATGTAATTCTACCAAACCTTTACAAAAGTTAAGTCCGATACCCGTTCCTGTTTTGTTAACATCTACATTGTAAAATCTTGAAAACAAACGCTTTAACTGTTCTTTATCTAAACCAATCCCCGTATCTTCTACAATTATTTCTATATAATTTGTAAGCCTTTTAGAATGCCCAAGAAATGTACTACTATTCTTTTTCTCTGAAACCTTATTAATAGACACAACTATTTCTCCTCCGTTATTGGTGAATTTTATAGCATTAGATATTAAATTGGTTAATATTTTTTCAATTTTATCGAAGTCGAAAAAAGAGAATAACTGATCTGTTGTCGAAGTAAAGGTATAGCCTATATTTTTCTTAATTGCTAAGCCTTTAAACAGTGCAAAAATGTCGTTACTAAACTTTATAATATCACCTTTTTGTAATTGTAAAGGCGCCATACCAACTTCCATTTTTCTGTAATCTAACAACTGATTTACTAGATACAATAAACGTCGTGCACTACGCTGAATTGATTTTGCCGATGATTTAACAACCTCTGTATCATTATATCCATCCATTAATTTATCTAAAGGATTTAATATTAATGTAAGTGGTGTTCTAAATTCGTGAGATACATTAATGAAGAATTCTAGTTTCATTTGGTCAAATTCGTGCTCTTTTTCTTCTTTAATTCTATTTGTAAAATATTTATTTAAATACCATAGTGATACAAGAAAAACAATAGTGTAAATAATATATGCAGTCCAAGTTTTCCATGGCGGAGAATTAAGACGAATATCCATAGACGTTACAGGCGCACTATCCCAATCTCCATCTACCGTTGCTTTTACCATAAAAGTATAATCTCCTGGTTGTAGGTTAGAGTAATTTACAAGTCTGTTTGTTCCTGCTTGAATAAATTTATCGTCCAAACCTTCCATTTTATAAGCATATTTTACTTGCTCTTGATTTTTAAAATGAAGTGCTAAAAAATCGAAAGATAAATTTGTTTGTTTGTAATCTAATACTAACCGTTTGGTATCTGAAATAGTTTCAGATAAAACGAATTTTTTATTAATACGATCTCCCGTTTTTACATATTCGTTATTGATTTTTAAACCTGATATTCTTGGATATAATTTTTCTGACGAACTGATAATAATATCTGAAGGCTGAAAAATATTAAATCCATTAATTCCTCCTGCCAGGATACGACCATCTTTAGTACGATATATAGATTTACTTTGGTATTCCATACCTTGAATACCATCGTGCGTATTAAAATTTTTAATAATATCTGTCTTCGGGTTTATAAAAGATAAACCACTTCGTGTGGTTACCCAAAAATTATGATTTAAATCTTCTGTAATCCCTGTAATCAAATTATTAGGTAATCCATCTGTTGTAAAATATGTTTTTACTAAGTTAAGATCTGTATCTAATTTAAAAATACCAATGTCTGTTCCTAACCAGATATTATGAAATTCATCTTCTTTAATATCATTAATTCGATTTCCTGATACTCCATTAAGATTGACTTCTTGGAATGTAATATGTTCTGGGATTTCTGAGCCAAGCGCATCTAAATTTATAAAATTTAAACCTAGAGATGTACCAACCAACATTCTGTTTTTAGAATCTATAAATAAAGAAAATACAAAGTTATTTAAAAGTCCTTCTTGATTTTTTTCTCCTATTTTAAAATGATGAAAGATTTGTTTTTTCTTATCAAACACATCTAATCCTTCGTCTCTTAATCCTAACCAAACCCGATTATTCTGATCTTCTATCCCTGTCCAGACCGAGTTCTGACCAATAGTATTATTGTTATCTTCGTTATGATAGAAGCTTTTAAAAGTCTTAGTCTCTGGATTAAATATACTAACACCTCCATCTAAAGTACAAACCCAAATGTTTCCATCATTGCCTTCAAAAGTGTACATTATTTTGTTAGAACTTAATGAATTACTATCATTTGGATCGTGACTGTAGGCTATAAAAGAACTGTGCTCTTCATCAAAATAATTTAAACCACCATTATAAGCGCCTAACCATATTCTTCCTTTAGAATCTTCTAGTACAGATTGTACAATTTTTTCATTTAACCCATTAGGTCTTCCTTTCTGATAATAATAATGACCAAAACTAGATTTTTTAACATCTAACTTACTAATCCCCTCATTGTAAGTTGCAATCCAAAAGATACCGTTTTTATCTTCAATCACGTCAGAAACTTGGTTTCCTGGCAGAGAAAATGGATCTGAAGGGTTGTTTACAATCTGAGCTATTTTTTGCTTCTTTTTATCGTATAAATAAATACCATATCCGTCTGTAACAATCCAAATTACACCTGTAGAATCTTCGTAAAGGGTATAAAACGGAATACTTTTTTCGGTTAGAGCCAATTGCTTAAACGAATTTTTACTTTTATTCCAGATAATAATATTAGACAAATCGTTTCCTATCCAGAAATCATTATCAGAATCTATAAACAATCTTTTAGGTATATGGTTTAACTCGTAAGGCTGTTTATGTTGTATAAAAACACGTTCAAAATCGTTTGAAATCGGGTTATACTTATTTAAATATTCACCATTAGTTTCAATCCATATAAAACCATCTTTATCTTTTTCTATAGAATTGATGTTGTTATTATCTATACTCTTAGTATTCTCTGGGTTGTATGCATAATGTACTGGTTCTAATTGGTCTACTTGACTTGAATCGTCACTTAAAACCAATTTCACTAAACCATCGCTAGTACCTACCCAAATTATATTTTTTACATCGTCATATAAAAGTGTATTTATTATTTTTTTAGGATTATTAAGCTTTAAAGGTTGATTGTATATTGCAATGTGTTTAAATTGCTTGGTATCTCTATGATAAAAATTTAATCCGTTGTTTGTTCCTATCCACAGATTTTCTTGTTTATCTTCTTGAATGGTATTTATACGATTATTACTTATAGATGTAGAGTCATTTAATAGCGGTCTAAATATTTCGAATTCATATCCATTATACTTGTTTAAACCATCTATAGTTCCGAACCATAAAAACCCTTGACTATCCTGAAAAACCTCTAAACACGTACTACTAGAGAGTCCCTCTTCTGTGTTTAAGTTTTCAAATTTAAGGTTAGAATACTGTCCAAAAATAAGATTACTACAAAAGCATAATACAATTAAACATAAATTCTTATTCATTCTATAGCTATTTTGTCAATCCCGTAAAATTACTAAAATTTAATAAAAAGTTAACTTTTGCACCGAATATAAAAGGATAATCGATAATAATATTTAAACAAAAATCACATACAAATCTAAAAGTTAATCGATTACATTTACAAATGTTTATAAAAATAATCTATAAAAAAATGTAATATTATAAATTCGAAGCTTTTTTAATAGAACTTTCCATAAAAAATTTTTATTAAGTTAAGCAATTAGAATTTAGCATATCTCGACATTGTTTTAAAACAGATTGAAAAATTCAAATATGCTCCTGAATTGACAAAAAATCAAAATTTTAAGCACATTATATTTTAAATATAGTCTTAAAAAACTACGGATCTCTTCTGTAAAACCTACCCTAATTATAAATTTAGTATTTTAGAACAGAAATTATACTATAAGTATATAAATCGTAGCACTACTAAAAACAATTCTAACACCTATTACCTACTATTTATGTACTAAATACAGTTTCAAATTTAACTAAGCAATAACTAAACATTAATGAAGCACACAATTTTTAAATCGACACTCGTTTTATTTTCAATTTCAGTATGTATGTCCTGTAAAACAGAAAGCGAGCGCACTAAAACGTATACTGAAGCAGAAATTTCGGCAGAATCAAAAAAAGTCAATGATTTTTTCCAAAAAACATTTGATGACAAAGTGAATTTATATCCAGAATTTCAAACACGACTTGGAATAAAAAAAGATTATGGAAAATTAAACGATATTTCTCCAGAAGCAGGAATAAGAGATTTAGAAGTAAATAAAGAAAATCTTGCTTGGTTAACAGACTCAGTAAATGTAGATGCGCTTTCTAAGGATGCATTATTAAGTTATAAATTGTACAAACAAAATGTACAAAATAATATTGACGATTATATTTACAGATTACATAATTATCCTGTAAATCAAATGCATGGTGCGCAATCTGGCATACCAGCATTTTTAATAAACATGCATCGTATTGACAGTATTCCAGATGCAGAAGCATATATTTCTAGATTAAATGCATTTAACGCATACTTCTCTCAATTAGTAGAAAATTTAAAAGCGCGTGAAAACATTGGTGTTATGCCTCCAAAATTTGTTTACGACAAAGTAATACAAGATTCTGAAAACATACTAGTCGGACAACCTTTTGATACTTCTAAAACGCAGAGTACATTATTAAAAGATTTCATAAAAAAACTAAACACTTTAGAGATTGATGAAGCACAGAAATCTATTTTAACAAACAAAGCTAACACAGCACTATTAACATCTGTAAAACCTGCTTACGAAGCCTTAATAACGTTTATGAAGGCACAAAAAGAACGAGCGAACACAGATCATGGTGCTTGGAAGTTTCCTGACGGTGATGCATTCTATAACAATGCTATAAAAAGAACAACAACTACAAATTTAACAGCAGACGAGATACACAATATTGGTCTAGCGGAAGTTGAGAGAATACATAAAGAAATGAATGCAATTCGTATAAAAGTAGGCTTTGAAGGGACATTGCAAGGTTTTTTCCAGTTCATGAAAACAGATAAGCAATTTTATTACACTGCAAACCAAGAAGGCAAAGATGCTTATTTAGCTAAAGCTGTACATATAATAGACAGTATGAAAACCCGATTAGATGAAATTTTTATTACCAAACCGAAATCTGATATTATAGTTAAAGCGGTAGAGTCGTTTAGAGAAAAATCGGCAGGAAAAGCCTTTTATAATCGTCCAGCAGCAGATGGCTCTAGACCTGGTATTTTCTACGCTAATTTATACGACATGGAATCTATGCCAACCTACCAAATGGAAGCTTTAGCATACCATGAAGGAATTCCAGGACACCATATGCAATTGGCGATACAACAAGAATTGAAAGATGTACCTATGTTTAGAAAATTTGGTGGTTACACAGCTTATACTGAAGGTTGGGGATTATATTCTGAATTTATTCCAAAGGAAATGGGATTCTATTCAGATCCATATTCAGATTTTGGGCGTTTAGCTATGGAGTTATGGAGAGCCTGCAGATTGGTTGTAGATACAGGAATACATTCTAAAAAATGGACGCGTGAAGAAGGTATTAAATATTACACAGATAATACCCCAAATGCAGAATTAGATGCTGTTAAAATGGTAGAACGCCATATTGTAATGCCTGGTCAAGCAACTGCCTATAAAATTGGCATGTTAAAGATATTAGAATTGCGTAACAAAGCAAAAGACGCCTTAGGAGATGCTTTTGATATTCGTGAATTTCACGAAGTTGTTATTTCTCATGGTGCAATTCCTTTAAATGTTTTAGAAGATTTTGTAGATGATTATATTGCCTCTAAAACTGAAAACATATAAATTAAACAATAACGTATTGTATCTAGTACTAAACTAGAATTAACCTCAACATTTACACATAAAAAGCACTAATAACATTAAATTTATTAGTGCTTTTTTTTACAAAAAAATCTCTTGAATAATACATGTTACCTTTCTATTTTATATTGTAAAAGTTATCTACACACTTATACATAACAACAATTATATATTATGCCAAGAACTCCAATACTAATTTTGGTATATATAATTTCTTTACTCTTAACTAAACCATAAGTAAAAAAAAGAGTCCTAAAACTAAAATACTTACATGAAACGCTATTTAGTTTTAATTCTAATTTGTTTAAGCACTCCAATTTTTGCGCAACAAAATTCTGAACATTTAATGGCAACAATTATTGGTTCTGGATCTCCAAAATTTAATACTGAACGCTCAGGACCTTCTGTTCTTATTTCTTATAAAAACACAAACATTTTGGTAGATATGGGTAATGGAACACAAGCCAATCTAAATGCAAACCAGACCAAAATTAAAGACCTTGATGCTTTACTTTTTACACACCATCATTTAGACCATAACGAAGAATTTACCCCTATTTTTATTCAGTCACTTCTTGGAGGAAATACCATATCTATTTCAGGACCAGCCCCAACAACAACCATGGTCGATAATATCTTAACAACATATAAAGACGATATTAATTACCGGCTTTCAAAATCTGGGAGAGATTTAAATAGCGCTATTAAACATGTCTCTACTAAAAATTTAAAAGGAGATGAATCGTTTTTTATAGGAGACATAAAAATCACATGCACTCCTGTAAATCATACTATTACTACACTTGCTTATCGTTTTGATGTAAACGGAGAATCTATTGTTATTTCTGGAGATTTAACCTATTCTGAATCGTTACCTGTACTCGCTAAAAATGTCGATTACTTAATTATGGACTCTGGCGGGAGTATTCAATTGGGTGCAAAAGCACGTCCAAATAGAAATCAAAATAATAGAAAGACAACTCAACATGCTCATGTTAATTTAGCTGAAAGTTCACAAATGGCACAAGAAGCACATGCCAAAATTTTAGTATTAACACACTTTAATTATACAGATATTGATGAAGCTGCCACTAAAACCGAAATTCGTAAAAATTATAACGGCACGATTCTTTTCGGATTTGATTTAATGAAGATTCCACTAATAGATACTCCTATATCTCAAAACAAAACATCAACACAGTACACATACCCGATTGTAGACACTAATGTAAAAACATTTTATTCTGATGTTTCAACAATTTCAAAACCATCTATAAGCGATGCATTTTATGGCCAAGATGCCAATTATTTAGGACATGCACCTACCTATATAGACAATAACGATTCCACAATAACCGACCAAGTAACGGGATTAATGTGGGAAAAAGATATGGGAGAAAAACTAACATATAATGACGCTCTAGTTAAAGCTAAAAATTCGACATTAGGTGATTATAAAGATTGGAGAATCCCTACCATAAAAGAACTGTATTCACTTATATTATTTTCCGGTCAAGTTAAAGGAGAAAAAGCCATTAGCTCATTTATTGATACAAATTACTTTAATCAGCCGTTAGGAAATATAAATGCTGGAGAACGGGAAATTGATGCACAAACGTGGAGTTCTACCCAATACGTTGGTAAAACCATGAATAACAACGAAACTGTATTTGGAGTTAATTTTATAGATGGTCGAATAAAAGGTTACCCAAAACTTCAACCAAAAACAAAGCAAGAAAACAAAATGTATTTCCGAATGGTACGCGGTAATACACAGTATGGAAAAAATAACTTTATAGACAATAGAGATGGAACTGTGAGTGATTTATCTACAGGGTTAATGTGGCAAAAAAGTGATAGCAAACAAGGTAAAGATTGGAAATCTGCACTTTTATATGCCGAAAATTTAACTCTAGCAACCCATACAGACTGGCGCTTACCAAATGCGAAAGAATTACAGAGTATTGTAGATTACACAAGATCGCCACAAACCACACATTCACCTGCAATAGATTCGATTTTTGATACTTCAGAAATTAAAGATGCAAATGCACACTCTGGCCAGTATCCTTATTTTTGGACGAGTACCACACATTTAGATGGGAAGAACCCGAATGCTAATGCGGTATATATTGCCTTTGGAGAAGCTCAAGGTAAAATGAGAAATAAAGTCATGGATGTACATGGTGCAGGCGCTCAAAGAAGCGATCCAAAGAGCGGGAATAAAGACGATTTTCCTCAATACTTTGGACCTCAAGGCGATATAAGAATGGTATATAATTATGTAAGAGCGGTTCGAGATATCACACCATCTGCTACAACCCTAAATACAGAAATACCTCAGATCAATAATACACAAACTCGACAGGTAAATAATAATAGAAACAACTTGAATACACCTCCTTCTTTTTCGCAACTCTTAGAAAAGATGGATACAAATAAGGACCAAAAAATTAGTAAATCTGAAGCCATAGGTCAATTAAAAAACAACTTTGAAAAAAGAGATCGTAACAACGATGGATATCTTACCGAAGATGAAATGAAAAAAAAAAGTCGATAAAAAATTGAAGGCACTTAAGTTTAAGTATATATTTTCAACCAAAGAAAAACCACTAATAGTATGATTCAAAATAAATGAATTTGATTATAATACAAACCTAGTCAAAAGCTTATATTGGTTTACTTTTTATACAAAATTAAAACACCCCTTTATTTTCATAAAGGGGTGTTTTTTATAATACGAATGTCTGTCTTTGTTTTATAGTCCTTTTTTAAGGTCTTCAATAGTTTTAGCCATTACAACACCAGGTAATTTTATTGGTGCTGCTACTTCTGCTAAAAATGTTCCTTTAACTTCTCCTGTTTTGTAAGTTGTAAAACCAATACGGTATAAACCAACAGTTAAAGCTTTTGTAGGATTTCCAACTTCACTTTCGTATCTTAATAATGAGTTGTAGCTACTTCCGCTTGGTTGTTTAGGCATTTCACTACTATCATCATTGCTAGCAAGTTTAGTCCAAGTTGCGTTTTTAGCAGCTTCTTCAGAAATATCTTCTTTTGTAAAAATAGTAGAACGTTCTAAAGTAATGTAAGTATCAAAATAATCGCTTGAAGATGCATTTTCTTTGTAAGCAGCAGACTCAATAGCATCTTTAACTTTTGTTTTAGCTACAGGAGAAAGCATTCTTACACCAAGTTCTGGAGCAACAGCAGGAATCCATAAGTATATGTAATAGAATTTTTTACCATCTACAACTTCATCTTCATTCCCTGCAGAAGCATATCCTAAATAAGAAATAACATCTGTGTAAGGTACTTGGATTGTTTTTGGTCCAACTTTTTTCTCTACTGAACTTCCAAACTTTTTTAATTTTTGAGCTTCTGCATTGAAAAATGAACAGCAAGCGAATACTGATAATACTAGTAATTTAATTTTCATATTTGTTTTGTATTTTGTTATATATAGACATTCGTGTTTTTACTTCAACTCAAAAGATACAGTAACGTTATGGGTTTGTTTTGTAGTTGTACCATAACTCTGTACATATTGTAGACTTGTATTAGGATCTGAAATACTAACAATTTCTCCAATAGATTTATTCATTTTTTCAGCAATAGCTTGTGCTTTTTCTTTTGCGTTAGTAATGGCTTTTATAGAAAGATCTACCAATTGGCTATCTGTAAACTTTACAGGTTCCATATCTATATTAGCAATAGACATCCCGGCAGATTTTAATTGTATTATTTTTCTAACTTCGACCTGATCTGATGTTTTTAAATAATAGCAAGCGGCGGCTTTACCTTGTGAGTAAGACATGGCAAATTCGTAATACGTATTTCTTTTAAACCTATTAAAATCTATTCCTAAATCTTTTAATTTTTTGGTGAAATTTTGCTGGACAATATCTAAAGGTGTGACCACCATTTCTCCTTGTCCTTCGTATACCGTAACATCCTGTAAAGTGATTATAATGGTATAACTCTCTGCTAATACTTCTTTTTCGACTTCCCCCATAACAACAATGGTATTTTTATTGTCTTGAGCAAAAGTGGGTAAGGAAATGAATAAGATAAGTGCATAAATTATGGTTCTCATATTAGGTGTATTTAGATGTGTATATTAAAAGAAAAGAATGTTAGCAACAATCATCCAAGCCCCCACTATTAAACCTACAAGACCTAATTTACCTTGCTTTGGTGCTAATTTTTCTCTAAGTATTATTGCTTTTTCTTTAGCGGCGTCGTTTTTAGATAAAACATATTTGTTAATAAGACTAAACCCTAACATAAATCCTAAAATAGATTGAATAATATTCCCTGCTAATAATGTTCCCCACCAGATAGGAAATGTTGTAATCCAACCTAAATTTAAAATTGAAAAAACAATTCCCCAAACACCATAAAAACAACAAACCAATCCGATCCAACCTTGGTAAGGTTCTATTTTTTCTAAAAGTTCTTTAGCGTTAGGTTTTTTTGATAATAATAAAGATGGTACTGCAATGAAACTTAATAAGATTAGTGTAATTCCGAAAATCATAATGTTTTTTTTAAATGGTTAATTTTTATGTTATAATTAAAGCATCCTGTTTCTGTTTCTGATGCCTCTCTTATTCTTATACAAATTTAGATGAATAGCCTCTACTGTAAACCCCACTATTAAGTGAAAACATACCCCCTGAAAACAGGGTGTTTTAAGTAAACAACTATTAATCAAATAATTAAAACACATTTCATAATTTTATATGTATCTGATGTACTCATTTTTACTAAAAAAATAGAGTTAAACGTTTTTATATACCAATAAAAGGGGGTGTTACTAAGTTTAAAAGAAAATTTTGTACAAAAAAAAGTGCTATTTTAAAATAGCACTTTTACGTATTGTAACTGTATGTTCTAGTTTTAAGAAACATATCCTTTTTTAATGGCATATTTGGTTAATCCTGCTAGGTTTCTAACATTAAGTTTAGTAATCAGGTTTTTTCGGTAACTTTCAATAGTGTGTTTGCTTAAAAAAAGCTTCTCTGCAATTTCGTGTGTAGTATACTCTTCTGCTATAAGCGAAATCACTTCAACTTCGCGCTTTGTAAGTTTGATTTCTCTTTCTTTATTTTTTTCAAATTTGTTTTGAAGGTAAATCTCTTTAATTTCTTTAGAGAAATATTTTTCACCACTTAAAATTGTTTCTATTGCTTTTAGAAACTCTTCCTTTTGTGCATTTTTTTGAAGATAACCATCTACATTATTTTCAATAAGATCGTCTATAATTTCTGGTGTGTTATGCATGCTAACCACCAATGTTTTTATATTTCTAGAGGTTTTCTTTATCCATTTATTTAAAGTAATACCATCTACTTCTGGCATAGTAACATCTGTAATTACAAGGTCTATTTTTTCTTCAGTATTTATAGATATATATTTTTGAACATGACCACCATGTTTTGCCGTATATAAAATATTGTAATTACTTTCTGTGTTTAGAATACTTAATAAACCATCTAAAAACATTTTATGATCGTCGGCTATAATGAGGTTATGCTTCATTTTATTGTACTTTTAATGGAATTTCTATATTGATACTTGTCCCTCTTTCGAGTTTAGAATCTATATGCAATATACCGTTATAATTTTCTACTCTATTCTTTATATTCGTTAAGCCTATACCTAATGTGGTTTTAGATAAATCGAATCCAATACCATCGTCTTCATACACAAAAAAGATACATTCATTTAAAAGATCTAACTGAATGTCTATAGTCTTTGCTTTAGCATATTTAAGCGTATTGGTTGTTAATTCTTGAAAAATTGAAAATAATTCGTTTTGTAATATTTTATCTAGCTCATTAATTTTTTCTTCATCGAAAAATGAAACATTTATACTTATTTCACTAGCATCTTCAACCGTATAGATGTATTCTTTAATTAAAAATACGAAGTCGTTTTCTATAATTTTTTTAGGCAATAAATTATGCGATAAGTTTCTTACTTGTTCATAAGTATCATCTAATTGACTATAGATTAATTCCATTTTTTCTGGGTGATAAGTAAGCTGGCTAAATTGTAATTTTATAGCCGCCAAATTACCTCCAATGCTATCGTGCATTTCTTGTGCAATCTTTTTTCGCTCTTGATTTTGTCCTTCAACAGATGCTTTAATTAGCTTTAATTCTTGATCTTTCTTTAAAGAATTAACACGTTGTGCATTAATTTCTTTCTCTTTTAAATTAAGTAACCCTTGTGCTTGTAATTTTTGATAGTAAATAATTAAAAGCGCAACAATAGGTACTAGTAGAATAAAAAAAGCAACAAGAACAATGTATTTAATAGTTTTCTCTCGGTCTAACTCTACTGCCTTTAAAGCTTCTTTTTCTTTTAGTAATGCGATTTCATTTTTACGTTTTTCAACACCATTTTGTAATTGTAAAACTTGATTCTCATTTTGTTTTGCAATTATGGCTTGCTGAAGTTTGTATTTCTCAATATCTGCATCTTTATTTTTAATATTTAAACTTTTATTTAAGTTCTCTATCTGTAATAGTTTTATCTTTTTTTCTTTTTCAAGCGTTTCAAACTTAACCTCTAAACGATTTATTTCTTTTTCTTTCTGAGAATTTTCTATAGAATCTTTTATCTGATAATATCTTTTTCCATAATTATAAGCACTATTATAATCATCTTCTCTTACTGCTATTTTTTCTAGCATAAGGTAACTATGCATTAGCACATCTAAAGCCCCCAAACTCATGGCTTTTGGTATTGCACTTGTAAATATTAAGAGGGCGTCATGATCTCTTTGTTCATTATAAAGTAAAGTCCCTATTTTATCTGTAATTATAAGATCTAAATCATAAAATTTATTTTTAAAGCTTAGGTCTTTTGCTTCATAAAAATGTAAAAGCGCTTTATTTATCTCTCCATTATTTAAATAATTATCTCCTATATTTAGAATAACATTAGTTAAAGCTTGCGTATTATTCGGATCTTTTTCACAAATCACTTTAGCTTTTTTTAAATAATTATTCGATATGTTATATTGGTTTAGCGATGAATAAATAGACCCTAAATTGATATAGCTTCCTAAAATAATTTCCTCATCCTTAGAATATTTAATACATTTCTCTAAAAGCTCTAGAGCTTGTTGGTTCTTACCAAATGCAATATACGTACTCGCTAAACCATGTAAATGAGAATAGTATAAATTTGTCTCGTTATATTTCTCACTAAGTTCTGCTCCTTGAATATGCCATTTTTTACTTTCATGATACAAACCTTTCTTTTTATTGTTCATCGCTAGTAATTGGTAAGCTAATATGGTTAGCCGGATACCCAAAGAATCGTTAACTGTGGTTTTGCTTTTAAGGGCTTGTTGGGTATAATAAATAGACGAATCTATCGCAGCATATTTATTATGGTAATAGGCTAATAATAAATTGGTGTTCGCTAAAGCCTTATTTGTTTTAAATACAGGCAACAAATGTTTAGCCTGCTTATATGCTTTTTTATCTGAGCCATTATTAAAATAGTAATATAGCGAGTCTACTTTTTTATTTTCTTCATTTATGGTTGTAACCGTTTGTGCCATACACAAAGAGGTATAGCATAAACAAAGAAAAATAATTATATTTTGGAGCTTAAAAAGCATGCACAAATGTATGTATTGCAAAACGTATAATCACCCCCGAAAACAGGGAATTATATTTTTTTAAAAATGACACAAAAAAAGACACATCATACCTACTGAAAATCAATTTATTAACACATTAGTTATAATGTACTAAGATTTCTCGCCTATTTAGAAAAGATATTTAAGGATTTTATATTCGGTTTGTATTTGGTAAATTTGATGTTTAAAATTCGCTATTAATCTCACACGATTAATTATTCGAAAATATATTAAAAGCACTATCGCTAACACCATTTATAAAATGTTTTTTGAGAACAAATTTTGAAGCGTGTAATATTGGTTCTTCTAAATTTCAACATAAAATCACATTGTAAATAAATTCAAGTATTTAAAATATAGATAAAGACTACTATTTTTTATTCATTTTAAAACTCTATTTATGCAATAGAATTTTTTGTAAGCCAGTCTAGAATTATAATAACGTTAGAAAAAAACAGAATACAAATGATTAAAAAAATGAGCTTACTAATCTTAACATCAATTTTTCTTTTAAGTATGACACCTAAAAATTTAGACCCCATAAAACTATTAGTTTATGGAAATAATAACAATTACAATGTACAACTTACAATTAATGGCATCTCTATTGGAAATGGATCTGTATCTGGACTTAAAATTTTTAACGAAGAACATCCTTTAAAAAGTCAATTTGAAGATTTTCCGCCTATAGTTAAAGATCAGATCGCTTTTGTTTTAAAAGAAGGTGAAAATACTATTGAATTAAAGTTTAAACATAAATCGAATAACTCTCGCAAGTTTAGTTTTGCTTTAACCGCTGTTGACGAACTTGTTCCGCTTTTCTATTTTTCAAGTGAAGAAGAGTCTGGAAGTGTAACGTCTAAGTTTTATGTTTGGAATACAGATGAAACTTCTGAACTTAACACACCTAGTTTAGGAAATACAGATGCTTCTTTTATTTTTTCTGAAAGCACTGCCTTATTTCAAGCAACTCTAAACGATAATAGATTAATGGTCTTTGGAGGTACTGGAGGTCTTACCGACTTAAATTTAATTGAAAGACAAAACACTTTAAAAGTAAATTATATATGTTCTAACGAAGGTGAGTTTACCTACTATATTCACACTCCAAATTTTACTAAAAAAGTAATTAAAAACATAACTAAAGATCAGGTAGACAATTTTTTAATTGACACCTATACTTTTGAAAAATAAGATTACAAAAAATAACGTGCAAAACTTTAACCCACTGTAAATAACAAAACATCATGAATGTAAATCCTTTTCATCTTGCAATACCGGTTAAAGATTTAGCGCTTTGCAGATCTTTTTACAACGAAATTTTAGAATGTCCTGAAGGTAGAAGCTCTGAACAATGGGTAGATTTTAATTTTTTCGGACATCAATTGGTTATTCATCAAAAACCGAGTAACGAGATTCCAAACAATCAAATTTCTAATCCGGTAGATGGTCATGACGTGCCTGTGCCACATTTTGGGGTTGTTTTAGATTGGGATAAATGGATTGAATTATCAGAAAAATTACAGAAGAAAAACATAACCTTTGTTATAGAACCTTATATTCGTTTTAAAGGACTAGTTGGAGAACAAGCAACAATGTTTTTTTTAGATCCAGAGAATAATGCACTGGAGTTTAAATCCTTTAAAAATATAAACCACCTTTTCGAGAAATAAGAATTAAGATCATTATTAAAAAATGAAAATTTGCATCGCACAAACAACCCCCATTAAAGGAGATATTCAACAAAACATTGAAAATCATAAAAAACTAATATCCCTTTCTATTCAAAACGATGCAGATATAATCGTTTTTCCAGAACTATCATTAACAGGTTACGAACCTAAATTAGCGAAGCTTTTAGCAACAACAAAGGATGATCCCAGAATTGATGAATTTCAAAAACTAAGTGATTCAAACAATATTATAATTGGTGTTGGTTTACCTACCAAAAGCGACGTAGGAATTTGCATTAGTATGGTTGTGTTACAACCCCAAAAACCTAGAGAAACTTATTCTAAAAAACATCTACACCCTGGTGAAGAAAAATATTTTGTTCCTGGAAAAAACCTAAACCCTATTACCTTTAAAAATAATAAAATTGCTTTTGCAATCTGTTATGAAGTTTCTATTCCAAAGCATTCAGAACATGCATTTAAAACTGGTGCAACTGTATACATTACCAGTGTATTAAACTCTATAAATGGCATAGATAAAGACATTGAAACAATTTCTAATATTTCTAAAACATATGGAATAACCTCTGTAATGGCAAATTATGTTGGACATTCTGGCAACTACGATTGTGCGGGAAAAAGTTCTATTTGGAATAAAAAAGGAGTACTAATTGAACAGTTAGATAGTACAAATGAAGGTATTGCTATAATTGATACAGATACACAACAAACATTTATCTCCCAGTTGATTTCAGCAAAATAAAATCGCTACTATTTTTAGATTAAAAGACAAGACACTCTCTAAATTAATTAGAGTCTGAATTTGCTTTAAAAGAAATTAAGGCACTTTGATAAAATACTTTTGGGTTAAAGGCTTATCCTGCCAAAATGCGAGTTTAAAAGTCCAGAAAGGTGTGTCTTCAAATAACAAATGATAATCTCCCCACGGATATTGAAAGTCGTAACGCTTTTTCTTTTCTTTACTGTATATCGTACCAAAAACATACGCAGTTGTAGTACCACTAACTCGACCTGTATGGAGTTCTGCTTTATCTAGTACAACTTCTGTTCCGATAGGTATATCGGCAATAATTTCAAGTCCTGAATCCATGCCATAACTATTACCATCTTCAAAATGATAATTGTATTGTTCGTGTATAGAATGCTCTGGGTGTTTTAAAATTACTGCGTACCGCTTTGTTGTGAGCTTTTTATTTAAAATCTCTGAAAATGGTTTTTCCTGAGACACTTCTTTATATTTAGGACTGTATAAAAAATAGTACATAAAAGCTATACTTAAAACTATTCCTAAACCAAGTACTGTTTTTTTCATATTCCGTTCACAATGTATTTTTAAAGCAGAGCTGGTTTTTGGTATTTGTATCTGTTACTATTTAGTCTGCAACTTTCATTAGTTCTTGATATAATTCATTTAAAAAATCTTGTTGATTAACATCGTCGCTAAAATATCTTTGATAAATTACACTACAAGATTCAATATCTAAAATATTATTTTTGCTACAAGACCAATCGTTTGCATTTTTCACAGAAATACCTAAATTACTATGACAACTTTGCCATTGTTTAGAAAAGGGCGTTTCTTTATCTGCTGGTAATGCTTTAAAATCTGCATTCACTGTATAGCCAGTCATCTCTGGATTATAAAACTCGTAAATTGAGGTAATTGGTACACCTCCCCAGTTTATAGTTACGCCTTCTTCAAAAGAAATCTGAGTAATATCTTCTTCTTTAGGCATTTTTTTTTGTTCAATTTTTTGCCAAAAGTAACGTTTGCTATATTGAATTTTAGTTCCTTTTGGTACGTTTAAGTTTTTAACAACCATTGGTTTTGTAGTTATAAAATAAGGACTTTCATCGACAGTATGTGTTGAATACATTGAAGCAGATGCTTTTATATAAGCATAAAAGTACCCCACTACTATAAGTACGATTACTCCTAATATAATTAGTATTTTCTTTGTTTCCATTAATGTTAAATGCTTTACTTTTTATAAACATAACTTCCAATTCTATGAAAGATTTATTTTGCTTATTCCTTTAAAAATGTTTAATATTTTAACTGTTAAAGATACTACAATTACCCTTAACTACATTTAAGTAATATTAGACTTCAAGTATTTATTTTACTTACATCTCACAGCTTTAACCTACCAAAAAAAAAGCTTACAACATCAATCTCTTGACGGTGTAAGCTTAATCTTTAACTGTTAATCAATTTAGAATATCAGGACCTTGTATTCGGTGATGTTTTACCTACAATTTAATGATTTCAATTTATATATTATCGGCCTCCATTATCACCTGTTGGACCTAAATCTCCACCAATTTGTGTCACCGTGTTACTTACCGTAAACTCATTTCCAGTATCTGTGCCTCCAGTATATGTTCCAGACGTGTACAATCCGTTAACTTCTGTGCCATTACTTACGCTTCCACCAGTATAAATTTTATATGTAGTACCCGTTACTAATTTTGCATTAGAATAAATTATGGTATTTACCTTATAAGGGACTAAGTAAGTTAGTGCTTCTGTACCATCTTCTGACTGAATATTTAATAGTGTATTAGAACTCGTACCATCAAAAACTACAGTATTCTGCGTACTCACACTTTCTGTAGGAAATGAAGAATTTAATGCCAGTCCTAAAATGGTTCCTCCAGTAACTTTAAATATATTATCATCGGTATCAAAACTACCATCAGGTTCGTCTACTCTAATTGCTATACCAATTGTAGTACCTCCTGTAACAGTAATTCCGGTATTACTATCTATCGCATCATTTAAAGTACTATACACATAGTTATTTCCGCCGTTAATATATAAGTGTCCAATAGCATTCAATCCATCATCATAAGCGTTAATGTTTATGGTTCCGTCATTAATAGTCATGATTCCTTTAGATTCTATCCCCTCACCTTCAGACGTATTTATAACAAAACTCCCTCCGTTTATGGTTACGTTTGGTGTAATAGAATTGTCTGGTTCATCTTCATCATCGATATCATAAGAAGCTGCAATACCATCATCTACAGCATTAATATTGAATGTTCCGTCGTTAATAATTATATAACCTTCTGTACAGTCCATACCATCACTATCTGCCGTTAAATTAAGTGTACCGCCATCTACAATAATATAATCATTGGTATGTAAACCGTCTGACGCTGCTTGAGATACGGTAATTGTTCCGCTAATCACTCTAATATAATCATCACTAGCAATACCGTGTTTATAATTACCAGCTACATTAAGCGCTCCCGAACCACTAAACACTAATTGTCCTTCACTAAAAAATGTTGCTTTTGCATCTTCGTCATCAGGAATACTGCTATAACTAGAGGCGTCTGTTAAATTAGTTGTTCCATCTAATATTACAAAAATGGTTTTAGAAGATTGGATATTAATTGCAGGTCCGTCTGTATTCATGATACTTAAATCACTTAACGATAATTTGAATTTTTTATCGCTATACATTTTTAGCATACCATTTGTTGTTGTTCCCGATACTTCGTAGGCAACTTTAGAAATTGATGAATTTACGGTAACATCTGCACCGTCTTGTGTAATAACCACATCGTCTGGGACGGGATTTGTAATGGTTACCGAAGATTCTGAAAACACTATTTGAACGGTGTACTCGAACGTGGCATTTTCTACTAAATCATCCTCATCTGCCCCCGTATTATCGGTATCTCCTTCGGCTGTGGCAGTAGTATTTGTATCTGTTATTGTAATATCATCAGACACGGTTAAAACTTCATTGTCACTATCACTACTACAAGCCGACAGAACGGTTAATAACACAGTTAAAATACTTGCTTTTTTTAATGTTATATACTTCATAATTCTATTGTTTTAAGTAAATTTTTAGAGCTTATTTAGAAATCTTTTAAGTTGAAAAATTTAAGCCGTTAGTTTACTTCGTTCTAAATTTTAGTTCGCATTAAATTAGACGCAATTATAAAAATAACACCACTTAAAAAATTCAAGTTTGTATTATAATGCCTCACTTTTCAATGTTTTGTAGTACAAGTATATAAACAAGTTTCTATTATAATTTTACGAATCAGTGAACCCGTTATATTTTTAAGTGAATAGCACTTATTGTACTGTAATTAAATTTGAATAAAATAGTCTTTTTGAAATATGAGAAGAGATCTTTAAAATAAATCGAAGCATGACAATTTAGTATTGCGTTAGGATTCGATTTTAATTATTTAAAGCTTTATCTGGTAAAAGAACTAATTGGATATAAAAGGAGCTTATAGCGGTATTAAATCTGACTTATTTTTATTGAAAAGGCTTTAACTCGATCCCAATCGGTATATTCTATAGGCGTGTTAGTTGAAGTTGGACCATCTGTCATTTTCATAATTAGTTTAATCATAATACGGTCCAGAAAGGAATATGATTTATAATCTAAGGTTCCGGCGAAAACATCAATTATTTTGGGTGTCCAATCTAACTGTTTAAAATACTTTATAACATACGGATTGGTATTAAACCGATTTTTATCACTCTTTCTTGCCACTAAATTTACAGAAAAGAATGCTACATCAATTTGATCTAATGCATTCTTATGTTTTTGGATAAATGCTGTAACTTTTTTACTGTGTTTTCCATACCTAATACTGGCTCCAATAATAAGTTTTGGATATTTTGATACGGAATCTTTAAATGCTGAAATTTCAATAATATCTGTACTGAATCCTGAGTTTTTAAGATGTTCAGCTATACGTTGACAAATTTTAAGTGTTTGTCCGTCTGTTGTAGAATATATGATGCCTACTTTCTTATTCATATTTAATCTATCAAACTCAATTAAACTGCTTTCTCTTTAATGGTTTTCTTATAAATTTTGCAGATATATTTTCAGCTGTAAAATTACAATTATCTCTTTAAAGTTATATAAAAACCAGTTACCTACATCCTATAATTTATATTAAAACAAAATACAAGTACTGGAATCTCACTTTTGTGTGTTTTCTATAAATTACATATGCTTTTTAAAGTTAAAACTGGGGCTAGAATATGTTATAAAATGGTAGTTGCGTGTTTTCTACATTAAGTTTTCTTTTGAAAACATAAATATAAAAACACGCAACTTTCCACACACAAAGTGTTATCCTGAAAATATTTTCAGATCTAAGAAGTATTAATTTTTATTAAAAAAAATTGACACTCTACTATTTTTGCAATTTCACGAAATAATCAAAAATTTCTGGAACGTTTCCTTTACCCATATCTGCTTTTACAGCAGCTTGTAGGTTAGAAGATGTAGCTTCTGCAATCGAAGAAGTTGTTCCAAGATCGTTCATCATCTGTACAAAATAGCCTAAATCTTTATTTGCATTAGCAATAGAGAAACCTAAATCACTTACGTTATCTACAGCATAGTTTTTACAGAATTTCATGAATGGTGAATTTGAAGGACCTGCAGACATAATGTCGAACAATTGTTGCCCATCTACACCTGCAAGTTTAGCTGCAGCAAAAGCCTGAGACATAGCAACTACAGTTGTCATACCCATAAAATTATTAATTAACTTTGTTGTATGTCCTGCACCAAGAGCTCCTAAATAAAATACATTCTCTCCTTGCTCGTCTAAAACTGGTTTCACTTTTTCAAAAGTATCTTTATCTCCGGCAGCCATAATGTTAAGCAATCCGTCTTTTGCATGAGCTGGAGTACGTCCTAGTGGAGCATCAATCATACCAGCGCCTTTTTCAGCAAGATCTTTACCAATCTTAATTGTAGAAGCAGGAATAGATGTTCCAAAATCAATTAAAACAGCACCTTCTTTAATACCAGCTAATATACCTTCTTCACCATATACAATCTTTTCTACAACAGCAGAAGTAGTAAGACAGAACATTATGATATCACTCTTTTCAGCTAATTCTTTAGGAGTGGCAGCTTCTGTAGCATTACCACGAGCAATAACAGTTGCAACTTGGTCTTTATTAAGATCCATTACTATTAGCTCGAAACCTCTCTTTTGCAGATTTTCAACCATATTACCGCCCATAAGGCCTAGTCCGATAAATCCGATAGTGGGTTTTTTCATATTTAACTTATTTAAATTATAATTGTTATTGCAAAGATATGCATGCTGTTAACATTTACGAAATTTTTTAACAGATCTCTACCATGCATTATTAATTTTTTTTTAATAAAACAAATACGAGAAAACATTCATTTTAAGCAAAGTAAAAGTCTAACAATTGTAAAACAGCTTGTCTAGACCTAGATTCAGCTATTATTAGCTTTAATATTTAAATCCCATAATGCTTAAAATCTAACCATTAGCAACTGTATATATTTCAGTTAAAAAAATAAAATAATTGCATGATATTATGTTAAAAACAGATTTAAAAGTAAAACACTGAATCTCCCTTCACCTTGACAATTTCTTACCCAAAAAAACGGAATTTACTACTACGAATAGCTAATATTATAAATTAAAAACCCTACTAGAATTATAAGCTTTATAGATTTTCCTACAAATATCCTCCCTCTTTTGTATCTTAGTTTTTTAAATAAAAAATCAGTTTGTTTTTTTTATAGCGACCTCTACCCTATTTAATAACTAATCACATACTACAAACATTTTATGAGTACACTGCAAGATTTTCAAAAACGAGTTATAGCTAATGCTTCCCAAGTAAAAGGATTAAAGATTGGTGAAAAAGCACCAAATTTCATATTACCCAATGCATTTGGCCATTTAATTTCACTTTCAGATTGCTTAAAGTCAGGATCTGTTGTCTTAAAATTTTACAGAGGTGAATGGTGCCCTATTTGTAATCTTGACCTTATAGAAATTCAAAAACACATAAGTCAATTCAATGATTTTAACACCAAGATAGTAGCCATAAGTCCACAAAAACCTAATGATGCGTTAAGTATTACACAAAAAAACGAACTTGGATTTGAAGTCTTAAGTGATAGTGACCAAAAGGTTATTACATCTTATAATTTACAATTTGATCCAGGTGAAGATTACCACCAAAGACGCGACTTGTCTCTTTTAAATGGCAATGGATTAATAACACTTCCTGTGCCTGCAACGTTTATAATTGATCAGGATTTTACTGTCATTGCAGCTCATGTGGAAGCCAATTACACAGAAAGAATGTCTCCTGAGGAAATTTTAGACATCCTAAAAAACACATAAAACACGGATTAACAACAGATATAATTTCTACATAACTATTCTCAAAATTCTAAAATCAAACTCTTTCTTTAGTATTTATAAAATAAGGTCTACATATACCAAAACACTAAGAAAATACACTAGTTTTGAGTTTTAAACAGAAATCATACTTTAATGCCCCACATAAACACCATTATATGAAAACATTTTATACGCTAATCTTAATCTCTTTTTTTTTAACATCTTGTCAAACAGAACAAACAGATTTAGCGCTAAAACTTGAAAAAGGAAAGACTTACAAACAGATTTCTAATGCCAAAGCAACCATTACACAAAAAGCTAATGGACAAGAAATAAAAATGATTATGACTATTAATGGAACTTTAAGTTTTCTTGTAAACACAGTAAATGATACTGATTACAGCATGGAAGCGACTTTCGATGAGTTAAATATGTCTATGCAAACCCCCCAAGGTACAATGTCTTTTAGTTCTGAAAAGGAAGATAAAAACGATATCATGTCGAGTGTTTTTAAAACCATGAAAAACAAAACTTTTGGAATTACAATGAGTAAGACCGGAAAAATTGTTGATATAAAAGCCGTTAATAATGCTTGGGACACAGCTATAAATAGTATGGAACAACTTTCCGACAGACAAAAAGGGCAATTAAAAGCTCAGATAATGAAATCTTACGGTGCTCAAGTTTTAAAAGATAATATTGAAATGGCAACTGCAATTTACCCAGAACATGGACTAAGCACAGGAGATACATGGACTATAAATAAGACTATTGAATCTAATATGCATGCTAAAATGATTACAGATTATAAATTTGTAGAACGCACACCTGATCATATATTAATAACAGGAAAATCAGCCATAAGCACCACCGATAAAGAAGCATATATCGAGTTTAACGGCGTAAGTATGAAGTATGATTTAACAGGAACTATGACATCTAAAATTAAGGTAGATAACAATACGGGATGGATTATTGAAGCAAATATGGATCAAGAAATAAAAGGAGATGCTTTTATTAAAGAAAACGATCGCATGCCAAATGGTATGACAATTCCAATGTATTTAACAAACATCACAACCATTACAAATTAACCAAAACACTAATTTAGTATAAATAAAAAGCTTACAGAATAAACAATTCATTCTGTAAGCTTTTTTAGTGGTATATTTTTAATGCTACTTCTTATTATAAACTAAGTTTTACAACAAAAATGCATTCTTTTAAATTACATAGCTGCTTTATAAATTGCAACTGCATCTTCTAAAGTAACAGCTCTTGGGTTTCCACCTGTACAGACATCTTCAAGAGCATGTTGTCCCATAACTTCAAAATCAGATTCTTTAACACCTAATTCTCTTAATCCAGATGGAATTCCAACAGCTTTAGATAATTTCTCGATAGCTTTTATGGCTTCATTGGCACCTTCTAAATCATTTTTATCAGAAACCTCAACGCCCATTGCTCGTGCTACCTTTTTAAGTTTGTGCGTACATGCAGGAATATTAAAACGCTCTACATGTGGTAATAGAATAGCATTGGCTACACCATGAGGCAAATCGTACATTCCTCCTAATTGATGCGCTAAAGAATGGACAAAACCTAAACCAGCATTAGAAAAAGATTGTCCTGCAATAAATTGTCCCCAAGCCATTTTACTTCTAGCTTCTATATTACCTCCATTTTTAACAGCTTCTTCTAAACTAGATGAAATTAACTTAACCGCTTGTAAAGCTAAAGTATCAGACCAATGAAAAGCACCAGTACACACATAAGATTCTATAGCATGTGTTAATGCATCCATACCTGTAGCAGCAGTTAAAGCTGCCGGTTTACCTAACATTAATTCTGGATCGTTTACAGCAATAGATACTAAACAGTTTTTATCGACCATCACCATTTTAACATGACGCTCTACATCTGTAATTACATAGTTAATAGTCACCTCACTTGCTGTTCCAGCAGTTGTATTTATTGCTATAATTGGTAGAGATGCTTTTTTAGATTTATGAATACCATCGTAGTCATTAATTTCTCCACCGTTTGTAGCTAAAATACCTATAGCTTTTCCACAATCTTGAGGCGAACCTCCACCAAGTGTAATGATAACATCACAATTATTTTCTTTCAATAATTTTAATCCATTCTTTACATTCTTCACTGTAGGATTAGGCTGTACATTATCAAAAACAACCATTTCAATATTAGAACTCGCTAAAGTATCTATTACCTTTTGGGCAACACCTATTTCAACAAGTATTTTATCGGTTACAAAAAGCGCCTTTTTATAAGGTAATGCTTTTAATTCTTCTGCTAAATCTTTTAATGATCCTGGACCAATTAAACTTAGTGGCGGTAAATAAATTCTTCTACTTTGTAACATAATATTTTATATTCTATTTTAAATAATCTTTCATTAATAAAGCAGCTCCTAAAGCACTTTCGTTTTTACAATCCGAAATTTTTATGGTTATGCTTGGTTTCAATAATTCTAAAAATTTGATAAAAATTCTATTTCTATTAAACCCGCCTGAGATATAAACGTCTTTCAACACCGCCTTTTCGTCTGATATTAATTCTATAGCTTGAATAACTTTTTTGCTTATTTCATAAATTAATTGAAAATAAGCTGTTTCATAAGACTGAAACTTTTTCAACAATTCTGGATGTGCCTCAAAATCGTTATCGATACCTTCTGATAAAAACACACGAGTATCTTGATGTATTAATGTTTCACAAAGTGTTTCATTAAGAATTAAGTCTATATGTGTATTTATATCTACTTTAAAATAATCGCTTAAGGCTTTGATATAAACTTCGTGAATACGTCCTAAAAATTGCATAGACGATTTTACTTGTTGTTTTTCGGGGGTCATAAAACATAAACAATTATTCTGAAGTTGGTATTGGGTTAAGGTTTCTTTACTAAACGGGTTCATGGCAATAATCCAAGTTCCGGTAGACAGTAAAACAAAATCGTTATCTTTTTCTTTTTTTAATAATGGTATAATTGAAGAAGAACTATCATGTAAACCAGATCCGACTGCAATCTCTTGGCCGTTAATTTCTGCAATAACAGCTTCGGTGCCTTTACAAGGTTCGGGTAAGGAGATACCTTCTTCTCTTAACCAACTATGGTATTGCATATTATCATAATCCCAAGTTGCGGTGTGTGCACCAACCGATGTAAAATCGGCAGTTATTTTGTGAGTAAACAGATAACTTAAATATTGTGGGTAATGCAAAATAGATGAAACCTGTTTCCAGATCTCTGGTTTATTCCGCTTAATAGACAACATTTGAATTCCCGTATTAAGCATACCATAAGCTGGAGATGCTGTTTTTCTAGAAAATTCTTCTACGCCACCTTGAGAGATATAAAAATCTTGATAATCGTTAAGATCTAAGGGTTTTAAATAATTATATAAAGGCGTAATACGTTTACCTTCCTTATTTAAATAGACTAACGAAGCTCCATGGGTAGAAAAATTTATAGCCTTTATGTGATAAAGTCCTTGATTTTGAATTTCTATAATTTCGTTTTGAATCCAACGTTCTATAGCCTCAATATTGTCGCAACAAAATCCATCATCATCTTTAACCTCTTCAAATTGAATACTATTTTGAGACACAACTTGAAAGGCTTCATCAAATAAAAATATTTTCTTATTCGTTTTTCCTATATCTATAACGGCTATAACTTGTTTCATCTGTTTAAATTTTTCTTCTAATCCCGATAACATTGGGATATTTTATTAAATACACCTGAAGCCATTATGCAACTCTTAAAAACGGCTTAATTTCATGTTTATGTTTGGAATATTTTAGATAGATAAAGCCTTCCCTCTAATAGTTATTACACTATTAAAGGGATAATCTTTATCCATTTTACTATAAAAAAGCGGTATTAATATCTAATTATCAGTTCAAAAAGAAATAGATGTTTGAACTATTTTGTAATTACATATTAGTGTTTAAACCCATATAATGGGCCGTAGTTTTGGCATGCTCTGTAATCTGAACCTTCTAGATGTTCTCCAAAAGCCGACCATGCACTTGGTCTAAATACATCATTCTCATTTACATTATGCATATTTACAGGAATACGTAACATAGCTGCTAACGAGATTAAATCTGCACCAATATGTCCGTGAGTAATTGCACCGTGGTTTGCTCCCCATTTTGCCATTACTGTATACACATCTTTAAAAGCACCTTGTCCTGTAGTTCTTGGTACAAACCAAGTTGTTGGCCAAGTTGGATCTGTACGTTCGTCTAAGACTTTATGTATATCTTCTGGTAATTCGACACTCCATCCTTCTGCAATTTGAAGTACTGGTCCAATGCCTTTTATAAGGTTAACTCTACACATAGTTAATGGCATAGTTCCTTTTGTTAAAAATTGAGATGAGAATCCTCCTCCTCTAAAATATTCTGTGGTGGCTGGTGGCCATTTTGTATTATCTAAACAACGTTTAACATCGTCTTCTGTAATATCCCAGAATGGTTTCATTGTAGGATTTCCTTCAGCATCTAATTGTTGTGCTGTAGCATCTAAAGTCGTAGATCCAGAATTAATTAAGTGAATAATTCCATGCTCTGCAAGACCTGTTAGTTTTTTACCTGTAACACGCTCTACAGATTCTGGGCTCCAATATGTACGTACGTCTGAGAATAATTGTGCTTTATTAGTCAATAAGTGACCAAATAACATAGAGATTGCATTTAAACAATCGTTTTCTGTAGCAAACACGTATGCTTGACGAATACCATTCCAGTCGAAAGATGAATTTAAAATAGACTCTGTATAATCTGCATTGGGTTGGTAATCTGTCCACTGACGTTGACCCTGAAAACCTCCCATAATAGCATTTCTACCTTTAGACTCTTCACCAAATCCCATGTCTTTCAACTTAGGATTCCCGTTCATTAAATCTTTACAGATTAAAGTCATTTTCACAACTTTCTCCCATTCTTTATCTTTTTCTTCACGAGATTTCTGGCTTTCCGGACTATTTCTATCTTCGGCTTCTTTACAGTTTTCTTTGGTCCAAGCTAAAGCTTTTTTATATTCGTCTTGATCAAAAATATTATTTTCAATACGTCTTAAAAGTTCAACAGATTCTACAAATTCTGCTCTCACCCCTAAATAGTCTTGTAAAAAATTAACATCGACCATAGATCCTGCAATACCCATAGAACTATACCCGATAGATAAATACGATTTCCCTTTCATTTGTGCTACAGCAAGTGCTCCTTTTACAAAACGTAAGATTTTTTCTGATACATCTTCAGGAATTGATTTATCTCCTCCATCTTGTACTTCTTTACCATAAATACCAAAGGCTGGTAATCCTTTTTGAGAATAACCTGCTAAGGCTGCTGCTAAGTATACAGCACCTGGTCTTTCTGTACCATTAAATCCCCAAACAGCCTTAGGTGTTAATGGATCGGTATCCATTACTTCTGTACCATAACACCAACAAGGCGTTACAGTTAAAGACACTTCTACACCTTCTCTTTTAAATTTATCTGCACATGCTGCTGCATCTGCAACACCACCAATTGTAGTATCTGCTATAACACATTCTACCTTTTCCCCACTTGGAAAACGTAATGTATCTTCTATTAATTTTGCGGCTGCTTTAGCCATATCCATAGTCTGAACCTCTAAAGATTCTCTCACACCTAGCTCACGTCCATCAATCGTCGGACGAATTCCTACTTTTGGTAGTCTCCCTATTAATCTACTCATCTTTATAATGCTTTTATATTATGTAAATTGCTCTAATTCTGTTAATTGATCGTTAGATAAACCTGCTGGTTTAAATCCTGCTGCCCAACACATCATTAATAATTTTGCTCCTTTATTTGCGACATCTAAAAAGTCCCAAGCTTTCATAACATCTGGTGCGGTTGCAGTTGCTCCATGTTTTTCCCATAGTGATACGTTACGCGTTTTAAAAGCTTCGATAGTAACTTTAGCTAATGCTGCGGTACTAGATAATGCATATGGTGTACAGTGAATTCCTTTAGGCACAAATACTTTCACCTCTGGACACATCATCCAAATTTGTCTGTTTAATTCTTCTTCATTATCAAACAATTCGTGATGACTCATACAAATTAACTCTAATGGATGCGTATGTACCACTGCTAAGTTTTCTGGATGATGTTGTGAGTTAAACAAGTGGATACTTGCATGAGAAATTAATTCGCAAGTTGGTCCGAAATTAGGACGATTACCTCCCCATATAATAGAATATGCTGTTGCCGCTTCATTGATATAAAGAATACAAGACACTTCTTCTAATTTATCTACTAAATCTCTTAAATAACAACCCGTACCGGTAATGTATAAAACAAACCCTCCAGCTTCTTTAGGAAAATCGAAAGGTACTTCTTCACCAATACCTTTAACTTCGTCTTTCGAGAAAAAAGAAGTTAAATTCATCGAAATATTACCTGCATTTCGTTCTGCCCATTCTCTTTGCCATAAGTATCCTGCTACAGTAGACACTTTTTTTAATTCTGCCTCTACTTCTATTGGAAGTTTTAAAGTTTTCATAGTATTTAATTATGTTTATCTCACAAAAATAGTCAACCTATATCGTCAAATAAATATTCAAAATCTGTATTTTCGTATCTAATTCAAACATTGTTAAAAAAATGAAGTTTGTAAAAAGTATTGAATTAGGAGATCCTTCCTCGAATAAACAGAATTTTATTGACCTTAGGTTAAGGATGATGTGTTGCCGATATTGGTTATTAGATTTATGGGATTGCCACGATATGGTTTTCCCGTTTTGGAGGTTATATTGGAATAAAAATGAAGGTGGCCAATTAATACATCAAAACACGGTGTACGAAATGGATTCTAATCACATTTATATTATACCGCCTTTTACATCCTTTTCTTCCCAATTCAAAAAAAACCATAGATATACCACAGGAATTCATGTTTCGGGAAAACAATTCAGCGATAATATTAACGAAAAGGATTATATAGAGCATTCGTTAATTCATTTCTTTATTCATTTTAATCTTGGAGTCCCTTTTGACAGTGTGTATCCTGGAATTCTAAAAATTGAAATGACCGATTATTTAAAGGAGCGTTTAGAGTATTTAACCGAACGATTGATATTAGAAAATAAAGATTTTAAACTGACATTCAATTTAAAATTACAAGCCTTTATAAAAGAAGCCTTGACTAATATTGGTCCAGAATTATGGAAAACCACAATAATAGATGAACGGGTTTTAAAGGTGATTCGTTATGTAGAAGCCAATATTGAAAAAAAATTAAAAAACACAGATATGTCCTCCTTAATAAATATGGCACCAAACTCCTTTGCCCGATTATTTAAAGAAGAAATGCAAGTCACACTTCATAACTTTATTCAGAATAGGAAAATTGCCAAATCATGCGAACTTTTTGAACACACAGATAATTCTATTGAAGAAGTGGCTTATAATTTAGGATTTTCTGACAGGTACCATTTCTCTAGAGTCTTTAAGGCTGTTACAGGACTAACACCTGCGGTTTACAAATCTGGAAGATATACTTAAGCAACAATTGATCTTCAAAATTGATACGTTTTAATCATTTACAGGATCCAAATACATCATTAATACTTATTTCATTATTGAGAATTATTTTCAGTACAAACAAAATATTTAACTGTATAAAATACACCTACTATCTAATTACTTTAAAACTTAAAAACAGAGTATCTGAAACTGTTTTAAGAAGGTGTTTTTTAGAACTAAAATCATTTCATGTTAGAAACACATCTATAACAAAAACAGTAACTCTTAAGTATTGTTCTAAATCTGCGTTTTCAAAACACTAAATTACAAAGTTTTAAAACCACATTTACGACTTAAAATTCATCAAAAAAATAGTTAAAATATTCACAATTGTTTAAATTATACATAAAATAGATAATTATAGATAAAACTTTTTGAAGTCATATCTTTAAGTTTGATAATAGCAAAACCATATTTATTTTTTTAACCACAGCCTATACCTTATATAGACTTTAAAAATAAATTAAAACAGAGTATCTCAAACAAATGTTTAAATATAATTAGGTAAAACCATTTGTATTTATGCACACTAAATTTAAAGAAATTATGAAACCATTTGAACAGTTTATAAACGGAAGGTTTGTAACATCTACGTCTACAGATGTTATTGAAATTTTAAATCCTTGTACAGAAGAAGTATTATCCTTAATGCCTGTAGGAAGTGTTAAAGATGCAGATTTAGCCTTAGAGGCTGCAGAAGCTTCACAGCATGCTTGGAAATCTTTATCAGCTATAGAAAGAGCCAAATTTTTACACAAAATGGCTGATGTTATTCGCGAAAACCGCGTAGCTCTTGCAGAAACACTAGCTAAAGAACAAGCTAAAGTAATAGATTTAGCTCAGGTTGAAATTGATGTCACTGCAGATTACTTTGATTATAACGCAGGTTGGGCAAGACGTATAGAAGGAGAAATTATACAAAGTGACCGACAAAAAGAACATATTTTTTTACATAAAGCACCTATTGGTGTCGCTGTAGGAATTCTACCATGGAACTTTCCATTCTTTGTAATGGCTAGAAAAATTGCCCCATCTCTAGTAACAGGTAACAGCTGTATAATTAATCCAAGTTCTGTAGCTCCAAATACGGTTATGCAATTTGCACAGTTAATAGAAAAAATAGGCGTCCCAAGTGGTGTATTAAACTTTGTCTGTGGTAAAGGGAGTATTGTTGGAAATGCACTCTCTAAAAGTCCAATTACGGGTATTATTAGCTTAACTGGTAGTGTAGGTGCTGGTCAGAAAATTATGGAAGCCGCAGCAGAAAATATTACAAAAGTATCTTTAGAATTAGGAGGAAAAGCACCAGCTATAGTGTGTGCCGATGCTAATTTAGATTTAGCAGTTAATGCTGTAGTAAGCTCAAAAATTATATTTAGCGGTCAGGTTTGTAATTGTGCAGAACGTGTCTATGTAGAAGATTCTATATACGACGAGTTTATGGACAAGGTAACTAAGAAATTTACTAAAATAAAGGTTGAAGATGCTTTTGCAACAAACAATCCAGACATGAGTAGTTTAGTAAATAAAGACCAATTAGATAAAATTTCTGAAATGGTTGAATATGCTAAAAAAGAAGGAGCAGAAGTTGTTGTAGGCGGAAGCAGATCTAGCCAATTTGATAAAGGATATTTCTACCAACCTACCCTACTTACAAACGTAACTCAAAACATGCAAGTTATACAAGAAGAAGTTTTCGGACCAGTATTACCGGTAATGAAATTTGCAACTTTAGACGAGGCTATTGCCTTATCTAATGACTGCCAATACGGACTAACATCTTCAATTTTCTCAGAAAATTTCAATAAAGTCATGCATGCTTCTCAAGAACTACAATTTGGAGAAACCTATGTTAACAGAGAACATTTTGAAGCTATTCAAGGATTTCATGCAGGATGGAAAAAATCAGGATTAGGTGGTGCCGATGGAAAACATGGTATGGAAGAATATCTTCAAACCAAAGTGATATATGCTCAGTATAGATAATAGTAAATCAAGATCATGTTTCATTTTTATATCTAATCAAGTTGGAATAGTTTTATCTATTTCAACTTGATTTATTTTACACTAAACTTCAAACTTATTTTTAAAACTAACCTACTAATTAAATTCATTACTTTTTAACCGGTATTTTTACTGTATTTATATCTTATTGCATTATTAAAACGTAATAACACCTTTTAAAACATTATAGAATTCTTAAATAGTACGGCCTAAAACTTACTATGACTACAACAATGCAACCTCCTATTGTATCCAAAAAATTTTTAATTCCATTTATATTAATAACATCTTTATTTGCCCTTTGGGGTTTTGCCAATGATATTACCAACCCTATGGTTGCAGCCTTTGCAACGGTTATGGAAATATCTACAGCAAAAGCCGCTTTAGTACAATTGGCTTTTTATGGTGGCTATGCAACCATGGCTATACCTGCAGCATTATTTGTTAGAAAATACTCTTATAAAAAGGGCATTCTTTTAGGCTTATCGTTATATGCTATAGGTGCCTTACTCTTTTTTCCTGCAGCGAAATATGAGGTTTTCGGATTCTTCCTAGGATCGCTTTACATTTTAACTTTTGGTTTGGCTTTTTTAGAAACAACCGCCAACCCTTTTATTCTATCTATGGGAGATGCTAAAACAGCAACACAACGTTTAAATTTAGCACAAGCCTTTAATCCTATTGGTTCTCTTTTTGGCATGTTTGTGGCTTCAAAATTTATACTTGTTGCCTTAGATTCTGACATACGAAATGAAGCAGGCGAACTTGTTTTTAACACCTTAAACGAAGCGCAAAAAGCAGTTATTAGAACCCACGATTTAGAAATTATTAGGAACCCTTATGTCATTCTTGGTTTTGTGGTGATAGCAATGTTAGTTGTAATATCTATTACTAAAATGCCTAAAAGAGCCGTTAATGATAATCCAACTAGTGCAGCATCTTCATTTAAAAGATTATTCAAAAACGAAAAATATAAAGAAGGTGTCATTGCCCAGTTATTTTATGTTGCTGCTCAAATTATGTGTTGGACATTTATTATTCAATATGCTGGACACTTAGGAATTTCGAAAGCAGAGGCCCAAAATTATAATATTCTGGCCATGACAATATTTTTAGCAAGTCGATTTATAAGTACATTTTTAATGAAATATATAAACTCAAGAAAATTACTCATGATTTTTGCTCTAGGTGCTATGGTAACCATTTCTGGAGTCATTTTAATTGAAGGTATTTTAGGACTTTACTTACTCGTTGCAACTTCTGCCTTTATGTCTTTAATGTTTCCTACAATTTATGGTATAGCATTACATGGGTTAAGCGAAGAAGATTCTGCCTTAGGAGCAGCCGGTTTGGTTATGGCAATTGTAGGCGGTGCATTAATGCCTATTTTGCAAGGAACACTTATTGATATCGAACATATAGGTCCTCTATCTGGAGTAAATTTCTCATTTATCCTTCCTTTTATTTGCTTTTGTGTGATTGCTTTTTATGGATACAGAACTTTAAGGGTACATGATTAATAATTCATATTACAATGATTCCTTAACCATATAAGTTAAATTAATACGTTTTTTTTGTTAAAAAACCCAAATTAACAATTAATACAATAATTGTGGCATATTAATTTAATAAGGTTTATTTTGCGCGAAATTAAAAACCAATACAATATGAAGTTTATTAAAAATGTAAGTTTATTATTTGTTTTCGCACTTACAGTGAGTACCATTAATGCTCAAAAATTAAAATCATTCGGTAGTTCTATCGAGAAAAAAGTAGGTCCTGTTACAAAAAAAGTTCCTTACACCGATGTTATTAGTTATTTAGGACACGCTGCTCCTGGCTCTGAAGATGAAGTAAAAGATGGTAAGAAATTTTACTACATTTATGTATGGATTCCTGCTGTTGCTCCTGAATTAGGATTAAGAATGATGTCTCCTGCAGGAGATGCAAAAACTAAAAACGCAATTATTGGAGCTGGATATGAAGAAAACAAAGATTCTAAAGACTTTTTCGATACTTACATCACTTTAGAAAGATCTAGTGTATTCACAGAAGATAAAATTGCTGGTTCTGCAAGTGCAACTTGGACTAAATTAGCAAGTAATGACGATAGTGGAGAAATGCCAAAACAACCAAGCGGTAGTTCTTACAACTCACTTTTACGTTACGAAAGTCAAGTTGGAGATCCTTTAAAAGCATTAACTAAAGGATTATACAGAATTGGATTTACAACTTACAAAACAGGTGAAGTAAACGGAACGTTCCTTGCTCAAATAGGGTCTCCAATAAAATTACCAGGTGTTGTAATGTCTAATACAATCGAAGGGCTATTAGAGCAAATGAAATAATCATTTTCTTTTAATATATTAAAAATCCAAGTCAAAAGACTTGGATTTTTTTTGTTTATTATTTAGAAGTATTTTTAATTTAAATATTGAAAGTGTAGCCAATATTATGGCAATTCCAGGTAACATCATTATAGGTAAATACCAGTTTTTCATTTTAATTATTTAAAATAATGGCGCACACCATAACTTGCTAAAACACCTTCTCCTGTTGCTGCTGCTACCTGAGCAATAGCACCTTCCCTACAATCTCCTGCTGCAAAAACACCTTTTACACTAGTTTCCCCTAAAGCTGTAGTTTTAATAAAGCCTCTAGGATCTAAATCGATAAAATCTTTTACATTTTGCGTATTAGGAATCAGACCAATAAAAATAAATGAACCATCGGCATGTAATTCTTCAACCTCACCAGTCTCATTATCTTTAATCTGTAAACCTTTAAAATTTCCGTTTTCATCTTTTAAAAACGCTACAGATTCCTTATTCATATAAGTCTCTATATTTTTAATGCTAGGCAATTTATCTATATACGTTTCTGAAGCTGAAAATGTTTTACTTCGGTTAACAATACTCACTTTTTTACAAAATCCTGATAAAAATATACCTTCTTCTAAAGCACTATTCCCACCACCAATAACAATTATTTCACGATCTCTATAAAACGCACCATCGCAGGTGGCACAAAAATGTACACCACCACCAATAAGATCGGCTTCATTCGGAATTCCTAATAATCTGTAAGTAGACCCTAAAGCAAGTACTACACTTTTACTTACATACTCGCCCATATTAGTTTCTAATACAAATTCATTTCTTTTTTTGCTTATTTTATTTACTGCTACACCCGTTTCAATTTTAGCACCATAGGTTTTAGCTTGCTCAGACATTTTAGTCATTAATTCTGGACCGGAAATATTAGTAAATCCTGGATAGTTTTCAATCTTTTCAGTTAAAAATGCATTGCCGCCAATATTCTTTTTCTCAAGAATTAAAGAATTAAATCGATCGCGTTGAATATAAATTGAAGCCGTTAAACCTGCTGCACCTGCACCAACAATTATGGTATCAAAAACCGTTTTTTCTGCTTCTTTACCAATATCTAAAACCTCTTTTAAAATGGAATTATCTGGATTCGTATACGAAGTCTCGTTAATAAACACAGTAGGAATAATACGTTTTCCGTTATTGGTTTGCTCTACTAAATCTGCTGCCCATTTATTTTTATCGACTTCAATGTATTGAAAATTAATCTCGTTATTTTGTAGATACGTTTTTGCACGCTGACAATCCGGACACCAATCTGCACCATACAATTTTATAACGCCTTGCTTATTAATTCCTAAAAGATTTGCCAAGGTGGCATTATCAGGGTTTGTATAGGGTTTTTCATTAACTATAACCGTTGGAATTATACGTTTTCCCTTATTTATGGCTTCAACTTTTGCTGTAGCTTCTTTATCTAAATCGACATCTATAAACTTAAAATCTATTTGATGTTCTTTTAAATATGCTTTTGCTCTCTGGCAATCTGGACACCAATCTGCGCCATATAAATCTATTGTATTCATATTCTTTTTGTATGTAAATTAGTTAGTTGTTTTAAAACAAATTGGAGGCTTATTTATTCAAGTTCCAGTTATAATCCTTATATTTTACTTTAGCGTTTTTATTAATTTTGATTGTACTATAGTTATTCAGAAAATCGATTATACTCCCGTAAGATTTAAAATCGCTAGAGAACCAATCAAAAATCTTTGAAATTTCAACAGCATCTTTAGAGATTGTATTCTTTGAAGTATCGTTAACAAAACGATGTGCTGCAACGTCTAACTGAGCCTCTAATGTCTCTGCTATATAAGCCTGATTCAATAAATTAGGACAAGAATACGATGCACAATTTATAGCAAAATGAATTCTAGGTTCATCCATTTTACGAAGAATTTTATGTTCAATATCTCCTAAACTATAGGTTTTATTTGCTATTACAATAAATTCTTGATCCCAAGGATTCTTAATATCTTTTATGCTTTTAACAGGATAATTATCTAAAATTAATTTCACTGTAAAGGCATTGTAGGCATTAATCCAATACGCTAATTTTTCATTTTTAGTCCACGATTCTGAAGGCGCATGAGTTTTCAAAACGTTTAAATAATCTTGAAGTTTATCTTCGTCTGTTTTAAAACCTTCGTAATTTACATGCCCTTTCTTTGTCACATATTTAGACAATAGCGTATTCCAAAGTGTATGATCTACAGACATTGGTATTTCTAGTGTATTTACATTATATTTCTGAAAATTAACGTGTAATTCGCTCACTGTTTTAAGATTAGAAAATCCCATTAAAGGCGCTATTAATAGAATTAAAAAGTAATTTTTCATGTATGCAGTATTTGTATTAAATTATTTAAATATATAGTTTACAGACAACGCCAATATCCCGATCCAACCTTCTCCAACTTTTTCTCCGCGTGTAATAATATTAATTTCTCTACCAAATCCCAAAGAAGCACCTGCATTCCAATGCCGTGATAAGTTAAACAAATAACCTCCGTTTACCCATGGTTGCAAGACAACATTATAAGTCTCTCCCGATGTCGGATTTAAAGTGTTTAATCCATCTTTCCAGTCTGTCCACATATTCCATGTATCTAAAGACACACCTGCAATAAAATGTCCCATTCCATAAGGAACGTATCTCACTACACCTAAACTTCCTCCAACCCCTTGGGCTGTTTCATCATCGTTATATTCACTAAAATCTTGCCTGTCTGCAAAATTCCCTCCAACCCTAAATCGTAAGGCCCACTTTTCGTTTAAAAATACATTAGAAGTTAGCATGGGCATAAATCCGGCAGGATATAATTGAAGCTCTGTTCCAAATTCAATTTTACGTTTAAAACCATCCTTTTTTTGAGCATTAACTAAAAATGAAGCCGCAAAAAATACAATGACTAAGATTTTTTTCATTTAAGTTCTTTAGTTTAAAGACGCTAATAATTTATTTTCCTAACAAATAAAAATTCACAATTATTTTTTAAACACATATTGTAACACCTTTAAAAGAGTAAATCTTATTATAAAACGAGAAAGCTAAAAATTTAAATGTCAGGAATAGATTTTAGTTACGTCTGTTTATAAGACATTAAATTAACCGATGTGGAACAATAATTCAGAATATAGAATTAAAGCCAATCATTTTAGAAAAAAGACTTTATATATTACAACATTATTTTGAATACTTTTGGTGATTACAAAACAACTGAATTCAAAAAAACTAACAAAACTGCAGCAATACTAAAGTTATTTTAGTTTAGAGATGATACTTAAAAAAACAGTTAACTATGTTTATATTAGATGCTAATGCACCGAATAAATTGGAGCATTACTTAAAACAAAATCGATGGCTGTCTGATAAAGACCGTATTCTTGCTTGCATTAAAGCTGGTGAGGGAAATATGAATTATGTATTGCGTATAACCACAAATCAAGGTTCCTTTATTATTAAACAGTCACGCGGTTACGTAGAAAAATATCCACAAATTAAAGCGCCAGAAAAACGTGTTCTTACTGAAGCTGCATTCTATACAAAAATAAGCACCAAAGAAACACTTCAAAATAAAATGCCTGAAATACTAGGCTTAGATTCCGTAAACAACATTTTACTTTTAGAAGATTTAGGACAAGCAAATGATTTTAATACCTTATATAAATTAGATCACACGCTTTCTAAAAACGATATTAATATTTTAGTACAATATCTAAATTTATTACACGACAGTTTTAAAAAAGAAGACCTAGATAATGAACTAGCCAATTTAGAAATGCGTAAATTAAATTACGAACACATCTTTCATTATCCTTTTTTAGAAGAAAATGGCTTCGACTTAGATAGCATACAGCAAGGTTTACAAACTTTAGCTTTAAATTATAAGAAAGATGCCCTTTTAAAACAGAAAGTAGCACTTTTAGGTACACATTACATGGCCAATGGTAAATACTTACTGCATGGCGATTATTATCCTGCCAGTTGGTTATCGACCACCCAAGGCATTAAAATTATAGATCCTGAATTTTGTTTTTACGGTTTAAGAGAATTCGATTTGGGTGTGTTTATTGCGCATTTATATTTATCTAATCAGAAACAAAGTATTATAGATTTAGTCATTGAAAAGTATTATAATTTTGAGGCGTTAAATCAACCTATTTTAAATGGATTTATTGGTATAGAAATTATGCGGCGTTTAATAGGATTAGCACAATTACCATTGCAATCGAACATTAAAGACAAAGAAAAACTACTAGCATTCGCTTATCATTTAATTACAACATAAGGATAAAATTTTACACATTACTATTAATTATATTACTTACAAATAGTATTATGGCACAGACTAAATGTGGTTAAACATCTATATTATAAGAAGTATGCTAGACACACCTTCTAAAAAATTCTTAGAAGTCTCTTCTCTATAAAAAAAAACAATAAGGAAGTAAAATATGCACGACGTGCTTTACTAGATTTTGAAGGACATCTTTAATAATAATAAATTTTAGATTAGATATAGAAACAATCTTCCGTTCCGGTTCTTCTCTAACTTTAAAATATTATTCTTCTATACAATTATAACAATATTGATATAACATTTTAAAATGATCTTTCATTTTTTGTTTGGCTAGTTTCGGGTTTTGATCCTTAATAGCCTCATAAATTTCTGTGTGTTCTTGGATGCCTGAAACTGCTCGATTTTCATCACAAACATGATGCTTTTTAAAATTAGTAATAATTTCAGGAGTAATAATAAGCATTAAACTATTTAAAGTACTATTATCACAAGCATCGGCTATAGCTAAATGAAATAATAAATCTTCTTGCACAGCATCTTCCCCTTTTAAAACTTTCTCACAGTACCCATCAAGAGCATTTTTAATTTGAATTAAATCTCGATCTGTTCTTCTAGAAGCAGCGAATCCAGCAGTTTTTAATTCCAATAAAATCCTTGTTTCTACCAACGATTTAAAATCAGGACTTTTTAAACGAGAAATACTATCAATCATTCCATTCATGCCAATCGTTCCAATATTTGCAACAAATGTCCCACTTTGGGGAATAGATTTTAACAAGCCATAAAACTCTAACTTTTGTATAGCTTCGCGTACAACACTTCTACTTACACCAAACTTTTCAGATAACATCCGTTCCGATGGTAATTTATCTCCAAGTTCTAAATTTTTATAATTAATTAAATCTCTTATTTTCGAGATAATAGAATTTAACACTTCTTGATTGTAACTTTTTAAGTTACTTTTTATTTCATACATACTCCTTTTGCTTATTAAAAGTCTGACTAACCAGTCAAATCAAATAAAACAATTTATAAACTTTAGACTAAAACTTTGTCTATAACGTTTATTTTTTCTGCCAATAAATTTATTAAAGATTTGAATTACTATCTGTAAACTATATTAATATTTTTTTTGATAAATTTAATATAAATTAAACACAACAGATATTTTTTTTATACGCTTAGACCAAAACCACTATACTTTTAGGCATTTTTATACTGATATTAATGATAAAAAAAAAGTATTGATTTGAGATGTAAATTATATGAATATGATTGTATTGAAAACAAAAAATAAAAATTATTACAATAGTGATTTTCTGAATGTAAAAAATTGTATTCCGCTTTATCTAATACTATAATTTATACAATCAGTTTAAATTACTGATAATGGTAATAGTAAATACAAACACATATTTGAGCACGAATATTTTTATTATACTGTATTGGCAAATCGTTTTTATTTAATTCGTTGCTTTTATCCGAATTTGAGACACTAACAACTTAAAAAAGATAGAAGTTAAATTTTTATTATACTCAAATGCTGCATTAATTTTTTTTGGAATCCACACGCAAATAGGAACACCATACAAAAATTTTCATCGACTAAGCCCCCTTTTTATGATACAATTCTGTTTCTTTAAAAACCTCTTCAAAATCTAGAGATTTTAAGCTTCTTTATTTGATTCTAACTAAGTATAAATCGCCATTATCGTAATAGCTTATAATATAAAGAACAGGAGAAAAAATCACGAAACAAGGCGATATACAACAAAAACTGTTAAGGTAAAAAATGAATAATCTTTCTAACTTTAAATACACGTTTAAGTCTTACTCTAGTATTTCTTTAATTTTCTGTTCTAATGCTTTTCCCCGTAAATTTCGGCTAATTATAGTACCATGTTGGTCGATTAAATAATTACTAGGAAGTAAGTTTATTCCATACATCATTGCGCCTTCGTTTTTCCATAATTTCAAATCACTTACATTGGTCCAATTAAGATTGTCTTCTTCTATAGCTTCTAACCATTGTGTTTTATCCTGATCTAAAGACACCTGAAAAATTTCGAATCCTAAGGCATTAAATTCATCGTAATAGTTAACCAGATTTTTATTATCGGTTCTACACGGTGCACACCAACTTGCCCAAAATTCTAAAAGGATTAATTTTCCTTTAAGTTCTGAAAGTTTTTTCTTTTGGCCATACCGATCGGTACTTTCAAAATCCACATAGTGTTCTCCAATTTTCGGATTTTGATAAGAGGCAATATATTTACAGATTTCTTTACCGTAAATGGAGTTTCTAATATTATCTGAAAACAGGTTATATAATGGTTCGGTATATTCTTTTTTCCAAGAGATATACCATTCTGAAAGCACGTATGCTCCTAAAATATGATCAGAATTGCTTTTTACAAAATCCGTAAGTATGTTTTTACCTTCCTCTCTTGTAAGCGTGTCCACTGCTTTATATAACTTCGTGTATGTTGTTTCAGAATAAGATCCAAGAATTTCTGCATCTCCAAAATTTACGGCTGAAGCATTAAATATCATGGGTTCATTTTCTATCCAAAAATCATTAAACAGAACATTATCCGGGCTTTTTAAAACACCCAGAAACGGAAAATTACTGCACCGAGAATTAAAATAAAATTGATTATCCTGAACGTTTACAGAATCTATTACGTTTTCTGTAGCAGCATCTATTAGATACAAAACGGTTCCGTTTTTCAATGCATTAGTCGTTCCTCTTAATGAGAATTCAGACTTTGGTTCTTGATTACAAGACGTAAACATTATTAATATTAAAAATACAATGACTTTCATGATGTTCCGTTTTTAAAGAATCTATGACTATATTATCGCCTAATAATTATGTTATTCCCTCCTCGAGATTCTCCCGCTTTTCCAAGGGTATTAAACTTCCAACTAAAGCCTATCATAAAATATTGTTGCAATACACTGCTTTGCCTATCTTCTATATAATTCTGATTGATAACCCGTCTGGAGTTATTATTTTGATTCAATAAATCGTAAGCTTTTAGCGTTATAGATCCCTGATCTTTTAAGACAGAATAAGATAAGGTAGAATTCCAAAACCAGGCACTTTTTTCAAAACCATCTGCTATATTGGGATTATAATTGTAATTTATAACATTGCTCCATTCTAATTTTTTACCAATATAATTCCTAGAATTAAGATACAAGCGATGTTCTGTGTATTCTTGTGTATTAAATACATTTGTATCAAAGGTATTATGGGTAAAATCTATATTATAATAGGCGCTCAATTCCGCAACCTCTTTCCATAAAAATCTTAAACCTAAATTTGGCCTTATAGATTTTCTTAACGATGCATATTGCACATCATTAGTAAAGTTTATATATCTGTTTATTGAATTCCCTACACTTACATTTAAATTAAGCGTTATTAAACTATCTATTTTAACCTTCTTATTAAAACCTGCGTCTATGTAAAACCTATAATTTCCATCTACATTTTCGTACGTAGTTACCTTTTCTAAATTTTCATTAATACTTGTTTTAGAAATTACCGCATCGTTTATAATACTCGTGTAAGTATATAAATTAAAACTAACACCTTTCTGAAAATTATTTTTATTAAAGTAGATATTGAAATTATGATTATCTGTAGGACTTAAATCGGGGTTACCAACTACAATATCTAAGGGATCTGTAATATCTACAAAGGTTTGTAATTGGTTAAGCGATGGCACATCGTTTCTTAAGTCGTAACGTAAGCCTACTCGAGTTTTAGTACCATTATAGTTTAAACGATACTGTACTGCCGCAGCGTTAAAATGACGTTTTAAATCGAATTCTGGACGTAAGGCATCCTTATTTTCAAGTGTTCTAAAAATAATATCTGTTTTTAAAGACGTGCTCCATTTATCCTTTTTGTACTCCAAAGCCGCAGTTGGTGTACTTGTAATATTGGCATACTCGTAATCTGAATTAAAAGCTGTATTTGCGGTAGGCTCGTAGTCTAACGAATCATCATTATAATCGAACGATGTCCTTGTGTTTAATCTAGTATTATCTCGGTAACCATAACCAAGATCTAAAAACAATGCTTTATCTATTAGTGGTAATCTGTAAGCAGCAGCTACAATAAATGTTTTGTCTGAATTGTCGGTTTCTCGCAACTGATTAAGGGTTGTAGTTTCCGGTGTATCACCAAGTATATTTACTTCATTTTCCAAACTGTTTTCATCATCAGTTTGAATGGTTCTATAAAACACATCTAGTTTTAAAAACTCCCCCTTTTTTCCTATAAGCTTAGTAACGTTTGTATTGTTCTGAAATTCGGACTCTTCAGTCTCTGTAAACGAATAACTAGAAGAGTTATTAATAGCTGTGCCCTCTTCGCCATAAGAGTTCTGGTTTTCTTGGTAAGTATTGGTTCTGTTTATTTTTCTCACCTGTGGTCGTAAGGTTATTAACAAGGTAGAATCTATTTTAAATATAATATTTGAATCGATACCGTGTTGTTCTGCATTTTGTGAAGCTTTAGAATAGGAGCTCGTAAAATACCGACTGTCTGACAATATGTTTTCACGTTCTGAAATACTTTCATTTTCATTCTGAGTATTCGAACCAAAATAACTGGCTGAAGCTTCTGCGACTTCTCCCCAATCATCGACATAATTAAAACCAAAATTTCTGGATGTAATAATTCCATCGACACCATAATTAAAAATCTGGCTATTAGTATCGTAAGATGCTCTACCTCCAAACATTTTATCTATTTCTCCATAACTAAAGCCTGGTTCATTAATATTATTAACTCCAACTAAGGCACTTATTCGTAAATCGTCGTTAAACTGATTGTACATACCTGCTAGTTGGTAACGTTTATCTGTTCCGCCTCCAGCAGCTACACGTCCGAATACACCTTTATTATTTTCTTTTTTAATAACCAGATTTACAGTTTTATTTTCGCCATCTCCCGCTTCTCCTGTAAAAGCTTCATCATCGGTTTTAGTATCTGAGACTTGAATTTTTTCAATAATGTCTTTACTTAAATTTCGGGTTGCAATAGTTGGATCGTCTCCAAAAAAAGCCTTCCCGTTTACTAAAATCTGATTAACGGGTTTTCCATTAATTTTTATCTTACCATCGGGATCCACTTCTACACCAGGTAATTCTTTCAGCAAATCTTCTATATTCGCATCTTTTTTTGTTTTAAAAGACTTCACATTAAATTCTAAAGTATCTTTTTTTATGGTTACTGGCGCTTGAGATTTTATTAATACCTCATCTAGTGTAGCGGTATTTTCTAAAAGTTTAATTGTCCCCAAATTTATTTCAGGTTTATCTAAACTAACTTTAGTTTTATATGTTTTATACCCCATAGAAGAAACATACAAATCGACCTGCTTATCACTGATTTTATTTTCTAAAATAAAGGCTCCCTTTTGGTTAGAGATGGTATAAGTTATTAAAGTACTATCTGTTTCCCGCTGTAAATACACGGTGGCTGCTTCTAACGGGCTGTTATCTACTTCGGAAATTAATAATCCTGAAATTTCAAAGGCTTGCTGCTGGGCATAAGTTATGCTAACAAAACATAAAGTTAATAATACGAGTATTTTTTTCATGTGATAGTAAAAAGTTTATTTCTATTATTGACTATAATATCAATCTAAAAATACTTCACATCAATGGTATTATTACTTATAAATGAGTTATTGGCAGGATTGAATTAGTATTCGGGTGCCTAGTATTAGAATTTATGCTTATTACTTTTAAGTAGATAATTCGCGAAGGGTTTGTTCCTTTTTATGTTTAGACACACTAACCGTACTACCATCTTCCATTAAAATATAACCGCCATCTCGTTTTACGTAAGATTTTACATGATTTTTATTTATTAAATGGGATTGATGTGTTCTAATAAACCCGTATGCCGATAATAATTCGTCCCATTCTTTTAAGGTTCTAGATACTAAAATAGAACGCTTATCGGTCATGTAAAACATAGTATAATTATTCTCGCCTTTACATCTAATAATGTCATCTACGGTTACAAAAAACAATTCATCGGCGGTTGGTAAAGCTATTTTTTTTGGTCCTTGATTACTTTTTAAGTTTTCAACTAAGGTCTTTAATTTATGATTTTCTTTTTTCTGCTTTACTACATTCAAAACATTTTGGACTGCTTGTTGTAATTCGGAAATCACCACTGGTTTCATTAAATAATCTAAAGCACAAGAGCGTATTGCCTTTAAAACATACTTATTATATGCAGTCACAAAAATGACCTCGAAGTTTACAACGGCCAGATCTTCTAACATACTAAAACCATTTTTCTTCGGCATTTCTATATCGAGAAACACTAAGTCTGGCTCATGTTCAGTAATAAGAGACAAACCTTCGTCGGCCGAAGATGCTGTAGCCAAAACTAAAACCTCGGGACAATGCATTTCTAATAACCGTTTAAGGTTTTCTTGGTTATGCAACTCATCATCTATAATTATACTTTTAAGTTTCATATAGGCTGTGTTAGTACCGTAATGGCATTATTATTTTTACTTCTGTCCCTGTTTCTACATTACTATATTCAGAGCGATCTGTTATGTTAATTTTAGCGTTGGTTTTATAGGTTTCATTTATTAAACGGATACGGTCTTCTGCCAATTTTAAACCATATTTATTTCGATTCAAATCTGTTTGTTTTTGAGCTTTTGCAACTTTAACACCAATACCGTTATCGGTTACGATGCATATAAGGTTTTTGTCGTCTGTATTAAATGCGACAGAAAGTGTCCTGTTTGTATCTATTTCTTTTAAACCATGAATAATTGCATTCTCTACAAAGGGTTGCACCAACATCGCAGGAATTTCCAATTCATCTTGATTTATGGTATCATCAATAAAAATCTGATACTCAAATTCGAGTCGTAATTTTTCAATTTCTAGGTATTTTCTTATCGATTCTATTTCATCTGTTAAAGATACTAGTCCGCTTTCTGTTTTGTCTAATGTTAATCGCATTAATTGCGAAAACTCGGTTAAATAATGATTCGCTTTTTCATTATCACCTTGATTAATTAAATTTTGGATAGCACTAAGGGCGTTAAACAAAAAATGCGGATTCATTTGCGACCGAAAACTCTTTAATTGCATCTCAGTAAATAAACGTTTTGAATGTTCTTTCTTTCGAGCGACGGCAATTTGCCACTTAATTAAAAAGTAACTAAGCAATATTAAAAGCAGCACACCTAAGATGATTAAACCATTCTTGTTTTTCTGAAAAAACGTGGCTTTTTTAAATACTAGTGGTTCCAAAAAACCGACATTTAAATACTGATCTGTATCTGCAATCGTATTGTATAACACCACATAATTTCCTTTTCTATAAATGACTATAATGTAGTTTAAGTTGTCTGAGGTTGCCACATAATCTACAGGATAAATATCTTCAGCAAACTGTACTTCGTCTGCTTTAAGTGTAATGCTACTCGTTTTATCATACCAAACATCTGTAAGTGATTGAGGTATGCGATTTAAATTTTCGGTATACGATTTTGTTAAGGTTAAAATTTTAGTACCTTCATCTAGAAATAGGTTACCATTAGTAAGACTAGAAATAACAATGTCTTTTTTATTGTCTTGATACCAACAACTAATATGTATTTCATTTGGTTGTTGGATGATATCTTCATAATAAAATAATTCATTGTGCAGGACAAGATAATCTGAAGTTATAATCAGGCTATTCTGAGACTGATTACCTGTCCACGTTCCGTAGAGAGTATCTGGCAACTGCGATGGCAACAACCTATAGCCTTGAGCAAAAAGCATTACAGGTGCTAAAATCCATAAACATGTTAAAAATATGCTACTTTTCAAGGCTTTTAATATTATATTTATTATTCTACTTTTCTATAAATTGCATTTGGGAAACCAGCAGGCGTAATAACATAGTTCTGTCCTATTTTCTTAGCCTGAAAAGCATTATAGTTTTCCCCATTATTCAAAAGAAACCAAAGTTCACCTTCAGAAGAACTTCCTATAGAAATAATTTTATTGTTTTCAACCTCATTTACATTAGGAATACCGGTATCATCGTTATAAAAATAAGTATCGGTAATCTTTATTTTTTTCACCCCAGCATAATGAAGCCAATTCCCTTTTAAGTCTTCAGGCACCTTAAGCTTTCTATCGTCTCGTTTTAAATTTAATATCTTTTTATGCTTTAGTGTTAATACATCTGAAGTCTGACCTAAAACTTCAAAGTCTCCTCCGGAAGTAACAATAAGAAACGTATTTTCTCCTGTTTTATATAGTTTTTGATACCTATAAATTTTAAAATTAAATAAGATAAACTCAGGTGTTATACAGGTGATTAAGGTGTCGTATTTATCGTGCCAATTCCCAAAAACGGACTTCGGTAAATCGGAAAGGCCTATCTCTTGATGCTCGGATATTTTAATATCAATAAAATTTTCCATTGTTATAGGATAGCCTATTATTTGCTCATCGGTATTAGGACTAGCAGCATAGGTTTTAAAAATATAGTTATCGCTATTAGAAATGTCGATATTTTTAATGGCCCAGTTAGATTCTCCAAATCCTCTTTCTCCATAATTAATGTGGGTAACCTCATGAGATACTGGCGGAAAATATAATTTATATAACATGCCTGTGCTGTTATTTACAAAATTATTATCCGTAATATTTAAACCTACCGCCTTAGTCACGAATAATTTTTGACCTTGGTTTAAAGCATCTATAATATGTGTGTTATCTGGAATAATAAAAGCGGTACCAGCTTGCATCTTGAAATATAGTATGGTTTCAGAATCTGTTAATTCAATTTTTGTTAAAGTTGCAGGAAAACTGATCCCGTCGTGCACGGGAGAATAAATAACTTTTTGAGCCACACTGTTTTGAAAAAATAACAGCAGTGCTAGAATAAAAAGGGCATTTTTCATAACAAATTGATCTAAAACAAATTTAGCACCTTTACGTCATAAATTCTGCCTTATTTAGAATTTGGCGCTTACAAATGAGAAATTGGCCTTAATACTATAGAATACCTTTAAAACAGTTATTAATAAAAATGGATTGAAACTAAAAAATTAACATTCCTACTTTGAAAGTTAAATCTAAAGAAGACAAAACAGCCTTTAATCATGAGGATCATGAAATAAAGGCTGCTCTTATTTTATTGAATATGATTAACTAATTTTAAAAAAAGAAATAACCGATAGAAACTTGAATGACTCCATTTTTGTTCTTATCTGAAAATCCATCTACGCTATTAATATCTGTTAATCCTGAATTAAGTCCGTTGTTTAATTTATACTACCGTCTTTTAACAAATTTACGGTTTTTACATCATTTCTATCTAATCAAATTGATATAAATTAATACTAATTGATATATTCTTTTACCACTGTCTCTTCTATTCCAGTGTAGTCGGCATCAACCTGTGAAAAGCGCATACCATTCAAATATACCCACCTGTAAAAGCCAATATATAAGGAAGTTTTCTTCTTGGCATGTTATGAATTTTTAAACCAGACTTGTGTAATATCAAATCTTCACAGTTTTAAGGATTTCATTAGTAAAAGTGAAACCAAAAGACAAAACCTAACGAAGTGGTTCAGCGAAGCTAAATATCAAGAATTAAAGCGCTTCAAAAGGAGACTGAACAGCTTAACAAACTACTCTTAAAAAAGAATCTTGATGCAATGGCTGAACGCGTAAACGGCATCTTAAAAGACGAGTTTTATCTAGACCAAACCTTTGATAAGGGAGCTCACGCAAAAGAGTTAAAAAAATATAATTAATTTATACAACGAAATAAGATTACATTTATCTTTAGATTATAAAACACCAAATATGGTATATCAATTATCTACCTAAAAGCAATTTTAACCTGTAGCCATATTTCAGAACAAGACATATGAAAAAAAACAAAAATTGATTGAAAATTTTAGAAATATTGAATATTTAAAATCCGGAAACACAAGACAAAGACTTGCTTATTCTGAAATCAAAAAACATAAAATTTTAGAGAAACTTAAAAAATATAATCCAATTTTGACAGGAACTATTCCAATTGAAATAGATGTACCCGAAAGTGATTTAGACATTATTTGTGAGTGTCAAAATCATTCTGAATTTAAAGCATATTTATTAAAACATTTTTCTGACAAAAAAGACTTTAAAGTTTATTCAACCAAACATGATGGAATGGAATCAACTATTGCGGAATTTAAAACGAATCATTTTTTGTTTGAAATTTTTGGACAAAATATTCCTACCGTAAAGCAAAACGCTTATCGCCATATGATTATTGAAAATAGAGTTTTAAATAAAAAAGGAAGTGAATTTAAACAGAAAGTAATAGAGTTAAAATCAAACGGAGTAAAAACGGAACCTGCTTTTGCCAGATTATTAGGATTAGATGGAGATCCGTATGCTGAATTATTAAAGTTGGAAACATAAATAGTATATATAATTTATTGCTAGTGCTCGCCCACTTGCGGAATATTCTATTCGATTTTTATTTATTAACTTTACTATGTAAAAACAGCCAACAAAGCTTAAACAACAACTTCGTAACCAATTAAAAAAAATAAAATGTCAATAACATCAGAATCAGAATTAGTAGGAATGAAAAAAATTAGTGAAGTTGTTGGAACGACACTAAAATTAATGAGAGCATATGCTAAAGTTGGTATGTCAACTAAAGAGCTTGATGATTATGGTGGTGAAATTTTAAAGCGTTACGGTGCTAAATCTGCACCTTATGAAACTTATGGCTTTCCTGGTTATTCTTGTATAAGTATAAATAAAGAAGCGGCACACGGCATACCATCAGAGAAAAAAATATTAAAAGAAGGAGATTTAATTAATATTGATGTATCTGCAGAACTAAACGGATTTTGGTCTGATAATGGAGGTTCTTTTGTTCTTGGAAAAGACATTCATAATCATCAACCTCTTGTAGATGCTTCCAAACATATTTTACGCAAAGCCATACAAAATATTAAAGGCGGTGTGAGAATCTCTGAAATTGGATATTTAATAGAATCTGAAGCAAAAAAATCAGGATTTAAAGTCATTAAAAACTTAGCTGGTCACGGCGTTGGAAGAAGTTTACACGAAGAGCCAGAGAATATCTTAAACTACAGAGTTAAAAGTAACAGAGAACGATTCAAGAAAAACACAACAGTAGCTATTGAAACGTTTATCTCGACAAATTCGACTGTTGCCGTCGAACTGAATGATGGTTGGACGTTAGTAGGAAATAAAGGAGGTTATGTAACCCAACACGAACACACCATACTGGTAACAGACAACTATCCTGTTATTTTAACAAAATCGAATGACATTTGGGATTAAGCCTCTGCCTAAATAACCTTATTTAGGCAGTTTAAAACTTACGAACAGTCTTTACAAATCCCTGTTAGAACACAATTTACATTTTGAACTTCATATCCATTAGGAACTGAATACGCTACAGGTACCTGCAAACATTCAATTGAATCGCACGACAAACATCGAAAATGAAAATGATGTTGCATAACCGCTACCTGATTCTCACATTTTTTACAAATGGCAAAGTATTGTTTCCCATCCTCAGCAACAATTCTATGTACTAAATCATCCTTACAAAATCTATTCAATACTCGGTATATAGTAGCCCTATTTATTTTAATATCAAGTTGTTTTTCAATAGCGTCCTGACTCAATGCCTTTTTTGAATTTGAAAGTAAATTTAAGACAGCGTCTTTTGTAGGTGTATTTCTTCGATTCATTTATTATTGCGAATTTGTTGCAATAATACAAAAAGATTGTATGTTTGTCAAAACATAATTGCGACCAATTCGCATTAACGACTTATAATGACTAGAAGAGAAACCATAAAACTATTTGGGGTATCAGGTTTAGTATGTGCACTACCGAGACCCATTATTGCTCTTCGCTGAATATAATAACAAAATGAATAAAAAAGAATTTGAAGTAATAATTATTGGCGGGAGTTATGCTGGTCTTTCTACCGCAATGGCTTTAGGACGTTCATTGAGAGATACATTAATAATAGATGCGGGAAAACCATGTAACCGCCAAACACCACATTCTCATAATTTTCTGACCCAAGACGGAAGTACGCCTCAAGAAATATCTGAAATTGTTAAACGTCAATTGTCTAAATATGACAGTATCAAATTTTATAACGGACTTGCCGTAAGTGGAAAGAGCATTAAAAAAGGTTTTGAAATCACGACCGCTAATGGAGATGTTTTTACTTCGAAAAAATTAGTTTTTGCTACAGGAATTAAAGATATAATGCCAGATACAAATGGCTTTTCCCAATGTTGGGGCATTTCGGTAGTGCACTGCCCGTATTGCCACGGTTACGAAATACGACATAAAAAAACCGCTATAATTGCTAATGGAGAAAGAGCATTTCACCTGACATCTTTAGTAAACAATTTAACAAAAGAGATAACAATAATTACTTCGAGAACAAAAGACTTTGAAGAAAGCCTGCTCGATAAATTAAAGCAGTACAATATTAAAATTATAGAAAAAGAAATTTCAAAAATCGAACATAAAAAGGGACAGTTAGAAAGCATTGTATTCAAAGATGGGAGTATAGAAAATTATGAATGTGCATATGCTTCAGTACCGTTTGAGCAAAACTCTACCATACCTAAAGTATTAGGTTGTAAATTTACTGAACATGGACATATTGAGGTCAATTCTATGCAAAAAACTACAGCAGAAGGCATTTTTGCTTGTGGTGACAATAGTACAATGATGCGTTCTGTTGCAATAGCAGTTTCTAGTGGAAACATTACAGGTGCTGTTATTAATAATGAACTAACACAAGAGCGTTTTTAATATGGTTGAAGTATTTATAACAAACGTAAAATCAGAATGTCAATCAGAAGACATTCTACAATTTTTAAAAATTAATTATTCAACTTTAAAAATTAATTTTGACTTGGAAGATTTCAATAAACCATATCCTTGTAGTCATTCCATTTTAAGGATTGAGGGAGAATTAATTGATACAATTACTATTGTACAGCAAATTAAATCCAAAGGAATTAAATGTGATGTATTAGAAGATAAAATTTGTGTATAGTTATGACAGAATTTTGGGAAACTGTTTTCAAAAATAAGAAAGAATTGTGGGGAATGAGACCTGCACAATCTGCTGAACTGATAAAGAATTTCTTTATAGAAAAAAAAATAAAAAACATTCTAATTCCAGGAATTGGATATGGACGTAATGCCCAACCGTTCATTGAAAATGGAATTGAAGTTACTGGAATTGAAATTTCACAAACCGCCATTGATTTAGCTATTGAACATTTTGGTAATAACTTGACAATTCATCACGGTTCAGTAACCGAAATGCCTTTTGATAATAAATTATTCGATGGAATATTTTGTTACGGATTAATTTACTTATTGGATAAAGGCGAAAGAAAAAAACTTATACAAGACTGTTTTAACCAGTTAACAGAAAATGGTTATATGGTTTTTACAGCTATTACAAAAGACGCTCAAACTTATGGACAAGGAAAACATATAAGTAAAGACAGATTTGAAATGTTTGGTGGTGTTAAAATTTTCTTTTATAACAAGGAATCTATAGAAGAAGAATTTGGGAGATTAGGTTTATTTGAAACTACAGAAGTAATTGAGAATTACCCTTTTCATTTAATAAAATGTAAGAAAAAAGAATAAAAAAAACATAACGACAGTTAAAACACAGATTTGGAAAAGTTTTAAGTTTGAAAATCACTCAACTTTGTATTATTAATAAAAAAACAGAGAAAATGAGTGTATTAAATGGAAAAGTCGCTATTGTAACAGGCTCTTCAAAAGGAATTGGTGCTGAAATAGCTAAAAATTTAGCCAAAAATGGGGCAAAAGTAGTTGTTAACTATGTTGGTGGTAAAGTAGCTGCTGAAAATGTTGTAAAAGAAATTATTCAGAATGGTTTTGAAGCTATTAGTATTCAAGCAGATATTAGTAAGCCAGAACATGTCAGAAATTTATTTGACACTGCTATATCACATTTTGGAAAAGTAGATATTTTAGTTAATAATGCGGGAATTATGATGAATTCTCTAATTAAAGATACGACTGATGCTGTTTTTGAAAAACAATTTAATGTTAATGTAAAAGGAGTTTTTAATACATTAAGAGAAGCTTCAACTCAATTAGCAGACAACGGAAGCATCATCAATATTTCGTCTACAGTAACACGAACAAATTTTCCGACCTATGGTATTTACTCAGCAACTAAATCTGCTGTACAGCAAATAAGTAGTGTGTTTGCTAAAGAAATAGGCAATAGAGGTATCAATGTAAATTGTGTGTTACCTGGACCAACAGGAACCGAATTATTCTTAGAGGGTAAATCAAAAGAAATGATTACTCAACTTTCTAATAGTAATGCTTTTAAGCGCTTAGGAACACCATCGGACATTGCAAAAATAGTCGCTTTCTTAGTAACAGACGAAGCAAAATGGATTAATGGACAAAATATTGGAGCTAACGGAGGTATGGCATAACTCATAAATTATTTTATTATGAAACAATTTTTAACAGCTTCAACAATGGGTTTATGTGGTGCTTTAGCTACATTAATTGCTTTTTCTTTTCAATTACCAAGTTGGGTTTTATTTATGGCTTGGGTAAGTTATTATCTATTTGGTAAATCTTTTAGATCAGCTTTATATACTATTATTCCTATAACAAGTGGTATCATTATGGGTATTATGATCAAATTATTAGGTGGTGGTTTAAACCAATACTTGGGCATCCTTGGTTTTCCTTTAGCTGTTTTTATACTCATTACATCTTTAACATATATGTCAAAAATTAAAGGGCTACATAATATTCCTGCTTGGTTTATGGGTTTAATTATATTTTTCGGTGTGCATCCAAATATCGAAATTAAACCAATAATGCTTATTTTTATTTCAATAACTTTAGGTTTTATATTTGCCTTTTTAAACGATACAATAACAATCTTTATTAAAAAAAATAAAGTTTAAAATAATGGATATAGGAAACTTAAAACGAATTTCAAAAATTTCGGAGTATCATACTTTTGCAAATCTTTCTTCTCCAAAACATCCGTTAATAAGCTTGATAGATTTTAGTAAAGTTGAATTCCCTAAACATTTAAAAGGATTAAAACTGATTCAAGAATATTACACGATTGGATTAAAACGAAATGTGCCTTATAAAATGTTTTACGGACAACAAGAGTATGATTTTAATGAAGGTTTAATGACATTTTTAGCACCCAATCAAGTGATGAGTATGGAAAGAAACCCTAATATTTTTTTAGATGATAAATTAAAACCATCTGGTTGGCTACTTTTAATCCATCCAGATTTTTTATGGAACACAGCACTTGCTAAATCCATCAAAAAATATAACTACTTTGGCTACGACATCAATGAATCATTATTTTTATCTGAAGATGAAGAACAAAAAATCATTGATATTTTTAAAAATATAGAAAAAGAATACCAAACCAATATTGATAAATTCAGTCAAAAAATTATCGTATCTCAAATAGAAGTATTATTAAATTATGCCGAACGCTTTTATGAAAGGCAATTTATAACTCGTAATAAATCCAATCATCAACTTTTGGAAAAAATAGAAACCTTATTATCAACTTATTTCAATCAAAATAACTTAATCGAACTTGGTTTACCTTCTGTTGAAAATCTCTCTAAAGAACTTCACCTTTCCCCTACTTATTTAAGTAGTGTATTGAAATCGTTAACAGGAATGAGCACGCAACAACATATACATAACAAACTAATTGAAAAAGCTAAAGAAGAACTTTCAACAACTACTTTATCTATAAATGAAATTGCCTATAATTTAGGGTTTGAATATCCAACGTCTTTCAACAAACTTTTTAAGAGTAAGACCGAAATGTCACCTATGGAATTTAGAAAAACATTTAATTGATAATTAAATGTGCCTAATTGGGGTGAAATGACAACAGACAAGCAACATATAACAAGTAAAAGAATAGATGTCCCAACAGATTTCCAATCTGTTTTTTCTCATTTTTACAGTTCTAAAAACAATACAGAACAAACTATAACAAAAACACTATTACCTAACTTCCAAATTATTATGGTTTTTAGTTTTGGTGCGCCAATTCATTTTAATACAGTTAATAATACCCAAATAAATATAGAAAAGTGTATTGTTTTAGGTCCAATAAAACAGCCTTTCGACTATACTTTATCATCTGGTACAGAAATGTTGGTTGCCAATTTTAAGGATGATGCTTTTTATCGATTATTTAGTCAAGTGTTAGTATCAGACCAGTTACCTATAAATCCTGATGCAATTTTGAATCAAAATTGTTTTACAAATCTCTGGCAGTTTATCAAAAATGCAGAAACTAACTACCGTGTAAATTTGATTTTAGATTTTTGCAAACCTTATTTAAAAGATAGCGAAACGGCTTTTGAAAATTTTAAAAATCACAAAGACAATTATACCATTTTTAATCCAATAAAGATAATTGCTCAAGAAACGAATCAAAGTGAAAGGACAATACAACTCAACCATAAAAAATACTTTGGTTACACTGCAAAAGAAAAAAGCAGGTACGAAAGATTTATAAAAGTCATTGAACTTTTACAAAATCAACCATCAAAAATAAATTGGTTCGACATTATAGAAACTTGTGGCTACTATGATCAAAGTCAGTTGATACATGACTTTAAGTATTTTACTAATTATTCACCAAATCAATATCTAAAATTCCAACAGGATGTTTGTAGTACAAAATAATCATTTCGTTTTCTTACAATTGTAACATACAAAGGCACATTACATTTGTCTCATTAATTTCTTAAACAACCAGAAAAATGAAACATCTTATTATTTATGCCCATCCTAATAAAGCAAGTCTAAATCATCATTTTAAACAAACTGTAGTAGATATATTAACACAACACAATCACGATGTTATTGTTCGAGATTTGTATCATATAGATTTTAATCCTATCCTTTCTTTAAGTGATATAGGAGGACAACGCAAAGGTGAAGTTTCAGATGATGTAAAAATGGAGCAAGATTTTATTTCTTGGGCAGACATTATTACATTTATCTATCCCATCTGGTGGACAGGAATGCCTGCGATTATGAAAGGATACATTGACCGTGTTTTTTCTTATGGTTTTGCCTACCGTTACGATCAAGGAATACAAAAAGGATTACTATCCGGAAAAGAAATTTTTGTGATTAACACCCAAGGAAAATCGAATACGGAATACAAAGAAATAGGTATGGACCAGGCGCTAAGCTTAACTTCCGATAAAGGCATTTTTTCATACTGCGGTTTTGAAATAAAGCAACACTTCTTTTTTGACAAAGCTGATATGGCAGACAAAGAAAGAGTTAATGATTGGACCGTAGCAATATCTCAACCCTACTTAAAAAGTATTTAAAATGATTTCTGTTTTCAAGACAAACATTTCAACCAAGGAAAAGGCAAAATATGCAACGCCAACCATTGATAACATTACGGAAATACAAAATTGGAATTTCGATATGGAAGACTGCGACCATATTTTACGAATCGAAAGTAAAAACTCCATTTCAAAAAAAGTAATTAATGAACTAAAAAAAATAGGTTTTAAATGCCTTGAATTAAAATAAGAAACATATGAAAACAGTACAAAATTAAAATAGAAAATGGAATATTCGGAAACAAATAGGCTATCACGATTGACAGCTATTTTAATTCAATTTCAAACCAAAAGAATAATTACTGCTGCTGAACTTTCTGATAAATTCAATATTAGTAAAAGAACTATTTACAGAGATATAAAATCTTTAGAAGAAGCTGGAGTACCAATTTTAACGGAAGAAGGAAAAGGCTACACCTTAATGAAAGGCTATAAAATTCCACCCGTAATGTTTACAGAAAACCAAGCCAATGCTTTAATATTGGCTGAACAACTGGTTTTAAACAACAAAGACTCTTCTTTTATAAAGCACTATTCTGATGCGATTGAAAAAATCAAGGCTGTTTTAAAAGAAAGTGAGAAAGACAAGGTTAACCTATTAGCTCAAAGAACTAGATATGAGCAAAATATAAACAGAGAAAGAAACAGTCATAATTTGGCAGATTTACAACATGCGTTAACCAACTATTTTACTGTAAAAATTGAATATTGTAATGAATCAAACCAAGTAAGTTCCCGCATTATAGAGCCTTTTGCTCTGTTGAGTACCGAAAATTGGTTATTAGTAGCAAAATGTAGGTTAAGAAAAGAGTTTAGATATTTCCGATTGGATAGGGTTCAAAAAATGGAACTATTATCTGAAAAATTCACATCTCATCAAATGTCACTTCAAGAGTTTTTTGATAAATACCATTAATTATTTTATACCCTTGCCATAAGGCTGTCGCAACCACCTCATAGTTTTGTCTTTCAATTTAAAAATAACATTAAAATGGAAAAAAGAACTATCGACCCGTGGGCATGGGGTAAAAACACAAACTCGGCACAAGCTGTAGAAGTAAAAAACGTAGCAGGAACACTTTACTGTTCTGGACAAGTAGCTATTGACAAAAATGGAGTACCAAGCAACGCTGATATGCGTTCACAACTTATGCAAACCATTGCAAATTTAGAACAGCTTATTCTTGAATCTGGCTACGATTGTAAAAATATAGCAAGGTTAAATGTCTATACTACTTCCACTCAAGATTTTTTCACCACTTGTATGGATATTTATGTACCGTTTTTACAAAAATATGGTATTCAACAAGCTACAACTTTACTTGAAGTAAAAGGGCTTTTTGCTACGTTAACAGTAGAACTAGAAGCAACGGTTGTCAAGTAAACCCGTAAAAAAACATTTTAGAACAAACCGTACAGATTGTAAAAGAGGTTAATAATACATTCTGTATGGTATGTTTATTTTCATAAAACAGCATCTACAAGGCTCAAAAGTAGATTTAAGCAATTCTTTCTTAGATATGGAAAAGTAAAACCTTTTTTAATCCTTCAACTTTGTATCATGATTTAAAACAACAGAAAATGAATACAAAAAAAGTATGGTTTATTACAGGAGCATCTAAAGGACTAGGTTTAACCTTGTCTAAAAAATTACTTTCTCAAGGATATGCTGTAGTAGCAACATCAAGAAATATAAAATCTTTAATTGATGAAATTGGAGCTAAAAACGACATGTTCTTACCTATTGAAATGAACATAACAGACAATAAAAATGTTAAGAAAGCTATCGACGCTACTATAAATTATTTTGGTAAAATAGACGTTGTGGTTAACAATGCTGGTTATAGCCAAATAGGAACTTTAGAAGAATTATCTGAAAAAGAAGTTGAAAATAATTTTAAAGTCAACGTTTTTGGTTCTTTAAATGTCATTAGAAATGCTTCAAAACACCTACGAAATCAAAAATGTGGACATATTTTTAATATATCATCCATAGGAGGTTATACGGGTAATTTCGCTGGCTTTGGTATTTACTGTGCAACTAAATTTGCTGTCGCTGGTTTTACAGAAGCATTAGCAGAAGAAATGAAATCATTTGGAGTTCACACCACATTGGTTTATCCCGGGTATTTTAGAACTAATTTTTTAGCAAAAGGCTCTATACAAACGCCAAAAAATCCTATTGACGATTATAAAGATGCTCGCATCATGGAGCAAGCACATTTAAAAGAGATTAACGGTAACCAACCCAATGATCCCGAAAAAGCAGCGGAAGTATTAATTACATTAAGCAATCAAGAAAATCCACCAGTACATTTCTTTATGGGAGAGGATGCCTATCACTATGCAAAACTGAAAATAGAAACCGTTGAAAAAGCATTAAGTGATCATGAATCTTTAGGAACATCTACGGGATTTAATCACTAAGATATGAAGTCAAAAACCATGGAACAATCAAAAGAATATATAGGCATGTGGGTAACTAAAGATAAACATATTAAACATGAATTATTACCCAATAACCGCTATGATGAAGCCAGAGGAAACAGAAAAAAGGCTTATCAAGGACATTATACAGTAACAGGAAATTATATAGACTATAAAGATGACACTGGTTTTACTGCAGATGGTGAGTTTAGAAACGGAATTCTGTATCATGCAGGGATGATCTTATACAAAGAAAATTAATTCTTAAATTTAGAACATGAAAACAACATTTCATTTTAAGTCATTAAGTGAATTTCACAATTACAGCAATTTACCAAAACCAGAACATCCACTAATTAGTTTGGTAGATTATAGTAAAGTAAACTATCCTACAGACACCGATGCCATACAATGGATACAAGATTTTTATGCCATTGGTTTAAAACGAAATGTAAGCGAAAAGTTTAATTACGGACAACAGAAGTACGATTTTAACGAGGGAGTTTTGTCTTTTATTGCTCCAAATCAAACCTTAAACATTCAAATAAATCAAAATATAACTACAAATGCATCTGGATGGTTATTGTTAATTCATCCAGATTTTTTATGGAATACACCTTTAACAAAATCTATTAAAAAGTATGATTTCTTTGGGTATGCCGTTAATGAAGCTCTTTTTTTATCAGAAAAAGAAGAAAACAATTTAATAACACTCTTAAAAAATATACAATTAGAATATCAATCTAATATTGATAAGTTCAGCCAAAATATAATTATTTCACAAATTGAGTTGTTGCTCAATTATGCTGAACGGTATTATGAACGACAATTTATAACCCGAAAAATAACAAATCATCAAATTCTAACAAAATTAGAAGACACATTAAATTACTATTTTAACAACAAAGAAAGATTAATTAACGGTGTGCCAACAGTAATTCAAATTGCTGATGAGCTAAGGCTTTCTCCTAATTATTTAAGCAGTATGTTAAAAGTAATTAGCGGACAAAGTACACAACAACATATACATAATAAATTAATTGAAAAGGCTAAAGAAAAACTATCTACAACAACACAAAGTGTTAGCGAAATAGCCTATGAATTAGGCTTCGATTATCCTGCTTCGTTTAGTAAATTATTTAAAAATAAAACCAATATATCTCCTGTTGCCTTTAGAAAATCTTTTAATTGATTAATCTTTAGAAATTAAGACATACTATACTTTTTAGGCTTTAATCCCACATGTTTTTCAAAAACACGACTAAAATGACTCAAGTTACTAAACCCTATTTTATAGCCTACTTCAGATACAGATAATTTATTTTCCTTAAGCAATCTAGCTGCTTCTTTCATTCTAAATACTTGGTAATAATCATATAGACTATTTCCAAAAATTTGTTTGAATAATCTTTTTAATTTCGACTCACTAAATCCGGCAAGTTGTGCTAATATTTTTAAGTTAGGAGGGCTTTATAAATTTTTTAGAATCTGATCTTTTATTTTATATATTTTCTGAACGTCCAGTTCGTTTAGAGCAGAAATCGTTGTGTTTTTTCGCTTTAATAACTCCGTAAAAAGCAAACAAATCATTTCCTCTGCCTTTAATCTATTATAAAATGAACTTAACTCCTCCGGTATGTCTTTCTCAACTAATTCCAACGCTACTCTTTGAATTTGTGGCGATATTAATTCTTCAAAAAATAGAGGTTGTTCACTTTCTAGTATGGTTGAAAGCATACTCTTCTCTACTTGTTTTCCTATTAAAACTTTTAGGTTTTTAGAATCTATAGCCATAAAAATGGAGTGGTTATGTGTATGACTTGAATATAAAATTTCAAAATTCAATTCGCCTTTTCCTACTTGTGCACAAGGAAGATTTTGAACCAAATTCCCAGGCTTAACTACCCAAACAATTATCAGGAGGACAACAGCAACGTATAGCAATTGCACGGGCTTTAGTAACCAATCCTAAAATTGTGTTGTGCGATGAACCAACCGCTTCACTAGATAAAGACAGCTTAGTTACAGTAATAAAAGAATTAAAGCAACTTGCCCAAAGAGGAAAGGCAGTAGCAGTCGTTACGCACGATCCTCGTTTGCTAAAGTATGCAGACAGAGCAGTGGAAGTTAATATTCTACTCAATTTCAATCTGGGAATTTTAATTACTCACAAAACCTTTGGGCTCCTTTTAATTATATAGGACTTAAATCGGGGTTACCAACTACAATATCTAAGGGATCTGTAATATCTACAAAGGTTTGTAATTGGTTAAGCGATGGCGCATCGTTTCTTAAGAAGAACTATCAAGACAACCTAAACATTCATTTTAATGCCAAAGCTCCACCTTACTCTTTTTACGATTTTCGCTAGAGTATTCCAATTCTAAGCGTTCACCTAAATAATCTTCGAAATAATCTATGCGTATGGGATGCCAACCTTTCTTTAAAGCAATCCTTCCTTTTTTAACGCTTGTGTCGTGAGAGCCGTCATTATCTACAACTTCTAATTCATTTATATACAGTTTAGCACCATCATCGGACATGAGATGAAATGTATACACTCCTGTTTCTGTAATTTTAATATATCCTGAATATTGTATAGCATAATGATCTAAACGCTCACCGATTTTATCCGGATCCAATTCTAAAGTAACACCAGATGATTTAGGGGTTAATACTTTAAAATCTGGTACCCTAGTAAAATCATCTTCATAATAAGAATAAGCAAGTCCTTGTTTAGGATGCCTGACCTTTATCGCAGACTCTGGTTTTACTTTTCGGTATTCTTTTGTTGAAACATGACTTATAAAACCTTCTGAATCTGATAAAACAGCATTAACTATAGTCGTATTTTTCAACATTACATCATCTTTTAACGTCTGACTTTCAAGGTTTGGTTTTGTTCCATCTAGAGTATATTTTACAGTTAAATTATTAGTATAAGGGTGATTTAATTCTACTATTTGCTCATCAATAAAAATATCTTTTTCAGTAAAATTAATATTAGTTTCATTGGTATCCAGTGCTACAACTTCTATACCTTTTAAACTAAATTCGGAGGTCATAAATTCAGGTTCGTAACCCATTTCCCACTCCAGTTCCAAAGGATCCCAATTTACCTCACGATTTCCTACTAAAGGCGTGGTATTGATAACTATTTGATGAAAACTTTTTGGCTCCAATTCTAATTCAAACTTTGAAACATCTGTTTCTATTTGATGATGATGATACAATTGCCCTTTAAAATAAATTGTTTTCTCTGACGAGTTATTTAAAGACAATACAACTTTTCGTTCATCATTTTTATACAACACCAAAGGTTTAAAATCTGTAGATTCTATTAGTTCTCGTGCCAATGCTATTGAATTTACATTACTCACATCCTGATCTATAATTCCTGAAAGTTCTAAATTAACAAGTTTAGGCCCCGAATCTGTCATGGTAACCCAACCTACATGATCAAATTCCCCAAATCGAGGACCACGAAGTGCACTTCCTCCTCCTGTAGTCCCTAGAACATAATGATTCTGATCGTTTTTTACTTCATGAAGATATCTGTGAGTATGTCCTGCAAAAACGGTATAATCACGTCCTTTTAAAGCTTCTTCAACTTCATCAAATCCGTTAACATCACCGAAAGTCCACATAGGATGATGCATAAAAACCATAGTCCATCTTACATCCGTATTCTGAGCAATAGTTTCCTTAAGAAACTCGATTTGGTCTCTTCCCATTAAAACACCATCCCCATCGTTTGTATTAAGCACAAGAAATAAAACATCTTTATATTTAAAATGATAATAATCTTTTCCATAACGCGCTTTCCAATCTTCTCCCATAGTTGGATTGGAATAATCATGATTTCCTGCAACGTAAAAGAACTTGGTTTGAAGCGTATCTAAAATACCATGAAATTCTTTCCATTGCCATTTAAGCAATGTAGGATCTTTTGTATAGCCTTCAATTAAATCACCAACACTCATTACGAATTCGGGATATAGCTGATTAATTTTTTCTAATCCTTTTCCAAAAACGCCTTCACGATGCCCTCCTGTTCTATCGCTAACTATAGCAAATTGAAAATTATTTGGATCGTTATAAAACGGTTTATCTGTCCATGGTTTTTTTTCTTCTTGTATGGTATGTTTAAAAAACATATCGTCATTTTGAGCCTTTGTATTTTGGTAAAAAGCGATACAAATACATAAAGCAAAACAATATTTATAAAAATTATACGGTCTCATAATTTAAATTTTTAATGTGAAATATAGTTGTAGTTGATGAGTACAGGAGTGCTATTACTGTTTAACACCTAATAGCTGTAACATTTTTTTGTTTAATTCTGAATTATTATAAACACCTTGAAATAAAGAAGCACCGGGGCCATAAGCAAAAACAGGCACCATAGTTCCTGTATGATCGTGTGTTGTAAAATTACCTTCAATAGTATGTGCTTCAAGGTTTCCGTTAGGCAATGAAAAACCTCCAGTTTCATGATCTGCAGTAATCACCACCAGAGTTTCACCATCTAAATCGGCAAACTTTAGTACCTCTCCTACCATAGCATCAAAATCCAGAACTTCATGCACGACACCCCTAGCATCATTATGGTGTCCATAAGAATCTATCATAGCACCTTCAATCATGATAAAAAAGTGATCTTTTTTTGCTTTTACTAGAGGTAATAATTCGTTTATTAATTCTGGCATTAAACGACCACGTCCTTCATCCATAGACTGTAATCCATTATCGGAAAGAAAAAGACCTACTTTTTTATGTTTAGAAAATGTTTTTAGCTCTGAAACATCATCTAATAATGTATATGCCTTTTTTAAATTAGGAAGTACTTTTTTAAAATCTGCTTTTCCTGCTCCAACAAAAAAATCTAGCGGGCTTTCAACTAAATCATTTACAATGCCGCTCGTATCTCCTCGATCTTGAACATGTGCATAAAAAGCTGCGGGTGTTGCTCCAGTAAGATGATCTGTAGTTACAACCCCAGTTGTATAACTATGTTTAGACAAAATTTCTGTGATACTAGATAAGTCGTTTCCTTTTACATCTGTACTAATTGCTCTATTATTTGAACGTTCTCCTGTTGCATAAGCTGTAGCTCCAGCTGCACTGTCTGTTCCAAAATTATCTGCAGACTGTGTTCTGATTAACCCAATAGATTTAAACTTGGACATATAAAACTGATTATTAGACATAAAATCGCCTGCAGAAACCTGAGATAATCCCATGCCGTCACCAATTAAAAAAATAATATTTTTAACGGTTTTCGCATGTGCATCGAAAGAAAATGCAGGCACATATGCTTGTGTAACACTCTCACCTTTAAAAGTCATTTTGGGAAGACTTTTTAAATAGGAAACTGCTCCATTTGGATCATCTGTATTAATATAATCTACACCCAATTTGTAAAAAGTATGCCATGCTGTTTTTGTATCTGGAGTTGCCCAAAACCGAATAGGCTTATTAAGTTTATGAGCTACCTGAATAAATGATTTAACACCATTTAATTCAGATTCTACCATACGCCCTAACCCATTCCATTTAGAAAAATTAGTGAAAGACGTACTTATCATAGCAACTTTGTTCCATGAACTTTCTGGAGTATTTTCAATCTCTTGACAATCAAAAAAGATATGATCGGGATACTTACTATATTCAGAAGGTTTAGGTCTACTTCCTGAAATAACTATTGAAACCCCATCTTTTTTATAAGGTTTTAAAAGTGATTTATAAGGCTCTAAGACTTTTATAACTTCTGCTAAAGAGGTATAAGCTTCTGTTTTAATATCAATTAATAATTGTAAATCTAAGTTAGAATTCTGATACGTTGAATCAAGCTGTTTTAACGGACTTAAATACAAATTTTCTAAAGTTGCAGTAGGAAGTATGGTTGCTTCCTCGTGTGCCACAAATAATTTACCGTCCTTAAAAATCACGTCTGCTTCTATAGATGTTGCCCCCGCAGAAAAGGCTTGCCAAAAAGGAACTGTTTTTTTATAATCATTATGTGAATGGACATTTATAATGTCCTTCTGTCCAAACATGATATTGAATGAAAACAGAATAATAAATGGTACTATTTTTTTTAACATAATATACTTTAATGAAGGGAAGGACGTCCAGAAGACCTCCTTCCCAGTGTAAAATTAAACAACTTGAAAAATGACTTTTGTAATTACCATCCTATATTTTGTGGTAATCCTGAAGCATCTATAACCTCTACAGGTATAGGCCATACATTCATATATGACGGGTCAAAATTTCTAGCATCTCTTACAACCTCTATAGTATAATCTGAATCTGGATTTGTTTTAGAAGTATGTACACGCCCATGTAAAGGTTGTGTATATGCCTCAAACGCATCGCCCCATCTTACCAAATCAAAATGACGATTAGCGAATTCTCCGGCCAATTCTACACGACGTTCATGCTTAAGATCGTCTATTGTTGCACCAACAAGAGCATCTAAACCTGCTCTTTCACGCACTGCATTTAAAGCATCATCTCCATTTTGACCTTGCATAATTTGAGCTTCAGCCTTCATTAATAAGATTTCTGCATACCTTAGAATTGGTACGTTGTATAATGTAGTTGGACTATCTCCATTTGTGTTAATGGTTGTTCCAATAGCGTCTTCAAACTGATACTCGTACATATACTTATTAAACTGAAAACCGGATTGAGAATTTTCCGAAAAATAGCGTCTATCTTCTCCTAAAAATGTGAACTCGTCACCAAATTTAAGAATCGTGATTTCTCTTCGAACATCGTCATCTTCAAATTCATTATACAATTCTAATGTGGGCTGAAAATAGCCCCAACCATTATAAAGTCCCCAGCCTTTATTTTCTAAAGCTACACCTGGTAATTTACTTCCGCCATCGGTACCCGAATCTACAGACCAAATATACTCTGAGGTCCAATTATTTAAATAACTGTGTAATTCTCTAAAATCTGTTGTAGGATTATCGGTATCTATTAAAGCTCTACCCGAACCTGAATTAGTTACAGCATCGCAATATGTTACAACATCTGCGTATTTAGAACTATCATACTGTGCCCAATACAAATACGTTTTAGCAATATAAGCTAAGGCGGCATCTTTATGTGCTCTACCTAAATCTTCAGATTCGTATGTTGTGTATAATGGGAGTAATTCTGAAGCAATAGTAAGATCTGATATTATTTGTGCATAATTATCTACCACACTATCTGGGCGGGTATAACTACCAGCAGCATCGTTCATATTTTCTTCAGTTACAATAGGAACACCTCCATTTTCTCCATTATCACCATATGTATGTGCTAACCAGAAATAATGAAACCCTCTCATAAAATAAGCTTCTCCTAGTAAACGATTTTTAAGATCTTCATCGATATCCATTCCAGGAACATTTACTAATACATCGTTTGCTCTTTTAATAACTTTGTAACTTTGAGGATACATCCAATAACTATAACTTTCTGTACCTGTGGTTGTAAAATTAGAGATATTATCTGCACTGGCATTAGTACGACCTGTAATCATATCATCGGACGCGTTAATATACCAGTAGAATCCTCGACTAAACATATCTTCATCTTTCATGTAAAAGTAAATACTATTTACAGCTTCTATAGCATCGTCTTCGGTCTGCCAAAACGATTCGGCAGAAGCACTTCCTATAGGTTCTAAGTTTGTAAAATCGTCTGAACAAGATAGAGTACACATTAAAGCACCTATTGCAACAACCGTTTGAATTTTTATATTTTTAAATGTCATGTCTTAATTATTTGTATTAAAATGAAAGTGAAATTCCGCCTGTTATCGTTCTAGAAATGGGGTATCTACCAACATCTAAACCAATACCTCCAACTTCTGGATCCATACCACTATATTTAGTAATTGTGAAAACATTATCTGCAGAAACAAATACTCTTAAAGACGATCCTTTCATAGATTTAGGCATAATATCTCCAGCAAACGTATAGCCTAGATTTATATTCTTAAGTCTTAAATAATCTCCATCTTCTAAATACCAACTAGAATTAGTACTAAAATTCTGATTATCATCTGTTGAAGATACGATTGGAATTTCTGAACCTGTATTCGTTTCAGACCAAGCATTTAGTACTCTATTATCTAAATTGTAACCCTGTAAAGATGCGCTATAGGTAGATAATTTATAACCATTAAATACTTTAGATCCCGATACACCTTGAAACATCAACCCCAAATCAAAACCTTTATAATCGAAATTGAAATTGAAAGCATAAGTAAAATCTGGTTGATAAGACCCCATATACACTCGGTCGTCAGAATCTATAGTACCGTCGTTATTAGTGTCTTCAAATTTTAAATCTCCAGCTTGTGCGTTAGGCTGTATTAATTCTCCATTATGAGTATAAGCATTTACTTCGTCTTGACTTTGAAAAACGTTTAAATAAGGAATTAAGTTGTAAGAAAAAAGTTCTTGCCCCACAGCAGATCTGTATGGATAAAGTGTACTTCTTACATCTGACGTATATCCGTTACCAGCATCGTCTTCTACATAATCAATACCAACTTCATTATAACCTTCTAAATTAACAAGTTCGTTATCTACAAAACTCATGTTACCTCTAAAGTTCATACCAACTTCACCAATCTGTGTATTATACCCTAAACTCACTTCAAAACCTGTGTTTTTAAGTTCGCCACCGTTTACTTTAGCAGCATCTGTACCTTGATGAGAATCTTCTAAACCGTCGAAAATCATATTTTTAGTTGTTTTCTGAAAATAATCCATAGTTACTGAAACATGGTTATCAAACAACGAGGCATCAAAACCAACATCAATAGATTCTGATGTTTCCCATTCTAAATTTGGATTAGATTGTTGTCCTTCGTAAGTTGCAGAGGTATCATTTTGAGGATCTCCGTTTTCATCACCTAAAATTACAGTCGTTGTACTTAACGGTACATTAAACGCATAAGCTCCTAAAGCATTTACGTTACCAACTTGTCCCCATGAGGCTCTAAATTTAAGATCGTCAATCCAACTCACTTTAAAGAACTCTTCCTTACTAATTCTCCAACCTACAGAAGCAGATGAAAAGATACCGTCTTGATTATTTTCGGCTAGTTTAGAAGTTTCGTCTCGTCTAACACTACCACTTACATAATATTTATTATCATAATTATACATAAGTCTACCAATCATTGAAGACAAAGCAACCTCGCTAGCATCTGTATAAATATCTGATAGTTGATCTGCATTTTCCATATATTGATTGTAAGGTTCTTCACTGCTGAAACCTTCGCCATCTAAACGGAAGTACTCATAGTCTTCATAATATGCAGAATTAATAGCTGTTACTTCTAAATTATGAAATCCGAAAGTTTTTTTATAAGACAATTGATTATCCCAAATCCAACGATTAGTTTTTGTATAGCGCTGTGTTAAGTAATTTTGGGTGTCTTGTCTACCTAAACCCAATCTTGCTGGAGTAAAAGCCTTATATTCTGAATGATTATTATTTATACTATATGTTGATCTAAAACTAAATCCATCTAAAATTTCGTATTCTAAAAAGGCATTAGCTTGTAAAAAGTTAGCTGGTTGATCTACTGTTGGAGCCAGTAATAATTCCATTGGATTATACACATCTCCATAAGCACCTGCAAAATTTGAATATTCATCTGGGACAACCCCATTAAAACCACCTTCGTCGTTATATATAGGTGTTGCGGAAGGCATATAAATCGCATTCATAATCACACCAGAATAACTACTACTTGTATTTACACCATTAGAGTTTCTTAAACTATACCCCACATTGGCACCCACTTTTATTTTATCAGTTATATCGTAATCAGTTTTTAATCTAAAAGTATATCTATCCGACTCTGTTCCAACAAGTACGCCCTCAGATTTATTGTAACCAAAAGATGTCGCATAGCTTGCTTTTTCAGACGCACCACTAACATTTGCACTAATATTATAGATTGCTGCTGTTCTAAAAATAGCATCCATATAATCTGTACGTGTTACTGCTCCCCAAGGATTTATTTCTGAATCGAAAGCTGACGGCGCTGTCGTGCCCCCGTTATCCGCTGCTAAGTTATAAACAGCATTTTGCTGTTCTGCATTTAAAGATTTTGGTAAATTAGTAGCTGTGCTAATCCCTCCAAAATAATCAAGTTTAACTTTAGGTTTCCCTAGTTTTCCTGTTTTTGTTTGAATAACAATAACCCCACTTTGTGCTTGAGCTCCATATATAGAAGCTGAAGCAGCATCTTTTAAAATGGATACAGACTCAATGGTATTAGGATTAATATTTTCTAAAGCACCATAATACGGAGAACCATCTACAACAATTAATGGGTTAGAAGCATTTATAGAGGATAGACCTCTGATGTTGATTGTAGCACTACTTGAGGGATCACCACCTTGTTGTAAAACATTAACTCCAGCGGCATTACCTTGCATAAAATCAGATAGCGACTTAATAGGGCGTTTTGCAATCTCCTCAATGCCTTCTAAGGTCGCAATGGCAGATGTTGCATCTCCCTTTTTAGTAGAACCATATCCAATAAGTAAAACCTCATCCAACTCACTTGCTCCTTCAATAAGAGTTACATCTAAAGTTTGGCTGCCTTTAAACTCAATTTCCGAAGTGTTATATCCTAAGTATGAGAATACCAAAACACCTGTATCTACAGGTAAATTTAATTCGTAATTACCATCAAAATCTGATATAATATAATGAGTAGAATCAGATTTAAGTACAATAGATACTCCAGGAAGCGACATCCCATCTACGTCAGAATTGACATTTCCTTTAATAATAGTCTGTGCATTACCCGAAACAAAGGCAAATATTAATAGACTAAAACATAAATACATTTTTTTCATGTGTTTGCTTTTTTTTAGTTTGGTTTCAAATCTATCTCACTGCTATTAAAACGACGGTAGAATTGTTTCGTTTAAGGGGTGTAAATGTTTCAAAAGAGCTCCATAATCCTTGTAAAACGGGGTGTAAATGTTTCATTAAAACTATGGTAACATTGGCTTGATCGCGTGGTAACATTCCGCAGTATAAAAACAGATACTTAATAAGTTCATACCTGATAATAAAATCAATTATTTTGAAGATAAAAAAGTCTTTTAAAGTTAAACACAACCTAAAGCCATAAATAAAAGGCACATTAAATATGTATTAAAATGAATACTAATACATAATGAGATTGTAAATAGAAGGTGCTTTTAAAATGATGAAACCTAAACAGAAGAATCCTTAAAGATTAGTTTCTCCTGTATTTTGAGTTCTATATTGACTTGGAGTACAGCCGTAACGTTTTTTAAACTGTTTACTAAAATATTTTGGTTCGTTGTAACCACATTCGTAACCAATTTCAGAAATATTTAAATTCGTATTTAGCAATAAATATTCAGCCTTTTGCATACGCAGATCTAGTAATACAGCTAAAGGTGGTTGCCCAAAAACGTCGTTAAATAATCGATATCCTTTAATTTTAGAGACACCTAATAACGTATTCATCTTATCTATGTTGAATGTTGAATCGCTTAAGTGTTCTTTGATAAGTTTTACCGCTTTTTGGGCCAATTTTTCACCAGTATTATAGTATAATTCTTCTTTGGAAGCATCAACTAACTGAAGCTGTTTATCTGCTTTTACTTGAAGTTCGATAAGTTTATTCATTTTTTTTCGAATCAATTCTTGTCCAATAGGAAACTGAATAAAATCATCAACACCAAGTTCTAATATCTCTTCCTGTAAAAAATAATCTATCTGTTCTGAAATAAAAAGAATAGGAATGTTAGCCATTTTTTTATCCTTCTTTAACTGTTTAAAAAAACGGACTAAGTCATCTGACACCACATGATTATATATAACTAACAAATTTACTTTTAATCGCTTTAGGGCAGAAATTAAAGCTCCAATTTCGTTCTCGAAAACCAGTTGATATTTATCTTCATCTAACAACATTTTTGATACAAATGTTTCTTCTGTTTCATCTGAAAGTACTAAAACTGCACGCTTTCCTTCTTTAAGAATTAAATCATCTAAATGCTCTAACTGGATATGTTCATTAACAACAGTTTCTGTAGCAATAATATGCAAGGGTATTTTTATTTCTATACTAATAGCTTCAGAAAAGATGACCTGACACTCCCCTTTAAGCTGAGATACTAGAACATCTACCGCTTTGTAATATGGACTAAATTTTACAGCTGAAGAAAAATCACTGACTAAGAGTTTACTGTTAGAGTCTATGTTTGCATATAAATAATCTTCAGTAAGATGATAAGTCACTTTTAAAGTCGATCCCTTTTCTGAATATTTAAGCACATCATTAAATATATATTTAAAAATGAATCGAAAAGCTAGCACATTAATTTTAACCCAAATATCTGTAACCTTAGTATTACACTCTAAAACAACCTCACGTTTTTGCGTAAATTCTTCTAAATATTCTATAATGGGTTTTAGAAGATTCTGTAATTTATAAGCTACGGGTTCTAATGTTGCTAGGTGCTTAACATCTCCGAGATATTCCCATTCTGAAATAAGATTTGACAATTTTACAGACTGCAATTTTAGTTCTTTAGCAATAGAGGTCTCTTCTACTGAACTAGATATTTCCATAATATGCGCAATGGGTGTCTTAAAATTTTTAAGAACAAACGCTTTAAATTTTTCTTTTTCAAAATCTGAACTTTTTAATGCATTATGTAATTCTAAAAGTTCTCTCTTACGCTCTTCTAAATAATTATTTTTTTGATCTAATTCGCGGTTAGCAAACTCTAAAGCGGATTTTTGTTTCTCAACTTGAATTGTACGTTCTGCAATCATTTTCTTCAATTCTTGCTGATATTTTCTTGATTTACGATACTTAATCCGTGTATAGAAAATGATAAGACCAATAACGATTAGTATAACGAGTATAAAAAATTGCCAACTCAAATAATAAGGTTTATTGATAAGAATATCAATACTCTTTTCAGTATCTGACATTGAATTTTTTACTTTTAAACGGTATGTGCCAAAAGGTATTTTTTTATAAATAATACTTCCATTACCATCATAAATATTCCAAACCTCATCATAACCTTCAAGTTGATAGAGTATCTGATTATTAGAATTATTTACATAAGAAACAGCATCAATCTGGACTTGAATAGTGTTGTCTTTATAATTTTTTTCTACTAGGTTATTAGACAGATCTCCATCAATACTAACTTTTAAAATTGGCAATTGAGTAGAGAAATACATGTTTTGAGGTAAGAAATAATCAAGACCATTAACGCCTCCAAAAAACAAAACCCCTTTGTCATCTTGAAAAGCTGCCCCTTCAGAAAATTCAGCATTTCGCCATCCTTCAGTTGTATCAAAAGCATGAACGCTATAGGTTTTCATATCGATAGCAGCTCCTCCTTTAGTAGTACTTATCCATACTTTATCTTTATCTATAAACATACCATAAACCATATGGCTAGGCAAACCGTTTTCTTCGGTAATTGAAGCAACGACAGCTTTTGATATAGGATTATAAATAGTAATTCCACCAAGACTTCCTACCCATACAAAACCAGTTTGGGTATCTGTTATTAAGCTATAACAACTATCGCCTAGTAGGCCATCCTTTTTATTTAATTGATTGACAATAGTTCCTTTTTCTAATGAAAAAAAGATAACTCCACTATGTTCTGTAGCTATAACGAGTTCGTTTTTTGAAGCCGTAATCTTTCTTATATGAAAATCATTTAAAGCACCTTTACCTTTAAAGTATTCAAACACTTTGGTCCTTAAATTGAATTTTGCTAATCCCCCCCAACATCCAATCCATATATTTTGGTTCGTATCCTCTGTCAGGGCATAGATTCTGTTATTAGGTAACCCCTCATACACTTGAGAACTATAATAAGTAGTTGTTCCATTATAAACACGAATTAAACCCGCATAAGTTCCTACCCAAACACCACCTTCGGAATCTGTAAATAGGCTTCTAATTCGTTTCCAATCCAGATTATCTTTTGCTTTATCAATTACAAATTCAACAAAGCAACCTTCAGATTCATCAAAATAAAATAAGCCTTGAGTATAATACCCAAGCCATAGATCGTTTTTTCGATCTTTAGTTATGGCACGAATCGCTTCGTTTGGTAAATGCGGATATAAAATTGGATGCGGATAAAATCCTTTGATATCATTTGAACCTTGGTACACTTTACTTAATCCACCATCTTTATGAGCTAACCAAATATTACCAAAAACATCTTCATAAATAGCATCTATTTCATTGCTAGAAAAACTATAAGGATCATAAGAATCATGGGTATAATGTTCTATGTGTTCATTTCTAATATTATTCGAATTATTTGGCACAACATACAATCCTTTAAAACGGACTGCAAACCAAAGATTTCCCCGACTATCTTTAAAAAAACAACTAATATCTTCTTCTGAAACAATTCCTTTTAATATAGCTGAATATTTTTCAAGATTTTCAACCTCTGGAATATCTTTTTTAGATATAGTTTCTTGACCAAATTTAGTTAATTGTAAATACTCACCAGATTTTAAACGTACAATTGGAAATTTGTTTTTTTCAAAATACCGTTCTAGTATAGGTTCTTTAAAATCAAGTGTTTTAAATGTTCCGTCTTCATTATAAAAAGATAACTGATATTGTTCAGTTAAGATCCAAATGGTACCATCGGGATCCATATGTACACGGTCAATATCATTAGCAGGAATACTTCTACTATTTCCTTTTTCGTGCTTATATACCGTAAAACTATTTCCATCATAAACATTAAGTCCGTCCCAAGTTCCTATCCAGAGTTTTCCATCTCGATCGTTTGCAATATCAGACACTGAATTGTTTGACAAACCATCTTGAGTAGTCAAGGTTTTAAATTTTAAATCTTGTGCACGAAGTGATAATTGACTGCTAAACGATAAAAACAAAAGAAAAGCAAAGACAAGTGGTTTATCAAAAAAAGTCATAAATAACGGGAACGTTAGGTACTATAAAGCGAAAAATAAAATTATTGTTGCAAAATAATCCTTTTATAACATTACAATTTTAAATACAGCAACTACAAATATATAGTCCATATATAAAGAGGATCTTTCTATTGGGTAAAATAATTGTTATCATTTTTTAATTATAAAAAAGAGAGTATTACCAGTTACGATATTAATATTGCATTTACTAGTTTGATGACCTGTTTATTATTTTAAGTAGACTTGACACCCCTCGAACTTACTATTGTTTTTATTACACTAAGATTTTAGTGTATTTCTATTTCAGAACAACACACTTTCTTAAGTTTTCTAAAAAGGACACCCCACAATTAAGTATCACCTGTGAAATTGTTAAAGCGAAAAAGCCGAAAATTGAAAAAAAATTGCCAAGAAAAAATACTGCCATATTACATTTTTAGACAATAGTATTGGTTTCGATCCAGAATACAGTAATAATATGTTTGAAGTATTTCAACTTTTACACGGCATAGAACAATAGAATGATACGGGTATAGGCTTTGCTATTGTTAAAAAATTATCATAATGTATAATTGCAGCCACTGGAACGTTAGGGAAAGGCGCTAGCTTTGACATTTATATACCTGCCTAAAACCGATTATTTATAGTATTGCCATACCTATTGGTATAAATAAGCAACATTTACTTCTTAAAAAAACACGTATATTTTATGATGTAATGGATTGAGTTAATAATTCGCATCATATGGATTAAATAGGAAATTTAATTCGTTTTAGATTTGTAATGTAACAAACAATATATGTGTGTTATTTTAATTTAAAAACTTGAATTATGAGAAGTATACTTTGGTTAGTAGCAGTGATATGTATTATCGGTTGGATTTTAGGTTTCTTTGGTTTTATCGCAGGATTAGCGACAGGGAGTTTAATACATATTCTTTTAGTGATTGCAGTAATAGCAATTTTATATAACATTATAGCGGGAAGACGCCCTTAAAAATCAATAGCTATGTTTCAGGAACACTTGTTAATTTATTTGGCTGATGATGATAAAACTGACCGTATGTTTTTCCAAGAGGCTTTGGATACTATCCTTTCTGATATAGACGTCATTAGTTTTGATAATGGGGTGACCTTAATAGACAATTTGTTAAATGAAAACAAACCGCTTCCTCAAGCCATATATTTAGATTTAAATATGCCATTAATGAATGGCATAGAGTGTATAAGAGACATTAAAAACGAAATAAAACTTCAAGACATTCCTATTTTTATTTACTCCAACACTATTAATAGTTCTGTGATAGATCAATTGCAAAAACATGGAGCGAATCTCTATTTAGTGAAACCAAACTCCTTCGACAGATTGGTGTCAATACTATGTCAAAGTCTGGATTATTTAGAGTCTTTTATCAATAAAGAAGTAGTTCACGAAAAATTTATTATAAATAATTAATTAAATAGGCTCTAAACCTTTTGTAAAATCTCAAAAAATAATATGAATTCAATTATAGTTTTATTACATACGTTTTAGCGATAAATTAAACTCCAAAATTTTAAAAATTGAAGTTTTCAAAACATAATATACAAGCATTGTCAGGAGGTCTTATTGCTACAATTACAGTTGGTTTTGGAGCATTTATAATAGGATCTGTAAGTGGCTATGAAGCCCAACAACTAATCAGAGCTTCTTTATCAGGTATTAATAGCTTATGTAACACCGTAGTTCTAGCTTCTGCAACTATTTTAGCTTTATTACTTACGTTATTAAGTGTGAGTTCGAACACCAAATCGAAACTTACAGACGATCATTACAAACACATACTAACCATAGCTAAGACAGATACCATAGTACTTGTTACCTCTATGATTATTTTTCAATTATTTAATATCCCAATTGCAGAAGCAGACAATGTTCCTCCATCATGGTTTACCCTTGTTTATTATATAAGTTTAGGGCTTTCTGCTATTATAAGTGGTGGTTTAATTGTCGTAGTACTAATGCTTTATTATACGGTTTCTAGTATTATAAAAATTGTAGGCTTAGGTATTAATGACCATCCCCTTATTCATAAAGAAAAAAAAGAAACTGACAATCAATAATTTTATAATTGCACTTCAAGAACGATAACGGACCGTCTTCATCCAATATATAGTTTAAAAGCCTAATCGAAATTTATAATAACAATATTATTATTTATTTTTAATACACACGCAATAGTTATAGAACTACCATACACATTTTCTGATCTTAAATTATTAATGAAAAAAAATCCCCTCAAAATATGAAGGGGTTCCATTTAATTAGATAAAAATATTATTTTTTTTGAAGCTTCTATAGACAGCTTTCTAAAATCTTTCATTAGTTTAGTTATTTAATATGAAATTATACAATCCGTAGCTGAACAGATTTAACTATAGGTTGTTTTAAAACACATTTTTCTTATCGATCCAAAACGTTTTTTAGGCGCCCAATATCCTTACTAATTTTCTTCTCAACAACCCTAGCATATCTTTGTGTAGTTGAAAGTGTGGTATGGCCCAATAATTTTGATATTGTTTCAATAAGGACTCCATTGGAAAGCATGACAGTTGTAGCAAAAGTATGACGAGCTACATGAAATGTTAAGTATTTTCTTATTCTACAAACATCTGTTAGTTCTTTTAAATAAGCATTTAGTTTCTGATTAGAAATTCTAGGAAAAATAGTTTGCTTCACCTCTACCTCGGGATGAGTTTCATATTTATTTATGATAGGCTATAATATCAGTCAAAGCTTGTCTAGATTCATTCCCACCTAAAAAATGAGATTTAATGAGACTGGATGTTATTAACTTATTATCTTGTTTTAACTTTTAATATATCTTAAAAAATTCTGCACTAACTTGCTTTAAATAATCATTGAGTAATTGAGATTCCTCACTCAAGCCATTTACACGGCTTTTGTTCGAATCCCAATCCAAAATATTTACTTTTCGTTTTAAGGAGAGTTCTGCGCGTTTACCATTAACTGTGATACGAGCGTAAAGAGGCACTTTTCCGTTTTTGGTTATAGCTTGCTTTACCCAGAACAATACACTGAAGGTGGGTTGTGTTTGCATAGTTGTCGTCTTTAAATTAAACTTGAGTTCAGACGAAAGTCAAATCAACTATTACTATACACGTATTTTAAAGCTAATCGGTTCACAGTTTTAAGATTAAAAAACTGTGAACCGAATTGTGAACCGATTAGATTGATATGATATCTATTTAAATGAATGGCCAAAAACAATAAAACCTTGTAAATCATACGATTTACAAGGTTTTGATTCAATTTAAAATTGATTATTGTCGGGGTGGCAGGATTCCTAAACAAACCCCAATACAATGTGTTTCAGCATATTAAAATAAAATAATCATAATAGGACACTCTATAGGACATATTTAAATGAGTTTTTGACATTCACTTATCAAATTTAATCAAAATACTATATTTTAGACTGTTCCAACTCAAAATGGAGTAAATTATCAATAAAAATTTTTATATCTAAAAACATATAATGAAGTCCTTAGCTGAATTTGTGAAACACCGGCAAAAAGAGGTTAATCTCACTCAAGAAAAATATGCAGAACGCGCTGGTGTAGCGTAAACAGTATTTCGTAAAATAGAGCAAGGAAAAACCAATCTGAATATGAACAAGGTTAATCTTGTTTTAGCTATGATTGATCATGAATTAGCACCAGTTAAAAGAAAAATGATGAATGATGAGGTAATGTAATGTATATTACAAAGAATATTTAGCAGGAACTATTAATGAAACCGGTGAAGGTGATTATGTGTTTCAATACAATGCTACTTATATAGAAACTTTCCCTTTTGGCTTCATTACATTTACAATACCTGTTAGAGATGAATCTCATATCGATAACAGACTTTTCCTTTTCTTTGAAGATTTAATATCTGAAAGATGGCTACTTGCTATCGCTGCTAAAAATTGAAAAATCAATAGCAATGATCGTATGGGATTATTATTGGCCTGTTGTCAAAATTGCATCGGAGCCGTAAGTATTATTCCAAAAAATAATAGGTGTCTATATTCCTATAAACCTCTTGAAAACGATGCAGATTTTCACCAAAAGTGTTCTATGATTTTTTTTAGAACTCCAACACCTCCGGTAATCCCTTATACTATTGATCAAATGTATGAGCTTGCCAAAAGTGTTCTAGAACGCAGTGTTGCTATTCCTGGGGTACAACCTAAATTATCTATGTCTTGATAAAAAAACTCAAGAACATTCAGGTGCAAGGTTGACCGTAGTAGGTGCCTTAGGAGGGTAGTATATTTTCAAACCTCCATCCCTACACTTTCGTGAAATGCCCGAGAACGAACATGTTACTATGAGGATTGCAGAAGCTTTTGGAATACGTATCGTCCTATCAAGTTTGATAAGGTTGGTTTCCGGAGAGCTCTCTTATGTTACCAAGCGTATTGATAGTACAGAAAATGGAGAAAAAATCCATATGCTAGATATGTTTCAAATAACAGAAACTTTTGACAAGTATAAAAGTTCTATGGAAAAAGTTGGAAAAGCATTGGATAGTTACTCTAATAATACCCTGTTAGATAAAATCTTCTATTTTGAATTGGCTGTCTTGAGTTTTCTAACAGGAAACAACGATATGCATTTGAAAAATTTCTCTATGATAGAAAGTCCATCAGTGTGGATATTAGCTCCAGCTCACGATTTATTAAACGTCACTATTGTGCTTCCCGAGGATACTGAAGAATTAGTACTTACTCTTGAAGGCAAAAAGCGAAAACTAAAAAAAATTCATTTTGAACATTTAGGAGTAAGTCTTGAATTAACCAATAAACAAAGACAAGGTGTCTTGAAACGAGATATGAACAACTCCATTGAGAATTTGTACCTTCTCCTTACCAAATCTACGATTTCCCTTATCGTTAATTGGATTTTAATCCTCAATTTTGTATGTAAAAGCATAGTTATCAAAATTCAATCTAGTTTAAAACGGCAGTCTTGGGACACTAGTATAAAGCATTATTACAGATTAGGCTTAGAGGAATATATTCCTGAATATTTAACAAATAATATCCCAAGTTCTAATATTTCTCGATGGAAACAAGAACCTGAAAGCAAATATAAAGGTTTCGAATTTTCTGAGTTTATCAATAAAGAAATTGAATTTATTAAACGTTTTAACCAAACTGTAAAAATTAAAACTGTAATCGAATGTTATTTTAAACTCTCCGATACCTTAAACCATATTACCTCTAAAGCTAAAGGCTTTAAATCGCTTATTAAAAACAACATGGAATTGGTCGTTAATACTGTAGAATCTGTAAAACATACAGTACCAGTAAATAAAGCGTTAAAACTTTTCAATATCTCTAGAAGTTCTTTTGAAAACTACAAAACCATACTTATTCATAAATGTGAAGCCTTTTATTATAAATGGTGCTTCAGAAAAATGCCGAATCAACTCTTGGCAAACGAAGTACGTACCATTAAAAACTATATGAAAAATGATACTTTTAGATTCTGGTCAAAATCTTCAATTTACCTAAAAGCCATTAGAGATGACGTCTTAACCTGTGGCCTGTCCACTTTTTATAAATACTGTAATCTATTAGGTTTTACTGGTAACAATATCATTACAAAGCCTAATAACTATACCCCACTTAAAACTACAAAAACCGAATGAAGTTTGGTGTACGGATGTAACTATTTTTAGAAGCCTTAACGGTGTAAAACATTATATCCATATTTTAATGGATCAGTTTTCTAAAATGGTTTTGGGATATCAAATTGAAAAGCACAGTTCAGGAAAGACCATAAGACATCTATTACAAAATGCTTACCTAAAACACAAACCAAAACTCACCTTATTTTTAACCGATGGAGGTTCTGAAAATATAAACACCTATGTTAGTTCCGTTATCTATGCCTCCAGTGGAAACCTTAAACATAAAATAGCACAACGAGATGTCAGGTTTTCTAATTCTATGATTGAAGCTTTTAATAAAGTGCTGAAATATCAATTTCTATATCCTATACCTATTAACTCAAGGACTAAGCTTGAAACTGTGCTTAATCATGTTATAGAGACATACAATCTACAACGACCACAACTAACCTTGAACGGAAACACACCTTTTGAAGTTTATAATGGCTCCCCTATTGATTTTAGCACATATTCTGATAAATTTAAAGCTCAAATACAGTACAGGATAGCTCAAAAAAGAAATATTTCTTGTAAAATATGTCTATAAAATCAAGAAATAATATAACATCAAGGATATTTAACCAAATCAATCTCTATAAAAGAACTTTTCCATTACCTTTTATTCTAAAAAAAAAAATAATCAACTCATATTTAACAACTTCCCTTATATGGGATAGCTTATTTTAAAATGAGCTCGGGAATAGCAGGCCATTTTTTAAAGCCAACATTATACTATAAAAATTATCGAATACAAGAATTCTTAATCAATATCATCATAACAATATTGATATAACATTTTAAAATGATCTTTCATTTTTTGTTTGGCTAGTTTCGGATTTTGATTCTTAATAGCCTCATAAATTTCTGTGTGTTCTTGAATTCCTAAAGCAGCCCGATTTTCATCACAAACATGATGCTTTTTAAAATTAGTAATAATTTCAGGAGTAATAATAAGCATTAAACTATTTAAAGTACTATTATCACAAGCATCGGCTATAGCTAAATGAAATAATAAATCTTCTTGCACAGCATCTTCCCCTTTTAAAACTTTCTCACAGTACCCATCAAGAGCATTTTTAATTTGAATTAAATCTCGATCTGTTCTTCTAGAAGCAGCGAATCCAGCAGTTTTTAATTCCAATAAAATCCTTGTTTCTACCAACGATTTAAAATCAGGACTTTTTAAACGAGAAATACTATCAATCATTCCATTCATGCCAATCGTTCCAATATTTGCAACAAATGTTCCACTTTGGGGAATAGATTCTAACAAGCCATAAAACTCTAACTTTTGTATAGCTTCGCGTACAACACTTCTGCTTACACCAAACTTTTCAGATAACATCCGTTCCGATGGTAATTTATCTCCAAGTTCTAAATTTTTATAATTAATTAAATCTCTTATTTTCGAGATAATAGAATTTAATACTTCTTGATTGTAACTTTTTAAGTTACTTTTTATTACATACATGCTCCTTTTGCTTATTAAAAATCTTACTAATCAGTTAAATAAACATTATATAATTAACACTTAAATCACAAAATATATTTATTCCCATAAGTAAATTAAATATAACGGAATGTTTTTTAGTGTTTTAACTAAAAATATTCCGTTATATTATGTGATTTAAAATATTCTTTTTCTTGTTTTGGATAGAAATTTTATTCAAATCAATTATTAGGACTTTTATTTTTGAAACTACTTCTTTAGATGTTATTACATACTCTATTTAAACATTATTATTAACATAAAATAATTTCATGCTTTCAGAGTTAAATAAAAAAGTTGTGCTCCTTTTTCTTTTGTTTGCGAAACACATCATCTTGAAAACTTGGAACAAACCAGCTAAAACATATCTACTATTTTAATATAATTAATACTAAAATACTACATTCATAATTATCAATATAATCTACCATCTTTAAATCTCCCTTTTAAGTATACAGAGGTAACATTATATTGCTTAAAACTAAAAAATGATTTATAATATAGCCAATCTTCATTTTATCTTATTTACTAATTTTAAACCAATCTATATCTGCATAACCACCACGCTTAGCTGCTCGTGTACTAACACAAAAGACACCTAATTTAGCGCCAATCCACTTCCCTGGCAAAGCTTTGAAAGGCTTCCCAATAATTTTAAATTTTACACCATTTTCTGAATAACTAAATTGACATATAGCATTAATCCCTTTATCTTCTATTTCAACTCTAAAATATGCTTGATCACTGTTTATTTTTTCTGATTCAACAATAATTTCCTTACCTCCTTTCATTGCATTATTAGATAAAGATTGTTCTATATAAAAAACATCATTTTTATTAGTAATTTGTAAAGTAGCATAATCCTTTCCCATAATAATCAACCCTGCTCTTTTCCCTTCTGTTGACTCTTCAGGAATCAACTTGATTTTAGTGGTTGCAGTAAATTTTTTTGCAGGAAATTTTTGTAATAATAAATTAGGCACCATCCATAAATTTTTAGCAGCTTCAGGGATTTTTATAGAAAATAATCTTAAATAATCTGAATCTCTTAATTTAGCATGCCATAATATATTTGGGTTAGCTTGATACTGCCATTGTAAACCAATAGTATTACCTGTAAAATCATCTGTTTCTTGAGGCGTAACGATTGGATATGTTTTACCTACATTTGGTTTTACATGAACCATAACAGGTTCACCAATACCATCACCATCTATATCCTCCCCAATCACCGGCCAATCATTGACCCAACACATTGGTTGCAAATGTACGATTCTTCCATAAGCCTCTACATCTTGAAAATGATAAAACCAAGATTCACACATTGGAGTCTCTACCCATGCACCTTGATGTGGTCCGTTTATTTCAGTTTTACCTTGTTCTATTACAACTTTTCTTTCGTAAGGTCCGTAAACATTTTTGGAACGTAAACACAATTGCCAACCTGTAGCAACTCCTCCGGCTGGTGCAAAAATGTAATAAAATCCATTGCGTTTATAAAATTTAGAACCTTCTACAGTAGGATCAACTCCATGACCATCATATACATGACAACCTTCATTAAGAACCTTATTACCTTCGTTATTTAATTCTCTAACAGTCAAGATACTTTTAACTCCTGCCCTACTTCCTGCCCATCCATGAACTAAATAAACACGCCCATCATCATCCCAAAGGGGACACGGATCAATAGCTCCTTTTGCTTCCATTACTAAAACTGGAGCTTCCCATTTACCAAAAGGATCTTTAGTTTTCACCATATAAATTCCAAAATCTGGATCTCCCCAATAAATGTATATTTCATTGTTATGATATCGAATACTTGGTGCCCAAACACCATTTCCATGTTGTGTAACAGTATAATGATCTAAAGGAATTTGTTTTGGTAAAGCATAATTAACTAATGTCCAATTGACCATATCTTTAGAATGTAAAATAGGTAAACCAGGTGTACAATTAAAACTAGAAGAAGTCATAAAGTATTCATCATTTACTCGAACCACATCTGGATCAGAATAATCTGCATGAATTATAGGATTCAAATACATACCATTTCCTAAATCTGAAACCCAAACATCTGAAACATAAGCTTTGGAAGCCTGTGAAAATAGAGTATTAACACAAAAAATAATAAACAAAAAGATATAATATTTCATTATAATTTAATTTAATTCTACACTCGCCATTATAAATGGCTCCATCCCTTTAGAATCATTAAAACGATTTTATTAATTTGTATAAAATTCATTTGATCCATCACGATACGGTTTAACTACCAAACCAAGTTTACCAAAACATTTAACTAAACTTAAAATTCCATTTTTTAACTACAATAAGTTTATTTGAAATCCCAAATTAACCTTTCGAAGCAATAGCATAATACATTTATGATAATTTCTTTTTCCTATACCTCTAGTTAATATATTTTATATTTATAACCATTGATAGTCACTAACATCTAAATAATCTTCCCATATGTACACCTGTTCCTAAATATGATACTACAAACCATCTAACTGCATTTGATTAAAGGTAATTTTCTTATAGCAATATTCTCAATCTAAATTTATAGATTGAAATTCTAATTTATTATTTAAAGTTTTAATACTCTTTAAAAGCGATCTTCCTTGGTTATTGAATATAAAATCAATAAAACATCAAAAATGTTGTCATATCCAAATTTATGTTTATACCAATTATATTTTGGGATTCCTATTATTAATACCACCCATAACTTTATTTAATTTAAATATTAGTAATTTTTTTCACCCATTTATACCTACTTACCAGAAGCCCCAGGCCCTGATGAATTGAATTCAGCATAAAAAGAAGTGTGCTCATCATTAGGTTTATTCCAATTATGCCACCCCTCTTTTTTAATTAATTGATCTATAAAACAATTAACAAACACAGTTTGCTCATAAATGTTCCAAGGTATTCCTAAGAAAAAAGTAGAAATTTTAGCATTTCCTATTATTTTACAGTCTTAAAAAACGAAACAAAAATCAACACTTTCATTAGCATAATAAACTGTAAATCAACTACTTGGATGTTTGTAAAAAAATTTCACAATTTTCAAAACAAACTATAGACCAACCAAAAATGAAAAAAGAAGTTGAACCTGATGTTCCTATCTCTTCTCCAAAAGAATTATGTATTTCAGCAAAATCATCATAAGTTAAAATAGTTTTTTCTTTATTTTTTCCTATAAATGTTACATTCACTTTTGAAGAAGTAAGAACTAATTTTTCTTTATAAATTACATTTTTTATTAAAATTATTGTTTTTTTTTCTAAAATCAGAAACGGCATTAATAGCTTCTTGAACAGTAACAAATTCACCTAAATTGTTTTGATTTATTTGTTGCATTAAAGAGACATTTAAACTTGAATAAAGCAACTTATAAAACGAAATTTCTGAAACATTAGCATTAACAGAAAATGAAAAAAAATCTGCAAGAGGAAATAACCAATTATTAATTTTAAATTATAATTCATCCAATTTAAATTTTACTGTTTCAAGATTAATCACTCAAACTATATTAAATTAGCTAACTTTTATTTAAAACCTAAATTTCAAATATTTAACCTTCATTACTATTTCTTAATAAATTACCAATAAAATTAATAAATGGTAAGAATTAATTTTATCGATATACCAGTGAAAACATTAAATAAATCTATTAGATTTTAACCAGTTTTCACAGTTAGTTTTCCATTGTAAAAAAATTTTATTTTCAGCTAAACCAAAACCATGTCCACCTTTCTCAAAAAGATGCAATTCCACAGGAACTCCTACTTTTAATAATGCTAAATAATAATTAATGCTATTTTCTACAGGCACAGCTATGTCGTCTGTAGCATGAACTAAAAATGTACGCGGAGTCTTTTCATTTACATGTAATTCATTAGAATAGCTTTCAATTAATTCAGTTGACGGAGATTTCCCTAATAAATTAATTTTAGATCCATTATGTGTTATACCATCTTTCATTGAAATTACGGGGTAAATTAAAATACAAAAATCTGGTTTAGCACTTATCTCATCTATTATATATAGTTCTTTATCGTATTTAGTAGATAACAAGGAAGCCAAATGACCACCTGCAGAGAACCCTAAAACACCTATTCTGTTTACATTCAAATTATATTCAACCGCATGTCTTCTTATAAAACGCATCGTTTCTTGGGCGTCTTGTAATGAACCAATCCTTTTATTAATCATTATTTTATCACTTGGTAAACGATATTTTAAAATGAATACTGTAATACCTAAACTGCTAAGCCACTTACCAACCTTTGCTCCTTCTTTATTCATTGATAAATGATTGTATCCTCCTCCAGGACATACAACAATAGATGTACCATTAGCTTTATCTTTATCTGGTAAATAAACAGTTAATGTAGGTATTGATACTTGAGAAATACTAGTTAGTAAATATGATTTAAAAGTAGCTACCTCTTTATATTCATCATTAACAATTGAATTTGGAATATCTGTTTCCCATAGCGGAAATGTTTTTACCCTCTGACAATAAAGTGTATTCGCTATTATTATAAATAAAATCAAATAGCATGTTTTACTAAAATTATTTTTTTTAAACATCATATATTATTTAAGATAGATCACTAACTCCGGAACTTGTTTTTTTAACTGAGAAACAACTAATTTACTTACTTCTAATGCTCCTTTAAAAGATAAATGAGTATCATCATTTTTTCCTTCAGGATAATAAGGATTTTCTCCAGGTTTAAAATGAAGATGCAGCTTAGCAGAATTATTAGGACCATATCTCATTTCCAATTCTTCTGTTAACCATTCTAAGTCAATAAACGGAACGCTTAAATCATCGGCAACCAAACGTGTCACTAAAGGATATGCTCCATGTGTATCTACTAATGTACCGAATTCATTAAAATTTCGCCTAACAATAGATGATAATAAAATAGGAATTCCGCCTTTTTCACGGGTATCTTTTACAAAGCGCTCTAAGTTATAGCGGTATTGGGTATACGGATTTGTATACCGTTTGGGATCTTTCTCTTTTTGATCGTTGTGTCCAAATTGAATAAACACATAATCCCCAGGTTGTAAATACTTAGAGATACTATCCCAACGACCTTCTATAATAAAACTTCTACTACTACGCCCGTTTACAGCTCTATTATCTACGGTTACTTTTGGATTAAAATAGGTCGAAAAAACTTGTCCCCATCCAAATTCAGGATTCGTTTCTGGCTGTTTTTTATTTGCCATGGTAGAATCACCAATCATATAAATCTTTACCTTTCTTTCTTGTGATGTCTTTAATGAAAGAAAAACAGCACACAATATAAGGATTACAAATACTTTAAAATTTCTATAAGTTTTTATTTCAGCCATTCCTCTTCAGAATTAATTTCTAATATATTTTCTAACGTGTAATCACTTGCTTGTTTTTTACTGAGTTGATGAGACCAAGAAACTCGTTTATCGGTCGAAGAACCTTCACCTGTATTATTGTATTCAGCATAAAACCCTAGAGATTTTGGTTCGGTTTTAGACCAATTATGCCAACCTTCAGGTAAAATATGGCTACCTAAATTACAATGTAAGAACACCGTTTTAGCATAATTTCGCCATGGACGTCCCAAATACACTTCATGTACATTTTCTTCAGCAGTTAGCTTGCAGTCCTTAAACACAAATCCGAAACTGTTTCCCTGTGTTGTAGAAGCTGCAGTGACAAACGAATCACTTTTACTACGGATTTCACAATTTGTAAAAAGCGTTATTGCATTTCCAAAAATAAAATCGGTTGTCCCTGTTATTAAGCAGTTTTTAAACCACTGCTTATTTCCTTCTCCGCTAAGATAAACCGTATCTTGATTTCCTAAAACATTACAATTTTCTATTACAAAACCATTCGCATTTACACTTAAGGCAACAGCTTGCCCAACTGCTCCAGCTGTATTTTGAATGGTTAGATTTTTAAACTGCGTATAATTACCTTCAACCAAAACAGTAGACGTATGAAACGTACTATTTCGACCTAAATTAATACTTTCAAAATAATCGTTGTACGTGATTATGGTTTTTACTTTGTCTTCACCAATAAATGAAATTTTAGGATTCCATTCGTAAACATGAATTTTCTCGATATAGGTTCCGTTTCGAATATAGATAGTTATGCGTTTATACGGAAATGATTTACAGTTATTAATAGCATCTTGAATAGATGTAAAATCGCCACTTCCGTCTTGAGACACAGTAATGTTGTATGCATTTTCAGGAGTTACTTTTAGATTCTTTTTCCATACAAGATATTTTGTTAAAACCGTATTAGGCTCTGTATTATACCATGCGTAACCAGCTCTACGTTCCTGACTGATATCCATAATGGATGCTTTTTTCACACCATCACGATCACAGAAAAAAGGTATATTATCTTCTAAACCCATAAACCGAGCCCAAAGCGGCTTAGCTTCTAAATCTTGCACATAACGCTTTTCCTTTAAACCCGCTTCGGTTATAAAACGTTCCTCCTTTAGACCTGTAATTTTTGTATTTTTTAACCAAGTTACCGCTGCTAGTATAGATCGTTTTACATCATCTGAAGGATTTTTTATAGACATTAATAACAATACGATTTGGGCAGAATCTACTCCGCCTAAAGATGGTAACTCATAAGCGCGTGCTTTTGCAGGCTGAAATGTAACTTCGTCATGTTGTGCACACCAACCTGTAAGTGTTCCATTTTGTTTATACTGTGTTTGTAAAATGCAATCTATCCCTTTTTGAAAAGCTAATAATGTTCTAGATCTTGTTTCCTTATCTACCGTTATTCCTAACGTCTTCGACCCGTCAATAATATCTTTTAAAATAGACATAACATGAATCATTCCGCCATCATTATAAGTGATATGCGTATAATATCCTTTTCTCAATGGATAGTATTGAGGCCATCCACCATTGGGATATTGTGCTTCTAGTAAATAATCTAAGCCTTTTAAAAAAGCATTTTTGTAATCTTCGTTTTTTGTTTGCTTATAGACTTTAGATAAATAAATCATTTCTAGATAGGTCGCACCATTATCTATTGTACAACGTTCAGAATCAGATTTAGTATCAATCAGTTTTTGTTGTTCTGCTTCCGATAACGGATGATGCATAGCTTTATTTTTATGCCAACCCCCGATATCTTTTTGATAAAGTAAAACATTTTCGGCAATACCTTGTGCCTCGTCTGAACGATACCAACTGGCATCCATATTTTGAACAATATCTGTCCAAGAGTGATCTAATATTTGAGCGTAGGCACTATATTCTAATGAATTATAAAAAACTAAAAAAACAAGGATATGTTTAAAATATTTCATAATAATTTTTGTTATGACTTATAAAAAATGAACATCTAAAGCTTAATTTCATTTTGATATAAATTTTTTATTTATCTAATTCTATTGCAGCTAAAATAAATGGACCAACACCTTTAGGATCATTATCTTTTTTTCTTTCATTTACATAATATTCAAAAGAACCAGAACGATAAGGATTACCTCCAAGACCTGCTACCTGACAAACTTGGGTTAACGTAATTTGACCATCTGGAGCTGTAATGATTAAATCTCGTATCATACCATCAAAACCTTTTTTGGCAATAGCTTTAAATTCTGAAGGCAAATAACCTTGGTTTACTCCTTTTGCAAGCGCATACACAAACATTGATGTACCTGAAGCTTCAAGATAATTTCCTTCTTTATCACCACCATCAGTAACTTGATACCATAACCCAGAATTGTCTTGATATTTTGTTAACGCTACTGCCAAATCATTTAAATAAGTAATAAGTTCTAGGCGTTTTGGATGATCTTCTGGAAAATAATTTAAAACATCTACTAACGCCATAGCATACCAACCAAGTGCACGTGACCAGAAATTAGGAGATGTTCCTTTTTCTTTATCAGCCCAATCCATCATTTTACTTTCATCCCAACCGTGATAAAGTAATCCAGTTTTTGGATCTAAAGCATGTTTCTGAATTAATTCAAACTGCTTTGCTACATCGTCTAAATTTTTACCGTTTTCAAACTCTACAGTGTATTGAGCATAAAACGGAGCGCCCATATATAAACCATCTAACCACATTTGATAAGGATATATTTTTTTATGCCAAAAACCACCTTCAGAAGTACGTGGCTGTGCTTCTAATTGCTTTTTCAAGGTCTGCATCGCTATTAAATACTTTTCTTCTTTGGTTATATCATATAAATCGAAAAGCAGTTTTCCTGCTTCAATCATATCGATATTATATTTTTCTATATCATATGTTGCTATATGACCTTGAGCATCAATCAAGATATCAGCATAAGATTTCACATAGTCATAGTATTTTTTATCGTTTGTTTTTTCATATAAATGTTCAAATCCTGATAAAACTAAGCCATGTACATAATCCCATTTAGGTTCTGTTTTGTGATCTATTTGGTAAGATTCAGGATGACGTTCCATAACAGAAAGCGCCATACGTTCGGACCATTTTAAGTCTTTAGGAATAGTAACTTCTTGTTTTTCATTTAAATAAATTAACTCTTTACTTTCTTTTGTTTCTTTACAACTTGTAAACGCCAAGCTTAAAATAAATAGATATATTATTGATTTTTTCATCTTGTTATAAGTCATTATTAGTGTTTAATTCGGCTAATTTTTCATTTAAGTAAGTAAAAAAATCATCTTGATTTGTAATACCATGTTTCTCCTTTTCCCAAGCCGCTAAAAAATAAAAGGTTATAGGAGCAGTTGTCGGTTTAAAAATCACTAAATGATCGTCTTTGCCTTCTTTAAGATTATCTACAGTATCTACCATATAAAAAAGCGCCATACCTAATTGATCAGGAACCAATGTTTGTTCTCCATAGGTTGCGATATAAGCCCAAGGTCCCGACATATCATTCATTTTAACAATACCAACATTATGATTTACTATACCCGTACAAATACCAGAAATGGCTTTTGATGATTGAATGGTATGTTTAGTAATTCGCGACTCTGATTTTATTGATAAAATTGATTTTAAATCTATAATTTCTCCAGCTGTCTTCCAGCCTTTGTAATTTACGAGAACGCTTGAAGATTCGGTATTATTTTCTACGTTAGCCGTAGTTTGTTCAACAGAATTAAAATGTAAAACTTCGTCATTTACATAGCGACCAATAGAACCTATTCCCAAAGATTTTCCTGCCTTAAGAATATCCATTCCCCAGTCGCTCATTTCGTGATACGAATCGAAACCGTCTTGTCCTACATGATATAATTCCAGAGAATCAGTTACTTTCCCAAAGATATCTATAGCATTTCTCCAATCTAAATATAAACGGTAACCAACTTTATTACTTTCCCAACCTGGACCTTCATATTTAAGATACCAAGAATGATCCGTATGTGCTTTCGGGACAGTAAGTTTTGTTACATTTTTAAAAGTTGTTCCGTTGCTATATTCTTTATGACCTCTAGAACCATCTGTCCATTCACCTCCTTGTGCAATAGAAATTTCAGCATACGTTTTTGGTTTGTGTATGGCAACAGGTTCTGGCTTTGATTCCTTAGTTACACTTTCAGACTCTTTAGATGTGTTTTTACAAGAAAGGAGACCTCCAAGAATTAGTAGGAAAATTAAAAATCGTGTTTTCATAATCTATAATTTAATTAAGACTGAGATTTAGGAAATTTAGTATACTTCTAATAACCTCGTCAAACCAAGGATTAAATAACCAAAAGGTGTGAGGAGCATTATGGATTGTTTTTACTTGATATTGAATATTGTATTGTTTTAAAATGGAAATCATTTCGTCCCGACCAGCTTGAAAGCGTTCGAAATCACTAGCGATGAATAATGTAGGCGGACAATTTTCATCAATATAGGTTAAAGCTGAAGCTTCATTCCAAAGATTAAGATTATTTTTTTCAGTATCCCCAATCCAACTTGCGGCTAAGGTACCTTCTTTAGATTTGGGATGACTAAAGGCTAAAATACCATCAATATTTATAAGCGCTCTTAAATGAACAGGCTCTTTTTGGAATGTTGTACTATGTGAGGTTGCAGCCACTAATGAAGCTAATTGTGCTCCAGCAGAACAACCTAATATTATAATCTTATTGGAATCTATTTTAAATTCTTCTGCAGATTGAATAATAAACTGAATTGCATCATTGATGTCGAAAATAGCTTCAGGAAATTTATATTGGGGGGCTAATCTATAATCTATTGTAAAACAATTAAATCCGTTTATTGCTAAATTTTGAGCCAAAGGATCAAGCATCTCCTTAACCCCTGATTTCCAAGCTCCTCCATGAATCAAAATAATTGCTGGTTTGCGGTTTTCTTTTATATTTATAAAGGCATTCATACATAAATTAATATCCGCCTGAACCTTATAAGAAATATTTGGAATACATAAAACCGGTTCAACATCTTTCAACTTGGCAATTGACACATATGAATATTTTTTAACTATTTTTTGATATGCTGAATTTATAGTATAACTAGTATCTACAGTATTATGCTGAGAAAACATGTTATAACTAAAAGCAAATAACAAAAACCATATATTTTTTTTACAGAACATTATTTATCTCATCACTAAAGATTTAGGAGTTCAATAGTATATCAAACTCCTAGACCAATAAAAATTAACAAAAACAACTATTTAACGCTTAATTATAAGCAGGATTTTGTGAAAATTCAGGATTCTGATTTAAATCTATTGCAGATTGTGGAATCGGACGTAAAATCTTAAGATTTCCTGCATTACCAGAAAAATAACTTTCATTAACTTGTGAATTATACTTAGCTGTGCGTTCAACTAAAGTACCAGTACGTTTAAGATCAAACCAACGATGATATTCACCAAATAATTCTCTTGCTCTTTCATCTAATATGACATCTATATCAATTTCAGATAATGCGGCAACATTAGCTCTATTCCTAACTTCATTTAAACGCGCCAAGGCAGTACCGAGATTACCTGATTTGTAATAAGCTTCAGAAGCTATCAAATATGTCTCACCAAGTCTTGATAAAACTATGTCTCTAGTACTGGTTCCTTTATTGGAAAATTGTTGATCTGGATCATCAAATTTTCTAGCTGAAATAGATTCAGCATCAGCATTGACATTGATATTAGCACCATAAGTACCATATTTATGGTATACAGCACCAGGATGAGCAATAACATAACTTATACTATCTTTGACAGAAGATTTCCATTTTGGAGCATAATAGTCAGAAACGGATAATTCATCATGATCTTTTTCTTGAACATTATAAAAATCATAATAATTTTCAAAAATTTCTGTCATAAATGTACCTTCCCAGCGATCATCACCTTCTTCATATAAATCAATCGTATAATCAGTAGCAATTAAATTATAACTTCTACTTGGTGCAGAACCTGCAACTTCAGGTCCTCCTAAATAAGATCCAAAAAAATATGATTGCATATTACCAAGTTCCTCAGGATCAGTACTAATAATTGATTGACTGTATTGAACTGAGAAGATAGTTTCAGAATTCATTTCATTATCTGGTGACCAAAGTTCACCAAAAGGGATTGATAAAGATTCCCCAGCGATAGCAGCATCTGCATAAGCTGCTGCTTGGGAAAAATCATTTTCATTACCATACACTTCATAACCTCTTGTCAATAATACCTTCGCCAAAAGATGCTCTACAGCTCTTCTATTAACACGACCTGTATAAGCCCCTTCAGAAACTAAATCTAATGATTCTTCAAGTTCACTTATAATAAATGAATATATTTCATCTTCCGAATTTCTACTAAAGGATAATATAGGTGAGTTTATATAATCTGTTACAAGACTGACACCACCATATGTTTGTACTAATAAAAAATAAGCGTTTGCTCTTAGATATTTTAACTCCCCTTTATATTGTTCTAAATCGTCTGAATAATCCGTAATCTCATTATAATATAATCCCATATTTGCAATTTGAATTGCACTAAAAGCATTTTCATATAAAGGTTCTATTTCGGGTGTTCCTGCAGATAATGTTAAATATCGACTGATACCAACTGGTTGCTGTGTTCTACCGTCTGAATACATATCTGTACCAGCACAAAATGTCCAAGGTTCTTTCCCATAAATATCACTAAGCATAGAATAATTAGCATTAATCAAAGATTCATATCCTGCGCTTGTCTCGTAATATTCCTCGGCTACTACATTAGAACGAACATCCTCTTCTAAGAAATCGCTACAAGATGTAAATAATAGCCCCATCACAACTAAACTTATAAATATATTTTTCATTTTATTGACTTTTAAAATTTAACACTTAATCCTAATTGATATGTGATGGTTCCAACCCCTCCTCTTGTCAAGGAAACTGTAGCCCATTCTGGATCATATCCTTCATAATCAGTAAAAACAAAAGGATCTAATACGTTAGCATATACTCTTAAATAAGTAAAACCTAGTTTATCTAAAATACTTTGATCAAAGGCATAACCAAAAGATATATTTTTAACTTTTACATATGAAACATCTTTATAAAAAGCTACCTCCTCATCATTCCAATATGTCCCTTCATTTCTAGGTTGTGGTATTGTATTTGAATCACTTGTATTTAAACCTGCACTATTAGTAGGTACAAAATAATTTATACCAGAAAGTCTCTGTCTTCCTCTTTGCTCAACATCTAAAAACTCTCTATGAAATTGACTAAAAGCTGTAGCTCCTTGACTAGTAATTACTGATGCTGCAAAATCAAATTGTCCAACAGTCAATTTAGTATTAAAACCTCCTGTCCAATCAGGTTGTGTACTTCCAATAATTTTACGGTCATCATCTGCAGTTATTTTTCCGTCTTCATTTAAATCTTTTACTTTAGCTTGTCCTGGAGTTTGACCAAAAGCTGCTGCTAAATCACTTTCATCCTCTTGCCATACACCATCAAAAACATAATTATAATAAGAACCTAAAGGTTCGCCTACAAACAAACCATTACCAATATCATCAGAACCATCTCCATATAATTCTTCTACAGCATTATTATTTTTCGCAAAAATAAATGATGTTTCCCATCTTACTTTTTCATTAGCTATATTTACAGATGTTAAAGCAACTTCTACTCCTTTATTACTAATAGATCCGATATTAGAGTTTGTTGTTCCCCAGCCTGATTCTATTGGTAATTGCTGAGCAAACAATAAATCTTCAGAAAGCCTATCATAAATATCTACAGAACCAAATAATCTATCCTCATAAAGACCAAAATCGACACCAAAATTCACCTCTCTCGTACTTTCCCAAACAAGAGAACTATTAGACAAAGTTCCTGGAATCCAACCATTTGAAGTACTACCATTTAGTTCATAATATGTTTGTTGATCTAAAATGTTTTTTGTTGAATATGGATCAATGATATTGTTCCCTGTATAACCATAACTGACTCTAAGTTTAAAATCAGAGATGAAATCTACATTTTCCATAAAATCCTCTTCACTTAATCTCCAAGCAAATGCAGCAGAGGGGAATGAGTCCCACTGTTTTCCTTCTGCAAATACAGATGAACCATCCCATCTATTTGATAATGTTATTAAATAACGGTCCATAAATGAATAATTTAAACGTAAAGCAAATGAAGCTAATGTTTGTTTAGAATAATAAGAGCTGATTGCAAATGTTTCTTGTTCACCAGAACCAATATTATTGTATTCTGTATCAAAAGGCATATTTCTAGAACTCATAGAACTACCTTCAGTGACTGTAGAATAAATACTTTGCAACCCTAACAAATTAAAGACATGCTTATCATTAATTGTTTTTTTAATATTTACAGTATTATCCCATGTATAATTGAAATTTTGATAGTTTTCTAAACTTGAAGATGGCATATCATTATTTGAAACACCTACACTAGTCATTGCACCCCAAGATTCACCTATTCTTCGATCATCCAAGCCTGCTGAGTAATTTGTCTTAAAAGTTAACCATTCTGTCGGTCTATATTCGACAAAAGCACTTCCAATCATATTCCATCTTTTTGTTAAATCACTAGTATTTTTGATATCTAAAAGAGGATTATAATTACTCGTTTTATTGATTAAATAATTACCATCTGCATCAACTAATTTTCCTGGCAAAGGATATAATTCACCATCTAAGCCATATGGAGTCATTACAGGAGCTAAACGAAAGGCATCACGCATAGCAGTACTACTTCCCGCCTGAATTTCAGTTAAAGAAAGAGATATCGTCGTTCCGACAGAAAACTTATCGTTTATTTTATGATTCACGCTAGTTTTGAAGGTGTATTTATCTAATGATTCATTATCGACATTCCCTGTTTCATTTTGAACACCTATCCCTAAAGTATATGCTAAACCATTATCTGCTCGACCTGAAATAGAAAGATAATTATTTGATTGTGTTGCTGTTTTTAAAACGGCATCAGTCCAATTAAATGTTTCATTATTTATAACACGTTGTTCTAACAAACTATTTTGTGTTCCTATTACTGTATTGTATAAACTTTCAGGACTCCAAGACATTGGATCAGTACCTAAATAAGCCGACTGATGATAATCCCACCATTCGGCAGTATCCATAAATTCTGGCATTCTCGCAACACTTTTAATTCCATAGAAAGAATCAAATGATACAGTCAGCTTACTTTTCGCAGAGTTACCATTCTTAGTCGTAACCAAAACAACACCATTGGTTCCTCGTGATCCATATATAGCAGTAGAAGATGCATCTTTTAAAATATCTATAGATTGAATATCATTAGGATTCAAAAAATCAATTCCATCAGTAGGAACACCATCAACCACATATAATGGCTGAGCATCAGTATTTAAGGAACTATTACCTCTAATTTGAATATTAAAACCATCTCCAACACGACCACTTGAATTAGAAATTACAACACCTGCGACATTACCTTGAATTGCTTCCATAGGATCGGTTACATTCCGTTCCGTCATAGATGAAGCATCTAAACTACCTACTGAACCTGTTAAATCTTTCTTCTTCTGCGTACCGTATCCCACAAGTACAACTTCATTTAATTCTTCAATATTTGCTATTAAATTAAAATTAATAGAGCTCCTCCCGGATACATTTATTTCTTGTGATATATACCCTATATAACTAATATACAAAATAGCATCTGAGTCTACAGATAAAGAATAATTTCCATCAAAGTCTGTAGCCGTACCATTTGATGTATTTTTCTCAATAATATTCACCCCTGGTAAAGGCATTTTACTTTCGGCATCCAATATAACACCATTAATAGTTAACTTTTGCTGTGCGAAAGTTAAGTTGGACAACAAAATAGCCATAATAAATAAACATTTATTTAAAGATCTTGGCTGTTTGAGATTTAAAAAATAATATTTCATAATTAATCAATTGTTTGTTTGTAAATAATTTTAAGGTTAAATTTTTAGTTATTTTTTTTCTATTTCATTTATATTTGTATTAATTAATTTTATATTATTAACATATTCTAAATGTTGTGTTTTTTTCACCTTTTTTATAGTAATATTACTCAACGTTACATCTTCGATTGGATAATTTTTATGACCTCTAGCTAAAATCCCATATTCTCCTCCATCATCGACAATTATATTATTTAGATTTATATTTTTCACTTTTGGATAATTATCCCCTGTTTGCTCTCCATATATTCCATAGAATAAATTAATTTTTAAGACAGCCTCTTTGACCTGACCAATTCTTAAATTTCTCACATAAACGTTTTCAACAAAACCACCACGTTTTGAATTTGTTTTGATACGGATTGCTCTCTCTAAATTAGGACTATCCATTTCACAATTTTCAACAAAAACGTTTCTTACTCCTGCAGATATTTCACTCCCCATGACAACTCCACCATGACCATCTAGCATTTTACAGTTTTGTATTAGAATATTCTCACTTACAATACCAACACGTCTACCTTCATCATCTCTACCTGATTTAATAGCTATACAATCATCACCTGTATTGAATGTGCTGTTTTTAATTATTACATTTTTAGAATATTCAGGATCACAACCGTCATTATTAGGACCATGACTTACAATATTAACACCATCAACAATAATATTTCTTGACTTAAAAGGGTGAATAACCCAAAAGGGAGCATTTATTATTTTTACATTTTTTATTAAAACATTTTCGCATTCAAATGGTTCTATAAAATTTGGTCTTAAAAAATAACCTTTACCAAAAACACGTTTAGACACAGGGACATTAGCCTCTGCCATTTCCACTAATCTATCACGATTCCCTTTTACATGTTGTGAGTCCATCCCTTCTTCCCATCCATAAATTTCTTTACCACACCAGCTCCACCAATTGGAATTGTTTGCATTACCATTTAACACACCTTTTCCTGTAATAGCTATATTTTTTTTACCTCTAGCATAAATTAGAGGAGAATAATTTATATATTCATTTCCTTCAAATGAAGTATGCACCAAAGGATAATAGTCATTAAGATCATTACTAAATTTAATTTCACTCCCCTTTTCTAAGTGAAGATTCACATTATCATCTAAATGAATAGGACCTGAAAGAAAAAGCCCTTCAGGCACAATGACATACCCACCTCCATCAATGGTACATTTTTTAATTGCATCTTTAAACGCTTGAGTATCTAGAATTTCATCATTTGATTTTGCTCCAAAATCTAAAATATTATATTCAACATTTCTAAATACAGGTTCTTTAACTGTTTCAGTCAAGTGATCAGCTAATTGCCAAGCAACAAGTTCATTTTGACCTTTACAAGCAATAGCACTTATCAAGACAACATATAAGAATAAAAAATTATTTTTTTTCAGAACACCACCTGTACACAAATTGATTTTTATTGTTTTATCCATTTTCATATAATATATTGAATTATTCATGTAATCGATTACACAAATCTAAACAATTACTATTATAAAAAAAAATTTATTTTATTGTAAATGAATAAAACATAAAATAACACAGTTTAATAGGTTTATATGTAAAAAATAATGCAAAAAAATTAAAAAGAACATAAAAGCAAGTCGATACATTGATATATTTCAAGACATACAACTCTCTTTATGTAATCGATAACATGAAAATAACTCAATGAATAATGACTATATTCATTTTTATTCTTAAACTTGTATCATGAATGAAAAAGTGACTATATATGATATTGCGAAGAAACTAAAAACTTCAGCAGCTACAGTTTCAAGAGCATTGAACAATAATCCAAATATTAGCGAATCAATGCGACAATTGGTTTTTGAAACAGCCAAGAAAATGAATTACAAACAAAACAAATTAGCTTTGGCTTTAAAAAGTGGAAAAAGCAATAATGTGGGAGTAATTGTACCATACATAGATCGTAGTTTCTTTTCATCAATAATACGAGGCATTGAGGACGAACTTTATCCTAGAGGCTATAGAGTTATTATTAGTCAAACTCATGAAACCGAACAAAAAGAAATAGATACAATTAACATGCTTTTAAATGCACAAGTAGATGGTATCTTAATGTCTGTATCAAAATTTACTGCGACAAACTCACATTTTAAAAGAGTTCTAGATAACAATATACCTTTGGTTTTTTTCGATAGAAGATACAAAATGAAAGGTGTTAGCAGCGTTGTTATTGACGATTTTCAAGGTGGGTTTGACGCCACAAATCATCTAATAAAACTTGGTTGTAAACATATAGCTCATATATCGGGTGATATGAGTTTAGAAATTTACAGAAATAGATACGAAGGATACAAAACAGCTATTGAAGATGCTGGTTTAGAATTTAATCCGACTTATGTTATAGAATCAAAAAATGATATAGAGGCAGGGCAAACAGCTGTTGATTTCTTATTAAACTTGGAAACACCTCCGAATGCAATATTTTCTTCAAGTGATTATGTTGCTCTTGGAGTAATACAAAAATTAAAAGAAAGAGGTTTTAATGTTCCTCAAGATTTTTGTGTGGTTGGTTTTAGTAATGAACCTTTTACAAAATTTATGGAGCTAACCATGAGCACCGTAGATCAATGTACAGTAGAAATGGGTAAAATGGCTGCTCTTGTTTTTTTAGAACAAGTAAAAAATTCAAAAATAAAAATTGAGAAGAAAGTACAACTCTCTCCTCAACTTATAATTAGGGGGTCCTCATCTAAAAAATTATAACTATAACGAAACTCCTCGTTTCCATGGAATAAAATCATTTTGGTTTAAGGTCATAGATTTGGTTTTAATTTCACCACTAGCCACTTTCAAAATATACTCTAACATTATTTCTGCCATCTCTTCAATATTTTTTTCACCACGTATTATCGCTCCTGTATCGATATCTATAATATCTGACATTTTTTCAGCTAACTCTGAATTTGATGCTACTTTTACAACAGGAGTCACTGGATTTCCTGTTGGTGTACCTAATCCTGTAGTAAACAATATTATATTTGCTCCAGAACCAGCCATAGCTGTTGTACTTTCAACATCATTTCCTGGTGTACATAATAAGTTTAATCCTGCTTTATACACATACTCTCCATAATCTAAAACATCGACTATAGGAGAAGCACCTCCTTTTTTAGCGGCACCAGCTGATTTCATAGCATCAGTAATTAAACCATCTTTTATATTTCCGGGAGATGGGTTCATATCAAAACCTGATCCTGCATTAACAACAGACATCTCAAAGTCATTCATTAATTTTAAAAATTTATCAGCATCCTTTGTATTTACACAACGATTTACCAATTCTTGTTCAACACCACATAATTCTGGGAATTCAGATAAAATGGCAGTCCCACCTACAGCAGATAAAATATCTGAAACCTGACCTAATACTGGATTAGCTGAAATTCCTGAAAAGCCATCAGACCCTCCACATTCTAACCCAACTTTTAATTTAGAAATAGACGCTGGTTTACGTTCGATATTATTTGCTTCTTTAATAAATTTATAAGATTCTTTTATCACTCCTTGAAGCATATCATCTACTATACCCGATTTTTGTTGTTCATATATAACGATCGGTTTTTTATTAACTGGATTGATTTCATTTAAAGCATCTTTAAAAATTTGTATTTGTAAGTTTTGGCACCCTAGACTCAATACAGTGGCACCTGCCACATTAGGATTATTTACATAACCTGCTAATAATTTTGCCAATAATTCTGAGTCTTGACGAATACCACCACAACCACCTTGATGGGTAATAAATTTAACATCTATATTGTTAAATACTCGAGAATCTTCAATCTCGTCTTCGATCTCAACTGAGTCACTGACCAATGATCTTAGTAATAAACGATGCTTATTTACATTTTTGTGTAATAATTCATTTTCAAAAACATCTTTTAATACTTCAATATTTCTATTTTCACAAAACACTAAAGGGAAAAACAGCCATACGTTAGCTGTACCAACTTGACCATCCTCCCTATGATACCCCATAAAATTCCTATCTTTCCATCTATCTACATTCGGTGCATTCCAAACAAATGATTCCGTTTTTCCTGAAACTTTTGCACTTTGGTGTTTTACATTTTTGGTCGTTAAAACCTCTCCTTTTTCTATAAATTGAGAAGCTTTACCAACTAAAACACCATACATTTTAATAGCATCCCCGACATTAAATTTATGTAAGGCTATTTTATGTTTTGCTTTTGTAAATGTTGTAGCTATATAATTTAGTGAATTTAATGTAAGCACTTCACCGGCTTTAATATCAGTAAGAGCTACAGCTACATTATCATCTACATGAACTTTTATTATTTTATTTTCCATAACTTTTACTCTTTAAAAAGTCTTAAAATTGTTTGCTAAAATTGATAAATCCGACTTGAGTAGAGTTTGTGTCAATTTCAATAAGAGCAGCAACGATAGTATGTGTAAAATTGTTTATTCTGGTTAAATCCTCACCCCAAAACAATTTGTTTTCTAAGATGAATTTGGCTGTAGCTTCATAATTACCTAATGCCCATGCTTTTTCAAAAGTTTTTACTATTTCAGCATCATCATTAACAGGCAAAGTATCACCAAGCCATGTACCTTTATAGAAACGAAGTAAACAAGCAAAAGAGAACATTAAATGTATAGGTAATTTATCATTAATTTTTATATAATCCAGTAAACTTGGTAATACGCGCACTTTAAATTTTGAAATAGAATTTAAAGCAATACTTGATAATTGATGTTTAACAAACGGATTTCGAAAACGATCGAAAACATCTTCTCCAAACTGTTTTAACTCGTCTTTATCCATATCTAAAGTTGGAATAATTTCATTAAAAACGGTATTTTCAATGAACTCACCAGTAAAAACATCATCTACAGATTCCTTTACTGTTTGTTTACCTGAAAGCAAACAAAATGGAACCATAGCCGTATGTGCACCATTTAAAATTTTAACCTTTCGAGTTCTATAAGGTTGCATATCATCTACAATCTTTACATCTAAGTCTGTTTTATCGAATGGTAGTTTTTTCTTTAATTCTTCACCACCTTCTATAACCCATAAAAAAAAGGCTTCTGCAGATACTATTAAATTATCCTTGTAATCTAATTGATGGTTGTAATCTTCAATTTCATCTTTAGGATAACCTGGCACTATACGATCTACTAATGTACTATGAAACGAACAATTATCTGACACCCAGACTTTAAACTCTTCACCTAATTTCCAAAGTTTTACATATTGTAAAATAATATTTTTTAAAGTTTCAGAATTATGGTTAATTAACTCGCAAGGAATAATAGTTAATCCTTTTGAAGAATCACCTTTATAATATTTAAAACGTTCGTTAAGTAAGATTGTTAATTTAGCAGGAAAACTACTAGGCGGTTGCATGACTAAAGTATCGGACTCTACGTAATTAATACCCGCTTCCGTCGTATTAGAAATGATAAACTCTAAAGCATCTTCTTTAGCAAGACTAATATATTCTTGAAAGTTTAAGTAAGGATCTATAGACCTCACAATATTTGTAATTAATTCGTGTTCTTGAATTTCTTTACCTTTTTTAATACCCTTCATAAACAGCGTGTACAGACCATCTTGATCGTTTAGCATCTTAACTAAACCACTATTTATAGGTTGTACAACAGCAATTCCTGCATTAAAATCTGCATTTTTATTTAAATGTTGGATTGCGTACCCAACAAATGCTCTTAAAAAATTTCCTTCCCCGAATTGAACAATTTTAAGGGGTAATTTTTCATCTAATCCTAAGGATTCTCTATTTAGATTTTTGATTGATTTCATATTTTGTAGTTGTAAATAATTAAGAAAATTACAAATCTGTTATTGGTTGGTATTTTGGAACTAAAGTTTTCATAATTACCCAACCAATTAAATAACAAACGGCACATATAGAAAAAATAATAAAATATCCAGATTCAATACCTTTGAATCCCATAAATGACATATTTGTACTTTCACTATAGTCAAATAAAAGTCCAGATCCCTTATTAATAAAAGTTGAACCTAATCCACCGGCTAAGCCTCCAATACCGGTAACAGTCGCAATTGCTTTTTTAGGAAACATATCTCCAACTGTTGTGAAAATATTTGCGGACCAAGCTTGATGAGCGGCTCCAGCAATTCCAATAATTATTACAGGAATCCAATATGTATAATGTCCTAATGGTTGTGCTATTAAAGCTAATAATGGGAAAAAAGCAAAAATTAGCATAGATCTCATTCGTCCTTCATATGGATTCATTCCTTTTTTATCAACAAAATAAGAAGGTAACCACCCCCCAATTATTGAAAGTAATGTTATCATATATAGTACAAATAATGGAAGCGCAGCTTCTGTAGAATCCATCCCGTAAACAGAGCTTAAATAAGCCGGTGTCCAGAATAGGAAAAACCACCAAACTCCATCAGTCATAAATTTACCAAAAGCAAAAGCCCAAGTTTGTTTGTATTTAAAACAATCTAATAAAGACACTTTTTTATTACTTTCGGGAACATAGCCTACTATTTTACTGTCTGCAATAATATCCTGTTGGATATATTCTAATTCTGCTGCATTTACTTTTGAATGCTTTTCTGGTTTTTCATACATAAATACCCAAAAGCCCATCCAAATAAAACCTAATGCTCCAATTAAAATAAATGCCATTTCCCACCCATATGCTTCTGCAATAAACGGAATTGAAATTGGTGCAGCTAATGCTCCAACAGTTGCACCTGCGTTAAATATACTTGTTGAAAAAGCACGGTCTTTTTTAGGAAAAAATTCCGCAGTAGTTTTTATTGCAGCAGGAAAATTCCCTGCTTCACCTAATGCCAAAACAAAACGAGCAAAAATAAATAACGTAACACTTACTGACATTACTAGACCAGTATCGCTAACGGTACTAAGAACTTCTTTAGCACTTTCAAAACCCAGAAACCAATCTCCTGTTATATAACCGGCAGTTCCTATGCCTGAGAACGCATGCAAACATGCTCCAAGAGACCAAATTCCAATAGCCCAAAGATATCCCTTTTTAGTATCTAAAATATCTATAAAACGACCAGCAAACAATAGAGAAACAGCATAAAAAATAGAGAATAAGGCTGTGATATTTCCATAATCATTGTTTGTCCAATGAAACTCAGGTGCTATAAAATCTTTCCATGTTAAAGAAAGCACTTGCCTGTCTAAATAATTTATAGTCGTTGCCATAAACAATATACCACAAACAGTCCAACGATATTTTGTTGGTTTGGTATTTATATTTTCATTCATAATTAATAGTTTGTGATTTTAAAAGTTTGTTCATATTTAAAACTTATTTAGGTTTAGAAGTCAAAATAATTTTTCGCGTTGTTATAACTAATATCTGAAACCATTTTTCCGATCCATTCCATTTCATTTGGCAACTCACCTCTTTGGATTTCATCTCCTAAAAGATTACAAAGAATGCGTCTGAAGTATTCATGTCTTGGGAACGATAAGAAACTTCTAGAATCTGTTAACATACCTACAAAACAACTAATTAATCCCATATTGGAAAGGGCGTTTAACTGCTTGGTCATTCCATCTTTTTGATCTAAGAACCACCACCCCGAACCAAGCTGTACTTTTCCTCTCACACTACCGTCATTAAAATTTCCAATCATGGTAGCCATAACTTCGTTTTCTGCTGGATTCAGATTGTATATAATGGTTTTGGTTAATTTATCTTTACTATCTAAAGCATTTAAAAAAGCTGATAGTTTTTGAGCTTGAGGATAATCATTTATAGAATCCCAACCGGTATCAGGTCCTAAAATACGGTGCATACGTGTATTGTTATTTCTTAATGCACCTAAATGGAATTGTTGTACCCAACCAAACTCATGATACGTTTCACATAAATAAATTAACACAGCACCTTGAAATTTTAAAGCTTCATCGTTAGTAATAAATTTATTTCCTAATTGTTTTTGTAATATTAAATTGACTTCAGTTTCTGTGTAATTTTCAAAGTAAATCTGATCTAAACCGTGATCAGAAAGTCTACATCCGTTATCATGGAAAAACTGAATCCTTTTTCTTAAAGCATCACATAAATCTAAAAATGAATTAATAACCACCCCTGCTACTTCTCCTAAAGAAACAAGGTATTCATTAAACCCATCGTTAGTAATCAATATTGCTTTATCTGGTCTGAAAGCAGTACTCACTTTAATATCAAAATTTTCTTTTGCTAATTTCTGATGATGCTCTAAAGTATCAATAGGATCTTCTGTAGTACAAACTAATTCTACATTCACTTTTTTAAGTAAACCACGGCAACTGTAACCGTTTGAATTTAATTTAGATTGTGTTTCGTCCCATACTTTTTTAGCAGTGTTTTCACTTAATAATTCATTAATATCAAAATATCTTGCCAATTCTAAATGTGTCCAATGATATAATGGATTACGCATAGTATAAGGAACAGTTTTAGCCCATTTAAAAAACTTATCTTTATCCGTAGCATTTCCCGTTATAAATTCTTCCTTAACACCTAAAGTTCTCATTGCACGCCACTTATAATGATCACCATTTATCCAAACATTAGTGATATTATTAAATGATTTGTCTTCTAAAATTTGTTGAGGAGGCAAATGATTATGATAATCAATAATTGGTAAATTTTTAGAATAATTATGATATAATTCTTCAGCATATTTATTCTCTAATAAAAAATTATCGTTTATAAATTTTGAGTTCATATTTTAAATTTTAATCTTCATTCGAAGGTTTACCAATTGTAGCTAAAATTCCACCATCAACATATACTATATGACCGTTCACAAAATTGCTTGCTTCAGATGCTAAAAAGACAGCTGCACCTCCTAAATCTTCTGGATTACCCCATCTAGCGGCAGGAGTTCTACTTATAATAAAGTCATTAAAAGGGTGTCCATCTACACGGATAGGTTCTGTTTGAGAAGTAGCGAAGTAACCTGGTCCAATTCCGTTGACTTGAATATTATATTTAGCCCACTCCGTAGCTAAACTCTTAGTTAACATTTTTAACCCTCCTTTAGCTGAAGCATATGCAGAGACAGTATTTCTACCCAATTCACTCATCATAGAACAAATATTTATGATTTTTCCGCCGTTGTTAGCAATCATATGTCTACCAACTAATTGAGACATAATAAAAGGACCTGTCAAATCAACATCTATTACACGTCTAAAGTCTGTAATTTTCATATCTTCAGCAGGAACACGATTAATAATACCGGCGTTATTTACTAAAACATGGATAGGTCCTTCTTTTTCAATAATTTCGGCAACTTTTTCTGTAGCTCTATTTTCATCAGTCACATCAAAGACATAACCTGATGCTTGTAATCCAATCGAAGTATAGTAAGCTATTGCTTTATCTAAATCTTCGCTAAATATATTAGTAATTACTAATTTTGCTCCAGCTTTACCTAAAGCTTCAGCCATTGCCATACCTAAACCATGAGTGGCTCCAGTTATAATAACTGTTTTATTTTCTAAACTAAATAAGTTCATATTTTTCATTTTAATTCGTTTGAAGGACAAATATCCATATCTCCGTAATCTAAATTTTCACCAGCCATTCCCCAAATAAATGAGTAATTTGAGGTTCCTGAACCAGAATGTATAGACCATTCTGGTGATAGAACAGCTTGATTATTTTTTATAAAAATGTGACGTGTATTATCTGTTTCTCCCATGAAATGTGCTACAGCTTGACTTTCTTCTAGATCGAAATAGAAATAAGTTTCCATTCTTCTATTATGAGTATGCGAAGGCATAGTATTCCAAACATTTCCAGGAAGCAGCTCTGTTAATCCCATTTGTAACTGACAAGTTTCTACTATACTATTCACTATAAGTTTGTTTAAAACCCTTTTGTTTGCTAATTTAGATTCACCTAATAGAATGACTTCGGCATCTTCTGTACCAATTTTTTTTGTAGGAAATCCATTGTGTGCAGGAGCAGAATTAATATAAAATAAAGGTTGATTATCATCAATATTTTCAAAAATGACATCCTTATTCCCTTTACCAACATATAAAGCTTCTTTTCTTTTTATTTCATAAGTAATTCCATCTACAGTAACCCTACCTGTGTCTCCTATATTAACAATGCCTAGTTCTCTACGATCCAAAAAATGCTTAGATTTCAAATAAGGAATAGTTTCTAATTTTAATGCTTTTGAAGTTGGCATAACTCCACCTACAATAAAACGATCATACATCGAATATGTGAGTTTAATTGTGTTTTTTTCAAAAAGATTATCAATTAAAAAATGTTCACGTAATTCATTCGTTGAATATTTTTGAGCATCAATAGGATGTGATGCATAACGGAAATTGTGATTCGTCATTTTATATGATTTTAATTTATGTAATCGATTACACAAATATATGATTTTATTTATTAAAACACATATTTATTAGAATAATGTAACACAGGTTCTTATTTAATAGTAAATAAAAATGATATTATCCCGCAAGAAACACGATATAGATTTAAATAAAATGACATATTAACGAAGTCTACTTAGAAAAAAGATTATCAAAGAACACTAGTAACAATATTCAATTGTGGATGCTATATATTTGCTAATACATATTTTGATTTTCTGTTAAATCTATCACATTAAGAATATAACAACATTAATTAATGCTTTGTTAAAACAATCTGTCTATACCCTTTTAATTCCCCTAATTCAAATTGAAACCTCTCATGATCACTTAATGAAAATTTAGATAATACATATACAAAATTTTTTGTTTTTCCTTTAGATACCATTTTAGGATACTCCATTTTATAAATCACTGGGAATTGAATCTTCTGATATGAGGCTTTTCGCTTTTTAGTGGTTGACACTTTATATATGTTTAAATAATCTAATTCAAAATCAATATCTGATTTATTTTTAAGTTCCATAACCACAAAGACAGCATCCTTATAATACCTGATTTGCTTTAGTTTTAATACAATCCCCTTCTTCCGTTTTGTTTTGTGTGATTCAAAATTAATACCTAAAAGATACCTACTAAATTTTTCATAGCTTTCCAATCGTTTATTGTTTAAGGTATCAACCTTAGTAACATTATTTATTAAGGGGAGATTAGCGACTTCATTTCCAATACTTTCTGATTTGGATACAAAATAATTCAGTTTTGCAATAGAATCTTTATACTTTATAATATAAGAGTATACCTGTCCATCTCCTGTAATTACTAGAAGATTACTATCATGACCTGGACGCGCTTGTAAAAGTCCAAAATACTGCTTCTTTTCGCGGTTATAGGAGAATACAATATGTTCAGATCCTGTAATTCCTTGACGAATAAAATCTGGAAAAAAGAGAGATACATTCATTTTGTCATTCGCATAAATTGTATCTAGGTTATTAGGCCGTTGTCCTCTAGTGAAAAATGACATCAAAACACAACACACTATAAAAATATACATTTTCTTTTTCATCTTTAAAAAGTTTAAGCATTAGTATTTTACTTTCAGGAACAGTTTATAGTTACTTAATACAGTAACTTTTACACGCCTATTGTTTCGTTGAAAAATGGTTTTAATACCGTCCACATGAGGTACTCCTGCGATATTAATATCCTGAACAATATCACCAATGACCTCTGTAGTCGCTTCCTCTGTAAAACTATTTTTAATATAAATCCCTTCATTCCCATCTACCCAATCATAGGCGCTTAATTTTACTGGAAAGTGATGTATTTTATTGATATTGATTAAGGTTCTATTAGACTTAAATGTTACAAATCCGTAGACAGCTGAATTTTTATCAAAGAAGATACCATTAATTTCACATGCTTCTAATAAACGCATTCTAATCCTATCATTAGTCTTTAAAATTTGCGTGCCATCTACAACCACCGCTATTAACTTCTCCTTATCTGTAAGAGATATTCCGCCAGGATTTGAAGCAAAAAACAGTTGATGCTGTAATCCCAAGGCCTTTGTGTCTAATTTCTTAGTGTCTTCTTCTATAACCTCTGAACGATTCTTAGAAATAGGCTCTATAGTTTCATCAATTAAAGTTTGTTTTGAGATAACCTCATTAGTGTAGTATATTTTGCTATTTTTATAAATACTATCCACCAATTCAAGTTTTCGTGTGTCTAAAAAATCACTATCATAAACTCCCAAAGAATCTAAATACCGTTCATCATAGATACTAGGCGCATTAGTCTGTTTTACTTCCTTTAAATCATTTAAAGCATCAAGTTTAGACTCATATTGTTTTTGATCATCTTCCAATTCAGGAATAGGAATTTGATTGATATCAATTACAGGCTCTTCATTACCATCACTAAGAATAAGTCCGTAAGCTCCGATAAACAACAATACACACAGTAAAAACCCACCAAATACAATTTTATTTTTTTCTAGTTTCATATCATTTAATATTTAATCTGAATCCAACTTTCTAAGTGTCTTTTCAAAAAAATCAGTAATGAGTAAGCCATGCGTATTATTAGGAAAATTACGGTCTACATGAATTATATGTCCTGTTGTTGTTAATTCATATCGATCTATTACTGCACCTCTATTAATCTCAAATACAGTAATTGTTTGAAAAGCGTATGGTGATTTTTGAATATGTATTGTAGAGTTTACACTAGACACTTTTTGAACTAAAGAATACTGTAATAGTCGATTGTACACACCATCTGCTTTTTTCTGTAAGTACAACGCATCTACAGTGCTATTTCCTAACCACAAAGCCTTTTCTAGCTGACGTTCATAATTATTAGCATCTAGGTTATAAAAGTACTTGTGAAACAATTCCAAATGTGCCATAGCTTCTACCTCTAGATTTTCATACTGAGAAATCATTTTTAATGGAATCACACTACCTTCTGTACTAATTGCAAATGCATGTTCTGTCATATATTTATGTTGTCTAACCACAAAAATGATTGCTACAACACTAACCATAGTTGTGGCGATGATTACTGAGAGAACCACAATTCTGTTTAACTTTAATACACTGTAAATATCTTTATAAGGAGTTTTCATAAGTCTAGGTTAACTAATTATATCAATTGGTAAATAATCTGATTGTAAAAGAGGTTGCTTTTCGATATAATTTAAATTTTAAAAGCACTATAAAACCGATGGATCCGAATTCAATTACAGGTGCAAAAAGATGACTCCCCCAGTCTATTCCAAATAAATTAGACCAAAAGTTTACATTAATTTCTGTATACAATTGATTGACAAACACATTGACCAAAAAAAATGCAGGGACTAACATATAAACTGCAGCATAAAGTTTAAAAAAATTATATCCTAAACTTCTAAACTTTTCAAACACAGCTAGGCTAATAACCAATGGAAAAAAAGCTTGCATAATTCCTAAAAGAAAATATCGTTCTGCTAAGAATAATGGATAGATAAACAAATCTAAAAGCCATAGAAACAAGGCTAAAATAAAAGACACAATTCGCAATCCAAAAAATGGATTCACTAAAGCTTCATACAATAAAGTCATTCCCTTTTTGGCGGCTTCCATTGCACCCACATCCGTTTCTATATCTATCCCCTGCATTTGTAGCGGAACGAGTGCTGGAGCCGTATCTCTATATTGCGCTTCTATCGCAACTAATATACTATCAAATACACCCAATACCTCTGTGGAAAAAATCACCAAAATGACTATGGTAAAATTCTTGGCGAGTTCCCCAGGGGTTAGCCCCCAAGTATACCCATCTGTATGCGCTACACCTTCATTATATTTTTTTAGAATGTTAATCAGAAAAAACAAAACGGCTAATACCTTCATACCAGTTATGGTATATGTTGCAAAATCAGTGTTTTTAATGGTATTAAAAACAGCATCAACAAACTCCAACCCTATGCCCAATAAAACACCTGTCATTTTAGTAATTTGTTTCTCTAGTATTGATACGATCTTGAAAATCTCTAAAGGCTATAATATCTTTATAACGTTTGGTTTTTAAAATTACTTCAACTACCATTTCTTTAGATTCCTCCTCTTTCTCCTTTAAAAAAATCGCCCGTTCAGCATCCGTCATCTTAAGAAGATTACTAGATAATATCTGGCTTACAAAATCAAGATCTTCCAAAGATTTATCAATGACAGCATCAAAAGATTCTGAAACTCGAATAACTTCTTCAGGTTTGATGTAAGGTGAATTTAAAATATCATGTAAATCGTTCTGAATCAAATCATATAGTTGTTGGTTATTTTTGTATAAAGCTTTAACGGCATTCAGCTGTTTAATCACTGTATTAACCTGTTCGATCCGTTCTTTTTGTTGTTTTAAAAAATTTACAGTTTGTAAAAGTTGGGAGGTCTGTTTGGCGGATTCTATAAGGGATTTTGCCAAACTAATAAAATTTGTATTATCGTAAACGGGCATCCCTTGCGCCTTCATACTCATCGGCCATATACTCATGATGAGTAAAAGCACTATTATCATTTTATTAGATTTCATAATATTATTTTTAATACGTTAAACTAGTATCTAAATCATTTTCACATAAGCCTTAATAGCTTCTTCCATTTGTCCTGTTTTTTTGTATAGAGACATAATCTGTTCATGATCTTTACCATCTGTGAGGTAGGCTGCAAAAACCTCTTTTGGAACTTCCAATCTGAATATATTACTAGCCTTACCGATTTTTATAAACATTTCTGTATATTTTATCGCGCCTGAAAGATTATTTCTAATAGACTTCAATTGATTCAAATCATGACTGGAAAGGTTTAATCGTTTTTGAAGGTCATCATATCCTTTTTCATTATGAAGGCTATAAATGATCTGAGTATTCTCGAGAATACTAGCCGACGTCTCATTATCAGGCAATTGATTTATTGATTGTAGTATGATTCCAATAGCACCATTTTGCTTTCTAATAGCCTGATAATAAAACTCTACACTCTCTAATACGTTTTTAAATTTAAGTTGCTTAGCAAATTCATCAAATAGAATAATACCACGTTCTGCCTTATTTCTCCAAATCGTCCTTTGTATAGCAGATTTAATAAGCTTCAGCATGACTGAAAGTATCTCCTTATTATCACGTACTTCATCCAATTCAAAAACAATGAGTCGCTTATCTTCTATCTGATACGTTTGATCTTCCGTTGTATTAAATAAAAAACTGTACAATCCATCATCTACATATTCAGACAATACGTGTAAAAAATCATACAGATTAAGGTAACGTTCTTGAATACCTAAATCATTTAACAATGAATCTTTATGATTATCGACAAATTGATATAAACTAGCCAATGAGTATACTTTATCTTCTGATTTTTGATAATAATATCTCAGGACTTTTTTAATTGCCACTTGTTCCGCTTTGGAAGCCTCTTGTCCTGTTGCCAATAACTCCAATAAAAATATAGCTAAATCTTCTAAGCGCTCTGGAGAAACATCATCTATGTTTTCGACATAGAAGGGATTAATCCCTAAATTTTTTCCCTGCTCATACCGTAAAATAATATGATCATCCGGATATAATTTAGCAAATTTGGAATACGACCCCCCAAGATCGATTATAACTAAACGAACTTTACTTTCAAAATACTGTCTTAAAACATTATTTGCTAAAAAAGATTTCCCTTCACCTGTTGGAGCAAAAATGGCAAAATTTCTTGCCTTAATTCGCTTTTTCTTTTCATCCCACATATCTTTAACTACAGGGATATTAAACTGCCTATCATTAAATATGATACCTGTGTCATCGGAGAGGTAATTGGTATTATTAATAAAAAGGCAAAGAGCGTGTTTTAAATCTGTGACATATAAATCTTCATTAGAAAAATTAGAACTGTGACAGAAAAAAGAATTTAAAAAATAATGTTTTCGTTCTTCCCCTCTAGGGTAATAAGGCCTGATATCTAACTCTTTACATTCTGCCTTAATTTTAGACGCGATACCCTTAAGTTTTTCGGTTTCTTGTGCCCAAATCACAACATTAAGGTGTCCTCTTATAATTCGAGAGGTGTCATCTTCATTAATCTGAGTAACCACGTCTTCTATTTTTTTAAGTATAACCTTATTCTGAGAACCAAAATTTGAGCTTTTTTTAAGTTCCTCTATTTTCTTTTCTAACAGTCTTCTCCATTGATGTTTATCATCTAAGTAAAGGATTTGATTAACCATATGATTTTCATTTAACTTTAATCCTAATCCATCTATAAATCCTTGATGAAACACAAAATCATCAGAAGTAAATTGATCATTAGTCTTACTACTTTGTACAAGCTCTCCAAAACATTTTTCATTGTTAACAGCCAACACATCAAACAGATAATCCCCAATCCCAAGACGAGATGTATTCAACTGTATATCCGTTAGAAACCCATCATTAAAACCATTAAAAAAAGTCTCTGTCAGTTGTTTAATTTCTTTACTCCGTAACGGTTGAAGTTTTATCTTGTGGTTGTTATTCACATAAGAAATGGCATCTCCTACAGCCGATATAAACAATTCTAATTGTCGGTCTACTGTTTTAAAAACACCTTGATCTAATGACTTAAATGGATTTACATATTTTGGAATATGCATAACTTTATTAAAAGGCAAAGTAAAAAACATATAAGAAGTATGTTTTAAATAGGCTCTTCCATTAAAATGATTCGACGTTGCTTGAGCTAGAAAGGTATCATTCGTTAAGTTTTGAGAATTGTACTTACTTTTATTATAAATATCCTGTTTATGAATAACAGTTCGGACCGGTAAAGACTTAAAAGCCTGAAACCAGATGCCGTGTATGGCTTCAAAATCTAATTCGGAAAGTGAATAAATTTCGGGAAGTTGACACTCATAACACAAAATAACATTACCATTGCTCGCAAAAACGATGTGATCTTGAATATCTAAAATCGGATTATACGCCATTAGGTTTAGACGTTTCATAAGTTATTTCATTTATATGTTTAATACTAATTTGATCAGGAAACACGCGATTAAGAGAGAAACTCATTTTTTTATTCAGCACTTGAATTAAAAAAATATACAGTCCAAGATTAAAAAACACTACACTCACTATTACACTAAGACTGAAGCAGAAGATAATCACAATTAAAGCTATGATGATGCTAGTCATTAAAAGAGCAAATAGCACTAAGGGCAATCCCATTATCATAGCTTGCATTCTTATATCTTTATAAACCTTGAACTGTTTCATGGGGTGGTTTTAACTATCACACTACTATTCCAATGAGATAAGTAAAAATACCAACCACGGCACCTGCTATTAAGACAAATACCAAAACCCGAGTTATCCCTTTTTTTAAATCAGAATTCTCACCGAAGAAATGCCCTGCATTAAAAAGAAATCCAATTAAAAAAATAACACCAAGAATAATCGGAAAAATAGATCTAATTGTATCTGAGACATCATTAACCGACTGTTCAATTCCTCCTATCTGAGCAAAACTACTTTTAGTAATAAGCAGACAGATCATTGTAAAAAACATTGCTTTTTTCATGTAAAAATTATTTTGATTCATACCATTATCGTTATGATAAAATTACAATATATTTACATTTAAATAATTGATTTACAGATATTTAAATAAATAATATATTTTAGATTCAATTGAATTCAAAAGAAAACAATCGAAATCAAATCGTATGAACATCAGAGCTCTAAAACATCAAAAACATGATTAAAACATTAAAATCCATTATCAAAAACGTCTGTTTTCTTCTGATTTTATTAAAAATCGGTTTACTAAGTGCACAACCTTACCCCTCAAAAAAAATTGTAGTTATAGATCCTGGCCATGGCGGTATTGATCCTGGAGCAATTGGACTACATAACTCTGAAAAGGATATTACTTTGCACATTGCCTTAGAGTTAATAAAATGGAATAGTATCTTATTAAAAAAGGAATTAGATATATATCTAACCAGATATTCAGATACATTAATAAGCCTTTCTGATCGTAGCTTAATTGCTAAAAAGCTTAAAGCTGAGATCTTTATATCTATTCATTGTAATGCATCATATAGAAATGCCAAAGGCATTGAAGTTTTTATCACTAAAAGAAAAGATGTCTATCATGCAGCGTCTTATCATTTAGCACAATCAATTTTGGAAGAATTCCAGTATAACTTAAACTTTATATCCAGAGGTCATAAAACAGCTAATTTCCAAGTTCTATCACAATCTATTGGCTATTACCCCGCTATTCTTATAGAAACAGGGTTTATAACACACAAAGATGAAGCTCTTTATTTTTCAAGAGCACACCACATTAAAGCACTAGCTTTAGCAATACTCATGGGACTCAAGACACATTTAAATATAACATTATGAATACAGCATATAATCAACTCATTAAAACTATAAAGACTATTATAAAATTAATATCTAAAGACATTTGGGCTTGGTTAATCAAACTTAAAGCCTAAACTTACCTGCGTTTGTCTTTCGTTGCGGTTTCAAAAGCAATTAAGTTAAATAGCTCTCTCATTCTAGATCGTACACGTTTGCCATAGCGTTCCTCAAGCTCTTGAGCATTAAGATTAGTTGTAATATGAGTTTTTACTTTATGATTTAAAAACAGCTCATAACGAGAGAGTATGACTTCTCCCATAACATTGCAATCTTTCCCATAATGTCTCCCTAAAGGCTCAATCCCTAGGTCATCGAAGCACACGTAATGGCTATTGCCGTGGTCTTCTATAGTTTTATACCCCAAATAATTAAAACCAAACACCACATTACGTGCAGGAATAATGCGATAGGGTCTTTGGTGGGGTACAATATATCTAAGTAATTTCATTAAACTGGTTTTTCCACAGCCAACAGGACCACTTAGTAAAATCCCCTTATTCAAATCAATATCAAGACGTTTGCAATTGGCTTCATCTTTAATGAAGTAGTTACAAAGTTTAAATAAAATATCTCGATCATTGTCATGAATTTTAAAAACAGTACCAAACTCTTGCTGTCCTTTGTCAGTTAGGTAATTTAGAATACTCTCAAAATTATAAGAAATCTTATTTCCCTTCAAATGACCTAAACAATACTCGCGATCACCTTCAATGATAATATGTGGTTGAATTTGTTTCATAAGGGTTCATTATAATTTTTATCCAAATCTATTTTTAAGTGGTCCGGATTTGGGACTCTGCCATGACGTTTATCTAACTCTGAAAAATTTTTAAAATTTAAATTCTCAGGTTTAGTATCGTTTTTATTGTTTTTTAATGTTTGTATATGTTTTATTTTAGATACCACTTCTTGTCCACTTCTTGTCCCATTTTTGGTACCGATTAGGTCTACTTCTTGTCCACTACTTGTCCCAAATTGAAACATCATGACTTGACTCCCTTTAAACTTGTTTTTAGACGGATTATATACCAAATATTGCCAATGCGATAATGCTTTAATCGATCTGTGATAAGTAGATTTAGAACCAATTTTAGACAATTCCATAACTTCCTGACGATTAATATAAAACGTTTTTGGGAAATGATACATATTCCATAGTTGAAATAGAGCTATATACAAGCTAATATGTGTTGGATTTAAACGACTATCTTTCGAGAACAATGTAAAAACGACGTTCAGATGTTTGATGTAATTCATATTTTTCATAACTAGAGTTGAGTTTAATACGTATTATGAATTTTGTTAGCTTCTATCACTTGAATAATATCCTGATAATCGTAATATAATACTCCACCAACTTTTGAATATGGTAAAGTACCATTGACTCGAAGGTTTTGTAATGTCCCGTGTGAAATGCCTAACAATTCTCGAACTTCTGGTGATTTTAACCATTTTTTGGATTTGTACTCACCGTCTCTGGCAAGTAGCACTTTTAATTCTTCAAGTAATTCTATTTTAAAATCTCGAAGATCATCTGTGGTAATAATTCTCACTCCCATATCTTTGTTTTTAAATAAACAAAGCCGTCTTAATCACCTCATAAATAATTATAGAACGGCTTTGCTTGGATTTGACTTTCGTTTGACAAAGCTGGAGGATTTTGAATAGTATTTTTCGGTAGTTGTTCAGAGTTCCGTAAAATTTTAACATTATAAATATTAAACCATTTTAGTTCTATTTAAGCCAACATTTATAGCTACTTATAATTAAAACTAGTCTTAATTATATAAAAACAGTAGAAAAAGTAAAATCCGTAAGGTATTCGGAGTTACCTAAAGATAGAAAAACATAAAACGATATCATTTAAAGACCATCATCTCTATCCATTCTGTTATTAAAGCGATAAATAAGCTCTTCTAAAAATCGGGCTCTAGCCCCTTTTCTAGCCTTAATTTCCGAATACGTTTTATAAATATTATCAAGTGGTAATTCAAACAACTGTTCAAAAATTTGCGCAATGGTTTTAATATCTTCCTTACCATAATTAATTACTTGACTTTCTTGTAATGCATATATAAGTTCTATCAAGGCTATTTTTGAGGAGGTCCATTGTAATGGCGTATTTAATTTTGAATTCGGATGGTTTATTTGATCCTGCAATACTATCCCTTTCATAAGGTGTTGAATATAGTGTATAAATTGATTCAACCCTTTAATACGAGCCCAAAGCATATCATGAGATGTAAAAAACTTAGGGTCTAAATAAGCTGATTCAGGTAAAGTATATAAAGGAAAAACCTGATGAGATCTGGTAAAATATTGTTTATCAAGATAATTTAAATCCTGCTCCATATATTGAACAAAATCACAATTTCTAAGGAAAAACTTATTAATGCGGCTCATTCTTTTTTTTAAAAAACTCATTTTATTTTGCACTCCTAATTTTGGCATTAAAAGTTGACAAGAACGAACTTCAGAAAAATAAACCAAGACACTTAAAGGCACAACTTTAAGTCGTTTAAAAAAATAAATTTCTTCCTCTATCGTATTAAATCCTTGCTCTTCTACAAGTGTTTTGAGATGATATAATGCATTATTACAAAGCAATATACCTTCATTTGTGTTTTTTAGGGATATTCCCATATTTTTACTAAGTTCTTCTTGTTTTATTTTGAACTCTTCAACCACGTGATCATAATTTCTATCCATTAATTCAATTGTTTGAAATACCCTAAGAAAAACGGTATACGCTCTATTTTTCCATAAAAGTGATATTAGATTTTATTGCCCATAAGTTCCAATAGTTCCATAGAAAAATTATTTTTTGTTTGCAAATAAGCTACTTTTTCAGAAACTGTAGCTCCTAATTTTTTCTTTTCAAAAGCTGCAGTCATACCAAAATCGATATGTCTGACCCCAAGTTTTCCTGCACGTTTAATCGTTTGATACAAAAGTTGTCTATACACATTATGACTTTTCACATAAGTATAATCCATACCAATAAAAGCAGGCACATAAGTATTTCCAGAATTTCTATAACAAAACATGACACCAACGATGTGTGTTATTTTATCATTTGTGTACTCTTTTTTTAAAGATACAATCAAAAATTCCCAATTGGGGTTTGAAGACATTTTTGTCAATAATGTAATGGGATAAGAAAAAGTATTTAATCCCAAATTATGATGTTTAACTTGTTGAAAAAGTTCATAACAAATATCCTTTTCATCGGAATTTAAATGGTCTAAAACACAAACCTCGTAAAAGGATTCAAAAGGTAAGATATCAGTTCTAAAATGACGTCTAGACCGTGATGATAATTGTTTTAGATAATGATCAGCGTCTTTCCATTTGAAGTTAGGAATACAAGCAGATTCGGGCATAGAAACCTTAAAAAATCCGTGATTATGAAAAAATTCGTTTATGACTTCATCTGTTATAAAATCACGAAGCACAATCATTGTAGGGTTTAAAGCTTTATCCAATCTATCAATTTCTTGTAACATAAGATGCATCGCATTCATCCACAGGGGGTGAGATTTATCCAAATACAAATGATTCCCTTCTGTAAACAAAGAGCCCATACTAAGGACATATGAAGTCATATATAAAGGATCTTCTAGGCGTTTAGATTCTATGTGTTTAGATACGGATTCGGGAGCTAACATATCATCCTTCCAAAGTGCATATGTAAAATAAGTTGCTAAAACAGGTTTGCCCATTTGATCTTTTATCATGATATAAAAAAATTGCCAATTAGATATATCCACTTTATTTACTGTAAAGGTCTGTTCTAAAAATTTCAATCCCTGATAATCAAACACGCCTTGACTTCCAAAGAGAGAATCCCAAATTAAGGGATCAATATCTATTATTGATGTAGCACATTGTACTTGAAGTCCTTCTACTGCATTTAATTTAGGTTCAACATCCTTAGTTTGATTTAGATTAAATACACTAAAAACTTTACTAGAGGTCGTAAATGTCGCTTCTAATGCTCTTGGAAAATGATACACCATTGCATCTACGAGTGCTTTAATCTCGTCAGGTTGATTATGACGTGAAATCGTAATACGTACGCCTGTATTTTTAATAGGAACAGCTGGAAAAAGTCCCAGATTCACAAAAAACCCTTCTTTAATGAGTCGATTCACAAAATTATAGCCCGTAATTGGCATCCCTGTACCAATATAGAATACTGGGGAATTATTTCTTTTAACAAGAGGTAAATTGGTATCCTTAAGTAAATCATTAAATAATATAATGCGTTGTCTCAATTCAAGTTGCAACGCATAAATTTCATCAGATAAATGGATATCTGCTGACGCCATAGCCGCAGCAACAGAAGCAGGTTCCAACTGTGCAGAAAAGGTTAGAGGTCCTCCAAAGGTTTTAATTTTACTGTGCATCTTTTTATTTGAACATGCTAGAACCGCCCCACTCGCACCAAAAGTTTTACTTAGAGTTCCAAACACCAACACATGTTCAGGCAAGCTGTCTAATTCTTGCATCACATAACCTGAACCATGTTTCCCCGTCCAACTCATACCGTGTACATCATCAAAATAGAGATGTAATTGAGGATATTTATTAGATAGTTTAAGTAATTCTTTAACAGGAGCCGCATCACCAAACATGGAATATAGTCCATCAGCCATATACCATATCTTTTGATGTTTTGAGGATAATTTTTTCAACTGATCTTCTAACATATCTAAATGATTATGGCGTATCATTTCGATAGTAACATGCCGTGTTTTTAAAACTTTTACAGCATTATGTACACTCCAATGTACCTGATGATCTAAAACAACGGCATCCCTATCAGATACAACACTGGGAATCACACCAATATGACCTAAAGTACTGTTCTTTGTAATTATCACTGGATTACCATAAATTTGAGACATCTTTTCTTCTAAGCTTTGATAAAGTGGATGAGATACGTACGTTTTAGATAACGGAAACTGTGTCCCATAACGTAAAATAGCCTCAACTGCAGCACGTTTTAATCGCTCATCCTGCTCAAGTCCTAAATAACCAGTAGTTCCAAAATGGAATAATGACTTACCATCAACTCCAATAGTTCTACCAGATAAGGATGCACTATCTGCATATAAATGTATAACGCCATGTTTTGTTGCATCCGAAAATACTTCATCTACGATATCTAAAAAATTATTTGCTCTAATTTTAGCCATATCCTCAAAAATTACTTGATTTCACATTTCTTTTCTAATGATAATTACACACACCATTAATTATAACGTAAACTAATCAAAATCAAACAACAACCATCAAACCATATAGATTACAGCTCATATAATCCCTTACAGACCAAAAAAAATCCCTTACAGGTATGTTTTTTATTTTTCTTAAATTATTTCATTTAGATTTTCAAAAAAATACTGTACTTTAAAACTTTTTTTCATTTAAAAGTACCAGTTAAATGCAGATAGATAATGATTTTGCCTCTATTTGGATAAAAGAAGGAATATTATATTCTATATATAAAGACGGTGTTGACATACAGTTAAAAGCAGCTAAATTAATTGTTAATGATCGGCTAAAGCTTCAACATGGCCTAATCTTTCCTATTCTATGTGATATTCGTGGGGTAAGAAATTTTGATATATCAGCTAAACGTTATTTCTCTACAGATGGTTTAGCTCTAATTAAAGCCCTTGCTTTAGTTTCTAATAATCCCGTTTCACAAATCTATTCCGAAATTTATTTAAAAGGAAACCTTCCCTCCCTTCCCATTAAAATTTTTAATAATGAAACTGAAGCTTTACAATTTTTAAGTGAATTTGTTGAATAAACCTTAAATAAACTGTGTATGCTAGATCCAGAAAAAAAAAAACGATTACAAAATATTTATGCACAACTTTATGAAGTTGCTAATGGCAATTTTTCATTTCAAATAGCGCGTACCAATCACAAAGATGAACTTGAAGCGCTTTCTGCATTAGTAAATCTGGTAACACAAGAGATAAAAGATTCCTTCTTACACGAAGGTTATATTAATTTCAGAAACACCTATTCACATACGACACAAACCATTTTAGTTTTAGATAAGCGTTTTAAAATTATTGAATGCCATGACTCCTTTAATTTTTTAGGGTATAAACCATCTGAATTTATAGGGGAGTCACTTGAACATCTGCTTACGAACGCATCAATAAAGAATTGGAGAATATTCAATCGCCAATACCGTACAAAAAAAACTATTAAATTATATTTTAAAACAAAACAGAACTTAATATTTAAAGCACAATGTTATTGTATTACATTCCATACTCATACTATACTTAAAGATTTGACTATATTAACCACTTTTGACTTAGTAAAATCGGATAATACGATTAAGCTAAACACCTTTAAAAATCAACCTAAGAATCAATCTCGTTCTAAACATATTTTGAGCGCGCAAGATATTGAAAACATAAGATTTGCAGGCACATTCATTATAGATCATTTAGAACAAGACTCACCTACACTTAAGGACATGTCGCACACCTTCGGTATTAATGAATTTAAACTAAAAAAAGGATTTAAACAGCTTTATGGTATGACCGTTTTTCAATTCCTAAAAACAGAACGATTAAAAAAAGGGCACATATTGGTTCAACATTCTACAATGTCATTTAAAGAAATAGCTAAAACTGTTGGATTTAAAACGGCGTCTCATTTTTCAAGGGAATTTTATAACCATTATAAATACCGACCAAAAACATTACGATTAAACTCTTAATATTACTCAGTATTCTTTACAAAAAGAATTCAATCCCTTACAGACCAATTTTAATCCGTTAGAGAACTTTTTCATTACGTAATTTTACTCCATTCATAATCAAACACATACAAACAACATGAAATGGATACAAAAACATACTTTACAAATTACCGAGTGCATCAGTATATCTTTTATCTTACTTTTTGTTTATGCTGCAGTAAGTAAACTGTTAGAGTATCATAAGTTTAGAGTGCAATTAATTCAATCTGACTTATTAGCGCCCTATGCTGATACATTGGTTTGGTTTATCCCATTACTAGAACTTACCCTTGCCCTATTGCTGCTCTTTCCAAAATATAGATTATACGTGTTTTATGGATGCTTTAGTTTAATGATAAGTTTCACCATTTATATTTGGTACTTACTAAACTATAGTGACCACGTGCCGTGTGCATGTGGAGGTATTATCAATACGTTAAGTTGGAATGAACACTTGGTATTTAACTTCATGTTTATAATCTTAGGAGGTATAGGTATTTGTTTCTCGTTAAAAAAATATCATAAAATAGACTACGTAGTTAGGGGAAGACCGAAAACCTAGAACAGAGTAGGTCATTAATTTTAAATTTAATTATTATGAAAACTAAAATTTTAAAATCAGTATTACCTGTTTTTGCTATGGTTTTAGCTGCAGGATTGGCGTTTGCAAATGACGCGAACACCTTTAGTGATCCAGATTATTATAACAATCCTTTAATTCCTGGAGTTCAAGTCATCACAAGCGGTGTGGATTGTCCAACTTCTGGAAAAAACCCTTGTCTATATAATGGATTTCAAGTGTATGATGATATGAATCTTACCGTTGAGAAACGATTTGATTAATATGTATTGTCTAGTAAATTAAAAAAACGAAAAGGTGTCAATTATGACACCTTTTCTATAGCTATTAATCAAGGAGTACACTTTAATTTATTTCATTTAATTGACGTAATAACAATTTCAAGTGTCCATAAGTTACTGGATTCGTTTTTTTGGTTATACATTTATTTATTTTTAATTTAAGCTGCAACAAACCCTTCATAAAAAGGCTTTTAGTATAATTTGTATAGGACGTATTTCCCGGTGCATTTAATTGTTCAAATTTTTGGTTTATTACAGTAATTAAGGCATCAACATATAGCTTTTGCAGTTCTTTTTTTCTTGTATTTATTTGTATAGTTTTATTGTCTAACTCCTCAAATAAAAGCGATTGAAATTGTTCTAAAAATACAGATGAGACACCTTCATATTCTACATAATATTGTTCTAAAAACTCGAACCGTTTAAAACGTCTTTGGTTTATAGCTTCCATCAATAATCGCATTTGAAAATCCATAAGCCTATCGGGATAGGTAGAATACTCAAATTTAGGCATAAACTCGGGATTAACCAACCACCCTGGAGGAGAAAAGGCTTGTTGGCAAAAAAAGTCTATTGCCTCATTCTGTATATTCAACATAATTGGCGAATAGATTTCTCCAATTTGGTTTCCTGATTTATAATAAATAGTATAACCTCCTATTAAAGATAACACTTGACGCATTTCTTTAAACCATAAATCCAAAGTCTTTTCATAAAGCCGCTCAATCACAGCATAATCTGGTTGACTTTTATTTATTGTGGGAAGTAATTCTAAAACTCGTTTCATATTTTTCAGTCCTAGTTTAGTACTCTGGATCGGATCATTACTCTCTACCACATCATCTGTAGACCCAGGTCCAATAAGTTCCGATTGTCCTTTATTATACCGATACCAAGCAACCGTATCCTGTACCCTAAGAATAGCTTCCAGTGCTGTTTTTTCTTCTTTAGGCGTCTGCGTATCAAGTGGCTTATATGCCCATCTTATGTTGTAAACATCTGTTGGACCAACTTTTTGAATCAAAAGATCCGGTGGAATACCATCTTCAGGTTGAGCAATATAATTATGTCTTGCATAAGTCATTATACTTGGGGTATGCCCCATCTCTTCTAACCAATCTTTATCTCGCATCTTTTCAAAGGGATACGCATACTCCCCGTAATGTGCATCCATTAAACCAAAAGCATGTCCAGATTCATGAGCAACAAGAGATTGTATCAATACCCCTAAAAGATCATCGGGTAAAGGGTATTGATGCGCCCGATCATCTAAAGGGGCACATCTTATGATATACTCATCCATAAGACTTTGGTATGATGAACCAATAGCTAAATTGGCCTTTAAAATTTCTCCAGATCTTAAGTCTGTTATTGTATAAGCTGATGACCCACTTTTATTTTCAAACCCCCTTAGGTTGCGCTTATTCCCCCATGTCACAATATTATGGTTTACACTATTAAAATCAACATTAGAATCTTTAGACATGTTTTCTTTTACTATAAGTGCATTTTTAAAACCTGCCGCTTCAAAGGCCGGTAACCATTCTAAAATACCAGCTTTCACATATGGCCTCCATGTCTTTGGTATGGCATTAGAAAGTAAAAATGTAATAGGTTTTACAGGATCACTAATAACACTATCCTTATATTTTTTCTCCAATCGCCATCTACCAATATTCGCTTTGGGCGTTTCAGCTTTATAATTTATGGGATTAAAATTCATAATATCTTCACTAAAAAAGCCCATCCGGTGATCAAATGCTCTTGATTTCATAGGTTTAGGCAATAAGAAAAGACTATAATCTACAATATCTCTCCAAGTGCTTTGATTACCTGAAGTTACTTGATTAACCTTAACAACCAGTTCATTTTCAAAAAAGGTGAACGTTTTTATAGAAGATTCCGATGTTATGATTTTTTGATTTTCCGATTTTGACCACCCTGTTAAAAGATCTTTTAAAAACAAATCATTCGCTTCAATCCATAAGGTGTTGGTATCACTTTTAGATTTTATAATTGGGAATGTTGCTATAATTTTATCAGATATCGAAGCATCACGCGCTGTTGGTATCCTGATTCCTGAAGTAGACATTATGGTTCCAGGGGATTCTAGATATAATTTATGTCCATATTGATTCCACAAAACATATTTATTCTCCAACCTAGCCCCATCCTGATGATTGACAAATAGCATCGGAAGATTTAAAAGTGTTTTAGGTATACCCAAATAAAGCACCTTACCTTCCAATCTGGCTTCAATAAAACCGCTGTTGGAACTATTAAATTGAACACCTGTATGTGCTATAATCCCATGCGCTTGAATATCGACATTACAAAACATTAAGTAATGCATTATGAACACTAAAAAATATAAATAAGATCTCATATTATTTTTTTAGTTATTATTAATAACCTGAATTTTGAGGAAATAAATTTAGATTAAGCTCGAGCTCAGATTCAGGAATAGGCCAAAGAACATTTGTAGGATTCCAATTCGGTTTCACTGATCCTAGAATAATCCCGGCTTTTCCTGTACGTTTTAAATCAAACCATCTATGGCCTTGTTCAGAAAACAATTCGACAAAACGTTCATGAAGTATTGCCTCTAATACAGCATCTTTTGAGGCTGCTGTTGTTCCTTCAAGTCCTGCCCTATTTCTAATGGTATTTAAATCACTTTGGGATCCAATAATATTTCCAAGTTGTGCTCTGGCTTCTGCTCGAATTAAATATTGTTCTGCCAACCTAAAAACAATAGAATACTCTAAGGACTCTTCTTCATTTAAGAGAGCCTTATATTTATAAGGAAAATATAATGTTGTTAAACCATTTGCACTTGAAAAACGTCCTACCCATTGTTCTAATCTTAAATCATCAGTTTCAAAGCTATGTAACAACACATTACTTAAGGCGTACGGATTCCCTGGAATAACCTGTATAATAAATGAATTTGCTTCATACGTGTTTCTAACATTTGAAGCATCTGGTTTGAATTGCCATATGGTTTCTTTAGATTCTTTTAAAAACACTTTACTTAAATCTGATTCTAATTCAAATTCATCAACTAACAATGAAGACGTAACTTCTGCCAGTTCCCAATTTTCAGTATACAAATACACTCTAGACAATAATGCATTTACAGTAGCCCGATTAGGTTTCACACGTTCATCTGTAAGCACTTTCGAATCCAATAAAATTACAGCAAGATTAAGATCTTCAATAATAAAATCATAGACGTCTTGTATTGGTGTACGAGAAATGGTATTGTTTGTTACATAGTCTGTAGAGGTTATAAAAGGAATATCACCATAAATATTAGTCAAAATAAAGTGCAGATAAGCTCTAATAAACAAGGCTTGCCCTTTATATAATGAAATTTCATCTGCATTTAGAGCTTTTGATTTGTTAACCCCTTCTATAATATCATTTGCAGCGTAAATAAGTGAATAGGCATTTGTCCAATAGGATAACACATTACTATTAATTGCAGTTACGCTATGGAGATAAAGCGATAAATCATTAGCATTCGATGCGTAATAGTCTAATTCATCTGCATATATCCCCATATCCGCACATATATCATAACTTACAATACCTTGTTCTCTCATATTATAATAAATATTTGCTAGGGCTGATTCGACAGTTGCAGCATCTTCAAATACAGTCTCAGAAACCAAGGTGTTTTTTGGAGGATCAACCTCAACAAAATCTGAACAAGAGGTCATACTACAAATTATAATAAAAACCAGTATATGACTGATTACAAGGAAAGCTGTATAGTATCTAAAAGATATATATTGTTTAGAAGATTTATTATTTCTCATAATATTATATTTAAATTTTAAAAATGGATTTGAGCCCCTAAAGCGATTTGTCTTAAAGGCGGTAAAATAATGTAAGAAGGCTGATCTGGATCTGGCCCTTTAAACTTTGTTAAAGTCCACAAGTTTTGACCTTGCACATACACATTTAATGCAAGTTTCTGAGTTAGAGCTTTGGGCACAGAATAGTTTAAAGTAATATTCCGTAATCTGATATATGAAGCATCAGATATCGTCCTGTTACTTAATCTATAGTTATCACGACTTGGAATTAAATTAAAATCAAAGCCAGAAGTAGCTATCATTAGTGGCGTTTGATTACCAGGCTCTTGCCATCTGTTTAAAAATGATACTGAGGCATTGTTCATTAAACCAGGAGCTGCTTGTTGTTTGAGCTCATTATAACTCTTTTGTTTTTTAAATTGAAAAAACACATCTAAAGACAGGTTTTTATAACTAAAGGTATTCCCTAAACCACCATAAAATTCAGGAGCTAAATCTTCAATCCATTGTCGATCTTCTAAGCTACTTATAGCACCATCATTATTATAATCTTCAAATTGATACATACCAGTATCAGGATCGACACCTAAAGCGTTGAAAAGCTTTTGAATTGTTATAGGTTGTCCAACAACATACTTAGAAGCAAACACAGAGTTTTCTAGATTGGGAAATTCCAATAACTTACTCTTAGGTAAAGACATATTAAATGAAGTAGTCCATTGAAAGTTTTCCCCTTGAATATTTTGAACATGCATATCAAACTCTAATCCTGTATTTTGAACAGTCGCATCAAAATTACCTGTAAGACTACTAAAACCAGTAGTTGCTGCCAATGGGATTCCTACCAACTGATTAGAAGACTGGTTTTGATACCAAGCCGTATTTAAAAGCATACGATTCTTAAAAAAACCTAACTCTAAACCTATCTCTAACTTATTATTGACTTCCCACCCAAAAAACGGATTAGAAATTCCTGATGGCTCTAACACCAATGTCCCATCATAATCATTACCTGTAACACTATAAGTACTTAAAAATTTATAATCACCAATATTGTCACTACCTGTCGTACCATAACTACCTCTAAGTTTTCCAAAGCTCAAGACAGCATTAGATTTTAAAACAGCTTCTTCTGTAAACAACCATGCTACACCAACTGCACCAAAATTACCAAACTGTTTCCCTGGCCCAAATCGGGATGACCCATCCCTCCTTCCTGTTAAATTTATAATGTACCTATCCTTTAATTTGAGATTTATACGACCAAAAAAGGCTTGATAGTTATATTCACTATTGCTTGAATTTCTAATTTCCAGTTCACTTGCTGCTGCAATATTATTTACAAGGCTATTGTTAGGAAAACCTGTGCCTTTAATTACCAACTGATCTGTTGTTTGGCTTTGAAACGTAGTCCCTATTAACACATCAAGATTAATATTCCCCCATTGCTTTACCCATTGTAATTGAGGTTCTATAATCCAAGAATCACGAGATGAATCATTAGTAGTTATAGAAGAATACCCTTCTGGAGTAAACCCAAAGCTTGGGTTTCTAGATGTATTTAGTAATAATTTGTATGATGCAATTTGATAATTATTATAACCTAAGTTCCCTAAAACTTTCAAACTAGGCAATACTAAATAAGACAAATTGATGTTTGTCATCAATGTATTTATTTCTGCATAGTAATCGTCATCTAAGACTGCCAATGGATTATCCCATGTATTGTTTTCCCAATTAAGTTCACCATCTTGTGTGTATAATTCAGGGGCATTCGGTGACAAACTATAAGCCATATTGGTTAAATCTGTGCGAGGCATTTGGTTGTGCTCTATAGCATAATTAGCACTCATATTAATCCTAAACCTTTCATTATTTGAAGAGTGATTTAGATTACTGTGAATCGAATATTTTTTATAATTAGCATCACCTGGGAACACTGTTGTTTCTTTTTGATATGCACCACTTATTAGAAATTGAGTCTGCTCACTACCTCCAGACACAGACAATTGAGCTGTGTTCCTAAACGCTGTACCTCCTATTAATTCCTTTTGCCAATTGGTGTAACGATCCTGATCCCAAGTTTTAAGGTCTGGCCATACAAAATCAAAAGCAGAACTTTCTAATAATGCCCCATAACCGTCATTGGTTACTGCTTCTCTTCTTAATTCTAAATATTCTGAGGTGTTCATTAAATCTAAAAAATGAGATACCTGCCCTAATGAACTCGTTAAATTCATTTTAAATTGTGTTGTTCCTGCCTCACCTCTTTTAGTAGTAATAAGTACAACCCCATTAGCTCCTCTAGCACCATAAATAGCAGTAGCATCCGCATCTTTTAAAACTTCAATACTGTCAATATCCGTTGGACTTAACGCATTTAAGGGGCTTATATTTCCATTATTGATTCCTGCGGATACCTCAGAAACTCCTAAAGATTCAGATCCAAAAGGCACACCATCTACAATATATAATGGCTCTGTACTTCCATTAATGAAATTTTTGCCTCGGATTTGTATATTATAACCACCTCCAGGAACCCCTGTATCTTGAATAATATCTACACCAGACATATACCCTTGCATGGCACCCAAAGGGTTATTTACAGGTTGTTTTTCAATAATTTTAGAATCGACTTTGGCAATATTTCCAGTGCGTTCCTTTTCGGATACGGCATAATAACCGGCATTAATATTAACAACATCTAACGCTGTAATATCGTCTTCTAAAGTAATGGTAAATTGCTTTTTTAGTCCGACTTCAATTTCAAGGGTTTTAAATCCAAGGAAACTGATTACAAGTATGTCTGATGGTTCTGCGGCGATTGAAAAAGCGCCATCCTCATTAGTATACGTTCCTTGTTGAGATGCTTTAATATGGATATTTACACCTAAAATAGGTATCCTATTACTATCTAAAATTTGTCCAGAAATCTTGTACTTCTGCTGTACTAAATTCACCTTTAAACTATTAGTTAAAGGAGAGCTCCAGATACTGAAGGATTTTAAAGCAATGGTTACACATAAGACATAAATTAGCGGTCCTACTACCTTGTTTACAAAGGTTTTTTTCATAATTTTGAATTGGTTTAATTGAACTTTGTTTTAATTGAATTTGCTCTCCTAATACTTTGCAAGGTGAATAGGAGGGCTCTTTTTTTATTGGCTATTTTTTTTGATAAGTTTATTTCATAGGCGTTTCTAATTATTATAACAAGATTTTAATATAACTGGGCAGTCTATCAATACATACAGCATACTTTCTTTGAATTTATAGCTACCCAGATATTGTTTAACTAATTCAAAATTTTAATTCATAGGCATTTATTTAAGTTAATACAAAGCACACCTTACCCACGTAAGGATTTTAGTTAATACTTAGGGACTATATTTTATGGCTGGATACCATAATTATGTAGAATCGTGAATTACAGGAAAAAGAAGTTTTCGTTTACCAGAATTGACTTAGATATTCAAAGTCAACCATGTTATATGCGTTACTCCTGTAATATAGGGTTGTGTCTATATCGGACACTTAGGTTTTTTAGGATAAAGGATAAAATATACAGTAAGCTCAATATTATATTGTGCTTTTGTAATCTTTAATCTTTTATATCCTTTTAACTTTTTCAATAGGCATTAATTAATAACCGATAATTTGCACATCATTAATAAAAAGATAAACCTATTAGAAGATGCTCACACCATTTAGATGTGAGCATTTCACTTATATTCTCGTTATAAAAAGTACCAGTTTCCAAAGACGAGATATAATGTATTCACTTCTTGTTTATTAAATTAAATAATTGCAAGTACTATAATATCAATGCAATATAATAAAATTATTCTTATTCGGACAATCGTCCGAGTCTTTTTTTCCATTATATGGTTAATTTGTTAATATGATGGATTTAGAAAGAAAAATATGTGAATATATTTCTAGTGAATGGATTGGAGATACTCAAGCAAAAACCCAATTTGCTTTAAATCATAATATAGATGAAAAAACTGTCAGAAGAATTTATTCTGATAAAACTTATAAAATTTCTTTATACACATTAAACAAAATTTGTGAAGCAAGAGGATTGAAATTGTCTGAATTCTTCATGAAGATTGGTAGATAGATTAATAAATTTTTAATATTTGAATTTATTATAGAATACACCTTATCTTAAAGAATCATTTGATTCGTTAGCCCTTTCCCAATCTAGTAACCAATATCCATAAACTTAAATGCTTTTACAAAAAAAGAAGAAGTTTCAACTTAACTTTAGCATTAAATATTGAAAAGAACTAGTTATAAAAAAGACTCTAGCTTTATAACAGACCTATTTTGATATCGCTTAGAAAAAATGAAACTTGAAAAGCCTACACGCGATCTTTCAAAATTAGGAAATCAATATAATTATTTAACATCGAAAGTGCCCCTTGTAAAAACCATTTACATAACAACGATTTAAACTCAATAACAAAAAGGGTCAAATTAAGATTCACTTCAAATTCAACCAGTACCGTGTACTTTTTAAAGCACCTGTTTTAGTTAGTATTCTTTTATTAAGTAAATCCTTTAAATCCCGCGTTGCTGTTGAAGATGATGTTTTTGCTATTCTGGTATAATTTTCAGCACTCAAACCTCCAATGAAACCGTGATGTCCAGCTGCAAATATGCGGTCGATGACTTTAAACTGACGCTCATTAATCTGGTTACCATAACGATCGAAAAACTTCGCTTTTTCAATAATGAAATCTATTAATTTTAAAGTATCCTTCTGAGCATCTAAGATGGTTTGAGCAAAGTAAACCAACCAATCCGTAATATCACAAGTTTTATTATTAGCTTCTAAAGCTTCATAATACGCTTTCTTATTCGCTTCAATCGTTTTAGATAAGGAGATTAACACTGGCTCTCCAATACTTATAGAAATGGACTTTTCTGCTAAAGCACGTGCGATCCGTCCGTTACCATCCTCAAAAGGGTGGATGCTTACAAAATATAAATGCACAATACCTGCTCTGACGAGAGACATTACATTATCGCTACTTTCACTATGTATGTTATGAAACCAATTTACAAATTGCTCCATTTGTTCATGCATCACTATAGAAGGTGGGGCCTCAAAATGCACCGTGGGTTTATCGAGTCTTCCTGAAACGACCTGCATCGGGTCTTCATGAGTTCGGTACCGTCCAATATCAACTAAATCTCTTCGACCATTGGTTAACATGATATGCCATTCAAACAATTGTTGATGTGTAAGCTCTACATTATAGTTTTTATAGAGATCGACCATCAACTCTGAAATTCCAAATTCTGCTGGAGGTACTTTTCGTTTATCTACACTCAAGCCTAGGTTTCTTTTTATTGACGATTGAATACTATCGCGATCTAAATACTCTCCTTCTATTTCAGACGTTTTAATTGCCTCACTTGACAAAACCTCAATTATAAACTGAGCGCGTTCACTATCTGCTACGTGCTTAAACGCACCTAGAACAGTTCCTATGTTTTTAGAAAATTGAATTTCTAAAGCTTTTAACTGATTCTCATTATAAGTAAAATTTGGCCATTCTTCCTTTTGCCAATTCCAAATCTTGCGTATCATGGGTTATATTTTACAGTTTTATAGCTCAAATATAAGCAATTTATGAGCTATAAAATAATCTTGATTAGCTCAATACGATTTTATAACATACTTATTTGATATGATAAGCCTACGATATTAACATGTTAAAAAACACTTTTCTAACGTCTGTTGAGATTAGAAGGCCTTCACTCAAACACTTCGAACATATATAAAGTTCATCACCCATTAATAAATCCTACCTCTCTGTAAACCTTTTCATAATTAAATTTTAATTGCTCTTCAGTTACATTTTCTGTACGATCAGGTAAGGCTTTTATAATACGTTGATACTTAAAGCGGACTTTTCTATCCTTACCATCAGCAAAAGCAATAAACTCACCTTGTTTCAGTCTAAAAAATATACTAGCACGACGTTTAGACACTTCGCGTTCCCCTTTTGTGATACGACTCTCCATACTTAAACCACTATTTTGGCTAACACTTCTTGTTGCCACTTTGATCATTTCGAAAAAATGTTCATAATATCTAGCCGTATCTGGATCGTTGACTTTTCCGAAAAATTGATAAGAGAGATTGGACAAAATTGCTTTACTCGCTTTATCTCCATAAAGGATATCATTTTGAATCTTATCCTGCATCACATAAATTGTTGACACATCAAAACTTCTTAAAGTGGCAGGTATACGTGGCATATTTAATAGTTTAATAGTAGGAGCTTCCTCCATCAAAACAAAGGAGGACCTTCTGTGTCGTTCACTCATCTGCTTCACAATAGTATGCATAATTGTCGCTATGATGGGTGCATATGCAGATTCGTATTTCGGATTATTTACTACAGATATAACTGAAGGATTACTATCGGAATTGATATCTAAAGGCACTTCATCTTCAGATAACACCATAAATATTTTGCGCGAGCTAATTTTTTTAAAAGCATTAGATAACGTACTCTTTATCCCCGCTGTTTGTTTTTCAGATTCTATACCGTTTATAAAAGCACTAGCCATACTTTTAGCCGTTAAATTTGTACTTAAAAAAGCAATTAGCCTCTTAGTCGTTAAGCTTTGAAACAACGCAATGATATGTGGCAACGTACATAGTTTCGGATAATCGGTTTTCATTTTCCAGATCATGCCTGCTAACAAACCTTCAACAGCATCATTAAAAAAGCGAGAAGTCGCATTGGTCTCACCATGTACCTCTAATAAATTTTCGATGAGTACCCGAGAAAGTTCATTCACACTTTCTTCGTTTGGCAGATATCTAGGTGATATGGGATTAACTTTATTATATATCGTATCAAAAGAGATCGTATAAAAGTTTAAACCTGACTGTGCTTTAAAAAGCGGATACGCTATTTCTGTAAGTTCAAAATGTTTATAATCGTGAATAACTCCACAAAAATTATATTTACTAAAATGCTGCAATAAATTATACACTACACTTTCCGTTTTACCACTACCTGCAGATCCGATAATGGAAACACCTCGTTTAATATTATCTATTTTAAAACGACCTGAGTTTAATTTAAAGAGAACCCTATACTTTTTATCTAAAGCTTTAGATTCTGATTTAAACAAACCTATATATAGTAGAATTAGCATCACTAGTACAGGTATAAGTACAAATAAAACGTTATGTGCGAGTGAGTTTATCATATAGAAATAGATCCGGAATTCAGCGCTCTTGTTATTCCCTGTTTCATTTTATTTATGGTTTTAAGTACCAATTGAGTCTGACTAGTTGGAATATTCATTATTGGCATAGGCACCTCTGATTGAGATAATATTTTAAAAGCTATAGCTTTCTCACTATTTGGTAACCCCATTAAAGTAGCATAATAGCGCTGTGCATTTGTAGATAGTAATTTCCTAGAATAATATTTTTCTACAAAATTACGATCATATTTAAATTGTCTATCAAAACGCTTTTCTGCCTGTCCAAAAAACTGGTCCCGATCAAATCCACGTTTTACGGTCTTACCATTAAATTTCACTTCGGAAGATTTATATTTACTTCCTGGAGACAGGCTGTAACGATTAGATTGATCCTTCCTGCTTACAATAATATGAATATGAGACTGCCCCCCTTTTTTAGCCATACCCTGAGTAATCATCTCTCCATTCATTTTATGAGGTGCCTCTCGCTCTATTTTTTTAATTTTCTTATAGGTCTTTTTAATATTTCCTGGCATTTGTCCACTTTTAATTTTTTGTATATCATTATTAAGCTTTACAATTTTCTTGTAGTATGGTCCGTTCTGTTTGATAGCCTTATCAGTACCTTTATACGTCCTTTCATGTTCTATTTTAGCATAATATTTAATATCCTGAATATTTACTGGTCTTCCTTCTATTTCACGATTAAATGCTTTAGCATAATCTTCCATAATCGATTTGGTATACATTTTCAATTTTTCGGTATCATTCTGAATATGCCTTAATTCCGATTTACTAGGATTTATTGTTATGGAATAAAATCGAGGTTCATTTTTCTTCAGTTTGGATGTATTCCCATCAATATCTTTTATAACATCTTTAGCTACAAATTCATCACCTTGTTGATTGAAAAAATATTCCGTTTCATCTAGTGGTTTATTCTCATTCTCTTTTTCTAAATAAGCCACAAAATCAGCAGCGGAACTACTATAACTCTCACCGAGTTTCTGCGCGGTTATTGTTATGTACATGATTAATATTGTATTTAATGCGTTCTATATCTTTTTTGTTTAAATTGAGTCGATAATACCCTACCCCAAAATTATTCCTTACATACTTCAATTTTTTAAGCATTAATTGGGTGTCCGATTTGAGATTCTGATAGTGTTTCTGACTGTCCTTATACTGCTTTTGATAATACTCTAACTCCTCATTTTCTGTAATAAGCTCCTGAGGTTTAAATTCCATTTGATCTTCATTTTCTTGTTGTGCACTAACTTCAAATAACCGTTTAATTAAGAAAGCTGTCGGCTCTGTTTGCTGTTTCTCAATTGATTTTATAATGGCTATTAGGGCATTAAAACGTTTTTTTATTTGGAACTTTAAACTCGTAATAGTTTCTCCAAAACGTTCAGAAGGACTAATCTCATTTGTCTCAAAAAATAAAATCATATCTAGCAAACTAAGCGATTGTGACTTTCCATAATGCTTACAGAATCGTCTAAACTTCTTAGCGACTGAAGTCTTTATTCTTAATCCATCAAATCCTTCTTTTTCGTATCCTTTATCCATTTTTTCATAAAAAATTTATTGCTTTTACTAGGCTGAGGCGCTTTTTTCATAAAAAACACTGCCTATGACTTAAACACAAATCACACGAATCCCTATAAACAAAGGGATTACAAATAAATTACCCCCCATAACATCGCGCAGCGTGTTACCCTCTTGCTATTCGATTTCGTCCCGCAGGGACAAAATTTTCATACACTTTTAACTCTCAAAATAATTGAGATCTTACACCGTATGCGTTTGTCTCAAGGTATTATATTATGAAGAAAACCAAAAAACTAGATTGTTCTCTATTACACTGATTTAAAATTAAACCTTATGAATTTTCAAAATCTATACAATTTGAAATGCAATTTAGATATACCTTATAAAAAATCATGACGTAAAAAAACCTCTGGAGAAACCAGAGGCTTTAATAGTATAATACTCAAATTAAAAATTATAAGATACCATTATCTGCAAAACTAAAATACGCTCCATTTGGAACAATAATTATATGATCCAATACTTTAACATCAAGAAATATAGAAGCCTCTTTAATTTTACAGGTAATCTGTTTATCTGCCTCACTAGGTATTAATTTACTACTTGGGTGATTGTGACATAAAATAATGGCAGGACTCACCGATTTTAAGACAATTGCAAAAAGTATTCGAATATCTACCAAAGTCCCTGTTATTCCTCCTGATGAAAGTTCATAGACTCCTTTAACTTTATTAGAATTATTTAAAAGAAGAATTTTAAAAGATTCATGCAAACCTATAGTATCCTTATCCCAATTATCATATAATATATTGCAAGCATCTTGTGAACAACTGATTGATAAAGAAGATTTTAATTTCTCTTTATAACGTACCTGAATTTCATTAACTTTGCTTTTCATGTGTTTGGATTTAAAAATTTAAACGTTAATTGAAAAAAAGGGTGCTAAAATAAAGGGAGCACCCTTTTATTTTAAATTAGGCTCCTAAAAGAAGGATTTCACTAATCGTAATTTCTGTAACGTACCGTTTTACGCCGTCTTTGTCCTCATAACTTCTTGAAGATAATTTCCCCTCAATAGCTAGTTCTCTTCCTGTAAACACATATTCCTCAATAATATCGGCTTTTTTACCCCAAGCAATTAAATTATGCCAGCTGGTGTTGGTATGCTTTTCGCCTTTCTTATTACTGTAATGTTCATTAGTTGCCAATGATATACGGGCTAACTTTTTTCCGTCTTCTAAAATGGTAATACTTGGTTCTTGTCCTACATTACCAATTAACTGTACTCTGTTTTTAATTGTACTCATGATTGAAAAATTTAAAAGGTTAATAAATACCCCTTAGTTTTTAAGTTTTAATGTGATGTAAATTTTAAGGGGTGCTTTGTATACTTCTCTCTAAAAGAGAACCATGTTTGAGGTAGGTTTTGTCAAGACTTTTAGTGAAAGTTCAGGAGTGTCTGCGACGTCGTAAAATCCTTGGATTTTCAAGGCTGTAGAAACCTTAAGTTTTGCTAAAATTTACTTGGTCTTGACAAGTTCTACTATAGCCTTAGCCCTTCTTTTGAAATATTCAATACCACATGTATACGGAAAGTTAAGCATGAGGTATTTAATATTTCGAATTAGAAGGGGCTTTGACTATGCCTGGTTTTTGCTGTACCAAAAACCAATGAAGGCCTCAAACATTATAAACCCCTTAAAATGATTTGACAAGACCTGAATTTTTAAGATGGATCGCGGAAAGCCCCGAGAAGGCTTTTTCGATACAGCAGTTAAGAAAATTTAGGAGTTGGCTTTCCTTATTCTTTTTTTAATCAAATCTAGAATACCATTATGATTAAGCGAAGTCTATGCCTTATATTAAGAAAAGACATATACCATTACGCCTAGTGGTAACCGTTATTTTAACTATAAACCTATAACAAAGTTCATTGAACTAGCGATAAATAACGAGTGTATAATACAAACAACTTGGATAATTTGAACATCCTAAAAAAATGTTATTTCTTTTTAGGTTAACCCTTACAATTAGTTTTGTTTTACCATTTCCAGAAGTCATTAAATATTGATTATCCGTTAACAATTCCTCAGAAAACATAGAACCTTTATCTAGTACAAATAAAATAATTTCAATTTTAGTACGTGTTAACGTCATAAAACAAATGTCTTTATTTTGCAAACATATTCTCTTCATTGTCAATAAGTAGTCTGGATAAAACGGGATCGTCGGCTATTTTATTCGGAAGACTAGCAAATGATTGTTAAGGTTCAGGATGATAACATTATCAGCTTCCATACCCTTTGACTCGTGTATCGTTAAGAATTTCATATCTACACCCTAGAAACCTTCAGTCTCTAAACTATCTTTATATTTTTCGTGTTTTATTCTATCATTTCACGATAATTTTAACAAATCATTAACATCAACCCCATGTCTTCCTAGCACTAGAATAGATTTACTACCATATGTACTTTCGATAAATAATTCTTCATAATCTACAACATGCTTTTTAAAATTACTAAATAATGATATATCCCTTCCGGCGAATCTGTAAATAAATTCCAGACATCACTCTCACATATTAATCTCGCATTTGACAACTTACGTATTTCTTGAAACGAGAAATTAATATTTCTTGGTATTCGTCAATAATTATATCGATTAAAATAATGTATTGAATTCGGGATAATTGAAACTAAGTATATCCTTGACCTGCGCTAATGTTGTATCTGTTGCTAACCAATTTCTAGTTTGCTCTTCATCCAGAAGTAATGGTTGTCTCTTTTTTTTATTGTGAATTTTAGCAAATAAAGGAGAAGCTTCCTTTGTTAAGATTGTAAATGTTATAAATGTATCTATCACACTATATAATCCAGCAAGGGCCATGGGAGAATCATCTTCATTTTTAAAATGATACGGATACTTTTTCCCTTTATATTCATGTGGTTCAAAAAAACCTGATACTGGAATTATGCAACGTTTTTCCAATATCGCGTTTTTATAGACGAAATGTTGAAACGCTTTTTCGGAACGTGCATTTAAACCGCCTCCAAATTTTACTGCTTCTTTATAATAACTTGTAATCTCGTCTTTATTCTTATTTTCAGGGACGATACCCCACACACCTGGGGCCAATACCTCTGATTTTTGTTGAGGAATCACTAACATATTTGGATGTGCAAAACCGTTTAGATGATATTGTGATTTGTCGAAATAATCTACTAAAGCTGCATCACTTATTTTAACACCAAATCTTTTTTCTAAGGTCTTAACTTTTTTAGTTTGTGAGGTGTGGAAACACATGTTTATTAGTATTTAGTAAAATTACTTTTTTTTAGTGTTCTTTGAAAGTTTACTGATATGATTGAAAAGTTATTGTTAGTCATTTTAATTCTTTTTATATTGAAGTCTATAAATTTTTAAATCAATTTTAAATGGCAAAATTTGAAGTGTACTCTGATAAAAGTGAAAGTTACCGATTTAGATTGGTAGCTGGTAATGGACAGAATATTTTAGCTAGCCAGGGGTATTCTAGTAAAGCAAATTGCTTGAATGGTGTGGAATCTGTTAAAACAAACTCACAGGATGATAGTAAATATGAACGTTTAAAATCGACTAGTGGACAAGATTATTTTAACATTAAAGCTACTAACGGACAAGTTATAGGAACGAGTCAGATGTATGCCTCTACATCAGGAATGGAAAATGGTATCGCTTCTGTTAAAACGAATGCCCCTGATGCTCCTATTGTTGAGGTATAAGGCGTTTACCATCTAATATAATTTTAAAACCTTCCATTTTGGAAGGTTTTTTGTTTAATACTATTACTTTTTTACTTTAAGCCAGTTAGATTTGTAATAGGGTTTAAAATGAAACCTTTTTTTTATTTGATGTAAAACGTGGTTGAGGCTGTTATTTACTTTTTTTCATTGCCAAAAAAAAGTAACAACCCTTCGACTTAGCTCAGGACAAGCAAGTCTAAGCTGCTAAATAAAAGCACTATCTCTTTTTATAAAACCTAACTGCAGCCAGGTGATTTCCTCGTCTACTCGGAACTTCCCGGTCTTATTACAATTTCTATTACTTTTATTTTGAGGTCTTCTTCAAGATTGAGATTTATCTCTTTTGTTGTATCATGATTCTTTCTTTTGTTTGATTCTGATCCTTTGACTTCGCGTATGATGAATCAAGCAGGTAATCCAGAAGGCGCGAGCCGACTGCGAGCGGCACTTGGGTGGTTTGGGGATTAAGCACGTTGCCATAGCATAAGTGCGCCCCATAGCTATGTTTACACGAGCTGGCGCCGTTTTTGCTTTTATTTTTTTACCTTTCATTTGATGTTCAAGATAAGTGCCTGTATTGGCATAACGTGTTGTCCGGGACGGCAACGCATCTTGTAAATACAGGCTCTTACTTACTAGGGGTTTAGGTTGATGGCATCGCAACATTATTCATTGTACATTATGCTTTATTTATGCCATTGTACTAAAGCCCTTTATGTAGACACGTTATCATGATTATAATAGCAAAAACTGTGACAGCTGTACGCCCAAAACCTTTGTTCCAATTTTAGTCAATTTTTAATCCAGATTATATACACTTAAGGATTATACGGAGTTTGAATGATTGTGTTTTGGGTGGCGCCCATTGTGCCCCGCAGGCTCGCATCGCAAGAAGTAGCGGTTGTACCCCATTATATATACACGTACTGCATTACATATTTGCTTTACAGTATGTCTTAATTTGATACCTTGTATAGGGCTGAATGGTATTTAAATTATGCAGTACGCCTACCTTTTGGGGTTTGGGGTACAAAAGTAGCTACGGGTGAGGTTGTTGTGGCATGTGTGAAATAAAACAAATAACCAGAGCCAACGAGGATGTGTCACCGCAGTGGTTTTGGTTATGGTATATGCAAGCCTTTGTTTACTATAGGTTTCTAGGTTATGAGATCTCTTGACTGCGCTCGAGATGACAACGGCATACAAAAATGGGCTTGCAAATATGTTTTATGGAGCAAAATAGAGCGACAGCCGAACACCTTATTACCTGCCTAAAGTTGAAGTTTTGTTGAGGTTATTCTTCAAAATTCTAAAGATTAAGAAATGACTTTTTTAAATATTCTCTAGTTTAATAATCTGTTCAATAAATATAACATGATTTCACACCTATTTTCATCAAGATTCTGTTAGATTTTTTTATTATATTTTTCAATAAAGGCTTCCAATATTCTGAATTATTTTTCAAACCTGATTTAGAACCAAAAGCAACTACCCTTATTATTAATTATAAATTAATTCTACTCCTGAAATAATTCTCAACTTCTTTGTTTACAAAATAAACGTAACATCCTTTCATACCACGAGTCATTAATACTCTGTATATGTTTTTTACATATTCATCGAAGTTTTCTTTACCACGTTTTAAAGTTGGGTCTTTGGTACCATCAATGTTCCCAAGTAAACAGTCATTATCTCTATCGTAAATAATATCGTCTCCCACAATAACACCAATATAATCAAATTCAAAACCTTGAGCTGTATAAATGCATCCCACTTGTTTAATTCCTTCTGGCTTATATGCCCACTCATACCATTTAACATATCCAGCAGGAGCCTTAGTCATGTTACCATGTGTTTCCCATGGCATTTCAAAATCACCAATTTTCACATCTTTTACCAAATTACCATTCTCATCTAATTTTTTAGACCATTCCCAACAAAATCCGGCAACCAATCTAGATGTTACATTATTCTTATTTTTCTCTAATAAAATGTCATATAATTTTTGTGGAGATTCAATTATTTTAAAATCAAAATTATCTTCTTTTTTTAATTTTAACTTTTTATCAGAATAACCTAATGTAGATTCTAACCAATCTAAATAATTGTCAGAACCATTACATCTAAATTGTGATATAAGTTCTACTTCTTCAATACTACAGTTATATTTATGAGCATAATCTCTTATTAAATCGGTACTTCCAATTTCAGCACTTCGGATAGCCTGCTTATCATCAATAAAAAATATTGTTACTTTAGCTGCTCTAATTAAGGTCTCTACTTGAGCAAGGTCTGTTCTGTCGATAGATTTCGTATATTGATGATTAGATGATTTTACAATGCGATGCGCTTCATCAATGATTAGTACATCTACACTATTTTCATTTACCCTTGAAGGTATAAACTGATTTAAGTTAGTAAACAAAATCTTCGCATCACTTCCCCTTTCTAATCTGTTTTTAATCCCCTCTAACAATGGTTTAGATTTTGTAGAGAAGAAGACACTCCTTTTTGTTTTGGCTCCAGCAATTTCAGCTAAAATATGTAATGCTATTACCGTTTTACCTGTTCCAGGCCCTCCTTTAATAAGGATTACACTTTTTTCATTATTTTTTCTCGCCGAACGTATTTTAGAGAGAATAATATTTCTTGCAACAATTTGATCATTAAGTAGTGAGAAATCAGAAGTGTTTTTAACAATTTTTGATGCACTTTCTAATAATTTTTTAGAAGGACTAACAGGACTCTGCATAAACTTATTAAAAATTGAAAAACCATCTCCCTTAGAAAGTTTTTCTTTCAGTTTTTTAGCTAAATCCTGAACTTGATTCTTACTATAGACTGGAAATTCTTCTAAAATTGTTTTATACATTGGATCATACAAGCCTTCATCTTCTGTATAATTATAGTTATGACAATAGGCACAACCAAATAAGCCTAATTCGTTTTCTTCAAAAACTTCAACAAACCCTGTTAAATAATTATGATATCCTTTAACTTGTTGAGAAGGATGTGGAACTAAGTTATTTGGAATGCCTGTATAAGTTTCAACAAAATTTCCTTCAATATTACTTGCTACAACTTTATCCCATTGCTTAAGTTCAATATGAATAACGACGCCATTATTATTATCATTTCTTCCGTATAACATACAATCAATACGTCTCTGCGTATAAGGAACTTGATATTCAAAAGTTACGTAAGTATCTTTGACTTCACTTAATTCCATTAAAAGCTTAACAGCTTTAGGCGAATTTTCCCAAGAGCGAAATTCACTACTTGTTACTTTTGAATTAGAAAAAGAATTTTGATTATCTTGCATTTTAGATGCAACTTGATTCAAAAGCACGTCCTTGAAAAACACATCTTGAGAAGCACTATATATTACTTTTCTATTAATCAAACTCATAATTCAGTATATTTTTTAGCATTACCTTTTGCTTTTGAAACAGGATATTTTTCGTTATTCTTTATAATTTTTTCTGATATTATTTCATTTATATCAAGATTATGTTTGTTTGCCAGTAACAGTGAGAATGACAATACATCTGCAAGTTCTTCCTTTAGTTTATCTAAATTAACATCTTCATTTTCCTTCCATAGAAAAAGCTCTAACAATTCGCTTGCTTCAATTGAAATAGCAGTAGCTAAATCCTTTGAATTATGGAATTGCTCCCAATCTCTTTGGTCTCTGAAGTCAATTAATTTCTGAATGGTTTGTTTAAGTGTTGTCATAAAATCATATATTAAATTCTGCTACTATAGGTAAATGATCACTTATTTCTAACCACTTAAAATCACCTATTTGTAAATCATATTCACCTGTCATCATACTTTCGGGTGTAAACACATAATCAATATGATATCCTTTCTCCAATTTACGATGCATAAAATACGTTTTTTTGATTTCTAAACCTTGTTCTTCTAAATAGAATCTATGATAGACACTTTCAAGTTTTATAGAATTTAATTCATTTAAAACATCTGAATGATTCCACCATCTATCCCATTTGTCCCAAATTTTATTACTATTAAAATCTCCAAGAACTACAGCATCCTTAAAATTGTCTTTATTTATTTGTAGATATTTCCAAAACTGGCCAATATAACCAAAAGTGGGAGAATTATTTGAATGCGCCCAAACACCAACAAGCTTGATATTATTATTCAAAAGTACAGGTAAAAAATACTTAACTGCATGGTCTTCATAAATATTAGACCAATTTAATTTATCTAATTTAAATTCTGGTTTAGCAAAAAAACAAATTCCTTTATTTTTATTATCACCAATCCAAATATAATTATTTGCCCAGTCCTTATAATCCTGATGTTTTGAGACTTGCGGATTCTCACATTCTTGAATAAAAAGAATATCAGCATTTAAATTTTCTAATTCTTTAAATTTTTTCCACAAACCTCCATTACAATTCCAGGTAACGATTTTCATTTTATTCTAATCCAGTTAACTTTTTAGCAATTTCATATTCTTTATCAAATGGCAGCTGTAATTGCCCTAACATCTCTGGAATGGAGGTTGCCCATGACACATAATAATAGGCTAATGCTTTGTACCCTGAAAAGGATTTACCCTCAATTGATGGTATAGTATAACCGTCTTTATTAGGGTCTAATCCTGACATTCCTAAAGTCGCAAACTCAAAAGCTAACACTTTGACTTGTTCTTTAGATAAGTTTTTTAAATACTCTAAAGCACTTACCATATGCATGGCAACTGCATGATTTAGATCCTTGTCTTTATGCTGATTCAAGAATTTTTTCATCTTTCTATCATTAGAAAGATTAGGCTCATTTAAGTTAAAAGGGTCTTCATTTATTTCTTCTAAAATTGATTCAACAGTTTTTCTTCTATATTCAGATTCAAAAACCAATTCAAAATAAGCATCTAATTTTAGGTCTTCAGCCCAATGTTGAACTAATTCATATTCTTCTCCTGGCTCTTTATCCTCTCGATACTCTAAATATTCATTATATAATTCTGATGCTTGATTTAACTCCCTTTTCGTGGGTTTATGCTCTGCAACCAAGTCTACACTAAATAAATTCTTAAAATGTAATGCATGAATAATATTAAATATTTTAGACTTTGATAATACTCCAACAGGCATCCTTTCTACAATTGTATCATTAGTTGTTGCTTCTATACCTTCTTGTATTAAACTTAAAAGTGATAAAAATTGTAAAGGTCTAAATTCTGGGTTTTCATTAAAAATTCGATCTTCAATAAACAAATCGATTGGTGTATTATAAACCTGTCTGTTTATTCCATCAAAAAGACTTTCCAATAATTTAGTTATAGCTTCTTCCTTATAGCCTTCTTTATGCATTTTATTAGAATACTTTTCTAAGGCAAATAAGAACTTTGATTTAAATGTGTTATTTGATATAAATAATTTATTAGAATCAACCTCTCTAGCTTCTTCTGCTAAAATTAGATGCATTAATTCATGAAGTACTAAATGTGCCACTGCAGGATAGTTAGGCTTAAATTTCACTAAATGGTAATCTCTATCATAATTCTCAGCTATCTCAATTTTAGCTGCAGTTGGAATAGTTTCATCCTTTTCTATTCTAATTTCTTTATCTGTAAATTTTAGAGTTTCATCAATTTTTAAATCAATGAATTTTTCGGTTTTAAAAAGGCTAGTCAAATGTGTGGCAGAATCAATCGCTAACTTTAATGCTTTACCATACATTTGATCTTTGTTGTTATTCTTTGTAATAGATTTTAATGCATATTTAAACGCTTTAGAATAGTTTTCATCAATATCTGCTACCATCGCCAAAGCAAAATATGTATTAGGGTATTCTGGGTTAGCCTCTATTGCTTTTTCAAAATAAGAAACCGCCTCCTCCGTTTTGCCTAATTGCATTAAATTGGCACCAATATTATTTAATGTTATATTATCATTTGGGGATATCTCGAGTACCTGATTGTAATAAATCATAGCTGTATTAATATCCTTCATAAACTTGGCAAAGATATTTCCCATCATTATTAACGCGTATTCATTTTTTGGATTCCAACGCAGTGCATCAATTAAACTATTTACAGCTTCATCTTGATTGCCAAGGTCTGAAAATATTTGCCCTAGAATACGGTAGTATTCCGACACATTAGGATGTTCTTCCACTAATTTTTTAGCAGAAACAAGTGCTTCTTCAAGTTGACCTTTTTCGCAAAGATTAATTAATTGAGTGTATTTAGACTCAACTAAAATTTGTTTTTCTATATCTATTGTAATAGTTGCAAATTCTTTACTAATATCAATCTCAGGAACAATTCCATCTATTGTATAATATTTTAATAATATATCTAGTAATTTATTTTTATCGCCATTAGCATTTGGAAATAATTCATATGCTAGACTGTCTACTGGAATTATAATCTTCATAATTTTTTATAAAACGTAAAAATAGGAATCTTTGAAACCAAAAAATAAGAAATATGGTAAATAAAACCTATATGAAGTTACTTTTTTGAGGAATATTATTTAAGAAAAACAAAAAGTATAAAAACATATTAAAACTCTTGGCACATTATCACAAGTTTTTAGATATTTATATGTTTAATCAAATAGTAAAATAGCTTGGAGATAATTAGTACTACCAGTATTTCATATGAAATTGAAAAACTTTTAAAGGAAACTTAATCAGCGTTTAAAGGTAAAACTTGGGGACACCTTAAAGCGCCTTAAAATTATTTATGTTTTATATAGATAAAATGAGGTTAAACCAATAGATTTAGAATGGTTTCGTTCTTTCGAAAACGTAAGACTTTTTTCAATTAAAAATTTACATTCTAAAATTTATACGAGTATATTTTTTCTTAATACTATCTTTTTTAGCAGCTATTAAATAACAAAAGCCATTCTTTATTATCTAAAATCGTATATAATAGAACATTTACTCATCAATCAAAATTTGGTGAACAATCCAAATTATCTGCATAAGGTTGTATGTATTTCCAAAATGCTTCCCCAGCACCATCTAAATAGTTCAAAGCATAATTAGTCATAGTCATAGAACTTACTTTATATATGTACTCAGAGCAATTATAGGAATATTCATTAGATTTAAAACACACTATTGCAAAGTAAAATGTTTTATAATCAATTGTTGTAGTATAAAAAGTTACTTTGGATATAGCTGTACTTGTATAGCTATTATATGTAGTACCGTAACTTTCAGATTTTACATAACTCATCAATTCGTCACATGATTGTGACTGTACACCATACGAACCAAGTGTTAAAAGAATAATTAATAGAATTCTATTCATAATTTATTTTTAGTGATATCAGACTTGAACTAATCCCTTTTACTAATAAATTGATGTAATGAGAGTAAAAGAATTAGATCTATTTAATTTTAGGAATAAATATATTATTAAATATTGCGATAATATTACTGTTAACCGTAAATGGAAAATATTAAAAGGAATAATACAATAAACACTTGATTAGCATTTCTACGAATGCATTACACCGTAATCGTAATAATTTATTAGATAGCGTTATAACTCTTTAGAAAACACATATTCTAGTTTAATTTGTAAGATTAGGCAAGTAACCGATAATCAAAACAAAATTATTAATCACTATAGCCTTCATTTATCCTATAAACAATTTTTATTCTTAAAGCTTAAAAACAAAACTAAGTACGTTTTTAAACAATTGATGATATTCTCGAGTATTTATAAAAAATAGGTATAAGCTGGTTGTGAATTGATTTCAAATTGTATTTTTATGTGAGCAATCACATGATATGTCACAATTTAAGTTGAGCAAAAGCTGTTGTGAATTGATTTCAAATTGTATTTTTATGTGAGCAATCACATGTGAAAAGCTTATTGTCGATAAAGATGTTGTGTTGTGAATTGATTTCAAATTGTATTTTTATGTGAGCAATCACATGTTGTAAAAGATAGGTTGACTCCAGATGTTGGTTGTGAATTGATTTCAAATTGTATTTTTATGTGAGCAATCACATGGATTTTAATTTAAAGGCTTACGCCGAAGCTGTTGTGAATTGATTTCAAATTGTATTTTTATGTGAGCAATCACATGAGATATTGCTAGCAGTATGTTCGGAGCGTTGTTGTGAATTGATTTCAAATTGTATTTTTATGTGAGCAATCACATGTATGAACAGTAAAAGGTGTATAAATTAACCGTTGTGAATTGATTTCAAATTGTATTTTTATGTGAGCAATCACATGAATGATGCAAAAAAAGCTACAGAAGAAGCTGTTGTGAATTGATTTCAAATTGTATTTTTATGTGAGCAATCACATGAAAAGACGTGTATAATATAGAAGATAGAGTGTTGTGAATTGATTTCAAATTGTATTTTTATGTGAGCAATCACATGAATTATCAGAAAAAGGTATTGAAGCATCTTGTTGTGAATTGATTTCAAATTGTATTTTTATGTGAGCAATCACATGTACTGTCCAATGTCTTGCTATACAAATCGTGTTGTGAATTGATTTCAAATTGTATTTTTATGTGAGCAATCACATGGAGCTTCATTAAGCCAAGTTTCGTTCCTTAGTTGTGAATTGATTTCAAATTGTATTTTTATGTGAGCAATCACATGGAGTTAGTTAATGGAGAAGCTTTAAGAATTGTTGTGAATTGATTTCAAATTGTATTTTTATGTGAGCAATCACATGACAAACACATTATCGAATTTATGCAAACCCGTTGTGAATTGATTTCAAATTGTATTTTTATGTGAGCAATCACATGTTGTGTTAAATGCGGTGTCTGTCCAGTTACGTTGTGAATTGATTTCAAATTGTATTTTTATGTGAGCAATCACATGAGTAGAAGGGGAAACAATCGAAACGAAAGTGTTGTGAATTGATTTCAAATTGTATTTTTATGTGAGCAATCACATGTATTTATACGAAAACAAACTATAATAATGGGTTGTGAATTGATTTCAAATTGTATTTTTATGTGAGCAATCACATGTTTTAGCATTGAGCCTATAAACCCAAGAGAGTTGTGAATTGATTTCAAATTGTATTTTTATGTGAGCAATCACATGTTATATCCGTTAGATATGTTTGCAAATTGCGTTGTGAATTGATTTCAAATTGTATTTTTATGTGAGCAATCACATGCAACCATATGTATAGAATTACGAGCAACAGGTTGTGAATTGATTTCAAATTGTATTTTTATGTGAGCAATCACATGCCGTTCCGTTAGTTAATTGGTATGCTACAAGTTGTGAATTGATTTCAAATTGTATTTTTATGTGAGCAATCACATGTATGACATTCTACCAGCTTGCGTATTTCCTGTTGTGAATTGATTTCAAATTGTATTTTTATGTGAGCAATCACATGTAAATATGAATTTCGTTGAAAGGATTGTATGTTGTGAATTGATTTCAAATTGTATTTTTATGTGAGCAATCACATGTTTTAATTACACTATAAGCCGCAGAACTTTGTTGTGAATTGATTTCAAATTGTATTTTTATGTGAGCAATCACATGTAGTGGCATCGGTAATAGTATATTCAAACTGTTGTGAATTGATTTCAAATTGTATTTTTATGTGAGCAATCACATGATCTACTATTGCCATAATTATACTGTTTCGGTTGTGAATTGATTTCAAATTGTATTTTTATGTGAGCAATCACATGGAACATTATCTGATTTAAGGGTAGGTTTTAGTTGTGAATTGATTTCAAATTGTATTTTTATGTGAGCAATCACATGGGTGTCCTTTTACCACCATGTGAAGGAATAGTTGTGAATTGATTTCAAATTGTATTTTTATGTGAGCAATCACATGGAGCCAGTTTTCTCACCTTGGTACTTTAGAGTTGTGAATTGATTTCAAATTGTATTTTTATGTGAGCAATCACATGTTTATCCGCTTATGGACGAAACCTATTACCGTTGTGAATTGATTTCAAATTGTATTTTTATGTGAGCAATCACATGGTCAATCCCTAAAACTTTAGCAAACTAGAGGGTTAGGGATTCTTTTTAGAATTTAAAAAAGCTCTAATTGTTGTGTGATTTTTGGTAAATCTGCCTGTTTTTTACCGTGAAACAATTCCATATTTTCAAATTGTTTATCCGTTATACACAAAATTCCTATTTTGCCATGTTTAGGCAATGCATTTTTAACACGTTTTATATGTACATTGGCATTTTCTCTACTAGGACAATTACGTAGATAAATGGAGAATTGAAACATGTCGAATCCATCTTTGATTAAATCTTTACGAAACAAACCCGCAGCTCTTCGTTCTACTTTGGTTTCGGTTGGCAAATCAAAAAACACCAATACCCACATAATTCTATAAGCGTTAAATCTGTCTTGAGACATAGGTTAATCTAATTCCGGATATTTAATACTTCTAAACTCTCCTGTATAACATTTATATAATGAGGCTGTAGTGGTTGTAACCGCTACTAACAACGGCCTTTGCTGGCCATCAATCCAAACATCTTGCGTCGCTATCCCTAATAAATAAGCTTTCACCTCCTTTGTTAATTCATATGTTTCCTCAAAATTATTTACATAGTTTACAACCATTTTATCTACAAAAGGCCTGTAAGGTTCCATAATGTCATCTGCCAAACAATACGGGTTGTATTTATTTTTATGAAATATCCCCAACACCGGCAACAACCCTGAACTGACCAAAGCCCTGGCAACTATACTGCGTAAAATAGCATAACCAAAATTAAGAAGTGCATTAGGAGCATCTCCAAAACGGTTACGTTGAAATTCAGGGAATAAGTGCTTCCAATAATGTTGTGCCGCTTTACCTTCGGTATTGCCCGTATCTCCACTTTTTGTAGCCGCTCTATATTCCTCCATAGGCTTATAAACCCGATTATTTAACTTTAGTAAAGCTTCTTGATTTTTAATTTTTTGAATAATAGTTTGTTTCCATAGCTGTTTTTTTAAAGGCTCACTCACATCTAATTGATATTTGATGCGTTCTGAATGCTCTGTATGGCCGTAAAGGGGTAATGTGATCCCAAAAGGTAAGTGATGTCCATCGCAGGTAACAATACACACGCCATTTCCTTGTAAACTATTGATAACTTGTGTACTGATATTTATTTGATAATGATCTAAAACCAACAACGCCATATCTTCTATAGGTACAGCACCTTTTATATCTCCTAAAGGTTCTTGTACCAACAATTGTTGGTTCTTTAGTTTAAGGTATGCAGGGTTTCCTATGTAAATTGTGCGTTTTATCATAATTACTTAATTATATTAGTGATGTTTCCAAGTCTATCTATTTTTAGTTTCCAACATTTTTCTTTAATTCTTATAGGGTTTAATTTATCCATTGTTGTTTCAAGCTTATTAAGACTACCTAACTCACCTGTTTTACTTTTTGAGTCATAATTTTTGATTAGAGATGCAATATTTGCTAAAATAAAATGACACTCACCACCAGTACTACTTACCATCTTGTAAATATTATTAGTTAGTTTTTGCATGGTTAATTTTTCATAATTTATTATGCTCATATTTTCAACCTCTTCTTCCGTAGGAATATAAACTAAATCATTAGGAGACAATGAAAACAGAAATCTGCCTTTTGTGGTATCTATAGGAACAGGTGTTCTCTCATTTTTGGGTAGATGAGCTACTTGTTTTTGATGTTCTAAAACCACATTAAAAGGTACTGTTTCGTAAATTCTTTTTTGTTTCTCTTCATTCCAGTAGATGGCAAAAAATAAGTTGGTACCTTTTGCTGCCTCAACCTTCTTTTTGCTTTTAGGGCTTTCTTTGTTTTCAGAGATATTAAATTTACTACCTTCTTCATATATTCTTACTTTATAAATAGGTTGGTGTTTTTTTCCATTATTTAATTGAATGATGTTTTTATTTAATTTTTCTAATCCATCACAATTAAAAGCCAAATCATATTTTTCTTTTCCATTTTCATCAATAAAAAACAGGAGATGATTGTTTAAAATTTGTTGTATTCCACCATCAGTGATGGAATCTAACTGTTTACGGGTAAATTTTTCTGACAATGCAACTCTTGTTGCAGTTGCATTTTTTGTATACTCATAAACTAGTACTTTACTAATAGGGTTGTTATTAATAATTATAGGGTTGTCCTTTAAATGTTTCTTAATCAATTTTAAATCAAAATCATAAGTGCTTATAATTTTTTTAATCTGATTTTTAATTTCTTTATCTACAATTAAATGCCAGTCATTTAAACAACTTGTAAGATTAACTAATCCTTTTCTGATGCGTTTTATCTTTACTTCTCCTGAAACTGTTTCTTTATGCATTGGCTTACGTACAGCCCAATTATCACCTTTAGTTTGACGTGTTAATTCTTTTTTAGGTTTTCCGTTTTTTCCTAATCTTAAATTTCCGTTTTCATCTTTATAACTTTGGTACTTATTAGTCGTTTTATTAATTACACGTAGATTTTGTTTAAAACTTACAATAGTGTTTTCAATAGCATTTTTACAATCTATAGGAAAATTATCCCAAGGCATTTTAAAATGCTTAGTATGATGACCATTTTCATTTATAATTAATAAACGATCTCTTAAGCCATAGTTTTTACGATTTGTATTTAAAGATGTTAAATAGTTTATATGTTCTTTCGTGCAACAAGCAATAACTAAAGCGTCTAGAGCATGATGCCTATGGTCTATCCTTTTTTTATTAAAACCTCTTGAAATAGTATCAGGAACTTGTATTCTAAACGCATTTATTTTTTTATCAAAAAAACCAAAATCGCTTGAATTGGTCATTTCATTTAAGCGTTTGAAACGAGGTGCTATAATTTCATTCCATTTATCATTTAATCCCCAATCTTGCTTTAATTTAGAGGTAATACTTCCTGTAACGGGTACAATGTTTTTAGAGGTGGCTTCTTGTTCATTGTCTTCTCTAACAATATTACTTAATAAGCCTTTGATTAACTTACTAATATATCTGCTATCATTTAACTGTCTGTTTATAAAACCTTCTGGAATATCCTCACTTAAAAGATTTTTAAGTTTGGTTCTGTTTTTTTTAAAATAATTTTGACACTGTTTTTCGTATGTATCTAATTCTAAAAGTTTAAATCCATTAATAATACTACCTCCTTTTTCTTTAATATATTCATAAGCTGTCTTATTGCTTTTATCATCGTTAATATCACTTTCACAGATTACTTTATTACTTAGCGAATTATCGAAATATCTAGATTGCGGTATTATGTGTTCTATTTGATATGCCGTCGTAAATAATTTATTTAAAGGAATAATATTACCTGTATACGGAGAAACATACCCTTGTTCTAACCAAAGTTTATATTTGTTAATTTCGTTTGGTGTAGGATTACTATTTTTTTTGATTTTAGAAATATCATCCTCACTAATATTAGCATAAGAAACATCAGGATTTTGAGAAACACCATCTTCGTATATTTTTAATATTTCCTGCTGACTAGGAGAATAAGGTTTGATGTCTTTAACTCCATCATTCATTAACTCTTGAAGAATACCCTTGATACGTTGATTGGTGTTTTCATTTTCATTTATTCTATCTGACATTTGCTTACGTTTGTCAGCAGGATTTTTCATTTCTCGACCTAACTCAATATGGATTTCATTAAAATAATTAGAATCACTATTCCCATGGTATTTCCAAATATCACGTACTGTACGTAGGGTTTCCGTTACCACTTGTTCAACAATAGGATTACGTAAACTATGTTGTTTAAAATTGTTTAAAAAAATATCAATATCATTAGGGGTTTTCCACTGTGAGACATCACTACTTTCAGAATGTCTTTCATATACAAGATAACACGCTTGATAAGTGTTTAATCCCGCTAAGTGATTCTTATCTTTTAAGTGAACAAAACTTTTTAAGAATTGCTTAGGAAGCATATCATCTACAATAGTATTTAATAAATTGTGTTCATCTTTCTTAAAAACATTTTCATCATAATTAATAGTTGATAATCTTGCTTTAAGATCTGCTATTTTTTCTTTTATAGGTTCTGTAATATCATTTTCATTCCAAAACTCACCTAATCTCATTAAAGGCAATATCTTTTTAATTGCTTTTGCAGAATACGCTCCGTAATCACTTTTAAATGGAGGATACTTTTTGAAATTATCAACAAATGTATCTTTATCAATATTTTGTCTGAACGCAAAGTTCTTTAAAGCTGTTTCATATTCGTTTTTATCTGTGACCGAATAAATAATATGCCATAATTTAAACTCTATTACAGGAGTTAAAAACTCATCTACATTTAAGTTCTCTACTTTTTTTAAACGATTAACAAAATTAACATGTGTCTCATTACCAGGATATTTTTTATCTTCAACATAATTCCACCGATAATTTGTTTTTTCCGTTTTTAAAATTAATTTATGAGAAACCAAATATTCAATGACGTGTTTTTGCTCTATTTCTTTTTTAGTGTTTAAATATTTAAAAAGAGACGCCCAATCTTTTTCTGAAGTAAACAATGTATTAGTAATATCAACATCTAACTGAGGTTTATTATCAATTGAAATTTCCTTTACGTAGATTTTTAAATTATGTATAAATTGCCAAAGACGGAATTCCTGAAATAAAGGATTCGATTTTGGGATGGCCTTTAAAGGTTGTTTTTCTAAGAACGTTTTGCCTGTGATTTTATCTGTTTTTAAAAAAGTTTTAAATTCATATTGGCAATTATCTATTTCAGATTTTTTACTCTTTAAAGGTCTTTGATAAAAAATAATATCTTTTGTAAACAAATAATTAAAATCATTATTGATGATATTATTTGCATGTGCTTCATTTCTAGGATATAATTCTAAAACACATTTAGTATAGTTTTCTTTCCCGACTACTGTATTTATATTAATTTCAGGATGAAATTTAATTTGTTTATTTATAATTTTTTCAAATTCTTCACGATAAAATTTTCGTTCAATTGTTTTAACTAAACTACCCCTTATTTTTTGTGTTGGATTTTTAAGTAAAGTTTCATAAATAAATTCCCCAACAGTTTTGTTAGAAGCCTCTATATCTTGTTCTGTTTTAGATTTGATAGCAATCCAATCTTTTTCAGAATCTACTTTTTTAAAACTTCTTTTTACAACTCCTTCATTGTCCGTTTTAGGGTTGCCATTTTCATCTAAAGTAGTTGTAATGATAAATTCTTTAACTTTATGCTCCCATTCTTTTATATCTACGATTTGTCTATCATAAAGCCAATCATTCTCAAAAATGACATTATAAAGAATTTTACCTTTTACTTTTTCTCCGGAATTGATAATCTCTTTAACCTTTAAGACTTTATACTCTTTATGTTTGGTTTTATCATCAGTCCCATCATCCTCACCTCTTAATTGATAATAACCTCGTTTTTGGTTGAAATTTAAAATAAGCCAGCTAAGTTCCTCTTTTGATATTTTATGAGATAACGCTTTTTTTCTTAAATAATATAAAGTCCAGTCGTATGGGATTTTAGTTTCTTCCCCATTATTTTTCAAATAAAATAATTCTGGGTTTTCTTTTTTAAACTCTAAAATCATTTCATTAAAAGAATCTTTAAATAAAAATTCGTGTATGTTATTTTGATTGATACAATAGTTAAGTTTCACTTCCGTATTATCTCTAAACTGTCCTAGCTTATTCTCAAAATCAATTGCATCATCATAATGTTTGGGTAAAAACCCTAATTGATGTAGTGTCCTGTGTAAACGCTCTCTTCTTAATACGTTTCGTTGTATTAATTTCCTAACACTTCTATATTTTGTACGCTCTGCTGTTTGAGATATAGATACACCTGAATCAAATTTCCCTAAAACATCTTGGCTCATTGGTATGATACGAGAGCCTATCCCAATTATTTCACCATAACTTTTTTTTAAATCATGTTGTATTAAAGACCAACCTATTGAATTCGTACCTAAGTCTAAACCTAATATTTTTTTCATCTATGCTAAATTTACTTTAGGAATATACAATTTTCTATTTTTATCTATTTACGGGAACCCGCAAACTCATAAAGTTTTTTTTTATTATATTAGCTGAACAATTTGAAATCAATTCACAATAAGGATTATTCCGTTGTGAAAACATTTAAAACGGCAACTTCGGTTGTCGTTTTCATTTATCTAAAGGGACTTCAATAAAACTACACCTTAACCCGAATAATATCATTTATATGTGTAGAGTGCCTTGGAGGTAGATTTCATCCTATCAAGACTAATATTAGACATATAAGAACTATAAAACGTCTACTCTAACCTCTGTTTAGGTTCATTCTGTATTTGTAAATTATTTACAGTTTCCTTTTTAAAAACTTCACTTTTTTTGTCGCTGGGTTATCAAACTTTTTATCTGCTACTAAAGATTTTTATAGATCATCGTTAGTTGTAATAATATTTTCTATTTAAGAACATGCTTTTACTTCTTGCAGATGTATGTCTAAAAATAACGTGGGTTATGGTAAATTAGTTAACATACCTTTGAGCTATACTAACGCTCTACTGGCATTAATAGCTTTACGCAGCACTTTTGTTGTCTCAAGCATTTTTTAGGGAGGCAATAGCGGTAAGCCATTGTGTAAACAGGTTTTAGTTTCTACAGTCAATCATTATTGTTCCTCCTTGATTGATATAGACTTTATTTACTCGATTGTCGTCTTCATAATGGTTTGTTAAACCATCTCGAAGTTCTTCATAAGTTCCATCTTCTACAACTTCCATTATTTTAACATTGATTAATCTACCAAATGGCATAACTCTATACTTACCTTCAGTTGTTTTCTTTGAATACTTTTCTCCTTGTATACCATAACTTTCAAATTCAGTATCTAAAGATTCAACGAATGAGTCTGTTATTTCATAAAGCTCTCTTTTACTTTGAGAACAACTTACAAATAAAAAAACGGTCATTAATAATGCTAAATATTTTCTCATTTATTCTATAATTTTTTTAATAATACATAGTCACTATCAAAATCTTCAACTTTTAAAATTTGTTTAGGATTACACAAGCTTTGACGATATGCAATTTCAGGATTTCCATAGTCAACTTTGGTGCGATTAAAACATCCTTGTTTTTTTAGTACGACATAAATTGTTCCAGATTTAAGGTCATTATTTGAAAGTTCGAGCCCACAATTGAATGAAATTGTTTTTGAATGAGCAAAGTCATTTCCATAATCAGCGTAATTACCGAGATAAGAACCATAGTCTTTCCACCTTCTAAATTTATACCCCCGAAGTTCCTAAAAGACTTAATTCTCCATTAACCATTTTATAAACAAAAATTGGTGGTAGTGAAGGATTATTATTTTCTGATGTTATTATTCTGTTTTCTT
>NZ_CANMTH010000004.1 GCF_947500765.1 uncultured Formosa sp. | reverse complement strand
GGCGCATAGCTCAGTTGGTTCAGAGCACTTGGTTTACACCCAAGGGGTCGGGGGTTCGAATCCCTCTGCGCCCACAACAGCTTCTCGACGTGAGAAGTTTTTTTATGATTTTTTAGCTTAGTAAAAAATCAAATTGTATTGAATACCTAATATAATATTAGGGCGCATAGCTCAGTTGGTTCAGAGCACTTGGTTTACACCCAAGGGGTCGGGGGTTCGAATCCCTCTGCGCCCACAAGTAAATAAAAAAGCTTCTCATTTTTTGAGAAGCTTTTTTCGTTTTTAGACATTCTTAAATTAAATCGAGAATGCGTTCTAATTTCATGCCTCGAGATGCTTTTATTAGTATTGTAGTATGGGTTAAGTTTAATTGATCTAATACTGATTTAAGGGATTCAAAAGTATCGAAAGCTGTTATGTGGTCAGAGGACGATTTGGTTGCTTCAAATAACTTTCCTAATACATAAACTATATCTATGTTTAAGGTAGAAACCAAATTAATAATATCTTGGTGTTCTTTTAGAGCTTCATTGCCCAGTTCAAACATATCTCCAATAATAGCTACTTTATTAGTGTCTTTTAATACATGAAAACTTTCTAGAGCAGCTTTCATGCTTGTAGGATTTGCATTATAGGCGTCTAATATAATTTTATTACTGCCTTTTATTATAATTTGAGAACGATTGTTTGTTGGTACGTAGGCTTCAATGGCTATTTTAATGGCTTTGTCATCAACTTCAAAATAGGATCCAATAGCAATTGCAGCAGAAATGTTTGTGAAATTATATGCTCCAATCAATTGACTTTTTATTTGTAGATTTTGATATTCAGATACCACAAAAGGGTTAGCGTCTTCTAGATTTATAATCGTTTTAGCTATTACAGATTGATCTCCAAAAGCAATTGTTTTTATATCCGAAGTTAATTCTACCTGTTTACTGTCTTTCGCATTTATAAAAGCCAGGCCTTGTGTTTCTTTTAAGAAGGTATATAATTCCGATTTTCCTCTAATAACGCCTTCTATGCTACCGAAACCTTCTAGATGAGCTTTCCCGAAGTTTGTAATATAACCAAAGTTAGGTTTTGCTATCTGGCATAAGAACTCAATCTCTTTTAAATGATTGGCCCCCATTTCAACAATACCAATTTCAGTACTAGTATTCATTGAAAGCAGTGTAAGTGGCACTCCGATATGATTATTTAAATTACCTACTGTTGCTGTGGTCGTATATTTTTGAGATAATACGGCGTTAATTAATTCCTTGGTCGTTGTTTTGCCATTGCTTCCTGTTAATGCTATTATAGGTATGTTTAAATAATCGCGATGGTATGCAGCAAGAGTTTGAAGTGTTTCTAAAACGTTTTTAACAACAAATGTTTTATCTTCTATATGGTATTTGGGGTCGTCTATTATGGCGTATTTTGCACCTGTTTGTAAGGCTTTTAGCGCAAACAAATTTCCGTTAAAATTATCTCCTTTTAAAGCAAAAAAGATGTCGTTTTTTTTTACCGATCTTGTATCTGTACAAACGGCATTACAGTTTAAAAATAGGTTGTGTAGGTCTGATGTTTTCATAATATAAATGTATAAAAAAAGTCCTAACACATGGTTAGGACTTTTTTTTAATATAATACATGTTTCTTACTAATGTCTCATTTTAGCACTAGACTTAGTTTTAGATCCAACTCTTGACATTGCACATCTAAATCCGATGTAATCTGTTGCCATATCTTGAGGGAAATAACGTCTTTGTGCTGGGTCTAACCAATATTCTCTATCTTTCCAAGAACCACCTTTGTATACACGAACCTCGTCGCTAATCATTGATGTCTTATTGTTAGATTTGTCGTATTCTCTAATGATATTCCCAGAAGAATCTGTAGTGATTGTATTTTTAGGAGAGTGGTACATTTTCTCTGTTTGCTCTTCTTCACTTCCATCGTCATTAAAGCTCTCTGCATAGTAACGAGAAGAACGTTTGTCTCCATCTCTAAAGTCACGGTTGTCACTAGAGCTAAAGTTTGATCTTAAGTATGTTTCGTTTTCGTCAATAGGAACTTGAAGAATGTCTCCTGGTAAGTTTCTAGCTACGACTCTACCGTTGCTTAATGTATCGTAAACAATATCATCTGTAGTTACAATTTTAACTGTACCATCTTCATTAATCGCGTTTTTAGTATAAACGTTACCACGATAGTAGTTAAAGTCATTAAAATCATCATCTACAATAGGGCGATATACATCGGCTACCCATTCTGCAACATTTCCAGCCATATCGTAAAGACCGAAATCGTTTGGTCTATACGATTTTACTCGTGCAGTAATATCTGCATTGTCATCAGACCATCCAGCAATTCCACCGTAATCTCCTTTACCTTGTTTAAAGTTGGCCATTTGGTCTCCTAATGATCTACGTTTTTCAGAACGTGTATATTGTCCATCCCAAGGATATTTTTTTCTACCTCTATAGGTATTGTATTCTCTTAATTCAGACATACCAAGTGCAGCATATTCCCATTCTGTCTCAGTAGGTAGTCTGTAAGCAGGAGATAGTATCCCTGTTTCTCGAGTTGCGTAAATATTGGTTTCGTTACCATCTGCATCTGTTCTAACGGCTCCTTTTTTTCCTGTCTTTTTAATTTCTTCATTACCTGCAAATGTTTGCTCAGGTGCATTAATGTATGCATCAGTACTGAAGTTAGAAGAGGCTGTTATTTCTGTGCGTAAAGCTTTTTTGTCTAAATAACCAGCTTCTGCAAGGTTGTGTTCGTTAACACGGTCTGTTCTCCATTTAGCGAATTCAGTAGCCTGAATCCAGCTAACTCCTACTACAGGGTATTCTGCATATGCTGGGTGACGTAAGTAATTGTCTGTCATTACTTCGTTAAAACCTAAACGGTTTCTCCAAACTAATGTATCTGGAAGCGCTCCATTATAAATTGCTCTAAATCCATCTTCAGATGGTGGGAAAATACGTTTTATGTAATCTAAATATTCTAGATACATGATGTTTGTTACTTCCGTTTCATCCATATAAAAAGACTGAACGTGTTGCTGAGTTGGTGTATTATTCCAATCATGCATAACATCATCTTGAACTTGGCCTTTTGTATAGGTACCTCCTTCAATAAAGACTAAACCAGGAGCGGTTTCTTGTTCTTTATATTGTGTGTTGTATTGGAAACCTCCTTCTTTTGAATTGATTTCCCATCCTGTGGCCTTCGAACTATTCGAACTTGAATTTTTACAGCTAATAGCGGCTAAAGCGATTGTTACTACTAACAGTCCCTTTACGGTTACTATGTTTTTCATATCCATACTTTTAAGTAAGCAAATGTTATTTTTTGGAGTCGCAATATAAGAATTTAACCTTACACTGCAAGCGATTTTGACTAATTTGAGTGAAAAAATATGTATTTCGTCCTATTTTTTATTCATTATACCGATGATTTATGCATTTTTCCTCGTGTTTTTGTGTTTATAATAACGTTTAGATACATAAAATATTATTGTACTTTTGGATCTGTTCTTAAAATTATTAAGGTTTTATACTAATATCTTGCGCTAAACGTTATTAAAATAATGAAAAACACAGCTGTACTTCTTCTATTATTAGTCTCTTTTGTGGGGTATTCTCAGCAAAAACAGTTTCAATTAAGCTGGGATGGATATACTACAATTTCTACAGGAAGTTTTTCTGTTCAGGTGCCGAGTTTTAATTCAGATAACTTTGATTATAGTGTAGAGGAGGGGTTGAAGTTTATTTCTAAGTGGGAATTAAGTTCTTCTTTAAATGAAAGTTCTGCGCAATTAGAAAATGTTACATATACTTCTATTTCTAAATCCGAATTAAAAGAATTGAATGTTTCAACCATTCCTAATGAATTACAATTTGAACTTCATAAATCGGTTGCGCGTCATAAATCTTATGGTATTTTAGAAGTTTCTCCTATTATTAAGGACGGAGAAAATTCATATAAAAAAATCACTTCATTTAATCTGGTTTATAATTCTTCTGCATCAAGTAGAAGTAGTTTAGAATATTCTTTTACTCCAAGTGTGTCCAGTTCGGTATTAAAAAGCGGAGAATGGTTTCAGTTTTTTGTAGATACAACTGGAGTTTATAAATTGTCTAAATCGTTTTTACAAGAATTAGGAGTTAGTGTAGGTAGTATTAATCCGAAACAACTTAAAATTTATGGTAATGGAGGAACCATGATTCCTTATAAAAATTCTGAACAGCAATATTTTGATATCACTGAAAATGCGATAAAAGTGATTGGTGAAGATGACGGTTCTTTTGATGATGGTGATTATATTTTATTTTATGCTATTGGTCCGAATGGATATAATGAAGACAGTAATACAAATATAAATTCGTATACTACTGAAACATCTTATTTTTTAAAGACGGATGGTGTTGAGGGGAAACGAATACAGGCTTTCGAGAGTTCTAGTAATAGTGCAGATTACATTGTAGATAGCCATCAAATATATTTGTTTCATGAAACTGATGATTATAATTTAGCTCAAGTAGGAAGACGTTGGTTTGGAGATCGATTTGATGTTACTTTACAAAAATCATTTGCGTTCGAGGTCCCGGATATTGTAACTTCAGAAAATATAACTTTTAAAGCTTATGTGGCATCGACATCAGAAAGTCCTTCTAGTTTCGATGTGTCTATTAATGGTTCTTCGGTAAGAACTTTAAATATAAATGGAGCAAGTGATCCAACATTAGCAAATGAGTCGTTTATAAATACCTCCGTAGCTGTTAATAGTTCAGATATTACAGTAAGTTTAACCTATAATAAGCAATCTAACCCAAGTGCTTTAGGGTATTTAGATTATATTTCTTTAGAAGCGACTAGGGCTTTAAATTTTTATGGGGAACAGTTTGGGTTTTATAATACCGATGTAGCTTCTCGTGGTGGATATGTAGAATATCAGTTAACTAACGCTGCTAATGTTTCAGAAATTTGGAATGTTACAGACCCTTTTACAGTGGCATCATTGTCTAATTCAGAATCAGCATCAACTTTAAGTTTTGTTAGACCTTCAGGGAGTTTAGAAACATTTGTTGCTGTAACCACATCCGATTATTATACCCCAACCAGAAACTCGAACTCTAGAATTGAAAATCAAGATTTAAAAGGGACTGTTTTTTTAGATGACGATGGTCAATTTCAAGATGTAGATTATATTATAGTGGCGCCAACAAGTTTTTATACACAAGCATTGCGATTGGCCGAGATTAATAAGGCTCAATACGGGTTAAATGTTAAAGTGGCAACTTTAGAGTCTATATATAATGAGTTTAGTACGGGGAATCAAGATATTTCGGCAATACGAAATTTTGTAAAATATGTTTACGATAATGCGAGTACATCAGATAAAGCTGTAAAATACTTATGCATGTTTGGAGATAGTTCTTACGATTATAAAGGGCGGTTATCTACCAATTCTAATTATGTGCCTTCATGGCATGAGTATAATAGTTTTAGTTTAACTAGCTCGTATGTGTCTGACGATTTTTATGGAATGATGGACGCTAATGAAGGAACTATGACTACTTCAGACCAATTAGATATTGCATTAGGACGTATTTTGGCTGACGATGTGGCTCAGGCTAAAGAAATGGTCGATAAGATTGAGCGTTATTATAAAGAAGGTGCTTATGGAAGTTGGAGAAATACTGTGGTTATGATTTCTGATGATATAGATGATTCTTGGGAATATATTTTAGAGGAAACTACAGATGAAATAGCCGATGAAATTTCAGTACAGAAACCATTTATAAATGTAACTAAAATTCATTCCGATGCTTTTAGTCAAGAATCATCTTCCGGAGGAGATCGTTATCCAGAGGTAAATGAAGAAATGATTAGTGCAATGCAAAATGGAGCGTTATTAGTTAATTATTTTGGTCACGGAGGTGAAGATGGATTAGCTGCCGAACGTATTTTTATGGCAACAGATGCAGCCGATTTATCTAATGAATATAAAATGAATTGTTTTATTACGGTAACATGTGAGTTTACACGTTTTGACAATCCTTTACGTGAAACAGCAGGTGAAATTACGTATTGGAATGTAGAAGGAGGTGCTATAGGGTTGTTAACAACTACACGAGAGATTTTTGTAAGTGTGGGTATTTCTTTTAATACAATTTTAAGTGAATATTTGTTTTCGTATAATACAGAAGATAGTTATGACGATGATGAATATCCGTCTATGGCAGAAGCTTTGCGTTTAACTAAAACAAATTCAGCCATATCGTATTCAAGTCAAAGACATTTGGTCTTTTTTATAGGAGATCCAGCAATGAAACTTGCTATTCCGGAACCCAATATTAAGCTTACAAAGGTTAACGGAAAATCGATTACAGGAGAAATCGATCAGTTAAAAGCTTTAGATAAGGTTACTTTTTCTGGAGAAGTTACAGATGCTTCAGGAAATTTACTTACAGATTATAATGGTATTTTAGCATCAACGATTTACGATAAGAATATTAGCCGAAGCACATTAGGTAACGATCGTACTGTAGTTGGAGATGAGGTGTATATAATGGACTATGAAACGTTAGGAGAAATCATTTTTAGAGGTCAAGCCTCTGTTACTGCTGGAGAATTTAGTTTCGACTTTGTAGTCCCTAAAGATATTGGTGTGCCTGTAGGAGCTGGACGTGTTAGTTTTTATGCAAAAACAGATGAAACATTAGAGGACCAAGCAGGCGCAAGTGTAGGTGTTATACAAATAGGAGGTATTAATGAAGATGCTGAAGAGGATGATATAGGGCCAGTGATTAACCTATATATGAATGACGAAAGTTTTGTCTCAGGAGGTATTACTAATGAATCGCCTTCTTTGTTAGTGAAACTTGAAGATGAAAATGGTATTAATACATCAAGTGGAATAGGGCATGATTTAGTTGCTATAATAGATGGAGACGAAGTAAATCCATATGTTTTAAATGATTACTACCTAACAGATGTAGATAATTATCAAAGTGGAGTTGCAACGTATCCATTCAGAGATTTAGAGGCAGGTTTACATACGTTAACCGTTAAAGCTTGGGATGTGTATAATAATTCATCTACAGCCGAGATTCAGTTTATTGTTTACGATGAAAATGAAAGTTTAGTCATTACAAACGTGCTTAATTATCCAAATCCGTTTGTTAATTATACAGAATTTTGGTTTAATCACAATAGTTCGGGTACTTTAGACGTTTCTATACAAATCTTTACCGTCTCCGGAAAATTAGTAAGAACAATAAATGGACAAACAAATACTGCAGATTGCTGTGGTAGCGGGAATTCATCGTTGTCTAGAGATCTTGTTTGGGACGGCAGGGATGATTTTGGTGATAAAATAGGAAAAGGCGTTTACGTTTATAAACTTAAAGTCCGTTCAGAATCTCTCAATAAAACAGTTGAAAAAATAGAGAAACTTGTAATCCTGTAATAAACATATATATTTGTAATATAAATTAATTAAATGAAAACAACATTTTCAGCAATACTTTTTGTTCTAGTAGCTTGTCATTTACAAGCCCAAACAACAATTATTCCGAACGATCAAGATTCAAGAGTCATTACAACAGGAATGCCATTTTTGCTCATCGCTTCAGATGCTAGAGCAGGAGCTATGGGAGATATGGGAGTTGCTACCTCTGTAGATGGCTTCTCGCAACAATGGAACCCTTCAAAATATGCGTTTTCTGAAACAAAACAAGGTGTAGCCATTAGTTATACACCGTATTTAAGTTCTTTAGTTAACGATATCTTTTTAGGAGGTTTAACGTATTTTAATCGTATAAATGAAAGAAGTGCTTTTGCATCAAGTTTTAGGTATTTTTCTTTAGGTGATATTGAGTTTACTGAAGATGAATTTTCAGAACCATATATACAACGTCCTTATGAGTTGGCTTTAGATTTATCTTACTCATTAAGGCTTAGTGATCAGTTTTCTATGGCTGTTGCTGGACGATATATACGATCAGATTTAAGGCTAAATACAGGTACTGTAGATGCATCAGCAGCAAGTACTTTTGGGGTAGATATAGCGGGGTATTATCAGACAGAAGAAGAAGCTTATAACGATTTTAATGGGCGTTGGCGTGCTGGTTTTGCAATTCAAAATATTGGACCAAAATTTTCTTATGATGAAGGTGGTGTAGAAAACTTTCAACCCACAACATTACGTTTAGGAGGAGGTTTTGATTTTATATTAGACGAGTATAATACTATAGCTGTAACAGGGGAGGTTACTAAATTATTGGTACCAACACCTCCGATTTATGGAACGGAATATGAGTATAGCGATGAAAATGGAAATGGAGAATATGATGAAGATATAGATATTCTTGGAGATGAAGTTGCTAGCGATGTTATTTACCAGGGAGAAGATCCTGATGTAAATTTCTTGTCAGGTATGTTTCAATCGTTTGGTGATGCACCAGGAGGTTTCAAAGAAGAAATGCAAGAGTTTACATGGGCATTAGGTGCAGAGTATATGTATCAAGATTCTTTTGGGTTTAGAATGGGGTATTTTCATGAGGCTGAAGAAAAGGGGGCGAGACAATTTTTTGCTTTAGGAGCTGGATTTAAGTACAATGTTATAAATATAGATTTATCATATTTATTTTCAACATCCAAAGTGCAAAGTCCATTAGAAAATACTTTGCGTTTTTCTTTAACATTTAATTTAGGAACAGGAGCATATACAGAATACTAGAATACTATTTTAATATATAGATTGTAAAAACTATTGCTATTTGGCAATAGTTTTTTGTTTTAAATAGTTTTATATCTTTAGAAACAACAATTCAAGAAGTTTTTTAAATGAAAAGAATAAAAATAGAGGCAGAATTTGAAGTTTACGAAAGTTTAAGCGATACGCCTAATCAGGTTTCAGAATTAATGGAACATGCTGTTAAAGCACGTTTAAGAGCTTATGCGCCTTATTCTAAATTTTTAGTTGGCGCAGCAATTTTGCTGGACAATGGAGAAATCGTTACAGGTAATAATCAAGAGAATGCATGTTATCCGTCAGGTTTATGTGCAGAACGTACCGCTATTTATTATGCAGGGTCAAGATATCCTGATACTAAAATAGTACTAATGGCTCTTATTGCGGGTTCTACAAAGCATAAAACGACTACTCCTGTGCCGCCATGTGGAGCGTGCAGACAAGCGATAGCAGAATACGAAGTAAAACAAGATTTACCTATAGATATTTATTTCATGGGAGAGACCGGTGAGGTTATCAGATCAAAATCATTATCTAATTTATTACCGTTTGTTTTCGAAAAGGCGATAATATAAAAAAAATATTTAATTTTTACTAGAATCGGTTTTTCTTTAAAGCGTAAAGTGTTACTTTTGTTTCTCGTTTTTAAAATAGCGCAACTCATGCAAAAAATCACAAAGGAAACATACATTAAATGGTATGAAGACATGTTGTTTTGGAGAAAGTTTGAAGATAAACTTGCTGCAGTATACATTCAACAAAAAGTAAGAGGATTTCTACATTTATACAATGGTCAAGAGGCTGTATTAGCAGGTGCTTTACATGCTATGGACTTGACTAAGGATAAAATGATAACCGCATATCGAAATCACGTACAGCCTATTGGTATGGGCGTGGATCCAAAGCGTGTTATGGCAGAATTATATGGAAAAGGAACTGGTACATCTCAAGGATTAGGTGGTTCTATGCACATATTTTCTAAAGAACACCGTTTTTTTGGAGGTCATGGTATTGTGGGAGGTCAAATTCCTTTAGGAGCAGGTATAGCTTTTGGTGATAAATATCACGGAAGCGATGCTGTAACTCTTTGTTGTTTTGGTGATGGTGCTGCTCGTCAAGGGTCACTTCACGAATCCTTCAACTTAGCAATGTTATGGAATTTACCAGTTGTTTTTGTTTGCGAAAATAACGGTTATGCGATGGGAACTTCTGTTAAGCGTACAGCTTCTCATGAAGATATATGGAAATTAGGTTTAGGTTACGAAATGCCTTGTGGTCCAGTAGATGGAATGAATCCTGTAAAAGTTGCTGAAGCTTTTGATGAAGCTATTCAAAGAGCACGTAAAGGAGGAGGACCTACATTCTTAGAATTAAAAACGTATCGTTATAGAGGTCACTCAATGAGTGATGCTCAACATTACCGTACAAAAGCAGAAGTAGGTGAATACAAAAAAATAGATCCTATTACTCAAGTCAAAGATGTTATTTTATCTAAGAAATATTTGAGTGAAGACGATCTTAAAGCCATCGATAAAAGCGTAAAAGAAAGAGTTCTTGAATGTGAAAAATTCGCAGATGAATCACCTTATCCAGATAAGAGCGTAATGTACGATGTCGTTTACGAACAAGAAAATTATCCATTTTTACAACATAAATTATAAGCTATGGCTGAAATTATTAACATGCCACGTTTAAGCGATACCATGGAAGAAGGTACTGTTGCTACGTGGTTGAAAAAAGTTGGAGATAAAATATCAGAAGGTGATATCCTTGCTGAAATCGAAACTGATAAAGCAACAATGGAATTTGAATCATTCCATGAAGGAACATTACTTTATATTGGTGTCCAAGAAGGAGAAACAACTAAAGTAGATGAATTATTAGCTATTATTGGTGACGAAGGAGAAGACATCTCTGCACTAATAGGTGGTGCTAGTGCTCCTGCAACAGAAGAAACTACTGCAGAAGCACCTGTTGCTGAAGCTCCGGCTACAGAAAGTGCTGCTATTCCAGAGGGTGTTATCGTGGTTACTATGCCACGTTTAAGCGATACCATGGAAGAAGGTACTGTCGCTACTTGGTTAAAAAAAGTTGGTGATAATGTAGAAGAAGGAGACATCCTTGCAGAGATTGAAACGGATAAAGCCACTATGGAATTCGAATCTTTCAATACAGGAACATTATTATATATAGGATTACAAGAAGGAGAGTCTGCAAAAGTAGATTCATTATTAGCAATTATTGGCCCTGCAGGAACAGATGTTTCTGGAGTAGCTAGTAGTTTTGGTTCTGCACCTGCTGCCGCTCCTGCTCCTAAAGCAGAAGCTCCTAAGGCTGCTGCAGCAAAAGCAGAGGCGCCAAAAGCTGCTCCTGCACCAAAAGCTGCTGCACCTGTAGCAACACCTAAAGTTACTAGTGATGGTGGACGTTTATTTGTGTCTCCATTAGCTAAGAAAATTGCCGACGAAAAAGGATTTAACATCGCAGATATACCAGGATCAGGAGAAAGTGGACGTATCATTAAACGTGACGTTGAAAACTTTGTACCTAAAGCTGTAGCACCTGCTGCTGCTGGATCTAGTTTTGCATCAGCATTAGAAGAGAGTTTTGAAGAAATTAAAAACTCTAACATGCGTAAAGCTATTGCTAAAAACTTAGCAAAATCTAAATTTACTGCACCTCATTATTATTTAAATGTTGAGTTTGATATGGATAATGCAATTGCATTCCGTAAGGAAGTAAATGCTGTTCCTGATACTAAAATTTCATTTAACGATATCGTAGTTAAAGCTTGTGCAATGGCTTTAAAAGAACATCCTCAAGTTAACTCTCAATGGTTTGACGACAAAATGAGATTAAACAACCATGTACATATTGGTGTGGCGGTTGCTGTTGAAGATGGTCTTCTTGTACCAGTTGTTAAATTTGCAGATCAACGTAAGTTGACTCAAATTGGTGCTGCTGTTAAAGAATATGCTATTAAAGCTAAAACTAAGAAATTAACACTTGAAGAAATGGAAGGTAGTACATTTACTATCTCTAACTTAGGTATGTTTGGTATAGAGACATTTACATCTATTATTAATCAACCTAACTCAGCAATTCTTTCTGTGGGAGCAATTGTTCAGAAACCAGTTGTTAAAGACGGTGCTATTGTAGTAGGTAATACTATGAAGCTTTGTTTAGCTGCCGATCATAGAACGATCGATGGTGCTACAGGTGCTCAATTCCTTCAAACATTAAAAGGATTTATAGAAAACCCAATTTCGATGTTATTATAATCGAAGTTAAAACATATTTAAAAAAGCCATCCTTGTGATGGCTTTTTTTATGCCTATAATATTCAAAATTCAACTAGATAAAGTCTTCCTAAAAACTATGTCATTTCTTCGTAGGCAAGTATCTTTGTTTTTGAAATAAATTTGATGATTTAAACAACGTATTACTATATGAAAAATATTATTATAACAGGTACAAGTAGGGGTATTGGTTTAGAATTAGTGAAATATTTTGCTGAAGCAGGACATCAAGTATTAGCCTTGTCTAGAAACAATAAACCGGTTTCCGAATTGAACTTAAAAAATGTAACGACATTCAGTTTTAACTTGTCTGAAGAATCAGATTTTGAGAAAGTGAATGCTTACGTTAAAGCGAATTGGAAACAAGTCGATATTTTAATTCATAATGCAGGAGCTTTAATCAATAAACCCTTTTCAGAATTAACCACTTCAGATTTTCAAACCGTATATAATACAAATGTATTTGGAGTAGCAGAGTTAACAAGAGTCTTATTACCTTTTATGGTAAAAGGTAGCCATATGGTAACCGTAAGTTCAATGGGAGGCATTCAAGGTAGTATGAAATTTCCTGGTTTAGCTGCATATAGTTCAAGTAAAGGAGCCGTTATTACGCTTTCAGAAGTATTAGCAGAAGAATATAAAGAATCAGGAATTGCATTTAATGTATTGGCTTTAGGAGCTGTGCAAACAGAAATGCTAGAAGAAGCTTTTCCAGGTTACGAGGCTCCAATTACGGCAAAAGGTATGGCTCAATATATTTTTAATTTTTCACTAACGGGAAACACATTCTATAACGGTAAAGTTTTAGAAGTTTCATCAACAACACCATAATTATGAGTAAATATAAATGTGTAATCTTCGATTGTGATGGAGTACTTGTAGATAGTGAAGCCATAAGTAATGGTATTCTTGCAAATATGGCCAATCAATATGGTGCTAATTTAGATTTAAATGCTGCGCTTAAAATATTTAAAGGGTGTTCTATGGCTAAATGTCTCGAAAAAATTAGTGATTTAGTGACAGAACCTATACCTGAAAATTTTGAAGCAGAATACAGAAAACAAAGTGTGACTGCTTTTAAAAAGCAAATAAAACCTATAGAAGGCGTAAAAGATGTGGTTAAAGAATTAAAACGTTTAGATATTCCATTTTGTGTAGCTTCTAGCGGATTAGAATCTAAAATGCGTTTAAACCTAGAATTAACGGGGTTGTTAGATTATTTTGAAGGACGCTTGTTTAGCTGTTTTGCTATAGGTAAATGGAAACCAGATCCAGCTGTATTTTTATGGGCTGCAGAAACTATGGGATTTAAACCAGAAGAATGCGTGATTATTGAAGATAGTTATTCCGGAGTTACAGCTGCGAAGGCTGGAGGATTCGATGTGTTTGGTTTTACTGCTCACGATATTCATGGGCAATTAGTAGGTTACCCGACATTAGAGTTTGATAACATGAATCAATTAATTTCTTTAATTAAGCAAGCAGGCTAAAACACGTCTTTTATATTATAAAAAAGACTAATTTTGCACCAAATTTTACCCAATCATGCAACATACTACAGATACCATTTTAATGATTCGTCCTATAAATTTTAGAATGAATGAACAAACAGCTGTTAATAATTATTACCAACATGCTATGAAAGGTGTTTTGCCAGAAACGGTGAATGCAAGAGCACAGCAAGAGTTTGATACTTTTGTTGAAAAATTAAGGGCTGTTGGGCTGCGTGTTATTGTAGTAAGCGATACTGATGAATCTGATACCCCTGATTCTATTTTTCCTAATAACTGGATATCATTTCACGAAAATGGTACCGTAGGCTTATACCCTATGTTTGCTGAAAATAGACGTTTTGAGCGTCGTGAAGATATTTTAGACATTTTAGAAAAAGAAGGTTTTATTATTAATGATATTGTAGACTTTACAAGTGCAGAAGATGAAGATGTATTTTTAGAAGGCACAGGAAGTTTATTATTAGATCGTGTAAATGGAAAGGCTTATTGTGCTTTATCTCCTAGGGCAGACGAAGATTTGTTTATAGAGTTTTGTGAAGATTTTGATTATTTTCCGGTTGTTTTTACAGCTAACCAAACTGTAGATGGCGAAAGAAAACCAATTTATCATACTAATGTTATGATGTGTTTGGCTGAAACTTTTGCAGTTATTTGTTTAGAATCTATAGATGATAAAAAAGAACGTAAACAGGTTCTTCAGCATTTAAAAGAAACAGGAAAAGAAGTTATAGCGATTACAGAGTCTCAATTACATTATTTTGCAGGAAATATGCTTCAGGTTAGAGGTGCTAATAATGCGTTGTTTTTGGTAATGAGTAGTTCTGCTTACAATGCATTAACACCAACTCAAATTAGTACAATAACTAAACATTGTAAAATTATTCACAGTTCTCTAGATACTATTGAAGCTTGTGGTGGTGGTAGCGCGCGTTGTATGATGGCTGAGGTATTTTTACCCAAGGCTTAATTCTGGGCTTTCTTGTTGTGTTTTTGGTAATTCAACAAAGAATGTACTGCCAGAATTTACAATGCTTTCAACCCAAATTTTACCTTTATTCAAATCAATTAATTCTTTACAAATAGAGAGTCCTAAACCTGTTCCTTTTTCATTTTTAGTACCTCTAGTAGAGAAGGTGTTGCTTTTAAATAGTTTTTGAATATTAGTTTGAGAGATTCCAATACCAGTATCTTCAATACTAATTATAGATTTACCATTATTAATTTGATTTGAAATCGTGATGCTGTCTCCAGCTTTAGTAAATTTTACAGCATTGGCTAATAAGTTTTGTATTACTATTTCTACCATGCTATAATCTGCATATACAAAATCACGAAGTGTATTGTCTATAAGTTCTATGTCCTTGTCTACAAGTTTATGTTCAATTAACTTTATTTTATCTAGTATTACCTCTCTTATATCGAATAGTGTAGCATTAGGTTCTAAAGATTGCATCTGAGACTTAGACCAGTTTAAAAGATTAAAAAGCAATAAAGAAGCGTTATTTGCATTTTCACTTAGTTCAGGAATTAATCTATCAAATTCCTGACGAGTTAAGGAACCGTCTTTTAATAAATCGATAAATCCATTAATAGAGGTTAAAGAATCTTTTAAATCGTGCGAGACTATAGAAAATAATCTGTCTTTTATATTATTAATGTTTTCTAAATGAGCAGATTGTTCTAGAATGGCTTTGTTTTGAATTTCAATTTTTTCATTTTTAGCCTCAAGATCTAAAGTGTGTTTTATGCGTCTGTCTCTGTTTAAATAAATAAGCACTAAAAAAGTAGAGACAATAACAAATGCAGCTAATAGCGCATAGGTAATAATTTGTAGTCTATCAAATTTTTTCTTAGTATCTCCAGATAGTGGCGTGTTTAGATATGATGCTTTTGAGTTTTTTCCTGTCTGTAAAGTATCGAAGCCTTCTATACCTTGTATTTGTCCTTCTTTATTTGTAGATAGTGCCGTTGCAGCTACTTTTAAGCTATCTTTTAAATTATGATATTTGCTCTGCCAAGTAAAAGCACGTTGGTAATCATGTTGTATTGAATCTACTATCTTTAATAGCAAATAGTTTTTTAGTTCTTCTGTTTTATCCTGATTTGTTTTTAAAAGAGAGTTTGCCTCAACTAATCGTAATTTTGCCAGACCCGTTTTTCCACGTTTGTAGTTTAATTCTCCGCAATTATTTAAGGTTTCAATTAAACCAGGTATGTTTTTTGTTTTTCTGTTTAAATCAATGCTTTCAGAGAGATATAATCCTGCTTTGTCATAATCTCTATATTGTACGTATTCATGACCTAATTTTGGTAATATATCAGAACGTATAGAATCATTATTAATATGGTTTAACATTAAAATGCGTTCGTAATATTCAATAGATTTTCGGTGTTCTTTTTTTAATGAATATAATTCAGCTAAGTTTTTAATAACTTCAATAACTGAGTTTTTATCACCATTTAAATCTTCTATTTCTAAACGTTTAAGGTTAAACTCGATGGCTTTATCGTATTTTTCATTATTAAAATATGCCGAAGCCAATCCTTTATAAGTGTCTTTAAGTTCTTTTTCTAAATGTCTTTTTTCAAGTTCATTTATGGCAGACAGTATATGCTCTAAACCCTGTTTATAGTATCCGCGAGAAATTTCTATCAGTCCTACTTGGTTATTTATACGGGCAATAGCAAGTGTGTCATCTAAACTTTCGTAAAGTGTTTTTGCTTCCGTATAATGGTTTATAGCATTTAAATAGTCTTCTTTTTTGTTATAGATTAAAGCTTTTAAATAGGCAATTCTTCCAAGACCAGGAATGTAGTTTAGTTTCGAAGCAAGTTTATCGGCTTCAAGAACATATTTTAGAGCGAGATTATAGTCTTTATGATCGTATAACTCTTCTACAAGTTCTATAGATGTTGCAATCTTTGAAGCATCGGTTTGCTGGAAAGCTAAAGCAACGGTCAAACTATCTATATTTTTGGTTTGTGCATAACCAAAAGATACAAATAAAAGAATAATTAGATAAATTATCTTTTTCATACAGGTGCAGACGTAACCTTATTGTATAGACTATTTATAGCCGCATAAATAAGATATATGTTACTTAAATTTTTAGTAAATACTTCTCCCTCACAAAGAAGATTTAATAGATTAATAGCAAATTATGTTCAAAGTTATGAAATGTCTTTTAAAATTATAATTTAAGCGGTTTAATACCAATTTATTAGTTGAAATGTTAATCAGTGTATTTATCCTTTGTCAAGGACTCGACCAACTACCAAAATCATAGAAAAAAAACCTCTTTGTAGTTTTTTTGAATATTAATTTAAAAGACCAAAAGGTCTTATTATATCCGTGTTTTTATTCATTTTAATTCATGAAAAAGTAAAAGCAGTGGTTTTATACATTGGCATATTTAATTTCGAAATCAATACTGTTTTTAACTCGTGTTTTCCATATTGTAATCCTTATTATTAATATGAGAAAAATAGTATCTTTACCTCTTTAATAAAATCAATAGTAATGAGTATACAAGAGTCTTTGTCACAACATGTCAAGCAAGCAGTAAAATCCATTTATAATGCAGAATTGGAATCTGTAGAATTTCAATCGACTCGTAAAGAGTTTGAAGGAGATATCACTGTAGTGGTTTTCCCTATGTTACGCGTTGTAAAAGGCAATCCTGTAAAAATTGGTGAAGCTATAGGAGAATATTTGCTTAAAGAAGTAGAAGATGTTACGGGGTATAATGTTGTAAAAGGTTTTCTTAATATTGTAATTGCCGATGCTTATTATCAAAATTGGTTTAATAGTATTAAGTCTGATGATGCCTTTGGATATGTTACTCCAAATAAAAAGGATAAAGCAGTTATGGTTGAATACTCTTCGCCAAACACTAACAAACCATTGCACCTCGGACACATTAGAAATAATTTATTAGGATATAGTGTAGCCGAAATTTTAAAGGCATCTGGTAAAAACGTTTATAAAACACAGATTATAAACGACCGTGGTATTCATATTTGTAAAAGTATGTTGGCTTGGAAACGTTTTGGAGAGGGAGAAACACCAGAAAGCACAGGGTTAAAAGGCGATAAGTTAGTCGGGAATTACTACGTAAAATTCGATCAAGAATATAAAAAAGAAATAGAAGCATTAAAAGCAGAAGGACTTTCTGAGGATGATGCTAAAAAACAAGCACCTATTTTATTAGCAGCACAAGATATGTTATTAAAGTGGGAAGCAGGAGACGAACAAGTTGTTTCGCTTTGGAAAACTATGAACCAATGGGTTTATGATGGTTTTGAAGTGTCTTATAAAAACTTAGGAGTAGATTTCGATTGCTATTATTACGAAAGTAATACCTATTTATTAGGAAAAGAGTTTGTTGCCGAAGGTTTAAAAACAGGTGTGTTTTTTAAAAAAGAAGATGGTTCTGTATGGTGCGATTTAACTGAAGAAGGTTTAGACGAGAAAATTGTATTACGTTCTGACGGGACTGCGGTTTACATGACGCAAGATATAGGAACAGCAATTCAGCGTATAAAAGATTATCCAAATGTTGGCGGACTTGTTTACACTGTAGGAAACGAGCAAGATTATCACTTTAAAGTCTTATTTCTAATTCTACAAAAATTAGGTTTCGAATGGTCTAAAAACTTGTTTCACTTAAGTTATGGAATGGTCGATTTACCTAGCGGAAAAATGAAAAGTAGAGAAGGAACCGTTGTCGATGCCGACGATTTAATTTCTGAAATGGCAGAAACAGCAGGAGAAATTTCTGAAGAATTAGGGAAATTAGACGGCTATTCTCAAGATGAAAAAGATATGTTGTACAGCACCATTGGTCTTGGCGCATTAAAGTATTATATATTAAAAGTAGATCCTAAGAAACGTATTTTATTCGATCCTAAAGAATCTATCGATTTTCAAGGAAATACAGGTCCTTTTATCCAATATACTTATGCTAGAATTCAGTCTATAATTAGAAAAGCAGATTTCGATTATAGTGTTGCGACACCAGAGATTAATTTACATGAAAAAGAAAAATCGTTGTTAAAACAATTGCAACTGTTCCCAGAAACTATTCAATTGGCAGCCGTACAATATAGCCCAGCAATTATTGCAAATTATACTTACGATTTAGTAAAAGAATTTAATTCATTCTACCAGAATGTATCTATTTTAGGAGCAGACGATTTAAATGAAAAAATATTTAGAGTACAGTTAGCACAAGCAGTATCTACAACTATAAAAAATGCTTTTAGTTTATTAGGAATTCAAGTTCCAGAGCGTATGTAGTTTTTAATAGAAATTAAAATTAAAATATGAAAGAAGAATTAAGGCTACTAGTAGAAGATAACACCACTAAAAAAGGAAAGTTATTCGATTATATTATTCAAGTCTTAATTTTACTTTCATTAATAGCTTTTTCAATAGAAACATTGCCTAATATTTCTATTGATACTAAAAATTATCTAGACTATTTTGAAACGGTTTGTGTAGTTATCTTTTCTATTGAATATCTAATACGTATTTATGTTGCAGAAAAGCCGTTGAAATATATTTTTAGTTTTTATGGAATTATTGATTTACTGGCCATTTTACCTTTTTATTTAAAAGGAACTTTAGATTTTAGAGCTTTACGGGCATTCCGCGTGTTTAGAATATTTAGAGCTTTAAAATTGATTAGATATAATAAAGCATTGCATCGTTTTCACTTGGCAGCAAAATTAGTTAAAGAAGAAATTGTTTTGTTTTTAATTGTAACGGCAATATTTGTATTTATTGCATCTGCAGGTATTTATTATTTCGAGAACGAAGCGCAGCCAGAAGTTTTTGCATCCATTTTTCACAGTGCATGGTGGGCAGTAGTTACGCTAACAACGGTAGGTTATGGAGATGTTTATCCTATAACTACAGGGGGAAAAATATTTACATTTTGTATCCTAATAATAGGAGTGGGAATTGTTACCATACCAGCAGGATTAGTTGCAACATCATTATCTAAAGCTCGTGAGATTGAAGAGAAAGAGAAGGATGATAAATTACCCAATTAATTTACTAATATAAAATCAAAAACATTAACGTATTAGCGATAAGGTAATACGTTTTTTTTTGTCAAAAATTTAACATCGTTATAGAGGTGGAATGTGTTTACAATTTATATTTTTATAAATTACATGTCTAATATAAAAACACATAATAACTTCTATCAATTTTTTAAGATTTTTAGTCTTGGAATGCTGTTGTTATTGTCTCCGTGTTCGGTTAGAAATAGCATCCAATCTGCTTTACAGCTAGAACAAACAGAGGTTACAAATAAGAGTAAAGTTGCGCAATTAAATAGTAATTGTGTTACGTTTGATACTTCAAAAATAGGTGTTTCAAGCCACAGTAAAAAACAAAGTAAGGCTAACAATTTAGTTTCTTTAAACTCGAATTATATAGGTTTAAAATTTGTTTCGTTTTCTGAGAAACAGATCCCTTTTCAGACAGTAAACCAATGTGTGGTCCCTTTGAAAGTGCCGCTTTATATTCTGTATAAAAACAAGAAAGATTTCATTTTAGCGTAAGATTCAAAACGTTAAAATAATTTTTTATTATACAAAATATATATTCATGAATTCAAAAATATCGCAGTCATATACTATGGCTGGAATGTTCACACTTAGCTTAAGATTAGTTGTCGGGTGGACTTATTTTTCTGCCTTCTGGCGCAGATTAATATTAGCTAATAAATTAGATCCGGAAACAGCAGGTTATATCGGAGAAAAATTCAATCATTTTTTACCTAACGCATTAGGTATAAAACCTATAATTCTTCATTTAGTAGAGAATCCAGATGCACTTTGGTGGGCTATGGTGAGTTTCACGATTATTGAAGGTATTGTAGGTCTATTAATCATGTTAGGCTTCTTTACCCGTTTAATGAGTATTGGTGTTTTTGGTTTGGCAATGGGGATTTTACTTGGCTCTGGTTGGATAGGCACAACTTGTTTAGACGAATGGCAAATAGGTGTTTTGGGTATTGCTACCGGATTTACGCTATTTTTAACAGGAAGCGGCAGATACTCTTTAGACTATTATATGCAGAATAAAGCGTTTGCAATTACCAAGAAAGGTATGTTTAGTTGGTTAGGGTCTGGCGAAATTTCTTTATCAACAAAAGTGTTATCTAAATTGACCTTAGTTGGTGCTTTAGGAATTTTATTTCTAACCTTATTTACCAACCAATATTTTCATGGAGGTGTTTGGGGAACTTTGCATAATAAGTCGGTTAAACCTATTGTTGAAATTTCTAATGCTAATATTAAAAATGGGGTTTTAAATTTTGAAGTCTTTCGTGTGGAAGGTGTAGATGTTTATGGCTCTTTTTTAATAGGTATAGAGGTCTTAGATTTTGAAAATACATCTATTTTGTCGTTTTTAGGAGCCGAATTATCTCAGTTTACGCCAGAAATGATTGAAAATGTATATGTCGCTAAAGTAAAACCAGGAGCTCATAGTTTAATAATCCCATTGGGAGCACGGGCAGAATTAAATATAAAAAATGATCGATTTAAGTCTTTAAAGCATACTAATTATACTGTAAAACTTACAGATATTAGTGGAATTACTTGGGAACAAAATATTGTTTTAAAGTAGCCTTTGGAAGTAAATTGTATATAAAAAATGTGTTAGATTATATTGTTTAACACATTTTTTTATGAGTATAAATGAAATGTATTTAATCTAATTCCCAACCTAATGTGGTTTGAAATACGTAATCTGTTTCAGCAGCACCCTCAATCGGTTTACTATCAAAGTTATGCGTTAATCCAACTTGTACAAAGAAATCTAAAGGTAAATCGTATTTTAAATTAAGGTTTAAATCTGTTCTTAAACGATCTTTTTCTGTTAAACTCGGGTACACAACAAATTTAGAGTAAAGGCTAATATCATCAAAATCGAACATGTTTAATTCTAAAGATAAAAAGGCTTCTAAGCTGTTTTTAGTATCTATTGTTGGATCGGTGTAATTTTCATTAGTCCATGCTAAACCTGTACCTGTTGCAAAATAGATACGATTAGAATGCACAATATATTTACCAATACCTCCTTGGGTTGAACTTCTTAATTTTAATAATTGTTCATCGTTAGAAAGAAAACTGGCATTGGCTAAAGCAAACCAATCGTGTCGCATAAAATATTTTGCACCAATGTTTGCATCAGTTCGTTTGGTTTCATCGACATCGTCTTGATTACTTCTTACGGAGTTATATCCCGCAGAAAACCCCCATTTATCTGCAGTATAACCTAAATTACTTAAAACTGAAAATTGAGTTAAATTATTAGTTTTAGAAAAATTGAAACCAATAGATAAACTAGCATCTAAACGTGAGATAAAATTGTTTTCTATAGCTTTAATGTAAACAACGTCTGTTATATTAGTCTCTATAATTTCATTTCCTTGGGTTAATGTAATCGTTTTAGAGTCTTTTGTTTTAGTCTGTAATTGACTGTTTATTCTACGTCCGTTAGAAAGTGATATTAAATAGGTTTGATCACTACTAACATAGATTACATCTTTCCATTTAATTTGAAAATCACTATCACTATAGGCTGTTTCTATAGTTAGTACACCTTTATTCATTTCTTTAATGTCTCCAATAAGTTTGTCTTTGTTTTTAAGAATTAATGTGTCTTTTTGAGCATGAACTTGTGAAATAGAAAAGAGACTAAGCGATAAAAAGAAGATGTAGGCATGCCATTTAGGCGTCTTAAAAAGTTTAAGCATGGTTGGTTGTTTTGTTATTGATTATTGTAGCTAAGATAATAAACTTTGTTAAAACATATAAAGCCTCCTTGTGGTCTAATCTATACGTGGTTAGATAACAAGGAGGCTTGTTTGGATTTATAAACTGTTATTTTTAGTGCATAGCACTCATATCTACTTTTCCGGCTCCTTTTTTTATGAGTAAAACAAAAGGTACACAGATTAAAAAGAGTATACCTAGATATAAAAAGATATCCATATACGAGAGAACAATCGCTTGTTTAGATACAGACATGTCTAACAATTCATAAGCTTTATTTAAAGATTCGTTAAACGAGAATCCTTTGCCCATAAACATATATTGTAAGTTCTGAACACGCTCTTGTACATTAAATTTTGTAGGATCTAGATTTGCTATTAAATCTACACGATGTTGTTGTGCCCAACGAGAAATCATAGTCGTAATAATAGCAATCCCGAAAGATCCACCTAATTGTCTTGTCATTCCGGTAAAAGCTGCTCCATCTCCAATATCTTTTCCCATTAAGGTTGAAAGAGATAAGGTTGTAATAGGTACAAATAGTAATCCTAAACCAACACCTCTTACTACAAGTGGCCAGAAAAAGTGTTCTACTCCTGTATCTGGTGTCATTTCTAAATACATCCATAAACTATAAATGAAGAAAATGGAGAATCCTGCTGTAACAAGATACTTCTGAGGTACTCCTTTCTGAATCATTTTTCCAATAATTGGCATCATAATACCTGTGGTGATGGAACTTGGAATTAATAATAATCCAGCATCTGTGGCTGTAAAGCCTAAAACAGATTGTGTGTAAATAGGAATAATAAACGTAGATCCGTATAGACCGAAACCTAAAATAAAGGTCATTATAGTTCCAACTCTCAAGTTACTATCTTTTAAAACACGTAGGTTAACTATAGGGTTCTCATATACCATTTCACGCCATATAAAGAGTATTAATCCAAAAAAGGAAGCGACACTTAAAGACACGATTAATGAATTATCAAACCAATCGTCTTGTTGTCCATGTTCCAATACAAATTGTAACGAACCAATAAAGGTCGCTAAGAATACAATGCCCCACCAGTCTACTTGGCTAGCTTTAAGTTTTTCGCCGTATTTCGGACTTCTAACATATAAAATGGTTAAAAAAGTAGCTATAATTCCTAACGGAATATTGATATAAAAAATATAAGGCCAAGAATAATTGTCTACAATGTAACCTCCTAAAGGTGGACCAAGCGTTGGACCAACAATAACCCCCATTCCATAGATGGCTTGAGCCATTCCACGTTTTGCCATGGGATAACTTTCTGTAATAATGGTTTGTGCAGTTACTAAAAGTGCCCCACCACCAAGCCCTTGGATAAATCTAAAGGCAACTAGCTCCCAAATATTAGTAGCGTTACCGCATAAAAACGACGCGGTTGTAAAAATGATAATAGATGTCGCAAAGTAATTACGACGTCCAAATTGTTTAGACAACCAACTTGTCATAGGTATTACAATAACATTCGCAATAGCATAGGCAGTAATTACCCAAGCCACATCTGTTAAAGTAGCACCAAGACTACCTTTCATGTCATTTAATGCTACGTTTACAATAGTTGTATCTACAATTTCTAAAAGGGCACATAAGACCGCGGTTATGGTGATAATTACTCTCCTAAAACCATATTCAACTAAACTGTTTTCGTCTTCTTCTTGTTGCATAATTTATTTTAAATGCACATCTATATTTACATTCATTCCAGAACGTAATTTTTTAAACTTTTCTGCATCGTTGCTATCTGTAAAATCGATTTTTACGGGCAAACGCTGTATTGTTTTCACAAAGTTTCCTGTTGCATTATCTGGAGGTAATAACGAGAATTTAGATCCTGTTGCTGGAGAAAAATTTGTAACTACACCTTCAAATTCATAATCAGGGTAAGCATCTACACTAATACCTACTTTTTGTCCTATTATCATTTTTTCTAATTGCGTTTCTTTAAAATTAGCAACAACCCATTTTTCGTGTGTATTTACTAAGTAAAATAACGATTGTCCAGGCTGTACAAATTGTCCTGATTGTATTCTTACGCTAGATAATTGCCCATCTATAGGCGCAGTAACAAAGGTGTAGCTAACATTTTGAAGCGCTGCATTTAATTGAGCTTCTGCTAATTTTATTTGAGCTTCTGCCACAGAGACTTGTTTTTTTGAAATTGTAGTCTGATGAGATGCTGCATTACCTTGGCTTGCACTTGCTTTTTTCTGGCTTTCTAGAATTTCTAGTTGCTTTTCTGCTTCTTGTTTTCCTGCTAAAGCTTGTTCGTATTGTTGTGCTGTAATTGAATGGCTTTCGTATAGATTTTTATAACGCTTAAAATCATTTTGTGCACGCCATAATTTTATTTTTGCTGTTTCAATAGTTAAACTAGCTGAGTTAGTTTGAGAGTTTGCTGCTTGAGAGTTCGCAGCAAATGTTCCGATGCTTGCTTCAGACACGGCTAAACCACTTTTAGCAGCAGCAACATTTGCTTCGGCTTGATTTAACTGAATCATATAGTCTGTATTGTCAATAATTAAAAGCGTATCTCCTTTTTTAACGATTGCATTATCAGATACTAAAACGTCTTGAATGTAACCACCTACATGAGGAATAATAGGTGTCATGTTTGCTTCTATTTGTGCATCGTCTGTTTCTTCGTGAGATAATGAGTGCATAAATTTATATCCACCGTAAATAATTCCGATAGCAAGTATAACAGAAATTATGAGTATAAATTTCTTATTAGTCTTTTGTTTTTGCTCCTGTTCCATTTTATTATTTCGTTACTAGTTGTTTATTAATGTTGTTAATTGCCCTTGTGCCGTTAAAAGTTCGTAATACTTCTGAGAGATATTAGCTTTGGCAAAAGCCATATTTATTTTTGCTTGAAGCTGTCCTAAATCGGCTTCAAGTGTGTCGTTGGTATCGGCTAGACCGTTATCAAATTTATCTTTTACAATACGATAGTTTTCTATGGCTTGCTCTTCAGACTTTTCATAAAGTTCTAATTTCTTAAATGCTAATTGATATTCTTGATTTGCATTTTCTATTTCAACTTTAATATCATCAGTCGCTTTATCTATAGTATATTTTAATTCATCGGCTTTGCTTTTTGCTACAGCAACTTCACTTTTGTTTTTGAAAATATCTGAGATGTTGTATGAGATTCCAACTCCAATATTCATTGCATTTGTAAGAGTGAATGCATTTGGAATATCTACGGCCATATATCCTCCAACAATACCTATAGTTGGATAATAATTACCTTGAGCAATTTTAATTTGATTTTCTGTTGCTAACTCTTGGTATTTTAAAGCTTCTAAATCGTTTCTGTAAATAGAATCTGTTTCGACTGTTGTTGGAGAAATTCCAAAATTATCTGAAATTGTTTCTATAATAGTGTCTTCAGGAAGTTTAAGAAGGGTGACTAAACGGTAGTTTAAAATGTTCTTAGTTTTCTTAGCATCGGCTAAAGAAATTTCGACTTGTGAGACTTGAAGCTGAGCTTTTAATAAATCGTTACGTGCTAAAATTCCGTTTTGCTCCATGTTAGTAAAATCTGTAACGCGTTGTTTTGCACTTATAAGATTTTCTTCAAACAACGCCATAGATTGTTCTGCTTTATAAAGGTTGATGTAAAGATTTATGGTTTGTAGAGCTAATTTTTCATCATTATCTTTAGCTTTATATGTTGTTGCTGTATGTATGTTTTTACTAGCTTCAATTGTGTTTTTAATTTTGAAACCAGAAAAAATAGGCATAGATATATCTAAATTTCCCATCATTAATTGATCTACATTGGGTATCGTTGTACTTCCTGAAGTTTCATCTGTTAGTAAGTCTGAAGAAAAATCGACACGTGTTAATTGTCTGTATTGTCCTCCAACTGTAACATCAGGATATTGTAATGCCTTAGCCGTTTGTACTTCGTGTTCTGAAGTTGTAATTGTGGCATTACTAATTTTAGAACCATCACTGTTTTCTAAAACTAAATGAACTGCTTCAGGAATAGAAAGCGGTTTTGTTTGTTGTGCCTGGACTTGTAAAGCGTAAAAAATGCTAAGAACAGCACATACTAGAAATCTACTTTTCATAAGTTAATAAAGCTTTTATGGTTTGTTTAATATGTAGGGTTAATTGATTATGTACGTAATTATCTGTTTCTGTTTGATTGGCAAGACCTAATAGATCTTTATAGAATTGTTTATTGTAGTATAAATGAAAATAGGTTCCTAGAATTGTAGGAATTATCATTTGAATATTTACATCTTTACTAAATACACCTTCATCTTGTCCGTTCTTAATAAACTGGGCTAGAATTGTAAAATTCTCTTTTTTATAGTTTTCGTATATCTTAAAATCTATTTTTCTGAAGGGATTAGAATATTCAAAACTTACAATTTTGTGTGTACGTCTATTTTTATGAATATGCTTTACAACCATTTCTATAAAGGCATCTATTTTTTCAAAATAGTCACCTTTACTCGTAACTATAGAGTCGAATTCTGTACCTAAATCTGATATACGATAAATTAGTAAAGCTTCTAATAGTTTTTCTTTCGATCCGAAGTAGTACGAAACCATGGCAATATTAATTTTTGCCTCTCTTGATATTTTCCTGATTGTAGTACCATCAAAACCATTTTCTGCAAACAATTTTTCAGCTGTAAGCAAAATTTTAATTTTCTTTTCATTTAATTTCATACTCTGTTTTTGTAATAAAACGAGAGCAAAATTAAACAACTGTTTAAATTAAACGTTTGTTTAAATGTTAAAAAAATATAATTTTCTTTTTTTAAGATTAAATAAGGGGTAAAAAAAAGCATCATATAAATAGTTATATGATGCTTAGATATGCTTAATAAGAGTTTGTGAATTTATTTTTTTCGTAATTCGAAAATATCTTTTCTTCTGTCTCTAAGGTTTTTAACACTTCCGAATTGGTTGAGGTTTCTAAGGAGATCAATATCTACATCTGCAATTAAAATCATTTCGGTGTTTGGTGTTGCTTCAGCTTTAATTCCGTTTGCAGGAAAGGCAAAATCGCAAGGTGTAAATACCATAGATTGGGCAAATTGGATATCCATGTTATGTACTTTAGGTAAATTTCCTACACTTCCAGCAATAGCAACGTAACATTCATTTTCTATTGCACGTGCTTGAGCGCAATGTCTAACACGTGAATATCCATTTTGTGTATCAGTTAAAAAGGGAACAAATAAGATGTCCATACCTTGATCGGCTAATAGTCTACTTAGTTCCGGAAATTCAGAATCGTAACAAATAAGTATTCCTATTTTACCACAATCGGTATCAAAAGCTTCTAGTTTGTAGCCGCCTTCCATACCCCAAACTTTAGCTTCGTCTGGTGTAACATGAAGTTTTTCGTAGCGTTCTGTAGTTCCATCTCTTCTACATAAATAACCAACATTATACAGTCGGTTATCTTCAGCGATTTCAGGCATACTTCCTGTAATAATATTGATATTATACGAAATAGCTAATTTTGAGAATCGTAAAACAATCTCTGCAGTATGTTCGGCTAAATTTCTAATGGCATCAGATTCGGATAAATGATTATCGTCTGCCATTAACGGTGCATTAAAAAATTCAGGAAATAATGCAAAGTCACTTCTGTATCCAGAAACGGCATCGACAAAATATTCTGCTTGTTGCATTAATTCATCCAAATCGTTATAAGGACGCATTTGCCATTGAATTAATCCTAGACGCACAATTTTTTTTGTAGTTGCAGCTTTGGTTTCTTTCTTTTCATAATAAATATTATCCCATTCTAAAAGCACGGCATAATCTTCGGAATTGCTATCGCCTTCTAAATAATTTTTAAGTACACGAGTAGGGTGGAAGTCGTTAGAAATTTGAAAGTTTAAAACAGGATCGTGAATTTCTTTACGTTTTACTTTATCAATGTATTGTTTTGGTGTAAGTTCGTTAGAATATTTATGATAATTAGGAATACGTCCGCCAAAGGCTAAGCCTCTTAAATTAAGGCGCTCGCATAATTCTTTACGGTAGTCGTAAAGACGTCTACCTAAACGCAAGCCTCTAAATTCTGGTTTTATAAACACATCTACACCATAAATAACGTCGCCATCTTTATTGTGCGTACTAAAGGTATAATTACCAGTAATATCTTTATAAGTATGTGCATTGTCAAACTTATCATAATCTACAATAATAGAGAGTGCACAACCCGCAATTTGATTATTTATTTTAATAACAACTTGCCCTTCGGGAAATTGTGTGAGTAAGGTTTCAATTTGGTGTTCGCGCCAATACGAATCGGGCATACTTGAGTAAGACTCAATCATTGCGGCTTTAAGTTCTTGATAATCGTCAAGACTTAAATACGCTAATTCAATATTTTCAATATCTTCCATGAAAAATCTGTTTACTAGAATTTTATGGGCGAAATGTACAAATTAAATAATCAGCTTTTTAAAATAAATTGATGTGCTAACTTAATTTTTTTAAGCCTTCGTAAACCACGATACTAACAGCATTTGCAAGATTTAAACTGCGTATATGTTCACTAAAAAGTGGAATTTTGAAAAGCTCGTTTTTATGTTCTTCAAGTAAAAGTTTAGGTAAGCCTACAGATTCTTTTCCGAAGATGAGAAACATATTATCTTCAAAATCAATATCCCAATGCGATTTTTCGCCATGACTGGATAAGAAAGCCATTTTTTTGTCTGCGTTTATACTGAAGAATTCAGCTATAGATTCGTAATAGGTAATATTTAAATGTTTCCAATAATCTAAACCGGCACGTTTTAAACGTTTGTCGTCTATTTCGAAACCAAATGGTTTAACTAAATGCAAATGAGATCCGGAAGCTAAACTTAACCGACCAATATTTCCCGTGTTATTTGGTATTTCTGGCTCAAAAAGAACAATGTTTAAAGGCATATTATATATTGAATTGAAACATAAAAAAGACTTTTCTGTTTTTGAAAAGCCTTTTGAAATGATTTTTATTATAATGTGTTAAGATTTTATTTTAGATGTGAAAGCTCCCAGATTGTCAATTCCGTTTTCAGTAATATACTTAATAAAAGCACTCCCTATAATGGCTCCTTTTGTATAGGTAGTAGCCTGTTTAAAGGTTTCTGCATTGTTAATTCCGAATCCGATAATTTGCGGTGTATTAAGGTTCATGTCAGAAATACGTTTAAAGTATTCTGTTTGTTCGTCTCCAAATCCTGACTGACTTCCTGTAACACTAGCACTACTTACCATGTAAATAAATCCGTTAGACATATTATCTATAAAGGCAATACGTTCGTTAGAGGTTTGTGGGGTAATTAAAAATACATTAATTAATCCGTATTTTTCAAAGGTTTCTTTATAATGCGCTTTGTATTCGTTTACAGGTAAATCAGGAATAATTAGTCCGTCGATACCAATTTCTTGACATTTTTTACAGAACGCATCTACACCATATTGCAACATAGGGTTAAAATATCCCATAATTACTAAAGGAATAGAGACTGTTTTTCTGATGTCTTTTAATTGCTCGAATAACTTAGCTGTAGTCATTCCATTTTTTAAAGCTTGAGAAGAACTTTTCTGTATTGTAGGTCCATCGGCTAAAGGATCGCTAAATGGTAACCCGATTTCAATCATATCTACACCATTTTTTTCAAGGTCTTCAATGATGCTTACTGTATCGTTTAAACTAGGATATCCAGCGGTAAAATATATAGACAATAATTTTTTGTCTTCTTGAAGTTTTTTATTTATTCTGTTCATTGTAAATGAATCGTTTATATTCCCTCGAAGGAGGGAATCTTTTAATATTTAATTTAAATATATTCTGAAAGATCTTTCCAATCTGGATTCAATCCATTAATTAAATTTATTTTCCATTCTCGGTTCCACTTTTTTAATTGGCGTTCTCTTTTTATGGCGTTATTTATATATTTCGTTGTTTCAAAATAGACTAACTTATTTACATTATATCTTCCTGTAAAGGTTTTTATATTGTTATTTTTATGTTGAATTAATCTTACTTTCAATTGTTTTGTACGGCCTATATAAAGAACGGTATGGTTTTTATTGGTTAATATATAAACGTAATAAACATCCATAAAATGGTTCATGAGATTTCCACCTATGCGGAAATGAAAAAAAAATTAAATCTTAAAATAATCAATATAGTTCTGTAAATCTTTATCGCCACGTCCAGATAAATTCAATACAATAACATCTTCAGGTTTAAATTTTCTGTCTTTAAATACGGCTAAAGCATGAGAACTTTCAATGGCTGGAATAATACCTTCTAATTTACAAAGCTCCATTCCTGCGTTCATAGCTTCATCATCTGTAATAGAAATAAATTCTGCTCTACCAGTAGCAAATAAATTAGCGTGCATTGGGCCAACTCCAGGATAATCTAGTCCTGCAGAAATAGAATACGGTTCGGTAATTTGCCCGTCGTCTGTTTGCATTAACAAGGTTTTACTTCCATGAATAATTCCTTCTTTTCCTAATGCTGAAGTTGCAGCACTTTCACCAGAATTTACTCCTAAACCTGCTGCTTCTACAGCTATTAAATTCACATCTGTTTCATCTAAGTATTGATAAAAAGCACCAGCAGCATTACTACCACCACCAACACATGCAATAACATGGTCTGGTTTTGTTCGGCCTTCTTTTTCTTGTAATTGCCATTCTATTTCTTGAGACACTACAGATTGAAAACGGGCTACCATATCTGGATATGGATGAGGTCCTACAACACTACCAATAATATAATGTGTGTTTACAGGATTGTTAATCCAATCGCGAATAGCTTCGTTTGTAGCATCTTTTAACGTACGACTTCCTGATAATGCAGGAATAACTGTAGCACCTAACATTTTCATACGTGCCACGTTTGGTGCTTGACGAGCGATGTCTATTTCACCCATATACACAATACACTCTAAGCCCATAAGTGCACAAACTGTAGCTGTTGCAACACCGTGTTGTCCAGCTCCTGTTTCTGCAATAATTCGTTTTTTACCTAAACGTTTAGCCATTAAAATCTGACCAACAGTATTGTTTATTTTGTGTGCGCCAGTATGATTTAAATCTTCACGTTTTAAGTAGATTTTTGTGTTGTATTTCTCGCTTAATCGCTTTGCAAAATAAAGAGGAGACGGACGACCAACATAATCTTTTAATAACTGATTGAACTCTTCTTGAAATGAAGGTTCTGCCATAATTTTTAAATAATTTTGGCGTAATTCCTCTACATTAGGATATAGCATTTCTGGGATATAAGCACCACCAAATTCGCCATAATAGCCTTTGTCGTTTATGTTATAACTCATAGTGTGTTGTATAGTGTTTACAGCAAATTGCTGTTTAAATTGTTTAACAAGTTCAAAATCTTTTAAGCCAGGCTGAGTTTCAAATTTACTATTTACATCAATGGCATAACAGTATTTAGAAGCTTTACTTTTTGAAAATTCTGATATGTTTTCTAATTCTGAAATTCCTAAACCACCACTTAAAAAGTAGGGTTTTGTTGATGGGTAATTTTCTAGTATATTCCAGTTGAAAGTATATCCGTTTCCGCCAGGAAGTTTACCTTTTGTATCGAATAGGAAGAAATCGCAAACCGATTCGAATGGTGCTAAGACATCAAAATTAAATTCATCTTTAACAGAAAATACTTTGATGATTTCAATATCAGGAAGCTGTTTTTTTATGGATTTACAGTAATCTACAGATTCTTTACCATGTAATTGAACAGCTTGCAAGTTGTGTTCTAAAACAGTTGTTACGACTGTCTCTTCTGAAGCATTTACGAAAACACCAACTTTCTTAATCGTTTTGGGAAGATTAGGAATTTCTGATGATATAAATCGAGCAGATTTATCATAAAAAATAAACCCGAGATAATCTGGCTGTAGACTGGCTATAGCTTCGATGTTTTCAGTAAATTTCATGCCACAAACTTTTAGTTTCATAACTATTGGTTTAAAGCGTTTATAAATTGAGTTGCACTTGCTCCAGCATTATCAGTCTTCATAAAATTTTCACCAATTAAAAATCCTTGATAACCGTAAGGCTGTAACTCTTTAATGGCTTCAATATTACTAATGCCGCTTTCTGAAACCTTTACAAAATCGTTTGGAATTAATGTGCTTAACGCTTTACTAATGTCTAGCGATACTTCAAAGGTTTTTAAATTTCTATTATTTACACCAAGCATATCTAAACTTGGCATTAGTGATTTATGAAGCTCTTCTTCGTTATGCACTTCTAAAAGGACATCTAAATTTAAACTTTTTGCTAATTCTGAAAAGGTTTTAATTTCTTCTCGCGTTAAAATTGCAGCGATTAGTAAAATAACATCTGCACCGTAGGCTTTGGCTTCAATAATTTGATATTCATCTATAATAAATTCTTTTCTTAGCAAAGGCAAGTTACAGCTTGCACGCGCAGTAAGTAAATCGTCTAAACTTCCGCCAAAATATTTACCATCTGTTAAAACAGACATGCCGCAAACTCCAGCATCTTCGTAACCTTTAGCAACATCAAACACATTTAAATTATGATTAATGACAGATTTAGAAGGAGAACGACGTTTGTGTTCAGCAATAATTCCGCTTGTACTTGCTTTTAATGCTGAAGCTAAAGAGTTTGTGTTTCTAGAAAAAAGTATAGATCGCTCTAACTGTTTTACAGGAATTAATGTTTTTCTTAAGGTTACTTCTATGCGTTTATCTGCTACTATTTTATCTAAAATATTCATATAACTATGCGCTTAAATCTACTAAAGTTTTAAATCGTTTTAAGGCTTCTCCAGATTGTAACGATTCCTTTGCAGCTGCAAAACTATCTGTTAAAGTTGTGTGTTTTACTGTTTGTATTGCCATTGCAGCATTTGCACAAACAACGTTGTTTTGAGCTTCTGTACCTTGACCTTGTAAAATGTTTACAAAAATATCTGATGCTTCTTTAATGGTGTCTCCTCCAAAAATATCTGATTGCTGAATTAATTGTAATCCGAAATCTTCTGGAGTTAACATGGTTTCAGAATAATTAGAAATGACTTTAGTTTCACTTGTTAATGAAATTTCATCATAACCATCTAAGGCATGTAAAATTGTAAAGTTCTTGTCTGTTTTCTGATATAAATACCCGTATAATCTTGCCAATTCTAAATTAAAAACCCCAACTAATTGATTCTTTGGAAATGCAGGATTTACCATTGGACCTAACATATTAAAGAATGTTTTTACTCCTAATTCTCTACGAATAGGTGCAACATTTTTCATTGCTGGGTGAAACAGCGGTGCGTGTAATACACAAATTCCTGCCTTTTCTAAACAGTTTTCTAAAAATCCAGCATCGTTAGTGAATTTTACACCTAGATGTTCCATAACATTACTAGAACCAGATATAGAAGAGACTCCGTAATTCCCATGTTTGGTAACATGTACACCCGCTCCAGCCGTAATAAAAGAGGCTAAAGTTGAAATGTTAAAGGTGTTTTTTCCGTCACCTCCAGTTCCACATAAATCTATGGTGTTATATCCAGATAAATCTATTGCTACACATAATTCTAAAAGGGCATCTCTAAATCCTTCTAACTCGTCTGTTGTAATGCTTCGCATCATATACACTGTTAAAAATGAAGCAATCTGACTCTGATTATAATCGCCTTTAGAGATGTTTACCAATACACGTTTTGCTTCTTCTTTAGAGATGTGTTCGTGATTAATAAGTCTGTTAAGTATTTGTTTCATGATTAACTATTTATCCAATTTTTAAGCATTTGTTTTCCGTTAGGTGTTAACACCGATTCTGGATGATATTGTACGCCGCGAACATCGTAAATTCTGTGACGTAACGACATGATTTGTCCGTTTTCATCGAGAGAAGTGGCTTCTAAAACATCTGGTAATTCATTTGAAACCACCCAAGAATGATAGCGACCAACAGGAAATGTTTTATCGAAACCATCAAATAAATGTTCATTATCTACACACAAGGTTACATCTGTAGCTACACCGTGGTATACATTGTCTAAGTTTTCAATACTTCCGCCAAATACTTCAGCAATGGCTTGTTGACCTAAACAGACGCCTAAAATACTTTTAGTAGGTGCGTATGTTTTGATAATGTCTTTTAATAATCCGGCTTCATCTGGAATTCCAGGGCCAGGAGACAATACAATTTTATCGAAGGCTTCAACGTCTTCTAAATTTAGTTTGTCGTTTCGTTTTACGGTAACTTGGCATCCTAAATCTTCTAAATAGTGCACTAGATTGTAAGTGAAACTATCGTAATTATCTATAACTAATATATTTTTCATAGTGGGTTTCTGTATTTGCACTATTAAATGTTTTTTGCTAAATCTATGGCTTTGGTTAAAGCTCCAAGTTTGTTGTAAACTTCTTGTAACTCGTCTTCTGGTTTCGATTTAGAAACGATTCCAGCTCCAGCTTGCCAATGTAGTTTGTGGTCTTTACTTAAGAAAGTTCTAATCAAAATGGCATGATTAAAGTTTCCTTTAAAATCCATAAAACCAATAGCTCCACCGTAAAACTCACGACTTGTTTTTTCGTATTTTTCAATAAGTTGCATGGCTTTGTGTTTAGGTGCACCACTTAATGTTCCTGCAGGAAACGTATCTGCAACCACTTGCATGGTTATGGTATCTGCATGTTTTTTTCCAATCACTTTACTTACCAAGTGAATAACATGAGAGAAGAATTGTACTTCGCGGTAGGTTTCTACAGTAACTTGACTACCGTGACGGCTTAAATCGTTTCTAGCCAAATCTACTAGCATTACATGTTCTGCATTCTCTTTATCGTCTTTTGCTAGTTTTTTAGCAAGTTCTGCGTCTTTTTCATCGTTACCAGTACGTTTAAATGTGCCTGCAATTGGGTGAATTTCTGCATTACCATCTTGAACAACTAATTGTGCTTCTGGAGAACTTCCAAATATTTTAAAAGTCCCATAATCGAAATAGAATAGGTAAGGGGATGGATTAATACTTCTTAAGGCACGATATACATTAAACTCGTCGCCTTTAAATTCTTGAGAGAATTTTTTAGATAATACTAATTGAAATACATCGCCTCTTGCGCAATGTTGTTTTGCTAAAGCAACGTTATTCTTATACTCTTCATCTGTTAAATTTGATGCAATATTATTTTCAGGAGTAAATTGGTAAGTCGCAAATTGATTTGATTTTATAAGTTGGTTTAAATCATCAATATTATTTTTTCCATCGTAACAATGTGCGAAAATATAGGCTTCATTATTAAAATGATTTATAGCAATAATGTTTTGATAAACGGCATAATAAATATCTGGAATACCTAAAACCTCTTCTTTTTTATTGATTTCTATATCTTCAAAATAGCGAACGGCATCATAACCTATATATCCAAAAATACCATTGTTTATAAATTTAAACTCTTCACTATCATCTGTTTTAAAACGTTTGGTAAAGTTGTGAATTTCTTCAGTAACCATACCACGATTTGTAATAGGCTGAGAAATAATTTCACCATTAGGAAACTCCTGAGTAATAGTTTCATTTTGCACTTTTATAGATGCAATCGGATTACAACAAATGTAAGAGAAACTGTTATTGTTAGCGTGGTAATCACTACTTTCTAATAAGATACTATTAGGGAATTTATCTCTAATTTTTAAGTAAACACTTACCGGTGTAATGGTGTCGGCTAGAATTTTCTTGTAATGGGTTGTGAGTTTAAATTGTTTCATCTTTTTGTAATAAAAAAAGGCTTGTCGTGAATGACAAGCCTTGTTATTTTGAGTTTAAAATATACAATAGGTTTAGTTCACGAAGTTTACATTTCGAGAGTTCCACCACCAAGTATGATTTAAATTTGTGTTCAATTTTAATATTATTTTTCTCAAATATAGGGATGAAAATTTAGTTATCAAATTTTTTTTGAATAAATTATAAAAGAGAATTCCTGAAGGTCAGTATAATAATACAAAACGCTTCAGGAATTAAACTTAATCACACATTGGTACTAACATCTGAATTAGGTAATGTTAGAATTTTAAAGACACATTTAAGTCAAATTCGTTATAAATGGCCTTGTCTTGTAGGTTGTCAAAGAAACTTGCCGAACCGTATTTAATATCGTATTTAGTTCTATCTATTTTAAGCGCTGCTTTAGCAGTATCTCCTGTTACGTTCATTTTAAAAGTTACAGGTTTTGTAATGCCTTTAATTGTTAAGTCTCCAGTTACAGCGTAATCAGAACCTAAAGCTTCAACTTTAGTGAATTTTAATGTGGCTGTAGGGAATTTATCAGTCCCAAAAAAGTCGTCTGCTTTTAAGTGTCCATCTAATTTTGTTTTAGAATCACCTTCAAGGTCTGTTGTGTTTATAGACGTCATATCTATAGTGAAAGCGCCTCCTATTAATGTTGTTCCATCAAACTCTAAAGTTCCTTCTTTAAGTGCTATTGTTCCGTCGTGTTGTCCTGTAACTTTATGCCCAGTCCAATTTACTTGACTTTCTTTTACGTTTACTTTTTTTGTTTTTAATGTTGAGAACGATGCAAATGTTATAGCCAATACTAATATCAGTGCGCTTTTTACTGTGTTTTTCATGTTTTTTTATGGTGTTTAATTATATAATTTGATTATTATTTCTTTCTGATTTTTTCGATTACTGTCTAATAATAGTCTGTTTCTAATAAAATTAAGATCTTAATTTTGTCAATAAAAAGTTTAAAGTTTCTAATTCTTTAGCTGTTAGATTTGATGTGATTTCAGATTCTGTTCTATCTATAATTGGATCTATTTCTTTTAAAATTTCTAATCCTTTTTTAGTAATAAAAATTTCAACTTTTCTTCTGTTTATCTCGCAAGTGAAACGTTCTACATATCCTTTTAAAATAAGCTTATCAACCAAGCGTGTGGTATTACTCATTTTATTTATCATGCGATCTTGAATGTCTTGTAAATTAGCAGGACTTCCTTTTTTGCCTCTTAAAATGCGTAATACATTAAACTGTTCGTTAGAGACATCAAAAGATTTTAAAATTGCATTTACTATATCTTTAGTCCAAATACTAGAGTACGTAATATTGAGTACCGTTTTTCTGTTTAAAGGAATTGGAGTGGTCGTTTTTAATATGTCTTCTAACTGTTTCATATACAATATTTGTATATACAAATGTATGTTAAAGACTATAATAATTGAATCTGTTTTGTATAATGTTTTGTTAAAATTATTTTAAGGATTTGAGTGTTGACTATTTTTATGACATGAAAAACATTATTCTATTAGTATTCTTATGCTGTTTTGCTTGTAAAGATAATTCTAAGAAAGATTCAGTAAAGGAAGGAGAAGGACAGGTGGAACGCAGTGAAAAAACGATTAATGATGTTGCATTAACAATTTATAATTTTGAAGAATTAAACCCTCTGTTACATGTAAAGGATGATAATATACACGTTATTAATTTTTGGGCTACTTGGTGTGTTCCTTGTGTAAAAGAATTACCTCATTTTGAAAAATTAAGAACAGAATATGCTTCAAAAAATGTACAATTATTGTTAGTAAGTCTAGACTTTCCAAATGTTTACGATTCTAAATTGAAACCTTTTATTCTAAAACATAACATACAATCTAAAGTTGTAGCTTTAAATGATCCAGATTCTGAAACTTGGATTTCTAAAATAAGTACTACATGGTCTGGTACCATTCCTGTTACTCTTATATATAATAAAGACAAACGCAAGTTTTATGAAACTCCGTTTACTTATGAAGAATTAGAAGCAGAGGTTAAAACGTTCTTAAAATAAAATATAATAGTTGTGTTTTGAAGGAAAAAGAGATTAAGGCATAAACTATTAAGGCTATTAATAAGTTTTAAAATTATAATACTTCTTCATTTTAAAAATAATAAAATCCTAAATTGTAAGACTTCGGTTTTTTTTTCGTTTATATATTAAAGATATTATAAATTTGTAATCAAAATATTTAAACAATTATGGCAGATTTAACACAAGAAGAATGGGTAGAACAGTTAGCTAGCGACAGTAATGCTGTGATTTTAGACGTACGTACAGATGATGAAGTAGACCAAGGATTTATACCAAACTCTAAACATATCGATTTTTATTTAGGTCAAGAATTTGTTGCTCAGGTTGATAAATTAGACAAATCTAAAAACTATTATGTGTATTGTCGTTCTGGAGCAAGAAGCGGTAAGTCTTGCGAAATTATGAATCAATTAGGAATTGAAAACGCGTATAATTTATTAGGTGGGTTTAACGACTGGGCCGGTGAGGTAGAAGAGCGGTAACACAAACTAGATGAAAAAAATAAATATACTTTATTGTTTTATACTTTTATTATGCTCGGCATGTAATAACAGTGAGGCCGGTGTTATTGAAGTGGTTTCTGCAGAAGAAATGCAATCGCTTCTTAGTTTAGATGATGTGCAATTGGTAGACTTAAGATCTGAAGAAGATCGCTTTAAACAAGGTTATATTGTAAATTCACAGCATGTAGATTATAACTCGGCTACTTTTGAGCAGGATATAAAAGATTTAGATAAAACTAAGCCTGTGGCCTTATATTGTAACTCAGGAAAAAGAAGTGCAGAATGTGCTCAGAAACTTAAAGATGCAGGTTTTGTAAAGATTTTCGATTTGCGAGGTGGGATTTCAGAGTGGAAACATAAAGGAAAAGACATTGTAAAAGATTAAATTTTTAGATCACGAAATTTAAAAAGTCGGATTAAATTATTTCTAATTTAATCCGACTTTTTTGTTTGAAAATTTCAATAAAATTCCGGTTACTTAAAATTTATATCATTTAGTATACGCTATAGAATCTCCTACTTTTAATTGCCAAACATCTGCTAAACCAGCATTTATTTCTAACACATACATCGCCGGTTTGTAAGAAAGTAAAGAGGTTTCGTCCATAGGTTTAGCATTTTTAGAGATACTTACAATAGTTTTATTTTCTCCAAGATAAATAAGGTCTAGTGCGATTTGAGTGTTTTTCATGTAAAAAGCTCTTGGCTCTTCATTAGGAAAAACAAATAACATTCCGTTATCATTTTTCATAGAAGATCTGTACATTAGTCCCGTTTCGCGATCATATTCATTATCTGCAATTTCAATATCTAAAGACTTAATTACCGAGTCGGTCTCAGATTTATAAAGTGTTAATTCTCCTTCTTTGTGAAATGAAATTTCTGTAGGAGTAATATTTGCCTTTTTTTCATTCTTACATGCTAAAGTTAAGGTCGCTAATCCTAATAAAATAATAGAAAATATAAGTTTCGAGACTTTCATAATAACGTGTTTTTAAGCTTTTTTAGAGCTGCCTTTGTATACAAACATAAAGTAAAATCCTACTAATATAAAAGGAATACTTAACCATTGTCCAGTGTTTAATGCCCATGTTGCACGATCGTCTACTTGTGCTTCTTTTACAAATTCTACAAAGAATCTAATGGTCCAAAGTAGCGCTAAAAATAATCCAAATAGGAATCCAGGATTGTCTTTTTTGTTTGTTTTTGTATATATAACCCATAATATTATGAATACAAACACATAACAAGCAGATTCGTATAATTGTGCGGCATGTCTATAAGGAACAGCATCTAATAAGTTTTGAAATTGCGGATTGTTTGCTATGGCATTATATGCTTCTTTAGGGTTATTAATACCCGTAAGTTGTATGGCTTCACGTTTACTATATTCGTCTTGAATGAAACGAACACCTAAACTAGAGTCTGTAACTTTTCCTATAATTTCTGAATTGATAAAATTTCCAATTCTAATAAAAATAGCTCCAAGAGAAACTGGAATTACAATACGATCTAGTATCCAAATTAACGATTTGTAATTGTATTTTTTGCGATATAAATACATTCCTATAATAATACCAATAGCAGCACCATGACTTGCTAGGCCTTGAAAACCAGTAAATTCAAGTTCTGGTTTAGTGCGGATAGGTAAAAAGATGCTAAGAAAATCTTGTTGAAATAATTCTGGCTGATAGAAAATAACATGTCCTAAACGTGCACCAATCATAGTCGCTAAAACCGTGTATATAAATAACGGATCTAAATATTCTAAAGACACATTTTCTTTTTCGTAGATGCGTTTCATAACATACCAACCTAATAAAAAGGCTGTAACCCACATAAGGCTATAAAAATGAAGTTGGAAATTACCAATGATTTCAATTCCTGATGTAGGATTCCAATCGAATTTTAAAAAGTGCATAGTATTTAGTTTTCAATGAGTAAATATAGACATTTGCTCAAGTATTTAAAAGAATAGCTTGTTATAGACTATAAAAATTTTGTTCTTTAATAAGATTAAGGTACAGGATCGTAACCAGAGCCTCCCCAAGGGTGACAACTAAAAATACGTTTAATAGCTAACCAACCCCCTTTTATTAATCCGTGTTTTATAAGAGCCTCTTTGGTGTATTGAGAGCACGTTGGGTGATATCTGCAAGATGCTGGAGTTAATGGAGATATTAGTGTTTGATATATCTTGATTAAGAATAAAAAAGGAGCGATTAAAAAACGTTTCATTTAGTATATAAAAAACGGACAAGTGAAAAAATCTTGTCCGTGTTATGTTTTTAATTGGTCGAAAATGTTGTGCCTTCCTTGCCATCGTTAAGTTGAATGCCAACTGTAGCAAGTTCGTCTCGAATTTTATCAGATAAAGCAAAATCTTTATTAGCTCTTGCTTCTTGTCGTAATTTAATTAATAAGTCGACTGCTCCTGCTAATTTGTCTTCTCCTGCTTCAGTTTCAGATCCGTGTACTAAACCTAAAACATCGAATGTAAAGGTATGCATGGTTTCTTTTAATTCTTGTAAATCTGCTTCAGAAAGTGATGTTTTTCCTTCTTTTATTTGATTGATGAACTTTACAGCTTCAAATAAATTAGCAATTAAAATAGGAGAATTAAAATCATCGTTCATGGCATCGTAACATTTCTGTTTCCATTCTGAAATGTTAATAGATGAGGTTGAGCTAGCTTTAAGGTTATCTAGATCTGTAATGGCATCCATTAATCTATTGAAGCCTTTTTCACTTGCTAACAATCCGTTATTAGTAAAATCAAGAATACTTCGGTAGTGTGCTTGTAGCATGAAAAAACGAGCCACACTAGCGCTAAATGCTTGTGTAATATGCTCATTATCTCCAGTAAATATTTCTTCAGGAAGAATAAAGTTTCCTGTAGATTTAGCCATTTTTTTTCCATTCATAATTAACATATTAGCATGCATCCAATAGTTAACAGGAGATTGGTGGTTACAAGCTTCTGCTTGTGCAATCTCACATTCGTGATGTGGGAATTTTAAATCCATTCCGCCACCATGAATATCGAAATGTTCGCCTAAATATTTTGTACTCATAGCTGTACATTCTAAATGCCAACCAGGAAAACCGTCGCTCCAAGGCGATGGCCAACGCATAATATGTTGTGGTTCTGCTTTTTTCCAAAGAGCAAAATCCTGAGGGTTTTTCTTATCACTTTGTCCGTCTAATTCACGTGTGTTATGAATTAAATCTTCAACCTTACGTTTACTTAATTTACCGTAATCGTTGGTTTCGTTATATTTTAAAACATCAAAATATACAGATCCATTTATTTCGTAACCAAACCCATTATCGATTATCGTTTTTATTAATTCAATTTGTTCAATAATATGTCCAGTTGCAGTAGGCTCTATACTTGGTGGTAAAAAGTTGAATTTATTTAAGATATTATGAAAGTCTACGGTGTAACGCTGTACCACTTCCATAGGTTCAATTTGTTCTAAACGCGCTTTTTTTGCGATTCTATCTTCTCCTTCGTCAGCATCATTTTCTAAATGTCCAGCATCAGTAATATTACGAACGTAACGTACTTTAAAACCTAAATGTTTTAAATAACGAAAAATAGTATCGAAAGACATAAACGTTCTTACATTACCTAAATGTACGTTACTGTAAACTGTAGGTCCACAAACATACATACCAACGTAACCGTCGTTTATAGGTGTAAAAACTTCTTTTTGTCCTGAAAGTGAATTGTAAACTTTAATGTTTTGTTGCTTGTATAGTTGAGGCATGATAATCTTGGTAATTTAAAATTGCGTCTCTAATTTAATGTATTCAATGAATTCTCTGCGAGTGTCTTTTTCTTTGAATTTTCCTCCAAATTCAGCTGTTACAGTGCTGCTTTCTATGTCTCTAATACCTCTAGAGTTTACACATAAATGTTTCGCATCTATAATACATGCCACATCGTCTGTTCCTAAAACAACTTGTAATTCTTTTACAATTTGAATTGTTAAGCGTTCTTGAACTTGAGGACGTTTTGCGTAATAATCTACAATACGGTTCATTTTGGATAAGCCTACAACATTACCTTTAGAGATATAAGCAACATGTGCTCTTCCTACTATTGGTAATAAATGATGCTCGCAAGTGGAGTACAAGGTGATGTTTTTTTCAACTAACATTTCACCGTACTTATATTTATTGTCGAAGGTAGACGCTGTTGGTTTTTTTTCAGGATTTAACCCGCTAAAAATTTCTTTTACAAACATTTTGGCAACACGATTAGGTGTGCCTTTTAAACTATCGTCGGTTAAATCTAAGCCTAATGTTTCCATAATATGGCGAACATCTTTTTTTATGGATTCTATCTTTTTATCATCCGAAAGTTCAAAAGCATCGGCTCGCATTGGAGTATCTGTTGCAGTCCCAATATGGTTATCGCCTATAGCATCAAACTCTTCTATATTGTCATCAAATTTCATTTATCTAAAAAATAAAGCTGTTTTAATGGGCAAAGATAAGTAATTCAGTTTTCTTTGAGTTTGAATTGTGAAACAATTAATAATTACTAAGAGTGCAAAAAAAAACAGATTTGATTTCAAACTGAAAGCAAATCTGTTTTTAAATATATTAATGTCTGTGTTTATAGTGCGAAACTTAAGGTAAATGTGATGTTTGAAACTCTAGTATCTAAAGATGTCGAATCTGTTAAACCAACATTGTAAAGTTGATATTCGGAGTCACGTTGATACTGATCGAAAGTTACATCAATATTTGTTAAGCCAAAACTATAACCTAAACCTACAGAGTATCCTGTTAAATCACCTACAGTTTTTTCGTTTTTATACGGGCTTTCTTCAAAACGATATCCACCTCTTAGACTAAGTTGTTTTAATCTGTATTCTCCACCAACTGCAAAAGAAGAAGCGCCTTTTAACTGATTACTAATAATGTTGTTTTGTACGTTAAAATAAGAATTATTATTTTCTCTAAATTTAGTACTTCCATAATCTTTATAGTTATAATCTAAACTAACTAATCCCCGAGCACCAAAAATATATGCTAAACTTCCTGTGATTTTTCCAGGTGTTTGCAGTTTGTAATCAGGATAAATATTAGTAATTCTAGGATTCACGATTTGTTTTATAGTACCACCATCTTCAACTCTTATGGTAGAAAGAGATTGTGTTGTTTCTTCTTCAATAGTGTACCATACTGGTGAATTGTATGTTAATCCTAATCTTAAACTTTCTGTGGCCTTATAAATTGTACCTAATTGAAAAGAGAACCCACTACCAATAGTAGATAGTTTGTTTTCAAAATCGACATCTCTTACTAGAGAACCACTATTCGAGTTTGCTTCAGTGAAGTAAGTTAAGCGGTCGTAATTTAAAAAATGTGAATTTAAATTAATCCCTAAATATAGTCTATCATTGACTTGAGAAGCAAAGTTTATTGCAATTTTACCATTGTAACCTGTAGCCGAATAAATATAGTTTTGTTCGAATTCTCCAGATGCTATATTAGAGTAATAATCTGTGTTTTCATCAGAGCTATTTGCTGGTTCAATAATATAAGATTCGTAACCTAAAAAGGCTTGTTGGTTTCCTGAGCCGTAAATTCTACCAATTTCAGAATATGCTTCAGAAATAGATTCATTTTGTAAAGCAGAAATCTCATTTAAAGGTAGGCCTTGTGCATAGTCTAAAAAGTAATTTGCTATAGAGTTAGAACCTACACCATGTGTTGTCCAATCATCTTTATAATCATGAGTCTTATCGTAAGCAAAACCTAAAGTAAATTTTTTAAAAGAACTATTGGGGTTCTGATTATTAAAAACAAAAGCTGTTCCTATTTGTGTGAATTCGGTATACGAATCAGAATTTGAGTCGTTACTATCATAATATTGTGTGTCGTTTTTGATGTTTAAATTCGTTAAAGTAAAAGACATAAAGCTTTGTGTAAACACGGCTGAACCTGCCGGATTTAAACTTGTAGCAGATAAATCGCCTCCTAATGCCCCGAAAGCACCACTTAAAGCTCTAAACCTTGCCGATCCGACAATGTCATCTTGAGAGTATCTTAAGGCATCTGTAATATCTTGAGCATAAAAAGCAGGCACTGTAAAAATGCCTGCAATTATAAAAACTATCGTTTTAAAATTCATTATATAAAATTCAATTTTTGTTATTATCTACCTCTTGAAGATCTGCTACTACTGCTTCTGCTTGAAGATCCTGTGCTGCTAGAAGACGACGAGCTTCTTGAAGGCGTAGAGTAGCTTCTGCTAGAAGAGGACGACGAACTTCTTGTAGGTGAAGAATAGGTTCTATTTGAAGATGACGATGAACGTGTAGTAGATCGTGTGTTTCTTGTAGTATTTGTTCTACTGGTTGTCGTTGGTCTTTGTCTGCTGTAGTTTGATGAGCTTCTAGTTGTAGTGTAATTTCTACTTGTTGTATTATTACCTCTAGTGCTTGTTTGGCTATTTCTAGTTAAATTTTGATATCTACTATTAGAATTTGTTTTTGTATAACGATTACTATTTAAATATCTATTGTTCGAGTTGTAAGAAATACCACTTCTATTATAGCGTGAATAGCTTCTATGGTATCCATTGTTATAATGTCCGTGTCCGTAACCAGGACGTCCCCAATAACCGCCTGGATAACCCCATCCAATAGCCCAGCCTCCGCCGTAACCCCAGCCGCCATAGTAAGGTGGGTAAAACCCAACGCCCCAGCCCCAACCGCCGTAGTAAGGTCTGTACCAGTTAGAATAGCCCCAGCCGTATCCATAGCCGTAACCGCCATACACAAAAGGGTCTGTGTAAATTGTTACAGTTACATTTTCTGTCTGTTCTCCCCAACCACCATTACCATTGTAATTGTCTTGGTATGCATAAGTGTCATCATTAGTATAATTATCCTCTGCATATGTATTGCTTTGGTAGCTATCTATATCTGTAAAAACAGAATCTTGTTCAGCATTAAATTCGTCTATTTCTTGATTTTTTTCTTTGAAATAATTTTTATAATAGACATTTTCTGCTGTGTCGTAATTTTGATACACAACTTCATTATTTGGAGTTCCGTATATTCCATCTGTACTTTGCTGACTATAGTATGCTGAACTTCCACAAGATGAGAGTACAAGCAAGCTAGAAAGCATTATAAAAAAGAGTGGTTTTTGTTTTAGAATATCTTTATATCTCATATCTGGATTAAATTTATTGTTGAACATAACAAAAATAGTTAGTTTTGCGTAACTATTTAATGTATTTAACATAGTGGCAATATTTATGCCAAAATTAACAATATGAGCAAAAAACTTACAAGCAGAGCGGAGGACTACTCGAAGTGGTATAACGAATTAGTAGTAAAAGCGGATCTTGCTGAAAATTCGGCAGTTAGAGGGTGTATGGTTATAAAACCATACGGATATGCTATTTGGGAAAAGATGCAAGCTGAATTAGATCGTATGTTTAAAGAGACAGGTCATCAAAATGCATACTTTCCATTATTTGTACCCAAAAGTTTATTTGAAGCAGAGGAGAAAAATGCAGAAGGCTTTGCTAAAGAATGTGCAGTAGTAACACATTATAGATTACAAAATGACCCTGACAATCCAGGGAAATTACGTGTAGATCCAGAAGCAAAATTAGAAGAAGAGTTAGTTGTAAGACCAACCAGTGAAGCTATAATTTGGAATACTTATAAAGGATGGATTCAATCTTACAGAGATTTACCTTTATTAATAAACCAATGGGCTAATGTGGTACGATGGGAAATGCGTACGCGTTTGTTTTTACGTACAGCAGAGTTTTTATGGCAAGAAGGGCATACGGCCCATGAAACTAAAGCAGAAGCATTAATAGAAGCAGAATTAATGAATAATGTGTACGCTACTTTTGTTGAGAATTTTATGGCCATACCGGTTATAAAAGGTACAAAAACAGAAAGTGAGCGTTTTGCTGGAGCCGATGAAACGTATTGTATTGAAGCTTTAATGCAAGACGGAAAAGCTTTACAAGCAGGAACATCTCATTTTTTAGGACAGAACTTCGCAAAAGCATTCGATGTTAAGTTTACATCAAAAGAAGGTAAGCAAGATTATGTTTGGGCAACATCTTGGGGAGTGTCTACACGATTAATGGGGGCTTTAATTATGACACATAGTGATGATCATGGTTTAGTGTTGCCACCAAATTTAGCACCAAACCAAGTTGTTATTGTTCCAATATATAAGACAGATGAACAATTTGAAGAGATTTCTAAAATAGCAAATTTAATTATTAGCGATTTAAGAGCTAAAAACATTTCGGTAAAGTACGATAATCGTACAACATATAGACCTGGAGCAAAATTTGCCCAACACGAATTACAAGGTGTGCCTTTGCGTATAGCAATAGGGCCTAAAGATCTTGAGAATGGTACCGTTGAGTTAGCAAGGCGAGATACTTTAACTAAAGAAATTGTATCCTTAGACTTACTTACAGGTATTGTAGAGGGACTAATGACAGAAATTCAGGAAACACTATATAAAAAGGCTTTTGACTTTAGAGCAACTCATACTACAGAAGTGGATACTTTTGATGAGTTTAAGGCTGCTTTAAAAAATACTGGAGGGTTTATTTCTGCACATTGGGATGGTACAATAGAGACAGAAGATAAGATTAAAGAGCTTACAAAAGCTACAATACGCTGTATACCAGAAGACTCGGTAGAGGAGGAAGGTGTTTGTGTATTTAGTGGGAAACCGTCTAATCGTCGCGTGTTATTCGCAAAAGCATATTAATTTAAATTTTTTTCAAAAAACTTTCAATTCTTGTTGCAATATTCAAAAAAGGTTGTATATTTGCACCCGCAATGAGATAAATATTAATAACAAAAATCACATTGAAAGTTTTTTGAAAAAATGTTTTGCAAATCGAAAATAAGTTTTTATATTTGCACACTCAAAAAAATAACAATGGCCCGTTCGTCTATCGGCTAGGACGCCAGGTTTTCATCCTGGTAAGAGGGGTTCGACTCCCCTACGGGCTACAATCATTTAATAAGAAAGAATCAAATGGCAAATCATAAGTCATCGTTAAAAAGAATTAGAAGTAACGAAGCTAAACGTTTAAGAAATAAATATCAGCATAAAACGACTCGTAATGCTATTAAGAAGTTACGTGACGCTGAAACTAAGGAAGAAGCGCAAGCGTTATATTCTAATGTAGTTTCAATGATTGATAAATTAGCTAAGAAGAATGTAATTCACGCTAATAAAGCTGCAAACCTAAAATCTGGTTTGACTAAGCATATCGCTGCTTTATAAGCAATCTTATAAGTTATATAATAACAGAAAACTCTACAGTAATGTAGGGTTTTTTTGTGTTTAATTACTTCTATAACTGTTATTACATATAACTTTTTAAAATAGTAAAAAAAACAGGATTAGACCTAAATATTGTAAGACGCATTATTGGACATGGACCCTAAGAAGCGTGCATAAGTCTAAAGGTAATTGATAGATGAAAGCTAATAAACTACCTTATTAGGCATATATCATATGTTAGTAATGCTGTTGCGTTAAATATATACCTACAGTCTGTAAATATAGTCTTATATGCGAAACAACGTATTTGAAAGTAGATGGGGTTAAGGATTTCAAAAGTTATAGATGTAAAACGTTTTATGGTTAGCATGGATTTAGAGATTAGATAAGAGATCAATGTTTTAAAAAAGATTGAAAAATCAACAATACTTCTAAACATTGGTTTTTTAATTAAAATTCATCTTAATTGTTTTACCAAAATTTAATTTAAACCTACTTTTTAATACAACTGATTTGTAAAACTATAATACGAAGTTTTTATAAGTTTAAGTAAACTACTAATTCTTGTTTATATGACTTACTTTAAATGAGGAAAATAGATATCGACGAAGAAATTTTAACTAAACTTATGTGCGCGAATAAAAGTGTTTTAATATAAACTGTGTAAAAAACAGTTCAATTATAGCTGGACGAAAGCAGGTTGCTTGTTTACTAGTTTGTAATTTTACTTTAAAATTCTCTTACTTTGTTATCTTTGGGCTACGGTGAAAAAGAGTACTGCAGGCTTTTCTGCAAAAAAATAATAGCCAAAAATATAAGCCATAGGCTGAAAATGAAAAAAGCAATTATAATTGGAGGAACTTCAGGTATAGGTCAAGGAATTACAGATGTACTTGTTAATAATAAATTTAAAGTAGGTATAACGGGTATTGAAAAGACTATAATTGAAGGACTACAAAACTCTGAAAAGGAAAATTTTAAAGCTGAGTATTTAGATTGCATAAATAGTAATGCCTCTGTAACAATAACAGAATTGGTTGATTGGCTAGGTGGACTCGACTTATTAATATTTAGTGCAGGAATTGGTAACTTAAATAAAGATTTAGGGTATAAAGTAGAAAATAATGCAAACAAATTAAATGTACTTGCATTTACAGAAGTTGCAGATTGGAGTTATAGATTCTTTAAAAAACAAGGTTACGGTCATTTTGTCTCAATTAGTTCTATTTCAGGGCTTTTTGGAAGTAGAGTAGCTCCAGCTTATCATGCGGCTAAATCTTATCAAATAAATTATTTGGAGGCGTTAAGTCAGAAAGCAACAAAAGATAGAAAATCTGGATTACCAATCTATACTACTGATGTAAGACCTGGTTTTGTTATTACACCTCTTACCGAAGGTAAAAAAATATTTTGGGCAGCAACAAAAGAAGAAGCTGGAATACAGATTTATAACCTTATTAATAAGAAAAAGAAAATAGGATATGTATCTAAACGCTGGAGAATAGTTGCAATAATTATAAAAATGCTTCCACGTTGGATTAAAAGTAGAATGTAAATATTTGTTTAAACGCTGTTATAACAATGGTGAATTCTATTTAAAACTATAAAATTGCCTATACTTTCCTATACTTTATTAATTAATTGTTTTAAAGCTTTTAAAAAAGTAAATTATAAACATTACAGAAGCTCCCTGTTAACTCATAATCTTAATAGAGTATTGAAGTTGAGCTGTTAAATAGAATCTGTTTTTAATACTTTAAAAAGTTAATTTAAATATTATTATAACACCGATCATATTTATTTTAGTATCCCAAAATAAATGTACTAGCTAAAATCATTGAGATTATTCCTAATAGGTTGCAGATATCTAGAGTTTCGTTGCAAATCCTTCTTTTTAGATAAGAGATTATAGTTGTGAATTCTACTTTGTAAGTCTTTTTTATACGAATTTTAAGGCTTTAAACAGTTTTTAAAAGTGTCTGTAACCCCTAAAATCATTTTTATTTACAAATTCTTTTATCAATAAATCATGACTTTTATCAGTTTGCTAATTTCTATTGACTGAATAAAAGCTACTGTTTACTTAAAAGTAAGCAGGTTAAGTTGATTGCATGGTTTTACTATCTAGTAAAGAATTAGTTTTACCAATACTTTAAAGTTAATTTAACAAAACCATTATAGGGCGACTTTCTTTTTAAATCATAGATTTTTGATTTGTTAATAGATTGAATTTAATAAAGCCTTTCAAAATACCTTTAACAATTTTAAACATAAAAAAATGAAAACAACTTTCAAATCTTTTATATTAGCAACAGTCACTATCTCTATGTTTATGGGCTGTTCTAGTGATGATTCTTCAACTACAACAGATGATTCGACTACCCAAGATGATGATGAAACAGTAACAGAATTACACGCTGCTTTTGCTGCATTTAATACAGATGCAACCACTATTTATTTAGATGGATCTAATGTGGTTATAGAAACTACAGGTTTACCAGATCACGAAACTGTATACTGGGGAGAAGGAAACACACTATATATAGAAGAGCCAGATGTGCAGTTAACTCCATCTATTATGTCAAGTAATAATAATGCCGTAACCATAACTGTAGATGCTACACCAGATTTAACAGGAAACACGGTGTCTACAGAATTAAATACTATAGGTATTGCTGTTAGCGGTGCATCTATTTTTAATGATCAAGAAGGAGCTGGCGATTTAGACGAGGCTGCTGCATCTTTAGATTGGACAGGAGCTCACATCGGTCCAGGTGTTTATCACTACCATTTGGAGCCAAAAGCGTTTACTGATGACGATGATAGTTTAGCAGGTATTTTACTTGATGGTGTGTTTTTATATGGAAGACAATGTTACTCTACAGGCACATATCCTACAGATTTAGACGAATCTGGTGGGCATACATCTATAACACAATATACAGATGGTGAAGAAGAATACCATTACCACATTATAAACGAAATATACTCTACTACAGGATCGTATTTAGCATTTGCTGGTCCTTTTCAAGGATATTAATTTAATAGTATGAAAGCACTATATTTTATGTTTTTTGCCCTACTATTAGTAACTAGTTGTAATAAAACAGCGAGGGTTAAGACAACTGTTACTCTTGAAAAGCGCTTAGTTATTAAAGATTTTGAAATCTCAAAAGATGATTTAGTTTTAAATCAGATTGAAGGAAAATGGTATTATAATAACAAACCTTTCTCAGGCTATTCTATTAAACGCTACCCAAACGATTCCATCGCAGAACGACTTGGCTTTGTAAATGGAAAAAGAGAAGGTATTGCTAGAAAATGGTCTGAGAAAGGTGTGCTGCGTACAGCGTCTTATTATAAACATAATCGCTTAGATAGTGTATACAAAACATGGTGGGAAAATGGAGTATTGTCTTCTCAATCTAATTATAAAGACGGTGTAAAACAAGGAGTAGAAGAAGAATGGTATCCTACAGGGCAACTGGCAAAACAAAGACAGCTTGTTAACGGAAAAGAGAATGGTTTACAAAAAGCTTGGTTGCAAAACGGAACCTTATATGTTAATTATGAAGCCAAAAACGGACGTGTTTTTGGTATGAAAAGAGCAAATTCATGTTATAAACTAGAAAATGAAGTTATTAATAGAAATAAAAAAATATAGTCCAGTATTAATTTTAATGCTTGTACTATTCAGTATAAGTTGTAAAAATGAGCCAAAGAAAGAAGATATTAAAGTTGTTGAAAATAGTAGAGTAGATTACCTGCCGTATTACGAAGATGAATCGTTTACACCACATTGGATTACTCCAGGATCTCAAGAAGAAAAAGATTTTCATAAGATTCCAGATTTTAAATTAATCAATCAATTAGGAGATACAATTTCTCAGAAGACTTTTGAAAATAAAATTTATATAACAGATTTCTTTTTTACTATTTGTCCAGGAATTTGTCCAAAATTAGCTGAAAGTATGCTTAAGGTCCAAGAAGAGTTTAAAGACGACCCCGAGATTCTTCTACTTTCACATTCAGTAATGCCTTCTAAAGATTCTGTACCAGTCTTAAAAGATTATGCAAAATCTCATGGTGTTATTAATAATAAATGGCATTTAGTAACAGGTGATAAAAAAGAAATTTATGCCTTAGGTAGGTCGCAATATTTTGTTGAAAATGATTTGGGAGTACCAAAAAATATTGACGATTTTTTACATACTGAAAACTTTTTACTTATTGATAAGAACAAACATATTAGAGGTATCTATAATGGATTAAATAGAGCTTCAATGGCACAATTAATAACAGATATTAAAGCCTTGAAAATTGAAAACTAATTTATTTAAAATAGAATTAAGTCGTTTTTTATAAGGATTCTTATTCCATAAAAATATAAAGTAAGTGTATAAAATTTTGTTTAAGGCAAATGCTGTACTCAAGATGGTATATACTTGTTTTAGTTTTAGAAAATTTTATTAAAATTAGTATTGAAGACTGTTTCTTTATTAAAAAAAAAAATATTTCATAAAAGTATCAAGTTTTCATAAATAACATAACAAACAACATATAAGCTTTATGCGTTTTATTACTGTAAAACCCTTGCTATACTTAAAACAACAATAGTTTGAAGTGTTTTTGTTATAATGTTATCTATTTGTGTTATAAGTAATTGATTTCATTAAAATTTATGCTTTTTATTGTGATTTTGGAAATAAAATAAATTTAGATTGTTTTTTTTGTTATATTTGGTTAACCAGATTGGTAATCCAATCAAAATAATAATAACTAAATTCAAACTAAAATCATGAAACAAACTTTACTTTCATTATGCCTTTTGGCATCATTTTCAGCTTTCGCACAAGACCCTATTGTTCAAAACGGACAATTTGACCAAATCCCTAAAGCAGAAGGTTCAAGTGACTGTGCTTGTTCACATTGGATAAATAAAGATTTAGGTGATCAAGGGGAAACATCTTCAACTGGAGTTGAATCTCCAAATAAAGCTCTTAAATTTGATAATTTCGAATCAGATTTAATTTATCAAGAAGTCGCTGTGCTACCAAATACAGAATACAAACTAACATATTCTGCAAGGGTAGATGATGATGTAGATCCGGATGTGACACCAACTACATTGGAAATACGTATACTTAAAGGTTCTGGATATAGCGAGGACTATGAAATTACATATTACACTGATGCTACAATTAAACCTACATCTGGCTTTGGGTACACTGATATTGAAGACGTAGAGGATGAAACCAATAACATTGCTGTTACTACTTTAGCGCACCCAGGAGAAGATAGTTATACAGAGTATGAACTAGTTTTTAATACAGGAGATGAAACAAGTATTGCTATTTTTGCCAGAGGAACTGGAAGACCTGAGACTATCCCAGATGATGCTAGCGATAGTAGACCTTGGCAATGGTCTTCAGGTGAAGATGAGGCTTTTCTAGATTATTTAACTTTAACTAACGAAACTTTATCTGTAAGCGACAATGTATTTGCAGCTGGATTAAAAGTGTATCCTAACCCAGCAAACTCAGAAATTAATATTAAAACAGAAAATAATATTCAAATTCAGTCTGTTCAACTATATAACGTTCTTGGATCCAAAGTACTTTCTACAACAGAATTAGTTAACGATCGTCTTGATATTTCAGGAATCACTTCAGGTATCTATATTCTTAAAGTGAATGGAGAAAACAATGGTTCTATAAGCAAGCGTATTGTTATAGAATAAATACTAAGAACTAACCAAAAGGTTATGCAAGCCTTAAAAATTAAAACTCAGCGTATTTTTATGCTGGGTTTTTTTGTGCTAATTTTATATTTAAAACGATTTATTATTACATGTTTCTAGTAAAATTTTAAATCAGATTTAATTCATTAGAGCGTACATTATTTAAATAAAGATATTAATTAACTAAATCATTTTTTACAGTTTGTAATTCAAAATATGATATAGTTGCTGTTCTAATTTACCTAAAACAACAAAGCGTTCATGTTTGCCTCTATAGCTTACATGAACGCTTCTCTTTGTTAAGATTATGAATTTAAAATTACTACTATTCGATTAATAAGTCTTCAAGTGCTTTTAATTTTGTTTTATCTCCTTCTATTTCGAACGTTTCCGATTTCTTAAATAATACGGTTAATCCCCCTACAGCAGCTCCAACTCCAGCTCCTGCAGCAATTACAACAGGATCACCAGAAAAGAAACCAGCTCCAGTACCAGCTATAGCTCCAATAAGAACATTATTACCGCCAGAATATTTAGTTTTAATGGTTCCAATATCACTTGCAGGTATGTCTATTGTATTTCCTTTTCGTTCTAACTGAAGTGCTGATTCCGATATAGATAATATTCTTCCTTTATTAATTTTATTTCCTTGTAAATCGTATACACGAACAAAAATTTTCGTGTTTTCGAAAGTATTTTGAGCACAAAGATTAAGGCTAAAAATAAGAGTGAATGCAAAAAATAGATTTTTCATATGTTATAGTTCTTAATAGAATATTTCAGCTAAGATATTAAAAGAAAAGACTAAAAGGAAAATAAAACTACACTTTATCGTATTTAAGTGCTTTTTTATCGAAGAATATTGTGTTTAAGCTGATTTTATGACTAAGCATGGGTGAAGTAAAAATGAATTTAATATAGCTTTTACCCTTTTATGAAAGATTTCTTGATTATTAACTAGAGCTACTTGAGTTTGTTTTCAGAACTTCTGATATTTAGTTAATGTAATTAATAATGGTGAAGTTATATATTTCTATTTTGAAGAATGAAATGTAACTTGTTAAAGAAGGATGCAAAAGTGTTGTTTATGGCTTATGTATGTAACAGATTAAATTCAATACTAATAATCAAGACGAAATACAGTTGTGGGGAAAAGGGGAGTGGGTGAATGTAAATTTAATCTCTGCTTTTCTTGAAAACAGGAAATAAAAAAGGGTTTCAATTGCTTGAAACCCTTATAAACACTAGTGACCTCGACTGGATTCAAACCAGTAACCTCTTGAGCCGTAATCAAGTGCGCTATTCAGTTGCGCCACGAGGCCGTTTTTGTGGGTGCAAATATATGAGCTTTATTAGTGTTAACCAAATATTTTGAATGATTTTTTAACTTTTTTTCAACTTAAATTATAATCTAAAATAAGTGAATTATAATTTAAGAAAACAGACAGGACTAACAATTTGATAATCAGTTTGATTTAAAGCTATTTATATGATTTCTGCACTTAAACCCGCTTCTAGTAATTTTGAACAACGTGGTTCCAAATCTTTATACGGACCTGTTTTAACGGTGCATTTTCCTTTGTAATGCACAATTATTGAACATTGTTCTGCTTGTTCAGGCGTGTGATCGCAAGCAGAAATAAGGCTGTCTATAACATGATCAAAAGTATTTACTTCGTCATTATATAGTACAATTTCATTTTCATTTTTTGTTTGGGTTTCAACGAGAACCTCTTCTAATACTTCTTCCTTAGTGCTCATTTTTCAACTTTTTTACTAATTTAAAAATTTTAGAGCAACCCAATTATTTCGTTCTATTTTTTCGCTTAGTTTTAACATATTTTTAGTGCATTCTGCCTCAATTGTAGGAATATCATCGTTATAGAAACCGCTTAAAAATAATGCGCCGTCTTTATTTAAACAAGAAGCATAGGTTTTAATGTCGTTTAATAATATGTTTCTATTAATGTTTGCGATAATAATATCGTAGGTTTTTCCTGCTAATAAACTTGCGTCTCCTTCGTAAACTGTTATGTTTTTACCGTGGTTGCGCTCTACATTTTCAATGCTATTTAAATAACACCAATTATCTATATCTATAGCGTCTAATGTTTTTGCGCCTTTCATTTCTGCTAAAATGGCTAAAACTCCAGTTCCGCAGCCCATATCTAAAACAGATTTACCTTCAAAATCAGTTTTTAAAATATGTTGAATCATCATATGTGTGGTTTCATGATGTCCTGTTCCAAAACTCATTTTTGGTTCTATTATAATATCGTATTGCGTATCGAATTTATCATGAAATGGTGCACGAACAGCACAAACATCGTCAACAACTATTGGGTTAAAGTTCTTTTCCCATTCTTCATTCCAGTTGGTTTGTTCAATATCTTCAAAAGTATATGTAATTTCAAATTCATCAGAATTTAGAATTTGTATATCTTCAAGAATGTGTGCGTTCCATTCTTCCTTTTGTATATAGGCTGTTGCGCCTGTTTCTGTTTCAACAAAACTTTCGAATCCAGCATAGCCTAACTCAGCAATTAGTATTTCTACTCCAGGTTGTAAGGGAGTTACGTTAAAATCGTATCCTATATATATTTCTGCCATTTATTTTTTTTTCAAATTTACTAAGTATTACGCATATACTATTGCTTTAGTTGTAAAATTAGAGAGATATAAACAAAATTATTATTGTACTTGCATTGTTTATTCAAGTCAGTCTCTAGAACCATGCTAATTCGCTCTTGTAGACGTGCTAGTTTGCTTTGTTCTGATTTCGGTAGGTTTTGTACGGGTAGGTCGGTTGGGGCAATTTTAGCTTATTTTGCGTACTTGAATACGAAGATTAATGACTTGTATTAAGTTGGTAGGTAAAATAGTAAAGGGGTATACATAGAAAAAGGCTGTCTTTATTAATAAAGACAGCCTTTTTTTTATAATATGTGTTTAGCTTAAAAAGCATTTACAATGGCAAAGAAATCGTCTGCGTTTAATGCAGCACCTCCAATTAAACCACCATCTACATCTGGTTTAGAGAAAATTTCTTGAGCATTTCCTGGTTTTACACTTCCCCCGTATAAAATAGAAACACTGTCTGCAACATCTGCTCCGTATTTATCTGCTAATGTTTTTCTAATAAAAGCATGCATGTCTTGAGCTTGCTCTGGACTAGCAGTTTCTCCTGTTCCAATTGCCCAAACTGGTTCGTAGGCTAAAACAATATTTTTAAATGCATCAGCTTCTAAATGAAACAATGCATTTTTAATTTGGTTACCCACAACTGTTTCGTGGTTCTCAGATTTTCTGTCGGCTAATTCTTCACCAAAACAGAAAATAACACGCATATCGTTTGCTAAAGCAGCATCTGTTTTCTTTGCTAATAACTCGTCTGTTTCATTAAAATAAGCACGACGCTCACTATGACCTAAAATTACAGTTTTTACACCTACGCTTTTTAGCATGCTAGCACTAATTTCACCAGTATACGCTCCATTTTCTGCAAAGTGCATGTTTTGAGCAACTACTTCAATAGCACTATCTTTTAAGGAGTTAAATGCAGACCAAAGGTTTGTAAAAGTTGGTGCAACCATAACCTCTGCATCAGACGTTATTGTTTTCTGCTTCAGTGCTGTTAGCAACGTTTCTGTTTGTGCTAAATCATTATTCATTTTCCAATTTCCTGCAACGATGTTCTTTCTCATAATTTGTTATATTAAAAATTTTTATTGAAGTTTTACCTTTGGATCTAACCAAGCGTATATGATATCTACAAAAATATTGATTATTATGAATAAAAGTGCTATAATTAGCACAGAACCCATAATAACAGGTAAGTCTAAAGTGTTTAATGCGTTTACAATTTCTTTTCCTAAACCATTCCAACCAAAAACGTATTCTACAAAAACTGCTCCTGCTAGCATTGAGGCGAACCAACCGGAAATAGCTGTTACAACAGGGTTTAATGCGTTTTTTACGGCATGTTTTCTAATAATCTGAAATTCGGTTAATCCTTTTGCTCTTGCTGTTCTAATAAAATCTTGATTAAAAACTTCTAATAAAGAATTTCGCATAAGCTGAATAACAACTGCCAATGGGCGAATTCCTAAAACAATGGCAGGAAGAATTAAGTTTTTCCATTTAATATGCATGGCTTCTCCAAAATCATCTAATTCATATAGGCTACCTGTCATTTCTAAATGGGTGTATTTATGAAGTAGATAACCAAAAATCCAAGCGAATAGTATGGCACTAAAAAAGGAGGGTACACTCATGCCAATAGTGCTTAAAAACTGTATACTTTTGTCTATAAAGGTGTCTTTATATAAGGCTGAAATAATACCTAAAATAACACCAATAATAATGGCTATTATAATAGCAGAGACAGCTAAAACAAATGTATTTGGTAGGGTTTCTGCTAAAACACTGCTTACTTTTTTACCTTGTTTGGTGAACGATTCTCGTAAATATGGCAGTTTTAAGACGACTTGAGTTTCTCCTATTTTAAATAAAGAAGTGGCTGTATATTTTCCTTTTCGTAAAAAGGTGTAGTCTTTCGGGTTTAATGAATGAAAAGATAGTGGTGATAAATCGTTTACATAATATCCGAACTGAACGGTAATCGGTTTGTCAAAGCCATATTTTTGTTTAATAATAGCTAATTGCTGACTGTCTTCATTCTGACCCAACATCATTTGTGCAGGGTCTCCTGGTAAAACGTTAAATAAAAAAAAGATAACTGTAACTACCCCAAATAATGTGAGTAATGCATAAAATAATTTATTTAGAATGTAGTTTATCACAGTTGGTAGATTAATTCACTTTATTAAGATTTAAATTGTCTACATCGTTCCAGTGTACTTTTTGTATTACTGTGCCTTTTTCTAAGATTAGAATTCCGGGGTTGGAACGTACTATGGTTTTTAAAGCGGTTTCGTCTGAAAAGTAAAAGTCAAAATTAAAATGGAATTCTTCTTTAAATTTTTCTTGAATTTCATCTCCAGAAGCAGTTAATCCTATAACTCTATAACCGTTTTCAATAGCTTTGTCTGATGCATTTTTAATAGCTTGTAATCCGGGTTTTTCAGATTTTTCTAAGTTATAAGCAACTAATAAAACAACATGGTCATCGTGTAAAACATCTTCTGTAATATCTTCTCCATTACGTTCCATAGAAAAGTCATGAATTGGGGCTTCGTAACCGGGATCAATAACTTCGGTGTCTACACTAATAAAATCACCATCAATAGTAGGGTAGCTTCCTTTTGTGGTAACAACTTCTTCTTTACCGTTAACATTAAACGTCCACATATAATCTATGTCTGCTTTTGGAGCATCTTCAGGAACAATCATATTGTCCCATAAATTAGCACCAACGTTATAGGGTCTAAAATCTACTACAGGTAAGTGCATTAGTACATGGTATCCGAAACCTAAGCAGCCTATAAAGCCAAATAATGCTAAAATTGTAGTTTGAAAATTGCTGAATACAGGTTTTATAAAACGAATTCCTGAGAATATAATTAAGATAAATATTAATAGCACAACATCCTTGGAGAAGGTTTGCCAAGGGGTAAGTTTGATGGCATCTCCAAAACAACCACAATCTGTTACTTTATTAAAATAAGCAGAGTAGAAGGTTAGGAACGTAAAAAATAAAATCATAAGTAGTAAACTCCAAACGGTAAATTTTGGTTTGTAGCCTATAAGTAAAAAGATTCCTAAAAGGACTTCAAAAATTACAACTAAAATTGAAATGATTAAAGCGTAAGGCTCAAGAAAGGTTAGATTAAGGACTGCTGCGCTAAAATATTCTTCTAATTTTATTGAAAAACCAATCGGGTCGTTTAGTTTTATTAATCCTGAAATGATGAATAATACACCAACTAAAATTCTGCTTACACTTACTATCTTTTTCATAAATAAGGGATATTCTTTTTTGTCGCTTTATTGTTTTTGTTTATTTTGCATTTAAATGAATTAATGCAAACACCGAATAATTAATCATGTCTTGGTAGTTTGCATCGATGCCTTCACTTACCAAGGTTTTGCCTTTGTTGTCTTCAATTTGTTTAACACGAAGTAATTTTTGAAGAATTAAATCGGTTAATGAACTCACACGCATATCTCTCCAAGCTTCTCCATAATCATGGTTTTTATCCATCATTAACTGCTTGGTTTTTTCAATAATATTATCGTATAATTCAGATGCTTCAATAGTGCTTAAATCAGGTTGAGAGGCTACCCCTTTTTCTAATTGAATTAAAGCCATGATACAATAATTAATAATGCCAATAAATTCAGAAACTTCACCTTCATCAATTTTTCTAACTTCATTTTCTTGTAACCCTCGTATGCGTTGTGCTTTTATAAAAACCTGATCGGTTAATGATGGAAGTCTTAAAATACGCCAAGCGCAGCCATAATCTTGCATCTTGTTTACAAACAAGTTTCTACAAATGTTTATTACAGCGTCGTATTGTTTTGAGGTATCTTGCATAAATTGAATCGAATTTTCCGTAAATTTCGCACAATTTAATGGAATAACAAACTTTAAACATTTCTAATCTGTTTTGAATAAAACAATAAACTGCAAAGGTCAACTTATCGATATGTCATCCGCAAGTGTTATGGGGGTTTTAAACTTAACTCCAGACTCTTTTTATGATGGCGGAACCTATAAAAATGAAGCTGATATTATAACACAAGCTCAGTCTATGTTAGAATCAGGGGCTACTTTTATAGATGTTGGCGCCTATAGTTCTAGGCCTAACGCAGACCATGTTAGCGAGTCTGAAGAGTTAGCTCGTATTTTGCCTGTTGTAAAGTTGCTAGTTAAGACCTTTCCAGAGGCGATTTTGTCTATAGATACGTTTAGGAGTACTGTTGCTAAATCTTGTATAGAAGCAGGTGCAGCGATAATTAATGATATTTCTGCAGGACAATTAGATCCTTTAATGTTAGAAACTGTAGGTAAGTTAAAAGTGCCATATGTGATGATGCATATGTTGGGAACACCAAAAACCATGCAACAACACACTAATTATACCGATTTAATAAAAGATATGCTGTTCTATTTTTCTGAACGTATCGCTTTAGCAAGAGAACACGGCATAATAGATATTATAATAGATCCAGGTTTTGGATTCTCGAAAACCTTGCAACAAAATTTTGAGTTATTAAATAAATTAGAATTATTACATATCACTGGATTGCCAATGTTAGTTGGTGTTTCTAGAAAATCGATGATTTATAAAACTTTAGAAAGTACACCACAAGAAGCTTTAAATGGCACTACGGTAATTAATACAATTTGTCTTCAAAAAGGCGGTTCTATATTAAGAGTGCACGATGTTAAAGAAGCTATGGAATGTATAACGCTTATAAATGCTTTAAAACAATAATATGAAACAGTTATCTTTAATCCTTATTCTAGTATTGTGTTTTTCTTGTACAAACGATAAAGAATTGAAATTAGCAGAAATAGAACATTCTAAAATTACAGAGATTTTAGACGTTTCTCCAGCATACATTTTTTATAATACAAAAGCGGAAGATAGTGTCGAGTTAAATAAACAAAACTTAATTAGTACAACCAATTGGTTGGTGAATGTAGATAAGCGATTAACCTTAAAACAAGCTGTTCCTCTATTAATACGTTTACAGGAAAAAAAGCGAAATGCATCTCATAAAAAGAAAGGTGTAGAAAATTATTTTACAGCGTTTAATCCTAATATAAAAACGTTATGTTTTATTGAATTTACATATGTAAATTACGATTTAGAGACTAAGGTTGAAACATATTTAAAAACATTAGAAAACCAAGCAGAAGTGTTAACTTTTAATATGCAAGGCGTCACTTTCTTAGGAGAAACATATACTGTTAATGCTTTTGTCGATCATCTAAATTCTATGTCAAACGAGCGTCATGTATTTGTTTTGAATTTTGAAAATCAATTAACTTTTCAAGAGTATTTACATATAAAAGATTTACTTTTAACAGTTAAAAATCCGCAAGTATTAATACATACAACCGAATTTATATATTAATTACAGATTGTTACATTTATAAAAAAATAGTCCTTTGGAAATCTTTAGAGACCTTTTAAAATTTACATTAATAGATATTATTGATGTGTTTCTAGTCGCTTTATTACTCTACTATGTTTACAAACTGGTAAAAGGAACAGTGGCCATTAATATTTTTATAGGTATTGTTATTATTTACATTATTTGGAAGGTTACAGAAGCTTTACATATGCAATTGTTAAGTAATATTCTTGGAGGCTTTATTAGTGTAGGGATGTTTGCTTTAATTGTTGTTTTTCAGCAAGAACTCCGTAAGTTTTTGTTAATGATTGGATCTACAAATTTTAGTAAGAGCAGTCATTTGTTTAAACAGCTAAAATTTCTAAAAACAGAGAGTAGTGATAACACTAATATCGATGCAATTCTCTCTGCTTGTACTAAAATGGCATCGACAAATACAGGTGCTTTAATTGTTTTTGAACGTAATAATAATCTAGATTTCTTAGCGCATACGGGAGATGATATGAATATTAAGGTTACAGAACCAATTATAGAAAGTATTTTTTTTAAAAATAGTCCATTACACGATGGTGCTATCATTATCGCTGATAACATTATAAAAGCAACGCGTGTAATTTTACCCGTAAATAACGATAAAAATTTACCACAACGTTTTGGATTACGACACAGAGCAGCTGTAGGTGTTTGTGAAAAAACCGATGCTTTAGCGCTTGTTGTTAGTGAAGAAACTGGACAGATTTCTTATTTTAAAAACGGAGAATTTATAATGTTTGAAACCATTACAGAATTAAAAGAATTAATTAAAAACGATCTCGTTTAGGCCGAAATTTCTTTTATAAACTGTACTTCGTATAGGTTTTTGTAATACCCGTTTTCTGTTTTAAGAAGTTCGTTATGTGTACCTTGTTCTACAATTTTGCCAGCATCCATAACGATAATTTTATCGGCTTTAATAATAGTTGCTAAACGGTGAGCAATAACGATAGATGTTCTCCCTTTTGTGATTTTATCTGTCGCATTTTGAATGAGTTGTTCTGAATACGAATCTACAGAAGAAGTCGCTTCATCTAATACTAAAATACTTGGATTAGTAACATAAGCACGTAGAAACGAAATTAATTGTCGCTGACCAGAAGACAGCATAACACCACGCTCTTTAACGTTATAATTATAGCCGTTTGGTAAGCTCGAAATAAAATCGTGTACACCAATATCTTTAGCTGCTTGTGTGACTTGCTCTTCTGTAATATTTGGATTATTTAAGGTAATGTTGTTTAAAATAGTATCAGCAAACAAAAATACATCTTGAAGTACAACCGCAATTTGAGATCGTAAAGATTCTAAAGTAAACGTTTTAATATTTGTAGAATCTATATCAATTTCACCACTATCAATTTCATAAAAACGATTTAATAAGTTTATAATTGTCGATTTTCCAGCCCCAGTAGCTCCAACAATGGCTACGGTTTGTCCAGCTTTAACATCAAGCGAAATGTCTTTTAAAACCACTTCGTCTTCAATATAACTAAATCGTACGTTTTTAAACGAAATGTCTCCTTTAAACTGATTTGCAATTAAAGTTCCAGAATCATCAATTTGAGACCTCGTATCTATCACTTTAAAAACTCGTGTTGCTGCAACCATACCCATTTGAAAGGTGTTAAACTTATCTGCAATTTGGCGTAATGGTCTAAATAACATAGGAATCATCATTACAAAAGCCGTTAAATCTCCTAAAGACGATGAGTTTTGCATTACAGCATCTAAACCGCCATACCAAGCCACTAATCCAATAGTTATAGAACCGGAAAGTTCTGCGATAGGGAAGAAGATGGAGTTGTACCACACTGTTTTTAACCAGCCTTTTTTATGACGTTCGTTTATGGCTTTAAAGTGCTTGTATTCGGTTTTTTCACGTGTAAATAACTGTAGTATTTTCATTCCAGTAACACGTTCCTGAACAAAAGAATTTAAGTTAGAAATTTCTGTACGTACTTCTTCAAAAGCCTTCTTCATATATTTTTGAAAGATACGTGTGGCGTATAAAACCAATGGTAGCATTAAGAATACTATAATGCTTAGTTTCCAATTTATAAATACCATAACTCCTGCTACAACAACCATAGTTAAAGAGTCTCTAAAAATCATGAATAAACCTTCACCAAAAATATCGGCAATACGTTCCATATCGGTTACCGAACGGGTAATGAGTACGCCAACAGAAGAATTGTCGTAATACTTCATTTTAAAACGTAGCATATGGTTAAATAATTTTACACGAATATCTTTTACAACACTTTGTCCTAACCAACCCGAATAATATATAAATATAAGCTGAAAAAAGACTTCGAAGACCAAGAGCGCTAACATAATTAAAATGTACGGGAAGAAGCCTTCAAGTGTTTTAGTTGCAATATTATTATCTATAGCCTGCTGAAGAATATATGGTCTTAACGCACTAAAAAATGCTAATAAAACAACAGATATAAAAACCCCGAAAAATACTTTGTTGTACGGTTTTATATATTCTAAAAGACGTTTGAATAAACTAAGATTAAAATTATTTTTTTGTGTGGTATCCATTTATAATACTATCGATTCTGGGTAAATTATATGAGTTAAATACAGGCCTTTCGCAGGTACAGAATATCCTGCTTCGCTTCTGTTTTTAGACGAGATAATACGGTGAATATCGTCTACTTCAAGTTTTTCTAAACCAACATTTATTAAGGTGCCAACTATGGCACGAACCATGTTTCTTAAAAATCTATCGGCTGTAATTGTAAAGTGTAGTTCTGTTTCTACAACCTCTAAATTTACGGACATAATATTACAATTAAACGTTTTTACATCGGTATTCGTTTTAGAAAAGCACTGAAAATCTTTATAGTCCAATAACAAATTAGCAGCCGCAATCATGTTTTTTATATTTAATTTAGGTTTTACCCAATAGGCTGATTCAAAATTAAAAACATTTTTTTGTAATGCAATACGATAAAGATACGTTCTGCTTTCTGCATGAAAACGAGTGTGCGCATCTGGTTTTACTTTAAAAATACGGTGTAAAGCCACGTCTTTGGGTAAAAACGAATTTAATTTGTACAGTAATTCTGTATTGTTAAATTCTCCTTCAAAATCAAAGTGAGCAAACATTTGTTTTGCATGCACGCCCGTATCTGTTCTTCCAGCACCCATTATCTCAATTTTTTCTTTTAAAATTACAGATAAAGCGGTTTCTATAACCTCTTGTACAGAAATGGCATTAGGCTGGTTTTGCCAACCGTGATAAGCTGTTCCGTTGTAAGAAAGTTCTAAAAAATATCTCAAGAATAATCGTATTTTTGTTATTGAATCTACAAAGATAATTAGTTTTACTAGTTTGAACTCACAATATTCTCTTAATGACAAAAATCCTTTTACTATCTGATACGCATAGTTATATTGATGACGACGTATTGAAATATGTTAAACAAGCAGATGAGGTTTGGCATGCCGGTGATATAGGCGATTTAAAAGTAACAGATGCTATTGAAGCGTTAAAGCCACTTCGTGCCGTTTACGGGAATATAGATGATGCTAAAGTACGTCAAGTGTTTCCTGAAAATAATAGATTTATGTGTGAGGGCGTAGATGTTTGGATTACTCATATTGGTGGATATCCAAATAGATATAATGTATTGGTTAGAGATGAGATTTATAAGAATCCGCCACGACTTTTTATTTGTGGACACTCTCATATTTTAAAGGTAATGCCCGATAAAAAATTGAAATTATTACACATGAATCCAGGTGCTATTGGGAAATACGGATTTCATAAGGTGCGAACCATGTTACGCTTCACGATAGAAGGGACAGAGATAAAAGATTTAGAAGTAATAGAATTTAAAAAATAAAACCCGAAGCACAACCTCCGGGTTTTTACACGCACTAATACTACTAAGATATAAGGTTTAACGTAATCTATCTACAGATTTTACAAGATCTTCATCCTTCTTAATGGCCTTATTAGCTAACACTAATAACACGATAGAAATAATAGGAAGGAACATCCCAATACCTTTCTCTGAAACGTTAGTTTCTCCAGATATGTTTAGAGATTGATACACGAAAAACACTATTAAAAAAAAGTTTAATATAATGTTTAGGCGCCCCAATACAAATTGAAGCTTTCTATTTGAATACATAAATATAGATACTAAAGACAGTAGTGCCGATCCTAAAAATAAGGCTAAACACATCATGTTGTCTTTTGCAAATACTAAACTACCTTCTGTATCTGCCCATAAATTGAAGACAAATATAAGTCCGCCACTTATAATGGCTGCTAATAAAAGATATATAGTTTGTATGCGTTGTATCATTCGTTTTTTATAAACTAGATTACAAAAATAGCAGTTTCTTTGAGATTATTTATATAAAAAATTAAAATAAAAGTTGTATAATTGCAATAACAATGTACAACACTCTTTGTTTTAGATTGTTAATTCTTCAGAATAAGATTATATTTTCTTCAGAATAATTCAATATTTAAATTCTAATCAAATATTCAATTGAACATCAATGTTTGAAATCACTCAATTAAAAGAAATGAAACTTCCTGAGTTACAGGATATAGCAAAAAAATTAAATATCCCTAAGTTTCGTACTCTTAAAAAACTCGATTTAGTATATCAAGTATTAGATCATCAAGCGGCAAACCCTAAAGCGGTTATAGAAGCCAAAACAGATATAAAAGATACCGTAGCTCCTAAAGAAGAAGCACCAAAACCTAAACGTGAGCGTGTAAAAAAACGTGTTCCAGCAAAGGCGGTAAAACCAAATACAAGTACAGATACAACTCCTGAACCCGTTTCTGAAGTTGCCCCAGAAGTAGTCGCTTCTACTCCAGAAGAAAAGGATGTACCTAAAGCTACTCCTGTAAAAAGACAACCAGTACAACGAAAGCCTAATCCGAGGCCTGTAGCAGCAAAAGCTCCACAAGCAAAAGAAGATAAGCCAACGGTTGCAAGTAAAGATGATAAAACGCCAAATGTTCCTAAAAAGGAAAATCAGCCAAATCGTCCAAAACGAGAAAATCCAAATCAAAAGAAAGATTCTCCAAACCCAAGACAGAATAATAAATCTAATGGAAATCAACACCCTGTTAATAATAACGGCAACAAGGACACTAGAAACCGTTACAGAGAACCAGAATATGAGTTTGATGCCATTATTGAAAGTGAAGGTGTTTTAGATATTATGCAAGATGGTTATGGGTTTTTAAGATCGTCTGATTATAATTATTTATCATCTCCAGATGATATTTATGTGTCTCAATCTCAAATTCGTTTATTCGGATTAAAAACAGGAGATACTGTTTTAGGACAGGTAAGACCACCTAAAGAAGGAGAAAAATATTTCCCATTAATAAAAGTTAGTAAAATTAACGGTCAGCATCCTAATGTGGTTAGAGACCGTGTTTCTTTTGAACACTTAACACCTTTATTTCCTCAAGAAAAATTCATTTTAGCCGAAAAACAAAGTACAATTTCTACACGTATCATGGATTTATTTTGTCCAATAGGAAAAGGACAACGTGGTATGATTGTGTCGCAACCTAAAACAGGTAAAACAATGTTGTTAAAAGACATTGCAAATGCCATTGCAGCAAATCACCCAGAAGTGTATCAAATTATTTTATTAATTGATGAGCGTCCTGAAGAAGTTACAGATATGCAACGTAATGTACGTGGTGAAGTTGTAGCATCTACATTTGATAAAGAAGCACACGAGCACGTAAAAATTGCAAATATTGTTTTAGAAAAAGCGAAACGTTTAGTAGAATGTGGTCATGATGTCGTTATCTTATTAGACTCGATTACACGTTTAGCACGTGCTTATAACACAGTGCAACCCGCTTCTGGTAAAATATTAAGTGGAGGTGTAGATGCTAATGCATTACATAAACCAAAACGTTTCTTTGGTGCAGCTCGTAACATCGAAAATGGAGGATCGTTATCTATTATTGCTACAGCACTTACAGATACAGGTTCTAAAATGGACGAAGTTATTTTCGAAGAATTTAAAGGAACAGGTAACATGGAGCTACAATTAGACAGACGTATTGCTAACCGTAGAATTTTCCCTGCTATCGATTTAATATCTTCTAGTACACGTCGTGATGATATCTTATTAGACGAAACCACGATACAACGTATGTGGATTATGCGTAAATACCTAGCCGATATGAATCCGGTTGAAGCAATGGAATTTATTAACGATCGCTTTAAGAAAACCAAAAACAACGAAGAGTTTTTAATTTCTATGAATAGTTAGAGAAATACTCTTAATTGTATATAAACAAAAGCGGTCATCTAATTTAGATGACCGCTTTTGTTTTATTAAAAGAGTGAAGGTATTTGTTGTTCTAATATATTATAAAATGCAAAATCGCCCATACAATTAATTATATGGGCGATTTTTTATATATAGGTTATGCTGTTGCAGCTAACGAATTTTGGTTATCCTGGTATTGTTTAGGACTACAGTTATATTTTTCTTTAAATATTTTAGAAAAATAACTTCTGCTTGTTAATCCTACGGTGTACACAATTTCAGAAATATTTAAATCTGTTGTTTTTATAAGATTTTCAGCAGTTTCTACACGTACGTTTCTAATAAAATCTGTTACTGTTCTGTCATGTAATAATTTAAACCCTTCTTGTAATTTTGAAGGTGTTAATCCTGATTTTGTACTTAAATACTTTAAAGTGTATTGTTTTTCAGGATAGTTTGTTATAAACAGAGATACATCTTTAACCGTTTCCATTTCCTCTTTATTTAACGATCCAAATCTATTTTTAGCAAACTCGACATCGTCTGTATGTTGTTGAATTTCTAGTGCTAAAATAGTTTGTACAGTACTTTCTATTAACAAACGTCTAACCACACCTTGTTGACTAATTGCTTCTAATTGCTTAATTTTTTCCAATATTTTAAGGTTGTAAGACCCAAAATACATAAAATGAGGTGTGTTGTTATTACTAGTGAAAATCTGATTTAGTTTAGAGTTTAAATCATTATTCGCTAAAGACACATCATCAGTACTAACGACAATTGTAGAGAAATTGAATGCCGTATCTTTTACAAAATGATATACATTATTTACTGTTTCTCCACTTCTTACTATAGCTGTTTGGAATGCATCTAACGTATTTGTTTTTCCTGTAAGAGAAAAACTGTGTTCTACATGCCCCTCAGAACAATATGTGAAATATATAGGAGAAGATTTTAATATGGTATTTACTAATTTAAAATCTTTTTTAAACTCTATATCGAAAGCAATATAGGTAATGCTTTTTTTAATACTTACGGCGCTAATTGTACCCACAGCCAAATTATTATCTACCGTTAGCACGTATTCTTTATTTATAGAAGAAGTTGTACCTCCAAGGTGTTCTTGAAGATCGTTAATCATTTTACGGGCAGTTGTCGATTTTATATATAATGTTTCCATAAGATTCTAAATTGAGTTTAAAAGGTGATTGATTTTTTTGCTGGTTACTCTATTATTTATATTACTTGGTTTTTAACCCAGTAACAATTGTACGAGAATTATCTATTCTATTTAGAAGTCCATTAAAATTAAATGTTTTAATATGTGATGGCTTCATTACTTTTCCTATACGTGCATTTTGATTTGAAGTCGGTTTCATATTTTGAAATAGTTTTTTGGTTATTGATACTTCAAAATTCGAGAAATTGTAAAGGTTTCGTGTTACATAATTTTTAGGGAGTGTTATATAATTTTATGATTTTAAGCTTAATTTGTTGATTTTAAGAAGCTTGTGTTTCGTGTGTAAAAATGAAAAAAGCTCAAAAGTTAACAATTATTAACATTTTGAGCTTTTTTTTTATGTCTAAAAATTAATTTTAATAAGTCTTTAAAGACGCATTATAAAGTTTTCTTTGTTGAGGTTAGAGGTGTTATACTGCCAATTAATTTGAAGTACTTTTTCTATTACAGACTTTAATTTACTAAAATCGTTGGGTTTGTTAATGTATATATTCGCACCGTTTATAAAGGTTTCATTAATATCATTTTCTGAAGATGATGTAGAATAAATGGCGACAGACAAATCTTTAAGATGACTTGTGTTACGTATTTCTTGTAAACATTCTAATCCGTTTTTTATGGGCATATTTAAATCTAAAAATACGACTTGTGGTAGAATTGTTTTTGGGAGTAGCAAAAAATCCATAAAATGTTGTCCATTTTCGAACATGGACAGTTCCGTTTTAATCTGAATTTGGTCTATTGCTTCTTTAAATAGAAAACGATCATCTTCATCGTCATCTACTAATGCGACTTTTAGTTTTTGTAAGTTCATAAAAACAATTCAAATTTATAACAAGAGCATGGTGTTAAGGATGTTATAAATTACTTTAAGTTAAATTCTTATTAATTAAATAGGGATATATGTAAAGTCTAAATTTACAAATTAAATCTGTTTAATTTTAAAAAATAATAATTACAAAGAAGATATGTCTGTAGGGATGTAAATATTGAAAGTCACACCTTTGTTTTCCTCACCTTTAGCGAATATAAAACCGTCATGATTCTCAACAATTTTTTTAACAATAGCCAGTCCAATGCCTGTACCTTCGTAAGTTGTTCTTGTGTGTAAACGTTCAAAAACATCAAAGATTTGTTCGCTGTATTGTTGGGCGAATCCGATACCATTATCAGAGACTTTAATATGGCAATACTCACCATCTGCTACAAGTTGTTCTAATTTAAACGCAGATCCTTTATCTATAATACTATCTATTTTAATAACAGGAGGTACACCTTCTTGAGCAAATTTTATAGAATTACTAATTAAATTATTCATAAGTTGTATAAACTGGAATGGAATAATATACACGGAGCATAAATTACCAATTTCTAAAGTGACTTGATTGTCTTTAATTAATTCTTTTAAATCGATTTTAACTTCATCTAGAACCGTATTTAAATCTGTTTTTTCAAAAGCACGGGTAGATGTGTTTGTTCTGGAATAGGTTAATAAGTCTTTAATTAGAACTTGCATTCTATGTGCAGAATTTTGCATTCTGTTAAAATATTCGGTTCCAGTCTCTGATAAATTATCCTTTTCTAATTCTAAAATTCGTGACGAAAAAATCTGAATTTTACGTAAAGGTTCTTGCAAATCATGACTAGAAATATATGCGAATGATTGTAGCTCTTCGTTCATACGCTGTAATTCTTCAACAGAATTTTCTAGTTTAGAATTTGCTTCTCCTAATAGTTTTGTACGGTCTTTTACTTGGCGTTCTAGTTCTTGTAAAAACATTTTTTGATCTTGAATGTCTGTACTTGTTCCTACCCAACGCTGTATGTTCCCATTATCATCCCGTTGTGGTATTGCACGACTCAACTGCCATCGGTATTGTCCGTCATGTCTTAAAAATCGATGTTCAAATAAGAAATCTTCACCTGTTCTTATGGCTTCTAACCATAGTGCAACATTTTCATCCTTATCGTCAGGATGTACTATTGTTAACCAATTAGATGGGTTTAAAGTTTCTTTTGTATACCCTGTATATTCGTATACCGTTTTGTTGTAGTAGTCTAACTCGCCATCTGTCTTTGCTGTCCAAATTTGCTGAGGCATAGAATCTGCTAAAAGTCTGAATTTCTGTTCGTTTTCTATCAGTTGTTTTTCGTTGTTCTTTTCTAATGTTATTTCTTTAAGTGTTCCAAATACTTTTCTAGGGACTCCATTATTGTCAAAAAACACTTTTCCGTGTGTACGAATCCAAATAATAGAATTATCTTTTTTACGTGAACGTACTTCGTAAAAATAGGTTCCAGTTTTTAATGCAGAATCAAATGCGGGCAGTAAAATATTGTCTAGATCTTCTTTTAAAGTTCTACTTCTAATAAAGGCTTTTGTTAATACAGTGTCTTCAGAATAACCAAGAATAGTTGGTAAACGTTTACTGTAAGAGATGCGATTGTCTTCTAAATCGAGTTCCCAAGTGGCAAGATCTGCTGCTTCAGTTGCAACACGTAAACGGGTTTCTGTTTTTTCAATTTTTTTCCTAGACATTACTTTTTCAGTAACATCTACAGCTGTTATAATTAGTCCTGTTATTCTGTTTTTATGTTCAATTATAGGTGAATAATCAAAATCGAAATAAAAATCTCTAACACCATCATTTCCTTCTATAATAGCATGAGCTTCTTTCTCGTTATGAGATATTCCTGACTGAAATACATTATCTAAAAGGATGGGGAATTTTTGATCTTTTAATTCAGGAAAAAGTTCTAACAAAGGTCTGTCTATACACTCTTCTAAATCTTTTCTCCAAATATCCTTTAGCATGGTTTTGTTAGCCATTTTAATAACATGATTTGGGCCATGAAATACAGCAATAGGAATAGGACTTTGTAAGATTACATTTTTGAATTTATTTTCGCTTTCTAAAACACTTTGTTTAGCAATTACAGAATCTGTGACTTCTAATGTTGCTAAAATTAGGCTAGAAATATTTTCGTTTACATCTTTTATAGCTTCACCTAAAAAATTAAAATAAAAGGTTTTAGGAGTGCCGTTTTTATGTATACGTACAGGAATATCTGTTAACTGAAAATTCTCACCAGTTTCAAATGCTTTTAGAATTTCTTGTTTTAAATTGAAAGAAGTCTCTGGTATTGCATTTTCAAAAATATCACCAATATTAAAGAAATGATTATCATTAAATAACTGTTTGTATTTTTTATTAACCGTATCTATTGTCTTTGTTTTTGCCGATATAATTAGTACGCCTATAGGGGCTTGTTTAACAATATTTACAAATCGGGCAGTTAATTTATTTACTTTTTTGTTTGCTTTAATTTGTAACGTTTGGTCTTGACAATGTGCTAAAACACCTAATGTTTCATGTCTGTTAGCTTGTATTGTAGAGAAGTTAAATGTCCAATAGGTTTTAATTCGATTAGAGGTCTTAAATTCTATAGCTTCTAGAATAGTAGGTTTGCCTAAATTAAACGTGTCTTCTATAGGGGAAATTAATTCTGAAAATACTTCAGGATTTATTAATCTAAATGATTGTCCTAAATAAGTGTGCTCATCATCTTTGAAAAAAGCTTTGTGAAATGCAGCGTTATAAAAAAACAGTACCTCTGTTCCCCAACATAAAAATTGAGGTTTTTCACTTTTCAGAATCAAGTTTAAAGTAAAAATTAAATACTGAGGCCAAGTTTCTATAGTTCCTAATATAGAGGAAGCATAGGACTTGGAGTTTAATAGGTTTCCTATTTCAGAATTTACAAGTAATTCGTTTTTGTGTGTATTCATACTTTAAAACTAATGTCTACATGTTTTAAATTTAATAGTCTTTTAAAACATAGATAGAATATTCTGTATTACAGATTTATTAAGAGTTCAAGGTAAAAAAAAATCTTGTATTGTATTTGTGCGATTAATTTTTTTCAGAGGTATCTTTTAATTTAGATTCTAATGCAAGCGATGTTTTTTTAATAGCTATTTCTATAGAAGCCTCTTCAGCAATGGCATAGATTATCGATTCCATTGTGTTTAATTTTATTTTGCATACATTGTCTTGAAGGTGTGATTTATTTTTAACCTTGAAAAATACATGTGCACCTAAAACTATTGGGAATTTTTTCGCAAGCGGATTTAAATGCTCTTCAACTAAATATTCGAAATAATTATTTTTAGGTATGTTCACATATTCAAATTGTAATTCCATAACCTTTATTGTTTTAGTTTAATTTAAAGTGTAATCTGATATAATTTGTACTGCTAAAATATGATTAGGATAACACAAATTCAGATTATTTATCTTGTCAAAATTAAGGTTTAAAGATAGATTGCTTTGACTTAATCGCATTTTAGATGTGCTCGAATCGTAATTTTTTGTTAAATTTTATTTGAGTTAACATCCATATTTTAGGGTGCATTTTATTCCTTATTTTTGAAGTTTAAAAGCAGTATATAACTATGGATCATGTCTTTCAAAATAAATTAAAACTTAAAGATGTACCTTTTTTGTTTAAAGAAACCTTTAATAGATGGTTAGAGAGTGATCCATGGCGTTTAAGTGCCATTATTGCATATTATTCCATTTTATCACTACCAGGGCTTTTAGTTATTATTATAAATGTAATTGGTTCGGTTTGGGGGGCTGAGATTGTTGAAGGTGAATTAACAAAGCAAATCTCTGAAATTTTAGGAAGCGATGCTGCGTCTTCGATACAAACTATGATTGCCGAGACTCAAAACTCTGAGAATAATCTATGGTCTACAATTGTTGGTGTTGCGACTTTACTATTTGGAGCCACAGGAGTGTTTTATCAATTGCAATTATCTTTAAATGATGTTTGGGATATTGAGATGAAACCAGGGTCTAATTTTACTCGTATTTTATTAAGTCGTGTACGTAGTTTTGCTTTTATTCTAGTTGTAGGTTTTTTGCTGTTAGTGAGTCTTATGGTGTCGGCTAGTATTTCAATATTAAATAGTTATATCCAAAAAATATTTCCAGATGTGGTTTTATACGCTGCTTATGTAATAGACTTAAGTTTATCGTTAACCATAATATCTGCACTGTTTTCGCTTATGTTTAAATATTTACCCAATGCAAAAATACCATGGAAAAGTGTATGGTCTGGCGGATTTTTAACTGCTGTTTTATTTGTTATCGGGCAATCTTTATTGGGGTATTATTTTTCGAAAGCAGATCCAGGTTCTACTTACGGAGCAGCAGGAACTGTAGTTTTAATATTACTTTGGGTATCTTATTCTTGTCTTATTCTGTTTTTTGGAGCCCAGTTTACTTGGGTATATGCTAAACATTATACCATAGATATTACTCCTACAGCTCATGCCAGATTAAAAACAAAGGCATAAAAATATAATTAATTGCACATTAAAAAGCCTCGTTTAATATTATATTAAACGAGGCTCACCTTTTTTAAAATTAGCTAACAAAAAAATTACCAATTATTTATTTCGTCTTGAAGTTCTTCTTTGGTTTTTCCTGTTTTTTCTTGAAGTTTTCCAATCATTTCGTCGAATTTACCTTCAGAGTATGTTAAATCGTCTTCGGTAACTTTACCATATTTTTGTTTAAACTGACCTTTAACTTGTTTCCATTTTCCTTCTAATTGATCTTTGTTCATGACTTTGTTTTTATGGTTAATACTGGTGTAAAATTACTTGAAACCTAAAGAGTCGATTAGCTGTTTTACTTTAATTTTTAATCCAATCGAGATCTACTATTTTTATAAGTTATTTGTATTTATTACATAGAGTTGAGTGTAAAATTTTAAGCTGTTAGTTTATTTTTTTTATAGAGTGGTTGAGCTAATAATTGATGGTTTAGCATTAATTTATATAAAAATATCTCTCGAAATTTGATTTAGAAGAGTTAATAACATTATTATGAATAGATCAAGAATAAAAAATGAAGCACAATATGATGCTTTAAGAGATAAAGGGTATAGTAAAGAAAAATCTGCAAGAATAGCAAATGCTCCTAATTCAGGAACACATGGCGGAGAAGCTTCTGCTTATGAAGACCGTACAAAATCCGAATTATATAATCAGGCTAAAAAAATAGATATTCAAGGTCGCTCAACGATGAATAAAAAGGAATTAATTTCAGCCTTGCGTAACCATTAAATCAATACATTTATATAGGAACTCACATTATTACTACAATCATATGCATAAAAAAATATCTCCAAGTATAATAAGACAAATTTTTATTTTGTTGCTTATATGTTCTTTTGCTCTTATGATATTTATGGAGTTAATTCCATATTTATCGGGTATTCTAGGGGCAATTACGTTCTTTGTTCTTTTACAAAGACCTATGAAGTTTTTGTTGAAAAAAGGATGGAAACCATCCTTAGCAGCAGCATTATTATTGTTTCTGTCTTTTATAGGGATTCTTATTCCTATAACAGTAACACTTCTCTTATTGGGAAGCCGCGTAGAGAAAGCTGTATCTAAATCTGAAGATTTTATAAAAACAATAAAAGATCAGGTATTTACTTGGGAGCATGAATTAGGTTATCAATTTACTTCAAAAATAGATGCTACATCTATTTCTAGTTGGCTTTCAGATAATGTTCCAGATTTTCTTGGAAGTACATTTAATATGATTATAGGTATAGCTATAATGTATGTTATGTTATATTTTATGCTTAGTAATCGGAAGGCATTACAGAAAGCCATGTTGGATTATATTCCTATAGGTAACGATAATTTACGTGTTATTGGTCGTGATAGTTTGGCTATGGTAAAATCGAATGCAATTGGTATTCCTTTGGTTGCCTTTGCACAAGGAATTGTAGCTTTAATAGGTTTTCTTATTTTTAATATTCAAGATCCTTTTTTCTGGTCATTGATTGTTTTTGTAGGTTCAATGATTCCGTTTGTGGGAACTTTAATAGGAACCTTACCTGTATTTGTACTGTCTCTTATAAATGGTAACGATACTCAAGCTTGGGGGATTTTAATATATGGATTAGTTGTAATTAGCTCTACCGATAATTTACTTCGTCTATTTATTTTGAAACGTTTAGATGATGTGCATCCGTTAATTACCCTTTTTGGAGTGTTGGTTGGTGTACCTCTATTTGGATTTATCGGACTCGTTTTTGGCCCCTTATTAATTAGTTTATTTTTACTTGTCTTACGTATTTATAAAGAAAAGTATGGACAGGAAAATCCTAATACAGACGGTATGCGTTTGTAATTAAATTTAAATAAAAAATAATGTATTAAAGTCTGAGCATGTGTTTAATTCTTGCTCAGATTTTTTTTATTTATAATAGTTGTTTTAAATCGTTGTTTAGATATTAAAAGCGTGGTAAGTCCTGTAAATGCTTGTAAATATGCGGGTTGCTTTATTTGCGTTAAGTTTAGAATTGATACAGTTAAGTGGTCTTTTACTTCTGTAATATCTTTACAGTAAGGAAATGATATAACAATTATTTCAAATTAATATTAACCATTTAAAACCATATATTATGCTACGTTGGACAGTAACATTCGTAATTTTAGCAATAGTCGCCGCAATTTTTGGATTCGGTGGAATAGCAGCAGGAGCTGCAGGAATTGCAAAAATATTATTCTTTATATTTTTAGTGCTATTTGTTATTTCACTCTTTACAGGGCGAAATACAATTAAGTAATCAATAACCATTTAAAACCACAACAATGAAAAAATCAGCTTATATATTTTTAATTGCTATAGCAATGACAGCGTCTTTATCAACATTTACAAGTTGTAGAGACCAAAAAACTACAGGAGATAAAATCAAGGATGTCGCCGATGATGTTGGAGACGGTATTGAAGATGCTGCCGACGACGTTGAAGACGCCGTAGATTAAAAAAGAAAGACAAAATATTTACTTTCTATTTATCATTAAAAAGGGCGTGTTCTCAGGAATATGCCCTTTTTTTATTAATCTTAAAAACAAAACATTATGATTATTTCAGACGAATTCGCTAAGCATGAAACGGATTTTATAACGAAGTACCAAAAGAAAGGTTATACTTCAAATTACCGTGTTAATGGAGATGTTTTAGTCGATTTAGATACCAAAGAAACCTTTAGCACAGATGAGGTGAAAGTTGTTGCAGAACATCGTTACGAGGGAATGAGTAATCCTTCAGACATGTCTATTTTGTATGTGATAGAAACTCCAATGGATTCTAAAGGAACCTTTTTAACAGGCTTCGGACCTTCGGCAAATTTAGAAGAAGCTGAATTTTTTAAAGCTATACCAGAAGAAAATTATTCAGAGAAGTCGAATATTTTATCAAGTGATTAATTGAAAAGTGAGTTGCACATCGTATTCTTTTTTTTATTTAATGTGGTATGAAATACAAATATTAAATACATAACATGACAAAGATATTTGTATTTTGCCGAGGTTATTATTAAAGAAGAAATATGAAATTATTCGTTAAATTCGATTACCAAGTAGTTTGTAAACGTGTGTTAGAAGCACAACTTAATGCTTTGCAAATTCCATTTACATTAAACGGAATTGGAGAAATTGAATTGGCTTCAAGTTTAAAACAAGATAAAAAAGAAGCTCTAATTTCAGGGTTAGAATTTTATGGAATAGAAATTATTCAAGACGAAAAAGATGTATTGGTACAGCGTATTAAAGATCTTGTTTCTGAAATGATTTATAATTACGATGAAGATAAAGCGTATAATACGTCTACTATGCTTTCAGAGAAATTGAATTACTCCTACAGTTACTTGTCGGCAGTCTTTTCTGAAGTAACTTATTCTTCAATCGAGAATTTCGTCATTTTAAAAAAGATAGATTATGCAAAAGAACTCATGTCTAGTAATAAAAATTTAACATTAACAGAAATAGCACACCGGTTGCAATACAGCAGTGTCGCACATTTGTCTGGACAGTTTAAAAAAATAACAGGATTAACACCATCTAGTTTTCAGAAAATTATAATTAAACGTAGAGAACGTATTTAACTTTATTTTTTGAAATAATTTAATATAAAAAGGGTTCAATATTTAAAATATTGAACCCTTTTTATGTTTGAGTATCTGTTTTAATTATTCGAATGCCTTATAACTGAATTTTTGACCTCCAACAGATGCTTCAGCCATTAATCCGGCTTTAGAATGTGTAAACACCGCAACACCGTCTTTGTATTTTGCATCTAAGCTTTCTCCCGATTTTAAAGCGACAGCAGAAACACCTGCATCGAATTCGAATTTTCCTTCTTTAAATTTTTCAACATCTTCTAGTTTTTCAAAAAATATAACTTCAATTAAAGCTTGCCCTCCAGCTTGTAAACCAATACTAACTTCTTTTAAACCGGCCATGCCTTTTTTTTGTCCGTATTGATATAATACTCCATTCCCGGAAGCACCACCAATAATAAACCCACCTTTACCTACATTAGGAAATATTACACAACCAGCAGATTTGTCGAAAAAATCTTTTAACTCAGGATTAACATCTAAAAGTGTTTTTACAGCAGCATCAGATTCTTCAATTACCTTCATGTCTTTTTTACTTTGTGCATTTACCGCAACAGACATACTGCATATAACCAACAAGACAAATAAATTTTTTAAGATCTTCATAATGTTTTTTAGTTTAAATTAATTCTATTTAAAATACTATGTTTTCTATTGTAAAGGGAATTTAAACGTTAATCGGATAGATTTCTTAGGTAAACGTCCTGAGTTGTGTAATGTATTGTTATTCAGTAGTATTGTGTGGCGGTTTTGAAGCGGGTAATTTTGCTAATCCTTTAATTTTATTTAGGAAATAAGATTCGTATTTCTTAATTTTCGAGTTTTTTAATCACTGAAATTTAAACTCGCTCAAATGAAAAAAAACGATCTATATTTCGCTCTAATTCCTGTGACGTTAATATTGTTCTATAATTTTATAAATTTAATTTTTTGTAGTGCATTTGTGGTTTATTTTCTTTTTCATAATTTAGTTTACGAAATTTATATTGATAAAAACAATTTTCACATAAAAGTGTAATTGACAAAAAAGTATATTGAAAATAGTTGTTGCCAAAAACTATTTCTGATGATGTGTTAAGATTAATCCTCTCCCCAAATAAAGATATTAAAAGCTGAACGACTACATTTAATCATTAAACAAATGGTTATTACGGAAGCTTTGCTTTTAGAATTTTAATATTACAATTTTTTTAAATGAACATAGTATAACACTATTTGAACATAATTTTAATTTAAATGCTATTTAATTCTTTCGATTTTTTGATTTTTTTTCCTCTTGTTTTTGTCGCCTATTGGTTACTGAATAACAATTTGAAAAAGCAAAATGTATTATTGCTAATTTGTAGCTATGTGTTCTATGCGTGGTGGGATTGGAGGTTTTTGTCTTTAATTATTGTAAGTTCTTTTATAGATTTTACAGCTGGTTTACAGATTTTTAAGGCGCAGACACATCAATTACGAAAAAGGTGGCTCATGGTAAGTTTAATCGCGAACTTGGGGATGCTTTCTGTATTTAAATATTATAATTTTTTTGCAGAATCTTTTACCGATTTAATGCATATTCTTGGTTGGCAACCAAACGATCTCACGCTAAATATTATACTTCCTGTAGGAATTAGTTTTTATACATTTCAGACCTTAAGTTACACCATCGATATTTATAGAAAAGAATTTGAGCCTACTAAAGACTTGATTTCTTTCTTTACCTATATCGCATTTTTCCCTCAATTAGTTGCTGGCCCTATAGAAAGAGCTTCTAATTTATTACCACAAATAGAAAAACCAAGAGTCTTTAAAAAAACATGGTTTAATGAAGGTGTTATTCAAATACTGGTTGGGTTATTTCGTAAAATAGTTATAGCAGATACTATTGGGGCTTATGTAGATCTGGTTTACGGAGATGTTAGCCTTTATAATTCTACAACTATAATAATTGCTACATTTTTATATGCTTTTCAAATTTATTATGATTTTTCTGGATATTCAGATATTGCTATAGGAACAGCTAAATTACTAGGGTTTAAATTTCATCAGAATTTCAATATCCCTTATTTCTCAAAATCACTTACAGAGTTTTGGCGAAAATGGCATATGTCTTTATCGTATTGGTTAAGGGATTATCTATACATATCGCTAGGTGGGAATAGAAAAGGTATTAAAATTACCTATCGTAACCTAATGCTAACCATGTTGCTTGGAGGGTTGTGGCATGGTAGTTCCTGGAATTTTATAATTTGGGGTGGTATTCACGGTACTGTGTTAAGTATAGAAAAGTATTTAAAAGCAACGGGAATTTTAAATAAATTTAAAAGAGTTGGATTTTTGGGCTATCCTATAACTTTCTGTGTTGTATTATTGTCTTGGGTTTTCTTTAGAGCACAAGATTTGCATTCGGCTAGTTTAGCGATTACAAAAATATTTCAGTTTAATTTAGGTGTGCCATATATAGGCGATCTAAATGTTATGGCTTCTTCTATATTTGTTCTAGCAATAGGGATTATTTTTGATTTGTATTTGTTTAATAAGAAGATAGATTTAGAGGAACTTGGGTCTAAGTTTAGTGGTGTTAAAATTGCAGTTATTGCTGCGGTTATAATCACACTTATTAATCTATTTTATTCATCGTCTAATAATTTTATTTATTTTCAATTTTAAAATATGAATAAAGAGAATTTAAAATATCTGGTTAAGATTGCACTTTTTGTGTTAGTGATATCTTTTGTGGTAGATAAAGCTGTTTTTCTGGTTTTAAATAAAATTAGTGATAAGGTGTATTCTGGTCAGAGTATTGGTAAATTAAATCAATATTTAAAAGTTAAAGACAGTGTAGATTTTATTGTTTACGGTAGCTCTAGAGCAAATCATAATATAGATCCTCGTGTAGTTTCTAAAAACAGTTTTAATATTGGTATGGACGGAGCTAAAATTGCATATTCTTCTGTTTTAATACAACTTTTACCAGAACATAAATCGCAAACTGTTTTGTTACACATTGATCCTAATTACGCCTTTAATCCAAAGTATGATGGCGGAGATATTGCAGCTCTGGTGTCTAAATATAACAGAGATAAGGATATAAAAAGAGAGATAGATAAGTTGAGCAAAAATAATAGTTTACAAAAGTTTTTCTGGAGTTTAAGTTATAATGGAAAGGTTTTAGGGATTTTAAAAAATTATTTGGAACCCAAAGACGATTATGCTAAACAGCTAGGTTACGAACCTATTATGGTAACTAGTATGCAGCGTGAAATTTTTAAGAATATTATAGACCGTGGAGATGTTATAGATGTAGAAGCTTTTTGCGGTACAAATTACACAATGAACGATATTTATACAAAGGCATTGTCTGATATCAAATCGTTTTGCGATGCTAATAACAAGAAGCTTATTTTATTTACTTCTCCTAAATACGAATATCCTTGTACCATTGTTAATGCTAAATTTAAAGCATTATTGGAGGATAAAGGTTTGGTTTATTATGATTTAGTCGACTTTTTTAAGGATGATAAACAGCTTAAATATTGGAAGGATAAAACACATTTATCTCATCTGGGAGCAGAAAAACTGTCTCAAGCCATGAAAGTTATTATTGAAAAAACAAACTAGCATAATATTCTGGCTTAATTAAATGACTTGGTTTTATTACCTTCAGCCTTTATAATCATTTAAAAAAAAGGTCCGTTTTCATGAAAAGTTATAGATTAATTTTAAGATATGTGGTTACAGGAACCCTTTTTGTTGTTGTTCCTACTCTTATATTATTGATTTTATTTGGGAAAGCATTAACCATTTTAATGCCATTAGGACATGCATTAACACATAGATTTAATTTAACTTCTGTTCTTGGACCTGGAGCTGTTTTACTAGTTAGTTCTTTAATGATATTTCTTATTAGTTTAGTTTGTGGTTACTTTATTGTAAATGGGTTTTTAAAACAGTGGAGTAATAGGTTTGAAGCGACACTTTTTTACCATTTTCCGTCTTTCCAGATGATGAAATACAGATTTATTTCAGAAAGTGATTATAAAAAGCAAAACTTTTGGGAGCCTATTTTGTTAAAAGAAGATAACGTATTTAGTATCGCTTTTATAACCGATAAAAGTCAGCCTAATTTTTTGGCAATTTACATTCCAGATGCACCGAGAATGGACGGAGGAGATGTGCGTTATTTCTTAACTTCAGATTGTAAATACGTGTCTATTACCATGAAACAAGCCATGAGTGGAATTCGGAATTTTGGTAAAGGTATCGATCCTGAAGTATTTAAAAATTTTCAGTAAAATACCGTATTTATTTTTTTAATCAGTAGTTTCTTATTCTTAATAAATACTACTAAATCTTCACTAATTAATGTCTGTATTTCCTGTTACTACATCTACACTTTCATCTTCAGCTTTACGTCTTTTTTTGATAGAAATTTATGGTTTCTACGAGTCTTGTTCATGCACTTTGTTTAGAACAGGAATGAATCATACGTATTTTGTGTCTAATGAAAATAAAAAGTATGTATTTCGAGTATACTGTCATGAATGGCGGACAAAAAATCAAATTGAAGAAGAGCTTCGTTTGTTAAATATGCTTAAAGCACATACGATTAGTATTTCGTATCCTATTCCAGATAAAAAAGGAATATTAATTCAACATATTCAAGCGCCAGAAGGACTTAGGTTTGGGGTATTGTTTTCGTTTGCAGAAGGTGAAAAGCTTCGTTTTATGGATGAAGGTTCTTGTTTTTCTGTAGGAAAATTAATGGCCGAATTTCATAAAATAACAGAGAATGAGTCGCTTAATCGCATCCAATATACTTCAAAAACATTATTAGATTTACCATTCACTTATGCAAATGCTTATTTTAAAGATACCCTTCCTGAAATGGAATTTATTAAAGCACAATCTAAAGAAATTAAGAAACAATTTGCGGCAGTAGACAAGACAAAGATGAGATCTGGAATTGTACATTTAGATATTTGGTACGATAATATGAGCGTAAAAAATAGTACAGAAATAACCGTTTTTGATTTCGATTTTTGTGGCAATGGTTGGTGTATTCTGGACGTTGCTTATTTCTGTAAACAGCTATTTCATATCGAAGTAGATAAATCTATATATGAACTTAAAAAAGCTAAATTTTTAGCAGGCTATCAAAGTGTTTTACAATTATCTGAAGACGAATTACAGTTAATTCCAGTAGCCGGAATGTCTGTTTGGATTTTTTATCTAGGTGTACAGTCGCAACGTTTCGATTGGTCTAATATTTTTCTTACCGAGAATTATTTAAAAATGTATATTGGTAGAATGCGGTCTTGGCAATCTTACTCTAAAGAGATGTAAATATTCAGAAAACCAACCTTAATTAACAATAGCTTATGGCCTTAAAATAGTATGTAAAACTAATATTTAGTATCTTAGAGATAGCAAAACATTCGCTATTTAATCTTAAAGTATTAATTATGAAAAATATTTTAGTCACTATCGATTTTAATGGCAAAGAAAAAATATTACTTGAAAAAGCATATGAATTAGCCATCGTTTTTCATTCTAAATTATGGATTATGCATATTGCAGCTCCAGATCCAGATTTTGTTGGCTATGGAGTTGGGCCGATAGAGGTTAGAGATTCTAGAGCAAAAGAGTTAAAAGTTGAACATAAAAAGCTTCGTCAATATGCTTTTGAAATGAATGAACGTCATGTAGAAACAGAAAGCTTGTTGGTAGAAGGCGCAACCATTAAAACAATATTAAAAGAGGCAGAGCGATTAGAAGCCGATTTAATTATTTCTGGTCGTGAAAAACATGGTTTTTTTTATAAAGCTATTATAGGAAGTACTTCTGAGCAACTTATAGATGAATCTAAAATTCCTATATTAATAGTACCTTTACTAGATTAATCCTTAATAGGTTTTCTGGTAGATGACTGACGAATTTTTAATTTCGGAGCAAGAATTACATTCTTTTCAACTTTTAATAATTTCGGATCAATAATTTGATCTAAAAATACTTTTGCCGCAAGTTTACCCATTTCTAAAGCACATTGATCTACAGACGAAATAGGATTCTCCATAAATTTTGTAAACGGTTCGTTACTAAAACCAATTACAGCAATATCTTCAGGTATTTTTATGCCATTTGCCTTAATTTCTTTTATCACTCCAAGTATCATAAAATCACTCGACGAAAAAATACCGTCAGGTCTTTCTTTAAATTTCAGAATCTTTTGACCTGCTTTTTTACCGCTACTCAAATCGTTTTCAGTTTCTAATACTAAGCGCTCTTCAAAAGGGATGTTATTATCTTTTAAAGCTTGAACATAGCCTTCTAAACGTTCTTTGTAAATGCCTACAGATTGATAACCAATAACGGTGAGATGTGCAATACGCTTGCAACCTTGGTCTATTAAATGCTGTGTTGCCATATATGCACCTTTAAAATCGTCTAGAGTTACAGAGCTAGCACCTTTTAAATCTAATTTCCTATCAACAAATATTAACGGGGTATTCTTACTTAAAATTCTATCAAAAATAGATACGTCTTTGGTGTTTTTTGTAATAGAGGTAATAATGCCATCTACCTGAGCATTTAAAAGGGCATTAATATTCTGAATTTCTTTCTGCTCATTATCGTGTGTCTGACAAATAATAATGTGATAGCCTTTAGGATATAACTCATCTTCAATACCACGAATAATCGAACCGAAAAAGTTTATATCTATTCGAGGTACAATTACCCCAATATTATTACTCCTACCACTTTTAAGGGCTAAGGCTAATTTATTTTGTTCGTAACCTAGCTCTAAAGCTGTTTCTTGAACAAGTGTTTTTGTTTTGTTGCTTGTTTTTGGATGATCATTTAAAGCTCTCGATACAGTAGCTGCAGAAATATTTAATTTTTTAGCAATGTCATAAATCGTTGCTTTGTCGCTCATTTAGTAAAATTTAATAGGGTTGCAAAATAGTGAAAAAATTAACAAAAAAACCGTGGCTAAATATGTTATTTTCATTTAAATCAGGTTGTTAATTCTGATAAATATAGGTGTAATGTGTTTATTAAATTATGATGAATGTTATTTTAGTGAAATCTATATTAAGTGTAAGTTGTGTTTATAATTTGTAGACAAGAGTACGCATTGTATCTTTAAAGTCGAAAAAAAAATAAAAACATGACAGTTGAAGATTTAGTGGGGACATTTTCTGTTAGCGGAACAAACCAAGGGGCTGGTGAACATGAGTATCGAGGTACACTTCAATTATGGTTAGATAAAACTAATAGAATAGGAGCTAAGTGGCTAATTAATAATGAGCAGGAACAGTTTGGTACAGGCTTTTTTAAGGATAATATTCTGGTTATTAATTTTTATTATTTAGGAGAAAATAATAATAAATTTAAGGGCGTTGTAGTGTATCGTGTGTTAACAGTAAATCTGTTAGATGGTTTCTGGTCCGAGAAACATGGAGATCCGTTGTATTTAGGAGAAGAACGTTGTTTTAGAGTTAAAACAGAAAAAACATTATTAAATTAAAAACAGGTTTAATCTTATTTAAAAGACCAAACCTGTTTTAGGTAACAATTATAATGTGCAATTTTATTTCAATTTTTATTGAGCTAAACTTCTTAAGTACTCTACAATAGCTCTTGCATTATCTTCGCTAACAGGAGCAGTTACCATTGGTGCTTTATTATATTCTTCATAAATACCAATTGCAAGCGGATCTTTTTTTGTCATCTGGGCTGTATTCATAATCATATTCATAATCCATTCTGGGCTTCTTTTTGTGGTAATATCACCTAAAGCAGGACCAATAAATTTTTTATCGGTTTTATGGCAAGCCACGCAGGTTGTGTTAAAAAAAGCTTCACCTTTTTTAGCCATATCCATATTTAAAGTTTCATCTAATTCAATACTTTTTATTGGACCAATACCTTTGTTTTCTAGATCTACTATAGTTTCAAAAGAAGTCACTTCTTCTGTTTTTGTAACAACTTTAGCGGGTTTTGTGGTTTTGGGCGTGTTGTATTCAAATTTCTTTTTTTCAGCTTTATCACCACAACTAAAAATAAGAAGCGCTAAAGCAATAAATAGTACGTTTTTCATTGTTTTTTGTTTGTTTTAGATGTCAAAAATTAAGTTTATAAAATTACAAATAGTTATGCTATTTAAAAATGATAATCCTCATGTATTTTGTCTATCAATTTAATAAGAATAGGGGGTTCTTAATCGAAATTATATTCCATTGTAAAAACAGACCTTTTTAATAAAGGCATTGTGCTTCATTTGTTAATCATGTATCTTTAAAATATTCTTAAATATAAAATTTTGATAAATGCGTTTCCTGACATTGAAAAATCCAACTCATATAAAATTAGCTTTTCTATTATTTATTTCAACATTTACTTTAACAGCACAGCATCTTAATGGTAAAGTTTTAGATAGGGAAACAAATACGCCTTTAGAAAATGTAAACATATATTTTGAAGGAAATAAAGACAGTGGGACGGTGACTGATAATAATGGGGTGTTTGATTTACAGCTTGCTAAGGACTATCATTCTAGCGATATCGTAGTGTTTTCAATGGTTGGGTATAGTGTTTTGAAATATACGATTGAGGATGTAAAATCGCGGAATTATGTACTGTTTTTAGTTAAAAAGAATGAAGCGTTAGATGAGGTTCTCGTTATTTCTGATTTAATATTACGTCCAGAATTGAAATATAAAAAAGTACAACCTTTAGATTTTGGAGTAGATTATTTTGGATCGGTTTTAGTAGATCATAAAATTTACGTTTTTGGAGGTAATAAAACGATTATTGAAGAAACTGGACGAAAGGCTATGGAATTAGCGCTAGATTTTTCGGAATTTTTAAAAATCTTAAAATTAGACATGACATGGGAGAATTATAGCGATAAATTACAAGTGTATGATGTGCTTAAGGATTCTGTTTACGTTTCAGATTTAGAGTTTAAAAAACGGGCTTATCACGAAGCGGTTGCTGTAAACGATACGGTTTATGTTTTAGGAGGCAAAACATTGTCTAAGAACCAAAAAAGAGAATATTTAGAAAATAATATAGAAGTCTTCGATTTGGGGACTAAAGAATTGAAGTTGGATAATGCATATCCGCATCAGGCTGTAAATTTTGCAGCAGTATCCTATAAAGACAATATTATTGTAATGGGAGGTTCTACAAAAATAAAATTAAATAAAGAAAAAGTATTTAGTGATAAATCATACATATATAACGTTAACTCTGGGTATTGGTACGAATTGGCAAATATGACTTCTCCTAAAGAAGTTAGTGGTGTACTTGTAAATAATAGGATTTATCTTGTTGGCGGATATCACAACAAGGCACTAAAAACAATTGAATATTATGATCTTGAAAAAGGAACATGGCATTATGAAGGGGATTTGTTTAAAGGCATCGAAAATGCTGCATTAACCCAACACGACAATATTATTTATATATTTAATGACGATACGTTGTTAACTTATAATACTTTAACTACAGTGTTAAATACTTATAAAACAGATCTAGATGTATTTAATGCATCTCTTTTTTATGCCGATGGTAAATTGTTTTTAGTTGGTGGGACTACAAATTATAACTATACAATATCTCCCGCTTCTAATATTTATTCTATTGATATAAGAGAATTGCCAAGAACACAAATTATGCAGACTAAAACCTTAAATTAATATAGTGTGATTATAGTTTCTGAAATTAGTTTAAAAATTAGTTCTTTTCTGCTTTAAGAGCTTTTAAACCTTATTTCTTAATTGCTTTAAAAGCAATGTTATAGAGTCTGTAAAGGTTTAAATAATAATTTTTAGGTCTGTGTTATTCGAGTAAGATTATATGAGGAAAAATGGTTGTACCTTATTGTATATTTAATATTATAAGGTTTTTTGTTTCCTTTTTTATCAAATTCATTAATATTTTCGTTTTAACTTTTGTAATCATAAAAAAATACATACTTTTGGTAAACCAGTGTGGTAAACCAATTTTACAATCCCACATAAACAAACATTTAACTATGCAATATCACCCTAAAAAGATATTAAAAAATACATTACTACTGTTCCTTTCTGTAGGAGGTGTTTTTTTTACTTTATGCGGTGCTAAATCTGAGTCGCAAAATACAGTGCTTACTGTGCCGGCTTTTAAAACTGCTATTACTTATGTGCTGTTTAGCAATGTTATTACATTGGTTAAAAGTGTTTGTAATAATGCCCAACTTATTCTTGAAAGTCCTGAAATTGTAGCAAATAAATTTATGCTTTCTATAGAGAATAAGGGATACGTAATTTTAGAAAACTATTCAAATTTTCGAATAGAAGGAGAATTTATTATACATATTGAAAATCGCATCTTTAATAATGTTGGTATGATATGTGCATAAGAAAATCAAAAAAAACACAGTTAAACAACGTGTGTCTGTCAATTCAAAATTTGCAACTCACACTGCTTTTGTATTGGCTAATCCCATTCTTTAAACAGTTAGGGGCAGGCAGGCGTTAAGGATTTAGGAATCATAAAGTAAATAAGAGTAATATATGTTGTATTTAAAAAGAATCGTCTTAATTTGTTGTGTACTAGTGGTGCATAGCGGGTTTTCTCAAGAACATCCGAATTTAATTTTAACCAAACAAGGGGTTAAAGACATAAAATCACAATTAGGCAATGTGCCTTTGTTTGATGCGACTTTAGCTCAAGTTAAAGCTAAAGTAGATGCTCAGATTAAAATAGGAATCGAAGTTCCTGTACCTAAAGATATGGCCGGAGGTTATACTCATGAACGTCATAAATTAAATTACATCACTATGCAAGAAGCAGGTGTTTTGTATCAAATTTTAGGAGACGAAATATATGCTATTTACGTGCGTGATATGTTAATGAAATATGCAGAATTATATCCTGGATTACCAAGACATCCACAAGAACGTTCTTATGCAAGAGGTAAATTATTTTGGCAGTGTTTAAACGATTCTAATTGGTTAGTGTATACTGCTCAGGCTTACGATTGTATTTACGAATACCTATCTAAAAAAGAAGTAAAACATTTAGAGAAGAAATTGTTTAAGCCAATGGCAGATTTCTTATCTGTAGATACACCTCAATTTTTTAATAGAATACATAATCACAGTACTTGGGGGAATGTTGCAGTAGGTATGATTGCTTTAGTAATGAACGATGATGCTTTAATAGATAGAGCACTTTACGGAATTAAGGATTTAAAATTAGACGCAGGTAAAGATAACGATGGTGGTGATATTTTTGTAGAAGGGCAAAAAGCTGGTTTCTTAGCTAATTTGGAAGAACCTTTCTCTCCAGACGGTTATTATACTGAAGGAGCATATTATCAACGTTATGCAATGTATCCATTCATGATTTTTGCTGAAGCATTACATAATGTGAAGCCAGAAACTAAGCCTTTTCAGTATAAAGAAGGTGTATTGTTAAAAGGGGTAGATGCTTTATTAAACTTAACAGATAAAGATGGAGAGTTTTTTGCGTTGAATGATTCTCAAAAAGGAATGTCTTATTTTACTGAGTCATTAGTCTCTTCTGTAGATATTGCATATTACTACGGTACTAAAGATGCTAGTTTATTATCTATCGCTAAAGAACAAGGCCGTGTGCAATTAGACCAAACAGGTTTAGCAGTTGCTGTAGCTGTTCGTGATGGAAAAGAAAAACCATTTGTAAAAAAATCTAGACTATTAAGAGATGGTGCTAAAGGAGACGAAGGTGCTATAGGAATCTTACGATCTACAAAACACGATGCTTTTACTTTGGTTATGAAAAATGCAGCACAAGGTTTAAGTCATGGACATTACGATAAATTATCTTTTTCATTATTCCACGAAGGAAACGAGTTGTTACAAGATTATGGTTTAGCACGATTTGTAAACATCGAACAAAAAAATGGAGGTGGTTATTTAAAAGAAAATAAAACATGGGCAAAACAATCTATTGCTCATAACACGATTATTCAAGACGAAACGTCTCAGTTTAATGGAGACTACGAAATAGGAAGTAAGCATCATTCAGACATGTATGTGTTTGATGTAGAAAATCTAGATGTACAAATTGTAAGTGCTAAAGAGAAAAATGCATATCCAGGAACGTTATTACAACGTACAATGGTAATGTTAAATCACGAAGATTTTGAACAGCCTGTTGTTTTAGATTTAATGCAAGTAAATGCTGATGCTAAACACCAATTTGATTTACCTTTTTATTATTTCGGACAAATTATTTCAACGAGCTTTGATTATACAAAAGGTGAAACACTTAGCCCGTTAGGTAAAGCGCATGGTTATCAACATTTATGGAAAGAAGGAGAAGGAGCTTCAACTACAGGAGATGCCGCTTTAACATGGAGAAACAATAATACATTCTATACTATTACAACTTCGGCTTCAAAAGAAGATGATTTAATTTTCGGACGTATCGGTGCACATGATCCTGAATACAACCTAAGACCAGACCCTGTATTTATAGTAAGAAAAAATACAGACCATGCATTATTTGCTTCAGTAATAGAAACTCACGGTAGTTATAGTACGGTAAGCGAATTAGCTAAAAATGCATTTTCAAGTGTTAAATCATTAAAAGTATTACAGAGTTCTGTAGATTATTCTGCGGTAGAGATTAATATGGAAAATGGAGATTCACTAGTTTTTATTATGGCGAATTCAAATGCATCTAAAACAGAAAAACATAACTTAATAATAAACGATAAGACCTATAATTGGACAGGAGTTTATTATTTTAATAAGCAATAATTATATTAAAGTATAAAAGTAATTTGAGAAAGTATATAATTTTTTGACAATTTAAAATCATGAAATTTATAATTTATATTTCTCTAATTATTTTGAAATAATTTATCTTGCTTAAGTCATTATTACTTATACATAATTAAAAAAAATTTTAAAAAAAATGGAACGATTTAGTAAAAAGTACGTTATCGCAAAAGAATTAGAATGGGAAGCTCTTGGAGGCGGAGTGTCAAGAAAGTTCTTAGGTTACGATAATCAAATCATGATGGTAAAAGTGAAATTTGATGAAGGTGCACTAGGTGCTCCACATCAACATTTTCATACGCAAGCTACTTATTGTGTTTCAGGTAAATTCGAATTTGAAATCGATGGAGAAAAGAAAATCATTGAAGCAGGAGATGGTGTTTATATAGAACCTAATTTAATGCATAGTGCAGTTTGCTTAGAAGAAGGTATGCTTATTGATACTTTTAGCCCTGTAAGAGAAGATTTCTTAAGTGGTGGTGGTGTATCTTATTTTGGAGATAAAGAATCTTAATAAAAAAGCAAGAGTTAAAAATAGTTTTTTCGATTATTATAAACTTTACTAAAAATAACTCAGGGTAGAAATTAATTATATCCAGAGTATTTTAAAACGATGGCCAATAAAGGTAAGCGTTTAATAAAGTAAAATTACATTTTTAAACATAATAAAAAAACCGTCTTTTAGGCGGTTTTTTCTATTTACAGAAATAAAACGTGTTTTGTTTTTAGCAGCCTGGTCACTGTTTGTTACTAATTTGTGTAAAAGGAAACGAGGGGTGTACTTTATTAAAATGATTTTTTTGTCCAATAGGCATGTCTTATATATAAGGTATGATTGCGTCTTTAAAATTCTAGTGAATCATTTAGTAACTAAAACAGCGAGTAGATATAAATTTTATACATGCAATTTCTTATGCTAATAAAGGTGTTTTAATTAGAGATTTCGAGTTAATAATTAGAGTTGATAAGACGTTAAAATAAGAGGAGATCTTTTTAATGTTTCATCTCACATAATCTACACTAATAATTGTACTAAAAAGAGGGGGAATATGTTGATTTTTTGGGTTTAATTCATAAAAATTTCATAGGAAATTAACCATTGAACTAAATATTGTATTTATCTATTATTGATAAATATGTTTTTAATAAAAGCGCTTTTTAATATTTAACATTAAAAGGCGCTTTTTTTTGCGGAATGATTTTTTTTTAACAAAGATTTAATATATATTTGGATTACCAAACTGGGTAACCAATCTGGTTTACCAAGTAAATAAAAAATTGGTTAGTTCTTATTCGTTTTAGAATGAAAAAGTTATAAAAAGAAAGGTGTTTCTTTTGCTTTCGTAATGGCGTATAGCTTAACAAAGAATGATGAAAATCAAGAGTTTTTTGTTATGTTAAAAATGTTAAATACGGTGGCTATTTTTTTTGAATAAAAGGGATATGGTTTTGGGAAAAACATACTGATCAAAGCTCTAAACTATTATTTATTATTAAAACAACAACAAATGAATTTGAAAAAACAATTAGTATTGTATGTATTTCTGTTGCTAAACACAGTTGTGTTTGCACAGGATGTGGTTACAGGGGTCGTTTCAGACGCTCAGGGAGCTCCTATACCGGGAGCTAACGTCTTGGTTGTAGGGACATCAAGAGGGGCATCTACCGATTTTGACGGAAACTTCTCATTAGAAGTTGAAGCAGGAGAAATATTACATTTCTCTTATATTGGTTTTGTTACTAAGCTAGTTACTGTTGGCCAAAGCAAAACATTGAATGTAATTTTAGAAGAAGATTTAAGTGAATTAGATGAAGTTGTAGTCATTGGGTATGGTACTCAAAAAAAATCTCACGTAACTGGTGCGGTTTCTAAAGTAGTAAACGATGATTTAGACCAAATTGCAGTATCAAGAGTAGATGATGCCTTAGTAGGGCAAGTATCTGGGGTAAATATTCAATCTACAGATGGTGAAGCTGGTGCAGCACCAACAATTACTATTAGAGGGGTTGGTTCTATGGCAGGAGATTCTACTCCGTTAATCGTTGTAGATGGTATTATTGTAGACGCTAGTTTCTTAGGATCTTTAAATATGAACGATGTAGAATCTTTTGAAATTTTAAAAGATGCAGCATCTTCTTCTATTTATGGTTCTAAAGGATCTAATGGTATTATCATGATTAGTATGAAATCTGGTGTAGCTGGTAAAACAAGAATCAACTATAGCACATTTACTGGTATGAAATCTGCTAGAAAAAGTGATGCTTACGGATTTACTACACAAGGTTGGGCAGATATGCAAATGAAAGATAACGGTGTGATATCTCAATATACTCAAGCTCAATTACAAATTGGAACAGATCGTTCTTGGCAAGATGTATTTTTTGAAGATGGTACTATTACTAACCACTCACTATCTGTTAGAGGAGGAAATGATAACACAAAATTTACTGCTAGTATGAACTATTCAGAAGATGAAGGTGTTATGTTAGTAGATAACTATAAAAAAATAGGTGCTAGATTAAAAGTAGATAGCAAAGTAAATGATAAGCTTAGTATTGGTGCTAACTTTAGCCCTTCTTATACTAATAGAAGAAGATTTTCTGAAAACATACATAACGTAGCTAGACACCAACCATGGTTGCCTATTTACCATACAGAACAATCACTTCAGTTTGTAGATCCAAATGGAGCTTATTCAGACTTAAAAGTTGGTGATTATGCTAGACAAGATCACTTTACAATATTCGATTTGGATGGCGATGGTGCTATCGACGATATTCTTACAAACATAGGGAACAGTAATAACGCTAACCCTTATGCAAGAATTGTAGAACGTAACAGAACAGATAAAAAATTCCAATTATACGGTAGTTTTTACGGACAATATGAAATTTTAGAAGGGTTAACCTTTAAATCTTCATTATCTGGATCTTATAACGATACAAGAAGAATCGATTATATGGGGACTCAAGCAAGAGAAAACATAACAGATGCTTACATGCAAGAAATCTCTCAAAGAGATAATTACATCATCTTTGATAACTTCTTTAACTATAACAAATCTTTAGGGAAACATGATATAGGTGTTACTATTGGTTCATCTATTGAAAGTAGAAATTACTTCTACTCAGGTTTCAAAGGAACTGGATATACTAACGATGTTGTAATGGAAATTACAAACGCAACAGCAATTTCTGAATTTGATGGTTTCGAATGGCAAAAACGTGGTGTGTCTTACGTATCAAGACTTACATATGCTTACGATAACAAATACTTAGCTTCTTTTAGTATGAGACGTGATGGTAGTTCTATCTTCGGATCTGATTATAAATATGGTAACTTCCCTGCAGCTTCTGTAGGTTGGAACATAGCTAAGGAAGATTTCATGGCAGATAGCGATGTTATCAATAGTCTTAAGTTTAGAGTGAGTTATGGTGTAACAGGTAACGACCGTTTAAATACTGGTGCTACAGATCCTGATGCTAACGGAAGTTCTTCTACATTAAGTACGGGTAATATCTTAGTAGATTACTATCCTTACCTAGCATTATTAGGAGCGGCTGGAAATAGCTACTCTGTAGATGGTACTGTTACAGCAGGTTTCTCTCCTGTAAACATTGCTAACCCAGGATTAAAATGGGAACGTTTAGTAGAAGTTAACCCAGGTATTGACTTTGGTCTTTTAAATAATAGAATTACTGGTTCTGTAGACTGGTATAGAAGAACAAGTGATCAATTATTACTTAACAACCCAATTTCTGTAACAACTGGATTTGAAGGGGCTTTAGTAAACTTAGGTGAAGTTAGAAACGAAGGATGGGAATTTGAGTTAAGAACTAAAAACATCACTAACGAAAAATTTAGCTGGAGTTCTACAGTAATTGCAACAACAAACAAAAACACTTTAGTTGATTTCGCAGATTCTGATGGTCAGATTACAAGTTTAGACCCAAGTAGACCTGCAGAATGGATTAACTTAGAAGGACAACCTATTTCTCAGTTCTATGGTTATGTAGTAGATAAAGAAATTCCATTAGAATATTTAGATAGACCATACAGACACGTAGGTGCTCAATCTGGTTTAGTATATGTTAAAGATTTAAATGGTGATGGTGTTTTAGATGAAGAAGACAAAACTGAATTAGGTAACCCTTACCCAGAATTAATCTGGAGTTTTACAAACCAATTTAATATTGGAGATTTCGATTTCTCTTTCATGTTCCAAGGATCTCATGGTGCAGAAGTAAGAAACATTGCAGACCACTATATGTTTAGTAACAACAACAACAGAACAATCTTAGAAGGTACTCCAGATCAAGAATTTTTAGTAGACAAATATTTTACAAATAGTATTGTACAAGATGCGTCTTACATCGCTTTAAGAAACGTTAATATTGGATATAATTTCCCAAGTGAAACTTTAGACAAACTTAAAATCTCAGGATTAAGAATTTATGCTACGGGTCAGAATCTAATTTACGAAACTGCTGATAATTATACAGGATGGAATCCAGAAGCACTTGACAAAACAAGTCCTACACAAGCTGGATACCAAAGAGGTGGATCACCAATTTATAGTACTATATCTCTTGGTTTAAATTTAGATTTTTAATAATTTTTTTAACGATTTAACAAAATAATATTATGAAATATTTTAAATATATCGCTTTAATATTAATGGGGAATACCTTCATTTCTTGTAGCGACTTTTTAGAGCCAACACCAAGTTCGTCTATTACAACAGACAACTACTATACTACAGCAGAAGAATTAGAAACAGGATTAATTGGTGTTTATGCTGGTGTTAAAGGTATTAACAGTAGTAGTAAAGATGATAATCATGCTGTACAGTGGGAATTTTACGTAACAGAAATGCGTAGTGATAACACAAGTACTAAAAGTCCAGATTCTGAAGATGCTTCAGATGCAGGTCAAATGGAAAGTTTTGCTGTGCTTCCAACTAACAACTTTGTTTTAAATTACTACACTAGTTCTTTTGAAGTAATCTATAGAGCGAATGTGATTTTAGAAAACATTGATGTTGTAGAAGATGAAGAAACTGCAGCTGCTATTTCAGGTGAAGCTAAATTTTTAAGAGCATATTCTTATTTTAATTTAGTACGTTTATTCGGAGACTTACCTTTAATAGACCGTGTTGTGGCACCTGCAGATAAAGAAACTCAATTTACTAGATTAGATGCTAGTGTTATTTACGATTTCATTATTTCAGATTTACAAGACGCTATCGAGGGTATTGAAGATCATGGATATAAAACTAGAGCGTCTAAAGATGCTGCAAGAGGTTTATTAGCTAAAGTGTATTTATCTTTAGAAAGCCCTGAATATACAAAAGCACAATTATTATGTGAAGAAATTATTGATAGTGGTAATTATAAATTAGAAGACTTCTACGATGTATTTTATTCTGAATTAAATGATGAAGTTATTTTTGCTATCGGTTACAACAGTGGTATCCAAGATAACAGTCAAATATTCTCAGCAGAATGGATGAACGCTCAAGGACACACAAGTGGTGTAAACTACGCAACTACAGACGTTAAAGCAGCGATTGATGAGTTTGGAGGAACTAGAAAAGAAGTTTCTTATAGAGAAGATCCTCTTACACTTTTTGGAGGAACAATTAGATACCAAGTTGCTAAATATTTCCCTGACGGTGAATCTGGAGGAAGCGACGGACAAACATTTACAGGTTTACCTCAATTAGCAGGTAACGACTGGATCGTGTTACGTTATGCAGATGTATTATTAATGCATTCAGAAGCAATCTTAGCTGGAGGAACAGAAACTACAAGCTCTACTGCTATCGATTCTTACATGGAAGTACGTGAAAGAGCTGGTTTCGATGCTATCGCAGATCGTCCTACAAGACTTACTAAAGAGGCATTATTAGTAGAAAGACGTGTAGAGTTAGCTTTCGAAAATCAAAGATTCTTTGACTTATTAAGATTTAACGAAGCACAATCTAAACTGTCTGCATTTGCTTTAGCAAACGGTTTTACTTTTACTACAACAGATTTGTTATTGCCAATTCCGCAAAACGAAATAAACCTAAGCCAAGGTGTTATGTATCAAAACCCAGGCTACTAATTAAGATAAATTAATTAATTAAATAAAAAGACATGAAAACAATGATTAATTTAAAAAAATATGTATTTGGAATGGGTATAGGTGCAATTGCACTTGCAGTATCCCTTTCACTTACAGCTTGTGATCCTTCAATAGATGCTTTAGAATTTGATTTGCCAGAAGCGAACTCTCAAGAAGATTTAACGCCTCCAGCAGCTGCATTTTCAGCAACAGAAACAGCAGACTATTTAACGTATACTTTCTCTAATACATCTTCTAGTGCAACAGATTATGTATGGGATTATGGAGATGGTAATACAGGAACTAGTGTAGACGGAGAGAATACATATCCAGCAGAAGGTATATATACTATTACATTAACAGCATCAGATAAGTTAGGTAAAGTAGATTCATATTCTATGGATATTGAAGTTATAGAACCAGAAGTTCCGCCTGCAATTATTCCTGAAATCTTAAATGGAGATTTTGAAGGGGGTACTACTAGCTGGAAACCATCTGCTTGTACAGATTGTTCTACTAATGCTTTTAACTCAAGTTCAGACGGGTCTTCTCTTCTTTACGATGGTACAGAATCTGGAGCAAGTAAAACAGGAGGAGCTAAATATACTAGCTCAACTTCTGCAGGACCAAGTTTAAGTAGTAGTACAAGATATGGTTACCAATCAATTTATGTCTCTGCAAATACAAACTATATTTTAGAATATCAGTATGCTATTAAAACAGATAATGAAGATATTGAAGGTGGAGATCGTGTTATAGTAAGTATTTTAGATGGATATTTTGATGACGCAGCAGACGCAGCAGCAAGTGAGCCATTAGTTTCTATTGTAGGAGATGAAGCAAACGGTAAAGGTAATTTCGAGACCGTTAAACAAGTCTTTACATCAAATGCTTCTGGAGAAATTTCAATATTAATGTATGCTATAACTAATGATGAGCTATACATAGATAACGTGAAAGTTTATCCAGTAGAATAAATCATAATCACATGAAAAACTTCCGTAAAGAAATATTAGGATTATTGGTAATAGTTTTTCTATCTGTTAACGCTACTTGTCAAGAAAAGACAAGTAGCGATACAGATTCTTCTTCTTCTTCTAAGGTGGAAAAAAAAGATAAAAAGAAAAAGAAAAAGAAAAAGTACAAATTACCCGATATTGATCTAAGTCACTGGAGTGTTACGACACCTGAACTTAACAAGAAAGGGAGTGCTATGAGTGTTGAACCACCTGAAATTTTGAATTATGCTACAGACGAAAGGTTAATACCTTATATGTATAATGATTCTGTTAGTGGTGCTTTGGTTTTTTATTCTTTTCCAAGTGATGCTACAACTGCAAATACTAAATACACCAGATGTGAATTAAGAGAACAAATGGTGCCAGGAGATAATAATAAAAACTGGACTTTTGCAGATGGCGCATACATGAAAGGTAAACTTGCTATGGAAGATGTTTCAAAAGCATCAGACGGTAAATTTCATAAAGTAATCATCATGCAAATTCATGGTAGATTAACAGATGAGCAACGCGATTTAATAGGGCAAAAAGATAATAATGCACCACCAATTTTAAAAATTTATTGGCAAGATGGTAAAGTGCGTGTTAAAACTAAAAAGCTTAAAAATTTAAGTGCTACTGATGAGGAATTGTTAGATAAAGATGCTTGGGACGACGATGATGGTTTTACTTTCGAACAAGAAGTAGGATTCGGTAAATTTATTTTAGAAGTTAAAATCTCTGAAGGTAAAATGGTAGTTGTTTTGAATAAAAATGAATATGCCGTTTATGAAGATATCCATATGAAAAGATGGGGAATCTTTGAAAATTACTTTAAAGCAGGAAACTATTTTCAATCTAGAGATGAGGGAGCTTTTGCTAAAGTTAAATATTACGAATTAGAGGTTAAACATTAACAACAATTATAATTATTAGTGTTTTATTAACGTTTATATGGGAATGTAGTGCCCCGAATTACTTTAATTTTTTTGTAATTTGCAACTGCTAATCTGGTAAACCAATTTTTGAAATAAATGAAAGTAGGAGTTCTATCTAAAAATGATAACGAAGAGATTCACAATAAAATTATTGTTCAAATTACTGAGCTAATTAATTTGAAAAACTTAGAACCTGGAGACAAATTGCCTTCAGAACGTATGTTGTCTGAGAAATTAGAAGTTAGCAGAAGTGCAGTAAGAGAAGCAATTAATAAACTGGAATTTTATGGGATATTAAAATCTATTCCTCAAAGCGGAACTTTTGTCGCAGACATAGGTGTTACAGCTATGAATGGTATGATTGAATACATTCTAGGTCTCGGAGATCCCGATTTTAAATCGTTAGTAGAAACTCGAATTCTTTTAGAATTAAAAATTGTAAAATTAGCTTCATTAAGACGAACTAAAGAAGATCTAATAAATATAAAAAATGCTTTAGATGCTTTTGAAGAAAAAGTTTTAAATGGAGAGGATGCAGTTCAAGAAGATCTGTTGTTTCATTTAGCAATAGCAAATACTTGTGGTAATAGTACCCTTAATGGTTTTATGTTAAAAATAACACCAGAAATTATTACCAATTTTAAAAAGTATCATGTTTGTGGTGATGAATTATCGGTTGTAGCGATTAAAGAACATAAACAAATTTATGAAGCTATTAAAAATAGAGAAACTCAGAAAGCAAGAGAAATAATGAAAATTCATTTTAAAACACTTTACCAATATTGTTATAACATCAAATAAGTATTAATAATTACCAGGAAGATATAGTTAGTAAACCGTCTCTTCCAAAAAAAACGAAAGAAGTATTATGAAAGTAAAAGGATTAAGGTGGTTTATTATTGGGCTAATATTTTTAGCTTCGGTAATTAACTACATCGACAGAAGTGCATTAGCAGTAATGTGGGGTAACGAAAATTTACCAGGTTCAATCTCTTATGATTTAGGATTAACTACAGAACACTATGGTTATATTCTTAACATCTTTATGGTAGCTTATGCCTTAGGACAATTGTTTTCTGGTAAGTTATTCGATAAAGTAGGAACACGTTTAGGTTATGTTATTAGTATTGGTGTTTGGGGATTATCTTCTTTCTTACACTCTACAGTAAGAGGATTTATTGGTCTTGCATTTTTTAGAAGTACATTAGGTTTGTCTGAGGCAGGTAACTGGCCAGGTGGAGTTAAAAGTAATGCGGAATGGTTCCCGATTAAAGAGCGTGCTATAGCTCAAGGATTGTTTAATGCAGGAGCCTCTATTGGTTCAGTAGTTGCACCACCATTTATTGCTATGATTTTCGTAGCATACGGATGGAGAACAACCTTTATGATTGTTGGTTCTTTTGGTCTTATGTGGATTATTCCTTGGTTTTTAATTAACAAAGCAGGACCAAAGAAACACCCTTGGATTACTGAAGAAGAACAAAAATATATTTTAGAGGGTCAAAGCCAGTCAGATCGTGACGCTAGTGATGATGATAAAGGATTAAGTTTAAAAGAAATTTTATCTCACAAAGAAGCTTGGGCTATCGTTGTAGGTCGTTTTTTCTTAGAACCAATCTGGTGGTTATTTGTAGGTTGGATGCCAATTTACTTATTCCAAGTTTATAATTTCGATGTAAAAGCAGTTGGTATGTTTGCATGGGTACCCTATGTTGGTGCTGCAATTGGTAGTATTGCTGGAGGTTATGTTTCAGGTCAAATTATTGCTAAAACAAACTCTATAGATAAAGGTAGAAAAACTACAATTTTAATTGGAGGAATTATCATGTTCTTAGGTTTAGTTGCTACTGTATTATTTGGTAATACACCAGAACGTTTCGTAGGTATTGTATTCGTTGTATTATTCGGATTCCAATTTGCTATCGGTAACGTACAAACTTTGCCTAGTGATTTATTCAATGGTAAAAATGTAGGGTCTTTAGCTGGATTAGGAGGAATGGTAGGAGTGTTCTCTGTTATTATCATGAACTTTATTGTTCCTATAGTAAGTAAAGTATCTTATACACCTGTATTTATTGCAATCGCAGTATTTGTGCCGTTAGGAGTTGGAGCAATTTACTATTTCGCGAAAGAAATTAAGAATGTAGAGGAATAGAATAGATTAAAAAAAAATAAAATTAAGTTAAATATTAAATAAAATAAGATGAGTAATTCAAAAAAAGTAGCTGTAATTACAGGTGCTACAGGTGGAATTGGTTTCGCAGTAGCTCAAAGATTAGGTCAAGATGGTTATACTGTAGTTTTAAATGGTATTGAAGATGAAGCAGGTGCAGAACGTGTAAAAGAACTTACTGCTGCAGGGATCACTGCTGAATATGTTGGATTTGACATGACAAAAGACGAAGCTGTTACTGAAAACATTACTAAAATTGGTGAAAAATACGGGAAAATTGATCTTCTTGTAAATAATACTGGTGGTATTGGTGTAAGAGCTAGATTTGAAGAAATGACAACTGAACAATATAGATTTGTTATGGCTTTAAACTTAGATTCAGTATTTTTTGCTTCAAGAGCAGCTATTCCTTTCCTTAAAAAAGGAGAAAATCCTTCAATTATAAACTATACTTCAAATGCAGCTTGGAATGGTGCAGGACCTGGAGCTGGAATTTATTCAGTATCTAAAGGTGGAGTACAATCTATCACTAGAGCTTTAGCTAAAGATTTAGCTGAATACGGAATTAGAGTAAATGCAGTATCTCCTGGTACTATTGATACACCTTTCCACGCTCAAATTAAAGCAACTAAACCAGAAGTTTTTGCTTCTTGGGCAAACAGTGTTTTATTAGGTAGATTAGGTCAGCCAGAAGAAGTTGCAGGTGTTGTTTCTTTCTTAGCAAGTAAAGATGCCTCTTTTATGACAGCTGAAACTGTTCAAATTGGTGGTGGTCAAGCTTTAGGTATCTAATACAATTTATGCATAATTAGAAGGTCGCTTTAACGGCCTTCTAACTTTTATAGTACATGTTTTATTAATAACTAACTCACGGTGTCGTTTGTTTTTTATTATAATACTGTTTGTTTGTTGCCCCTAATGTTAGGGTTATTCAATTTTTTAAACTTTAGTATTAATTATAGTCAGAACATAGAAATTAAATTAGATTACTGTGTTTTATTTCATAATTTAATTTCTTCATTTTGTGTTTTTTTTTAAGATTCTCAAAAGACTATTTTAAATACTAAAGTTTTTAAATTGAATATAATTTTAATAAACATCTTCCAAATACAAACCAAATTTTTAGAGTTCTTTCTAAAAAAAGATGGTTAAAAAATCAATTCTTTTTCATTACTAGTCAGCAGTATTGGTCTACACTTTAATTCTTAAAAAGATACTTTTATATAAGGAGGTATTCTGCTTTTGTATTGTAGTCAATCGTGTAACTCGTTAAAAATACTTAACTTTAAAATTCCTAAATATTCAGTTATACTATGACTAGAATAACCAAAAATAGAATTTTCTGTTTTATAGCTTTTATTGTAATGTTTTGAATTATTTTTTCAATGCTTTACAAGCTGCATATAGAGCTGTGGTTTCAGGTGTACTTACCGCTATTCTAGCACCTAGAGTCCAGAAAAGAGGTGTTGAAAATCAGTTGACTTGGATTTTTCTAAAAAAGCCAGTTTCAATAAATTAAAAATATGCTTTAGTTTGTTAGATTTGCCGTTATTTAGGTCCTTAATTTAAATAAGAAAATCATGTATTTAGTTGCACAAATATTAACAGCATTAGTCGCTGTAGAACATTTATATATTTTATGGATAGAAATGTTTGCTTGGGAAACAGCTGGTAAGAAAACTTTCGATACGTTACCAAAAGAATTATTTAAATCTACAACAGCATTAGCTGCGAATCAAGGGTTATATAATGGCTTTTTATCTGCAGGATTAATCTGGTCATTCTTTATCTCAGACTCTTATTGGATGAAAAATATTCGTATATTCTTTCTTTGCTGTGTTATATTGGCTGGTATTTATGGAGCAAAAACAATTGCTAAAAAAATATTTGTAGTACAAGCTATTCCTGCTATTCTAACACTAACCTTTATAATATTGTCTTAGACATTATTATATGTTTTTAACGCATAAAAAAGGCGAGGATTTATGTCCTCGCCTTTTTATTTATATGTTATACTTTAACAGGATAGATTATTCTGTTTTAGAAGGTGAATTAAATTTATAAGTCACACCAAAATTAAGTCCGAAAGATGAGTATGGTACTTTTACAGAAAGCTCTTTAGATGAATCTGTGTTTGTATGCGCTAAATCATCTACATAGGTTGTTTTTTTAGAATAACCAGCAGGTAAGTTATCTATAGAGTAAAAACCTTCTACAGCTACAGTACCATCAGGCATCACTATATTTGTATTGAAACTTTGAATTTCAGAATCTTTACGCTTTAAACTGATTCCGTAATATTCAGCTTCTACAAATAAACTGAAGTTTTTGTCTAAGTCATGCTTATAACCTAAAGCTGCAACAAATCCTAAAGGGAATACACCATGAAAATCTTCAACATAATTAGTTTCAGAATAAGATCCTGAAGGAAGACCAAAAGCAGCAGCTTCTTCATCCGAAAATACAGCTGTATTACTAACGACAGCTTCTGTTTTTCCAGCTATTTTAATTAAAGCTCCAAAACGTCCGTAAACATTATTTGTAAATTTATATACAATAGAGGCTGAAGCTCCAAAAGCACGAGCCCTCGCAATGGCATCTACTTGCTGACTTTCAAGATCAACTTTAGAAACCGTTTGATCTGCACCATGTAGGTAACCCAAACTTACATCTGCACCGAATGTATCGTTAAAAAAATAAGTTCCTCTTATTTGAAAATTTAATCCTTCTCCGTAACTCCCGTAGGTGTTTGTTGTTTTAGTCGAATTTATTTCTTCCCCCAATTTCATTCCTGCGCTTCCAATAGCATACCCTGTACTTGCCGAAATTTGGAATTGTGCATAAGACATCGTACTTAATAGTAAGATCCCTAAAAATAGTATCCTTTTTATCATAAAAATTGAATTTAGTTTAAGCAAAAATAAAAATTAAATTATATTATGCAACATTCTTTGAATAATATTTAATTTAAAAGGGTAAAAATTGTTATAAATGCATAATTCTCTATTCATTAGACTATGTTAAACTCTTTATAAAATGATAGGGCATATGTTTTAAAGTGATAAATGAATTGAAAGTTTAATTACTTTTGAATAAATGATTCTATATTCCTTAATAGTATGTTTACAACTCTGATTAAAAGTGTATTTACAAAACCAATACACGTTTTAGCACCCGAAATTAATAGTGTAGACTATGTGTCTTTAGATTTATCTCCTTCTAATTTAGACTTAAAACAGGTTGACGTGTCGTCTTCTGAAAAATTACAAGAATACATAAAATTACATTTAAAGCACCATAACGCTAAATTAGCATATGGAGGTTACTTGGAAGTACGAGATATTTATAAACGTAGTATGTATTTTAATTCCGATGATCGTGTAACCGAGCGTAATATTCATATAGGGATAGATTTGTGGTGCGAAGTAGGATCTTCTGTGCTAGCAGCATTAGATGGGACAGTACATAGTTTTAAAAATAATACAAATCATGGCGATTATGGTCCCACTATAATTTTGAAACATTCCTTTTCAGATTTCGATTTTTACACGCTATACGGACATTTAAGTTTAGATTCTATAGTTGGGTTACAAGTAGGGAAAACGGTTAAGCACGGAGACAAGATAGGAGAGTTAGGGGCTTCTAATGTGAATGGCGATTATCCGCCACATTTACATTTTCAAATTATAAAAGATATGCAAGATTATGTTGGAGATTATCCGGGAGTTTGTTGCCAATTAGATTTAGAATTCTATGTAGCAAATTGCCCCGATCCGAATTTACTATTGAATCTTGTTTAAGATTCTCGCCTAATAATATATAACTAAAAAAGCAAAGTAAAATTTAAAAGTTGCACTTCTAATTTCTATTTTGCTTTAATGAGTTTGTTATTATAACTAGTTAAGGTTTACTTTGTTTTTTCAAATTCAAAAGGAATGGTTATAGCTACGCTAGAAACCATCGCATGTAATTTTTCTCCGTCTATCCAATATTTTATCTGATTTGGAAATTCAATTTCTGTATTCTCACATGTAAAATTATTAGAAGTATGATTAATTCCTTTAAAGGTAATCCAATCTTGTTCGTCCGGTGTTTTTACTTTTAAATTCCAAGATTCTTGTTGTTTAATTAATTGTATGTGTTCTTGTTTAATGGTGTCACCATGTTGCATGGTAAACCCTATTCCAACATATTCCGTTGCACTTATTTTATTCCAATGCTCGAAAGTGTCTTTGCCTTCCTCTTCGTTTAAGCGTTTCCAAGCGCCTAATAACCAGTCAAAATTTTCAGATTTTTCTGCTATCACAGTTGGTGTTTCTGTAACTTTAGGAGTTTCTTTTTTATCTTGATTACAAGAGCAAATCAATAATCCAAGGCATACAATTAACAGTTTTTTCATACGTTTCTGTTTTTATAGTTTCACTAATTTAGACTAAAAATATGTTTGTCTCCAGGTTTAAGAGTAATTTCACTATCATTATTCACAGTTATAGCTGTTTCTTGATCTGCAAGTAAATACACTTCTAGTTTACCGTTAAGCATCTGTATATATAAATCGGTTTCTTTTGATGTTTTTAACGTAATGCCTTGGTGTATAATTTCCTTTATTCCAAAAGCAAAACATTCGTCGTTTTTACTAATTACAGTTGTATCACCTCCGTTTGTGTTCCAATTAAGAGTATTAACAGTCCAGTCGTTTAGTTGGATTTCTTTTTGATCTTTATCGATTCCGTTATTATAGCCTTGGTACGGAAGAATAACTGTTAAAAAATTGAAATCTTTTTGATTGCTTTTAGATATTACAGTCCAGTTTTTTCCATTAGCACCAGATGTTTTGGCGGAGTCGGTTTTGTTTAATTGAAAAATATCGCAACCTACAGCGTCAGGAAAAGAAGCTCGAATTAAATCTGAACCTAATTCGGTAGTATAATGACCTTGCCATACTTGTTTGTAATTGTGAGGTGTTGCAGATTTAAAATTGTCTTTTACAATCCAAAAGTTATCTTTTAAATAGATAACTTGTCTAGAATAAGTAACGTCTTTATTTTTAAAACCATCATGGCTACCAACAAAAAGGTCGAATTTACCTGTTGTTTTCCAAGTAATAATATTAGGTTTTGGTAAGTTTTTAAATTTCCCGAAACCACTTCCACCTTTGTTAGATGTCCATTCTTTTCCTAATAATTCATCATCAACAAGAGCTACATTTTTCACCATAGAATTCTTGAATACATCAAAGTCTTTAAGAGAATATCTTACTTGATAATTTGGTAGAATAACGTGTCCGTTGGCCATGGCCTGAATGCCTAAAACATCTCCGTGTTGGTGGTCTGGTTTGTCGGCATCTACGCCTGCACTAATAATCATCATATCATCATTAGCTTCCCAGCCTTGTCTCATAATATAATATTGGGTGTCTTTAAATGCTAGTGAGCCATATTCTGGTGCTTTCTTTTTAATAGTGTTTAGCTGCTCAACTTGTTTGTTACTTAAAAACCAATACATACCAGAATCGACTTTATCGGTCGCAAAATATCCAAAACTAGGATCGTCATATAATAAATAACCAAGTGTTAGTGCTCCAGAAATGTCGTTGGTTTCTGCCCAAGGTTTATCTGTGTCGTCTTGAAGTACGGGAGCACTTTTGTCTGGATAAGCAATTTTGGGAAGCGTAGTAAATAAAGATTGTAGTTTGTCTTCCCAAGCTTGGTCTACTTTTATGTTATTAATTTTTGTTAGTTGATAAGCATAAAAATAGTTGTTAATATCTGCCATATGGTAATGTACAGAGCGTTCAAATTGAAAACCATCTGGATTAATTTCTTTTTCTAAATGCTCGCTTAATCTAGACATAGCCCTGTCGTACCATTTATTGGTGCCTTCAAAATCACGAAGTAAAATAGATATGGCAGCTAAAGCCGACATGCCTTTTGTTTGGTGATTACCAGCACTAAATTTGGTATTATTCTCATACAGGTTTTGACCGTGTTGCAATAAGGTTGCAATGGTTTGTAACTGATCTGCGTCTGTATACGCTTTATCGCTTAAAAACATATTATGAATCCAAAGCCAATTGGTAATTCTGTATCCTGCTCTATATACTTCGTAAACACCGTTTCCGTCTTTTATGGTTTCAAATTTATTAGCTTTAAGCGCATCATTTAAGGAATGCATTTGGTTTACAAAATATCTGATATACTCCGGATTTTTACCTTCATTAAAATAAAGTAAGGCGATATCTACCATTTTATGTTGCCTCGCCAAATGTCTAAGCGCATAGGCATCTACAGGATCTCCATTTTTGTAATTGAAAGGGAGCTTCCATTGTGTGTAATCTGGAAATTTATTAAGATGATCTAGCGCTCTACTTTTATGATTAGCTTCATTTTTATAAACATTATTGTAAGTAACAAGACGTTCGTTAAATGTTTTATAATCGTAGTAGAAGCGTTCCGAAAATTTTTCTCTAAAATAGTCTGCAAGTTTTGCTTCAGTGATTTTTCCACCGGTTTTTAATTGAGAGCGTACGTCTGATTTTAAATATTTTTCAAGATTTTTATTATCTATCACCCTTTTACTTGAAATAGATTGAGACCAAAGGTTAGGTGTGAAAAATGTGAATAATAGAATAAAGGCTAAACTTAATTTTTTGAGGTTCGTTAAATTGAAATAAAGTGAAGAGGTTGAGTTATTGCGAAATCTTGTCATGTAGTTGTTTTTTCTGATGTACTCTTGTAAGCGTAATTAATTATTAGTTGTTTCAAATATAAAAAAATAGGAGCAGATTTGCCGAGAAATGGGACTGCTATAATTTGATAATACAGAATTTAACGTTCAACGTTTTAGACGATGTAATCTTATTTTATTTAAAAAAAAGGAAACCTTCTAAAATTTGTAGGAGGTGATTTTTTAAGATTGAAGAGAAGTCGAATTAATAAAAAAACCTCTACCATTTATAAATAAAGAGGTAGAGGTTTTATTATATATTAAGCGCAGATTATTTATTCCCACGTTTTAATTTGAACATCTTTTGCTTTCAGGTCGAACATTAAATTATAAAGACCAAAGAAAGTACGATTCATGTAAATAAAATGTTTAGAACCTCTGTTGGCATTCAATTTTCGTAATTGGGTGTTTTTTGAATATTTTTCTCCTAAATCTGCTATTTTACCAAAGAACTGTGCATCAGAAAAATCAAAAACGGTTTCATGTAAAGGTTGGGTAAATAAACTTAACATTTCATGAAACATGGCTGTAAAGAAAGTTACTTCTTCTTTGCTGTCGTCTGTTCTTAAAATTTCAAGCTCGTATAATTTAGTCTGAAATAATTCGGGATTATCCATATTCTCCTTTAATGCTAATTCAAAGTATGGAATATAAAAATCGTTCGGAATCTGTTTCATACATCCAAAATCTAGAGCAATTAAATCGCCTGCTTTAGAAACTAAAAAATTGCCCGGATGAGGATCTGCATGTACTTTTTTTAAGATATGAATTTGATACATGTAAAAATCCCAAAGTGCTTGTCCTAATTGGTTTGATAATGCTTGATTAGTGTTATATGCCGTGAATTCAGATAAATGTTCGCCTTCCATATAATCCATAGTAATGATACGTTCAGACGACCATTCGCTGTAATATTTTGGAAATTTTAAATGCGGAATATGTGTACAGGCTTCAGAGACTTCTTTACTTTGTTGTACCTCTAAAATATAATCGGTTTCTTCTATTAGTTTGTTTTCAACTTCTTTAAAATATTGATCGGAGCCTTCTCCTTTAATATTAAACATGCTCATTGCAATGGGCTTTACCATTGCTAAATCTGAAGCAATACTATCTGCAACTCCTGGATATTGAATTTTTACGGCTAATTTTTTTCCGTCTTTTTCTGCAATATGTACTTGACCAATACTCGCTGCATTAACAGAATTTACGTCGAAAGTATCAAACATATCTTCAGGCATTTTTCCAAAGTATTTTTTAAATGTTTTTAACACTAATGGTGGAGATAATGGTGGAACAGAGAACTGTGCTAAAGAAAATTTTTCTACATAAGCTTGAGGCATTATGCTTTTGTCCATACTTAACATTTGTGCTACTTTAAGCGCACTTCCTTTAAGTTGTTTTAAGCCGTCGTAAATGTCGGCCGCATTATTTTCGTTTAAATTATCTTTAGCTTCGAGTTCTGTTTTCGTAATTTTATCGCCGTAATATTTAATGTAATTCACACCAATCTTAGCTCCTGTAGATACTAATTTTGATGCCCTCTCTATTTTAGAGGTTGGAATTTTATTTATAGCTTTCATATGTTTTCCTATTGCATTTGCATTTTTTCTTTAAACAAAAATTTGCCTAAATCCAGTAAACTTTTAAGTGGTGCTACATCTAAAAATTCAAAACTTGTATTGATGGATTTTTCTATAAAAATGTCTGTTTTTTCAAAACCTACAGAGTCGTCTTCCATCCAGAATTTTAAAGTAACCAAAAGCTGAATCCAAGCACTTTCTTGTAACCCTCTTTCCTGAAATTTATCTATGTGTTGTTGTTTGGTTTCAATCACTTCAATATTTAAACTAGAGATGTAATCTATAAATTCTTGTCGTAATTTTACTAAACACTTTAAGTTTTTTAGTTTGTTTTCGTGCTGGTTTAAGGCAAATAATACATAGCTTCTGTTTGCGGTTAGATTCTCGAAAAATGTAAAATAGAAACTTAATAACTTACTTCTTGAATCGAAAGATTCATAACTTTCACTTTCATGAAGCACTTTTAAGGTGTTATTGAAAAAGGCTTTGAATATATGAGATTCTATAGATTGAAAGGAAGTAAAAAATTCATAAAATTTAGATTCTTCAAAGGCGTTTGCTTTTGCAAAAGCATATACTGTTTTAGGTTGTTGGTTATGTTCTAAAACATAATCCATATATAGATCTATAATGTGTTCTTCTGTAAGAATTTTCTTTTTAGCCATGTTGAAATGATGTTTTTTTAACCTGATGTTTGATAAATTTACAATGTAATTTATTAGAAATAGAATAGTTGATGAGGTTTTATATTGATTTTAACGCTTTTTAATAAAGCGGTTAACTTTAGGGTTTGCTTTTATTATTTTAGTTAGACAAAAGAGAACCTATTCAGCTGTTTATAAATCTGATTGTGTGTTTTTTATTTGGTGTGAGGAGGTGAAAATAAGAATGGTTTGGCTTCGTTTTTTCCTACAAACATGATCACAATTTTTAAGTTTATTGTAAAAAAAAATCGTCCATAAAAATGTTTTTATGAACGATTTAAGTAATTAGTGTTAACTATTTTAGTGTTTATTGTGCTATTTCTTTGTTGCCTTCTTCAGATTTATTTTCTAAATACGTGTAAGCAAGATACCCTAATTGTAAGGCTACAAACACAATTTTTAATTTTTTACTTCTCATTATTGCAGAAGCAGCTCCTAATAATATTGTTGGTTTCATATAATTTAGGTTTTAATGGTTATTAATAGGTTTTCATTTTTTCTTTCCGTTTACGTAATTGGCGTTCTAAATCGTTTATGGATTCAGATACGGAATCTGTAAAATTATCGTGACTTGCTTCTGCAAACAAACGAGGTCCAGGTAAACTCAATCTAATGTTACATATTTTACCAGTCTCATCTGATGTTGTGTTCTCTGTTTTAAAAAACACATCGGCACGTATAACCATATCGTATTTCAATCCTAACTTTTCTAGCTTCTCTGTTGTGATTTGTTCTAAAGCATCACTAGAAGTTACGTCGTGATATTCAAATATTATTTGCATAATTGTAGTTTGTTTAAAGGTTATTTTTCGCAGTTTACCATCCAATTGATGCCATACTCGTCTGTGCATCTTCCAAAATATCCCCATTCGCGTTCTCTAAAATCGTGATGCACTTGCCCGTTTTTAGAAAGTGATTTAAAAATGTGTTCCGCTTCCTCTTTAGAATCTAGATCTACACTCATATGTATTTGGTTTCCATGATTTATAGGAGTGTCTGGAGAAGCATCATAAGCCATAAAATGGATGCCTTTACCTTTAAGTTCTGCGTGTTGTAATTTTTCACGATAACTTAATGGTACATCAATTTTATTATCCTTATATGTTTGTTTATTTATAATTTGAGCATTAAATGTGTCACTATAAAAGTGAAGTGCTTCATGACAGTTGCCTTGAAAAGCAAGATAAGCTTGTATATTCATGATTTCTGTTTTTATGGTTTAATAAAACTAAGATATGAGCTTTATAGGGCTTAGCTTGACTGAAAGACTTTCATTTTTACCTCAAATCAATTCTATAATAATGATGGTGTTTTATAAAAAAGATATAGTAAGATTAACTATGTTTTAAATTACGAATTAAAGCGTTGTTTAAATTAGTTAAGGTTGTTTTGTTATTAATTAACTGCTTTAAGTCTGTCTCGAAAGTTTTGGTTTTTGATAAATTAGGAAACGATAGCTTTTTTTTTGCAATTGAATTGGTTAGTAGTATATTGAAATAATTAAAAATTAAAATCATTTTTTGTAATATCTCTGTTTCTGATATCTTAAAACCTATGCGTCTGGCAGTCCTCTCGTTTATAATATAACTCGTGCCAATAATTTTTAAGTTGGTGTCTGAATTTGTGTTTTCGTAAGTTTCAATTAGAGCTAATACCCCTTCTATTTGCTTTTGAAGAATGAAGTTTGTTCTTTGTTTGCCATTCATATGGTGTTTAAGTACAAATACATAATCAAATAAAGTGCCTCCATGAATTCTGATTATTCCATTTTTAGGACGTTCTGTTATAAATAAAGATGAGTAGTATATTAATTTACCACTTTTTTTTAATTTAGGTGTATCTATAAAAGGAGCCAGTATGGTTAGTACAATAACACTAATTAAAGTCGCGATAAAATAAATGCCCGTAAACCAAGAAAAGCAGAGTGCAATTATTATAATTAATAGCGCTAACAGTACAATCTGTAATTGAATTTTAGTTTGTTCTTTTTTACTTTTTATATAAAACCGATGATCCAAATTATGAAGAGTATATCTGTTTAGTCTTTAAATAGTTTTGAGTAAATAAAGCTAAGTATTAGAATCGCTATGTTTTTCTTTATTAGTAATGGATATTAAATTAATTTGTATGCTATTTTTTTATAGTGGCATAAAATAATTTATAAGAGTCATCATTCAATATAATAGTGTCATTATTAGTGTGTAAAATATGAACTCCGTCTCCGTTATTTGCGTTCTTGGCTTTAAATTTTGTTGTTTCGCTACCTATAGTTAATTCTACATAATTGTAACCAACGGGAGTGTAACCACCTACAAAATGATTACCTGAATAGGTATTGTCTAAAACAACTTTATCAAAAGAAATAGGTCGCTTTTCTAGGTCTATTATACGTTGTACCGTTTTTACATATTTTTCTTTTTTTAAATTGTTCAACTCATCAAAAAATAATAAATTACTATATAATGCGACATCTTTGTCTTGATATTTAAGAATATCTACTTCATTGTTCTCTAAATGCACCATAGCATCGGCACCTTCAATAGCGTGTGTTAATTTTACTAGTGTTTTTTGCTTATCGTTTGTTGTTTCAATAGTGTAGATACTATCAATGTATGTTTTACTTTTTCCTTTTAAATGTGTCGTTAATGAATCTCGAATGTCTAAAAATTCACGAGAAAAAATCTTTAGAATTTCAAGATTTTCTTGTTTAAAATTGTTCTTAGGGCTTAATTTATGTACTGTTTTTAGGGTTTTAATAATATCCCCATTTTCATTAACACTGTATATGTCGCCTTGATTGGTAATATTTTTTAGATTTACAATTATAGGTTCTTGTTTTATTTTTTTGAATTTTCGATCTAAAATCAATAAATCTTGGTTTTCGGTAGTAGCGAAGATATATTTTTTATTAAAGTATAGATCTGTAGTTAAAAAAGGAAAACTAGTTATGTTTATTTTTGAATTTGTGTGTTTTGGAAAAACAGGAATTTCTGGGTGTTTATCTGTTTCTGTAGTTTTGTAACCGCAAGATGTTAATGTGGTTAGGATGATAAGTGAAAGAAGAGTTAATGTTTTATTCATTTTTAATTATAGAATAAAGGTGATTATGGTTGAATAAATTTTATTAAAAAAACAAAGAGAGTAGCTTAATTAAGTCACTTTCTTTGTTTGATATGTTTTAGTCTAAAAAAAGTTAAGATGAAGCAGTTTCTAATTTGGCTTCGGTCTCGTTTTTAGCAATTTCGGCTCTCATTTGTTTTACGGTTAGAGTGCTACCGTCGTGACTCCAGCCAGGAGGAGCAAAAACATACATGAATTTATGATACCAATTACTCGATTTTTTCATGTCTTCCCAGATGTTTTTATATTCATGAGTTAGAATAATAAATAAATTAAAAGAATTTGGAGGTGTAGAAACACCATATTCTATAGGTATAGTTTCGTCTAATTCTTTCCATGTTCCAAAAATTCTATCAAAAATATTTAGAATACCACCATGATTTTTATCCATATACTCTAGGTTTCTAGCATGGTGTACTTGGTGCATGGTGTGGGTGTTCAGGAATTTATCTAAAATTCCTAGTTTCTTAACATATTGGGTATGTAGTTGGAATTGCCATAACGATTCAAACCCTAAACAAACCATTAGCATTTCTGGCGGAAAGCCTATAATTATAATCCAAACGTAAAAAAATGGTTTGTAAAAAAGGGTAAACCAACCGTTTCTTACTGCTGTACCAAAATTAAAATTATCGGAAGAATGATGTACAATATGTGCTGCCCATAAAAACCTAACCATGTGGTTTTGTCTATGAAACCAATAATACGTATAGTCGTCTAATAACATACATATTGCCCAAAAATACCAGGCATAGCCAAAAGATTCCCAGCCCATAATATTGGTACGAACACCATTTACTATAGGGTTAAATAAGTCGTAAGCAAATCTGAAAACCAATAATACAGAGACTGTTTTTACCAGTGCAGCAATTACAGCAGACCCAATACCTAGCGATAAACTAGATATTAAATCTCTTTTATTATATAGTTCTTTATTGTCAAATACTTTACTATACGTTAGCTCCAAGGCAATAAAGCCCAAAAAACAAGGAACTCCGTATACTAAAGGGTTAGTGAAATCCATAAAAATATCTTTTGTCGCAATGTAAGATTTATTTTTATTTAAATTAAATCTGTGGTAAATAGTGTTAGATTTTGAGAGCTTTATTAATAAAATATTAGTATTTATAAGGCGTTAGGCCGTATATATTTATGTTTAATTTATATTTTTTATGTACAATTTTAAATTAGTTTTAAAACAAAAAGTGCTTATGGCTAAGTTTAGTGATTTCTATCTTAGTGCTGAGAATTTAATTGCTTTTATTTATAGATAATTTTTGTTTTAAATCGATTAAATTGCTGTATAGTAAGTGTTTATGAAGAGTTGGGTGGTTGCTAGGATAATCTGAAATTGTATCTAAGAAAATGAAATGCTATTTTAATATTATGTAGGTCTTTTTTTACATTTAGTGGTTATTTTATTGATAAAAAAACAGTTTAATTTATATTAAAAATGTAAATTTATGCTGTTCAAACTACAATAAACTAAATTATTAACTTAAAAGTGATTTTACCAATGAAAAAAATTACACTATTTTTTCTATTACTGTGTTCTATATCAGCAATAGCACAAACTACACATTATATTGACGACCCTGAGGATCTTAGTGATTTGTCTGAGAGCCTTGCCGCAGGGGACACTGTTATTTTAGCAGATGGCGAATATGATTCAGACGAAAGAATTAAATTTTCACCAACTACAGGTACAGCCGCTTTACCTATTACTTTTAGACCAGAGACTCCAGGAGGTGTTACGTTTACAGGAGGTTTAAAAATGAGTATTGGTGGCGACTATGTTATTATAGATGGTTTCTACTGGAAAGGTGGCTATGGAGCTAGTAATTTTATTGAATTTAGAGATGGTTACAATTATGCTAACCATAGTACAATTCAAAATTGTGCTATCGATGGATTAGAAATTGAACCGGATGATAAAGCAGACGATCTAGCCGATAATTCTATAACAAAACATAGATGGGTTGTGCTATACGGAACATATAATACTGTAATTAACTGTACTTTTATGAATAAAGAAAGTGCAGGAGCTTTAGTGTTGGTAGAGTTAGAATATAATGCTTCGCCCGACGACGGAACGAATACACGTTGCGATGTTGTAGGGCACACAATTAGTAATAACTATTTTTATAAATATTCTAAAATAGATTCAAGCTTAAGTAATTCTGGAGATAGTGAAACAATACGTGTAGGAACTAGCGAATATCAAAATGTTAATAGTAATACTACGGTAACTAATAACTATTTTGTTGAAGCCGATGGTGAAAACGAAATCATCACTAACAAAAGTAAAAATAACATTTACACAAATAATACATTTAGAAGAAGTCGTGGGTCTTTAGTACTTCGTCATGGCTCTAATGCAACAGTAGATGGTAACTTCTTTTTAGGTGAAAATGTAGAAGGTACAGGAGGAATTAGAATTGTTGATAGCGACCATACAATTACTAATAATTATATTCAAGATTGTATTAATATTGATGAGCAAGCAAAGTGGAATAACGGAATAACCTTCTTAGGAGGAGGCGATAGCGCAGCGGTTGATTGTTCGTCTACAAGTGTGTCAAACGGATATCAAAAAGCGCAAAACATTACCCTTACTAATAACACGATTGTTAATACAAATGCCCCTTTGTTTTATAACACAGATAAAGGAAAAAATAAAGTAACAGGAACAGTTTCTAATAACTTAATTTATTTTACTGCAGGGAATTCAAATATTACAGATGTTATTACTGGCGATACAGACGATTCTTATAGTGATTTAGGGACAGCCTTAGATTATATAGGAAACGTTTATACAGGAACGGTTTTAGGTGTAACAAATACAGGTTTTTCTGAAGAGTCTGGGATAACAGCTACTGCAGATGGCGAAATTTTTACATTTTCTGGAGCAGATGGTAAAGGTGCCAATTTAGGGAGTAATACACCAATTACAGACGATATGGTGGGGTCAGGAATAGGTGCTTGTTTTTTAAATAATATAGGAACTAAAATCACAGGTACAGATTGTACTATTGCAATTGGAGAAACATTAACTGTTAGTAGCCTGGAAACACTTGCAAAAGAAGCTGGTAGTTACAATGTAACAGTTAATGCTAATGTAAGCTGGACAGCAGCGTCTAACGATGATTGGATTTCTATAGATGTAACTTCTGGAGATGGCGATCAAACGGTATCAGTAACTGTTACAGAAAATACAGATACAATGGGTAGAACAGGTTCTGTAACCTTTACACAAGTTCCAGGAGGAGATAACATTGTAAAAGAATTAATTGTAACTCAAGAAGCTGCACCACGTACAAATTTAATTAATACTGGAGACGATGCAGATCCTGTTGTTATAAACTCAATCTCAAGTGAAAATGTTACAGATTCAAAAAACGAGGCAGCTATTAATACCTTAGATAAAGATGTAACATCAATTTGGTCAGCTCAAGATGGAAGTGTTTTGTCTGGAGATTACAAAGGCGATGGAGAATATATTATTTATGATTTAGGAAGTGAATATACTTTAGATTTTATTCAATTTAATACCACAAATAAATCAGATGCTTTCGGAATTCAGATTTTAGTATCTACTACAGGAACAGATGATTCAGATTTTTCTGTCATCTTACCAACTTCAGGAGATTTATTATTTCCAGCGACAGGAACTACAGATTTTAATGAATATGAAGTTGATGCTAAAGCACGTTATGTAAAATTAATGGGATATGGTAGATTTAATGCTGAAGGAAATAACAGAGAAAGTGCTTGGACTTCGATTGGAGAAATTGAATTTTATGGAACATCATCTACATTATCTATAGATGATGTGGCTACAACCGACATAAAATTATACCCAAATCCAGTAACTAAAGGAACTTTATACTTAAGTAAACAATCTAATAATTTTGATAATTTGGTTATTTACGATGTTTCCGGAAAAGTGGTTTTAACTAAGAATTTAAATGCTTCAGTAAGCAAAGAATCTGTAGATGTATCTGCAATTTCTGAAGGATTATATTTTGTTGAAGTTACAAAAGGAAGCAGTAAATCTGTAACAAAAATTGTTATTTCAAAATAATTAATATTTTAAATTATATAAAACCCCAGAACAATTAATGTTTTGGGGTTTGTTTTTTTAAGCAGTCTATTTTTATATTACTAAACTTTATTCTTACAAAGGTTAGACGCTAATGTTTTTAAAAAGTCATTCATTTTATAAGGCTTCACAATAACATCGTCAAATTGTGCGTCTTCAAAACGATTTTCTTGTTCATCTTGTGTTACTGCGGTAAGAGCAATAATAATGGGGGTGTTTATATTTAGTTTATTAATTTCTTTAGTGGCTTCTATACCATTCATTATTGGCATATTAACATCCATAAGTACAATGTCGTAATCTGTTTGTTTTACTTTATCAATACTCTCTAATCCATTTTTGGCAATTTCAACAAATATGCCATGAGTTTCTAATGTTCTTTTTGTGACTAAAAGATTAATATTATTATCATCTACCACCAATATTTTTTTGCCTTGAAGCCTTTCAAGAGAGTTTTGGTCGCAAATATCGTCCTTAGAGCTTTTCTTTTTCGCAATACCAAAAGTCATTTCAAAAAAGAAATTAGAGCCTTCATCTACAACGCTTTCTAATTGTATTTTTGAAGACATATCTAAAAGCAATTTTTGCACAATAGTAAGTCCTAAACCAGATCCTTGAAAATAACCTTGATGTTTTAATTGTTTAAATTCTTTGAATATTTTTGTCTGATCAATTTCAGAAATTCCCTTTCCGTTGTCTTTAACTTCGAACTTTAATGTTACTTTATTTTTTGTATTATTTAATAAAGTAACAATAAGTTGCACTTGTCCATGGTCTGTGAATTTTAATGCATTTCCTAATAAATTAATAAGGATTTGCGACAGTTTAGTTTGATCTCCTTTTATCCAATCAGGAATATTTGAGTCTAAGGAAATAATAAAATCGTTATTGTTTTGTCCAGTAATATATTCTAGCGATTCTTTAATGTTATTAAGAAAGTCTTTTAGAAGAAATGCTTTAGATTCGGGTTTGTTTTTTTCATTAGAATCCATTTTATTTAAAGTCAATACATCATTTACAAGATTAAGTAAATAGTCTGCCGAAAACTTTAAATTTTGCAACTCCGTTTTGTGCGATTTTAGCTTTTCATCGTTATTAAGAACCGTGCTTAAACCAATAATACCATAAAGCGGAGTACGTAATTCGTGACTCATAGTAGATAAAAAACGCGATTTTGCTTGAGCTAATTTTTCAGATTCCAGCTTGGCTTCTAAATATTCCTGATTCTTCTTTTTTAATTCTATGTTTAACTTTCTTCTGTTTTTAATGACACTTAGGAGGTAGAATAAGAGCCCTAGAAGTAGTATTAAAACCAAAGCGCTAATAATTAATAGCTTTTTCTGAGACTCTGTTTTTTCGGTAATAAGTTTGTTTCTTAATTCTTTGTTTTCAAGTTCGTCCTGTATTTTTGCATTTTTTAAACCAGCAGTTAAAATTTTCGCAGACTTCTCGATTTCGTCCTTGCTTCTTGCTAGAGTAAGGCTGTCTTCTATTTTACCAATTTCATATGCTCTTTTATAATCGCCTTTTTTAACAAGACAATTAATGTAGCCTAGATAACTTTCTCTCAGAATTTGTACATAATTTATTTCTTTAGCCATAGAGATTGTTTGTTGGTATAAACTGGATGCTAAATCATAATCTTTATTGTAAAAAGCGTAATGGCCTTTTAGTAAGCTAATCCCTGTATGGCCAAACTTAAAGTCTTTTGGAACGTTACTATCTGCGGTGTCTAAATATGGTTTAGCGTCTTCAGGAGCTTTTAAGTTGTTAAAATAGATGTCAGCTATATTGTAATTTAAAATAAAAAGGGCCATTTTATTGTTCTGCTTTGAAGCAAGAGGTAAGGCGTTTTTATACGCATTTAAGGCATTGTCTAGTTCTCCTAAACCAACATAAATATTACCCATATCAACTTGAGAGCCTATTATTGTGGTTGTGTCCTTTATTTGTTCAGATAATTTTATGTTTTTCCGGGCATACTCAATCGATTTGATTGAATCTTTTAATTTCAGATAAGAATTTGCTAAATAACTACGAATATTAATAATTTTAAGAGGTAGCTTATTACGTTGTGCAATTTTTAAAATTTCATTGGCAGTAAGAATCACAGAATTGTAATCTTCCTTATAATAATTGGCTACCATTAATTCTTTAATAGAATCTATGTAAACTATGATTTCCGATTCAGGAGTACGTGTTAAAGCATTAGGCTTTTCTACACTTTCTTGTGCATGAAGATTGCAAAATAAAAATAAAAATATGAGGTGGAGTAATTGTATCCGCATTTATATCTGAAAATATCTATTAAAATACTAAAATATTATAATATGTATTGTTTTTTGTTTTTTATGCGATTATTATCAACTTTAATTAATTTGGCTAATTTTAATAATAATAAATCATGATACAATTGCTACACTTGTCTTATAACGTATGCATGCTTTTTTATAGTTAAACGTAACAAATAGAACGTCTTGCAAATTTATGATGCCTGTAATACTGCTAACTGTAATAGTTTTGGTTATTAGGCTTGCTATTTAAAAAACAAAAGGTATTGTTAAAAAGGTTTGGAATAATGTGATAACAATTAATCTGCTAACGCTATTTATCAATTTTCTTTTACCTTTAATCTGTAATTTAAAGTTTTTATAAGCGAAAAAAAAGTTTATAACAACACACAATCCAATGTTTTTAATTTCAAGCAAATAAGTAACATAGCAGAATGATAAACCGTTCAATAACTTTAACTGTACTTTTCTATTGTTTAATTCTATCAGTAGGACATGCACAGTTTTCTCCCAGTCTTCAAAATTATACTTTAGCAGAATATAAAGCAGGTAATCAAAATTGGGACATTTCAAGAGCTAAAAATGGTAAAGTGTATGTGGCCAATAGTAGTGGCTTATTAGAGTATGATGCATTGCTTTGGGAGCTTTATCAATTACCAAACAAAACAACTGTGCGTTCTGTTTTAGCTGTAGATAATATTGTGTACACTGGTTCTTACGAAGAGTTTGGGTATTGGCAAAAAGACGATTTCGGAGTGCTAAAATACAACTCGTTAAGCGATACTATCCTCGATAAAATTTCTCCTAATGAAGAAATATGGGGAATCGTAAAATTCAAGGACAAAATAATTTTTCGGTCATTTTCAAATATTTATGTATACGATTATAAGACTGTTGTACAGTTAAAGTCTAATTCTATCATTATTTCGTTTAGTGTTATAGAAGACGATTTGTACGTAAGTACTTTAAGTGAAGGTGTCTTTTTGCTAAAAGACAATAAACTCGAACCTTTTTATTTTAATGATTTACTTGTAGATACTAAAATTATATCTATAAACAAGTATAAAGATAAACTACTCTTGATGACGTCTTTAAAAGGAAGCTTCTTTTTAAAGAACAGAAAATTAATTTCAACTAATTTTCAGGTAAATGAAAAAATTAAACAACATCAGCTTAATGATTTTTCTATTCTAAGAAATGGAGAAATGGTTTTCGGAACTATAAAAGATGGCGTTTTCTTAACAGATTATTTAGGGAACTTAAAGTTTCATGTTAGTAAAGAAAATGGGTTGTTAAATAATACTGTTTTAGGGCAATCGTTAGATAGCTCTGATAATCTTTGGTTGGGCTTGGATAACGGAATTGCCAATATAGAGCTTAATAGTACTAACTATTTCTTTAATGATGTCTCTGGTAAATTAGGCGCTGTTTACGATATTATTACATTTAAAGGTGTTATTTATATTGGGACTAATACTGGACTTTTTAGATTAAATAATAACGATAAGCTAGAATTTGTAGAAGGATCTCAAGGTCAAGTTTGGGATTTAACAATTATAGGAGACGAGCTGTTTTGTGGGCATAATGAAGGTACTTTTTTAGTAGATGATAATACGTTTAAAAAGATCTCTAGTTTTACCGGAGGATGGACTATAAAGAAAGTTCCAGAACGTAATAATACATATATTCAGGGTACGTATTCTGGCTTAGTGAAATTTGAAAAAAAGGATGGAACGTGGACGGTAAAACACTTCGATAAAGCCATGATCCCCTCACGTTTTTTGGTGTTCGAAAATCCTCATACCGCGTGGGTTGCTCATGAAACAAAAGGGATTTATAAAATTCGTTTCGATGACGATTACCAGGCCATTCAAAGTGTAGAGAATTATCAGAAAAAGGGCATAAGCTCTAATTATAACATTAGGGTTTATAATATTAAAAATAATATTAGTTTTAAAACTAGTGAAGGTTGGCAGAAGTATGAACCTATTTTAGATTCTATTATTCCTTACGAACTGCTAAACACAAAACTAGGTAAGCATAGTTATATTATCTCTGAAGATAACACCAACCTTTTTGCTTTAAAAAATAAAGAAGGTTTTATTAATTTTAAATCATTTTTTAATGATGAAGAGCAACTTGTTTTAAGTGACGATTTTTTGAAGAATAGATATATAGTAGGTTATGAAAACGTATCTAAAATAAACGATTCGGTTTATGCTTTAAATTTAGATAATGGTTTTATGATGATAAATAGCACCATACCTTCTAATTACACCTTACAAAAACCAAAAATAGAAATTATATCGGTTGGTGGTGTGCCCATTAATTTATCCGAGATAACAAACGATGAGGTGCGTTTTAATTTCAATGAAAATATTACCATAGAGTTATCTTCAGCAAAATCTGTAAATCATTTTTTTGAATATAAAATTTCGAATACCGATAACTTATGGTATAAAATAGATGGAAATAAAGTAGAATTTTCTAGCCTTAAAGATGGAGATTATACTATATCTTTTAGAACAGTAGGTAATTCAGGAACAGTTTCTCCTTCTCTAGATCTATATGTTTCTGTACTTCCACCTTGGTATAGAGATACATTTGGTTTTTTATTATACGTGCTTATAGCCATACTAACGGTTGTGTTATTCTATGTTATGCAGAATAAGAAAATAGTAAAAGAACAACGCCTGATTAAAATTAAATATCAGAAAGAACAACAAAAACTACTACGCGAAAAAACTTTAGAAAACGAAAAGCAGATTGTCGAGCTTAAGAATGAATCTTTGCAAAGAGAAATTAAGCTAAAAAGTAAGCAGTTAGCTAATAATGCTATGGCATTGGTTAAGAAGAATGAAACACTCCAGGAAATTAAAAAAGAATTAATGGTTAATAAAGAAGGTTTTAATAGTCATTACTCCTTTAAAAAACTGTTAAAAAAGTTAGATAACTCGATCGTTCTTAAAGATGAATGGGACGTTTTCGAGAATAACTTTAGTCAAGTTCACGACGAATTTTTTGAACGATTAAAAGCTAAACATTCTAAGCTTACACCAAAGGATTTAAAGATTTGCGCATACATCAAAATGAATCTGTCTTCAAAGGAAATAGCACCTTTAATGAATATCTCTGCTAGAGGGGTAGAAACGCATAGATACAGATTAAAAAAGAAGTTAGATTTAGAAAATGATATTTCTGTAACCGATTACTTGTTAAATTTTAAATAAGATCCCTGTTTTTTTATCTAATGCATAATTAAGCACTACGTCATTACTACGTCATTTACTCAATTTGTTTTTAACTACAACGTTTTTTTTAAAAGTATAAAGTACGTCAAGTGAGTTTTCTTGATACTTTTTAACATTTTAAGGGTGTAATGGCGTATTTAAAATGTAAAGGGATTTTAACTTTATTTAACAATAGGTTATAATTTAGTCAGACAAACAAACTGAATATTTAACTTTTAATAATACTAATATGAAAACAAAGATTAGTCTGTTGTTAATGCTGTTTTTTTCATTTTCTGCTTTTGCACAAGAAATGGAAATTAATGGTGTTGTGACAAGTAAAAATGATGGTATCCCTTTACCAGGAGTAAATATTATTGTAAAAGGAACCAGTAATGGAGTATCAACCGATTTTGATGGGAAATACTCAATTAACGTTAATAAAGGTGACGAATTAGAATTTAGCTACATTGGCTTTAAAACAATTACAATAGTTGTAGATAACCAAAAAACTATTAATGTCTTATTGGACGATGATGTAGAAGCGTTAAATGAAGTTGTGGTTATTGGTTACGGTACACAAAAAAGATCTGATCTTACAGGTGCTGTTTCTAGTATTAAATCAGACGAACTTTTAAAACAACCGGCTATTAATGCAACCCAATCAATTCAAGGAAAATTATCTGGGGTAAGTATAATTAATACCAATGCTCCTGGTAGTGACCCTGTAGTCATGATTAGAGGTTTAGGTACAGCCGCATCAGGGACCACACCACTTTATATTGTAGATGGTATACAGGTAAGTGGCATTAGTAATATAAACTCTGCAGATATCGAAACCATGGATGTTATGAAAGATGCTGCATCGGCAGCTATTTATGGTATGGATGCTGCAAATGGTGTTATTTTTATAACCACTAAAAAAGGTAAACAAGGAAAAGCAAAAATATCTTTAAGTTCTTATTATGGAGCGACAAGTATGCTTAACCAAGTAAAAATGGCAAATGCTTCAGAGTATGTTACTTATTATAATGAAGTTCAAACCTCATTAGGATCTACAAATCTACTTTCAACAAATCAACCTTATAATACAGATTGGTATGATGAGTTGGCCGAGATTGGCTTATCTAATAGTAATAATATTTCTATTTCAGGAGCGAATGATCATGTTAACTATTTCTTCAGTTTAAATAATTATAATGAAGATGGTATTTTAGAAGGGCAAGATTTAACTAGAAATACATTAAGATCTAATACGACATTCAATCTTTTTGATGATAGAGTGAAATTCACCCAAAGCCTTAGTGCGGCTTTATCAAAAGAAAATCCAAAACCTTCTTCTGCCTTTGATCAAGCTTACAAACAAGCTCCAATAGTACCAGCATATTATGATAATGGTGGTTTTGGTCAGCCAGATTGGGATCCTGCTACAGGTCTTGTGGCTTACCAAGGAAGTAATAGTCTAAACTCTATTGGTAACCCTTTAGCAACGGTTTATTATTATAATCAAAAAGATGTTACAACAGATTTACAAGGTTCTTTTGATTTGGAAGTTAAATTAACAGATTACTTAAAAGCGAATTCTCGTTTTGGTGCTACAAAATCGTATTACAGATCTAGATCTTTTAATGATATTAAAGCTCAATATTTAACTTCAAATACAGGTCAAGACGAAGATGATTTTAATGCTTTAAAAGAAGCAAATCCTACAACTACACAATATGCAGATAACAGTTTGTCTTATACAACTTCAGAAAGTTATAGATATAACTGGGATAACTATTTAACCTTCGATAAAAAAATAGGGGAACACTCTATTAATGTTGTAGCAGGACTTACTAAAGGTAGTAAAAACGATATATTCCATACATATCAACTTGCTTACGATGTTCCTGAGAAAGAACAATATTGGAATATAAATTTTGCTTCCGATGATTATGATCAAACTTCAGAGCAATATTTCTCAACGCCTACTCATCAATTATCATATTATGGAAGATTGCAATATAACTTCAGCGAAAAATACTTTCTTCAAGCAAATATTCGTAGAGATGGTATAAGCACATTTAATAATGATAACGATACAGAATATTTTGGAAATTTCCCTTCTTTTAGTGGAGGTTGGGTGTTAACTAAAGAGCCTTTTTTAAGTGAAGTAGAACATTTAAATTTCTTAAAAATTAGAGTAGGTTGGGGTAAATTAGGAAACTCAGACGTTCCTTTTAATGTGTCAACATATTCAACATCTACAGGGAGTAGTAATGTAAATTATGTTTTCGGGGCAAATCAAGATTTAGTTTATGGTGCAGCCTTAGGTGCTTCTATTTACCCTATTTCTTGGGAAATTACTAAAGAAACAAACGTTGGTTTAGATTTTCAAGCTTATAACTCTAGATTATCTGGTAGTTTTAATTACTATAACAGAAATACAGAAAATGCTATTTTAAATGTAACTCCTGTTTATACATCAGGAGAAGGGTCTAATTATTACGATCATGGAGCAGAGGTGCTTAACAAAGGTTTTGAAGTTGAGTTTAATTGGAAAGACGATATTTCTGAAGACTTATCATACAGCGTAGGTTTTGTGTTATCTAACAATAAAAATAATGTAGAGAATGTAAAATCTGCTTATGATGGACAAACAGGTGGTAGTTTATCTAACGGTCAAATAACTAAAAGATTAGAAGAAGGTCAGCCAATATATGCATGGTGGATGTGGGAAGCAGATGGTGTTTGGCAAAACCAAGACGAAATAGATAACAATACACATTACGGTACACCATCTCCAGGATATTTGCGTTACAAAGATCAGAACGATGATGGCGTTATTGATGATGACGATAAAAAATTCTTTGGATCTTACATTCCAACTTACAATTTCGGATTTAATCTAGCTGTAAACTATAAAGATTTCGATTTTTCAGTTGATGCTTTTGGAGCTGGTGGAAATAAAATATATAACGGATTAAAAGGTACAACAATAGATGGCGGTGAAAATGTCGCACAAGATACTTTTGCTAAAAGATGGACCGGAGAAGGATCTACAAATGTAAATCCTGGTGCAAATAAAGATTCTTATGCATCAAGTTATTATTTAGAAGACGGAGATTATTTAAGAATCAATAATATTACCATAGGTTATACTTTACCTAAAGTAATAAATCAAGTGTCTAGAATTAGAGTTTATGCATCTGCAAAAAATCCATTCATGTTTACCAAATATTCAGGTTTTACTCCTGAAATTGTTGGATCAAGCGGATCTACCGGAGCAAGCGGAACATCAGGAATAGAGCTTTCTGCATATCCAAATACAAAAACGTTCTTATTTGGTGTTAACATCGATTTATAAAACTTAAAAAACAATTATCATGAAAATTAATATTAAATATATACAAGTTCTATTTTTTCTTGGATTGCTTTTGTTTACGATATCTTGTAGTGAAGATTATTTAGATGTCGATAGTAAAGATTCTCTAGAACAAGAAGATTCTGAAACCGTAACACCAGAAGAAATGGTAAATGGGGTTTATGGAATGTTAACAGATTGGGAATATGCATTTTCTTATCTTGGAATAACAGAAATTATATCTGATAATGCTGATAAAGGAAGCTCTTCAACCGATACTGGATCTGATAAAGATGTACTAGATGCATTAACGTTTACAAGTAGTGCTGGTTCTATTCTTGACATGTGGAATAATTGGTACAAATCAGTAAACAGAGCTTCTACTGCCATAGAATATGCAGAAAACTACGGATTGACAGATGAAGATTATAAAGACAGATTAGTTGGTGAAGCTGAATTTTTAAGAGCTTTAAACTATTTCTGGTTAGTAAGATCTTTTGGTGCTGTACCATTACAGGATATAGATTTAGTTGAAAGACAACCTGTAGCAGATGTATACGCATATATTGAAGCAGATTTATTAGATGCTATAGATAAATTACCGCTTAAAACAGAGTACGATTCAGACGATTTAGGTCGTGTTACAAAAGGAGCCGCTCAAGCGCTTTTATCTAAAGTTTACCTTTACGAAGAAGAATGGCAAAAGGCTTACGATATGGCTAACAATGTGGTTAATTCGGGAGAATATGGCTTACATCCCAATTATGAAGAATTATGGAGAGCTTCAACAGAAAATGGTATAGAATCTATTTTTGAAGTGCAAGCTAGAGGAGAAGCTATAGCTCATGGTGTTCAACAATATTCACAAACTCAAGGTGCAAGAGGTACCGATGGTTGGGGTTGGGGTTATAATACGCCATCTGAAACACTTGTAAATGCTTACGAAGCAGAAGGTGACACTGTTAGAATGAATGCCTCTATTATTTTTGAAGGAGAAACATTATGGGATGGTCGTGAAGTTTTTGAGGTTGAAAACGCTAGATATAATGAGAAAGCATATTCTAGTGCTTCAGCAGGAGCAGACGATGGTGATAAAAATATTAGAATACTGCGTTACGCAGAAATACTATTAATTAAAGCTGAAGCTGCAAAACATATTGGCGAGGATGCTGCAACACCTTTAAATTTAGTGAGAAATAGAGTTGGTTTAGCATCAATAAGCGATCCAACAATCGAGCAAATTTGGAATGAAAGACACCTGGAATTAGCAATGGAACACGATCGTTGGTTCGACCTTATTAGAACAGGACAAGCCGAAGAAGCAATGGCTGCCGATGGTAAAACATTTATTGTTGGAAAACACGAACTGTTTCCTATTCCTTATAATCAATTAGTACAAACCCCAACAATGGAACAAAATCCGGGATGGGAGTAATTTAAATTTTCAGCTGCGCTTAATACTTAAGTGTGGCTGAAATTTAATTTATCATTTATTAATATGTTATATACTCGTAATTTTTTTTTAATAGGCATTCTATCACTATTTTTATTGGGGTGTAATAATCAAAAGGAAGACAAAGAAGACATTACAGAAGAGACGATTGATGAAGATATTATCTCTAATGAAGATCTTTTAAATCGTATTCAAGAACAAACCATAAATTATTTTTGGGAAGGAGCAGAACCAAATTCTGGTTTAGCACGAGAGCGAATACATATGGATAATATCTATTTAGATTCTCCAAAGAATACTGTAACAACTGGAGGAAGCGGATTTGGGTTAATGGCTATTTTGGTAGGTGTTGAAAGAGGTTTTATTTCTAGAGAAGATGCGTTATTACGATTTAAAAAAATTGTCGATTTTTTAGATAAAGCAGATCGTTTTCACGGTGCTTGGCCACATTGGGTAAATGGAGAAACAGGAAAAGTATATCCTTTTAGCGAAAAAGATAATGGAGGTGATTTGGTTGAAACAGCCTTTCTTATTCAAGGTTTATTAACGGTTTCGGAATACTTTGATGAAGATACCGAAGAAGAGAAAGAATTGGTCTCTAAAATAGATAAACTATGGAGAGCTGTAGAATGGGATTGGTACACTAAAAACGGAGAAGATGTTTTGTACTGGCACTGGTCTCCAGAATATGGTTGGGATATGAATTTACCTGTTCAAGGGTATAACGAATGTTTAATTATGTATGTACTAGCAGCAGCTTCACCTACGCATCCTATTAGTAAGTCGGTTTACGAACAAGGATGGGCACGAAATGGAGGTATTGTTTCTAGTAAAACTTATTATAATGAGGCATTAGTGTTAAACTATTTTTATAATGATCAAGATTTGGTAGGACCATTATTTTGGGCGCATTATTCATATTTAGGATTAGATCCTCGAAATCTATCAGATCAATATGCTAACTATTGGACGTTAACACAAAATCAGGCTAAAATTCATTATAAATATGCAGTCGATAATCCGCTTAATTTTAAAGGTTACGGAGATAGTCTTTGGGGGCTAACCTCAAGCTATTCTATAAATGGTTATTATGGACATAGACCTGGTAATGATATTGGTGTTATTTCACCAACCGCAGCATTGTCGTCTTTTCCATACACACCAACGGAAAGCATGAATGTTTTAGAAAATATTTATAAAAATCATGATAGTCTTGTTGGAGAATACGGCCCGTATGATGCTTTTAGTTTTCAAGATAATTGGTATACAGAAAGATATTTAGCTATAGATCAAGGTCCAATTCCTGTAATGATAGAAAATTATAGAACGGGATTGTTATGGCAATTATTTATGAAAAATAACGATGTTCAAAAGGGATTAGATGTCCTTGGATTTACTTATTAATAATTTTTTAAAGATGAAGTTAAAGCCTTTTATAATAACAATATACTTAGTATTTGCAACACCTTTTTTAATACGAGCACAGGAATTAAAAAAGACCGAAGATTTGTTTTTAATTAAAACTCATATTGTTAATACAGATACGCTTAAATACAGAATGCTTTTACCTAAAGATTTTTCTGAAGATAAAACGTACCCTTTGGTGTTATTCCTTCATGGAGCAGGGGAGCGCGGTAATGACAATAAAACACAACTAATAAATGGGAGCGATTTATTTTTAAATGAAACCACTAGAGATTCATTTCCTGCAATAGTTGTTTTTCCACAATGTCCTAAAAATGAGTATTGGGCAAAAGTAGAAGCAGATCGTTCTACTAAACCCATTACATTTAAATACAAATACAAAGAAACTCCTACCAAACCCATGGCTTTGGTAATGGATTTAATGGATACAATGGCTAAAAAACCATTTATAAAAACAAATCAAATTTACGTCATGGGCTTATCTATGGGCGGTATGGGGACATTTGAAATTATTTATAGAAAACCAGAGCTATTTGCTGCTGCTATTCCTATTTGTGGAGGCGCAGATCCGGAATCTGTATTAGCATATGCTAAAAGTATTCCGTTATGGGTTTTTCATGGTGCAAAAGACGATGTTGTAGATCCAAATTTATCTATAAATATGGTATCTGCAATTTTTAATAATGGAGGATTTCCAAGGTTTACACTATTTGACTTTGCAAATCATAATAGTTGGGATCCTGCTTTTGCGGAACCCGAATTACTAACATGGCTTTTCTCTAAATCAAAATAAAATATAATGACAAAACAATTTATTTTAAACATAACAAGTATTCTAATTATAGCAATACTAGTTTCGAGCTGTAACTCTAAAAGCAATACAGATCCGAGTTCTAAAACAGTTACAGCTACCGAAAATCCATTTGCGTCAAAAGTTGATTCAATTTTAAAATTGATGACGATAGATGAGAAATTAGGACAACTTAACTTACCAACTTCTGGAGATATTACAACTGGAGCTGCTAAAGGTTCTGATGTTGGAGAACGTATTAAAGAAGGTAAAGTTGGAGGTTTATTCAATATTAAAACGGCAGAAAAGATTTATGAAGTTCAGAAAATTGCTGTTGAACAAAGCAGATTAGGTATTCCTTTAATTTTTGGAATGGATGTTATTCATGGCTATAAAACAACCTTTCCAATTCCTTTAGGACTATCAAGTTCTTGGGATATGAAAATGATTGAAAAAACAGCTCGAGTAGCAGCGATAGAAGCGAGTGCAGACGGCATTAACTGGACGTTTTCTCCAATGGTAGATATTTCTAGAGACCCACGTTGGGGACGCGTTTCCGAAGGTAATGGAGAAGATCCATATTTAGGGAGCGCTATTGCTAGAGCAATGGTAACCGGATATCAATCAGACGACTTGTCTTCAAATAATACGCTTATGTCTTGTGTAAAACACTTTGCTCTTTATGGCGCTGTAGAAGCTGGTAGAGATTATAATACGGTAGATATGAGTAGAGTTAGAATGTATAATGAATACTTAGCGCCTTATAAAGCAGCTATAGGTGCTGGAGTAGGTTCCGTAATGGCTTCATTTAACGAGGTAGACGGTATTCCTGCTACAGGAAATAAGTGGCTACTTACAGATTTATTAAGAGACGATTGGGGGTTTAATGGATTTGTTGTAACTGATTATACTGGAATTTATGAAATGATAGCACATGGTGTAGGCGATAAATATGCAGTTTCAGAACAAGCATTAAAAGCAGGTGTAGATATGGATATGGCAGGCGATTCACCTTCAATTCCTGCTGCATTTATAAAAACATTAAAAGAATCTTACGAAAACGGTAAGGTATCTATGGATGACATTGATACGGCAGTAAAACGTATATTAACTGCAAAATATCAATTAGGATTGTTTGACGATCCTTATAAATATTGTGATACTAATCGTGCTAAAACTGAAATATTCACTCCAGAACATAAAGCCTTTGCGCGTAAAGTTTCTGCAGAATCTATGGTATTGCTTAAAAATGAAGATCAATTACTTCCGCTTAAAAAATCTGGAACAATTGCTTTAATTGGACCCCTAGCAAAAGCAACGAATAATATGGCTGGAACTTGGAGTGTGGCTACAGATCAGGAAAATTCTAATTCTGTGTTCGATGGCTTAAAAGAAGTTATTGGCGATAAAGCAACTATGTTATACGCTAAGGGAAGTAACATCTCTTACGATTTAGGACTAGAAGAACGTGGAACAATGTTTGGAAAAGACATTCCAAGAGATGGACGTACAGATAAACAATTGCTAGACGAGGCACTTCAAATTGCAGCGAAGTCTGATGTTATTGTGGCAACTATTGGAGAGTCTGCAGAATTAAGTGGTGAAAGCAGTAGTAGAACAGATCTTGGTATTCCGCAAGTTCAAAAAGATCTACTGAATGCGTTACTAAAAACAGGAAAGCCTGTTGTTTTAGTACTGTTTACGGGAAGACCTTTAGTTTTGGTTGAAGAAAACGAAAATGTACCAGCCATACTTAATGCATGGTTTCCTGGAAGTGAAGCTGGTTTAGCAATTTCTGATGTATTGTTCGGAGATGTTAACCCTTCAGGGAAATTAACCGCTACGTTTCCTAGAAATGTAGGTCAGGTGCCATTATTTTACAATCATAAAAATACAGGAAGACCGCTTGGAAATTCTGAAGGGAAATTCGAAAAATTTAAAAGTAATTATATCGATGTTCGTAATGAACCTTTGTATCCTTTTGGATATGGGTTAAGTTACACCACATTCGATTATAGTAACCTGAAATTAGATAAGTCTACCATAAATATGGATGGCGAAATTAATGTATCTGTAGAGGTGACTAATTCAGGAGATTACGACGGGAAAGAAGTGGTTCAGTTATATATAAGGGATGTTGTAGGTTCTATAACACGACCAGTAAAAGAATTAAAAGGCTTTCAAAAAGTATTGATTAAAAAAGGAGAAACTCAAACCATAACGTTCAAAATATCTGTTGAAGATTTAAAATTCTATAATTCAGATTTAGATTTTGTAGCAGAACCTGGACAGTTTCAAGTATTTGTAGGAACAAATTCAGATACTAAAATGATGAAAGCATTTGAATTGACTAAATAAAAACACAGTAATTAACTAATTGCAATCTTATGCCACACATATATTTTAAGTTTTACCCCCTATTCTTAATATTTTGTGTGGCTTTTACGTGTCAGATTACGACACTATTTAGCAATTTGGAAGTGAAGCTTTCAGAAGAGAAAATTGATTTCCTAACAAGAATAAGACCTTTAAGCAGTCTATCACGTTATAGAAAAAGAATGACAACACGCACCAAAAGATAAAGTAGATCGTGCGTATAAACAGTTTGAAAGATTAAGAGGGTAGTACGTCTCTTAATCAATTAACTTAAAAAGATACTAAATTATATATCATGAAAAATTTACTTTTTTTATTCACTATAGTATTATTTTTTTCTTGTAATAATGAAAAGAATCAGAATGTAGAACGCCTTTCTAATACAACGCTAAAGACAGAGATAAATAAAGAGTCTGAAACGTATATTAATCCATTAGATATTGATTATACCTATATGGTTTATAATTCAAGTCAAAATAAATCATATCGCTCAGGAGCAGATCCTGCGGTTATAGAATTTAAAGGTGAGTATTATATGTTTGTAACACGTTCTTTTGGCTATTGGCATTCTACCGACTTGGTAAACTGGAATTTTATTAAACCAGAACAATGGTTTTTTGAAGGAAGTAATGCACCTACAGCTTTTAACTATAAAGATTCGTTAGTGTACTTCGCTGGTAATCCTGCAGGTTACGGAAGTATTCTTTACACAGATAATCCAAAAGAAGGGAAATGGACACCAACCGCATCTATATCTACCGACATTCAAGATTCAGAATTATTTATAGATGACGATGGAGAAACCTATTTGTATTGGGGGTCTTCTAATGTGAATCCGCTACATGTAAAAATGTTGAACAAGGACGATCGTTTTTTAGAAACAGGAGTGCGTAAAACATTGTTTAATCTCGACGAAGAAGTACATGGTTGGGAGCGTTTTGGTGAAAATAACTTTCATCCAACTTTAAAGGAAGGGTATATGGAAGGTGCCTCTATGACCAAACACAACGGAAAATATTATTTGCAATATGCCGCACCAGGAACACAATTTAATGTATATGCTGATGGGGTTTATATTGGAGATACACCATTAGGGCCTTTTACATATATGAAAAATAATCCGATGAGTTTTAAACCAGGCGGATTTACTAATGGTGCAGGACACGGAATAACGGTGAAGCAAACCAACGGACAATATTGGCACTTTGCAACGATGGCACTTGCTTCTAATTCGCAATGGGAACGCCGCTTATGTATGTTTCCTACCTATTTTGATGCCGATGGCTTGATGTATAGCAACACAGCTTATGGAGATTATCCGCGTTTTGGGGCCAATCACCCAACCAAAGCAGGACAACATAATGGTTGGATGTTATTGTCGTATAAAGGAGGTGTTACAGTCTCTTCTTCATTGATGCAGATTAAGAAATTTACCTCTGATGATGATGATGTAGAAGTTACAGAATTGCCGTTAGAAAAAAATAATGATGGTCAAATAATCTCTAAAGTATTAACAGATGAAAATCCTAAAACATTTTGGGTTGCTGATGCAAATGATGATACCCAATGGATAACAATTGAAATGCTAAAACCTGGAAATATTAATGCTTTTCAATTAAATTTTCATGATTATGAATCAGGGATTTATACGCGTACCGAAGGATTAAAACATCAATTTACTATTGAAACTTCTGAAGATGGCGTTAATTGGCAAACCGTTGTAGATAGAAGTACGAGCAAAAAAGATACACCCAATGCCTACATTGTATTAAATGACCCTGTAAAAGCAAAGTATGTACGTTATAACAATATAAAAGTGCCAGGGACAAATTTTGCCATGTCAGAATTTAGAGTCTTTGGATTAGGACTAGAAGACAAACCTGAAAATGTTACAGGATTTACAGTGAAAAGAGAAGAAGATCGCAGAGATGTATTCTTTTCGTGGAATCCTGTTAAAGGTGCTCAAGGGTATAATATCCGTTGGGGAATTGCTAAAGACAAATTATACCAGTCATGGCAAGTTTACGATACAAATGAACACTTTATGCGTTGTTTAGATCGTGATACGCCGTATTATTTTACGATTGAAGCATTTAATGAAAATGGAATTTCAGTAAAAAGTGATATTCTTTTTACAAAGTAAATAGTAACAAACCTAATAATTTTAGGTGCTCTAAAACATCATAAGAACTATGATAAGGTTAGATCACTTTTTAATAATTATCTATACAGACAAATACACTAAAACTAAAAAAAATGAAAAAAAGTCTTTTCTTATTATTAATCGCTGCAGTTTCCGCTTTAGGAGGCTTACTCTTTGGTTATGATACTGGAGTTATTAACGGAGCACAATTTTATCTTACAGAATACTTTCATTTAAGCGATGCTTTAAAAGGATGGGTTGTAGGAAGTGCTCTTTTAGGATGTTTTGTAGGGGCAATTATTGCTGGACCTTTAAGTATTAAGATTGGTAGAAAAAAATCTTTAATCATATCGGCTGTGTTTTTTACGCTTTCAGCTTATGGGTCTGGTTTGCCAGAACTATTGCCGCAAACGGTGAGTATGTTGGTTGTTTTTAGAATTATTGGAGGATTAGGTATTGGTGTAGCATCAATGAATGCACCTATGTATATCGCAGAAATAGCCCCTTCAAATATTCGTGGCCGTATGGTTACGTATTATCAATTAGCTATTGTTATTGGCTTTTTTGTGGTCTTTTTAGCAACTTATTTTATTGGTAGTGATTTAAGCGTAGCCGAGAATATAGAATTCGGGTGGCGTCGTATGTTTTGGTCGGAGTTAATCCCTAGTATTTTATTTTTAGTACTCTTATTTATTGTGCCAAAAAGTCCAAGATGGTTGGCTTTAAAAGGAAGAGATAAAGACGCTTTAGAAGTTTTACAGAAAATTAATGGAGGCGATATCGCTACAAAAGAAATGGCTAATATTAAAGCCTCTTTAAATGAAGCTAACGATGGTGTTGAGGTGAGTTATTTCTCTAAAGCAATCCTAGGAATTATTGCTATCGGTACTGCGCTTTCTATATTGCAACAATTCACAGGAATTAATGCAGTATTGTATTACGGTGCAGATATTTTTGAAAAAGCACTAGGCTTTGGGAAAGAAGATGTGCTTTTGCAACAAATATTACTAGCTTTTGTGAATTTAGTATTCACTTTTGTAGCCATGTTTACTGTAGATAAATTTGGAAGAAAACCATTACTTTACATTGGTTCTGTTGGGATGGTAATTGGTTTTTTATTATTAGGAATTACACTACAACAGCAAAATGTGGGTATGCTATCATTAATAGGTGTATTGGTTTTTATTGCGTCTTTCGCATTGTCTATGGGACCAGTTGTCTGGGTTTTATTATCAGAAATGTTTCCAAATAAAATAAGAAGTGTTGCTATGTCTGTGGCTGTTGCAGCACAATGGGCCGCAAATTATGTTGTATCGCAGTCTTTTCCAATTGTTATGGGAAGTGAAACAAACAATAGCGCACCCTGGAATGGTTCTTTACCCTATTATATATTTATAGCGTTTATTTTAATAATAGTATTTGTTACCTATAAATTTTTACCTGAGACAAAAGGAAAATCTCTTGAAGAAATTGAAGGGTTCTGGAAGAAATAATTGATAAGATCTTAAAATTCACTTTTCCTTTTAAAGGATTAAAACAAAAAGCTCTGAAAACTAATCACTAGTTTTTAGAGCTTTTTTTAGTAGATGTTTTTTGAAATTAATTAAGCTATAATGTTTTATAATAGTAGTTTAATAGGTGTCTGTTTGTAATCAATTGATAATAATTTATTTTTCAAAGTAAAAAAGAACTTTAACTTCAGAAGATTTATTGAATCCTTATTCCTTTCTATATGTTTTGAAGTTACACCAAGTAGATTCTATTTTAAAAGGACATAAAAAACATACTCGTTTGGCATAGTCATTTCATTCAGAATATTGCATATTAAATGACGAATTTGACTGATTAGGTTTCTCAATAGAAATATTCTCGATAATTGATCCATACCTACTAGAAAAAGATACTACACATTAATACTTTTACACTCAATATTTTAAAAAACACTTTCTTATTTAAAAGTAATACGGTAGATTAGTTTTAAATAAATTAAACAAAACATGAAAAAGGTAATAGTATGTGCGCTCTTATTTTTATTTATACTAGGTAATTCATTTGCTAAAAATGGTATTCAAGTACATAAGTGGGAAACAGTTGATTTATCGTTTACAGCAAAAGGAAACATTGATACCCCTTTTCAGGTGGAAATATCTTGTAGTTTTAAAGGGCCTGACGGTTCTCAAATAACCGTACCAGGCTTTTATAATGGAAATAATGAATGGCTTGTACGTTTTAATCCAAACAAAGAAGGACTTTGGACTTCGATTAGCAGCTCTTCGCTTAAAAAAATTAATGGTATTAAGCATGTTATTGAAGTGCAACCTGCAAAAGAAGGGGTTCATGGAGGTGTTACGGTTAGTGATACAGATGCTCAGAAACTTGTATATGAGGATGGTACACCGTATAATCTAGTCGCAAATGAGGTGGACTGGTTGTTTGCCTTAGACTATGGTAACCCAGATTTAACAAAAACAAAAACCTTAGTAGAAGCCATTTCAGCTAATGGTTTTAACCAAATTATAATGAATGTATACGCTTATGATTTGGATTGGAAACAAAGTAAAAACATCGACCCTAAGTGGGATTTTGGATCAAAAAAAGAAATATTTCCCTTTTTAGGAGATAATGATAATCCAGATTATTCAGCACTAAATATAGAATTCTTTAAGCATTACGATCGCGTAATTAACTTACTTGAGGAGCATGGAATCGTTGCGCATATTATGATTTATGTTTGGAACAAAATGGTAAACTGGCCAAAAGCGAATTCGGAGGCAGATAATATGTATTTTGATTATGTAGTAAAAAGATACCAAGCTAAAAACAACGTTATTTGGGATATTTCTAAGGAAGCATTGCGCTATGGATACGATGATCCTAATTATATCACAGAGCGGATAGATAGGTTAAAAAAACAAGATGCGTATAACCGATTGGTAACAGTACATGATTTTGATTACTGTGAGGCTAATCCTGATAAAGTTGATATTATTTCAGCACAATTTTGGCATTCAAATATCTATAATAAAATGCTTGAGCTGAAAGAACGATATCCTAATAAACCAATTATTAATTTAGAAAATGGTGCTTATGAAGAGTGTGAATATGATATTTTTCTCGATAGTAATTACAATAACCCAAGGTCGGGTATAGAAAGAAATTATAAATGTGCTTTTGCCGGAACTTATACTAGTTATTATTGGCAAGGAACGGCATGGAATATAGTAATATATGACCCTTTTTCAGAGGATGTCAAGATTCAGCCAAAATTTGAATACTATAAATATTTACATGAGTTTCTAGATAAAATTAACTTCGAGAAGCTTAAACCGAGTGATCGATATAGTTCAAGCGGCTATTGTCTAGCGAATAATAAAGACGGAGAATATGTATATTACGTGCCTAAAGATAATAGTGCGTTAGCTGTAAAAGGTTTGCCTAAATCTGAAAAATTGCAAATACAATGGTTTAATCCTCTTACAGGAGTATATACAGAACCTTATAAAGTAAACTATAAAGGCTGGCTAGTGCTGAATCCTGAATTTGAAGGCATTGACAATGTACTTATTGTGAAATTAATTAATAGCATTTAGTTAAAAATATATGCCTAGAATTCATGAATAATTTAAACACAAACCCTTACTAATTTTAAAGAATGAGAGTAAAAAATATTATAAATTAAACTAATGATTAAAATAGTAAAAGCAAGTATTGAACATTCTGAACTAATTTCTAAAATTGGAAAAAAAGCATTTCTAGAATCTCACGGACATAACGCATCAACAAAAGATCTTAATAGTTTTATATCAAAAACGTAAACTCAGAAGAGTATCTCTAAAGAGTTTGAAAACACTAAAATACAATATCATATTATCTATTTCAATGATAAAGTTGTTGGGTTTTCAAAGATTGAATTAAATACACCTAATAAAGACATAAATGATTTAAACATAACAAAGCTTGATAGACTATATCTTTTAGAAGCATTTCATGGACAAAAATTAGGTTCAAAATTATTCGATTTTAATATTCAATTGTCAAAAAATGAAGATCAGAACGGTATTTGGCTGGCTGCTTGGATAGAAAATCAAAAAGCTATAAATTTTTATACTAAAATGGGATTTAAAATTGTAGGAAAATATAATTTCAAAATATCCGAAACACGATCAAATCCAAATCACATCATGTTTCTTAAATACTAATTATATGAGTTAATAAAGAATAGAGATAAAAAAGAAATTTATTCTTCAAAACATATATGCATCAATCAAATTAAGATTACAAATTTAATTGATACGGAGCTTTTTTTATTAGTTTATTGTATTGAATAAATAATTAGAACCACTAAATAAGGATAATTTAAAATAAAAAATAATGACTGAAATCGATATTGAAGAATTTGGAAAGCAATATAAAGACAAGAGTTTTTCAGAAATTATGGCAATTGCTAATAACGAAGATAAAAAAGGATCAGCAGAATTATTTTTTATCGAGATTATAAAATGTGGTAAAAATTTAGAAGATGCAGATAAGGAATTTCTTGAAATTTCTGAAAAAATTATAGAATCTTTATTAGATAATTCTAAAGTAATAGATAAAGATTTACTTCTTTATTTAGGCAGAATTAATAATGGTTTAAAAAAATATTAAGTGTGATTACTTCTTATATATAGGCCGTCTTTATTAATAATTTTAGAATAATGAAAATAAATAAGATAGTATTATTTAGTATATTCTTGGTTTTCTCTTTTGCTTATGGACAAAATACAAGATTAAAATGCTCAGAAAATGAAGATTTTAATACTGAAATCAATGATTTATACAATCATTTAAACTTTATGGTCGACATGGAGGGGTATAACCCAACAATTAATTCTGAATCATATTACTTTTTAGTTTCTGGTCATGGTGAAGTATATTATTCTTATGCTGCTTTAATTATACCTTCAAAAAATAAAACGACTGTTTATCAATTGTCTTCTGGAGGATATGTGGTTAAAGAGATTTATAATGAGTTTCTTAGAAGGCAAACTATTGTAAATTTTATAAATGAAAGTAGTAAAGGGGAGGATGATGTTTTGCCAAATGAAATTTATGTATTTATCTCAACAAAACCTGGTGAGTCAGATACCTGTGAATTTATTATAGGAAGTTCGACTGGTTTCCCTCTTAATAATGGGAGGCTATTAGATTTTAAAAATATTTTAGAATGAATTAAATAAGTGAATATGGTTTTAAGAATACGATGCTTGATCTATTTTATTGAAATCATTCATATTATCAAAAGTTACCGTTTTCAGTATTTCTTTTTTTTAGGAAAAGTAAATAGATAAAGACGAAAAAAAAATTAAAGTTTTTTTCTAATAAACATAATAAAATGGCCGAAGAAACAAATTTATCCCAATTATTAAAAGGAATGACATCAAAACTAAACGATGGATAATATGTTTTTTTAACTGTAAAAGATTTGAGTAAGATTGATAGGAGTGATACTATTTGTGAATTCAAAGAACTAGAAGGAACAACTGTTGTAATTGAGAGACAAAAGCAGATGTCCTTAATTTAAATTATGAATTTATTGCATCTTGAATTACATTACAAATTCAATTGATTTAGTTACTTATTGGGTTGAATAGATAATTAGAACCACTTGATGAAAAAAGTTTACTAAATCAAGCTAATTATATACTGAGATTAAAAGCACGCTTTTAATCTATAATTTTTAGTAGTTTAACTGTAATAGCTATGTGTAAAAGAAATTATTCTTTAAATTGTTTAGTGGTAGCACGTTAAACGGATTTATGAGAAAATATTTTTATGGTATAGTTTTAATTGGATTTCTTGTTGTAGTCATTCTGTTATATTTTAATTATTCAAGAACTTATAATGTAGATATAACAAAAAGTGTATATCTGCAAAACACACCCACAGGTAAACAACTTATACGCCATGGATCTCCTTTTTATATTAAAGGGGTATCTGGAACGTCGTATTTTAAAGCATTAGCCGAAATAGGGGGGAATACAGTAAGAGTGTACGATACCACTAATATCGCTCGTGTTTTAGATGAAGCACAGCACTATAATTTGGCTGTTATTGTAGATATACCGTTACCTATATATGGAAAATCTTATAATCCATATAAAGAAGAATCGTATTGTGTGCAAGTGCAAAAAGATGTTAAACGGTTTGTAAATACACATAAAAATCATCCGGCATTATTAATTTGGAATCTAGGGAATGAGTTAAATTATCCGCTAGTTACTAAAAAGAATAACTTTATAAACACATTTAACGCGTTAATAGATGTTATCCATCTAGAAGATCCAAACCATCTTGTAGGAACGACTATAAGTGGAACATCTAGAGGGCAAACCTTAGGAATCTATTTACATTCTCCAAATATAGATGTTTTGGGGTTTAATGTATTTAGTAATCTTAAAGATTTAAACGCCTTAAACTTAAAAATTTCTTTAGTCACAGAACCCATTCCGTATTATGTAAGTGAGTGGGGTATTAATGGCCCTTGGGAATCTACAGAAAATGAGTGGAAAGCAATTCTAGAGTTAAATAGTACCCAAAAGGGAGCCGTTTACAAACAGCGATATGAAGATTATATACAAAACGATGATTTAAGTCTTGGTAGTTTGGCTTTTTATTGGGGCACAAAAATAGAAGGTACGCCAACATGGTTTAATATTTTTGATGCAGCTGGGCGAAAGTCGCAAACATTCTATGATTTACAGGCGCTATGGCGTATATCAGATCATGCAATACCATTACCGCCTCAGGTAGATGGCATGGTCTTAAAAGGGAAGACAGACCAAGAGCCCATTATACTGAAACCAAAGGATACTGTAAAAGCACAAATTCGTGTGCAAGATGTACAGGATACAACCCTAGTTTATAAATGGGAACTATATAAAGAAGGGTGGGGCAATCAAGAATGGATCTATGAGACGTCTTTAAATACATTTCAAATAGATGAAATTGGCAAAGGTTATACCACACGTTTTGTTGTTCCTAAGAAAGCGGGGCCTTATCGCTTGTTTGCGTATGTTTATGATACCCACAATAATTTTTCAACAGCCAATATTCCGTTTTACGTATTAGATGACAGATAATAACAAACTTAAAGCACCCAATAAAAAGGAGGTTATAATGCTAAGAATAATGATTCTTATAGGCTTATTAAGCATCATTAATTTCTTTTATTGGTTTTCTAATAAAAGTCTGATAGATAATGTGTTCCTCTATGTGTTGTTACTGCTCCTTATTGGTTTCGATTGTTTTAGGGTACTTTATATATGGTACCATTATTGGAATATGAGTATTCCTAAAAAACCAACGCTTACAAAACCCTTTTCTGTAGATGTTTTAACAACCTATTTTCCAGGAGAACCCATAGAAATGGTTACCGAAACGTTACGCGCAATAAAAAAGATGAGACACCCTCATACCACCTATTTGTGCGATGAAGCCAATGATGATTATTTAAAAACATTTTGTTTAGAGCATGATATAATTCATGTCACTAGAAGCGTTAGAATAGATGCAAAAGCGGGTAATATAAATAATGCATTGCAACAAGCTACAGGCGATTTATGTCTTATTCTAGATCCCGACCATGTGCCTTCTGAAGATTTTTTAGAAGAAGTGATACCTTATTTCCAAGACGATGGTATTGGTTTTGTGCAGACCGTTCAGGCGTATTATAATATTGAAGAGTCTAATGTCGCAGCAGGCGCGGCAGAACAAACCTTTCACTTTTATGGCCCTTTAATGATGGGGATGAATTCTTATGGAACCGTAAATGCCATCGGAGCCAATTGCGTATTTAGACGAGCCGCATTAAACTCTATAGGCGGGCATGCCCCCGGATTATCTGAAGATCTACACACCGCCATGCTACTTCATGCTAAAGGATGGAAATCTATATATGTCCCTGAATCTTTTACAAAAGGATTAGTTCCAGCAACATTAACCTCTTACTATCAGCAGCAATTAAAATGGTCTAAAGGGACCTTTGAATTGTTAACAGATGTGTATCCTAAATTATTTAAACAATTTACTTGGCGGCAAAAGTTGCATTATGGGGTGTTACCGCTGCATTACTTGTCTGGTCTTATGTTTATGATAAGTTTTATAATTCCTATTATAGCGCTATTTTTTTCAGTTACACCTTGGAAAGGGAATATTTTAAATTTTGGATTACTTGTTTGTCCGATATTAGCAAGTATACTTCTCATTCGATTCTATGTTCAGCAATGGGTAATCAATAAAAATGAAAGAGGTGTACATCTTATAGGAGGTTTATTATTACAATGTGCCTGGTGGGTTTTTTTAATAGGTGTACTATATACTTTTATTCGAAAAAAGGTGCTTTATATTCCAACTCCAAAATCTGATAAAGCGATTACTCGATTAGGCATCATTTTACCAAATATAAGCATTGCTATAATTTCCGTGATAGCGGTAATTTATGGCTTATATGCAGATTTTACTCCGTTTTCAATACTTATGGCTGCTTTTGCTTTATGGAATTCGAGTATTCTACTTTACACTTTAAGTTTTGCTTACGAAAAAAGAAGTTTTATAAATTTTGAAGACTTTCTTGATATGCAAAAACAAGTTATATCCAATACTAAACGGGAAAAAGTATTTAAAATCTTAAATAATTGGGCATTAATCTTGCTGTCGGTTGTTTTGGTGTGCTGTGTTGTTTTGCAATACGATAAAGAACAAATAAAAATACATGGTGTAGATTATGAAAAACCGAAACTAGAACATGTTAAGTATGTGGGGGCATTTGCACCAGATAAAGATAACGGTGTTTCGGTGGATAAAAAGATTAGTGAAGTCGAGCAGATATTAGATAAAAAAATGGATATTATTTCGTTTTATATAGCTTGGGATAAAACTATTGATTCCGGTTTTTTTAATAAAACATTAGACTCTGTTTATAATAAAGGAGCAATCCCCATGATTACATGGGAACCTTGGTTAAACACCTTTTTAGATAGTGTACCCGAAAATAAGCATGTTAACACGTTAATTATCGCTGGTTACCTAGATACGTATATAAACGCCTTTGCGCTTGAATTAAAAAAGTTAAATAAACCGGTGTTCTTAAGGTACTCACACGAATTCGATAATCCTTTTTACCCGTGGTATGATAATACCGAAGTAGCGTCTACAACCTTTAAAGAGGCTTGGAGACATGTCCATGATATTTTTAGAGAAAATGGCGTAGGAAAGGTAATATGGGTTTGGAATCCCTGGAAGGCTAAAAATGTAAAAGCATTTTATCCCGGTCCGGAATATGTAGATTGGTTTGGGGTTAATATTTTAAACTATGCAACATTAAAAGATCCGGAAAATTGGTATAGTTTTAAACAGTTATACGATTCTTTTCATAATGCTTTTAAAACCTTGCCCGAAACACCTGTTATGATTTCGGAGTTTGGCGTTTTAAAGGATGGCGATAATCAAAGAAAATGGTTTTCAAGCGCATTTAATACCTTAAATTATGAGTTTGATGAAATACGTGCTATAGTCTATTTTAATAGTAATTTGGATAATAATTTGCCAGAAGGCACTGAATCTTCAAGTTATTTTGATTGGACCATCTCTAAAGGCGATGTGCCTGTAAATGAGTTTAAAAATAAAGTGCAGTACAAAAAAAATAATCATGACCAGGTTTTAGAACCTAAACAAAAGGACACCAATATTAATTTAATACCTAATATAAAAGGGGTTAATTTAAAAAAAGGTAGAATTTGGAATCAAGATTACCATGTTTTAAGTCGACAAAATTTAATTACAGATTTTGAAAACATGAAAAAACTAGGACTAAACACCATACGGTTTACAGAAAATGCAACGTACGATTATAATGTTTTAAACTTAAGTGCAGCCTATAATTTAAACGTAAGCTATGGGTTTTGGATTCCAGAAAATATAAATTTTAGACGCGATACGATTAGGCTTAAACAACTTGAAAATAAAATTCTCGATAAGATTGCTAAGAATAATCATAGAACTAATATTATTACGTGGTCCATTCAAAATGATGTGTTATCAAATCAGAAAACTATTTTTAATAAACCAGAATTATTTTATCAGAACAAAGCCTATCTGTTATGGCTAAATAATCTTGTCATTAAGATAAAGAATATTGATTCTAAACGCCCTGTAATTTTGGATGTAGAGGTAAACAGTAAAAGTTATCATCATTTTAAATTGATTCAGGAATACTTGCCTAATATAGATGTATTGGGGTTAGTAGTTAGCAATACAGAGTATTTAGATGGTGTATTGGACTACGTGGCAGACGCTAATATTAATTACGAATTAAGTGCTATTGACACTGCAGATGCAGTAGATCTTATAGGTTTAGAACATAACACCTCTTTTTATCTAACAGAATGGCAAGACCAGTATGGTACTAATACGGTAACTTTTAATGGAGTAATAGATAGAAAAGGGAGGTCTAAATCTGATTATTTTAAATTATTAAACACTTTAAACATTGATGAAAAAAATACCGAATGTTTGAAAATTAATATATTAAAACCATCTCGATTACTTTATACTGCTCGTATGTTTACATATCATGCCATGATTTATAATCAGGAAAAAGACTGGATGTTTGGAAAAGATGTAGATGGCATACAGTTTGAATGGTCGTTAATTAAGTATGATGCCTTTGGAAATCCTATAACCATTCTAGATGTTGGGAATGAATCAAAAATAGAACTTGATATCCCAAACAACAATAAATTATACAAATTACTCCTTACGGTTATAGATGGAGATTGCGCTTCTACAATACTAACAACGCTTAATACGCCCTATAATACAAGAGGTTAATATTGTAAAGATAAAAGCGATATTATGCTAGTATGAGATAACATTGGTTTTTTTCGTTCTGTTTTAAAACTTGTATCCAATAAGATTTACAGAATTTATAGGAAAGTCTACATAATGTTTAAGCAGTGTTCTGTTTTTATCAATTAAAAAACTAAGCATTGTCAATACAAAACAAAAAGCCCCGTAAACACTAGGTTTACGGGGCTTAAAAGTGGAGTCGGAGAGAATCGAACTCTCGTCCAAACAAGTCATCAAAGGGCTTTCTACACGCTTATTCTTTTCTTGGGTTTTCGTTTGTAAGCTGGTTAAAGACAACCCACTTACAACTTATCTTCTTTAGTTTCAAAAACGAGTCAAAGCGCCTCATTTTCTATATTGACATTTACGATATCTCAAAATGGAACGCCGTCAATCAAGGCTTTCCGGAGACATAAAGCTTGTACACCTTGTGTACCTAGGCCAATCCTACTATAGTTCGGATTAAGCAGCTAAAGCGTAGTTATTCTCGCCGTTTAAAAGTGTGATCTAGCCTTTAACGTGTATCAAAATCATTACACGACGTGCTTACCGTTCAATAAATCTCGCTGTCAAAACCAGTCGACCCCATTATTGTAAGTATTTTGGCGTTCCCTTTCGGGCAGGCTTTACGCTGTATCTTTTTAATTGAAAAAATTAAAAAGGATGCCGCTTCAATCCTTAACGCAACTAATTTAATCCTGATAGTATAAGAAAAAATTAGGAATGCAAAGCTATTAAAAAATTTGTTTAAACTCGCAATTCCGTGTAATTTAGTGCAAAAGTTGTGCCAATGCCTCTAAGGTGTCAGAATATTAAAATCCGCTACTATGAAATTTGCTATTATTAAAGAACGTAAATCTCCGTTAGACAGACGTGTAGTGTTTTCTCCAAAGACTTTATTGCAAGTAAAACAGCAATATCCAGAGACTAAATTTAAAGTCGAAAAGTCTAAAATCAGAATATTTCCTGACGAAGTTTACAAACTGACAGGTTTTTCAGTAATGAAGGATGTCACAGACTCCGATGTATTTATTGGTGTCAATGAAGTTTCTGTAGAATCTTTAATTCCGAATAAATCATATTTTTTCTTTTCACATACCTTAAAAAAACAACCTTATAACAGGCCGTTGTTACAAGCTCTTTTAGATAAAAAAATTACATTTTACGATCATGAGGCGATAACCGATGTTAAAAATAACCGTTTAATAGGTTTTGGACGTTATGCAGGAATTGTAGGAGCTTATAATGGATTTAGAGCATGGGGTTTAAAATTTACTACATGGAATTTACCACAAGTAAACGCCTTAACAGATCAAAAGGCATTACAACTTCAACTTAAAAAATTACAAGTACCAAACATAAAAATTCTTTTAACGGGTCGCGGAAAAGTGGCTCTTGGTGCTATGGAAATATTAGAATTGCTTAAGATTCCGAAAGTAAGTGTAGATGATTATCTAACTAAAACGTTTACAACGCCTGTATATTGTAATATCGATTCTTTAGATTATAATGCACGTAAAGATGGCAAAGTAAAATCTGTTAGAGATTTTTTTAAAAATCCGAAACATTATCAATCTACATTTATGCGCTTTGTAACACAAACAGATATGTTAATTACAGGTCATTTTTATGGGAATAACTCTCCTGCTTTATTTACGAAAGCAGATGCTAAAAGCCCAGATTTTAATATAAAGGTGGTTGCAGATATCAGTTGCGATATTAATGGTGCAGTAGCATCAACTATTAGAGCATCTACAATAGAAAATCCTATCTATGGATACAATCCAGGAACAGGATTAGAAACAGATTTTAAAGATCCAGAAGCGATTGCTGTCATGGCTGTAAACAACTTGTCTAGCGAACTATCGTCTGATGCCAGTGTGTGGTTCGGGCAAATGTTTTTAAAACATGTCATACCAGCATTTTTTAATAATGATGCTGATGGTATTTTAGAACGTGCTCGCATGACACACAATGGAAAATTAACGCCTCGCTTTGCTTATTTACAAGACTATGTAGATGGTAAAGAGTAAGAATTGAAAACATTATAACTTTCAAATAAATATTAAAGAGCGTTATTCTAAAAAAGAGAACTATTTATATTCATATAAATAGTTCTCTTTTTTCATTTCAACACAATGGTATTCTATTCCAAGTTAAGGATTAGTCCTTTGGTTTGCTTTTTAGTTTAAAGTAAGCATACAATGTTATTGTAGATAAGACTATCCAAAACACATCGATAAAAAAGATCTGGAATTGATCGTTTTTATAGCTTAACCACACCCAATTATTAGTCATAATGCCATTTGTAATCGGAATTAAAAATCCGAATATTGAACCTAAAAGCAGCGTATTCTTATTCGTGAAATAATTGTCTTTTTTTATACTATAAAATAACGTTAATAGTAGCCACCCTATAAAGTAAAAACTGTAAATAAACGTTTTGCTGGCGTGGTTATTTATTTTTACAGCAATAAAAGAAAGCGCTGTAATCGGGTACATGCTTAAACAAATGGCGAGATAGATGGTAACCAACCACGCATTAAATCGTCTTTTCTTTTCAGAAATTGTTTTCTTGTTTCTAGCAACGCCCCAAATCATAACTCCAGAAAGAATAACAACACAAGAAATTATACCAAGTAAAAAACTGACTAATTTTAATGTCATGCCTCCGTAATCACCATAATGTAAACGGAACATTACATTTTTAACACCATCTAAATAGGTGGCACTTTGGTTAGGGTCTTTTTTATGAATAAGGGTGTCTGTATCAACTTTATAAATTGCTTCCCCAACCGCAGTATATTTGTCTTTGTATTTTAAATGTCCTTCTATCATAACGTGCATGTTGGCATCGCCATAATTAAAAACATGAATTTGAGTGGCATCAAAGTTAGGCCATAAGGCTTCTGTTTTATCGACGTAATAATTCAGACTAAAATCTTTATCTAAAGGTGTGTGTGTGTATTCGTATTCTGGATGAGAATATCCCAAGTCATCATAAAATTTAGCAGAATCACCGTTAAAAAGAAAAAAAACAGTAGGGGCAATAATAATGGCTTTTATCATGAAAAACGCCCCCGTTACAGCATACACAAACTGAAATGGTAACCCGATAACTCCTAATGCGGTGTGTGCATCTGTCCACAACGTTTTTAGTTTAGCATAAGGTCTAAAGGTGTAAAAATTCGAGACAATTTTACTCCAATGCACAATAACTCCAGTAATGATTGCGAATAGAAAAAAGAAAGCCACAAAGCCGGCGAGCATATATCCTATAGGTTGCATTTGTGCAAAAAAGTGTAGACGGTATAGAAATTCACCTAAAGTGTAATCTCCATCATAAGAATTCTCTACATAGGATTTAGTGTCTAAAGTTGAATATCTATTTACCTTAGTATTTGGATTAAGTATGGTGTCTTTTGGAGCAGAAAATGCAACACCTATACGTTGTTCTATAAAATGTTTAGAGAGTTCTATATCTCTACTATTTAAATTATAGGTTGTATTTAAGGTATCTAACGCTACATCGAAATCTAAATCGAATGCTTCAGTGTTTTTAACTGTTTGGTTGCGTTCCCAGTTTACAATTTCATCTCGAAAAAAAGAAAATGAACCTGCGAAAAATATCACGTAAAGCAATACGCTAATTACGATACCACTAATAGTATGCGTATGAAATAGAATGTTATAAATTCTTTTATCGCTCATAAAATTAAACTAACGGATTATAAAGAGTTCCTAAATATAGTATTGAAGAGAAAAGTAGGGTTATTAAAATATATATGCCCCAAATTTTCCATCCGTTTTTGGCTATAAATGCCACAACCATTAGTGCAGCCCATAAGATGAATCCTGTGAATGCTGAGGTAATAATTATGTTGGTTGCACTTATCCAAGAGGTTAGTGCCATATGGAAAGACATGCTTACCAAATAACCGCCAAGTATTCCTGCTGTTATTTTGGCAAACCGTTGCCATGGTGATGTTGTAAGATATTTTTTATTTGCAGGCATACAAGTAGAATTAAGGCATATGGACTAAAAATTCGACAGCAACACAAAGTGAAATGAATATGAAAAGCAATTTGACGTTGAATAATTTTAAAGGTGATAAAAGAACAATTAGACTCGCGACCGTCATGAGATTAATTAAAAATAAAAAGATTCCTGCACCAAAGCCAAACACGTTTATTGTTAAAATACAAGACAGTATAAGTAAAATGAGTCCTACTAATTTAGATGCCAATTTATACTTAACTAATCGATTTTCGAAACCTAATAGGATGGGTGCATCCATTTTTTTAGATGTTGAATACAGCAAATAGAAGCCTATAATAACTAATAAAATTGCAATTGAAATCATATCTTTTATAAATTAAACAACTCTGAAGGGATTACTTTCAGAGTTGTTTATAAGTTTTTTTATTGAATACAGTAGGTTGCACAATGCCAAATAAATTGATAATCTTTGTTATTATATTTACCAGGAGCTTCTTCTTTTGTTGTGGTTTCAATAATGTATTTTGTTTGCCACGGACGCTTAAACGTAATGTAACCTTCTGAATCTGTAGTTCGTTTTTTCGACCAATTGTCGGCGACATAAATATCTGCTTCTTGATCCTTTAAAGGCTTTCCTTTAAATAAGACTTGTAGTTTTACTTCTTCAGCATTATTTGCAACTTCTATAACCGAAATTCCAGTTTCACTACTATTCTTCGTGTTTGTTGCTGTGTTTCCAACTTGCACGATGGCAGATGCATTATAATGCGTTTTGAAAATTCCAAAATCATATGCTGTATAGTCAATAACATCTATTTTATTGTTATCTAAAACAATAGTATATGTTCCGTTTGCGGACGGTGTAAATGAAGCTACGTAACGATCTGTTTTTGCTGTAACTTGTAATTGTGTTTTCTTTCCGTTAGTGTCTATAACCCAAAGTGTGAAATCTTTTACCTTAGGAAAAGCTTCCCCAGAAACCTGTTCAATTACATTGTAAGTATATTCTCCGTAAAATACATGTACTTCTTGTGTTTCTCCTACTTTTCCTTCGGGACTAGTTTCTATCCATAAGTAATGTGCAAAAGACGGTGTAGCAACACATATTAAAAGTGCGAGTGTTAGAATTATTTTCTTCATAAAATCACTTAGAATTTAAATGTGAAATTAGCTAATACAGATCTTGGTTGTTGTGGTGTTAGAGTAGACCAACCTGAGTAATACTCTTCGTTAAACATGTTGTTTAATTTTAAACCTACACGGTACTTGTCTGCAGAATAGTAAACAGAAGCATTAGCGACAATATAACTAGGTACGCTAAATACACCAGACGTGTATCCTGAAGCATTTATAATATCACGTTCGCTTGCACCGTTAAATCCAGCACCAATTCCGAAACCTTCTAAAGTTCCTGTTTCAAAAATATAATCTGCCCATAAGTTGTATACAATATCAGAACCAGCATCTACAGGACGTTCTCCGATTGTAGACGCTGTACTTGCTTTTTTAATTTCACTATCGTTATAGCTATATCCAGCTCTAATGTTTAAACCATTTACAGGGTTTGCATTAATTTCTAATTCGAAACCTTTACTAGATACTTCACCATCTTGAATTTGGTTAAAAGTATCGTTTGGATCGATCATTAATCTGTTATTCACTAAAATGCTGTAATAGTTAACTGTCGCGTTTAAACGGTTGTTAAAGAAGTTTGTTTTAACTCCAAATTCAATTTGGTTGGCTTCTTCTGGTTCAAAGTTTTTAAGAGTTTGCCCTTCTACAGAACTAGCATCACCTACTAATTGAGGACCAATGTTTGTAAATCCGTTTTGCCAGTTTGCAAATACAGATAGTCTGTCTTCAATAGGCTGGTATAATAAACCAAATTTAGGAGATATAGCAAACTGATCGTAATCGTCTGTATTTGTTGTAATATCGCCTTCATTGTCAAATTGATCAAAACGAACACTTGCCATTGCAGATAATTTAGATGTAATATCTAATACATCAGACACGTAAGCACTATAAACATTTGTACGTGTTTTGTAATTGTTTATTGTAGATCCTGCTAAAGCGGTATCTACACCTGCCGTTGTTAATGGGTATCCATCTGCTTCTTCTCCAGTACTAGGTGTTACAGATCCGTAATATGCATAACTACTTCCGTTGTCAATGCTTGTTACACTGTAATAATCTAAACCAGCAACAATTCTATTTCTTAAATTTCCGATTTTAAAATCGCCATTAAAATTTTGTTGAATATCTGTAGTTCTGCTTAAAGCATCTTGTTTGTTTAAGTAACGAGAGAATGTTCCTGCTCCTGTTAAATCGTATAAATAGGTGTAATATCCTTTAGTAGATGTTACACTTCTAGATACTATAGTTTGTGAGTTCCAAGCATCAGATAATTTGTAATCCATTTCTACACGATAGTTTTGTGTTGGATTTTCTAATGTTAGAGCATTACTGGTGTACGATTTTTTATAATCGTAACCTAAATCATTTAAGTCTTCATACTGCATTGCTCCAGCACGACTTAAAAATAACATGGTTGGGTTTGTTTTTTCTGACTGAGAAATTTCTCCGTAGAACGAGAACGATAATCTGTTATTTACTTGGTAAGATAAAGAAGGAGCGACAAAGAATGATTTTTTAAAACCTGCATCTTGGAAGCTATCTTCTGTATGGTAAGAGGTATTTAATCTGAAATATAGATTTTCATCTTTATCTAAAGCGGTATTAAAATCACCTGTAATTACATTTAATCCGTAAGATCCTGCTGTATAAGATATTTGTCCGCCAGATCCTTTATATGGTTTTTTAGTTACCACATTTATTAATCCACCGTAAGAGGTTACTGAAGATCCAAACAATGTAGCCGAAGGGCCTTTAATTACTTCAATACGTTCTATATTGGCAGCGTTAATGGTTCCGTTTGTTAATCCAGGAACACCATTTACTAATTGTGGTTGTACACTAAATCCGCGTAGTGAATAATATCCAGCACCATCGCCACCACGTCCAGTAGATGTCCATAGTTGTTGTATACCAGTAGCATTATCTAAAGCGTCTTCAAAATTAGTTGCAATTTGAGATTCTAAGATATCTGTAGTTATTGTAGAATAAACTTGTGTGTTTTCTAAATCTTTTAATGGTAGTTTAGACACGTAAGCTGTTTGTTTTCTCGCAAACATATTGCGGCGTTTTCCATCTATAACAACTTCAGATAGGATTTCTTGTCCTTCGTAAAGTGTAATATTTGATAACGTCATGTTACTATTAGATACCGTAAAAGCGACTTCTTTAGTTTTGTAACCTAAATAGGATATTACTGCTGTGTAATCTCCAGATCCAAGGTTTTTAATTTCAAATTGTCCGTCTATGTCGGTTTGACTTCCGTTATTTGAGTTTTTTAATGAAATATTTGCACCTGCTATAGGGGTGTTTTCTGCATCTGTAACTGTACCGCTTACAATTAATTGTTGTGCATTAATAACAAAAGATGTTAGTAATAGCGCAGCAAAACTGAATAATGTTTTCATTGTTTTTATTTAGACTTATTATTAATTGTGTAAATTTTTTCGACAAATGTATATTAGAGTGTTATATTATCAAAGCTTATTTATAATTAATTTAAATAAAAATATAATAAACTTTATCAGGCCTTGATTTTTAGTGGTTAATGTTATATTGAAACCTAAAATTATATTGTAAAACAGATGAAACCTGCAGAAGAACATATATTAAATCAGCCAGAACCGTATCAATCTATCATGCTGTATGTACGGAGTGTTATAATGAAAACCTTAGCGGTTGAAGAAAAATACAGTTATAAAATGCCGTTTTATTATTATAAGAAAAAGCCTTTTGTGTTTCTTAATGTTTTAAAAGGTACCAATTATGTAGATGTGGTTTTTATGGATGGTGCTCTTCTAGAAACTAAATTTCCCGAATTACAAGACTGTAATAAACGGAAACGTGTGCGATCTATTCCTGTTAAAAGTTTAGAAGATTTAGATGAATTACGATTTGTTGAACTATTGCAATATGCTTCAGAGTTGAAAAAAAATCTAAAAAGTAGTTAAGTTTATAATGTTTTCTTCACGATATAATTCTGAAACACCACGCCTTTAAAATTTTTCTTCTGCTTTTTTACGATGTCGTAATACTTGTTTTCAAAAAAGGGTAATGCTGTTATACTAATGTCTGATCTTATTTCTGGGAACTCTTCAACCATAACTTGCGATTCCATAGTACGCAATAGGGCAGAGGCTACTCCTTGTCTTAGGTAATCTTTATGTACAAATAAACCATCTAAATAATAACCTTTCTTTAAATAAGCAAAGCCCACAATTTCAGTTTCATTTTTGGCCACAATAAAATAAAAGTTGGCTATACGTTCTAACCAAATGTCTGTTTCATTTGCTCCAGAAGCCCAAATTGTTATTTGTTTTTCGTTGTAATGTTTGGCATTAACAGCGGTAATGGTGTTTCTAAAGAGCGCTGTAATTTCTGGTAAATCATCTGCTGTAGCTTGTCTAATGGTAATATCCATAAATTAATCTACTTTTTTAAATGTAAGTGTGTTTTCGTCTGGATTAGATAAGTATAAGCGGTTGTTTTCAATTTTAAATTGCGTGCTATGTTCTAAGGCTTTTAGAAATAGAGCTTCTTTATTTGTAGGCAAACACATTTTTTTTGTGATTACAATATTTGTAAACCTGATTTTAGATTGTTCAGAAAAAATAGATCCGTTCATGGTATTGCATCCTGCATACCCCAAGAAAGAATTGGCTTTGGCGTTAATTTCAATATTAGGTAACTCTTTTGTGAATTGGTCTACGCTAACAGTGTCGTTTGCCATAGTTTCTAGAACCCAAATATCGTGTAAACGATAGTCTGTAACGTATTCTCCACAGCCTTTATAAGATGTAAAATCTGTATCTGAAGCTTGCTTAAAATCTATTGAAACAGCATATGGATGTATTTTTGCATTGGCATCTGGACAATCTTGCATTGCTATTTTAATTCTAATATGAGCAGATTTTGTTAGTGAGCTGTATATTTTAATATTAGCGTCTGCAGCGTTATTAACATGAGGTAAAGGGAAATGAAATACGTGATCTTTTAATGAAAATTGAATTTCATTCTCCCTTAAAATTACGTTCCAATCGGGTGTTGTTCCTGTCCCTTCAAAAAAGACTTTAGAATTATTTGTTTGTATTTTTATTGAGGATGAATTTATAACAGTATCGGATGTGTTTACAGTTTCTTTTTTAGATTGTGCGCAACTAAAAACTGTAATTAAAATAATAAATACGATACTGTTTTTTAATAAATTCATACGTTAAAGAGGTTCTTTATATTCTAAAAATACCACCAATTGATAATATGGTCTCTCCAAAGAAAAAGTGTTGTGAAGCACGATCTGAAGGGTTTTCGGTAGTTCTAATATCTGGCATATTTATAAATCCACCTTTTAAATCGCCTTGAATAAAAAAGTGTTTAAAGAATGTTAAGTTTAAACCTGCACTTGCAGATACTCCATAACCTGCAATATGGAAATCGTCGTTACGATCGTAAACCAATAACTTGGCGTTTGTTTTTGGGTATAAAATTCCACCACCAAGCGCTTCTGTTAATTTAACTTGAAAAACATCTGTATTATTAATACCAAAAAGTTGAGAAATATCGTCGAATCTCGCAATTTCTGTATGTATATAATTTAAACCATCGGTATGTTCAAAAGTTAAAAAACCTTTACTTAAATACACTGGGTCGTCTTGAAAATTATTATTGTAAAGCGAACTTTCTTGGTCTTCAGGAATATCTATATATCCGTTAGCGCGTACTGTTTGTTCTTGGGTCATTACATACTTCATGTGGTCTAAACTCACCGTAACAGCATAATGGTCGCTAATAAAATACCCTAATCTAAAATTAGTTTGAGGTATGGTCATACTTGCCGGATTAATATAATCTACATGCCATCCTTTTGGCTTGTCGTGAGCATCTACATCGTAAAGTGTAAAATTGTAATCGTCTCCAGTAAAGGTGATATCAGATTCAGAAAACTTGTCTCTGTTACCTCCCCAACTTACAAAGAATTTTCCTTTATTAGAATCGGTGTATTTTAGGGGTTCTGTATCTTGTGCACTAGCATTTAATAGGGGGAATGCAATACTTCCTATTAAAAATATAATAGTTTGAATTTTCATTAAAAAGGGAATCTAAATTTAAAATGCAGTTATGGTTTTTCTAATAGCAACTAGATGCTTTAATAAACCTTCTAAGTGATCTAAATGTAACATGTTTGCACCATCACTTTTCGCATTAGCCGGATCGAAGTGGGTTTCAATAAATAATCCATCAACGTTATTTACAATTCCAGCTCTTGCAATGGTTTCAATCATATCTGGTCTTCCGCCAGTTACACCACTAGATTGGTTTGGTTGTTGTAGCGAATGGGTTACATCTAAAACCGTAGGCGCATATTCGCGCATAGTTGGGATGCCTCTAAAATCTACAATCATGTCTTGGTAACCAAACATAGTACCACGATCTGTAATCCAAGCTTTGTTGTTTCCAGAATCTTTTACTTTTTGCACGGCGTGCTTCATAGCCTCAGGACTCATAAATTGTCCTTTCTTTAAGTTGATAACTTTTCCAGTTTCTGCAGCAGCAACCAATAAATCTGTTTGGCGTACTAAAAAAGCTGGAATTTGTAGTACGTCTACATATTCGGCAGCCATTGCGGCATCAGAAATTTCATGAATATCGGTTACTGTAGGGATATGAAATGTGTCTGAAACTTTCTTTAAAATTTTAAGTGCTTTTTCATCACCAATACCTGTAAAACTATCAATTCTACTACGGTTAGCTTTTTTAAAACTACCTTTAAATACGTAGGGTATTTGTAAAGCATCTGTAATAGTTACAATCTTTTCTGCGATACGTAATGCCATATCTTCACCTTCTATAGCACAAGGCCCAGCAAGGAGGAAAAAGTTATTAGCATCTATATGTTTTAATTGAGGAACATCTGAAAGGTTCATATATAATTAAATTTTTTAGGCGACAAAGTTACGGAAAATTAATATGCTAATGTTAAGTGTCGATAAAGGAGTTTACTGTTGTATTGTTAAATTATTTCTTAAAATCCATAATGCCATTATTAAGTTTAAGCCTAATCCTACAGCACTAAATATTATAGTGTGCGATATTTGGTGAATTATGTTTACAACATGTAATTTGTTTAATATAAATATTAAATAAGAGGACAGACAAATAAAAGTAATCGCTAACGAGAAATTTAGTTTGTTATTTGGTTTAATTAATTGCCATAGAAATGGAATTCCAAAGAGTAAAATAAGGTAAGCGCTTAGTCCATTATACCTGTTTATTAAGGAGAACCAACATATTAATATACTTATAAAGTATAAATAGGGGATAGATTTAGTGTGCTTGGATGTTATTTTTTTTGTTTTCAACATTTTGATTTACAGTTAGGAAGGAGTGAATATAGGCTTGATTAGCTGTTTTTGAGCTAAAAATGAATAGGAAGATAGAGATAGAAATTAAGTTAAGGTTAATTTATAACATTAAATTAACTAATCTACAAAAATATAATGTACCTTTGCGCGCTTAAATAAGGCATCAATTATGGCTAATATTAAAAACATTGCAATTATTGCACACGTAGATCACGGGAAAACGACGTTGGTTGACAAAATTATGTACCACTGTCATTTATTTCGTGATAACGAAAATACAGGAGACTTAATCCTTGATAATAATGATTTAGAACGTGAAAGAGGAATTACTATTACTTCTAAAAACGTTTCAGTTATTTATAAAGACACTAAAATCAATATCATTGATACCCCTGGTCACGCCGATTTTGGTGGTGAAGTAGAGCGTGTATTAAACATGGCCGATGGTGTATTATTATTGGTAGATGCTTTTGAAGGGCCTATGCCACAAACGCGTTTTGTATTGCAAAAAGCTATTGACTTAGGTTTAAAACCTTGTGTTGTTGTAAATAAAGTAGATAAAGAAAACTGTACGCCAGAAGAAGTACATGAAAAAGTATTCGACTTAATGTTCGAATTAGGTGCAGAAGAATGGCAATTAGATTTCCCTACAGTTTACGGTTCTGCAAAGAATAACTGGATGAGTGATGATTGGAGAAATGAAACAGATAACATCGAGCCATTATTAGATATGGTTATCGCACATATTCCTGCTCCAAAAATACCTGTAGGAAATACACAAATGTTAATTACATCTTTAGATTTTTCTTCTTTTACAGGACGAATTGCTATTGGGCGTTTAACAAGAGGAGAACTTAAAGTAGGACAAAACATTTCTTTAGTTAAAAGAGATGGATCTGTAGTTAAAAATAAAATTAAAGAACTACACGTTTTCGAAGGTGTAGGACGTTTAAAAGTTGACGAAGTTCAAACAGGAGATATCTGTGCGATTGTTGGTCTTGAAGGTTTTGAAATTGGTGATACTGTTGCTGATTTTGAAAATCCAGAAGGTTTAAAAACAATTGCTATTGATGAGCCTACTATGAGTATGTTGTTTACAATTAACGATTCGCCTTTCTTTGGTAAAGACGGAAAGTTTGTAACATCTCGTCATATTAAAGATCGTCTAGAAAAAGAATTAGAAAAGAACTTAGCGCTTAAACTAGGTGAAACAGGTAGTGCAGATAAATTCATGGTTTTTGGTCGTGGAGTATTACACTTATCTGTTTTAATTGAAACGATGCGTCGTGAAGGTTATGAATTACAAATTGGACAACCACAAGTAATCATTAGAGAAATTGATGGTGTTAAATGTGAGCCAATGGAAGAATTAACAATCGACCTTCCTGAAACGGTATCTGGTAGAGCTGTAGAGTTTGTATCATTACGTAAAGGAGAATTGTTATCTATGGTAGCAAAAGGAGACCGTATGGTTTGCGAATTCTTGATCCCTTCTCGTGGTATTATTGGTTTACGTAACCAATTATTAACAGCAACAGCAGGTGAGGCTATCATGGCACACCGTTATAAAGAGTACCAACCTGTAAAAGGACCTATCCCAGGTCGTGTTTCTGGATCTTTAGTATCTATGGAAAATGGTAAAGCTATTCCTTATTCTATCGATAAATTACAAGATAGAGGTAAGTTTTTCGTTGAGCCTGGAGAAGATATTTATGAAGGACAAGTTATTGGTGAAAACTCTCGTCAAGACGATATGAATATTAACATTACTAAAGCTAAAAAGCAAAGTAACGTACGTTCGTCTGGTGCAGATGATAAAGCTAAAATTGTACCTGCAATTAAATTCTCTTTAGAAGAAGCTTTAGAATATATCCAAAAAGATGAGTATGTAGAAGTTACACCTCATTTCTTACGTCTTCGTAAAATTCACTTAACAGAAGTTGAGCGTAAGCGTAATAAAATAATGTAATTACTTACTAACTTTTAATAGTTATTGTAAGATAATCAATATATTTAAAGAGGAATCCACACGGATTCCTCTTTTTTATTTTCTACTATTTATATACTTTAAAAGTAAAATTATGGATGTATTAGGAATTTCTATAACAGAATGGGTAGGCTATTTAGCATCTTTTATTTTGCTAATATCCTTTACAATGAAAGATGTTACTAAGTTAAGAATAGTAAACTCTGTTGGCTGTGCTCTCTTTGTTGCTTATGGATTTATGCTTCAGACATCTTGGCCGGTTGTAATTACTAACGGTTCTATTATGTTTATAAATGCCTATTATTTATTCTTAAAGAAGAGGTAAGTACTTCAATCTAGCGATTGTTTTTAAGTCCGAGTATACTAAAAAATAAGCTAAATAAAATAACCTGTATTCCAAGTAAAATAGTAAATACGGCAGGAATAACAATACGTAATGTGTTGGTCGGATTTAAGTTTCCGAAATCTTTACTTTTCCATATAAACAATCCGTAATAACTTAGTCCACATCCTACAATTAGAATTAAAAAACCAAGCACTAAACCGCGTTCTAAATTAATGTATTTAAATAGGGTATTGTAACGGTTGCTTTTGGGTAATAAGTCGTTTTCTACCGCGTAAATTTTTGTTAAACAATAAAAAACTAGAAACTGAAATCCTATTAAAACAAAACTAGAGGTATATAATAATGTATGAACATCTAAAATAATACTTCTAACCTGTATGGGGTTTATTAGAAGTAGAGTAGAGCTTATTATCCCTATAACCATTAAAAAGATTGCTGGATACAAAAATAACCAATTGGGACTGTAAAGCGATAAGAAACGTAAATGTCTCCATCCATCTTGCCATGTATTTAAATGTGGTTTTCTAGTTCTACCATCGGGATATAAAATGGTTGGAACTTCTGTTATCTTTAAGTTTTGAAGTTTAGACTTTACAATCATTTCTGAAGCAAATTCCATTCCCGAAGTTTTTAAATTCATTTTTAAGAATGCTTCTTTAGAAAATCCTCTCAACCCGCAGTGAAAGTCTCCAATTTCAATGTTATAAAATAGCTTTCCAATAAAAGATAATACAGGATTACCTAAATATTTATGAATAAAAGGCATGGCATCTTTTTGTATTCCGCCTTTAAATCGGTTCCCAACAACCAAATCGTAACCAGCACGTAATTGTATTAAAAAAGGCAACAAGGCAGAAAAATCATAACTATCATCTGCATCTGCCATGATAATGTATTTGCCTTTTGCAGATTCAATGCCTCCTTTTAAGGCACTTCCGTATCCTTTTGTTATAATGTGTACAACTGTTGTATTAAGTTCTTCTGCAATCTGTATAGAGCCATCTGTGCTACCGTTATCTGCAATAATAATTTCACCCGTAATAGTGTGCGATTCAAAAAAAGATTGCGCTTTTTTTATACAGGTTGCTAAGGTTTCAGCTTCATTTAAACAAGGCATAACAACCGTTAATTCAATACTCATGGTTTTGATTTGTTTATACTGTTTTTAGCGCTGATTAAAATGAAGACAATAAGAAAAAGAACCCAATCGTTATAAAAAGTAAAACGTTTTAAAGTATGCATTCCTATAGAGATTAAAGCAACATTTAGGAGACTTAATAATGAAACAAATAGAATAAGTTTATATGCTATCTGATTTGTTTTGATACTTTTTATAAGGCTAAAAATTAAGATTATAAATAGTAATAAGGTGTATTTTGAATTGCCAAAAGCATATGTAAAATTTTTAATATAAAGCTTTAGCCAAGGTTTAAAATTATTTAGAATAAGAGGAATACTCATTTTCTTGGTGAGTTGGTCTACTTCAATTAATTTGTCATCATGCGTTTTCAATGAATCTACAAGGTGTAGTCCTGCCGGAAGAATGGTGTGGTTTGCAATATCTGCGTAATATTCTACATATACAGCAAGTTCATCGGTGTTATTAGAATCTGTATCAAATTCATGAACATTTAAATGTTTTTCAGCTAAATCTGAATAGGTCTTTTTGTAAAAATCTTGTTCAATTTTTGACTCGTAAAGGGCATAATCATCCTTATCGGCAACAAAAAAAGCAGGGGTTAATAAATGAATCCCAGTCCAGGGTGTAGATATAAAATGATTGTGTGCAAATTTATGATAAGTTTTATCTGTAACGGTGCTTATTAGCGGAAATAAAATAAGTAGAGCTAATAGCCATTTGTGTTCTAGTTTTTTATTTTCATACCAAAACCATATCTGGATACCAATTGCTATAGGGATTAAAAACAAGAATTGACTTCGTGTTTGTATTAAGACTAAAAGAACAGGAAGTGCAATTATAATTGGTTTTGTTTTTGAGATAAAGATGCTCTTTAAAAACAAACTTATTGTGATTAAATAAAGCGGATAAGCAAGTGCTTCAGATAGGAATACGTTTGCTAGTTTGTGGTTGTATAGATAAGGAGTAATTAAAATAATATTGAGAAGTACCAGCCAAATGGTCTCTAATTTATAGTGCTTTTTTATCGTTGAAATAAAATAAAAAATAGCGCTAATGCCTAATAAATATTGAATGCTTTTAGTAGCTGTGTTAAATAAAGAGCCAAATAGAGAACGGATAATATCTAAAAAAATAGGATAACTGGCCGATCGCGTAATAACCATGTTTAAATATCCTTCAGAATCATTAGATAAGGTAATAGGTCTGTTTAGTACTATAACTAAACCTATAAAAAAAGTCGAAATAATAATGAATAAAAATGATTTTTCAGACAATTTATTGGTCACGCTAGGCTTAAATTTATGTTATATGTAAATATAAGTGAAATGTGTAACGTGTAATAGAAAAACGCATGATTGTTATTGTTTTTGTGATTGTAAAAACAGTTAATATTTTATCTAAGTTATATTTTAATTTTTTTTGTTTAAAATTTCAGATGGCATGCAAATTCTATTTTTTTTAATAGTGAATTGCTTAGAGAAATAAAGCAAAACTTATTGCTAAATATTTATATTCGTAACTAAATAAATATTCACAATTAAAGTTATAATGTTTAGCCTTATTTTAGAACTGCTTTGTTGGTCTAAATAACAGTTAATACAGACTATTACTATTTATGCTATTCAATTCGTTAGATTTTGCAGTCTTCTTGCCCATAGTTTTTATACTCTATTGGTTTGTTTGTAAACGTAATTTGCGTGTTCAGAATGTATTAATAGTTGTGGCGAGTTACCTTTTTTATGCGTGGTGGGATTGGCGTTTTTTATCGCTTATTTTTTTTAGCACTTGTGTAGATTACATGATTGGCTTAGCCTTATCTAAACAACAAGACGATTTTAAAAGGAACGTTTTATTGTGTATTAGTGTTTCTATAAATCTAGGCTTACTAGGTGTTTTTAAATACTATAATTTTTTTCTTGAAAATTTCGTGAATGTTTTTTCTTTATTTGGTAACAATCTACGTTATAATTCACTTAATATTATTCTGCCAGTAGGAATCAGTTTTTATACGTTTCAGACTTTAAGTTATACTATAGATATTTATAGAAAACAGCTAGAACCAACTAAAAATTTTATCAGTTTTATGGCTTTTGTAGGCTTTTTTCCGCAGTTGGTTGCTGGACCAATAGAACGGGCTAAGAAATTACTACCTCAGTTTGAAGCCAAACGTGTTTTTAATTTTAATACAGCTGTAGATGGTTTAAAGCAAATGCTTTGGGGATTGTTTAAAAAGATGGTTATTGCAGATAATTGTGCCTTTTATGTTGATGAGTTTTTTGGTAATCATGAGCTGTATTCTGGTAGCACCTTGTTAATTGGTGCCTTTCTATTTACCATTCAAATCTATTGCGATTTTTCGGGATACTCGGATATTGCAATTGGAGTTTCTAGATTGTTTGGTTTTAATTTATCGAAGAATTTTGCTTTCCCGTATTTTGCTAAAAATATAGGCGAATTTTGGAGCCGTTGGCATATTTCATTAACCACATGGTTTAGAGATTATGTGTATATTCCGTTAGGCGGAAACAAGGGGTCTAAAGTGTTTCAGATTAGAAATACTATTATAATTTTTCTTCTAATAGGCTTCTGGCACGGTGCAGCTTGGAAGTTTATCGTTTATGGTTTTATAAATGCATTATATTTTTTACCTCTAATTATCTGGAGGAAAAAACGATCGGATAAAAAAAGAGAAATACAGAATCATCTTATTCCAAGTAAAACAGAACTAATCGGTATTTTAAAAACATTCAGTTTTTTAGTTTTAGCCCGTGTGTTTTTTAGAGCAGACGATTTACAGACAGCTATAAGTTACCTTAAGGAAATTTTTTCAATAACATTGTTTACCATTCCTCAATTTGCAAATCGAACAGGAGCGATACTTGTTTTTCTATGCATACTTGTTTTTTTGTGTATTGAATGGATTGGGAAAACGAATGAATATGCTATAGAAAAGATAGGAGGCAAATGGAAGCGCCAATACAGATGGGGCTTTTATTACCTACTTGTATTTTGTATTTTTTACTTTTATGCCAAACCACAACAATTCATCTATTTTCAATTTTAAATGAAAAAATTCCTAAATCTATTTTTGTTTTTCTGTCTCCCTGTTTTGGTAGCTGGTTGCGTTATGGAATTTTTATTAAGGTATATTCCTAACGCATATCAAGTTAAATCAGATTATATAAATGTAAATCATCAAAGAATTAAAACACTTTTGGTAGGAAGTTCTCATGTTTTATATGGGATTAACCCCGATTTTTTAACCAAAGAAGCTATTAATTATGGAAATGTGTCTCAGACTATAGATATAGATTACAATATTATACACCAATATATAAATACATTAGACAGTTTAGAAACTGTAGTTTTAAGACTGTCTTATACAACACTTTTCGAGCAATTAAAAGAGGGAGACGAAAGCTGGAGAATTAAAAATTACAAAATATATACCGATGTAAATTTAGAGTCTAAAATGAAACATCATTTTGAGATTTTTAGTGTTAAGCTCAAGTATAACCTAGAACGGATTTATAATTTTTATATATTAAAAGAAACTCCTGAATTTGTAAATACATCGGGCTGGGGCACTCATAATATGGATTATAAACCTGAAGATATAGATGTATTAAGTGCAATTATCGCTAAAAAACACTTCGCAAAGAATGATGCTTTATATGCCGATAATTTTAAAAGTTTAGAGACAATTATACAAGAATGTAATAAAAAAAGTATTAAAGTATTGTTAGTTACTATGCCTGCATATAGTAGTTATGTTGAAAAACTGGATAGTTTACAACTAGAAAAAACAATTAGAGCAGGAACTTTAATGAGTGTTAATCATGATAACTGTTTGTATTTCAATTTTCTGAATGATAAGCGTTTTGGTAGACAGGATTTTATAGATGTAGACCATTTGAATACTCAAGGTGCAGAAAAATTTTCAAAACTAATTGATAGTATACTTACACAATAAAATGTATTTTTAATTAATGAATCAATTTAAAGTAAAGCGTTATCAAACGCAAGATTTTGAGCTTTGGAATGCATTTGTGTCTAAAGCAAAAAACGGAACTTTTTTATTTCATAGAGATTTTATGGAATATCATAAGGACCGTTTCAACGATTATTCTTTATTGGTTTTTAAAAAAGATAAATTAATAGCGCTTTTACCTGCAAACCATAAAGATGGTGTATTGTATTCTCACCAAGGATTAACGTATGGCGGATTATTAGTTGATTCTAAAACGAAGTTTCAAGTTGTTTTCGATATTTTTAAAGAATTACTGGAATATCTGGCTCTAGAAGGTGTTTCTACTTTAAATTTAAAGTTGTTACCTTCAATTTATTCAGCCTTACCAAACGATGAATTGTTGTATTTAATGTTTCTGTTAAATGCTAATTTATATCGTCGCGATGCATTGTCTGTTATTAACTTAAATTCACCTATTAAATTTTCAAAAAGTAGAATTGAAGGGTGTAAACGGGCAAAGAAACACGAGTTAATTATTAAAGAAGTGGATACTTTTGAGGCGTTCTGGAATATTATTTTAATTCCAAATTTATCAAAAAAACATAAGGCTTCTCCTGTTCATAGTTTAGAAGAAATTAGATTTCTTAAATCTAAATTTCCTAAAAATATTCGTCAGTTTAATGTGTATCAAGGTCAACATATTGTAGCAGGAACAACTGTTTTTGAAACCGATAATGTAGTGCATTCTCAGTATATTTCGGGTAACAATTTAAAAAACGAATTAGGCAGTTTAGATGCTTTACATGCATACTTAATAGAAACAGTATTTAAAGATAAATTGTATTTCGATTTTGGCACTTCGAACGAAAATGAAGGCAGACAAATTAATGGAGGTCTTCAGTTTTGGAAAGAAGGATTTGGAGCGCGTACAATTATTCAAGACTTTTATACGTTAGAAACAAAGACTTTTAAAGCTTTAGAAGATGTTTTCATATGATTAAATTTTTAGATTTACATAAAATTAATGAACGATTTCATCCGGAATTTCAATTAAAATTTCAAGAATTTTTAGATTCAGGTTATTATATTTTAGGACAAGGTGTTCAAACTTTTGAGGAAGAGTTTGCTAAATTTTGCGGGACAACATTTGCTATTGGAGTGGGAAATGGGTTAGATGCGATTACACTTATTTTAAAAGGATATGTTGCTTTAGGTAAATTGCAAGAACAAGATGAAGTTTTAGTGCCTGCAAACACTTATATCGCGAGTGTTTTAGCAATTCTTCAGGCTGGTTTAAAACCGGTATTTGTAGAGCCCGATTTAGAAACGTATAATATATCTGTTTCCGATTTAGAACAAAAAATCTCATCCAAGACCAAAGCTATTTTAGCGGTTCATTTATATGGGCAATTGGCAGAAATAGATGCTATTCAAAATTGTGCCAATCAAAATAATTTACTAATCATAGAAGATGCAGCACAAGCACACGGTGCGGTTTATCATGATGGTAGAAAGGCTGGAAATTTAGGTCATGCCGCTGCTTTTAGTTTTTACCCAAGTAAAAATTTAGGAGCATTAGGAGATGGTGGTGCTGTTACAACAAATAATGAAGAGCTTGCTAATACAATTAAAAAACTCCGTAATTATGGGACAACTTCAAAGTATGTAAATGAGTTAGTTGGTTGTAATTCTAGATTAGACGAAATCCAAGCCTTGTTTTTAAGTGTGAAATTAAATCGATTAGAAGCAGATAATGACGTTCGTCGAAAAATTGCAAATCGATACCTTGCAAATATTAAAAATAATAAAATAATATTACCTTTATACACTGGTTTGGCGTCTCATGTATTTCATCTATTTGTAGTTAGAGTAGCCCAAAGGGATCATTTTATGTCCTATACTAAAAAGCATCTAATAGAAACATTAAACCATTATCCAGTCCCTCCACACAAACAAGAAGCTTTAATAGATTTTAATCATTTAAAACTTCCAATAACAGAGCAAATTCACAATACAATTGTAAGTTTGCCCATAAGTCCAGTCATGGAAAGTCATGATGTGGATTATTTAATAAATGTATTAAACGCATATTAATTGAAGAAATTAATAGATTATATAAATAATAATGTTTTAGTTAAAGTTGCATCTTTAAATTCTGCATCTGTAATTATTAAAATCGTGACAGGTTTTTTAACCTCTAAAGCGATCGCTATTTTTATCGGAGCAGAAGGTCTAGCTTTAATAGGAAATTTAAGAAACTTTGTAAGCTCTATGCAATCCTTTGCTGTTTTAGGAATGTATAATGGTATGGTAAAGTATATTGCCGAGTTTAAAAACGATACCGTCGAGCTTAGTAAAACATTATCTACAGCATTTTATCTCGGGTTTATCTCTACCATTGTAGTCTCTTTTCTATGTTATTTTAATGCCGAATTTATAAATACACTTATATTTCCTACCTATAACGATTACGCGTATGTTATTCGTATTATGGCTGTTGCGCTTCCGTTTTATTCTATGAATATGTTTGCGTTTTCTATAATGAATGGCTTTTCTAAGTATAGAATGTTACTTGTTGTTAATATTATAGGTCAGATTTTAGGATCTTCTATTACCTTAATTCTTATTTATCAAAATAAAATAGATGGCGCATTAATTTCTATCGTTATTGCAGAATCTATTATTTTTTTAATCACATTAGTGGGTGTTGTCAATCAACGAAGTTTAATTCCGCTTATTCGCTCAAGTCAGGTTAATTATGCCAATATAAAAAACCTGAGTTCTTATTCTGTAATGGCTTTGTTTACAGCTATTGTATTACCCCTTGTTGCAATTTCTATTCGTACATATATTATTGATAATGTTGGGTTTAAAGACGCTGGATTTTGGGAGGCAATGACCAGAATATCTAAATACTATTTAATGTTTGTGAGTTCGTTAATGTCGCTTTATATTTTGCCGCGTTTTTCTGAAATTGATAACAATAAAGAGTTTAGAGAAGAGGTTTTTGGATTCTATAAAACAATTATTCCAGTATTTGGTTTAGGGTTATTAGTTATCTTTTTACTTCGAAGATTTATCGTTGCTATTGTTTTTACAGATGAGTTTAAACCTGTTGAAGATCTTTTCTTATGGCAACTTTTAGGAGACTTTATAAAAGTGCTTTCTATTGTGATTTCTTATCAATTTTTAGCTAAAAAAATGTTTTGGCATTACATTATTACGGAAGCTTTTTCTGTAATGACATTGTATTTAACAAGTATTTATTTCATCGATTTATACGGTGTTAAAGGGGCTACAATTGCACACTTTGTAACCTATGTAATGTATTACGGTATTATATTGCTTATTTTTAGTTCGTCATTATTTGGTGTGATTCAAGAAGGTGGAATTTTAAATGAAGAACACGATCATGACCAGGACGAAGATATTAAAGAGAACGAAGAAGATTAATCGTTAGTCCATAAGTCTAAATATAACCTAGCTGTGTTTACATAATAATGCTCAGATTCAATAAAGTGGCGTGCGTTTTTAGATATGGTTTCAATATTTTCAGGATTTAAAATAAGCCATTCTAAAGCCTTAACTAAATAATCTACATCTGGTAATGCATTAATAGCAACTGTGTTTTCTTTTAAATGATAGTAATCTAACCACTCTTGTTCTGCTCCTGTAAATACAACTTTACCTTTTGCCATAGCTTCTAAAGCATTAAAGCCTTGGTCGTAAGCATAAACTTGGTCTAATACAATATGTGCTTTATTAAATGCTTCAATATATACTTTATAAGGTAAATCTTTAACCGTTATAATTTCAACCTTATCGTTAAATTTTGTTTTTATAATCTGTAAGGCTTTGCTAAAGAAATCGTTTCCTTTTTTATAGTATTTTGTAGAGTTTACGCCGTGAAATATTACAACTTTATCTTTAACTTTTAAAGGAGAAAATTTTAAAATATCGGTATTAATTGGGTTAGGAACTATACCTAAATATTTAGAGTTGTTTTTTAAAGGTAAATGATAATCTAAATCTGAAGCAATTACACCTTTTATATTGCAGTATATGTAGTGATGTAATTTTTTATACTTTTCAGTGGTAAATTTTAAAGCGTAATAGAACGTTTTTTTAGCTTCTTTTTTTTCAAAATAAGGTGTTAGAATAGAGTATTTAAAACCTTCATTGTAAGCAAAATTTATACTTATATAATCAGTTCCACAGGATAGTAGAAATACATTTTTATTGTTGTTAAAAATGTATTCTAATAATTGTTTTTCAATTTTAGGAACAGTGTTTAAGGAGTTTTCATTTATAAGCTGAACAATATCGTAACCTTTAAGCTTATGCTTTACGGCGTAAAACTGTTTCTTTATATCGTGAGAAATCAAATCAAATTTAAAAAACTTGTAAAGCACACGCTTTATAAATTTAGAAAACCCTGTTTGGTAGTTTTTAGATAGTTTTATATCTACTGGATAATCTTTAAAATAGTCTCCAAATCCAATAATAGTAACATCATGGCCTAGTTTCTCCAAACCTTCTTTTAAAGAATTATGAAGTCGGCTATATTCTCCTATTAATAAGATTTTCATTTAGTATATTTGATTGATTTAAAATTAGACTCATTGCAAAGAAACAATAAAAAGGTATGTATTGTAGCATCTTCTTTAGGAAAAGGGGGGGCAGAGCGATCGGCTGCGCAATTATCTATTATGTTACATCATTTAAATTACGATGTACATATTGTAATTGTGTTAAATAATATTGATTTTGAATATAAAGGCACACTCTTAAATTTAGGCGCTTTAAAGAGTAAGAACGATTCTGTTTTAGGACGGTTGCAGCGTTTACAACATTTTAAGGCGTATTTAAAAACACATAATTTTGATGTTGTAATTGATGGGAGGTCACGAGTACAAGCCTATAGAGAATTCCTGGTTTCTAAATGGATTTATGCTGGAATTTCTGTAGTTTATGTGCTACATTGTTATAAAATTTCTAAAGCGTTTACACCCTATAAATGGTTGAATACGTATTTGTATAAAAACAAAAATATGGTTGCGGTTTCTGAATCTGCTGCAAATTATTTTAGACAAGCATTAGATTTAAATCACATAGAGTGTATTTATAATGGATTTGATTTTGAGGAGCTAAATTTGAAGGCTGAAGCAATAAGTATAGCCGATTTAGAAGTTGAAAATTATATTATTTTCTTTGGACGAATTCATGATGAATCTAAAAATTTAAAATTATTATTAGAAGCTTATAAACAATCTATTTTGATAGAACAAAACGTAAAACTGTTGCTTGTTGGAGATGGTCCAGATTTAAAGGGTATTCAAGATTATGTGCAAAAATTAAACTTGAAAGATGATGTGGTGTTTAAAGAATTTACAATAAATCCGTATCCTTATGTAAAGCATGCGCGTTTTGCAATGTTAACTAGCAGACATGAAGGTTTTCCTATGGTTATTCCAGAAGCATTGGGGGTAGGAACACCTGTAATTTCTGTAGATTGTAAGTCCGGACCAAGCGAAGTTATTACTTCGGGATATAATGGGATGTTAGTTGAAAACTTTAATGTTAATGCCATATCTCAAGCAATGAATAGTTTAATAGTAAATGAAACTTTATATCAAACATGTAAATCGAATGCTAAAGAAAGTGTGCAACGATTTTCAGTTAAAAACATAACAAACGATTGGAAACAACTACTACACAAAATATAACGTCAAGAGTAAACGATTTACAGCGTATTGAAATTCCGAAAATTAAAGACATTCGAGGGAATTTAGCAGTGATTGAAAAGGATTGTATTCCGTTTGAAATTAAACGTGTATACTTCTTGTATGATGTGCCTAGTGATGCGTCTCGAGGTGGCCATGCGCATAAAACGTTATATCAGTTTTTAATTCCTGTAAGTGGTAGTTTTGAAGTTCGCGTAAAAGATGGTGAAGGAGAGCGTGTAATTACTATGAATAAGCCAGATATAGGATTGTTAATTGTACCTGGGATTTGGCGTGAAATAGAAAATTTTTCTTCAGGATCTGTGTGTTTAGTTTTGGCTTCAGCAGAATTTAATGAAAATGATTATATAAGAGATTACGAAGATTACTTATCTTTTAAAGGTAGATAATACACTTTACGTCCTTTTAGAGCTTTTATTTTTAATAGTGTTTTTAGTAGCCAACATGGACAGTGTAATAATATTTTTTGATCTGTACGTAAGTTTTTTAAATCTATAGCGCTTTTGTAGAATTTGTATGCGGCTTTATTGTTGTTTAATTTGCTTAAAATGGCTATGGAGTATCTGTTTCTATCTACAAATGCTTTTAAATCAGTGTTTAGAGATTCTTTAGTTTTGTACTTATCGTATTTTGGTTTTGTATTTGGATTAAAAGAGGTATTAGATAAACTATCATTAATGTACCTATAGTGTACTAATACACGGTTTAAAAACACCACCTGATAATGCATGCCTATCCGAATCCAAAAATCTGTATCCTGACCCGATTTAATAGAAGTGTCGTACCAACCGGTAGTTTTAATAATTTCTTTTTTGAAGATTGTACTTGAACTGGTTAATAAGGTATAACTGTTTAAACTACTTTTAAAGTAATCTCTAATTTTTATTGATTCGGAGTCTTTAAAATTGTAAGAAACTGGAACTATTTTTTTAGTATATGCGTAGGCAATGGCACAAGCAAATACGTGTGCACTTGGATGTTTTTCTATGATTGCGACCATTTCCTGTAAATAATTTGGTAGCCAAATATCATCACCGTCAAGTAATGCAATGTAATCCGTCTTAGCTTCTTTAATCCCTCGGTTTCTAGCGGCAGAAGCTCCTAAATTTGGTTGACTAAAAACATGTAATCTTGGATCTGTAATTTGATTTAAAACACTCAAACTCTTGTCTGTCGATCCGTCATTTACTGCTATAATTTCAAATTGTTTGTAGGATTGATTAATCACAGATTCGAGAGTGGCTTTTAAATGACGCTCTTTATTATATACAGAAATGATAATAGATAGTTTAATCATTTTTTTTGTTTAAAGCGCATATATAACCAAACCGATAAAAATCAAAAATCCATAATTTGGGTTTATTGGCAAGTAAATTTTTGAGTAAAAGAGGTTTCAATATTTTAAACATAAATATTGTTAAGTTAAGTAGTTTTACCTTTTTTATTCTAGAATAAAATAACAGAAATTTATGTTCTTTAGTAGAAATTTTTTTTGCTTTATATAAGGTAGACAAATTAAACATAGCTTGCTCTGTTTTCTTTATAAAAGTAGTCGCATCGTCATCTGGAAAGTGAATAACAGGGTTTTCAATCTTAATAATATCAATGTTACTTTTTTTTAGATTATTAAATAAAAGAGTGTCTTCGCAGCCGTAAGTTTTAATACTTTCGTCAAAAGGATGTTTTTCAAAAACAGTTTTTTTAATTAAAAAATTTGAAGAACAAAGGGATTTAGATTCTCTATGTTTTGTGTAAATCCATCGTAACAAGTACGGTTTGTCTGGAGTTGAATCGGTAAATGTCATACCTCCATTAACAACGTCGTTAGACAAATTTATATACTGTTGTATAAAATTTTTTTTTTTGGGAAATGTGCCAGAATCTATAAAAATAAGTGAATCAAACTTCGCATTTTTAGCAAGTAAATTTCTTATAGCGCTTCTGCCTATATTTTCAAGTAAGGGCTTGAATGTGCAGTTTTTAAGTTTATTTATGCTGTTATTAGTGGTGTTTAGATTAGAATTAGAGCCATCGTCATATACTAAAATTTCAAAATTAATATCACATTCAATGCATTGTTTTTCTAACTCTTGAACTAAAGGAACGCTATTGTAATTATATGTTGGAATTAATATGGATAGCATTATTCACTTTTACGTTGAACAACTTCGAATAGTTGATTATTTTCGCACTTTAACGTTTTGCTAGGGTATTTTAAAAGTAGTGCGTAATCGTGAGTGGCCATTAAAATGGTATTTCCATTTTTATTAATATCTAGTAGTACTTTCATAACTTCTATACTGGTTTGCGGATCTAGATTTCCAGTAGGCTCATCTGCAAGTATAAGTTCTGGGTCATTAAGTAATGCGCGAGCAATAGCAATACGTTGCTGTTCGCCTCCAGAAAGTTCGTGAGGGAATTTAAAGCCTTTCGTTTTCATGCCTACTTTTTCTAAAACTTCATCAATACGTCCTTGCATAGCCGATTTATCTTTCCAACCAGTAGCTTTTAATACAAAACGTAAATTTTCATTTATATTTCTATCAACTAAAAGTTTGAAATCTTGAAAAACGATACCTAATTTTCGTCTTAAAAACGGAATTTCCTTTTCCTTTAAAGCTCTTAAGTTAAAATCAACAATACTGCCTTCACCTTGTGTAAGCGATAAGTCGCCATAAAGGGTTTTCATAAAACTACTTTTTCCTGTACCAGTCTTTCCTATTAAATACACAAAATCTCCTTTGAAAACTTCAACATTTACATTAGAAAGTACAAGGCTGTCGCCTTGAAATATAGAAACATCTTTTAATTCGAGAACAGTTTGCGACATAATAACAGATCGTTTTTTTAGTGTTGTAAATGTATCATTTTATAATAACTTATAAAATAGAGATAGATTGCTTTTTATTAAAAAATATTTTTCAAATTTGTAGCTTTAATGAATAATATTTTCGTAATTTTTCGTTAAAGGATACAGATTAAATTATCTTTGATTTAAATAAAACTTAAGGTTAATGACTAGAAGTAAAATTGTATTATTTTTATTAGCAATTGTTGTGAGCGGTCATATGCTGGCACAGCAAACAGCAATTTATACAAACGATCAGGCAGATTATTTAAAAGCACTGTCTTTATATAATAGTAAACAGTATTTAGCGGCTCAGAATATATTTACAAGTATACAAAAGAAAACCAATGAAGAGGTCATGAAATCGGAATGTGCATATTACATTGCGAGTGCTGCTATTCGATTAAATCAAATTAAAGCAGACGATTTGGTTGAAGAATTTGTGTCTGAATATCCTACTAGTCCGAAACGAAATTCTGCCTATATAGATGTTGCAGATTTCTATTTTAAAGGCGGAAAGTATGCGCGTGCTAAAAAATGGTACGACCGTGTAGACGAGCGTGCACTAACAGTACTTGAAAAAGATAGATATAATTTTAATAAAGGTTACACTGCTTTTGTAACTAAAAATTATAATAACGCAAGAAAGTATTTAGCAAAAGTAGAAAACTCCAGTACTTACGGTGCGCAAGCCAAATATTATATTGGTTATATGGCATACGATAGCGACGATGTTAAGGAAGCAAACCAGTATTTTGATCAGGTAAAAGACCAAGAGAAATACAGAGAAAAAATGTCTTATTATAAGGCCGATTTAAATTTTAAATTAGGAAATTTTCAGCAAGCTATAGCCTTAGCTAAAGAACAAATACCGTATAGTAGCAGAGAAGAAGAATCTGAATTAAATAAAATAGTTGGAGAAAGCTATTTCAACTTAGGAAATTACAGTGAAGCGATACCGTATTTAACATTATATGAAGGTAAAAGAGGAAAGTGGAGTAACACCGATTATTATCTATTAGGATATGCCTACTATAAACAAGCTGACTATGAAAGTGCCATTTCCGAGTTTAGTAAAATAATTAGTGGAGCAAATAGTGTTGCACAAAATGCATATTATCATTTAGGCGAAAGTTATATTCGTTTGGGTAAAAAAACAGAAGCTTTAAATGCTTTTAGAAATGCTTCACAAATGGATTTTGTTCCAAAAATTAAAGAAGACGCAACTTATAATTATGCTAAAATTAGTTACGAAACAGGAAATCCATACGAGTCTGTTCCCTCTGTTTTATCAGGATATTTAACTGCTTATCCAGAAACGGCTCATCGTGCAGAAATAGAAGGTTTGTTAGTCGATTCTTATATTACATCTAAAAATTACACAGAAGCTTTAAAAATATTAGAAAGTAAAAAAGATGTGGCAAGTAAAGAAGCTTACCAAAAAGTAGCTTTTTATAGAGGATTAGAGTTGTTAAGAGACGAAAAATATAAAGAAGCATCAGACTTTTTCGATCTTGCTTTAAAAGAGCAAGTAAATCCAGAATACACTGCTCGTGCTAATTTTTGGAAAGGAGAAAGTAATTATAATTTAAATAATTATAACGATGCTATTTTAGATTTTAAAACATTCTTACAGTTTTCTGTAACTACTAACGAGGAAAGTAAAGAAGTCGATTATAATTTAGGCTACGCCTATTTTAAAGAAAAAGCATATACTCAAGCTACAGAACATTTTAGAACTTTTACTCAAAATTATAACGAAGATCAGGTGAAATTAAATGATGCCTATTTACGTTTAGGAGATAGTTATTTTGTTTCTAGTAATTATGATAGTGCAATTAAGGCGTATGATTCGGCTATTAAATTAGATCAAATAGAATCGGACTATGCTGCGTTTCAAAAAGCGATTAGTTATGGTTATGTTGGGAATTCTAAAACAAAAATTTCAGAATTAGAGCATTTTCTAGATGCTTATCCTAAATCTAAATTGCGAGACGATGCGATGTATGAATTAGGAAATTCATACACAAAATTAAATCAGAACGATAAAGCAGTAAGTATGTATAATAGGTTGAGTACAGAATATAGAATGAGCTCGTTAACACCTAAGGCTATGCTTCGTGAAGGATTAATTTTCTACAATGATAATAAAAATGAAGGTGCGTTAGCCCGTTTTGAAACCGTTGCTACAAATTATCCAGGCACACCAGAAGCGATTCAAGCAGTAGCTACATCGCGTTTAATTTATATAGATCTGGGTAAAGTAGATACCTATGCGACTTGGGTAAAAACCTTAGATTATGTAAGTGTTACAGATGCCGATTTAGATAACTCTACGTATGAAGCTGCCGAGAAAAAATATTTAGATAACAATACAGATGAGGCAATAAAACAATTTAACGGATATTTAAATCAGTTTAAAAAAGGCTTACATGCCAGAGAAGCACACTTTTATTTAGCACAATTGTATTATAAAAAAGGATTGAAAGCAAATGCAGCACCACATTATAAGTATGTTGCAGATGCACCAAGAAGTGAGTTTACTGAGGAAGCATTAATGCATTTATCTCAAAGTTATCTTGATGGAAAGAGTTGGATAGATGCTATTCCTGTGTTAGAGCGTTTAGAGGCAGAAGCCGCTTTCCCTCAGAATGTAATTTTTGCACAATCTAATTTAATGAAAGCAAATTATCAGTTAAGTAAATATAAAAGTGCAGTGAGTTATGCTAATAAAGTTTTAGAAAATAAAACCATTGATAATAAAATTAAGAGCGATGCTCATATTATTATAGCAAGATCTGCATTTAACTCTAACGATCTAGAGATTGCAAAAGAAGCCTACGAAGAAGTAAGTAAAGTAGCAACAGGAGAAACTGCAGCAGAAGCTTTATTTTATAACGCCTATTTTAAACATCAAGACGGAGATTATGAAGGTTCTAATGTTGCTGTTCAGCGTTTAGCAAAAGATTATTCAAGCTATAAATATTTTAGTGCAAAAGGCTTAATTGTAATGGCCATGAATTATAAAGAATTAGGAGATGCCTTTCAAGCAACTTATATCCTTGAAAGTGTAATTGAAAATTTCAAAACGTATAACGATGTTTATTCCGAAGCGAATAAGCAGCTTACAGAAATTAAGAAAGAACAGGCTAAAACCAATTCTTCAGTACAAACCCAAAATTAAACTTGTAATAAATCTACTTATATCATGTATAAGACATTTCAATATATATTAACATCTTTTATACTTCTCTTTAGTGTTACTTTTATGTATTCGCAGGAAAAAGACACTATTAAAACAGATGTTATTAATGTGGTTAAACCATACACCCCAACTATTTCAGATGCATTTAAAATAAAAACAACTCCTACTTTAGACGATAATGCTACAACAACAAAAAAGACTGTAGATTATGATATTCTTTCGGTTCCTGTGGCTTCAACTTTTATTCCTACAAAAGGTAAAGCAGCTATGGTAGAACGTGAAAAACCAGAATTATTTTATGAAAACTATTTTACACTAGGTTATGGATCTTACGGAGATTTAATCTCAGAATTATATGTCACTAAAGAATTTAATCGTATAGGATCTTTTGGAGCTAGAATAACGCAAGAGATGTCTAATGGAGGTATAGAAGATAAGGTTCTAGATAATTCATTTACAAATACAAACGTTGAATTAGAATACATTAAACGACAAAGAGATATTACGTGGAGTATTAAAGGAGGTTTAGAACGTCAGAAATACAATTGGTATGGTGTAGAAAATCGTTATGAAAATGCCACAAACGATAATATATCAGTAAGTCATAATTTTTATGATTTATATGCCATTGGAGATGTCGCTTTTGATTATACCTATGTTAAATCAGGTAGTTTAACATTAAGACGTTTTTACGATGAATTTGAATCAGGAGAAAGTCTTTTAAAATTTAAAGGGAAAGTAGATTTGCCTATAATGGATGAAGAAATTACAACCGATGTAAGACTGGAATATTTAAAAGGTCATGCTGGGGAAGCATATGTTTTTCCTAATGCCGCAGCAGAATATGGAAACTTATTATTTGGAGTGTCACCATCTTATCAATTACGTCGCGACAACTTAACTTTAAATATAGGGGCTTCTGCATATTATATGCTTGGAATGAATGATACAGAGAGCAACCTATATGTGTTTCCAAATATTACAGGATCTTTTAGAATTGTAGACGATGTTGTTATTGCTTATGGTGGTTTAACAGGAGATGTTATTCAGAATACATATCGTGATTTTACTCAGTCTAATCAGTTCTTATCACCTACCATTAATGTAAAACCTACAGATAATAGTTTTAATGCCTATGCCGGTATGTTAGGAAAATTTACAAACGATATTGGTTATAATGTTAAATTAGGATATACTTCTGAAAATGATAAGGCTTTATTTAGAAAAAATACATTTGCCGCAAGCGGAACAACTATGACTAGTGCTGTTTCTTCTTTTAAATACGGAAATTCATTTATGGTAGTTTATGATAATATTAAAACCATTCAAGCATTGGTTGAAGTAAATGTCGAGATGAATAGAAACTTAAAAATGGGACTACGTGCAGAGTATATGAATTACAACACACAGTTTGAAGAAGAAGCCTGGAATTTACCAAATATAAAAGCATCTGTTTTCGGAGATTATATGTCTGATGATAGTTGGTTTGCGGGGGCGAAAATTTTCTACGTAGGCGAACGTAAAGATTTAAATGTACTAACAGGAGATAATGTTGTAACTCCAGATGCCGTTATTAGCTTAGATGGTTATGTAGATATTAATTTTAATGCAGGTTATAATTTTAGTAATAGATTTACAGTGTTTTTAAACCTGAATAATGTTGCAGGAGATAGTTACGAGCGTTGGAGTAATTATAATGTTCAGGGCTTTCAGGTGTTAGGAGGAGCAACTTATAAATTCGACTTTTAAAAAGAAAATAAAATACGTTTAACAAAAAGCATCCTTTTGGATGCTTTTTTTGTTTTTACATTATAAAGACTTTATCACTCTAATTTAAAAGTCAGGTTTGTGGTTTTTTAGTATATTTAATTCGTTAAAAAACTAACCCTAATTAAATGCTATCCCTATGAAATTAATGCTATCTTTTTGTATTAGCTTATTGTGTTCTATCTCTGTTTTTTCACAAACAAACACCTATTCAGAAGCCGCAGCACAATGCCTTAAAAGCAATGGAACCTATGCGTATTACGAAACTATTTACGAATCTTGTTTCAAACAAATGCAAGATCAATATGCTAAATTAGATATCCCTGAAGAAACTTGGGCTGAATTAAAAACAGTGAAGCCAGAAGCTATGCAAGCTGTAAATAGCAGATTAGTTTCTGCGTATTCAGATTTCTTCACGCTTGAAGATATTCAAAGTATGAATGCATTATACAACTCTCATGCTGGGCAAACGATGATTAATAATCCGAATGCCTTGACTAAAAAGGATAAAAAACAAATCGATACGTTTTATAAAACAACAACAGGAAAGAAGATAGTTAATTCTCAATCCGGTATGAAAGAAAAAATGCAAGTCATTTCAGATTTCTGGTGTGGCGATATGTATAAATCTGTGAACGAAAAATTAGAAGCTAAAGGTTTTTCTGTTCGCTAACGGTTAGCTTTGCTAGATAGTCAAAATGGTCGCCTTCTTGTATGTTTTCACAATTTAAACCTACAGTAAGGCAGGCTGTTTTTAAGGTTTCAAAATCTAAATACAACCAAGTTAAAGGTTCTTCTTTTTTTCCTTTATAACTTAAATAGTAATGAAGCTCGCCATAGTAATTGGCATTGGTGTCAATCCAGAATCCACCGTCTTCATCTTCATACATATATTGAATGTCTGAAGAATCTATTAAAATTTGTCCGTTGGGTTTTAAAAGTGATTTTAAATGCGATAAATATTTCGTTACATAACTTAATTTCTGAAAAATTCCTGTACCATTCATTAATAGTAAAACAGTATCAAATTGTTCGGTTTCATCTAAAATAGAAGCAACCTTTACGTGATTTAAACCACGACTTTTACACACCGAAATAGCGCCTTCAGAAATATCAATAGATTTAAGAGTAAATCCTTTCTCTTGAAGATATAAACTATGTCCTCCAGCACCACAACCAACATCTAAAACATGACCTTTAGCTAGCTTTAAAGCCTTTTGTTCTAGTTTAGGCATGTCTTTATATTCTCGAAATAAATAAGGAATAGGGAGAGTGTCTTCGTCCGAAATATTGGTTGAGGTTATTATATCTTCGGTGTAATTACCGTTTTGGTAATCTAAAAGTGCTTGTCCTAAAAGGTCTTTCATAATAAATGGCGTCGATTTTATTCGTGGTCTAAAAAATGATTTATTTTAATTAAATTGTATTTTTGTTAAATGCAAGATATTTTAAAAAATCTGCCTAAAGAGGCCAAAGATAAGCATAACGAGAATACTAACTTTTTTAAAAAATTAAAAAAGAAACCGCCAAAGCAATTAGACTATATTATGCAAGAATTGCATGATACCGAATTTAAACGTACAGATTGTTTAGAATGTGCAAATTGTTGTAAAACGACAGGGCCGTTGTTTACAGATAAAGATGTGGAGCGTATTTCTAAGCATTTTAAGATGAAACCACAGCGTTTTATTGAGCAGTTTTTACGTATAGACGAAGATAACGATTATGTATTACAAAGTGTGCCATGTACATTTTTAGGTACCGATAATTATTGTTCTATTTATGAGGTTAGACCAAAAGCTTGTCGAGAATTTCCGCATACCGATAGAAAAAAGTTTCAACAAATTTCTAATCTTACTTTAAAAAATGTTGCTATTTGTCCTGCCGCTTTTAATATAGTAGAAGAAATGAAAAAACGTATTAAATAGCCTATGAACAGATTTTTATTCTTTATTTTATTAAGTTTTTCGTTTAGCATTAGTTCTGCTCAAGAATGGATGACAAATTTGGAAGTAGCAGAACGCTTGGCTTTAACTCAAAATAAATTATTAGTCGTAGTTTGGGAAGATGCATATAATAATGGCATTGCTGCATCTATAAACAATGGAAACCAACATGATGTATATCTAGAGAATATCTTTTCTGAACCCATTATAGATAGTTTAATGTGGGAGCATTTTGTTCCTGTAGTACTTAGTGAGGATAATTATTCTAGACTTTATGATAAAATAGATAAAAGATCTGTTAATTATATTAATACGTTTAATGATGACGGCCTAAAGATTATGGATGCAAATGGTAATATCTTAAATGTATCCAATAACAATTATCTTTTAAATCTGTCTGTTTTTATCTATAAGTATAGTATAGATACGTCTTTTTTGAAATCTGAAATACAAAATTATAAAGCGCATAAAGATTTTTATTCATCATTTTATTTATCAGCTAAATATATGGATTTTGCGTTTTTTGCAAGCTCTATTATACGACCAGAATTAGTCGGTTTAGCTTCGATATATTTAGATGAAGCTATTGAGTATTTAAAAAAAGAAAGTTTAGAAAATAAATCTGCGCTAAACCAAAGGGTAAAATTGTTAGACATCCAAAAGTTAATTCTTCTAAAAGAACCTAAAAAAGCCCTTAGAAAACTGAATAAAATTAAAGCTTCAGAAATAGAGAACGCAAATATTAATTTACGTTCGTTTCTGTACTTAGCATCTTATACTATGTTGCAAGACACAGAAAATATAGCTATTTGGGAGCCTAAAGTATTATTATGGGATAAGAAAAAGATGATGAGTTTAATATCTTCTAACTACAATAAAGATATATAAACTACTTTCTTTTAGTATGAGCTTATAATATGTTAGTATTTTAATTATATCCATATTAATTCTGGAAATATTAATAGTAGTATTTTATAGCATTTAAATTATTTATACAATACGTAATGTTTACGCATTTTCTTGTAGGTGTCTAATCCAGTTTTCCAAGATTGTTTAATTTCAGTGACGCTTAAATTACCTTCAATTTGTTTCTGAAGTTTTTTAGAACCTGCTAGTTTTGTGAAAAATGAATTGAAAAATTCTGTTTTATTTTCAGTTGCTTGATAGGCTTTTATTATATAAGCTAAATTAATCTGTTGGAGTTGTTTTTCTTCAGTTAAATCTACTCCATAACAAACTTTACCTTCGTGCTTCGGGTGTTTGGCTCCAGAATTTGGTTTAGGTGTATAACTAAAAGTCTGATTTTTTAAAAATGGAGATCCATATACTTGAAATTGTGTGTCCGTTCCACGACCAGCATTAACATTTGTCCCTTCAAAAAAACATAAACTCGGATATAAGTTTATAGATTGATCGTTTGGTAAATTAGGAGATGGTTTTATAGGTAAATGATATAAAGCATCGTGAGTGTAACCTTTCATTTCAATTACAGTTAAGTTACATTGTACACTATCTTTTAACCATTTTTGTCCGTTTATCATTTGTGCATATTCACCAATGGTCATTCCATGAACAATTGGCACAGGATGCATTCCAACAAAACTTTTGTATTCCATTTCTAAAATAGGGCCATCAATATAACGACCGTTTGGATTTGGACGATCTAAAATTAAAACAGGAATATTTTGTTCTGCTGCTGCCTCCATAATATAATGTAAGGTTGAAATATAAGTGTAAAAACGAGCACCAACATCTTGAATATCGAATATTAATAGGTCTATATTTTTAAGCTGTTCTGCTGTAGGTTTTTTGTTAGAACCATAAAGCGAAACTATAGGCAATTTTGTTTTGGCATCAATACCATCTTTAACAACTTCGCCAGCATCTGCAGTGCCACGAAAACCATGTTCTGGAGAAAAGACTTTGGTTACATTAACATCTAATTGTAAAAGTGAATCTACCAAATGCGTATGCGAGTTATCAGCTTTAAAAATAACGGAAGTCTGATTCGCTACAATACCAATCTTTTTCCCTTCTAAAAGCGGAAGGTAAGCCTCGGTTCTATTAGCTCCAATAATAATTGTACTGTCATTTTTAATGACTAAATTTTCTTGATTTAGATTTCCGGTAGAAGGGATTGCACGACAACCAAAAGAAATCATGATGAAAACCGATAATAAAACTGTATTTTTGAGGACATTTAAATGCATACCAATAATTTGAATTACGAATATTTTTTAGCTAAGCGCATAATAGGCAGTAAAGCGTATAAAAGTAGTGTTTCGGCACCAATAATAAAAATTGGAATCGCAGCAATTGCAATTGGTATTGTGGTGATGATGATTGCTATTGCAACTGGAATTGGTTTACAGCAAAAAATCAGGGACAAGGTTGTTGCTTTTAACGGCCATATTATAATTTCTAACTTCGATAGTAACAATTCTCAAGAGAGTGTTGTTCCTATTTCTACCCAACAAGATTTTTATCCAGAGTTTAATAGTATAGATGGTATTAATCACATTCAAGCCGTAGCGACAAAATTTGGTGTGATTAGAACAGCAACAGACTTTGAAGGAGTTATTTTAAAAGGTGTTGGTAAAGATTTTACTTGGAAATATTTTAAAGACTTTTTAATAGCAGGCAGACTCCCTGATTATACAAAAGACAGAAATGAGGACGTATTAATGTCGCAGTTTATTGCAAATAAAATGGGGTTTAAATTAGGCGATAAATTCAATACCTATTTTATTAAAGACGATACCAATAAACCACCAAGTATTATTACATATACCATTGTAGGAATTTATAATTCGGGCTTTCAAGAATTTGATGCGTCTTATATTATTGGAGATATTAGACATGTTCAACGTTTAAATAAATGGGACAATACCCAAATTGGAAATTTTGAAGTGTTTATAGATGATTTTGATCGTGTTCAGGAAATTGGTACGGAAGTCTATAAAAACACGCCTCCAACCTTAAATACGCAAACTATAGTAGATAAATTCTATTCTATTTTCGAGTGGATTAAGATTTTCGATAATAATATTTATGCCATTATTGGGATCATGATTTTGGTTGCAGGTATTAATATGATTACGGCTTTACTGGTTCTTATTTTAGAGCGCACACAAATGATTGGTGTTTTAAAAGCTTTAGGAAGTAATAATTGGAGTATTAGAAAACTATTTTTGTTTAATGCGTCTTACTTAATTATTTTAGGTTTATTCTGGGGTAATATCATTGGTTTAGGATTATTGTTTGCACAGAAATATTTAAAACTTTTCCCTTTAGATCCAAGTATTTATTATGTAACAGAAGCACCTGTTTACATCAACCTTAATTATATTATTGCACTTAATGTAGGGACATTTGTATTGTGTTTAGTAATGCTTTTAGTGCCATCTTATATTATCACTAAAATTTCTCCTGTAAAAGCGATGCGTTTCGAGTAGGTTTTACTGTATCGTTATCTAGTTTGTTTTTTGTTTTCAAATAGAATCATTTCAGATTTTCGACTAAAAAATCTTTAACTTCTTATGTGTTTAATTGACATGTAGAGGTTTTTACGGTTTTTCCGTAATGCAAAATTGTAAATATCTTTATTTTAAGAAAAACTTACATTTCTTTAACAAAATAGAATTAACTATTTAATTAGATTTAAGAAGTTGTAAGTGAATACTTCATTCTTAACAATTAGAATATTACTGTTTATTAAAAGCCAATTATTATGAAATATCTGTTTTTAGTGCTAACCATCTTATGGTGTTCAAATAGTATATCCCAAAATGGACTAGTAATTTACGGGCACAAACAAAGTATGGGGATGGGGGCACCTATAGGGATAGATTATAATGCGGCGTTACAATTTAATACAGAGTGTTCGCTTTATATATTCGCGCAAGACGTTTTGGAAGGTGGATCAATAAATAAAGCAGAAATTATCCGTAAGAATGAAAAAAAAACTTTTGTAAAAAGAAAGTTTAGTCTACCAGAAGGATTTCAATATTATATAGATCGTAAAACCCAAACCTTAATGTCTAGAGATTTGGGTTTAGTCTATGTTAAAGAGCCAATCCCAGAAATGCAATGGAAAATTTCTGCAGATACTAAATCTATAGGTAAGTATACATGCACAAAAGCTACAATTGTGTTTAGAGGCCGGAAGTATACGGCATGGTTTACAACCGAAATACCTTTACCTTATGGGCCATGGAAATTACAAGGATTGCCAGGTCTAATTTTGGAAGCTTACGACACAGATAAAGAAGTCTACTTTTATTTTAAGTCTATTAAATATCCGCTGGATACCAAAACAAGCATACAAGCCCCAGACCCGACCACAGAACAAAAGTCTTGGATTTCTTTTGCCGACTATAAACAAGGATTAATAGAAGCACATAACAGAGCAATTGAGAATGGTAGGATGTTTATGGAAGACTTCGATGCAGAAGAAAGTACAGAGAAAAAATCTATGGCAAGTTCTTATATAGAAGTGTTTAATGAAAATTAAAGCCAAATCCTAAATGGGTAAATTTTTGGTATTATTTTTTCTTATAATTTGGGGTAGCCATGTTACAGCACAGATCATAAAAATAGAAGGTGTTTTACGGTCTGAAACAAATGTAGCAATCCCCAATGCAACAGTAATTATATATAAAAATGAAAAAATTGTTGCTTTTGTGTATTCTAATGAAATCGGAGCATACCAAATCCAATTTCAGTTTAAAAACTCAGAGTCGGATACATTAAAACTAGTTGCAAACGGTTTAGGATTCGAGCAACAAGAAAAAACAATTGGATTAGGGAAGGATACCGAATTTACAGTCGATTTTATTTTAAAAGAGAAATTAGAAGACCTTAACGAAGTGGTTTTAGAATCTTGGCAGAAAATTGCTGTAAAAACAGATACCGTTACTTATAAAGTTTCAGCGTTTCAAGATGGTTCGGAACAAGTTCTTGAAGACTTACTTAAAAACATTCCAGGAATTGAAGTTGCATCAGATGGAAATATAAAAGTGAATGGAAAACACATAGATAAATTATTAATTGAAGGCGATGATTTGTTTGATGATAAATATAAGTTACTTACTAAAAACTTAGATGCCAATGTTATTAATGAATTAGAGATACTTAATAATTTTGAAGATAATCCGGTTCTGAAAAAATTTCAAGATTCTGAAAAAGTCGCACTCAACCTAAAGATAAAAGCGGAGAAGAAAAACGTATGGTTTGGAAATGTAGATGTTGGACTTGGTGTAGAAAATCATTTTAATAGTAGTGCAAATGTAGGATTACTTAAAAAAAGAGTTAAATTTTTTAATTTAACTAATGGTAATACTATAGGTACTACAGCAAACTCTCAAGTTAAATCTAGCAAAACTATTAATGCATCTAGTGCCAACATAAACAAAAAAACAGAAAAGCGTAATACTAAAATTGTCAACGTAGATAATCTGTCCGATACTAACTTCTCTAATAATGAAGATGTATTTAATACCTCGTTTTTAAATTCACTTAGTTTTGTCACCAGTTTATCAGATTATACAAAATTAAGGAGTCATACATATTTTACTTTTGATGAAATAGAGAAACAAAATTTAAATCTTACCGAATATTTCATTTCACCAGAATCTATTACATTTTCAGAACAAAATAATATTAAGATTAAAGATATATCTTTTGCGACAGAATTAGAATTGAAGCATTTCTCTAAAAATGAAACTTATTATACGTACGATTTCACTTTTGAAAATAACCCAACACAAACTAGAAATCATGTATTGTTTAATACAGAACAGATTTCTCAAGTTCAGGATGATGAAAAGTATAATCTGTTTAATCATTTAAATGTCACTAAAAAATTATCTGACCAAATATTATGGTTAACCTATGGGTATTTGGGCATCAATAAAACAAATCAATCATTAAGTGTTTTTCCAAATGTTTTAAGTGATGTTTTTAATAATGATGATAATACTCAAATCAATCAAAAAAGCGAAACACCTTTAACATACTATGGTTTAATTTCTGAATTAACGGCAAAGCATAATGCGTCTGAATACGGCGTTGAGTTCTCTGCAACTGTAGATAAAGACGATGTTGAAAGCGCATTTAGGTTTGATAATGCGCCTATAATAGATAGTTTAAGTAATAATACAAGATATAGAAATACAAAATTTGAAGCCACTTTAAAATATAATTACACCATTTCTAAGCTGTTAAAGTTGAGTAGCTCATTACGGTTTTCTCAAAATTATTTAGAGCTGAATACTGCTAAACAACAATTCTTTTTTGTGAACCCTAAAATTAGGTTACACACTAAAAAAACAAAAATCGGGAATTTTGGAGTGAGTTATAATTATAAAAGTGATTTGCCAAATTCCAGATATTTAACCGAAGATTATATATTAAAAAACTACAGAACATTTACTAAAGGTACAGCGGAAATTCAGCAAATAAACAACCATAGTTTTGGGTTTTATTACACGTTTAATAATTATAAAAAACAGTTTTTAATTAATTCAATGGTTATGCATAGTTTTTCTGATAGGGGATATGGTTTAAACAGTCAGGTTACAGAACAAAGTAATTTTAGTACCTATACAGTTATAGATGGTGGACGATTTACAAATTATAATTTAAGCATAACAAAATATCTTTCGCCGCTTTCTAGTACTTTAAAAATAAGTACAAATCACAATTGGACAAATAATCCAATTATTATTAATACTATAACAAGCCCAACTATTAATTATTCTGCGAACTATAGGTTACAAGGGACAACCTATTTTAATTTACCAATCAATTTTAAATTCGGATTCCAATATAATTATGCTAAAGGTGAATTCGATTCACAAATAACTACAAATCATTATTACGAAAGCAATGTAGATGCTACCTTAAGATTTTCAGATGTATGGTTATGTAAATTCGAGAATACCTATTATTCAATTAACCATAACACCTATTGGTTCTCTAATTTCAATGTGAGTTATACGCCAGAAAATAGTCGGTGGTCATATCGTTTGTCTGCTAATAATCTATTAAATGTTAAGGCGTTTCAGAATGTTTATGTTTCAGAATTTCAAAGAAATGAAACGCGTATTAACACCTTACCTTTGTATGTACTTCTAAATGTAAAGTATCGGTTTTAATAGAATTGGTGTTTTATGGAATTAACTATTCTCAATATCACTAATATGGTGTTCTAATGCTTTTACAGAAATTTGTATTTCCATTATTAGTAATCCTAAGGACACAATTAATAGAATTAAAGCTATTCCAAAAACCCAAATGGCTATAAATTGCTGATTAATGTAAATTAAAAACATAGTCAGAACGCAAAGTAGCAAACTAGAAATTCCTGCAATTTGCATAGATCGCGTAAGGTAAAGTCGTTTTTTTATATTCTTAATCTGTCTTATATAACGGTCGTCAGGGGTTTGCAAATATTTAGCATGTAAATCTCTTACAACAGCTGCATAAGCTAAAAACCGATTGGTATAAGCTAACATAATTAATGATATTGCTGAGAATAATAGGGCAGGAGTTGTTAGCGTAAGTTCGTTCATGGTATCGTGTTTTTTGCAAATTTAACAACTTCAATCGTCTTAATATAATTAGTATGAGAAATTTGGTGATTTTGAAATGTAATTCTATCTTTAGCTATGCAAGAAGATTTTTTACATTATTTATGGAAATATAAAAAGTTTGATACGAGTAAGTTACGAACTGTTCTTGACGAGACTATACAATTGCTTCATGTTGGCCAGCACAATTTTAATTCTGGCCCAGACTTTTTTAATGCGCAACTAAAAATAGATAATCAGTTGTGGGCGGGAAATGTAGAGATTCATATAAAGTCTTCAGATTGGTATGTGCATCATCACGAGATAGATCCTGCGTACGATAATGTTATTCTTCATGTGGTTTGGGAGCATGATGTAGATATTTTCAGAAAAGACAATTCTGCAATTCCAACTTTGGAGCTAAAGTATAGTGTTTCAAAATCGACTTTAAAGGGCTATTATCAATTGTTTTCAAAAACACAAAAATGGATTAATTGTGAACAGGATTTTGCAACTGTAGATGACTTCGTACTTCAAAATTGGTTAGAACGTTTGTTTTTTGAACGCTTAGAGCGTAAATCAAGTCAGATTGAAACGCTTTTAAGAACCTCAAAAAACGATTGGGAAGCTGTGCTTTTTAAATTATTAGCCAAGAATTTTGGTTTAAAAGTGAATGGCGAAGCTTTTTTTAGTTTAGCGAACTCTATTAATTTTGGAATTATTAGAAAAATTCAGAATAAAGAGCAGGTACTAGAAGCTTTATTGTTCGGGCAAAGTGGTTTGTTGGAAGCAGATGTTGAAGACGAATATTATAAAGTGCTTCAAAAAGAGTATCAATTTTTAAAGCAAAAATTTAGTTTAACACAAGATCACGTGTCACCACTTCAGTTTTTTAGATTGCGTCCACCCAATTTTCCAACGATTAGATTGTCTCAATTCGCTCAAGTTTATGTTAAAAATCAAAATTTTTTTTCAAAAATTATAGAAGCAAATACGAAGCAAGAATTCTACGATATGTTTTCTGTTTATACATCAAAATACTGGGAAACACATTATACTTTTCAGAAGTCATCAAAACACTCTAAAAAGTCAACTTCTAAAAATTTTATAGATCTGTTAATTATAAATACAATTATACCTATCAAATTTAGTTATTCTAAAATTTTAGGTAAAATTAATACTGAAGATTTAATTCGGTTAATTAACGAGGTAGATCCTGAGAAGAATGCAATTGTTGAAAAGTTTGAAAGTATGAAGACATTTTCAAAATCTGCATTACAAACACAAGGTCTAATTCAGTTAAAAAATGAATACTGTAATTATAAAAAATGCTTGCATTGCGCTGTAGGTAATACCATTTTAAACCGATTTTAGCTATATTGCAACATGAAATTTTTTTATAAGATTTTACTTTACTTCCAAAAACGCGGTTTTTACGTTTGTCAACGTATCGCAGATCGTATTGGGCTAAGAGCAAAAGTGGTAAGAACATCTTTTATTTACCTTACTTTCGTGACCGTTGGTTTTGGCTTTGCATTGTATTTATTTTTAGCTTTTTGGATTCGTATTAAAGATATGTTGTACACTAAACGTACATCTGTATTTGATTTGTAATTAATTATTAATTAAATTTTATTTTTTTTATAAACTTGTAACACTTAACGGGGCTCCCTCCTCAAATATTAACTAACATTAAAAACGATTATGAAGAAGTATCTTCTTTCTATTTTTACACTTATTCTACCTATTTTAACATTTGCGCAACAAACAACATCAGAAAAGATTGATATAATCTTTAAAGATTATACAGGATGGTTTGTTGAAGCTATTTTTTACGAAATTCCTTTTACAGATACTTTTCAGTTACCTTGGGTATTAATAGTATTAATTGGCGGAGCCGTTTATTTTACCATTTATTTTAAATTTATAAACTTTACAGGATTTAGAATTGCATTAGATGTGGTTCAAGATAAATACCACGATATTGAAAAGCATGGTGCCGAAAATTTATATGGAGAGTCTAGTTCAGATGAAGATGAAGATATAATAGAAACTATAAATGATGATGCTGCAGGAGCAGATGGAGAAGTGTCTCACTTTCAAGCTTTAACCGCAGCCTTGTCTGCAACAGTAGGTTTAGGTAACATTGCAGGTGTTGCTGTAGCTTTATCTATTGGTGGTCCTGGAGCTACATTCTGGATGATTGTTGCAGGATTTTTAGGAATGGCTTCTAAATTTGCTGAATGTACATTAGGTGTTAAATACCGTGATGTTGGTGAAGATGGAACCGTTTACGGAGGTCCAATGTATTACTTGAAAAAAGGTCTTAAAGAAAAAGGATTTGGAGGTTTAGGAAAAGTGTTAGCTGTCATTTTTGCCATTTTTGTTATTGGTGGATCTTTTGGAGGTGGTAATATGTTTCAAGCCAATCAAGCTGCTGCGCAGTTTGTGAAATTAGCAGGAATTGAAGGTTCTAACGGAGGTTTATATTTCGGATTAGTTATGGCAGCTATTGTTGCAGTTGTTATTATTGGAGGTATTAAGCGTATCGCTTCTGTAACAGAAAAAATTGTACCGTTTATGGCTGGTATTTATGTGTTGGCCTCTTTAATTATTTTAGGAGCAAATTATACTCATATTGGTGATGCTTTTGCGTTAATATTTGAAGGTGCTTTTTCTGGTTTAGGTATTGCTGGAGGTTTAGTCGGAGTTATGATTCAGGGTGTACGCCGTGGAGCATTCTCTAACGAAGCTGGTGTAGGTTCTGCTGCAATTGCGCATTCAGCAGTAAGAACAATTTATCCTGCAAGTGAAGGTATTGTTGCTTTATTAGAGCCTTTTGTAGATACAGTTGTAATTTGTACAATGACTGCGTTAGTTATTATTATTACAAATTTTGATGGTCAGTTTATGGAATATGGCGTACCAATTTCAGAAGGTGTAGAGTTAACAGCTACAGCTTTCGATAGCGTAATTCCTCACTTCTCAATAGTACTTACAATTGCGGTAATTTTATTCGCATTCTCTACCATGATTTCTTGGTCGTATTATGGTATGCAAGGTTGGGTTTACCTTTTTGGAAAAGGAAAAATTACAGATTTAGTTTATAAAGTGTTATTTTTATTCTTTGTAGTAGTAGGAGCTTCAATTAGTTTAGGTGCGGTTATCGATTTCTCTGATGCCATGATCTTTGCAATGGTTGTACCAAACATTATTGGTGTAGTGTTACTTACACCTGTTGTTAAACGAGAATTAAACAGATATATGACTGCAATTTCTAAAAAGGACGACGCCATAGAAGATGGTGCTACCGATTTTACAGAACATATGTAACATAAAAATAAATGAACATATTTAAATCCCATATCGCGTTTACAAAACAACAGCGATATGGGATTTTTTTATTGCTTTTAACTATAGTAATTCTTCAATGTGTGTACTTGTTTTGGAATACATCTTCTGAAGTCTCAGTGTTTTCAGAGCATGAATTAGAAGTCTTTCAAAAAGAGGTAGATTCTCTTAAAGCATTAGAAATAGAAAAAGCGAAACCAAAACTATTCCCGTTCAATCCAAATTATATAACCGATTTTAAAGGCTATAGTTTAGGGATGACGAATGAAGAGATAGATAAGCTTCATGTATATAGAAATCAGAATAAATGGGTAAATTCTGCGTCAGATTTTCAGAAAGTGACAGGTGTTTCAGATTCTTTACTTCAAGAATTATCACCATTTTTTAAGTTTCCTGAATGGGTAAATAAGAAGTCTAATGTAACAAAAGAATTTCAGAAAAAAACAACAAGATCACTTACATTTAAAGAAAAATTAGATTTAAATACAGCTACAGCCTCTCAACTAGAATCTGTTTATGGTATTGGTGAAAAACTGTCTCTGCGTATTATTAAATTTAGAAATTCTTTTGAAGGTGGTTTTATAGCCGATGTTCAATTAGAAGATGTTTATGGTTTGACTCCAGATGTTATAGAAAATATTAAAACTAAGTTTACTGTAAAGACGCCAAGAGCGGTTACAAAGTTTGATTTAAATACAGTAAATACAAACGATTTAGTAAAAATACAACATATTGATTATCCATTAGCTAAGGAGATTTTAGATTATAGAACACTACACGAGAGCTTCAACGATTTAGATGAATTGTTGAAAGTAAAGGGTTTTCCGACTGAGAAATTAGATATAATTAAACTATATTTGGCGATCAATTAATCCTGTGTTTTAGGATTAAAACATAACTTATTATATGTATACAATGTACTTCACCGAGGAGCATGAACTGTTTAGAAAAAGTCTTCAAGATTTTTTAAAAAAAGAAGTAGTTCCTCATATTGATAAATGGGAAGAAACAGGAACCATAGAACGCTTTATTTGGAAAAAATTTGGTGATATGGGATACTTCGGAATTAATTATCCTGAAGCTTATGGTGGTTTAAATTTAGATCTTTTTTATACCGTAATTTTTTTAGAAGAATTACAAAAAATAGACTCTTGTGGTTTTGCAGCTGCGATGTGGGCACATGCTTATTTAGCAATGACACACCTTGAAAAAGAAGGAGACGAAACAATAAAACAAAACTATTTGGCTCCGAGTATTGCTGGAGATAAAATAGGTTGTTTATGTATTAGTGAGCCTTTTGCAGGTAGTGATGTTGCAGGTATGCGAACTACTGCTGTAAAAAAAGGAGATACTTATGTGCTTAACGGTTCGAAAACATTTATCACGAATGGTGTATACAGCGATTATTTAGTGGTTTCTGCTAAAACCAGTCAAGAGGAAGCGCATAAATCTATTAGTATTTTTGTTGTCGATAGAGATACACCAGGAATTTCTGCAACTAAGTTAAATAAATTAGGTTGGAGAGCTTCAGATACGGCAGAGATTGCATTTGATAATGTGGTTGTTCCTGCATCTCAGTTAATGGGAGAAGAAGGAAAAGGATTTCCATACATTATGCAGCATTTCGCATTAGAACGTTTAATTATGGGGGTTAATGCACACGCAAGAGCAGAGTATGCTTTAGAATATGCACAAAAATACATGAGTGAACGTATGGCGTTCGGAAAAACGATAGATAAATTCCAAGCCTTACGTCATAGTTTTGCAGATTTATATTCAGATATGACTATTTGTAAAACGTTTAACTATGCCGTTACATATCAATTAAACAAAGGGGAGTATGTGGTAAAAGAAGCTACTATTTCTAAGTTAAAATCGACTAAAATGGCCGATGAAGTTATTTACCAATGTCTGCAGTTTTTAGGAGGTTATGGTTATATTGAAGATTATCCATTAGCACGTTTATTAAGAGATAGCCGTTTAGGGCCAATAGGTGGAGGAACTTCAGAAATTTTGAAAGAAATTATTTCAAAAATGGTTTTAGATAAAAAAGATTATAAACCTGCCACGTAATAGGTGAGGGCTTTTTTAATGTTGTGTATCCGATTTACATCTGTCAACAACATAAAAAATATTATATTAATGGTTAAATTATAAAGTATTGAATATGAACTTCATCAACAAAACATATAGTTTAACCATTTTAGTTTGTTTGTTTTTTGTCTCAATGTACTCGCAAACAGAACTTAAAAATAAGATAGTCGATTTCTCGACTATGATTCCAATAGAAAGTGCTAGTATTTACATTCAGAATACTACTACAGGGACAATTAGTAATGCAGATGGAAAGTTTGTCTTACTTGTTTCAGATACCATGGAAAATGATACTTTGGTTATATCTTCTATTGGCTATAAAAGTTTTAAAGCACTTGTTAAAGATTTCGATAATACTGAAGAGGTTTTCTTAGAAGAAGATATTGCTTCATTAGATGAGGTTTTACTTGTAGGCGAACCGCGTCCTAAAACAGGAAACGAGATTGTTCTTAAAATGATTAGTAAACTTCCAGATAATCTTCCAGAATTACCCTATTTAGAAAAGGGATTTTTACGACATAAAGAGCGTAATAAGAAAGAATTTAAATGGTTAATAGAAAGTGCGATTACACTTTACGATTCTAGTGCGCAGTCTCCAGCCTATAAAAATTTAAAAGTTAATGTAGACGAGATGCGTAAAAGCTACGACTTACGAGATGTAGATAGTTTATTAGCATACACAGCATATTTAAAGCAAAACGGGAATAAAAATCTTCGTGCTAAAAACTTAAAACGGGATACTATAAAAACCGCGTCTTTGGTTAAAGCGATTAAGTGGAATGATATTAGAACTAACGGACTTCAGAATTTATTTATAGGAAAGTTAAATCTGCTTAGAAATACAAAATCACCAAGATCTTTATTTGGCGAACATATTTTAGACTACCACCAGTTCGAGTTGGATACTGTTTTAGTAGATAATGAAAGAAAAATTTATAAAATTAAAATCTCTGAAGGGAAAGAATATATCAATCTTGAAACTAAAGGCATTTTCGATGCTGGCTATATTGCCAATGGGTGGCTTTATGTGTATTGGGACACTTATGCAGTAAAGAAAATAGAATATGAATTAATAGCAGCTTCCGAAGCTCAAAAAAATAGAAGTAAAATACTTTTTGATACCCAAATTAATCATAAGTTAGTTGTTACTTATATGGAATACGATGGGAAGATGTATACAAACTATATTTCTTACGAAACGCCAAAATTAGTTAATGTAGGTTCTAATACATCTAAAAATGACGATAAAGAGGCAGAGCAACGAGCTAAAGACGAACGTTATTATAAAACGATACAGGAAATTTTATTTACAGAAATAGTACTAGACTCAGAAGTTGTTCAGTCTATATTGCATAGTGATTGGGATTCTAATATATTTTCAATTAAACCTTATAATAAAGGGTTTTGGGATAATTATAATACGCTTTTAGAAAGTGAAGAAGATGAAAAGCTAATTCAGGATCTTACCAAAAGATCGTCTCTGTTTAAGGATTAAAAGACTTTAAGATTTTTTTTTATTTTTTTAATAGGATAAATTAAATTAATTTTTACTTTTGCAGCCCAAATGCTAAAAGAGAGGAGGTTAAGGACTATGTTAATAATACCAATTAAAGAAGGAGAAAATATAGATAGAGCGCTAAAACGTTACAAACGAAAGTTTGATAAGACCGGTACAAGACGTCAATTACAATCACGTAAGCAGTTTTTAAAACCTTCTGTGACTAATAGAGCACTTGTTCAAAAAGCACAATACGTACAAGGATTAAGAGATCAAGAACAAATCTAATCAGTACATTTAGTAATACATAAAAATCCTGCAATAGCAGGATTTTTTTTGCATTTTATTTAACTAAATCTCATTTTAAACTTGCTATATTAGCAGTAATACAGACGCTAACTTATGATTTTTTCTTCCTTTTTAGACTATTTACTGCTTGAGAAAAATTATTCTGAGTTAACTGTAAATGCCTATAAAAAAGATTTACAAGATTTTCTAGATTTTATTACTTCAGAATATGAGCAAGAAGTAATTCATGATGTTAACTATCCGCAAATAAGACATTGGGTAGTGAGTCTTGTAGAAGGTGGTTTATCTAATAGAAGTGTGAATAGAAAGATGTCGGCCTTAAATTCCTATTACAAATTTTTAATGAAGATTGGAGATATCGATCTTAATCCACTAGCCAAACACAGGGCCTTAAAAGTTAAGAAAAATATTCAGATTCCGTTTTCAGAAAAAGAAATAAAATCTGTGTTAGACGATTTTCCTCACGAAGAAGATTTTGAAGGTTTAAGAAACCGGTTAATTATAGAATTATTCTATTCTACTGGAATTAGACGTATAGAGCTTGTGCAATTACAACTTGAAGATTTTAACCTTTCTAGCAAAACTTTTAAGGTGCTTGGTAAGCGTAATAAGGAACGTTTAGTTCCCTTATTGCCATCTGTAATAGAAGTTGTTTTATTGTATTTAAAAGCGCGTAAAACGTTAATAAATATTAGTGATACAAGTTATGTGTTTTTAACAAAAAAAGGCGTTAAAATTTATGAAACACTTGTTTACAGAATAATAAATAACTATTTTAGTTTAGCATCTTCAAAAGTGAAAAAGAGCCCGCATATATTAAGGCATTCATTTGCAACTCATTTACTCAATCAAGGTGCAGATTTGAATGCCGTTAAAGAACTTCTAGGGCATTCTAGTCTCGCGTCAACGCAAGTTTACACGCATAATAGTATAGCAGAATTAAAGAAAGTGTATTTAAATACACATCCAAGGAATAAGAACTAGTACGAAAAGACCTATTGTTTAATATTAAAAGTAATAAATATGAAAGTAAACATTCAATCAGTTAATTTTAACGCAGACCAAAAATTGATAGACTTTGTTCAAAAGCGTATGGATAAATTAGATCAATTTTATGATAAGGTAATAAGTTCCGATGTTTATTTAAAAGTAGAGAACACTAGCGATAAAGAAAATAAGATCTTTGAAGCAAGAGTAAGTGTGCCGGGAGATAGCTTTGTTGTAAAAAAACAATGTAAGTCTTTTGAAGAAGGGGCAGATTCGGCGGCTTCATCCTTAGAAAGACAGCTAAAAAAGCGTAAAGAGAAATTAAAATCATATTTATGATAAAATTAATTGCAAAAATGTTTTGAATAAAAGAATAAATATATACATTTGCAGTCCGTTAGAAATAGCGGGCTTTTTTTGTGATTAAAAAAAGTATAAAAAGCCGATGTAGCTCAGCTGGCTAGAGCAGCTGATTTGTAATCAGCAGGTCGTGGGTTCGAGTCCCTCCATCGGCTCAAGTTCTTTTAAAGAGTGAAAAATTTATAATTGGGGAGATACTCAAGCGGCCAACGAGGGCAGACTGTAAATCTGCTGACTACGTCTTCGCAGGTTCGAATCCTGCTCTCCCCACATTATTTTTATAATAGTAAAATATTATAAGGGTGATTATGATTATAAATACAGGAATTAAAATAATGCGAGAGTAGCTCAGTTGGTAGAGCGTCAGCCTTCCAAGCTGAATGTCGCCGGTTCGAACCCGGTCTCTCGCTCAATTTTAAGCCGGTGTAGCTCAGGGGTAGAGCGTTTCCTTGGTAAGGAAGAGGTCACGGGTTCAATTCCCGTCATTGGCTCTATAAAGGCATAAAGTAGAATACACTAATATTATTATATAACTAAGATTAAATTTTAAAACATGGCAAAGGCAACTTTTGATCGTTCCAAACCACACTTAAATATAGGTACAATTGGACACGTAGATCACGGTAAAACAACTTTAACTGCTGCTATTACTACTGTACTAGCTGCTGCAGGACTTTCAGAAGTAAAGAACTTCGATCAGATTGATAACGCTCCAGAAGAAAAAGAAAGAGGTATTACAATTAATACATCTCACGTTGAGTATTCTACAGCTAATCGTCATTACGCTCACGTTGACTGTCCAGGTCACGCGGATTACGTAAAGAATATGGTTACTGGTGCTGCACAAATGGACGGTGCTATATTAGTAGTTGCTGCTACTGATGGACCAATGCCACAAACTAGAGAGCATATCTTATTAGGAAAACAAGTTGGTATTCCAAGTATTGTTGTTTTCATGAACAAGGTAGATTTAGTTGATGATGAAGAATTATTAGAATTAGTTGAGATGGAAGTAAGAGATTTACTTTCTTTCTATGACTATGATGGTGATAACGGACCTGTAATTGCTGGATCTGCTTTAGGTGGATTAAACGGTGATCCTAAATGGTCTGAGAAGATTATGGAATTAATGGATGCTTGTGATACTTGGATTAAAGAACCTACAAGAGAAGTTGATAAGCCTTTCTTAATGCCTATCGAAGATGTATTCTCTATTACAGGTCGTGGTACAGTAGCAACTGGACGTATCGAAACTGGAGTAGCAAATACTGGAGATGCTGTAGATATTATTGGTATGGGAGCTGAGAAATTAACTTCTACTATTACTGGTATTGAAATGTTCCGTCAAATCTTAGATAGAGGTGAGGCAGGAGATAATGCAGGTATCTTGTTAAGAGGTATTGCTAAAGAAGATATTAAAAGAGGTATGGTAATCTGTAAGCCAGGTTCTGTAACACCACACGCTAAATTCAAAGCAGAAGTTTACGTTTTGAAAAAAGAAGAAGGTGGACGTCATACTCCATTCCATAACAATTACCGTCCTCAGTTCTACGTACGTACAACTGATGTAACAGGAACTATTAACTTACCTGAAGGTGTTGAAATGGTAATGCCAGGAGATAACTTAACAATTACTGTTGACTTACACCAAGCAATCGCAATGAATGTTGGTTTACGTTTCGCTATCCGTGAAGGAGGTAGAACAGTAGGTGCTGGACAAGTAACTGAAATTTTAGACTAATTAAGTTTAATAAAATATAAGTTAAGGTGTTTCTTATTGAAATACCTTGACTTTTATACGGGCGTAGCTCAGTTGGTAGAGCACTGGTCTCCAAAACCAGGTGTCGGGAGTTCGAGTCTCTCCGCCCGTGCTAATAAAGTTTTGAAATATAATGGCTGGATTTGTAAATTACATAAAAGAATCGTTCGGAGAGTTAAAGCATGATGTGTCTTGGCCTACTATGGCAGAAGCTCAAAGCTTAACTATTTTGGTAGCTGTATTTTCTACAGTGTTCTCTATAGCTATATGGGGAGTAGATACAGTATTCAGCAAAGTTATCTCGTATTACTTTCATTTAATCAACTAAAAAAATATTTTTATGTCTGAAGTAAGTGCTAAAAAGTGGTATGTTGTTAGAGCTGTAAGTGGTCAAGAAAATAAAATTAAAGCATATATCGAGAATGAAATTACTCGTCTAGGCTTACAAGATTATGTAGACCAAGTATTAGTACCTACAGAAAAAGTAATTCAAATTCGTAATGGTAAGAAAATAAGCAAAGAAAAAGTTTATTTTCCAGGTTACATTATGGTTCAAGCTAATTTAACAGGAGAAGTACCTCATATTATAAGATCTGTTACTAACGTAATTGGTTTTTTAGGAGAAACTAAAGGAGGTGATCCTGTGCCATTAAGACAATCTGAAGTTAACAGAATGTTAGGTAAAGTAGATGAGTTAACTGTAGACACGGAAACTACTGTAGCAATTCCTTACAATATTGGTGAAACAGTAAAAGTTATAGACGGACCTTTCAATGGATTTGATGGTACGATTGAAAAGATAAACGAAGAAAAGCGTAAACTTGAAGTAATGGTAAAGATTTTTGGAAGAAAAACACCATTAGAATTAAGTTATATGCAAGTTGAAAAAGTATAATATTGTTACAAGTATACCCGATGTGTTATACCGCTTCCAACAGTAGAAGCATATCAAAATTAAATTATTAAAAATGGCAAAAGAATTAGGTAAAGTAGTTAAGTTACAAGTTCGGGGAGGTGCAGCGAATCCGTCGCCACCGGTTGGACCCGCTTTAGGAGCTGCAGGTGTAAATATCATGGAGTTCTGTAAGCAATTCAATGCTAGAACCCAAGATAAACAAGGTAAGGTATTACCGGTTGTGATCTCTGTTTACAAAGACAAATCATTTGATTTTGTAATCAAGACACCTCCAGCTGCAGTTCAATTATTGGAAGCAGCTAAGTTGAAAAAGGGGTCTGGTGAGCCAAACCGTAAAAAAGTAGCTAAAGTTTCTTGGGATCAAATTAAAACCATTGCTGAAGATAAAATGCAAGATTTAAATGCATTTACAATCGAATCTGCAATGAAAATGATCGCAGGTACCGCAAGGTCTATGGGAATTACCGTAACCGGAAACGCGCCAAATTAATCTAGAAAAAGACATTTAAAATGGCAAGATTAGGAAAAAAGCAAAAAGAAGCTTTAGCAAAAATAGAAAAAGGAAAACTTTATTCTGTTACTGAAGCATCAGCATTAGTAAAAGACATAACAAATGCAAAATTTGATGCGTCTGTAGATATCGCTGTTCGTTTAGGAGTAGATCCTAGAAAAGCAAACCAAATGGTTAGAGGTGTAGTATCTCTTCCTCATGGTACAGGTAAAGATGTAAAAGTTTTAGCATTAGTAACTCCAGACAAAGAGGCAGAAGCTAAAGAAGCTGGAGCAGATTACGTAGGTTTAGATGAATTTCTTGATAAAATCAAGAGTGGATGGACAGACGTAGATGTAATTATCACTATGCCAAGTGTAATGGGTAAATTAGGACCATTAGGACGTATATTAGGACCTAGAGGATTAATGCCTAACCCAAAAACTGGTACAGTAACTATGGATGTTGCAAAAGCAGTAACTGAAGTGAAAGCTGGTAAAATTGACTTTAAAGTTGATAAAACAGGTATCGTTCATGCAGCTATTGGAAAAGCATCTTTTAGTGCAGATCAAATTGCAGGAAACGCAAACGAATTATTACAAACATTAATGAAATTAAAGCCAACTGCGGCAAAAGGAACTTACGTAAAAAGCATTTTCATGTCTTCTACAATGAGCCCTAGTATAGCTGTTGAGCCTAAAATTGGTTAATTAGTTAAAAACTTTTATTATGACAAGAGAAGAAAAATCACAAGTAATTGAAGAACTAACTGCACAATTAGCCGATAACGCAAATATCTATTTAGCAGATATTTCAGGTTTAAACGCAGTAACTACGTCAGACTTACGTCGTGCTTGTTTTAAAGCTAACATTAAATTAGCTATAGTAAAAAATACATTACTTGAAAAAGCAATGGAAGCTTCAGATAGAGAATTTGGAGAATTACCAACTGTTTTAAAAGGTAACACTTCTGTAATGTATTCTGAAACTGGAAACGCTCCAGCTAAAGTTATTAAAGCTTTCAGAAAAAAATCTGAAAAACCTTTATTAAAAGGTGCTTTTATTGAAGAAGCTGTTTATATCGGAGACGACCAATTAGATGCCTTAGTAGATATCAAATCTCGTGAAGAGTTAATTGGAGATATCATTGGATTATTACAATCGCCTGCTAAGAACGTTATTTCTGCACTTCAATCAAGTGGAGGAAAACTTTCAGGTATCTTAAAAACATTATCTCAAAAAGAGGGATAATCTTAAATAGTACGCATTATTACACAAATATATTACATTAAAAATTTATTAAAACGATAGAAAATGGCAGATTTAAAAGATTTCGCAGAACAATTAGTTAACTTAACTGTAAAAGAAGTAAATGAGTTAGCTACTATATTAAAAGATGAATATGGTATTGAGCCTGCTGCTGCTGCTGTAGCTGTAGCTGCTGGACCAGCTGCTGGTGAAGCTGCTGAAGAAAAAACTGAATTTGATGTTATCCTTAAAGCCGCTGGAGGTTCTAAATTAGCTGTTGTAAAGTTAGTTAAAGAATTAACTGGATTAGGTTTAAAAGAAGCTAAAGGTTTAGTTGATGATGCACCAAGCCCAATTAAAGAAGCTGTCTCTAAAGATGAAGCTGAAGCTTTAAAAGCACAATTAGAGGAAGCAGGAGCTGAGGTTGAGCTTAAGTAAGCTTACTTACTAAAGAACATAAAGGTTTAGGTCTGGAGTCGTACTTCAAGACCTAAACCATTTTGCGTATATATAACTTACATGCGCACACACTATTATTTTTAATCAAAATTTCGTCCATTGATGTTAGTAACACAAGCTGAAAGATTAAATTTCTCGTCTATTGTTAATAGAACAGAATATCCAGATTTCTTGGATATTCAGATAAAATCCTTCCAGGATTTTTTCCAACTAGAGACCAAATCTGAAGAAAGAGGTAATGAAGGTTTATATAACACCTTCATGGAGAATTTCCCAATAACAGACACTCGTAATCAATTTGTTTTAGAATTTTTAGATTACTTTGTTGATCCACCAAGATATTCTTTAGAAGAATGTATTGAGAGAGGGCTTACATATAGCGTTCCTCTTAAAGCAAGGTTAAAGCTTTATTGTACAGATCCTGAACATGAGGATTTCGAAACTATTGTTCAAGATGTGTATTTAGGTACTATACCTTATATGACACCTAGTGGTACATTCTGTATTAACGGTGCAGAGCGTGTTGTTGTTTCTCAATTACACCGTTCTCCTGGAGTATTCTTTGGTCAATCATTCCATGCTAATGGGACTAAGTTGTATTCAGCTAGAGTTATTCCGTTTAAAGGTTCTTGGATTGAATTTGCTACAGACATTAATAGTGTTATGTATGCTTATATCGACCGTAAGAAAAAATTACCTGTAACTACTTTATTTAGAGCTATTGGTTTTGAACGTGATAAAGATATTCTTGAGATTTTTGACCTTGCAGAAGAAATTAAAGTTTCTAAATCTGGTTTAAAAAAATACCAAGGGCGTAAATTAGCTGCACGTGTACTAAACACTTGGCACGAAGATTTTGTTGATGAAGATACAGGAGAAGTAGTTTCTATTGAACGTAATGAAATTGTATTAGATCGTGATACTATTTTAGATAAAGATAATATTGAAGAAATTCTTGAAGCTAATGTAAAGACTGTCCTTTTACATAAAGAAAGTGCTGAACAAGGAGATTACGCTATTATTCATAACACGCTTCAAAAAGATCCAACAAACTCTGAAAAAGAAGCTGTTGAGCATATTTACCGTCAATTACGTAATGCCGAGCCGCCAGATGAGGAGACAGCAAGAGGTATTATTGACAAATTATTCTTTTCAGATCAACGTTACTCTTTAGGAGAAGTTGGACGTTACAGAATGAACAAAAAATTACAGTTGGATATCGGTATGGATAAGCAAGTGCTTACCAAAGAAGATATCATAACTATTATAAAATATTTAATCGAGCTTATTAACTCTAAAGCAGAGATTGATGATATTGACCACTTATCTAACCGTCGTGTTCGTACAGTAGGTGAACAATTATCTTCTCAGTTTGGTGTTGGTTTAGCACGTATGGCACGTACTATTCGTGAGCGTATGAATGTACGTGATAACGAAGTATTTACTCCAATAGATTTAATTAATGCGAAGACCTTATCTTCAGTAATTAATTCTTTCTTTGGTACAAACCAATTATCTCAATTTATGGATCAAACGAATCCTCTTGCAGAGATTACGCACAAGCGTCGTCTTTCAGCATTAGGACCAGGTGGTTTATCAAGAGAAAGAGCAGGTTTCGAAGTACGTGATGTTCACTATACACATTATGGTCGTTTATGTCCGATTGAAACTCCTGAAGGACCAAACATTGGTTTAATTTCTTCACTTTCTGTATTTGCAAAAGTGAATTCAATGGGATTCATCGAAACACCTTACAGACCAGTTACAAATGGTGTTGTAGATATTATTAATCCTCCAGTTTATTTAAGTGCTGAAGAGGAAGAAGAAAAATTAATTGCACAGGCAACTGTAAAAATTGATGAAAATGCTAAAATTATTCATGAGAAGGTAATTGCCAGAATGGAAGGTGATTTCCCTGTAATTGAACCAACAGCACTTCATTATACAGATGTTGCACCAAACCAAATTTCGTCAATATCGGCTTCATTAATTCCGTTCTTAGAACATGATGATGCCAACCGTGCATTGATGGGATCTAACATGATGCGTCAAGCCGTACCATTATTAAGAGTAGATGCACCAATTGTAGGAACAGGATTAGAACGCCAAGTAGCTAAAGATTCTCGAGTACTAATTAATGCAGAAGGTTCTGGTGTTGTCGAATATGTAGATGCTAACGAAATAACTATCCGTTACGATAGAACAGAAGATGAAGCTTCTGTTAGTTTTGATGCAGAAACAAAAACATATCCTTTAGTTAAGTTTAGAAAAACCAACCAAGGAACATCAATAAACCTTAAACCTATCGTTCGTAAAGGAGATACAGTTCAAAAAGGTCAAGTTCTTTGTCAAGGTTATGCAACTGAAAATGGTGAATTAGCTTTAGGTAGAAACATGAAAGTAGCCTTCATGCCTTGGAAAGGGTATAACTTTGAGGATGCAATTGTGATTTCAGAAAAAGTGGTTCGTGAAGATATCTTTACATCTATACATATTGACGAGTATTCTTTAGAAGTGCGTGATACTAAATTAGGAAACGAAGAGTTAACTAATGATATCCCTAACGTATCTGAAGAGGCTACTAAAGATTTAGATGAAAATGGTATGATACGCGTTGGAGCTGAAGTTAAGCCTGGTGATATCCTTATCGGAAAAATTACACCAAAAGGTGAGTCTGATCCAACTCCAGAAGAAAAATTATTACGTGCTATTTTTGGTGATAAAGCAGGAGATGTTAAAGATGCATCATTAAAAGCTTCTCCATCATTAAACGGTGTTGTAATTGAGAAAAAATTATTCGCTCGTGCGGTTAAAGATAAACGTAAGAGAGCTAAAGATAAAGAAGATATTACGCAACTAGAAGCGATTTATTATGCGAAGTTCGAAGAACTTAAAGCCATATTAATCGATAAATTATTTGCTTTAGTAGGTGGTAGAACAGCTCAAGGTATCTTTAATGATTTAGGTGAAGAAGTATTACCAAAAGGTAAGAAATACACACTTAAAATGTTAAACTCTGTTGAAGATTATACACACTTAACATCTGGTGTGTGGACTACAGATGATCATACTAATAAATTAGTAGCTGACTTAATTCACAATTACAAAATTAAAGAAAACGACTTACAAGGTTCATTAAGACGTGAGAAGTTTACTATTTCTGTAGGAGATGAATTACCGGCAGGTATTATTAAATTGGCAAAAGTTTACATCGCTAAAAAACGTAAACTAAAAGTAGGAGATAAAATGGCAGGACGTCACGGTAACAAAGGTATTGTTGCTCGTATCGTTCGTCAAGAAGACATGCCTTTCTTAGAAGACGGAACACCTGTAGATATCGTATTGAATCCACTTGGGGTACCATCTCGTATGAACATTGGTCAAATTTATGAAACTGTTCTTGGTTGGGCAGGTCAAAAATTAGGTCAGAAGTATGCAACACCAATTTTTGATGGTGCAACTATTGATCAAATTACTGAATTGACAAATAAAGCTGGAGTTCCTGAATTTGGACATACGTATTTATACGATGGTGGAACAGGTCAACGATTTGACCAAAAAGCAACCGTAGGAGTTATTTATATGATTAAGTTAGGTCATATGATTGACGACAAAATGCATGCACGTTCTATAGGACCTTACTCTTTAATTACACAACAACCATTAGGTGGTAAAGCACAATTTGGTGGTCAGCGTTTTGGAGAGATGGAAGTATGGGCACTTGAAGCATACGGTGCATCTGCAACCCTAAGAGAAATATTGACAGTGAAATCTGATGATGTTATTGGTAGAGCTAAAACTTACGAAGCAATCGTAAAAGGAGAGCAAATGCCAGAACCTGGATTACCAGAATCTTTCAACGTACTTATGCACGAATTGAAAGGTTTAGGACTAGACATTAGATTAGAGGAATAATATATTGTCCATCAGGTTATTTTAACCTGATGGACTAAGTTTACAAATAATTCGATATCACCATATATTATGGCAAGAAAACAAGATAAGAATACAGTAAAGAGGTTTAATAAAATCTCAATTGGGTTAGCATCTCCTGAGTCTATTTTAGCTGAGTCTAAAGGGGAAGTGTTAAAGCCAGAAACTATCAATTATCGAACTCATAAACCAGAGAGAGATGGTTTATTCTGTGAGCGTATTTTTGGTCCTGTAAAGGATTACGAATGTGCCTGTGGAAAATATAAGCGTATCCGCTACAAAGGTATTGTATGTGACCGTTGTGGTGTTGAAGTAACAGAGAAAAAAGTACGTCGTGATAGAGTAGGACACATTAATCTTGTTGTTCCTGTTGCTCACATTTGGTATTTCCGTTCTTTACCTAACAAAATAGGATATTTATTAGGATTACCTTCTAAGAAATTAGATATGATTATTTACTATGAACGCTACGTAGTAATTCAACCTGGTAATGCTAAAAATGAAGAAGGAGAACCATTACAAAAAATGGATTTCTTAACTGAAGAAGAATATCTAAATGTTTTAGAATCACTTCCTCAGGATAATCAATATTTAGAAGATACAGACCCTAATAAATTTCTAGCGAAAATGGGGGCTGAATGTTTAATTGATCTTTTAGCTCGTATAGATTTAGATGCATTATCTTATCAATTACGTCACAAAGCCAATACAGAAACGTCTAAACAACGTAAAACTGAAGCATTAAAACGTTTACAAGTTGTTGAAGCATTACGTGAATCTAACTTAAACAGAGAGAATCGTCCTGAATGGATGATTATGAAAGTTATACCTGTAATTCCACCAGAATTACGCCCGTTAGTGCCTTTAGATGGTGGTCGTTTTGCAACTTCAGATTTAAATGATTTATATCGTCGTGTAATTATTCGTAACAACCGTTTAAAACGTCTTGTTGAGATTAAAGCACCAGAAGTTATTTTGCGTAACGAAAAACGTATGTTACAGGAATCTGTAGATTCGTTATTCGATAACACTAGAAAAGCTTCAGCGGTAAAAACAGATTCTAACAGACCTTTAAAATCATTATCAGATTCACTTAAAGGTAAGCAAGGGCGTTTCCGTCAAAACTTACTTGGTAAGCGTGTTGATTATTCTGCACGTTCTGTAATTGTTGTTGGACCTGAAATGAGATTGTTTGAATGTGGATTGCCAAAAGGAATGGCAGCAGAACTTTACAAACCTTTTATTATAAGAAAATTAATAGAAAGAGGTATTGTAAAAACTGTAAAATCTGCAAAGAAAATTATAGATAAAAAAGAACCAGTGGTTTGGGATATCTTGGAAAACGTTCTTAAAGGACATCCAATATTACTAAACCGTGCACCTACATTACACAGACTTGGTATACAAGCATTTCAACCAAAATTAATCGAAGGTAAAGCGATTCAGTTACACCCATTAGTGTGTACAGCTTTTAACGCCGATTTTGATGGTGACCAGATGGCAGTACATTTACCATTAGGACCAGAAGCTATTCTTGAAGCGCAAATGTTAATGTTAGCGTCTCATAACATATTAAACCCAGCTAACGGTTCTCCTGTAACAGTACCTTCTCAGGATATGGTACTTGGTCTTTATTATATGACTAAGCCACGTAAATCGACTCCAGAAGTTAAAGTTAAAGGTGAAGGTTTGACCTTTTATTCTCCAGAAGAAGTAGAAATTGCTTTTAATGAGAAAAGTGTAGACTTAAATGCTAGTATTAAAGTAAGAACTTACGATTTTAACGAAGCAGGAGAAATTGTATTACAAATTATTGAAACGACTGTAGGACGTGTTTTATTTAACAATAAAGTACCTCATGCAGCTGGATATATCAACCAAGTGTTAACTAAAAAATCGTTAAGAGATATTATTGGTAATATCTTAAGATTAACTTCTGTTCCAGAAACAGCAGATTTCCTTGACGAAATTAAAACATTAGGTTACAAATTTGCATTCCAAGGTGGATTATCATTTAGTTTAGGTGATATTATTATCCCACCAGAAAAACAAGGTATGATCGATAAAGCTAATACTTTAGTCGATGGTATTATGGGTAACTATAACATGGGACTTATAACAAACAACGAACGCTATAACCAAGTTATTGATATCTGGACTTCAACAAATGCTGAATTGACTGAATTGTCAATGAAACGTATTCGTGAAGACCAACAAGGGTTTAACTCGGTATATATGATGCTTGATTCTGGAGCTCGTGGATCTAAAGAACAGATTCGTCAGCTTACAGGTATGCGTGGATTAATGGCGAAACCTAAAAAATCGAATGCAGGTGGAGGAGAAATTATTGAAAACCCGATTCTTTCTAACTTTAAGGAAGGTCTTTCAATTTTAGAATACTTTATCTCTACTCACGGTGCTCGTAAAGGTCTTGCCGATACGGCTCTTAAAACTGCCGATGCGGGTTACTTAACTCGTCGTTTGGTAGATGTATCTCAGGATGTTATTGTTAACAGCGAAGATTGTGGTACATTAAGAGGTGTAGAAGTTACTGCTTTAAAGAAAAATGATGAAATCGTAGAATCATTAGGAGAACGCGTTATTGGACGTGTATCTTTACATGATGTTTTCGATCCATTAACAGATGAATTATTAGTTTCTGAAGGTCAGTTAATTGATGATGATATCGCTGATAAAATTAATGAATCGCCTTTAGATGCTGTAGAAGTACGTTCTGCGTTAACTTGTGAAGCTAAAAAAGGTATTTGTGCTAAATGTTACGGTCGTAACCTATCTACCAATAAAATGGTACAATTAGGTGAAGCTGTTGGTGTTGTTGCGGCTCAATCTATTGGAGAACCAGGAACACAGTTAACATTACGTACTTTCCACGTTGGTGGTATTGCAGGTAACATTTCTGAAGACAATAAACTTATTGTTAAGTTTGATGGAATTGCTGAAATTGAAGAACTTAAAACAGTTAAAGGTGTAGATGGTGAAGGAAATGCAGTTGATATTGTAATTTCTCGTACATCTGAACTTAAACTTATCGATAAGAAAACTGGAATAACTTTAAGTACAAACAATATCCCTTACGGTTCTACTGTGTATATAGACAATGGAGCTGAACTTAAAAAAGGAGATGTGGTATGTCAATGGGATCCATATAACGGTGTAATTATTTCTGAATTTGCTGGTAAAGTACGTTACGAAAACATCGAACAAGGTATCACTTACCAAGTAGAAATTGATGAGCAAACAGGGTTCCAAGAGAAAGTAATTTCTGAATCTAGAAACAAAAAATTAATTCCAACCCTTCATGTAGATGATGCTAAAGGAAACCCTATCCGTTCTTACAACTTACCAGTTGGAGCACACTTAATGATAGATGATGGTGAAAAGATTGGAGTTGGTAAAATTTTAGTGAAAATTCCTCGTAAATCTGCTAAAGCAGGGGATATTACAGGAGGTTTACCTCGTGTAACCGAATTATTCGAAGCACGTAACCCTTCTAACCCAGCAGTTGTTAGTGCTATTGATGGAGTTGTTACTTTTGGTAAAATTAAGCGTGGTAACCGTGAAATTATTGTAGAATCTAAATTAGGAGATATTAAGAAATACCTAGTTAAATTATCTAATCAAATCTTAGTACAAGAAAATGATTTCGTAAAAGCAGGTATGCCTCTTTCTGATGGTTCTATTACACCAAACGATATATTAAATATTAAAGGCCCTTCAGCTGTACAACAGTACTTAGTGAACGAAGTTCAAGAAGTATACCGTTTACAAGGGGTGAAAATTAACGATAAGCACTTCGAAGTTGTTGTAAGACAAATGATGCGTAAAGTTAGAATTATTGATTCTGGTGATACTATTTTCTTAGAAGATCAATTAGCTCATAAAGCTGACTTTATTGAAGAAAATGATAAAATTTTCGGATTGAAGATTGTTGAAAGTGCAGGTGAATCTACTAATCTTAAAGAGGGGCAATTAATATCGCCTTTCACATTAAGAGATGAAAATTCATTCTTACGTCGTGAAGATAAAGAACTTGTTACTGCTAGAGATGCACAGCCTGCAACGGCTACGCCAATCTTACAAGGTATTACAAGAGCGTCACTTCAAACAAAATCGTTTATCTCTGCGGCATCGTTCCAAGAAACTACAAAAGTTCTTAACGAAGCAGCCGTAGCTGGTAAAATTGACTACTTAGAAGGTCTTAAAGAAAATGTAATTGTAGGACACAAAATTCCAGCTGGTACTGGTATGCGTAAATACGATCATATTATCGTAGGATCTAAAGAAGAGTTTGACGAAATGATGCAAGCTAAAAAACAAGAAGTTAATTTTAATTAATACAAATCGTCCCGTGTAAGCGGGACTATTTTACCCCAACGCAGGTTGGGTTTTCTTAAAAATTTTAAAATCCTGCCCAATATAATTGAGCAGGATTTTTTTATACTAAAAATAATAGAGATATGGCAGACGAAAAAGATCCTCTTAAGCCAGGACAAATAAATATAGAATTAGACGAAAAAATTGCAGAAGGTATTTATTCTAACTTAGCAATTATTAATCATTCAGTTTCAGAATTTGTAGTAGATTTTGTTAGCATTATGCCTGGGACTCCTAAGAGCAAAGTAAAGTCTAGAATTATATTAACTCCACAACATGCTAAACGTTTATTAAAAGCCTTAGCAGATAATGTAAACAGGTTTGAAAACGCACATGGTGAAATTAAAGATTACGAGCAACCACCAATTCCATTAAATTTTGGACCAACTGGTGAAGCCTAGTAGATGATTTAAAAGATTCACATAGAAAATAGGGTAGGTTGCTCGAAATAGTTTTTCTAAGCAACCATCAATTCCATTAAACTTTGGACCTACTGGTGAAGCTTTAAAAAAAAAATATTATATAAAAAAAGCCCTTTGATATTATCAAAGGGCTTTTTTATAATAAAGATTCTATTTAATCAAATTCCGAAGTTAAATGGAATTTAATGTTTGGATATTTTTGTTCTGTCATCTGTAAAGAGAATTGAGAGTCTGCTAAGAATACCAATTGATTTCTTTTGTCTTTAGCTAAGAAACGTTGTTTTACACGTAAGAATTCTTTAAACTCATCACTTTTTTTGTCTACAGGTTCTACCCAACATGCTTTAAAAACATTTAAGTTTTCATACGTACATTTAGCACCATATTCGTGTTCTAAACGGTACTGAATAACTTCGTATTGTAATGCTCCAACTGTACCAATTACTTTTCTTCCGTTAAGTTCAAGTGTAAATAATTGGGCAACACCTTCATCCATTAATTGGTCAATTCCTTTATTTAGTTGCTTCGATTTTAAAGGATCGGCGTTATTTATATATCTAAAGTGTTCAGGAGAAAAACTCGGAACACCTTTGTAGTTAATAATTTCACCTTCAGTAAATGTGTCTCCAATTTTAAAACTTCCAGTGTCTTGTAAACCTACAATGTCTCCAGGATATGAAATATCTACAATCTCTTTCTTTTCAGCAAAGAAGGCATTAGGACTAGAAAATTTTACTTTTTTATTACTTCTTACATGTAAGTAAGGTGCGTTACGCTTAAATTCTCCAGAAACAATTTTAACAAACGCTAGACGGTTTCTATGGTTTGGATCCATGTTGGCATGAATTTTAAACACAAACCCACTAAATTTATTCTCATCGGGTTGTACCAGACGCTCTTCACTTTGTTTAGCTCTTGGTTTAGGAGCAATGTCTACGAAACAATCTAACAATTCGCGAACACCAAAATTATTTAAGGCCGAACCAAAAAACACAGGTTGTAAGTGTCCGTCTAAATATTGTGTTTTATCAAATTGCGGATAAATACCATCTACCAATTCAATTTCTTCTCTTAGTGTAGCAGCCGCTTTTTCTCCAACTATTTTATCTAATTCTGGAGAGGCTAAATCTGAAATTTCTATAGTTTCTTCAATATCTTTTCTGCTATCTCCACTAAAAAGATTTACATTTTTTTCCCAAATGTTGTAAATTCCTTTAAAGTCGTAACCCATTCCTATAGGAAAACTTAAGGGTACAACTTTTAAACCTAGTTTTTGTTCAACCTCATCTAATAAATCGAAAGCATCTTTACCTTCACGGTCCATTTTGTTTATAAAAACAATCATAGGAATGTTCCGCATACGACAAACTTCAACTAATTTCTCTGTTTGTTCTTCAACCCCTTTTGCAACATCAATTACCACAATTACACTATCTACTGCAGTAAGTGTTCTAAAAGTATCTTCAGCAAAATCCTTGTGTCCAGGTGTATCAAGAATATTAATTTTTATACCATTATATTCAAAAGCTAAAACAGAGGTAGCTACAGAAATCCCACGCTGGCGTTCAATTTCCATAAAGTCACTCGTAGCTCCTTTTTTAATTTTATTACTTTTTACGGCCCCAGCTTCTTGAATAGCTCCACCAAAAAGAAGTAATTTTTCTGTTAATGTTGTTTTTCCGGCATCGGGATGCGATATAATTCCGAAGGTACGACGTCTGTTTATTTCACTTTTAAAACTCATAATAATTCTTGAAAATAGGTCGCAAAGATACTATTATTAGTAAGAAATGTAATAAATGATGCAGTGCCTTTTTAATTTTATCTTCACATTAACGTATTTTATAATTTTACTTGGTACTTTTACATTATGACAGAAGAACACGTAATATTAGTTAACGAAAAAGACGAACAAATAGGGCTTATGCCTAAATTAGAAGCACATGAAAAGGGTGTATTACACAGAGCCTTTTCTGTTTTTATTTTTAATGACGATAATGAATTAATGTTGCAACAACGTGCATTAGATAAATATCATACTCCAGGATTGTGGACCAACACATGTTGTAGTCATCAGCGTGAAGGAGAATCTAATGTTGAAGCAGGAAGAAGACGTTTGCAAGAAGAAATGGGATTTGTTACCGCGATAGAAGAATCTACTTCTTTTGTTTATAAATCACCTTTTGAAAACGGATTAACAGAACATGAATACGATCATATTTTAATTGGATACTTTAGTGGGAAACCAAATATAAACCCAGATGAAGTTGCCGATTGGAAATGGATGTCTTTAGATGCTGTAAAAGCAGATATTAAATTACATCCAGAATTATATACTTCATGGTTTAAAATTATTTTTGATAAGTTTTATGATTATATAAATATCTCGTAATAAATGATAGCAAAAGTTAGTAGACAAGGGTATTTTAATGCAGCCCACAGGTTATTTAGAAAGGATTGGACAGATGAAAAAAATCAATTGATTTTTGGCAGATGTAACAATGCAAATTACCACGGACATAACTACGATGTTATTGTAAGTGTCTCTGGCGAAATTGATAAAGAAACAGGTTTTGTAATTGATTTAAAGATATTAAAACAACTAATAAAAGATGAAATTGAAGAGGCTTTTGATCATAAAAATCTTAACTTAGATGTGCCAGAATTTAAAGATTTAAATCCCACTGCAGAGAATATAGCAGTTGTTATTTACAATAAGCTAAAGCCTAAATTAGAGTCTCATCTACAGTTGGAAATTACACTTTACGAAACACCTAGGAACTTTGTAAGTTACTCAGGTAAATAAATATATTATGAAAAATTTAGTTTACCCAATTAAATTCTCACCGATTTTAAAAGAAAAAATTTGGGGCGGTGAAAAATTAAAATCTTTATTAAATAAGAAAAGTAATTCAACAGATGTTGGAGAGAGTTGGGAAATTAGTGATGTAGAAGGTGAGCCTTCAATAGTTGCTAATGGTGCATTAAAAGGAAAAACTTTAAAAAACCTTTTAGAAACTTATAAGGAAGACCTTATGGGGGTCCAGAACTATAGAATTTTTAAAAATAAATTTCCTTTATTAATTAAATTTATTGATGCTAAAGAAGATTTATCTATTCAACTGCACCCAAATGATGAGTTGGCCGCAAAACGTCATAATTCTTTTGGTAAAACAGAAATGTGGTATGTGATGCAAGCCGATGAAAATTCTAATTTAATTATAGGCTTTAAAGACAAAATAACGCCTGGTAATTATTTAGAGCATTTAGAAAATAAAACATTACCTGAAATTTTAAATACCGAGCGTGTTAAAGCAGGAGATACTTTCTTTATAGAAGTTGGTCGTGTTCATGCCATTGGTGCAGGTGTAATGCTTGCAGAAATACAGCAAACAAGCGATATTACTTATCGTGTTTACGATTGGGAACGTGTAGATGCAGCAGGTAATGAAAGAGAGTTACATACAGAACTAGCTTTAGACGCTATAGATTTTGAAATGGAAGATAACTTTAAAGTGTCTTACGAGAAAACTCCAAACGAGTCTAATGAGATGGTCAGTTGTCCTTATTTTACAACTCAATTTTTAGAGATTACAGAAACCTTATCGAAAACTAATATTCACGACTCGTTTCTAATATATATGTGTGTTGAAGGGGAAGCAGAAATTACCGTAAATGGTATTTCAGAAACGTTACAGACGGGAGAAACCGTTTTACTTCCAGCAGCTACAGAAGATTATCAAATCACTTCAAAACAAGCTAAGCTTTTAGAAGTTTATGTATAAAATAAAAAAATCCCGGGTGTAACACTCGGGAATTTTATTTAACAAGCAGTTTTTGTCTCTTTCAAGTAATCCTTGTCCAAGGTAAAACCAAATAGCGCACTACAAATCGTTTCATGATGATTATTGCTTTCTGGTTTAGGTTTAGTCACAATGACGTTAATTAAATAATTAGTATTAGTTTTTTTTATCAATTGCGCTTGAATAGTTAGTTCATCATTTAGAAATGCATTTTTATGCATTTTAAATTTAAAATCTTCAAGATCGGGGATGTCTTGTAAATAAAATTCTTTAATCGGGTAAGTTGCAACTGTTTTTACTTTGCTATAAAGATTATGCGGCAATAAAAATCCGTTTGCGTTACTTACATTTTTTGTTACAGTAAAAGGTACGTTGGTATTTATATGTGTGTTCATAATTATTTGTATTTAAGGATATATTAATGTGGGACTCAAGTAATAGTTGTGATACGTATGAAGCATGACGTTAATACGATTAGAACAAATAATAAACTTCTGGGAATTCTCTTTAATTGCTTTTAAGTTTTTCATGATTTTAAAATTTATATTAGTAATTGTTTAAAAATAAAAAAGGTGCCTTTAAAAAAGCACCTTTATTGTTTATCGTTATATTATATTATAGTTAACTCAATTCAAGATGCACGGGTTGCTTAGGTTTAAGCATGAAAATGACAATCGACTTCCACTGTTGTGAAATACGATTACACGCTTCGTTAATATGCATTTTGGTTATATTCATGTTATAAAAATAGGGATTATATTTTTATCCAACAATAATTAAAATGTATTTATAACAAATTATATTTAGGATTAATGTAATTTTGTGCTCAAATAAATACAATTTTATATTATGGCAAATGTTAGAGATCTTAAAAAGGACATTAATTTCGTTTTAGGAGATATTATTGAAGCTGTTTATGTTTGGCAATATACCAACACAGACAAAGATACTAAGCAAAGTGAAGCAATTATAGATGAAGCAATCGTTACTTTTGATGAATTAATTACAAAAGTTAATGATAAGCAAGCTGAAAACAAAAAAGCTCATTTTAAGGCAATTAACCAAGAGTTAGAAACTAAAGGGCGCGCGTTAATTGATAAAATTAATAATTTAAGCTAATTTTTTTTGAAAAAGATTTGCAGATATGAGAAATAGCTCTATCTTTGCACTCGATTTTCAAGCCGATGTAGCTCAGCTGGCTAGAGCAGCTGATTTGTAATCAGCAGGTCGTGGGTTCGAGTCCCTCCATCGGCTCTTTAAAAGTTCAATGTTTTTGCATTGAACTTTTTTTTTGTTCTAATATTTTATAACGTAAGTGGAATTAGATTTTAAATAAACTCAAAAACTTAATAAATTTACAAGATTATTAAAAAGAAACCTTTTTTTTGAAATCACTAAAAAGTAAAGAGTAAGTTTGAATTAAATTTTAGACGTTTTAATCGCTGTTTATTGTTTTATCTAATTAGAATATAAGCAGGGGGGTAAAAGTCTTTAAAATTAAAGGATATGATGTTTGTTTAATAGTGTTATAAACAGAATAAGAAAAGGAATATCTTTATAACAAAAAACCACTTTACATTTTATTGTAAAGTGGTTTTTTGTTACTAGTAATTTTAGTGTTATAAAACACTTTTTATAGCTTCAACCATTTTTGAAGCTCTTAGTTTTACTTCATCTTCTGTCCACGACAATTTAATTAAGCAAGAAATATTTCTTGCAATAAAATAATCAGACTGCTCGAATGTTTTAGTTTCTAGAGCACGTAATGCTTCTTTAGTTTGGGAAGGCATTGGAAATAATGTCTTAGCTTCTTTTAAGTGATTCCATTCTCTAACATAATGCCAGTTGTTATTGTAATAATGAAAACAACCGTCTATTCCTGCTGTTTTTAATGCAGACATAGCAGAATTAGTTATTTCTAAATCAGGTAAAAAGAAATTTATAAACGAATAGTTTTCTTCTCCTGCTTCAGGAATCGTTCTAAAAGTAAGCTCAGGAATACTATTTAGTGCTTCTTTTAAAATGGTGTAATGTTTTTTCTGAATGGCTATAAAATCGTTTAAACGTCTAACTTGTGCTAAACCAACAGCAGCATGAAGTTCAGAAATTCTAAAATTATAACCTAAAAAAGGATGCGTTTCAGCACCACGGTCTGATCCTTGGTGATCGTGACCATGATCGCTATAATGATCTGCCCAAGTAGCATAATCATCATTATTTGTAATTACAGCACCACCTTCTCCAGTTGTAATGGTTTTAACAAAATCGAATGAAAAACAACCTACATCTCCATAGCTTCCAAGTGGTTTTCCTTCATAGCTTCCTCCAATAGCCTGACAAGCATCTTCAATTAATTTTAGACCATAAGTCTCGCAAATTTGTTTAAGCTCTTTTAAACGCGCCATACCACCGCACATATGTACAGGCATAATAGCTTTTGTTTTTGTTGTAATGGCGTTTTTAACAGCTTCAATATCTAATGTTAATGTGTCATCTATATCTACAAGAATAGGAATAGCTCCTAACATTAAAACGGCTTCAAAACTGGCAACAAAAGTAAAGGTTGGTAAAATAACTTCGTCTCCAGCACCTACACCGGCAATGGCAAGTGCAACAGAAACAGCAGCAGTACCACTAGATACTAATTGCGCATGCTTAACTTGCATTTGCTTTTGTAATTCAGTTTCTAATTCTTTGGCTTTCCAATGTCCATTTCGCATAGCATCAAAGCCATAACGCATTAAAATTCCACTATCAAGTACATCGTGTACTTCTTTCTGTTCAGCACTTCCAAAAAGTTCAAATCCAGGCATGAGGTATATTTAAAATTGATTTCAAATTTACGATTAAAGCAAGGAATAAAAAAGAAGAGAAAAAGAAGATTCAAAATCTTTAAGTCTTACATATGAATGATGCTATCTGAAATAGGTTTTCTTACTTTTTTCAATTCAGAAAACATATCGTCTTTTGCACGATACCCAATAGGAAGTACTAAAACCGACTTTAAGTTTTTGTTTTCAAGTTGTAATAATTTGTCGTATTCTGAGGGAATAAATCCTTCCATAGGGCAGGAGTCTATTTCTTCTATGGCACAAACAGTAAGTAAATTTCCTAGTGTTAAATATGCTTGTTTTTTGGCCCAAGCTTCAATCTCTAATTGTTCTTTAATTTCAAAATCATTGATTAAAAATGTTTTGAAAGGATTCAAAACAGTATCAGGTGTGTTTCGTAACGCTTTAACTCTTGAAAAATAATTATTAATAAATGTTTTATCAATAACAGTTTCTATACAGATTACTAGAACGTGAGAAGCCTGCCCAATTTGTTCCTGATTCATAGAGGCTGTCACTAGTTGTGCTTGCAATATTTTATTTTTTACAACCACCAATTTTACAGGTTGTAAGCCGTAAGAGGTTGCTGTTAAATTAAAGGATTCTAAAAGAATATTGATTTTTTGATCATCGATAATTTTAGAGTTATCGAATTTTTTTGTTGCATATCTCCATTGCAATTGTTTAATAATATCCATACATTTATTTAATAGATGTCAAAAATAGGATTTGAAACCGACTTTATTTCATATAACTATGAATTATTAATGAGAACTTAGCTAAATAAGTTTGAAATTTGTAAAAAATATAAATTCACAACCCTTTGAAATTTATATTATTAGAAGTGTGATTTAAAAAAGTTTTAATTTTTTTTCTTTTTTCTTTGAATAAATCGAAAAAGCGTCTTATATTTGCACCCGCATTCAGGGAATACCTGATGAGACACTCGGAGAATTGGCAGAGTGGTCGAATGCGGCAGTCTTGAAAACTGTTGAGGGTCACACCTCCGGGGGTTCGAATCCCTCATTCTCCGCAAAAACCCCGTAACAGTAATGTTATGGGGTTTTGTATTTAATGAATGTTGTTTAAATGGCATCCCTACTTTTAAGAGATGTGTTTATTAAGTTGTATTTATTTTCTTTTAACATCTTTTACATCTGTATTGTAGTAAATACAGAAATATCAAACATAAGTATTCTTGCATTTTACTGTGAATTTGATAATCCTTAGTGTCTTTTATAATCAAAAAAACTACTTTTATTATTTTATAATTAATATAAGAATGTCCTTTTGTTTGCTAATTCGGTAAAAAGATAACCTTGTTATGTCTTTCTTTATGAATTTGACTCATTCTATTCGCTAATTAAATATATATTAGTGTAAAATTAACCTTTAGTTAAACTTCAAGATCAGGTTTGTAATAATTTCTAAAACTTCTTTTCATAATTAATCTAATTTATGTTCAATTCCGATATAGAGATTTTAAAAGGTTTAAAAGATGACGATAAAAGAGCCTTAACCTTGTTATATAATACGTATTGGAAAGTGCTTTTTATTTCATCTTATAATCTTTTAAAAGATAAAGAGGTTTGTGAAGAAATTATTCAAGATGTTTTTATAGATATATGGAATAAGCGAAAAGATCTAGAAATAAAGGTCTCGTTACAAAGTTATCTTTATGCTTGTGTTAGATATAAAGTCTTTGCTGAATTTAGATCTAATAAAGTAATGCGAGTAGAACTCTTCGAAGAATTGGATAGGCGTATGCAATATGCCACACCGGAAACAAAAATTATGCATAAAGAACTTAAACAACATATTAAATTTGTTGTAGAAAGTTTACCCGAAAAATGCCAAAGAGTTTATAAACTAAGCCGGAACGAACAACTAAGCCATAAAGAAATTGCCAAGCAATTAAATATTTCTATTAAAACAGTAGAAAACCATATTACAAATGCACTTCGTATTTTAAGAGCTTCTCTAGGACAGGTTTTATTTATCCTACTTTTCTTCAATTATTAATGTCCTAATCTTACTTTTTTAAATTTTTTACTCTGAATTTTCAACATGTTTTACCTTTAATTTCTGTGTATAATGTGGTGTTTTGCTGTAGTTTGGTTAATTATTTTTAATAAAATCATAAAATAATTGAATTTTGTTTAGGGGGTGTTTGGTTTTTTAGACACTTACTTTATATAACACAAAAGTTTTTCGCATACATTTTATGGAATACCAGCAAAATACAAATCAAGATTTTCAAGACTTAATAGAAAAATACCTCGATGGTAAAATAAAAATCGAGGAAGTAAAAAAGCTTGTTAATTATTATGAAAGTTTTCAAGAAAGTCATGAGTGGGTTGAAGAACTGGGGGCAGAACATACCATAAAAAATAAAGTTCTTATAAATATTCTAGAATCGATTCAGTCTGAAGAATCTACACAACGTATTCCTTTTTATAAAAAAGTGGTATTTAAATATGCTGTGGCAGCATCTGTCTTATTACTTGTTTCTCTCGGTTTTCTGTTTAAACAAAATAAGAGTACAGAAGTGCCTATTCGTGTTGTAGATACTCCAATTATTATAGGGTCTGATAAGGCTACATTAACTTTAGAAGATGGGACAAATGTTGTTTTAGATAAGCAAGGAATGTATCAATCTAAAAAACTAACGAGTGACGGAAAGTCGTTGATTTACAATAAATCTGATAAACAAAATATAGCATTAGAGTATAATTATTTAACCATCCCAAGAGGAGGTCAGTTTTTTGTAACACTATCAGATGGGACAAAAGTGTGGTTAAATTCAGAATCTAAATTAAAATATCCGGTAAATTTTATTGCAGGACAACCTAGAGAAATAGAGTTGGTGTATGGCGAAGCGTATTTAGAAGTTTCTAAAAGTTATAAGCACAATGGCGATGCATTTATTTTAAAAACAAACGAACAAAACATCAGAGTTTTAGGGACGGTCTTTAATGTAAAAGCGTATAAAGACGAAACAGATATTTTAACCACTTTGGTTGAAGGTAGCGTTTCTGTTAGTAATGGAATTAGTAAAAACATTTTAAAACCAGGACAACAATCAAAATTATCTCAAACTAAAAACGATTTTAAAATTTACAATGTAGATGTAGATGAGCATATTTCTTGGCGTAATGGCGAATTTAGTTTTACTAATAAATCTTTAGAAGATATTACAAAGGTGCTTTCTAGATGGTATGATGTAGATATTGAAATTGAAAATACAGAAATGAAAAAAATTGGGTTTACAGGTGTAATAAGTAAGCGTCAGTCTATAAAATATATATTAGATATTATAAAAAACACAAACAATATGACCTATAAAATAGAAGGTAATAAAATAGTTATAGAATAAAAAAATAGGGATAAAACGTAACATCTCACAGCCAGTTATATCCCTGTGTAATTGATTAATTAACCAATATGTAAATTTATGAAAAAAAACATTACTAATCCGCTTCTCTTTGCGAAGAGGAGGTTTTTAACGCTCATCATGAAAACATTTATTTTTCTTTTTTCGATGTCTGTTTTTAGTTTATCTCCTAAAAATGGATTTTCACAGAATACTAAAATTGAAATAGCAGACAATCAATTGCTTTCAGTAGATGAAGTGTTTAAAATGATTAAGAATCAGACAGATTACACTTTTATTTATAGAGCAGATCTGTTTAAGAACTATCCTAAAGTCAGTTTAAAAAAAGGAAGTATCAAAGCCGGAGATTTGTTAGAGAAAACATTGTCTAATGGCGATTTTATTTACGAATTTTCACCAGAGCACACCATTCTCATTAAAGACAAGGTTGTTGTAAGTAACGTTCAGCAATTACTTATTAAAGGTAATGTTGTAGATAAAACGGGGATGCCTCTACCTGGGGCTTCTGTAATTGAAAAAGGTACAAATAATGGTGTGACAACAGATTTTGATGGTGATTTTAAAATTAACGTCAGTAAAGAAAATACCATATTAGTGGTTAGTTTTTTAGGGTATTTGCCACAAGAAGTTACTGCAACTTCTGCTAGTGATATTAAAATAGTTTTAAAAGAAAATGCTGAAAATTTAGATGAAGTTCTTGTTGTTGCTTACGGCGAGCAAAGTAAAAGTTCGTTTACAGGTTCAGCTGTTGGTGTAGACCTAGCAAAGGTTGAAGAGATGCCAACATCTTCTTTTCAAGAGACTTTACAAGGTAATGTGTCCGGAGTACAAATGTCTTCTGCTAGTGGGCAACCCGGATATTCACAAGATATTTTAATTAGAGGTGTTGGATCTATAAATGCAGATTCTAATCCGTTATACGTGGTAGATGGAATTCCTGTTGTTTCAGGAGATATCTCAACATTAGCGACAAGTTCTAATACAATTGCTGGAATTAATTCTAAAGATATTGAAACCATTACAGTATTAAAAGATGCATCTGCAACATCTATTTACGGATCTAGAGGTGCAAATGGTGTGATTTTAATTACAACTAAAAAAGGAAAATCTGGAAAAACTAAATTCGATTTTAGTACTCAATACGGTGTAAGTGAAATGATTTTTTCTGATAGAAATAAATTATTGAATACTGCAGAGAGTTTAGAACTATTAATAGAAAGTCGTGTAAATATTGGTGAAAGTTATGATGAAGCAGAACAATATATTTATGATAATGTAGACGAGAATGTAGATACAGACTGGAAAGATGTAATTACAAGAACAGGACAGTATAAGCAATACGGATTTAGCGCTAGTGGTGGTAATGAAAATACAGTGTTTTATTCTTCAGTAGGAATTTACGATCAAGAGTCGGTTATTATTGGTGTAGATTATAAAAAGTTGAATGCGAAATTGAATGTAAATCATCAAGCCACCGATAAATTATCTATGAATTTTGGAGTGTCTGCAAGTAACCAAGTGTTACATACAATAAGTGAGGCCGGAAGTGCATATAACCCAGTTAGAGCCATGTACAGAGAAGTGCCTTGGCAACCTGTTTATAATGAAGATGGCTCTTACAATACAGATATTTTACTTACCTATAATCCTGTGGGATTAGTTGAAGAAAACGAAAGAGAATCTAAATTATATGGAATTTTAGGGAATATTGGTGTGAATTATGATTTTACAGAGAATTTGTCTTTTGAAACCAAAGCAAATATTGATTTCAATTTAGCTGATGAGTTTCAGTATGATAATCCTTATTTTGGAGCCGGTAGAAATGATGGCGGTCGTGGGCAATCTTCAGACAATATTGTTTTAAATTGGAATGTAACAAACTTACTGAAGTATAAGTTAAACTTAAATGAAGATAATACCTTTAACTTCTTATTAGGTCAGGAAGCACAAAAAATAAATAGCAGTTCTGTGTATGCTTATGCAAGCAATTATGGTGCAGAAGGACTAACGACTCTAGACAATGCATCTGTATATAAGGATGCATCTAGTACAAAAACAGCTTCTTCATTATCTTCATTATTCTTCAATGTCAGTTATTCCTTTAAAAATAAATACTATTTAAATGTAACAGGAAGGCGAGATGGTTCTTCAAGATTTGGATCGGATGTTAGATATGCGAATTTCGGATCTGTAGGTGCTGGTTGGAATATTGATCAAGAAGTGTTTATGAAGGATGTTTCATTTATTAGTAAACTAAGATTAAGGTCTAGTTATGGGGTAAATGGAAATCAAGAAATTGGCGATTTTGCTTCTAGGGGTTTATATAGTACTGGAGACGATTATAATGGTGAACCAGGATATTCTTACAGTCAGCAATCTAATCCGTCTTTAACTTGGGAAAAGAACAAGCCTTTTAATGTTGGTTTAGATTTCGGATTATTTAATCGTTTGTCTGGTACGGTAGAATATTATACCAGAAAAACATCTAATTTATTGTTTGAAGTACCAATATCTTCAACCAATGGCCTTACTAGTTATTTAGATAATGTAGGTGAAATGAGAAATAGTGGTGTAGAACTATCTTTATCTGCAAGAATATTCGATAATCCTAATGGGTTTTCATGGAAATCAGATTTTAATATTACAACAAATACCAATGAAATTACGAAACTAACCAATGACGAATCTATAGTTGGTGATAATTATATTCGTGAAGTAGGGAGTGATTTCTATACGTTCTATATGCCAGGTTATGCCGGAGTAGATAGTGCAAATGGTAATGCATTATGGTATACAGATGGTACAGAAACGGCAACGACAAGTGTATATAGCGAAGCAGAATCTTATGAGCAGGGAAGTGCTTTGCCTAACTTTTATGCAGGTTTTACAAATACCTTTAGCTATAAAAACTTTAGCTTATCTGTTATGGTATTCTTAAACGAAGGAAATAAAGTATACGATACTTGGGGACGATACGTAGCAAGTGATGGAAGTGCCGAATTAAACGATCGTGGAAATTTAACACGTAAAATTTACGAGAACAGATGGCAACAACCTGGAGATATTACCGATGTACCAAAAGTAGTTTGGGGAAACACACAATCGGGATTATCTAATCAACATTCAACACGATTTTTATATGATGGGACGTATCTTAGATTAAGAGATATTACACTAGCATATCAGTTTCCGAGTGAATTGGTTGAAAAATTGAAAGTCAGTAACATTAGATTCTATCTTAAAGGAACTAATACGTTAACATGGGTAAAAGACAAAGGTTTAGAAATAGATCCTGAAGTCGGTATTGATGGTACAGCTAACTTAAGAATCCCAATTTCAAGACAATTCTTAATGGGATTAGATTTTTCATTTTAAAAACAAAAACACATGATCGTAAAATTTAAACATATATTAATTATTGCTACGGCGGTATTCACCGTTTCATGTAGTGAATCTTTTTTAGATATAGATCCGGAACAAAGTATTGCAGCAGAAAATGCTATTGTAGATCTATCTAGTTTACAAACCTCTATATATGGTGTATATAGTAAATTACAGAGTAATGATTATTATGGAAGAACAATGTATGTGATTCCAGAATTAATGGCAGACAACTTATATCTTAGTTCCAGAAATACTGGACGTTATTTAGAATTTGAAAACTTTGTAGTCTCAGAAAGGAATACAGAAGTAGAAGGTTTTTGGGATGCGAGTTACGAAGTTATTGTAAATGCAAACCGTGCTATTGATGGCGGAGAAAAAATAGAAACGTCTAATACTTTAGAACAAAGTGCTATTAATCAATTAGTAGGTGAAGCTTATGCTATTAGAGCATTAACGTATTTTGACTTAGTAAGAATGTTTGCGCAACCTTATAATTATACTGCAGATGCTAGCCATTTGGCTGTGCCTGTAATTACAGAAGTTAATATAGATGTTACTTCTCCTTCAAGAAATACAGTGAACGAGGTGTATACACAAGTTAAAGCCGATTTATTATCTGCTTTAGATTTATTACAGGATGATAAAGGAGAAGGTACGTTTTCTAAAGGTGCCGTTAACGGATTGTTGGCTAGAGTTGCTTTATATGAAGAAGATTATGTAAATGCAATTAAATATAGTTCTGAAGTTATAGATAATGGAGGATATACGTTAATTTCTAATACAGATTATACAACACTTTGGAGTTCAGATTTTAATACTGAAACGCTTTTTGAAATCGTAAATACAGTCTCAGATAACGAAGGTAGTAATAGTCTTGGTCACTTTTTTAGTGTAGATGGTTATGCAGATGCTTTAGTTACTACAGATTTATACAACCTTTACGGAGATCAGGATGTTAGAGCAGAAGCTGTCCTTTCTGGAGAAAAACCAAGTGCAGAAACAGATGCACTTTTTGTAAATAAATTTCCTAATGGTACCACTGCCGATGATAATATTAAAATCTTACGTTTAGCAGAACAGTATTTAATAAGAGCAGAGGCTTATCTTAAAGAAGGGCAAACAACTTTAGCTCAAGAAGATTTAAATGTTATTGTAAAAAGAGGAAATCCAGCAGCTTTAAACATTACAGAAACAGGAACGGACTTGCTAAATCGTATTCTTGAAGAACGAAGAAAAGAATTGGCTTTTGAAGGACACAGATTGTTTGATTTAAATAGAAATAAAATGGATCTCACAATAATTCAATCAGATCAAGAATTGGTAGTAAGTTACCCAAACGATAAATTTATACTTCCAATTCCATTGTCAGAAATTAATTCAAATCCAAATATAGAACCACAAAACCCTGGATATTAAATGATATCAATTGAAGTTAAACCATACTTATTACTTAAAAAGCATGTGTTTAGAATTGCAGGAGGAGCTCGAACGAGCACTCCTGTTGTATTAGTCAGATTAAAATATGAAGATTTTGAAGGTTATGGGGAGGCATCTATGCCTCCTCTTTATGGAGAAACGATTGCCTCGGCACAAAATTTTATTAAAACGTTAGATTTTAGTAATATAACGTATCCGTTTGATGTAGAAAATATTTCAGCCTATTTAGATGCTCACGCAAAAGGAAATTCAGCGGCTAAAGCAGCTATAGATATGGCGTTGCATGATCTTATCGGAAAAATAGAACAGGTGCCTTTATACCAGTATTTTAATTTGCCCAAAGCAGAATTAAAGACCAGTAAAACAATAGGTATAGATAGTGCTAAAATTATTGAAGAACGGGTAGCAGAAGCCGATGCATTTCAGTATTTAAAAATTAAACTTGGAGGAGATAATGATGCCGAAATTATAAAAGCTGTAAGACATGTTACAGACAAACCTTTATTTGTGGATGCTAATCAGGGGTGGACAAGTAAAGAAGAAGCACTAGATAAAATTGAATGGCTAAAGGAAGAAAATATAGTTTTTATTGAACAACCTATGCCTAAAACAGCCTTTTCAGATATGGAATGGTTGGTGTCTAGAAGTCCTTTACCTTTAATTGGAGATGAAGGAATACAACGTTTAGAGGATGTGAAAACAGCTAGCCGTTTTTATCATGGCATTAATATAAAACTAATGAAATCTACAGGCTTACATGAAGCTTATAAGATGGCTAAAATGGCACAATCATTAAACTTAAAAATAATGTTAGGGTGTATGTCAGAAACTTCGTGTGCTATAGGTGCAGCAGTACATTTGGGAGCGATGGCAGATTGGATTGATTTAGATGGTAATTTAGGAGTCACTAACGATCCTTATCAAGGACACGACGTTAAAAATGGAATTATTTACCTCAACGATAATAGTGGAATTGGATTGATTAACCCCAATTGGGACAATATCTAAACTTATGTGTAAAATATATCAGATTGCCATCCTTTTATTTTTGACACTTACATTAACTAATTGTAAAGAAGAAAAAGAGAAGGTTGTACAACTAAATGATGAGGTTCAAAATGATACTTTAGATACCTATTTTTCAAAATTATATGAAGCTAAAATGTTTAATGGTGCAGTTGCTATAAAACGAAAGGGCAAATTAATTTTTAAAAAAGGATATGGAATAGCAAATTTAAAAGCGCAAACCTCTTTTTTACCAAATACGTCTTTAGAAATAGCTTCGGTTTCTAAACAATTTACTGCAGCAGCAATCTTGTTATTACAGCAAAACCACAAATTAAAAGTAACAGATTTTGCTTATAAATATTTGGGTGAAGATTTTCCGTATAAAAGCATCACAATTTCTCAACTGTTATCTCACACTTCTGGATTAGCAGATTATTCTACTTATTTTAAGACACATTGGGATCCATCTAAAATTGCATATAACAAAGATATTCTTCAGTATTATAAAACAAGTAAACCAAATCTTTTAAGTATTCCGGGAGAAAAATATAAGTATTCTAATACAGGTTATATCTTTTTGGCAGAAATAGTAAATGCAACAAGTGGAATGACATTAGAAGACTACTTATTAAAAAAAGTATTTACTCCAATGCATATGGAAAATACGTTCTTTATAGGTCGAGATAGTATTTGGAATAAAGATAATTATGCACCAGGTTATATGTTTAATATCGAGAACTGTGAGCATGTCATTCCTGAAACACTACCAAATAAGGGCTACTACCGTTTTTTAAGCGGACGTTTAGGATCTGGAAGATTGTCTTCTAGTGTAGACGATTTAATAAAATGGGATCAGTTTTTATACAGTGATTCTATTTTTAATAAAGCGTCTAAAGTATTGGCTTTTACGCCGCATCCGCCAACAAAAGAAGCTTCAGATTACGGATATGGATGGCATATTAAGGAAGATAGTTTAAGTGGTAAAGTGGTGTTTCATACAGGAAGTTGGGCAGGAAACCTAACTTATATCAGCAGATCTTTAGATACTAAAGACCTTATAATTATTGTAAACAACACTTACAATAGCGGATATTTAAAACAAATAAGAGCCAGCGTTAATGGATTTTTAAATAATGAACCACTGCAATTTCCTAAAGAAAAAGCAAGTGAGTTATTCAAATTAAATTCTTGTGATTTGTCTGAAGTGACACTAGACCAATGGTACATAGACCATAAAGATATAGATTGGGATCTGGAAAATTTACAGAAGCTTCAGAATGACTATTTAAAAGTTGGAGCAACAGATAGAAGTGACATGTTAAGTGTGCTTATTAAAATGGTTCAAGCAGATAAAAATCTATTATAAAAGATTTAATCTCTTCATTAAATTAAAATTTCAAAACTAATTATGATAGAAAAATCTACTGCTTTAATTACCAATGATGCTGTTGTATTGGGAATACTAATAACTGTGTTAGGAGTTATTTTCGTAACGTCTTCAAGTGAGAAGCCTTTCTTTAAAAAATTCTACAGTATTGTTCCTTCAGTGTTATTGTGCTATTTTATTCCTGCGCTGTTTAATACGTTCAATATTATATCTGGTGAAACTTCAAATTTGTATACAATAGCTTCACGTTATTTATTGCCTTCTAGTTTAGTGTTATTGACGCTGAGTATTAATTTTGTTGCCTTAAAAAAATTAGGTAGTAAAGCTCTAATCATGTTTCTAGCAGGAACATTAGGGATTATTATTGGAGGCCCAATCGCATTATATACTGTGGGGAGTCTGTTTCCTGAAATTGTATCAACTAATGGTGCTGAAATTTGGAAAGGTTTGTCAACTATTGCAGGAAGTTGGATTGGAGGAGGAGCTAATCAAACGGCTATGTTAGAAGTTTTTGGAGCGAGTAAAAGTATGTTTGCACAAATGATTGCGGTAGATGTTTTAGTAGCCAATCTATGGATGGGATTTTTGCTTTATGGTACTCAGAAATCAGATAAAATTGATAAATGGTTAAAAGCAGATAATACACAAATTAGGGCTTTAGAAAGTAGATTAGAAGAAGAACAATCTGGTAAAAAGCAATCGCTTACTTCAAATAACTTAATGATTATTTTAATGGTGGCTTTTGGTGTTACTGGTATTGGCCATTTTTTAGCAGATATTTTAGCACCGTTTTTTAAAGTAAATTATCCTGAATTACAAAAATATTCTTTTACTAACGAGTTCTTTTGGTTGGTTATTATTACCACAACTATAGGCGTTGCATTGTCTTTTACTAAAGTGAGAAAAATAGAGCGTTATGGTGCATCCAAAGTAGGCGTTGTCTTTTTATATATCTTAGTAGCCACCATTGGGACACATATGAATTTAACTGCTATTTTTGATAACCCCTTATTGTTTTTAGTTGGAATAATATGGATTACGGTGCATATTCTTGTTATGATTATAGTCGCTAAAATTATTAAAGCACCTTTCTTTTATGTTGCCGTTGGTAGTCAGGCAAATATTGGCGGAGCAGCATCAGCTCCAATAGTTGCAGCAGCATTTAGCCCGTTTTTGGCTCCTGTAGGCGTACTCTTGGCTGTTTTAGGATATGCTGTTGGTACCTATGGCTCTTACATTTGTGGTTTATTGTTGTATGAGATATTTGTGGTTATTAGTTAGTCAGTAAATTTAACCTTATACTATATGTTTATAAAATTTAAAGCCTCGTAACAGTATGTTGCGAGGCTTTGTTTTGAGGATATAACTAATAAATAGCTATGCTTTAATTTTGCCAACCACCATCTAGTGCATGGTATAGTTGGACAACTGATTGTAATTCTTGTAGTTTATCATTAACACCATTTAATTGCGCTGATAATAGGCTGTTTTTTGTGGTGATAACATCTTCAAAAGCACTTATAAAAGTCGTTTTTGCTTTTTGAATATCAGGTCTATTTCTTAGAAATGTGAATGACAAATTTTTTGTGTAAAAAAGCCCTTTTATTCTTAATAAGATAAGAATAAAAGGTTTTTTTGAATGTAATAAGTTAAGCTTTGGTGTTAGAAGACGCTAACTGCTAATTGTACTCTTGCAATTTTTAGTGAAGGGTTCCACATAGTTGTTGCAGACACAGGGAAACTTAAATCTGAAAATTTAAGTGTTTTTGAAGCTGTTAATCCAACGTTCACCAAATCGAAGTTTTGTTCGCCATCGCCGTATAAATGCGTGTCTCCGTTTAAAGAAAAACCAGCTCCAACAAAACCGTTTAAATTAACTTTAGAATCTCTAATTATAGGATATGATGCTTCTATGTAAGTAGAATAACGTTGTTCGTAGTCGCCATCATTGTCTAATTGAGAATCTCCGCTACCATACAATAATATATCAGCTTCTAAGCGTAAAGGGAAGCTTTCATTAAAAGTGTAAGAGGTTCTTAAATCTAATAGGTGTGTGGTTGTTTCTTTATCGTAGTTCCAGATATCTGGATTTTCAACACTACGGGTATTAAATAAATCCCAAATTCCTATAGAAAAACCGTTTTTCGCATATTGAGCATAGTAATTTATTTCTTTGTACGATGTACCATCACTTTCATTAGAGAAAGCCATTCCGCCCCAAAAACCGGCTGTAAAACTACCTGTTTTTTCTAAATTTACTTTTGAGAAAACGGCAACCATTGGTTTGTCTGTAATGACTAGACCTCTCCATAAGTGGTTTGTTTTTACATCTACATTAAAGTCTATAGGACTGTCCTTGAGTTCAGTTTCTTGGGCATTGCTTATTTGCACTGCCAAAAGCGTTACGAATATTATGAGTATTTTTTTCATGGTGTTTTACTTAAATGAAATAATTACATTATGGCCATATACAAGTAAGCTGCAATAGCACAACCTAAAATAGGACCAACTACAGGAATCCAAGCGTATCCCCAATCGCTTTTACCTTTTACAGGTAGTATAGCGTGCATGATTCTTGGTCCTAAATCTCGAGCAGGATTAATAGCATATCCTGTTGTACCTCCTAATGACAAACCAATTACCCACACAAGAAAGGCTACTGGTATTGCTCCAATAGAGCCTAAACCTATAGGTGTTAATGGATCTCCTTCTGTTCCTAAATTAATATTTGCACCTGTGATATAAAATATTACAAAAATTAAGACAAACGTTCCTATAATTTCACTTGTTAAGTTTGATAAAGGATTTCGAATAGCAGGTCCTGTACAGAAACAATCTAACATACCTCTTTCGTCATCGGTTGCTTTGAATTGGTCTTTGTAAAATAACCATACAAAGAATGCTCCTAACATAGCACCTATCATTTCTCCTGCTAGATATTCAGGGACTAAAGACCAAGAGACTTTTCCAGCTATGGCTAAACCTATGGTTACTGCGGGGTTTAAATGTGCACCACTATACGGGCCAGCAACAATTACACCTACGAATACGGCTAAGGCCCATGCTGTTGTGATTTCTATCCATCCTGCTCCAGCTGCTTTTGTCCCTTTTAAAACGACATTGGCGACTACACCGTTACCTAATAGAATCATTAACATGGTACCTAATATTTCAGCTACTAAAATTGACATAATTTCAAGTTTTAAGGTTGTTGATTATAATTTATTCTTCGATCCAATTTTGTGTACATTTAACGGCTTTATGCCAATAGTGTAACATATTGTCTACTTTCTCCTTAGGAGCTTCTGGAAAGAATTCCTTATCAACAATCCATTGTGATTGTATGTCGTCTATACTGTCCCAATAACCAACTGCTAATCCTGCTAAATATGCAGCACCCATTGCAGTAGTTTCAAGTGTTTTAGGTCTTATAATTTTAAAGCCAAATAAATCGGATTGGATTTGCATTAATAAGTTACTAGCGGTAGCACCTCCATCAACTCTAAGTTCAATACTTTTTTCTCCTGCATCTGCTTCCATCGCTTTTACAATGTCGTACACTTGAAAAGCAATACCTTCTAATGTTGCTCGTGCAATATGTGCATCTGTAGTCCCTCGAGTAATTCCAAGCATTGCGCCTCTAGCGTATTGGTCCCAATAAGGTGCTCCAAGACCTGTTAATGCAGGAACAAAGTACACGCCACCATTATCCTCAACCATTTCTGCTAAATGGTTAATTCCTGGGGCAGTTCTTACCATTCTAAGTCCGTCGCGTATCCATTGAATAGCAGCTCCTCCTACAAAGACACTACCTTCTAAAGCGTAAGTTGTTTCTCCGTTTATTTTCCAAGCTACAGTAGTTAATAGGTTGTTTTTGGAATAGACAGCTTTATTTCCTGTATTCATTAATAAGAAACATCCTGTGCCATAGGTGTTTTTAACCATTCCTGGTTTTGTACACATTTGACCAAATAATGCAGCTTGTTGATCTCCTGCAATACCTGCAATCGGAATTTTTGTTGAGAATAATGTGGTTGCAGTTGTACCGTAAACTTCACTACTTTGTTTTACCTCTGGTAGCATAGATTCTGGAATGTTGAATAATTCCATTAATTCTTTGTCCCAAGACATGGTATGAATATTGAACAACATGGTTCTACTCGCGTTAGAAACATCTGTAATAAACATTTTTCCTCTGGTTAATTTCCATATTAACCAACAATCTACCGTACCAAAACATAGTTTTCCGGCTTCAGCCTTTTCTCTAGCGCCTTCAATATTATCTAAGATCCATTTTAATTTGGTTGCAGAAAAATAGGCGTCGATAACTAAACCTGTTTTCTTTTTAATAAGATCTTCGTGACCGGCATCTTTTAGTTCGTCACAATATCTTGCGGTTCTTCTGTCTTGCCATACAATTGCATTATAAATAGGTTCACTGGTTTCGCGATCCCATACCACAACGGTTTCTCTTTGATTTGTAATACCAATGGCTGCGATGTCTGTTCCGTTTATACCGTGTTGAGCTACAACTTCGGCCGCTACAGATATTTGTGAAGACCAGATATCATTAGGGTTGTGTTCTACCCAGCCTGGTTTAGGGAAAATTTGTTCGAATGGTTTTTGAGACACTCTTACAATTTCTCCATCATGGTTAAATAAAATAGCTCGAGACGATGTAGTCCCCTGGTCAAATGCTAAAATTAATTTACTTTTCATGTCAATGTAGTTGTTTGATTTGTTGAACTTATAAAATATAATTAGAGGTAACTTGTATGTAGTCTGCTACTTGTTTGGTTTGCCAAGCATCATCTTTACCTAATTCTTCTGCCATTATTTTAGCAACTTTAGGAGCCATTTTAATACTCTCTTTTGCATTTAATAATTGACAACGTACTCTTCTGGCTAGAAAATCTTCTACATTTAAAGCCATTTCGTTTCTTACTGCCCAAATAACTTGAGCTTCTATTACGCCCATAGAATCGCTAAGGGATGTATTCCATCCGTTTTGTTTAGATAATTCTAGTAGATCATCTTTGTCGCTACCATAGAAATATAACGGATCGTTATAATCTGGATTTGTTTTATATCCGTGTATTTTTAAATGTTTTGTTTTTGTAGGGATATGTTTCCATTCGTGATTATGTTCTGCTTTATCAACTAGATCTTGTCCCATTCTTCTAAAAGTGGTCCATTTACCACCTACAATGGTTAATAATCCTGAGTCGGAAGTATAAATTTTATGGCTACGAGAAATTTCTTTTGTTTTGCTTCCTTCGCTTTTTGGAGCTGCTAATGGACGTAAGCCTGCGAATACACTTAAAACATCACTTCTTTTAGGTGCTTTAGTTAAATATCGACCTGCTGTGCTTAAAATAAATCCAATTTCTTCTTCAAGAGCAACGGGTTCTAAAGACTCTTTTTTTAATGGAGTGTCTGTTGTTCCTACAATAACACGGTTATGCCAAGGCACTAAAAACAAAACTCTACCATCATCTGTTTTAGGAATTGTGATTGCATCATCACCAGGTAAGAAGGATTTGTCTAATATTAAGTGAACACCTTGACTAGGTGCTATTGTTTTTTCTGTTCCAGGAGCATCCATTTGTAAGATATCATCTGCAAAAACTCCGGTAGCATTTACAATTTGCTTTCCTTTTATTTCGAATTGTGTACCATCTGTTTCGTCGTGAACTTTAACGCCTGTGATTTTACCATTTGAGTCTTTTGTTAAATTATCTACAGCACAATAATTAACGACTAGTGCTCCCATTTCTACAGAGGATTGTAATACATTGATAGCCATACGTGAATCGTCAAACTGACCATCATAATAGACTACACCTGCCGAAATTTTATCTGGATTTATAAGTGAAATACGTTTTAGTGTTTTGGCTTTTGAAATACGTTTAGATCTGCCAAGGCTTAATTTACCAGCTAATAAATCGTAAAAAGTTAATCCAACAGTGTATAATATTTCATCATATAAACCATGTGTTGGAATTATAAAAGACTGACTTTTAGTTATGTGTGGTGCGTTTTTTAGCATTAATCCACGCTCTACGACAGCTTCACGAACTAGACCTATATCTCCTTGTGCTAAATATCGAACTCCTCCATGCATTAGTTTTGTTGATTTACTTGAGGTTGATTTTGTGAAATCAGATTTTTCAAGTAAAGCAACAGAGTAACCTCTAGCAGAGGCTTCAAGTGCAATACCAATACCGGTAGCTCCACCTCCAATTATTACGAAATCGTAAGTTTCAGAACTACTTCTTAACTTATCTATCATTGTTTTTCTGTTCATGATTTCTTAGTTTATATTCTTAGTGCCTTTTTAATTTTGAATAAATTTACAACAAAACGAAACAAAACAAAAGTTTTTATTTGTTATTTTTTCATTTGTTGTCTTTTTTTAAGTTTTTTTGATAAAATTAAGGGTGTTTGGTTATTGTATTTTTGTTTTTATAGTGCCTTTTGTTTGAAATATGTAATTGTAGTTTCGTTTTGAAATTGATAATTTATTAAAAAATGTACTTTTCGTGTTCATAATGATATTAGTAATCTTTATTTTTGTCCAAAACGAAACCAAATGTCACTAAATATTATAGACCGCCACAAACTCATATTAGATAAACTCGAAGCAGAGGGATTTGTTAGCGTTAACGAGCTAAGTGATGAGTTTAAGGTGTCGTTAGTTACTATTAGAAAGGATCTTAAGCTTCTAGAAGAAAAGAAATTGTTGTTTAGATCGCATGGAAAAGCAATTCCTGTAAATCCATATATTACAGAAAATCCTGTAAATATTAAGGAGAAGATACATGCTAAAGAAAAAAAGAAAATAGGGATGGCCGCGGCCGAACTATTGGAAGCAAACGATAGTGTTATCATTGCTTCTGGAACTTCTGTTATTGAATTTGCCAGACATATTAAACCTTTAGAAGGGTTAACGGTATTGACCGCATCGTTAAATACTGCTGTAATATTGGCAGCGATTAAAGATATTGATGTTATGCAATTAGGAGGTATGGTGAGGTCGAGTTCGGCATCTGTAATAGGACCTATAGGAGAACGAATGTTGGCCGAATTTACTTTTACTAAATTGTTTTTGGGAGTAGACGGTATCGATCTGGATTATGGGCTTACAACTACAAATTTAATGGAAGCGTCTTTAAATAAAGAAATGATTAAAGCATCACAAAAAATTATAGTATTGGCAGATTCTTCAAAATTCAATAAAAAAGGATTTGGCAGAATTTGTGGACTTGATGATGTCGATCAGATTATAACAGATTCAGGTATTGATGAGAGAACTAAAAATAAATTGATTGATATGGGTATGGAATTGATTATTGTATAAATGAATTTAAAAAATATTTTATAGCATATAAAAAAAAGAAGCTTACAATTTCAATCTCTTGAACCTGTAAGCTTCTTTTAATTTGGATATATTGTTTTAAAGCGCCTATTGTTAAAGTTGTCTAATCGGTTATTTTTATATCGATAGATGTTCTGGCTTGCCATCCTGTTTCATCTGTAACGGAATATGCACAATGGTAATCCCCGGCATCTATATCGTTAGGAATAGTTACCGAAACATTAATTTCATAATTAGTTAATTCGTTCTCTATTGTATAATTTTCCATGAAAATAAATGGATTTACAGCATCTTTTATCTCTTCTAAATCACATTCAGTGACTTGATCGTCGTGTGTGTGGTGATCAAAATTATTATGAATATCTATGCTATAAGATGCCAATGCTTTATTGTCTGTAACCTGAGCTCTGAAATTGTAAGTTTCTCCTTTTGTAAGTACTGAGCAGCCCTGCGGAAATCCATCTGTATAATTAACGGTAATCGTTGGTTTTTCTTCATCTTTATCAATACTATCATCACTGGTACATGACGCTATTAGAAGCATAGATAAAAAGGAGTAATAATATTTTAAGGTAAATCGCATTTTATAAGGGTATAAGAACCGCATAATATAAAGTTATACTATGCGATGTAAATTTTTAATTAAGCTGTAACATCTATATGTGTTTCATACTCTTTTGTATTACCATTTTCATCTTCAATTGTAAAAATGATATGATATTCTCCAGCAGGAGCAGTTACAGGAACATCAATATGCTCATGGAATTCTACTTCTGTTTCTTCATGGTAACCTTCTAAAAATTCTTCTTCGTAATCCCATTCAACTTCACCATCAGCTAAAGTAAGTCCGTGTGCATGCGCATCTACAGTTATAGAATGTATTCCATTAGCTGCATTAATCATGAATTCGGTATGAAAATCTTCTCCTCTAACTACAGTTTCATCTATAGAAATATTGCTTAAAGTAATAAGTTCTAAAATCTGGATGTAACCTTCTACTTCTGTACTGTTTCCAATTTCGTCTGTAATTAATAATTCAACATGATATTCTCCCGCAGGAATATCTGTAGGTACATCTATATGTTCATGAAACGTAGGGTTTATGGCTAAATATTTACTATCTGTAAATACTTGTTCGAAATCCCAATCTGCCTCACCATCTGCAAGTTCTAAGTCGTGTGCATGAATAGAAACAGTAATACTACTCACTGTAGCTTCTGCATAAATTTCTGCTTCTAAATGAATATTAGATCCTTTATAAGCAACTTGATCTGTAGAATGGCTACTACCTGCACCATATTCAAAACCAGAAACTTCTGGATCACTTGTTACAGCTTTGTCATCATCACTACTACATGATTGTAAAAATAATCCTAGAGAAAGGACAATGGCTAAAAATTTAAAATTTGTTTTCATAATTCTTGTTTTCATTGTTGTTGATTTAAATTGATTGTTAATATTTATAATGGTACTGTTAATGATATGGATAGGTTTCTTCCGGCTTCTGGAACATCAATTAAGCGGTAGAAACTGGTATGATCGAAATATTTTGTATTGAATACATTGTTCAATTTTACACGCATCTCTATAGGTGAATTATTTTTAAACAGATTTAATTCTGAAATAAAAGACATGTTGAATAATTGATAACCAGGTGTTTTTTCTTCTGGCGGAACAATCTCGTCCTGCGAAGCTGTAATTTTATAGTCGGCTATAAGCTGAGGTTTACTTAAAAACAATAGGTCTTTAAATTGATATCTTGCAGAAAGTAGACTTGATAACGGTGGAGAAAACGGAATAGTAAATCCTTCTTTTGCACCACTAGTTTGTCTAGAATACACATACTCTGAAGAAGCATCTAATTTTAGGTTTTCAAAAATTGTCGTACTTGCTCTAATTTCACCTCCAATTCTAAAAACTTTACTTTGGGTATATTCGTAAATTTGTAGGGTTTCGTAATAAGCAGATGTGGGATTTAGGTAAATAAAGTTTTCAAAAAAGTTAACAAACGGACTCACGCCAATACTAAAAGCATTAGTTGTATGATCGATATCTAAATCTAGCTGATAAGATGATTCTGGATCTAAATCTAAATTTCCTTTTTCGTAACGATACATGTGGTAATTCACTCCGTCTGAAGCTAATTCGTTTGCTAAAGGCATTCTAAAACTTTTTCCAACATTGATTTTAAATGTGGTATGATTTAAAATATAACTCAAGCCTACAGATCCACTAAAATTTCCGAAGTCTAAGGATTTATTTTGTGCACGTTGTAAATACACATATGATGTGGAACCATCTTCATTATTTATTGTAGAAGGAAACCAATCGTAATACGCTTTAGTATCTACAAATCCATAATCGTAACGTAAGCCCGCCAGAAAGTGTAAGTCTGGAGTAACTTCAAATGTATCAAAAGCAAAAGCCCCTACAGTAAAGCGATTGTATTCTGGAATTAAAAATCCCCATCCGCCAATATTATTATCCTGAAATTCCATATTTATCCCAAAAACCATATCGTGAGCAGCATTAGGTTTAAATGCATCTCTAACATTTAAAGCATAAGTGTTTTTATTAAAAACACGCTCTTCTGTATTTGGAGGTTTAGGCATATAACCATGAGGTATAGATTCTGAATGTTCTGATCTTAGATTGTTTTGATAGCCTAAATCGAAATAAAACGTATGATCTTCACTTTGAATTGTTGTGTTATTAGTGATTTTAAAATGATTCACTTTATGGTAAGGCAAATCAATATCTCTATTAGAACGATCATAGTCAATATCTGAAGTTCTTACTTCTAAACCATGAGCATTAGCGAAGAAACCATTTTTAGCATTTACATTACTAAAACTGGTTTCAGACTCTATGTTATCGTTAATATAACCCAGACTAAAACTTGCATCTGCTTCTTTACCCGCTGTGTTTCTTAAATTATTGTCGTGTAAATTGAAAATGTAATTTTCGTAACTAATTTGATCTGTAGGCACTTTATAATCGCCGTAATCTCTATAAGTGAGTCGGCCGCGATAAAACCAATTATGATTTCTAGCTTGTACACCAGCAGATACGCCTAACAAATCATTATTTGTTTCTCCTAAAAGATTTATATCTCCTGAAAACGAATGTATAGAAGGAATCGCATTGGGTTGTATATCTACAACACCAGCAATGGCATCAGATCCATAGACTAAAGATGCAGGTCCTTTTATAATTTGGATGTTCTCGATACCGTATTGATCTATTTCTAAACCATGATCATTTCCCCATTGTTGTGCTTCGTGTTTTATTCCGTTTTGTACAACAGCAACACGATTAAATCCTAAACCCCGAATGACAGGTTTGGATTGTCCTGATCCAATATTTATGGTGCTAACTCCTGGTATTTTACTTAGGGTTTGCATTAAACTATTTTCTCTATTTTCTTCTAAAAAAGTTTCAGAAACAGAATAAGACACGACAGGAGTTTCCATGAGTTCTCTTTTTTTAGACTTTCCGAGTACTTCAACTTCGTCGAGATTTGTAGCCGATTCTTCTAGGTAAATAATGACATCTTTTAGCATAGAATCTACCTGAATAGTAATGGTTTTTGAAGTAAATCCCATGCTAGACACAACTAAGTTATAGGTGCCTTGTTTTACGTTTTTTAGTGTAAATTCTCCAGTATTAGATGTTATAGAAAATAAATTCCCTCTACTAATTGAGGCTCCGTCTATTGGCTGTAACGTGTTGGCATTTAACACAGCGCCTTTTATTAAAAAAGAGTCTTGTGCAAATGCAATAGTGCACAGGCTAAAACATAGCCAGACACTAAGTGTTTTTTTAAGCATATTGAAATACTATAAGATTTGAATATTTGTTCTTGTAAAAGGACGTTAACAAAACCTATACATACCGTCAGGATATATTATCAATTACACTCTTTTTAGAGTGTTTTAATGTTGATAAATAGACGTGTATTGTTATTTGGTAAACTAAATAGAAACGTGTTAGATTAAGTTTAGTTGCCAAATAATTTTAAATAAAAAGGTATAGGAATACTTATATGGAGTAGGGAGGAGGTCGAGAAAAAAGCTGATGAGTATCTAATGTATTGGATATGCTAAAACAGTAGTTTTTAGACAACTCTTTTTTTACAAAAAATACAGGGACTTCTAGGTTGTAATTTTGTGAATCCGGAGTAAGTGCAGGTGCTAAATTCTGAGTTGTGGTATGCTGACAAACTACACAATGTAAATCATGATCTTCATTTTCAATGTGAGACAAGGCATGAAGCCCAACCAATTTCATTGAAATAAAAAGGACTAGGAAAAGATATGTGACGCTATTTTTAATGCAACTCGGTTTCATTAGTGGGCGAAAATATCAATTTTCATGAAATAAAAATCAAATAAAATGTTAAAGAAATGTTAATAGATAAATGAGGCTATAAGAGGCGGTTGTGTAATGTGTTCTTGGTTAGATGTGTATTGATAAAATGATCGCCTAAAAGATCTAAAAAGGAAACTCTTAGGCGATAATTAATATTTATATTATTGTCTTAATGGAAGCGCAATATCTGGATAATCGGTAATAATACCATCTACACCCATTTTTAGAACGTTAATCATTTCATCTTTTGTATTAACGGTCCAAGGAAATACTTTCATGTTTTTGGCGTGAATATTTTTCACCTCCTGATGATTTAATAATATGTAATACGGACTGTAAATTTCAGGTACAAAACTTAAGATATTCATATTGGTTTCAAAATCGTTTTCATACGTTAAAAAGGATAGCGTATAATCTGGATATGTTTTATGTAGATATTCTAAAACACGAGGATCAAAACTTTGTATTACAACTCTATTTAACGGTAAGTTTGCCTTCTCTATTTCTGTAATTAATAAATCAGAGAATTCATTTACACTTGGTTGAAATCCGTTAGCTTCATCTGTAGGTGTGCTTTTTATTTCAATGTTATATAGAATTTTAGGATTTTTTTCTTCAGCATAAGTTATAACCTCAGATAATAAAGGTTTGTGTGCTTCAATTTTTTCTTGCTTAGGAAACTTTGGGTTTCCTAAAGAGCCAACATCATATTTTTTTAAAGTTTTGTATTTGTTTTTATATATGTTAAATGTTAAAGCTTCTTCTTTTGTAATGTTATTTCCTTTAGCGTCTAGAGTAATTTCATGGTTTAGCCAAGGTTCGTGAGAGACCACAACTTTTTTGTCTTTAGTAATAACTACATCTAATTCTAAAGTGTTTACTTTTAACTCTAAAGCCTTTTTAAAAGCAAGAATAGTGTTCTCTGGTTCTAATCCTCTAGCACCTCTATGACCTTGTAGTTCGAAATTGTAAAGGTGTTCTTTTTCTAAAATAATATCGTCTATAAAGGCTACAGTTTGGTTGTAAACATTTTTGTAATCTTTAGACCTTAAGTCGCAAGCTATAACATGGTTTCCTGCTTCAGGAAATGCAATTTTTACTTTTTTGTCTTTAGGTGTTCCTAAATTTTCATACATATTTAAAATGGCAGGTACAGAAACAACTTGATCTTGTTCTTTTTCATTCTTGTAATAATAACCTACAAACGTAGGTGCTTTAACTTTAGCAAACATTTCAGGAGTTGCTGTACTAACAAGCATTTTTATTAAAGCTTCATACCCGTCTATATGGTAGGAAGTAGACCAATATTTTGCTTCTTCTTCGTTTCTGTTTTGTTTCATAATTTCACCACCGTTCATTTGTATAAAACCAGCTTTTCCTTCAGGAGTAAGAATGGCATTAAAAGCTGGGTTTTTAAGTCCAATAAAGGGTGAATACATAATAAGACCAGTAATAGAAGAATCTTCGGAAGTTAGTTTTAAACTTAATGTTCCTCCTGTAGATGTGCTTACTAAAATAATTTTTTCACCTAATAATTTACCAATTTGTAAAGCTTTTTTAGCTGTTGAGATATAGTTTTCTGGAGTTAACTTTTTAAAGTTATCTTCTCTATTTAAGCCGTGTTCTTTTAAACGCGACATGTACACATTGGCATTATATTGTTTAGAGAGCATAGACATTATAGGTTCGCCTTCTCTATTGCTAGCTCCAAAACCGTGTAAGTATACAAAAGCAATAGGCGATTGTTTTTCTTTGTAATCTTTAGCCCAAATAATTTTAGCTTCGTTATCGGGTTTTAAATTTGCTGTTTGCTGTTCTGCTGTTTTTACGGCTTCTTCAATATTTAAAATAGTAGTTTGTGTTGTTAATGATTGTCCGAAAGATATAGAAGCATAAAAACATGTAAAGAGGAACGCTAAAAATGAATATAATTTTTTCATAATGATATGAATTAAAAAAACTACGCTGATTAAATAACGTAGTTTTAAATGTGTTGATTTTTTGTTTTAGAAATTTGCTTTAAGTTGTATGCCGTATAATCTAGGAGCTCCACCAATAAAGGTTGGAATGTTAAAAGCACCTCCTGTATTACCTGCATCAATAATGTATTCTTCATCTAATACGTTATTCATGAAAAAGGTAATTTCATATTTTTCATACAAATTTAAACCTGTTCTGAAATTTAATAAACCATAACCATCTTGCGATATTTCTGGTAAGTTGGTTTCTTCAAAAAATACTTTCGATTTATAAGTGTACGATGGTCTAAAAAATAAATCTAGATTTTTGCTTATCGTTGGATTGATGTTAAATCCTAAAGAGAATGAATTTTTAGGTGTTAATCTGAAAGTGTTTCCTGCTAATTCTTGATCGTTACCATCAGAATCTTTATCGTCAAAACTAGCATCGATGTAGCTATAGTTTGCGAAGAAGCTACTGTTTTTAGAGAATGCATATTGTGTTGCTATTTCAAAACCAAAAGTGCTTGCGTTACCACTATCTTTGGTTGTTGCTACTAGTGTGCCATTTTCAAATTCGGTAACACTTGTTTGAAAGTTTGAATAGTTATAAATATATGCGTTTACATCAAACTGTAATCTGTTATTTAAGAATAATGATTTGCCTCCAATTTCGTAAGACCATACTGTTTCATCAGACAATACGTTTGTTTCTGTAGCCGTAATATTAATTACATTAGGTCTTCTTCCTTTAGAGACTGTTCCAAATAATGTTATGTTGTCATCAATATCATAATTCAAAGCAAAACGACCTACAGCTGATAAAAAGTTTTCACTAGCTTCTATTTTTTCACCATTTGTAGATGCGTATAATACATTAGGATAATTTCCTGTTAAGAAGCCAAGGTTAGAAGGTGTTTCTGCATCTGTAACTTCATATGCAGCATTAATATTTTCCCATGTAGCTCTTAAACCTACTGTTAAAGATAGTTTGTCTGTAACATCGTAAGAGGCGTCTGCAAAAATATCGCCCGAATAGTTTTTCCCGTAATTTGTGTATGTTTCTGTATTGTATTCGTTTAAAGGTGCCCCGGCTAATGGTCCGTAAGCAGGATCGTTAGGGATACTTGGTATTAATGTAGGTACTCCATTTATTACAAAGAATTCTGGACTCGCTAATAATACAGCAAAACTTTGTTCATTATATTCCCATGGCACACTTTGAGAGCCGTCTTCAAAGAAGAAATTCGTTCCGAAAAAACCTCTAAATTTATCATCAGTATCAAAATTGAATCTTAATTCTTGACTAAATTGTTTTCCTTTAGATATTTCATTAAAAAATAGGGCAGGAGCAGCAGTTCCGTCAGCATCAAAAGCTTCATCAGAATCGAATGTTCTATATGCTGTAGTTGATGTTAAATCCCAAACCGCATTAAAGTTATGTTTTAATATACCTGTAACACCCCAAACAGTTCGGTCTAAACCTAATGCTTCACCGCGTTCTAAATCTGCAAAAGTATTTGGGCTTAAATCGCCTCCAGCAGGGGCATAAGTTCCGCTTTTAAAACCTGTTCCAGGAGGCGTGTCTTGTTGCCAATTGGCGATAACATCTAAAGTGGTGTTGTTACTTATTAAATATTTTAAAGCTGTTCTAAATGCTAAGGTTTCTTTACCGTTTAAGTCGCCTCCAGAGAGGTTTTTAATATAACCGTCTCTGGTGTTGTAAATACCCGCAACACGTAAAAATAATTTGTCTTTAGCTAAAATAGTATTGGCGTCTCCTGTAGCTAAAAGTTGATTGAAGTTACCATATCCTACTTTTAAAGATCCTGAATTTTCATTTTTAGCTTTATTTTGAATAATGTGCATCGCTCCAATTTGTGCTCCCCGACCAAATAAAGTTCCTTGAGGCCCTTTTAATACTTCAATACGTTCTATGTCGAAAAGCTCGACTACAGAACCTCTAGATTTACTAATAGATACACCATCTTGAAAGATAGATACTCTAGGTTCTACTCTAGAATCTCCGCTATCACTTGTAATTCCTCTAACAACAATACCTGGGTTGTTTACACTCTGAATTTGAACTTGTAAACCAGGAACGTATTCTGATAAGGCATCATATTCAAAAGTACCTTGGTTTTCTATAAATTCTGTGCCGTAGGATGTAATTGCAATGGGCACATCTTTATTTTGTTGTTCTCTTTTTTGCGATGTTACTAGAACACCTTCTAACATATAAGAACTTTCTGATAACGTAAAATTGTGTGTGGTTTTACCAGAAGTAATTGTGACCGTTTTATTAATGGTATTGTATCCTATATAAGAAATCTCTACATTGTAAGATTTACCTTCTAATAATTTAATTTCATAATATCCCTCAAAATCTGTTGTCGTTCCAGTATTTAAGCTCTTAATAGAAATGTTAGCACCAATTACAGGTTCTCCGTTTTCTGTTTTAATAGTTCCGTTTAATTCTCCTTTGTTTTGCCCATTAACAATAAGCAAAAAGGACGATGTTAAAATTGTAAATAGAATTTTAAGCTTCATTTATTTGTATAGTTAAGTATAGATTAATTTCTATCAAAACTATTGATGAGATATTATGTTGGTGTCAATTCAAGATTATTCTATGATTACTATTTAGGTAAATGGTAACTTGTTTTTGTGAATAATTAACAATTATATAAAATCATTTGTTTGCTTGTTTTTTAGGATAGAGTTTGATGTTTATTATTGAAAACTTTGATTGGGATAAATTCTGTTTTATGATTTTTTGTTTCAAAATAGAGGTAAGTTATATACTGAAACTAATATTGGTAAAGAAGTTAGTACTTAAAAAAAATAATATAAAAAAAGCTTACAATCTCAATCTCTTGAAAAGGTAAGCTTAAAGAAGTTTAAAACTGAATTCTATTGCTTTATTTCGATTTGTTTTAGTTTAAAAAAATCAATTTCTGATTGTTGTAATTTTGATTTTGGTATAGAAATAACAAATGGTCTGGATAGATTTAAAGTTAGCCAAATTTTATCCTTTTTTAATTCTATCCTTTTTATCCAATTCCAATTTTTAGTTTCAATTTCGTCTTTATTTGTATGATTTATTATAATCTTGTCTTGATTAAATTCTACTAAAGCATCAAAATTAATGGTCTTTCCTAGAGTCTTTGCACTAAAATACTGTAATGGCCAAAGTATAAGCATAACACCTAAAAAATAGAGTAAAGCCGATACAAAAGGGTGTGTATTGTTTATAGGAATGAGGTATCCCATAATCGCTGTTAGAATTAAATATTTCCAGATTGATTTTTTTAGAAATAAATATATTTTTGCTCTAAGAATAGTATTAAAATTAGAGACTAATCTTTGTGTAACCATTATAATGTAAAGGATGTTGTGTTTGTATTATTTTAAAATAATTATTAGTTATCTTTTTCTTGATTATAAATTTTATCCCAAGCTTTTCGTTTCATTGTAAAAAGAGATTCTTTTTCTAGGTCAAATATAGAGACTTCTTTGTCGCTTATTACAATATGCTGATTCCATTCTACAAAGTTTTTGTAAAGTAACAGTGTGCATATGTCTGTAGATGAAATATATTTACTTGTAATGTGTGAATGAATGGTAGAAATAGTTGGCTTTTCTTTATTTCCCGAAGTATACGGAAATTGTAAAATAGTGTTATGAATTTTTTCTTTCTTGGTGAATTTGTTTTTCTTGTCGTAACTTAATTTATAATCGTTACCAAGTAATATAATTCCAGATACTTGTGGTCCTGTAATAACAAAAACATGGCTTTCTTTATCTGTAATTATAGGGATAAAATTTAAGGCAGCATTTTCGTAAAAGCTAAAAAAACTATCGGTATTGTTGGTGTAAGCTCTGTTTCTAGCGTCTTGTCTGATAGAAATCAGACTTTTTTCTAAATCACTTGCTTTGGTATTTACAGTGTCTATTGTTGTTGGTTGAGGTTTTGGTATACTGTCGAATTCATAACGAATTAAAATTTCGTCAGAGTTAAAACGACTGAAAAATATTGTTCTTATTTTATTGTTCTCAGTTTCGTAAGAAAGGTAACCACCTATTGAGTCTTGCTTTGTTTTAAATCTTGCAAGCATGTCATCAGTACCATACCAAGATCCTTTTTCTATTCTAAAAAGTAATTTTCCTTCATTCAATATGTTTTCAGTTTCCCTATTTTGAGAATAGATAAGTGTACTGGAAAATAATAATAAAATAAGAATAGCTTTTTGCATGGTTGTTAGATTATAATTAGTAATGTTTAATATTCTTAATCGTCTTCAAACATTTTATTTAAAGAGTTTAAGCAGGGCGTTACATCAAAATATAAGCCCTCTATATTTGATTTATTTTCTGCAACGGTTAAATAATCGTAGTGTTCAATTAAGCTTTGGCTACCTGCAAATTGAAATCCAATTACACCCAATAAATCGTATTCGTGAGAGGTGTAAATAACATAAAAAGCATCTTCTTTACTTGCGCCATTTCCAGAACTCATTAAGGCGTCTAATGTAGTTCGGAATTGAATAACTCTATTTTGATAAGTCGCTGTATTTCCTGTTTTTTCTAGTGCATACATCTGATAGTCCATAGCTCTTAAATCGAAGGGGTTTTTTGTAAGCATAGAGTCTGTAAACGTAATTACATTTTTTAAATCGATAGGTTCTAATTTCTTTTTTTGTAATACAACGCTTAAACTATCACTGTAATTAGAACTGGAATAAGGCGAGTAGTTTTTATGAAAAGAGTAACCGTAATAAAGATGTCTTTTTTCTTCTAATGTCATGGTAGAATCTGATTTCTGATATCTATTCATTAAAGAATCGTAAAAAAGGTTTGAATTTTTATTTTGAATGTTTTTTTCAATGGTTTCGTAATTAGGTTTTTCAAAATTCCAATCTTGAGAAAATGATAAAAAACTAACTAACAGACATAAGATTGATACTATGTTTTTCATTCTATATAAGTTTTATGAGATTAAATGAAGACGTTACGGTTTTTAAATACGTTTTTCTTCCTTCATGGTTGCACATTCACTAATAAGGTATTACGCCTTAAAAGGTGTTGTTATTTTATTCGATTATTAAATTTCTGTTTTTAGGATATTTAACTGAATATTTTAAATCTATATTTTTTGTTTTATTGGGCTCTAAATCAAATTTCCATTGTATTTCTCCAGTATCTATGTCTTGTTTACCTTTAGATAATTCTAAAACGTCTACTTTAATTTCATCAAGTGTAGAAACAGGAATTTGGTCCATGATTAACATGTTTATGGTTTCAGACTTATTATTTTTAACAGAAATTGCCCAGTTTCTGTTGTCTTCTTTTTTGCTGCCAATTAATTTTTTAGATGAAAAATCGGAAATCTTTTGCCTGTCTACAACTACATTCTTATCACGGCCAAGAGAAATTTGTAAACTGTCTGAAGCATATCTTACATCTAAAATGGTTTTTCCAACATAAGTGCCTTCAAAAAATATGTTTGCCTCACCTTCTAATAAATTGTATTGCTCCCAATCTTTTATACTTGCAATAAGAAAGGCTTCTTTCTCTATTTTTGGCACACTAAAATACTGATATTCTGCTGGCAAATTATAACTCACCATATTTACAGCATAGCTTTTGTTATCAGATGTAATGGTGTAGGGTAATTCTATTTTAAAATTAACGGTAGTTTGGTTTTCTACTTGGACAAGCGGAATTGGACTACTACTAGCACCTCTAATGTTAAGACCAGTAACTTTTCCTTGTAATTTATCGGATACAGATCTTTTTTTGCTAGTTCCATATCCAACCACAACAACTTCATCTAGTGATGTTATGTCTTCATTTAAACTAACATTATGAATTGGGTTTTTTATATTTAAAACTTGAGACTCGAAACCTAAATATGTAAATTCTAATTGGCTTGAGGTTTCCGGGATCGTAATTGCGTAGTTGCCATCAAAATCTGTGGTTGTTCCAATAGTAGTTCCTTTTACTAATACATTAACACCAGGAAGTGGTTGTGAATCGTTGTCTACAACTTTTCCCGTCACTTGGTTTATTAATCGGTTGTAACTTGGTGGTGCTGTATTATAATTTAAATAATATGTTCTTAATGTTGGTGCAACTCCAGATAAATTTGGGTCTGCAGAGGATAAACTTAATTTAATATTTTTCCAATCTATTTTGGTATCCTGTTTTATGTTTGCTTTATAAATAAGCTCTACAGGCTCGTTTACGTTTTTTGCTCTAATATCATAGCTAGGTAGCCAACCTGCATTTCCTACAACATAAGAAATTTCAAAGTTAGATTTAGTAGTGTTTTTACTTTCTACTTTAATCAAAATTTCACCATTAGCATAGTCTTTTTTACTAGTCATGGTTTGTATCTGGTTTTCAATATCGAATTCCTTTTTTCTTAGGTTAGCTAAGTTTTTGTGTCTATCAATTTCTTTAAGTTTTAAGGCAGTGAGTTTGGAGCTGTAAAAAATAGTAGCGTCTTTAAGATTTGTAACACTTAATTCTTCATTCTTGCCGCCAATATTTCTGTTTTCTTGCAAAAAGGCTAATTCTTCTTTTAGAATGTCTAGATAGGTTTCTTCTAACTTTAAATTGTCTTTTGTTTTTTCAAGTTCAGTTTCTAATGTAATGAGTGTATCTTGTTTTTCTAATTTATCAATAAAATTTTGCTGATGATTAACAGACAGCACAGTTACGTTTTTATCGGCCTTTACTTGTATACTTTTTGAATTGATGAAAGGGGAAAGATTTGTAAATTTCAGTATTGTTTTTCCTTTTTTTAATTCGACAGATTTTTTTCGGACTATTTGAGCGCCCTTAATAAATACAGTAACTTCTTCTATTTCTGAATTGATGGTTTTTTCGTTTATCTCTTGGGAAAATGAAAAGTTGAATGATAAACAAATAACGATAAGTACGATTTTTTTCATAGTGTTTTTAAAAAGAGTCTTGTTCTTAGATCAAAAGAAGCATGTTTAGTATGTTGTGTTTTTTGTGAAAATATATAAAACAAGTTCAGGAAATAAAGAAAATCAAGAGGTTAAGTTGAAAATAGCAATTTTTATATAAAGTGTTGTCTGTTATTTTTTAAACGATATTTACATTAAACAAATGACCTACAAGAGCGGTTAGTCCCATAGCTACAGTACCCCAAAATGTAATCCGGAGTATTGCTTTACTAATGCTAGAGCCTCCTGTTTTGGCGGCCAAAGCTCCTAAAATGATAAGAAAAAATAAAGCAGAACCATAAAGGGAGTATTCCATGTTCTTTAATGGAAGTAATAATGTGACTAAAAATGGGAGTAATCCGCCAACAGTAAATGCAGCAGCAGAGGCCGTTGCTGCTTGTAATGGTTTTGCCTGACTGATTTCATTAATACCCAATTCGTCTCTAATATGTGCTCCCAGAGCATCGTGTTCTGTTAATTCTTTAGCGACAGTTAAAGCCGTGCTTTTTTTTAAACCTCTTTTTTCGTAAATCTCTGCCAGACGTTGTAATTCGAGTTTGGGCATGTTTTTTAATTCAATTTTTTCACGCTCAATGTCGGCTTTTTCTATATCTGTTTGCGAACTTACAGAAACGTATTCTCCAGCCGCCATAGATAAAGCACCTGCGACTAATCCTGCAAGTGTTGCTAAAATAACCGTTTCTCGCATATCGCTCGCCGCAGTAACTCCTATTGCAATACTTGTAGTCGATAAAATACCATCGTTGGCACCAAGCACAGCGGCTCTTAACCAATTACTTCTGTGTATATAATGATTGTCTAAATAATTATCTAACTCTTCGGTTTTTTTAGTCATTTAGTGTGTTTGTCAAAATTACAACGGTTAAGGATGAGAATTATGCTGTTTTGTTTATGAGAATTTTTTTATGAAAAAGACTGGATTACGTAAACAAATCAACTTCTATTGGTTAGATTAAAAATAGTGATTTTTATGCAGAATTTTTCTGTTTTTTTTCAATTTCATAATATTCAATTTCTGTTAAAAAAGTTAATCATACTTAAATTAGTTAATGCTTGAATACCTCATGTTTTCGTCAAACAAAATATGTTTATAAAAATTATTCACTAAGACAGCTAATCTGATTGTAAAAAAAAATGTTTCATGAAAAAACATTGTTTTTCCATGAAACATTTTAGTTGTAACATTGTGTGTTAGTCTGCAAAAAAAATAAATACTAACGTTATTCTAATTGGATTTTTTTAGTTTAAGTATCACTTTATTATGATATGAGTATTACTTAATCCGAATACATGTTATCTATAAGTTCTTTGTATTTTTTTTGAATGACTTTACGTTTTAATTTTAAAGTTGCAGTGATTTCTCCTGCTTCTATACTGAATTCTTTAGGAAGTAAGGTGAATTTTTTAATTTTTTCAAATTTTGAAAATTCCTTTTGTAGCTCTTCAAATCGTTTTTCAAAAAGATCTATAATCTGAAGATTAGTAATTAAATCTTCTACGTCTTTAAAGTTAATTTTATGCTCTAAAGCATATTTTTTTAAATTATCAAAACTAGGAACAGCTAATGCAGTAACATATTTTTGTTGGTCTCCAATAACTGCAATCTGCTCAATAAATGAATCTGTAATTAGAGCATTTTCTAATTTTTGAGGCGCAATATATTTTCCTCCAGATGTTTTCATTAAATCTTTAATTCTATCGGTAATAATTAAATTTCCTTTTTCATCTATTTTACCTGCATCACCAGTTTTAAACCATCCATTATCAAATACAGCAGCAGTAGCTTCGGGTTTTTGATAATATCCTCTCATAACTCCAGGCCCTTTTACTAAAACCTCGTTGTTGTCACCAATTTTAATCTGAGTTCCTTCTATAGGCTTTCCTGCAGAATTAAACTCAAAATGTGTGTCTCCAAAAAGTGTAGCTGTTGCAGTGGTTTCTGTTAACCCATATCCGCATTTAATATTTAGTCCGAAAGAGTGGAAAAACGATACCGTATCTGCTGCTAGTGGTGCACCACCACAAGGCATAAATTTTATACGGCCACCAAATACGTCTCGCAATTTACTAAGTACTAGTTTGTCTGCTATTTTATATTTTAGTTTTAAAGCTGCTGGTACTTTTTTCTCTAGTCGTTTGTGTTTGTTGTAATAATTATTACCAATTCCTAAAGCCCAACTTGCTAGTTTCATTTTAGCAGGAGAAGCTTCTTTTCTTTTATCTTGAATTGCGGCAAAAATTTTCTCGAAGATTCGAGGCACTGTACACATTACAGTTGGTTTTACTTCTTTAATAACATCTACAATTTTTTTAGGGTCTTGATTAAAGTATACTTCAATTCCTTTTTTCAAGCAAAAGAATACCCAACTACGTTCGTAAATATGACTTAAAGGTAAGAAGCTTAGCGACGCGTCTTTTTCTGTAAGGGTTAATTCATGATCATGTGCAGCTAAAGAGCCTCCGAAATTATTGTAATCTAACATGACACCTTTAGGTTCTCCTGTAGTTCCAGAGGTGTAAATAATACTTGCGATGTCTTCAAAATCACACTCGTAATATCGTTTTTTAAGTTCTGTTTCTATTTGTTCACTGGCTTCAAAAGCAGTAAAATCTTCTAAATAAACAGATTTTTGCGAAGCATGAAGTTTAATTGTTTTTGTTAAAGCTACAATTAGTTTTAAATACTTTGAAGTGTCTAAAAGTTCGTAAGCTTTATCGTATTCGTTTTGATCGCCAACAAAAAGCAAACTTACCTTTGCGTCATCTATAACATATTCAACTTCTTTCTTAGAATTTGTAGCATAAATAGGTATAGTTACAGCTCTAACACGCATAATTGCAATATCTGAAATAATCCAATTTGGCATATTTTCAGAAAAAATAGCAATGTTTTGCTGTACCGATATTCCGTAATTTATAAGGGCTTTAGAAAGTGTTTCTATTCGAGATTCAAAATCTAACCAAGAAATGCCTTCCCATGTATTAAGCTCGTTATTTTTATAATAGATTGCATTTTTATTTTTAAAATGCTGACTATTATCTTTTATCTCTTCTACTAAGTGTTTATAGTTCATTACCCTGTTATTCGTTCCGAATTAAAATAGACCTTAGCCTAAATTAAAGCATACAAAGTTACGAATAATTGTACTCTTTTTGACTAAAATGAATGTTTGAGATTTTTTCGGACTAAGAATTTCTCCTTGTTTAGTAATTAATTTTACAGTTTTTTTATAAAAGAAGGGGTAATTTTCTGCTGGTTTTTACTTCGTGTTTAGTTGTGATATTTTACTTGAAATGAAGAGTTGTTGAAGTTGTTTAATTTCAAATGTTTTTGAGTAATTATATAACAATCCTAAAATAATCTGTGTTAAACAGGTACTAATATCCTTAAGTATAATACCAGTTAAATCTAAAATATATGTGAGCTAAATGGTTAAGAGGTAGGAGTATGTAATTAGGTTTAAAGTTTATTTAGAAGTAGCGGGAATAGTGCTTCTATGTTTGTTTATAAAGTTTCTTATTTTTTTATACACTAGCAAATAGGTGGTTGCGGTTCCGAAAGAGAGCAATGTGCCCCAATATATACCATATAATGGATATACGATTGAAATGGTTAGTGAATAGATAATTAATGAAAACATACCTATAGGTACATTTTTAATAACAGTATGTACATGTTCTTTAGAATAAGTTAAGTGTATAATTAATATTAAAGGAAAAAGGGTGGTAGGAAAGGCTGAAAAAAGTCCTGCCCACGTAGGTCCAACAAACTTTGGGACACTTGTAATAACTAAAATAATTAATGCAGCCAGAAAGGCTCTTACAAAAAGCGTTTTATAACTTAGTTTTGCTTTCGTTTTTATATTAATTTCTTTAATATTTTTGAAGAGATAGAGATACAGAAACGAAAATATAATAGGGATTAATATGGCTATATAGGTATTAACTTCTAAATGGTGCAATAACCAAACAACTATAAAGTAACCTAAAATGGCAGACAAAGCCGATAAGAGAATGTTGTATTTATTAAAGAATTTAGATGCAATGTAATAAATATATACAAAGGTTAATGCCGCTGTTAGTCCAATCATATTATAAACGGCACTTTTTGCAGCATATTCAGGATTTACTTCTAGTCCAAAGAAAAATAACGTTATTGCAGATCCTGTTGGATATCCAGATAAAATTCCAGCAACTTTTGGGCTTACATTTTCAGCAAGTACGGATAAGCCAATAACAAACCCAATTGCAACAATTAGTTTAATTAAGAATAGTAATTCTATCATTTTTATTAATTAATATTTTGATTCTCTCATGCAATTTTTGCTAAAAAAATAGAATCTTATTAGATTCTATAAAAAATCAAATATAGTGATCTGAAATCGATGCTTTGCGAAATCTGTACAAAGAAAATTAAATGCTGTTCTTAATACGGTTATAGTGCATATATAGGGGGAATATTAGAGACTAATTTTGTTGAATTAAGGACTTTACATAAAGTCTATGTATAATTCTTAGTTTTTTAATTTCTATACGTAATAGTTTTATAAAATCGGAGCTGTTAGTTTTGTTGGTTTCTAAATGTTTGGTATTAGAATATAGTCTATCAATAAAAAAACGTAAAGATTTCGCGTATTTTAACTTTAGAATATGATTTGTTTCATTCTCTGTTTCAACAATTTTTGGCACTAATTCTAATGAATCAATTACAAGTTTATCTGCGTATTTATCTAAATAATTTTTAGACGTGTGCATGGCTATAACATCTTTGTCATGAGTAATATAAGACGCAATGTGTCTAGACAACTTAAAAATTTCCAAAGATTTCTGGTATATTGTTAAATCTTTAATATTTGTTTTGTTTGACTGTGCCATGTTATTATCCGTTACCACAAAAATAAACACTAAACCGGAAAGATGTATTTAAATGTTGAATTTTTATATGATAAAAAATTCAATCAAAATTAATAAAATCTTAAATACATTATTAAATATTACAATGTTACGAGAAATAGAACCCTGATTTTATAGCTGATATTTAAAAAAGTGAAGCGTTTAGACTTGTTTGTAAATGAGTTAAATATGTGCCAAAAATTAAAAACACAAAAAAAGAGTTCTAATAATGTCAAAAATAATCCATTACTTAAAGATACTATTATAAAATTGCTTTAAAAGCGGTGAAAATTTAAGAATTAATAAATTTATACACTTTTTAGTTTCAAAAATTTATTATAATTTTAGCTCTTGTATAATTTGTTAGATTAATAAAAAAACGAATCCCAATTAATAGCCATTTTCATGAAAAAAACCACCTTAAAAGATATTGCAAAAGCATTAAATGTATCCGTTTCCACAGTATCTAAAGCGCTTCATGACATTCCTGAAATTAGTGAGGAAACGCGTATTTTAATTCAGAATTATGCAAAAGAGAAAAATTACAGACCAAATTATAATGCTTTAAGTTTAAAGAATAAAAGAACAAAAAGTATTGGTGTAATTATTCCTAATATGCTTAATTATTTCTATATGCAAGTATTACAGGGTATAGAAAAAGAAGCAGCAAGTCATGGGTATAGAATAATGACTTGTATCTCTAATGAATCTTATCAGAAAGAAGTTGAAATTATAGATATGTTATCTACAGGAAGTATCGATGGTTTCTTACTTGCAATTTCTAAAGAAACGGAAGAGAATGGGGAGTTTAGTCATTTTACTGATAGTGTTAAATTCGGATTTCCAATTGTAATGTTTGATCGTGTTTCTGAACACGTAGAATGTGATAAAATTATTACAGACGATTTAAATGCTTCTGCAGATGCTGTAAGTAATTTGGTGAAGCAAGGATGTAAACGTATTGCATTTGTATCTCCATTAAAAAATTTAAGTATTGGACGTTTACGTTTTGAAGGATATAAAAAAGGATTAGAACAAAATAATATCGCTTTCGATTCTAGTTTGGTTATAAATACCAACGAAGTAAATTATAAAAATTACGATACTATGATTCGTCCGTTGTTTGATCATAAAATCGATGGTATTATTTCTACGAACGAATCTTCTGCACTTTCTGCAATGGAAATAGCAAAAGAAAATGGTTATAATATACCCGAAGATTTGGCAGTTATTTCTTTTGCTAATGGTTTATTGGCTCGTAATTCTAATCCAAGATTAACATGTGTTAGTCAACATGGTGAAATTATGGGTGCTGTAGCTGCTAAAAAATTAATTGAAAAATTAGAAACGAAAGACGATGCAAAATCGTATTCTACAGAATATATAGAAACAGATATTGTAGTGCGTGATTCTACACGTTAATAAGTTATTATTGCTTGTCTTTTTGCCTAATCATTCTCCATTTTAAATAGTATAAAATACCAATACATACAAGCATAACCACAGTTGTGGTATGCCATGTTACTTGGTATCCGTATTTTGCTATTAAGTGCATTCCCGAATTATGTGCTATAATATGAGCTATAGAAAAAGAGATGCTATACAATGCCATGTATTCCCCTTGATTTCCTTTTTTAGCACGTTCTAAAGCAAAGGCATTAGAAAACGGAAAGGCGATCATTTCTCCAATAGTCATAAATAACATACCTATTACTAATACGCCAGCCCAGCCGCTTATGTTTAAAAATATAAAACTTATAGTTGTTAAAATGGCTCCGAAAACAACCAATCCTGTTTTAGAATACATTGATTTCTCTAAAGACTTAACAAGTGGCATTTCAAGCACAAAAATTAAAAATCCGTTCATTCCCATTAACAATCCAATCTGAAACTCGGATAAACTAAATACCTCTTTATAGAACAATGGTACTGTCGAGAAGTATTGCAAAAAGGCCACTCCAAATAATAACATAGCCAATAAGAAGATAATGTAATTCACGTCTTTATAAGCAGATCTTGGGTTTTCAACAACAATCTCATCAGCAACTTTAACTTTTTTAGGGTGTAATACGTTTAATAGTAATATACCTGCCAAAAAGCATGTAATACCATCTACCCAAAACAGTCCGCCATAGTTTAATGTTACAATTATTAATCCGCCAATAGCTGGTCCTGCAGAAAAACCAAGATTAATAGCCAAACGTATTAATGTTACAGATCTTACTTTATTTTCCTGTTTACTGTATGCACTTAAAGCTACAAACATGGCAGGTCTAAACATGTCGGCAATCATTAGTAAAACAAAAACACCAATAGTTATACCTACAAAAGTTGTTAGAAATTGTAAGGCAATAAATAGAAAACCAGAAGTAATTAAGCTAAAAACCATGACTTTGTAGTAACCAATTTTATCGGTTAATTTTCCGCCTAACCAAGATCCAACGACAGATCCACCTCCAAAAGCACTCATGATCCAGCCTACTTCTATAAGAGTAAAATGTAAGTTTTTAGTCAGGTATAGCGATAAGAATGGGATAACCATAGTTCCAGCTCTGTTAACTAATGTAATAAATGCCAACCACCAAACTTCGTTAGAAAGCCCTTTAAAGGTGTTTATGTAATTTTTAAAAATTGTTTTCATTGTTTTTTTGTTTGGTTTGAGCAAAAAAAAACGTCCAACTTAATACTTTAAGGTTGGACGTTTTTTATATAATATTTAGAAAGTGTTATATATAGCGTGTCCAGTATCTAGAATAAGATACGCGGGTAAGTTTATAAGAGACTTTTCTAGTTAACATTATTGTGGATATTTTCTGATTCAAATCTAGATAAAAAAATGATAAGTTGTATTTTTGAGTTCAAATTTATTCAAATGAAATCATTCTTATATATCGCCTTGTTTTTTTGTTTGTGTTCCTGTTTTCAAAACAAAGAACCTTTAGTTGGTGATACACCTTTTCAGAGATCATTAAATTCTAGTTTTAAAGATGCCAGTCAGTCCCCTTTAAAAAAGAAGGATAGAAAAGAATTTAAAGGTTTAGATTTTTTTAAAGTAGATTCTACATACATCGTTCAAGCGCAATTAAATCATACTCCAGATAGTACATTTTTTGAAATGCCTACAACTACAGATCGTATGGCTAAAGAGCGTGTTTTTGGTGTTGTAAATTTTAAAATTAAGGGTGAAGATTTTAAACTTAAAATTTATGAAAGTCAAGATTTGTTAGATGAAGAAGGCTACGAAGATTATTTGTTTTTACCTTTTTTAGATTTAACAAATGGCGATTCTACTTATGGAGGCGGACGTTATATTGAAGTTCGTGTAAATGATAAAGAAAAGGATACTGTTATTACTATAGATTTTAATACGGCTTTTAATCCGTATTGTGCATATAATGAAAAATACTCGTGCCCAATTGTACCAAGAAATAATTTTTTAAATACAGAAATAAAAGCAGGAGTGAAGGCTTTTAAAAAATACTAGATATATTTTACAAGGTATACTCCAGAAAATACAACCAAAAAACCAAGTATAAAACTCGCACAAGTATAAATTGTAAAGTTTAGAAACTCTCCGGTTTTTAAAAAAGTTTGATTTTCAAAAGCAAAAGTTGAAAAGGTTGTTAATCCGCCGCAAAAACCTGTAGCCAATAATAAGGTGTGGTTTTGGGTTATAAAATGATTTTTAGCAGCTAATCCCAGAACAACTCCAATAAGCAAACTTCCTGTAATATTTACTAACATGGTTCCGTAAGGGATACCTGTACTAGTATCGTTTAGATATTTACTTACAATAAAGCGTAACACACTACCAAAACCACCACCAATAAAAATCAAAACTAAGTGTTTCATTTGTCGTGTCTAAAAATTTAGTTATCGCTTGTTACAGGTGTAGTGACCTCTGGTATTTGAGGAATTGAATCTGTCTCTTGTTTGATAGCAACATAGATTTCGGTAACCCAATCTGCCGGATTAATTTTGTATTTCGGGTTTGTAACATAACTCTCTAACATAATATTACTTTCCGCCTTTTCTAAGTCATTTGTAATCATGTATTCTGAAGTCGTATTCCAAGCTTCATCTAAATAGTTGTAATTACCTTTTAAAGTGGTTTTAAGTGTTTTAAATCCAGGTAGTAAACCTGTCTTGATAGTGTTGTCTGTAGTTGTAATTTCTGTGGTTGTAGGTATGCAGCAAGAGAAGGTTACACTGTTATGTTCTCTATCCCATTTACTAAATGAAATAAAAGGAAAACCAGCCATAGGGATTTGGTTTTCTGAGATATATTTTGTGACTTCAGCCATCATAACTTTTGCCTTATCTTTGTAGTTATCTATACGGCTAGAAGTTGTGTTGTATAAGTAATAACTGCCACTGTGGTTGGTAATACCATTTATTGTAACGCTATATGCTTTCATACTTTCTATAATCGCAGAATCTAGTTTTATAAGTCCTTTTTCAAATTTAGGAGCAAGATCTATTTCAGGGGTTCCAAAAATGGCATAATATACTTTCTTTTTTAACGGAATGTTCTTACTGGTCATGCTTAAAGTTACCGAAGATGTGTTTTCAGAAATAGAATCAATTTTCCAATCTAACTCAGATTTTGGGTATTCGTGGTAGATTAATTCTTGATGTATACTTGTGGGTTTAGAAGACTTTATGGTTGTAATTCTTCCTATAGAATTATCTTGTAACCACGTATACTCTTTACTATTTTGATTAGAGTCTGTAGTGCTTATTTTTTTCCATGGAACCCAAGAATTCCAATGGTTTAAATTATTAAGATAGTTGTAAACTACTTCTTGTGGTGCTTCTACTGTCTTTGTTCTTGAGAAGCTTATTTCGTTTGGTTGAACAGCAATATAAATTGAAGATCCAATGAACGCTATAAGTAGCAAAAACAAGATATATTTTGTTGATTTCATTGATGTAAAATTGTGATAATATCAAAGGTAAACAATTTTATTTCAATTTTTTAAAAACCGTATTTCTTCTTTAAACATGCGTGATTTTTAGTCTTTTTATCTGTAAATAGGCACTTTTAAACCGATATATACATCGGCAGATTTTGATGTGTTTGATATTAAGTTTGAAATGATTGAACTTGATCCAATTGTTAGCGGTCCGGCTCGTAATCCAAAACCACTTCCAAAACCACCATATTGTCTAAAACCAAAAGGTAAATACACACTAAATCTTTTAATTTCAAAACGTGGTGTAAATATTACAGAATTTAAACTGTTTGAAGTTTTAGCTTGATTTGCTTTTGCTATCGAAAAATCTGCTTGAGCGCTCATGTAAAAACGGTCAACAATATTGTAATCTGCTTGTAGGTGAATGGCTGTTGGGAGTTTTATTTTTGCCTTTTCTATTACCGAAGTGTATTCGTATAAATCATCTAAATTATCAATATCAAAATCGTTTGGATTAATTGTTGCATTTAAGTCGTAATTAGATACTTCTGTATCCTTATAATTTATAGAACCAATATCTGTAACAGATACTCCGATTTTTAATTTATAATCAGTATTAAGATCGTCTAAAGTGTTGTTTTTAATCCATTCGTAAATAAGTCCAATGTCAGCTCCAAAACCAGTACCTAAATTTTCATATTTAAGGTTGTCAATATCAAAATCTCCTGTAACACCATAAACCAAATTTCCAGTTGTTTCTAATGTATTTGCAGATGCATTGTAATTTCCCTTTAACTCATTGGTACTCATAAAAGCAGATCCTATTCCTTGTAAATACTTTAAGGTTATGCCTCCTTTAATTTTATGATTTTTATTATTATAAAGTATATGACCGTAAGAAAACCCAAGTTCTGCCCATGCATGAATTGCTCCTGTAAATTCATCGTTTTTGAAATTAAAATTTTCCGTTTCATCAAAATCATTTTTTATGTTTTCAAATAATTCTCCATTTATTTTATTGATATTTACAAAGGATCTTACTCGTGAAATTAATGCAACACTATTACTTTTATTAATATTTAGCATTATAGAAGGTCCCATAACATCTAAATTCACAAAAAAGTTATTATTATCTTTTGGAAATGTTTTGGTGTCTTGTTCTGAACTAAAAATATTTTCAGAATTTACTAAATTATTTAAAGTCATTGCATAGTAATCATTTGCGCCAAAAGAACTAAGGGATAAAATATTAATGTCTAATTTCATTTTAGAACCCACACTTGTTGCAGGGTTATAGATAACACTATGTATCCCCGCATAGTTGTCTACAGTATGTCCAATGTAGTTTTGCGCTTTTATCGTATTACAGATTGATGTAAAAAAGACAAGAGTTAGAAGTATAGGGAGGGGTTTCATATCCGTTATTTTTTATTAAGAACGGAAAATAAATGAAAGGTATCTAAAAATAAATGATGTTTTTTTAGATTAAGATTGGTTTTTTGTGTTTTAAAAACAAAAAACTTAATAATGTAGCTTGTTTTTTGCGTAAAATGTAAAGCGTTATTAACCTTTAAATATTAATTTTATACTGATAATAAATAATAAGAAGGCAATAAAAGCAACAAGCACCCATATACTACCATTGTAATATTTTTTATGAAGTGCGAAATCTTTTTTATAAGTATAAAATATTGAGATAACAAAAACTATAAAAAAGATGACTCCAAAAATCAATTGACCTTTTGTAAACATAGGGTACTATGAGAATTAATTAAAAAAATGATGCTAAAATTTAAAATCTGTGATAAGTTGCTTAAATATTAGAATCTAATTGCAACTTTATCAAGTTTGTAAATGTAATCAAAATTATAATATATTAATAATATGAAGAGTAAAATAGAGGCTGTAAAAGCATTTCATACAGCATATAAACTAGGATATAGTGAAACACCTCTTGCCGATTTAGGTAAAGATAAAAATATGTTGCGTTTTAACTTAATGAAAGAAGAAAACGAAGAGTATTTAGAGGCTGCCAATAATAAGGATCTTGTAGAGATTGCAGATGCCTTAGGAGATATGTTATATATTTTATGCGGGACTATAATTGAGCATGGTTTACAGCATAAAATAGAAGATGTCTTTAACGAAATACAACGCAGTAATATGAGTAAACTAGATGCCGATGGTGAACCTATATATAGAGAAGACGGAAAAGTATTAAAAGGGCCAAACTATTTTAAGCCGGATATAGCTTCTGTTTTAGATAAATAAAAAAAAGAGCGACTGTTTTAAGTCGCTCTTTTTAGTTTTATATTATATACTTTGTCTCCAACCGTAAGGGTCTTCAGATTTGTTATATTGTATATTTAATAATTTCTCTTTAAATATAGAAGAGAAGTTGTTGTCCATTTTCGGAATTTCAAAAAGATCTCCTTTATAAGAGAATGCAGATATTGGACTAACTACAGCAGCTGTACCAGAACCAAAAACTTCTTTTAAAGATCCGTTTTTGCTAGCTTCGACTAATTCACTTACTTTAATAGGTCTTACATCTACAGCAATACCAGAATCTTTAGCAATTTGGATAATACTTTTACGAGTAATTCCATCTAAAATTCTTTCACTAGTTGGTGCAGTAACTAAAGTGTCGTTAATTCTAAAAAAGACATTCATAGTACCAGCTTCTTCAAGAAACTCATGAGTATCTGCGTCTGTCCAGATAATTTGTTGAAAACCTTCTTGGTTTGCTAGACTTGTAGGGTAAAATTGTGCAGCATAATTTCCTGCAGCTTTTGCGTAACCAACACCTCCGTTAGCAGATCTACTAAATTGTTCAGCAATTAGCACACGTACATCTCCAGAATAATACGATTGAGCCGGCGAGCAAATAATTAAGAACTTGTATTCTAAAGCAGGAGATGCAGCAATAGCAGGTTCTGTTGCAATAACAAAAGGTCTAATGTATAGCGAGTTTCCAAAACCAGGTTGTACCCATGCTTCGTCTAATTTTACCAAAGCTTTTAAGCCTTCCATAAAAACGTCTTTTGGAAATGCAGGTATAGCCAAACGTTCTGCAGATTTGTTAATGCGTTCAAGGTTGTCTTCAGGTCTAAATAACCAGACATTATTAGCTTCGTCCTTAAATGCTTTCATGCCTTCAAAAACAGCTTGGCCGTAATGAAAAACACGAGCAGAAGGATCTAAAGTTAAAGGTGCATAAGGCGTAATTTCTGGCTTCTGCCATTCGCCATTTTTAAAATCACAAACAAACATGTGATCTGAGAAAACTTTACCAAAAGACAAATTATCAAAATCCACATCATGTATCTTGCTCGTATTTGCTTTTGTAATTTCAATCGTATTTGTCAAAATATTACAATTTACTAGATTAAACAGTATTTAATTATACCCTAAAAGTAGTATAAAATTTTTAAAAATCGAGTATATTTACGTTTCGAATTAATTGATTATATAATTTAGTAAATCCTTCTTTTTTAGATTTTAATATTTTAATTAATCTTTCGCAAACTTCATTATTTTGGAACGTAAATTTATTACAACAGCAGATGGTTCTTCAACCATTTATTTACCTGATTTAGACGAAACTTATCACTCTAGACATGGGGCAATTCAAGAGGCTTTACATGTGTTTATTAAGGAGGGATTAAAATATACTTTAGAAGAAAAACCAGATTTAAATCCTATCTCTATTTTAGAAATAGGGTTCGGTACTGGTTTAAATGCGTTTTTAACATGTTTAGAATCTAAGAAATTAAATTGTAAAATAAATTATACAGGAGTAGAAGCATATCCTGTAACTGCAGACGATTTACTTCATATTAATTATTCGAAATCTATAAATCAAGGTGCTAACGAATCGCTTTTTAATACTCTTCATACTGTTGCTTGGGAATCTAAGCAAGATATTTCAGAAGGTTTTTCTTTATTAAAACAACAAAAATCTTTTAATGATATTACAGACAATGCGTTGTATGATATTATTTATTTCGATGCTTTTGGCCCAAGAGTTCAACCTGATTTATGGGGAGAAGCTGTTTTTAAAATTATGTTTAAAGCTTTAAAACCAAGCGGGATTTTGGTAACTTATTCTGCACAAGGTAATGCTAGAAGAGCAATGCAAGCCGTTGGGTTTACTGTAGCTCGTATTCCAGGGCCTCCAGGGAAAAGAGAGATGTTGAGAGCAATTAAAATTTAATAAATAGACGTTATGACTACAAATGTTGAAGACCTTTTATTTAAAAATGAAGACTATACAAGTAACCCTTTGCCTTTAGGCGATTATGATGGCTGCTCCTTCGAGCAATGCGATTTGTCTAATAGCGATCTTTCTGGGTTTGTGTTTACCGACTGCGAGTTTATAGATTGTAATTTAAGTAATGCAAAACTTAAAAAGACAGCTTTTAACGATGTTGTTTTTTCAGGATGTAAATTATTAGGATTAGATTTTAAATCTATAAATACATTTTTAATGCGTTTAAATTTTAACAATTGTAATCTTCAAATGACGCATTTCGATTTTTTAAAACTTAAACGTAGTGTGTTTATAAATTGTGAATTACAACAAGCCTCATTTCAAGGCAGTGATTTAACATATGCAGATTTCGAGGAGAGTAATTTACAAGATGTACAGTTTATAGATGCAAATCTAGAAAATGCAAATTTTTTAACCGCATATAACTTTAATATCGATCCTGAACATAATAAAATGAAAGGTGCTAAATTTTCTAGGAATGATTTAGAAGGTTTATTACAAAAGTATCAACTTGAAATTAGTTAACTACGTATTAGTCTGTTTTACAGATTAGTGTTAAACCTTACTTAATGTGACTTGTAGGCATTTATGTATTTGTATTTTTGTTTAAAAATTAAGAGATGGGTGTTTTAATTACTGGCGCTACAGGACTTTTGGGAACTAAAATTGTGGAACGCTGTCTCCATAAGAATGTTAGTGTTAAATATTTAACGACTAGAAAAGAAAAAATTGTAAATAAAAAGAACTATCGGGGTTATTATTGGAACCCGAAAACAAACGAAATAGATACCGGTTGTTTTGAAGGTATACATGTTATTATTCACTTGGCAGGAGGAACAGTTTCTAAACGTTGGACCGCTTCTAATAAAAAGGAAATTTTAGATAGCCGGGTGCAATCTGCACGATTATTACATCGCGGGTTAAAATCTTTGCCTAGTCACAATGTTTCTCAAATAATATCTGCAAGTGGGATTAGTATTTATCCCGATTCTTTAACTAAATATTATAATGAAAAGGATACTGGAATAGACGATTCTTTTCTAGGAGAAGTGGTTAAAGCTTGGGAAGCCGAGGTCGATACTTTTTTTGGATTAAATATTAAAGTAGCCAAAGTACGTATTGGCCTTGTGTTGTCTACAGAAGGTGGCGTTTTACCAGAATTTAAAAAACCGATAGATTTAGGTTTAGGGGCTGTTTTTGGTAAAGGTGAGCAATGGCAATCTTGGGTGCATATAGACGATGTTGTTCGTGTGTTTATTTATCTTTTAAAATATTGTGGAGAAGGCACTTTTAATGCTGTTGCACCAAATCCTGTTACACAAAGCGAACTTATAAAGTCTATTGCTAAAGTTGTAGATAAACCTATGTTTTTACCAGGTATTCCTAGAGGTGTAATGAAACTCGTTTTGGGAGAAATGCATAATTTAATGTATGCAAGTCAGCGAGTAAGCAGTAAAAAATTAGAAAATCAGGGGTTCGAGTTTAAATATCCTAATCTACATCCGGCATTGTTAGAATTACTAACATAAAAAAAAGACTATCTTTTTATAGATAGTCTTTCAATATTAAATTTGTTTTAATACATCAAGTTTTAAGCTTTTGTAGCTTTAACTTTAATCGTTAAAGTAATATCGTCGTTAATAAACTTATCTCCAAGATTATCAAAAACCGATTTAGATCCAAAATTTATTCCCCATTGTGTTCTGTCTATAGCAAAAGTTTCGCTAACTAAACTAAGTGTTTTACCTTCAGTAGATACAGTGACAGGGAATGATACATTTTTCTCAATACCTTTCATTTTTAAATTTCCAGAAAGTATCGTTTTTCCAGTCTCATTAGTGGTAACTCCTGTGATTTTAAATGTAGACTTAGGGAACTCATTTACGTTAAAAAAGTCGCCTTCTTTGCCTTCAACAGTCCCTTTTAAGTGAGCTTCTAAGTTTAGTTTTTTATCACCTTCAACATCTAAGGCAGCAATACTATTCATATCTATAACTATAGTTCCGCTTTGTACACTATTACCATCAGCAGTAAGTTCTCCTGTTTCAATGCAAATGGTTCCAAAATGTTCACCTGTAGGTTTAGCACCTTTCCATTCAATAGAAGAGTTGCTTACATCTACATTGTATTTTACTGCAGTAATTACAGTTTCGGCTACGGGCTCTACAGCAGTAGCTTCAGCTTCTTTTGTCTTGTCTTTACAAGATATTAAAGTTGCACCAATAGAAATGGCAATACATAAGGTTAAAATCTTATTTTTCATGATTATTGTTTTTTATGTTTGAATTCAAAAATAACCAAAATAGAAAGCTTCAAGAAAAAAACCATAATTTTATTTGTGACATTTTGGCAAATATTGAAAGATGGCAGTACTTTTGCCTTAAATGGATAGTGTTTATTTTAAATTAGAAGACATGAGTAAAGAAGAGAATCAAAAAGACATTGAAGTCGAAAATATAGAAGAACAAGTAGAAGAGCAAGTTGTTGAAAATCAAGAAGTATCTGTAGAAGAGGATTTACAGGCTAAATTGAAGGAAGAAAAAGATAAATTTTTAAGACTGTTTGCTGAGTTTGAAAACTATAAAAAACGAACTTCTAAAGAACGCATCGATTTGTTTAAAACTGCCAACAAAGATGTCATGGTAGCATTGTTACCTGTGTTAGATGATTTTGATCGTGCATACAGTGAGATTTCTAAAACTAAAGAAAAGGACCTTTTAAAAGGAGTAGAATTGATTAGTAATAAACTAAAAAATCTGTTACAATCTAAAGGTTTGGAATTAGTAGAGGTTGAAGTAGGAGATACTTTTAATGCAGATCATCACGAAGCGATTACTCAAATTCCTTCACCAACACCAGATTTAAAAGGAAAAATTATTGATGTTATTGAAAAAGGATACAAATTAGGCGAAACAGTAATTCGTTTTCCTAAAGTTGTAATAGGGCAATAACATACACACTATAAAATAGTGTAAAAACATTAACGGTCGAAAGTAAGACACACCATGAAGAGAGATTATTACGAAATTTTAGGAGTTGATAAAAATGCTACTGGAGCTGAAATAAAAAAGGCATACAGGAAGAAAGCTATTGAATTCCACCCAGATAAAAATCCAGATAACAAAGACGCTGAAAATAAATTTAAAGAAGCTGCAGAAGCTTACGAAATTTTAAGCGACCAAGATAAAAAAGCACGTTACGACCAATTCGGTCACCAAGCATTCGAAGCTGGTGGAGGAGGTTATGGTGGCGGCCATATGAATATGGACGACATTTTTAGCCAATTTGGAGATATTTTTGGTGGCGGTGGTTTTGGCGGCGGCGGATTTTCAGGATTTGGCGGCGGTGGCGGTCAACGTCGAGTAAAAGGTAGTAACCTTAGAATTCGTGTAAAATTAACCCTAGAAGAAATTGCTAACGGTGTAGAAAAGAAAGTAAAAGTTAGACGTAAAGTTCAGGCACCAGGAACCACTTATAAAACATGTCCTACATGTCAAGGATCGGGGCAAGTTACGCGTATTGCTAATACTATTTTAGGTCGTATGCAAACAGCTTCACCTTGTACGTCTTGTGGTGGATCGGGTCAGATTATAGATAAAAAACCTAACGATGCAGATGCACAAGGTTTAGTTGTAAAAGAAGAAACCGTATCTATTAAAATACCAGCAGGAGTTGTAGATGGTATGCAACTTAAGGTTACAGGTAAAGGTAATGAAGCTCCAGGAGCAATGGGTGTTTCAGGAGATTTACTCGTCGCAATTGAAGAAGAAAACCACAGCAGTTTACAACGTGAAGGAGATAATCTTCATTTCGATTTATATGTAAGCATTCCAGATGCTGTTTTAGGAACCTCTAAAGAGATTGAAACAGTTACAGGAAAAGTGCGTATTAAAATTGAAGCGGGTACACAATCCGGAAAAATATTACGCTTACGCGGAAAAGGAATTCCAAACATTAATGGTTATGCTAAGGGTGATTTATTGGTACATGTAAATGTGTGGACGCCTAAAACATTAAATAAACAACAAAAAGAATTTTTTGAAGAGATGCGTGATGATGATCATTTTATGCCAAAACCAGAAAGTTCAGATAAATCATTTTTCGAGAAAGTAAAAGATATGTTCTCTTAAAAAATGTAATTAAAAATACTTGTAAAACATCCGCATTTTTAATGCGGATGTTTTTGCTTTATGCTTTTCGTAAAATTTGTCTAAAATAATTACGGTATTTTTAATATAAAGTATTATATTTGAGACATTACTAATTGAACTTAGTAAGTTTTTCTTTTTCATAGCAATTTTTTTCCCATCCTTAGGTTTATTTAAGGGTGGGTTTTGTGATTTTAGGAATAACTCCTTTTTAGCATATTATATTAAGCTTCTTGTATTACATTTAATATATTTACACCTTTAATTAACTAAATTCGCGAATGCATAACATTTTAGAAGCGCATACTATTTCTAAAAAATTTGGAGAGTTCACAGCGCTTAATCAAGTTTCTATAGAAGTACCTAAGGGAAGTATTTTTGGTTTATTAGGACCAAATGGTGCTGGAAAAACAACGTTAATCCGAATTATAAATCAAATTACTATGCCCGACTCTGGGCATGTTATTTTAGATGGAGAGCCTTTAAAAAATCATCATATAAAAGATATTGGTTACTTACCTGAAGAACGCGGTTTGTATAAATCGATGAAAGTTGGAGAGCAAGCGTTATACTTAGCTCAATTAAAAGGACTAAGTAAAGCCGAAGCTAAAAAACGACTTCATTATTGGTTCGATCGTTTAGAAATTGGTGATTGGTGGAATAAAAAAATTCAAGAATTATCTAAAGGTATGGCACAGAAAATTCAATTTGTGGTTACCGTATTGCATGAACCTAAATTATTGATTTTCGATGAACCTTTTTCAGGATTCGACCCTATAAACGCGAATTTAATAAAAGATGAAATTTTGCGCTTAAGAGATAATGGTTCAACCGTTATTTTTTCTACACACCGTATGGAATCTGTCGAGGAGCTATGCGATCACATTGCCTTAATTAATAAATCTAATAAAATATTAGATGGAAAACTAACAGAAGTCAAGCGACAATTTAAAAGCAATGCCTATGAAATTGGTGTAAAAACAGCAAATATAAAAGCATTACATCAGGATTTAACAGATAAATTTGAAGTATCTCCAGCACAATTTAAAACCATAGACGAACAGTTAAAGCTAAATGTGAAATTAGGACGTAACGATAACTCGAACGATTTATTACGTTATTTAACGACACAAGGAGAAGTTTCTCATTTTGTAGAATTGTTGCCAAGTACAAACGATATTTTTATTAAAGCCATTCAGAATAATAGCTAATCATGAATCATTTACCACTCATTATAAAAAGAGAGTATTTAACGAAAGTTAAAAATAAGGCATTTATTGTAATGACTATTATTAGTCCTATTGTACTAATTGCACTTATTGCTACAGTGGCTTATTTATCGCAAATAAGTAGTAATAAAGTAAGAACAATAGCAATTTTAGACGAATCGGGTTTAATTAAGAATGCTTTTAAGGATACAGAAACGACTAAGTATAAGTTCTTAACAAATATAGACTTAGAAGCTGCAAAAGTATTGGTTAAGGCTCAGGGAGAATATGGTTTATTACATATTGAAAAAAGTATTGACGTTAATTATCTAGAAAATCATGTAAAGTTCTATTCCGAAGATTCACCTTCATTATCTGTAGTCTCTGGCTTAGAGAGTAAAGTTGAAAAGTCTTTAACAGATGTAAAGTTGGTACAAGTTGGAGTAGATTTAGATAAAATAGAATCTGCCAAAATAGACGTTAGTATTATACAGGAAAATTTCTCGGGAGAGAAAACATCCAAAGTAGAAAGTATTATTAAACTTGCTTTTGGTGGTGCTGCAGGATATTTGTTATTCATGTTTATTATTATTTATGGTAACATGATTATGCGAAGTGTAATCGAAGAAAAAACAAGCCGTGTTATAGAAGTTATTATTTCATCTGTAAAGCCTATGCAACTTATGTTGGGTAAAATAATAGGAACGTCTTTAGCAGGTATTACACAAATTATAATTTGGATTATACTTGGAGGAGTTTTAACAGCTTTGGTAGGATTTGTTTTTGGAATAGATATGAATCAAACACCACAACAACAAGTTATTCAGCAATCCATATTCGATCAACAATTAAATGGGCAAATCGAGACAGTTTTTGCAGGATTTTATCATTTACCACTTACCAATTTAATTATTGCTTTTGTGTTGTTTTTTATAGCAGGATATTTATTATATAGCTCTATGTATGCTGCAATTGGAGCAGCTGTTGATAATGAAACAGATACGCAACAGTTTGTGTTTCCTATTTTAATGCCTTTAGTTTTATCTGTATATATCGGTTTTTTTACAGTTATAGAAGATCCACATGGTACGGTTTCTACTATATTTTCATTTATACCATTAACATCTCCTGTGGTCATGTTAATGCGAATACCTTTTGGTGTTCCTATTTGGCAGCAATTATTATCGTTATTGCTTTTAATAGGTTCGTTTTTGTTAACGGTTTGGTTTGCTGCGAAAATTTATCGTGTCGGAATTTTAATGTATGGAAAAAAGCCTACATATAAAGAGCTTATTAAATGGATTAAATATTAATATGAAACAGCTTACAGATTTTTTTAATTTTACATTTCATATAGGGCAAGATATTTCGGTTTCTGTAAAGGCTATTTTTGTTATAATTATAGTCATTTTAGTCACGTCTAGGTTACTTAAAATTTTAAGTAAATTAGCCACGAGAAAATTGCCAAAAGATGATAAGATTAAATTTGAAATGCTGTTTTCTTATGGAAGTTGGGTGGTATATTTAATTATTCTATTAATTACTTTCGATTCTATAGGTATAAATGTTACTGCTGTTTTCGCCGCTTCAGCAGCTTTATTAATAGGTGTAGGTTTGGCTTTACAAACCTTAATTCAAGATATTATTTCAGGTGTATTTATTATTGTAGATCAATCTGTTCATGTTGGCGATATTATAGAAATAGACAATAAAATTGGTCGTGTTGAAGAAATAAAACTAAGAACAACAAGAGCCGTGACTTTAAATAATAGAGTCATTATAATTCCAAATCATATTTTCTTAACAAGTAGTTTATATAATTGGACACAAAACGGAAAGGAAACAAAAGACACAGTAACAGTAGGAGTGGCTTATGGAAGTAATGTTGAATTGGTTGAAACATTATTGTTACAGTCTGTAGAGAATCATCCGGATATTTTGTCAGAACCAGCACCACGCGTATTGTTTATGGATTTTGGAGATAGTGCATTAATATTTCGTGTAGCATTTACTGTAAGAGAAAGTTTTTTAGGTGAAGGACCACGAAGTGATGTGCGTTTTAAAATAGAGAAATTATTTAGAGAACATCAAATTTCTATACCATTTCCACAACGGGATTTGCATGTGGTTACAGCTCTTGGTTTAGAAAAATCAAACACAAAAAAATAAATAAAGTTATATTATATTGATGTGTAATCAATACCAAAAATAAAGTATATGCCAAAAATTTTAATTATAGAAGATGAAGCAGCCATTCGTAGAGTTTTGGTTAAAATATTAGCAGAGGAAAATGAAACATATCATTTAGAAGAAGCAGAAGATGGTTTAATCGGTATAGATAAGATTAAGAAGGAAGATTACGATTTGGTGTTATGTGATATTAAAATGCCTAAAATGGATGGCGTTGAAGTTTTAGAAGCAGTTAAACTTATAAAGCCTGAAATACCAATGGTGATGATTTCAGGACATGGCGATTTAGATACAGCTGTGTATACAATGCGGTTAGGAGCCTTTGATTATATTTCTAAACCGCCAGATTTAAACCGATTATTGAATACGGTAAGAAATGCTTTAGATAGAAAAGAATTGGTTGTAGAAAACAAAATTCTGAAAACTAAAGTGAGTAAGAATTACCAAATGATAGGTGAAAGCCCAGAGATTGCAAGTATAAAGAACATTATAGAAAAAGTTGCACCAACAGATGCTCGTGTTTTAATTACAGGAGCAAACGGAACAGGAAAAGAACTTGTTGCGCATTGGCTGCATCAAAAAAGTGAACGAGCAAAAGGTTCTATGGTCGAAGTTAATTGTGCTGCTATACCTAGCGAACTTATAGAAAGCGAATTGTTTGGTCATGTTAAAGGAGCCTTTACTAGTGCCAATAAAGATCGTGCAGGAAAATTTGAAGCCGCAAACGGAGGTACTATTTTTCTTGATGAAATAGGAGATATGAGTTTGTCTGCACAAGCAAAAGTATTACGTGCCCTTCAAGAAAGTCGTGTGCAACGTGTAGGAAGCGATAAGGATATTAAAGTAGATGTTCGTGTTGTTGCAGCAACAAACAAAGATTTAAAAAAAGAAATAGAAGAAGGGCGTTTTAGAGAAGATTTATATCATAGATTAGCTGTTATTTTAATTCAGGTACCAGCTTTAAATGATAGAAGAGAAGATATTCCGTTGTTAGTAGATTATTTCTCTAATAAGATTGCAAAAGAACAAGGAAATGCTAAAAAGGAATTCTCTAAAGCAGCACTTACATTATTAAAGTCTTACGATTGGACAGGGAATATACGTGAGTTAAGAAATGTAGTAGAACGTTTAATTATTTTAAGCGGAGATACTGTAGAAAAAAGTGATGTAGAATTATATGCAACTAAATAAAAAGAATTCATTTTTGATAAAAAAGTAAGGCTCTAATCCACATGGTTTAGAGCCTTACTTTTTATATACGTATTGTACGTTTTCTAAATGCTGAATATTTTATGATTTAATGAATTTGAAAGTTTCATTATCTATCTGCAGCACGTATAAGCCATCTTGTAAATATTCTACAGAGATATAATTATTTTCAATGATACCTTCACCGGAAAGTTGTCCTATATTATTGTAAATTTTAAAAGACTGACCTTGTATCTCTTTGTAATTTGAGATGTTAAGTTTGTGCTTTGCAGGATTGGGGTAAATTGTAATGCTATTTAAAACATGGTCTTGTGTCGATAATACGTTTTCAAAGTAAGTGTCTAGAAAAGTTAACCTGTCTTCCAACCAATTTAGAGTGTATAATAAATCGTCTTCACTAAAGGAGTAATTAGGGTAGACTAAGGCTTCTCTTTCGTAAATATTATTAGATTTTAAATCATTAAATTTATTAGAAATAGATTGCGATAAGGCTTCATATGTTAGTGTATCTTGTCTTAAAGCAAACCATCTGTTAGAAATCTCTTCATTAATATTATTCGGGTTTAAATCTATAACTCGACTCATAAATCCGTTAGTTAAAATATCATCTGTAATATTTTCATTAGATCCATCCCATATCGTCCCAAAACAACCATCTAAATCCCAAGGCACATAAAAGTAAGGTTCATCTGTGGTGTATTTCGCCAAATAAATATTTTTTCCAGTATTATCTTCAGCTCTAATTAGATTGAAGAAAATAAAATAATTAATATAATTGTCGCGGTTAAACCTGTCCCAAATGTTGGCTTTAAAATCTGATTCTGGGGCATTCATTACAAAATTGGTAAATTCATATAGATTTTTCCAATCTATAATTTCATCTGCTTTAGGATACTTCACTTCGTAACCACCCCACAGCTCATTAGTATTATCGTAATTAGGTAAAGCAGTAAATGTAGAAGCTCCTCGTCCGACGCCTTTAAAGAGTTCTCCTCGAATATCATCTTTATTACTTTTAAGTTCTAATTGTTTTTTATCTACTTGTTCAGACAGATTGTAAACGCCGTTATAACTTCCGTTTAAGAATACTTCAACATAGTTTACATCTGCACCCGATTTTGCATCTGGTTCTTCATCTAAATATGTAGGTGTATGAATATCTAACCATAGTTTATTAGCAGTGTAACTTCGTAATCTTAAAGGTTCGTTGTATAAAGCATCTATAATCCAATCATCGTCAGATCTTAAATTTCCAAAAGAAACGTCGCGTGTATCGTCTCCTAATTCGTCTTCCCAAAACTCTAAATCGTAAGTTTTTTTAGGGTAAAGTTGAGAGATACCTCCTCGAATTTCTATACCTATTTTAGAGGTTAGAATTTGCGAATCGTCTGCGTAATAAAAATCGGCATAGACTTTAGGTTCATCAACAATTGTATTTTCAGTACTTATAGATATCAGTGGTAATGCTGTAAAGTATAAGGTGTAATTGGTAGTAGTTTCTGAATCTGTAATACTGTAAGAATCTGTGTAGGTTAACTGGTTTGGTACGGTTGTGAAAATATATTTTTCTTGATCTAAAATTAGCTCCACCTCGCTGTATTGCGCAATTAAATTGGTGTAAGTATCAATATCTTTAATTTGTGAAATCACCACAGCTTTATTATGGTCTACATTAAATTTATGTGCTTCTGTTTGAATGGTTAATGTTTGAGAAAAACAACATAAATTGTAAAGTAAGACACATGCGATTGCTAATTTTTTTTTCATTTTATAGCCTTTATAAGTTTTTGTTTGTCAGAAAACAGATAGCATTTAAAGATACCAATTATGTGTTAAAACAGGAAAAAATGCTTTGCGAAATATGACTATAAATCCTTTGTTTTAGTAATCTTTTTTTAGTTAAAAAATCCAAAAAAAATAACAATCATGCTGTTAATAGAAAGCATTTTTGTTTTTTAGTAGAAGTTAAGCCTAAAACCATTTACATATTATGAAAGATATTCACATTAAAGATTTCAAAATAGATTCTAAAATCTCAATAAAAAACTTAGAAACTAAAGTCAATGTACATGCTTCAGATAAAAAGATAGAGAAAGAATTAGAAAAAATTAGAGTGAAATTAGGAGACTTGCAAAATACCATGTACGCTCATGGAAAATATTCCGTTTTAGTGTGTTTTCAAGGTATGGATACCGCAGGAAAAGATAGTTTAATTCGTGAAGTTTTTAAAGATTTTAATGTAAGAGGCATAGATTGTCATAGTTTTAAATCTCCAACAGAATTAGAACTAAAACACGATTATTTATGGCGCCATTACACCCGTTTACCTGCTCGTGGTAAGTTCGGAATTTTTAACAGAACACATTACGAGAATGTATTAGTGACTCGTGTGCATCCAGAATATATTTTAGGTGAAAATATTCCAACAGTAAATAACGTGTCTGATGTTAATGAATCGTTCTGGGATCAACGTTTTGAAGAAATTGTAAATTTCGAGAAACATATTTCAGATAATGGAACTATCATTTTTAAATTCTTTTTAAACTTGTCTAAGGACGAACAACGTGATAGATTAATTCGCCGGTTAGATAAGAAAAACAAAAACTGGAAGTTCTCTCCCGACGATTTAAAGGAACGTGAATTATGGGACGAATATCAGGATTGCTATGAAGATGCTATTAATAGGACTTCTAGTGCTAATGCGCCTTGGTTTAATATTCCAGCAGACGATAAACCTGTAGCGCGCTTAATTGTAGCAAAAATTATTTACGATACATTAAAAGAATACAAAGATATAAAGGAACCAGAATTAGATTCTGAAACATATTCTAATATCAAATTATATAAATCACAGTTGGAGAACGAGTAAGAATTTAAACGTTTTTTAACTATTACTAATAGTTATATTCCCTATAAAAAAAAATTATGAAAAAAATAATCGTCTTAATTGCATTGAGTTTAAGTTGTCATGTTTTTGGTCAAACAGATGCAGAAATGATAAAATCAATCTATAAATCTGCTTTAGTTGAAGGTCAAAGTTATAGCTGGCTAGAAACGTTATCTTTAGATATTGGAGGCCGCTTGTCAGGATCTTTAAATGCCGAACGTGCTGTAGATTGGGGAAAGGAAGAGTTAGAGCAGTTAGGATTAGATAAAGTGTGGTTGCAACCGGTAATGGTGCCAAAATGGGTAAGAGGAGCTAAAGAATATGCTTATATAAGAGCAGGTAGCGGAGAAACAACGAGTGTTAACATTTGTGCATTGGGCGGATCTGTATCTACGAATCCGTTGGGTGTAACGGCGTCTGTTATTGAAGTTCAGAATTTCGAAGATTTAAAGACTTTAGGAGAAGCCGGTGTAAAAGGGAAAATTGTATTCTATAATCGACCAATGCAAGTCGATTTAATTAACACGTTTGAAGCTTATGGTGGTTGTGTAGATCAGCGTTACATGGGAGCTGTACAAGCAGCTAAATATGGGGCAGCTGGAGTTATTGTAAGATCGATGACTTTAAATATAGACGATTTACCACATGCAGGAAGTATGACGTATAACGATTTACCTGTGTCTAAACGTATTCCTTCGGCAGCAATTAGTACTAAAGATGCTAATTTATTAAGTAGTATGTTGAAACTAGATAAGTCTCTTCAGTTTTATTTTAAACAAAACTGTAAACAATTAGAAGATGTAAAATCCTATAATGTGATTGGAGAAATTACAGGTTCTCAATATCCAGATGAATATATTATTGTTGGGGGACACTTAGATTCTTGGGATTTAGGAGATGGCTCTCATGATGATGGTGCTGGAATTGTACAATCTATGGAAGTGCTTAGATTATTTAAAACGTTAAATATTAAACCAAAACATAGCATTCGTGTTGTTATGTTTATGAATGAAGAAAACGGATTAAGAGGAGCAACCGAGTATGCAAAAGTGGCTACAGCTAAAGGAGAAAAACATGTGGTATCTCTAGAAAGTGATTCTGGAGGGTTTACTCCTAGAGGGTTTTCTTTTGATTGTAGTGATGCTACTTTTAATAAAGTATTGAGTTGGAAGCCTATTTTTAAACCCTATTTAATTCACTATTTTGAGCAAGGCGGAACAGGAGCAGACGTTGGTCCGTTAAAAACAGCAGATAATGTAACTGTAGGATTAAGACCGGATTCTCAGCGTTATTTCGATCATCATCATGCGTCTAACGATACGTTTGATGCTGTAAATAAACGTGAATTAGAATTGGGAGCAGCATCTATGGCTTCACTTGTTTATCTATTCGATATTCATGGAATTTAAACAATGCAATTTTAAATGAAAACTTTACTCTCTTTAATTTTAATAATCTTTAGCATGTCTGTTTCTTCACAAAATATAAATACATTACCATATTATCAAATTCCAGATCATCCAGATACATATACAGCAGGAACAGTTACAGCTCGAATGATTGATGGTTTGGGATTCCGGTTTTATTGGGCTACAGAAGGATTAACGCCAAACGATTTAGATTTTAAATTGAAAGCAGATGGACGTCCCATTCTAGATCTTATGACACATGTGTATAGTATGTCGACTATAATTAGAGATGCGGCTTTAAAAGTACCACATACAAGAGAAACGTTTAAAAAGCCTTTGTCTTATTCCGAATTGAGAATGCTTACCTTAAATAACTATAAAAAAGCATCAGATATTTTGAAAAAGGCAGATAATTTAGAGTCTTTTAATATTGTGTTTAAAGGAACTGATAGCGATCGTGTTGTGCCTTTTTGGAATGCGATTAATGGGCCAATAGAAGATTCTGTTTGGCATTGTGGTCAAATAGCGGCATCTAGGCGTATTTCAGGAAACCCAATCAATTCAAATATCAATCATTTTACGGGAACTGTTAGAGAGTAACATATCTTTTCAATAATAAAAAAGCGCTCTTGAAATTGTTCAAGAGCGCTTTTTTATGTTATAAGTTTTATTGTTTCTGCTTATAAATTAATTTCTTTTTTTATGGCTTGATCTAATTCTTCTAAGAGTTTAATAAACTTTGTAACATGTGTTTTTTGATAGTTATAATTTTCTAATTTCTGATTTAGAATATTCCATAATTCTAAGTTGTTAAATACCATATCGAAATTAGACTCAGGACCGCCAACGACTAAGTTTTTTTGTTGTTCTGAGGTTGCAAGTTGGCTATAATTAAAATATTTATTTGTTAACGGAGCAATAATTAATTGATACTCGTTTATATTGTAAAGGTGTTTGGCATTTAAAACTTTAAGTTCAAATTGCATTTTTCTAAATAGCTTCGCAGTTTCTCTGTTTTTTAATTTAGCTACTTTACCAGAATTTATATAGTCTTCTATGGCTGGAAAAGAAAATTCCTGATTTCTAACACGAACTAAAGAGCCAATGTTTTGTTTTAAGAATTTAATAGAATCTTTATTCTTAGTATTTATAATTTGTAAGCAGGTTTTAAAATCTAAAATAAGTTTTTTGTCTTGTTTTAATTTATCACTCCCTAATTCTATTGCAGGAACTATTTCTTTATGCATGCTTAAAAATGTAGCTTGCATTTGCTTTTTTTCTTTGTAATCTTGGTATATTCCGTAAATGGCTAAGGCTAATAAAATGCCTACTTTAACTAAGATTATTTCAACTAATCTGTTTTTTAATACTTTTCCAGATTTGTCTTCATTTATTTTATAATCAACAATTTGTTTTACAAATTTCTTGTCCATAATTAAGCTGGTTGGTTTAGATTCTAAACATACTAAATATTAAAATAAGTTATAGAGCTTTTTTATTTGGTTTTTTTGAGTAGAAAAAGAGATTGAAATTGAAGTATTATTCTCAGTAAAAATGAAATACTACATTAAAACATTAAATAAACATTATAAAATTCATTAATTTTACGCTTCATTTTAACAACTAATATGGATTCTGTAAAAGAAAGTATTAAAGAACTTGGATATATTCCAGTGTCGGAAGAGTCAAAGAATATTGATTATGTCGCGGAAATTAAAAAGCTAAAAACAGAGAAAAACGCTGTTATTTTAGCACATTATTATCAAGAACCAGCCATTCAAGATTTAGCAGATTATGTAGGGGATAGTTTAGGATTATCTTATAAAGCAGCAGAAACAGATGCCGATATTATTGTATTTGCGGGTGTTCATTTTATGGCCGAAACTGCAAAAATTTTAAATCCCACAAAAAAGGTTATACTACCAGACTTAAATGCAGGATGCTCTTTAGCAGATTCTTGTAGTGCTGAAGATTTGGCAACATTCAAGAAAAAATATCCAGACCATATTGTCATTACCTATGTAAATACATCGGCAGAAGTAAAGGCTTTAAGCGATTTATGTTGCACGTCTTCAAATGCAAAAAAAATTGTAGATTCAGTGCCTTTAGATCAACCTATAATTTTTGCTCCAGATAAAAACTTGGGGGCTTGGATACAAAAAGAAACCGGACGCGATATGGTGTTGTGGGATGGTGCATGTATTGTACACGAAGCCTTTTCTATGGATAAGTTATTGGCGGTTCACAAAGAACATCCGAAAGCAAAAATTATTGCACACCCAGAATCTGAAGCTCATTTATTAAAAATAGCAGAATATGTAGGGTCTACAGCTGGACTTATTGATTATGTAAAAAATAGTCCTGCAGACGAATTTATTGTAGCGACAGAAGTTGGTATTTTACACGAAATGCATAAAGAAGTACCAAATAAACTTTTAATTCCAGCTCCAGCAAAAGAGAATAATACTTGTGCATGTAGCGAATGTGCTTATATGAAAATGAATACGCTTGAAAAACTATACACGTGTATGAAATATGAATTACCAGAAGTTAAGGTCGATGAAGCTATTCAAAAAAGAGCTTTAATTCCTATACAACGTATGCTAGAAATTTCTTAATAATAAGCATGAGTCAATATAATACAGATTACCTAATATTAGGATCAGGTGTTGCTGGTCTTACTACAGCCATTCGTTTGGCAAAATCTTTACCAAATAAAGAAATTTTAGTCGTTACTAAAGCGAATAAAAGCGAATCGAATACAAAATATGCCCAGGGCGGAATTGCCGTAGTTTGGGATAAATTTGATTCGTTCGATGATCACATCAAAGACACCATGATTGCAGGAGAATATCACAACGATCCTGAAGTTGTAAAAATGGTTATTGAAGAAGCTCCAGGTTGTATGAGGCAACTTATGTCTTGGGGCGCAGATTTTGATTATAATGGAACGGGAGAATTTGACTTAGGAAAAGAAGGAGGCCATTCTGCTCATCGTATTATTCACCATAAAGATATTACGGGTTTCGAAATAGAGCGTACTCTTTTAGATCAAGTAGCGGGCTTAGAGAATATAAAAGTATTGCCTTATCATTTTGCTATTGATTTGATTACAGATCATCAATTGAGGGATTCTCAATCCGGTGACGATAAAATTAGATGTTACGGTGCATATATAATGAATCAGAAAACTAATGCAATCGAGCCTTATATTGCTAGTAAAACCATTTTATGTGCTGGTGGAATAGGTCAAGTTTATGCATCTACAACCAATCCGTTAATAGCAACAGGAGATGGGATTGCTATGGCATATCGTGCTTTAGCTAATATTAGAGGGATGGAGTTTGTACAATTTCATCCTACAGCTTTATTTGAGCCAGAGCAAAGTCCTGCGTTTTTAATATCTGAAGCTGTACGCGGATTTGGAGCCTATCTTAAAAATAAAAAAGGAGAACGTTTTATGCTTGCTATTGATGAGCGTGGAGAATTAGCACCACGCGATATTGTAGCTAGAGCAATAGATAATGAAATACATACCACAGGAGAACGCCACGTGTATTTAGATTGTACACATTTAGATTACGATGCTTTTATTAAACATTTTCCGAATATCAATGAAAAATGTTTAGGCTTGGGAATAGATATAAGAAAACATATGATTCCTGTAGTACCTGCTTGCCATTACGCATGTGGTGGAGTAGAGGTTAATACGTATGGAGAAACCACTATTGAAGATTTATATGCAGCAGGAGAATGTACTAGTACAGGTTTACATGGTGCAAATCGATTAGCTTCAAACTCATTATTAGAAGCTTTAGTCTATGCAAATCATATTGCAGATCATGTTATAGAAAATGTAGATGAGGTCAAACCTGTAAACGTAAAAGCTCCGGATTGGAACGACGACGGAACATCTACACCAAAGGAATTAATTTTAATTACACATTATAGAAATACAATACAGCATATCATGTCAGATTTAGTTGCTATTGTCAGAACTAATAGTAAACTAAAAGAGGCTACAAAACATTTACGTTATGTAGAGGATTCTACAAGAGACTTATATGTAGGTTCTAAATTATCGGTTCAAATTTGTGAACTTCGTAATTTAAATACTATTGCAAATTTAATTGTAGAACAATCTGCAAGCCGTAAAACAAATATGGGAGGTTTTTATAATTCCGATTTAGTTAAAGAGGAATAAGTCAATTAAAAATAATAAACACATATCCTGCAAGAAAAAACGGATATAAGTCCATTTTAGTTTCTCTTAGCAGGATATTGTATGTTAAGTAAAATTATAAAAAAAGCGTTAACTGTTTAGGTTAACGCTTTTAATTTATAAAGTCACTTCTATTTGATTTTTTATAATATCTTCAAAAGTTTCTCGCTCTCTAATTAGTAAAGCTTTGTCTTTATGCCAAAGTACTTCGGCAGGACGGAAGCGTGAATTATAGTTAGAAGCCATAGAATAACAATATGCTCCAGCATTTTGGAAACCAAGGATGTCACCTTCAGTAATTTCGTTAATTCTGCGATTATTGGCAAATGTATCTGTTTCACAAATATATCCAACTACAGAATAAAAACGTTCGCGTCCTTTAGGGTTTGAAATGTTAGTAATAACATGTTGAGAGCCGTATAACATAGGTCTAATTAAGTGATTAAAACCAGAATCGATTTGTGCAAACACAGTAGATGTTGTTTGTTTTACAGCATTCACTTTTGCTAAAAACACTCCAGATTCACTCACTAAAAATTTACCAGGCTCAAAACCTAAGGTTAATTCTTTTCCGTATTCTTTACAAAACTCATTAAAACGTTTAGATAATTTAGTTCCAAACTCTTCAATGTTAGTTTCAATATCTCCTTTAGAATAAGGGACTTTAAAACCAGATCCGAAGTCTAAGAAATCTAAGTCTTTAAAATGTTTAGCGGTGTCAAATAAAATTTCACTGGCATATAAAAAAACGTCAATATCTAAAATATCGCTTCCTGTATGCATGTGAATTCCGTTTATATGCATGCCTGTATTTTCCACAATTCTTAAAATATGTGGAATTTGATGTACAGAAATACCAAATTTTGAATCGATATGTCCTACAGAGATATTCGCATTTCCACCAGCCATAACATGCGGGTTAATACGAATACAAACAGGAACTTCAGGATGCTTTGTTCCGAATTGTTCTAAAATTGAAAGGTTATCTATATTGATTTGAACCCCCAATTCAGAAGCTTCTTCAATTTCTTCAAGAGATACACCGTTTGGTGTAAATATAATTTGATCTGCAGAAAAACCAGCTTTTAATCCCAATTGGACTTCTTGGATAGATACAGTATCAAGTCCTGCACCAAGATTTTTCATCAATTTAAGGATCGTAATGTTAGATAATGCTTTTACTGCATAATTTACCTTAACCTGTTTCACCTTATTAAATGCAGATGTTAAACGTTTATACTGAGACACTATTTTTTCAGAGTCATACACATACACCGGACTTCCAAAGTCGTTTGCAATTTTTAATAAAGTGTTATTATTCATTTTATGATAAATTAAATTCGCCGCAAATCTATAAAGTTTTTATCAGTTTAAGAGTTATTATTTGTCAAAAAATCAAAGAAAAGAATGTAGTATTAATAATATATGTATTAGATGGTAAAAAATATTGGTTAAAACATATTGGTTGATTACATTTGTGAGGCAATAAATTAAAATACTAATGAACTTACACGAATATCAAGGAAAAGAAATTTTAAATAGTTTTGGCGTACGTATTCAACGCGGGAAAGTAGCACAAAATGCTCAAGACGCTGTTGAAGCTGCAAAAGAATTAACAACAGAGACAGGAACTAGCTGGTTTGTTGTTAAGGCTCAAGTTCACGCTGGTGGACGTGGTAAAGGTGGTGGCGTAAAATTAGCCAAGAGTTTACAAGAAGTAGAAAAAATTTCTGGTGAAATTATAGGTATGGACCTAGTAACACCTCAAACTTCTGCAGAAGGTAAAAGAGTACACCAAGTTTTAATCGCAGAAGATGTGTATTACCCAGGAGAAAGTGAAACAGAAGAATATTACATGTCTGTTTTATTAAACCGTGGTACAGGACGTAACATGATTATGTATTCTACAGAAGGTGGTATGGATATCGAGACTGTTGCAGAAGAAACACCTCATTTAATTTTTACTGAAGAAATAGATCCTGCTGTAGGTGTTTTACCTTTTCAAGCAAGACGTATTGCTTTTAACTTAGGGTTATCTGGAAATGCTTTTAAAGAAATGACAAAATTCGTTACTAATCTGTATACAGCTTACGTAAAGTCAGATTCTTCTTTATTTGAAATTAACCCAGTTTTAAAAACAAGCGATAATAAAATACTTGCTGTAGATGCTAAAGTTACTATTGACGATAATGCATTATACAGACATAAAGATTATTTAGCTTTACGCGATATACGTGAAGAAAGCGCAATTGAAGTTGAAGCAGGAGAACTAGGATTAAATTATGTAGACCTTGACGGAAACGTTGGTTGTATGGTTAACGGTGCTGGTTTAGCAATGGCAACTATGGATTTAATTAAGCAAGCAGGTGGTGAACCAGCTAACTTTTTAGATGTTGGAGGTACTGCTGATGCTGCTCGTGTAGAGGCTGCTTTTAAAATTATTTTAAAAGATCCTAACGTTAAAGCTATCCTTATTAATATATTTGGAGGTATTGTACGTTGCGACAGAGTTGCACAAGGTGTTATTGATGCTTATAAGAACATGGGTAATATTAATGTACCAATTATTGTACGTTTACAAGGAACAAATGCAGATATCGCTAAAGAATTAATTGATAATTCAGGACTGGATGTAATGAGTGCTACTCAATTCCAAGAAGCTGCAGATAAAGTACAACAAGTTTTAGCATAGTCTAAACTTAGTAGTATACTATAAAAATTAAAGCGTCTAACTTAATTGTTAGACGCTTTTTTCTTTGATACTGTTTTGTTAGCATCTGATTTTTTAGAAACTATTTTTTTAGCATCAGTCTTTTTTATAGGCGATTTTTTATCGTCACTTTTCTTAGCTGAAATTTTCTTTGGTAGTGGTCCGCGTAAATGAATTACTAATCCGTTTAAGAAGTTTCTTAAAATTTGGTCACCACATTCCATATACTTTGGATGATCTTCTTTTCTGAAAAAGGCACCTAATTCACTTTTACTGATTCTAAAATCTACTAATTCTAAAATCTTCACGATATCATCATCTCTTAATTTTAGAGCGACACGTAATTTTTTAAGAACATCATTGTTTGTCATATTACTATGTTTTAATTTTTAATTATTGTTACAGAAAAAAGCTTTTTAATTTTATAAATCTACGTTTTTTAGATTTTTTATTATAATTCCAATTTTTACAGTGTTTTTATTCATCTTTCTGCTTCATTCGTATTAAAATGAAATAGGTTTAATTATTTGATAATCAATTTTTTATATTGAATATCTCGTGGTAAATAATACCAAAATATGTTAATGTTAACTATCTAACTATCATGTTTTAAGGGGCTTTAGATAGATAAAGGTTCAAGAAAATCGATTAAATACATTTAATTTTTCGACAAGTTACATTATATCCACGATTATAAAATATCTATTATAATTAACTTTATAATATTAATAAAAAGACTCCCTCTATTATGATAAATCGTGTTGAAAAATTGAGTTTACTATCTGAAATGATTGCATTCGCTAAGACAGATACAAAAATAAAATCTATAGAATATAATTTTCTATTGGGTGTGTCTCAACAACTCGATATTTCTCGAGAGGATTTTGAGTACTTAATGAAACATCCTATCGCTTATAAACATATCTCGTCTTATAGTGAACGTATTGTACAGTTTCACCGTTTGGTGTTGTTAATGAACTTAGATAGCGAACGTACCGAAAAAGATGTTATAAAACTTTTTAACTTTGGATTGCGAATGGGATTAAGTCATGAGTGCATAAATAAAGTATTGTATTTAATGGACGGTTTTCCTAATAAAATTGTTCCACCAGATGTTTTAATCGATATTTTTAAGGTTCAGTACAATTAATATTACGCGATAGATGTAATTTGATTATTCTGCTGTATATTCTCTAAATAAAAATTATTTTGAGTTCCTTTTTAAGAACCAACAAAAAACGGGTATTCTATTTTAATTTTTCAAGTTTATCTTGATACTGTTTTATTTCGTCACGAATTTTAGCGGCTAGCATAAAATCTAAATCTTTAGCAGCGGCTTCCATTAATTTACGCCTATCTCTTATGTTTTGTTCTAATTGAGGTTTCGTTAAATATTCACTTTCTGGTTCGGCAGCTTTTAGAGCTTCTAGTTCGTAACTATATGTACTTACAGAGTTTTTTGCTAAAGCACTGTCTAAACTTTTGTTTAGTGCTTTAGGTACCATATTATGTGCCGTATTGTAATTAATTTGCTTTTCGCGTCTGTAATTAGTTTCGTCTATTGTTTTCTGCATACTTTTAGTCATCTTATCAGCATACATTATAGCTTTACCATTTAAGTTCCTAGCAGCACGACCTACAGTTTGTGTTAGCGATCTTGCCGAACGTAAAAAACCTTCCTTATCTGCATCTAAAATAGCGACTAAGGATACTTCCGGTAAATCTAAACCTTCACGTAATAAGTTTACTCCTACTAAAACATCAAACAAGCCTTTTCTTAGGTCTTGCATAATTTCTACACGTTCTAAGGTATCCACATCACTATGTATATAACGGCAACGAATTTGAATACGATCTAGATATTTCGTTAATTCTTCAGCCATACGTTTGGTTAGTGTTGTTACTAAAGTACGTTCGTCTTTTTCTATGCGAAGTTGAATTTCTTCAATTAAATCATCTATCTGGTTTAAGCTAGGGCGGACTTCAATAATAGGATCTAAAAGTCCAGTTGGTCTAATAATTTGTTCAACAAAAATGCCATCACTTTTTTCTAATTCGTAATCTGCTGGAGTTGCACTCACATAAATAACTTGATTTTGAAGTGCCTCAAATTCCTCAAATTTAAGAGGTCTGTTGTCCATTGCGGCAGGTAATCTAAAACCGTAATCTACCAAGTTTTCTTTTCTACTTCTGTCTCCTCCATACATGGCATGTACTTGCGAAATGGTTACGTGACTTTCGTCTATTACCATTAAAAAATCTTCTGGAAAATAATCTAATAAACAGAACGGTCTAGTTCCGGGGTGTCTGCCATCTAAATATCTTGAATAGTTTTCAATACCCGAACAATATCCCAATTCACGAATCATTTCTAAATCGAATTCTGTACGTTCTTTTAGACGTTTTGCTTCTAGATGTTTTCCTATTTCTTTAAAATAATCGTGTTGTTTTACTAAATCGTCTTGAATATCTTTAATAGCTCCCTGAAGTACATCTGGAGATGTTACAAACATGTTTGCTGGATAAATAGTAAGGCGATCGTATTTTTCAATGATTTCGTTGGTCTGCACATTAAAAGCTTCAATCTCTTCAATTTCATCTCCAAAAAAGTGAATACGGAAAGCATCGTCTGCATAACTTGGAAAAACATCTACAGTATCTCCTTTAATTCTGAAACTTCCATGACTAAATTCGGCTTCTGTTCTAGAGTATAAACTCTGCACCAAACGGTGTAATAATTTGGTTCTAGAGATAACTTGATCGCGTTCTAAAGAAATTACGTTTTTCTGAAATTCTACAGGGTTACCAATACCATATAAGCAAGATACAGAAGCAACTACTAATACATCTCTTCGGCCAGAAAGTAGTGATGAGGTTGTACTTAAACGGAGTTTTTCAATTTCTTCGTTTATAGATAAATCCTTTTCAATATATGTTCCAGAAACTGGAATATAAGCTTCTGGCTGATAATAATCGTAGTAAGAAACGAAGTACTCAACGGCATTATCTGGAAAAAACTGTTTAAATTCTGAATATAATTGTGCTGCCAAAGTTTTGTTATGTGCCAAAACTAGGGTAGGGCGTTGCACTTCTTGAATTACATTGGCAACGGTAAAGGTTTTACCTGAACCTGTAACACCTAAAAGCGTTTGAAATTTTTCGTCGGAGTTTATACCTTGTGTTAATTGCTTAATAGCTGAAGGTTGATCTCCTGTAGGTTCGAATTCTGATTTTATTTTAAATCGCATATTACAAATTTAAACAATTTGAGCGTAGTAAGAATACAAGAAGGTTGACTGTTTTTTTAGCGTTTTAAACTAAAATGAGAATTAAACATCGTACCATTTTTTAATGTTAAAGTAAACCAATAATCATCGGATGGTAAAGGTGTTCCGTTCATGGTTCCATCCCATTCTTCTAGTGTGTTTTTTAATTCTTTCACTAATTTACCATAGCGGTTAAATATTAAGATGGTAGATTGTAGTTCTAATGTGTTTGATGCATTGTCTATCTTCCAAGTGTCATGATAACCATCTCCGTTAGGTGTGAAAAATTTAGGAAAACCTAAAATGTCAAGATCCTTTTCAGAAATTCCGCAACTGTTTTTTACATCTTTTACTTTTACCGTATAATGTCCAGGATAAACGTCTGTAAAATAATTACTACTTTGGTAAGAGATGTAAGGCATACCATCTTTATATAAAGCATATTCATAAGTTCCTAATCCAGTAACACTAACTGTTACAGTATTAATGTCTGTAAGATCTTTTACAGCAATATTGGTTATAGTTGCTGGACCAGATTCTTCCAAGTTAAATGTCGATAATTCTACGCAACGAGTTGTTTTATCTGTAATAACAACTTCATAATCTCCAACAGTATTTAAAGTGTACTGATTACTTGTTGCTCCAGAAATAGCTACGTTATTATTAAGCCATTGGTACGTGTAATTATTTATTTCAGAAGTAGATATTCCTGCATCTAAAGTTGCTAAAGTATCTGAGCAGTAATATACAGTTTGTAGTGTTATAGGTGCGTCTGTAGAGATTAATATAAACGATTGGTCTGTGTAACAACCTGTTTTGCTATTTACAGCACGAGCATAAATAGTTTGATTTTTTACAGTATTTGTATATGCAGTAGGTGCTGCAATAGAAATAGGATTAGATGTTGTTTCTGGATTGGTATTGTAATAAGTTACCTCTGCATTGGTTTCTACAATACCATTGGTTAAATTAAAAACCGATATACCATCATTATAAGGTGTAATAATATCACATACTGTTATGTCTTGTGTTTGTAGTTCTGGAGATGTTATTAATGTAATAGAAAATGTGGTAATTGCGTAACAATTGGTGTTATTTACATTTTCTACTCTTGCATAAATATCTTGCTGACTAAAAAGGTTTTCGTAACTCGTTGGGGTTGTAACTACATTTGTGTTTGCTTCAGCATCTGCTAGTGTTTCAAAATATTTTACTTGATAATTTGCTTCATCTTGATTGCCTAAAATAGCTTCGCTTTTAATGGTTAAATCTATTTGTTCTATACCATCATTACCAAAATCACAAATGTCGTTTAAGTCTGTTGTTGGATTAGCAATAGGAATATCGTAATAGGTTACGTAAGCTTCTCCTTCAATTAGTTCACAAATTGTTGCGCTTGCAGGTGTAATAAGTACTTTATAAAGTCCTTCTTGGTTAACCTCCATTTTCCAAGGTTCAGACAGGTTTGTTAACTCTGTTCCGTTTAAGGTCCATAAGTAATCTGCATTTGTAATCTCTTCGGCTTGTAGTGTATAAATATTTCCAGAGCATAAAGGTAATACACTCGTTTCTACACCATCGCTTGCATGAATGATATCTATTTTTTGATTGAAAAAAGATTGAATAAATGGAGGTAACCCCTGTGTAGAACTATTTCCGTTTAAATCTATAGCATTGTGTTTGTAATTGGCAGATGTTCCTGCTGCATTGGGAGTTTCTATAACGCCTAAATATGGTAATCCTACTTGGTAAGAAGCTGCAAGTGCTCTGTAAATTTTTCCATCAGGACCTAATTGCAAAGCTCCTCTAAATAAACTTCTGTTATCTAAAGTTACTTGAGAGCCTGAAATATCTTCAGCTTCTAAGTCATATTGAATTAAAGAAGATTTGTGATTTGAAGCATTATCAGAATCAGATGCATTATAATCGTTAGACGAATTTACGTATAGGTATTTATTGTTTGATGAAAATTCTACACCGTAAGATTTGTTACTTGTAGTGGTATTAATTGTAAGTTGTTGCTGATTGGTAACAGCTCCTGTATCTGTGTCGAAATCGTATAAAAATAAACCATCGTCCATATTTGCACTTACCATTTTTGTGCCATCTGGAGATAATTTTAATGCGCCACGAGGGTCGGATATGTTAGATACAATTGTAGATTTTACAGGTGTTGTATTAATAGATCTATCATTAATAGAATAGGCGTAAAAGGTGTTGAATACAGATCCACTACTGCCGCTCGCTGTAGACAACGTGATTACCCAAATAGATTGTGTAGAGCAATCTTTAACAACAGCACTTAGTTTTTCTGATCCATAAGAAAGCAGATTTTTGTTTTTTAAAGTTACTTTTCCTAGACCTCCATTTTCTGAAATGTCTACAATAGAGTAATTAAAACCATCATTAGAACTTACTCCGTTTACACTAGATCCTACAGTGAAAACATAATAAATTGTATCGTCATTAGGTTTAGGAACTACAATTGCAGATTGTGTACTAGATGAGTTTCCATATAGCCCTGTTCCATTATCCATAATACTATGATTCTTATTATAAATAATGGATCCGTCTGTGTAAAATAAAAGATTTCCATCTTCGTCAGAAATAGAAGAAGAGCCTTCTAGAGTGTTTAATTTACCATCAGATAAAGCAGAAACTTCTCCTGTATTAGCATCAAAATGTATTCCTGCATTTTCACCAAAATACCAATTGGCAGCTTCGTATTGAGCAAAAAGATAACCATGCATTAAAAATGCAACAACAATAAATAAATATTTCATGAATAAAGGAGTACTAAGCTATTGGTGCCCCTAATATATTACAAATCTCTTTTCATTAATAATTTATGAGATAAAAATATGAAAATAGAAGTCCATGCTAAAACAATAATAATATCTGTACTATGCACCGCATAATCGTAAACCATTTCTGTCTTGTCCGGAAATTTGGTCATCATAACACGTTGGAAAGGTTGTTTTATAAGATTATACATAGATTTTAAAGGGAAAAAACCTTGAACCTTTTCTGCCACTTCCATACTTGTTTGCCATGCTAAAAGCCCGAAAGCAATCCATTCTACTATGTATAAAACAAATAGAGCACCTAAAGCAAAGGCAGAGCGTTTAACCAACATTGCTAAAAATAAACACAAGCTAAAGAAGCCTACAAGTTTTACAAAATAAGCAAGTAAGAAATTGGTCTCTCTAAAAATAATACTCAATTCCGTATAACTTGAATAATATAAACCTATACATAATGTAGCGACACCTATTAAAATGGTTGCTATTAATGAGAAAAATACAATGGTATAGAACTTAGATAGTATAAATTCTTTTTTACTTAAACCATCAATCAGGTTTTGTTTAATGGTCTTGTTGCTGTATTCGTTACCTATCATACTCACTACAACAATAGCAAAGAAAAACTTAAATTGTGAAGCAAAGAATGTAGTGATGTGCCAAATAATAGGGAAATTGAATATTCCTAATTCGCCTAATTCTAAGGTGAATAACCCAAAGAAGTTTATTTTTATAGATGATAATATTAATACTGTAAAGGGTAAAATAAATGAAATAAAAATCAATACTTTACTGGCGCGATTAAGTAGAAGTTTTTGTAATTCTAAATTTAAAAGTCTTAACATAGTTTTGATTTTTGGCTTATTGGTTGTCTGTTAATTGTAAAAATTGTTCTTCTAAACTTTGTTTACGTTTTACTAAATGAGATAAAAAGATACCTTTTTCAAATAAAATTTTGTTTAATTCTAATGCTTCTAAGGGTTCATTTAAAAGCACTTTTAAAATACCGTGATCCTCAGTAATTGTTCCGAAGGTCTCATTTGTTTCTAAAAATGTTTTTAAGGCTGTTTCGTTATCAGATTTTAGTTCAAAAAAACCATGACTAGCAATCATTTCATCTACACGACCTGCGTACAGTTTTACGCCTTTGCGAAGTACTACCACATGAGAGCAAACTTTTTCAACTTCATCTAATAAATGTGAAGCCAATAAAATGGTTGTTCCATTTTGGGCAATTTGTTTTATAATTTCTCTAATTTGATGAATTCCTTGTGGGTCTAATCCGTTTGTAGGTTCATCTAAAATCAATATTTCAGGATCGTTTAATAGTGCAGAGGCAATAGCTAAACGCTGTTTCATCCCTAAAGAAAAGGTTTGGAATTTACTATGCGTTCTATCTAACAGACCTACAATTTCAAGTTTTTCTTCTATTTTACTAAAATCGATGCCCTTAATTTTACAAACTAATTTTAAATTTTGATGAGCTGTCATGTACGGATAGAAATTGGGGCGTTCTATAATAGCTCCAACTTTTTTTAATGCATTGTGTGTAGAAATTGTACCATCAAACCAGCTAAACTCTCCCGATGTTTTATTTACAACATTTAAAACAATACCTAATGTGGTCGATTTTCCGCTTCCGTTAGGTCCTAAAATACCATAAACGTTCCCTTTTTGTATTGTAAACGAAAGATTATTTACGGCGGTAAGTGCGCCGAATTTTTTTGTAAGATTCTGAATTGTGAGTATGCCTGCCAAAATGGATAGTTTTGTGGTTATGTTAGTAAGACGAATATCTATTAAATTTGTTACAAGCTAGTAAAATAAAGCATAAAATTGACTAATTTTGTATTTATGGATGATTTAAAAATATCAAAAAAGAAACCTTCATTTCCTATTATTAAAAAGTTAGATCATTATCTCTCTGAGTATAATAGAAATTTTGAATTGCCTATTTTTTACGACGATTTATTGCGTTTTCAAGGTTCGGTTACGGTTTTTGATAAAGATGATGAGGACACATTGTGGCTTCGTGTTTATTATAATGAATATGACCGTAAGGAGATAGATTTAGCTTTAAAACGGGTATATTCTAATTTGGTGTCTGATGGTAGTGAAAAGATTTTTCAGTTTTTAAATGTAGATTGTATAGACTTTTGCACTTTTGGAAATTCGCAACCATTCAGAGTTAAAGTCCGTAATATTTTAAATGATAACTACACTCATTTTTATATTAAAAAAGCAGATGCATCTCGTATTTATGGTTTGGAATTAGAACATATGTTATCTCCAAATAGCCTTAACTTTTTGGTGTATAAAGATACTTTGATTGAAGAACATATTGCGGGTATACCAGGAGATGTGTTTATAAAAGATATGCTACCAAATTGTACAAAACCTGAAAAAGCCCAAATTGCCAAAGAATTTGTAAAATTTAACGAACGTTGTATGATTCGTTTATTGGGAGATATGCGTTCTTATAACTACGTTGTAATTCCGACTCACGATTTTGATCAGATTGTATATAAAATACGTGCCATAGATTTTGATCAGCAATGTTACGAAGGGAAATTCAATATTTATCGTCCTCAATTTTTTAAAGAAAATTATAATATGGTAAAATTGGTAAAGGAGAGAATTAGTGACACTTCTATAGATCAATATAAAGTTGAAGAGCGTTCTATTATAGCTAAACGTGTTATTAGTTATAAAAAACGTCTTAATAAATTGATTGATTGCATGATGCACGATACATTATCTACAAAAGAAAATATAGAGCAGTTACAGTCTGTAATTTATAACTATACACTAGATATGAATTTTAGACATAGCGAAACCATGGGGGAAATATTAAAGCATGCTTTAGACTTTGTAAAACGTAATTATGAGGATGTTAATATGAGAAAATTGTTGTAATTAATTCCAGTTTTCATCAAAATCTAAGTTGTCGTAATCGTCTAAATCAAGATCGTCTTCAAATTCATCAAAATCGTCTAGTTCATCTTCAGCTTCAAAGTTTCTTTCTGGAACTTCATCAGGAATTTGACCATGAACAAACATTAAGTTCGGGTAATCTACGCCTTCATCTATTTCTGCAATTTCTGCAAGTTCAACGAAGAATGTCCACATGTTGAAGAAGTCGTAAACATAAATTAATTTTGTTTCTTCAGTATTTAAAATATTATCTAGAGTTATATTAGTCATTAAGCTTACAGACTCTTGTCCGTCGCTTAAATCAAATAAAGAAAATTCTTCACCCTGATTCCACTCATCATCACTTTTATAAAAAGAGGCCATTTCATTACCGTCAAAACCAAAAGCTTGAGTAATAATATTATGCAAATCTTCTAAGGTATCATCTTTACGGATTTCTAAATCGCGAAAAACATCCTCTTCTGTGTCGTTGTCTAAGACTACTCTAAATCTATAAATCATACTAAAAAATTAAAAGGCAAATATACTGTTTTTATGATTACTTGCTAAAACGATGTAGCATAAATGTCATGGCTGTTAATAAGAAAAAAGCACCTATTTGATGCATAACTCCTAGCCATACAGGAACGTATAAAATAAGAGTAAAAACACCTAAACAAAACTGAAAGAAAACTAAAATTAAAAGTGCATATATAGCCTTTTTTTGATTATTGGTTAACTGTAATTGTTTCGATTTGTACCATAACAATACAATTAATGATACCACAACTATAGCAAGGATTCTGTGTACAAATTGAATTCCGCTAGGGTTTTCTAAAATGTTGGCTAAAAACGAATCATAAGCATATACGCTTGGGTGTATAAATTTATTTTCGTTCATTAAAGGCCAATGATTGTGTAGTAAACCCGCTTTTAAACCAGCAATAAAAGCACCATATATAATCTGAACTAATAACACGATGTAAGTTGTTATAATAAGGTTTCTGTATTTAGTGTTTACTAATTTTTTATTCGGATATATTAAATCTAAAGCGACCCAAAGTGTTGCTGCAAATGTTAAAAACGCAGCTGTTAAATGAGCTGCAAGTCTAAAGTGACTTACATCAGGCATGTCTACCAAGCCACTTTTAACCATATACCATCCTAAAAAACCTTGAAAAGCACCTAAGCAAAGAAGCACAATAGATTTTTTTATGGTAGATTTTGTAAGTTGTTTGGTGATTAAAAAATATACGAATGGGAAGAAAAAAACCAATCCAATTACACGACCAATTAAACGATGTAGCCATTCCCAAAAGTAAATGCTTTTAAAATCATGGATTGTGAAATGAGAATTGTAATGTTTAAATTCTGGATGTTGTTGGTATAATTTAAAAGCTTCTTGCCATTCTGCATCTCCAATAGGAGGAATAGTTCCTGTAATAAGTTTGTAATTAGAAATTGAAAGTCCGGAGTCTGTTAGGCGTGTAATACCACCTACAATAACCATAATAAAAATTAAAAAACAGCCGGTAAATAACCAGTATATTACATTTTTGTTGTCTTTAGTCTTCATGCCCAAAAGTTTATAATTATGCTTACTGTGTTTATTTGCTTTTTTTTAATTATTCTTTAGAAATTTTTAATCCTAATTTGGCACCTTTTTCTAACATTAATTGAAAAGCAGCTTCGTACTCGTTGGGGATTTCACCTTCCAATATTGCCTCTTTTATAACGTCTTTAATTAAACCAATTTCTTTTGAAGGTTTTAAATTGAAGGTTTCCATAATTTCTTCACCAGAAATTGGTGGCTGGAAATTACGAACATGATCGCGAGCTTCTACTTCAACAATTTTATCTCTTACGATTTTAAAATTATTGTGGTATTTTTTAAATTTCTTCGGATTTTTGGTCGTAATGTCTGCTTCGCATAATGTCATTAAATCTTCAACAGCATTTCCTGCATCAAAAATTAAGCGTCGTACAGCAGAATCTGTTACAATATCTTGAGCTAACACAATAGGTCTTGAACTCATGAATACCATTTTCTGAACAAACTTCATCTTGTCGTTTAAAGGCATTTTTAAACGTTTAAATAAATGATAGGCCATTTTAGAACCTTCAAATTCGTGTCCGTGAAACGTCCAACCTACCTTTTTACTAAACTTTTTTGTGGGTGCTTTCCCTATATCATGTAGTAAAGCGGCCCAACGTAACCAAAGATTATCTGTGTGTTTAGAAATATTATCGACCACTTCTAATGTGTGGTAAAAATTGTCTTTATGTTTTTGTCCTTCAACTTCGTCTATGCCTTTTAAAGCTGTAATTTCTGGAAGAATATAGTATAGTAGTTTTGTTTGTTCTAGAAGTAAAAAACCAATAGATGGAACATTGCTTTCTAAAATTTTATTTAACTCTACAACAATACGCTCTTTAGTAATAATCTTTAAACGGTCACTATTTCTAGTTATGGCATTTAACGATTCGGTTTCTATCTCGAAATTTAATTGTGTAGCAAACCTTATAGCTCGCATCATACGTAACGGATCGTCGCTGTAAGTTATATCAGGATTGAGGGGCGTGCGAATTATTTTATGTTCTAAATCGTGAATCCCATTAAACGGATCTAAAAGATTCCCAAAACGGTTTTCGTCTAAATCTAAAGCCAAAGCATTTATTGTGAAATCACGACGGTTTTGGTCGTCTTCAAGTGTTCCGTCCTCAACAACAGGATTTCTGCTGTCTTCGTTATAAGACTCTTTTCTAGCACCTACAAATTCAATTTCAATATCATTATAACGTAACATGGCGGTACCATACGTTTTAAATACTTGAACTTTAGGTTTGTTTGGTAAGTTTTTTGCGACTTGCCTGGCTAAATCGATACCGCTACCAATGGCAACAATATCGATGTCTTTTGCTGTGCCACGATCTAATATAAAGTCACGTACAAAACCACCAATAACGTAGCTGTCTAATTGCAATTCTTTAGCCGATTGCGAAATTATTTTAAATATGGGGTTCTGTAATGCTGCTTTGTAATTCATGTATTCAATTCCAATTTACAAATCCCAAATTCCAACATGTAGTAGTAAGAGATTTGGTGCTTGAAATTTAAGGTTTTACTTTCGTATAACTTTTACAATACCACTGTTGCTTAATTTAATAATAGACGATGGTTTTGTGTTCTTTTTTTCGTGGGGCAAATTTACGACATAGTCTACACCTTTTAAAATATCGGGAGCGATTTCTTTAAATGATTTTGGAGTAGGGTAACCACTTATATTTGCTGATGTAGAGACAATAGCACCATTACATTTGCGAGAGAGTTGAAAACAAAACTCGTCGTCAGGGATACGAATTGCTATGGTGTTATCTTCGGCGATTAAATTTGGAGCTAGATTTTGGGGCTCGTCGTATATAATTGTTATTGGTTCTTCATGAATATCGAAAATACTATATGCTGCTTCAGGTATTTTTTTTACGTATTTTTTTAGCATTCTATCGTCTGCAACTAAGCAAATGAGTGCTTTACTGTCTTCGCGTTTTTTTAATTTAAATATTTTTTCTACAGCTTCTGGATTAGTCGCGTCGCAACCAATTCCCCAAACGGTATCTGTAGGATAAAGTATTAGTCCTCCTGCTTTAAGAACGGCTACTGCATTTTTAATTTCTGTGTTCATGTGTTTAATTAACTGTGTTTTTTATAATACAAAGTAACCAAAACAATTTTAAATAGGAATCAATTGTTATTAAAAGCAAAAAAGTAATTGTAATTTTGTGTTATGAAATATGTAGTAAATAAAAACTATTTAAGCGCTCAGGAATTCTTAACAGATTGTATTATACATTTTGATACAAAAGGAGAGGATTTTGGTAACCAAAAAAGAAATGCTTTAAAATTATTTAAATTTGAAGCAGAAACTCTAAACTTTAAATCTTTTAAGGTTCCTAATATAGTAAACCAGATTGCATATAAATTTTTTAGAAAAAGTAAAGCTCAACGTTCTTACGAGTATGCTTCTAAGCTTAAAAGTTTAGGAATTAATACTCCAGATCCTATTGCGTATTATGAGTTTTCTACTCCATTTTTGTTTAAAAAGAGTTACTACATTAGTGCACAATTAGAGTGTGATTTAACGTATAGAGAGCTTACACGCGATTTAAATTATCCAGATCATGAAGCTATTTTACGTGCTTTTACAAGGTTTACATACAAGCTTCATGAAAGTCATATTAAATTTTTAGATCATTCTCCAGGAAATACTTTAATTAAAAAAGTAGGTGAGGCGTATGAGTTTTATCTAGTAGATTTAAATAGAATGGAATTTAAAGCCATGTCTTTTGAAGAACGTATTAAGAATTTTTCGCGATTAACTACTCATAAATCTATAGTGAAAACTATGAGTGATGAATATGCTAAAGTTTCTGGTGAAGATTTTAATGCAGTTTTTAGTTTAATGTGGATGGAAACGGAAGCTTTTCAAGAGAAATCTAAAAATAAAAAGGCTTTAAAAAAGAAATTAAAATTCTGGAAAAACTAAGTTTATTCTCTTCCTTTTCTCAATAACCATAATTTTAAATAACGCATAAAAATAACATAAGCCTGTAAGTTACCAATGGTAAAACCTACAAGTCCATCTCTAAATCCTGCCTGTAAAATGTAATGTTTAAAAAATCCCCAAAACGGTTTTATTACAAAATGGTAAGGCGTTAATGTTCCTGTTTTTTTATCGTAATCTTTAGCTTGCCACCATGCATAGCGATTCATTTTTTCTAAATACTTATCGAAAGTAATATAAGTGTTATGATAAAATTTATGCTCTAATTTCCCTACAGAGCCTTTTACTTTAATCTCAGCATGTACATGTTTGTCTTCGTATGTACATAAATCACGTTTAAAGAGACGGATTACTTTGTCGTTTCTCCAACCACTATAATGTACACGTTCTCCCATAAAGTGGTTCATCCTACCAATCCAATAGGCAACATGTTCTGGAGCTTTTAGAGTGTTTAGAATTTCAGTTTTTAATTCAGGAGTAACACGTTCGTCTGCATCTACTAATAAAATCCATTCGTGTTTAGCTTGAGGTATAGCCCAATTTTTTTGAGACGCAGAATATTCATATTCACGACGGATTACTTTGGTTGCTAATTTTAGTGCTTGGTCGTAAGTGCCGTCTGTACTAAAACTGTCTACTACTAATATTTCATCTGCAAAATCTACAGATGAGATCACATCTTTAATATTATGAATCTCATTTCCTGTAGGAATGATCGCTGTAATTTTAGTCATTTTGTTTAGGTAGGTTATATGGGGTGTTAAAACTTTTAAGGGTGAAGTAATTTAAAAGTTTTCGAATTTTATATTTTCGGATTAAATTTAATGGTTTTCGTTTTAAATAACTTTTATCTTCATTTAAAAACGAAATTGTAGCATCTATGACACGTGAACTAGATTTTCCGTCGAAATAAGGGTGTAAGTCTTTAATAAAAATTTCGATGTTTTTTATTAAGTCTTCTGATGGATTTAAAGCTGTATTAAAAGCAGATTCTAGTTCTTTGGCTTGATGTGTATGGATTAGATAATTATGATTGAATGTATGATTAAAAGCTACTACGGGTTTTTGTTGTAATAAAAATTCTTGAATAGCAGAAGTCGTATCTGCAAACATAATATCTGCCTGTTTGTATAAAGGAACTAAATTTGTAGTGTTATGAAAAGTGAAATTTTCACTGTCTAATGCTTGCCATTTCTTTACAATATTTATAGGTGATTTAGGGTGTAATACCATAATGAAATTGAAAGTTCCGGTAGTCGATAATCTTTTAATTTCTTGATAAACATCGTCGTTATAAGCTAAACTTAATCGTTCTGTAAACGTAGAGGCTATCATTACAGTTCTTCCAGATTCTTTTTTAGTAATTGGAAATAAAGGATCTACCTTACTCCAACCGGTTTCAATGACTTTAAAGTTTTTGTGTTTTTTTTCTAATTGTTTAAATATAGAAGTGGTGCTGGGACCTTGAGTACAGTATAAATCAAAAAAACCACGAATGCGGAAGTGTGTAAAGGAATTGGTCTTTTCTGGCCTTTTTTCAGCGTTAAAACCATGAAATACTTGTGCCTTTATACCTGTAATAAAATCAGGAACATAATTAGTTGCAGTTAAAACAATATCTGGTTTATAATTAACTACATCTTTTATATTTTTCAAAACATTAGTTTTTGTATTTAATGCTTTGTATCCATCTTCTAAATCGCTAAACCATTTTACATCGTAACCTCTGCTTTTTATTTCTTCTTCTAAAGGATTACCAATTGGCAATGCATAACTGTAAGATATATATATTAAGAATTTATATTTCAAGGTGATTGTGCTTAAAATTTATAATTAAAAGTCTCTATATCTTCTGCAAACCAAGCTGCCACAATGTTTTTGGTTTCCTCATCATAAAATTGTTTATACCCACTAGGTTTAGTCGAGTTTAGGTGTGGCAAATTGGGATCTATACCAATAGTGTTTGCAACAGCTTTATACTCTTCGTTTAAATTCTCAAAATGAATTATTGTATCTAAATCAATTTCTTCATTATTATTTTTAAGCCAAAACACTTGCGGAGCAAATAAAAGAGGTCGTTTTCCGTAGTAAAAATCGTCTTGTTCAACAAAAACTTTAGTTACCCAATCTTTAAAAGAAATGGGATTATCTTTCATGTTAGATTTATTTGTTTTTGTTCTGAATTTGTACTGAGAGACAACTTTAGCCCATGGATTTCTAACCACTGCAAACTTATAAACACTATCCCATTTTTTCTGCCCAATGTATTTAATAACTTCTTTTACAGTTAAATGCTTACGGTATGCTTTCCCAGTTATACTAATAATACTAGTCCCGCCAGTTTTTGCGATGTGAATGAAAACAAATTTTTTATGTTCTCCACTTTTTACCGGAGAGTTGAAAAATAGACCAATACGGTTATTGATTCTTTTATAAAGTTTTGTTTCCATGTAAATAAATTATTACGCAAAGATAACAAATTGTTTAAGCTTATTTTTTTAGAATCAGGTGTTCTTTATATAATTTGATTTTGAAATCGTGTTTAACTTAAAGAAATTGTTTATGCCAGAAATATCAGTAATATTAAGTACTTATAATGCAGAAGCTTGGTTAGAAAAAGTGTTATGGGGTTATAATTGTCAATTGTTTAAAGATTTTGAAATTGTAATTGCAGATGATGGTTCTAAATCAAGTACCAAAGATTTAATACATAGGTTTAAAAAGACTACGAGTTTACAATTAATTCATATTTGGCAAGAAGATGATGGCTTTCAGAAATCTAAAATTTTAAATAAAGCCATACTTGCTTGTAATGCAGAATATATTGTAATGAGTGATGGTGATTGTATACCTAGATTAGACTTCTTAGAAGTACATAATAAACATAAACAAAGTGGATATTTTTTGTCTGGTGGTTATTTTAAGTTGCCTATGGGGATTTCTAAGAAAATTAAAGAAAAGCATGTGCTTTCTGGTAAATGTTTTAAAATAAAATGGCTTAAGAAACAGGGGCTAAAATCGTCTTTTAAAAATAATAAACTGAATGCAAAAGGTTTTAAATCTGAACTTTTAAATACCGTAACACCGACTAGAATGACATGGAATGGACATAATTCTTCCGGATGGAAGGACGATATATTAGCCGTAAATGGATTTGATGAACGTATGCAATACGGCGGACAGGATAGGGAACTAGGGGAGCGTTTATTTAATTACGGTATAAAATCTAAGCAAATACGTTACAGTGCAGTTTGTGTACATTTAGATCATAAAAGAGGTTATAAAACAGAAGAGTCTATTGCTAAAAATAAAGCGATTAGAAAATACACAAGAGATTCTAAAACGATATGGACCTCCTATGGGATTACTCAAGAAAGTATTGTGCTTACTGCTTAAAACTTTAAATTTAGTGTAAAAGCTTTTATATGGTTAAGATCTCTAAAATTTTTTAATTCCCCTTTTTTTAATAGGGGAATTAAAAAACAAATCAACATGTATTACTAATACTTTTATAACGTTTAATACACTAATTAAACAGCTACATTATTTTCGCGAAGCGCATCGTTTAAAGATGTTTTCTTATTAGTACTTTCTTTACGTTTACCTATAATTAAAGCACATGGTACTTGAAATTCTCCAGCAGGGAATTTTTTAGTGTAACTTCCAGGAATTACTACAGAACGTGCAGGAACTCTACCTTTAGTTTCTACAGGAGTATCTCCGGTAACATCTATAATTTTAGTACTCATTGTTAGTACAACATTTGCACCTAAAACAGCTTCTGTTTCTACATGCACACCTTCAACAACGATACATCTAGATCCTACAAAAACATTATCTTCAATAATAACAGGAGCAGCTTGTAAAGGTTCTAACACCCCACCAATACCAACACCACCAGAAAGGTGAACGTTTTTACCAATTTGTGCGCAACTACCTACAGTAGCCCAAGTATCTACCATAGTACCAGCATCTACATAAGCACCAATGTTTACATAACTAGGCATTAAAATAGCACCTGCAGCGATATAAGCTCCATGACGCGCTACAGCGTGAGGTACTACACGAACTCCTTTTTCAGCATAACCTGTTTTTAACGGAATTTTATCATGGAATTCCAATGGTCCACATTCAATTGTTTCCATTTTCTGGATAGGGAAATAAAGTACAACACCTTTTTTTACCCATTCATTTACTTGCCATCCGTTTTCGGTAGGTTCTGCAACACGTAATTCTCCAGAATCTAAAAGAGAAACTACTTTTTTAATCGCGTTAATAGTTGTTTCTTCGGTTAATAAAGCTCTGTTCTCCCAAGCTTCTTCTATGATAGATTGTAATTCTTTCATTATAATTCTTTAAATTTTTTCAAATATACTTTTATAATTTATCTCCTTAAAACCCAATACATAAAAAAATCCTAAATCTTTATAGATAGAATCTATAATACTTTTGTTTCTTAACACTAACTTTGTATAAAAAAGAAAGAATGGCACGTGTTTTAGCAATAGATTATGGAAAAGTAAGGACTGGAATTGCAATAACCGATGAATTTCAAATGATAGCTTCTGGATTAACAACTGTTAACACTAAAGAATTAATATCGTTTTTGAAAGACTATATTTCTAAAGAAAAAGTAGAACTTTTTGTTGTAGGAGAGCCTAAGCAAATGGATGCTACAGCGTCTGAAAGTGAAGCTTTTATAATCCCTTTTTTACAGAAACTATCTAAAGCTATTCCGCAAATTCCTGTAACACGTGTAGACGAACGTTTCACATCTAAAATGGCCTTTCAAACTATGATTGATAGTGGACTAAAGAAAAAACAACGCAAAAATAAGGCTTTAGTAGACGAAATTAGTGCGACATTAATATTACAGAGTTATTTATCTTCAAAATAATTATGCGATTTTTACAGATTTCTATTAAGTTTTTAGCCTCTTATCGGTAAATAAACAATTTTTAGCTAAATTTTTAACTAAAATGGAAGTTAGATTTTATATTTGCTTCAAATTAGTTAATGCTATGAACTATAATAAGTTATTGTTTTTTGTAATCGTCTTGTGTTTTGGAGCTTTTTCTCTAAATGCTCAGAGTAACGATTTTAATAAAACGGATCAGATTCCATTAGAAATAAAAGATACACCTCTTTTTCAATCCAACACTTTTCTTTTAAAAGAAAAGAAAACCTTAAAAATAGTAAACAGACACAGTGATTTAATCAATACTATAGTTAATTCTAAGATTAAATGTACACTTAATTTCTTCACTATTATAAGAGATGTAGCGGCTTGCTAGCAATAAAATGCTCTTAAAAATTACGACACTGTCTTAAAGGATATTTAATATTATAGGCTATTAACGGTAAGAATTGTATTTTTGCATTTCAAATTTTTATAACGCACAAAAATGATTTTACCAATTGTCGCTTATGGCGATCCCGTATTAAAAAAAGTAGGAGAAGATATTGATGCAGAATATCCGAAGTTAAATGAACTTTTGGATAATATGTTCGAGACTATGTATAATGCATTTGGGGTAGGACTTGCTGCGCCACAAGTAGGTTTGCAAATTCGTTTATTTGTTATAGATACTACACCTTTTGCAGAAGATGAAGATTTATCTGAAGCAGATAAAAAAGCTCTAGAAGGGTTTAAAAAAGTATTTATTAATGCACAAATTACGAAAGAAGAAGGTGATGAGTGGGCATTTAATGAAGGGTGTTTAAGTATTCCAGATGTTCGTGAAGATGTATTTAGAAAACCGTCTATTACAATTGAATATTTGGACGAGAATTTTGAAAAGCATGTTGAAACATACGACGGACTTATGGCACGTGTTATACAACATGAGTATGACCATATAGACGGTATACTGTTTACAGAAAAACTCTCTACATTAAAAAAACGTTTAATAAAAGGACGTTTAGATAATATTTCTAAAGGAAAAATTAGAGTCGATTATAAAATGCGTTTCCCAAAACAAAAAAAGAGACGATAATATTTGTATAACACTTACAAACACAAGATATTTGCGATCTTTTAAAAAATAAATTATGAGCTTAGATAAAGTATTAGCTATTTCAGGAAAACCAGGATTATATAAATTAATCATGCAAACGCGAAACGGATTTATCGCAGAGTCTTTATTAGATAATAAAAGACTTTCTGTAACTATGAATCATAACGTAAGTGTGTTAAGCGAAATTGCTATTTATACATTAACAGAAGAAGTGCCATTAAAAACAGTACTTGAAACTATTGCTACAAAAGAGAGTAATGGTCCTTCAAGTATTAGCCATAAAGACAGTAAGGATAAATTAGAAGAATACTTTTTTGGAATTTTACCAGAATATGATGAAGATCGTGTATATCCAAGCGATATTAAGAAAGTAATTCAATGGTATAATTTACTTCAAAAGAATGATCTTTTAGATTTTACTGAAGAAGAATCTGAAGAAGAAAGTGAAGTAGTAAAAGAAGAATCTGTTTCAGAAAAAGAATAAATTCAAATTTCATATAAACATATTAAAGTCCGACCTCGAGTCGGACTTTTGTTTTTATTACCTTTACTTATCAATAATTTTATCTTTTAAATACATTATGAATACACGTGCCCAACAACTTCAAGCTTTCGATAGATTATTAACCATTATGGACGAATTACGCGAGCAATGTCCGTGGGATAAAAAGCAAACTATGGAGACGCTCCGTCATTTAACCATAGAGGAAACCTACGAACTTGGGGATGCTATTTTAGATAACGATTTACAAGAAATTAAAAAAGAGTTAGGAGACGTATTACTTCATATTGTATTTTATTCTAAAATAGGAAGCGAGACTGAAGCTTTTGATATTGCAGATGTTTGTAACGGTATTTGCGAAAAATTAATAGACAGACATCCTCATATTTATGGAGATGTAAAAGTTGAAAATGAAGAAGACGTAAAACGTAATTGGGAGAATTTAAAGCTTAAAGAAGGTAATAAAAGTGTACTTCAAGGTGTGCCTAATAGTTTGCCTGCTTTGGTTAAAGCTAGCCGAATTCAGGAAAAAGTTTCAGGTGTAGGTTTCGATTGGGAAGAACCACACCAAGTTTGGGATAAAGTTGAAGAAGAACTAGCAGAATTAAAAGTAGAAATAGATAAAGGCAATCAAAAAGAGATGGAAAATGAATTTGGGGATGTGTTATTTTCTCTAGTTAACTACGCACGTTTTCTTAAGATTAATCCTGAAAATGCCTTAGAACGCACAAATAAAAAGTTTAAAAAACGATTTGAATATTTAGAAGCACAAGCAGCTTTAATTAATAAACCATTAAAGGATATGACTCTTGCAGAAATGGATGTATTTTGGGAAGAAGCGAAAAAAATGTAATGTTTTTATAATATCGTAATCCAATACAGTTTTTTCTACGTATATATTAATATGAGTGACATAAATCTTTTATAGATTGAGATTAATAGCATAATCCTTACATTTTAAACTATGTCATTCAGAATTTGTTATTTCTATATAGGTTAGGAAATAATGGTTTAGTTAGTTTAGTTAGTAATTTAATCCTACTTGATACAAGTTATCAAGTAGGATTCAGTTTTTATAAGTGTTTTTTGCTTTCTACTTTCACTTTTTCTTTGGGTCTAATAATCATTCTAAAAGATTGATCTTTATTAATGTAATATCCCATCCAATCGTAAAATGCACGCATTCTGTTTCTAAAATTAACTAGAGACATAATATGAACAAAAATCCATACACACCAAGCTATAAATCCTTTTAGAAAGAATTTATGATCAGGGCCATCTGTCACTGCTTTATTACTACCAATAATGGCCATTGAGCCTTTATCTGTATATTTAAAAGGTTCCCAAGTGTTGTTTTTTAAGTTTTTTCCTAGGCTTTTAGCTTGCTGAATTGCTACTTGTGCTAATTGAGGGTGACCTCCTGGATAGTTTTTATCTCCAATAACTATGGATGTATCACCAATAGCATAAATGTTTTTGTACCCTTCAACTAAATTGAAGGTATTTGTTTTTAAACGCTTTCCGCGACCATAATTTTCTTCCTTAAAACCTTCAAAGGTTCTAGCAGATATTCCTGCAGCCCAAATTAAATTTCTAGAATGTATTTCTGTATTGTCTGAAAGAGACACAACATCGTCTTTAAAATCCTTAACAAAGGTGTTTAGTTTTATAATAACACCGTAGTCTTTTAAATTTTTGTATGTATAACCTTGTGTTTTTTTAGACATTGCAGCAAGAACAGCATCTTGCCCGTCTATAAGATAAATGTTACCTAAATCGCTAGGGTTTAATTCTGGATAATCTTTTTCTAAAATATGCGAACGCATTTCAGAAAATAGTCCAGAAAGTTCAACACCAGTAGGACCTGCTCCTGCAATAACAAACGAAAGTAATGTTTTTCTTCTTTCAGGATCTTGTATTCTTGTTGCGCGCTCTAAACGTGTAAATATCACATTACGTAAGGCTAAGGCATCTGAAATAGTTTTCATTGGTAAACTATTCTCTTCAATATTCTTGTTACCAAAGAAATTGGTTTCTGCACCAGAGGCCATTACTAAAATGTCGTAACTTAATTCTCCGTTACTTAGGATAATTTTGTTTTCATCGGGAACTACTTTTTGTAATTCACCCATGTAAAACTTTACATTGTCATGTTTTCTTAAAATTTTTCTAAACGGATAACTAATGGCAGAAGGTTCCATAAAACCAGCTGCAACTTGATAGAGAAGAGGTGGGAAAAAATTATAATTGTTTAAGTCTACTAAAATAATTTTGTATTGATGTGCTTGTTTTAATTGGTTTATAAATTCTAAACCAGCAAAACCACCACCAACAACTATAATTGTTTTCTTATTTTCCATAATAATAAGGTTAATTTAGTTGAATTAGCGGCAAAGATAATGTGGTTTTTTCTAAAACAAGTATACTTATATATAAGATTATTATAAATTATTTATAAACCTTAAAAGCATAAAAAAACGTCCATTAAAATTGTTTTTAATGGACGTTTCAATACTATTAAAATGCAACTTAGTATAAGGCTTTAATTTTACTAAGTTTTGTTTTCCAGAGAGTTAAAGAATCTTTGTGTCTTGCAATGTTTGCATGTACTTCTTTAACTAAAGGATTATCGTCTTTTACGTTTGTAAAAAACTGTAAATTGTTTTCTAATTGATTAATTTCACTTTTAACTTCATCAATTTTTTTACGAATAAATAAGCGTTCGTTGTCTAGATATCTTGAATCTTCAGCGTTACTAAGTTCGTCTAATTTGTTTTCAAATTTAATGAGTTCTGCTTCGTTACTATCAACTTTTACTTGTTTAAAAAGTTCGTCTAGGGCTTTATTAAATTTACCTTCTATAAAACGTTTGTTACTTGGTACACGACCAATAGCTTTCCAAGCTGTAATTTGAGTTTTAATAGTTTCTAGATCTGCTTCTTTATCGTTTGTAAATTCTATAGTTTTTATATGATCTAAAAGCTCAGTTTTTGCTTTAAAGGCAGTATTTTCAACCTCGTTTTCAGCATTCTTTTTAGAATGTAATTTGTCGAAATAGCCATTACAAGCAGCTTTAAATTGTTTCCAAATTTTATCACTGTCTTTACGTGGCACATGACCAATTTTCTTCCAATCGTTCTGAATGCGTTTCATTAATGGAGTAGTCGTTTCAAAATCGTCACTGTTTTGATTGTCTTCAGCGATTTTGATTAAATCTAATTTTTTTTGAAGATTATCAAATTGTTCCTTTTTTAAATCCTTATAGAACACATTTTTCTTACGGTTAAAAGCTCTAACCGTTTCTTTAAACCTAGCCCAAGTTGCCTCGTTTACTTTTAAAGGTACTTTTCCAGCACTAAAAAATTGTTCTCTTAGTTGCTCTATTTCTTTAATTTTAGCTTGCCAACCGTTGTGAGATTTAGCTCCAGCAGTGGTTAAAGCTTCAATTTTTTCTATAATTTCTATTTTCTTTTCTAAATTCTTTTCGTAAACTTTATCTAGCTCATTATAATATGCTTGGCGCTTATTATGTATAATTTTTGTAGCAGCTTTAAAGCGATTCCAAATCTCTTCACGATATTCTTTAGAAACAGGACCCAACTCTTCTTTCCACATTTTATGAAGTACTTGTAACTCTCTAAAAGAACGATTAGTATCGTCGTCTTGAGCTAATTCTTCAGCACGTTCTATTATTTTTAGTTTTAGGTCTAAATTATGTTTAAAATCTAAATCTCTTAAATCGCGGTTTAAATGAAGAAAATCGTAAAAAATCTCTACATGGTGGTGGTAGCTATTCCATGCATTATTGTATTTGTCTCTAGGAATAGGGCCTGCATTACGCCATTGATCTTGTAAATCTTTAAAATGCTTGTAAGTTGTATTAATGTTTTCTTCTACATTAATTAATCCCTTAATCTCTTCTATAATTTGAAGTCTATTATCTAAATTAGACTTTAAATTTGTTTCTATATTTTTATAATGAGAATGCAGATTACCTCGGTATTCTTTATACGCATCTTTAAAACGTTTTTGAATTGGACTGGAGTAGTAAAAGTCTATTTCGTTACCTCCTTCATTTAAAAACTCTTCCTTCTTTTCGTCTATTAACGTATTAAATTTAGAATTGAATTCGTTTTTAATACCATCAACATGTTCTTTAATGGCCTGAACTTTTTCACCTGAAACTAATTTTTCAAGTTCGATAACCAATGCTTCTAAAGACATTGCATCATATTCCTTAAAAGGAATTGTATGTCTATCATTGTTGCCTTCATCTTCTGCATCTTCTGCATTGGAAGCTTCTATCTCCTCAAAAACTACATCTTCATTTTTTACATCATCTTCTGTTGATGTGGTAATTTCTTTTTGTGATATTTCTTCCGAAGTTGTTGCTATTATTTCTTGCTCTTCGTTTCCGTCTACGTGTTGTAGGTTATCTTGCTCTGACATTTTAAAAAATGTTTGGTTCATTATTATTAGTCTCTAAAGATACTAACAACTCTTATAATTACAAAGTGTTGTTATAGTTTAAATGAAACTGTTTATTGTTTTATAAATTCCAGATTTTCCAGGATTTTTCTGCTTGATTAACAAGCATATTATATCCGTTTAAAATGGTTGCTTTTTGTACTTTTCCTTTTCTTAAAAAAGTAGTTTCTTCTGGATTGTAAATAAGATCAAAAAGTAAATGTTCTGATGTAATATCATTGTAAGGAATATTCGGAGAATCATCTACATTCGGAAATGTACCAACAGGAGAGCAGTTAATAATTAATTTATACTTACCTAAACCTTCAGACATTAACGTGTCGTAACTTATTGTTTGGTCGTTTTTTGGAGATCTAGAGACGTACTTGAATTTTATTTTTAGTTTTTTTAAGGCATAGGCAATGGCTTTACTAGCGCCTCCAGTACCTAGAATTAAAGCATGTTTGTGATGTGGTTTTAAATATGATTCTATAGATTTTTTAAAACCGTAATAATCGGTATTACTTCCTATTAGTTTTCCTTTTTTTGTGATTCTAATAGTGTTTACTGCACCTATTTTTTTAGCCTTTTTGTCTAATTTGTCTAAAAAGGGAATTACTTGTTCTTTATAAGGTATTGTTACATTCAATCCTTTTACCTCTGGATTGTTTTTAAATATTAAAGGAAATTCCGAAATATCATTTAAATCAAAATTTTCATAAGTGGTATCTGTAATATTTAAATCTTCAAATTTTTTTTTAAAATATGTATTTGAAAATGAATACGAAATTTGCTTTCCTAAAAGGCCTAGTTTATTCATGAATTGATCGTGTTTTTTCGCCATACATTTCTAATGCTAATACAATACCTATTCCGAATATAATTAAGGAAATGGCAATAAAAGTTTCAGAATTTAGCTCAGGAATATAGCGAATGTAATTAGTAATAACTTTAGATCCTGTAGAGTCTAAAGCCGGCTCTCCAGATGGTAATGTTTTGAAAATAGTTTCTTTCCATGGCCAAACTACACCTAAAGAACCTACAATAAACCCTATAATAGATGCCATTGTAATACTTTTATGATGTTTTAAAATATAGCTTAAAACATGAGAAAATGTGACTAGTCCTGTTAAAGACCCGAAGGTGAAAACAGTTAAAACTTTTAATAACCGAATACGTATTGGGTTATGTATAAATTCAAAATCCCATTGAAGAATATTTGCAAAGGTATCGTATAATGCATTTACTGAATCTACAAGTAAGAGTACGTAATTTCCAAATAGAATTAAAATGAAGGATCCGGAAAACCCTGGAAGTGTCATTCCTGAAACACTAATTATTCCACAAAAAAATACAAACCAGAGATTATCGTTTTCTTTTGCAGGGTCTAAAAAACTAATGCTAACTCCTAGAGCTGTACCAATAATTAATGCAATTATAGTTTTGTAATTCCAGTCTTTAAAATCTTTACTGATGTAGTAAATGGAGCCGATAATCATTCCAAAGAATACACTCCATACATATAATTCGTAATACTTTATTAAGTAATCTAGAATTTTAGAAATACTAAAATAACTAATTATCATTCCTGAAAAGAGCAGACTTAAAAACCGACCATTTATATATTGGTAGAGACTTCTAAACCTTCCGCTAATAAGAAGTTTTAAAGCTTTACCATTAAATTTTTGAAGAGAATAAATAAACTCTTCATAAAAACCAGAAACAAAAGCAACAACACCACCCGAAATTCCAGGAACTTTATTGGCTGCTCCCATTCCTAATCCTTTTAGAACTAAGAAAATTTTATCTGATAATGTTCTTGTACTTTCCATTAGCTTCTTTTAGTACCAACTCTTTCTAAAATAAAGATAGTTAAAAAACCAGCAATCATTAGACCAATTGCAGGAATTAGATGTGCATTAATTTGGTTCATATCTGCATATATAGATGGTAATGTACTGCGTTCTACTATTGTTTTATAAAGATCGGTAGTTTGAGTTTGTTGTTCAAAAATAGAAAGCGTTCCTAATTTAGAGACTTCAGTAAATGGTAAAATATGTCCAGTGCTTTTTTCTAACACTGTAGTTGTTAGTTTCCAAGGCCATACCTTATTTAGCGATCCAAAAATAAACCCTGTAAGTACAGCTAATGTTGTATTGTGATAGTGTTTAAATAACCATTTTAATAAATGACTAAAACTTAATAATCCGATTAAAGCACCTGAAACAAATAAGATGATTTTCTTTACATCAAAATCATGTAAAGCATCACTAAGCGTTTTATAAGCTCCTAAGATTAGGAGAATAAAAGATCCAGAAATTCCTGGTAATATCATGGCACAAATAGCAATAGCTCCAGCAAAAAACAAGAACCATGGATTTTCTGAGCTATTTAAAGAAGGTAAAGTTGTAATGTAATATGCTAATACAGCACCTGTAATAAGACTAAGAACAGCTGCTATATTCCATTTTTCTATTTGTTTTCCAACAAAAAATATACTTGCTATAATTAGTCCAAAAAAGAAAGACCAAATATAGATAGGGTGGTGTTCTAATAAATATTTAGCAACGCGCATAAACGAGATAAAACTAACAACAATTCCGGAAAGTAGCGCGAGTATAAAATTTCCGTTTAATTGTGTCCAAAACGAACTAAAACCTTGAGTTTTTAATGTTTTAAAAAGAGACAAATTTACACCACTTATGGTTGCAATAAGCTCTTCGTAAATTCCAGAAATAAATGCGATTGTTCCTCCTGATACTCCTGGAACAGCATCGGCAGCTCCCATTGCTAATCCTTTAAGAGAAATGATTAGATAGTCTTTTAATTGTCGTTGCATTTTTAGGTTTTAAATTCGAAACCCAAAGGTATAAATTTTACCCATATTGCATAGACTAATCTTTAGCTTTAAGTGCTTTTTTTACGAGCTTAGATTTATAGGTTTCAGGAAAAAGTTCCTCTATAATAAAAACATACTCAGGGTTATAATGCAATCCGTTTTTTAAATGGAAAGAGGCTTTTTCTAGTTCGTTACTTTTAAAGTATAAACCAGCTAATCGGTATTCGATTTCTGCATTTTCAGGATAAAACTCAGCAGCTTGTAAAAGATTGTAGATTGCCGCTTCAGGTTCTCCTATTTTTATTAAAATATCGCAACGTGTTAACCAGGTATTTAATTCATAATTACCTAATTCTATAGCTTTTTTGTAACCACTTTCTGCTTCTTCTAAAAAGTTTAAGCGGTGGTTTATTTGCGCGTACAATTTCCAATATTTTACATTGTCTCCATCAATACTTATTGCTTTATTTACAAAGTATAACGCTTTTTGATAGTTTTTTTGTTTGCTGTAATATTTTGTAATAGCAACCCAACCTTTATCTAATAATGGGTCTTCGTGTACTGTTTGCTTAAAATATTTAATTGCTTGGTTGTTCTTACCTAATTTCTCGTAACAATGTCCAATACGTAATAATGCAAAAGATGTAGGATCGTCTAATGTTAACGATGTTGAATAGCTTTCTATGGCATCTTCAAATCGTTTTAGTTTTTCAAGTACTTTACCTTTTTCAATATAAGCTCCAACAAAAGTATCGTCTGAAATAATAGCAAAATCATAAGCCGATATTGCTTTTTTGTAACGTTTTAATGCAAAATATTGTTTACCTAGTTGGTGCCAAGCGACTTCGCTATATGGATTTTTATCTAAGTAAATATTAAGATATTTAATAGCTTCTTCAAATTGTTCCATAAATTCGAAACAATAAATCATATTATAAAGGGCCGAATAATCTTCAAGATCTTCTTCTAAGCACTTAATGAAACTATCTTTTGCTTCTTCAAATTTATCAAGGAATAAATATTCCATTCCTATTAAGGAGTATAAATCTGCAGTTTCTTCAGATAAATGAAGTGCTTTTTTTAAGACATCAATAGCTTGTTCGTGCAGATCTTTTTTAGATAAAATATTCGCTTTTTGAATATAAATCTCTTCGTTAAGAGGCTCTAAAGTATACAAGTCGTTTAACATTGTATCTGCCTGTTCTAATTTATTTTCGAAGACAAAAACTTCAATTTTAAAAAGTTTTAAATTAGTACATGTAGGATGTTGGTCTAGACCTAATTTTATGGCTTTTTTAGCCAATGCAATTTTTCCTAAATCTAAATAATAATGTATGATATTCTCAAACTCTTCAGAATCAAAAAACAAAACATGATTTGTTTTAAGCATCGATTCAAATTTAGTTAAAGGTAATTCGTTGTTATTAGGACTGAACTCCATAGGCAGCTGTATATGGTTTCTTATACCATTAAATGTAATGCTCAAATTTAAGCATAATTAAAAAAAAAGGTAATTGTTTTCAACAAAGTAATCAACAGTACTTGTGTTTTGTGAAAAATAATGACTTTATGTTATTGATATTTAGTGTTTTATGGTATTTAAAATGTCGATAAGTATCTTGCATCCAGCTTCTATTTCTTTATTAGAAATGGTTAAAGGCGGCGTAATTCGTATAGCTCTAGGTTCAAATAACAACCAAAAAGCGATTAATCCTTGGTTCTGAGCTTCGAGTATAACTTGATTAGTGATGTCTTCGCTTGTAGTTAAGGCTGCAAGCATTAGACCTCGTCCTCGTATTTCTGTAATTAAAGGATGCTGTAATAGGTGTCTAATTAATTGCTCTTTTTCTAAAGCTTCTGCCATTAAATTAGTTTCGGTTATTTCTTTTAAAGTGGCTAGTGCTGCAGCTGCAATTACCGGATGTCCGCCAAAGGTTGTAATGTGCCCCATTTTAGGATCTTCCTTAAGCAGACTCATAAGTTTGGTTGATGCTGTGAATGCTCCAATTGGCATACCGCCACCTAAGCCTTTTCCTGTTACTAATATATCTGGTGTGCAATTGTAATTTTCGAACCCAAAGAGTTTTCCTGTTCTTCCAATTCCAGGTTGTATTTCATCTAAAATTAAAAGTGCTCCTACAGTTTCGCATCTTGCTTTTACTTTAGTTAAATAATCATCTTTTGGTTCTATAAATCCAGCTCCACCTTGTATGGTTTCTAAAATAACAGCAGCAGTTTTAATTGTAATTTCTTTTAAATCAGCTTCGTTATTAAATGTAATTAATTTTGTTCCCGGAACTAAAGGTCTGTAGGCTTGTTTACGATCTTCATAACCCATTACACTCATGGATCCCATAGTGTTTCCATGATAAGCGTGTTTTGCAGCTATAATTTCGCTACGGCCAGTAGCTCGTTTCGCTAATTTAAGAGCTCCTTCAATTGCTTCTGTTCCGGAGTTTACAAGATAGGTTTGCTCTAAAGGTTCTGGTGTGTGTGAGGCAAAAAACTCGGCTAAATCTACAGCTGGTTTTTGTATATATTCCCCATACACCATAACATGCATATATTTGTCTATTTGGTCTTTTATGGCATTTATAACTTTAGGGTGACAATGTCCTAAGCTGCATGCAGACACACCAGCAACAAAATCTAAATATGCTTTATTATTGGTGTCGTATATATAAGACCCTTTTGCATGAGATATTTCCATAGCCAAGGGAAACGGTGATGTTTGTGCTTGATATTTGAAAAATTGGTCTTTCATTATATTAAGGTGCTTTTTCTAAAGTTGCAGGTTTTTTTAAAGGTTGTATTATATCTTGAATAGAATCTTTACTAGGGATATGTCTTGATGCTTTAGAAGGATTTTGAAGATTTTTAGATTTATTACTTTCTTCAGCTTCTTCTGCTCGATTTATTAAATCTTCATCAAAAAATTCTTCTTGAGGAATATAGTCTTCTAAGCCTTTTATTATGGGAAGATTTAGAGGTGGATCGTCTTTAAATAAATCTTCTACACTTTTCGGTCGCTCTTCTTCTCTCCAATCGAAACCTTTCAATTTTGTAGCATTTGCAGGATATTTAGATTTAGGAAATAAGCTTCCGTCTACCTGATTAATCTTTTTTAATTCATTAATTTCATTACCCTCAAAATACATGGAAATGCTAGCCGATTTAGATTTTTCAATCCCGATTAATTCTTGTTCATCGTTTCTAGCATAGTAAATAGATTCTGCATTTCTAATAATATCGACTTGATGTAATTGATTCTTTTCATTAAATAATCCATACAATCGTTGCCCCTTTATTTGATTAAATCCATCTCCAACAGTATCCTTACTTATAATAAAAGCGTTTTCAAATACGATTAACGAATCTAATTTTTCTTCTATAGGATTGGATTTAATATGAATAGTATCACCTGTCATTTGGTTTCCAAAATTCCATAGAATTGGTCGGCGTTTTACAGCAAAATTATCTTTAGGGGATAATCTAGACAAGTTAATAAGTTGCGTTAAACCTGTTTCTTGATTAATATGAATCGAATCTGCTTTTCCGCTCATGTCTGATTTATACATTTTAACATTTCTAAATGCGCGTGTAATTCTATGTTCAGGTTTTCCTGTAACCATAAGTGTATCACTATGAATATATAATGAATCATTTTCTTGTACAGAAATAGCCAAAGCTCTTTTTGTAATAAAAACAGAATCTTTTGCTCTGTACACCTCTGCATAATGTCCTTTTATAAGGCTGTTATTTAAGGTGTCGGTTACTGTAATATTATTGGTTGCAGAGGCAAAATTTTTATTTCTGTCGAAATATAAACTATCGCCTTCAATGGTTCTGTTATCGTAATCTATACGTGAGTTTTTTATAAAATATCCAATGTCTTTTGTGGTGTCGTAAAAACCGCGTTCACAATATATTTTAGAAGAAGATCCTGTAATTGTGCTAGGACCGTACATATATGCTAAAGCATTTTCTGTATAATAATCTAATTGTTCTGTTTCTAGAACATATTGTGGGTTTACAAGTTTAACATCGTTTACGAATTGGTATTTTTTTACATCCATATAATACCGTCCAATTTTACTTGTTATTGTTCCTGAAGAATCACGAACTACAGTTCCTCCGGTTTTATAAAAGGATTGTTGTTTTGCACGATCAAAATACAAGGTGTCTGTTGTTAAGACAGAACTTGGTTCTGTTAATACCACATCTCCGCTTGCAAATGCTAATTTAGTTTTACCGCTATATTCTACATATTTGGCGTCCATGTTAATGGTATCACCTTGTTTCATTTTTACATGACCATATGCTTCTATAAAATCTTCATTACTATAAAAAATAGCTTGATCGCACCACATATTTACTCCTTCGTGTATAATATGTATCTGACCAGAATCGTCTCGTGTTAAGATTTTAGCACCTGGATATTTTTCCTCACTAGAAGTTAGGAACCCAGAATATTCAATTTTAATACGTTTTTGTTGCTGCGCATTTAGTTTTACAAACGAGATAAAAAAGAATATAAAAAATATATAGAGTATTGGAGCTGTTTTCAATTTAAAATATTTGTGGCAAAAATAAGGATATAAATGATTTTCGATAACGATTTGTAAAACATTTAAGATAAAAAAGACCTGTTTAAAATAAATTTAAACAGGTCTTTATAAAGGTTCTAAAACTAAATCTTATCTAAAAATAGTTTCTTTTCTATCTGGACCTACAGAAACAATAGTAATAGGTGTTTCTAAGGCTTTTTCTAAAAATTCGATATAAGTGTTTAATGTTTTTGGAAGTTGAGAGTCTTCAGACATTTTTGTTAAATCTTCGCTCCAACCTTCAAAATCAGTGTAAATAGGCTCTACGTTTTCTGGCTCGATATTGTAAGGGAAATGTTCTATAACTTCGCCTTTATATTTATACGCAGTACACACTTTTAATGTTTTAAAACCAGATAATACATCTGCTTTCATCATCATAAGTTGTGTTACTCCATTTACTTGACAAGCATATTTTAAAGAAACAAGATCTAACCAACCACAACGACGTGCACGTCCTGTTGTTGCTCCAAATTCATGTCCTACTTTAGCCATAGTTGCACCATCCTCGTCGAATAATTCTGTTGGGAATGGTCCTGAACCTACACGAGTTGTGTAAGCTTTGAAAATCCCGAAGACTTCTCCAATTTGATTTGGAGCGACACCTAAACCAGTACAAGCACCAGCAGCAGTAGTGTTACTAGATGTTACGAAAGGATAGGTTCCAAAATCGATATCTAGAAGCGACCCTTGTGCTCCTTCTGCAAGAATAGTTTTTCCTGCTTTTTGTTGTTGGTAAACGTATTCTTCAGAATCGATGAAAGTTAAAGATTTTAAAAGTTTTACCGCTTCAAAAAATTCAGTTTCAAGTTCATCTAAATCATACTGAATTTCAGCATTGTAAAAATCGATCATTGCTTCGTGCTTATCAGCTAAAGCTCTGTAGCGATCTTTCCAATCGATTAATTCTAAATCTCCAACACGTAAACCATTCCGTCCGGTTTTGTCCATATAAGTTGGGCCAATTCCTTTTAATGTAGAACCAATTTTGGCTTTTCCTTTAGAAGCTTCACTTGCAGCATCTAATAAACGGTGTGTTGGTAAGATAATGTGAGCTTTACGAGAGATAAGAAGAGATTTTCTGTAATCTACTTTTTGCTCTTCAAGCTTATCTAATTCTTTTTTAAAAATTACTGGATCAATAACGACGCCATTACCCACTAGATTTTTGGCATCCTCGTGGAAAATTCCAGAAGGAATAGTGTGTAAAACGTGTTTTTTGCCATTGAAGACTAAAGTGTGTCCTGCATTTGGACCTCCTTGAAAACGTGCGATAATGTTGTATTTAGAGGTAAGCACATCAACAATTTTTCCTTTGCCTTCGTCACCCCATTGTAACCCTAGTAGTAAATCTACTGCCATTTTAAAGATATATTATTTGGTTGTTGTTTTTCTGTTGCCATAAAAATATAGCGAATGATTTTTAATTTCGATATCAAAAACCTCTTCAATAGTTTTTTTTATGGATTGAATTCTTGGATCGCAAAATTCGATAACTTCACCGGTATCTGTAAGGATAACGTGATCGTGTTGTTTATCGAAATACGATTTTTCGTAATGTGCTTGATTTTGTCCAAACTGATGTTTTCTTACTAAGCTACAATCTAAAAGAAGCTCAATAGTATTGTAAAGGGTAGCACGACTAACACGATATTTTTTATTTTTCATGTTAAGATATAGAGATTCTATATCGAAGTGCACTTCACTATCGTATATTTCTTGAAGTATAGCATAACGTTCCGGTGTTTTTCGGTGCCCGTTATCTTCTAAGAATTTGGTGAAGACATTCTTTACAATGTCCTGATTTTTTGTATCTGATTTTAAACTCATAATTTCAACCGCAAATTTACGTATATTTTTAGACTCTAGACACTTTATCTATACCATTAATTTTTTTAAGATTCGTAACTAATTTATTCAGCATTGAATTATTCTTAACAATTACATTCAATTTACCTGAGAATAAGCCATCATTTGTTTTAAAACTTAGACTTTTAATATTCACATGCATGTTCGAAGAAATGATTTTAGTGATTTCGTTAACGATACCAATATTGTCTATTCCTGATAAAATTATTTGCGCAGAATATGCTTGCTGAGACGAATCTATCCATTTGGCTTGAATTATTCTATATGCGTAATTAGATTGTAAAGATACAGCATTCGGACAGTTTTTCTTGTGTACTTTTATACCTTCATTTACAGAAATAAATCCAAATACTTGGTCTCCTGGAATGGGGTTACAACAGTTAGAAAGTTTATAATCTAATTTTTCTTCTTCGTCTCCAAAAACAAGTAAATCGTATTTTGAAATAACTTCGTCTTTCTCAAGGTCTTCTTTAGATACATTTGCGCGTCGTGTAATTTTATTTTTAAAGAAACTTACAAGTGCATTGCTTCTAGAAGATGCATACGATTTTAACATGGTATTGTCTATGGCTCCTAAACCAATACGATAAAATAAATCTAAACTGGTTTTAAGTTTAAAGAAATGAACCAATTCGTTAACCGATTTTTCGTTGAGTTCAATTTTAAGTTGTTTTAATTTACGTCTTAAAATTTCTTTACCGTCTTCTCCAATTAATTTTTTATCTTCTTTTAATGCCGATTTAATCTTACCTCTTGCTTTTGCAGTAGTGGCATAATCTAACCAGTTTGCATTTGGTTTAGAATTGTCTGAAGTTAAAATATCGACTTGATCACCACTGTTTAGTTTATAACTAAGTGGTACTAATTTTCCGTTTACTTTGGCTCCACGAGTTCGCATACCAACTTCGGTATGTATATTGAATGCAAAATCTAAAGGTGTTGCATCTTTTGGCAACGATTTTAAATCTCCTTTAGGTGTAAAAACAAATATTTCTTTAGAATATAGATTCAGTTTAAATTGTTCTACAAAATCTACAGCATTAGTTTCGTTACTTTCTAGTGCTTCTTGTAGTTTTGCGACCCAAGTATCTAAACTATCTTCTTTATTAGTTCCTTGTTTATATTTGTAATGAGCCGCATAACCTTTTTCTGCGATTTCGTTCATGCGCTCACTTCTAATTTGAACTTCTACCCAACGTCCTTTTGGTCCCATTACAGTAATATGGAGTGCTTCGTAACCGGTAGATTTAGGTGAAGAAATCCAGTCGCGTAATCGGATAGGGTTTGGACGAAAATGATCTGTAACGATTGAATAAATTTTCCAAGCTAGGAATTTCTCATTAGCAGTATCACTTTTATAAATTATTCTAACAGCGAACTTATCGTATACCTCATCGAAAGACACGCCTTGCTTCATCATTTTTCTACGGATAGAAAAAATAGATTTCGGACGCCCTTTAATCGTGTAATGTAAGCCTTCTCTATCTAATGATTTTTGAATCAGTTCGTTAAACTCTCTTATGTATTCGTCTTGTTCTTCTTTACTTTCTTTTATTTTGTTTAGAATATCAAAATAAACTTCGGGTTCGGTGTATTTTAAACCTAAATCTTCTAATTCTGTTTTAATATTATAGAGTCCAATACGGTGTGCTAAAGGTGCATAAATATATAGTGTCTCGCTCGCAATTTTAATTTGCTTGTCGGGCCGCATAGAGTCCATCGTTTGCATATTGTGCAAACGGTCTGCAATTTTTATAATGATAACACGTACGTCGTCATTTAAAGTAAGCAACATTTTTCTGAAATTCTCTGCTTGCAACGATACGTCTTCCATATCTTTTTGCATGGAAGATATTTTTGTTAAGCCATCTACAATACGTGCAACGGTTTTCCCAAAAAGGTTTTCAATGTCTTCTATGCTGTAATTGGGATTGTCTTCTACAACATCGTGTAAAAGTGCAGCTGCAATACAGGTTGCATCTAACCCAATTTCTTTTGCTACAAGTCGGGCAACAGCAATAGGGTGAAAAATATAAGCTTCGCCAGATTTTCTACGTTGATCACTATGGGCCTCAACAGCGACGTCGAACGCTTTTCGAATTAGTTTTTTATCATCATCACTAAGGGTACGGTAACTAACTTTTAAAAGGTCTTTATAAGCTCTTGCAATAGCTGTATTTTCTTGTTCTATTTCGTCATCTGTCATATACTAAAAGTAGTATAAAGAATATTAATTTACAACAGTTTTATGTTTTTTCGATAGAAGCGTTTTGTGTTGTATTTATCAGGAAGTTAAAGATTTTATTACCATTTTCATTCCTGTAGAAGCCTTTTCTTTTATGGTTTTAACATGTTTGTCATGGATAGTAGCAGGATTAGGATCTATATAATATATTGGAGTTCCTGGTTTAACAAAATCTTTTAAGCCCGCAGCAGGATACACTTGCATAGAAGTTCCTATAATAATTAAAATATCTGCAGTTTTACAAACTTCAACAGCTAAATCTATCATAGGTACAGCTTCTCCAAACCATACAATATGTGGTCTAATTTGATGTCCTTTTGCGCACAAATCACCAAGTTTCATGTCTTTATCCCAAGGTATAATTTCATTGTTTTCTATACTTCTGGCTTTCAGTAATTCTCCGTGTAAGTGAATTACGTTTGTACTTCCTGCTCGTTCATGTAAATCGTCTACATTTTGAGTAATAATGGTCACTTTGTAATCTTTTTCTAAACTCGCCAAGTCGTAATGGGCACTATTTGGTTTTACTTGTAGCAGTTGTTTCCTACGTTCATTATAAAAATTTAATACTAATTCGGGATTTTTTGCAAACCCTTCAGGTGTTGCAACTTCCATAACATCATGGCCTTCCCATAAACCATCTGCGTCTCTAAAGGTCTTTAAACCACTCTCGGCACTAACTCCAGCACCACTTAGTACAACTATATGTTTCATAATCTAAAAATAAGAAATCATTTTTATAAATTCGAAGATTTATAAACTTGAATTTATAGTAATGATCGATTTACAACTTCTAGAGCATTTAGAGTCTATTATCACGCCAGAGCGCAAAGCCCGTTTTGATACTGTGTTACCACAACGGACTAAACATTTTACGGTAGCAACAGAAGATGTCTATCAATTACACAATACTAGTGCTGTTATTAGAAGTTGCGATGTTTTTGGCATTCAGGAAGTTAATATTGTAGAAGAACGCAATTCTAAACAAATAGATCGAGAGATTGCAATGGGGGCGCAAAAATGGGTCGATTTAAATAGATATAATCACGTTAAAGATTGTATTACAGATTTAAAACAGAAAGGCTATCAGATTGTGGCTACGACTCCGCATCAAAACGATTGTGAACTACATAATTTTGATGTTACTAAACCTGCTTGTTTTTTCTTTGGAAGAGAAACAGAGGGTTTGTCTCAAACTGTAATAGATGAAGCCGATTCTTTTTTAAAAATCCCAATGGTTGGTTTTACAGAGAGTTTGAATATTTCGGTTTCAGCAGCAATTATCTTACAGCATGTAACAACTAAATTAAAACAGACTGATATTGATTGGAGACTTTCTGAAGACGAGCAATTAGAAAAGCGTATGGATTGGATAAAGAAAACAATTAAAAGTTATGATGAGATTGTTGAACATTTTTATAAGAATGTGAGTAAATAATTAATTACTATTATGGTTCGATTTTTGATAAACACTAAGAATAAAACCTTTATTAGCCTTTAGGCTACTATAATTTAACACTTTATACTTTATAACTAACTATTATGTTAAATACTAAATTATCAATTTTTATAACAGGTATTTTACTTGTTTGTTCAATGTCTACTTACGCTCAATTAGTGAGTACAAATACAGAATTAGCAACAGCTATATCTAATGCCTCAGCAGGGACAACTATTACACTTGCTAATGCAACATGGAAAGATGTGCATTTAAATATTAATAAAACTGGAACTGAAGAATCTCCTGTAACTATTCAAGCAGAAACGCCTGGATTAGTGTTTTTTGAAGGAAATTCTTATGTTGAAATGGGAGGAGAGTATATTGTTTTTAAAGATGTAGTATTTCAAAATCCTTCAAATCTTGATACAGATAACCCTGTTGTAGAATTTAAGTCGTCTAATGATTGTAATCATTGTACCGTAACCAATATAAAAATAGATAATTATAATGGGACGCAGGCACAAGAGGAAGATACTTTTAAATGGATTTTGTTAAGAGGAACACATAATGAGGTGAGTTACTCGTCGTTTATTGGAAAACATGGCGTTGGAAGCATAATTAACGATAACAGAAGTTCTACAGCTGCTAATTATCATAAAATTCATCATAACTATTTTGCAGACCGCACACCTGTGGGTGAGATTAATGATTTAAACGATCAAGATGCCATTAGACTTGGAAGTAGTTCTACATCTTTATCAGATTCTTATACCGAAGTTTACAATAACTATTTCTATAATTTTAGTGGAGAAATTGAAGTGATTTCAAACAAAAGCGGAAAGAATAAATACTATAATAATACATTCGATGATTATCAAGGAGCTTTAACTTTGCGTCATGGTAATGGTTGCGAAGTGTATAATAATTTCTTTTTTGCAAATAAAAATGAATTTACTGGAGGGATTCGTGTAATGGGAGAAAATCACCTGATTTACAATAATTATATTGAAGGGATTAACTCTAAAAAACCGGACGGGTCTACTTCTGGAGGAACTGGTGGAATTAACGTATCTAACGGGAAACCAAATAGTGCTTTAAATGAATATTATCAGGTTAAAAACGTAAGCATTGTAAACAATACATTAGTAAATTGTGATTATGGGTTAAGAATTGGAACTAAAATTAAAAGTACTAATACGCTTGCTCCAGAAAACTTAGTTGTAGCGAATAATGTGATTTATGAAAACACAACCAAAGCCATTCAGCTAACAACAGATCCTATTGGCGATTTATCAAAAATTGAAGGTAATATCAAACAAAATGGGGCTTGGGATATAACTACAGATACAGATTTTAATATAAATGTAAGTTCAGGTTTGTTAGCTTCTAATACCGGTTTTTATAGAGTTGTTTCAGGAAGTGCAGCTGTAGATTCAGGAGTAGGATTGTATTCTTTTTTAACATCAGATATTTTAGAAGGTGAAAGACAAGATGCTTTTGATGCAGGTGCAGAAGAATTAAATGCAGGAGGAACTATGTTTCCTTATAGTCAATCTGATGTAGGCATTACCGTTGGGTTCGGATCTAATATAACCTTAGGAATTGGAAATGTTATAAAATTAGAACAGAACCTTAAAATCTATCCTATACCATCTAATGGTGCTGTTTTAAATATTTCGTTAGATAATCGACCTTTAGGTAATGTAGAAATATCAGATATGTCTGGGCGACTAATTATTAAAGAAAATTTTAATTTGTCTAAAGCTGTAATAGATATTCAAAATCTTAAAGCAGGAACTTATATTGTGAAAGTTCAAGATGTTTCTAAAAAAATAGTGATAAGATAAGGTGAATTATTTTTCTATTATAATTAATCTATGTTAGATGCTCTTAGTTTTAAGAGCATCTTTTTTTATAATATGTCAATTACTACGTTTGTAATGTAAGCTAGAAAAAAAAGTATAAAAAAACAGACTAAGAAAGAAATGTCCTAGTCTGATTTTAGTTGATTAATAGCACTTTTATATTGTTTGAAACAATATTATTGGTTTATTATAAAACGTTTAGAATATTTAAAATATCTTATTGTCTTATAAGTTATTGCTAAATTATAGATTTTATTAAAACCTCACAATGCGTAGGTTTACGTAGTTTTAAATATGATGTTTTGATAGTCAGCAAATGAGATACCAATGTTTTTTTTGAAAAGGGCTTCAAGATTGATACCTGAACATTGATAATGTATCTTTAGTTCAGGTAAGGATATGCTTTTGTTTTGACTATGCAAATGAATCAAAATATTATCAAGTATAGTTGGTGTTATCGTTTTAAATTTAACAGAAGATAAACTAGACAAAAAATCTTTTGGTTTTTTAGAAGTTGCTTTAATTTTATATTTCATCAAATAACCAACATAAGTAGGTCTGCATTTTACTATGTAATATATACTATACGTATCTGAATTTAATATTAAAGGTGTAATAAATGGTTTGTAGTATAGTGTAGTGCCTGTTTTTTCTAACTTAAAAATAATATAGCTATAGCCATCGGGTTGTATTTTATAAGTTTCTTTATTGTGTAACTCAATAGAAAAAACGTTTAAAATCCAATAGTTATTCGGTGTAAAGAAGGAATGAATACTAATGATGGTAATTTATATTTAATGCGTGTCAAAGTTATTAATTATACGATTAAAATAATATACGTAAGACTACGTATTAAAGGTGTTTGGATGGTTTTTTAACCAGATAAAGAGTGCATTTTGGTTCGTGGTATCTATTTCTAACTTTTTAATTATATTACTTCTGTGTTTTTCTACTGTACGTTTAGAAATAAATAACTCTTCAGCTATTTGTGTGCTAGTTAGGTTTTTGTCTAAATATTTTAAAATTTTTAGTTCAGTCGCACTCAGTTTATTTAAGTTCGTGTCTAGATTGGTTTTAAAATGTGTATTGTTTTTTAATTTTTCACCTATATAATTTGTGTTATTTTTTAGGCTTTCTAGGCATGATTCTAATTCTTCTAAAGCGCTATCTTTTGTAATGTAACCATGAATGGTTTCTCCAATTTGTTTTAAAATAGCTTCTTGTTTGTGTAAGGTTAAAATAACAACTTTAGTTGCAAGGTTCTTACGTTTTATTTCTTGCGCAATTTCTAGACCGTTTAGTTTTGGCATGTCAAAATCTAGAATAGCAATATCCGGTTTAAGTTCTACTATTTTATTATAAGCACTATTACCATCGGTTGCCGTATCAATAACTTTAAACCATTTTTTTTCTAAAAATTCTTTAGTACCGTTTAATAATAAAGGATGGTCGTCTGCAAGAATAATAGTAGTTGACATGGTTTAATTTTTTTGAATTTTAATTTGAATGGTTGTGCCTTTTTCTTTTACTGAATTAATACTTAGTTGTGCACCAATAAGTTGAGCGCGTTCTTTTATGGTTTTCATTCCCAAACTATTAAGTAATTCAGTGTTTTGTGTGACATCAAAACCAATACCATTATCTTTTATTTCGAAAAGGACTGCTTCTTTTAAATTTTCTATGCGTATTGCGCAGGCTTTTGCTTCAGAGTGTTTTTCAACATTATTTAAACATTCTTGAATCATACGATAAATAAAAATTTCTTTATCTTTTGAAATATCTAAGATTTCAACCTCAATATCTTCAGAATAAAATATCTTTGAATTAATCTGAAAATTTTCTATCGTATTTTTTATCGATTTTATTAATCCTAGCTTTTCAAACTGAAAGGGATGTAATTGTTGTGATATATTTCTAACTTCATCTATAGCGTGATCAACCAGAGCGGTGTCTGTATTGTTTTCACTTTCTAAGAAAATTTTATTCTTGATAAGTAACAAACTCTGACCAATACTATCATGTAGTTCACTCGAAATACGTTTGCGTTCGGCTTCTACACTATGAATTAAATCTTCTGCAAATATTTTTTGAAGTTCAACATTTTTTTGTGAATATTTACGAGAACGCCATAAATAAATGATTGAAAATAAAGCAATAAGAATAATTATACTTAGCCACATTAATTGTGCTTTACGAGTGTGTTGTTCGTCTAACAATTTTATCTCACTGTTCTGATCCTTTATTTTTTGGTCGCGTTTATTGGTTTCGTAAAGCGTTTGGTAATAGCTTAAAGCATTATTTTTCTGAACAGATTTTAAGGAATCTTCAATCTTCTTAGACGCTTTTAAATGTGTGTAAGCACCTTCATATAAATTTAATTTTTCGTAAACTTTAGCTAATAATGTCTCTGCATCTTCTATGCTTTCAATATTATTGGATTTTTTTACAAGGTCTAGATATTGTAAATTCCATTGTAATGCAGTATTGTAATCTTTTTCAGCATACGCTAAATGACTGCATGCTCTATAGTAGTAATTTTCATAAATACCTTCAATGTTTCTTTGGTCTTGTTTTAACATTTTTAAATACGACTTAGCCTTGGCTATGCTATCGTTTTCAGCATAAGCAATAACTAAAACGTTTAAAAGTATAGGATTAAAAAATTCGTAGTTATCCGATTTTTTATTTACGGTAACGGCTTTATATAAATTTTCTATACGCTCTTTTTGTAGATTTTGTTTTTTATAATCTGAAGCCGTATTAACGTATAAAGAAACAAGTAATCCATAATTTTTAGTCAATTCGGCTAGCGCTATGGCTTGATCGCGTTCTTCTTTTGCTTCTTTTAAAAAACCATTAGTACTGTATAAAATAGATAAGGCATTTTTAGAGGCAATAATATTAAAGGTGTCCTTCGCTGTAACAAAAATATTGGAGGCCTTTTGCAAGTGTTGCGATGCTTTAGGAAACTGACCTTCGTCCATAAAAGCGTAACCTTGGTTTAAGATAGCAAAGGCTTTAAGGCGTTCGTTTCCGGCCTTTTCTGCATATGTTATTGCCTTATCGTAATAAGACATGGCTGTGTCTATTTCTTTTGCAAAATAAAAACTATCTCCAGCATCTATATATATACCAGCCACATTTCTGTCTGTGATATGGTCTTTTACAGCCTTAAAATATTTATTGAAAACGATAATTCCTGTTTCAGGTTCTCCTAAAACATTATTGTAATAATTTATAAGATTTTGAGTCGTGTTGGAGGCTAGATTAAAGGAGTCTAATTCAATAGCATAATCTATAGTCACTCGAGCGATGGAGTCGAAGCCCAGTTCTGTTTTCTGAAAAACAAGTTCGGTTAAACTATCAAGTAGTTTTAGTTTTTCTACTTTATTGTTCTCAGATTTTATTTGCACTTTCAACGCATCAACGTCAAGTTGATGCGTTGTGTTTTGTGCAAGTATAATTGTGTTAGTCAGTAATATAAAGACTAGTACTATATATTTCATTCACTCCGTTTATAAAAACGAATGTAATGAAATTTATTGTTTATTCCCGTCAATCCATTTTTTAGCATTTTCAAATGCTTCTAACCAAGGAGAAACCTCGTCGGTTCTGCCTGCAGGATAGTTTGCCCAGTTCCATTGAAATGTAGAACGTTCTATATGTGGCATAGTTACTAAATGTCTTCCTGAAGCGTCACACATCATGGCCGTATTAAAGTCCGAGCCATTAGGATTTGCAGGATAACTTTCGTAACCGTATTTCGCTACAATGTTGTATTGGCTTTCTTCTTTAGGAAGGTTAAATTTTCCTTCTCCGTGAGAAATCCAAACACCAAGTGTGCTTCCTTCTAAACTCGATAACATTACAGAATTGTTTTTCTGAATTTTCACTGAAGTAAATGAACTCTCGTGTTTATGCGAGTCGTTATGTAACATTTTCCCGTGAACGTCGTGTTCTGGATTAATCAATTCTAATTCCATCCAAAGTTGACATCCATTACAGATTCCAACAGAAAGCGTATCGTCTCTTTTAAAGAAGTTTTCTAATGCCGTTTTGGCTTTTTCATTATACATAAAAGCACCAGCCCAACCTTTAGCAGAACCTAAAACATCTGAGTTTGAGAATCCACCAACGGCACCAATAAACTGAATATCTTCAAGTGTTTCACGACCAGAAATTAAATCGGTCATGTGTACATCTTTCACATCAAAACCAGCTAAATACATGGCATTTGCCATTTCACGTTCAGAATTACTTCCCTTTTCACGAATAATAGCAGCCTTTGGTTTTGGCTGACTAGTATCTATTGTAGGACGCTTCCCTGTGAAATGTTTTGGGAATGTATATTGTAATGGCTGATTTTTATAATTTGCATAACGCGCATCAGCAACATTGTTTTTGGTTTGTTTTTGGTCTAATAAATAAGATGTTTTGTACCATACATCTCTTAATTCGGCAACATCAAAAGCGAATACATCTTCGTTGTTTTTAATGTTTATTTTACCAGACGCATTAGCTGTTCCAATTTTAAATACTTCAATATTGTTTTCAGCTAAAATAGATTCTACTGAAGCATCTGCTTGAAAAACAAGTCCTGCATTTTCAGAGAATAATATCTTAAGTGAATCTTCTTCATTTAAAGCTGTGAAATCATAATCGGCTCCTAAGTTTACATCAGCAAAACACAATTCTAATAGAGTTGTGATTAACCCACCTGAAGCAACATCGTGTCCAGCTTCAATTTTATCCGCTTTAATTAAGTCCTGAATCGCATTAAACGCATTCTTAACAAAGTCTGTATTCTTAACATCTGGGGTATCGTTTCCAATAGCGTTTAATGCTTGGAAGAATGAACTACCACCTAATTTAAAGTCATCTTGAGAGATGTTGATGTAGTAAATATTTCCGCCATCAGCTTTTAAAAGCGGTTCAACAACTTTAGAAATTTCATTACAGTTTCCAGCAGCAGAAATAATTACCGTTCCAGGAGCAATAACCTCTTCGTTAGGATATTTTTGCTTCATAGACAATGAATCTTTTCCTGTCGGTACGTTAATTCCTAAGTCGATTGCAAATTCTGAAACGGCTTGCACAGCTTTGTATAATCTCGCGTCTTCACCTTCATTTTTACAAGGCCACATCCAGTTTGCAGATAACGATACACTTTTTAAATTATCTTTTAAAGGTGCCCAAACAATATTGGTAAGCGATTCTGTAATGGCATTTCTACTACCGGCATCTGGCTGTATTAAAGCCGAAATAGGCGCGTGCCCAATAGAGGTTGCGATACCTTCTTTTCCGTTAAAATCTAGTGCCATAACACCAACGTTGTTTAACGGAATTTGTAATGGGCCAACACATTGTTGTTTGGCTACTTTACCACCAACACATCTATCTACTTTGTTAGTTAACCAATCTTTACAAGCTACAGCTTCTAACTGCAACACTTGCTCTAAATAAATTTTTAAGTTTTTAGATTTGTAACGCGGATTTTTATATTTTCTGACAATGGTATTGTCGGTCATTATGGTTTTAGGCGAACTTCCAAACATATCTTCTAATGCTAAATCCATTGGCTTTTCACCAGTTGTTTTAGACTCGAAAGTAAAGCGGTCGTTTCCGGTAACTTCTCCAACATCGTAAATCGGAGAACGTTCTCGATCTGCAATTTTATGTAAAGTTTCTAAATGTTTTTCAGCAATAACTAATCCCATACGTTCTTGAGATTCGTTACCAATAATTTCTTTAGCCGATAGGGTAGGGTCTCCAACAGGTAAACTGTCTAAATTGATTTTCCCTCCTGTATCTTCTACCAATTCTGAAAGACAATTTAAATGTCCTCCAGCTCCATGATCGTGAATAGATACAATAAAGTTTTCGTCACTTTCTACCATACCACGTACAGCGTTAGCAGCACGTTTTTGCATTTCTGGATTAGACCGTTGTACCGCATTTAACTCGATACCCGATTCGAATTCTCCAGTATCTGCAGAAGATACTGCAGCACCACCCATTCCAATACGGTAGTTTTCTCCACCAAGAATAACAATTTTATCGCCTTCTTTTGGTGTGTCTTTTAAGGCTTGGTCTGCTTTACCGTAACCAATACCTCCAGCTTGCATAATGACTTTATCAAAACCTAATTTTCTAGGGTTTGCAGTACTAGATGATGCATTCTCATTGTGTTCGAATGTAAGTACAGAACCTGTAATTAACGGTTGTCCGAATTTGTTTCCAAAGTCGGATGCACCATTACTGGCTTTTATTAAAATATCCATTGGTGTTTGGTATAACCAGGGACGTGCTTGTGTTTTTTGTTCCCACGGACGGTTTTCTTCTAAACGCGAATACGACGTCATGTAAACTGCTGTTCCTGCTAGAGGTAAAGAGCCTTTTCCTCCTGCAAGTCTATCGCGAATCTCTCCTCCAGAACCAGTTGCAGCACCATTAAAAGGCTCTACTGTGGTTGGGAAGTTGTGAGTTTCTGCTTTTAATGAAATTACAGATTCGTAATTTTTTGTTTCGTAAAAATCAGGTTTGTCTGCTGTTTTAGGCGCAAATTGCTCTACAACTGGACCTTTTACAAACGCGACATTATCTTTATAAGCTGAAACAATATCGTTAGGATTTTTGTTTGATGTTTCACGAATCATTTTAAATAATGACACCTCTTTTTCTTCACAATCGATAACAAATGTTCCGTTGAAAATTTTATGACGACAGTGCTCTGAATTGACTTGCGAAAATCCGAAGACTTCAGAATCTGTTAACGGACGCCCAATTTTCTTAGCAACACCTTCTAGATACGTCACTTCTTCATCACTTAAAGACAACCCTTCTTGTGCATTGTAAGCGGCAATGTCTTCAATATTTAAAACCGGTTCTGGTTTAATATCAATTGTAAATGAGTCTTGATTTAATTCGTTGAATTTTTGAGAAATCATCGGATCGAAATCTGAAAAATCTTCAGCGACAGCTTCAAATTCTTCAATTCTAATAATGTCTGTGATACCCATATTTTGAGTAATTTCAACAGCATTTGTACTCCAAGGCGTAATCATAGCGGCACGAGGACCAACAAAAAAAGCATCGATTGATGCTTGTTCTAACTTAGGCTGGTTGCCAAAAAGCCACGATAATTTTGAAATAGTTTCAGTCGATAATTCTTTAACTGTTTGTACAGCAAATAATTTGCCGTTTACGTTTCCAAAGAAATGAATCATATAATGAGGTTTGTATTATTTTTTTAAGAAAGGACAAAATTAGTGTTTTTTAGCGATATTTTTTCAAAAAATCATGCAGTCTTTTTTTTCGGTAGTTACAGCCTTTTACCCATAAAAAAAGCGACCAATTTGGTCGCTTTTATATGAGCTATAATAAGGTTTAGTTTTTAATTAACTTCTTACTAATTGTAGCGTTGTCTTGTGTCATTCTTAAAATATAAACACCAGATTGTAAGTTTTTAGTATCAATACTAGTGTTAGCTTGTATAGTTTTAGAAATAACAAGTTTTCCTAACATATTATAAATACTAATCTGAGTTGCTTCTCCGTTTGGTAATGCAATGTTTAAAGTGGAATTTACTGGGTTAGGGTATACTTTAATGCTTGATAAAGCATCTTCTTCAATACTTAAAGCAGCATCGTAACACGTCCATTTTAAATCATCAATCATTACACGATCTGAAGAAGAAGATATGTTATTTAAAGTTACTGATACATTACCTGAAACATTGATGTTTTCAATGGTTGTAATTTGTTCTTCTTCACCGTAAGGGATTTGTCCAACGACAGTACCGTTAACAACTAAGTCGAATGTTCCAGAACCACCACTAAATGTACGTAAAGTTGTTACTGTTAACGAACCAATACCTCCAGAGGTTTCTGGAGCTGTTAAAACACCATTTCTAATCGTGATAACTTTGCTAGAATTGTTACTTAAGTCTATTCTTGCGCCAGTTGCATTCCATTCTAATCCGTTATCTCCTGTCCACGTTCTATCTCCGTATTGGCTATCGTTTAAATCTTGAGTAGATGTTAAGTTAGTAAACGTTTCTTCTGTACAGTAATCAGAATTTGTGTTTTCATAACAAGTCCAAGCTAAATTGTCTATTGCCACACGATCTGAACTTGTAGCTTTGTTATTAAATATAATAGTAACATCACCTGCAATATTAATATCTTCGATAGTTGTTGTTTCTGCAAATTCAGTATAAGGAATTTGTCCAACTACAGTACCGTTAACAACTAAATCGAAAGTTCCGGAACCGCCACCAAATACACGTAGTGTTGTTACTGTTAATGAACCTATACCACCAGAAGTTTCAGCAGCAGTTAAAATACCGTCTCTAATACAAATTGCTTTAGTATCATCTATAGTTTGGTCTATTCTAGTGTCTGTAGCAGACCACGTTAAACCATTGTCTCCTGTCCAAGTTACTTCATCATAGTACGTATTAGCATCTCCAGTAATATTTTCAAAACTTTCAGAAGTACAGTATTCAAAAACAACCGCTTCAGACGTTGTTACAGATACAGATGATGTTGTTGCAGATACGTTTGCTGCTGCATCTTCTGCAGAGATAGAAAATGCATAGGTGGTGTTAGCAGATAAATCTGAAATTGTAATAGTATTCGTATATGCTTTTGTTAAGAATGTACCATCTACATAAACATTATAAGACGCTACAGCAATATTATCTGTAGAGGCTGTCCATGTTAAAGTTACACCAGCTTCAGTAACATCGCTATATGCTAAATCTGTAGGCATTGTTGGTGCTTCTGTATCAGTAACAGCAGTGTTTCCATCCCATAAATTTTGTGCATCTTCTCCTCCCCAAATAGCAGTTGCTAAATATGGGTTATCAATAAAAGGATTTCTGTTTCCTTGTGCATACGTGTTATCTGTGTTTCCGTGGTAGGTGTTTCTTTGTTTTTCGAAGTCTGAAACAGGATCTTCTATGTTCCATTCTAAGAACAAATCAATCATGTCGTCAGGTGTACTAGCAGAACTTCCAAAACCTACGTTTGAAGGTAAGCATTGTTCACCATATCTAATATACATGTACATAATAATACGTGCGCAATCTCCTTTCCATTCATCTCCAGGATACCAACCATCTGTGGTTGCAAAAGATGTTCCTGTACCATCAGCAAACTTTAAATTTCCACGGTCAGAATTTCTTCCAATATCACTAGGACGTAGCATTTGTGCGTCAGATCCAGGACCTTCAGTACCTAAATTAGGAGTTCCTAAAGATTTAGCATAAATGTGTTCACGATTCCATTGCCCTGTGTTTCCTCCGTTATTTGTTTTAGATCGACTTCTATCTGTAGATGTACTTCCATCCGTATCGTCATAACCATACACTAAGAGTACGTTATCACTATTGTCAGGATCAACATCTGTAACTTTTAAAGCTTCCCAAACACCAGGAGTATACGTTAATTTATTAACGTGTTTTGCAATTGTTACAGCACTTAAGTCTGCTTTAAGATCGACTCCTGTTTTAGTGAAATTAACCGTGTTGTAATACGATTGTAAATCATCTGGAGGAGTTAGTTGAGCAAAGCCCAATGCGGTTATAAAAAGTAAAGAAAAAGTAATGTAAAAGTGTTTCATAAATAAGTGTTTAAAGTTAAATTAATTTGATTTTTGGCTCAATTTACAAAATAAAAAAGCTAGTAAAGAAAAATCTCTACTAGCTCGTAATAATTGTTTGAATATTTTTTGTGTTACTGTCTCTTAAGTAACGCCATATAAAATCCGTCAAATCCTGTTTTGTGAGCGTAGACATTATCGTCGCGCACTAAGGTAAAATCTTTTCCAAATTCTGATGTTAAGAAAATATCAACTTGTTGTCTGTTTTCAGACGGTAATACAGAACATGTTGCATAAACCATTTGTCCGCCTGACTTTACCATTCTAGAGTATTTTTGAATAATTTCTTGTTGCGTTGCGCGAATTTTATCTAAAAATTCAGGTTGTAATTTCCACTTCGCATCAGGATTTCTTCTTAAAACACCTAATCCAGAGCAAGGTGCATCGATTAAAACACGGTCTGCTTTATCGTAAAGTTTTTTAATAACCTTAGACGAGTCTATATGACGAGGTTCAATATTATGAGCACCATCACGTTTTGCTCGACGTTTTAATTCATGTAATTTATTTGCATAAATGTCTAAAGCAATAATCTGACCTTTATTTTCCATTAAAGATGCTAAGTGTAATGTTTTTCCACCAGCACCAGCACATGTATCTATAACACGCATACCTGGTTTAACTTCTAAATAAGCAGCCACTAATTGAGACGATGCATCTTGTACTTCAAAATGTCCGTTTTTAAAAGATTCCGTAGTAAATACGTTTGCTCTCTCTTTTAATTTAAGTGCAGCAGGATATCCTTTAACAAATTCTGTTTCAATATCGTTGTCAAAAAGATCGGCTTGTAACTTGTCTTTAGTGATTTTTAGAGTGTTTGTTCTTAAAACAACCTCTGCTTGTTGGTTTAAAGCAGCAATCTCTTTTGTCCAAAGTTCTTCACCTAATTCTCTAGCACCAATTTCATCCATCCAATCTGGAATAGATTCTTTGAATTTTCTTATTTTAGAAAGTTCATCAAAACGTCCTTTAATTTTACGTGTAGGCGTATTTTCAAAATAAGTCCAATCAGGTAGTTTTATACCTTTTAATGTTGCCCATACGGCAAACATTCTCCAAATATTATCTCTATCGTATGGTTCTTTTACTTCTGCTATTTCAGCATATAGGCGTTTCCAACGTACGATTTCGTAAGTTGTTTCGGCTACAAAGCCACGGTCGCGACTTCCCCAGCGTTTATCGCGTTTTAATAATTGTTGTACTACTTTGTCGGCATAAATTCCTTCGTTAAAAATTAGCATTAATCCGTCTACTACCGCAAAGCATAAATTTCTATGTAATCGCATTTTGTGTATTTAAGGACACAAAGGTAAGTTTAATTAATTATTTTTAGCGAAAATTTTAATAAATGCGACTAATAGCTAGCCTTTTACTTATTGTTTTAATAAGTTCTTGTAAACAAGATGTTCAAAAAACTGTTAAAACCTATAATTCTGTTAATGTTCAGGATATTTATAACGACTCTATAAGTGTGCGAGCGATAGAACTTATGGGCGATGGTACTTTAACCTTTGCCGCAAATCAAGGGGCTTATGGATTATATTTTCCGAAGAAAGAACAATGGGCAACGTCTAAGCTACTTCACGATTCTGTGCCGTTACATTTTAGAGCGGTTGCACATACAGCTAACGATTTTTTTATGTTGAGTATTGAAAGTCCTGCGTTGTTATATAAAACGGGAGACGATGGTAGCATGAAATTGGTGTATAAAGAGGAAGGAGAAGGCGTGTTTTATGATGCCATGACGTTTTGGAATGATAAAGAAGGGCTTGCTGTAGGCGATAGTGTTAATGGTTGTTTGTCTATTATAATAACACGAGATGGCGGAGAAACATGGACGAAATTAACTTGTGATATTTTACCTGAATCTTTAGAAGGAGAAGGCGCGTTTGCAGCAAGTAATACTAATATAAAAGTGTTAGGAGACAAAGCTTGGATTGCAACTACAAGCGGAACAATGTATTTTACAGGAAATAAAGGAAAGTCTTGGGTTAGTATGGATACACCTATGTTAAATACAGAAGCGACTCAGGGGATTTATTCTATAGATTTTTACGATGATTATAATGGTTTTGCAGTTGGTGGAGATTATACTAAACCAGATATAAATACAACGAATAAAATGAAAACTTCTAATGGAGGAACAACATGGGAGTTAGTTGCTAATGGACAAGCGCCAGGATATAAAAGTTGCGTGCAATACATTCCTAATCATGAAGCACAAGGGTTAGTTGCTGTTAGTTTTAAAGGTATAGATCTATCTAATGATGGTGGCTTAACCTGGAAACACATTAGTGATGAATCGTTCTATACCATTAGATTTGTGAACGATTCTTTAGCTTATGCGGCAGGACAAGGTCGTATTTCTAAATTAGAATTTAAAGAATAAATATATTTACAACCTAGTCTATACAGAATTTGTATTAGATATATTCTGATAATAAATATTTCTATCTATTGAAACAAAGCTTTAAGTAAAGAAAATCCCTTTAAATATTAAAATTGTAAAAAGTACTTTACATGACCTTTTGCGCTAGATATTTTTGGACTTCATACACATTTATGCTTTTATTGAACTTTTTGCTTACAGATGGTAAATTTTCACTTGATATCCAAATTTTTAATTCGGCATCTAAATCGAATGTTCCTGCAGTTTCTAAAGAGAATCTAGAAATACTTTTATAAGGCATCGATCTGTATTCTTGTTTACTTCCAGTAAGCCCTTGTACATCAATTATAATTAAACGTTTGTTTGTAAACATAAAAGTGTCTCGTAAAAGTTTAAATCCTAATTCTACATGTTCTCCGTCAATAAGTAATCGGCTGTATTTCTCGTTTAATTGTTCAGGAGAAACTTCAGAAGCATTTCCTAATATTTTGTTGAATAATCCCATAATGTATATTGATTTCTGCTTAAAAAAAATGATTAAGCTGTGTATGGTTGTTTACTGTTGTCACAAATATATTTTTTTTAAATAAATATACTATGATTTTTTAACAGGTTTCAAGTTGTATTGTCGTAAAATTCAGAAAAAATTAAAATTAAAAGTCTATAAAAATGAATATGATTATAATTTAATTTATTTCATAAAAGAGTTGTAAAACAAGCTAAAACAATTAGTTTTAATCCCTTTTTTAGTATATAAATCGGTATTTTTGATGTGTAAAATAATCACAGATAATACAAATATCTGACGTCGAAATATATTTTTATTTATGAATTATAAAGCCGTAATTTTCGATTTAGATGGCACTTTAGTAGACTCTATTGAAGACCTAGCCGATGCCATGAATATCGTTTTAAAGAATAATAATTTTCCTATTCATTTACTTAATTCTTATCCTTCATTTATAGGGCATGGCATTCGCACTTTAGTAAAGAGGGCCTTACCCGAATCTGAAAGAAGTGAGGCGAAAATAGATATCTACTACAAAGAAATGATTGCCGTTTACGCTAAAAATTGTACCAATAAAACACATCCTTATAATGGTATTTCAGATTTGTTAAATGCCTTGACTACAAAGGGGCTAAAATTAGGTGTGTTTTCTAATAAAGCAGAAGATTTTACAAAGCGAGTGGTTGAGGTTGTGTTATCTCAATGGAATTTTGAAGCTGTTATAGGGTTAACCACAGAAGCACTTAAAAAACCAAATCCTCTAAAAGCAATTCAGTTTAGTGAAACGATTGGAGTTTCTCCTGAAGCATTTTTGTTTGTGGGAGATTCAGGTGTCGATATGCAAACAGGTACTAAGGCTGGTATGCATGCTGTTGGCGTATTATGGGGATTTAGAGATGAAAAAGAATTGCGTGCAGATGGAGCAAAAACGATATTAAAGCACCCGTTAGATTTATTAAAAATATTAGAATAAATAATTTAAAAAATAATAAGTAATATGAGGCAAGTTGTGATAATCATGGGATGTTTGCTTTTTGGTGAATTTTTTGTGTATTTAACAGGAATTAAAATGCCATCGAGTATAATAGGTATGTTGCTTTTAACTCTGTCTTTAGAAAGGGGATGGGTTAAGTTAGATTGGGTTCGTGGGCTTAGTAATTTTTTAACTCAGAATATGGCCTTTTTCTTTGTGCCTCCGGGGGTAGCAATTATGTTGTATTTAGATTTAATTAAGGCATCTTTTTGGCCTATAATTGTAGCATCTACATTAGGAACAATAATTGTTTTTGCGTGTACAGGTTGGACGCATCAATTATTTATGAAGCATAAAAAAAACTTTAAAAAAAATAAGCAATCTTAAGTACAGATTATGAATGCGATATTAAACTCAGATATTTTTATTCTTACTTTAACCTTTGTGGCTTATTTCTTGGCACAAACCATTCAGATAAAGACTAAATCAATATTTTTAAATCCGGTATTACTTTCAATTATTTTTATCATTGGTTTTCTAACTGTTTTTAAAATAGATTTCGAATCCTATCATCAAGGAAGTAGAATGATCGAATTCTTGTTAAAACCTGCAATTGTAGCATTGGGAGTGCCTTTATATCAGCAATTAGAAAAAATAAAGAAACAAGCCATTCCTATTATTATGTCTCAGTTGGTAGGTTGTATAGCAGGAATTGTTTCGGTGGTATTAATCGCTAAAGCTATGGGAGCTCCAAAGGAAATTATATTTTCAATTGCTCCAAAATCAGTGACTACACCTATTGCTATAGAGGTCTCTAAAACATTAGGTGGTATTCCGCCGTTAACAGCTTCTGTTGTTATTTTATTCGGAATATTAGGTTCTATTTTTGGATATGAAATCATGAAAATATCACGTATAAAAAGTTCTATAGCACAAGGGATTTCTATGGGAACAGCAGCACATGTTTTAGGAGCTTCTAAATCTATGGAAATTAGTGGTAATTTTGGTGCACTTTCTAGTATAGGACTAATTGTAAATGGAATATTTACAGCATTTTTGGCGCCTTATATTATTGCTTTTTTAGGAATTTGGATCGATTTCTAAAGTACATACAGTGTTTAATAACAAAAAAGGCTTCACAAATTTGTGAAGCCTTTTTTATGGTTTTTAATACAGGTTTTTACTCCTTAATACTTTTTATATAAGTTTCTAATTGTTTACCATATTTAGAAGCTTTAACTTCAGGTGTAAGGGAAACATTAATGGTGTCTAACCATTTTATGTTAGCATCATAAATTTCTGAAAGTGCCAAATAAGGAGCAATTTCAGAGTCTTTATGGTTTATTGCATAGTTAACAGTAAATAAATATTTACGTTTAATTAGACTTGCATCAGTTTTATTAACTTTATCTAATTTAATCGAATCTTTTGCTTTTGTTGCTTCAAATTTTTCTTTAATTAAATCTAAACGTGCATTTTTTATTTTTGTATTAAATTCATTGTAATCATCTAAAAGCGATTGGTTTTTAGAACCTGATATTTCTGCATCTACAATAAAATGTTTTAGTGTCGTTTTTATATCTATTATTCCTGCTTCAGCAAAAAATGGTATACGTTCGTAAGATTTGTCATGCTTATTTAAAACCAAGTAATAAATTTCAGGAGAGTCTACTTGTCCGTGTAATTCAAAATTTTCATTACCATTAATTTTTATAGAATCTAAAGCAACTAAAGCAGAATCTTCTATTTTTTGAAGGTAAACAGTTCCTTTTTTTAAACCTTTAACATGTGCGTTTACCGTTAAGTTTCCTTGATCTTTTCCGCAAGACACTACGATTAATAAAAGGAGTAAAATAGATAAGTTTTTCATTTTTATGATTGAATTTAGGAAGGCAAATATCTTATAATTTTTTGTTAAAAACTAGTTGACAGCAACGATTTTCATTAACTCGGTACAAAGAATAGCTCCATATGTACCTACTACATATCCAAACACTGCTAAAAGAGCTCCTACAGAGGCTAAAGATGGGTGAAATGCAGCAGCAACAACAGGAGCAGAGGCAGCACCACCAACATTGGCTTGGCTTCCCACAGCTAAGAAAAAATATGGTGCTTTAATAAGTTTGGCAACTATTATAAGTAAAACGGCATGAATAATCATCCAAACCAAACCAATTAAAATTAATCCTGGGTTTTCGAATAATTTAGTTAAATCCATTTTCATTCCTATGGTTGCTACTAATATGTATATAAAAACGCTACCAATTTTACTTGCTCCAGCACCTTCATAATTTTTAGCTTTTGTAAATGATAATAATATTCCGATGACTGTTGCTAGTGTAATTAACCAAAAGAAACTGCTTCCAAATGAAGATAACGGACTTTTAGTATCACTTACTACGGAAAAGTTTTCTGTTAAAAAAGATGAAATAAATTCAGAACCTAGATGTGATAATCCTACAGCTCCAAAAGCAAATACTAGAATCATCATATAATCATTTAATGTTGGCACTTTAGTTGTTTTTTCACTAAAGCTTTGAACTTTTCTTTGTAATTCGTCTATTGCAGTATTGTCGGCCTTTAACCAATTATCTATGCTTTTACGTTTACCAATTCCTAGTAGAATTAAAGCCATCCAAAAATTAGCAATTACAATATCTACTAATACCATACCACCATATAATTCTTGATTATATTGGTAAATTTCTAACATTGCAGCCTGGTTTGGTCCTCCGCCAATCCAACTTCCAGCGAGTGTAGAAAGTCCACGCCAAACAGCATCAAAACCAGCACCTCCAACCGTAGATGGAGAAATAGCCGAAATAAGTAATATTGCAATAGGTCCACCAATTACAATTCCTATGGTTCCTGTAAAAAACATGATTAATGCTTTCCAACCTAAATTAAAAATGGCCTTAAGGTCTATACTAATGGTCATTAACACTAAAGCTGCTGGTAAAAAGTATCTGCTAGCAATAAAATAAGTTTGAGAAGTGTCTGCAGAAATAATACCCAAAGAGTTAAAAATAGCGGGTATTAAATAACACATTAATAGTCCAGGAATGTACTTGTAAAATGTTTTCCAAAACTTGGTTTTTTTGGCTTCTGTAAAAAATACAAATCCAAGCGAAAGCATTAAAATACCAAACACAATGGCATCATTAGTGAATAGGGGTGTGTTTTCCATAAAAAATTGTTAAAGTTGCAAAATAGCAAATTTGAGGGTTAAAAAAAAGATGTTGTATTTAAAGTTTGGCACGAAGATTGCTTTTTATATGTTAATTATTATGATAACAAATATTAGAGTGTGGTTACTTTAATATTTTAGTAATAATTTTTCATATTGGTTGGTTAGTTAGTGAAAAAGCATCCCTCGAGGATGCTTTTTTTTTACTTATTATTTTGAATAAAATCTACAATACTTGTTACCAATTCAGGAGAAATAGTTCGTTCTGGTTCATTATAGGATTTAGAATTTTCTATACCCTCACCTTCAATAGTTACAAATATATGATTCATGTTTTTTATAAGTTTCATTGTAGCTTTTGGAGCCGCTGCTTTTAACTTTTTTGCATCTTCAACCTTAACTTGTATATCGTTAGTCCCATTTATAATTAATATAGGGATGTTTAATTTTTTAATTTCATCTTGAGGATTATAAGTCATCCAGTTTGAGATAAAGGGTTGTACATCTAAATTGAAAATGGATGCTAAAACAGTAGGGAAATCTGTAGTTGTTTCTCCTGTTTTTAAAATAGCAAATACTTTTTTAGAATCCTCCAGATATATTGGTGCATTAGTAGAGAGTTGCTCTAAAATAATCTGATCAATAGGCTCTCCTGGTCCCGAAATAGAAATATAACCATCTGCTTTATCTTTAGATATTATCATACCAATTAAACTGCCTTGGCTATGACCTATAATATAGATGTTATTAAAAGTGTTTTTAGATTTAAAAAAATCTAATACATCTTCTGCATCCGATATAAAATCATCAAATTTAATAGATTTATCGATGGTGTTATTTTTTATTTGCTTCACGATACGTTTATCATACCTAAATGTAGCAATGTTATTTAATGTAAGTTGTTGTGCCAATTTTTTTAGTGAATTGTTTTTTAAGAAATTCTGATTTCCATCTCTGTCCGTAGGGCCAGAACCTCCAATAATAATGGCAAGATTAGGATTAGTTGTATTTAGTGGTGTTAATAATGTTCCGTCAATGAGCTCTGTAATACTAAGGTTTTCTGTATTGAATTGTTTTTCTTGTGCGTGTGAGAAAATTGAACATACAAATAGGATTAATATGAATTGGTATTTCATAGTATTTGGAGGTTTTAACTTTAATTGTAAATAACGTACTCTTTCCAAATTTAAACTAATAGCGTAGAATCAAACGAGAATCTCTAAGTTATTTATATTCAATAGAATTTATAATGTGAGTTTTTACTTCTAGTAATAGTGTTTTTTGTTAAAAAAATACGCATTTCATCGAAATAATATGTATTTTATCTATGTTTTTGAATTTAAATTTTACTTTTAAAGTATGCTGAAATTTTTTTGGTAATGGATTAATTAATTAATTAATATTTGCATTGTGTCGTTGATTGTGGTTTCCTAAATCTAATAACATTATATAACGTGCAAATAATAGAAAACCAAGGTTGAGGGACCTTGGTTTTTTTTATTTAATAAATTGTTCTAAATGTAAGATTAATACGCTGTCCTATTTTCTTTTGTGTTTTAGGTAATTGATGAAGCCAATGCTCTTGTGTGCCACCTTTCATAAGTAGTAAGCTTCCATGATTTAGTGTTATTTTTTGTTTTAAACACGCATTTTCTTTGTGCTTAAAATGAAACATACGTTCTGCACCAAAAGATACAGATGCAATTACTGGATATTTGCCAAGTTCTTTCTCATTATCTGCATGCCAACCATTACTGTCTTGTCCATCTCGGTATAAATTGCATAAACAACTTGTAAAGTTATGATGAGTTTCTATTTCAATTTTTGACTTGATATTCGATAACGTTTCTGAAAACATATAAGGTGTCATTTGTATTCCAGAATATGTATATGGTTTGTCGTTATTAGCATATAAGGCTGTAAGTCTAGGTTGAGGAAGTGTTTTTCCAAATATGGTAATATCATCTTGTTGCCAAGCAATAGCATTTAAAAGCACATGATATAATTGATCTGCTTCTGTTTGTGAAAAAAATGCAGGATAATATATAACCTCTGCATCTTTCATATTTAAAGGTATTGTTTCATCTTTAAAAAGCATACTTATATATTTATATAAAAATAAGCCCAGTACATTAAAATAAACTGTATTGGGATACGTAAAATTAAAATCCATTTAGGTACTCCAGCCCCATTTTTTTCGTTTTTAAGCATATAAAAATGAACGAGTAAAAACACAAGTAGCATGGCTATAATTCCATAAATAGCAATCGATTTTAACGTCGAAATACATAAACAAATGCCTAAAGCAATTTCAAAAATACCACTTAAAGCTACCAATAATTTAGGATTTGGTAAATAATTAGGCATAATTTTCAAATAGGTATTAGGCTTTACAAAGTGTAAAATTCCAGCAACAACATATAAAAAAGACAGGAGATATAAATGCCAAGGATACACCATAGGAGAAAATTATTTTATCTAATTTAGCGTTAAATCTCGATGTCATGAAATTTAAAGTAGCCTTTTTATATTTTCTAATAAGTAGTTCTGTTTTTGCACAATTACCAAAAGGATTTGTATATGTAAAAGATGTAGTGCCAAGTATACAGCTTGAATTACGGTATTGTACTGATTATAATTTTGTTGGCGAACCAATTTATGGTTATTACAATGCTGTAGGTATTGTGACTTCTGAAACGGCCGATGCATTACATGCTGTACAAAAAGAATTAGAAACACAAAACTTATCACTTAAAATTTATGATGCTTACAGACCACAAGAAGCAGTGAATCATTTTATAAAATGGGCAAAAAATGTAAATGATACATTGATGAAGCCTCACTTTTACCCAAATGTAGATAAACATTATTTGTTTAGAGATGGATATATTGCTTCAAAATCTAGACACAGCAGTGGGAGCACAGTAGATTTAACGATTGTAAATGCAGAAACTGGTAAAAACTTAGATATGGGATCGCCTTTCGATTTTTTTGGAGAGCCTTCTTGGGTAGCGTACTCTAAATTAACCACTAAACAAAAAGAGAATAGAATACTTTTGCAGCGTGTGATGCAAAAACATGGATTTAGAAGCTATAGCAAAGAGTGGTGGCATTTTACGCTAAGAAACGAGCCCTTTAAAAATCAATATTTTAACTTTCCTGTGGAATAGTTCATGCCTTAGTTAACGTGTAATTTTGTATCCAAGGAATATCTGTCTCGAAAAATGTTATAGTTGTCGCTATAACTTCTGATGTTGCATTTTTTGGCGATTTATAATCTAATCTCGCCTTATAATGTGTTAAATTTAAGTCGTCTTTAGAAGGATTACTCGTTTTATTTGAATTAAAAGAGAGATCACTTTTACTGAAATTTACCAAGTTCCGTATCAGTTTTAAGTTCTTTTTGTGGAGCTTTAGATAATTCAATAAATTTATAATAAGTGTGTCTATAGACACCGTCGGGATTTAATGAAATAGAATATGTAAGTGCATTTAAATCAGTAGGTTTTATATTATATTTATAATTGTCTGTAGCAATAACTGCTTGGTCTATTATGGTAAAAGAGGATATAATAATTAAAAATAATAAAATTCTTTTCGTCTTAATTTTTTTAATACCAACGTTTCTTTTTCTTTTTAGAGGCTTCAGATTTTCTACCTTTTTTGTGTTTACTTCCGCCTTGTTTTTTATGAACTTCTGGTTTTGCTTTAGGATCCAGTAAATACGGGTGATTTTCTTCAATTGCAATTTCTCTTTGAATTAATTGCTGAATAGATTTTATATAAGTTTTCTCGTCTGCTGAACAAAATGAATACGACATTCCTGTTTTTCCTGCACGACCTGTACGTCCAATACGGTGTACATAAGTTTCAGGAATGTTTGGAATATCAAAATTAATAACCACATCTAAATCGTCTATATCAATTCCACGAGCAGCAACATCTGTAGCAATTAAAATATTAGAATCTCCATTTTTAAAATTACTTAAAGCTGCTTGTCTGTCACTTTGTGTTTTATCTCCATGAAAGCTTTCAACCTTAAAACCGTTTCTAATTAAGGTTTGTTCTAATTTATCGACACCAAATTTTGTACGTCTAAAAATCAGCATATTTCCTTTAAAGGTGTTTCTTAAAAGGTGTAAACACAATTCTATTTTTTTAGGTTTCGGTACGTAAAACAATAATTGAGAAACACTTTTAGCAGCCGAAGATGTAGGAGAAACTTCTACACGCTCTGGGGTCTTTAAGATGGTTTTCGCTAACTGTTCTACCTTAAAAGGCATGGTTGCAGAAAAGAGTAAGATTTGTTTTTCACTAGTACACAGACGTTCAATTTTTTTAACATCGTCTATAAAGCCCATGTCTAACATTAAATCAGCTTCATCTAACACTAAAGTCTGAACAAAATCTAAGTTAACAACATCTTGTTTATGTAAATCTAGCAAACGACCTGGAGTAGCTATTAAAATATCAACTCCCTTTTTTAAGATTTCAATTTGTGGTTCTATAGATGCGCCTCCAAAAACAACAGCACTTTTTAAATTGGTGTATTTACTGTATTTTTTAAAATTTTCTTCTATTTGGATTGCTAATTCTCGTGTCGGACTTATAATTAGTGCCTTAATTTTTTTTCCGTGTTTTGGCGCGTCTTGATTGTCGAAAAACAATTGAAGAATAGGTAAAGCAAAAGCAGCCGTTTTTCCTGTTCCTGTTTGTGCAGAAGCAATAACATCTTTTCCTTCTAATATAAAAGGAATGGTTTTTTCTTGAATCAGAGTTGGTTCATTGTAACCAGATTCGGCAATAGCGCGTAAAAGCGGTCTGTTAAGGTGTAAGTCTTTAAACGACATAGATTTAATAAATAAGATTGCAACAAAGATAGTGTAAAAGCCAAGAGAAATGATGACTTTGTATTATTTACGCAAAAAGCTTCTGGATTTAGCTAAAAATCTTCACGTATTTTTCGGTCGATTTTTTTAAATTTTCAGAAAGTCCTTTTAACCAAATCAGTTGGTTGTAAATTAAATGAGCTTCTTGTAAATCGTTAAGTAAGGCTTTATCTATTGTAGTTATCCCTTTTTCAATTTCTTTATTTCGTTTTTTTGATAGCTTCTGAAAGTTATGAAGCAACTTGTCTTCAGCCTCAGAAATGTAAGAATCTTTATGTAATGGCTCTGGTTCTTGTTTATCTAATATGGCGAAAGTATAATCTAAATTGGTTTTAATGTGATTGATAAAAATATCGAATTGTTTTGAAGCATCTCTGGTGTCGTGATTCTGAATAAAACTACCTAAAGAGGCAACAGCGGCCAAAAATGTATGATTTAAAGTTACAATATTATAAATTAAATCTAATTCAATTTGTTTTGATTTTGGATCTTGGGTCATGCGCTGAAAGGCAGCATTTAAATTTGCTACAGCCAAAAAAGCTTCTTTTCTGGGTACTTTATAATTTATATTATCAGTGTTTTTACTGTGGTATAAATTTTTAGTTGCGATTAAGTAAATGGTGTTGTTTTTAATAACAGACTCTATAACATCGTTCAAGTTTTTGTATTCCCAATTTGGCCATAAAAAATAAGTAGCACAAAGAGAAATTAGAGCACCTATTAGAGTGTCTAGCACTCTAAATTTAACAACAATCATGGCGTTTGGGTCTAGCAAGGCGTATACAAATATAATGTACATGGTAATAAAAGTTGCACCAACTCTATAATTTTGCTGAATTAAAGAAAAACCAAACATAAGTGAAACAGCTGCTAAAACCGCATACACAATTGGATTAGACGTGAGCATAATAATTGCAATTGCAAAAATAGCACCAATTAAGGTGCCTAATATTCTGTTTTTTGTGCGCTCTTTGGTAAGACCATAATTAGGACGCATAATAACAATAATGGTTAAAATAATCCAATATGCATTTCTAATTTCAAAAAACTGACCAAGTAAAAAGGCAACTAAAAGCGAAATAGTTAAACGTAACGTATGTCTGAAAATAGGTGATTTTAAACTAATATTCTCAAAGAAAATATTAGGGGAATATTCTTGAGAGGTTATAAATTGTGCTGCCTCAGTACTTTTTAATTTTAAATGAGAAGCATCGTTTACATTGGCCATAACACGTCTTATAGAACGTATTTCGTACAATAGCTTTTTTTGATAATCATATAAATTATGAAGCATCATTGCGCCTTCTCTGGCTTTAGGAAGTTGCACATCGTCTACATAATGTTTAATTCCTTTATGAGCTTTATTCAAAGCTTTTAAAAGTTTGTTTTTTGTTGGAATTTTATCACCTTTTATAACAGATTCTGAAAGCATTATTAAATGATTACCCATTACAAAATTTAAATTCTTAAAGGGTTTTAAATGCTGTTTACGTTCGCTAAAGTGTGCATTTATTTTTGTGTAATCTAAATTGTTTGCGAGTGCTAATTCAAAAATATCGACTAGAGATATAAAAATCAGTAATCGTTTTTCATCAAAATGAGACCGTCCAGATCGTTTACGTTCAGTAAGTAACATTTCTCTTAATGTTTCGTGCTTTTCACTAATTTGAGTTTGAAGTGAAAATAATTCATTTTGAAGTTTTGTTCTTTTCGATTTTTTTGTGATTAGTTTCGCTCTAATTTTAAGGTATTTCCCTGTTAATAATAGGGTTTGAGAAATAACTTGATCTTCATCTTTTTTAGGATTTACCCAATGCAAAAACAATGAAAATAGTAAATACCAAAGTCCACCACATGCTGTTAAAGCCGAGTGTATTAAGATTTCTGAAGATGATTCTTTCTTAACACCTAAAGCAATAACAATAGCCAGTAATCCAGAAAAAGCAATTAAAGATCCTCTAAAGCCATAAGCAGATATTAACGAAATAAATAAAGTTAATATAGTAAGTAGTACAATTAAAACAGGTAAAAAAGGTTTTGCAAAGAGTATAATGCAAGTGGTAAATGTTGTAATTATAACACTAAGTAATATGCCGTTTATTTTACGTTTTAAGCTGCCAGGAATATCGCTAGGTGCATTTAAAAATATACCTATGGCAACAGAAGGGGCATATGCAAATATACCTATAGAATAAAAGAATAATAAAGGAATTAGAATAGAGAGTGTAATAAGAAGACCGCGGTAAAAATTGGATCCCTTAAAGAATAATTCTATAGATTTTAAATAGTCCTTTATCATGTGTGTAATTCATGAGTAAAGATAACTTACAAAAGTTTTATTTCAATATAATTAGGCTAGTTTTTTACGTATTCAATCTTTCTAAATCGTAGTGCATTCCAGTTTTTAGAAAGTTTTATTTTACGCACAGGCTGTAAACTATAATCTTTGATTTCATCCCACGCGTCGTGATTATATAATTCTAAAATATAAGATTTAGAGGTTTCATTAGGAAAAGCAATCCATAGTATAGAATCGTCTGTTAGCTTTGGAAATAGTGTTAACATCTGATTGAATAATTCTTGTTTATTTGTAACAAATAAAACCGCGCAAGACACGCTAGATGTTTTTAATAGAGAACCTAAAATAGAGCAATCTAAGCAACTGGTAAGTGTAGCAAATTCTTCGGGTTCGTTTAAGACCAGAATTTCATCTTGTTTATGAAGTTGTAATCTTTCAATAGCTGTTTTCATAACTTTAAATTACTGATTATTTTAAAGTTAGTGAAAATATAAAGGAGAGCCTAAATAATTTTAAGTCAGTTTTTAGGCTTAAATCAGATTAACGATTATTTATATGAGGAGATTTTTCAAGAACAACCTCAGTTACAAAGTAGTTACTGTCACCCCATATAAAAAAGGTTTTGTAGCGTTCTGTATATTTAATCTTTACGTATTTACCTTGTAGTTCATTTAATTTTTCAATGACTTCTTTATCATCATCAAGTATAGAAAAAGAAAAAATTTGAGCACCACTAATACCTTGACTAATTTCGCCTTCCCATGTTTTAAAAAAGACTCCTTTCTGACTAATTTTTATAAGTTCACCAGCTCGAGTACCAGTGCTATAAGGTACATAGTAAATAAATGCCATGTATGCAGAGGCTATAAGTGCTAAGCCTAAAAAGACTAAAAATAATGTTTTCTTCATCAAAAAAATATAAGATATAAAAAGTAAAATTAATGTATTTTTTTCATTCAACACAGATAAATTTTATAAGTACTCAATAAAACTTTCTAATAGTATAGCGCATTTTAATATTTATAATATCGATTTTTAAAAAATAATAATCATTTCAACATTAATAACCTAGTGTATTAATAGTCAATGTATCTCGTTTTAAAAAGATTAAAAGAACATATTGGTTCAAAGTGTGTTTTTGTTAAACATTTATGAAAAAAAGCTTAAATTTTTAATGATCTTACCTTATTAAGGTTGTCTAAATTTGTATTTTTGTTAACCATTTTAAAAAAGAATCAAAAAAAACTTTATGAATTCATACGATGTAGCCATTATCGGATCAGGACCTGGAGGATATGTAGCAGCGATTCGTTGCGCACAACTAGGCATGAAAACTGCAATAATAGAAAAATATTCAACACTTGGTGGAACCTGTTTAAATGTAGGTTGTATTCCAAGTAAAGCCTTACTAGATTCATCTCACCATTATGACGATGCAATCAAACATTTTGAGGCACATGGGATTGAAATTCCTGGTGAAATAAAAGTGAATCTTGAAAAAATGATTGCACGTAAGCAATCTGTCGTAGATCAAACTACTGGAGGTATCGACTTCTTAATGAAGAAGAATAACATTGATGTTTATCAAGGTATTGGTGCTTTTAAGGATGCTACACACATTACTATTTCTGGTGAGGAAACTACCGAAATTGAAGCAAAAAACACAATCATTGCTACGGGAAGTAAACCTTCTAACTTACCATTTATCAATATTGATAAAGAGCGTATCATTACATCTACCGAAGCTTTAAAACTAAAAGAAGTACCAAAACATTTAATAGTAATTGGTGGTGGTGTTATTGGTTTAGAATTAGGTCAAGTTTACAAGCGTCTTGGTTCAGAAGTTTCTGTAGTAGAATTCATGGATCGCATTATCCCAACTATGGATGCTGGTCTATCTAAAGAATTAAACAAAGTATTAAAGAAACAGAAATTCAAAATAAACGTGTCTCACAAAGTAAAATCTGTAGAGCGTGTTGGTGATGAAGTTATCGTGAAAGCTGATAATAAAAAAGGAGAAGAAGTAGAATTTAAAGGAGACTATTGTTTAGTATCTGTTGGACGTCGTCCATATACAGATGGCTTAAACGCTGAAGCTGCTGGAGTGAAACTTACAGACCGTGGACAAATAGAAGTAAACGACCATTTACAAACTAGTGCATCTAATATTTATGCTATTGGTGATGTTGTAAAAGGTGCAATGTTGGCACATAAAGCAGAAGAAGAAGGTACCTTTGTAGCTGAAACTATTGCTGGACAAAAACCACATATCGATTATAACTTAATCCCAGGTGTCGTTTACACATGGCCAGAAGTTGCAACTGTTGGTAAAACAGAGGAGCAATTAAAAGAAGCCGGCGTAGAATACAAAGTTGGATCGTTCCCAATGCGTGCTTTAGGTAGAAGTAGAGCAAGTATGGATTTAGACGGATTTGTAAAAATTCTTGCAGATAAAACTACAGATGAAATTTTAGGTGTACATATGGTTGGTGCTCGTGCTGCCGATATGATTGCCGAAGCGGTTGTAGCTATGGAGTACAGAGCTAGTGCAGAAGATGTATCTAGAATGTCTCATGCACATCCTACATTTACAGAAGCAATTAAAGAAGCGGCTTTAGCTGCAACTGCAGATCGTGCTTTACATATTTAAGAAGCAAAATTAAAATTGTATAAAATAAAAAGCAACCTATTTAGGTTGCTTTTTATTTTAAAAGTATATTGAATTTTTAATGTATTTTGAAATCACTTTTTTTAAATGAGTGTGTAAAAGAATTAATTCTCAATCTTTTTTACAGTGTTCTTTCTTAAGAGTAGTAACGGAAGAGAAATTCCAATTGCAATAGAAATAAGTATAAATACCATGGTGAATCCGTTTGAAACCATATCATTAATTAAAGCTTCTTTTTTTGAAGCATCATTTTCTGTCATAAGAAAGTTCATAATAGCTAATACCGTTTCGTAAGCAAAATAACCAGGAATCATTGGTATACAAGGAGGAATACAAAAAACAACAGGCGGGTGATGGATTTTATGTGCAATTGGCATGCCTACAAATCCAACAAAAAGAATCCCTAATAAGGTTGATAGAATAATATTTACTCCAAAATTAAGAAGTGTAAATTTAATAAGCCCTGCGAAAAAGCCCAAAGCAAATACGGTAATTATAGTCGATTTTGGGATGTTAAATAAAACGCCAAAACCAACAGCTGCAATTCCAGACCAGATAGAAACTTCGATAAGTTTTAAAAGTATTTCTGACATGGTTAGTTTAAATTAAAAATTAGCATTGAAACAAATAAACCCAGTGCTATTGCAAGTACCATCATCGATCCTGTAGTAAATCGAACCAATCCGTTTATAATGTTATTATCTAGAAAATCTGTAAACGAGTTTATTAAAGGTACTCCAGGAACTAGATATAAAACAGAGGTAGCTAAGGCTGTAGCTGGTTTTGCACCAATATTTAATTTAATTCCAATAGAAGCAATAGAAGAGGCTATAAGCGATCCTATAAAAATTCTTAGATATACGTTATAATTTTTTCGATGTGTCCATTGTAAAACGAGTAAGCCAATAAATGTGCTAACAAAAGACACTAACATATTTAAGTAATCGCCTTTAAAAATATTACAAAAACCAGCACCAGCAAAACTTACAGCAACTGTAACTAGTAATTGAGGATATCTTTTAAGTTGTTTAATTTTTTCAATCTCTTCAGAAATTTTTTCTATTTTCCAATTGTATTGTAAAGCTTTCCAACTTATTTTACTTATCGCAGAAATTGCAGAAAAATTAAGAGCAAGACCAGGTATATTTCTTACTCGAGTACAACTTTCAGAAGAATCTTCTTTGTATAAAGTCATTATTAAACTTTTCTGACTGATAAAAAAAGAAGCATTGTAACCAAGACTATCTGCAAAGCGCTTAATATTTAAATTAACACGAATGGTATTGGCTCCAGAAACCATTAATAATGATGCGATTTCTAAAAGGAGATTTGTAGTTTTTATTAATTCTTTTGAGGAATCCATATCACGTAAGAATTCAATTTTGTCACGCGAATTTAATCTTTTGTTTAGAATAAATTAAGTGATTTAAGATATTTTAAAATAAGATAGAATTGGTCTAATTATGCAAAAATTAAGAAGATGTTTCTTTCTTTTTCTGAAGAGATTTTTTCTTTTGTTTTACAATAGAATTAGCCCATAGTTTGGCTTCAGAAATAATTTCAAAAGTGATATACGTTTTCTTTGAAAACATACGCTCTACTTTTGTATTATTTAAAGCAGTTGGTCTGTTTGTAACTATAGCAAAACCTATTAAATTTTCAATTTTTGAAGCTTCTAGATATACAGAAGGATCTACAGAGTAGGAATGTCTTCGATTTGAAATATAAGCAAATGGTTTGCCTTTGTAATATTCTTTAGCAATATTTACAAGAATAGCATTGTCCTTGGTTGTAATAGTTACTCCCTCATTCATTTCAGCCAAAACATAATTTTCGTATAATTTTAGTGAACCAAATTCATATGTGAGTAACCGTTTCATCGAAAAAAAATGTTTTTAATGGTTAAAATATACTACAAAGATATCGAGATTTCGAGTGAATAAATAGGTTAATAGTTTATAATTGTTTATTTTACCTTTTTATACGGTAAACGGTATTTTTTTTAAAAAAATAATGTTTCCGTGATAGGATAGGCGATTAATTTTGTTTTTTAACCTGTTCTGGAGTATTAAAAAGGTTTACGTTTTTACCTAAAAGACACTAAAAAAGCCGATGTAAAATATTTACATCGGCTTTTTTAGTATGGTATAATTAATATATTTTATTAGAAAATATCGTTAAGTAATTTCGCTAAGCGGATACCTCCTTTTTGAAGTTGAGAACGTGCTATAGTCAGGTTATTATAAGCATATTTATAGCCTAAATTATCACCTGTTTTTACATCCTTGTATACTGTGTTTGCTAAAGCATGAGTTTCGTTTACCCAGTCGGTAATTGTTCCTGCTTCAATACCTTTAATTTGTTCTTTGGACAAAGCATCAGCATTAGCTGCTAATTCTGTATAACTCATGTCAAAACCATTAATCATGTCGCTATCCCAAACCCGGTGTAAATTGGTGCTTTTACCCATCCATTTTACTTTTATATCGTTTCCTCCTTTATCTTCTGCTAATCCAGCATGCATAGGTTGGTGAATGTCTCCTATAATATGTATAAGTAACTTTAAATAGAATGCTTTATCTTCATCACTAGCATTCTTGTCTTTTAATACCTGAATGCAATATTCTGCTCCAGTAACGGCATCTCCTTTAGGATTTTTTTCTGAATCCTGATAAGATTGATTTGCTTCCATATTAACATAATGCCATGTGCCAAATTCTCTATAACGATCATCAGATTTTATTTCATCTCCGTAAGTAGAGACAAAAGATAAAGAATGTCTTTTTAATAACTTTTTAATGGCACGTTTAGTACTTCCTTTTAAATAGGTGTCTGCGATTTTTCCTACAGTACGATGACCTGTTGGTCCCCATTCTGGAGCAGGTTTCTCATTGGCTTGAATTGGAGTAATTATTAAAAGGGCTAAGCTAAGTAATGCAATATATCTCAGTTTCATATTTGTAAAATCGAACTTATTTTTTGAATTTATTGTTTTTATTATAATTTTTATCACCTCGTGTTTTAGGCTTTTTATATTTTTTAGCTATTTCACGACGGTAAGAACCTCCTAAGTTTTCTTTGCTGTTTTTTTCTTTCTTTTCGTGAAAAGCAGGGCCAGGAGCATCTTGATCTCTACGTTTTGTAGGGTTATTACGTTCTTTAATTTTAACGCGTTCTTCCTCTAGTAACTCTGTAGAAATTTCAACATCTTCAGGTGTTTCTGTAAGAGGAATAGTCATTTTCATTAAGGCTTCAATACGTGCTAAAGCATCTTGTTCTTTTTCTGTAGAAAATAAAATAGCATGACCTTCGCGTTCTGCACGACCTGTTCTACCAATTCTATGAATATAGTTTTCCGGATAATCAGGTGTGTCAAAATTAATAACGTGAGTAATATTATCAATATCTAAACCACGTGCCATAACATCGGTAGCAACTAAAATTCTATTGTCTCCACTTCTAAATTGCTCGATACTTCTTAAACGGTAATTTTGAGTTTTATTAGAGTGAATTACACAACTTTCTTCACTAAAAGTTTCGTCTAAAGCTTCAAAGAGACGATCTGCCATGCGTTTAAATCCAACAAAAATTAATACTTTATTAAAAGTCTCTTTATCTTGAAGAATAGCATTTAGCAAGTTAACTTTAGTATAAAAGTTAGGGACGTTATAACGTTCTTGAGCAATGTTATCTAAAGGGGTTCCAGAAATAGCTATAGAAACACGTTGTGGCGTTATAAAGAAATCGTCAATTAAATCGTCTACATCTTGCGTCATCGTTGCCGAAAACATAATGTTTTGGCGACGTTCTGGAAGAATATCGAAAATATTAATTAACTGATGTCTAAATCCTAAATCTAGCATCACATCAACTTCATCAATCACTAATTTCTGAATCGATTTTAATTGTAACACACGGCTCACTGCCAAGTCGTATAGTCGTCCTGGCGTGGCAACTAATATATCTACACCCTGAGCAATTTGCTGTTTTTGGGTGTTAATATTTGTTCCTCCGTATACGCCCAAAACGCGGGTATTAATGTATTTTGAAAGTTTTTCAATTTCATCAACCACTTGAACTACTAATTCTCTAGTAGGTACTAGAACTAGTATTCTAGGCGTATCTTGTTTAGAAAATTTTAGGTTTTTAAGAATAGGAAGCATGTAGGCAAAGGTTTTTCCTGTACCAGTTTGTGCAATACCAACCACATCTTTTCCAGAACTTACCACTCCAAAAGCTTCTGCTTGTATAGGTGTTGGAGTTGTAAAGCCTAGATCGTCTAGTGCGTTGTATAGTGGGGTGTTTAAATTTAAATCTTGAAAATTCACTTATTGTAAAATTAGTCTGCAAAGTTAGGGCTATTATTCCTTTTAAACTAGATGCTTTTTGTCTATTTCAATGGTGTAAGCTGCTTTAAATGTTTGTTTTGCCTCTAAAGTTTGTATCCCTTCTTTTGTTTTAAAGTCTTGATTATGCGATTCGTTATCGGCAATTCCTAGCCATGGTTCTATACAAACATAATTAGCATGTGGTTTTGCCCAAATTCCTAAATAAGGAAAATCAGGGTAATCAACCGTTAGAATTGTACCGTTTGTTTTACTTTTTAGTGCTACTTTTCTAGATTTTAAATCTTTGAAAATCAAAGCATCTTCGTTAAATAAATCGTAGTGTAACGGAATTGTACTCTCTTTTGTAATAACAGAAAATGTTTTATTTGAAACTAAACCCAAGTCCATATTCAAGGCATAAGATTCAGACGTTTCTTTCTGTTCGAATTCTAAGTAATAATCGGTATAATCTTCATTTTCGTACACTGGGCATTTAAAAGCAGGATGTCCGCCAACAGAAAAGTATAATGTTTTATTATCTAAATTTTCAACAATATGAGTCACTTTTATCGTGTTTTCAATCAATTCAAACACAATTGTGAACTTGAATTTAAACGGATATTTTTTTAAAGATGCTTCACTGTAAAGCAATGAGAACGCAATTTTTGTTGCCGTTTGCTCCTCTAGTATCATGTCTGGATTGTGTCTTATTATACCATGTTTAGTCATATTATAAGATTCACCCTCAAAAGTCATGGTATCATCCTTTAACGCACCAATTATGGGAAAGAGGTTAGGTGCAAAGTTTTCCCAAATACCAGGGTTTGCATCCCACATAAACTGATTGGTATTGTTTACGGCACTAATTTCGCAAAGTTCAGCTCCTGTCTGTTTTACGGCAATTTTTAAAAATTTATTTTGTAAAGTATACATTGAAAAAAGATTTAAACAAAAATACAAATCTGATTCTATTTTAAAGAAACTAACTAACTTTACCTAGAAATTATTTACAATTTGCGCCATATAAACACTAGACATATTACCGATATCATCGGCTTTAAAGATCGACTTTTACATTGGAGCCAGCAGTTTGACGATGTGGTTTGGATGGATTCTAACCAATACGATACGTCGTATTCTAGTTTCGATGCTATTCTTGCTGTAGACGGATTTACAAGTATACAAACCGATTATTTAGAGGCCTTCGATAAATTACAAGAGTATCAAGAGTCTACTAAAGATTGGGTTTTTGGTTACTTAACTTACGATGTTAAAAATAGCATTGAAAAGTTAAAATCTGATAATTTTGATGGTTTAGAATTTTCTGATATGTTCTTCTTTCAACCCAAAAAGATATTTCTAATTAAAGGAAATCAGCTTGAAATTCAATATTTGAATATGGTTGATGAAGAAGTTGAATCTGATTTTGAAGCCATTTGTAACTTCCAAAATCAAGATACAGTTTCCAAATCCGATTCTATTAAAATAAAACTGCGTATTCATAAAGAAGCCTATTTTGAAAAGGTAAACAATATGCTGGCACATATAAATCGTGGCGATATTTACGAAGCTAATTTTTGTCAGGAGTTTTATGCAGAAACTGCAGAGATTAATCCATTAGATATTTACTTAAAACTAAATAATGTTTCTAAACCGCCATTCGCTACTTTTTTTAAACAATATGATAAGTTTTTAATGTCTGCCTCTCCAGAGCGTTATATTAAAAAGGAAGGCCATACAATTATTTCGCAACCTATAAAAGGAACAGCTAAACGTTCTGCAGATGTTTTGGAAGATGAACAGTTAAAACGCAATCTTGAGCAAAATGAAAAAGAACGTGCCGAAAATATTATGATTGTAGATTTGGTTCGTAACGACTTATCTAAAACAGCAATTAGAGGTTCTGTAACAGTAGAAGAGTTGTGTAAAGTGTACACCTTTCCGCAGGTGCACCAAATGATTTCTACGGTAACCTCTAAAATTACCGAAGGCACAAACCCTGTAGATGTATTAAAAACAACATTTCCAATGGGAAGTATGACAGGTGCACCTAAATTGTCTGCAATGAAAATTATTGAAGATTTAGAAGAAACCAAACGCGGCTTATATTCAGGTACAGTTGGTTATTTTACACCCGATGGCGATTTCGATTTTAATGTTATTATTCGTAGTATTTTATATAATCAATCTAAAAAATATGTATCGTATTCTGTAGGAGGTGCCATTACTTCTAAAAGTAATCCTGCCAGCGAATACGAAGAATGTTTGGTAAAAGCCAAAGCGATGCGCGATGTTTTAGAACGTTAGAAGTCTAATTAAAATTTAAGACAATTTACATATTAAGTTGTGTATTAAATCGTGTATAAATAAAACCTCGCTTTTTTAAAAGTGTATCTTTGTAGTATGGTGAATACATTTAAAAAGCACATAAACGAGCATCTTCCGTTTCTTAAAAATAAGAAATTAATACTTACTATTTCTGGCGGAATTGATAGTGTAGTATTAGCTTATTTATGTCATGATTTAGAATTAAATATAGCGTTAGCACATTGTAATTTTAATCTAAGAGGTGAAGAAAGCGATGCAGATGAAGCTTTTCTGGTAAATTTAGCAAACGATTTAGATTTAGAACTTTTTATTGAAAGCTTCGATACGAAACAATATGCCGAAGATGCTAAGCTCTCTATACAAATGGCTGCTCGTGAGTTAAGATACCGATGGTTTGATGAATTGGTAGATTTACTGCATTTTGATTATGTATTAACGGCACATCATGCAGATGATAATTTGGAAACATTTTTAATCAATTTATCACGCGGAACTGGAATTGAAGGCTTAACCGGAATTCCTGAAGTTAACAATTATATTGTTCGCCCATTATTGCCGTTTTCTCGAAATGAAATTATAGAATATGCAAAATCTAATCAAATAAAGTGGAGAGAAGATAGTAGTAATAGTTCGACCAAATATTTACGAAATAAATTACGTCACGATGTTATTCCTGTATTAAAAGACATTAATCCGCAATGGCTTCAAAATTTTAAAATGACTCAAGATCATTTACAAGATTCTAAAATTTTGATAGATGATTATATGACTCAAGTCTATAAGGATGTAGTAAGTTTTAATGATGATATTATAAAATTCGATGTCGTTAAATTATTAAAATATCCAAATCCTAAACCTTATCTATACGCGCTATTAAAGTCTTACAAATTTACAGCTTGGGACGATATTTATAATTTGTTAGAAGCACAATCCGGAAAACAAGTGTTTTCTGAGACACATAGATTACTTAAAAATCGTGACTTTTTAATTTTAAGCGTAAAAGATGATCAAGAAGAGGTTTCAGAATTAAATTATGAAGTTTCGGAAGATTTAAATCCTATTGAAACTACGTTTGGAACCCTTCAATTTGACATAGTTCCAGAATTACAAACATCACCAAACAACACTATTTTTGTAGATAAAGATTTACTCACGTTTCCATTAACCATTAGAAAAAAGAAACAAGGCGATTATTTTTTTCCTTTAGGCATGCGTGGAAAGAAGAAAATTAGTAAATATTTTAAAGATGAAAAATTATCACTTTTAGAAAAAGAAGACGCTTGGCTTGTATGTTCTAATAATAAAATTGTTTGGGTGATAGGTAGACGAAGCGATAATCGATTTAAGGTTACAGCAGACACGAAACAGATTTTAAAGATTTCGTGTAAATAATTCTATTGATTATTACTTTGTTTTTAATTTGTTTTCATTCAGATAGTTAGTTCATTTTTAGTACTTTTAGATAAACGAACTATTTTATGCTCAAAAAAGTATTTGGAAGCGCTGTCTTTGGTGTAGATGCTACAACCATTATGGTAGAAGTGAACGTAGATTCTGGTATTGGCTACCATTTGGTAGGTTTACCAGACAATGCCATTAAAGAAAGTAACTTCAGGATAGCCGCCGCGCTACAAAACAATGGTTATAAAATTCCAGGGAAGAAAATTATAATAAATATGTCGCCTGCCGATTTACGAAAGGAAGGTTCTGCATACGATCTAACCTTAGCTTTAGGTATTTTAGCCGCTACAAAACAAATTCCAGCCGAAGGTTTAGAAGACTATATTATTATGGGAGAGCTGTCTTTAGATGGTACATTACAACCTATAAAAGGAGCTTTACCAATTGCACTACAAGCTAGAAAAGAAGGTTTTAAAGGTTTTATTTTGCCTGTTCAAAATGCTAAAGAAGCCGCGATTGTAAACGATTTAAATGTGTTTGGAGTCGAGTCTATAAAAGAAGTAATCGATTTTTTTAAAGATGGAAAACCCTTAGAACGAACCATAATTAATACAAGAGAAGAGTTTTATAAGAATTTAGATTTCCCTGAATTTGACTTTGCAGATGTTAAAGGTCAGGAAAGTATAAAACGATGCATGGAAATTGCAGCTGCTGGCGGACATAATATTATATTAATTGGGCCTCCAGGTTCTGGAAAAACCATGTTAGCAAAACGATTACCTTCTATTTTACCTCCAATGACATTACATGAAGCTTTAGAAACTACAAAAATTCATTCTGTGGTTGGTCGTGTAAAAGCACATTTAGGATTAATGTCTCAGCGTCCTTTTAGAAGTCCCCACCACACAATTTCGAATGTTGCACTTGTTGGTGGTGGAAGTTATCCTCAACCAGGAGAAATTTCATTATCACATAATGGCGTGTTGTTTTTAGATGAATTACCAGAATTTAAACGCGATGTATTAGAAGTTATGCGTCAGCCATTAGAAGATCGCGAAGTCACGATTTCTAGAGCAAAATTTACAGTAACATATCCTAGTAGTTTTATGTTGGTTGCGAGTATGAACCCGAGTCCGAGTGGTTATTTTAACGATCCAAGTGCACCTGTTACGTCTTCTGCATCAGAAATGCAGCGGTATTTAGGTAAGATTTCTGGTCCTTTATTAGATCGTATCGATATTCATATTGAAGTAACACCTGTACCTTTCGAAAAACTTTCGGAAGACAGAAAAGGAGAATCTTCAATGATCATTCGTGAACGTGTAACCAAAGCTAGAAAACATCAGACAGAACGGTTTAAAGATATTGAGAATGTACATTATAATGCACAAATGAATACCAAACACATTCGTATTTATTGTAAACTAGATGAGACGTCTAAGCTGTTATTAAAAACGGCTATGGAACGTTTAAATTTATCGGCTAGAGCATACGATAGGATTTTAAAAGTTTCTCGTACAATTGCAGATTTAGAAAATTCTGAAGATGTAAAAGGAGCACATATTAGTGAAGCAATACAGTATAGAAGCCTAGATCGAGAAGGGTGGTTGGGTTGATGAAGGAATAATGTAGTTCAATCAAATATAATTTGTACTTTTAAATCTTGTCCCCAAATGTTATCATCTACTTTAATTTTTTAAAGAAACATACATGAGTAAAGAATTAAAAAAAGTATCAAAACCAAAAGGATTGATAACACCAGAAGAAGCAAAAATTTTAGATAAAGCATATAATCCTAGATATGACTTATTAAGTAACTCTGTTTTAAAAAGAAAGGATAATCGTTCTACCTGGTATGCTTTAGAAGAGATTGAAACATTTTTAGCTTATGCCAAACAACAGGCAAGTGATTTAGGATATAGTTTAGATGGAATTAGAATTTATGAAGGTGCATATCCAGAAGTAAAAGGAGTAGCAGGTTATACAACTATGTTTATGATTCCTACTGGGACTTCAAAAAAAATAAAAAAATCTATTTTAAAATCTACATCTTCAGAAAGTGAAGATATACCAGAAGGAGATGGTCTTAATATGGGGCAAGGTGGTAATCCGCCTGAAGCAAATTATCCTCAATAGTTTATTATATGCAAGAGTTTTTAAGAAACTACTATTGGATTTTAAGCTTAATGGTAGAAGCTATTGCAGCTATAACAGCATTAATTTGTTATAAAAAATATAAACATACCACGGCAAAATATTTCATTTATTTTTTACTATATGTATTTATTTGCGAAACTATTGCGCTATATCCTAATCTCGTTAAAAATGGGATTTTAAGTTTTTTAGAAGATACCGTTTTTAGAAGAAATTTCTGGTGGAGTACATTATTTTGGTGTGTTGGAAGCCCCTTATTTTATATGTTTTTTTATTTAAAATTAATAAAATCAACTAAAATAAAAAAGGTTGTAAAGATTTTAGCTGTTGTGTTTATATTGTTTTCTATAGGTACAATTGTTTTAAATTTAGATGATTTTTTTATTAGCTTTTCTATCCCCATTTTAATTTTTGGAGAATTTATTATTTTATTCTTAGCAAGTGTATATTTTTATGAAATGTTGCAATCTGATGATATTATAAATTTTTATAAATCTATTTATTTTTACATTAGTAGTATTGTTTTTGTTTGGCTGTTAATTACAACACCTTTAGTGTTTTATGATATCTATTTTACAACTGCAGATTGGAATTTTATTATTTTAAAATGGCAAATATTTTTGTTGGCCAACATATTTATGTATTTAACTTTTAGTTTTTCTTTATTATGGTGCAATCCGGAGAACCGTTAGTAAGCACATCTGCCGAAAGGTATTTATTAATTTATATGATTGGGGTACTGTTTATTGTTTGTACACTCATTATTGTGTTCTTTATTGTATTTCAAAAACGAAAAAACAAGTTGTTATTAGATAAAATTAAGCAACAACGTTTATTTGAAGAAGAAATTGTTAAAACACAAATTGAAATTCAAGAACAAACCTTAAAAAATATAGGACAAGATTTACACGATAATGTAGGCCAATTATTATCTGTAGCTAACATGCAGTTAAGCATGCTTGCTAAACAAGTAGGCACCGAATTACAAGCATCTTTTTTAGAAAGTAAAGATTTAGTGAAGGAGAGTTTACAAGAATTGCGGTCTCTTTCAAAATCATTGAATAGTGATGTTATTGCACATCGTGGATTTCAAGAATCTATAAATACAGAAATAGAACGTTTTAATAAATTAAACTTAATTAATACAGAGTTAATTATAAAAGGAGATGCTAATTTTTTCGAAAATGCAAAAGATAGTATTATACTTTTTAGAATATTACAAGAGTTTTTCTCTAATACAATCAGATATTCTGAAGCTTCTTCTTTAAAAGTATATATTAATTATACACACGAGTATGTGTCAATTGAAGCCTCAGACGATGGCGTAGGATTCAATATAAACGAGATTGAAAAAGGTTCAGGTTTAATAAATATGAAAAGTCGTGCAGAGCTTATTCATGCAGATTTTAATTTGTCTTCCAAGCCTAAAGAAGGCGTTACTCTTCAAATAAAATATCCGTATCGTTCTAACTAATCTGTAAAACGGTTTTCAAAATCATATGTATTTGAATGTCGTTTTATAGATATTTATATTCAAAGGTATTATCCGTTTTAAAATGTAGTATAGCTTTAATTTAATATTAAATAAGAATACTATTATTATAGTGTAATCAATTTAAAATCATATATTTATAAAGTTGTCTTTTAAGATGTTTCTTGAAAGACATAAATCATTTTTGTAAGATTAATTAATAGCAATTCAAAAACGATTGTAGGATTATAATTTATAAACAAGATATATCATAGCCTGATTTGTATAAAATTAGGCTGAGATGATAGTTAATTGTTATTAATAATAGCCCCACAATGAATAGCTAACTAATAAAATTAAACAGAAATGAAAAAATTAGTATTTGTATTATTTGGTATTCTTATAGGCGTGCTTGGTTCTCATTTAATGAAACAAAATAGTCCTAATTTACAAATGAATATAAATGAAGACGTGAATAAACCAATAGATGTTGGAAAGAAGGCACCAAAAGATTTAAAAAGACCAAAAGGAATTATTACTACAAAACGTGCCAAAGCATTATCTAAAGGCTACGATTCTAGATATAAATTAATAAATAAAAGTATAGATCGAGAAGATAATCGTTCGGTATGGTTCTCTATAGAAGAGATAGAAAGCTTTTTGGAATACACAAAATATGAAGCTGAAAACTTATTAGATAAAAAATATACTGTTAATGGAGTGCGTGTGTATTTAGCAACCTATCCAGAGAACAATCCAGATCAATATAAAGCAGGATATACTACCGTATTTATGGTCTCCACTTACGATGCTACAATTTCTAAAAGTAGCGTTTTTCCTGTAAATACTGTATTAAAAATTGCCGATATTCCAGAAGGTTCACCTTTAAACGAAGGCGAGCTCGGACGTCCACCAAGTAGTACATATCCAAATTAGTAGATAAAGTATGGGCGATTTTTTTCTTAAATATTATTCAGAATTAACTAAAGGTTTTGAATATACCGCACTTATTATTGGGCTTGTAACCTACAGAAAATATAAAAACACACCCATAAAATATTTCATCTTATTTATATTTTATTCTGTCTTCGTAGAAATAGGAGGAAGCATCCCTATACATTTAAATCCAGGGGGTGTTTTTGAAAATTATGGGTACCTCTTAAAATATAAGTTTTTTTACTCTAATTATTGGTGGTATGGTTTGTTTTGGACCATTGGTAGTGTTTTATTTTGGTCATTTTTTTACCAACAAATTATACATATTAAAAACTATAAAACGGTTTTAAATTTTAGCACCTACGTATTTGTTGTTTGTATTAGTATTTATACGTTAATACACATTGATCAGTTTTTTAAAACGGTTTTAACATTCAATAAAATGTTTGGCTCTATTATTATTTTAATAGCTATTGTACTTTATTTTTTAAATGTGTTACAAAGTGATATTATCTTATCATTTTATAAATCCATTTATTTTTACATAAGTATGAGTTTATTTTTTTGGTGGATAATTACCATGCCTCTTTATTTCTATCAGAAATTTGTATTTGTAGATAGTACAGAGCTTATAAAATTAATAAGTCTCACTAGATTATTTGCAAATGCAATAATGTACGGCACTTTTACTTTAGCGTTGGCGTTTTGTAAACCAGAAAAATCGTTACACTTATGATATTGTCTATTTTAAATGATTCTATCGTAGAGGTATATGTGGTTACAGATTCTGAACGCCATTTTTTGATCTATATGATTGGTGTTTTAGTAGTACTTGTAAGTATTTTTATATTGTTTTTTTTAATATTTCAGAAACGAAAAAATAAATTATTACAAGAAAAATTAAAGCAACAACAACTTTTTGAAGAAGAAATATCTAAAACACAAATAGAAATTCAGGAAGAAATTTTAAAGAATATCGGACAGGATTTACACGATAATGTTGGTCAGTTATTATCTGTAGCCAATATGCAACTTAGTGTATTAATGCATGAGGTAAGCTCAGATTTACAAGATTCTTTTATGGAAAGTAAACATTTGGTGAAAGAAAGTTTACAAGAATTACGTTCGCTTTCAAAATTACTAAATAGTGATGTTATTGTATATCGAGGATTAGAAGAATCTGTAAACACAGAAATTAAGCGGTTTAATACATTAGGATTGATTAATGCTAAACTTACTGTTGAAGGTGATTCTAGTCATTTTAAAAAGGGAAAAGATAGCATTATTTTGTTCAGAATATTACAAGAGTTTTTCTCGAATACCATAAAATATTCTGAAGCCTCTTTACTAGAAGTGAATATTAGTTTTAAACCAGGATTTATAATTATAAAAGCAAATGATGATGGTGTGGGATTTGATATTAATAATATTGAAAAAGGATCTGGCCTTATAAATATGAAAAGTAGAGCAAAGCTAATTCGTGCAGATTTAAAAATAACATCTAAACTAAAAGAAGGTGTACAACTTGAAATAAAATATAAATATCGTTCTGTATAATTTATAAGCAAGCATCCCAAACCGGATCTTTAGGTAGAGGAGCAGTAATATAAATATCTTCTTTTGTTACTGGATGAATAAATTGAATATGCCTTGCATGTAAATGTATACTTGCATCCTTATTACTTCTATCTGCACCATATTTTAAATCGCCTTTAATAATACAACCAATATTAGAAAGCTGACATCTAATTTGATGATGGCGTCCTGTCTCTAATTCAATTTCAAGCAGTATATAACGATCTAACTTTTTTAGTAGTGTATAATGTAAAATGGCCTTTTTACTATCTTCTATTTCTTTGATGTAGGCTGTAGATTTATTGTTTTTTGGATTTTTTTTCAACCAATTAACTAACGTATCTTTTTCTTTTGGCGGTGCGCTATGTACCAAAGCCCAATAGGTTTTATCTATTTCTTTTTTTACAAACATCGCATTTAATCGCGTTAATGCTTTACTTGTTTTAGCAAAAATAACCAAACCTGTTGTTGGACGATCTAGACGGTGTACAACACCCAAATAAACGTTGCCTGGTTTGTTGTATTTGTCCTTTATATACTCTTTTACAACGTCGCTTAGTGGTTTGTCTCCTGTTTTATCTCCTTGTACAATGTCTCCTGCACGTTTATTTATCACTATAATATGATTGTCTTCAAAAAGAACTTGGAGATTAGATTTGTTGGATATAATTTTTTCAGCCACTAATTCGCGAATGTTTAATTTGTTAGTTTACTTAATCTAATATTGTTCGTCTTCGTTAGGAAAATCTACAGATTTAACATCTGTAACATATTGAGATAGGGCATTGGTCATATCTTCATATAAATTTAAATAGCGACGTAAAAATCTAGGATGAAATTCTTTAGTCATTCCAATCATATCATGAAGTACTAAAACTTGTCCGTCTACACCATTACCAGCACCAATTCCAATAACAGGGATTGTTAAACTTTCAGCAACTTCTTTAGCTAGCTTAGCAGGAATTTTTTCAAGAACAATAGCAAAACAACCTGCTTTTTGTAACATTAAAGCGTCTTGTTTTAATTTTTTAGCTTCTTCTTCTTCCTTAGCACGTACTGTAAACGTACCAAATTTATATATAGATTGAGGTGTTAATCCTAGGTGTCCCATAACAGGAATACCCGCGTTTAAAATGCGTTTAATAGATTCTTTAATTTCTTTACCGCCTTCTACTTTTATAGAATGAGCGCCACTTTCCTTCATAATTCTAATGGCAGAACGTAATGCTTCTTTAGGGTCACTTTGGTAACTTCCAAAAGGTAAGTCGACAACAATTAATGCTCGACTTACTCCGCGAACTACAGAAGATGCATGATAAATCATTTGGTCTAAAGTAATGGGTAAGGTGGTTTGATAACCAGCCATAACATTACTCGCAGAATCACCTACAAGAATAACATCTAAGCCTGCACCATCAACAATTCTGGCCATTGTATAATCGTAAGCTGTTAGCATAGAAATTTTTTCTCCATTAGCTTTCATATCACTTAATGTTTTTACAGTGACTTTTTTGTAATCTTTTTGTGCTGCAGACATTTTTTATAAATTTTAGAATGTAAAAATACTGAGTTTTTGAGAACTAATGAAGAATATCTCTATTAATTCCTTAAAAATAGTATAAAAAAATAGGGGTTAAATAATGAATAATTAAATGGTGTGTTTTAGAATTGAAAATAGATAAAAGGCTGAAAATCGCTAGAATACGCTTGATAACAAATAATTCCCGTAAATGCACCTAGTAAAATTTTCACAAAAACAGGACTTTTAGCATAAAACTCTTCTATTGAGGTTTTTATGTTTTGTGGTAGCCAATGTGTAATATAACCTATAGCCATAACCCAAAATACAGTTTGATAATGAATCAATAAATCTACGGCATGTATCCAATCCATATTATGTATAACTTGAGAAAACCATCTAGAAATATGCCCCATACTTTCTCCTCTAAAATAAATACGCGTAAACGTAATAAAGATAAAGGTGATTAATATTTTCCAACAACGCACATACCATTGATTTTTGAATTCGTAAGGACTTATTTTTCTCCAGAATTTGTAAACTACAATACCCAATCCGTTTAATCCTCCCCAGATTACAAATTTCCAAGACGCTCCATGCCATAATCCTCCAATTAACATGGTTAGCATTAAGTTAATATTAGTATTAATATGATTTCTGACTTTGTAATTATAAAGAGATATAATAAATAGAACTAACGAAACTATAAGAATGGTACTTACTATAATCATGTTTCTAAAAGCAATCATAGTACCAAGTAAAATGATACTTAATATAATGTAAGATGCGTAACTTCCTTTTCTATTTCCTCCAAGCGGAATGTATAAGTAATCGCGTAACCATGTTGATAAAGAAATATGCCAACGTTTCCAGAAATCGCCAGCATTAGTAGCTTTATACGGAGAATTAAAGTTTACAGGTAACTCAAATCCCATAAGTAGAGCGAGGCCGATAGCAATATCTGTATACCCTGAAAAGTCACCATATATTTGGAGTGAATATCCAATCATGGCCATAATATTGGCAAAACCAGAAAACATTTCTGGTGTATCGAAAACACGATCTAGAAAATGCATGGCAATAAAATCTGCAAAAAGCATTTTCTTAATAAGTCCTTTTAAAATTAAATATGTTCCTGTATCGAAGTGATGTTTGGTTAGTAAAGTTGGCTTTGATATTTGAGGCACAAAACTTTCTGCTCTAACAATTGGTCCAGCTACTAACTGCGGAAAAAAACTGACGAAAAAACCAAAATCTAGAATAGAATTTAAAGGTTTGAGTTTCTTTCTGTAAATATCTACACTATAGCTTATAGTTTGAAAGGTGTAAAACGAAATTCCAACAGGGAGGATAATCTTATCAACTGTAAAATAATTCTGATTGTTAAAGCTGTTTCCCCACTGTGCTAATAGATTAAATACTTCGTAGTTGGTGCTAAAAAGCGTATTGAATGCATCGGTAAAAAAGTATGCATATTTAAAATAGCAAAGGACAAATAAGTTAATGAAAACACTTAACGTGACTAGAGTTAAACGTTTATTTTTGTTTTCACTTTTATAAATATTTTTACCTATAAAGAAGTCGACTAGTGTACTGAAAATTAAAATTCCAATGAATAAGCCACTCGTTTTATAATAGAAAAATAGAGATATAAAGAATAAATACGAATTTCGGAGTGGTATCTTTTTATAGATTAATGCAAATATAAAATAAGCCACAGCAAAGAATATCCAGAAGTTTACTTGCGTAAATATTAAAGGAAAATCTTCCGAAAAAGTAAAAATATCGTATAACCTATTCATCTAAATTTTTAAAATGATTAAGTAAAAGTGTTTTGTCTTTTCCAGACGATTCTGCCCAAGCATCTACCAATGCTTTTATAAATAAATCGGCTTTTATACTATACCCTAGATTTGTAAAATGAATACGATCACTAGGCATTAATTTAGCTTTATACCAGTTGTTAGACGCACCCAAACCTCCCATAATACTATATAAATCCCAAACAGCCATTCTGTATTTTTGAGTTAATTCTAATATAATTCGTTGTTGGGTTGCTGTATTAGGATTAGCATAAGATTTTTTATAATAGTCGTCGTTGGGTACGGTTAATAAAATAGCGCATTGCGGATTGGCACGTTGAATCATTTGTATGAAACTTTCGTAATAGTCTCTAAATTTTTCAGCATTAAAATCTTTTTTCGGCATATAGGCATCATTTGTACCTATAGAAATAATAAACATATCAGGTTGGTAAAGTTGTAGCTGTTTTTCAAAATAAGCAGCACGTTCATACCATGCAAAACTAGCCCCATTTACACCTATAGTTGTGTATTCAATACCAGGATCGTCATTCATAAATTCCATTCCCATTAATAAAAACTCTGGAGACACAGAGGTAGGATCTTTAATTTTAATTTGTAATGCAACGGAGTCTACAGTTCTGTTAAAACGATATTCTTTATACATACCTTCAAGATTTATGGTATCTGAACTCACCAAAGTAGAATCTGAAATATTTAAATCGTAATCTTCCATCCAAGTATTATAGAATACGCGTAACTTGTTAAAAGTGTATGGCTTTTTTGTATAGTTTTTGTAATTAGCTTTTACATAGATTTTATCTTCAATACCTCTAAAAGCAGCACTTACACCAGATAATCCCCAGGCGACACTGTCTTTTCTTACCGAACATCTGTAGCCTTGCCATTGATCGTTATCTGCTTCTATTCTGTAATTTGTTGGATTATTAGTGTGTGCTAAATGGAATGGGTATACAAAACCACGTTGCCCTAAGGAAACATCATTCATGTTTTGTAGGTAGGTTCTTATTTTATTAGAATAAATGTCGGCTTGAATATGAGAACCTCCAATATGAAAGATGTGTATATTCTTCTTTTTTCCAGCATAAACACTATCTAAATCGTTAAATAACTTTTTAAAATATGGCGATTCTGAAGCATATTGAAAAGTGTTTGCTTTAAAATTTATAAGGTGTCCGTACTTGGGAGTAATACTATCTAAAATATAATCTTGTGCCAAAGTGGACATCGACATTAAAAGAGAAAGTACTAAAATTTTAATTTTCATTATTTGTTTGTTAAGTCCATATACAATGAGAGAAAGAATAATTCTGAAATTATCCTCGTTCCCGAAAGTGAAAAATGTGTGTAATCACTTGCTGCTAATTTTTGGTCTACCCAATATTGCATAGAGTTTTCGCCACCCATAGCATTATAAGTATTCCAATAGGCTATATCGTTGTGCTTACACATGTCTTGTAATTTATTGATTAAATAGGGTAGAAGCGGGTAGGTTTTCATCTGTCCATTTTCTGTTGTAGTCATATCTGCAGGGCCAATATAAATAATGCTAGCATTATTTGTTTTTCGTCTTAACCAGTTGATATGATTTTTTAAATACCCAACATACTGTTCGACTTCTAAAGAATCTTTTACATAAGGTACTGCGTTTCCTCCGTATTGAAAAATTAGAATATTAGGATCTAATTCTTTATACATCTGAGAAAAGTTTTTACTGTTTAATCCTGCAAAAACAGTTCCTGCAGAGCCTCGCATAGCTACATTATCTAGTAACACACCTTCGTCTCCATCAAGTGTTAATCCGTAAAAATCGGCACTCATTTTTCCTTCTAATTCAAAAGTCAACTCAGTTGGTGTTTGTGCTAGTTTTATTTTGAAATCGTGATATTCTCCATCAGCAATTAAAATGCCTTCCTTAATAAGTGTACCATTGGCGAATACCTTTATAGTTATAGGAAGTTGAGCATTTCCGTAATGAAACCCAATAGTTGTAAACTTACGCATACGACGATATGTTTTTACTGAAGGTTTAACGGTAATCTTAGCTTTTTCAATTTTTAAGGTATCTGTATTGATGCTATCTGCGACAATATCATAATAGGGTGTAAATCTTGAAAATGTAGTGTAAGCACCATATTTTTTATGATCGAAACGTTTTACTGTACGATCGAAAGTAGCATGGCGTGTCCAGTTCTTTGAAGCTATAACAACAGAACTTATATTATCGTAAACCTGAGCTATAGGTGTAAAACCAGGGCCGTTACCTCCGTATAAATTCTGAAGTTTATTTCTAATGTAACCAGACATACGGTCTCCTTCTATTTGAGAATCGCCATAATGTATAATTCGGCATTGAGAAGCATTGAGTTGTGTTTTTAAATGAGATAGAAACTCATCTTTATTTTTAGGGTATGAAATACGCTGAATTTTAGAAGTATCAATTTTCGAAAGATTAGGGATTTTAGGAACAGTGTCTTTCTTCTTAATTTCAACAAAAATGTCTTCTTCCTCCTCTTCAATTATAACTTCAATATTGTTTACTATACTATCTACCGCTTTTGTTTTGCTTTTATTAGATTCAGCTTTGGGAGTTAGTAAAAATGCTGCTGTTGTAGGGTATTTAATTGTCTGTCCGAGAAGTGTAATTCCGTCTTCAGATTTTCCGTTAGGTAATGTTTTTGATGTACTAAAATAAGTGGCCCCAAACATGATCAATAACGTGATACAAATGTATAAGCATATTTTAAAGGGGCTGTAATTCATCTAAACGTTAAGCAGTGTATATTGTAAAACTCTATATTATAAATATATAATGTATGCGAGATATAAACAAAAGTAAAGTATAGTTTAACAATCAGATAAATTTACTCCAACAGCCAAACCGCCTTCCGAAGTTTCTTTGTACTTGGAATTCATATCTTTAGCGGTTTCCCACATGGTAGAAATTACTTTGTCTAAAGGTACTTTTACATTATTTGGGTCTGTTTCTAGCGCTAATTCGGCAGCATTAATGGCTTTTATGGCTCCCATAGAGTTACGTTCTATACATGGAATTTGAACTAAACCACCAATAGGATCGCAAGTTAGACCTAAATGATGCTCCATAGCAATTTCTGCAGCGACTAAAACTTGTTCTGGAGTTCCGCCTAAAAGTTCGGTTAATGCACCTGCAGCCATTGCCGAGGATACACCAATTTCGGCTTGACAACCACCCATAGCAGCAGAAATAGTAGCCCCTTTTTTAAAGAGACTTCCTATTTCTCCAGCAACAAGTAAGAATTTTTTAATGTGCTCGAAATCGGCTTCATGATTTTCAATAACTAAATAATACATTAATACAGCTGGAATTACACCTGCACTTCCGTTTGTTGGTGCTGTAACCACACGACCAAGAGCGGCATTAACTTCGTTTACTGCTAGAGCAAAACAACTTACCCATTTAAGAATTTGTCTAAACTTTACTTCTGTGGTTCTAATTGTTTGCAGCCATTCTTCTGGATCACTATATGGTAAATCACCGTTTAATTTCTTGTGCATGTCATAGGCACGTCTGCGTACGTTAAGTCCGCCTGGTAAATTACCTTCTGTATGGCAACCTGTATACATGCATTCTAACATGGTGTCCCAAATACGCTTTAATTCAGAATCTATAACTTCTGGTTCTCGTAATGATTTTTCGTTTTCAAGAACAACACCCGAAATAGGTAAATTTAACTGATGGCAAAAGTCTAATAATTTAACACCGTTATCTATAGGATAGGGGAGTGTACAGTAAAAGATAATTTTGTTGGCTTTTGCATTTTTTCGTTCTTCTTTTACTACAAAACCACCACCAATAGAATAAAAAGTCGATTTATATTTTCGTCCTTTTATGGTTGCTGAAAAAGATAATCCGTTTGAATGAAACGGAAGGAATTTTTTATTGTAAACAATATCTGTAGTCGGATTAAAAGCAATCTCTTTTTCATTATTAAAATGAAGAATATTATTTGTTTTAATTGAAGTAATAATATTGTTAATAGAATCTGTAGGAATATATTCAGGATCTGCACCTGTAAGACCAAGCATAATTGCTAAATCTGTAGCGTGACCTTTACCTGTTAATGATAATGAACCATAAAGGTCGATTGTGATTTTTTCAACTTTATGAAATTTGTTAGCTGATTTTAACTCCAGAATCCAGCGTTCGGCCGCACGCCAAGGCCCTAAAGTATGAGAACTAGACGGGCCAACACCTATCTTTAACATATCAAAAACTGAAATAATTTCCATTTACAAAATCGGTTTATTGGTTTCAAATATACAAGAACTTTCTCTTGAATTAGATGTTATTTGTGGTGGAAATATTAAAAAATGAGAAATAAAAAAGCCTGACTATTCAAGTATTAATTTTCTTGTATAGTCAGGCTTTAATGATAATTTTGTTATTTGTTTTCTTCTAATTCCATAATTAAGTTTGCTATTAAAGCGGTCCAACCTGTTTGGTGTGAGGCGCCAAGTCCTTTACCTGTATCTCCATTGAAAAATTCATAAAACAGATGTTGTTTTTTAAATTCTTTGTTCGTAGTGAATAAATGATTAGGATCGTCTGAGTGATACTGATACTTTCCATCTTCATTCACTTCAAAAAGCTTAATTAATCGTTTTGAAAGTTCGTTAGCAATTTCATTTAAATTCATTTTATTACCTGAACCTGTAGGAAATTCATATAAATATTTATTACCATAAAAGGAATAATATTTACGTAACGATTGGATTATCATATAATTTAAAGGCATCCAAATAGGGCCTCGCCAATTAGAATTTCCTCCAAACATATTCGATCTACTTTCTCCTGGTTCATATTGAATTTGGTGATGTCCATGAAATTCAAAAACAAACGGATGTTTTTCGTGATATTTAGATAAGGAACGAATTCCGTATTCAGATAAAAATTCATTTTCATCTAATAGGCGTTTTAATAGATGCTCGAGTCTAAAACCACGCATGATTGAAAACAGGTAGTTTCCATCGGTATTAGCTTCTTCTATACGGGATATTAATGATGCTAAATCTGGACGTGTTCTAACTATTTCTGCAACTTTTCCTTTAAATACTTTTAACGAATCAAAAAGTTCTTTATTAATAACTTCGATAGCAAAAAGCGGAATAATTCCAACCAATGACCTTACTTTCATGCGATCTGTTAATCCAGAAGACATTTCGACAACATCGTAATAAAAATTATCTTCATTATCCCATAGCGATATATTGTTTTTACCAATATGGTGCATTGCCCAAGCAATATTTAAGAAATGTCTGAAGAATTTTGCAGCAAAGTCTTCATATGTTTTATTTGTTTTTGCTAATTCTAAAGACATACGCAGTAAGTTTAGCGTAAACATAGCCATCCAACTTGTTGCGTCTGCTTGTTGCATTCTTGTAATACCTTCAGGCATATGGTTTCTATCGAAAACACCAATATTGTCTAAACCTAAAAATCCGCCTTCAAAAAGGTCTGTTCCATTAGAATCTTTTTGGTTAACCCACCACGTAAAGTTTACTAGTAGTTTTTGAAATGCTTTTTCTAAAAACGCTGTATCTCCAGTACCTGTTCGCTCTTTATCTTTTTCGTAAACATTCCAGACGGCCCATGAGTGCACCGGAGGATTTACATCGCTAAAGTTCCATTCGTAAGCAGGAATTTGCCCGTTAGGGTGCATGTAATTTTCTTGTAAAACCAAGATTAATTGTTCTTTTGCAAAATACGGATCTATTTCTGCAAAAGAAGCCATGTGAAAAGCCAGATCCCAAGCGGCATACCACGGATATTCCCATTTGTCTGGCATAGAAATTACATGTCTATTGGTTAGGTGTTGCCAGTTAAAATTTCTCGCATCCGAACGATGTGGTGGCGTTTCTTTAGGACCACCGAAAAGCCATTTATAGACGTCGTAATAATAAAATTGTTTGGTCCATAATAATCCGGAAAACGCTTTTTTAGCAATGTTTTGATGGGCTTCTGGGATATCTTTTTTTATAATATCATCATAGAACGCTTCGCATTCTTCAATTCGTTGTTTAAAGGTGTCTTCAAACGTAGACCATGGATCTTGAACAGGTTTTTTACTAAGTCTAATTCTTACACTTTTTTCTTCGCCAGCTTTTAAATTAAATTTATGCCAAACCGCCATTTTAGATCCTTTTTTTTCAGGATTAACGGTGGTTTTGTTATCTACAACGTGATCGTTTATTCCATCTTTAACATAGTCTACTATATTAGGGACATTATAAATACGTTCGTTATTTGTTTCGTTTTCACAAAAAAGTTGTTCTCCGTTTTCATGATATAAAAAGTATCTACCGTTTCTTCCACTTTTAGTTTCTACACAATCCTTGGCTATAGAGTCTATGCTAGGTCTTGTAAAACGTTTATTGTGTTTCCAAAAGTTTCTATACCAAAGATGAGGTAGGACATGAATCTCGGCAGTTTCTTTTCCTCGATTAACAATTGTTACTTTCATTAAAATATCGTCTACATCAGCTTTTGCATATTCAATAAAACAATCGAAATAGGCATTGTTTTTAAAACTATCTGTATCTAATAATTCGAATTCAGGTTCTTCTCTGTTACGTTTTGTGTTTACTAAATCGTCGTAAGGATATTCGTTCTGCGGATATTTGTAAAGGTATTTGCAATAAGAATGTGTTGGTGTTGATACTTGATGAAAGTATAGTTCTTTTACATCTTCACCATGATTTCCTTGATCGTTTGTGAGTCCAAATAAACGTTCTTTTAAAATGGGATCTTTTCCATTCCAAAATGCTGGAGCTAAACATAATATTTCTCTAGAATCGCAAAATCCTCCAATACCTTCTTCACCCCATCTGTAGGCATTACTACGTGCTTTTTCATGATTTACAAAATCCCAAGCATGACCATGTTCACTATAGTCTTCACGTACGGTTCCCCATTGTCTTTCTGCAAGATATGGTCCCCATTTTTTCCAATTTTTATAAGTGTCAGAAACTGCTAATCGTTCTGATTCCTGAGTTATTTTACTCATATGTACTTTAATTTTTTTGGAATTAATAATTTTATACCTAATTTATTTAAAATGTATTTCAGTTTATAAATAGGCAATGTGTAAAAGTAAGATTTATTTATATATGAGATAAGGTGAGCCTTCAGTATTGTTTATTTACTATTCTTAATATAAAATTGTTTTCATTTTCTTAAAAAGACATATTGTAATTTATAAAACTGATAGTAATTATTTAAAAAAACTACGAAGTAATAGTGAGCCGTTTTAAAAACAAGGTGTTTTTATATACTATAGTGGGTAAAAGGAGGCTTGTATCTCCTTGAGTTGCACTTTATGTTTTAAAAAGATTCTCCTATTCTGAAATAAATTCCCCAATCCCCTTTACCAACAGCAGCGTCTAAACCAATATTAAATTTTACAGCTTCAAACGCTCTATATCTATAACCAATACCTACACCAGGATAGGCTTTCCAATCAAAATCTTTTGTGTCTGAACCGTAAAGTGTTGCTACACCAGCAAAACCAACAAGTCCCATTTTTTTACCAAAATTATAACGGTATTCACCCTGTAAAGCCATTTTTCCATCACCACGATACTTTCCTTCTGAATATCCGCGAATATCTTTGTTACCAATAGTTACCTGCTGTTGAAAAGCAATACTACCTAGCCCAAATTGTCCAGAAAATCGTGCTGCAATTACATCTTTTCCATTTTTTAAACGGAAATAAGTATTGTATTCCGAGAGTATTTTATTTGCTTTAACATCGTTGCCAAACCAGGTTGGATACGATAAATATCTTAATAGGGCTTTTGCTCCAGTGCTTGGATAATATACATTGTTTCGGGTATCGTACAAACTATTTAGTTCTATAGCGTTTGTTTGTGTAACATTTTCAGGTTGTACATCGTCTTGGTAATCGGTATTATAATTGGCATGTGTATAAGTAACGCCACCGTATAAGTTGTTTATAATTTTTCTTTGCATACCAATACTTACTATAGTAACTTCTGTTCCGTAATCGTAAAACCCAGGAAGTTCGTTATCAGTCATGTAAAACTGAGAATTTTTATCACCTGTCATAACAAAAAATTTACCTCGCCATGTATCTTCTTTATAATACCATTTATTAAAAAATGAAATAAAATAGGAGTTGTTTGTGGAATAAACGACAGACATTCCTGATAAAGATTTTGGAGAAATGGTGTCTTTACGATCTAATTTGTATATGGCCATAGGAATTGCTCCAATCATAAATTTTAAATTTCTGTTGTAGCTTATAAAAGGCATTACAGTAACATCAAATTGTTTTTCTGTAACGGTATTTTTTGTTTTAAGACTATCTGTATTAGTTTGTTGAGAATAACTACTAACAATGCAGTTTAAAGTGAGCAAAGCAAGAATAAAATAATTTCTCATGAAATAGTAATCTAATTTTTGGTTTCAATATACTATGATTTTTCCTAATTAATTAGATTTTATTTTCATTGAAGGGCAATAGATTTTTAAATATTAGCACTACTTGGTATTAACTCGTGGGGATTTTTGGTGTTAGGTGTATGTGAACAATTATTATTTTTATGCTATTTTATTAGAGTCCGATAAGTGTATTTAAGTCTAGAATCGCAATGTTAAAATTTAATCGGGCAGAGAATGCATCTTGTTTTGCTTTATCTAGAGAGAATTTAGTTTCTAATAGTTCTTTTTTAGTGAGTAATCCAGATTCTAATCCATCTTTTTTAATTCTGTATTCTTCTAATCTAAATGTATAAGCTTCATTAGCCACTTCCATTAATTTTTGAGCTTGCACGGCATTGCGATATCCTTTTTCAATATTTCCATTTATTGTAGAAATGGTATGTTCAGCGTAAGCTTTTGCTTGGTTTTGTTTAGATATGCTTTCTCCTAATTGTGCTCTGTCTTTTACGAAACCTAGAATATTCCATGTTAAGTTTAAGCCTAAGAAATAGTTTGTGTCTGGAAGTTCTGATATTATACCTTGGTAAGTCACACCTCCAACAATTCCTAAATCTGGTAAATATGCATTTTTAGAAGCTTTAGTTCCGTAGTTAGCAGCCTCTATTTGTTTTTTTGCACCTAATAATTCATTATTATTTTTAGCTTGGGTTAAATAATAATTTTTAGAATTTAATTGATACGTTTTTATTGGTTGATCTCCCAGTTTAAAATTAATGCTATCGGGAAGCATTAAGGTTGTTTTTAAATCGACCATATAATTTTCTAAAGCAATTTGCTCTAAAAGATATTCATGTTTTTTATCGGCAAGGTCTGCTTTAAGTCCTATAACATTTACTTCTTGAGTCTTTTTTGCAAGTAAGGCACTCTCTTGGTCGTAAAGTTTAGCTTCAGCCCAATCGATATTTGTTTGAGCTGTTTCTAATTTTTTCTCTTGAATTCTAACAGCATAATATAATTTTTCAATACTATTTTCAATTTTAGATTCTGCAGCTTTCAATTTAAAACGCTCAACTTCAACTTGGGCTTCAATAGTTTTTACGCCATTATTAACTCGCAATAATTGAGTAATGGGTTGGTAGGCAAATAAACCGCCTATTAATATATCTTGTTTACTTTCATATACCGTTAAATTTTCTGTAGGGATAGGAATGTCTGCAATGGTCCCTAATCCTCCTTGAGAGATTACTAAATTTTCATTATTAAAGTTATGAAAGTAATTCCCTGAAAGATATAACATAGGTAAACTATTAGCTGCAACTTCATCTTTTTTGAAATTGAGTTCGTTTACTTTTTCTTGTTGAATTTCGAGTAATTTATTTTGAGATAATGCCATTTGTTTAGCATCATCTAAAGATAAAACCTCTTGAGTTTGTGCTTCTACAATGCAAGAAAATAGTAGCGCAACGCAAAGGAAACACAAGTTATATGTTGTATTCTTAATCATAATATTAAGATTCTTTGATAGTAAGATGAGACAGATCTTTGGGTTTTATAAAACAAATATAAAGTACAGGAATACTAAGTAATGCAGTAACCATAGACCAAATAACACCAACAGCTAATACACTGGCAAGTGGGCTCCACATTGGGGATCCTGAAATTATCATTGGTAACACACCTATAGCTGCAGCCATAGCTGTTAAGAATATTGGGCGGAGTCGTCGTTTACCAGCTTCGATAGCGGCTTGAGGGATGGTTTCTCCTTTTTTAATTAATTCGTTTGTGTAATCAATTAATATTATAGCATTTCTAACCACAACTCCTGAAAGACTTATTAGCCCTACAAATGCTGTAAATCCAAAATCGTTTCCTGTAATTACCAATCCAAGGAATGCGCCAAATAAACTTAGCGGGATAGTAAGCATGACTAAAAATGTTTCTTTTAAATTTTTAAATTGAAATAATAAAATGAGAAATATTAGTACAATACTAATACCTAAAGCCACAATCATTTGATTGAAGGTTTCTTTTTTATTTTCAAATTCACCACCATATTTAATATGATATCCTTTAGGTAATTCGACTTTTTTTATGTCTTTTTTTGCTCCTTTTAAAATGTTATCAGGTAAATAACCTTCTTGTACATCACTTAAAACAGACATGGTTCGAATCCCATTTCTACGAATAATGCGTCCTGTATGCCATTGAGGAGTTAAAGTCGCTATTTGACGTAAAGGGACAGAAGCACCTGTAACAGGCGAAGGTAAATAGGTGTTTGCTAGATTGTCGAAGTTTTTACGGTCGTTTTCACTTAATCTAAATACCAAACTAACCGGTGTGCTTCCTTCGTAAATTGTACTTATAGGTGCGCCTGAGAATCCGACATATAATGTTTTAGCAATACTTTCTGTCGTGAATCCTAATCTGCTAGCTTCTGGTTTTAGTTTAATATCTATACCATAATAATTTTCATGAAAGTTATTACGTACATTCAAATTACCACTTGTGTGTTTTAAAATTTCTGTAATTTGAGCCCCTATTTTTTCTATGGTATTAATATCGTCTCCAGAAATTCTTATTTCAACAGGAGCCAAATATGGTGTTCCTTGTTGCATTAATTGTACTATTGGCAGCCCATTTGGAACCAAATGATTGGTTCTTTCTGTTAAGTCTGCAGCTAAAGATTCTGCAGTATGCTCGTCTGTGGTATTAATAAGAATTTGAGCAAAATTAGTCGTGGGTACTTCTGGAGAAAAATTATAATAGAATCGTGGTGCACTTTTGCCAGTGAATGTTGCGTAAGAAGTTACTCTGTCGTCACCTTTAATTGTTTGTTCTATTTTTTTTATTGCTTCGTGAGTTTTTTCAATCTTAGTTCCGGTAGGCATCCAGAGATTAACAACAAATTGATTACGTTCTGCAGCAGGGAAGAATTTTTGAGGAATAACAAAATACATTCCAACACCAACGGCAATAACAATTAAGCTTCCTATAATTACAGATTTAGGAATAGTTACACATTTATCAATTATTATGTTGTACATGTTTTGCATTCGATCTAAAATCGAAGGCTTCTTATTTTCATTATTAGAATCTGGTTCATGTAGTCCTTTTTTTATAAAATGGTTACATAATATAGGTGTAAACAACATGGCAACAACAAATGAAGACCCTAAAGCAATTGTTACGGTAATAGGAAGTGCAAATATAAATTCTCCTACAGATCCGCTTAAAATAACCATAGGTAAAAATGCTGCAATAATAGTTACAGTGGCTGTGAGTACAGGAATAATTAATTCGGTTGCACTTTTCCATGCAGCAGTTGCTGGAGGTATGCCCTCATCTAAAAGTTCTACGTAATTGTCGGCTATAACAATTGCATCGTCTACTACCATTCCTAGAACAACAATAAGTGCTGCCAGAGATACTTGGTGTAATTCAATGCCAAAAGCATGAAGTGTTGCAAATGTCATGGCCACCGTCATAGGTATTGCCATAGCAGCGACTAACGCAATTCTAAATGGTAAAAGCAATAATATAACAATGATTACTGCTACAATAGCAATAAAAAATTCGCGAATAAAATGCCCTACATTATTATCGACAATAGTAGGCTGATCAATAATTTTTTCAATTTTAATATCTGAAGGCATTTGGGATAAGGCGTCGTCAATTTGTAATTGAACAGATTCACCAAAATCGACAATATTATTACCTTCCTGCATTTGTATGGATAAAATAATAGCAGGACTTCCGTTTACTCCAATGTACGAGGTAGGTTCTTCATATTGTCTTTTTATATCTGCGACATCTTTAACTCGTATAATGTCTCCATTATCGGCAGTACCTATAACTTGTTCTGCAATCTCGTCTTCAGTGGCATAGTAACTTGTGGTGTAAAAAGGTACTTCGTTTTGATCTGTAGATAAACTTCCAGAAGGATATAGGTTGTTTTGAGACTGTAATATGTTAATCACGTCGTTAAATCTAACGCCATATTGAGCTAGTTTTTCTGAACTAGATGTAATTACAATTTCTTGTTTTTGTTCACCAATACGTTTTATTTTGGAGACCGCTCTAATATTTCGGAGTTTATCTTCAATTTTTTTAGCGTAATTCTCTAACTCTAAATAGTCTCCGTTTTTGGCTGTAATTCCTAGTACTATGGCTTCTGTATCACCAAAATCTGAATTAATAACCGGGCCAATAACGCCTTTAGGAAGTTCTAATTGTTTGGTTAATTGAAGAGCAACGGTTAATTTATTCCAAAATACATCAGGATCTTTTACCCATTCTTCTAATTCTACTTGAACAACCATAAGTCCGTCTCGTGAAGTAGAAAATGTTTTACGTTTTCTAACTTCTGAAAACTGAAATAATGTTTTTTCTATGGTTTTGGTAACTTGATCTTCTACCTGAGTCGAATTGGCTCCAGGAAAATAAGCAAGAACCAAACCCTGTCTTACCGTAATCTTAGGATCTTCTCTTCTTGGCATAGTTAGTAAAGAAAAAATACCTACTACAAATATGATGGCTAGAACAGCAATCGTAACTTGTTTATACTTTAATGATGATTGGATTAAATTCATTGAAAGTTAATTATAGTTTACAAGAGTACCGTCGGTTAATTTTTGTGTTCCAGAGGTGACAATAGTTTCTCCTTCTTTTAAACCAGAAGTGATTTCAATATTATTTTTATGAAGTTTTCCAATAGAAATGTCGCGTTTAAACACTTTATTAGTAGCTTCATCTACTACAAAAACATAGGCTTTGTTATCTGTGTCTTTTAAGATGGCTTGACCAGGAACTAAAAGTTTTTGTTGTTCTAAATCTGAATTAATTTCTATTTGAGCAATCATGCCAGGTAAAATTTGATGATTTGGATTGTCAATTTCTATTTTTGCATTGTATGTTCTTGTTTTAGCTTCTGCAGCCAATCCAACTTCAACCACTTTACCTTTAAAAATAGTGTCTAAGGCATAAATGGTAACTTCTGCATCTTGTTTAAGTTTTATTAAATTTATTTCATCTCCAGGAACCGCTGCATTAATTTTTACACGGTCTATATCTCCTAAACCAAAAACAGGCATGCCTTTATCTATAACTTCGCCTTCAGAAACACCTTTCTTTAAAAGTACTCCAGATATAGGTGCATAAATTTTGGAGTGATAAATGTTTTTAGTGTTTATCTCCTGATTCGCTTCTGCTTGTTGAAGTCCGGCTTTAACTTGTATAAAATCTGCATCACTTAAACTATTACGTTCGTGCATGATTTTTAAACGATTGTATTTATCTTGAACCTCTAATAATTTTCCGTTTGCAGCCTTAAGTCCGATTTGATAATCAGAATCATCTAGACTGGCTAATAATGTTCCTTTTTTTATAGATTCACCTTCGTTAATGGCGATGTAATTTATTTTTCCAGCAACCATAAAGCCAAGCCTTATTGTTGTGTTTGCTTCTACATTTCCGCTTAATGATATCGTGTTTAAAACAGAATCATTTTTAACTTTTAATACTTCTACATAAATAGGATCGTCTTTAGTCTGTTCTTCTCCCTGCGATTTACAGCTGGAAGTTAATAAGAGTATTGTTAGGACGAAGTATGTAAATATTGGAGTAAATTTGTTTAATCGCATATTTTATATAGCATTAAATAGGACACATAAAAGTACGATTTTCTATACAAATAGCACAAATACTTTTTTGTTGAATTAAAAAAACAAGTAGAATTAAAAAACTCTTTATTAGCAAGAGCTTTTTTTATGATTTATGTAATGCTGAACAGAAAAGCTTACTTTATTATAAGTTTTTTTCTTTTTATTATCTGTTTTAAGTCTATATGTTCCTTTAGAAATATCAGGAATGTTAAGCGGTTTAATATTTTCTTTAGAAAGCACGAACCTTTTATGTGAATCGTATAGGTTAAAATCTCCTTCTTTCTTAAAATTTTAATCTCTATTAGCATTCATCTAAATAAAATTTACAAACCTATTTAAGTATTACTATAGCTTCTTAAAAATATATAAACGAATAAGCATAGTAGTCTTTTAATTGAGTGTTTTCTTGTTTATAAAAAAAAGTAGATGCTGTTTGTGCCGCAAGTCTGACACAATATTTGAATAAACATAGGGCTAAAGTTAGTTGAGTGAAGTAGAGATTGTCTTGTCTGATACTGCGATAAAATAGATTTGTGACAGCTTGTCAGTATGAAAAGAGTTGGCACAATGATTGAAATAAGCAAAGGGAAATAAGAATAAATTCAACAACATTAAAATATATAGTAATTATGAGTAAAATTATTGGAATCGATTTAGGAACTACAAACTCTTGTGTGTCTGTAATGGAAGGTAACGAGCCTGTAGTAATTCCTAACGCAGAAGGTAAACGCACAACTCCATCTGTAATTGCTTTTGTAGAAGGCGGTGAGATTAAAGTTGGTGACCCTGCAAAAAGACAAGCAGTAACTAACCCAACAAAAACGGTTTCTTCTATTAAACGTTTTATGGGGAATAAATATTCTGAATCTTTAAAAGAATCAGAACGTGTACCTTATAAAGTAGTAAAAGGTGACAACGATACTCCAAGAGTAGATATTGATGGTCGTTTATATACGCCACAAGAATTATCAGCAATGATTCTTCAAAAAATGAAAAAAACAGCTGAAGACTATTTAGGAACAACAGTTTCTGAAGCTGTTATTACTGTACCAGCTTACTTTAACGATAGTCAACGTCAAGCTACAAAAGAAGCAGGAGAGATTGCAGGTTTAAAAGTTCGTAGAATTATTAACGAACCAACTGCAGCAGCTTTAGCTTACGGTATGGATAAAAAAGGTACAGACCAAAAAATAGTTGTATTTGACTTTGGTGGTGGTACGCATGATGTATCTATCCTTGAATTAGGAGATGGTGTATTTGAAGTATTATCTACAGATGGTGATACGCACTTAGGTGGAGACGACGTAGATGAAAAAATCATTAGCTGGTTAGCTGAAGAGTTTAAATCTGAAGAAGAAATCGACTTACGTAAAGACCCAATGGCTTTACAACGTTTAAAAGAAGCTGCTGAAAAAGCTAAAATTGAATTATCATCTTCTGCTCAAACAGAAATCAATTTACCTTATATTACAGCAACTGCTAGCGGACCAAAACACTTAGTTCGTACATTATCTAGAGCTAAATTCGAACAATTAATTGACGATTTAGTTAAACGTACTATCGAACCTTGTAAAACAGCATTAAAAGCTGCTGGATTATCTATCGGAGATATCGATGAGATTATTTTAGTAGGAGGTTCTACACGTATCCCAGCGGTACAATCTGCAGTAGAGAAATTCTTTGGAAAAACACCAAGTAAAGGTGTTAACCCAGATGAGGTTGTATCTTTAGGAGCAGGTATCCAAGGAGGTGTATTAACAGGAGATGTAAAAGATGTATTATTATTAGATGTTACGCCTTTATCTTTAGGTATCGAAACTATGGGTAATGTCATGACTAAGCTTATTGAAGCGAATACAACGATTCCTACTAAGAAATCGCAAGTATTCTCTACAGCTGCAGATAATCAACCATCAGTAGAGATTCACGTATTACAAGGTGAACGTGCTATGGCAGGAGATAACAAAACAATTGGACGTTTTCACTTAGATGGTATTCCACCAGCAAAAAGAGGAACTCCACAAATTGAAGTAACTTTTGATATTGATGCAAATGGTATTATTCATGTAACTGCAGGAGACAAAGCTACTGGTAAAACTCAAGATATTCGTATTGAAGCATCTTCAGGATTAACAGAAGAAGAAATCCAAAAAATGAAAGCTGATGCTGAAGCTAACGCTGAGTCTGATAAATTAGCTAAAGAAACTGCAGATAAATTAAATGCTGCTGATGCAATGATTTTCCAAACAGAAAGTCAACTTGAAGAATTTGGTGATAAATTATCAGCTGATAAAAAACAACCTATCGAAGATGCTTTAGCCGAATTAAAAACAGCTTTTGAAACTAAAGATATCGCAGTTATCGATCCAGCTTTAGAGAAAATTAATGAAGCTTGGAAAGTCGCTAGCGAAGAAATGTACAAAGCACAAGCAGAAGGACAAGGTGGAGCACAACCAGGACCAGACGCAAGTAGCGAAGGACAAGCTAACGAAGGTAGCGATGTTGAAGATGTAGACTTTGAAGAAGTAAAGTAATCTAAACACAATATAGATCATTTAAAAGCAACCCTAATCGGTTGCTTTTTTTGTTTTATAGGGATGCTTTAACAGAGCTACGTTTAATTTAAATTAAACAGAAGCAAAACAGCAGGGAAGTCTTAGATTTAAGCTGTTTTGCAGAGTGTATAAGATTTGTACTCTTAATTGATTTAAAAGAAAAGGAGGTATATTGAATAGAAAACGGGTATATATGCTAATTACATTATGTGATAGATAATATGATAAATCTTAGCGATTAATAAGCTATGAAATTATTCGTTTTGTTAAAACTTGTATCTCAAAATAAAGCATAAAAAAACCGACTCTTTTCAGAATCGGTTTAATTTTATAAGCGAAATGTTATACAATTAGGCTAACGCCTTATTTTACTTTTTCTACTATTGCTTTAAAAGCCTCAGGGTTATTCATCGCTAAATCAGCTAAAACCTTACGGTTTAATTCGATTTGATTAGCTTTTAATTTACCCATGAATTGAGAATAAGTTAATCCGTATTGTCTAGCTCCTGCGTTAATACGCGTGATCCATAGAGCACGGAATGTTCTCTTTTTATTTCTACGGTCTCTGTATGAATAAAGCATTGCTTTATCAACCGCATTTTTTGCTACTGTCCAAACGTTTTTACGACGTCCGAAGTAACCTTTTGCTTGCTTAAGAACCTTTTTTCTTCTGGCTCTTTTTGCTACTGAGTTTACTGATCTTGGCATTTCTTAAATGTGTTTTGTAGTAGGCGGTCAATTGTCATTGACACTTTTTATAATTTTGCCTAACTCCAGGGTTATTAAATTGTTTTAACCAATTAAAACAAATATTACTTTAAACGTAATAAGGTTTTAATATTGCTCTCATCTGCTTTAGAAACTAAACCATCATGAGTTAATTTAAGCTTACGCTTTTTAGACTTCTTTGTTAAGATGTGACTTTTAAAAGCATGCTTTCTTTTAATCTTACCAGTACCTGTTAACTTGAAACGTTTTTTGGCACTAGATTTTGTTTTCATTTTAGGCATTTTGTTCTCCTAGTTTTAAATTATTTCGCTTACTATTTTAAACCTGAGTTATTCAGGATTTACTTTGATTTCTTTGGAGCAATAAACATCGTCATACGTTTACCTTCCAATCTTGGCATTTGTTCTACTTTACCGTATTCTTCAAGATCTTGTGCTAAACGCAATAATAAAATCTGACCTTGTTCTTTAAATACAATAGAACGTCCTTTAAAGAATACGAAAGCTTTAAGCTTAGCACCTTCTTTTAAGAATTTTTCTGCGTGTTTCTTTTTAAATTCATAATCATGGTCATCGGTTTGTGGACCAAAACGAATTTCTTTAACTATAACTTTAGTGGCCTTGGATTTTAAAGCTTTATCACGTTTCTTTTGTTCGTAAAGAAACTTCTTATAATCCATAACCTTACAAACAGGCGGCACCGCTTTAGGTGAAATTTCAACAAGGTCAAGCTCTTGCTCTTCGGCAATGGCTAGGGCCTTTCGAGTTGGATACACTCCAACCTCTACATTGTCACCTACTAATCTAACTTCTTCAACTCTAATCTTAGAATTGATTCTATGCTGATCTTCTTTTTCAACCCTTCTCGGGGCTTGTTTTTTTCTACGTATTGCTATGGCTGTAAAATTTTAGTTAAACTTATTTAAAATTGTTTTAATGTTTTATTCGTCTCTGTTTCGACAATTTTGGCGAATTCTTCAATAGAAATACTTCCTAAATCTTCTCCACCGTGTTGACGTACAGATATTTTGTTTTCTTGCTCTTCTGTCTCGCCAATAATGATCATATAAGGGATCTTCTTCATCTCCGCTTCTCTAATCTTCTTTCCAATAGTCTCATTTCTATGATCTACGAGGGCGCGAATTTCGTGATTTTCTAGCACATTTAAAACTTTTTCGGCGTATTTTTCATATTTCTCGCTAATAGATAATATTATAGCCTGATCTGGCATTAACCAAAGCGGGAAATTACCACCTGTATGTTCTAGTAAAATGGCGATAAAACGCTCCATACTTCCAAAAGGTGCACGGTGAATCATTACTGGCCTGTGCATTTCATTATCACTTCCTTTGTAAGATAATTCAAAACGTTCCGGTAAATTGTAATCGACTTGAATTGTTCCTAATTGCCATTGTCTACCTAGTGCATCTTTCACCATAAAGTCTAATTTAGGGCCGTAGAAAGCAGCTTCTCCAGATTCTATAACATAGTTAAGGCCTTTGTCTTCCGCAGCGCTTATAATAGCTTGTTCTGCTTTTTCCCAGTTCTCAACATTACCTATATATTTGTCAGGATTATTCAAATCTCTAACTGATACTTGTGCAGTAAAGTTTTCGAAACCTAAAGAACCAAAAACATAAAGAACTAAATCTATAACATTTTTAAATTCTGTGTCTAATTGGTCTGGTGTACAGAATATATGTGCATCATCTTGAGTAAATCCTCTAACACGAGTTAAACCGTGTAGTTCTCCACTTTGTTCGTAACGGTAAACAGTTCCAAATTCTGCAAAACGTTTAGGTAAATCTTTATAAGACCATTGTGTACTGTTGTATATCTCGCAGTGATGTGGGCAATTCATTGGTTTTAATAAAAACTCTTCACCTTCTTTAGGTGTTTTAATTGGCTGAAAACTGTCTTCACCATATTTAGCGTAATGTCCAGAAGTTACATATAGTTCTTTCTGTCCTATATGTGGAGTCACAACCATTTCGTAACCAGCTTTCTTTTGTGCTTTCTTTAAAAAGTTTTCTAAACGCTCTCTCAACTCAGCTCCTTTTGGTAACCATAAAGGTAAACCTTGTCCCACTTTAGCAGAGAATGTAAATAACTCTAATTCTTTACCTAGTTTTCTATGGTCACGTTTTTTAGCTTCCTCTAATAAATGAAGGTATTCTGTAAGCTCTTTTTGTTTAGGAAACGAGATTCCGTAAACACGTGTAAGTTGAGGTTTGTTTTCATCTCCTCTCCAATACGCACCAGCAACAGATAATACTTTTACGGCCTTTATTATACCTGTATTAGGAATATGACCACCACGACATAAATCTGTAAATGTAGAATGGTCGCAGAATGTTATTGTACCATCTTCTAGGTTTTCAATTAGTTCTGTTTTGTATTCATTGTTTTTATAAGCTTCTAAAGCTTCTGCTTTAGAAATAGCTCTCATATTAAAGGTATGTTTACCACGAGCAATTTCTAACATTTTAGATTCTATGGTTTTAAAGTCTTTGTCAGACACCACGTGTTCTCCAAAATCTACATCGTAATAAAATCCATTGTCAATAGCAGGACCAATAGTAAGTTTAGCACCTGGGTATAATTCTTCTATAGCTTGCGCAAGAACGTGTGCAGAAGAGTGCCAAAATGCTTTTTTTCCTTCGTCGTTATTCCATGTATATAAAATCAAAGAACCATCGGTTGTTAAAGGCGTCACGGTTTCAATGGTTGTACCATTAAAATTTGCAGAAATAACATTTCTAGCGAACCCTTCGCTTATGCTTTTAGCGACATCCATCGGAGTAGCGTTTTGCTCAAACGATTTTACGCTTCCATCAGGTAAAGTGATTTGTATCATACTAATTGTTTTATTTGAATCTACAAAGATAATGGTATGCGTAAACTCATGCAATAATATTGAAAGTTATATTCAATTTAAATACCGGTTTTATTTCAAGAAGCTTAAAAAGGTGTTTTACAAGCATATTTTAGTTTTTAGCTTCATTGTAATAAGATTGATATTGATATTTTTTTAGGAAATTTTTTATAGCGATACAAATATCTGTTTTAAAGTAAAATATTTTTTCGTAACCGTCTTCAAATTTTGAAATCTCATAGTCATATTTCTATAATAATACGATCTGGTTATCACTATGTAAATCTGTCAATATATAATATAAAAAACATATAATTTCAGTTTAATATTAATGATTGTTTTTTGAATATATTTTTTCAAATTTAATCATGTGAAATGAGTTTTAAACGTCATAAAAACATTAGATATGGATATTTTTTAATTTATGAATTATATTATAAAAAGGTGTTTTTAATATATTAAAATTAAATATATGTGCATTTTTATGATGTATTTTGTGTTTGTTTACTTAATTATAATATATTTGTTTTAAACAAACGTATAATTTACGTTTGTTTAAAACAAACAATTACAAACTAACTACCATGAAAATTAAAAGCAATCAAATAAGAATCGATTTTGTTTCTAAATTTAAAAATGAAAAATATGTAAGTCAGAGGTTGTATGTTGTTCCTCTGTTTTTATTACTCTTGTTTAGTTCTAACTTTATTTCTGCGCAAGTTGAAATAGATGCAGACAATTATCAACCGTTTAGTGTAGGAGCGCATCTGAAGAATATGCATACATGGCACGGATCTGTAGTGCATCCAGGCGCTGTAATCGCTGCTAACCTTGAATATAATTCATATAACAAGAAATTTACTTTTGGTTTTTGGGGAGGAGCTAGTTTTTCTAGTGTGGATGTTTATAATGAAAGTTTGGAAGATAATATAGCGGCCTACTATAAGGAGTTTTCTATATATACAAAATACCTAGTGTCTGATAAGTTTTTTATAGAAGCAGTATCTCATAATAATTATACTGGAGTAGAAGAACGTGGAGATGAATTACATTATTGGAGTTATGATAAAACACAAGGATATAATTTTGTCGATGTTAATTTTGGATATAATATATCGCCTAATACGTTATTGTATTTAGCAACTATAGTAGGAGGAGGGTCTGGTGATTATGAAATACAATCAAATGGTGACTTAAAAAATTCTTGGACCCAATATTTTGAAATTAGCAGTAAGGTGTGGGAGAATAAAAATTCTAATCTGTCTCTTTTTGTTGGTGGAGCCTGGTCTTTCTTTACAGACAAAACATTTTATACAGAAGATGGAGGTAATATTGTTAATGTAGGTGCTACGTTTACTAAAAATTTTAGTATTGTAAATTATAAGGTGCCTGTTGCGGTAACAGCGATGTGGAACCCAGAAGCACAGAAAACCGTATTGCAATTAGATATAGCATTGTTTTAACTATATACCTTGTATATAAGAGTAGAAGAAGTTGTTTTTATGTTTTTACTACATACCCATATAATGACATATTATATATAGGATTGTTGTTTCTTATTTTATGTTTAAAGTATTGCTTCTTATTATATAAGTTTTGTAAGTATAGGCTGATTAATCGAATATCTGGGTACGCTGATTTTGTGTAGAAAATATTAGTGTTCTTGCTTGAGTTGAATGAAGACTGATGTGTTTTATATAAGTAATCTTTGTAGAAGATGTTCTATTGAATAAACAAGATGAAGTTACTAAGAGAGGGGCATGTGTATAGTCAACCTATAAATAGATTTGTTTTGACGGATAATAGTGATTCGATAGTTTCTATTCTTTAAATCTGATGAAATGACTATATAATAGGTGTGCTTTGATAGAAAAAAACATGATTTATCATCTAAAAGCAATTGTCCTTTGTTGTTGGTGAAATAAACGCATTCGTAACAATCTACTAACCTAGTCTTTACGTTTTATTTCAAAATAAACCGTAAATAAATTAGTTGTATAGAAATAAAAGTATGTATATTTGCACCCGCTTAGCGACGCAACTACGGTAGTAAGCTAGGTAAAATGTTCATTA